>CAWDMZ010000002.1:150000-1341990 GCA_963803555.1 uncultured Alphaproteobacteria bacterium | reverse complement strand
CTGACGTGATCATCGCCTTCCTGACGGGCCTCGCGCTCGGGCTCCTGGACCTAGCGCTGCTGCCCTGGCGGGTGTGGCAGTGGACCCAGCCTAAATCATCTTCACTGAAAGTAGGGGCAGGTGGTTCAACCTCCATTTCTTCTTCAATAATTTCTTCTTCCACTTCAGGAGCATCAAAATTATTGAGATCGAATAAAAATTTATTTGTGTTGTTCATTTATACTATTCGGGTTACGCCGTTTTTATAATGTTAATTAAAATAAGTAAGTGTTTTAATAAATAAGCTCGTCTTCTTCGGAGCCAGTGGAGATCAGTAATCTCGCCACGGGCTTCTAAATCTTTGGCTACGCCGACAATATATTGTTGCGTGTCTTCTACATCTTTTAAGCGCACAGGCCCCATGGCCGCCATATCTTCTTTCATAATCTTCGCCGCCCGTTCGGACATATTAGAGAAGAATAGATCGCGTAAAGATTCTGTTGCACCTTTAAGGCAGCAGGCAATTTATCTTTATCGGACAGGCACGGATAAGGGTTTGAATCGCCGCAGGGTCAAGATGTTGTAAATCTTCAAACGTGAACATCAAACTACGAATTTTTTCTGCCGATTCAGGAACAGTCTTTTCCAACATATCCATAAAGTTCTGTTCGGCGGTTCGGTCAAAATTATTAAAGATATTTGCCATGACTTCGTGACTATCTTGACGCGCAGTACGGGCAAGGTTGGACATGAATTCGGTACGCAATGTGCGTTCAACATCATCAAGAACTTCACGTTGAACGGCCTCCATACGCAGCATACGGTGAATGACTTCAAGCGCAAAATTATCGGGGAGGATTGCCAAGCACGCGCGCGGCATGATCGGTCGAAATTTTCGACATCACAACGGCAACGGTTTGCGGATATTCTTTTTGGAGAAAATTAGCCAGAATTTCTTCATTCACATTGGTCAATTTTTCCCACATGGTACGACCCGCAGGGCCGCGAATTTCTTCCATAATGGTTTCGATTTTTTCTGCGCTCATCCCTGCTTTGGCAAGCAGACGTTCAGTACTTTCATGCGATGCCGACAAGGGCGTTGGCGAACTCATCTGTTCGGCGAATTCAATGAATAAACGCTCAATCACATTGGCATCAACCTTACCCAAATTGGCCATGGTTTGAGAGATTTCTAAAATCTCCTCATCGTCCATATGTTCAAAAATTCGCGCAGTATATTCTTCGCCCAAGGCAAGCATAAATATTGCCGCCTTTTCAGGACCTGTTAATGTTCTATAATCTTCACGTACGCGCATAAATGTGAAACCTTTGGATTTATACATCACTAATTTAATCTACAATTTCATCTCTTAATCTTCTGACATCCAGCTACGGATAACAGATACGGTTTCGGCTGGATAATTTTCAACAATATCTTCAATCTTTCTTAACGGAAGAGGCTTTGACTTTTCCTTGGACACTTTCAACATCAATCAAGCCTTCATTGTCTCCTTTTCTTCCATATCAATGCGCTCCTCCGTCTATTGGACGTTCAATGGGGCGGCAGGGCAGGTTTAAACTCACCCGTCAAAAGTCAAGTTCAGGTTTTCCATTTTCGTCTTCCTCATCATTTCCTTCGACGGCGAGTACACGTCCGACCATAGGTTGAATCACCAAAAGGAATAACAAAAATAATCATAATCGCAACGATAAGAATTTCCGCGGCATCCAATAATTTATCCTTATCAAATCCAAATAGCGTATTATCGTAAGGCGTATCAGATACTTGAATTTCGGCAAACTGCATATTAACGACTTCCAAGGCATCGCCACGATTGGCATCATAGCCAACGGCAGAACGAACAAGAGCAGCAATTTGGTCTAGTTCCGCATCGGTTCGCGGAGTATAGACAGACTCTCCTTCGGCGTTTTCTGAATATGTTCCATCCACCAACACGGCGACAGATAAACGGCGCACTTCACCAGTATCACGGACGATATTACGGGTCGTGCGGCTAATTTCAAAATTAGTCGTTTCTTCGGTACGATTTGATTCTAAGCTTGGCGCATCATCAAAGAATAAATCATTCCCAACGGCAGGCAAGATTATTTTCAACAGAGACATTGTGCCTCATTACTATCACGCTCAACGTTATTTTCTTCAATAGTTTGGAGCAGAGCGGGCGACTTGACTTTCAGGGTCATAATAATTCTTCATTGGTGCTGACACGGTCAAAATTTATATCAGCACGTAACGGTTGCACGAACATTGCCATAACCAACAATACGGCCAACCAAATCTTCGACGGCGCGTGTGCAGGCGTTGTTCATATTTGATGCGCTGTTCGTCAGCCTTTATTGATGGCGGAATTGCCTGATCTCCTCATCACCACGGGCAAGAAAGTTACCCGCTTGATCAATCAAAGAAACTTTTTCAGGTTTTAATTCAGGAACGGCAGAGGCGACCAAAGATTGCATCGCCATAATCTGATCATTGTTTAAGGCTATGCACCGGGACGTAAGGCCAAGGGCGACACTGGCACTGGCGGTTCGGCTTTTCACGGCTAAATAATTCACGTTCAGGGAGAACCAAATGCACACGCGCACTGCGGACAGGGTCAAGCGAGCTAATGGTTCTGGACAAGCTCCCCTTCCAATGCACGAACTTTATTTAAATTGACGATGTCGTTTGTTGTACCAAATCCAGAGGAGTTATCAAAAAGCTCATACCCTAATGATCCGCCATTGGGCAATCCTGCTTCGGCCAATAACATGCGCGCGCGTCCGACTTCGGTATCGGGAACGGTAACGCGTGAGCCATCTTCGGAAATTTGATAGTGAATTTGCGCTTCTTCCAATTGCGCGGCAATTGCACTGGAATCTGCAGAAGATAAATCATTGTAAAGTAAGCTGTAATCAGGCGTTGAAACACGCATAGAAATAAAAATAAAGAAAATCAAAAGAGCAAATAAAATACCCCCCATAATACCAAGCGTGTGGGACCTAATTGTTTTAATGTTTCCAAAAAACTGTTCATTGGGCGCAACGTAACCTTTGTTCAATTTATTCGCGATAAATGCTCGACCACCCTAAAAGATAAATTTACGACAAGGGGAGCAAGCATATGAAAATGATTTATAGACGCACAAATCACTTATATTATTTATTATACCTTTTTTTGTGGAAAAAGCCTATATCCTTAACAAATTAAATTTCTTAATAAAAATTAAGTGTTAACAAAGGGTTAATCCATAAAATTCAAACCATGATAATACAGTTAAATCTTGACATAGCTTGTAAATTTCTGCTATTATAATAATAGGGTTACGTGTAGTTATATTAAAAATCTAATTTGTTAATGGTATTAGGAAAAATATTATGATTGAAGCCGTAAATTCAGTATTATCAAATGCTTCTGCCTCCAGACAAATTGTGGAGCAGCAGAGTACAGCACGCTCCAATGCCGCAAATCCTACAAAAATTCAGGAAGCGGCAACAACGACCCCTTATATTAGTCCCTATATCTCCTTAGATCGAAGCTCGAACCGTGCGGTTTTACAAATTAGAGATTCGGATACAGGGGATGTTTTAAGACAATATCCTACAAAAACGCAACTTCGTGCATATCAAAATGCACAAGAATACTCTCAACGATTAGAACGTGCGGAAACTGTTGGTCCATCAGAATCTCAAGGGGCATCTTTGACCAGCCAAGCCACACGCGCTGAAACACCACAGGTCAGTGAAGTTTCACAGCCGCAGCAGCAAGCTCAACCCCAACAGAATCTGTTCAAACAGAAGCTTAATTTTATCGGTTTAAATTATTTAGTAATAAGGCATCTTTTGAAGATGCCTTTTTTATGCCGATTGATTGGTAGGCTGGAAGACTTTTCTTGCGATTCAGAGTCGGTGTCAGTCTTTTGATTCTTTGACACGTTTTTGGCTTGTTCGCGTGCCATTAATCCTGCGGCAATATCACGATTGATACTGATTAAAATATCAAGCTTGCTTTTTTCAGGCTGGCTCATAATTTCAATTTCACGTTTGAAAATAAAATTTGCCAAATTAATAATGTTGGAGCGTAAATCATTCGGGCGATCTTCTTCCGGATTTTCCAATCGCGGTGTCATAAAACATCATCCATATTTGACGATTATATTTTAATGTTTCTTCCAAAATATCGGGGGAGGTATCATCCCAATTGCTTTGAACATCGTACAAAAATTTTGCAGATTTTAATAAAACATGTGCCTCTAACTCGCGTTGATCAGGCGTGTTTTTTTGAATGTTCTGATCCATACGCACCTGCGGCCGCGGCGTAGGGGTTATTGTTATCCGCTGGTGACATTATCAATCAAATCCTTTTCCAGTTGGATAAGCTCGCGCCCTAATTTCATAGCTTTATAATATGCGCCCTCAATAATTTTTTCATTCATGTCTAAAAAGAAGAAAGAAAGTTTGGGGGCGGCGTGTTGAATATCTTGGATCGTATCAAAATATTTTTTGTGATACATGGAAGGATTGCGCGCCATATACATACATTGAATAAGAAAATATGCTTTCTTACATGGGGTATCGGCATCTTGTTCCTTCATCACATCTTTTTCACGCAAAATAGGCGTATCGCCATCAATATGAAGACGGGTACGCTGCGAGTCATTGGTGATAACGGCGTCACCAATAAGTATTTTTTCACCTGGTTTGAGATCAATAACGAGAGCCATTTTTGGAATCCTTCCTATGGTTTATTAAAGTGAATTCTTCACGAATATCTTATAAGTATAATACAAGATTATTGATAAGAAGTTAACGTTTATTTTTTGGCCTCAGACGCGTAAACGCGTTACGGTTTTTTGGCCTCAGACGCGCAGGCGCGTTACGGCCGATCCGATATAGATTTATGTATCTGTTTATAAAAAAAACCAGCGAGGTCATCGCTGGTTGGTATTTTCTTATTAAGGCGTGCCGCCCTCCCATATTCTAAAGAGAAGATACCCGAACCGTGGCCGGATATCTTATACTTATTAGAATAATCTTAGAACTGACTGCTGTGACTGCGCTGCCAAGGATAGGGAAGTTGTTCCCAAAGCCTGACGAGTCTGTAGAGCAAGAAGGTTCGCACCTTCTTCGTTCTGATCTGCAACGACTAAGTCATCGGCACCAGACTGCAATGTGTTAATTGTTTGCTCCGTGAAGTCACGACGGAATTGAACGATAGAAAGGTCGTTTGCAATAGACTGACCAAAGTTTCTGACATCTAATGTCGCTTCACGGATCTGATCAATAGACTGCTGAACATTTGCGGCATTTGTGAAGTCACCTTCAACAATACCAAACCAGTAGAAGTGAAGTCAACACCTTCCGTTTCAAGTGAGTTAGAACGATCTTCATTGAAGAATGTCTCTAAGATTATCACCAGAAAGAAGATTAACACCACGATAGTTTGAATCTTCAACCAACTGATCAATTTGCTCACGAATATTATTAAGTCTTCTTCGTAACTGATCAACATCTGGGTTCACACCATCGAAGGTAAAGAATTCAGATGAAATTCCACCTGCACCCAATGTAGCATCGGCAGCACCAGCACCAAAACCAAAGTCGGTTGTCAGATGCACCTGTTCCAGTATATTGAAGCTCAACCTGACCAACAGTTTCATCAAATTGAATTTCAATTTGACCTGTTGTTGTGTTAAATGATGCTTCAACATCTGTACGACCTGAGTTGTTAACAGCGTCAATAACATCTTGAATTGTGTCTGTATCTGTAAAGTTACCAAGATCAACATTTACACCATCAATATTAAGTTGGATGTTAGTGTCATCACCACCACCATCAAGGTAACCTGCACCGCCGGCACCGACGTTTGCAACACTACCTAAAAGTTGGCTTGCTTCAAATTGACCTGAGGCAGCTGAACTTTCAGCGATACCAGAAATCAATGTGTTACCAGCAATCGCTGTACCACCTGGACGGAAACCACCAGCACCATTATCTTCGGTACCAACAATTGTATCCAAACCAAGTGCAGAAAATGCGGCTGATAATCAGTTCACCTGCACCACCACCAGATACCGAAGATAGAAGCATTTTCATTAAGTGAGAAAATTCAAGTTGACCTGCATTTGTTACACGGGCACGAATAACTTCACCAATGTCTGAACCAGTACCAGAACCATTTGTTTCTGTATTAATAGCAGAAACAATATCATCAACATTTTCACCTGCGCCAATAGTAACGTTCAATGTTGTGTGTGTTCCGTCAGCTTGTGTCACTGTAACATCAAATGTATCACCAGCAGTGATAACACCACCGCCGCCGATAGTTGTTAAATCGGCAATATTTCAGATAAGATCAACATTACCACGTGCTCGGGCAAAGCCTTCGGAGGCACGAATTTCAGATTGTGCTTCTAAAGCAATAGAGTCTGCTTGATCCAAGTAGGTTTGAAAGTGATTCAACACCTGTATTGGCTTGTTCAATTGTACGGATAGATTGTGAAATACCATCTAACAAGACGTGTTAAATCACTTGCGCGGTTGTTCAATGCTTTCGCAGTGAAAAAGTTTTGCGGATTATCCAACGCAGAATTAACTTTTAGCCCAGTTGCCAAACGCAATTGAGCCGTATCAATATTTCTTTGTGTGTTTTGAAGGGATAGTAGATTGTTCCTCAACGCTGAGGATAGAACGATATCTCCTGACATCTTATTTCTCCTTTACTAGGGTTATGTTTTTGCATACTGCAATTCGTTCTTTCTGAACGAATATATTAATAATATAACATAATATCTTAACGCGAGGTTAAAATAAGATTGTATTAAAAAAATATTTTTACAAAAAAAACTATAGAAAAAAGCCGACGATTGTGACTTGTATGAAAAAGAATACCGTGATTTTTTTATTCTGGCAATCTTAAACATATATATGTGCCAGATTTGTAATCGGATCTTTAAAAGTAATAATGACCTTAAATAGACTACGGCAGGCCATAAGACCTGCCGTAGCTTTATTTTGCCAAGAGCGTCTAGATCTGCGATATTCTATCGCAATCTTAGCAAATCTTCTGTCATCTGGTCGACGGTGTTAATCACCTTTGTGTTCGCGCTATAAGCCCGTTGGGTCACAATAAGTTTGGTAAACTCATCCGCCAGATCCACGTTTGATTGTTCAATAGAGGAGCTTTCCAAGAAACCTGCTTGGGAAATACCAGCTTCTTGTAATCAATGGCTCACCCGAATCTGCACTTTCCACATAAGAAGTCGTAGAGATTTCTTGCAATCTGTTTGCGGCGGGGAAGGTGACGATGGGTAATTTAAACAATCTTGAAAGTGTTCCGTTTGAGAAACGTGCATTTACAAATCCCTCACGGTCAATTTCAACACCCGTTTTCAGGCCAAGCTCGGATCCATCTTGTGATGCAAAACTTACATTATATAGACCCGCAAATTGCGTGATGCCATCAATGTTAATTTTGATATCTTGTGTTTCCGATCCATTACCCCAATCAACGGAGCGCAATTCAATATCTTTATTGCCTTCCAAATCACTTTGGGCATTAATTGTACCATCGCTGTTAAAATTAATCAGACCTTGTGTTAGTGGCGCCGCAATATTGGGGCCAACCACATTCACCTGCCACCAACCACGGCCATTATAGGCGGCCTGTGGTGGTTCATTCTGGATTTGTGGAAATACTGAATCCGCTGCGGTGGGATGATATTATTATCCGTTGGTAATCCAAGAACGGTAACTAAACCCGCTGGAATTCCCAAAGGTGCCAAAACGCGTACCATCGGTTAGATCCAATGTATCACCCGCAGTAATGGATGTTCCAGTGATAACAATGCTGCCTTCGGCATTAATATACGCTTCGGCGATGCCGCCACCTGCATAATTATTAACAAATTCAAGCATATCGTTGATTGAGTTTACACCCGTTAATGTATCAACGGTAAAGGTTTCGGCTGGGTTACCGCCTGCTTCCAGTGTAAAGGTTGCACCATCGGCAATATTATAAGGCGGGCCTGTTAAATCTTCATCGGTACTGGCATCCTGAACTGCAGAGGTCACTGCCGCTTGGGGGCCATTGATTTTAATGTATTCAAAGGTCACATCTTGCGCCGCGCCTAAGGAGTCATAGACACGAAGGGTACGGGTAAAATCAATATCCGATGTTGGATAGGCAACCAAGACCATCTGTTGTATAATCAACATTACGGCCCACTTCATCGGCATCAAGGTTTAAGCCTAATGTTCCTTCGGTGGTTAAGCGTGATTGACCTGCGGCCAAGCTAACATCGACAGGGACGAGGGCGCTGACATCTGCGTTATAAACAGTCACATCTTGTGACGTGTTTGGATCGCTGTCTAATGGATCAACGGCCCAACCATATAAAAACATACCGGCAGAGTTTTGCAAAATACCATTTTCATTCTCGCTAAATTGTCCGTTACGGGTAAATTTATAATCGCCTTGGACATCCAAACTTTCTTCGGAACGCACAGTGAAGAAACCATCACCCGCAATCGCGACATCAAGGGAAGACCCTGTTTGTTGAATTTGACCTTGCTGATCCACCTGTTGTAGGCGGTTAACCTTCACCGCACCGGGTGAATATTTGGCCGTTGCAGATTCAACGGTAACAAGCGCGGCAAAGGCCGCTTCGGATCGTTTAAATCCTGTTGTATTAACGTTTGCAATATTATTTGAAATAATACTGGTTGCTTGTGATTGGGCGTTTAAGCCCGATACTGCTGTATATAAAGATCCGAATAAGCTCATAGTTACCTCCTGATATAAATCTTAAAAATTTGTTGTTTTGTTTTAATTGTTATTTGTTTGTCTGTTTGTTGTTCTGGTTTAAATGCATCATCATCTGGCGGGGCGGTGTGGTATTGCCGCTTTCGCGCCGCGATATGCGGATGGTTATTAAATTGTCGTGGTTGCATTCGCCCCTCCATTATTTGAAGTGTCGGGTTTTTCTGGCTTAACCGCGTTTAAGATTTGGGTGATGGGCACGGCACGATCCCCAACAAGGGCAAAAACCACACCATTTTGTTGTTCAACACCCTTAACACGGCTGGTGACAACAGTTGTTGTTGGAATAACATTTTCTTGCAGATCTAATGAATCAATTGAAACTGTATATGTGCCAGACTCTAATTGATTGCCGATAAAGTCTGTTCCATTCCAATCAAATTTATGAACGCCTGCCGCTTTTTCGGCATCGGCGGAATAAACCAAATTTCCTTCTTCATTGAAGATGTTAATTCTTGAGATGTTGTTGCCGCACTCTCAAGGTTATATTGAATAGACGATGTTTCACCTTGCTCATAGGCAATTTCTGCACTGACATAGGACACATCCAACCCAACATACCCAAGGGATGATGTAATGGCATTGTTTAATTGTAGGGCAACTAGATCATCCAATTTTGTGTTGGCGTTAATTTGTTGCTCAACTTGCGAGAATTGCACCAACTGGTTTGTAAATTCGTTTGAATCCATTGGTGACAAGGGATCTTGGTTTTGTAAGCTGCGTTGTCAAAAGCTGTAAAAATTGCGAGAAATCATCAGCCAAAGTGACCGATTGATTTTGTGTTCTTTGCGCGTTTGCAAGCTGTCCTGTTACTGTTACGTCTGATACCATTTTAAATTCTCCTAATGTCTATAATAAACATTGCAAGGGGTGTGCCAGTTTTGGCATAACCGCTTACGCTAAAATATTGTAATGCACATGACCTGTTTCGGGATCAACATCCCATGTCATATTGGTTTGAATTAAGTCTAATTCCTCATTGTCATTTGATGTGTCTGATCCATTGCCTGTTCCACCGTTGCGGCTGTCGCCATCGCGGTCGGAGTTAAAGGCATGACCATCTTCGGCCATGGAAAAATCAAGTGACCCACTATCGGTTTCTAATCCTGCATTTTGTAGCGCACGTTCAAGGGCATTGGCATCGCGTTGCAACATTAATAATGTTTCTGGCTTTTCAACAATAATGTTGGCCTTTACCATGTGTTCATCACCAAATTCTAATCGAACTTCAACACGTCCCAACTCGGGCGGGTCAAGTTGTAGGGTCATTTGTTTTGTATTCCCATTGGCGGCAGATTTTGTAATTTGCGCGGCAACCATTTGCGTGGCGGGATGTGTTTGACCCGCTTGTGCATTGGCGCTGACCATGGCGGCGGCCTGCATCGGCATATTAAAGGGCGCGCCTGTTTGAATATCAAAGCCTAAGGTTTCACCAAGGGTCATTGCGGATGCCAAGCTATCCGCAAAATTAAAAGTGAGGAGGGATTGAACAGATTGCGTTGCCGCAGCATTGTTGGCAATAGGGGCGGCATTGCCCATATCCATCTTTGCCAAGGACGCATTAATTTTTTGGGAAGCACCAAATAACGCCTTATAATCACCATTGCTTAATCGCATTGCGATTTCTTCGGTGACGGCATTAAGGGGCAGGTTGGTTGTGGTATCCATAGCATCGGTAAGCCCATTTAAATTTGCCGATGTTGCATTAGTTTGTGGCAAAGATACTTTATTCTCTAAAAGAGGGTTAACCACATTGCCCAAACCACCATTTGAATTATCATTTTTTGCGATTTCTTTTTCGATATCTTGTGCTAATTTTTTCTCAAGCTCTAATCGTTGTTCTTCATTATTTCTTTGTGATTGGGTGATTAAAATTGATAGGGCATCGGTAACGGCAAATTCTTGGTCTTTATTACCTGCGGCGGGAATAATATTACCAACCCCTGCGATTAAATCTTCGACGGTTAATTCACGCCCTAATTTATTTTCAACTTCTTGGATACGCTCGGTTATTTTTGTCAATTGTGCGGGGTTTAATCCTGTAGCGATTAACGCTTTAAAGGGCGCATCATCATTTTCAAATTCACCCATACGCAATGTATCAAGATTGGTTTCTAACTTTGCCAATCGTTTTTCAAGGCGGTTGACTAAATTTTCAATGGTCCCATTTTGAAACGATTGGTCAGGCAGGCCGCTTGTTAAGTGTTCAATCATTTTAGTTAATTGAGTAATACGATTTTCTTTGGTATTGGCCAATTGTTCAATTTTTAATTCGCCCAATTTTTCTTCTAATGACTTATCGGCATCTTGACCCAATAATGCCAGTTGCAATAATGCCAAATCGGTCTTTTCATTTTTTATAGTGGATGATGTGTTCGCATTATTATTCGCGCTTTTTTCATTCTTCACTTCACCTTCTGGTGCTTCTAAATTGCCTAAAAGTGCGCTAAGGAAATCCAACCCACCATTTTGAGTAATGCCAAAAAGGGCGTTTCCGCCCAAGGCGTTATTTCCCAACGCTGTTTTACCATTGGCATTCAGGGCGGTTATTTGTGTAGCGAATGTATTATTATCAATCATTTTTACTTCCTGTACTTTTTTATCTAGCGTCAACGTGCAAGCACGCGGATATATTATTTTTCATCAACGTGCAAGCACGCGGATATGTTTTATGGTTTAAGCAGACTCATTAATGCCCATTGTGGTTTTCATGCCTGATTGCATTTGACCATTGCCACCATAAATAATTTGTCTTTGTTTGCGTGAGGCTTCACGGGCGGTTTCCATGATGCGCTCCCCTAAGCGTTTCATTCCATTTTTCATTCGTTCTAACGCAGCATGATTTTCATGGGCGGTATTTGAAAACTCGGCACGCATAATCTCTAATTTATTAAGCAGGGCAGGGTCTGCCTTTTTCAAATCATCTATACGTGATAAAAGTTGGCTCATACCGTCTAAATATTCATGGGCAACATTTAATTTTTTATCTTGTAAGGATAAGAATGTTTTTGTATCGGCCTGCTTTAACGCGGCTGTTTCTTCATCCAGTGCAAGGCGCAGGCGTTCAATAACAACCATCATGTCGCGCATCGCACGGTTTGGATCATTGGGAAGGCGACGACGCGGGCGTTCAACATCAACACCATCGGTATTGTTTTTTGTCGCTTCATTTTGTTTGGTCACACTGTTCATTTGTTTTCCTCAGGTTATATTTATTTTTATTTTTGGGACTCTTCTTGCATGCGGATCATCTCGCCCTTAATCATATCGGCGATACCCAGCTGCCCCGTATCGGCAACCATTCTTCCATATTCTTCAAGCATGAATCCTTTGAAGATTTCTTCCCCTTTACCGCCACCAAACATTTTGTTGGTTTTGATGCCGTCAAACATAGGCTGTAACATTTGGGTCATGAACATGGCCTCAAAATCTTTAGCAGCCGCGTCCACTTGTTTCTCATTTTTTGAAAGCGAGGCCATTTTTGTTTTGCTTACATTCCCCTGAACATCGGGCTGTGTTGCATTCATTAAGGCCAGTGATGTGTTTGTATCTAAATTCATATTATCGTTCTATATTCTCTTTTATTAAAGCGTTTCTATATCTGCTTGGAGGGCACCTGCTGCCTTTATACCTTGTAAGATTGAGATAATATCGCGGGGGCTGACGCCCAAGCTGTTTAATCCTGTGACTAAATCTTGCAAGGTGACGCCTGTCTCAACCACCGCCAAATTTGCATTGTCGCCTGTGTTCACCTCAATATTGGTGCGGGGCACAATTGCGGTTTCTCCCTGACCAAAGGCATTGGGCTGTGACACTTGTGGGGTTTCATTAATGGTGACGGTCAAGTTGGCTTGGGCAATCGCAACGGTTGAGATTGTGACATCTGACCCCATCACAATCACGCCCGAACTTTCATCAATAACCACGCGGGCAATTTGGTCGGGCTGCACGGGCAGGCGTTCAATATCGGTGATCAAATCAACAATATTCCCGCTATAGCTTGAGGGGCGTCTTAAAATAACGCTGGCGGAGTTTTCTGCACGGGCGGGGGTACCATTTGCAAAACCATTAATCGCTTGGGAAATGCGGCGTGCGGTGGTGAAGTCTGGATTACGCAAGGCAAGGCGAATTTCTTGTAAATCTTCCAATTTAAAATCAATTTCTTTTTCAACAATGGCCCCACCAGGAATACGCCCTGTTGTTGGAATGTTCTGCGTTATACTTCCTGCATCGCCTTCAACGGTAAACCCATTAATGATAACAGGGCCTTGGGCTACGGCGTACACTTCACTATCAGCGGCCAAAAGGGGTGTGACCAATAATGTACCCCCGCGCAAGCTTTCAGAATCGCCAAGGGCGGAAACCTGAACATCAATATCTGATCCTTGGTTGGAAAAGGGGGGGAGGGTTGCCGTCACCATAACGGCGGCAACATTGCCTGTATTTAAATTTTGACCACGGATGCTAACGCCAAGGCGCTCCAACATGGCGATCAAACTTTGCTCGGTAAAGGGGGAGTTATTAAGGCTGTCGCCTGTTCCGTCTAATCCAACAACCAAACCATATCCAACCAATTGGTTTTCCCGCACCCCTTCAAAATCAACAATATCTTTAATCCGCGTTGTTTTTGCATCAACGGGTGTAATGATAAAGCTGGTTATAAAAAGCGTTAGGGCAATTATCAGATGTTTTTTCATTGTAATATACTCTCATTGTCAAAAGACGGTTTAATTCATCTATACCCTATGCGAATGGCATGCCATTTCGGATGTTTGATGTTTTTGTTTAATTTCAATGGGTTAAACTTAGGTAAAAGATTGTTTAAACGTATAAACAGCCTAGCAAGCGGGCATTTACGCCATTTTTTTAAAATCCCTAGGAAAAATTTGCCTGTTTGTAAAACGTGGCACTTTTTATAAAATTTTGTGTTATAATCAGTGTCAATTAAGCGCGACACTTATAATAAATTGCGTACACGTATAATATTGGGGAATATCTAAACTATGAAAATTCAAGGTCCTTCAAAATCCGAAGGCGCGGGAAAATCCGACAAAGCCAAGAAAAAAGGTAAAACCGATAATACCTTTGGCAATATGGTGGCAGGTGCAGCGCAAGGCACCAGTCAAACCGGTGCAACCCAATCCATTGCCAAGGTCGATGCCCTTTTATCTGTTCAATCGGTTGAAAGTTCAACCGAACGATCCACCAAACGACGCATGAAGGAGCGGGGTGATAAAGTCCTGCGCCAATTGGATCATCTGCGCCTTGGCATTTTAACGGGCAATATGACATTGGGGCAGGTAATTGATGTGGCGGATGTGGTGGCATCCCATCGGGAGAATATTAATGACCCCGAATTAACCGCCATTTTGGATGAGATTGATTTACGCGCCCAAATTGAAATCGCCAAATCCAAAAAAGCGATGGAGAATAGAGCCTAATATTATGATTTTGCTTGCTTAAAAAGGCGGGTGAGATTATATTTTTCGCGTTTTACACGATTATGCGGTAACCCGTAAAAAGGCATCAAAAAATGCCAAAAAAAGTTAACATTTGAATGAAAGATCTTATCAATGGCACCGACAAAAAAAGCTCCCGCAAAAAAAGCGTCTAATAAAGAAGTGAGCCTTCCTGCAAATTATGACCCGATGAATGATAAAAAAGGGTACATGAACCCCGTAATGATTGAATTTTTTCGTCAGCGTTTAATTGAATGGCGTCAGGATTTGATTAAAGAATCATCCGAAACTCAAGTTATTTTAAAAGAAACCGAATTGCAAAAGCCTGATTTGGCAGACCGTGCATCTGCCGAAACCGATCACGCACTTGAGCTTCGTACCCGTGATCGTGAACGTAAATTGATTAACAAAATCACCTCAACCATTAATAAAATTAACGATGGCGAATATGGGTATTGTTCCGAAACTGGGGACGAAATTGGCGTATCCCGTATGCTGGCACGCCCCGTTGCGACCATGACCTTAGAGGCGCAAGAAATGCACGAGCGGAATGAAAAGGTTCACCGCGAAGATTAATTTTTATCTCTGATAATTTCATACTGACTGCGTTGTTTCACCAATTATTTAGTAAACTACATTTCTTGGCTCACGCCTTATCAGTATAAAATTCTCTTTGATAAAATATTCGTGTAAATTTTCTAGCGGTATTTGATATTGATTGTGTAGAAATCTATACCGCACTTATCGCGCTTTACCGTTATAAAAATTTAGCCATAAATACTGATATTTTTGATAAAAAGGTTATAAATAAAGCTATAAATTTTAAAGGATATTTTATGTCTGATAAAGAAAAACCAGTTGTGAATGGTAATAAACCCTTATGCTCTGCTTATGCGCGTGAGGGTGATACTGCAGCGAAATATAAACAAGCCCCGCGTGAAAAATGTATTGTTGAGCCGCAAAAACTAACGCGTGATAAACCCAAAGAAGGGCGATATTCTCGGCATGGCTTGAAGCCTGGTGAGCATAATCCTGTTTAAGTTTTTAAGCCTTTTTAAAATTATGTTTGACAAAATAGAAGGTCTTGATTAATTTTTCATAAAAAAGAAAGCTTTTCTATGTTTTATGAAATATTTACTTCAGAATTAAAATTTGTAGGTAAAAATACGTTGAGTTGTTCTGTCGATAACGGAGATTTGTCTTTTCAAGAAGAGGCTCCCATAACTATCTGTACGGGTATCACCGCTGCGATCATAAGAGCACAGGTAAGTGAACACGGGCGCGTTGATTTTAATTCGGCTGTAACATTATATTCTCCATTTCCAGATATAAACTCACATCCCGGTGTTTTGGCTGCTGCGCACGGTTTTGATTATTAATAAGTAAAACCCCGCATTCCATACTTGAAACACGGGGCTTTGGTTTAAGACAGATTGATCCTGAATCTGTTGGTCTACTCTCACCCGTTCTAAAAGGGTCAAGGGATTGGGAGGATTAGAACGGGAAGAGAATATCGTAAGCTTGTTGCCCATATCGGGGTTGTTGCATATCGGTAATTTGCCCTTTACCACCATAAGAAATGCGGGCTTCAGCAATCTTGTCATAAGAAATTGTATTGTCGGTCATGATATCTTCGGGGCGAATAACACCCGCCAGTTCCAACACACGTTTTTCAAAATTAACGCGCACTTCTTGACGGCCTTGAATAACCATATTTCCATTGGGTAGAATTTGAGTAACGGTGGCGGCCAAGGTCATGCGCACTTCCTCTTCGCGCTCTGTACTACCTTCACCGCTGGATCGTGATGTGGTGCCAAAATCGACCAAATCACTTCCTATCACGCCTTCTGGCAATACTTTTGTTAATTGTGTTTCAATACCCAAAAGATTATCTAAATTAACCCCTTCGGAGGAGGAGCGTGAACGCTCGCTTTCATTTTCCAATTCGGCCTCATCATCAATATCAATCATCACCGTTAGAATGTCGCCAATGGTGGAAGCACGTTGATCTTTAAAAAAAGTCTGCTTGTTACCGCCCCAAAGGGAGTTGTTTTCACGTGTTGTCACATTTTGTGGGGGCATGGGCATGGATACACGTTGGTAATTTGAGGCTAAAACAGGGTTTTCAATGGGGGATACTTCGGGTGCCTTGCCAATATTGGCCAAACGATCCCCCGCACCGCACGCGGTCAGCAAGAATATCGTACATAAATATAATGTAATACTAATCAGTATTTTTGAAACTGTATTGTTTAGACGCATAATCATACTCCCTTTATTAAATAAATTATCGAACAACGACTTCTTTTGACCCATTAACGGTTGCGCTAATCGTTCTAGCGCTTTGTGCGTTTGTGACACGGATGACATCACCAATGGCACCTGATTGAAGGGCTTTTCCTTTGGCGGTTAAACGAAGGGGGCCTTGGTAAAAATGAATTGTAATCACTTCGCCGCGCTCCACCAATTGTGGTTTTTCAAGCGTACCGCGCTGAATAAACTTACCTGCATGGGCAATGCGGCGGGGGGTCATACCAATCATATCGGCTGATTTTAAAATGGCATTATTTTGAACATCTTTGGACGAAATTTTAATATATTGAATATCATTTTCCCCAATCACATCACCATTTTGTAGTGTGCTTCGTAGAACGGGGATGCTCGCTTGGCGATCAACCAATCCATTAATATTGATTTTACGAATGGGGTTTTGAATTGAGGGCGCAACAAGGGTCGCACTAAAATAATCTTTTTGATGATCATAGTTTAAATTACTTACTTCAACACTTAAGGGGACATCGTTTGGCAAAATTAGGTTTGGTTTACCTGATGTAATCTCAATATTAAAATCTGAATCTAAGCCTTTGTTTTCAATCTCTTTTTTTATTTCGCTCTGAATAGTATTAAAAGATACTATATTCGCATCGCGGCGTATCGTAATGCTATCCGCCGATGTGGCGGGGCGCCATTCAATATCCATTGCGCTTGCGATACGGTACAACGTGCGGGCATTAAGGGTCATATCCTTACCCGGTTGAGGCGCCGCACCCAAAACATAATCTTGATTGCGGGAGATGTTGTCAAAAATATCACCAAGGCGAAGGACATCATCGCTGACAACGCTAATTTGTTTTAAAGAGGCGGCCATAGCCATCTTTGACCCCACTACTGCACCACCAGTTAGCAACAGCATGGAAACAAGCAAGGTTGCGGCCTGAAAGGATAGGGATTTTTCTTTAAAAAATTGCGTTATCATAATGTGTTAACTCCTTAATATACTTCAATACTTATCGAAGCTGTGTGATGGTTTGAAGCATCTCGTCACTGGTTGTGATGACGTTTGAATTCATCTCATACGCCCGTTGTGCAGCGATAAGATTTGTTATCTCCTCCACGATATTGACGTTTGAATTTTCAATTGCCCCTTGGCGAATAGACCCAAAAATATCTTCGCCCGGATTGCCTGTTTGAACATCGCCCGAGGCATCGGATTCCAAGAACATTGTATCGCCAATCGCCTCTAATCCCGCGGGATTGATAAAGGTGGCCAATTCAATTTGACCAAGATTGGCCAATTCAACCTGATCGGCAATTTTTGCCATCACTTCGCCTGCGGTATTAATTACAATATCCACTGTATCTTCGGGAACGGTAATACCGGGTTGAAGCAAGAATCCTTGGGGTGTTACAATTTCCCCTTCATCGTTGACTTGATAAACACTTTGGCGGGTATAGGCGGTTTCACCATCGGGCAATTCAATTTGGAAGAACCCTTCACCATTAATCGCCAGATCAAGGTTATTTTCAGTTAATTGTAATGTCCCTTGCTCGTGCAGGCGTTGGATTGAGCCTAGGCTCACACCCAAACCAAATTGCAATCCACTGGGTACGGTTGTTCCCGCATCGGCAACGGTTGCGCCGGGGCGTACCTTGTTTTGATAGATTAAATCATGAAAATCGGCGCGTTGGCGCTTAAACCCTGTGGTTGTCATGTTGGCGATGTTGTTTGAAATAACATCAACATTTTGTTGTTGTGCCAACATTCCTGTTGCGCCGATATCGAGTGATCTTGTTACCATTTTAAATACTCCTAGTTATGTATTGCGCCATCGAATAAAGACGAGGGCTATTGCTTTATTATTTTGTTATGCTTGTGTTCTGGCCAATCGTTGGTTGGCACCTTTCATCCGTTCATGCTCGCTCTGCATGATATTCTGTACGGCCTGATATTCACGAAGAACGTCAATCATTCGGGTCATCTCAACCACTGCTTGAACATTTGATCCTTCCAAATATCCTTGGTTTACGGCGGTATTTTCCGATGGGATGGCTACAGCATCGGTTTCATATAAACCGTTTCCTGCGGGGTTTAATTCTTGGGTATTGGCAAATTCAACAATCATCAGGCTGGCAAGCTGCCCTTCCTCGGTTGAAATCACGCCTTTTTTATCAATGTAAATTTCCTTGGCATTTTGGGGGATGTTAATTTCCCCGCCGCCATCATCCATCACGGCCATGCCGCGGGCATTCACCAGTTGACCATCTTGATCAAGGGTTAAATTGCCTGCACGGGTATATTGAATTTCACCACCGGGGGTTTGAATACCCAAAAATCCTTGCCCGACAAGGGCGATGTCTAGGGAGTTCCCTGTTTCTTTCATGCTGCCGGGGTCGGTCATTTGATATTGTCCATAATCCAAAACCAATGACATATCTTCTTCCATATGGCGGGGGTCGGATACATATTCGCTAAACACCATATTTTGGGCGCGATAGCCTGGTGTGTTCACGTTCGCGACGTTCTGCGCGATAATGTCCATGTTCTCCCTCAAGACAACTTGTTTTGATAAACCAATATAGAGTGAATTTTCCATAGTATTAATTTTCCTATCTATTACTTCGGTAAATTACATTGCATAGGATGTGCCAAGGTGTAATATTATTATTTATCAATAGGTTATGATTTAAGAGCCAGCTATATCTGTGTATTATCCGTGCGTTTTGGGCGATCAAAATTACCTGTACGGCAAGATTTTCCCATAAGCGAGGTGAGGTGGTAGTGTGAGCGCACGTACGAAATTATATTATATCTTTTGTGGGCGAAACGTTGCTTGGGCTATGAATTAAAGGTAAAATTTCCCTATAATATAAAGCGTTTAATAAGATTCGTTAAAATTTAAAATTTTATGGTGGGGTATTAAAATATGGCTGATGATGGTGGTGTAAATGCATCCTTGGATGATGATGAAGATTTTGATGGTGGTGAAGATAAGGGGCTAAATTTTAAGAAAATTTTGCTGATCCTTATCCCTCTCTTGCTTATTGGTGGCGCGGCAGCGGCATATTTTACAGGCATTATTAGTTTTGGTGATGATACCGAAATCACTGCAGAAGAGGGGCACAGCGATAAAGGCGATGGCGCAGGCGCAAGTGCGGCATTCCTTAAAATTCCTGATATGATTGTAAACCTTAGCAGTGATGACGCCCAACCCCGATATCTTCGCTTAAGTGTCCAGCTTGAATTAGCGAGCGAGGCTGATAAAGCCACGATAGAGGCGGTAATGCCCCGTGTGATTGACCAATTTCAAACGTATCTTCGTGAATTGCGCGTTAAAGATTTGCGCGGGTCTGCAGGAATTTATCGATTACAAATGGAATTATTATCACGCGTCAATGCCGCGGCATACCCCGTGGAAGTGGAAGATGTTCTCTTTCAAGAGATTTTGATACAATAATATAAAAGACCTTTTATGCTATACTTATACAAAACGGCATAAGACTTGCTACTATAATTTTAAGTATTCAAGAATATAAGCAAATATAATGAGCGAAACAGACACACAAGAAATAGAAAAATCCGAAGAAGAGTTGGAAAATGCGACAGATGAAAATCTAGCGCAAGCCGATGATATCTCTGATGATGGTGAAGATGACTCGCGCATTTTAAACCAAGATGAAATTGACTCCCTTTTGGGGTTTGATGAAACCAATGGTGCGGATGATGATAATTCGGGCGTGATGGCGCTGATCAATTCGGCGATGGTTAATTACGAGCGTCTGCCGATGCTCGATATTGTTTTTGACCGTCTTGTTCGGTTGATGTCCACATCATTGCGTAATTTGACTTCCGATAATGTTGAAGTATCCTTGGATCAAGTTTCAACTGTTCGCTTTGGTGATTACATGAACTCTATTCCTCTGCCTGCCATGTTATCGGTATTTAAGGCTGAAGAATGGGACAATCATGGGTTAATGGTGACCGATTCCGCGCTTATCTATTCGATCGTTGATGTATTATTGGGCGGACGAAAAGGGACGCCTGCCATTCGTATTGAAGGACGCCCTTATACTACCATCGAAACCAAATTGGTTGAACGCATGGTGCAGGTGGTGTTGAGCGATTTATCTTCGGCCTTTGACCCATTATCGCCCGTAAGTTTTACGCTAGATCGTATTGAAACAAATCCCCGATTTGCCACCATTTCTCAGGCGGGGAATGCCTGTGTTTTGGCGCGTCTTCGTGTTGATATGGGCGATCGTGGCGGACGGGTTGAGGTGGTTATCCCTTATGCAACGCTTGAACCCATCCGTGAATTGCTATTGCAAATGTTTATGGGGGAAAAATTTGGTCGGGATTCGATCTGGGAAAACCATTTGACCCAAGAATTACACCAAACAGACATTCAATTACAGGCTATTTTAGGGGAAAAAGTTGTTTCCTTAAATGAAATGCTGGATTGGAAAGTGGGCACACAAATTTTATTTAACACATTTGTCGATGACGAGCTTGAATTACGATGTGGGAATGTGCCAATGTTCCGCGGGCCCGTGGGGCAAAAATCGGACAATATTGCCGTAAAAATTGACAAATACATACAAACAAAAGGGGACGAAGATTTATGAGTGCGCAAATAGCTCTGCTCCTTGATGGTTTAATCCTTATCTTTTTATGCGTAACAATTTTTTATGCCGCACGACTTTCTATGTTTTTAAAAACATTTCGAGAAGGGCGCGCAGGGATGCAAATTCTTATCCGCGATCTGACGACCACCATTGCCAAGGCGGAAGTATCCATCACCACCACCAAACGTCAGATGAGCGAGGCAGAACAAGAATTACGCACCGTTATTAACGAGGCAAAATTTCTATCGGATGAGCTGCGCTATATGAATGAAGGCGGGGACAGCCTGGCCAATCGTTTGGAAAAGCTGGCGGATCGAAATCGCGAATTAATTGATTTGATGGAAAAATCGGGCGGTATTGGCACGCAAATAATTCAATCTTATGATCCTGCACCGATACAATCAAAAAACCCTCATACCGTAGAAAAAGCAAATCCCTCACGGTTAGAGGCAATGTCACGCGCCCTGTCTGAGAAAAGTATTTCTGACAAAGATTTGCCCAAAAATAATTCAGACGAAAATACCCACGATATTTTCAACATTAATGATTTTGATATTGAAGAAGGGTTAGATGACGATGATGAGTCCGATTTCCAAGCCTTGGAAGATGGGGCTTATCGCGCCGAAATGGCTGCATTAAGCAAGGCACTTCTTTCCCAAGAAGCCGATGATAATAACTTTGATGATGATTTAAAAGAGTTTGGTTTTGACGAAGAAGATGATGATCGTGCAGCAGAAGAATACGATGCGCCAATCCATAAATCCCGCGTTGATACGAAGGCCGCAAGTAAGGTAAGAAGCTTCGCCATTTTTGATCGTGAGATTGAAGAAATGGACATTAAAGAAAAAATTCAAGAAAAAGTGAAAAGCCAGATTGATCAAGATATTGACGATCATGGTTCAGAATTTTATAGCAAGGCCGAACAAGACTTGTATGAGGCATTGCAACGCCGTAAGAAAATGAAAGAACAATCATGAAATGGATGAATCGGTTACGCATCATGCCATTATTGGTTGTGGTTGCCGCCCTGTCATTTGGGGTGCGATTTGGTGAGTTTGTATCAGGCGTGAATGACCAGCCGGGCGTTGCCATCGCCCAACCGAACGAGCCAGCAGAATTAGAGTCCGCGCAAGCCGAAACACCAGAAATTGATGAAGCAACCCCACCGTCCGATCCGTTGAATGGTATTATTGATACCACCGCAAATGGGGATGTGTTAGAAACAACGCTACCTGCGCCCACCGATATAACAGCAAGCGAGCCTGTTTATAATTGGCGCGATGCGGGCGATACCGACTTTGAATCCTCGACCATGCGTATGGAATTGTTTGAGGAATTAAAATCTCGACGCCAATCATTGGATGAACGTGCGCGGGGACTTTCGGTTCGTGAAGCATTATTAAAAGCAGCCGAACAAGAAATTGAACAAAAATATGAGGAGCTTTTATCCCTGCGTGGTGAAATCCAAGAATTATTGGTTGAACAAGATGAAGAAGAAAAAGCCCGTGTTGCGTCCTTGGTCAAAATTTACGAAGGCATGAAACCCAAAGATGCAGCAAATATCTTTAACTCCCTTGATCTTGATGTCCTTTTAAGTGTGGTATCCAGAATGTCAGAGCGTAAATCGGCCCCCATTATTGCCTCCATGAATCCGGAACGGGCGCGTACCTTGACCATCATGCTGATGGAGCAAAAGGCATTGCCAACGCTCAACGATGATGGATTTAATCCTTAGATTATGGCCTTTCGAAAAAGACGCAGACGCAATCAAAATGTAAATAACACGAGCGGTTCCAATTCTGGGCAAATGATGAATTTGGCGTTGTTCATCATGCTATTGGCATTTTTTATTGTGCTTAATAGCCTATCCACCTATGAAGAATTAAAATCTGAAAAAGTCCGCCGCAGTTTGAATATTACATTTAATAACGAGGCGGAGGAAAGCCTATCTTCCACCCGTGAAAGCATCGCAAAATCATTAAGTGAAGGGCATACCTTTGATCGTATCGAAGGGTTATTTCAATCACAAATTACCAGCTTTAAATCAGAGAAAAGCAAATCTTCAGGTCGCATGAAGGTAGAGGTTGAATATGACCGTTTTATAAAGGCGATGACCCAAAAAGATCAGATTGATATTTTTAAATATCCCACCCGCCGTGAAACGCGTGATAATTTTTTCCTTCCGACTTTGGTCTCGTTAATGAAGGCAAATATAAATGGGGTGCCAACACGCCTTGAAATTATCTTTCATACAGATGACAACCCGTCCTTTTTGCAAAATCAGACACCGCAAATTATTCGCGAAAAAATAAATATTATCGGTGAAATGTCTCGTATATTGGAGGCACAAGGCATGCCCCAAAAATTAATTACCATTGGTCTGGAAAAAGGCGACCCAGAAATGGTCAGCCTAAATTTTACAAAATACTATCCATTCTCCCCCGAATTTTCCGATGATAATGGGGCGCCATAATGGTTGATAAAATTGATGATAAAACCATAGAAGGCGAAGAGAACACCGAGGATGCAAAACCAAAACTGCGTCGTTTCTCAAGACGCTTGGGCGATCAAACAAATAATACAACCAGTATGTGGCTTGTTTCCTTTACCGATGTGATGGCATTGATGCTGACATTTTTTGTATTGTTATTTGCGATGTCCAACCCCGATGAGGAAAAGTTTGAACAATTCCAAGAAAACATTCAACAAAATTTTAATAAATTTGAAGGCGAAGCGCTTAACCGTGGCACAGAAGATTCAATTAATATTGCGCGGGTGGATTATAATCAGGCGCTCGATTTGAAATATCTTCAAGTTCTGATCAAAAACTTGGTCGAACAAAATCCTGAATTAGGGCAAATAACAATTTTACAAAATGCAGGAACACTTATTTTATCTTTGCCCGAAGAAATGTTATTTGAAAGTGGTGGGGCGATACTTAAGTCTGAAGCGGCGCAAACCTTAAATGCCATCGTTAATACATTGCGGCGGATTAAAAATTCGATTGAAGTTGTGGGGCATACAGACCCGCGTCCAACGCGATCATCCAATTTCCCCTCTAATTGGGAATTATCATTGACCCGCGCTGCAAATGTGGCGGGCGTCTTAGAAAATATTGGCTATGACAAACCCATTTTGATTAAGGGATATTCAAGCGGTCGATATAATGATTTATCCGATGAATTTTCCCAAGATATGCGGATGAGTTTGTCCCGCCGTGTGGATATTGTTATTCGCCAAGATGATGGAAAACGCAGCAAATTATTTGATATTGGGTTGCCGTAAAACCGATTAAAATCAGGGGGTGATTTTTTACACTGTCTTGTCCTGCCCCTGCCTTTATGGCAGGGTTTAAAGATGATTTTATCCAAGTCAATGGGTCTATTAAATATTATTATTTTTTGTTGTGTTATGGTATTTAACGCAACAATTTCTTATGCCCAAGATGCCGTTGAAATTCGCGGCAGTGACCATGATGGATATTCACGCCTTGTGATTGAATGGCCGCAATCTGTATCTTTTAAAACACAAAAAAATAATGATCAAATTGTTATTAATTTTGAAAAACCTGCAACGGTAAATTTAGATGATATAAATCAAAAAACACTGCGTAATATTGGCGGGGTCAGCGCAAGGGATGATGAAAATTTAACGCTGACTGTTAATATCGCCGATGGTGCAAATTACCGCGATTTTAAAATTGGCAAACGTATCATGGTTGATGTGTATGATAGCGCGGGTCAACCAGACCAAATCGCGCAACCATCAATCCTGCCTTCAAATAATTTTGAACCCTCAACACAAGTAACATTATCACCACCGCCATCGAATGAAAACTTAGCGGTAGTAGCCCCTGCGCCCATGCCATCAGATGTGCCAGAAATAGAACAGCCAAAAATTAAAGGGCAACAACCCCATTTAATAACCATCAGCGGTACGCAATCTATCGGTATGGCGGCATTTGAACGCGCTGGTTTTTTATGGCTTGTTTTGGATCGTAATGATCTAAAAACCGCGCCCGTTCTTTCGGGGCCAAATAAAGAAAGTTTCCCTGCCATAGAGAAAATTGATATTGGCAATAATGGCGTTGCCTATCGCATGGCAAAACCCCCAGGATATTATTTTTATGGGGAGGGGGGCGGTATTTTGTGGCGGTTGGTTATATCGCCCAATCCGCGTGATTCACAATCCATCGCGCCGCTTGTGACGCCAGAATCAAATGTGGAATGGCCGATGGGCAATGTGGCAAAACTTATTGAATTTAAAGACCCCATTGTGGGCGATATGATTACCGTTGCAACGGTTACACAATCGTCGGATTTTGCAGGGGCGGCGCGACAATATGTTGAATTTGAAACATTTGAATCCCCGATTGGTTTGGCTTTTGCCCCCCGTGCCGATAATGTGATGGTGCAAAAAAACAAGGATGGGGTTTTAATCTCAAAACCAAATGGCTTGGCAGTTTCACCTCTGCGCGATACGGCGTCAGCCACCATAAAAGATGATATTACCCGCGAAGAAGAAATTTTTAATACCCAAGATAATCCCAATTTAATAAACGCCATCTATGATTTTGATCGGTGGAAGATGGGGGGCATTACTGCGCTTGACAATAACAGACGTGTCTTAATGTCTGATTTGGGTGATAAAAAAGGCGCGGCAAAGGCGGAAGATTTAATCACCCTTGCCAAGCTTAATATTGCCAATGATCGTGGCCCTGAAGCGTTGGGTTTATTGCGTGTTGCGGCAAATGAATTACCGGGCATTGATGAAAGTCCAGAATATATATCCCTGCGTGCGGCGGCGTCCACTCTTTCTGCGCGGTATGAGGAGGCATTAAAAGATTTTCAAACGCCATCCTTAACAAAGTATGATGAAACAAATTATTGGAAAGCTTACGCGCTTGCAGGATTGGAAGATTGGGTACAGGCCGATAAAATTATGCCCGATGATTTTCGATCTTTACAATCTTATCCCAATCTTATTCGGGAACCCTTGACATTACAACTGGCTGAAATTGCTCTTCGTGCAGGTAAGGTTAATACCGCGCAAGATTTGTTGGAAAGTCTTGAACCCGATTTCCCTAAAATGTCGATGGCAAGACAATCAGCATGGAAATATCTAAATGGGGAACTTGAACGCCAAAAAGAAAATTTTGATGCAGCCTTAGACAATTGGACACCCCTGTTAACGGGAGATGATGATTATTATCGCGCAAAGGCAGGATTATCGGTTACAAGAATGCAATTGGAGCGTCAGAAAATTACCCCTGAAAAAGCGATTGATCGCCTTGAAAGCCTACGCTATGCATGGCGTGGTGATGAGCTTGAAAGCCTAATTAATTATCGTCTTGGTGAGGTTTATATTGCCAATAATGATTATTTAAAGGGCTTGTCCGTTTTGCGAAATGCGGTATCTATTTCACCCAATGCAAAAGTGACCGAAGAAATTACCAATTATATGACCAGCACTTTTCGGCAAATTTTTACCGCTGGCGAATTGGAAAAAGTTTCCCCTATTGATGCGGTTAGCATCTATGAAGAATTTAAAGAATTAACCCCGATTGGCGCGGAAGGCGATTTATTTGTTCAAAATTTAGCTGAGCGTTTGGTAGATATGGATTTATTATCGCGCGCCGCATCTTTATTGGATCATCAAGTCACCCATAGATTAAAGGGTGAAGACCGTGCCAAGGTAGCCATTCGTTTAGCCGCCATTCGGCTGCTAAATAATCAACCTGATGGCGCACTTGCCGCGCTGGATACTGCGCAAAATGCTTTACGTACGGCGGGCGGCACCCCCGATACCTTTAAAGTCAGAGAGATTAAATTATTGCGGGCGCGTGCATTGTCAAAATTAAACCGATCTAACGAGGCACTTGCCGTTTTAAACAGCATGGCAGAAGATAAAGATGTCATAAAATTAAAAGCTGATGTTGCATGGGCATCGGGGCAATGGGATATTGCCGCAGATGCGTTTGAAAAATTGATGTTGTCTGAAAATATATCCAATTCTACCGCACCAGATGAATATGCAAGCGGCTTGATTATTAACCGCGCCATTGCATTGAATTTAGCGGGAGAGCGTTCTGCGTTGGATAATTTGGCGCGTGAGTATGGCGATATCATGCAACAAAGCAATAGCGCACAAATATTCGACCTTGTTACCCGCCCAAGATCATTAGGCATGTTAGATAACCGCGATTCCATCTCCTCGCTTATCTCCGAAGTTGATTTATTTGGTGAGTTTTTAGAAAATTATAAAAGTATAAATTAAATTTTGCTACAATGATTTTACAAACACTAGAATTATCAGATGTTCTTTTTCCGTCATTATTAAGGGGTGAAAAAAACAATACGCTACGTTGGAATGAAGGAGATATTAAAGAAGGTTATCTAATTTTCTATGCAACGACAAACCCAGAATATAAAGCATTGGTATGGGTTACAAATGTTCAAAATTACTTAATGCCAAATATCGCCCCTTACTATAAGATGAGTGCGGAAGAACTCCATATCTCCATGCTAAAACATTATCCCGATATTAAAATAGATAGTGAAGTTGCACGCATTACATATCTATCACCACGTGAAACAAATTTAAAATATGGTCAGCCAGAAGGGCTCAACGCAGAATTTATAATCGAATAATTTTAAAACGAATTTAAGAGATTATTAGAAATTTCAACCCGCGCCTGTTGCCGCACTTAACGTTTGCCCTGTCGGACCATAAGATTGAATGAGGGAGCCTGATACCAAATACCATCCATCGACCAGCACAAAGAAGATAATTTTGAATGGTAAGGATATCATCACAGGCGGCAACATCATCATCCCCATCGACATTAAGATAGAGGCTGTCACCATATCAATAATAAGAAACGGCAAAAACAACATAAACCCAATCTCGAATGCCCGCCTCAATTCCGAAATCATGAAAGAGGGGACAAGAACTTGTAAGGGAACATCCATTGGCTCAGCAAAAGGGCCAGTTTCACTTAAACCTGTAAAAAGCTCCAAATCTGCCTCGCGCACATGCAAAAGCATAAATTCCTTGAACGGTTCAACGGTGCGCTCAAACGCAGTCACTTCATCAATGCTTTCTTCCATCAGGGGTTGAAGGCCATTTTCGTAGGCACTTTTAAAAGTGGGCGCCATGATGAAAAAGGTTAGAAAAAGCGCAAGCGATACCATTACCGTATTGGGCGGTGTTTGTTGTATCCCCATCGCGGTACGCAAAAACGATAACACAACAATAATGCGCGTAAATGAAGTCATCATGATAAGAATAGAAGGGGCAAGGGATAAAACCGTTAAAATTGCGACCAGTTGAATAACCCGTCCCGTAACCGTGCCGCCATCCCCACCGCCCGTATCAATTGTAATGGATTGGGCGAGGGCGGGTGATTGACTTAAAAAAAACAAACCCAACCCACATATAACCGTAAATAAAAGATTGACTATCACAAATCGTTTCATATTTTTTGAAAAGAACGGCTGTTTGTCTTTTATGGTTTTGGTTGTCATATTACTTTTTCTCACTCAACAATGGTGGGGTGATATTTGATTCTATTATAGTATCCCCTTGCGCATTTAAAAGCATAAGATGTTGTTTATCATCACATTGTATTAATGCGGCTTTGTGCTTTGCATCAATATTCATAACCTCGATAATTTTTAGGCGGCGTTTACCATTGGTTAAACTGCCCCCACGATCCAGCCCCAATTTTTTAAGGATAAATGCCAATCCCCCCATCATGGCAAGAACAAATATAAGGGCAGCAAAAAATTTGAGGTAGTCGGTAATGTCCATGCTTGTTTTTTTATCCTTAAAGGCAGTTGAACCTGCTACGGCATCCTTGTCGTTATTTTTATAAAAAATGCATCAATCAATGTCATAATGATTTTTTAAATGAGTTTGAAAATCTTTGAGGGCAATGCCCAGTTGTTCAAGTTTATTAATCATTATAGCCATTGGTTCTTGTATTTTAGCGGCTTCGGCAGGGGGCAATTCTATGGCTTGGCCACAAAGGCTATCCACCTCATCATCCAAATGTGATAAATTAATCACTTCCCCTTTTTCAAGGCGTGCCAATGCATCATTAATAAAACTCGTAAGGTCATGAAGTTGTTGTGTAATGGTGGCTGTATTTGTCATTTCTATTTATCTATATCATCATTAAGGATGGCATCAAAGGGATTAGGCTGTCCATTGGCGCGATAAACATAGGATAAAATTTCTGTTACAGCTAAAAATGCTTCAGATGGGATGGGGCTTTCTAACTCAATTTTTGCAAGGATTTCGGCCAAATCCGCATCTGTGCGCACTTTTATTCCATTTTCATAGGCAATCTGCAAAATCTGCTCGGCAAGTTTTCCCCGTCCTGCGGCTGTAATAAGGGGTAGAGCTTCGTCATTTTCCCCACCTTTAAGGGCAATAGCGGTCTGGCGGTCTGATTTTTCCTTTATATTTAAAGGCTTTAGCAGGTTATCACTGTTTTTATCTAGGCCATCTTTAAAATCATCACTCATTTGGCATGGTTCCTGCAATTATCATTACCGTAGGGTTAAAGTTTACATGAAAATAGGGTTTTTAAAATGGATTTAAACAATATGGCATTATTTCAGGCGATGGGGGCGAAGATGAATTATCTAAGCAACCGTCAAGGCGTTATCGCACAAAATATCGCCAATGCAGATACACCAGAATATCGCCCCCGCGATTTAACAGAAGTGGATTTTGGCGCGGTTTTAACCGAAATTACCAATTCAAAGAAAATCCGACTTGAAAAATCCCAAGCGGGGCATATGCGTCCCGGTGGTGATATTGATGATGCGCGAAACCGTAAATCACGATTTACATACGAGGTTGCCCCCGCTGATAACGCGGTGATTATTGAGGAGCAGATGGTAAAAGCGTCCGAAACCTCGATGGATTATAACTTAATGACAAATTTAATGCGTAAGAATGTTGGTATGATTCAAATCGCAATCGGCAAAGGCCGATAAGATAAAAGGAGTATAAATTATGGCTGATATGTTTGATGCAATGACAATTTCCGCATACGGAATGCGCGCCCAAGGGGAGCGTACGCGGATTATCTCAGAAAATATTGCAAACGCCAGTACCGCCGCATTGACGCCTGAAGTCTGAGCCTTATGCCCGTAAAGTGATTACGTTTAAGAATGAAATGGATCGTGAGCGTGGCCATAAATTGGTCAATGTGGAAGATATTGCCGAAGATCGCCGAAGCGAATTTCCCCTCAAATATATGCCTGATCATCCAGGAGCCGATGTAAACGGATATGTTAAAATGCCAAATGTTAGTACATTGATTGAATTAAATGATATGCGTGAAGCACAAAGAAGTTATGAAGCCAATTTGGGCATGATTGAAAATTCACGCACAATGATGACAAGAACGATTGATTTGCTGAGATAAAGTTTGCTTTTTAATTTAGCTCAGGTCGGTAAACCGCCTACGCTGAATCTGGTAGATTTTGAAGTAGCAACAGGTTAAAATTTATGAGGCCGTAGCGCGTTTACGCGCCTGAGGCTTTTTAAGAATGTAAATTCTTTTAGAATATGATATAATTGGAATTTAGTAATAAGGAAAAAACCATGGTCGATAAAATTGTAAATCCTGCTGCTGCTGCGAATGCCTATGCCAATATGGGTAAGGGGATTGATGCGGTTGCTGGTCAAAAGGATGATGGAAATTCCTTTGGCGATATCATGAAAACCATGGCGCAAAAAACAATTGGAACAATCCGTTCTGGTGAAGAGGCATCGGCCAGCGCAGTCGCGGGCGAGGCATCATTACCAGAAGTGGTACAAGCCATCACCGCATCTGAAGTCACCTTGCAAACCGTCATGGCGGTACGCGACAAAATGGTTGGGGCGTATCAAGAAATTTTAAGAATGCCTGTTTAGGGAAGCTTTTTTTCAAATCGAGAATGAGTAAATCATATTCGTTATTGTCGGCGATGAAATCTAAAAATTTATTTTCATATATGTTCTCATCATCATTTTGATAAGAAAATTTTAATAGCGCAAATTGATTAGTTTGTATAAACGTTTCTTCAATGTGATCAGTAAGATAATTTTTAATTAAAAGATCAATATTTTCCAAATTTTTGAGATAAGGGTGCGTTTTCAAGATAGCTTTTTTCAAGTTTTTATTTGTAAAATTACAATATTGAATATGTTTTTTTATATTTATTCTATTCAAAGTATTTTGATTTTCATTTTCTATGATCGCATGGGTAGGACACATAAATGATGCGACATATTTTTCACCACTATCTAAATTTTTTATATAAATTTTTTTCTAGTAAGAAAATAGCGATATGCAATATCGAATAAAAAACAAACAGCACAATGAATGACCATTTGCCAATAAAAAGAATATTATTAAATTTGCCTTTTTTGATTTTCATTTTGATTTTTTATTTTTTGAGTTTCTTCAATAATTCCATAAACGCTTTTTTTCTTAATAAATTTAAATAAAGCTTTCATTTTATCCAACATTTCTTTTCTTTTTTTTGAGTTGTTCTAAATTAGGTTTTGGCGGGTTTTTTATTTTTGTCAATCGTACTTGTTAATTTTAAGCAGATGCTTGTCGGATTTGAAGTATGTCTGTAAACTAAATTTATGAACCAAAATGAAGTTATTGATATTTCTCGTGAAGCGATCATGTTGGTGATCCAAATTGGATTGCCCGTGATGGGGGTGGGGTTGATTGTGGGGGTCGCAATTGCATTGGTGCAAGCCTTAACCCAAATCCAAGAAATCACATTGGTTTTTGTGCCAAAGATTATTGCAATCTTTTTGGCAATTTTTGTTTTTCTGCCCGGATTTGCGGCTGTTATGATTTCATTTATGGATAAAATCGCAGACCGCATCATCGGCCTTGGGTAACGAAAGGCGGGGGAGATAGCATGGAATCCCTTCAGGAATTTTTAACAACGGGCATTTTTGCCTTTCTTCTGATTTTTACGCGATTGGGTACGGCATTTATGTTAATGCCCGGTATCGGGGATAGTTTTGTGCCTGTGCGTATCAGGCTTTTGATGGTGCTTGGCATGACATTTGTGCTTGCACCTGTGGTGATGCCATATATGCCAGCCTCCATTCCGCCTTTTTCAATGTTGCTAACCCTGATGATTATTGAATTTACCATTGGTATTTTTATTGGGGCAATTGTGCGTATTTTTACCGCCGCATTAGATGTGGCGGGAATGTTAATTGCCACCACATCGGGGCTTGCCAATGCACAAGTCTTTAACCCTGCACTGGCATCGCAAGGGTCAATCACGGGGGCATTTTTATCCATGGTGGGGTTGCTGTTGCTGTTTGTAACCAACCTGCATCATATGTTGATTTATGGATTGGTTGGCAGTTATACCGCCTTTCCCGTAGGCGGTTTCCCCGATGTGGGGTCGATGGCGGATTTGGTGGCGCGCGCGGTATCATCCTCCTTTTTAATTGGTTTTCAAATTGCTGTGCCCTTTATTGTGGTGGCCATGTTGCTTTATATTGGGATGGGGGTTTTGTCACGATTAATGCCACAGGTTCAAGTGTTTATCCTTGCGCTGCCAGTTCAAATTATTTTGTCGATGCTGACGCTTGCGCTGGTTCTATCCTCCGCCATGCTATTCTGGCTCACCGAATTTGAAAGCGCGATGCAATTCTTTATGGGGAATATCGTAGAGAATACAGAGTAAGTAATTGACATAATCAAAAACTAGGCGTATCTTTCGCATCATGAACATCCACTCTAATTTTTGGCAAGCAGAATCATTGTCTTTATCTAGGCAAGGTCTTGTTGATCGCGTTGCAAGGATAGCATTAGCGTTGCCTGTTGATGTTTTGGTACGGGCAGAAGATTGTCCTATTTTTGTTATTCGAGGGTTTAAGAATTGTGGGAAAGCCATTATTGCCGATGGATTGGTTTTAGCCTTAAAAAAGCAAGGGAATCCGTTTGATGTTCCACAATCGGATAAAATGCTTTTTGAAAAAGAAACAAACGATGCAGCTTATTGGGGCGGGGTACAGCATACAATTTCTACTAAAGATGGTGGGCGATTAAAGATATGCTTTAATGCCGATCATGGATATTTATTTCATCACAAAACCCCAGAGCAAAGAAGGCAGTATTTCTTCCCCGATACATCAAAAGACAGTTTTTCTAGCTGGCTTACATCTAAATTTGATCCTCGAGCCGAGCCCAATGGATTGATAATCTTATCAGTAGGGGGGCGAAATGAAATATCCCCCGACGAAGGAAGCATCTTTTTTGATCTGCATCGGGATCCTGCTCAAGATGAATTTAGTGCAGATTTGCAGGTACAAGTTAATGACAACCGATTAAAAACGCCACAAATGCAAACCGCTCTTTGTAATATTGGGTGAATTAGACAGGATTATCTGGTCAATTTTTAGCCTAATGCTATAATAAGAAATGGCCGAAGGACAACAAGAAGACGATTCCCAAAAAACCGAAGACCCCACCCCCAAAAAGATTGAAGAATCACGTAAAAAGGGGCAGGTCGCCTTAAGCCGTGAGATTAACAATTGGGTGATGTTGCTGACGGGAACGATTGTCGTGCTGGCCATTGGCCCTTATACCATGAGCAGTCTTAAAAATTTTATGATGACCTATATTGAAAAGGCACATGTTTTGCCCTCCATCCCTGGTGGTTTTGGGTTGGTTTTGGGCAATGCGTTTTGGGAGATTTTGGGTATTCTTATCCTACCGCTTTTAATTTTGATGATCGCCGCATTTGCTGCGCCATTTATGCAAATTGGCCCCTTATTTGCCCCGCAAACCATTAAACCAGATTTTAGCAAAGTGTCGCCAATGGCTGGATTTAAAAGGCTTTTTTCATTGCGCTCGGTCATGGAGTTTGTGAAGGGGATTTTAAAAATTGGTATTATCGGCGCGGTAGGGGTGATCCTTCTTTTGCCGTTTTATGGATCGGTGGAGCATTTTATTGGTCTGCCGATACCCACGATGATGGATGAAATGCATGGGTTGGTTTTGCGGCTAATGACGGGGATTTTGTTTGTCTTGCTTATCGTTGCAGTGGCGGATTTGGTATATCAACGATACGAACATCATAAAAAGATGCGGATGACCAAACAAGAATTAAAAGATGAGTACAAACAAACCGAAGGCGACCCGCATGTGCGTGCAAAATTACGCCAATTGCGTCAGGAAAAAGCCCGCGCGCGTATGATGCAGGCCGTCCCCGAAGCCGATGTGATTATCACAAACCCAACGCATTACTCGCTTGCGTTAAAATATGACCCCGAAGAAATGGATGCCCCCGTTTTAATAGCCAAGGGAATGGACGAGGTCGCCATGCGTATTCGGGAAGTGGCAAAGGAAAATGACATTCCATTGTTCGAGAATAAGCCCCTTGCCCGCGCGCTGTTTGATACGGTTGAGATTGACCAGACCATTCCAGAAGAACATTATAAGGCGGTTGCCGAGGTGATCTCTTATATCTTTCAACTTAAGAATAAATTTTCCTAAACCTTTAATCTTTAAAAATCATATGAGGATGGCTTGCTGTTTGGTCTGGTAATGTTTGTCCAAATTCGGCAAACTTGTTAAATCATGATGCCATTAGACCATTCAGAATTTATTCAACGCCAATCGCGCCCCGAAAATAACCGCCCCACTACCATAACAAAACGTAAATTGCGTGATATTGCGATTTCGTTTGCTTTGTTAATCCTTTATATCATGGGGTGTATCACGCTTGCGATCGTTTTAGATGTGAATAAAACCACTGCTGTTTTAAGCGGTTTAATTTTTATTGTTACAGGAATCCTTGCCTATTGGGGGCAGCGATTTTTTCAAAATTTACAAAATAAAGAAAAGGAACGCCTTCTTATTCGTGAAGTGGTCGAAGGGTCACGCGGCGCACGACTAATCACAGATAGTGCGGATAACACCGTTTATTACAATGATCGATTGGCTCAAATTTGTAAAAATGAAGAAGGTGAAGACCCCTCATTAACCCAACTTTCTGCATTGTTTCTTGAGAATATTGATATTTACAATCTATTCCAAAAGCTTTCCGATCAGGCACGTAAAGGCTTAACCGAAAGCATGACATTACAATCGGGGGAGGGCAGCAAAGAACGCTGGTATCATATTACCGCGCAACCCGTATCAGGGTGGGCAGGATATGTGCATTGGCGGTTTGATGATATTACTGCCCAACGCGATATTGACCGTTCGGTTCGTCAAGAGCGTGAGAAGCTGATCGATTTTACCGACAATGCCCCCGTTGGATTCTTTAGTGTGAATGAGGATGGACGCTTTATCTTTGTTAATGCAACCCTTGCACGATGGTTGGGAACAGGGATTGATAGTTTGCTTGAAAAAGGGACACTTCATACTTATTTGGAAAAACCACCCCTTGATGCCGCGCCCTATGATGTGCAAGAAGGCGGCGGGGCGCGTCAAGTGATTGAGGTAAAAATGAAAGGCCCCGGCGGGTCAACATTTTTGGCCAGTATTAATCAAGCCGTAGTCCGCGAAAGTGCGGGCGAGGTGCGAACCCGTGGCGTTGTGCATGATTTAACCAATGAGCGTGAGATGCGCCAAGCGTTACAAGCCTCCGAAGATAAATTCCAACGTTTTTTTGACGAGGCACCCCTTGGCATTGCCATGATTGATTTGGATGGCATTATTAAAGATACAAACACGGCATTTATGATGTTGGTCGCCCCCGATAATAAAAATATTGAAGGCCATGAAATAAAAGATTTTGTGATTGCCGATAACCGCAATGATTTTAGCCGCGCGCTAAAAAATATTGAACCAGGGCGGCGGATGAATGTGCCGATTGAGCTTTCCCTTTTGACCAGTACCAATACTGAAATAAAAGTACAAATGCACGCAAGGCGGTTTAAGCAAAGTGATAGCATCGTCCTGCACTTTATTGATTTAACAGAACAAAAAAACCTTGAGGCGCAATTTACCCAATCACAAAAAATGCAAGCGGTGGGGCAATTGGCGGGTGGTGTTGCCCATGACTTTAACAATCTGCTGACGGCAATAATCGGGTTTTGTGATCTCTTATTATTGCGCCATAAACCGGGAGATCCATCCTTTGGTGATATTATGCAGATTAAGCAAAACTCAAACCGTGCCGCCAATTTGGTACGCCAATTGCTTGCCTTTTCGCGCCAACAAACATTGCGTCCCAAAATTCATGATATGGCGGAAATTTTGACCGAAGTCTCCCATCTTCTGCGCCGATTAATTGGCTCAAACATTGAATTGGATCTTATCCATGGCGATGATTTAGGGTTGGTTAAAATTGATTTGGGTCAAATGGAACAGGTGCTTATTAATTTGGCCGTAAATGCACGTGATGCCATGGAAGGTGGCGGACAATTGGTGATCGAAACCAAAAATCATGAAAATAAAAAAGCTATTATTTGTGGTGATGATGAAATGCCCGTGGGGGAATGGGTGAACATCTCTGTTACCGATACAGGGCATGGTATTTCAAAAGAAAATATCACGCGTATATTGGAGCCATTTTTTACCACAAAAGATGTGGGGCAGGGAACGGGGCTTGGCCTTGCAACGGTTTATGGGATTATTCGTCAGACAGGCGGGTATCTTTGTATTAATAGTGTGGAAGGCAAAGGGACAACATTTGATATTTTCCTCCCCCGTCTGAGTGATGAGGAAATTGAAAATACCCAAGAAGAAGCCGTTGAATTAAAAGAGGAAAAAACAGGTGATCTAACAGGATCGGCTTGTATCTTATTGGTGGAAGATGAAGATGCCGTCCGAACCTTCAGCACCCGTGCCTTGATGAATAAAGGATACGAAGTGATCGGAGCAGAAAATGGGCAAGCCGCGCTCAATTTATTAGAAGAGCAAGATCACAATGATATTGATTTGATGATTACCGATGTGATGATGCCCGATATGGATGGTCCCACCTTGGCCAAACATATGCGCGAATTGAATCCACAATTAAAAATTATCTTTATTTCTGGCTATACCGAAGACCGACTCAAAGACCATATGGGCGAGAATATCTATTTTCTGCCTAAACCATTTACGCTGAAACAATTGGCGCAAAAGGTTAAAGAGGCGCTGGAAGACTAAGATTTTTCTTTATTACCCGCAAAAATGTTCTTATTTCGTTCTTTTTATTTGACAAAGGGAACATATGGTGTACATTAAGAGCATAATCATTTGTGAACAATCACAATATATTCGGCAAAGCCAATTGAAGATTGGCAGTGTCTGTGCAAAATAGAAGAAGGACGAAACAAAAAATGGCTGTAACATCAATGAAAAAAGAACCTATGACTGCCCCTAAAAATAACGATGAAAAAGATAAAGCGTTAGAAGCGGCATTATCCCAAATTGAACGTGCCTTTGGTAAAGGTTCGGTGATGAAATTAAATGGTGATACCAATCCGATGAATGTTGAATCAATTTCAACAGGCTCACTTGGTCTTGATATTGGTTTGGGTATTGGTGGGGTGCCACGCGGACGTATTGTTGAAATTTATGGCCCTGAAAGTTCGGGTAAAACCACATTGGCATTGCATATTATTGCCGAAGCGCAAAAAGCGGGGGGCACTTGTGCTATTGTCGATGCAGAGCACGCACTTGACCCTGCTTATGCCCGTAAATTAGGCTGTAATGTGGATGAGCTTTTAATCTCCCAACCGGATGCGGGGGAGCAAGCATTGGAAATTACCGATACATTGGTCCGTTCTGGCGCATTGGATGTTGTTGTTGTTGATTCTGTGGCGGCCCTTGTCCCGCGCGCTGAATTAGAAGGGGAGATGGGTGATCATCACGTTGGCTTGCAAGCGCGCTTAATGTCACAAGCATTGCGTAAATTAACAGGCTCAATCTCACGCTCGCGCACTGTTGTTATCTTTATTAACCAAATTCGTATGAAAATTGGTGTTATGTTTGGCTCTCCCGAAACCACAACAGGGGGGAATGCATTAAAATTCTATTCTTCTGTGCGTTTGGATATTCGCCGTATTGGTCAAATTAAAGATCGTGATGAAGTGGTTGGTAACCAAACCCGCGTAAAAGTGGTGAAGAACAAAATGGCCGCGCCATTCCGCCAAGTTGAATTTGATATTATGTACGGAAAAGGCATTTCAAAAACAGGTGAGATTTTGGATTTAGGTGTCCAAGGTGGATTTGTTGAAAAAGCAGGATCATGGTTCTCCGCCGAAGGGGAGCGTATTGGCCAAGGGCGTGAAAATGCCAAACAATATTTGCTCGATCATCCCGAAATGATGAATACCTTAGAACGTAAGATTAAAGAAAATGCAGGCATCGTATCCGAAGCCATGCTGATCGGATCTGACGATGATGATAAAGCCCCCGATTTAGAAGTGGTTGAGGCAGAAAAGCCAAAAGCAAAAAAATAATATTATTTAAAGAATAACTTTTGAAAAAAGTAAAAAGAGCGTCGATTATTGAATAATCGGCGTTTTTTTTATCTGTAAGTTAATGGTGGGTTTTACTAACCGCGATCACGAAGGATACGGTTTTTTTGTCTGTTCCAATCGCGTTGTTTGATTGTTTCGCGTTTGTCACGGGTTTGTTTTCCTTTTGCCAAAGCAATCTCAAGCTTTGCCAATCCTTTTTTATCAAAAAAGATTTTTAAGGGGACAATGGTATATCCCTCACGGCTTACTGCGCCTGCTAATTTATCAATCTCTCGTTTTTTTAAGAGGAGTTTTCTGGGGCGGCGAGGCTCGTGTTGTAACAATTGGCTGGCTTGCTGATATTCAGGGATATGAGCGTTTAGCAAATAAAGCTCCCCATTTTTTGGGCCAATATGACTTTCAGCGATCATACATTGACCATGGCGCAGGGTTTTTACTTCTGTTCCGACCAACATAATGCCTGCTTCAAAAATATCTTCTAATTGATAATCAAATCGGGCGCGTTTATTCTCCGCCACCATTTTATTGGTGGAGATTAATCCTCCTGATTTTTTCTTATCTTTAGCCATTTTAAATTACTCTACCAAGCCTGCAAATTTTAAAGCGTCATCAACCAATTTTTGACAAGGTGCGGTTGCTTTTACCAAAGGCAGGCGAACCGTATCGGTTGATTTGCCCAAACATTGCGCAGCATATTTAACAGGCGCGGGTGAGCTTTCAACAAATAAAGCTTGATGAAGGGGCGCTAATTTATCTCGGCATTGTTCCATTTTTGAAATGTCACGATCTTGCCATGCTTGATGCATATCGGCGCATAATTTTGGGGCAACATTTGAGGTGACAGAAATACATCCATGCCCCCCTTGCGCCAAAAAGGCGGTTGCGGTGGCATCTTCACCCGATAATTGGCAAAAATCATTCCCCAAATGATGATATAAATTTAAGGGGCGCGCCAAATCTGCCGTGGCATCCTTGACCCCCACAATATTTGAAATTTTGGATAATTCTATCAATGTTTCATCGGTCATATTCACGACACTGCGCCCGGGAATATTATAGATGATGATTGGAATATTCACCGTTTGCGCAATTTTTGTGTAATGCGCAATCAACCCTTCTTGGGTTGGTTTATTATAATAGGGGGTGACGACAAGGGCGGCATCCGCGCCGTCTTCCTTTGCCTCGATTGTGAAATCCAAGGCTTCGGTGGTATTATTAGACCCTGTACCTGCAATAACTGGTACGCGGCCATTGGCAATTTCAACGCATCGTTTAACAATCATTTTATGTTCATCATGGGTTAGGGTGGGGGACTCGCCCGTCGTACCAACGGGAACCAATCCATTTGATCCTTGCTCAATCTGCCATTCAACAAATGCGTCAAATGCCTTTATATCCACATCTCCATTTAATGTGAATGGCGTAATAAGTGCGGTAATTGACCCTTTGAACATTTTATTTATTCTCTACTATTGTTTGTTTAATGCGGCATAGCGTATAGTTTTGATTGCATTCATGCAAGGGAAAGGCGCGGTCATTACAAAGATCGCATTAAAGGAAAAAAATGAAAAAGAATTTTATTAGCGTAACAATATTCACCTTTATTACTATTTTTGTTTTATACCCCACAGCCGTAAAGGCGGATTTGAACAATGCGTTAAAAGCCGTAAGTAAAAATCAATGGGACACCGCCTATCAACAGGCCGCAAATATCCGAAACCCGTTAGAGCGTGATATTTTTAACTGGTATGCCTTTGTTGAAAATGATAGCCGCGCGTCATTTTCATCCATCTATGATTTTTTAAACCGTCGAAATGACTGGCCATCAAGAAATAAAATACAGGTCTTGGCGGAAAGGAAAATCTCTTCCGCCACGCCGTCAGACCAAATTATTTCTTTATTTAAAAATAATGACCCTATTACCGATGATGGGGTTCATGCCTATGCCCGTGCGTTATTATCCATGGGGCAAACGCAAAAGTTAAAATCATTTTTAAATGAATGGTGGCCCGATGCATCCCTTTCACGTGATGAGCAACGTGAAGTATACAACCGATATCGCGGGCATTTTGTGCGCGATGCCCATTTAAAAAGAATGAATAAGTTGGTTTTAAAAAGCCAATATTCAAACGCCCAAGGGATTGCAAGTGTATTGGGCGGAAGCTACCCCGCCTTGATTGAGGCACGTATCGCATTGCGCCGTGATCAACCAAATGCAGAGAATATGGTGGGTAGCGTGGCCCAAAATTTACAAAATGATGAAGGATTATTGCTCGATCGTCTGACATGGCATCGTAAGAAAAATAGCAACAATACCGCCATTCAAATCCTTAATATCTCCCCCCCCGCTAGACAAATGACCGAGCCAAAATTATGGTGGAAAGAACGTCATATTATTGTCCGCCGATTGATAGAACAAAAAAGATATAGCCAAGCATATCAATTGGCATCAGCGCATGTTCAAGAAGAAAACTTCCCCCAAACCCAAGCGGAATGGGTGTCAGGGTGGTTGGCATTGCGGTTTATTAACAAACCTGATGTCGCATTTCGTCATTTTGAAAAGCTCTATAATGTGGTTGAAACCCCGATTAGCAAATCGCGTGGCTCATATTGGGCAGGGTTGGCAAGTCAGACAATGGGCAGAAACGATATTGCAACACAATGGTATCAAGTGGCCGCGCAATATCCGCAAACCTATTATGGGCAAATGGCCGCACGAAGTATTGGGCAACAACCCAATATCAATGCAATTAACAATGTATCAAGCGTTGCCAATGCGAATATTGATAATGATGATATGGCACGCGCGGCAAAAATATTTGCCAATGCGGGGCTTTATTCGCCATCAAAATCATTTATTAATCAGCTTTATTTAAGTACGGATAATGCTAATAAATTAATGGGGGCTGCAAAATTTGCATCGCAAATGGGGTATGACGAAATTGGTATTCGCGCCGCATCAAAATTACAAAATGAGCATGGCATTAATGCGATACGCTACCTCTACCCCGTTGTGAAGGGCGCAGATAAACCAATGAATGGGATTAGTGCGGCAAAAATTCATGCTATTATTCGTCAAGAAAGTCGTTTTGATAAAAACGCCGTTAGTCATGCGGGCGCACGCGGGCTTATGCAATTAATGCCCGCAACGGCGAGCGAGACTGCACAAAAATTAGGGATTTCCCACCAGAAAAGCTGGCTGACATCACGACCTGCGCATAATATTCTTTTGGGGTCAATGTACCTTAAACAAATGTTGGATCGGTATGATGGAAATTTAGGTATGGCGGCGGCGGCGTATAATGGCGGGCCGGGGCGTGTTGATCGATGGATTACAGAATTGGGCGACCCCCGAAATGGTCAAATTCAAATGTTGGATTGGGCGGAGCTTATCCCTATTTATGAAACCCGAAATTATGCCCAACGTGTGATTGAAGCCGAAGAAGTGTACAAGCAGCTTATCCCATAAATGAAAATGTCACCTGTTCAAACCATTCCATTCCCCCCATGGATACCTGACGAAGCCGTTAAGATTTTATCTATTTTGGGTGGTGATTTGGATCATCCAAAAAGTTTTTTTGTAGGGGGGTGTGTTCGCAATTCCTTGATGGATGAAGTGCCAACGGATATTGATATTGCAACATCATATATTCCAGATGATGTAATTAAAATTTTAAAAAAAACTGATATAAAAACAATTCCAACAGGGATTAAACATGGCACAGTGACGGCCATTAAAAATAATATTCATATTGAAATTACCACCTATCGCAACGATGTGGTGACAGATGGTCGGCATGCAAAAATTCAATTTTCAGATAATATTTTGGATGATGCAAAGCGGCGTGATTTTACGATAAATGCATTATATATGGATGCAAAAGGACAAATTTATGACCCACTTGACCAAGGTATTGATCATTTACAGCAACGAAAAATTTGTTTTGTGGGGGAGGCATCGAACCGTATCAAAGAAGATTATTTACGCATTTTAAGGTTCTTTAGATTTGAGGCGCAATATGGGTTAGGCGAGATTGATGCCAATATGGTCAAAGCGTGTCACGATAATAAAAACGGAATAAGTCAATTATCGCGGGAGCGGATAACCCAAGAGTTTTTAAAAATTATAAAAGCAGATCGCGCGCCTGAGGTTTTAGATGTTATGTTTGGGGCAGGTATTTTATGCGAAATAAAAGCCAAAAATTATAAGGTGGATGATTTACAACGGCTTATCCAATTTCAAAAAAAATATAATGACAGTGAAGATAAATTTATGGTGATGGTACGATATTTTATTGTGTCTGGCGGGCGCGCAATTTTTCACGACAAAATCCTAAATTTTAGCAATGAGCAAATAAAATTTCTTATTAAATTAGAAGTGATTTGCAATAAAGATTTTTATAAGGATGAGAAGGTGGTCAAAAAATTAATGCTAAATTATGGTCGTGACTTATCCCTTCATGGATATATCATTTTGTTAGCGCAGCAAAAGATTGATTATAACGATGATCTCTATCAAATCATTACAAAATGGGATATTCCAACATGCCCCATCACAGGCGAAGATTTAATAAAAGAGGGGTATAAAACAGGCCCCGAATTAGGCCAAGAATTACAACGCCGCAAAGAAGAATGGTTTGATGAGAGTTTATAAGCCTAACTTTGAATAATTAGGCTTCATTTGAACAGTAAAATAACTATCTCGTGCAATAACAGAGCGTGGAACTGCTTCTGATTTTGATATATCTGTAAATGCTTGTCTCATTTGAGTAAGGTCTGCTGATGTTCCATGCTTTAAGGCAAATTTTATAAATAGGTCACCATCAGCTCTTGGTTTTAAAGCGGGTTTAATATTTTTCACGTCTATTTCTATACCGGAAATATCGCTAATCGCACTTTCTAGTTTACGTTTAACATTTTCAATTATATCAATAGCAACTTGTATTGGATTTTCTTCATTCATTTTTTTCGGCACACCAATATCCTTTCAAAGGAAAAATTAAACATAATATGTCTATAGGGCAATTAATTTATTCTGTCAAATCAAATTACGGCCATTTTACTTCAGGGGGCAGGGACATTAGGATGGCTTCGGTATTGCCGCCTGTTTTTAGACCAAATTGAGTGCCGCGATCATAAAGCAAATTATATTCTACATATCGTCCACGCTTTAATAATTGTATTTCGCGTTCCTCATCACTCCATTCCTTATGCATCATACGGCGGACAATTTGGGGGTAGGTGGATAAGAATGTTTTGCCGACATCTTGGGTGAAATCAAAATCGGCCTGCCAATCATTATCAAAATAATCATAGAATATGCCGCCATCACCCCGTGGCTCGTCCCGATGGGGAAGGTAGAAGTACCGATCACACCATTCTTTTAATTTTTGATAATCTGCGCAATCATTGTTTGAGCAACATTCTTTTAAGGCGGCATGAAAAATTTCTTTATTCTCAGCATTAGGCAACATGGGCGTTAAATCCATCCCGCCACCAAACCACCCTTTTGATGTAACAATCATGCGGGTATTCATGTGAACTGCAGGGACAAGGGGGGATTGCATATGCGCAACAAGGGATATGCCCGCCGCCCAAAATTCGCCATCGCTCTCATCTGCACCGGGGATTTGGGCGCGGAAATCGGGGGCAAAAGTGCCATAAACGGTTGAGATATTAACGCCGACCTTTTCAAAAACGCGCCCCCGCATAAGGGATATTTCACCGCCGCCTTTTAGAATTGAGCCACTGACATTTGGCTCATCCGAATTTTCGCGATCCCATGCTTTGCGTTCAAACTGTCCTGCGGGTTTATCTTTATGTTTGGTTGTCAAAAGCTCGGATTCTATGGCTTCAAACGCGCCACATATTTGATTGCGTAGGGTTGAAAACCATTTTGTGGCTTGGTTTTTTCTATCATCCCAATTTTGATTTTCTGTCATTCTAAAATCCTGTTTGCCTTAATGCTTCACCCGTAATCATCGCGGTGGCATTTATAATGTTAAGCGACCGTGCTTGCCCCGTCATGGGAATAAGCAGGCGATGATCGACATAATCATGGACATTGTCTGGCACGCCCGCGCTCTCGCGTCCTGCAATCAAGATATCACCATCGTTGAAATTTAAAATTAGTATAAGGCGCAGACGATTTTGTTGTCATTAAAATCAAACGCTTATCTTCATTTGTTGCCGTAAAGCTTTCCCATGAATTATGGCGTATCATTTGCACTTGGGTTAAATAATCCATACCTGCCTGTTTAATCTTTTTATCATTCAGGGGGAAACCGCACGGTTCAATAATGTGCAAGCGTATGCCAAGACACGCGCAAAGGCGAATGGCGGCACCAACATTTTGGGGGATATCAGGTTGATATAAAGCAATTTCAATCATGGTTTTTGCACATTAAATTTGTTTTTAACAAAAATCTACAATTCTTCACTTGTTTTTGGCTAAACTTCCGTGATATTTCCTTTGCAGTATTGTATGGCACGTATATCACGTATATAAGTGTTTGTTATTAAAATAAATTAGGTGTGAAACGAGTTTTTATCATGAGCGTAGATCATACGACAGACCCAACAACCAAAATAGAAACAAACCCAAATGAAGAAGGGGATGGGGAAACCCGCCGCGACTTTCTTTACCTAACGGCTGCCGCATTTGGTGCGGTGGGCGCGGGATCTGTGGCATGGCCATTTGTTGATCAAATGAATCCTGCGGCAGATACGCTTGCGCTTGGCCTCGACCGAGGTGGATTTGATCCCCGATTGAAGAAGGTCAAGCCATCACCGTGATGTGGCGTGGTAAGCCGGTTTTTATTCGTCATCGCACCGCAGAAGAAATTGAAGAGGCGCGAAGCCGTTGATGTATCATCTTGCGCGACCCCCAAACAGACGAAGATCGTGTTCAAAGAGGGCCAGGAAAAATGGCTTGTGATGGTTGGAATTTGTACCCACCTTGGCTGTGTTCCACTTGGGCAAAAACGAACAGATGTAAAAGGTGAGTATGATGGATGGTTCTGTCCTTGTCATGGATCGCACTATGATAAGTTCGGGCGTATCCGCAAAGGGCCTGCGCCAAGAACATGTTGGTACCAGAATTCACTGACATACGACACGACGTTACATCGGATAACAACAATTAACAATTGGAAAAGCACAATGCACTTGCAAGACAATAGAAACAGGAGATCGCTATGGCTGGCGGAAAACGTGAAAAATTTGATAATCCCGTAGTAGAATGGGTTGATTCGACGTCTTCCTATTTTCACGATGATGCAAAAGGAATATGGCGTTTTTCCAACGCCGAAAAACTTCAATTATTTCTGGAATTTTGGTGCGATTGCCATGGTCATGCTTAGTGACGATGATTTTGACGGGTATTGTGCTTGGCCATGCATTATACAGCCCATGCCGATTATGCGTTTCGAAAGTGTTGAACGCATTATGCGTGACGTGAACTATGGCTGGTTGCTGCGTTATCTGCATACCAATGGTGCGTCGTTCTTCTTTATTGCTGTTTATATTCATATGTTCCGCGGGATGTATTACGGTTCGTACAAGCAGCCGCGCGAGCTTATTATGGATGCTTGGGGTTACGATTTTTCTTTTGATGATGGCAACAGCCTTCATGGGATATGTGTTGCCTTGGGGCCAGATGAGCTTTTGGGGCGCGACGGTTATCACCAACCTGTTCTCTGCCATTCCATTGGTTGGAGACAGCATCGTGGACCTTCTTTGGGGTGGGTTTTCGGTTGATAACCCGACCTTGAACAGATTCTTATGCGCTGCATTATCTAATGCCGTTTGTAATTTGTGCGGTGGTGTTTCTGCATGTTTGGGCATTGCACGTGACAGGATCGAACAACCCCTTGGGGATTGAGCCAAAGGGCAACAAAGACACATTGCCATTCCACCCGTATTACACGATGAAAGATAGCGTTCGGACTTTTGGTGTTTTTAATTGTTTTATGCGGGGATTGCGTTCTTTATGCGCCAATGTCATTGGGGCATCCCGATGATTACTATCCCTGCCAATACCATTGGTGACACCATCCCATATTGTGCCTGAATGGTATTTCTTGCCGTTTTATGCAATTTTGCGGGCGATTACATTTGATATTAACTCCCTACTTGTTGGGTTGGGTATGTTTGCCTTCGGACCTGCGTTAGTTGCGGCAGGTAAGAAATTGATGCCTGAAAAATCATTTGAAATTACGATGGCGGCGGTTGGAATTTCATTCCTTGGTCTGGCCTTAGTTGTACTTTACTTTATGGGGATAAGCATTATTTTCATTCCTGCAAAATTGGGCGGTGTGTTGGCCATGTTTGGTTCAATCGCGATTTTGTATGTTCTGCCATTTTTGGATAAGCACCCGCATCGAAGCTCGGTCTTTCGTCCATGGTATCGCATTACATTCTTAACCTTTGTTGCGGTTGTATTTGTTTTGGGTGTTTGCGGGGGCAAACCTGCTGAAGGGTTTTGGGTTCCTTTATCCCAGCTTTGCACGCTATATTATTTTGCATTCTTCTTGGTTGTTATTCCATTTTTGAATAAGAAAGAGCCTGTAGCAGAGTTACCACCCAGTATTAATGATGCTGTTTTGATGAAAAATATCAAAGCAACAGGTATGAGTAAGAAAGTTTAAATTATGAGAAAATTTATTATCGCATCCTTTGCAATATGCTTGCTTATCCCTGTGGCGCACGCGGCAGAATCTGGGTAAAAAATATCCCCTACCTGACGTTGATTGTAGCTTTGAAGGACCATTGGGAACATATGATCGTGCCTCATTACAGCGCGGTTTTCAGGTCTATAAACAAGTATGTGCAGCGTGCCATAGCCTTGACCTTGTATCGTACCGTAACCTTACCGATTTGGGGTATAATGAAGCAGAGGTAAAGGCAATTGCCAGCCAGTATACCATTATGGATGGCCCCGATGCCGAAGGGGAAATGTTTGAGCGTAACCGCCTGCCCAAAGACCGATTTGTCAATCCGTATCCGAACGAAAATGCCGCCCGTTATGCCAATAATGGGGCATACCCGCCCGATATGTCACTTATTGGCGAAGGCACGTGAAGATGGCGCAACTTATATTTATGGTGTTTTGACCGGATATAAAGAAGCGCCAGAAGGTGTGACGATGGGCGCGGGCCAATATTATAATAAATATATGGAAGGCAATAAAATTGCGATGGCAGCGCCATTATCCGATGGAATTGTCGAGTATGAAGATGACGCCCCGCAAACGATGGAGCAATATTCAAAAGATGTTTCAACATTTTTGATGTGGGCAGCAGAACCCGAATATGGAAGATGCGCAAACGTACGGGTATTAAAGTTGTATTTTTCCTAATTGCCTTTGCAGGCATGATGTATGCCGTGAAGAAGAAAATTTGGAAAGACCTTAAATTACCGCAATAAGCCGTAATTAATTTGGTGTTTGGTAAAGATTGCTTTGCCCCTGATTCTAAATTTTGTTAGACTCAAATTATGAAAGATTATCAAAAACTTATACTCGATTTTTGGTTTGAGGAAACACAGCCGAAACAATGGTTTCAGGTTAATCCCGATTTTGACCAAAAAATCTTAGATCAATTTGAAGAGCCTTACAATATGGCCGCCGCAGGTGATTTTGCCGATTGGAAAAATAGTGCAGATGGCATTTTGGCATATTGTATCTTGCTTGACCAAATGCCGCGCAATATGTTTCGTGGCACGCCAAAGGCATTTATGACCGATGGTAAGGCCTTAATCGCATCAAAATACGCCTTGTCAAAGGGGCTGGATCAAATCCTTTCCCCGCAAAAGCGTCGCTTTGTCTATCTTCCGTTTGAGCATAGCGAGAATATGAGCGACCAACGACGCAGCGTTGAATTGTTTGAAAAAATGAAAGATGATGACCCGCTTGGGTATGATTATGCCATTCGCCACCGTGATGTGATTGATAAATATGGTCGTTTTCCCCATCGTAATAAAATCTTAGGTCGTATTAATACCCCTGAGGAGGAAGAATATCTTGCGCAACCCGATGCAGGATTTTAATTTTTATCTAATATTATCCTTGATGCTTTAGTTTTTGAAGGAGAGCGCCATTTTACCATCCCTTGTTTTGTTAAATATTATTGCAGGTGTCTGCCTTTTATTATGGGGGGTGGGATTGCTTCGCCTTGGGATGACATATGGCTTTGGTGCGGAATTGCGCCGTTTTTTAGCCGCAGGAACAAGCAACCGCGTTAAATCTTTTTTTGCAGGCATGGGGATTACGGCGTTATTGCAAAGCTCAACCGCGACAATTTTGATTGTATCATCCTTTGCCGCGCAAGGCATGGTGAAGGCGGGGGCGGGACTTGCCATGGTATTGGGTGCCGATGTGGGGACGACGATTGTTGCGCAAGTCTTTTCATTTGATTTAAGTTTTCTGATGCCTGTTTTATTAATTATTGGATATATCCTTTTTTCGGTTAAAAAATCGGGCAAGATCAAAAATATTGGGCGAATTTTTATTGGGGCGGCATTGATGTTAATGGCGCTCTTCCTAATTCGAGAGGCGGCGGAGCCGCTTAAAGACATCTGAATTACTGCCGTTAATATTACAGGCGTTAGAAAAAGATCCGATTTTTGCGGTTTTGGTTGCGGCACTTATGACATGGCTGGCTCATTCATCATTGGCGGTGATTTTATTGTTAATGACCTTTGTTCGCGAGTGGGGTTTTGCCCATTTTATTGGGGCTTTATATGGTGTTGGGCGCAAATGTTGGAGGCACGATTCCGCCAATTTTGGCAACGTTGCGCGATAATCCTGTTGCGTTGCGTATCCCTGTTGGGAATTTGATTATTCGTATTACGGGGGTGACGGTTGTCTTTATGTTTATTCCGTATTGTGCTGGAATTGCTTAATCAGTTTGATCCTTATGTTGATCGTCATTTGGTTGATTTTCATACGGCATTTAACATTGCGCTTGCGCTTGGTCTTTTTACCATTGACGGGATATGTTTTAAAATTATGTGAAAAAATTATTCCCGACCGCGTTGAAAAAGATGATGAAGGGGTCGCCCGATATTTGGATAAAAAAGATTTAAAAATCCCAAGCGTAGCATTGGCCAGTGCAACGCGCGAAACATTACGCATGGCCGATTTGGTGCAACAAATGTTGGAAGATACGATTACTGTTTTTAAAACAAATGATCACAATTTGCTTGAAAAGGTACGCGCCGAAGATGATGTGATTGATCGTTTATATGAACAAATTAAAATTTATATGGCGCAATTATCGCAAAACTTTATGGATGAAAAAGAAGCACAACGCTATGTGCAGGTTCTAACTTTTTCCACCAATTTGGAACATGCGGGCGATGTGATTGATAAAAATTTAATGCCGTTGGCTTTGAAAAAAATAAAACGCCAAATTGATTTTTCCGAAGAAGGGTTTAAGGAGATTAAGCATATTCATAATTTGGTGATGGAATCGGTTCAATTGGCGCAATCCATTTTTGTGTCTGATGATAAAGAAATGGCGCAAAATTATTAGAGGTAAAAAAATCAATCCGCGAGGCCGAAGTATTGGGTATGTCCACCCATATTGAACGCCTGAGCGATGGTGTGCCAGAAACACGTTGCAACCAGCAGTCTTCACGTTGATATTATTCGTGATTATCGCCGTATCAACAGTTATATGTGCACGGTGGCCTATCCGTTATTGGACACCCGCAAAGATGAAAATGATAAAAGAATTAAGGGAAGAAGCATGACGAATAATTTAAAAAATGAATATATCAAGAATTTTGGAAAAATGAACGGCCTTAGTAATTTGGCAAAAGGTGATTTGGATATTTATACCCCGATTGATGGGTCAAAAATTGCGTCTGTTCAAATGAATAATACCTGACGATGTGGTGAAATTGTTGTAACGCATCAAACAGGCCTTTATACAATGGCGCAAAACACCCGCCGCCAGTGCGCGGTGAATTGGTACGATTGTTGGGTGAAGAATTACGGGCGGCAAAGGATGATTTAGGCGCGCTTGTCACCCTAGAATGTGGAAAGATCTAGTCCGAAGGGTTGGGCGAAGTGCAAGAAATGATTGATATCTGCGATTTTGCCGTGGGTCAATCGCGCCAGCTTTATGGACTTAACGATTGCGTCTGAACGCCCCGAACATCATATGCGTGAAATGTGGCAGCCCTTGGGCCACTGTGGCGTGATTTCGGCGTTCAATTTTCCTGTGGCGGTATGGTGCGTGGAATGCGGCGTTGGCGTTGGTCTGTGGGATCCAGCGTTATTTGGAAACCATCTGAAAAAACGCCTTTAACCGCGATGGCCAGCAAAAAATTTTTGAAAAAGCCGTATAAGCGTTTTAAAGAAGCAGGCCATGATTGCCCCGATCATCTATGCCAGATTTTAATCGGCGATGCCGATGTCGGGAAAGAATTGGTCGATCATAAAGATGTCGCGTTGGTCAGTGCAACGGGCAGCACGCACATGGGCCGCGCGGTGGGTGAAGCGGTTGCAAAACGCATGGGCAAAAGCTTGCTTGAGCTTGGTGGCAATAATGCCATGATTGTCACGCCAAGCGCGGATATTGATTTGGCAGTGCGCGCGATTGTATTTAGTGCCGTGGGTACCGCAGGGCAACGATGCACAACATTACGCCGTTTGATTGTTCATAATGATATTAAAGCAAGATTTGGTTGCTAAAATTAAAAAAGCGTATGAAAGTTTGCCCATCGGCAGTCCGCTTGGATGATAAAACCTTAATTGGCCCATTAATTGACAGGAATCCTTTGATGCCATGGCAAAAGGCCTTGAAAAATGCAAATGACGCAAGGGCGGAAATGTTGTTACAGGCGGACGCGTTTGATATAGATGGCAATGATGGCGGATATTATGCCACGCCTGCCTTGGTTGAGATGCCAGAACAAACTGAAATTGTCCGCCATGAAACTTTTGCGCCCGATTTTATATGTGATGGGCTATGATGAATTTGATGAGGCGATTGCGCATGAATAATAATGTGCCGCAAGGGTTGTCATCTGCGTATTTTCACAACCGATGTTCGCGAAGCGGAGCGTTTTTTATCCGCGACAGGCAGTGATTGCGGCATTGCCAATGTCAATATTGGTCCAAGTGGCGCAGAAATTGGCGGTGCATTTGGCGGTGAAAAAGAAACAGGTGGGCGGCCGCGAAAGTGGTTCTGATTCATGGAAAGTCTATATGCGCCGCCAAACACAGACGGTCAATTATTCAGATGAATTGCCGTTGGCGCAAGGGGTGAAGTTCGATTTTTAAGATTTAGTATTTGCCATATCCCTTAGCCGATAAAATAAAGATTAAATCAACGCAATAATGTTTCGTTTTTTTCGAATTTTCTGGCGATTAATTCAGTTTTTTGATACACTTATAGTATCAACAAAACATTATTAAGGGAGTTTATATATGCCATTTAACGCATCTACTGCTTCATCGCCTTCGCGCATTGAAGCCTTAAAAGTAAGACATCACAAATTATCCAAAAAAATAGAAACAGAACAAAATAGTTTTGTGATGAATGACCAAGAAATTGCATTAAAACGAGAAAAACTACATTTAAAAGAACAAATTGAAGGCATTCGAAAAGCGTCATAAATTCTTCATAACCAGATAATCATATCCCAATAAAAAGGCCGCATCATCATTTGCGGCCTTTAATATATTTCTGATTATTTATCGTGCTACTTGTTGATGCTATTGCTTCCTGTACCTGAAGATAAGAAGTTTGAGAAGTCAAAACCGCCTTCTTTTTTCTCTTCAGATCCTGCTGCCGTTTCGCTGTTTGAATTTTCTTCAAGACTTTGCAAACGCTGTGCCTTAATCGCTTCGGGATCTTTACCTTGTGCCTTTAACCCTTTATCAGATGCGGCTTCCAATTCTTTGTAAGTACACAGACCAATTTCAACAGGGTGACGAGGGCGAATGGTTGATGAATTTGCATGGGTACGATCACGCACCGCAGTAATTGTTGTTTTGGTTGTCCCAACAAATTTAACAATTTGTGCATCACGAAATTTCAGGATTATTTTTCAAAATCCATGAAATTGCATCGGGCTTATCCCCACGTTTGGAAACAGGCGTATAACGTGGCCCTTTTGAACGTGTTTTCACACTTGGTAAATCATTGCGTGATAATTTCATCACATAGGTGCAATCTGCAATCGCTTTATCCATTTCATCTTGTGTGGTTTCACCATTTTTGACGGGGTCACGGCCAACAATACCATATCCCACTTCTTCATCTGCGATGGCTTGCACTTCAATTTTATGAAGGCCTGTAAATTCAGCAACCTGTTCAAATGTAAGGGTTGTGTTATCAATAAGCCATACCGCGCTCGCTTTTGGCATCAGTAATTCTGGGGCTTCTTCTGGTTTCGCCATAATAGACTTTCCTTTTTCTTATAAATTTTAATAACGGCAAAAACCTATAAAATATGGGAAATTGCCGCTGATTTGTCCCGAAAATCAACAGTTTTTGACGTTTTAAATGTCTGGGAATACAGACAATATAATCAAAAACTATCAAAATGCAATCTTTTCTATTTGAAAATTTTAGTCTATTTTACATCCAAATATATAAACAGGACGGAACGGCATTATGTTTGATGAAGAAGATAAACCCATAAAACAGAACTTTATTAATTTAGAGCCGTTATCATTAAACGAGCTTGAAAAATATATTGTCGAATTAAACCAAGAAATTAATCGCACCCAAGATGAGATTAAACGCAAAAAGCACCATATGGATGCTGCATCGTCAATTTTTAAATAACTGCAAACCTTGCGTGTGCGCACACGAAACGCTAAAGTAATTATTCAATTAAAAGAAATGAGAAAAGAAAATGTCTGACGTTCAAGATAGATTAAAAAAAGCATCTGAAGCCTGTATCAAATCACATGAAAATTGGGATGCAAATAAAAAGGATTCTGACGCGCGTGAGAATTTACAAGAATCTATTCATGAGTTGCGTAAGGTTATTTCACGCCTTGAAATTGATATCGCCGTAAGCGAACGTGACAATTCAAAAGGAAAGCCACTGCCCATTCCATCACACCGATCACAAAGTAAGAAAGAGGGCGGAAACGAATCTATCCTGCCCGATGGTGGTCATACAGAAAATAATGGCAGCAAATCTGGCGGACGTTCAGGCGGGGCAAAACGTCCACAACGCACACGTCGTCCTGCACCAAAAAAAGCAGAAGGTTAAAATTTATTACGGGCATCACGAAGGGATTGAAATTCCTTTAAATCTTTTGCCCGCATAAATAAATTTGTTTTGCGTTCCAACTGCATCGTTGTTGGAATGGTGGGAATATTTTTTGCGCGTTTTTCCTTTATATCCGCCATACGGTTTAAAATTGCATCATCATTAGGGTTTATTGACAGTGAAAATTCTGCATTTGTTTGGGTATATTCGTGCCCGCAATAAATGATAGTTTCATCGGGAAGGAATGATATTTTTTGAAAACTTTTAAATAAATCTTCCGCATCGCCCTCCATCGGTCTGCCGCATCCAAGGGCAAAAATCATATCACCCGAGAAAAGGATTTTTTCATTTTCAAACCATAGGCATAAATGCCCTTGGGTATGTCCCTTTGTTTCGATGGCTTGAAAAGATGTATCCCCAAATTCAAAAATGCTTTTATCTTTTAATCCAATATCAATATGCCCAATTTTTTGTTGCTCGGATAAGGGCGCGACAATTTTTAGATTATATTTTTTCGCCAATTCATCATTACCATCGGTATGATCCCAATGATGATGTGTGTTAAAAATATAATGAGGCGTTATGTTATTCTCATCGAAATACTGAATAATTGGTTGCGCCGCACCAGGGTCAAGAATGGCGATTTTATTGTCACTTTTTAAAATATAGGCATAATTATCTTTTAAGATAGGAATAAGGGTTACATCCAAAGTCATAATTTTTCTTCCGTTACATTTAAATGATCGGCAAGGCGATTTTTTGCGCTGCCTGGTTTTAAAGGTTGCTGCTGCGTTTCGTGGGGTTTCCATCCAATAAGAAAAATAATCTCAAATGTTGCGATAAATTTATTATCTTCGGTGCTGTATTTCTCACGATAAATTTCTTCAGCGCGATTCCAAAATTTCTTACCAACGGGTTTCTTGCTTCTTTCAAATAAAAAATTCCCCTCGCCACTATATCGTAAATCATGGAAGAGGGAAGTGAGGGATGAATATTCAACAATAACCTTCTCACTATCAATAACGGGCAGGGCAAATTGGGCGCGCTGCATTAATCCACCCAATGCTTTTATATCGGCGAAGGGGGCAATGCGGGGGGAAAGTCCCCCATAAATTTCAATTTCGGTTTGTTGTAAAATGTCACGCAATTCAAACAAAGTTTCCCCGCCTAATAATGTACCGATAAAGACGCCATCGGGTTGTAAAGCATATTTAATTTGAATTAACGCCCCCAATAAATCATTACAATGATGAAGCGATAGATTTGAGAGTAACAAATCAATTTGATTATTACCAATCGGTAAAAATTCATCATCAGCAATCAAATCAGGATTAAATTTTTGAGATAAAAACAGATGCGTTAAAGATTTTATTTGTTTTGTATTTTTAAAATTATCGGTGCAGTGACCATAATAAATTCCCGCATCAAATTCTTTTTTTATAAGATTAAGTCGGGTAGCAATATTTTTATCTGACCATTCTTGTAAAAAATTATGAGCATCAAAATAGGGAGCGGCACGATCCAAATTTTGACGCAATAAATTCTTATCAAAAATTTTTATAGGTGCTGTCATCTGTTATGAATCATGATCTAAATCAGGGGTAGATACGGGATATGATATTTCCGTTGCACCCATGCCGACAAAAGATTCTTTTCGTTTTGAATGGGAATTACCAAATGAAAATTCAACGCCCATCGCGCTGTCTTGCCCTAAACAAGATTGATATGTTTGGGCAACTAATTTAAGGAAGCTGTCATGGTTATCCAAATACATTAGACGATATAAATTATAGAGTGGCGTTACCGATGTTACCCCATGACCGCGCCCTGCCTTTTTCCACCCCGATACCCCCTTTGGCGTTACAACATAGGGATAAATACGTTGCGGCGTTACCCCAATATGGGAGAAGAACCCTTCCCCCATGCGGGCAACACATTCTATGGGTACTTCAAATTTATCCGCGATGTAGCGTTGCACCATGTCCAAATTTTTAATATCAGGTGGAAGGGGGACGCTGGGGCAGGTGATGATATATCCATTGCCTTTATATCGTTGGGGTACGGGCAAATACGTTTCAACCACGCCTGCCATAACTTCCCCACTGATACTTTTAGCGAGGGGCAGGACGATGGCGGTGTTCATTGACCCTTCTTCATTTAAAATAAAATCCATATTGCGAGACGCCAGCCCCTTAATACTGCCTGCATTTAAACCTTCATCTACAAAAACGGATTGCATTGTTTTTATTAATCCTGCATTCCCGTTAGAGGGTTTGAAGCGCAAATCATCCTCGGCTAGTTTTGCGACATATTCCTCCACGCGGGTCATCTTTTCCGCATCCACCATATCCAAGGTCAAGGGGGAGGACGCCCATGATTGATAAGAAATCCCAAGCAATTCATAAAGCCCCAAAAGTTGGACTTCCAATCTACTATTGGGAAGCAGCCCAACACTCAACGCATTTAACAATTGTTGGGCATCATATTCACGAATTATTCCTTTGGAGGAAAAACCATTGGCCTCATCAATAATATAATGTGGCTCTGATGTATGTTTTGGTTTTGTAACGCTCAAATATTTTGTTTTAACCCGCTCATCAATGCAATCGGGCGCAGGGTAAAACCCGGGGCCGTCTTGGAAAAAGCAATTCATTTCAGGTTTAAGATTAAAATATTTTTTGGTAAAATCAACCACATCCCGAAAACGATCTTTTTCTTGCTCCAACAAAACTTCCTCGGGAACGGCCAAGGCTTCAATCATATGACCCGACCATGTTTTACCATCAAGGTTAATATTTTGGCGCGGAACGGTGTTTATCAAACTGCGTGGTAAATCGGTATGCACAAAAACGTGAAGCTTATTATCACGCGTAATACGATAGGGGAGAATTTCGTTTAACCGCACATCACGCGATACCAAATCATAAATTTTACCATCATATTCATTGCGCATCGCGGTAATGCGGATCTGACTTTCCGCATTGCGGCTTGGGCGGCGCTCTTGCAAGGTGAGGGATTTTTCGGGCGCTTGTTTTTGTGCCAAGATTATCGTGCTGGTTTCTGGTGCGCCCAAGGGGTTACTGGCATCATCAAACAAACGTATTTTATTGTTATAGCGTTTGCGAATGATATTTTGATCCCAATGCGGGGCGGTATAAAAAATACGCGCACCATAGGATTTAAGCGTTCGGGTAAAATCATGTAATGTAAAAAAACTATATTCTTTATAAAGCTCGGATTGCCAATCTTTTCGATTATCTTTTCTTAAAATAAATTCCCGCGCCCATTTTGCAGGCAGGCGAAATAATCGGGTGCGCGGAAAACGCGCAGGCAATTCTTCAAGATAAAAACCACGATATTGGTCTTCTTCACGCGGGCGCGCTTGTTCAGAAAAGAGCAAGAGTAATTCAACATCAGAGAGTTGATCGACAGGTTTATCAGGCACACCATCACTACGAATTTCTTCAGGAATTTCGAGCAATAAATAATCATGATCGGTGGGCAGCATGTGGTCTTGAATAAATAAGGCGCCGCCTTTTTTAAGAAGGTTAAATTGCCGCTGAAGCGATTCCTCAATTGATTTTACGCTGGCCTGATTTTCAGAATATGTTTCATGCAATGAATATGAATTAATAATTCCATCTAAGGAATTAAGCGGGACAAAATTCTCTTGGATATCGCCTGCAATAAATTCTAAATTGGGAAGAATATATTTTGCCTTCGCCGTTTCAATTTTTTTAATATCACTGTCAATTGCAATAAATGAAATCTCGGGGTTGAGTGCTGCCATAGCGAATGTTTTGATGCCTGTACCGCATTTAACATCTAAAACTTTTGCCCCTTTTTCCAAAATAAGATGCGCCATGGTAAACCACGCACCGCGAATAATATAACTTGGGATATCTTTTAATCGCTCATCCTCAATCGGTTTGGGCGCAAGGGGGTCAACGATAAATGGTTTATCCTCACCATCCGTTTCAATACGCGGGGCAAAGTCGCCTTTTGCCCCTAAATTATTACTTAATGTTATATCATCACCCATATCTGCGGACTGTATCCTATATCGTTATTTTTATGCAACAATTTCGCACGGGTTTCTGTTAAAAATAAAGGATGATACCGTTATCAAAAATTATTGATTTTATCTTGCCCCCGCGTTGCATTGTCACAGGCGATGTTGTGGATGGGCAGGGTATGGTTTCGGGGCAGGTTTGGGGGGCGCTTAATTTTATCACTGCGCCCTACTGCAACTGTTGCGGCTTTCCTTTTGAATTTGATGTGCAAGGGGTCAATGATGGTAACTTATGTGCGGTATGTCTTAAATATCCACCGATATATGATTATGCGCGGTCGGCATTGGTATATGATGATGCCTCACGCGATATTATTTTGGGGTATAAGCATGGGGATCAAACCTATGCCGTGCCAACATTCTTGCCATGGTTGGAACGGGCAGGGGCGGATATTTTTGAAGGGGTAGATTTTATCATGCCTGTGCCACTTCACCCATTTCGGTTATTAAGGCGACGATTTAATCAGGCGGGATTAATGGCGCAATATCTATCCAAATCAATTCGAAAAGAATGTTTGGTTGATGGATTAAAACGAATCCGCGCCACCCCAACCCAAGGATACCTTGAAAAGTCGGAGCGTAAGAAAAATGTACGCAATGCCTTTCGTCTTAATAAGAAATATCAATCAAAGATTGAAGGTAAGATTATCCTACTTATTGATGATGTATTAACCACGGGCGCAACAATCAATGAATGTACCAAAGAATTACAACGCCATGGTGTAAAAGAAGTGCGCGTTTTAACCCTTGCACGGGTGGTTAAGCCAATACGACTTTAGGCGGCGGGCTTTAACCCAATTTGCATAGCCAATTGTTTAAAGGCAGGAATTGTTTTTAAGGTATTTAATCCCCCCCGACGAAGCGATCGGACAAAGCCGATATTATTGCTGACAATTTTATTATATTGATCCACCCCGTAAAAGCGGGTTTTTAAATCAACAGTTCGGGCGGCATTGTATCGTTGCAATATAGCATCGCTGCCAATATCTTCGCCCAATTGCGCGGCACTTAAAATAATATCACCCAAAATATCAACATCACGAAGGGAGAGGTTTAATCCTTGCGCGCCAATCGGGCTCATCGCGTGGGCGGCCTCCGCGATTAGGGCGATGCGGGGCGCGGTTAAATCTTGGGCAAGCAATGCCTTTAACGGCCAACTTTCTGGTGCGCTTTCCAATTTTACATCGCCAAGGGCATGGCGGGTTTTATCGGTTAATGTTTGCTCCATCAATGGTTTATCAAGGTGCAAATATTTTTGCGCCTCATCGGTTTTTTCAACCCACACCACACTTGAATAATGATTGCCATTTTCATCATCGGGCATTGGAACGGTTGTAAACGGCCCACCCGATCGATGATGTTCAGTTGAAACATTACCATGCGGTTTGGTGTGGGAGATTAAACACGTAATGGCAATTTGATCGTAATCTGTTTCGCTGTGCTTGATACCTGCAAGGTCACGAATTTTTGAAAATCGTCCATCGGCACCAATGATAATGTCAGCCTTAATTTCTTGCCCATCATCAAGGATCGCAAGAATATGATTATTTTGAACATCAAATGATTGAAGTTTATGGGGGATGAGCATTTCAATATTCTTATTCTCAACCGCCTTATCAAATAATGACTTTCGCAAATAACAATTGGGTACATTATGCCCAAAATTTTCTTGGCCAATCTCGCTGGCGATAAAATTTACTTCCACGGGGTCAAGCGCGGGATTGCCGTCATCAATAATGCGCATAATATCTAAGGACGCCGTATCACATGCAATCTGATCCCAAATTTTTAGGGATTTAAGTAAATCGATAGATTGCCCCATAATGGCCGCGGTACGTCCGCCATGTTGTTTTGCATCGTATGGTTGCGGTGCATGGGGGTCAATAACCGCACATGGCAGTCCTACATTTCCTAATTTAAGGGCGAGGGCCAATCCCGCAATACCGCCCCCTACGATTAATACTTTTGTTTTCATACAGATGTTTTATAGTGTTTGGACACAGATTTAAAGAATTTTAAAAAGGAAAAACAATGTCCCCATTTGATGGAAACCCCCAAGCCAAAGTTGAAATTTATTACTGGACGACCTGTCCCTTTTGCATAAAGGCGCGTGCATTGCTGGATTTAAAAGATGTGGATTATATTGGATATGACATAACAGGCGACGATGCCGCCCGCCAAAAGATGATTGTCCGTACAGGGGGGCCAAAATCAGTCCCGCAAATATTTATTGATGATAATCATATCGGAGGTTGTGACGATCTGCACAGCCTTGATAAACAGGGCAAACTTGACGATATGTTAAAGGGATAAATCTTTATGGTTGATGATGTAAAAGTTGGTTGCGTCCAAATGAACAGCGGCCCTGATATTGAAGAAAACCTTCTGCAGGCCGGTAAATTGATTGAGCAAGCCGCGCGTGAAGAATGCGGGTTCGTACTGACCCCTGAAAATACAGATTTTATGCGCCGTGATTCACGATTAATGTTGGATACGGCATTGGATGATGACAATCATCCGGGTATTCCCTTTTTCTCAGAAATTGCGCGGAAGAATAAAATTTGGCTGCTTATTGGGTCGATGAAGATTAAGGTGTCGGAAACCCATGTTGTAAACCGCAGTTTCCTTTTCCGTCCCACGGGGCAATTAATGGCATCGTACGATAAGATCCATTTATTTGATGTCTCTTTGCAAAATGGGGAAAAGCATAAAGAAAGCGATTCTGTCCAACCCGGCACACGCGCCGTTATTGCAAACACCCCATGGCGGAATTTGGGTATGACAATTTGTTATGATGTACGATTCCCCGCATTATATAGAGAGATGGCACAAAAAGGGGCGGAGATGATTGCCGTTCCTGCCGCCTTTACCGAATTTACAGGCAAGGCACATTGGGAAACATTACTTCGTGCGCGTGCCATTGAAACAGGCAGTTATATCCTTGCCCCTGCGCAAGGGGGAAAGCATGAGGGCGGCCGCAAAACATATGGTCATTCAATGATTGTTGACCCATGGGGCCGCGTTATGGCGATTAAGGAAGATGATGAACCAGGTATCATTACATGGAAATTAGATTTCTTAAATGTGACAAAGTCACGCTTTTCATTGCCATCCTTAACACATGATCGCAAATATGATTTTTATCAGGGCAAAAATCTTTAAATTGCGGACAAACAAATATCCTAAATTCAGAAAGTATTGTTAATTATGTCGGACGTTAATATTGAAAATTCAATTTATATTGGATCAGAAACCGATAATTCAGACCACAATCTTTATTTTGATTTAAAATGGGCAAACCGCCATGGTTTAATTGCAGGGGCAACGGGAACGGGTAAAACCGTAACCTTACAAAACTTGGCCGAAGGGTTTTCCGACCACGGCGTTCCTGTTTTTATGGCCGATGTGAAGGGTGACTTGTCGGGCTTGTGCCAACCCTCTGAAATGCAAGATTTTTTAGTCAAGCGCGCCGAGGTAATTGGATTAGAGGAATATAAACCCCGCACGTACCCCACCGTTTTTTGGGATGTATTTGGGGAAAAGGGACATGGCGTTCGTACCACCATATCCGAAATTGGCCCTATTTTATTGGCACGAATGTTGGAATTAAACGATACCCAAGAAGGGGTCTTAAATATCGCCTACCGCCATGCGGATGAGGAGGGGATGTTACTCCTCGACCTAAAAGACCTCCGTGCGCTTTTGGTTTCAATGGCAGAGCAAGCATCCGAAATTTCAAAAGAATATGGCATGGTGAGTAAGCAGTCTATTGCTGCCATTCAACGATCATTATTGCGTTTGGAAGATCAAGGTGGGGATAAATTCTTTGGCGAACCCGCGCTGGAGCTAAAAGATTTTATGCGTACCGATATGGATGGGAAAGGCATGGTCAATATTTTGGCGGCCGATAAATTAATGCATAATCCGCGTTTATACGCGACATTCTTATTGTGGATGCTGTCCGAATTGTTTGAAGAATTGCCCGAGGCGGGGGATGCCGATAAACCAAAACTGGTTTTCTTTTTTGATGAGGCGCATTTGTTATTTGATGATGCACCCAAGGCATTGTTGGAAAAGGTGGAGCAGGTTGTCCGCCTGATCCGATCCAAGGGGGTGGGGATTTTCTTTATTACCCAAAACCCTGCCGATATTCCCGATAACGTATTAGGGCAATTGGGCAATCGGGTACAGCATGCTTTACGTTCTTTCACCCCCAAACAACAAAAGGCCATTCGTGCCGCATCGCAAACCTATCGTGCCAATCCAAAATTTAATGTGGAAGATGTGATTACCAATTTAGGCGTGGGTGAGGCATTGGTTTCAACTTTGGAAAATAAAGGCAACCCATCAATGGTGCAACGTACAATGGTTCGCCCGCCGATGTCACGTTTGGGCGCGGCAAGCGCGGATGCAAAACGTATGGCGATGATGGCCGATGGTGTCGGCGCAAAATATGATACGGTTCAAGACCGCGAAAGTGCGTATGAAGTTTTGCAAAAACGTGCCGAAGCACTTGCAAAAAAACAAGCAGAGGCCGAAGAAGAAAAACCAAAAAAGAAAAAATCAAACAGACAATCTGTTGGGGAGGCGGCAATTAAATCCGTTGTCCGATCCCTAAGCTCGACCATTGGACGCACAATCGCAAAAGAAATTATGCGCGGTGTTATGGGCGGGTTAAAACGTTAGGGATTGCGTTTAGGCCAACAATTCTAATGAAACATTGAGCGCGCCTGCGATTGATTTTAGGGCGCGGATGGAGCCGTCTTTTTTGCCTGTTTCAATTTCGGTTAAATAGGGGCGGGAAATTCCCGCATTATTGGCCAAATCCCCTTGGGTCATACCACGATATTTTCGCAAAACTTTAATCGGGCTGTCTTTACCAAGGGCAAGCATTTCCAAAACTTCCTGTGGCAAATTGGCGCCACCGCCTGCATTTTTAAGGGCGGTAAAATCATGGATGGGGACTAAGACATGCGGTTTTCCCGCAATATGGATGATATCGTAATTCATACTGTTTTAAATCTTATCAGATTCGGAAGTTTAGGCGAATGATTGAATTTAATTAAAACCGTGTGGATAGATTTATTGATCCAAATAATGATCCATCATCCTGTTCATCAAACTCAATGGTGCGGTAATTAAGGGTATAAGAAATTCTATAATCATCATAAGTCAAAGCCAATCCCGCATTGGCATCACCAACAAAATATTTTTTATCGACACTGTGGGAATCGGTAAATGTATTACCATCAAGGAAGATATTGCGCGCAATAGCACGCCCATCAAGCCCACCAAATAAAAACCAGCTAAACTGATCATCATCACTATCAAAAAATCCTGTCCCTGCCATGGAGGGGCGCACGCGGGTTGGCGTGTCTTGTAATCTGCTGCTATAGGGGCCAAGGGTAAAGGTGGCACCTGTTCCTGCATAGGTATAGATATTTCCCAATGATAAATTCACATCAGGTTCAATCCTAAACCGTAGCGGGCCGATATTTTTTGTGTACCATGTTGGCCAACGGCGGCGGGCGGAGATGATTGCACCCACCTCATTACTTAACTGATTGCCCCATCCTTTGGGGGTGGGGGAGTTGGTGATATGGGTGTGTACCAATTTTTGGGTTTGTTCCCCCAATGCCGCAGGGCCAACAACGCCAAGAGTAAACTCAAGCTCATCCATATGGTTTTCAGTAATTGTTGTCAAACCCACCGCGCCATATGTCCATGCGGCATAGGGGCGCTCATCTTTTTGTACTGTGGCAATCTCAATATCCTCGGGCGTGTAGAGGTTTTGGCCGATTGTGTAATAGGTGCTAGTGGTCTCGTTAATATCAAATGTTGGAATGGCATCCGCCAATTCATCAATAACAAGGGGCATTGGTGTTTCAACATCAAAATAGGTAATACGCGCGCCATTGGTATAATTGGCATCTGTGCCACCACCAAACAAATCATTTTCGATCGCAAAACTTAAAAAGTTATTGTCGCTAGACTTTTCAATTCTATCTATAACCGCGCTCTCAATGGTTTTTAGATCGTTAATCTCCTTCTCATCCATTTGCGCGAGCGCAGGGTGAGAGAGTAGCATCGCGGCTATGATGAAGGTCAAATTCTTTAGCATGCATATCTAATATATTATTCCATGTTAAAGTTCCATAAAAAAAGCCCACAAAACTGCGGGCTTTTAAATAAATATCGTTTATAAATTTATTCTGCGGCGGTAAAGTTATTTTTATCACCAAAAAACTTATCTTTTATATAGCCGATTGTAAGCCAACCACACGGAACGATAAGCAAACCATAGATGGTCAACTGACCAAACCAGCTTTTTGAGCTTACCCATGGTTTCATCGCTTGGTGAAGTTCATTATTGTAGAAGATAGTATTTTCCACTTCGGTTAATTCGTATATTCCGTATAGGAAAAGATGGATCGCGAATAAGAATAAGAACACACCGGTTACTTGCATAAATAAACGAAGGTTAATTTTTGAGCTTTGCGATGCCCAAAGATACGCGATAACCGCCGTCAACGAGACCCCCAAAATTGCACCTAACATCATTTGTGAGGCATCTGTTTTGGTTGCAATCGCACTCATCATCAATGCGGTTTCCAACCCTTCGCGGGTAATCATAATCACAGTAAATAAGAATATACCAATAATCGCACCCATCCCTGCCTTTGAGGCGTGTTTTTCGATGGTATTGCCAATGTGGTCTTTAATTTTATGTGCCGTTGTCATCATATAGTAGGTCAGGGACGCCACCAAAATACCCGCAACAATCGCAACCCCACCTTCCATCAATGGGGTATAATTCATGCCTGCAACAAATAAGGAAACACCGATTGCAATACTAAGGATAATGGAAACAACAATTCCCGCATAAACAGGTTTTTTTAAGCTAATGCGCCCTGTTTTTGTTAGGTAGGCCAAAGTGATGGCGACGATTAAAAAGGCTTCCAACCCTTCGCGAAATGTAATAAGCATTGTTTCTAACATTTTTTATCCTTTATTATAATGAAGTATTCATTGAGAATGATTTTCATTTACTAAAGATTTTTAGGATAAAATCAAGAACTAATTCTAATTTAGGGTATTATATTCAGATGAAATTTAAAATATTTTCTATTGCGTTTTCTCTAGCCATTTTTCTTGTTACAATAACAATAAGTCAATCTTCTTATGCGGTGTCTAAACGTGTGAGCAGCCCCAATGTGACAAAAGGGGAATTGGCGATTGATCTGCGTGGGTCATTTGAAACAGGGGAAGATGACCCCGATGCCTTACGTCATAATACACAAATAACCTATGGCTTAACCGAACGATTGCGTATTTCTACCGACACAGATTTCCGCAAAACGGCAGGTAAAGATGCCGAATTTGATAATACAGACCTTGAATTTCGATATAATTTCTTCCACACCGAAAATTTGCGTGCCGCATTTGGTGGGGGGTATGAGTTTAGCCATGTGGGTGATAACAACGAAATTGGATTATCTTTCCAAGGGGAATATCGATCAAACCAATGGAAACATCAGGCCAATTTAGGGTTTGAGCGTGAAGTTGGCGGCGGCGGTAACAAAGGCGTGGATTTTGCACTGCGAACGGGACATTATTATGACCTTGGCACGGTTGAGCCAGGGATTGAGTATTTCTTTGATTACGGCAATTTGACCGATAATAATGGATTTAAAGAACAAGAACATCATATTGGGCCAGTTTTAAATTTTGACATCAATGTGGGTGATGTTGAATTTGGCGGTGTGTTGGGATATTTGGCAGGATTATCTAATGGTTCTGCCGATCATGTGTTTAAATATGAATTTGAGTATGCGTTTTAAAATCAAATGAGCATTCCAACCCTTGATGATTATCAGTTAGAGCCTAAATCAGGTAAAGCACCGCAATCAGTTGTGGTTCTTTTACATGGCTATGGTGATAGCGGGCAGGGTTTAATCTCGCTCGCCCCATATTTGCAGCAGGCTTTGCCCAATACTTTATTTCTTGCGCCCAATGCCCCATATCCATGCGAAATTGCACCCAGTGGGTATCAATGGTTTTCTTTAAAAGAATATAATCCGCAAATGTTGTTAAGCGGCACGCAAGAGGCGCACCCGATTTTGGATGCTTATTTAGACAATGTATTAAGTGAAACAAAATTAAGCGATGACAAATTAGCCTTAGTCGGTTTTTCACAAGGTACAATGATGAGCCTGTTTACAGGCCCGCGCCGTGTCAATAAAATTGCAGGAATATTGGGATATTCTGGTGCGCTGGTCGGGGGCGGGGGATTGAAATCTGCCACAATGCCACCCATTCATTTGATTCATGGGGAGGCTGATTTGGTTGTTCCCATCGCCGCATATCACCATGCACGAGAGATTTTAGAAAAAAATAAGTTTATCGTTACAGGGCATAGCACCCCCAATCTTGAGCATTCTATTGATGAGCAAGGCATGGAGAGTGGCAAAAGCTTTCTTATAAATATATTAAATTAGATCAAAGCCTTATTAAGCTTTTCTTAACCTTTATAACAATATTTCTTCATAGTTATTATTTTTGAAATAAAACTTAATCTAACAATCAATATAATTTAGATATGTCATAATTACATACCCTCTATGCTTTTATGCATATATCAGATTATATTCATGATATAATGATAATGTAAGTGAGTGAGGAGTTAATAATGACGATAAGTCTAAAACCATCCGATCTAATAAATTTAGAAGTTCCAACATTTGTTGGTAATGATGCAAATGGCGGCGGCCTTATCCGCCCCGATATAACACCCGAACGCGCCTTAGAAAATTGCCCCGCCTTATTGTTAAATGCAGATTATAGACCGCTCAGCACCTATCCCTTATCAATCTGGCCATGGCAGGAGGCGGTGAAGGCAATTTTTAGGGATTCGGTTACTATTATTGCAGAATATGACCGCGCTATTCATTCCCCCACCGAAGAATTTAAATTACCGAGCGTTTTAGCACTAAAAGAATATATACCAATAAAAACCACGCCGGCCTTTACCCGATTTAACGTTTTTCTGCGCGATGCGTGGCATTGCCAATATTGCCATACCGCGCACAAGACACATCAATTAACATTTGACCATGTGATCCCACGATCACGTGGTGGACAGACATCCTGGGACAATATTGTTTCGGCGTGCAAACCTTGTAACACAAGAAAGGGAAGTAAACTGCCAAAGGAGTGCGATATGCACCCAATGACAAACCCGCGCGAGCCAACGATATTTGAATTACAGGAAACAGGACGAAGGTTCCCACCAAGTTTCATGCACGAAAGCTGGGGGGATTTTCTGGGTTGGGTTTCGTCTTGAGAATGGGAGAAAAATCCCGCCAAAAGGCTTAGCGTTGCACATTTTTTTAACTAAACGCAAACATAGGAGGTTGCACATGTTAGATAAAATATTAGACGTAGGTCACACAAGATCCACGATCGGAGCCTTTTGGTTCTATGTATTATCGTTGGTTTTATTGGTTGGAATTTCATCAACGACAATTCATTTCCTAGGAATGGTTGGATTGGTCGATAGCGCGGATAGTAGCTTTTTCGCGGGCGGTGAAATGCACACCATTATTGGATCATTATTTGTGTTGTTGGTATCGGGTTTAATCCTGACCAGCCGAAAAATGACAGGCGATATTTTTGCCGTGCTTTTGGTAGCTGTCGGATTATATCTGGCCTATACGTCAAGTATTATGCTGGGGTTAATTCCAGTGGCTATTTTAACCATGCTGAAGAAGTAAGCATTTAAAATATATAAGAAATAAAAACAAGCCCCGTTAATTTACGGGGCTTTTTCGTTGCAGACGTCCTCTTTCATAAAAACTTATTTTAACCTATGATTGAGCAATGAAAATTATATGTGTTTTTTTATCATTGCTTTTTTTCGGCTGCGTGCCTGCGAAAGATAAAATAAGTACACCTGAACAATTTATTGGTCGATATGGTGATAATTCACTTAATGTTCGATATATGTATATTAATGATGATAACACAATTCATTATACTCTTGAGAAAGAAAAAAATGATGGCTCTGTAGAAAAAGATATCTTTGAGACATCAAAATTTAGAGTTTTAAAAGTAATAGATTTTCGTGATATAATTATTTTAGAATATGATATCTCTCATCAAAAGTTAGGCAAGCAAAATCCCATAATAAAAAGATTTGTTCTATATAAAAAAGATTCGGCTTTAAAACCAATCAAATTATTTTATATGTCCGGCTTGCATGTTAAAGACATAAACAATGAAGATCATATTCAGGATAAATTAAAATTAATTCTTGAAAGAAATAATTATTACCGTGATATGAATCGTTCTGTATGGAATGATGCTGTTTTATCAAGTATGTGGTCATATTATGTTGATGATTAACGTATAGATTCTCCTCGTATTAATTTTTTAGTATTTGCATTTCGGTCATCGCTAATATCTTTTCTATTTATAAAATAAGCCACAGCCCTATAGAATATAAAAGTGATAAAAATAATATTTAATGGAATTAAAACGATATTTATAAAATAAAATAAACTCAAATTTACGTAGAAAAATATTGAAAGACTAATTGTAAATATTAATCCGACTAAAAAAATAAATATGTGGAAATGAAAAAATTTATTATTTTTTTTAATTAAATTAATTATACCACTACTATATAATGGTGTAGAAATACTAGCAAACCATACATAAAATATTGGTATTAAGTAAAAATAATTATTAGTATAAATGTTTTGGGGATTATGATCTAGCGCAGCTATAACCATAAACCCACCTGTAATTATACCTAAAAATGTAGCGATCATAAAACTTATTACTATTAAACATTTTAATTTTCTATCCATGGTTTTTCCTCATAAATTTTCTTTAATTGTGCACCGTAATCAGATGTTTTTTCTGCATCTAAATTATTATAAAGAGTGCCTACGTAATCAATTTTATCTTTATTAATATTTCTAGTTATTCCGGAGAGAATTTTAATGCCTGCTTTAATATTTGTTCTAGGCTTCTTTAAATCTTCTTTGGAGTAACCTAAATCTTTCCAATATTTATAATTAACATTCATTGGTCTAATAGATTTTTGTAATTTATCTATAGTATCATTTGTATAATCGAATATTTTATCATAGTAACCTTGGCTGGTTTCTAAATAAACGATTGATTTTATAAGAGTTGGATCAATATTGTTAAGTTTAGCCTCTTCTTCAATAATTTTCTCATATTTACGAACTAAATTTTCACTATGCTTTCTATTTTTAGGAGGTGTTCCATCTGCTTTGGGATTTTCACTTAGTTTAAAACCTATTTCTAACCCTTTTAGAATAATATTTTTTCTATTCAAGCTTTTTGTATCTAAAACATTATACTGATTTTCTGGCTTTTCAGTTTTTTTCTTTGCAGTGGGTATATTTTCTGCTTTCTTGTTTTGGTCTAAATTATTGGTATTTTCTATTGATTTTGACTTTATTGCCTCAAACGCATTCCTTATTTTTTCTTTAGAAATTTCTTTTCCTTCGAATTTTATTATTTGATTGAGTGGTAAATTAGTATCCTCATCTTCTATAGGGGCAGTGATCGGTCTGCTCATCGCGGGTTTCTTTTTCTTTAATTTTTGAACAAGGGCGTTTTCGGTTTCACCGCCTGTGTTGATGACAACCATTAATCTTCAAATCATTTTTCTTTTGAAAATCTTCAATGCCATCATCCAATACGCGGGTGATATAACCAAGGGAACGGTCGTGAATATCACGCTCTTTTTTATCTTGGCCTATAATATCAACTTCTTCAAAAATGCCGCGGATTTTTTGTTTATCTTCTGGCTCATTCTCCAGATTGTTGCCGACGGGTTTCTTAATAATATTTCCAATCGAGTTGCCGATATCGGTCATGGTATCCCAAAAACTCATAATAAATTTCTCCTTTAAAACAAAAAACCGCCCATGTGATGGGGCGGTGCAATAGATAAAATGGTGGTGTTGATTATTAAGAATATAATCCTATACTCTCACTTTGTCAATTTTTATCTGGAGGGGATAATATCAAGGGTACGTAAGATAAGTTTTTCACGCTGTTTCTTCAAAACTGTACGATCATAATCTTGCAAGGCTTTGGTTTCAGTTTCGGCGACTTGGACATAAAATGATGTATCAAAGGCACGGTTGCTTGCCTCACGAAAAGTGACTGGTTTGTTCGTGGGGTTAAAATCCAATGTCGCTTGGGGGTCGCCATCTTGTTTGCGGTCGCTGGCCTTAAAATAACCACCGCCTGTTTCGGCGATACGCTCCAACCGTCCAAAATTCACCGCTTGGTAAAAATAGACATCAAGGAGATAAGTTTTTATATCCTGCCAAACGGAATTGTCACCAATTAGGTTAAGGTTATCAACCTCGGGCAATAAATCCTCATATAGATCACTATATTTTGCGGGAAGGTGGCAAAAACTAAAAGCTTCACTATGGATATCATCGACATCTTCCACACGAATAATTTGGGCGATGGCCTTCCACATTCCCTTATCAAAAATAAGGTTGGCCAGAATGATATGAATGGCTTGCGCGTTCTTTTTATTCTCCGCAATTGCTTGGCGTATCAATTCAACGGATGCTTCGATTGTTGTTTTATATGGCTTACTGATGATGGTTTGCGATTTCATAAACTCTACCTTAATCCATTGCATGGAAATTAAACAGGGGAATTATAGTATAAAAACCAAGGAAACGCTTGACTTACAGAAGGGTTCTCTCTAAATATATTATTCATAATAAATATTGATATGCTATTCTTCTGCTTGCAGATTGATGGCTTTAAAAAGAGGAGAGCGACCATGTTTGATGATCTATTTAATTTTAGTAAAAAACGTAATGCAAAGGAAGCAACGGGATTTGTTGTGTTTTACTTTCTTATCTTTATGGGTGTAACTGGATTTATGACCATGTTAGGGTTTTAACATGAGTGATAACAAGCATATCGGATATGGTGTAGCGGCAGGGGTATGTTTTTTTACGGCCGTTCTGGCACATGATTTTAAATCAGATAATTTTAATATGGTGGATTATTTTAATGTTCAAACTGAAAACGCGTACACAGCTTTATTTATATCATGTGCAGCCATTGGTGGAATTGGCGGTGGTGGTTTGGGCGCGACAGCTGAAAAAGTTAGGCGTTCAAGACCGACAGCGCCAAGTCAAAATAGTTATGGTATATCTACTTAATAAACATTATTGACAAGAATAAACAAAATCTATATATTTACATAATGTTTAAAAGAATAGGTGATTTTATTAATCCGTTACGTAGAAGCCCTCCTAGCATAGAGTTGTTAGAGCCTATTGGTAATATGCGGATGGCGACAGGTACAATCGTCAATCTAACCGATATGGCGCGCGCCGCTGGTTTAAATGGTGAAGAACTTAAAGAACAACAAATGGATCAATTTCGACGCGGCGTTTCACCACTTGCTATTGAATTTTCTGAACCTGTTAGCGTTGGCGACGGTTTTTTTACTAAAATAGCAGAAATCCCACGCGACTTTGGAGAGGCATCCTTATACAAAATAGCTCAAAACAATGTAGGAGGCACCGCTGCCGTCGCGATTACAACCGATCCATCAAGAAAAAGCAGAGTTGTATTTATGAATTTGGATAGTGCTTAGCTTTTATAATATTTAAAACCGCAATAGAACGCCAATATTCCCAATCCCAAACAAAATGCTACATTGTAATTGGCCATAGAGAGGCCAAATATCGGGTCTGCCCATGGGATATCGTCGCATCGCACTGCTTTTGTAATCCCTTGAATTTTGGCTAATATTTCGTCTGCACTGCCTTCTAATTTAGGGACGTTGCATCCTTCAAGAAATGATTTCCACCATTTATGCTCCACCCCCGAATGGTAGAAGGCAATGACGCTATTGCTTATAAAGGTTATCCCGATAAGTGACATGATTGACATCGCAATTTTATTATTCCCCGATAAGAAAAACCCGATAAGGCCAAGAGCAATGACAATAACAAAAGGCCATCGTTGAATTATGCAAAGATTACAAGGTTGTAGATCAAAAACATATTGTGCGATAAACGCCATGATTAATGATAAGGCGGAAAATAATGCCATCAATAAGAACATCATTTTCTTATTTAAAATAATTTTGTTTAAGCTGTTAATCATGTTTAATTTCAATCTGTTAGATAAAATCTTTAATAAATTGTTTGAAAAGGTCTATGCCCTCAATCCCAACAAAAATAATAACACCAAATAAAAGGATAATCCAAATTGTTCCCACAAAAAGACCACCCAATATGGCCAAACCATCGCGCATCATCAAACCAATGCCAATTAATGCCAACCCCATGCTTGGGACTGTATTCGTTAGGGGGAGCGGTATAGATACAGAAATCGCCATCAGAAAGGCACAAATTCCAACCAAATTTGAAAAGATAGATTGGGTTAAAAAAACCAATCTGGGGCGAATAATATATTCAAATTTGTTAATAATGGGAGTGGCCTTATCCAAAAACCTTTGAATTTTTACGGATTTGACAGTCTTTTTCCTAAAAGATTGCGGCATCCACACGGTTTTACGCCCCATAATCATTTGAACCGTAAGAAAGAGTAATGGTAACGCAATAACAGTATTAATCCCAAGCCCGGGGAGGGGAACAGCGGCGGGCAGGGCGAATAAGAATAAGAAAAATCCCATGCCCCGATCTTGAAAGGCAACCAAAATTGTATTTAAGCTGACCCGCTCATCCCGAAGATGTGTTTGTAAGTCGGAAAGTAAATCTGATAAGGCGTGAATATCCATAAATTCAACTTACCTTTATTTTTTATGAAAGACTATATGGATTGATGGAAATTGCTTGAACTATTAAGAAAAAATAGATATTAATCATGTCGCTATCAATATGAATGTCATCGCTTCTTTTTAAAAAAATGTGCGGGTGTGGTGGAATTGGTAGACGCGCTGGATTCAAAATCCAGTTCCTTCGGGAGTGCCGGTTCGATTCCGGCCACCCGCACCATTTGATTCAAATCACTCAATCTCCTTGTTGTCAAACATCTATTGGAACGCCTTTTTATCCATAGATGTTGTAAATAATAATGTTTAATTTTTGCCATTGGCATAATTTTCATTATGGTGTTGTAACGACAATTTTTATGAAGGCTATTTATGTCACTTTTAATATTCTATCTTTTGCTTGCCCTTGTGGTGTCATTCTTCTGCTCTATTGCCGAAGCGGTCATTTTATCCGTCCGAAGCTCGTATATCGCATCGCTTGATCAGGAAAAATCATCAACAAAAACGTTAAGCAAATTGCATAGCAATCTTGATCGTCCTTTGGCAGCAATTCTTACGGCCAATACAATCGCCCATACCGTTGGTGCGGCGGGGGTTGGCGCACAATCGGCCGTGGTATTTGGTAGTCAGTATTTGGGGGTGACATCGGCCATACTTACCCTTCTTGTTTTATTGTTTAGTGAGATTATTCCAAAAACCTTAGGCGCGGTATATTGGAAACAATTAGGGCCGCTATTCGGGGTTTTAATAAATTGGCTCACTATATTATTATTGCCCATCGTATGGTGTTCGGAAAAATTAACAAAATTATTGTCAAAATCAAACCATAGTGCCTTTACCTTTAGCCGTGATGAAGTGCAAGCAATGGTAGAAATTGGCAAACATGAAGGGGTTTTGGATACGAATGAGCATATGATTGTCACAAATCTTATGTCTTTAAAGCATTTGCCTATTCGCGATATTATGACCCCGCGCCCCGTAATTTTTTCGGTTAATAAAAATATGACGGTGCAAGATTTCTTTAACAAACACTCTGAAACACCATTTTCACGTATACCTATTTTTGGCGATAAATTGAATAATATTGATGGTTATATCCTAAAAACAGACTTGCTGATTGCCCAAGCAAAAGATGAATTTGACCGAACATTAGTAGAATTTATGCGTAAGTTTGATACGCTATCCCACAGCATGAATGCATCCCAAGTGTATGAGCAGCTCATCCGAGGTAAAAGTCACATTGCGTTAATTGTTGATGAATATGGAACTGTTCAGGGGCTTGTCACGCAAGAGGATATTGTTGAAACCTTGATTGGGTTAGAAATAACCGATGAGCTTGATAAGGTTGAAGATATGCAAAAATTTGCACATAAACGCTGGCGCGAACGGATGGAGGCGATTGGCATCGACCCCGATAATTTTACCAAAGAGAAAAAGAGCGATAGCTAAGAAAACTTGAAATTTATTAAGATTTACCACACAAATAATTAAAATGATGGTAAAATAAATATCAAAAATCTTAGGTTTAAATGACTGAAAAACAAGCTCAAAAAAATATTCGGGATCGATTTATTGCATTCTCATTCGCATCGAGCGATTTTTTATTAGAAATCACGCGCGAAGGAGTCATTGTTTTTTCCGCAGGGCAAGTTAAGACCTTAACAGGTGTAGATTCAGAACAGCTGTCAAATATTTCATGGGTTAATCTTTTTTCAAAAAGCTGCCGTGGTGACCTTAATGCCCTTACAAAGGGGGTACAAAAAGCGGGACGCGTTGGGCCATTATTGGTTGAAATTCTCAATCAAAAAACTGAAAAACTTCAAAAGGCAATTGTGATGGGCATGACCCTGCCCGATAGCGACCATATTTATTTGGCGTTTAATGCCACGCAATCATTTTTTGATTTTTTAGCCGTGGGTGATTTCCAAGATAGTCGCCTGCTGAATGAAAAACAATTTGAGGCTGCCGCGTTAAAAGCATTTCAATCGGCAAAATCAGATGGAAAAAAACTTGATATTACATTTTTTGATACGGACAAGATTGAGGAATATAAAAAGGGTTTAAGCTTTGAAGAAGCCAACAATTTCTCAGAAAATTTTCACAGCATTTTAAAAGAGCAATCTTTTGAAGGGAAAACGGCCAGTCAGGTGGATGAAAATAAATTTGCCCTTATTCACGATGATTTAATTTCCCCCGATTTTATTGAACAAAAAATTAATGAGCTGGTAAAGCGCACCGCCCCTAATGCAAAAGATGTTGGCATAAAACGCAAAACGGTGGAGGCCGATATGGTCGCCTTGAACGAGCGTGAGGCAAGGCGCGCCATGATCTACACCATTAATCAAATGGAAGAAAAAGGTATTGATGCCGTTAATGGTGATTTGGGCAAAGGGTTTGAGCAGTATTTGGAAGAAAATGCGGCAAAAATCACACGCCTAAAAACTTTGATTGGGCAGCAAGCGTTTCGTCTAAACTTCCAACCCATTGTTCATTTACCAGATGAAAGCATTTGCCATTATGAGGCGTTGGTGCGGTTTACCACAGATGAATCCCCTTATGAATTAATTGTATTTGGGGAAGATATTGGTATTGCCGCCGATGTTGATATGGCGATTTTAAAACAAGCGATCGGATATATTGAAAAGAATAAAATAATTTATCCAGAATTGCGTATTGCCGTCAATATTTCGGGGCAATCCATCCAAGATAAAAAGTTTTTTGAAAAAGTTTTAACAGCAATTAAAAATGCAGAAACCAGCCCCGATAATCTTCTTTTTGAAATTACCGAAAGCACGGCAATCGGAAATTTGGAGGAGGTAAATGGATATTTACAATCCCTTAGAAAACTAGGGTTTGAAGTTTGCCTTGATGATTTTGGGGCAGGGGCAGCATCGTTTCAATATTTAAATGGATTGGATATTGATTGCGTTAAAATTGATGGAAAATATATCCGCGATGCCCTGCAATCTTCACGGGATGAGGCGATGGTTCGAAACCTTGTACGGATGTGTAAGGATTTGGGCGTCACCACCATTGCGGAGATGGTTGAAAATGAAGACCAACGAAAATATCTGGTCGATATTGGCGTTGATAAAGCGCAAGGCTGGCTGTTTGGAAAGCCCCAGAAAAAAGCGGAATATCAAAAGCGCAAAGTTTAAGTTATTGACATAAATTTTAATTTTGATAATTTTCTTAAAAAATAGGAAATAGAATGACAATTAAAATTGGAAATGATTTTGGCGCAGGGGCGGGTGGTGAATATAGTCATCAACAGCACCGTGATAAACAACACGACCAACCTGTTTTATCAGAAACATCAAAAACTCAACTCTCCCAAAATCGCCTTGCTGCTCAAGTCGTTCAAAATGCTTGGAAGTGTATAAAAAGATAAATTAAGCTGCCTTTTTAGGGTTTTTCTTTGAGGTTGCTTTTTTCGCTTTGCTTGGCTTGGCTTTACTATTTCCTTTTTCTAAAAGTTCTTTTAGGAAATGTCCTGTAAAACTTTCTTCACATTTTGCAACTTTTTCTGGTGTACCTGATACCAAAATGCGTCCGCCTTTATGGCCGCCTTCGGGACCGATATCAATGATATAGTCAGCGGTTTTAATCACTTCCAAATTATGCTCAATCACCACAACACTGTTACCTTGATCGACAAGAGCATGAAGAACCTCGAGCAATTTTCGGACATCTTCAAAATGCAAACCTGTCGTAGGCTCATCCAAAATATAAAGGGTTTTTCCTGTTGAACGCTTTGAAAGCTCCTTTGATAATTTCACCCGCTGTGCCTCACCACCTGACAGTGTAGTAGCGGGTTGACCCAATTTAATATAATCCAAGCCAACCTGTTTCAGTGTTTCCATTTTATCACGGATAGAGGGAACGGCCTTAAAAAAATCTGCCGCATCTTCGATTGTTAGGTCAAGAATATCGGCAATGGATTTACCTTTAAACTTTACCTCTAATGTTTCGCGGTTGTACCGCTTACCTTTACAGGTTTCACATTCTACAAAAACATCGGGTAAGAAATGCATTTCAATTTTTATAACGCCATCGCCCGAACATGCCTCGCACCGTCCGCCTTTGACGTTAAATGAAAAACGGCCTGGGCCATATCCGCGCGCCTTTGCCTCGTTCAAACCCGCAAACCATTCGCGGATTGGGGTAAAGGCACCTGTATAAGTGGCAGGGTTTGATCGCGGTGTTCTGCCGATGGGGGATTGGTTAATATCAATAACCTTATCCAAAAATTCTAATCCCTGAATTTCCTTATGGGGCAGGGGATATTCCCGACTTTTCATCAATGTCTGTGATGCGGCGCGGTATAGGGTATCAATAGTAAAGGTTGATTTACCCGACCCCGATACACCCGTTACGCAAGTAAAAGTACCAAGGGGAATAGTCCCCGTTACATTTTGCAGATTATTGCCCGATGCCTTTACAATTTTAAGGTTCTGTCCCTTTTTTCCAACGCGGCGTTTTTCAGGAATGGTAACTTCCCGACGTCCCGTAAGATAATCTGCGGTAATGGAATTTTTTGCCTTCATCACTTCTTCTGGTGTGCCGCTGGCGATAACATGACCACCATGCACACCCGCACCAGGGCCAATATCAATTAAATGGTCTGCGGCAAGAATGGCATCTTCATCATGCTCCACCACCAAAACGGTATTGCCCAAATCGCGCAAGCGGCGCAATGTTTCAAGCAGGCGGTTATTGTCCCGCTGATGCAATCCAATGGAGGGTTCATCCAAAACATAAAGCACACCTGTCAAACCAGATCCAATTTGTGAGGCTAATCTAATTCGCTGACTTTCCCCCCCTGATAACGTTGCAGATGATCGGGAAAGGGAGAGATAATCCAATCCAACATTCATAAGAAAAGTTAGACGCTCATTAATCTCTTTTAAAATTTTATCGGCAATTTCGGCGCGTTGCTTGGTTAATTTTTTTGCAACTTGTTTAAACCATTCATCCGCTTCCTCAATTGAAAGTTGGGAAATCTCAGAAATATGTTTGCCATTAATTTTGACGGCTAACGCTTCAGGTTTTAGACGATATCCATCGCACGCATCACACGGGGTTGAGGTTTGATAACGGGTTAAATCTTCGCGCACGCTGTTGCTGTCGGTTTCAACCAAACGGCGGGCGAGGGATGGGATAACCCCTTCAAATGGTTTCTTACTATTCCATGTGCTTTTATTCTTGCTGGCATATTGAATAGGAATAATTTTTGATCCTGTACCAAACAAAATCTTTTCTTGGTTTTCGCGGCTCAATTTATTCCACGCGGTAGAGGTTCTAAATTTATATTCTTTGGCAACGGCTTTCATCGCCTGCATATAATAGGGGGCGAAATTCTTGCTCCACGGTTCAACCGCGCCACCATCAATGGATTTTGAAGGATCTGGCACAATAAAATTTTCATCCATTGTCATTTTATTCCCCAACCCATCACAGGTGGGGCACGCACCATGCGGGGAGTTAAAGGAGAATAAACGCGGCTCAATCTCCGCAATTGTAAAACCAGAAACGGGGCAGGCAAATTTCTCACTAAAAACCTGGCTGTCGCCTGTTGTGGCATCTTCGATAGTGCAAAGACCATCAGCCAGTTTTAATGCTTGTTCGACCGAATCGGCCAAACGCGTTTTGATATCATCCCGCAGGACAAGGCGATCAACGATCACTTCGATATCATGCTTTAATTTTTTATCAAGGGTGGGCAATTCGGTAATTTCATAAATTGTTCCATTAATACGGATACGTTGAAATCCCTTTGCCTGAAGCTCACGAAACTCCCGCTTATATTCGCCTTTTCGTCCGCGCACAATGGGTGCCATAACGTAAAGCTTTGTGCCATCCTTCATGGTCATGATGCGGTCCACAATCTCGCTTACCTGCTGGCTTTCAATTGGTTTTCCTGTGGCGGGGGAATAGGGGATACCAACCCGCGCCCATAAAAGACGCATATAATCGTTAATTTCGGTCACGGTTCCAACGGTGGAGCGTGGGTTTTTTGATGTTGTTTTTTGTTCAATCGAAATGGCGGGGGATAATCCTTCAATGCTGTCCACATCGGGCTTTTGCATCATCTCAAGAAATTGACGCGCATAGGCGGACAGACTCTCCACATAGCGGCGTTGCCCTTCGGCATAAATTGTATCAAAGGCAAGCGAGGATTTACCCGACCCTGATAATCCCGTGACCACGATTAATTTATCGCGTGGCATATCCACATTGATATCTTTTAAATTATGTTCACGCGCCCCACGGACGCTAATTTCTGTAAGCATAGTGTTTTTTTATGGATTATCTGTTTAATTGTAAAGAATTCATTCTTAACATACGGTTGGTTACATTTTTTGTTCAAATATAAATTTAAAAAACCCCGCTAAATGAATAGCGGGGTTCTCTAGATACTTAATCTTGAAGCAGTGGGCCGGTTGTTTAAGCCCGCTTCTTTTTTAAGTGCCGTCAATCGGTAAACCGAAGGACGCTGTGTCTCAAATAAAGGAGAGCACTTGATAATTTTGTTCGGACTAGAACTTACCTCCGTTTAACGGAAGTCCGGCCTTCATCTGTTCTTGATCAATCATTGGACCACCTCCTTTCGTTTGTTTAAAAAATCTATAATTATAATATCGCAAAATCATAGATCGCGTCAAATAATTTGCGTTAAGTTTTACAAAGTTTATTTTTGAACTTCTGTGTAACCAACCTGTTCTTTTTACGAATAGGGCGTATATGAAAATGCGGTTAAGCGCATAATTTATTTTACGAGGCCATAGCGGGTTTACCCGCCTGAGGTAAAATTAAAAGCCGTAGCGGGTCTACCCGCCTGAGGTAAAATAAAAAAGCCGTAGCGGGTCTACCCGCCTGAGGTAAAATAAAAAAGCGTTTACGCGCCTTAGCGCTCTTAAAACCAAAAAAGAAAGAAATTAAAATGAAACTCTATTACGCTCCCGCTGTCTGTTCTTTATCTGTCCATGTTGCTTTGCACGAATTGGGAATAGAGCATGACTTACAAAAAATTGATTTGAAAAAAGGCGAGCATCAACAGCCAGAATATTTAAAAATCAATCCACGGGGGCAGGTCGCTGCATTGGAAACTGATGATGGTATTATCACTGAAAATGTCGCAATTTTACTTTATTTAGATGAAATGAATCCAGGTAAGATTTTACCAAAATCTGGGTATGAGCGCGCCATCGCCCTTCAATGGCTTTTATTTACAAATACGTCCCTGCATGGGGCGTATAGCAAATTTATGATGATGGACAAAAACGGCGCAGATCAAAAATTAAAAGAGGTTGCTTTAGATAACATTCAATCGCAATGGGATGAAATTGAACGTCATTTGAATGCAGCAGGATCAGATTTTCTTGCGGGCAATAACATAACAGCAGGGGATATTTACACTGCCGTCGTTGCTCATTGGAGCTTTATCCCCAAAATGCCAAATTTAGGTGTTAAGACAAAGGCTTTGATTGAGAAAGTCCTCGATATGCCCGCCTTCCAAGCGGCTTTAGATGATGAAGGTGTGGACTATAAGGCTGCGGCATAAAACCATGCTTGTCTAACACAATAACGCTTGCTATGACTAAATAATCATTTAATTAATATAAAAGTAAGACGAGGACATCATGGCAGGCAGTGTAAATAAAGTAATTTTAATTGGTAACTTAGGCGCCGATCCAGAAATTAAAACAATGCAAAGTGGCGATAAAATCGTCAATTTATCCCTCGCCACTTCCGAAAGTTGGAAAGATAAAGCAACGGGCGAACGTCGTGAGAAATCAGAATGGCATCGCATCGTTATCTTCAACCAAGGTCTGGTTAACGTATGCGAAAACTACGTTAAAAAGGGCGCGAAACTTTACATTGAAGGTCAGATGGAAACACGGTCTTGGGAACAAGATGGTCAAAAGAAATATACGACTGAGGTTGTTTTACGTCCCTATCGTGGGGAATTGACCATGTTGGATTCACGCAACTCAGGCGGCGGCGCATCTGCAGGGGGCGGTTTTAGTGATAATCAATCGTCTTATCAACAACAGCCCACTCAAATCAATAATAATCCTGCCCCCATTGATGAATTAGAAGACGAAATTCCATTCTAAGATTTATAAGATAGGGCTTTTTTTTATCGGTCATGTAGGTTTAAATTTTTAATTTATCAATGAAACAGGTATAATAAGAAATGACCAAATTTTTATCTTTACTGCTCACCACCAGCTTACTGTTTCCCCTTGCCGCTCATGCACAAGAAAATGCGGAGGATGTTTTAAACGAAACAGAACAACCCCAAATTTTGGAGGGCGATGCCCAAGATATTTCTGATAAGAATATGGCTGAGCAAGGCGAAATCAAAATTAAACCTTTGCCAGAAGATGATGATAATTATGAGGAAAGATTAAAGCTTTCCCGCGAAATGCACAGAATTTGGCCGATACGCCCCAAAATTGAAAATGCGCTTGAGGTGATTTCCAAACAAATTGAGCCTACCAAACGGCTTGAATTCAAGTCAGGTATGCGTAATGCTTTGGAATATGATGCCTTGGAAGAGGCCTCAATTGACGCCATGGCCGATATTTTCTCTGCCGCCGAGCTTCAGGCGATGATTGATTTTTATGGCTCGAAAGAGGGGCGCTCTGTCTCCTTCAAAACCACTGATTATGAGCAAGCGCTTATCCCCATTATGACCAGAATGGTTGATAAAGCGTTGCTTGATTCCAAGCTGGGCAAATAAGCTTTTAAAGCAATACCCAATACGCCTTTGAGGCGCTTACAAACTTATCCCAAATATTGCATATAAACGGTATAAATCCTTGGCTTTGGCTTGTGAAAAGCTACCTTAATTGCTACAAATAGGAATCATTATTTACCCTACTTAAGGAAAGCTTTATGAGCGATACGGACAACACCGAAATTCTACCACCAGAACCACCAAAGGATGTGCCATCTATCTCAATCGAAGAAGAGATGAAGCAATCATACCTTGACTACGCGATGAGCGTGATTGTCAGCCGTGCGCTTCCCGATGCGCGGGATGGTTTGAAACCTGTTCACCGCCGCATCTTCTACGCCATGCGCGAAGGGGGCTATACCTCTGATAAACCATACCGTAAATCTGCCCGTGTTGTCGGGGATGTAATGGGTAAATATCACCCGCATGGTGACCAAGCCATTTATGATTCGCTTGTTCGTATGGCGCAAGATTTCTCCCTCCGTTTACCGCTTATTGATGGGCAAGGAAACTTTGGCTCGATGGATGGGGATCCGCCCGCCGCAATGCGTTATACCGAATCACGCCTAAACAAGGCAGCAGAAGCACTACTGATTGATATCGAAAAAGATACGGTCAATTACCGCCCCAACTACGATGATTCTACGTTAGAGCCTGAGGTTCTTACCGGCGCGTATTCCAAATTTGCTTGTGAATGGGGCAGGGGGAATTGCCGTGGGGATGGCAACCAACATTCCCCCTCATAATTTGAATGAAGTGATTGATGGGTGTTTGGCATATGTTGATAATCCAGAAATCACCACTGAAGATTTAATGGAAATTATTCCTGGTCCAGATTTCCCCACGGGTGCCCAAATTTTGGGCAAAATGGGTATTAAATCTGCATATCGTACGGGGCATGGGTCTGTCATGATGCGCTCCAAAACATCTTTTGAAGATATTGTCAAGCGGACGTCAATCTATTGTGGTACATGAAGTACCCTATCAAGTGAACAAGGGTAAATTGCTTGAGCGTCTGGGCGAGGTTGCCCGCGAAAAAATTGTTGAAGATATCGCAGAAATTCGCGATGAATCTGACCGTGATGGCGTGCGTGTTGTTATTGATTTGAAAAAAGGCGCTATTGGCGAGGTGGTGTTAAACCAGCTCTTTAAATTTACCGCCCTTCAAACATCATTTGGGTGCAATATGGTTGCGCTTGATCATGGTCGTCCGCGTATCTTTATCTTAAAAGATTTTGTTGAAGCATTTGTAAAATTCCGTGAGGAAGTTATTACCCGCCGTACAATTTATGAATTGGGTAAGGCGCGTGATCGCGCCCATATTTTGGCTGGTTTGGCGGTGGCGGTTGCCAATATTGATGAAATTATTGCCCTTATCCGCGGTGCATCCAATCCATTAGAGGCGCGTGAAGGCTTATTGGCTAAACGTTGGCCTGTCCATGATGTGAAACCATTGATCGAATTAATTGATGATCCCGAACATCCTGTGGAGGAGGGCAACACTTATCAAATGTCTGAAACCCAAGCCAAGGCAATTTTGGATTTACGCCTACACCGCTTAACAGGGTTGGAGCGTGATAAAATTGGCGATGAGCTGAATGTAATTACCGATGCTATTGCCGAATATTTGGCAATTTTGGCAAGCCGCGAAAAAATGCTTGAAGTCTTGCGTGAAGAATTGAACGAGGTTAAAGACAAATTTGGTACGCCCCGCCGTACTGAATTATGCGATGCCGAATTTGAATCCGATATTGAAGATCTCATTCAACGTGAAGATATGGTTGTGACCATTACCCATGGTGGGTATGTGAAACGTGTGCCGCTTGATACCTATCGCGCACAAAAACGCGGGGGAAAGGGGCGGTCTGGTACGGCATTAAAAGATGACGATTTTGTATCCGATATGTTTGTTGCGTCCACCCATACACCGATTATTTTCTTCACCAGCCGTGGTATCGCCCACACATTAAAAGTGTGGCAATTACCACTTGCATCACCGCAAAGTCGCGGGTAAGGCGATGGTTAATTTATTGCCGCTTGAGGCTGAGGAGAATGTATCTGTATACCTTCGCGTGCCCGAAAATGAAGAGGTGTGGGATAAATTGGATATTATGTTCACCACATCACACGGCACAATCCGCCGTAACAAATTAACTGATTTCCAAAATATCCGCTCCAACGGTCTAATCGCCATGAAATTGGACGAGGGGGAGAAATTGGTTGCCGTTAAAATCGCTAGTGAAGATGAAGATGTATTTTTGGCATCACGTAAGGGTAAAGCCATCCGCTTCCCTGTTGATGCCATCCGTGTGTTTGCGGGGCGTACCTCAAAAGGGGTGCGCGGCATGAAATTGGGTAAAGGCGATGAGGTTATGACCATGTCCATTTTAAAACGCGTCAGCGATGAAGATGGCGCAGAAGATAAAGGGCAAGCATTATTGACCGTATCCGAACGTGGGTTTGGTAAACGAACCTATGCGTCCGAATATCGTACCATTGGCCGTGGGGGTCAGGGTGTTGTCAATATGAAGGTCACCGATAAAACAGGCGAAATTGTATCGACATTCCCCGTGACCGATGATCATCAAGTTATGCTGATTTCCGATGCAGGGCAAATGATTAGAATGCCCGTGCATAATGTCCGCTTTACCGGTCGCTCCGCCCAAGGGGTAACCTTGTTTAAAGTATCGGGCGATGAAAAAGTTGTCTCCGTTGCATGGCTGGTCGAGGATGATGATGAAGACATCGAAGAAATCATCGAACCAACAGACGCCGCCATAGACCCCAACACCAAAGCCGAAGAAATTATTGAGGCCGCGGAAGATGAAAGCGGTGATTAATGTCTATTGATGAAAATACTCAATGGCAGGTTTACTCTGATAATGATAGACGCATTCGAAGAATGGCCTTTGACCTATACATAAATGCTTTAAAAACAATAGTTGCCTTTTCTTTTGCTGGTATTGCGGCAAATGTAGGCGTTTTAAAATTTTTTGAAAATTTTTGAATTTTCCAATTGTACCTTATTAAGTATATTTCTATTTGGAATAGCAGCCTTTTTAGCTCCTATGGCCAGTATCTTTGGTTTAAAATGCTTGGACGAGCATATAACAGCAAATAATTTTGACTTCCAAAACGAACCTAACAAAAATAGAGAAAAAGCTTTTGAAAATGCTGCCAATCAAGAAAATATCGCTGTAAATATATTACTAATATCTCAAAGTATCAATTTGATTGCTACTTTAGTTTTTATTGCTTCAATTTTATAAATGTAAAAAGATTTCCTACCACCCATATCCCAATTTAATGGAATAGGTTGTATCATTTTCTTTCACCCCATCAACGGGGTCATTGTCCCAATCAAAATCTACTTGTGCTGCCGCATCTAATTTTTCGGTAATGGGAACGCGCAACCCTGTTTCGGTTTCTAATAAAAAGGCATTGGCATCGGCAACGGGCGTTGCAATTTCGTGATTATGGAAGGCTTGTAATTTATCGTCCAAAAATTTCTGGTCATAGTCAAGCAACCACCCAAGGGCGATATCCTTTTCTGTTTCGCCTGTATCAAATTTCTCGTAAATATATTCTGGCCCTACTTTAATTTGCAGGTTTAGATCATCTTGTTCATAAATTTGATACCCTGCAAAAACGCCTGTTTGGCTTCGATAATCTAATTCTTCAAATTCATCACGTTCCAATGATTGGCGCGCACCAATAAAAAGCTGTTCTGACAAAAATCGATCATAATTGGCATAAATTTGTTGGTCATTATCTGTACGCTCATCATCTTCGGTGCCGTAATTTGCCTCTCCCCCCACTGTAAATCGGTTGTTTTTATCGCGTGCTTTTATTTCCAAATCGGCGGTAAAGTTTTGGGAATCATTATTGCCGCTTTCAATTAATCCTCCTGCGCTGGCGCGTCCTGACCATTTATAAACGCCAATTTCACGTTTAGGTTTTTCCTTCACGGTTTCTGATGTTTCAATGGTCTTAGCTGTATCTATCTGTGCTTGTTCTTGTGTTTGTGCAGGTGCAACATAACTCATCGGGATGCCTGTGCGTAATTCACGCGCCAATACGCGGGGCGCGGGCCCTTGATGAACCGATGCAATTTTGGTTGAGGACAGGGTGATAAGACCAAAGCTACTTGTTTCAATTGAAACAGAATCGCTTGTTTGTTCAATGATTGAACCGCTCAACCGATCCCCGTTTTTTAGCATAACCCAATCGGCCATGGCAGGCTGTGATATGAGGGGAAGTGCCAGCAGGCTCAAAAAAATTTTCTTCATCGAAATTTATATACGTGATTAAGTTGTTGTCGCAGATTGCAACCAAACGCCGCGCCCTTCATCATATTGATTTTTACTTTCAACGGCATAATCAATGATTGCGCCTGCAACATCAACCCCAGTGACGCTTTCAATGCCTTGCTCTCCACAAAAATCGGGGGATACGTTTACTTCAATCACTAATAATCCGCGGTTTGAGCGGATAAGGTCAACGCCTGCGACATTTAAATCAATGGCATTTGCCGCATCAATGGCGACTTGCTCTTCTTCTTTGGTTAAAATTTCTGACTCCGAATGACCGCCAAGCGATACATTGGCGCGGAAATCATCATCTTGTGCCTCGCGGCGCATTGTTGCGACAACTTTTCCACCCACCACAAAACAACGTAAATCCGTGCCTTTTGATTCTGCAATAAATTCTTGAACCAAAACGGGCGTATCAAATTGTTTACAGGTCGCCTTAATATTCTCGGCCTGTTTAATATCATCAATTAGGAAAACACCCGTTCCTTCAGTTCCTTCTAATAATTTAAGGACAAGTGGTGCGCCCCCAATAGTTTTACAAATATTTTCAAAATCATCCTTTGAATCGGCAAATCCCGTTTTGGGAAAGGGTACATTATGACGCAATAAATATTGTGAACATCTCAATTTATCCCGCCCCAATTCGATGGAATAGGCGGTATCGGTCACATAAACATCCATGGCTTGAAATTGGCGTAAAATCGCAAGGCCGTATCCTGTATGGCTTACATTCAGGCGCGGGATGATAATATCATATTTTGTGCTGATATCATTACCATCATAATAAATGGCTGCATCTTTAGAACACACACGGACGGAACATTTCTTTAATTCTACACGTTCTATTGAGTGTCCACGCTCACGCGCAGCTTCTATTAAGCGGTTATCTTCATTAATTTGATTGGTTGTTAAAATACCTATTTTCATGTTGCACACTACTCTATTGTTTTTTTGTAAAATACAAAATTAAGGATATTTTGTCAAACAAAGGGATTATATGCGTTAAAAATAAGATGCTTGAAACCAAAAATAATCTGAATGCCGCCTTGTGATTTGTCCGAAAACCCTTATATTTCTATGAATAATATTAAGATTGATTATAAGAAAGTATTCATAAATGTCCGCCGTTGCAAAACCAAACGAAAATGATTTGCCAATTGATATGAAAGATATCGTTGCGTTGTGTAAACGCCGTGGTTTTATCTATCCCGCATCAGATATATATGGCGGCATTAATGGATTTTGGGATTATGGCCCATTGGGGGTTGAGCTTAAGAATAATCTGCGTGATTTTTGGTGGAAATCAATGGTTACAACCCCGCCCATTGGCCCCGATGGACATCCCGTCCAAATTGTTGGATTGGATAGTGCGATTATTCAAAACCCCAATGTTTGGGTTGCATCGGGTCATGTTGGTGGATTTTCCGACCCCATGCGTAAGTGCCCCGATTGTGGCCATTTTACCCGTGCGGATCATCTTTGGGATGTACTGTTAAACGAATCTGACTGGGTTGATTCTCTTTTACAAAAATTTACGCCTGTTTGTGGTGAAATTGATACGCATGCGCTTATAAAATGGGCAAAATCAAAAGGAAAATCCAAAGCCCCTAATCTAGCGTTGGTTAAAGATCCTGAAATCACATTGTCTTGGCTTACGACACGCATAAATGGTCAGCCTGATGCCCCACCAGAGATTAAAGAAATTTTAAGTCATCTTGCAACCTTGCAACTCAACGAGACTGGATTACAAGATCCTTGCCCACGTTGTGGCGGCGCATTGGAAGGTGAATCAACTTTCAATTTATTAATGCACACATATCTTGGTGTTTCTGCAAGTGAAGATGATAAAGCGTATTTACGCGGTGAAACAGCACAGGGAATTTTTATTAACTTCAAAAATGTAATGGATTCATCACGCGTTAAAATGCCATTTGGTATTGCGCAAGTGGGTAAGGCCTTTCGGAATGAGGTGACACCCCGAAACTTTATTTTCCGTTCTCGTGAGTTCGAGCAAATGGAAATGGAATGGTTTTGCCACCCTGATGACTCTCAAAAATGGTTTGAATTTTGGTGCGATGAGCGTAAAAAATTCTGGCAAACTGTTGGGCTTGAATCTGATAATATTTTAATGCGTGAACACGATGCGGACGAGCTTGTCTTTTACTCCCAAGGAACGACAGATATTGAATATAAATATCCATTTACATCACCCGATTTTGGTGAATTAGAAGGGATTGCAAACCGTGGAAATTACGATTTAACGCAGCATCAAGAACATTCAAAACAAAAATTAGAATATCTTGATCCTGAACGTAATAACGAAAAATATATTCCCCATGTGATTGAGCCCGCATCGGGCTTAACGCGCGGTGTGCTTGCGCTGATTTGTGAGGCTTACACACCTGATCCAAACCGCCCTAGTGGAGTTTACCTTAATTTCAAACCAAAAATGGCGCCTAAAAAAGCTGCAATTTTACCGCTTATTGCCAAGGGGGAGCAGCCAGAAATTGCAGAAAAGCTTTACATGGAATTGCGTGAAGATTTTGCCGTTGATTTGGATATTAAACAAAATATTGGAAAGCGTTATGCCCGCCAGGATGAAATTGGCACGCCTTATTGTTTTACAATTGATAATGATACAATCAATGACAAAACCGTTACGGTGCGCGAGCGTAATACAATGGCGCAAGAACGCATTGCCCTTGATAAAGTAAATGATTACTTATCATCTAAAATGAAAGAAATATAAATCATGGTTGATGATAAATTGCCACATGATATCGAAGAGGTATTGGTAGAAGATAAATCTGAAAATGCTAGAAAAACAGTGATGAGCAAGCTTCGCAATTATTTTTTGGCGGGGGTTTTGGTGACGGCGCCTATCGCCATCACAATATATATTGTTTGGACTTTTTTAAGTTTTCTCGATGCAAAAATAACGCCGCTTATCCCATATTCTTATAATCCTAATACCTATCTTCCGTTTGATATTCCGGGTTTAGGACTAGTGATTACCGTCATATTTTTTATTCTTATTGGGTGGTCAACGCGCAATTTTTTAGGGCGCCTAATGGTGCGATGGTCTGAATATATTGTTGAACGCGTTCCCGTTATTAATAAAATTTATGTCGCCATCAAAAATGTTTTTGAAACAATCATGTCATCAAAATCCGATGCATTTAAAGAGGTCGTGATGTTTGAATATCCCAAAGCCGAAATGTGGGTTTTAGGATTTGTAACAGGAATGTCAAAGGGGGAGGTGCAAGAAAAAACCGCCAATGAAACGGTTAATATTTTTGTGCCAACAACCCCAAACCCAACCTCTGGCTTTTTATTGTTCGTTCCAAAAAAGAATCTTATTTATATGGATATGACCGTTGAAGAAGGCATAAAATTAATCGTTTCTGGCGGTATCATTTCACCACAAGGGAAATAATAATTTATGCCGTTGGATTAGAAGGCCCTTTGGCGTCTATTTTAGAAGGAGGGGGTAAAGCGAGAACTGTTTGAATAGCGTTTGACGATGTTCTTGTCGCTCTTTCAAAATCTGTACGTGTTACTTTGGCTGCTTTATTTTGTTCAGACGATAAATGATCTTTATTGCTAGATGCCATTTCACGTTGTACCTGTTTAGCAGAAGTCCATTCAACAACTTCTGCATCCAAAATCACCTCATCGGGTTTGCTCGCTTCTTTAAACGGTTTTGATTCACCTGTTTTAAGTTTTTCAGCAACTTCTTCTGCTGAAATTTCTTCAATAATAACGGCATCTTCAATAGGCATATCTTTAGGTTTAGATACCTTTTGTTCTTGCCTTTCAGATGTATTTTCACTTTCAGGTGTAATATCTTTCATTTTTTCAGAACCAGCATCAGATTTATTAGACTGAGCAGTATCGTTAAATGGCTTTTTATAGCCTGAACTTCTTTTACCTGAGCGAGTATTATGGCGATTTTCTTTTTTGTTAGCAGTTTTATCGTTCGCCTTATTTTCTTCTCTTGCTGCCTCTTTTACCTCTGGTTGATCAGATGTATCACTAGATCCTGATGTATCTTCGGTAGAGGATGATTTTTCATTTTCAGGTGTAACCGTTGGTTTTACTTTTAATGTATAACCGTGACGTCGTTTTTCAACCTGAATAAAATCTTCTTTTGATAAGCGCTCGCGTGCATCTGCGATACCTTCTTTCATATTACTTGCATTTACACCATTACGCGCCAATGAATCATAAATTACAGATTTTGATGCCTTACCTGCCTCAAGTACATCTTTTTTAACGGTATCATATTGTTCATCCGACAAAGAAAAAGCAGGCTTGTCCGCTATATCCTTATTTTCGCCACCTGCATTAATAGATGCCTCATTATTTTGCTCAGTATTCTTATTCGCTTGATGCGCTTGAAAATCTGTAATCGCTTTTGCATATAGTGCTTGATCGCTTGCTTCTAATTTAGAAGCATCAATCTTATTATGAATTTTTATTTTTGGATTATGATGTTCGATTGATAATTGAAGCAACGCTTTTTGATACACATCACTACCATCAAGGGAAATACCCTTTTTAATCATATCCTTATCATGCACGGCCATAAATGCCATTGTATCGGCGGCGGCGGCATTAAATTCTTGCCCTTTAAATTCAACACGATTTTGATTGGCATGAATATATCCTTGCGGTGTTTCAAAAACGCTTAGCTTACGTTCTTTATCCGTATGGCCAACAAACTTTAAATTTTTGGCAAAACGAGTAACATCTGCTTTATATTCATCACTAACAGTTTTAGGAAAAGTAAAATCCGTTCCCATAGCTTGCATAAGGGAGCGGTATAAAGTGTCAGTTTCTTGCGTCCACAAAGAATCAAAATGTTTTTGAAGATCACTTACGTGATTATCAATTTGACTTTGGTCTAAACCAACATGTTTTTTCTTAAATAGATTGGTAATTGATACCATTCTCTACCCCAATTATTATTTTATCTTATTATATAGATGTTAAATTAACATAAAGTTAATACTAAGGCAATAAAAACAAACATTATCTATTAAAATCAATATCTTACTTATCCCGCTCTTAACCGTGCAATGGCTTGATCTTGTTCGAATAGATATAATAGAGTTTTTAGGGCTTGTCCGCGCTCACTCTCTAAATTTTCGTCTTTATGCAGAATTAATTTTGTATCATCGCGGGCGGCGATCAATAGATCACCATGTGCTGTTAAATCGGCAAGCTTAAATGTCGGCAGGCCGCTTTGCCGTGTGCCTAAAATCTCGCCTCCGCCGCGTAATTCTAAATCTTTTTCGGCAATGATAAATCCATCTTCGGTTTCACGCATAATACGTAGGCGCTCCTTCGCAGTTTCACCTAATTTTTGGGCGTAAACAAGAAAGCAATATGATTGCGCCGCCCCACGCCCCACCCGTCCGCGCAATTGATGCAATTGAGACAATCCAAAACGCTCCGCCTGCTCAATCACCATGATGGTGGCATTGGGGACATTAACGCCCACCTCAATCACTGTGGTGGCAACCAAAATTTTAATTTCATTGCGTGCAAATTTTTGCATCACGTCATCTTTTTCTGCGGGCTTCATTCGACCATGAACCAACCCCACTTGTGCGCCAAATCGTTCCTGCAAAATATCGTATCGCGCCTCTGCGGCTTGCAAATCCAGTACCTCGCTTTCTTCAACCAAGGGGCACACCCAATATATTTGTGCGCCTTTTGCGATTTGTTTTCCTGCAGCCTCAACCATCTCATCAATTTTTTCGATGGGAAATAATCGCGTATCAACAGGTTTACGCCCTGGTGGTTTTTCATCAATACGGCTAACCTCCATATCACCATAGGCGGTAAGGGTGAGGGTACGGGGGATTGGCGTTGCGGTCATGACTAAGACATCCACCCCTTTATTCTTTTGCGATAGATTAAGGCGTTGATGCACGCCAAACCGATGTTGCTCATCAATAACGGCCAATCCTAAATTATGAAATTCAACGCTGTCTTGAAACAATGCATGCGTGCCAATAACCACTTGTGCGCTGCCATCTTTTATTTTCTCTAATATCTCGCGTCGCTCTTTACTTTTATTCCGTCCCGTAAGCGTCACATACGAAACGCCTGCTTTATCCAGCCACTCGCCAAAACTTTCCTCATGTTGCCGTGCCAAAATTTCCGTAGGTGCCATAATCGCCGCTTGGGCACCGCCATCAATCACATTCATCATGGCAAGGGCGGCAACAATGGTCTTACCACTGCCAACATCGCCTTGGATAAGGCGCAACATGCGAAGCGGCTCCGCCATGTCTGTATCAATATCCTCAAGGGCGCGATTTTGCGCGCCTGTTAATTCAAACGGCAAATGATCCAAAATTTTTGCACGGTAAGAATTTTTAACATTCCAAGACCGTCCATTTTGTTTACGTTGATGCAAGCGAACAAGCGCGAGCGATAATTGATTGGCCAATAATTCATCATAGGCAAGGCGAACCCGTGCAGGGTGCGTGGGCAATAATGCAGTTTCATCTTTAAAATCATGAAGGGTATAAATGGCATCTTTCCAATCGGGAAGTTTATTTTTTGCCTTATAAGACATATCCAACCATTCGGATAAATCAGGCGCAAATTTTAATGCACCTTCAACTGCTTTACGTATTGTTTTATTGGTCACCCCTGCGGTCAGGGGGTAAATGGGTTCAACCGTTTCAATGGTTTCACGCTCATCCGTTTGGGCGATGGCATCGGGATGCACCATCTGTAATTGCCCCTGATAATGTTCAACCTTGCCGCTGACAATTCGTGTTTCACCGATGGGCAATTGTTTGGTGATCCAATCTTTATTGGCATTAAAATACACCAGATCAATTTGCCCTGTATTGTCGGACGCTTTAATACGACTAGGCACACCGCGGCGCGGGCCAAAATTATGCTTTTCAATACGAATTTCAAGCGTGCAGATTTTACCATCGGGGGCATCTTTTAATTTAGGGCTAAATCGTCTATCCACAAAATCGACAGGTTTATGGAACAGCACATCCAACACTTTGCCACCCGTTAGTTTTTCAAATAAAGGCGCGCTTTTTGGGCCAATTCCGGGCAAAACCGTTATGGTTTTAAAAAGATTATCTAATTCGAATGGACGTGCCATAGTTTCCTGTGCTATTTGCTATGCCATGACTTTAGAAACCATAGACAAAAAACGCAAGAGATTGATTTTCCGCTCATGGCATCGTGGTACGCGCGAGATGGACATTATTATGGGCAGTTTTGCGGATAAACATATTGCCGAATTTAATGAGCAACAGCTTGATACCTATGACGAAATTTTATCTGTCCCCGATCCCGATATTTATAATTGGATCTGTGAGAGGGAACAACCGCCCGCCAATTCGCGTTCTGATGTATTAACTATGCTATTGAATCATGACACCGCCAAACGCTGAACCATTAGAAAAAGTAGGAAACGCTCAAGAAACGCTGCACGATAATTTGCTTCAAACCTTTTATGGTGCACCAGAAGGGCAAGATGCCCGCATTTTGGCCGACCGTGCGCGGGAAGCGGCAAAAAACCAAGAAATTATCTGCCATATCGCGCTTGATGATGGTCGATTGGACATCTTGAAAGATTTGCTCACATTCTTTGCGCCTGATGTTCAAATCATTGAATTTCCCGCATGGGATTGCTTGCCCTATGATCGTGTATCACCCAGCAATGATATCGTTGCAAAACGAGTGAGCGCGCTAACCGATTTAATGGCATGGCAGGCGGATGATCGATATTTCCCGCGCGTGTTTATCACCACGGTGAATGCCGCCTTACAACGTGTGACCCCACAATCCGCCTTGCAAGATGCTAGTTTTATTGCCAATAAAGGCGGTACGCTTGATATCGATAGACTTCAAAACTTTTTCACCCATAATGGATATTTTCGTACCGAAACCGTGCGGGAGGCAGGGGAGTATGCCATTCGCGGCGGCATTATTGATGTTTTCCCCCCCTCATATGATAACCCCGTGCGGATTGATTTATTTGGGGACGAGATTGAAACCATTAAAGATTTTGACAGCGATACCCAACGAACAATAAATCCGCGTGATAATTTTGTCTTGAAACCCGTGACTGAATTTTTCCTAGACGATGAAACAATTTCACGGTTTAAGAAAAACTATCGGGAAAGCTTTGGCGTTATTCGCGATGATGACCCCCTTTATAATGCCATTGCCGAAGGGCGGCGTTATAATGGAATGGATCATTGGTTGCCCTTTTTCTTTGACGATAAATTGCAAACGATTTTTGATTATATTCCCGCGCGTCAAATTTATATGGATGCCAATGTTATAAATTCTGCCACAGAACGCCTCAGCCAGATTACTGATTTTTATTCCGCACGCTTAACACTGCAAAAGGCAGCCAAAGAGCGGAAGAAGAAATCTGATGTCAGCATTACAAATGTTATTTATAACCCGATGCCCGCCCCCAAATTATATGTGGGTGAGGATGAATTTAACGCGGTTATTCAAAACAGCGTTCAGTTTTCATCTTTTAAAGCGCCCAATGAAAATGCATTAAATGGTGGCGCAAAACGCGCCCGTGATTTTGCCGATGCTCGCGCCCAAAACGACTCCAATGTCATTGATGAAGTGCGCCGTTATTTGGTTGCCGAACAAGAGGCAGGTAAAAAAACACTTATCGCAACCTATAGCGAAGGATCGCGCGAGCGTTTAAAAATTATGCTTAAAGATGCTGGCATTGCCCGCATTAAAAATTGCCATAGCCGCGAAGACTTGATGAAGGTTAAAAAGAACGAACTGGGTATCGCCATTCTTATCCTTGAAAATGGATTTACCACCGATGATCTTACGGTATTGAGCGAGCAAGATATTTTAGGCGACAGATTGGCGCGTAAAACCAAAAAACGCAAAAAGGCAGATAATTTTTTAACCGAAGTATCCTCATTAGACGTGGGCGATTTGGTTGTTCATGTTGATCATGGTATTGGCCGATTTGAAGGATTGGAAACCTTAACCGCATTGGGCAATGCGCATGATTGTCTTAAAATTGTTTATGCAGATGAAGATAAACTTTTTGTTCCTGTTGAAAATATCGAAGTGCTATCGCGCTTTGGGTCAGACGAAGGGACAACGCGTCTTGATAAATTAGGTGGCGCAAATTGGCAGGCGCGAAAGGCGCGGGTCAAAAAAGATCTGATGAAAATGGCGGATCAATTATTGAAAATTGCCGCTGCGCGGATTTTGCGCAATTCAGAAAAACTTTCCGTTGATCCTGATTTATATAATAAATTTGCTGCAAAATTTCCCTATCAAGAAACGGAAGATCAATTACGCTCCATCAATGATGTGATCAAAGATTTGGCGGGCGATCATCCAATGGATCGTCTTGTGTGTGGCGATGTTGGCTTTGGTAAGACCGAGGTTGCAATGCGCGCCGCCTATGTTGCGGCAATGTCTGGCGCGCAAGTGGCGGTTGTTGTTCCCACCACATTATTGGCGCGCCAACATTATGCAGGGTTTATCGAGCGTTTCCAAAATACTGGCCTTCGTATTGGTCAATTGTCACGTATGGCAACGGCCAAGGATATAAAAGAAACCAAACAAGGCATGGCAAATGGTGAGGTTAATATTGTTATTGGAACCCACGCCATTTTTGCAAAAGATGTCCGCTTTGCCCATTTGGGTTTGGTCATTGTTGATGAAGAACAACGATTTGGGGTAAAGCAAAAAGAACGCATGAAGGAATTGCGTCAAGATGTACATATGTTGACCCTTTCCGCCACGCCCATTCCGCGTACATTGCAAATGAGTTTAAGCGGCGTGAAGGAAATGAGCCTGATTACAACGCCGCCTGTAGACCGCCTAGCCATTCGTACTTTTGTGTTGCCGTTTGATCCGTTGGTTATTCGGGAATCTTTAATGCGTGAACATTATCGCGGTGGGCAAAGCTTTTATGTTTGCCCGCGTGTTAAAGATATAAAACAGGTTAAAGAAACCTTGGCCGAAATTGTCCCCGAACTTAAAACCGTCAGCGCGCATGGTCAAATGACCGCCACCGAATTGGAAGATAAAATGTCCGCCTTTTATGATGGTCAATATGATGTCTTGCTTGCCACCAATATTATTGAAAGTGGGATTGATATTCCCCGCGCAAACACCATGATTGTCCATCGTGCCGATATGTTTGGATTGGCACAATTATACCAAATTCGTGGGCGAATTGGACGATCAAAAGTGCGCGCCTATGCTTATTTAACGCATGACCCTAAAAAGAAATTAACCCAACAAGGGCAAAAGCGTTTGGAAGTGATTGAAACGCTCGACACCCTTGGCGCAGGATTTCAATTGGCATCGCATGATATGGATATTCGCGGTGCAGGTAATTTATTGGGCGAAGAACAATCGGGGCATATTCGTGAAATTGGAGTAGAGCTTTACCAACAAATGTTGGAAGAAGCCGTTGCCGCCGCCAAAGCAGGTGTTGATTTCACCGATGAAGATTTTGGAAATGATCGCTGGTCACCCAATATTAATGTTGGCACATCGGTGCTTATTCCCGAAAATTATGTGCCCGATTTAAGCGTTCGGATGAGCTTGTATCGTCGATTATCCGAATTGGAAGGCGCAGAATCCATCGAAGGGTTTGCCGCCGAATTAATTGACCGTTTTGGTGAAATTCCGAAAGAGGTGGAAAATCTGCTTGATATCATGGCGATAAAACAGCTTTGCCGTGCCGCAAATGTTGATCGCGTTGATGCAGGACCAAAAGGTGCGGTTATCGGGTTTTATAAAGATACACCCAAAAATCCGCAAAAAATTATGCATTGGATTGATAGCAAACGCGGATCGGTCAAATTACGCCCCCACGATCAAAAAATTGTTATTACAAGACCATGGGAAACTGCCGCAGATCGCGTAAAAGGCGTCCGCAGTTTAATGACTGAAATTTCTAGGCTTTAAATTCACCCTATATAAGTGATTGATAAGTATAGCTTATTCGCAATCCTTCAGTTTGTTTGACCCAAAAAACAGGAGTGGGGAGGGTGGCTTATTATGAAAAATTACAATCATTCATTTCTTGCACGAACAAATAAGATTATAGCATTAAATCAGCTAAATATCGACCTTGTGAATTGTTATATTTTTATAAGGAAAATAGGACGTAAATTTGATATAATAAGTTTTAGTTAAGCGGAAACAATTAATATCCGTATCAAAAATAGTAAATGAGGATTTTAATGGCTTGGGATTATGCAGAAAAGAAAATACGCGAAGCGATGCATTTACACCGTGATAATGCAACACGCATAAGACAGCAAGTCACCGCATGGGCGATGGATGATCCAAAGCTTCTTCGGGCGTTGGTCAAGCCGCATATGGTTGGTATTACCGCGCACGCGGTTGGTCGGGTGATGAGCGGCAAGACAAAACCAGAGCCAGTGGCGCAGACCCCCCCCATTTCCGATAATGAATTGCGTGCAACACGCCCGCAACCAAATAATGCTGGTTCGAATAATGGTGGCGGTACGAACAACGCAAGCACGGGATATAACGCAACGGGACGCACCGCACAATCATCATCACCATCAAAACCACAAGCAACCCCACAAAAACCAAATGAGGGCAAGCAAGGCAAAAAAGATTCCTTTGGTATGGATATTCTTCGCACTATTGCAGGGGGCGACACGGCACAATTTGGACAAGAAAATCATAATCCACCCCGCCGTAAGCAAGGGGTATCGCAACGCCATATTGATGCCATTCATGCGATGATTAAAAAATCATCATCAGACTAAAAAAATAACTGAATTATTTTTATGAGCGCAAAGCCGCAATCCATCGACACTGTCAACCTGAACGCATTCTTAGAAAAAGCAGGGTGGGGCGATGCCACGCGCACGCCGTTAAATGCCGATATGGGTTTGCGCCGTTATTATTTAATCACGCGTCAGAATGACACTGCCCTTTTAATGGATATGAGCCGCGCAGGAATTTTGGAAACAGGATTGCCCGAATTTATCAAAATGGATAAATTTTTGAGGGCAAATAATATTCATGCCCCCGAAATTTATTACGCGGATGAGCAATGCGGCCTCGCCCTAATTGAATATATGGGCGATACCAGTTTTGGTGATGCCCTAAAAAATGGCGTTGATAAATCTGATATTTACACCAAGGCAACAAAGATATTGGTTCAAATTAAACAAGCCACCACGCAAAATGATTTAGATTTACCACTTTATAAAGATACATTAATTTGGCAGCGTGTGCCGCAATTTGTTGATTATTATATGCCACCCGCATCAGGCAAAGTGGTTAATCAAAAAATCCACGATGACTATCAGGCAATGTGGGATGAGATTGAGAATGCATTACCGCCATGCCCCATGACCGTGTGTTTGGGTGATTATCATTTGGAAAATTTAATGTGGCGTTCGGGGCAAAATGCCGATGATGGTGTGATTGATTTTCAAGATGCATTTTGGGGCGGGGCGCCTTATGACTTGCTCAATCTATTAGAAGATGCGCGGGTCAGCGTGCCGAGTGATATTAAGCAAAAGATGAAAGAGTTATATTGCGCCAATATGAATGAGGAAGAATGCAAAGCATTTCAAGACTGGTACGTTGTGATGAGCGCACAATTTCATTGCCGCGTCATTGGGCTGTTTATAAAATTTGCCGATGAAGGGCGCGGCAAACAATTTTTGCCACATATTCCGCGTCTTCAAAATTATTTAAAAGATGAAATTCAAAATCCTATTCTTGCCCCCTTGAAAGGGTTCATTGAAAATCATAAGATATCATTAGATTATACGCCGTAAATAAAAAGGAAAATGCCCCATGTCTATTATTGCCAATCGTCTTAAACGTATTAAACCATCGGCCACATTGGCGGTCACGGCCAAGGCAAAAGAATTAAAAGCCGCAGGCAAAGATATTATTGGATTGGGCGCGGGCGAACCCGATTTTGATACGCCAGATTTTATCAAAAATGCCGCAAAAACCGCAATGGATGAGGGGCAGACCAAATACACCAATGTTGATGGGACGCCCGAATTAAAAGATGCGATTATCGCCAAATTTAAACGCGATAATGGGTTGGATTATACCCGCGAGGAAATCTCCGTTGGGACGGGCGGGAAGCAAATTTTGTATAACGCCTTAATGGCGACATTAAATGCAGGGGACGAAGTAATCATTCCCGCACCATATTGGGTATCGTACCCCGATATGACATTATTGGCCGAAGGGGAGCCCGTAATTGTGGACTGCCCCCAAGATACAAATTTTAAAATGACCGGCGCACAATTAGAGGCGGCGATCACCGATAAAACCAAATGGGTGATTTTAAATTCCCCTTCCAATCCAACAGGGGCGGGATATACCCATGAGGATATGAAGGATTTAACCGATGTTTTGGTTAAACATCCGCATGTTTGGGTAATGACCGATGATATGTATGAGCATCTTGTTTATGGCGATTTTAAATTTGTAACCCCCGCGCAAGTTGAACCAAAATTAAAAGACCGTACCTTAACCGTAAATGGGGTATCCAAATCCTATTCCATGACGGGGTGGCGTATTGGATATGCGGGCGGCCCCAAAGAATTGATTAAGGCGATGGCAAAAATTCAAGGGCAAAGCACATCAAACCCCTGTTCCATTTCCCAAGCGGCAGCGTGTGAGGCGTTAAACGGTAACCAATCATTTATGGTTGAATGGATTAAAGCGTTTAAAAACCGTCGCGATATTGTGGTGAATTTATTAAACGAGTGCGAGGGCATTGAATGTCCCATGCCAGAAGGCGCATTTTATGTGTATCCATCATGCGCAGGCGTAATGGGCAAAAAAACACCTGATGGAAAAGTTTTAAAAACAGATGAAGATTTTGTTAGCTACTTGCTTGAATCCGAAGGGGTTGCAACGGTACATGGGGAGGCATTTGGCTTAAGCCCGCATTTCCGAATTTCTTACGCAACCAGTGAAGAGGCATTAAAATCCGCCTGCGCCCGTATTAAAAAAGCGTGTCAGGCATTGGTTTAAATAAGCGCGAAAGCAGGTTAGTTTATCGCAGTGTGCGGGCAACCATTCCGTAAACTACGGCGCATTCCATTAGGGGGTTATGTTTGGCATGTGGAACGGATTTTACCTCAATACCATCGACTATATCGCCATAAAATTCTGCAACCCTTGTACTTGTACATGGCTCTAACGCGCCCATAATAATTTTACGCTTTAAAGAAAAGAAATGTGGGTTTGCATCGCGTAATTGGGGGTCTTGAACGGCTTCAACATCTTCGATGCCACTGCGTTTCATTTTGTTGGCTTGCCCATGAAAGGCGTTGCGCGTGGTTTGATTTGTATAGCAAGGGTCAAATAAATGCGTATTACTTTTTGCCCACACCAAATCAATATGTGTTGTTCCCAATTGTTGTGTGCGTACATTTGGACGATCGCTTAGCCATAAATATGCGGCTGACCTAAGAGGGTTAAATGTGTTTGATGAGCCAACAGTATCAAGCATGATTCCAGTGTGAATAATACTATCATCGCCATAATGTTGAGCCGCAAATTTGGCACGTTCGGGGGATTTTCTTATTGCTGCCTCAAAGGATTTAGACCCTGCAGAATGTGTTAAAAGGGTAATTTTATGATTAGGGGGGATTGCCCTTAAAATTTTAGAATCGGGGTCCAATAATGCCGCAGCCACAAATTCTTCAAACCCTTCGACCAAGGTTTTCCCATCAGGCATATAGCCTTCCTCACTGGCATGGGGTAGTTCGATAATAATGATATTGGGCGGATTGCGTTTTGAAATACGTTCCACAAAGGGTTGGTAGTATTCAGCTTCTGTATTTAAGCCGAGTAATTGAATAACGGTATTGCTCGATCCTTCGCTCGTAATTTTGGTAACGACAGAGTTTTGTCCTCCGTAACAAATGACTTCCTTTTCCCAATGCGGTGGTGTTGGATTAACAAGATAAGGCGTAGCTGTATCGTTAAGAGGAGGGGGAAGATATAAAGTTTTATATAAAGCGTCAGCAAATAATCTAGCCTTATTAACTTTATCCAAAGCGGCTTGTGTACGTTCCAAAGATGGAATGGCAGCAACGCGTGATAAGCCAGTGGCAACGCGTCCAAAGTTTTGAGTTAAAGAAAATATTGTATCGACAAATGCCATTTAGATTAGAATGAAAATTCCTATTTAAATATTATACTTATTATTAATTTTTTACATTATGGAATGAAATTCTCAATTCGTCACGCAATAATGTAATATTATTACAAAAAATGTGGAAAACTTAAACTCTAATCTCCTGAAAAAAAGGAAAAAATGCTTTTTTTCTCTTTTTGTTTTTCGCTCTGTGTAATGATTTTCTTTGTTCGGTTTTGAACCAGTAACTCGCACACATCATCAAATTGAGTGGCATATTCTTCCATAATACTTTCTGAGAAATTACGAAGCTTTTTAAAATTCTCAGGAGAGCTGTCATCAATTTGTACATTAGGGGTGGTGGGATCACCATCCAAAATACTGCGGTTGAACATATATAAATCATCCCCTAATTCATGCAGTAAGCTATGCGATAATGCAGTTTCAGACGCATGGAAAAAAATATTAATTAGCGGCAAATCATTGACAGGGTCAACCACGCCAAGCGATCCGTATTTATCCCACTGCTCATGCTTGATAGAGCGGTTGGTATGCCCCGTACCCAAACCAATCATCACAAGTTTTTGATGCGGGTCGAGTTGTTTTTGTAACGAGCCATAATAAGATACCGCAGGGTTATCAAAGACGTTGCCATCAATGCCTGCATAGGTTTTAGTGCCACGCTCATCCTGCCAACCCACATCAAATTTATGACAGGGGAAATAGGTGGGGGCGGCGCAACTGGCCATAACACAATCATACATGGAAACTTGTGGTTTGCTGTTGATATGGTGTTGTCCATTATGCAATTGCATATGGCGCAACCAAACCGCATGGCCGCCCTCACGGGCATAATGTTGCATACCGCGTGTTGGCATAAGGGGGTTGTACCCATCAGGCGTATTGCTGCCATTAATGCTGTAAAAAGGGATGACCAAGCTCTTTAAGCTATCGGAGATTTTTGTATGACCGTAGAGTTTGCGTAAACTGCGCCCCAAATTTTTGGGGTCGTAATGACCATGTTTAAACATGCTTTCAATCCGCCCAATTTTGGTAAGACGATTGTTGAAGTCATGGAGTAAGCCGCGCAATTCACGATAGCGGTCATGGGGGAAAATATTTGCGCCCTCACGCTCGTAAAACATAACCATATGGCGGGCGCGATATTTGGCACGGGTGGGGTGTTCATCATGGGGGATATTAAGGGCGGCATTTAAAATAGCACCTGTTGAAGGGCCACAAAAAATATCGACCATTTCGGACATGCGATGCCCTGTCTTTTTCTCAATCCGTGCCATGATATGGGCGGGGATAAGCCCGCGCAATCCACCACCATAATTAAAAAGTGCAATAACAGGCTCTTTTTCTTCGCGGGGGATTGAATTGTGATCAGTGGGGGACATGAATAATTTTTGGACAATATTTGAAATTAGAAAAACGAAATATTATTATATCGTGATTTGCACAAAAGACCTAAAAAAATCAATTTGTTATATGGGGTGTCTAAAAAAAACCGGGCGATCTTCAATAAAGAAGATAAGCCCGGTATTCAAGTTGAACAGGGAGGTTTCACATCTTGGACAACTTTTAAAAAAGTTGAGATGTAGGACAGTCATTATTGCTAAATCATATCCTCCATTCTTACGCTCACGCATAAGATTGTGGGGTTATACGATGGGTAAACAGTGATGTAAACAAAAAAATCATTGATAAGGACGTTTTTCACACACCTTTTGTAAGGCGTTGATATATAACAACTTTTTTTGAAATTATATTATAAAAAATGACCTATAATTGACTGTTTTTTGCTTTTTCTGATAAGAATTTTTGTAATAGCTTTATCCGATTTGAGCTTTCACGTTCCTCAGCATAAACAAAATACATATCAACGGAGGGACGTTCAATATCTGTAAGACACGATTTTATATTGCTATCCGCAGCGGCCAAATAATCGGGCAGTACGGCAAGGCCACAATCATTACGAACCGCCTCATAAATACCGTATAAGGAATTGATTTTTATCAACTTGGCATTGTTGGTCAATGTAGTATCTGCCTGACGAAACAACCAGTTTGGATCTTCAAACGGGGCGGGGGTTCCATCGGGGTAGCCCAGTAATATATGATTTTTTAAATCTTTTGATGTTTTGGGAACACCATATTTATCAAAATAATTTTTTGATCCAAAAATATGAAATTTAATCTGACCAATTTTTTTATAAAGCAGGTCAGGTTGATCGGGTTTATAGAGACGAATCGCGGCATCCGCCTCGCGCATATTTAAATTATAAATGCGATCATCAAATAAGAGGGAGAGTTGAAGTTCAGGATATTTTGCATGTAATTCAGACAAACGAGGGACAAGCCATGTTGACCCCAAAAAACCCGGTGCGGTGATACGTAATGTTCCCGATGGTTGTGATTTATCATCTAACAACCGCGCCTGTACCATGGATAATTTACCAAAAATTTCCTTGGCAGTATTTTTCAAAAGCTCCCCTTGCTCCGTCAAAACCAAACCACGGGCATGGCGATGGAATAATTTTGTATCAAGGCTTTCTTCCAAACCACTAATCTGCCGAGAAACGGCGGACTGGCTAAGGTTAAGGGCATTACCCGCATGGGTAAAACTGCCTGCTTCGGCAACGATGTGAAAGGTGCGTAATTTATCCCAATCCATTTAATTTTCCTATCTTTGCCTTTTGACGGCGTTATTGCGTTTCTTAAATATTAAAATATTCTGCGTCACTTATGCCTTGCCAAAAGACAAAGCTAAAAAAATGCTTAAAAGATATTTTAAAATTTAAGGACTATTTGAGTTTTTATTAAGCGGCTTCTTTATGGTCTTTTGATTCGATATCTGCAAGATATTTTTCTGCCTCAAGTGCGGCCATACATCCCATACCTGCGGCGGTGACGGCTTGGCGATATATTTTATCTTTTACATCACCTGCAGCATAAATACCGGGCAGGTTGGTTGCTGTTGAATCGGGCGCGGTGATTAAATATCCTTCATCATCAATATTCAATTTGCCTTTGAATAATTCAGTTGCGGGGTCGTGTCCGATGGCGATAAAAACGCCTTCTAATACTGTATCGGTCATTTCGCCTGTTTTTACGTTTTTGGTGCGCAATCCTGTGACGCCCGGGTTTTCGCCTTGACCTTGCTCCACGCCCAAAATTTCCTCAACCACATTATCCCAAAGGACTTCAATTTTTGGATTATCAAAAACGCGTTGCTGCATAATTTTCTCAGCACGAAATTCATCACGGCGATGCACAATGGTCACTTTTTCACAAAGGTTAGAGAGGAATAATGCCTCCTCCACCGCCGAATTGCCACCGCCGACCACGGCAACATTTTTACCACGGAAGAAAAAACCATCACAGGTGGCACACGCGCTGACCCCCATATTGCGAAATTTTTGTTCGGATGGAATATTGAGCCATCGTGCCTTTGCGCCTGTGCAAATAACAACTGTATCGGCAGTATATGTTACACCTGAATCAGTTTTGGCGGTATAGGGGTGGTTTTCAAAATCAACTTCAGTCACCATATCATAAATGGTTTTTGTGCCAACATTTTCAGCCTGTTCCTTCATTTGTTCCATCAGCCACGGGCCTTGGATAGGATCGGCAAAGCCAGGGTAATTTTCAACATCTGTTGTAATCGTCAATTGGCCACCCGGCTCCATTCCCAAAATTTGAATAGGGTTCAGGTTTGCCCGTGCCGCATATACCGCAGCCGTATATCCCGCAGGGCCAGAGCCGATAATCAGCATTTTTGTGTGAATGGAGTATCAGACATCAAAATTTCCTTTTATTATAATATTGTATATTTAAGGTTTTGATGCGTTTGGGGCAAGGAAAAGTTAGGTTTTATCCCATTCGTTTGCGAACTTCATCCGTGATTTTCTGCGAATCTGATAAAGGGTTGTACTGCCAATGCGGCAAGGTGCCATCAATATTGTGCGGCAGGGGGCGAATAATGCCTAGTTCCGTGAAATGATCATATAAACGATCAAACCTTTTAGATCCCCCATCAAGATTTATGGTGTAAACAGGCTTGCCCGTTGTCCCCGCATCGGACAGCATCGAAACACTATCATTTGTGGCGATGATGATATCGGCATGGGCGAGCATTCCGTGATAGGGATTTTCGCCTTTTCCATCATAGAAATAGATATTATCGCCATTTAATTTTGATTTTAAAATGGCGGTGTTTTTATCCCCCGTACGGCGTGATGTGGTAATCATCAATCCCGAATCAATATTGGACAATGTGTTGGCAATTTGAAGTGTTTTTTCTTGGGTCAGGGTGTGCGTTTTACTGTTACCGCCAATAAGAACGGCAATTTTTTTATCAGGCAAATTTTGAAACAAAGGTGCAAATTTTTCTTTTGCTTTTTCTAAGCTTGCCATTGTTATTTTGTTGGGCGCACCATCGGTGACGATTATATTCTCACCAGAAATATTATCATGATAGGGCGCGGCAATTAAATCAAACGCAGAAGATTTTATCTTAGGGTTTTGAATAAAAAGGGAAAAAGTTTTTCATCCATTCTTTTTTTTTATATAGCGCGCCGCCGCAATAGATTTGCGCCCCGATGTAATTAATAGGTCAGGGAAGGGGTGTTCCAAGCGGGGATAAAATGTAAATGGTTGTTCAAAGCCAACCCATGGGGTGAGTGTTTTCCATGGTTGGTGTAAACCAATTTGAATGATTTTAGGATCAAGGTTGAGCGCATTAGACACCCCCTCACACTGGTTTTGCGTCCCAATCATTCCTTCTGTAATAATATGACAATACATTTATCTTAACTTATGTTATAATTAAACTTTAAAACACTTGTCTTAAACTCTTGCACATCTTATACCCTATAAAGAGTATGTTGAGTAATAAGATTTTTTTAAAATATTAATAGGAAATATTATGACCCGACGCGTTAAGTTAGATAAAATAGATCGAAAAATTCTTCGTGACCTTCAAGCGAATGGCCGTATTACAAATATTAAACTTTCCAAAAATGCAGGAATATCCGCACCACCATGTTTACGCCGTGTTCGCGCGCTGGAGGAGAGTGGATTTATCAAAGGATATTACGCCCGCCTTGAAGCGACAAATCTGGGCTATGGCTTAACAGTTTTTGCATTAATAAAATTAATCTCCCAATCCGAAACAGATTTGAAAAATTTTGAAAATAAATGCCATGAATTTCGCATGGTGCGCGAATGTCATATGTTATCGGGGGAGGTTGATTATATGCTTCGTATTGTTGCAAAAGATTGGGATGCATATCAAAAGTTTTTGACAGAAGAATTAACCGCTTTATCCAATGTAACATCAGTCAAAACCATGCCAATAGTACGCACCGCAAAAGAAAAGCCCGGTGTACCCATTCACGTAGATTAGCAAAGTTTTTAAAGTTAGGCGTAATGCACTTCTAAAACTTCATAATCAACTTTTCCGCCGCGGTGTTACGACCTTCACACTATCCCCAACTGATTTACCGATTAAGGCGCGGGCAATGGGGGAGGTGATTGAAATTAACCCCTTATCTGCATTTGATTCATATTCGCCCACAATGGTAAGGGTGCGTTCCTCATCGGTTGCTTCATCGACAATGACAACTTTTGCGCCAAATTTAATTTGATCGCCAGAAAATTGGGAGGGGTCAATGATTTGAGCAGCGCCGATTGCGCCTTCTAACTCTTTGATACGACCTTCGTTAAAGCTTTGTTGCTCTTTTGCAGCGTGATATTCCGCGTTTTCTTTTAGATCCCCATGTTCACGCGCCGTTGCAATTGATTCAACAATTTCGGGGCGGGTGATGTTTTTACGTTCTTTTAATTCGGCTTCAATGACTTTAAAACCTGCGGGGGTGATGGGGACTTGGTTGTTCATTTTAATCTCTTTTTAAATAATAAAATCCGCAAAAATCTGCGGATAGTGACTTAAAGTTTACAAATTAGTCTGTTTAAGGTCAAGCATAAGAAAACCCAGCCCTTATGAAGGCTGGGTTTTAAAAACTATATAATCTTAGTTGTAGTTATAATTGGTGTTTGTTCCACCTTCATATGTGATGTTTGCATCAACGGTACCTGGTGTTCTGACGTCACCTCTGTAGTCAATGCCTTGATTTACATTTGGCTCTGTATCAACACCATTATAATCGATGCCTGCTTCTACATTTGTCTTTGCATCGCGTTGATTTGTATATGTTGTTGAAGATACGGTGTATTCTTCGGGTGTGTAGTATTTTGCACGCAAGCTACCAAAATTACTGTTTGAGTTTTGCTTTGTTCTGTTTGCAGTTTTATTCGTTAAACGTGCATTACCATAGCGTGAATTCATTTCAAATTCTTCTGGTGTGATATAACCACTTTGATCGGAATCAAATAATGAGAAAATCTCTGCTTCGTTATCTAACATTGATCCATTTTGAAATTCTCTCATAGATACTGTACCATTTTTGTTTGCATCAAGGCGTGCAAATTGCTGATCCGCTTCGATTGTGTAACCAATAACATCGCTACCCGGTGCAGGATTATTTGTTACTTTATATGTTACTGTTTCACCTACTTGTGTTCTTACGGTTGATTCGGCAAGCGCTGGAGCAGATAAAATTGCTACTGCTGCTGTCATACCTAAAATTTTTGTTGAAGTTTTCATTGTTAAAATTCTCCTAATTAATGTTTTCTCTTATCACAATTTTGCTTTCGAGTTGCTTTACTAACCCATAAGCATAAATATCGTTCCAAATTATTTTTAAAAGCAGGGCGGGTAGGATTAAACACTAGCGAATTATTGACATAATAAATTATTTGTTTTAAGTTTATTCTATGCTTAATCAAATTTTTGCAGTTGCGGTGGTGGGGGTTATGACCTCGTATTCTGCAACATGGTCACCCGAACCCATGGTGAAGCCGCGTTCCCCGCCTATAACATTTTTAAATTCGGAAGAACCCGATTACACGCATCTACCATTAAATTATAAATGTGATTAGGCTTGGAGTTAGGTTAGGTCAGATTAGGCAGCTTCACTATCATCAATATCATCTTCTATAAAGTAATCCTGTAACGGCTTCACATCCATTTCACGGTTCTTAAGGGCGCGGATGGCCTGGATCCCTGCGCTGGCGGAGGTGAGGAGAGTGAAATACGGAATTTTGTGCATGACGGCTTCACGGCGGATGCTCATTGAATCGGATAACGCTTGCGGGCCTCTGGTTGTATTGATTAAGAAATCAATATCGCCGTTAATAATGGAATCAACCACATGGGGGTGACCTTCCATTACTTTATTAATGCGTTTTACGTTTAATCCAGATTCTTGCAATATGGTGCAGGTGCCGCCTGTTGCCACCAAATCAAATCCAATTTCGGCCAATTCTTTGGCTAGGGGGATGAGCAACTTCCTTATCGCTATCTTTAACGGAAAGGAAAACCGTCCCTTCGGTGGGCAAAACGTTACCTGCGGCCAGTTGAGATTTGGCAAATGCTTGGGCAAAGTCGGTGTCTAAACCCATCACTTCCCCTGTGGATTTCATTTCTGGCCCCAAAATAACATCGGTGCCGGGGAATCGGTTAAACGGGAAGACAGGCGCTTTTACAGCTGTATGATCGGCGGTCATACCAATTAATTGGTCGCGGAAATCATTTAATTTTTCACCCGCCATGATACGTGCGGCAATTTTGGCGACAGGCACATTGGTTGCTTTGGCGACAAACGGCACGGTACGGGAGGCACGGGGGTTCACCTCTAAAATATAAATATCATATTCGCTGGTTTCTTTATTCATTTTGACCGCAAATTGAACATTCATTAATCCTTTAACCTTCAACGCCTTTGCCAATTTGTTCGGTTTGACGTTCAAGTTCACGAATTGTTTTATAAGGTAGCGAATGGGGCGGTAAAACGGAGGCGGAGTCGCCAGAGTGTATTCCTGCTTCTTCCACATGTTCCATGATTCCTGCGATATAAACATCTTTTCCATCGCACAATGCATCAACGTCAATTTCAATCGCGCCTTTAAGATAACGGTCAAGCAGACACAGGACTTTTCCCTGATACATTCATCGCGCGCGCCATATAAAGTTCGACTTCTTCGATTGAGCCAACAATTTCCATGCCTTGCCCGCCCAAAACGTAAGAGGGGCGAATGACAAGCGGGAAGCCTACTTCTTCGGCCAATTCCAACGCTTGCTTCTTTGAAAAGGCGAGGGCGTTGTTGGGTTGGCGTAGTTTGAGTTTTTGAATTAGTTTTTGGAAACGCTCACGATCTTCGGCCAAATCAATGGCGTCAGGGTCAGTGCCGAGGATTTTAATCCCTGCATTTTGTAAATCTTGGCAAAGCTTAAGCGGGGTTTGACCACCAAGTTGAACAATAACACCTTCAACCGACGCCATTTGTACTTTCAGCGCTGAATAATCTCAATCACATTTTCAGCCGTCAACGGTTCAAAATACAGACGGTCTGCCGTGTCATAATCGGTGGAAACGGTTTCGGGGTTACAATTAATCATAATGGTTTCATAACCCGCCTCTTGCAGGGCATAACAGGCATGAACGCAACAATAATCAAATTCAATCCCTTGACCAATACGGTTTGGCCCACCGCCTAGAATAACGACTTTCTTTTTATCCGTTGGCTTACATTCACTTTCGGCCTTTGTCATGCCATTGCCTTCGTAGGTGGAATACATATATGGCGTTTCAGAAGGGATTTCAGCGGCGCAACTATCGACACGTTTAAAGACAGGGTGAATATCGTGTTTCTGACGTGCTTTGGTCACTGCGCTTTCTTTTACGCCCACAATTTTTGCAAGACGGGCATCGGAAAAGCCAAGCTGTTTTAACCTTCATCCATGCTTGAGGATTGGTTGGTAAGCCATTCTCTTTAATACGATTTTTCGGCATTAATAATGTTTTCAATACGGCCTAAGAACCATTGATCTATTTTACAAATATTGTGAATGTCCTCAACGCTCATCCCGTGGCGCATGGCTTGGGCAACATAAAGCAGACGGCGGGGGGTAGGTTTGGATATGGCGGCACGCAGTTGATCCTTATCTGGATTTTCCCCATCGCCAATTTTCATATCATCAAACCCAGTTAGGCCTTCTTCCATAGAGCGGAGAGCTTTTTGTAAAGCTTTCCTCCATATTACGACCAAAGGACATAACTTCACCGACCGATTTCATCGCGGTGGTTAGATTATTATCCGCGCCTTTGAATTTTTCAAAATTAAAGCGTGGAATTTTAGTCACGACATAATCAATTGTTGGTTCAAACGATGCAGGGGTGCGTCCTTCGGTGATATCATTATCAAGCTCATCCAAGGTATATCCAACCGCCAATTTTGCGGCGATTTTGGCAATCGGGAATCCTGTCGCTTTGGAAGCAAGGGCGGAGGAGCGGGACACACGCGGGTTCATCTCAATGACGATTAAGCGCCCTGTTTCGGGATGGACGGCAAATTGCACGTTTGATCCACCTGTTTCAACGCCAATACCGCGCAAAACTTTTAGCGAGGCATTACGCATAATTTGATATTCTTTATCGGTCAACGTCATGGCAGGGGCAACGGTGATGGAATCCCCTGTATGCACGCCCATAGGATCAATATTTTCGATGGAACAAATGATAATACAATTGTCGTTTTTGTCGCGGACAACCTCCATCTCATATTCTTTCCAGCCTAACAAGGATTCCTCGACCAAGATTTGGTTAATAGGGGAGGCATCGATCCCTTCGGCAGTGATTTCATCATATTGCGCTTTGTTGTAAGCAATACCGCCGCCTGTTCCGCCCATGGTAAAGGCAGGGCGAATAATGGCGGGAAGGCCAATTTCTTTGAGAGCGGCAATCTCGCTTCTTCTTGATTATGCGCCAAAACGGAACGCGCGGATTCAAGGCCAAGTTCATCCATACATCGTTTAAATAAATCACGATCTTCGGCTTTGGCAATGGCTTCTTGGTTTGCGCCAATCAATTCAATGCCCAATCTATCAAGCGTGCCATTTTCGGCCAATGCAAGCGCGCAGTATTCAAGCGCAGTTTGCCCACCCATGGTTGGTAAAACCGCATCTGGTTTTTCTTTTTCCAAGATTTTTGCAACAATTTCAGGGGTAATTGGCTCGATATAGGTTGCATCGGCCAGATGCGGGTCGGTCATGATGGTGGCGGGGTTGGAATTCACCAAAATAACGCGATAGCCTTCTTCTTTTAACGCTTTACACGCTTGGGTGCCTGAATAATCAAATTCACACGCTTGCCCAATAATAATCGGCCCTGCGCCAATGATGAGGATGGATTTTATATCGGTTCTTTTGGGCATTTTTTCGGCTTTTCTATCTCAAATTATTTTGGGCTACCGAAGATGATTTAATAAACAATAAAGCCAAGCAAGGCAATAGGTTTAGGTCGATTTTTTTGTTTCCTTCACAAGATAAATGACCTTGCGTATAAAAATGATAGTGTCATAATAAATTGTTATTATAAAAGTCCATGCAAAGAACGCATTGAAGCGCAAAATTCTAAATTTTTAATTACTTTGCGCCCTTGGCGGTTCTTCAATTCTTTGTGTGAACGCGAAGTTTAAATCAAAGGGTAAATCATATGATCCATAAAGCCAAAAAAGTTGTTATTATCACCGAAAAGATTATCACCGAACAAGTCGCCGCGTTGGTCGAAAAATGTGGTGCAACTGGGTATACCTTATCCTCCACAGGGGGCAAAGGCAGTCGTGGCGTTCGATCATCCGAACGGGGCGGGGTTATGACAGTTATGCCAATGTAAAATTTGAAATCATTACCGCGAACGAAGAAGTATCCACCAAAATTGCACAAGAGGTCGCGGATAAGTTTTTTAATAATTATTCGGGTATCACATACGTTGAAAACGTAGAAATTGTGCGCCCTCAGAAATTCTAAAGATCTGCAAATTCTTGTTTTATCCGCTTCCAATGCTCAAATACAAAATGTATTCTGCGCGTTGGTTCTTAAAAACAAAAAATTTTCGCTGACTTTATAATTTCTGAAAAGCTTCACAAACTTGCAAATCTTTAATAATTAAACTTACATTCCATTGCGGTTCTTATGCGCCCTTGGCGTGTACGAGTTTTTTAAAATACCCATTCAGCCATGGCGATAAATAAGGGAATACAAACCGCAATTGCAATCGGTGTCCCTACACTGGTGGAGGAGCCGATATAGCATGACGGGTTTGCCGATGGAATGGCGGCACGTAATGTTGGCGGGCCAGACACATCGGAGCTGGAGGCTGCCAAAACAGCCAAGATAACCACTCCACCGGGGCTAAACCCTGTTGTGATATGGGCGATATAGCCCAAGCCAAAGGCGATAAACCCGTGAACAATGGGGGCCAGTGCTGCGTAAATAATAAACCAATGGGCAACATTTTTCATTTCTTTGAGGCGGGAATAAGCCTCCATCCCCATGGTTAGCATGAGGATTGAAAGTAGCCCTTTAAATAAAGGGTCATAGAAACTGTCAAAAACTTTACCTACATCGGCAAATAAACCCAATGCCATCCCTAATAAAAGAGCGGAGAGGGCAGAGCCACGCAAACTTTCCTTGATGATTTTTCGAATGGATGTTTCGGTTGTTTCCGATTTTTTGGTTTTGGCGAAATACATATTGGCCAAAACGATGGCAAGGACAAGCGCAGGAATATCCATAAAAGGATAAAGGGCAGGCGCCCATGCCTCAAACGGCATATCACTTTCTTCCAAAACGGACATGGCGGCGGCAAGGGTAGAGGCAGAAACCGCGCCAAATAATCCTGCGGTGGCGATGCCATCTTCTTTTTTAACATTGGGCATAAGGGACAAAATGAATGAGCCACCCCAGACAATGATAACGCCGATAATCATGGTTAAGATGACGGGCAGCACCATATCGATCAGTTCCGCCTCCTTAATCTCCATCCCGCCATTAATGCCAATACGAAGGAGGAGCATAAAAACACAAAATTGGTAAATTGCACTGGGGATTTCAAGCTTGCTTTTAATGGCCGCCAAAACCATTCCCCCAATTAAAAACGCAAGCGCAGGCGATTGAAATTGTGTGATAAATCGTAATGCAAAATCAATGCTTTGTTCCATATTAATCATCTTTTTCTGCTGTCAGCGGCGGTCGTTTGTGGTAGGTTCACCATTTTGAAAGATTTTTGGATTTTACATCATATTCGCACAAATTACCCGTTTTAATATCGAATTGCCAAGACTTTAAAGTAATACGATTTTCAGTCAACGCGTTATTAATGGATGGATATTGTCTTAAGTTTTCCATACTTTCTAAAATGGCTTCTTCTTCGGTTGCGGCTAAAACTTCATCGGGGCAGGTGTGATTGGCTTCGGCTTTATCATGGGCGTGTTGGGCGACACTGACAAAGCCGGATATTTCTGGATCATCTAATTTTTCGACCAATGCTTTTATCGCACCGCATTGGGTGTGCCCCAGAACAATAATGGTGTCCACGGTGGAATGATTAATGGCAAATTGAAGTCCTGCGGCAAGGGCGGTGCCCTTTTGATAGGGGCGGACAATCGCGCCCATAGCCTTGTGCGAGAAGAAGATACCGGGTTGTGCCCGAAAAATTGTACCTGGGTTACATCGGCTGTCGATACACGAGATGATAAAATATTTGGGGTCTTGACCTTGGGTCGCCAAATTTGTCATCACCTCATTGTCTTGAAGATAATGGTAAAACTTAAAATCCTGTGCACCGTCAATAAGATCGTGGGTCATCTCTTACTTTTTACTTTCCTTAATCATCCCATAAAAACGGTCAAAGAGATAATGGCTGTCTTGGGGGCCGGGGGAGGATTCGGGGTGGTATTGAACGCTGAACGCGGCCTTTGTTTTATGTTTTAGGCCTTCGTTGGTTTTATCAAACAGGCTGATATGGGTTACTTCGACATCATCAGGCACGCTTTCGGGAATGACCATAAAGCCATGATTTTGAGAGGTAATCTCCACTTTTCCTGTTGTTAAGTCTTTAACAGGATGGTTTGCGCCGCGATGACCCAATTCCATCTTTGTGGTTGTTGCCGCCAAGGGCGAGGGCGAGGAGTTGATGCCCCAAACAGATACCAAAAACGGGTATGTCTCTTTTCAATCAATTCTTTAATCATGGGGACAGCGTATTCGCCTGTCGCGGCAGGGTCGCCAGGGCCGTTTGTTAGGAATACACCATCGGGATTATGCTTTAAAATATCATCGGCGCTGCTGTTGCCAGGAACGACCGTTACTTTAAATCCTGTCTCAGCAAGGCAACGTAAGATATTGCGTTTACAGCCAAAATCGACGGCAACCACATGAAATTCAGGGGTGCTTTGTGTGCCATATCCAGTGTTAATAGTTCCACGCGCTTTCATCCCAACTGTAGGTTTGGGTGCAGCCGACTTCTTTGGCCAAATCCATGCCTTCGAGACCTGCCCAATCGCTGCCTTGTTTTTTAAGGGCATCTAAATCAAATTTACCGTCCGCTTGGTGACAAATTACGGCATTTGGTGCGCCTTTATCGCGGATGTAACGGGTGAGGGCGCGGGTGTCGATGCCACAAATCCCTGCTAAATTATGAGTTTTTAAGCCAGTCATTAAAAGGTTGAAGAGTACGCCAATTAGACGGCTCCGTAATATCTTCGCGGAAAATTGCGCCACGGGCAAACGGGGTCAGATGTTCGATATCCTCATTATTTGTGCCGATATTGCCGATATGAGGGAAGGTGAAGGTGATAATTTCGCCTGCGTAAGAAGGGTCGGTCAATATTTCCTGATAGCCCGTGATGGAGGTGTTAAAACAAACCTCCCCGACAGCGCTAGTCTCCGCGCCGATGCCGTGGCCATAAAAGACGGTTCCATCAGCCAAAACAATCACAGCGCTTGCACTGTGGGTGCTTTAGATGTAATTTTTTATTGCTTTAAGGGGGGATCTTTTAGGGTACTTAGACACGCTATAAATCTTCCAGTTTTTTGGCTCCACTGGAAAACATTGTAATAAATTAAATTTAGGGTACTGGAAGCAAAAAATGAGTATTCGTGACGATTTAAACACAACTTTAAAAGAATCTTTGAAAAGCAAGGATCAGGTGGCGATGTCAACCATCCGTCTAATTATGGCCGCGATTAAAGATCGTGATATTGCCGAACGCAGCAAAGGCAACACCGAAGGTATCGCAGAAGCAGAAATTCTTTCCCTAATGCAATCCATGGTCAAGCAGCGTCAAGAAAGTGCAAAAACTTATCCCGAGCAGAGCGCCAAGAACTAGCAGAGCGAGAAGAAGCAGAAATCGTTGTGATCGAGCGTTTCTTGCCACACAAATGAGCGAAGATGACACACCAATGCCATTGACCATTACTGTACACAGATGCCAAAGACATTAAAGATATGGGTAAAGTGATGGGCGTTCTTAAAACCAGCTATGCGGGTCAATTAGATATGGCAAAAGCAGGCGGAGTGGTAAAGGCGATTGGCGGCCTAGATTTATAGGTTTGGATTTTGAATAGATTCAAGCTAAAACATAAACTATGACCATTACCCCTCGCTTTATGGATGAGCTGCGCACGCGGTTGACATTGTCTGATATTATCGGACGAAAAGTGCGATTGACGCGGGCGGGGCGGGAATTTAAGGGGTGCTGTCCTTTTCATACTGAAAAAACCCCTTCATTTTATGTGAATGATGATAAGCAATTCTACCATTGTTTTGGGTGTGGGGCGCATGGCGATGTCATTGGCTTTGCCATGCAACATGACAACCAATCCTTTATCGAGGCGGTTGAAACCCTTGCGACCGAGGCGGGCATGGAAGTGCCAAAGGCCACCCCCCAAGAAGTTGCAAAAGCCAAAAAACAAAAAAGCCTTCACTCTTTATTGGAAGATGCGACGCGATGGATGGAAAAACAACTTCGCGCCCCCGAAAATGCCGAAGCGTATCGATATATGATTGAGCGCGGCAATAGTGAAGAACACTTAAATAATTTTCGTGTTGGATATGCCCCAACAGACCCGCAAGCAATTAGAAAAGCAATGCAAGCCCTTGATTATAATGATGAAGATATGATTGAAGCAGGGGTATTGCGTGAGGGGAAAAATGGCAAAGAGCCTTATGCGTTTTTCCGTGATCGTATAATGTTTCCCGTTCCTGATCGGCGTGGGCGCATTGTTGCGTTTGGTGGACGAATATTGCCCGACCACTTAAGACCGCCAGACCGCGGGGATTATGTTCCCGCTAAATATATGAACTCCTCCGACACGCCATTATTTCATAAAGGTCGATGCTATATGGTGAACCGCGCGCCCGACAAGCCGCAAATGAGGGGCAAGATATCATTGTCGTTGAAGGGTATGTTGATGTTATGGCCTGTGTCAAAGCGGGATATGAGGGGGCGTTGGCACCAATGGGGACTGCCCTTGACCGAAGATCAAATTTTGGTGTTGTGGAAGATGATTCCCGAACAACGCAAAATTCCCATTTTATGTTTTGATGGCGATAATGCAGGACGACGCGCGGCGGCAAGGGCGGTGGAACGAATATTGCCTTTGTTAAAAGCAGACCATAGTGCAAAAATCGCCTTCCTTCCCGATGGGCAAGACCCCGATAGTTTAATTAATGGCGCAGGTAAAAAGGCATTTGAAGGGGTGATTAAATCGGCATTGTCGCTGGTTGATTTTGTGTGGATGTATAATACCCAGGGCAAGAATTTGCCACCCCCAGAATCCCGTGCAGGATTGACCAAAACATTGGATGGCTTTGCCTTACAAATTCCTGACCGTGATGTTCAACATTATTATCGCCAAGATTTTCGCGAGAAAATTAATAAAGCTTTTGGTAAAAATTACGGTGGGTCTTATCAAAATCAGCAAAGAAACCTTTTCAAAATTGGAAAAATAAAAATAACGCGAATAATGTTGGGCGAAATCAAGGGATAGTCTCTATTAAACGACCCCAATTTACAGGGGCGAAGAATAAATTGCTGGCGGCCTTCCTCAATCACCCCGCCTTGATGGATTATTATGAGGAGGAGATTGGCTTTTTTGAAATAAATCATCCGCGATTGGACAGTTTACGGCAAGGCATCATTGAGATTTTATTAGAAAATCCAGAGATACCGCAAGCCGACCTGCACCAAATATTAACGCACAAGGATATGATAGTGACTTGCGGGGGCTTTTAAATCATAATCTCTATGCGTTGGCGCGGTTTGCGCGTCCGTCAGCCTCAATTGAAGAGGCGGTAGAAGGGTGGAAAGTGATGTATGACAGTCTTTTTAAAACCTCAAGCGATGTGGAGAGCATAAATAATCAATAAAAATAGCGATTTAGGGGTTTCTTTTCATGAACTATTTGCTATATAAGGCGGTTAGATAAAGAGATTATGATTATCGTACCGAATCATATATAACCATGTGATGATAAATTATCGTTGGTTTCTTTAATAATAATTGGCAAATAGACAGGCGATTGGTTTGGCAGACAAGAAAAAACCTTTAAAAAAGTAGCAAGCAAGACAACTGCAAAAAAAGCGGTTAAAAAAGCCGCGCCCAAACAAAAGAAAACCGCCGATACAGCCGCCAAGACAGCCATGATACAAAAACAAAAGTAAAAAAGACTGTGAGTAAAAAAACCGTGACCCAAGCTGCGAAAAAAAACAGCAAAAAAAGTACAGCGTCCGTTAAAAAAACTGCGGCGAAAAAATCCCCTAAATCTGCACCTAAGAAGACAGCCGCCAAAAAGGCTGCCGCAAATAAAGATGCAAAGGATGAGGATCAGAAGAAGACAATGATCGCGAAACCACCACAAAAACGCACCGTTAAAGGGACGTTGGCGCAGATTGTTAAAAAACTGGTTAAGGAAGGTAAGGAAAAAGGGTATATCACTTACGATCAATTAAATAAAGCGCTTCCTGCCGAAGAATTTACGTCCGAACAAATTGAAGATGCGATGTCGACTTTGTCAGATGTTGGTATTCAAATGACCGAAGGCGACGATTCCGATGAGGAGGAAGAGGAAGACGAAGAATACGAATCAGGCGGTAATATTGCCTCTGACGATACGGGGCGTACGGATGATCCGGTGCGTATGTATCTTCGTGAAATGGGAACGGTTGAATTGCTATCCCGCGAAGGTGAGATTGCGATTGCCAAACGTATTGAAGCGGGTCGTGAAATGATGATTGGCGGCATTTGTGAAAGTCCGCTGGCGATTGAATCATTGATTGCATGGTATGAAGCATTACAAAAAGGCGATATTCTTATTGCGTGAGGTTATTGACCTTGATGCGACCTATAATGATGGTCCTGAGGAAGATAATACTCGCCTAAGCCGACAAACTAAGGCAGATGATGAGAAAAAAGCGCAGAAGCGCAAAAAAGAAAAAAGAAGCAGGCGAAGATGTCTGCTGACGACGATGATAATTCTGATGATGAAGTCGAGATGAAGAAAATGTATCTCTTGGCCGCCATGGAAGAAGAGCTAAAACCAAAAGTATTTGAAGTTTTTGCCCAATATTAAAAAAACTTATAAAAAAATCTCTACCGTTCAAAAAGAGCGTATTGAAGCCATTCAAAATGGGGATGAGCCAGATGCAGCGACCAACAAAAAATACGATAAGCTGAAAGACGAAATGGTTAAGTTGATGGATGAGGTGATGTTGCATAACGCCCGTATTGAACAGTTGTTGGTGCGCTTTACAAAATTAATCGTGAATTGGTGACCTTGGAAGGGAAACTTTTGCGTATGGCGGTTGATGCCAAAGTTAAACGTGAAAATTTCTTGGATGAATTATTACGGTGACGAGCTTGACCCTGATTGGTTGGCACGGGTGCGTAAAATTGATGCCAAATGGGAAAAATTTGCAGAGAAGAATGAAGATAAAATTAATCGATATTCGTGAGCAAATATTGCGTTAGTGACCGAAGATTCTGCTTTGCCGATTAAAGAATTCCGCCGTGTTGTTTCCACCGTTCAACGTGGGGAAAAAGAAGCGGCGCGCGCGAAAAAAGAAATGGTTGAGGCCAACCTTCGTCTGGTTATTTCCATTGCCAAAAAATACACAAACCGTGGTTTGCAATTCCTTGATTTAATTCAAGAAGGGAATATTGGGTTGATGAAGGCGGTTGATAAATTTGAATATCGCCGTGGGTATAAATTCTCCACCTATGCGACATGGTGGATTAGTCAGGCGATTACGCGTTCCATCGCGGATCAGGCGCGTACCATTCGTATTCCTGTGCACATGATTGAAACAATCAATAAATTGGTACGCACCAGTCGCCAAATGATGCATGAAATTGGCCGCGAACCAACACCAGAAGAATTGGCAGAACGTTTGCATATGCCTCTTGATAAAGTGCGCAAAGTTCTGAAAATTGCGAAAGAGCCTGTATCACTTGGAAACACCAATTGGTGATGAAGAAGATTCATCATTGGGTGATTTTATCGAAGATAAAAATGCAATTTTACCTGTGGAAAGTGCAATCCATTCCAATTTACGTGAAACAACAACCCGCGTTTTGGCATCCTTGACCCCGCGTGAAGAACGCGTTTTACGAATGCGTTTTGGTATTGGCATGAATACCGACCATACATTGGAAGAAGTAGGACAACAATTTAACGTAACGCGTGAGCGTATCCGTCAAATTGAAGCCAAAGCACTACGTAAATTAAAACACCCAAGCCGTAGCCGTAAATTACGCAGTTTCTTAGATACTTAAACAGGTAGAGTAAATGATTTTTAAAGTCGATTAATTACAATGCGAATTTTAGAAATTTCTGGTGATGTTGGTAGTACAAAATATATTGCTGATAATCTTGCAAAGCATTTAGGCGAACAAAATCATCATGTTGATGTTATTGCCCCCGTTATTGGGCGATGGGATATGAAGATTATTGCTCATCTTTTAAAAAACCTTAATTATGATCTTATCCATGCACATTTGGGGAATGCTTCTATTATGGCGGGGCGCCTTGGGTTTTTATTAAATATTCCTGTTTTATCAACACTTCATGGTTTTCAAAAAGCAAAGCATTATAAAAATATCAAACATTTTACTGCCGTATCGGAGGCTGTAAAAGACCATTTTATTGCGCAAGGAATTGCGCGCACTTCAATCAAAGTAATTCATAATGGCTTTGAAGAAAAAATAAAAAATAAAAATGAAGAATTATTTAATGATGATAAGTATAAGAATAGATTTATCATAGGTACAGCGGGTGGTTTAAGCACCGTAAAACGCCACAAATTAATCATTGAAGCGATGAGCCATGTTGTGAAAAAAAAGCCAGAGGCGCTTTTAATCATTGCAGGGGAAGGGTATTTACAAAAAGAATTAGAAAAACAAATTAAAGTTTTACAATTAGAGAACCATGTTCATCTTTTAGGGTTTGTCCAAGAAATGTCTGCATTTTATAGTCTTTTGAATATGTATGTTCAAACATCCCCGTTAGAAGGTTTTTGCATGCCTATTTTAGATGCGATGGCATGTGGCTTACCCGTCATAGCAACGGCAAATGGTGGATCAGAATGTTTTATGGATCATGATGTAAATTCTATAATTCAATATAAAGATAATCCTTTAGATATGGCTGATTCAATTTTATCCTTAATTAATAATCCCAAAAAGTCAAAAAACTTAGCAGAAAAAGCAAAATCAGATGTAATGAATAAAACATGGAAAAATATTTCCAATCAATATATTCAATATATGCAAGATATTGTTAATCAAAAATAAAAGTAATAATTTATGAACAAAATAGAACAAAAACAAAAATTTGATAAAGTTTTTAAAGATAGATCACTTTTGTCTTTTTTGTCTTTTTTGGCTTTTTTGCCAATTCTCATTGCTCCTTTTCTTTCTGTTGAAGTTCCGCGTATCTTCACATATTTGCCTATCGTAACGATTATTTTTTCAATTCCTTTTATCTGGGGAAATTTGTTAGCTACGACACATTCTTTTAAAACGTATTTTATTTTTATTATAAGTATATTTTGTTTAATTTTAACGCATAATATTGTTATTGGGGACTTTAATGATGCTTATAGCCGGCTTTTAAAGCTTTCTATTTTATTTCTTTTTGGATCTTTATTTTTAATTTCATGCTATCGCAATATTCATAAATATTATCAAAGCTATCTTAATGCCTTAATCTTAGTTTGTATTTTATCAAGCTTTCTCATTTATTTTGAGTTAAAATTTGATGGGCCTCTTTATAATTTTATTCGTCAGGGATCTGATAAATCTCCTTTTAATCCCACTGTTTTTAATAGAAGCAGCGTGACAATATGCTTTTTATTGATGACAGCGTTTGTTCTAATTGAAAAGAAAAAGTGGTTTCACTATCTATCGCTGATACTCGTGATACCTATGCTCATTGCTGGGGAAAGCCAATCGGCGCAATTACTAATGGTTTTTGCACCATTATTTTATTTCCTTTTCCCTTCAAAATATAAAATATCTTGGGTTATTGTTGTGCTTGGAATAACTGTTGTTAGTGTAATTAAACCTTTTATTGTTCTGCACTATTATCCTGACATTCCAAATTTAAGAGAGTCGAATTACTTTTTACGACATGCTGCCGCTGGTCCTAGATTAGAAATTTGGGATTTTATCAGCCGAAAAGCGTTGGAGCAGCCTTGGTTTGGTCATGGACTAGAATTTAGCCGACATTATCAAGAATTTGAGACACTGGGTAAATATAATGATTATACAACAGTGATGCATCCCCACAGCTATATTTTACAGCTTTGGATTGAGTTTGGTATTGTTGGTGTGATGACATTTATGGCGATTATTACAAGTTTAAGCGTGTATTTTTACAAGTGTCTAACAGGCATTATTCAAAAGTCAGCGATGACTATGCTCGTATCATTTTTGCTTGTTAGTATTGTATCGCATGGAATGTGGCAAAGTTGGTGGATTTCTCTAGCATTTATAATTACAGGATTAATCATAATGGCAGATAGATACAAAAAAACTTACTCAAATATTGTCAAATGATTGGACATTGATCTTGGTTTTTGGCATTAAGGAATTTAATAAGGGCCTGTAGCTCAGTTGGTTAGAGCAGTCCGCTCATAACGGATTGGTCGGCGGTTCAAATCCGCCCGGGCCCACCAAATTCATTTTATAATCACGATATGAAAAATTTTGCCCCTTTATTCTTGATTTTATGTTTTGTTATCACTGGTTGTAGCAGTGATAATTACGCACCCGTTCGACAAGGAAAACCGCCTTTTAATGAAAATCAAGATAGCGTTCCCGCCAAAAAGGCGCATGTCCCCAAAGACGATTTTTATTCGATACCCAAACAAATTCAATGCGTCCCTCATGCACGTGATGTATCAGGCATCCAAATTCGGGGCAATGCCCATACATGGTGGGATCAGGCCCCTAAAGAAGGGTATAAACGGGGTAAAAAACCAAGGGTAGGGTCAGTTTTTGTTTTATCTAAAACCACTCGCTTGCGACAAGGGCATGTTTCGGTTGTAAAACGTATTATTGATAATCGCACAATTGAGGTTGAACATGTCAATTGGGGGGCAAGTTTGGCAGATAGATGTATTGTATATCGCTATATGCCTGTTCAAGATGTGTCAAAAAAGAATGATTGGTCACTGGTACGATTTTGGAATTATCCATCAAATTCTTATGGCAGTCTGTATCAAGGGTCAGGATTTGTGTATCCGAAAAAGAGAAAAAATTTGATCCAATAACAATCATTTTGACTTCTGCGCCTAAGAAATGCGCAAGAAGAGAGCATAATGATAAAAACTCATAATCGCATTTTAAGAGGAAAAAGTTCATTTATTACGGATTTGGATTTTACCTGATACACAAAATATTACTTCATCCTACGAATAAGAAACACTTAATGAAGCGGATTATAAAAATTGCTTTAAATTGGTTGGAGATTTTAGGAGGACAGATGGCGGTGTTACCATTCGTCAGGATATAAGGCTTGTCGCAAAACCGTAAGAGGACGATAGATTTGATTACCAAATTAAAAAGGGGCGTGGCGTATTTTTGCATATTGCAAAGGGGTTGATAGACCTAGAAGGCGAAGAATTAAACGAAGGCGATGCCGTTGAGATAACAAATACTAATACTTATAAAACTGTAGCAAAAGCATAAAACGAACTTATATTATTTGATATGAAATAAGCGCCATACTAAAATTGTATAGCTGTCCTGTGAAAAAATAAGTATTATTTATTGACATATTTAATTCAAGCATTAAGCTTATTTTCATAACTTAATAAGTGTTAAAATTATGTATCAATCATTACTCAAAAGTTCCTTTGTTTCAGTCACAGCAATGTTTTTTTCGGTTACTTCTGCATATGCGCAAGATGAAGAAACTAAATCTAATCATACATTTAATTGTGGTAATTCTGATAAATCAGAATTGGCGATAGAAGATATTTTATCCGCAACAATAGAAATAAATCCAGTTTATAATGCTGATAACCCAATCAATAATACGGGTAAAAAGTCATTGGGTATCGGGGCTGGCATTGTTATTGATACAATTGAAGGAACAATTGTTACTAACCATCATGTTGTTGAAGGCAGTGATGCGGTTTATTTGAGATTTTACAATCCCAATGGTGTCAATTTTGCGAGCAATGCATTAATTCGTGCGGATATTCTTGGTTTTGATGAAGAAACAGATATCGCCGTTTTAAAGGCGCCTTTACCCAATCATATTAGATGCATTGGTACTCAAGATACAAAACAAGATGTAAGTTATTTAGATCATGTTTACGCTATTGGCCATCCATTAAATCTAAATTTTTCGATTAAATCAGGAATTGTTTCCCATCCACAAAGAACGGGCATTCTTCCTTTTCCTGTATATCAGATTGATTTGGCAAGCCAACGGGGAAATTCGGGCGGAATGCTTATTTCCGATAACAGAAAATTTATTGGAATGGTCACATCTCAAACTGATACACGGGGAAGTAGAGGCAGCAATACATTTGTTATACCACATGATACTCTTTTTGAAATTGCGTTTGAAATTGTTGAGAAAGGTCATGTGGAAAGGGGAAGTCTTGGTATTGAATTTACTGATATGACTTATGACCAAAAACGTCAAAATAATACAGGGTTTGGCGTTATTGTTGAGGATGTTGGTGGGTATCAGGGCAAACAGGCATCTGTTTTTACACCTGGCGATATTATACAATTATTTAATGGACTAAACATTCGCAACACAGATGATTTAAATGGTTTTCTGCTTTTAAGTGATCCTAAAGATGCCGTAAGCATTGGTTTTTTAAGCGGTGGTACAAAATATTTGACAGATATTAGGTTACAATAAATTATGGATTATCGCTGTCCAAAAACACGCTTTAGCAAGTCTGTTGTTTGTCTTACAGGGTCTTGGCGAATTGCGGTTTCTTGTTCGGCAAGGTAGAAGAAAATACCGTCTATTCCACGATCCACGACATAATTCGTTAAATCTGCCTTTACATCAGGCATAAAGGGGATTGCCGCATATTGCGCCATTACATTATCATACGCCTGAACCACGCCTGCCTGCGCAATGGCGCGGTTGACGATGGGGGTAATTCGATCCGATAATGGTGCGGACATGGTGCGTTTAAAATATTGGGTCGCGCTGTCATTGGGACCTTTATAAATATCAACAACATCATTAAATGACATTTGTTGGATAGAATTAACAAAAAGAGCTTTGGCCTCGGGTGTTGCAATTTCGGCGGCGCGATTGAGGCGCAATTCCAAATCATCCATTAGACTAGACAGCCCGACGGAATTAAGTGCGGTTTGCACGCGTTTTAAATTCTCGGGCAGTGGAATACGTACTTTTGGATCTAAGTTAAAGCCATTTTTGACCCCAAGCTGACCAGCAACTTCGTTTGTACCGATGGTGAGCGCTTGTTTAAAGGCGGCAGTTAATTCTTGGTTGCTAAACCCCGATGCGGCGGTTACATTCGCATTACTAAATATTGTACTTCCAATAGTTGCAATATCATTTGAAATTGTCTGTGTGTTGGTTTGGCATGATATAACCATGATGCAAGATAATAGGAGAAATGTTTTAGAAATAATTTTGCGCATAAAAGCGAACCTTTTTTGTGAATCAAGCGTATAGTAATTGATTAGTTTTATCATAACCAACAGGAGCATTAAAATGAAGTTTATTCTTGGTCTATTAATGGCATTTGCCATTTTACCATCCACCGCGCACGCGCACGACATTACAAAAGAAGATGTAATGGAAGCCCAAAAAGAATGGGCAGCCGGTATTGAGAATATTAGTAAAGTATTTATGGAAGAAGGCGATTATAGACAAGCCGCAACAGATCATATCAACACTCTTTATGCCTATGAATTAGGCGATGTTTTGTTTAAGCCAACATTGGCTGCAGACGATCAATTCCGTGAAACATTTGATCAGGCATTGTCGTATTTTGTTGGTGGTGAAGTTTCAGAAGATAAAGGATTTGCAATCAAGCCTTGGACGAAGGTACGTTTTGGTGAAAACCCCCATATTGCAGTATATAGTGATTATGCCGTATCTATGGGAAATTATTTCTTTACCCCAAAAGGGAGCGATGAAGAGCAAAAAGTTGAATTTACCTTTGGCTATATCCAAGATAAAGAAGGCGATTTGCGCATTAACTTGCACCATTCTTCTTTGCCATTCTCTGCAAAATAAGGTTAAAAGTTAAGTTTAAGTAGATAAAGTCCCGCTGATTAGAATTAATTGGCGGGATTTTTTTCTAATGCTTGACTTTAAGGAAGGGAATCCCTATAAATCGCCTATTCCTACGAAGGGGGGTAACCCTCGTTGAGGCGTATTATTGGGGTCAATAGACCAAGATTAATATGGTTCAATCCAATATTGGAGAGTAGGACAATTTAAAAGCCGTCAAACGCGCAAGCACGAGGACGCTAAATTAAGCCATCAAAGATGGTTATAAGATAGAAGGAACTATTGAAATGAGTGAAAAAAGACCTAAGTCTAAATATAAAATCGACCGCCGTTTGGGTGTCAACCTTTGGGGTCGTCCAAAATCACCTATAAATGTACGTCAAACTGCGCCTGGTATGCATGGTGCGCGTCGTGCGAAACCTACTGATTACGGTATTCAGTTATTCGCAAAACAAAAATTAAAAGGTTTCTATGGTAATATTGGGGAACGTAAATTCCGCCGTTATTACCAAGCTGCTAACCGCATGAAGGGTGATACAGGTCAAAACCTTGTTGGATTGCTTGAGCGTCGTTTAGATGCCGTAATTTACCGCGCAATGTTTGTCCCAACCGTATTTGCCGCGCGTCAGTTCGTCAGCCACCAACATGTGACCGTAAATGGTAAAAAGGTTAATGTACCTTCTTTCCAAGTTAAAGAAGGCGATGTGATTGAAGTGAAAAAATCTTCATTATCCATGCCAATGGTGATCCAAGCGATTGAATCAGTAGAGCGCGAAGTTGCAGAATATATCGAAGTCGATCATAAAGCAGGGAAGGCAACTTTCCTTCGTGTGCCAAACTTAGAAGACATTCCATACGCAACACAAATGGAACCACATCTAATCGTCGAGTTTTACTCACGTTAATCCGTGAATACAGATAAAGTTTTGAAAAGACCGCTAGAGATAGCGGTTTTTTGCTATGTATCAATAAATTATTCATATTTTAATCATTATTGAGCATAATTTGTATTTATATGACAAATATTGGTAAAATTAATAATGGCTGATCCTATATCTGGAAATCAAATTTTTAATCCTCTTCCTCCTTCCTCACAATGGGGAAAGTCTCCAGGTATGACATTTAGACAAACAGAAGAATTTGGAAGCAATTTAGGAGGCCATGATTCTCGCAGACCTGTAATAATGGGCGAAAAAGAATTTGATTCTGTTGTTGTCTTAGATGGGGATAAATGTACAGGCACATTGTCAACAATATCTGGGTATGATGTATCTGGAGAAGGGTCAATCGTTGTTACAGCAGCGCATTGTGTTGAAGGATATGATAATGATGCAATATCTATAACGGGAAGCTTTTTAGACGAGCAAGGCACAATTCAAACCTATGAAATGCAATCAGAAAAAATCTGGATCCATCCGCATTATTTAGAAAAAAATGAAGCTGTTGACAATGGTAATGTAAATTCTCAATCGGATGTCGCAATCATATATACCTCTGAACCAACACCTCAATCCATAATAGCTGCTGAATTTCAAACAGTTGATATTTTGGCGGGTATTGAAGAGCATAAAGATACTGCAAAATCTCAAATGGAAGATAATCCGAACGCTTTAAATGTTGCTGTAGCTGGGTATTCTTCAGATTTGATGGGCTTAAATATCCATGACAGAGCGGAAATTTCAAGCGTTATAGGCCAAACAATTACTAGTGATGCAGATACTGCGGCTGGGGCAAGTGGTGGGCCTAATTAAGGCGTTGCCGCAGATGGCTCTATAGAAATAAATCAAAGTGGACAGCCTATATTTTTTGCTGTTAATTCTGCAGGAATTGATGGTGAAGATGATGCAATTTCTACTGCATTAAAAGATGAGTTTTTATCTTCAGCTGAATTTTTAGAACGCCAACAACCTGCCGTTAATGAATGTGAAAAAGAACAAATTGTAACATCGTCTAGTGGTTTAAATCGTCGCTATGATCCATCTATAGATTCTGAGCCGCTTATACCAAACACTCTTACAGGTGTTCCTTCAGCATTGCCTATGGGGAATGTAGTTGAAGTGCTATCTTCAGAGCATGGAACGGATAAAGATTGGTCTTTAGTAAAAGGTGAAGATGGTAGAATTGGTTATGTAAGTGATGAATTTATAGAGCCTGTTGAAAATTGCGGAGCATCTTATGAAGAATCTAATAATTTAAGATTTAGTGATGATATACCTAGCTTTGAAACATGGCGGCAAGACCAATTAAATGGTAAATTTAATGAATATTCATTGGGAGAAGAAGTAAGTTTGGATGACGGTGGATCTGTATCTGTATCTGAAGAGTTCACACAATCTGCAAACGCGGCTTCTCTTCCTGAATTTTTGGAGCCTGCCCAGGATCAATCTTTCAAAATATCCCCGCAAGTTGTCACACCTATGATTCCTTAATCTTATTTCCAATCAACGCCGACAAAATCCCTTGAAAGGTTTTTACTTCTTGATCTGTTAAATCGCTGCGGGAAATCATGGCGCGAATATTACGGATCATGGTGGGGCGCATATCGTTGTTGCGGAAGAATTTCTTTTTATCCAATTCGTTTTCAAGGCGGTCTAAAAATGCATTTAATTCTTCTTGGTTGGCGATATTTGATTTTCCAGTGGGGATAAACGGTGTCATGTTCTCACTAACCTGACGATGATATTCGTAGGATACAAGCAAGACACTTTGCGCTAAATTTAACGATGAAAAATTTGGATTGGTGGGAAAGGTAATAATATTTTGTGCTAATGCAACATCGTCATTATCCAATCCCGCCCGTTCCCCACCAAATAAAATAGCCGTATTTTGATGTGATTTTTGTTGTTCAATAATATTGGTAATGGCATCAACGGGGGTAAAAACTTTTTTGCGCATATCGCGCGCGCGCGCGGTGGTTGCATAAACCGCGTGATAAGGGACAACGGCATCTTTTACAGTGTCAAAGACTTTGACTTTTACAATATCGTCAAATGCACCTACCGCATTGGCTATTGCACTATCGCTAGGCCATCCATCACGCGGGGCGACAAGTTTGAGGGTGGTTAAACCAAAATTCGCCATGGCACGCGCCGCCGCACCAATATTTTCCCCCATTTGGGGTTTAACAAGGATAAAATCAGGCATTATGCCTTTAAACGCTCTTTGGTTTTATCAGGCCCAAGGAGGGGAAGCAAAACGGGCAATTCTGGCCCATGATCCATTCCTGTTAAGGCTTGGCGAAGGGGCATAAAAAGGGTTTTACCTTTGCGGTCTGTGCTTTCTTTTACCTTTGCAATCCAATTGTTGAATGTATTTTCATCCCATGGGGCGGAAGGTAATAAGTCCGCCGCGTTTGAGGTGTATTCTTTATCATCACCTTCTAACTTGCTCTCCACAGGGTTATTGACCACATTGGCCCATTCTTTTACATCTTCCAATTTTTCGATGTTTGTGCGGACGCTGTTCCAAAAACTTTCATCAATAGTATCAAGGCCAATTTCGCTCAACCGATCTTTTATATTTTCAAAAGATGTATTTTGCAAAATACGTGCATTTAAACGTAGCAATTCATCCGTATCAAATTTAGGAGGATTACGAGAGAATTTTGAGAAATCAAAACTATCAATAAGGGGCTGTATCTCGGTAAATGCCTCAATAGGATCGGACGATCCCAAACGCGCCATAAGGGAGATAATCGCCATAGGCTCCAACCCTTCTTGTTCTTGAATATCTTTTACGCTTAATGATCCAAGGCGTTTTGAAAGCTTGCCGCCTTCGGCATCGGCGATAAGGGATAGATGTGCAAATTCGGGTGCCTTACCACAAATTGCTTCAAACATTTGAACATGGGTTGCGGTGTTGGATACATGGTCTTCACCCCGCACAACATGGGTGATTTCAAAATCGACATCATCAATAACAGAGCAAAGGTGATAAAGCGGGCGCCCATCTTCACGCAAAACAACAGGATCAGATAAGTCCGATCCATTAAAATTTACTTCCCCACGGATATGGTCATTCCATGTGATGGGTTCATGCAGTAATTTAAAACGCCAATGCGGCTTGCGCCCCTCGGCCTCATACTTTTCACGTTGCTCATCTGTTAATGATAACCCTGCACGGTCATAGGTGGGGGGAACGCCGCGTGATAATTGTGTTTTACGCTTTAGTCCCAATTCCTCTGGTGTTTCATAGCAGGCATAGATTCGACCATCAGATTTAAGCTTTTCAATAACCTCGGCATACCGATCCATACGGTTTTTTTGATTTTCCTTATTATCCCAATCAAGGTTTAACCAAACAAGCCCTTGCTCAATCGCCTCTTCATACTCAATCTTTGAGCGTTCAGTATCGGTATCATCAATACGAAGGAGGAAATGCCCCTGCATCTTACGCGCAAAAAGCCATGTAATAATGGCAGTACGCGCATTTCCAATATGAAGAAATCCTGTAGGGGATGGGGCAAAACGAACTTTGACACTCATAATTAAAATATCCTATTGACATAAAGATGTTAAATGTTTTTACTAAATTTTAGTTTTAAACGTAATGCCAACACTAAACAATGAGTATTTCTATGTCTAATGATAAGTTACCTGTTCCGTATAATCCATCTGGTTATAGCTTGGAGAAAGATGAAGAAGGCCATGCTTTAATTGACCATTCTCAACAACCACCTCAATGGCAAATTATTGTTCAAAAAGATTTTGCCAAAAGAGTTATGTTTGCAGAAACATTTACTTTGAAAACTATTTTTAACTTTGGAGAAAATGGTGCAAATCAAATTTTAGATGCTGCAAAACAAACGCCTGTTAGTATTTATTCGGGAACGCATGAAACATGTGAAACAAAACTAGGTCAGATTTCAGAAGGTCTTAAGGAATTGAAAAAAATAGGCCATCTACCAGATGGAATTAAAATTAGTATAGTTAGTTTAGGATAAAGTAATGGCTGATTTGAAAGACCCCGATTTATTTGAGAAACCTGCCATTGATTCTCGCCCACAGAACGAAAAGCCAAATTTATCATCTATATTTTTAGTTTATACGAAGCCCATTAAATCTAATAATGAAGGAAAGCCTATTTTCCTCAAAGAAGCGTTCATTGCACTTCAAGATATTTTTAAAAAATCGGGGGAGCAATCAAGACAAATTATGATGGAATCTATTGAGAAAGGAGAATCTTTTGTTGAAACAACAACGGCAAAGTTGGCAGAAATTTTAACACAAGAAGCAAATATTGAGATTGCGTTAAATCCAGACGCTGAATTAAGAAATAAAATTTATTTTGTAACCCGTAAAATTTAAGAGTAAATAATGAGTGACGTATTAGAAAAACAAAGATTATTAAAAACAGGTATGGCTTTGAAAGTTGGAAGACCTAGATTATATAAAGTAACGCTGAATTGGATGGTTGGAAAAAACACACCTGAAAAAAACGTGAAGATATGTGGCGCTTATGAGCAAGCTTTAAAAAGAATTTTTAGAAAATCTACTGTTGATGCTTTGAGCGCAATCTCTGAATGTCGTAGAAATAACACAAGCATAATATCCGAGTACTCTTGGGAAGTTGCAGAATCTAAATCTGAAGAGGCAAATGATTTTGTTCATAAAAGATTACCGCATGGTTTTAATCCCGCCATGGTTTTTGGTTTAAAATAAAATTTTATAAAAATTTAAACTGGTGAAATCCTAATTTTTTGACCAAAAATATCCATTTGTAATCGGGTATCGGCGGTCACGGCCGAATGCCTTGGCGGTAATTTTTGTGCCCGGTGCGGATTGGCGGCGTTTATATTCGGCACGATCCAGTAATTTCCAAATATCATAAACCATTTGGGTTGGGTGGTTAATCTCACTTGGTGACATATTTTTTTCAATAAGAGATTTTAGGATATCGTCTAAAACATCATAAGGGGGCAGGCTGTCCTGATCTGTTTGATCGGGGCGTAATTCTGCACTGGGTGCTTTTGTAATAATGCGGTTGGGGATGACAATGGCATCTTGGTTGCGCCAGTGGGAAAGGGCATAAACATCCGTTTTATATACATCTTTGAGGGCATTGAAACCGCCACACATATCGCCATAAAGGGTGGCATAGCCCACCGCCATTTCAGATTTATTCCCCGTGGTTAAAAGCATATTACCTGTGGAATTGGACAAAGCCATCATAATAACCCCACGCGCACGCGATTGAATATTTTCAAACGCAAGGGGCGCGGCATCTTTTTGAATATGTTGATCAAGCGTTGTTTCAAGCGCCTTAACCGTATCTTTTATAGGAATAATTTTATACGCACATCCCAACATTTCCGCACATTGTTTTGCATCATCCAAACTATCTTGGGAGGTGAATTCTGAGGGCATCATAATACACTGCACCTTATCTGCGCCAATGGCATCAACGGCAATGGCGGCGGTCAGTGCGCTATCAATTCCACCAGATAAACCAATGAGAACACCATTAAACCCATTTTTTAAAATATAATCACGCACCCCTAAGACAAGCGCAGTATAAATTTCTTCAAGTGGGTCAAGCGGGTCAATCTTTACGATTGTGTTTGTGTCAGAGATATATTCTTGAAAAGCAGGAAATTCAATTTCAATATCGCCGTTCGTGTTCATGACAAATGAACGACCATCAAAAACAACATCATCTTGCCCGCCCACTTGATTAACATAGAGGAGGGGGATTTTATTTTCAGCAATACGTTTTTTTGCCTCAATCAGACGATCTTGATAAATATTGTCGTAATAAACACTGCCATTGACCACTACAAAAAACTCTGCGCCTTGGTTTTTAAGGTGGCTTGCGACATGGGTATGCCACATATCTTCACACACCATCACGCCAATTTTATAACCGTTTAGTTCAATCACATCGGGCATTGCACCAAGGGCGAAAATTCTTTTTTCATCAAAAACACCTGTATTGGGCAGTTCGTGTTTTTGAATGATTTGTTTAATTTTGCCGCTTTGAATAAAGAGTGCAACATTATAAAGAACATCATCAATCCGCCATGGGGTGGGAAGTATGATTGCTGTCTGCCACTCTTTTGAATCCTGAATAAATTTGCCAATATGGGATTCTACATCATCCATAAATCCGTTATTTAAAACAAGATCATCGGCGGGATAGCCACACGTGATGCTTTCGGCAAAAACAACCATATCGGCCGTTTGATTATCGTCACATACCGATTTAATTTTTTCAAAATTTTGTAATAGCGCACCAACCGTGGGGTTTAACTGCGCCATTACAATATTAAGGGGGAGTATCATTTATTTAAATTCTTCAATTCATCAGATACCAAAAATGCCAATTCTAATGCTTGGTTTGCATTAAGGCGTGGGTCGCATGCGGTGTGGTAGCGGTTCGATAAATCTTCATCGGTAATATCATCGGCACCACCAACACATTCTGTAACATTTTGCCCCGTCATTTCAAAATGCACGCCCCCTGGGTGGGTTCCTTCGGCACGGTGAACGGCAAAAAAACCACGCACCTCGGCCAGAACATTATCAAATTTACGTGTTTTATACCCGCTTGATGATTTTTCAGTATTGCCATGCATGGGATCACAAATCCAAACAACATTGCGGCCTTCTTCTTTAACGCGGCGGACAAGGGGGGTAAGTTTTTCTTCAACCTGACCATGTCCCATACGTGCGATAAGTGATAGGCGACCTGCCTCATTCTCGGGGTTTAGAATATCAATTAATTTGATAAGTGTATCAGCATCCAATTCTGGGGGGACTTTCATCCCAATTGGGTTTTCGATACCGCGTACAAATTCAATTTGTGCCCCATCGGTTTGTTGCGTTCGCGCCCCAATCCAAAGGAAATGGGCGGAGGTGTCATAGGGGTTGCCCGTTGTGCTGTCCTCACGCGTCATTGCCTCCTCATAAGGTAGCAATAAAGCCTCGTGACAGGTGTAAAAATCAGTTTCGCGCATAGAAGGCACATTTTCAGATGTAATGCCGCACGCCTTCATAAAGGTAAGCGCTTGGCCGATATCTTGCGCCAATTGTTCGTAACGCTCACCCAGCGGGCTGTCTTTTACAAAATCAAGGTTCCAACGATGCACTTGGTTTAGATCGGCATAGCCGCCTTGGGCAAAAGCACGAAGCAAATTAAGCGTTGCCGCCGATTGATTGTACGCACGGATCATGCGTTCGGGGTCGGGGATACGGCTTTCTTCGGTAAATTCCATTTTATTGATAATATCACCACGATAAGAGGGCAAGGTCACATCACCAATGGTTTCCAAATCGACGGAGCGTGGTTTGGCAAATTGCCCTGCCATACGTCCCATTTTTACGATGGGCATAGACCCACCAAAGGTCATAATCACAGACATTTGAAGAAGAACACGAAATGTATCGCGAATTTTATTGGCGTTAAACTCGCTAAAGCTTTCCGCGCAATCGCCGCCTTGTAGGACAAAGGCCTTACCATGACATGCATCGGCCAATTGCGCTTTTAAATTACGCGCCTCACCCGCAAACACAAGGGGGGGCATATTGGTAATAATATCAGTCGCCCATTTCACCTTATCTTGATCGGGGTAGTTGGGTAACTGCGCCGCGGGTTTATCGCGCCAGCTTTGTTTGGTCCAAGATTGTGTCATGCTCTTTATTCCCTTGTAATTTCTATTGAGAAAATAAGGGGTTGCGCGGTTTAAAACAAGTTAAAAAGCCATTACAGCTATTGTTTTTTATGATTATTCATCCACGGGGGAGCGCATCGTTACAAATTCTTCGGCGGATGAGGGGTGAATACCGATTGTTTGATCCAACTGCGACTTTGTAATCCCAGATACTAGCGCGGCGGCAAACCCTTGCATAATTTCGGGCGCGTCTTTACCCCCCATGTGAAAGCCAAGAACCTTATCGGTATTTTTATCAACGACAATCTTCATAATCGTGCGTTCCTCCCGCTTGGACAGGGTATGGATAAGGGGTTTAAAATTGGATCGGAATATTATCACCTCATGCCCGCTCTCTTTTGCCTCTTGCTCCGTCATACCAACGGTGGAAAGTGGGGGGCTTGAAAATACTGCTTTAGGTATCAAATCACGATTGGCGTAGCGTTGCGCGCCCTTGCCAAATAATCTATCGGCCAAAATATGCCCTTCGGCAATGGCAACAGGTGTAAGCGCAACATTATCTGTTATATCACCCACGGCATAGATATGCGGAACACTTGTTTCAAAATCGTGATTGGTTTTGACAAATCCATCTTTATTGCGTTCAACATTAATTTCCGCCAATTTAAGCTGATCTGTATCGGGTTTTCGTCCGATGGCAGACAGCATGATATCACACGTTAATATTTCACCACTGGTCAGGGTAATATGTGTTTGCCCCTCATGCTTTTTAATTTTTTCAATATTTGTATTTAATTTTACATCTAAATTTGCCGCGCTCATTTCATTTGAAATAAATTGGCGCAGACAATCATCAAATCCGCGAAGCAACATATCGCCACGATGCACCAATGTAACATGAACACCCAGTTTGTGCATGATGTGGGCAAATTCGACACCAATATACCCGCCGCCTTGCACCACCATACATTTTGGAAGAGAATCAAGATGGAACATATCATCCGATGTCAAAACATGCTCCGCCCCCTCAAAATTTGGTTTGCGCGGCGTACCGCCCACGGCAATTAAAAATCGTTCGGCGGTAATATCCTTACCATTTATGGTAACAGTATTGGCATCCTTAAAATGGGCAAACCCTTGATATAAAGTCACCCCTGCCTTTTCCAACATGGATTGATAAATATTATTTAGGCGAAGAATTTCCTCATCTTTATTTTCAATTAGTTTTTTCCAATCAAAATTGGCATCGGGAATTTCCCATCCATACCCCTTTGCATCCTTGATATAAGAAGCGTAATCGGAGGCATAAACAAAAAGTTTTTTTGGAACGCAGCCAACATTGACGCAGGTTCCGCCAAGGCTTCGCCCTTCGGCAAGGCCGACCTTTGCCCCGTGGCCTGCCGCGATACGTGCCGACCGCACACCACCAGACCCACCACCAATTACAAAATAATCATAGTCATAGTTATGGGATTTATTATTGGTCATGGTTTTTCTTTTTCGGGTAATTTGTGTTTGTTATTATTCCAACGATTATGAATCCATAACCATTGCTCGGGGTTTTGTTCAATCCATTGTTGTAATAACAAATGGGAATCTTTGACAATTTGTTCCGCAGTTTTATTTTTAATAATCATGGGTGGTAAAAGGTTAAGTTTAAAATTCGCGCCTTTCACCCGAACAACATGGGCAGGAACGATAGGACAATTATATTTTAACGCAAGCTGCGCAAAAATGGGGGAGGTCATGGCGGGCGTTCCCAAAAAATCAACCTCAATGCCCTCATTATATTTTTGGTCAATAATCATACCAATTTGTTTGCCATCATTAATGGACGCAACAATTTTACGCGTCCCTGATTTTGATTTTGGAATACTATCTAATTTACCATTAAAACTGCGCAATTTTTTTAAAATATAATCGGAGTAGGGATTATTTGGGGCGCGATATATTGGAACAAAATTATTTTGATTATAATGCGTATATAAAAATGGCGGAACAATTTCCCAATTGGCCAAATGGGCGGAAATGATGATGCCGCCTTTATCAGTATCTAAATTTTCTATACCTGATACGTCAACATGACGTTTTACAATTTGTTTTAAATGCGCATATTCCATCATGACGCGCCCCAAATTATCCCACATACCGATAATAATATTTTTAATTTCGGCATCCGATTTATTGGGGAAAACCATTTTGGCATTGCGCAATGCCTTACGCGATGCGGCAAGGCGAATACCAATTGTTCGTCCAACAAACCCACCAAAATCAGAGGCCATTTGAACAGGCAGTATTTTAGAAAACCCAAAAAGAAGGACGAGAAATAAGGCTTCAAAAATATAGCGTATTTGTTTTATCATTTTGAATGAACGATCTTTTTCAAACAACTTGAAAGGGCGGTGTCCTCTTTGAATTTTAACTCAATCTCTAAAACATCAATCATCTCTTTATATTGCGCAGGAATTTTAACGTAATCTTTCGCTGTAGTAATCAAACGGCAACTTTGTTGTTTTGCAAGCGTGAGCAAATCCTTAATTTCTTGTTGCGTATAGGCATGATGATCGGCAAATTCATGCCATCCTTTTAATTCAAACCCAGCTTTATAAAGCGTTGATTTAAATTTTTCAGGGAAACCAATACCGCAAAAGGCAATATAGTTTTCTTTATCCAAATGGGTTGATGATATTGAGATGTCTGATTTAAAAACGGGTAAGTCACTTTGAAATTTTGGCCCGATCGTGACAATACAATCTGTCTTTGGAAGAATTGATTTTAAAGGCTCTCGCAACGGCCCCGCAGGAAGGGTGAGGCCATTGCCAAAATCCATATTGCGATCAATCACTAATATTTTTATATTTTTGTAGATTGAGGAATTAAAAAACCCATCATCCATAATGATTAAATCCGCCTTATTTTCTTGCGCCATTTTGATGGAGACTTCACGATTTTTTCCAATAATGACAGGTGCGTGTTGCGCCAGCAATAAAGGCTCATCCCCCACATCATTTGCAGTATCTTTTGAAAGATCAACGATGTGGGATTGATTAATTTTTGCCCTATACCCACGGCTAATGATATAGGGGTTTTGGGCGATTTTCTGGTTTTGAATAAGCTTTATGATCGCCATCACGGTTGGCGTTTTTCCACCGCCCCCTGCCACGGCATTGCCAATGCAAATAACGGGAATATCTGCTTTATATGGATCGCCCTTAAACTGTTGACTAATTTTATGAATAAGTTGATACAGCCACGCAATCGGCATTAAAGAATAAGCCACTATCCCACGTTTTTTATACCAAAATTTGGGGGTTGAAAAACTCATGCTGCTTTGTTTTGTATGTGAAGAAACGGTTCAATATCGGCCATTATTAAATCCATGATGTTATCAAGGCCGTGAACAAAGTTTTTTGTATTTTTTAAATAGGCGTCATATTTTGTTTTATCGGTTAACAATAGATAAACCATATTTGTCAATTCATCTTCATCTTGCACTTGGATGGCGGCATTTTTTTCAAACATAGGATAAAATAAATTATGTTGATATTGAATATTGGGCCCTGTTAGAACAACGCTGTTTAATTGTGCGGCCTCGATTGGGTTATGACCGCCACCGCCATCATGGCTAAATGATCGTCCAATCATCGAAATGGGCGATAGCTGATAAAATAATCCCAACTCACCCAATGTATCGACAAGATAGATATCATCTTGTGCGGAAAATAGATTTTTATTGTCGGTGCGTGATGAGATATTCAATCCCATTATCTTAAGTTTGTGGTTAATATCATCGCGCCTGTTTGGGTGACGCGGGACAATGATGGTTAGTAAATCAGGCAGTTTTTCTTTTAACGCAAGATGTGTGCGGGCGGCTATTTCCTCCTCCCCATCATGGGTACTGGCGTAAACCCAAAAAGGGCGCGCGGCAAGTGCTGATTTTACTTTATTAAATTGAATTGTATCATAGGGAAGGGGCGCCGCATTTAATTTTATATTCCCTGTTGCTTTTGCCACAGCCCCCAATTGTTCAAAGCGATGTGCATCATCGGATGATTGCGCCAAAACAAGATCAAATGTTGAAAAGATTTGTTGCGCCGTCGATTTTATCCGACACCAATTTTTGTATGAGTTGTTAGATAATCGACCATTAATCAAGATGGTTGGAATTTTATTTTTCTCGAGCGTTAATAAAATATTGGGCCATATTTCTGATTCTATAAACAAAGCCAAATTAGGGTGCCAATGATGAATAAAACGCGCCACCCATTGCGGATGATCAAGGGGTACAAATTGATGTACGGTGTGGGCGGGAAGTTTTTTGGATAATATGCTTGCCGAGCTAACGGTCACTGTTGTGATTAAAAAAGATGTTTGAGGGTTGTTGTGATTTATTTTGTTGATGATAATCAATGCCGCTTGCGCTTCGCCTACGCTGGCGGCGTGTATCCAAATTAGATTTCCTTCGGGGCGAGGGTTTAAAGAACGACCATATTTTTCGTAAATGCGTGATTTAATTTCTTTATTTTGTAAAATCCTCACGCGTAAATATACCCAAATAAGAGGCGTGAGTATAATCATTAAAAGATTATAGAGTTTAATCATGCTGTTATCTTTTTATTCATTTTACCATCAATATGATATGATATTTTCATTGTATTGTGAGTATAAAGTAAAGGAAATCAAGGTGAAAGACACACCAAAAGAAAAGAAGATCGAAAAACCGTCCCAAATTTCAAAGGAGCGTCAAAAATTATTAGATCAAGCCTTTATCGAATTGCGAAAAGCACAAAGTAAGATGAACCCTGTCTTTTTAGAAAAGATAAGAAATCTTGTCCGTAATAGCCCTGCTTTGATTGATAAATTGGGATTAAAGAAAAGTGAAATTCAAACCCAAAAGAACAAAGGGGAAGATAAGAATCCGCAACAAAAAGCTCCTCAAAAGCCAGATTATGAGAAAATTGACCAATCAAAAAACATGGATGTTATTGCCAAAATGCTGGAAATGAACCCAGATAAAAAAGATATCATTAAAGAACTACTAAAGAAAAAGTAATTTACCCGCCGACATCGGGAAGCCCATCACCGTCAATATCAGCGCCAGCTCCGCCATTACTGCAAGCACCACTCTTATGGTAAGAACAACCAGGTGTTATACAAATACCATCATCGTAAGTTGCCGCTCCATTGCCTGCGATAACAGTAACACCAGTTAATATAGGGTCTTGACCCGCACATTCCCCGGGTTTTGTTTTTTCATAGACAGTTTTGAAAACCTGTCCCAAAGGCTCTTTTGATAAATAAAGCTCATCTGCAACATTTCCGGCTAACGTAACTTGAGTTTCCCAAGATCCTTGTGGACCAAATGATGCATCATTTCCAGCTGTTCCACAGGCTAGATTTGCGGGCCACATTCTTACTTCTTGAATACCACCCGCATATCCATCAATATCCTCTTCACCACCATATCCTTTTATAACATCAAAAGGATAAAACCCATCGGTTGCTTCAAATTCAGTATTATCAATAAAATTCATACATTTTGACGCCTTCCACACATCGGCCATGTGCGTACATACATAAGAAGATATCGGTGTTGAAGCATCTTGAAATACAGCATCAGGTGGAGATATGCCCAATGCATTCGCTCGCCCGCCTAAAAATGAATGGCTAAAATTAGCATTTTGATAAGATTTTAAAGAGTTAGTGACCACTTGGGTTAAAACATGATCTAATCCAGAAGGGGCACCACGCGGAATAATTTGTGAACCAAAATATTCTGTATGGACAAAGATATTACCGCCTTCCCATGCATTTAAACCAACCAGTTGGTCAAAACAAACATATTCAAGAACACTGTCGGCTTTATAAGCGCCAATATTCTGGCTTTGCATAATTTCACGTTGAGCGGACAGCCACGCGCTAGAGGCGTGTTGCTTCCACACTTGCGTATCACAAGCTTGCGCGGCAACTTGCGCCTTTGCATGGTTTGGCATTATTGCTAAAAATAATGCTGATAATAATAATAATTTTGAAAATTTCATAAATCCCATCCTTTTATATTACAGGAAATTGTAACATCATTGCAATTAATAGCGTAAATACTTTTCAATAAAGGTCATTGTTATAACGAATGGCTTCACTATTATTGACATCCGCTGCCCTCAACAAAGCTACAACCCTTATTCATACAGAATTTGTCAAAGTATGTTTCTGTTTCACCATCCCCTTGTCGAACCACCACATTACCTGTTGATGATGCGGGAAGGCATGTACCATCACCCGTAATATTTAAAAATTTTGTTGTAATGGTATCTTGCATAACATCAGCCTGATTGGACAAATCAATCATTGTATTTGTTATGCAAGAGGGGGTATCGCATAAATCTGCATCAGCATTAGGAAAGGTGTAAGGTGGACGAACAGGGTCAGGTTCACGATCATAATTACCTGAACCGCCACCCCCAACATAAGGCCCTCCCGGTGTACCACCACCATTAGGTGACCCAGTACCCCCAAAAACCCCACCTCCGCCATTACCAGTACCACCATTACCAGTAGAGCCATCGGGTGGAGTAGAAGGCGCCCCACCGCCACCGCCTGCAATTTTGGGTGCGATTGTGTTTCCTTCTCTTACTTCCTTACCGTGCGCGACTAATTTTGAAGTATTCTCTTGCTTGCAAAGATCAACTTGCCCTTGAATTGGGCAGGCATGGCCATGTTTTGTTGATGAAGCACCATATTGATAGGTGTTGAGTACAACCGTACCTGTGGAACATTGCGCATCAATTGTTTGGCCATTAACGGTCATAATGTAATCTAAATGTGCCCCACCAGATCCACTTGTTCCAGATCGTATAACATTCGTACTCTTGTCAAATTGCCCCGTTTGAAGGTGAGAATATTGAATTTTTATATTTTCACCCGCATCATTATTTCCGCAATCAAAAATAATATAATTTCCATATCCGCTGACTGCGCTATCTTGACCTGTAACTTGTTCTGACACAACGCAACCATCGGGGGGGCCTGTTATGGCGCTGCCAACCGGTAATGCATAATCAGTACCGGGATGGTTTTTTGTATGTCTAATCGGGTTTCCATCTGAATCTTTAATATGGCTTAAATCCCTAAGCCCCATATTACTTGTAATGGATTGATCGGATGCTGGCTTGGGGATAAAGCCTGTTCCTGACCCTGTGGAGCACATTGATTGCGCGTAAGATAAGGTTGAATATCCCAAACAGGAAATCAAAAAAGCAATTATAAAATAAACTGCTTTTAATCTCATGGCTGTGTACCCATATTAAAGTAACTATCCGTACTTACGTCATATTGATACGCATCAAAGTTTTGCCAAGTGCCGTCATAGTACACTCTTAAAGATTTAAAATTATCAACAACTTCGTCCGTAGATAAAGCAACAGAATAGGCGAAAATTGGCCCTATCGCTTTGTATGAATTAACAGTCGTTTTTTCGCCTGCAATGGTTCTGTCTTGTATAATATAATGAGGGCATTGATCTTGAGGAAGGCAAAATTGCCCTTCCACTTCTTCAATATAATCAGGGATACGGACAATTAATTCTGGTATTCCATCTTCATCTATATCTGGGCTTGCCACTTCTAAAATAGGGAAAACATGGGTTGAACCATCGCTTAAAACATGTTGTCCATCATGAAAAAATTTTTCTTTTGTGATGGGGTTTATTAAGGTTTTCAACTTTTCAAATGCAATAAGACATTCGGCAGATTGTTGCGCAGAAATACAATTTTTATAGACAACAGATTGTGCATTTGCCCCCGTGGGGATCAAAATTGCCGCTGCAATAAGAAAGGATAATCTTAGTTTTTTCATTATTTACACTCCCAATTTGCGCCAGGGGGGAATTGGCGCGGGTCCCCTTTTGCTATAATTTCTTCAAAAGTAGGAAAAGGTATAGTTGCATCGAGGTTTTTACACATCGCTGCCTTCCAAATTTGTGACATATTGGCACAAGGTTCAAGGCCCGTGCCGCCCACAGGAACGGTTCCTGATAAATAGGGATGGTTAAATTGACTATTAATATAATTTTTAAAGGCGCCATCCACCACCAAGACAAGTGATTCTTCTAAAGAATTTTTAGACATAAAATCAATAAGATAGCCAGGTTCAGTTTCGCCATCTTGGTTATAAATTTCGATGATCAGTTTTTCATCCCCTAAAATATCAACTTCCTTATTCTCCCAATAATCAGAGGCGGTGAAAATAGGGTCTATTATGCCCTTAGAGCCTGTTTTCTTATCACCAACAGTTTTTGTAAGAATTTCGCCAAAGCAACTATATTGCAGAACAGAATCGCTTTTAACGATAAAGCTTTTGTCCATAGCGGTTTTGCGGCGGGATTCTAAGACGGCTTGATTGACCATTGCCGTCCATGTATCGGTGGCGCATCCGCTTAATTTAGCATCCGACCCCGTAGAAGGGATTACAAGTTTGGGCGTATCCGCATTTGCGGAATGAGAAAACACAAAACCAAAAGAAATAATCCCTAAGAAGAGGCAAAAAACGATGCTTTTTGGCAATGCATACTTCATCAATTTGTGCTTTATTTTTCCCATAACCTTACTATTCTATCCTGTTTTGTAAATTGAATGCAAAAAACAATCTAACTTTATTTGGAAAAATCATATTGATACGTATTTGGATGCCAAATTGCCGTAGCAGTGGCGAAATCATTATTCTTTTGATTATAAACAACAATACGGCGAATACCGTAATCTTTTTTATCTAAGATAATAATTTTATGTGCATCAAATTGCCCTAATATAATTGGGATGCGGTTCATATAGGCGACAATGGAAAAAGTACAAAAATTTTCCGTGTCGCACTTGTTGTTACGAACGATATATTCATCAATAAAATCATCATTTAAATCAATGGTCGCAATATCCATATCAATATCACTGTCAACCTGATTTTTTATATGAGAGATAATCTCTAGCGCTTTAAAACCATTTGGTTTTTTGAATGTCAGCGGTTGATCTGCAAATGCCACATTGGGAAGGGCAAGAAACAATATTACGATAAAAAGAGATCGGTATTTCATATGCCCCCATCATAAAGAAAAAGAGAGCCAAATGCGAGATTATTTAGGTGCGAGATTATTCAGGCAAATCAAATTCTAAGATAGCCATGTTAAAATCATAAGATGTTTCACCTTCATCTTCATCTTTATAGACAAGGCCCATAAATTCACCATTTAACAAAACTTCAATAGAATTGGTTGTTTGGGAGCGGGGACGCACCGCGATACCTTCATTCCCAAATTTTGAGCGTAAGTAAGCCTGAATTTTAATAAGTTCGTTTGGGGTGATTTCCATGATGTGTCCTTTTATATCTTTTTGCGTTATCGCCATATTTATAATGCGTTTTTACGGTAGTTTTTATATTGAATCAAGGGGGCAACATTAAATTTTCGTGCAATCCATTTGAAACATCATCAAAACAAGCCACCGTTAATTTTTTACGATTATCAAAATGTGATGCTTGATAAGGGGGGTGAAAAAGAATACGGACTTTCATCCCTTTTGATTTTGCAAGCTGCCATAAATGCGGCTCCAAATTCATATCCCCATACCAAGCGTAGCGATCCAAATTTTTGTGGGTGCGTACGGCTTTGCCATCCGTTTCAATCGGTATAATTGTAAAGGGTTGAATGAATAAAGGCTCCTTAACCTTTTCACTCAAAAAAATCTCAAATAAACTGGATTTAAAGGGCAGCACCGAATCCCCTTGGGTTGATGTCCCCTCGGGGAATAAGATCAGCGATCTATTTTGGTTAATCATATCATGCATTTGAGCAACCGCACTTTGCGCTTTTTCAGGTGTACGGCTAATAAAGACTGTCTTTGCCAAGGTTGAAAGAACACCCAAAATAGGCCATTTCTTCACTTCTTCCTTGGCGACAAAGGTTGCATTTAAAAAACTGCCTAATAATGGGATATCAATATAAGATAAATGGTTTCCAACATACACCGTATGGTCGCGCGAAATATTACCTTTAATTTCATAAGAAACAAAAAATATCTTGCGCGTAAGGGTATAATATAGCCTTGCCACCGCATGAAAAACCTTTGTGTGGTTAAATATAAAACACCAAATAGCAATAAGTGGAATAGTTATAAAGCACAGTAAAATAAACCAAAAGATTTTATGAGCAGCAATAAGCGGGCGCATATCCTACCCTTCTTTTGCCTTGGCAGTTTCCGATGTGGGCATTACTTTATTCGTGACACGCTCATAATGTTTTACGTATTTTTGGGTGACTTGTCCCGTTGGAAGGACGATACACACATCTGTTGTATTAAATTGACTGTCAATAACCGCCCCATCACCAATAGACGCACCCAGCCGTAAGTATCCCTTTATCAATGGCGGAAGGCTGACAAAAATACGCTTTGCATTTATATCATCTTTAGGGTGTCGGTTCATATCAATATAGCGTGATTTTACTGCCACTGGTCGATCATCTTCGACTGCCAAATGATAATGGTAAAGATACGCAAGCTGTTCGGAAAGGGCGTTAATATCAGTGCCGTGCAAGCTGGCGCAGCCAAACATTAAATCAATATTGTTATCGGCCAGATAATGGGCAATCCCTCTCCACAATGTTTGCAAGACAGGGCGCGTACGATAGGGGGGGAGGACACAAGAACGCCCCAACTCCAACAATCCATCTTTGTAGGAAAGAAGTGGGGTAATATCAAATTCATCGCTGGTATAAAATTGGCCTTTTTTCATGGCCTGTTCATGGCCAAGCAGACGATATGTGCCAATAATACCATCAACGCCATCACCCACCTTTTTATCAATAACAATCAAATGGTCAGCATAATCATCATAGCTGTCAAAATCACGTTTTTCTGATAAAACTTCTTCGCTGGGTTTTGCATGATATTCTTCATAAAAAACTTTATATCGAATGGCTTGCGCGGCCCTAACCTCTTCAGGGGTTGTGGCGACGCGTACGTCAATTAAATCAGTGTTTTCAATAAGAGTTGTCATGATATATCAGAATTACTTTTTAAAATGCCATGGTCAAGGGCGCATCACTATTAAACGCATTTTGAAAACATATTTTAAGTATCAATTTGAGAAGGATTAGTTGCAGCTGCTATTGGCTTGATCATCGCCGCAGGCCTCTTGAACGTTGGTGTTGCCATCCTTCATAGTTTGAATGGTTGAAAAGATTTCTTCTGCACTGATAATTGTTGATTGCGTATCCGAACAAGAATCGCCACTAGTGTCTATATTATCTGTTGCCGATGGTGATGGAGAATCTTCAGCGCTTGGCTTGCCACAGGCGGCTATTTTGTCCTGAATGCCTTGATTTAAAAAGGCTAATTTTGCGGCATTATATTTAAGCCACGCTGCATAAATTGGGTTGGAGCTTGGGGTCTCTAACTCAATTGTATTAAACTTAAGGGTATTATTATCCAAGGTTATCTTATCATCAGGATTTATAATATAGATGAGATCATCATTCGAATTAACCGCAACATGTGTATCATTTTGATAAAAATCTAAAATTTTTATTTTCTTTAAATTGTTGTTTTCCAAAGCCCATAAATAGCTTTCTTGGGTTTGTGTATCTTTTTGAAGGGCAGAAATAGGCAGTAATTTTAAGGCATTACTTTCAAAATATATAATTTCAATCATCGGGGATAATTGTGTTGTATCTGTCTGCTCGGGAAGGGTGAACAAAATATCTACGCCCTTATTGTAATCGCGAATGGTTTGTATTTTTCCTGCCAAGGGTAGGGGCGAGCCATCTTTATCCTTAAGAATAATATCTTGCCCTGTTCTTAATTGTTTGAGCATAGATAAATCAACACTCGTCATGCCAACATCTAAGTTATTATTGAAGATAGCTTTCGCCTCTATCGTATTAATAAAATTGCCATATCTTGGTTTGGCTGTGGTGTAACTATCCATGTTTGAGGCAGATGAAGATAATAAAGAGACATCATCATTTTTATTGATGGTAAGATAACCCAAAAATAAAATAGCCAAGATAACAAAGGCAAAAATTATTAATAAGAATATCTTATTCATTATCTAATTTTATGATCTTAAGAAAAGGTGAACTTCGCTTGATTTTGCCTCAGGGTTTGGGGCGTATGACATATCAATTTGGTCTAATGGAACGCCAAACTGAGTCAATGTTCTCAAAACTTTTTCTGCACTGCGTCGTGCGCGAGTGCTTTCAATGGCCTGCTCTGCCGCGTTCCCTGTTGTTGGATGCACTGCAATCAACTCAAACCGTGCATTGGGATAACGGTTTAATGCATCTTGAACCGCACTGTAAATTGGTTGTTCGTAATCAACATTTGCTTTATCAAATCGAATTTTTGCCAGTGGGCGTGGCGCATTGGAAGCGGGCGTTGCCATTGAAGCATTATAATTATTTTGATAGTTTTGCGAAACACGCGGCGTTTGCATTTCAAGAGGCACAGCCAAAGGTGTCTGAGGCTGTTGAATAACGGGTGCTATTGCCATTCCTTGAGGTTGCATCAATGCCGTTACAGGCGCCCCTGAAAAAGGATGATTTGATAGATTTTTACCATATAAATCACCGTTAGATACGGCCAAGGCCAATGTTCTTAAGTTATTGCGCTCTGTTGCAAGATAAGAATTTGTTCGTGTTATATCATCATTTACTTCATTTAAAAGACGATCCACGCCAACAATAGAGGCGTTAACTTTATCTTCTAATTTGGCAAGGCGGACATGGTCTTCCTCAATTGCGCCTGATAAATTAAAGGTCGAGCGTGTTGTATCCAAAAGATAAGAGGAGGCAGATGCCGCATCAGCAATCTCTACGGCTAAGCTATTAAGGTCGGCGACATTATCCGCCAGCATTTCCAAATTATTTTGTGCAGTATCTAGTTTTTGAATAAGGCGTGGATTGCCCGGCGTTGTACCACTTTGTAATTGCGTATTAATCGTTGCTGTACTGGCGTAATAGCCTGCGGCAAGATTGCGACCTTCTGATTCAATTGAATTTAATTGCGTAGATAACCCTGATAGTTTTGAATTTAGAGCAAATAAATCATTGCTCAAATCATCAATACGGCGGCCAACAACGGTGCCTGTTCCATCAAAACTAGCTTGGCTTCGAACTTGTTCTTCAGTGATTTCTGGCGCTCTTACAGGGCCAGTATTTATGCCAGATGTAATCGGCTCATTTATCGGCATGACTTTGTTCGTGATAACCAAAACGGGTTGCTGATTCATATCAATTTGTGCCTGTGCATTTTGGGGAAAACCAAAAAGACACATTGTTAAAGCAAATAATGAGGAATAGCACGATAAGCTTTTGTTTTTGATGGTAATTTTTTTCATAATTTCAAGCCGGTTTGAATTTTCCCTTTGATGGAAAAATATTTAATCAAATGTATAGTAACATAAAGTAAGGTTTAAATCGCATGATTACAGTCTTTTTGTCAAGAAAAAGAAGGATTAAGCTAGAATTTCATACAAGATTATATTTGAGAAATTATATTGGTTTTAAGCTTGCAAAGAATAATGAATATATGTAGTGTCCACTCGAATTTATCTTAAATTCATGCGCGCCCGTAGCTCAACTGGATAGATCGCCTGACTACGGATCAGGAGGTTGGGGGTTCGAATCCTCCCGGGCGCGCCATTTTCTTTTCAAAATTGTTACCTTTATTTAAATAAAAGCTCAAACTTTGTTCGAACAAACTTGCCATTTATTTATAATTTAATAATTTTTCCTCTTTATAACTCTTCCTTTTATAAACTAAAAAAAATCTTGTTTTCACATTAATTCAAAAGTTTGGTATAGTTTTGTTAACCTTTTTCTTCCACAATGGAGGGAGAGGGTAAAGCGTTGAATTCAAACGCTATTTCCATAATTATTAATTAGGTGTGGTATGGACAAAGACGGTCATCAAACTATGGAACCAGGTATTGTATTTGACGATGATATCATCGTTGAAAAGCAATCACCTGAGGAAACCTCTAGCGGTAAAGATTTTATAATTTCTGAATCAGGAGAAGCTTTACATAGAAAATCGTCACCAGAACCAAATATTGTTTCATCGTCTGATGATGCAGTTGAATTTGTTGTTATAGATGATACCGAAGTCATGGGCGACACAGGTAATGAAGTTGTCAGCATGGGTAACCGTGGCTTAAACAAGCATGGTGAAAAAAAGCGTATCGGTGAACAGCTGGTTGAAATGGGTGTTATCACTGGTGATCAGTTGAATGTAGCCCTTCAAGAAAAGAAAATTACAGGTAAAATGATTGGTGAGGTCTTGGTCGACCTTGGCTTTATCGATGCTGAAACTCTGGGAAGTTATTTGGCGCAAGCCTCAGGCGTCCAAGTTTTTGATCCTAAAACCACAATTTTAGACAGCGAAGCATTGGCACTTATTGAAAAGCCAATGGCTTTGAAATACTCTATCTTGCCACTTTCCATGACCAAAGACGAGATTTTGGTAGCAATGGCCGACCCATATGATGTGGTTGCACTGGATATATTAAGACAACATATTCCTAAGAAATTAAAAGTGAAGCCAATCGTTGGAACGCCCAAGGTTTTGGCGGATGCGATTGACGCCGCCTATGGTCACGCTAGTACGGTAAATGCCATCCTAAAAGAATTAGAAGGCAAAGATTCCGATGATTTGGAGGAGGTTGCTGGCCTTTCCGAAGATGAAGCATACAGCCACCCCATTGTTCGTCTTGTAAATTCCTTGATTTTTGAGGCTGTGAAGGTTGGCGCATCAGACTTACACTTTGAACCAGAAGAAAACTTTGTCCGCCTTCGTTATCGTATTGATGGCACATTAAGCACAGTACAAATTTTGCACAAACAGCATTGGAATGGGGTTTCGCAGCGTATTAAATTAATGGCAAATTTGAATATTGCCGATAAATTGGCGCCCCAAGATGGGCGGATTAAAATGAATGTGGGCGGGCATGAGGTTGATTTCCGTGTGTCATCATTACCCACCATTCATGGTGAAAATATTGTTATGCGGGTTTTGGATAAACAATCCAGTATTATGCCGCTAACTAAATTAGGGTTTAGTGATGTAAATAAAGAGCGTATTGCCCGCGCCCAAAAACGTCCCGAAGGTATTATTATCGTAACGGGACCCACGGGAAGTGGTAAGACAACAACGCTTTACTCCATGTTGAATGAGATTAATACCGTTGAAGTAAACATCCAAACCTTGGAAGATCCTGTTGAATATTCATTGCCTATGATAAGGCAAACAGCCGTGCGGGAGGGGATTTTGGAATTTGCCGATGGTATTCGTGCGCTTTTAAGGCAAGACCCAGACATTATCTTTATCGGGGAAATTCGGGATAAATTGACGGCAGAAATGGCGTTACAAGCCGCGATGACAGGACACCAAGTTTACACCTCCCTCCACACAAACGATTCATTTGGTGCGATGCCGCGATTATTTGATTTGGGTATGGTGCCTGGCATGTTGGCAGGGAATATTATTTCTGTATTCGCCCAACGACTGGCCAGAACCCTTTGCCCCAATTGTAAAGAGCCACATAAGGCAACCGAAGAAGAATGTCAGATATTAGGTGTTGATGACATGCCCGATATTTTTCATGCCCATCAAGGAGGGTGCAATATGTGTGAAGGGCAAGGATATAAGGGGCGTGTCGCGCTGGCCGAAATTTTATTGTTCGATGAAGATATGGACGAGGTTTTGGCGCGTGGCGGCACAAAGGCAGATATAAAAGCATTAGCCCTATCAAAAGGATTCAAAGATATGCGCGATGATGCTATGCTTAAAATTCTTGAGGGGAAGACAACCTTCGAAGCCGTTTCAAAAGTGGTCGATATTTCTGTGACATAAATTCAATAATTTTGATTAAGTTTTACAAAGGAACTTACGTTAATGATTAGATATAGATACAAAGCAGTAAGAGCAAACGGACAATCCATTCGTGGTGTTTTAACGGCCAAGAACAGTAATGACCTTCATGCTCAACTTAAATCAGCAAACATGGATTTGGTAAGCAGCAAGGCGATTAAAGAAAAAAAATCTGGCGCGTTGGGATTCTTTAATAAAGTTAAAATTCGCGACCTTATTCAATTTTTTATCAATCTAAAACAAATGCAAAGCGCGGGAATTGGTATTCTTGATTCGCTTGCCGATTTACGTGATTTATCCGACAGTAACGCATTTCGTGATATTCTAACCGAAATGTACCGCGATGTTTCCGAAGGAAGTTCTTTATCCGAAGCCATGGCAAGTCACCCGCGTGTATTTGCAAATATACATGTGTCCCTTGTTGCCGCAGGGGAAGAAAATGGGGATATCCAAACCGCGTGTGAGCAGTTGGTCTTTTATCTAAAATGGGTAGATGCCATGCAAACAAGGGTGCGTAAGGCAACCCGTTACCCAATGATCTTGATGGCGGTTGTTATTTTAACCATTGTCGTCATGATGAAGGCGGTTGTACCGCAAATTGTGGGGTTTTTACAAAATTTGGAGCAAGAGCTTCCCTTTGCAACAACATCATTAATGGCAACCTCCGATTTCTTCCAAGATTATTGGTTGGTTGTATTACTAGCGCCTGTTGTTTTTATCGCTGTTGTTTTAACGCTACGAAAAACATCGACACGATTCGCTTATCAATTTGATGCCTTCTTACTTAAATTACCTGTTATGGGAACGGTTATTCGTAAAATTAGTATTGCGCGTTTCTCTCAAACATTTAGTGCTTTGTTCAAAGGGGGGATTGATATTATCAAGGCGCTTCAGGCGGCAACCCATACGGTGAATAACCGCGTTCTTAAAGAAGGGCTTCATGATGTTGAAACCTTTGTAAAACAAGGGGATCAGATATCTATAGCGCTTAATAAAAGTGGTCAGTTTCCATCCATGGTGGTGCGTATGGTGCGCGTGGGGGAGGAGTTTGGTAACCTTTCAGAGGTGTTAGACCAGGTTGCAGAATTTTATACCAATGATGTTGATGAGGAGGTTCAAAAAGTAATTACGATGATTGAGCCTTCACTTACTGCCGTACTTGGTGTTATGATATTATGGATTGCGGTCGGAGTCTTTGGTCCAATCTATTCAAGTTTCGAATCTATTGATTTTTAAAATAATTATTTACGAGGTATCTTCGTGTCATTAACATCATCAACACGCACCGTTTTAATAATGAGCGACGAAGGCTTGCAGGTATTCTCTGTTGGCCGGATGAGCACCAAGGATATAGAATTTATCACTTGGGATACCGAAGGTTTTAAAGAAACGCTTAAAACCATCCTTGTCAAAACATGTTCAAAAAAACCAGTCATTATTTTAAATGATATGGTTGAACAACATTACCGCAAAGAACGCATTCCCAAAGTGGGCATAGGGGATCGCGTTCAAGTTATAAAAAGCCGTTTGAATTACGTTTTTCCAAATAATCAAATTCGTGCCGCCCTTAAACTAAAGAAGAATAAAAATAAAAGTTTGGAGGCCGATGCTGGCCATCCTTATCTGTTTGCCGCCATTCCAAAATCTGAAGCATTTAATAAAACATTTAATGCCGTAATGGAAGCGAATGTAAAATTAATTGGCGTATATTTATTACCCGTCGAAGGTGGCGCATTAATTGAGGATTTATCCAAAAAATTAAACAAAGGGAATAAAGTTAAATCAATTTGGACCATCTTTGTTGGACAACAAAGCAACGGCGGTTTACGTCAAATTGTAACCCGCAATGGTGAATTGGCTTTGACTCGTATGACACCCATTGTCGATTCAGATGATGATCCGGCAATATGGGCAAATGAAGTTTCCGAAGAATTAAACTCAACGATGAGTTACCTTACCCGTTTTGGGTATCAAAAAACGGATGGATTAGATATTATTATTATCTCGAACGTTTCCGCCCAAGATGCCTTGCAAAATAATATAAAAATTGATGCTGATTTAAGGGTTATGACGGCTAAAGATGCCGCTGAAATGGTTTCTGCGCGTATTGGCAATCCATCAAGTCTGCGCTATACGGATTTACTCTATGCGGCATATTTAGGTAAGAAATCAAAATATATTTTGCCGATGCAATCAAAGGCAATTGAGGGGATAACACGCCCTAGACAAATTGCATTTTTTATTCTTATGGGCGCATTATTGGCAGCGGCCTATACTGGTTTTTTACTGTTCCAAAGTTTTAACAATAATTTGGTTGTGCAAGATAGTCTTTCTGTTACCAATCAACAAATCAGAACCCAAGAACAAGAATATAAAGTACAAGCGGCCAAGTCTAAAGAATTGGGTTTTGATTTTTTGGTGGTGGATGGCGCCTTAGAGAATTATTACAAGCTTAATAAAGAAAAAATGGATGTTCTTCCTTTTATTCGTGAAGTTGGGCGCTCCCTTGGGACGGATTTAACTTTGGATAAAATCAGTATAAAAAGCATACCTGCTTTAACGCCAACTAATGAATTTAATGATTTTCAAGATCAAAATGATCAATCAAAGCAAGTACTTCTAGAATCGATTTTAACTTTATCTTTCCCAAATTCAATCCGACCTGAGCAAGGGGTTGTTTTAATTAACAGCCTGCAAGAAAGATTGGCACAAAATTTACCGAATTATACGGTGCAAATTATGAAGCAAGTCGCAGACCTTAGCTATACGGGCAATGTTGTTGGCGGAACAAACCGCGCCCCATCTGAAGATCAATCTGTTGAGGATTATGCGGCAGAGATTAAAATTACGGAGAAACGATAGATGATTAAATCAATTGGAATAGACAAAGTTTTGATTATCTTGCTTGTTGCAGGATTTGCAATTGGTGGATATTTTTACAATACAAACATCCTTGCACCCAGCATTATTAAAAAGGAAAGAGAATTACGCAGCAGTAAATCTCGTCTTTCTACTCTAACGACCGATACCAATAAGCTTGTAGCGGGTGTGGATCTTTTTGAAAGACAAAAAGAAGAATTTATGACAGTCCAAAAAAGCGGATTTTTTGATGATCAAAATCGTGTTGCTACACGCTCTAAGTTAGATGCCATTGGCCGTGATAGTCAGCTTGAAGTGCTTCGCTATTCTATTAGCCCCGCAAGCAACATTACCAATCAAAAATTAAAAGATGCTGGATATAAAATTTTAGAAACGATTATTGATATCGAAATTGGTGCGATTAGTGACACGGACATCAAAACATTTATATATTATTTAAACCATGGTTTTCCTGGGCAAGTAATCATTAAAAATATTGAGATGCAAAAAGAACAAGATTTAACACAACCCTTATTAAGAAATATTGGTTTAAGAACAGATTATGATCCCTTAATATCAGCAAATATTTCTATGGTGTGGAAAACAATGGTGCCTGATACTTCGGTTGAAATTCAAACGGATAGTGGGCTTTAATTATGAAATATTTTTATTTAATTTTATTCTCATCCTTTGTTTTCTTACCGCAAATTGCATCGGCTCAAGAATTAATGGATAATTTACAATCTGAAACATCGGATCAGGAAATCATACAGGAAATGAAAAACCGAGCGGCAGAGGTTGATGGTTTACAAAAACCGACTGATAACTTTTCAGTCTTTTTTACGCCCCGCGAATTGGCATTAATTGAAAACGCAAGGGAAGGGGTTGTCGCACGATTGGCAACAGATTCTGAGTTGAGGGACGCCCAAAATGAGCAATCTGTTCCAAAGGGACCACGCGAAATTAATGTTGGTGGCATTTTATTTTTAAACCCCAATGATTGGACAGTTTGGATTAATAATCAAAAAATTACACCAGAAAGAATCCCGCCTGAAATTACCGATATCAGTGTGGGCAAAGATTATATTCGTTTAAAATGGTATGATGCGTATACCAACCAAATTTTCCCTATAAAATTAAAAACGTATCAACGATTTAACTTAGATACACGTATTTTCTTACCAGGATAATTTTATGAATGTGCTTACCTTAAAAGATGTATCAGCAGGATATGCAAAAACAAATGTTGTTGAACAAATATCTCTTGATATTGAACAAGGTCAAATTTTTGGGCTTATCGGCCTAAATGGGGTTGGAAAAACTACTTTAATTAAAACGATTTTGGGATTACGCGATGTCCATTCGGGTGACATTCAACATTTGGGTAAAGAGAATATTGCATTTTTACCCGAACGGTTTGACCCCCCGTGGTTTTTGTCAGGGTATAAATTCTTAAAATTTTCTCAAAAAATCTATAATAAAAATATTACATTGGATGAAGCTAAGAAATTGGCTGCAGACATCTCACTCAACCCAGAAATGTTGACCAAAGATGTAAAAACCTATTCTAAAGGAATGCGCCAAAAATTGGGATTAATTGCCACGATCATCAGTGGATGCAAATTGATTATTTTGGATGAGCCGATGAGTGGGCTTGACCCCAAGGCACGCCAAGAAGTAAAGCGTTTAATTTTAAATGCAAAAGAACAAGGGCAGTCAATTTTTATGAGCTCACACATCTTGTCGGATATATCCGAGCTTTGTGATAAAGTTGCCGTGCTCCATAATAAAGAAATTATTTTTTCAGGATCTCCATCTGAAATGAACAAAGCAGGGAACGATAATAACCTTGAAAAAGCCTTTCTAAATATTATCAAAACTTAAAGTTTTTTGTGTCTCTAAAAACTTATTTTATTTTTAACTCTTTATTTGATATAATTATTATATTGAATTTTCATTTTTCAAGAAAAGATATTCCATGTCGAACAAAAAATTTCAAATAAACAAAACCATCTTGCTGTCACATATTGCATTGGGGCTATTTGTTTTGACCCCATTTGCGGTAAATGCGCAGGAGGCTCCATTAGAAGATGTAACGATATCTGAAGATGTAAATGTTCAATTTGATGGTGAGGTAAATCCACTTGACGCACCTGCACCAACATCACTTGATGCATCAATTTCACCAAATGCGAATATACCCGATGGGCCAATTATTGTGCCCCATTCGGGCAGTTATTATGATTCATCCTCCTTTGGAACCAGTTCGATTGGCCGTACCGCGCCGCGCGAGATTGACCCTAAATATGAGCCAGGCTCTCGCTACGTTACAGTAACAAAAAATGCAGGATCGGACAGTTTTTCCGCACAATTAATTTCTGCGCAACGTGCCTTAAAATTGGGTAGATACACATCTGCGTTAGAAATTTATGAACGTTTATATAGCGGCAATTCCAAAAACCCACGTGTTTTAATGGGGCTAGCGGTCGCACAACAAATTAGTGGCTTTAACGAATCTGCCTTGGCAACTTATGAAGAATTATTAAAAGTAAGTCCGAATGATGCTGATGCTACCGTGAATATGCTGGGGCTTGTTTCGTCACAAAATCCAGATAATGCATATAATCTTTTATCTAATATGTGGGCAAAAAATAATCGTAATCCTTCAATCGCTGCGCAGTTGGGTTTAACCGCTGCTGAATTGGGGGAGTATGAGACGGCTATTAAATATCTTGGCATTGCCTCAAGCATGGAGCCAAATAACCCAAACCATTATTATAATATTGCCGTTGTGAGTGATAGGGCAGGAATGGTTAAGCAAGCCATTGAGTTTTATCAAAAAACTTTGGAAATGGATGCCTCAACATCATCAGGCAAAAAGCTATCTCGTGATGTTGTTTATGACCGTCTTGCAAAATTGCGTAGCTTATAGTCAATTCTCCTTTGCTTGAATTTAGCGATATATTCTTTTTAGGATTCGAATATCTATATATTTTTGCCATTGGTGCAATTTTAGGCAGCTTTGCCACGGCGATCATTTATCGATCCCAACATAATCAATCTTATATTTTTAATACGCAGAATAAGGCCGCCCGATCAAAATGCCCTAATTGTGGGCATCAATTGGCCGCAAGGGATTTAGTGCCAATATTTTCATGGGTTTTTCAACGTGCAAAATGCCAGTATTGCAAATGTAAAATCCCATCTTTTTACCCCGCAATTGAATTATTCTGTGCCATATGTGCATTGCTATTGATGGTTGTTTTTGGGTTCTGGCAAACGCTTATCCTTTTGCCTGCGTTGCCATTTATCATATCATTTGGATATAGAATTATTATGGATAGAGATTTTGACCGTAAATTATTTTTTACCGCGCTAATTATACTAACGATATCAGCTATAATGATTGCGAAATTGTAAAAAATGATAAAACTTGGTTTTTATCTTATAAATATATGATAAAATATTAGAATATTTACTTTTTCTTTGTAAATTCAATGTAATTTAGAAAAGGTAATAATGCAGTTATTCAACTGTGATACTCATAAATTTCTTACACTCTTTATAAGAGGGGGCAACCGTGGATCTTACTCAACTTCTTGCATTTACAATGCAAAACAAGGCATCTGACTTACACCTTAGTGCAACAAACCCACCCATGATACGGGTAGATGGTCGATTAAAGCGGGTTAAATCTGATGCGTTATCCACTGATGATGTACGTCAAATGCTCTATTCCGTTATGTCCGAAGATCAGCGTGCGGTCTATGAAAAAGAATATGAGATTGATTTGGCCATATCATTTGGTGAAAAAGCACGTTTTCGTGTGAATGCCTATAATACGCGTAATGGAACAGCGGCAGTTTTTCGTGTTATTCCATCTGATATTCCAACCATGGAAGATTTAGATTTACCGCAAGCAATGAAAAAGTTTGCGCGCCTTGAAAAAGGGATTGTTTTAATTACAGGACCGACGGGGAGTGGTAAATCAACAACCCTTGCCTCGATGATAAATCATATTAATGAAACGCAAAGCAAGCATATTTTAACAATTGAAGATCCTGTTGAATTTTTCCACACCTCAAAAAAATCATTAATTAACCACCGTGAATTGGGACGTGATACGCATAGCTTCAAATCCGCCTTAAAAAGCGCGCTTCGTGAAGACCCCGATGTTATTTTGGTGGGGGAGATGCGTGATTATGAAACAATTTCACTTGCGTTAACGGCTGCAGAAACGGGTCACCTTGTTTTTGGGACACTACACTCAAGCTCCGCCGCAAAAACTGTGGATCGTATTATTGATGTGTTCCCCACAGGGGATAAAGAAATGGTGCGTACCATGCTTTCAAATTCTTTGGAAGGGGTTGTTGCACAAACTTTGCTCCGTCGTGCCGAAGGGAATGGCCGTGTGGGTGCGTTTGAGATTTTGATTGGTACAAATGCGGTGCGTAACCTTATTCGTGAAAACCAAGTGCCTCAAATTTATTCAATGATGCAAACAGGTATGCGCTACGGCATGGTCACCATGGCTGAAGCATTAAACAATCTTCTTGGCGCAGGGGTTATTTCCGCCGAAGAGGCCCGCGCCGCAATGGCCAAGGCAAGTGATGAAGGGTTTGGTGAAGACGCCTCTGAAGAAGAATCCGATGCACCAGAAGTTGTCAGCGGTAAAAGCTCTAATAAGGGGTCCTCAAATAATGACAAGGATGATGGAGAATACTCATTCTAAATGAACCCATAGCTTTTCAGTATCTAACGCAAATGAATGACAGGTCTGCAAGTGACCTTTATTTAACCGTTGGCACGCCGCCCACTGTTCGGGTGAATGATGAGCTGTATTATCTGCATGATAATAATTTAACCGAAGATGATTTAGCCAATATTATTCAAACCATTTTAACCGCTAAACAAAAACGTGATTTTCAAATTCATATGGAATTGAACACCGCGCTTGATTTGGGTAAACATGGACGTTTTCGGGTTAATATTCTTAAGCAACGGCAAAATACAGGGCTGGTCATTCGACGTGTTGAAACAGTTATTCCAAGTGTAAATGATTTAAAATTACCGCCCTTGCTTGAAAAACTGGCGATGGAAAAGCGCGGACTTATTCTTTTAACAGGAATGACAGGGTCGGGTAAATCCACAACGCTTGCCTCAATGTTAGATTATCGAAATACGAATAAATCAGGACATATTTTAACAATTGAAGACCCAATTGAATATTACCACGATCATAAAAAAAGCGTTGTAACCCAACGCGAGGTGGGGGTTGATACAATTTCCTATGAGATTGCGCTCAAAAACTCTTTGCGGCAACGTCCCGATGTCATATTGATTGGTGAGATTCGTGATCGTAATGTGATGGAGCAAGCGTTGACCATTGCCGAAACCGGACATCTTTGTTTGGCCACATTACATACAAGCAATGCTTATCAAGCGATTGAGCGGATTGTTAATTTTTTCCCAGAAGATCAGCATAAGCAGGTTCGGCTCAACCTTTCTATGAATTTAAAGGCGATTATTTCACAACGATTGCTCCCCAAGCTTCAAGGAGGTTTGGTGCCTGCCATTGAAGTTATGCTTAATGAAGCCTTGGTGCGCGAGCTTATCCAAAAGGGTGAGTATCAAAAAATTACAGATGTGATGGAGCAAAATAACCCGATTGGTATGTGTTCTTTCGATCAATCACTTTTGGAATTGTTTGCCAAAGGTTTTATTGATGAAGAAACTGTTCTTTCCCAAGCGGATAAAACAAGCGATATCAAAATCAAAATACAATCCATTAAAATGGGTAAAGCAGGGGGGGATTTATCAAATATTGACACATCTATCTTCAATTAAAGAATAAAACATCGCATTGACTAGCCATAATGGCGTTTATGAGGTATTTTTATATATGATTTTATTTTTTCTACAGGATCTCTATTCATATTTTTTCTAATAATCACTTGGAAACACAACCATGATAAAATCACGAAATTTTCTTACCATCATTTTTGCAACATCTTTTTTATCCGCCGCCTTTTTGGTTAGCGGGTGTGAACTTTCGCAGAATTATATGAAACTTGATCGCGAGAATGCAATGCAAGAGCAAGATTATCGTGATGCATTAGCGCCAAGACAGGTTGAATTGGACCCTAGTGATGTTGCTTCGATGCGCGATGGCGTACCACCATTGCAGCCTTATGTTGTTCAACCGGATAATAATTATAAGCCAATGCCATTGGTTTCTGTATCTGTTGCGGGTGAAATCCCCCTTCGTGATGTTTTGTATGAAATTGCAGAACAGGCGCAATATGATGTTGAATTAGATCCTCGTATTCGCGGGTCAATTATATTCTCTGCACGTAATCGTCCCCTTGATATGGTTATTGATAGAATTTCTGAAATCGCAGGATTACGCTATAAATTTGATGATGATATGTTGCGTGTTGAATTGGATACGCCATATCATGAAATTTATAAAGTTAACTATCTTGCTTTAACCAGAACCAATGCAAGCTCTATACGTAATGATATTTCTGTTGTAACGGGTGAGGGAACAGATACAGGGTCGAGCTTTTCCGCCTCAAATGAAAGTGTTATTGATTTTTGGGCTGAGCTTGAAGAAAATTTAACGCAAATACTAGATTCAAATCGTGACTCAAACCGCTTGGCTACAAATATAGATCCAGAGGTCACTGTTGCAGAAGGAAATCCTGCGCCTGTTGACCCTATTGTTATGGATGAAAATGGTAATATTTCTGAAACAGGTCCATCCGTTCAAGTGCAAGCACCGCAGGCGGTTCTCAATGTTAATTCTCTTCCTGTTGATGAAGAAGAGGATGATGGGGCATTTGATGCACGTTTTTCTGTAAACCGTCAGGCTGGTCTGGTTTCTGTTTTCGCGCCGGAACGTTTACATACCCAGATTAGTAGTTATATGAACGAGCTCAAAAAATCTGTCGGCTCACAAGTTTTGATTGAAGCAAAAGTTTTAGAAGTTGCACTAAATGATGAATTTTCAGCAGGTATTGATTGGAATGTTTTATTTGATGACGGCTCACGCGGTGGATTTGGTTTTGGTCCACAAGGTGTTGGTGGTTTAGTCCGCGGTATCTTGGATGCAGGCGATTCTATTGCGACAAACGCTAATGCTTCATATATTGGTGGTGATTTTACCGCTGCTGTTGATGCCTTATCACGTTTTGGTACGGTTCAAGCACTGGCAAGTCCTCGTCTGACCGTACTAAACAACCAATCTGCGGCATTAAATGTTGCAGAAAATGTGGTTTATTTTGAGATTGATGTTGAAACAACAACGTCTGACTCAGGTATCGTGACAACTTTTGATACGGATCCAAAAACGGTTCCAGAGGGTGTTTTAATTAATGTTCAACCTGCTATTGATTTAGACGCACAAACAATCTCAATGGCAATTCGCCCAACCATTACAACAATCACAAGTTTTACAAATGATCCAAACCCAAGTTTGGCTGCTGCGGGTGTAACATCGCCTGTTCCAAATGTAAATGTTCAGGAATTTGATTCTGTTATCAAAATGAATAATGGACAAGCAATCGTACTTGGTGGATTAATCCAAGATCGTGTGGAATCAGTCCGTAATGGTGTTCCCGTAGCCAGTGAAATACCATTTTTAGGCGGATTATTTAGAAACCAACAAGACAGCATTGTAAAAACCGAGCTTGTTGTATTCTTAAAAAGTACAATTGTTGAAGGTGGAAACACTATTCATTCAACAGATAAAGATTTGTATCGGGCGTTTTCTAGTGACCGTCGTCCTTTGAAACTTTAATCAAGGTGAATAAATTATGATAAAGCATCTTTTTTTCTATGTTTTGTCGGCGGCATTAAAGGATAAAATTTTTATTCTCTATATTGGACTCGTTGCCATTATTTTAAGCTTGTCTTTATTCTTTGGGTCTTCTGCTGTAACTGAACAGGATCAATTCTCTGTTGTATTCACCAGCGGGGCCCTACGAATTGCTTCTGCTTTTACGCTTGTTCTTTTTATAATATTTTATTTCCGCCGTTCGTTTGAAAATAGAGATGTAGATTTTCTATTTTCTCGCCCGATCTCAAGACTTCAATTTATAATAGCGCATTTTATTGCGTTTGTATTTTTGTCCTTTGTTGTTTCTATCCTCACAACAATTGGTATTTTGTTATTAACCCCCTCTACATTGTTTGTTTCTGCCATAATCTGGGGCATAACAATTTTTGCTGAACTGGTTGTTTTATCAACGATGGCCATGTTTTTTGGCATTGCGTTATCGACTGCGGTTTCTGCTACGCTTGTTACAATATGTTTTTATATTCTCTCCCGTTTAATGGGTGATATTATCGGTATTCTTGAAACGGGTATTTCAAATATGGCGACTCAAGTTTTGGGTAAAATAATGATTTTTATATCGTTTTTTATTCCGCGGCTTGATTTAATTGGGCAGACATCTTGGCTGGTATATGGGGTTGCTAATTTTAATTACTTTTTATTATCATCACAAATTATAATCTTTTTGGGCATGGTACTTTCGGCAACATATTTGGATTTAAAACGCAGGCAGTTTTAAAATGTCAAAATGGAAAATACAAAAAGACCGAAGAATTCCGTTTGCCATATTTATCTTCTTTTTACTCGCCATGATTTTTTCATGGTTTTGGACAAAAGATTTAAAGGCGCAATGGCTCAATGTTCCTCCCGTTCCTTCTGAAAATCGCTCCTCTTTCATTGCATTGGGCGATAAACAGATGGCGTATCGTTATTATACGATCATGCTTCAAAATTTGGGCAATACGGGTGGTGAAATTCAATCTCTAAAAAACTATAATTACGAATATTTGCGCGAATGGTTTTTTGTGTTGGATAAGCTTGATCAACAATCAAATGCTGTTCCGTTATTGGCAGCATATTATTTTGGTGCGGTTACGGATAAAGAAAAGCTTGAATTTATATATGATTATCTATCCATAATTGGACAAAGACCCGAGGGGGAGAAATGGCGATGGCTGGGCCATGCGGTTTTCCTTGCACGTCATATATCAAAGGATCAAGACCGCGCGTTGAAGCTTGCTTATCTGCTTGCTGATAATAAAAGCCCTGATTTAGCAGATTGGGCAAAGCAAATGCCCGCTTTTATTCTTGCCGATACGGGGGATACCGCCGCAGCATACGAAATTATGATGAATATTCTTATCTCAAATGTTGATACATTGCATCCGAATGAGATTAATTTTATGACAGATTATATTTGCAATACGATTTTGAAAGATGACAACACAATCCCCAAACCTGAATTTTGTAGTGATTTGATACAATAAGGGTTACTGTTTCGTCATGGAAACCAGTTTTTTTGAATTTAATATTCTTGAGCTTTTATCCCTCTTGGGATTGATTCAAAGCATTTATATTCTTGTCCATCTTTTTGGTCAGGCAAAAGATTACCGCCAAATTTTTATCCCTGCATTTTTCTTCTTTGTCTTAGGCAGTGCGTTTTTTATGAATATCGCAGACAGACATTGGGATGAGGGGTTTTTATATTTTTCTCATATTAAATGGTATTTGTGGGCGGCCATTCCATCATTGAGCACGTTATTTATTGTTCAAATTTTGCGTATTTCTAAAAAACCACCTTTATATCTTTGGATTTTTCCATTTTTGCTCGCTGTTTCAATCTTTATACCGTTGTGGGCAGGGTATGAAATTTACAATGATGCTTTATTTTTTGAAATTACGGCATTGATATTGGGGGCAATAAACTTACTTATGATCTGGGTGTTTCGATCTGATTTGACACAAATATCAAAAAAACAAAATGGGAGGGCGCGTTTTTGGCTTATTATATCAATCATTATAATGAACATTGGTTTGCTATCGCTCTATTTTTTATTGCTTGGGCAAACAATTGACGCTTTTTCTTATGAATTGAGTAAGACAGTGTTTGGATTAGGGTTTGTTTATCTGGGAACAACCAGCTTGTTTCGGATATATCCCTATATTGTTGAGCTAAAAACTGCAAAAACAAGCAATGAATTAAGCGATGATGAATTAAATATAGCGTACGAGATTGAAAAGCTACTGGATATTGAGAAAATGTATCAAGAACCAGGGTATAATCGTGGGTCGCTCGCGCGGGAATTAAGCATATCTGAATCTCAACTCTCACGTATTGTCGGTTTGTTTTTTGATAAAACGGTGCCGCAATTATTAAATGAATTTCGAGTGAATGATGCAAAAAGCTTACTGACACAAACAAAGGCGGATATTGCCACCATTACATACGAATCAGGGTTTAATTCTGTGGCAACATTTAATCGTGTTTTTAAGGAATTTACAGGAAAATCGCCGACAGAGTTCCGTAAACAAACACGTACAGACGTTTAAAATAATTTATTTCTCCTCACTTTATCATTTTGAGTGAATGCAAATCATGTCATACTTCATACTATTAAAAGGTGGGGATGTTTTTAATCATTTATTAAGAACGTACATCTAAAGTATCTACTTAACTTAACTTTAAAATTCATTTCAAAATAGGAGAAAAATTTTGACAAAAATACATAATAAAGAGAGTGGTTTCACCCTCGTAGAATTGGCGATCGTGATGATCATTATCGGCCTTCTGATCGGTGGAATCCTAAAAGGGCAAGAGCTTATCGCAAACGCCCAAACAACAGCAACAGTAGCGCAAATTAAAGGGCTAGATGGTGCTATATCAACATTCCGTGACAAATACAGCGCTCTACCTGGTGATATGCCAAATGCTGGCACAAGACTATCTAATTGTACTGCTGCCCCTTGTACTACTGGTGCTGCTGCAGGTGTATTAGGTAATGGTAGAATTGACACAACAGCTGTTACGGCCGCCCCTACTTTAGCTGGTGAAAACACAAGAGCTTTTATTCATTTAGCAAATTCAGATTTAATATCTGGTGTTGATAGTAGCGTGACATCTACGGCAACATTTGGTAGTGCTTTACCTGAAGCCAAATTTGGTGGAGGTTATTGGATTGGGTATGATGCAACTGCCGCAGGTTTAGCTGGAGTACCCAATACTCGCAGAGGACATTATTTAGTTATTGCTGAAACGCCTGCTGCAACAGGTGCTGCAGTGGCGAATGGTGTGACTGCTCAGAAAGCAAGCCAAATTGATCGAAAATTAGATGACGGTAACCCACTTGATGGTGATGTGATTTCATCTGGTACAAATTGTCAAGATGGAACTACAAATCTATATAACGAAGAAAATGATGCTTCTACCTGTGCAATTTATATTCGTGTACAAAGCTAATTTAAAAGCTCATTTAATTAAACAAAAGGCCGCTTGTTATAGCGGCCTTTTTTGTGTCTGGTTCTTGTTAATAATAAATAGTAATCACTTCTTCCCAATCACGCTTGCCAATAAATCCATCGGCAAAGGAAATACCACCGTTGAGGCTTTGGAATTGGTAAAATCATTTAACGTGCCTAAATATCGTAATTGCATTGTTTCAGGGCGGCTCGCCATGATGGCACCCGCTTCATCCAACTGTTGGGCAGCTTGTAATTCGCCTTCGGCATTGATGATTTTGGCACGTCGTTCACGTTCGGCCTCGGCTTGTCTGGCAATGGCGCGTACCATGGATGGGTCGATATCAACATGCTTGATCTCAACATTGGTGACTTTAATGCCCCAACTTTCTGCCTGCGTATCCAAGATTTCTTGCACATCGTTATTAAGCTGATCTCGATTGGATAACATATCATCCAATTCATGTTTCCCCAAAACAGAGCGAAGCGTTGTTTGTGCCAACTGACTGGTCGCAACTTCAAAATTTTCAACACGGTTAATAGCGAAGCAGGTTCTACGACGCGATAATAGACAACGGCATTGACCTTCACCGACACGTTATCTTTTGAAATAACATCTTGGGAGGGAATATCGTTCCGTGCGAATACGCATATCAATTTGATCCATTAATTGCACAAACGGAATAAGCATATTTAATCCCGCACTCCGCGTTGAAGTATATTTACCAAGCGTATAAATAACCCCACGCTCATATTCTTTAATAATCTTGATGGAGGCAATTAAAGCAACGACAACGGCAAAAAGTAGAAAGACGAGAAAGGCATGATAAATTTTCCTTTTATTTATGGTTTTTCAAGATTTGATGTTTTATGGTGAGATTATTAACTTGGCAAACGTAAACGGTATCGATAAAAACCCTTATTTAGGTTTATCTTAACATCACTGATAGCTTGCCAGTTTTCACCTTGAACAAACACCTGACCCGATGTCTCATCCCAATCTAATATTTTGGCAGGTTCACCAATCATGGCCTCAACGCCTGTCGTTTGGCGCTTTTTATAAAGATACCAGCTATAAATTCCGCCAAGGATAGATAGCATAAACCCTACAATCGCCGCGCCAATCAACCATCCTGCTGAAACAGGCATTTCTTCGATGTAACCCGTTTGATGTAATTGAACGATACCGATAAGAATGGCCGCTGCGCCTGCAAATCCAAATAATCCAAAGGCGGGTAGGAATATCTCTGTTATCACCATGCCAATACCCAAAAGGATAAGCGCAATACCGCCGGCATTGATCCAATCAGTAGAGGCAAATATCGCTTCGTTTTCCATTAGGCTATGCCGCTTTCTTCATTTGATGGTTTAAAGATAATATGACCGCATCCCCCATGGCATCCGAACCGACTTCACTGCATCCTTCGGCCATTATGTCAGGGGTACGAATACCATTGCCCAAGACATCTTGAACCGCGACTTCAATCATATCGGCTTCATTTCCACAATTAAGGGAATAACGCAGCGCCATCGCAAAACTTAAAATAGTCGCCAATGGATTGGCTTTGTCTCTGACCTGCAATATCGGGGGCAGAGCCATGGACAGGCTCATACAATGCCTGGCTTACCAGCTTCGCCAAGCGAGGCAGAGGGCAAGCATACCCAAGGATCCTGTCAACATCGCCGCCGCATCGGATAAAATATCGCCAAATAGATTATCGGTCACAATCACATCAAATTGCGACGGACGCGTAACAGTTGCATCGCGCAATTATCCGCATACATATGGGTCCAAGTGTCACATCGCTAAATTCTGCCTGATGCAGGGCGGTCATATCTTCACGCCATAATTTACCGCTTTCCATGACATTGGCTTTTTCACATGATGTCACGTGATTGCGGCGCTTCTTCGCGCCAAATCAAAGGCCACGCGCCCCACGCGCTCAATCTCATACGTTTCATAAACTTGGGTATTAACGCCGCGGCGTTGGCCATTGCCTAAATCCTCAATGCCGCGTGGCTCACCAAAATAAACGCCGCCCGTTAATTCGCGCACGATTAGAATATCGAGGCCCTTGACAATCTCTGGCTTCAAGTGTCGACGCATCAATAAGTGCATCAAAAACAAGGGCAGGGCGCAAATTGGCAAATAAACCCATTTCCTTACGCAGCGAAGCAATCCTGCCTCAGGGCGCAAATTATAATCAACATCATCCCATTTTGGCCCGCCGACAGATCCCATAATGACGGCGTCCGATATCTGACATTTTGCCAAGGTCTCATCAGATAAAGGCTCACCATAGCGATCATATGCCGCGCCACCAATATCATCTTTATAAAGGTCAAATTGAAACCCACGCTCAGATTCAAGCCAAGCGATTACTTTTTCAACCTCCGCCATGGCCTCTGGCCCAATGCCATCACCGGGGAGGAGTGTTAGTGTAAATTTTTTCGTCATAAAGCCAGCTCCGCTTTTCCTTATCCTGAATTTCATAATCGTGGATAAAGTTTTTCTTTTCTAACGTAAGACCAATATCATCCAAACCATTCATCAAACAATGTTTGCGAAAACGATCAATATCAAAATCAAAGGCAATTTTATTGCCCCGTTTAATGGTTTGATTGCCTAAATCAATTTCAAATTCGCCTTCGGGGTTGGTTTCGGCCTCATTCATTAATTCATCAATCTGCTCTTGGGGCAGAATGATGGGTAAAATACCGTTCTTAAAACTATTATTATAAAAAATATCCGCAAAACTGGGGGCAATAATACATTTAATACCCATATCCAAAATGGCCCATGGGGCATGTTCACGGGATGACCCACATCCAAAATTTTCACCTGTTATTAAGATTGAGGCAGCGCGGTAAGCAGGTTTATTCAAGACAAAATCTTCTTTTTCACTGCCATCTTCATGATATCGAATATCATTAAAGGCATAAATCCCTAGCCCTGTACGTTTAACCGTTTTTAAAAACTGTTTAGGGATAATAATATCGGTATCAACATTAATCATCCGCAATGGTGCGGCAACACCATTTAAAGTAATAAATTTTTCCATAGTTATTTTTAATGCCTCGTCGTGTAAAAATCAATAAATGCCTGCAGAATCTCTGGATCAAACGCCCCTTGATATTTTTTACCATTTTGCAAACGATCAAGGGTTTGCGCGGGTGTACGCTTTGCGGGCTGGTGGGGGCGTTTAATCATATCGCCATCAAAGGCATCAATGATGCAGATTGTTTTTAAAACCTTGCCCATCCGATCCCCCGTTAATTGATATCGCCCCGTGCCATCAATACGTTCATGGTGATACATTTGAATGGCTTTTATCACGTAAATATGGCTGTGCGTATTAAGTGCGACACTTTCATCTTCGATGGCCTCTTCAATTAAATCGGCACCACGGGCAACGTGTTTGCGTTTTTCGATACGTTCTTCTTCAGTGGGTCGATGGGGTAAATCCCAAATGGCGGGGTCATATTCAGGGTGAATCTTGCCTAAATCTTGAAATAGATTAGCCTCAAAAAAATTGCGCCCTGCTTTATCACTAAACCCCAATTTTTCAACCAAAAATTCTTGGGTCAATTGGGATGTACGCTTCAAATGCTCCGACAATATCTTGCCATAGTCATTTTCTTCATCCCCATAAGACTTAATATCCTCCCAAAGGTTAAAGGCGATGGGGTGGAAATAACTTTTTAAAATGCGGTCTGTTGTATAATCATATTCTTCAATCAAATCATCAATATTTGGATTTTTTGATAAAGGCATCTTAAATCTCGCGAATATCTGACAATTTGCCAGTGATTGCCGCCGCCGCCGCCATGGCGGGGCTCATTAAATGCGTACGGCCACCGCGCCCTTGACGCCCTTCAAAATTACGGTTGGAGGTGGAGGCACAACGTTCCCCTGATTCTAATTTATCGGCATTCATCGCCAAACACATGGAACATCCGGGTTCGCGCCAATCAAACCCCGCATCAATCAAGATTTGGGCAATGCCTTCTTCTTCAGCCTGCTGTTTTACAAGGCCGGAGCCAGGGACAACCATCGCCAATTTGATGTTACTCGCAACTTTTTTACCCTTTGCCACGGCGGCAACGGCGCGTAAATCTTCAATACGGCCATTGGTGCACGACCCGATGAAGATTTTATCGACTGCAATATCCTGTAATTTTGTTCCTGCGGTCAATCCCATATAATCTAACATTCGTTCAACCGATTTTTGTTTGGCTTCATCATCAAAATCGGTCGGGAAGGGGACGTTTGCAGTGATGGGCAGGACATCTTCGGGGGTTGTGCCCCATGTTACTGTAGGTTCGATTTCTGCGGCATCTAAGACCACTTCTTTATCATAGGTGGCGGCAATATCACTTTGCAATGTGCGCCAATAATTGACGGCTTTGTCCCATTCTGCGCCTTTGGGTGCCATGGGGCGGCCTTTTAAATATTCAAATGTTGTATCATCGGGGGCAACCAATCCTGCGCGTGCGCCACCTTCGATAGACATATTGCACATGGTCATGCGGCCTTCCATCGACAGGTTTTGAACTGCTTCACCCGCATATTCTAAAACATATCCTGTTCCGCCTGCCGTACCAATTTTGCCGATAATGGCCAAAATCATATCTTTGGCGGTAATCCCTTTGCCCAGTTTGCCATTGACGGTGATCCGCATGGATTTTGCAGGTTTTTGTATCAGTGTTTGGGTTGCCAAAACATGTTCAACCTCCGACGTTCCAATGCCAAAAGCAAGCGCACCAAACGCACCATGGGTTGAAGTATGAGAATCACCGCAAACAATTGTCATGCCAGGCTGCGTAAACCCTTGTTCGGGGCCAATAATATGGACAATCCCTTGACGTTTATCTTGCATATCAAAAAGTTGAACACCAAATTCATCACAATTTTTGGATAATGTTTTCACTTGGATACGGCTCATCTCATCCTCAATAGGCAACGAGCGATCGGTTGTTGGAACATTATGGTCACAAACGGCAAGCGTTGCAGATGGCGCGTAAACAGGGCGATTGGCCAAACGCAACCCTTCAAATGCCTGCGGCGACGTTACTTCATGTACCAAATGACGATCAATTTTAATTAAAGAAGTGCCATTTTCATCGGTATGAATAACATGATCATCCCAAATTTTTTGAAACAACGTACGCGGCGGATTTTTTTCAATTTTCATGGTGTTATCTGATATTTATAAATAATGAATAGTTATAACGGTCACATCATTTTTTTTCAATAAGTATAAAATTTGTCTTTATAACATATTGAAAATTCAAGTGAATTTAGCATCCTTCACTTTGTTCCTCTCAATTTATTAAAGGGGGAGGGGTAGATAATATGAAAATATGAATTTTTGTAAACATATGCGATTTCTCCCGCATTGCGGTGCTACGGTTAGTTGACGTAGACAGTAAGAATAGAATACCATAAATATGTTACAACTAATCAAATATTAATTTTTATAGTTTATAAATAAATAATGATAAAACCATTTGGAAATGAAAAGCCAGTTGAAGAAACGCTTTTGAAAATAGCAAAAATGCGCTATCAGCCATCCCCTAATACACCAAGAGTGTCATGTTATGATTATCTTGCAGGTATTTTAGAGAATCCTCAAGTTGATCCCCATGATAAAATTCTTCTACTTGGAAGTAAGCATAAAGGTGACGCCGTATGCCATTGCGTTTTAGAAAGAGATGGAGACGTTATATTTGATACAAATACACCCAAAGGCTGTTTAAAAAACGATCTTTATACTCATCAATCAACAAAAGGTGTTATGGTTTCTCAATTGAAAATTAAACATTCGATAACGGTGGCAGATTTTGTAGAGAGATTTTCTCCACCAATAGTTTCTTCAGCGCCACCAAAACCCTCCATAGATGATTGAACTTTATAAAAAAATTGCGTGATTTCTTGCCGCATTAAGATTATAAATGTCACTTCAAAGAATAAATTAAATCAATACAGTTGACATAATAAATATTCTGGTATACGATTTGGGACTTTTAAAAACAAATATAAGGTGTGAAACATGGAAAAATTTAATACTCTTGCAACAAAAGTCACTCTAGCTAGTGGTGTTGTATTAGCAGGCGGTATGGCTTTGGCTCAAATTTTTGATGATGGTATTGCTGGTTGTATTGAAAAGGACGGGCGATTACATTTTCAAATGGATAATGGTGAAATTTCTGCACAACCAATTCAGCCATTACAATTTGGAAATGATGATAATTGCATAATTTCCCATGGTGGGAGCGAAGCCCCCTCAGTTTATGAGCAAGTCGACGTGGCAGGTTCAGATTTTCCACAAAAGTTAGCAAATGAAGCCGCAGGTTTTTCAAATGAAGAATGGGAAGCAATACAACCAACACAAGAAGTTGGGGCTTTTGAAACTTTTGTTGCGCACCCATCCCAAACAGGTGAAGGATTTACACTTCTGGATGAATCTGGTGATGCAGCTGAAAATGTTTTGGCAACTGCTTTTTCAGAAGAAACCATGCCTGTTTCACAGGGATCATCTGATGACCCTGTTTCTGAGGGTGAAGAAATAGCGCCAGGATCTGTTATTGTTGCTTATGAAAGCAATAAAAGCGATGAAGGAATCCGTGTCGCACGCGTACCGTATGATAACACTCCTATAATGCAGTTAAAGTGAGTAAATTCTTTGTAGGCACAGCTGTTCTAAGTTTGGGTCTAATGGTCAGTTCAAGCAGTGCTTTTGCCCAAGAAGGGGGCAATGAGCCTTTGGCCGATCAAAATCTACCGGCCTCTGGGTATAGTGAAGCGCAGATTGAGAATTTTGCTAGCCAAATTGTGGGGTGTGCGGTAAATGCCGAAGGCGCAGAAGTTGTGACCCTTCAAAACGGCGATAAAATTACAAATTCTGCATGGCACAATGATAGTTTTTCTATCGCAGTCGAAGATAGCAATGGTGACGCGGCAATTTATGATCCAAATACGGATAGAACGATACGCGTTACTGATTTATGTGTCAGAGATGATATTGATAATAATGAAGATTTAGAAATAAATACAGATTTACGTGCCTTTGACCGTTTGTGTGTCGAATCAGGCCTATTTGTTGAAATGTTTGATAGAAAAACAGGTGAAATCTCGTTAAATAAAACACCTATTAAATCAGTTTTTGGAAATGTTGCAGAAAATGATGATATCGTAGGTATTTGTAGCTTTGAGATTGATGGTGAAAGTGTTGAAGCGCCAATTATAAGTATGAAAGCCTATGATCTTCTACCTTAAACTATCACAATCAAATGCCATAAAAAAGCAGCTTAGATAAGCCGCTTTTTTTATTCTTTATAATGCGTTAAAGCTTATTCTTCAGTTTTTGCTTCTGCATTTGCGGCATCTTCTGCTGCTTTTGCTTCTGCGGCGGCGGCATCGGCTTCTGCTTTGGCTTCCGCATCTTTTGCGGCTTGTTTCTCTGCTTTTACTTTTTCGTTTGCAACACGGCGTTCTTCAGTCGCTTTTTGTTTATCTGCTTTTTTCGCGGCGCGTTTTGCCGTTTGTGTCATGTTGTCTTTTACTTCGTCAACTTCCACTTCCATACCGTGACCGGTTGTACGTTCCGCAATACGGGCAGATTTACCGCGACGATCACGAAGATAATAAAGTTTCGCACGACGGACAGAACCGCGGCGGACAACTTCAATTGAATCAATACGGGGGGAGAATAATGGGAACACACGCTCCACACCTTCACCAAGGCTGATTTTGCGGACGGTAAAGCTTGCGCTCATATCATTTTTACCAGAGCGGGCAATACAAACCCCTTCATAGGCCTGAACACGTTCACGCGTCCCTTCACGAATTTTTACGTTTACACGCACGGTATCACCAGCAGAAAAATCGGGAATCTTATTTTCCGCAATTATTTTTTCAACCTGACGGCTTTCAAATTTTTGTAATATATTCATTGTTTAACTCCATTTATCAGGGCTCGATAATCAAGGTTTTTACGCCGAGGCAGCCCACTTATCTTTTTTAGTGGTTATTTTGAGCACTTTATGACAGATTGATTGACAAATTACAACAGATAATATAGTTTACATAAAATTTGATGGGATTGCTTAATGGGTTTACAAATGATTAAAGGTCCACTTCGTAGCTTTGCAGCATCATCAGGCATTTTTCCTGATATTCGGAATAAATTTGAAACTCGATATTACGGTCTTGAAGAGTTTAATATTAAACCGTTACTTCATCCAAAGGATGTAAGACCAGCTTATTCTAAATGCTTAAGCGTTACCCCAATTTTAGACCGCCAAGTTTTTAGTTCAGAAGAATTATATTGTTTAAGAATAGCAATGAAACTTAAAGATCTTTATCACGATCCTGATAGTTTAAGTACAGTGTATTATGCATCAGCAGGAAAAAGTGAAACAACAACAGTTGTAACAGATTTAAACAGATTTGCATGTCACTCATTATCTATATTATGGGATAGAAATGAAGGGATAGAAAGTTTCTTACAATTAGCTAGTGAAATGGGACAATCTAATATTAATGCGCATGATAGAACGCTCTATTTACTAGGGGCGAGTGAAAGAATTTCTATAGTTATGGATATGGATTTAAAAATCAGACAAGAAAAACCTGATGTTATAGCAGCTAGACCAAATCCGGGCGCACGGCCTTTGTGATTTTTAGGCTTTCTTCGGTGCGCCATTTTTCTATATGGGCGTGATTGCCATTTTTTAAAACTTCTGGAACATGGTGCGTTACGCCATTGGCATCTGTCCATTCGGCGGGGCGGGTGTAATGGGGGTATTCTAACATTCCATTGGTGGCTTTCCCAAAACTTTCATTATCGGCGGTATCATTATTGCCCATAACATTGGGCAGCAAGCGAATGCATGCATCCATAAAAATCATTGCCGCAGGTTCGCCCCCACTTAATACATAATCACCGATGGAGATTTCTTCAAACTCATGCGCCTCCAAGACACGATGATCAACACCTTCATAGCGGCCACATAATAATGTAATGTTTTCTTCTTTTGAAAATTCTTGTGCCATGGCTTGATTAAAGACTTTTCCACGAGGGGAAAGATAGATTTTTTTGGAAGGCTTTTCGATAGAAAGAAATGCAGCCTCAATCACATCGGCGCGCATGACCATGCCTGCACCACCGCCATAGGGCGTATCATCAACGGTTTTGTGATTGTCTGTGGCAAAATCACGAATATTAATAGCATCAAATGACCAATCCCCGCGCTCCAACGCTTTACCTGCCAAGGATTGGCCCAGCATACCGGGGAACATATCAGGGAAAAGGGTGAGGAGGTTAAAGTGGAGTTTATTCAAAATTGACATCCTCATCTTTGAGAATTTCTTTGGCGGCTTCAACATCGCTTTGCATGACCATTAATCGGGTTGCACCATTAATATCCCAATTCATACTGCCATTCATGGCATCATGGACAAAGCAAGGTATATCATGGCTTTCAAGGATGGAGCGTACCAAATGCGCGGTTGTGGGTAATTGAAACCGCGCAAAAAGCGTGAGGGAATCTTTTATATCTTTTGTCATTTATAATATTAATAACATAAATATAAATTCTACAACGCTATTTATGTATAAATAATAGTGATTTTAAAATGTGTAATTTACAAATGCGCCAACAACGCCTTGATTGGCCGATCCGCGTTCCTCAACCAAGGATGAATCAGCGGATTCGCCACCCAATCGCCCATAATTTGCGATAAACACGGCGGAGACTTTTTGGTTGAGTGGGACAACCGCTGTGCCGCCAACGCCATAGGATAAAATACCCGCATCGGCATCATACTGCGATAGGCCAGATTCCGCAGATTGCGTGGCATTGACACCAAAATAGGCATCATGGAAATTTGAGTCGGCAAAGGTAAGTTTTGGCCCTAAACTAAAGAATACAGGCAGTTTCATGATAGATGTTTTACCGGCATAAGAAACTTGGAAGTTTCCAACAAATCCTTCATGGCCGCCAACCCCTTGAACCAGTTCAAGTTTTGCGGACATGGGGCGGATTGTGTATTCAACATAACCACCAAGCTCGACCGTGCCATCAAAATCGCCTAATCCGCGCAAATCATCGGTATCACCAGAAATTTGGAAGGGGCCTTCGCCATCTTCATCACGGCCAAAATTATATTTAACAATAGGGCCAATGCGCCAATTATCCGTATTGATAACATTATATCCTGCACCATCTTGGACGGAGGCAAAGAATTTATCTTCATACTTCACCTGAACATTGGGTAAGGCAGAAAGCTGGTAAGAATCGTCCCCTAAATAAGTGGGCGCAAGCATAACCCCCGCGCCAACCGTATATTGCCACCCTTCAACACGATTATCTTGCGCCATAGCGGTCGTATGATTGGCCAAAAATATTAAGCAAAAGAGGGCGAGGGTTTTTTTCATGAGGGTGATTTTCCTGTTGTTGATTAATATTTATACACTTAAATGGGGTAAAAGTTGCATTTTTTTACAATTAATTTTTTAGTTTTAAATATCGCGCAATCCATCGGGAACACAAACGATGATATGCTTGGGTGATTTTTCAAGAATAGTTTGATCATTATAGGGGAGGTAAAAGCTAGCCTCACCTTCGGGTTTTATTTCAAGAAGATCACCCGCGCCAAAATTTTCAAGGGCAACAACATTGCCAATGAGTTGTTTATCCGCGTCAATAACGGGCAAGCCAATCATATCGGATACATACATTTCCCCATCCGTTAAGGCGGGCATATCTGACTTTGAAATATATAATTCAGTGCCGCGCAATGCTTCGGCATCGTTACGGTCTGTGACCCCATCAATTTCGGCAAGCCAATGTTTAGCGGTTGCGTTTTTTAAGGTGAGGGAAAGAGTGTCTTGAGTATCGGGTGATGTAAATACTGTGTTTTTGAGCAAGTCGAGATCTTCAACAAAAACGTGAAGTTTAACCAACCCCCGAACGCCATGTGCGGTGGCAATTTTTGCGACGCAAATGCGGTCGGGGGTGGTCATTGTTAATTAAGCCTTGTTTGTTAAGCTTTGGGTGGAACGTCTTGGTCGTTCGCATCACCAACATGGGCATCTTCAGCAGAAACAGCAGGCTCTTCTGCTTTAACTTCTTCTGCTGTTGCTTCACCTTCTGGGGCATCTGTAGATGCTTCGGCAGAGGCATCATCTGATTTTGCTTCTTCAGCGGGTGCTTCTTCCTTAGGCGCTTTTGCGGCGGCTTCGGCTTCTTCTTTTGCTGCTGCTTCGGCTGCTTTTGCGTCTTCAGCGGCTTGGGCGTCTGCTTCTGCGCGTGCTTTTTTCTTTTCTTCCTTATCGGCAACACGCATCTTTGTTTTTTCAGATGGTGTTCCTTTGTTTGGATTATTAGGTGTGGCGGGCATAGGAGCCAAGCCTGCTTTACCCAAGAATACAGCAACACGGTAAGATGGTTGTGCGCCTTCACCAAGCCAATGTTTGATGCGGTCTTCGTTAAGATTTACGCGGTTATCGTCATCTTTTGCCAATAATGGGTTGTATGTACCCAAGCGTTCGATGTAACGGCCGTCACGGGGGTCGCGTTTATCTGCAACCACGATACGGTAAAATGGACGGGATTTACGTCCGCCTCTTGATAGTCTCATTGCTAGTGCCATAATTCATTCCTTTCAGTCATTCTAGTTACAAGATACAGGTTACAAGTTTCAAGATTTTTTCTTGTGACTTGTAACTACTAGCTTGCAACTCATCTTTTCTTTTTCTTCTTCGGTTTACGGTTTTTCTTTGATCCGCCGCGGGTGGGGAAGGCGTCCATTGTGGGGCCGCCACCGGGGGCGCCGAAACCCGCGGGCATATTGCCTAAACCGGGTAAGCCGCCGGCCATGCCTGCATCATCAAATGGGTTTTTGCCTAAGGGGCCTTCATTATTCATATCGGCGGCTAATGAATCGGCATCCATGGATTGTGCCATCATCTCAAGCTCTTCGCCTTTTCCGCCCATTAAGCCCTTCATTTGTTTCATCATGCCGCCCATACCCATCTTTTTGATGCGTTTCATCACGGTTTGCATTTGTTGTTGTTGCTTGATCAGTTTGTTTAGGGTTTGAACATCTGAACCAGACCCCGCGGCAATACGTTTTTTACGGGAGGCATTGAGGAGGGTGGGCTTTTCACGCTCCGCCACTGTCATGGAAAGGATAAGTGCCTCTTGATATTTTAACGCATCATCATCCATTTTGCCTTCTAACGCTTTGGTCATATTGCCCAAGCCTGGCATCATTTTAAGCAGCGCGCCCGCGCCACCCATTTTATTCATCTGACGAAGCTGTTTTAAAAGGTCGTTAAAATCAAACTGACCTTTTTTAAATTTCTCCGCCATTTCGGCCGCATCATCTTCGGCAATGGTTTCTTGTGCCTTTTCAACAAGAGAGACAACATCCCCCATGCCCAAAATACGCCCCGCGATACGGTCGGGGTAAAACGGTTCAATCTTATCCCACTGCTCGCCCGTACCCATTAATTTAATAGGCTTACCCGTTACACCACGCATGGACATGGCTGCACCACCGCGGGCATCGCCATCAATACGGGTTAGCATGATGCCTGTGATACCAATTTTATCATCAAATTCTTTAGAAACATTGGCGGCATCTTGCCCCGTCATCGCATCAACAACCAAAAGCGTTTCAGCAGGGGTTGCCAATTTGGATACTGCCGCGACTTCATCCATCATATCTTGGTCAATAGAGAGACGACCCGCCGTATCCAGCATGACAATGTCATAACCACCAAGCTTGGCCTCTTTTAATGCGCGTTCGGTAATTTCGATCGGGTTTTGATCTTTAATAATCTCAAGCGTATCAACGCCTGTTTGTTCGCCCAAAACCGCCAACTGATCCTGCGCCGCAGGGCGATAGGTATCCAAGGACGCCATCAGGACTTTTTTATTATGTTTGGTCGTCAGGAAATTTGCAATTTTTGCAGTCGATGTTGTTTTACCCGACCCTTGTAACCCCACCATAAGAAAAGCCGCAGGGGGCTTTGCATTTATATTAAGGGATTCGATGATGTTACCGCCCAGCATCTCAACCATGGCATCATGGACGATTTTGACGACTTGCTGTGCCGCGGTGACTTTTTTGGTGACTTCCGCACCAATCGCTTTTTCTTTAACGGTTTCGATAAAGTCTTTAACAACGGGCAAGGCCACATCAGCCTCAAGCAAGGCAACACGAATTTCGCGCGCGGCATTATTGACATCATCTTCGCTCAATTTACCTTTGCCGCGAAGGGTTTCGAATATACCGCCTAATTTGTCACTTAAATTATCAAACACTTTTTATCGTTCGCTTTCGCTCTATTTTTTCGCCCTTTGGGCTTTGGCCTCAGGCTCGTAAACTCGCTACGGCCTTCTTAATTTTTAATATATTTGCCAGTTTTATAGCGTCCTCGCGCTTGCGCGTTTGACGGCATTTAAAAAAGCAAAAATCCCCCAGTGAGCGTAATTTCGCCAGCTGAGGTGTATCCTTAGACACTAAACATTCCAAAAATGTCAGTGATTTGGTGGATTTATACGTATTTGAATAAACAAAGTCAAGCACTGCTTGTTTTTTCCCTCAGGCACATAAACGCGCTACACATTTTGCCTTAGGCGGGTAAACCCGCTACGGACGCATCTGGTGAGTTTTATTATTTGACATAATCTTAAAAAGAAGTTATCTTGTGTTCATGAAAATAAGTTTGTTTGCATCATCAATCATCGCGACCGTTTTTGCCACGCAAGTTGCCGCAGAGCAGCTTTATGCAGAGGGCGATACAGCCAAAGAATTATTTGAAAATTCTGACGCTGAGATAAAACCCATTCATGGGGGCGGTCTTCGGTTTGAAAAAAAGGAGCTTGGTGATGGTATTGTTTGTGAAAGAATGACCAATATTATACAAACGGATGAGGGTGAATTTTTTTACGTTAATCCAGACCATAAATGTTATTAATCTGGTGCTTTAAACTTAAGCTAAAACATATTATACAATCCATATGGTTTTAAACTTCAAAAAAATGCATGGGTTGGGAAATGATTTTGTCATTTTGGATGGGCGCGAGAATGGCTTGACCCTCTCGCCCGAGCAGGTAAGCACGCTATCTAGCCGCAATCGTGGTATTGGGTGCGATTTGGTTGCGCTAATCAAATATTCTAAGACTTTTAATGAAATTCCCTATGTTCATATGATTAATGCAGATGGCAGTGAGATTGAAGCTTGCGGTAATGCCACGCGATGTGTTGCCGATATTCTAATGCGCGAGGAAAAGATGGATCATATCGTTCTTCAAACCATGAATGGCGCCTTAAATTGTTACCGTGAAGGGACAGATTTGGTGCGTGTTGAGATGGGGGAGCCAAAGTTAGAATGGCGCGATATTCCTTTATCTAAAGAATGCGATACCCTTCATTTGCCACTTGAGGGTGATCCTGCGGCGGTCAATATGGGCAATCCGCATTTAATTTATTTCGTAGATTCTGCCTCAAACGCGCAGGCGCGTTACGGCCACATTAATCAATGGTCTGATGAGCTGATAGAAAAATTTGGGAAACCATTGGAGATTCATCCGCTTTTTCCCAATAAAACCAATGTCGAATTTGTTGAAGTGTTAAGCCCAACCCATTTGCGTATGCGCGTGTGGGAGCGGGGGGTTGGCATTACCGAAGCGTGCGGATCTGGCGCATGCGCCGTTGCCGTTGCCGCTATTCGTCGTGGGCTTGTCGAACGCAAAGTGACTGTTACGCTGGATGGGGGCGATTTGGTTATTAAGTGGCCTACAGATGATGCCCAAGTGTCGATGACAGGCCCAGTATCCTATGTGTTTGAAGGGCAAACGGATTTGTTAAGTTAGTTTATTTCTTTTGATTTTCTTTGTGATTCCCTGTAAATCCTTATCTTATGAGCCTAGAGATTAAAAATAAGCCTGAACCAGAGTTGGTCACTTTTGGCTGCCGCCTTAATACGTATGAGAGCGAGGTTATGCGATCCCATGCGCATAAGGCGGGAATGGATAATGCCATTATCTTTAATACCTGCGCAGTAACAAAGGAGGCGGAGCGTCAAGCACGCCAAGCCATTCGCCGTGCAAAACGTAAGAACCCCAATGCGAAAATCATCGTCACGGGATGTTCTGCACAGATTGATCCACAAACTTATTCACAAATGGATGAGGTCGATCAAATTATTGGCAATGACCTAAAACTTTTGGAAGAAACATGGACAGGAAAGTCGGATACAGAACGTGTTTTGGTCAATGATATTATGTCGGTGAAGGAAACCGCAAGCCATTTAATTGAAGGGATAGAAGGGCAAGCGCGTGCCTTTATCCAAATTCAAAATGGGTGCGATCATCGCTGTACCTTTTGCATTATTCCTTATGGTCGTGGAAATTCGCGCAGCGTCCCCGTGGGGGAGATTGCCGCGCAAGTGCGCAAATTGGTTGAAAGCGGCTATAATGAAATTGTGATGACGGGGGTGGATGTCACCTCCTATGGCTCCGATTTACCGGGCAAGCCTGCATTAGGGCAGATGATCCGCCGTGTATTGGCATTGGTGCCCGAATTGCCGCGGTTGCGTTTATCCTCCCTCGACCCTGTAGAAATTGATGAAGATTTGTGGCGGTTAATTGCCGAAGAACCGCGCCTGATGCCGCATTTACATATGAGCCTGCAGGCGGGGGATGATATGATTTTAAAGCGGATGAAACGCCGCCATTTACGCGCCGATGCCATTGAAATGTGCGAACGTGCAAGGGAATATCGCCCCGATATGGTCTTTGGTGCGGATATTATCGCGGGTTTTCCAACCGAAACAGATGAGATGTTCCAAAACACGCTGGATATTGTGAGTGAGTGCGATTTAACTTTCCTTCATGTCTTCCCCTATTCGGAACGCGATGGCACGCCCGCCGCGAAAATTCCCAATCAGGTGCCGCATCCCATACGTAAAGAACGCGCGGCAAAATTACGCGCCCAAGGGGATGTTCAAATTCAAAAATTCTTAAAATCTCACCTTAATAAAACACGACAAGTCATTGTTGAAAAAGGAAATAAAGGAAGAACCAAACATTTTGCAGAGGTTGTTCTGGATAAAGAATTAGATATTGGAACTTTGGCGACCGTGCAAACTTATGCTATAGAGAGTAATCATCTATTAGGAAAAGTGGTTTAAAATGGTTTTTTGGCGCAAAAAACGACATGAAGGTACGCAAGAGCGGGAGGAGCAAGATGATGAGTTGCTGCACCATAAAGGTGAGCCAGAGATGGAACCGCCTGTTGAATATGACTCAGATATTAGCGACGATTTAAAAGAAGAGCTTCATGAATCCGCCGAAGATATTATCGAAGAATTAGATGTTCAACCAACCCCAAAACATACCGCCGCCGTTCTTGCCGATGAAGAAGATTTAGACCAAAACCATGATGAGGAGGGGGGATGGCTTACACGCTTAACTAAGGGATTGTCAAAATCCTCTAATAAGCTTGGTGATAATATTACAGGTGTTTTTACCAAACGTAAATTGGATCAAGACGCGCTGGATGAATTAGAAGAAATTCTGATCATGGCCGATCTTGGCCCCAAAACTGCGGCCAAAATTGTTGAAGATTTTTCAAAAGAAAAATTTGAAAAAGAAATAAGCGCGAATGAGATTAAAAAAGCGCTGGCGACACAAATTACAAATATTTTAAAACCAGTGGCAATTCCATTGGATATTACCGCATCTTCTAATAAGCCGTTTGTTATGTTGGTATGCGGTGTGAATGGTGCGGGTAAAACCACAACCATTGGTAAATTGGCGCATGAATATCATGTCAAACAGCATAAAAAAGTGATGATTGCGGCGGGGGATACATTTCGCGCCGCCGCCGTGGATCAATTGGATGTCTGGGCAAAACGGGCGCATGTTCCATTGGTCAAAAAAGATATTGGCGCGGATGCAAGTGCAGTGGCGTATGAAGCGATGGAGCGCGCCAAGTCAGAAGATAGTGATTTATTAATGATTGATACGGCAGGACGTTTGCAAAATAAAGAAAACTTGATGGAGGAGCTGGCCAAGATGATTCGCGTGATTAAAAAACAAGATGAAACCGCCCCCCATGCCGTGGTCTTAGTGCTTGATTCCACCACAGGACAAAATGCATATTCCCAAGTTGAAACATTTAAAGAGGTCGTGGACGTCACAGGGTTGGTGGTCACAAAATTAGACGGGTCGGCCAAGGGTGGCGTGGTTATCGGACTGGCGGAGCAATTTGGTTTGCCTATTCATGCCATTGGTGTGGGCGAAAAAATCGAAGATCTTAGCCCGTTTAAGGCCGAAGAATACGCAAAAACATTGATGGGTATTCAATCTTAATCACCATTAATTCATTGAAAATTAACAGTTTTTTTGTAATAATAATGAATGACAAAAAACAATAACTCAAACATCCCCCAACATTTTAAATCCGCCGATGATGCGTGCCACGCCATTCAGGAGATTTATAACGATCAGGTTGAATATCTGCGCAATGCGTTTGATGATTTCTCAAAAGGGGATATTCCTTCTTCAAAAATAACAGGTTTTTACCCCTACCTTAGGATTGATGTGCCTAGTGATGGGTTTGTAGGTCATGGGGGGGATACGCGCCTTTCTTATGGGTTTGTTTCCAAGCCGGGTATATATGAAACAACATTAACGCGCCCCGATATTTTTCATGAATATTATTGCAAGCAGATAAGCTTATTATTAAAAAATCATGATGTCCCTGTTGAAATTGGGTTAAGTGATACGCCTATTCCAATCCATTTTGCATTGGGGGAGAATTTTCATCTTGAAGATGATTTAAGCCCCGAACAAATTGCAAGCTTGCCGCATTTATTTGACCAACCCAATTTGGAAAACTTGGATGATCAAATTGCCAATTCAACCTATATCGTTGCAAAAGATAAGGCGGCGCCGCTTGCATTATTTACCGCACCACGAACGGATTTAAGTTTGATGCGCCTTAAACATTATAGCGGTACCAATTCTAAACATTTTCAAAATTATATTCTTTATACCAACTATCAATTTTATATTGATAAATTTATTGGCATCTCTAAAGATTTGGTGGGCAAAGATGGCTATATCGATTTTGTGCAACCCAAAGAAGGGGGGCGGTTGCCACAAATGCCTGCCTATCATTTAAAACGTGCCGATGGTGGTGGGATTACTATGATTAATATTGGTGTTGGCCCATCGAACGCCAAAACAATTACTGATCATGTGGCCGTTTTGCGCCCCCATGCGTGGTTAATGTTAGGGCATTGTGCCGGGCTTAGAAATTCGCAAGAGTTAGGGGATTATGTTTTGGCGCATGGTTATTTACGCAGTGATAATGTGCTGTTTCATGATTTGCATCCTTCCATTCCTATTCCCGCACTATCCGAAATTCAATTGGCACTGGAAGATGCGGTGAAGGAAATAACCGCCAATCATGGCCATGATGTAAAAAAGGTAATGCGTACCGGAACGGTGGCCACCGTGGATGACCGTAATTGGGAATTGCGTCCCTCGATCCGCCAAAATCAACGCTTTTCACAAAGTCGTGCAATTGCATTGGATATGGAGAGTGGGACAATCGCCGCCAATGGATTTCGTTTTCGTGTACCGTATGGCACATTATTGTGCGTATCGGACAAACCGCTTCATGGGCAATTAAAATTGCCCGGCATGGCAGACAGTTTTTATCGAAAGCGGGTGGAGCAACATTTGCAAATTGGATTGCGCACCATGGAAATTTTGCGCGATATTGGGTCGGAGAAATTGCATTCGAGAAAATTGCGATCGTTTAATGAAGTTGCGTTTCAGTAATCTTTAACAATTTATCTAAAACTTTTAATATCAATCATTGATTATTGAGCAAGCTACCTTGTGACATATAGATAATGATTATATTGGCTATGGCGGTGTTCCTCATGGCCAGTTTTTATTCTTAAACAGAAATGTCGAGATTGCCGCCACGCGCTGCGCTTGATGATGGGGCGGGTACATCACGGACGGGGGCGGATGTGTCAACGCGAGTTTCTGATTTTAAATTTTGGGCGGGGGAGCGTTTTGCGTCGCTTTGTTGAGCGAGAATATTCGCTTCAGAATTTTGTTTGGTATTTTGCCCAACCTGAAATTGTTGAAATGGTGATTTACCAAAGCCGCCAATACCATCCATCGCACCCTCCTATACAAATTAATATATGTTTGATGATAGCATATTTTTGCCCTTAAATGGCAAAAAAACCGCAGAAAACTTATAAGTTTTAAAAAAGTTCCACTTGTTAACTATTTTTAAATTGTTTTTCTATATTTTTAGAGACTAGGGAGTTTAGGTTTAATTTGATCTTGTTTTAAAACAAATTTTATTAGACCTAATAAATTTTATAAAAGTAAAAAAAGGGAAAAACCTTGTCTTTTAATTTATTAGAGAGAGCGCCAGAGGCGCAAAATTTACTTATCAATTTTTATGATAAGCATAAAATGTATAACCTGACGGGTGGCCATGAAGATGAGTCACGATCGGAATTGGCCTCTATCATGGCGGAATTGGTATCTTTGGATTTACCAGCCAATGAAAAAGAAATTATTACAGAATCCTTGATGAATATTATTTCACGGGCCGAGCATAATTTGCGTCACGCCATTGCACAGAAAATGAGTGTTCAAGATAATGCACCATTACGATTGATTTTAAATTTGGTGAGTGATGATATCGAAATTGCCACCCCCGTTTTAAAAAATAGTACGGTTTTAAATGAAACAGACCTTCTTTATATTGTAAAAGCACAATCAAAAGAATATTGGCAAGTGATTGCAGAACGTGAAAACCTTTCATCCGTTCTTATTGATGCGTTGGCGGATACACGCGATTATTTAACAACAAAAACATTAATCAATAATAAAAATTCTGAATTAACGGATCATGCCTTGCGTGTTTTTTCAATTATGGCCGAGGATTATGAGAACCTTGCTAAACCCTTGCTTGCACGCAAAGAAATGACAGCGACTTTGATTAAAGAAATTTATAATTTTGTTGGATATGAGCTTAAAAATTATATAAATGCAAATTTTGATGTTGAAACAGCAGAAGATTTTGACATTGCATTAGAAGATGTTTCAAAAGAGATTAATGAGAATGTCATCAGTAAATTTGATGTTACACATTCTATGATCGAGGAGGCCGAAACCCTTTGCCGTAATGATATGTTGACCGCATACGAAATGGTCAATTATTTAAAGCGTGGGCAAATTTCAACCTTTATTGCATGTTTTACAGTTTATTGCGGTATTCCTTTAAATGTAACCGAAAAAATGCTGCGTCAAGAAAAAGGCCAAGGTCTAGCCATCGCATGTAAAGCAATGAATATTTCAAAGGCAGATTTTATTAATATCTTTTTATTAACATCGCGTCTGCGTGACAATAATATTATTCAACATTCGCAATTAAGTAATGCAATTAAATATTATGAAACAATTGAAAAATCAATGGCCGAAGATATATTGGCATCAAGCCGCCATTAAAAAACAGATTTCCTTCAAATGAAAAGGCGGCTTATATTTAGGCCGCTTTTTTATTGTTTGTCGATAATGCAGCAACGCCCGGTAATTCTTTACCTTCTAGCCATTCTAAAAATGCGCCCCCTGCGGTTGAAATATAACTAAAATCATCAATTACACCTGCATTATCAAGGGCGGAAACCGTATCACCACCCCCCGCAACACTAATAAGATTTTTTGATTTTGTAAGGGCGGCAACCTTTTGCGCAACTTTGTTTGTTGCGTTATCAAAAGGTTTAATTTCAAAAACACCTAAAGGGCCATTCCACAAAACGGTTTTACATTCATCAAGAATGTTAGAAATATTCTCAATCGATTTTTCCCCTGCATCAACGGATTCTTTATCTTTATCAAAATGGGGAAGGGTTGTGGTTGTCCCTTGTGCGCCTTGTTTCAAATCATCAACCAAAACACAATCATGGGGTAGAATAATTTTACACTCATGAGCAAGGGCGACGCGTTGAATTTCCAATGCCTCATCCACCATATCTGCTTCTTTTAATGATTTACCCATTTCTTGGCCATTGGCGAATAAGAATGTGTTTGCCATACCGCCACCCAAAACAAGATAATCAACTTTTTTAACCAAGTTATGTAGCACACTCAGTTTTGTTGAAACTTTTGCGCCCCCCACAATGGCGGCAACTGGTTTCTCTGGTGATTCTAGTGCGGTAGAAAGTGCGTTTAATTCCGCTTCCATTAAAATTCCTGCGCCACTGGGTAAATAATTTGTAATACCAGCCGTTGAGGCATGGGCACGATGCGCGGCAGAAAACGCATCATTGATAAATATATCACCAAGGCTTGCCAATTGCTTTGCAAAATCAGGGTCGTTGGCTTCTTCCCCTTTATGAAAGCGTAGATTTTCTTTTAATATTATTGAATCATTATCCCCTTCAAAACCAATTTGTGTATCCCATCGTTTTGATAGAATAGGGGGTAAAAAAGATAGACTATATTTTGGGTTTTCTTCCCCCTTGGGACGACCAAAATGGGACAAAATTATGACGCATTTTGCATTATCTTTTAAATACGTAATGGTTGGTTTAAGACGATCAATACGGGTAAAATCCGTAATCGCGCCATCATCATTCACTGGCACATTTAAATCAACGCGTAATAAAACGGTTTTATTGATTAAATCAAAATCATGGAGGGTTTTAAAAGACATAATGAATCCTTATCTATTGTTCTTATTAATTTATTAAATTGTTTTCATATTTTCAGTCGCCTCAACAAGGCGGGATAAAATGCCAGGCTCGGACGATGAATGCCCTGCATCGGGCACGATAATATAATCTGCCTCAGGCCATTTTTCATGCAGGCGGTGGGCGGAAATTATGGGGCAAACCATATCATATCGACCATGCACAATCACGCCGGGTATATGTTTAAATTTATCAACTTTTTTCAAAATGCTATCTTCGGATTTAATTAAATAGTTTTTAAAAAAATGTGCCTCGATTGATGCAATGGCGGCCGCATCGGCCAATTGTTCAGGCGTTGTAATGGTTTCATAATTTGGGATGAGGGAGGCACAGGCACTTTCATACAAGCTCCACATCATGGCGGCATCATATTTTTCTTTTTTATTATCCCCTGTTAAACGTTTGTAATAGGCGGAGATTAAATCATCCCGCTCATTTTCGGGAATATGATGGGCAAACTCTTCCCATGCCTCAGGAAAGATATTTTTATTATTATTATAAAGCCATTGGATATCTTGTTCTTCCATCAAAAAAATACCACGCAAAACAAGGCTTTTTATTTTATCAGAATGTGCGCATGCGTATAAAAGCGCAAGGGTTGACCCCCATGACCCACCAAAAACATGCCATGCATCAATATTTAAATGGGTGCGTAAGGCTTCAATATCCTTCACCAAATGGGTCGGTGAATTATTCTCTAAACACACGGGCGGGGTGGATCGTCCCGCACCGCGTTGGTCAAATAATATAATGCGATAATGATCGGGGTCAAAATATCGTCTGCTTTTTGGGCTGCATTTTCCGCCCGGCCCACCATGTAGATAAACAACAGGTACGCCATCGGGGTTGCCGCATTGTTCCCAATATATTTCGTGCGGCGTTTCTACAGCCAAATAACCAGAGGAATAAGGTTCGATATCAGGGAATAAATCAAATTGGGTTTTCCCTTCTTTTATAGTTTGTTGAACCTGACTCATTTTTCATCCTTGGCTGTGTCATTGTTATTTTCGCCAAGATTAGAAGGATTATCCAAAATTTGCAAATGGGCAATATCCTCTAGTTCGATAAGCGCACCATTATACTCCCTCAACCATCCCCGAACCCGCACCGATTGATTGGCAAGGGATAGCAGATCTATATTTTGCCGTGCAAAATCCTTGCGTATCAGGGGGGGAATTATCACGGTAAAATCAGTTTTCCAATCTTTCCCAAAATTGAGGTAGATGTTATTGCGGATGCTGGCAACCTTTTGGATTGTGCCATCAATAACCGCAAAATCACCGAGATTATTTGGTGTTTCTAACGGTGATATTATTTTATGGGGGGAGGTTTCTGCCCAAATATTAATTTTGTTTTTAATCGCGTTATTTTCCGCCGTAATCATTTCATTCAACAATTCATCATGTTTTGGCGCGGTATAAATACGGGCAAACCCATTTTCAAGCATGCTGCCTTGTATCCATATATTGTCATTTTGCGTTACAATATGCGCCAATTGATGATCCATCCTATTTACGCGCCCTGATTTGGCTTGGCGTGTTTGAAAGATAAGTATTTTGGTATTGGTTGGAAGCAGTTGTTTTAAATAATAAAGCGCCTCTAAATCATTCTCATTCTTTTTGGACGGAATATCAATAGACGCCAATCGAATAATTGTTCCATCTTTTAGAAGCAAGGTGTGGGGATCAATAATCTTATCAATTTGCCCAATTTTGGTTTGTTTGATTTGCTTGTTTAACTTCCATTCATCCACCGATATTTGTAAATAAGACAATTTTGTAGGAACTTGTGCCATAAGATCGCCGTTGTTATTTGCAATAACGATATTTGGAAAAAACAAAAAACCCATAAAGGCGAATGCGCGTATGAAAATTAACATGACATCAAAATGGACGAAATTCACTATATTTGGCAAGAAATCATTTACAGCCATCCCCCTTATTGCCTTATTGGGTGTTGCGGCATGTTCGGTCAACCCTGCTACGGGTGATAGACAATTTACAGGATTGCTTCCCGCCGCCCAAGAGGCGCAAGTTGGTGCGCAAGAACATGCAAAAATTGAAGGACAATTTGGTAAATTTATGACAGGCCCAATTGCCGCCTATGTAAACCAGATTGGTCAAAAGGTTGCCGCCAATACTGAACGTCCCGATGTTACTTATCGTTTTTATACAATTGATTCACCAACCGTAAATGCCTTTGCCCTTCCTGGGGGGTATATTTATGTGACACGTGGTCTTTTGACCTTGGCAAATAGTGAGGCTGAATTGGCTGCTGTTATTGGTCACGAAATTGGCCATGTAACCGCACGACACGCTGCCGAACGTATGTCCCAAGGAACATTGGTAAGCTTGGGCGCCGCCGCTGTTGGTATCGCCACAGGCAGTAGTGCCGCAGGGCAAGCCGCAAACTTAGGCTCGAACCTTTACCTTTCATCTTATTCACGTGGGCAGGAGCATGAGTCTGATGATTTAGGTGTGCGTTATTTATCGCGTGCGGGATACAACCCCATGGCGATGGCAACATTTCTTGCCAGCCTTGATGCGCAGAGTAAATTGGAAAGTGGTGGACAAAGCAGCTTTAATTACTTCTCAACACACCCTATTACGGCAAATCGAGTTCAGCAGGCGCGTGCCGCGGCGGCTCAATTCCCTGCGAATAATACAGAAAACCGTAATGCTTTCTTACAAAAGATTAATGGCCTAACCTATGGGGATAGTGCAAGTCAGGGGTTTGCCCGTGGCAATACATTCTATCATCCTGAGATGGGTTTTGCGTTTACAGTGCCCAATGGCTCAAAAATTGTAAACGGCCAAACAGAAGTGGCGGCAACGCACCCCAATGGCAGTGTGATTTTATTCGATTCCGTAAAAAACTCATCAAAACCAGATCCTTATAATTTCTTAACGCAAAAAGTATTAAAGGGACAAAATACAGGATCGGCAGAGCGGATTACCGTAAACGGAATGCAAGCGGCAACAGCAGGGTTTGCAGGAAATGTTCAAGGCAAGACCGCAGACATCCGCGTAACAGTCATCGAATGGGCACCGGGTGAGTTTTTCCGTTTCCAAATGGCCATACCACAGGGTGTATCAGGCGCATTTGTAAACGAGCTTAAATCAACAACCTATAGCTTGCGTCGTTTAACGGCATCAGAAAAAAGCTCAATTCGACCAAAAACATTACGTGTGATTAACGCCCCATCTGGTGCAACCATTGATACAATGGCGGCGAAAATGAATGTTGAAGGCAACAAGCGTGAACATTTCTTGGTGCTAAACGGTTTATACCCAAACTCCCGCGTGACATCAGGACAGCCATACAAGATTGTTCAATAATTAAGATTAGTTATATTTAATAATTTAAAAGCCCCAGTTTTCGGGGCTTTTTTTAGGCTTCCATCAACTGGTCAATGTCACCCGTCCCCGTCATCGAGGCACAAACGAGGGACCCACCAAAACCACATCCCCCATCAAGGGAGGCAGATACCCCATTAAGGTAAACTCCCTTATGGGTTGAATCAAACCCCCGAATAATTTTTTCAAATGGATTATAAGGGTCACGAAGGGCGGTAAAATCAACCTCGGCGTCCCAAAAGCTGGTCTGTTGATCATCAAGTGATTTTTGAAAATCAATTCCTGCATTCACAAATAAAACAGGATAACGATTTTCTTCAAAATTGGTGTAGGCGGCACGCACCTGATGCATCATAAAGGCATCATGCCCTTGATTTTGAAATATGGCGTGACGTATGGATGTGACCCATTTGGAAAGGGAATAGGCGCCTTCGCGTGCGGCGACAATGCCATCATGCGGGCTTAACCCATAACTTTCCAATGTTGTCCCCATGCCATTGCCCAATAATGCCAGCAGGCTATCAATAGGGAAAAGTTCAAATTGTAATTGTAATAATTTTTGCCAATTGGCTTCTTGTTTGCCTTTTAAATAAACCAGATCGGATGCCTTCATCCCTGGTTTTGCCATTAAAAGGCGACGGAAGAGGAGGATTTCCTCAATCGTTTCGCGTGAATAATCACCGTGGCCGGTATAATTGCCTAGATAAACAACACGGTCACCCGGTTGGATACGATTAAAAATAGAATCGTGAATATTGATCAGGCGATTAATATCACCATGTATGGACGAAACAGCCCAAATACGATGCGGCTTACCCATGGCAGAAAATTTATAATTGGTCGGCTGAATGCACACAGTCGTTATATCTCAAATAATAATGAAGTTTTAAGGAGAACCCTTAACTATATATAAGTATGAGGGTATTCGGAAAAATAGGAAAGGGGTTTTTAAAAAATGTACTTTATTATTTTTTAAGATTAAAATTAACTCATGAAAAAAACGCATAAATCTTACCTAGTACATTTTTGTGTTTGGATCTTTTTAAGTATTTTATCTTTATTTAGTAAAATATTAGCGATGATACCTATTGCTATCATATTCATTCCTTCAATTTTGTCGTATCAATTTTTGGCATTTCTTACAGGCGCGACAGACCCCTTATATATGATGAAAGATGGTACTCATATTCCAAATATCGCTTGGAATTTATGGAACTTATTTTGGTTTTTCTTGGCTTTAAGCGGCATTATATACGCCATAATCCTAAGAAGGCGCGGGAATAATATTGGTATAATTATGTTACTTCACATTATAATTTTTATCGTTGGATTTTTTTTATTAGCTTTTTCCAGTGCAATTAATTATCCATTTCAGCTTTAAAAAAAACGGGCTATAAAGCCCGCTTTTCGTAATTCTTATATGTAGCAGAAACTATGCTGCTTTTTTCATCATGTCGTTTGCAGGCATACTTTTTGCGTTGCCTTCTGTACCCATGATTTTTTCAAGGCGCATTGTTGCATCGGCTTCTGATGTTTTCTCAACGGCGGCCACTTCACGTGCCAAACGCTCAAGCGCGGATTGGTAAATTTGGCGTTCTGAATATGATTGCTCATTATCATCATTGCTACGTTTTAGATCACGAAGAACTTCGGCAATTAAGATAGGGTCACCAGAGTTAATCTTTGTTTCGTATTCTTGTGCGCGGCGGCTCCACATTGTGCGGCGAACGCGGGCTTTTCCTTTAAGGGTTTTAAGCGCATCTTTTAAACGTGATGTTGTACACAATTTACGTAGGCCAGATTCTTTCGCCTTCATCATTGGTATTTTAAGGCGCATACGGTCTTTTTCAAAACTGATGGCATAAAGCTTAATTTCCATACCAGAAATGTTTGCTGTTTCAACGCCTTCAATCATGCCTACACCATGTGCAGGGTAAACCACGTAATCACCTTTTGCGAAATTATCGTTATCAGCCATGTAAAATACCTCTTTCAAATTAAATGTTAAACTTTTATTAATCTTTTGATTTAGAGAAAAATAAACAAACGAACCTATGGATAAGTTTCGTTTTTTCTAAATCCTTATGGATACGATTGGATAATTCTATATAAATAAAGGCGAATGTGTCATCGACATATTAATTGTCGGAAAATCCCCCTGCCCAATACCGCTTTATCGTTCAGCCATGAAAAGACTATACTTAATAAATTCTTAAAATGCAACAAAAATCGTATTTGAAGGCAATTTTTAACTTCAATCACCTTCTCCAGGCTTTTCGCTAAAGTGTTGTTCTAGCTTGTTTTTTACATCTTTGAATTCTTCTGCTTCGGGCATTGCATCTTTTTGAGTTGTGATGACGGGCCACTTCTCAGAATACTCCCGATTGAACTCAACCCACTTTTCCGATTCTTCTTCCGTATCGGGTAAAATCGCATCAATCGGGCATTCGGGTTCGCAAACACCGCAATCAATACATTCATCAGGGTGAATGACCAGCATATTTTCCCCCTCGTAAAAACAATCGACAGGGCAAACCTCTACACAATCGGTGTATTTACATTTGATACAAACATCTGTCACCACAAAAGTCATTTGAGCATTTCCATTTATTTTTTACTCGCGTTATGCGTCACTCGCGTATTTACATACGCTTTGTTTCTTATTCCCAATTAAAAAGAAAAGCGGAATGCTCAAACAATTTACTTAGAGATAATATATATATTTCGTGCCTCTTTTCTAGCCTAAATAAAAAGCGCATGTCTATAAAATAGCTTAAATTTTATGCTTGAACCGCATTAAAGGATAATTGGTTGTTTATCAAAGTCGCATTTGCGCCAAGAGGTAGGGTTTTTAAGATTTTGTCATGCCCAAACGGGGCGTCTATTATAATGGGATAATCTGTACCAAATGTATGTTCTTCAACAATATCACGCAAAGAAAAGCCAAAGGGATTACCTTCACTGTCTTTCATATCAGAAAAGCTGCCAATGATAAGCGCAGAGAGGTTTTGTAAGATACCCGCATTGCGAAGATGGCAAAACATTCGGTCATAACGGCTGATATGGTCGGCGACATCTTCTAATATAAGGATGGCATTGTTAAAATCGGGCTGGTACGGCGTACCGATAAGACCTTGAAGAACGCTTAAATTCCCGCCCATAATTTTCCCTGAAGCCTCACCACTTTTTGCAATTGTACAATTGCTGAGATCAAGCGTTGTTTGATTGCCTTCCAAAACATCAATCATAAAATGATAATCTTGATGGGTGGGCAGTTCACGAAACATAGGGCCGTGAAAGGTAACAAGCCCCGTTTTTGCAGTAATGGCGCTGCAAGGCGCGGTCAGGTCGCTATATCCTATTAATATTTTTGGATTACTACGAATTAAATCATAATCCAATGTATCAAGCATGGTTGACGCACGGTTGCCCCCACGTGCGCCAAAGATTGCCTTTATATCTTTATTGGTAAAAAGATCATGCATTGCATCAACCTTTTCCTGAGCCGTTCCTGCGGATTGGTGATGTTGATTAAATGTTTGTTCGTGGACAAAAACCTTATATCCCTCAGCCTCCATAAAATTGGTGGCTGTTACAATGGCTTCACGCGCAATATGACATGATGTTGCCATAACACCAATTACATCGCCTTTTTGAAGGGGGGCGGGATAAATTATTTTATTCATAAAGTTATTATAACGCCTATGAATCGTTTTTGACAGATTTATAGGCTTCCATGGCACGGTCGCGTGCGCCACTATGGCTTACAATTTGTTTGGGGTATGTTTTACCCAATTCAACGCCTGCCTTATCTAATACTTCTTTTGAAGCTTCCCATGGTTCATGTAGATATTCATCGGGAAGATTTTTAAGTTCGGGCACATATTGGCGGATAAATTCTCCATCTTCATCAAATTTCTTGCTTTGTAAGATAGGATTAAAAATACGGAAATAGGGGGCGGCATCTGCACCACATCCTGCAATCCATTGCCAGCTGGCGGTATTACTAGCGGGGTCACCATCAACAAGGCAATCCCAAAACCATTCTTCCCCGCGATGCCAATGGATAAGAAGATGTTTTACCAAAAATGACCCAACCAACATACGAAGGCGATTATGCATATAACCTGTTTCATATAATTGACGCATGGCCGCATCAACAAGGGGGTAGCCCGTTTGTCCACGCCTCCATCGTTCTAAATCATCGCTTTCTTGAGACTTCAATGGAAAATTATTAAACTTTTCCTGCATATTTTCCCATTTTAATTTTGGGAAATGATAGAGAAGATTGTAAGAGAATTCGCGCCACCCCAACTCGCTCAAAAAATGATCGCGATCTTTTTCCCATCCTTCAACCGTTCCACGCTCCTGCGCGGCATACCATGCTTGGTTTGGGGATATTTGCCCCCATTTTAGATAGGGGGAAAGCATGGATACGTTGTTTTTTGATGGGAAATTTCGGCCTTCTTTGTATTCTTCCAATCCATCGTCAAGAAAATCATTTAGGCGTGTTTGTGCGCCATCTTCGCTTATGGTCCAATGGCCTGATAAAACTTTGTGCCAATCGCCTTCATTCTTTGGGAGAAGGTCAAGGTCATCTAATTTATACCCAAGATTGTCTGATGCCGCATAAGTCAGGCGAGAAGGGCGTTCCAACGGTTCACGTGGGGCTTCGGCTTGCAAACATCCTTTTTTATAAAAGGGGGTGAAAACTTTATAAAATTTGCCAGATTGGTTTTTAATCTTCCATGGCTCCCACAATAATGAGCCATTATAGCTGTGGACATCAATTTTTTTATCTTCTAGGTCAGATTTAATCTGTTTGTCGCGATCAATGCGCCATGGCTCGTAACATCTGTTCCAAAAGACCGCTTTCGCATCTGTTTTTTTTATTAGATCAGCAAGAATTATTTTTGCGTCGCCTTTTTCCAAGACCAAATGATTGGATAAATCATTATCTAAAGATTTTAATGCATGATGTAACCAAACACGATGCGCCCCACCTAGTTTTTCACCTTCACTGGGGTTAACATCATCCAAAATATAGAGGGGAATTATATTATAGCCATTTTCATAAGCGGCATGAAGGGCAGGGTTATCGGAAAGGCGTAAATCGCGGCGAAACCAAACAATAGCGGTAGGAGATGGTGAGTTCATAAATAATTATATGCATTTAAGTGCGAAGAGTTTAGCAGAAGTACAAAAGATTAACTGGTTTTTTGAATTTTTTCGATAATCTCTTCCAAAATTTCATCGGCTTTTAAATTATTAACTTGGCATGTTCCTGCCGCAGCATGACCGCCACCACCATATTCAAGCATAAGATTGCCAATATGGGTTTCAGAGGTTTTATTTAAAATGGATTTGCCAACCGCCAAAACAGTATTTTGTTTGTTACGCCCCCATAAAACATGGATAGACACACTGCATTGTGGGAACAACGCATAAATCATAAAACGATTTCCCGCCCAAATTGTTTCTTCATTGCGTAAATCAAGGACAACGATATTTTTATGCACGACGGAACAACGCTCAATCTGTTCTCTAAATTTTTGTTGATGTTCACGGAAAATTTCAACACGCTCATATACATCGGGCATATTGAGGATTTCATCTATATTTTGTGTTTTTTCGCAAACCTCGATTAATTTCATCATTAATTCATAGTTTGAGATATTAAAGTCACGAAAACGTCCCAGACCCGTGCGTGAATCCATTAAAAAACTCAAAAGCTCCCATCCGTGGGGGTCAATAATATCAGCTTTGGTAAAGCTTGCAGAATCAGCCTTATCAACAGCGTCCATCATTTCATCGGTAATATCAGGAAAGGCATCTTTACCACCAAAATAGTCATAAACTACGCGTGCAGCAGATTTCGCATCGGCAACCATGATATGATTGTCTTTTTTGCCACCCATACGGGTTGCCTCACTATCGTGGTGGTCAAAGCAAATGTAAATCCCTTCAACATAGGGAAGGTTGGTCGAAATATCATTCTCATTCACTTCGATTAAATTATCTTGCATATCTTTTGGATGCACAAATTTAACTTCGTCAATAATGCCAAGCTTTCTTAACAAAACCGCACAAACCAAGCCATCCATATCGGATCGCGTGATAAGACGATATTTTTTATCTTTAAGAGGTAAAATTTTAGGGGCGGCAGACATTAAATACTCCTGTTTGAAAATATAGGCATAGATAAAAAATATAGATTAGCTGTTGGCAGCCAATTCATCATTTTCATCTTTTTTTTCAGATTTATCGGCTTTCTTTTTTGCCTTCTTTTTATCCACTTTTGTAAATTCTGGTTGCTTTAAACCATTTACAACATCGGCATTAACAATCACTTTATCAATATCTTCCATATCGGGAAGGTCGTACATCGTATCAAGCAACATACCTTCCATAATTGAGCGAAGGCCACGTGCCCCTGTTTTACGTTTGATAGCCAATTCCGCAATGGCGATAAGGGCATCATCGGTAAATTCTAGGGTTGCGTCTTCCATCTTGAATAATGTTTTAAATTGTTTGATCAATGCATTTTTAGGTTCGGTCAAGATTGTCACAAGGGCATCTTCATCAAGATTTTCAAGTGTTGCAATTAACGGCAAACGACCCACAAATTCTGGGATTAAACCGTATTTCACCAAATCTTCAGGCTCAAGCTTTTTCAAAAGCTCACCCACATTGCCTTCTTCGGGCGGTTTTACTTCTGCACCAAAGCCAAGGGTTTGTCCGCGATCTTTATTCGCAAGTATTTTTTCAATACCCGCAAAGGCACCACCACAAATAAACAGAATATTAGCCGTATCAACTTGTAAAAATTCTTGCTGAGGGTGTTTACGCCCCCCTTGAGGAGGAACAGATGCAATCGTACCTTCCATTAATTTCAAAAGGGCTTGTTGAACACCTTCACCCGATACATCACGCGTGATAGAGGGATTATCAGATTTACGGCTAATCTTATCGATCTCATCAATATAGACGATACCGCGTTGCGCGCGCTCTACATTATAATCAGACGCTTGCAATAATTTAAGGACGATGTTTTCAACATCTTCACCTACATACCCTGCTTCGGTTAATGTTGTGGCGTCCGCCATGGTGAAGGGTACATCAATAACCCGCGCCAATGTTTGCGCCAAAAGTGTTTTACCACACCCCGTTGGCCCCAAAATAAGAATGTTTGATTTTGAAATCTCAATATCATCTTTACCATTTTGCCCATGTTCAAGGCGTTTATAATGGTTGTGAACGGCAACGGACAAAACACGCTTTGCACTTTCTTGGCCAATAACATAATCGTCCAAAAACCCTTTAATCTCGCTAGGGCTTGGGACACCTTCGTCGTCACCGCGAACCAATTGTGATTTGTCTTCTTCACGGATAATATCCATACAAAGTTCAACACATTCGTTACATACGAATACATTTGGCCCGGCAATAAGCTTACGCACCTCATGCTGACTTTTTCCACAAAAGGAGCAGTAAAGGGTATTTTTGCTATCGCTGCTATCGTCTGATTTACTCATAAAATTGCCTATTTATTTTTTTATTCGTTATACGGTTGGTTTTGTTACTTTATTTGATGCTATGACATTGACCGATATGAATCAATAGATCAAAAGTAGCCTACCGTTAACCTTCCTTGCAAGGAGTTAATGTTAAAATCTTTATCTTCTTAGGGTGTTGTAAATTTCTTTACAATACGGCTACTCTTCCTTAATAAATCATACAGATGAATAAATAATTAATACGCTCAATAGGTTATCAAATATGTCTCAACCAGATTTACAAGAATTAAAAGATAATTTTCTGCTTTTTGAAGATTGGGAAGATCGGTATAAATACTTGATTGATTTGGGAAAAACACTGCCCGAAATGGCGGAGACCCTTAAAAATGATGACACTATTGTAAAAGGATGCACGTCACGCGTATGGCTAATCTGTAATACGGATGAGGGCGGGCATTACCAATTTATTGGTGATAGTGATGCGCATATTGTTCGCGGCCTTATGGCGATTTTATTCATCGCCTATCAACAAAAAACAGCATCAGAAATTGGCATAATTAATATAGATCAAGTTTTTGAAGAAATCGGATTGAACCAACATTTATCCCCCAACCGCCGCAACGGTTTTTTTGCAATGGTGGAGCGGATTAAGGCGTTAAGCGCTTAATCTTTTTTCCAATCTTGTGGCGATGACTTCTTTTGTTCACCCGAGACAAGATCTTTAACCTCAAACGCACCGCCATCATTGACATACATAATATGAGGAATGCCTTTTTTATCAGCATATTTGAAATGCTTTTCCCATTTTTTAACGGTATGATAAGTTTCAACATTATAACCGCGTTCGCGTAATGTTTGTGCGGCCTTGGTTACTTCGCTTGTTAACTCTGGATTTTCCGTATAAACCAAAATATCTGTCGGGGATTTTGCGCCTACCTTTAATAAATCGGGGCGGGATTGCCGTATCACATCAAACAATCGGCTAAACCCGATTGAGATACCAACACCAGGCAGATGCTTTTTAATAAAGCTGCCCGCCAAATCATCATAGCGACCGCCTGAACAAACCGATCCATCAAATTCTGGCACATCAAGCAATTGCGTTTCATACACTGTGCCTGTGTAATAATCCAACCCACGGACAATTGATAAATCACCAATAACCGCATGATCAGGTAAATGAGAAAGGTTTTTAAGAACATAAATAAGCTCTTCAACACCCTCGCGCATCATGTCATTTTCAATATTAATCGCATTTATATTATCTGCATTCCCTTTTGTTTGGGCGAGGTAGAGGATTTTATCAATTTGGTCTTGGCTCAATCCTTCTTGGCTTAATAATTCTTCAATTTGTTCACGGTTAAGCTTTTCAATTTTATCAATGATGCGCGTGACCGAAACAACATCTTCAATTTCCAAATGTGCCAATAACCCCAAGAGGATTTTTCGATTGCTGATTCGAATTTGAACGCGCCCAATTTCCAATCCTTCAAGCACTTCGTATATTACCGCAGGAATTTCGGCATCAAAGGAGAGGGGGAGGTTATCGACATTTATAACATCAATATCACATTGGTAAAATTCACGCATACGCCCCATTTGTGGACGCTCCCCCCGCCAAACACGTTGCATTTGATAGCGTTTGAAGGGAAAGACAAGCTCGTTAAAATGTTGCGCGGTATAACGGGCAAATGGAACGGTTTGGTCAAAATGAAGGGCAAGGCGTGATTCTTTATCGCTATCCTCATCTTTATGTAAGCGTTCCAAAACATAGATTTCTTTATCCACTTCACCTTTGGCAAGCAGGACATCAATTTCCTCAACACTGGGTGTTTCGATGGAACAAAAACCATAGGATTCGAACACTTTTCGAATATGGTCAAACCATCGTTGCTCAACCAATCTTTCCTCGGGAAGCCATTCGGGAAATCCACTCACAGTTTTTGGTTTATAAATATTATTTTTGGATGATTTATTTTTTTTATCGCTCATGGAAAAAGAAAATAAATTATTCAGCGCGTAAAGCAAGGCGATTATTAGGGTTTGAGTGCTTTTGTGACAAAAAATCACAGGTAAGGATTTTGTAGATTCTAAAAATTAAAAAGAGTCTAGAAATTTTTTTGATGAAAAGTGAAAAAAAAGTGTTTTTTTTTAGAAAAACTGATGATAGCATTTTGATAATAAAAAAATAAATAGTGTGTGTACAATGAGCTTTGAGCAAGGTATTGCGGGGACTGGCGGTGGCTACCTCAGTAAGATTTTTTCAGCAAGTAGTCTATATATAAGGCGAAGGTCTTGTTTTACTGATGTGGTTCAACGCGGGCCTTATGCCGCGCAATATGGTTTTACCATTCCCATTCAAAAACCAGCCGATCAAAAAGAGGCAAGCGCCTACTTCAAACCATTTTATGATTTGGTGGAGCAACAATCTGGCGCGCAAGATTTTCAAACAAAAATCATGGATAATTTTGGGCAATTTCAAAAAGATCAAATGGATATGGTTGCGGGCATGGTGGCAGGATTTAATGAAACCCTTCGCGCCATGACGGATACCATGAGCAAAATGGTTGAAAATTTTCAAGAATTACCAGAAAAGCCAGAATATTTATTTTCTAAAAACGCAGAATCTCGCGCGGTAAATGCCCCCCATCGCAAACCTGTGAGTGAAGCAATCATCACCAACAACACAATTTTGGTGCATCAAGACCCTAATTCAGGCAAGCTTGTAAAATTTGAAGAAGAACACGCGGCTTAAAAATCTAATCCGCGATCTTCACGATGCATCGCACGGCATATGACGGCTTTATAAGCATCTGCTTTTTGCTCCGGAGAAGTTACTTTTTTCATTTCCTCGGCGGCACTTTTTATAGCTTTTATTCTTGCTTCATAATCAATATTTTTTGTCATGCAACATCAATAAAACAATACTTTAGTTATGTCAATTTAAAAAGTGACTCTAATCGACTAATTAATGCGCTTGCCAACTGGTCTGCATCGGCAATCGTGAGCGCGCGGGAATAATAGCGGGTGACATCATGGCCAATTCCAATGGCGGTCAGCTCGACTTGTTTAATCTTCTCCACCCAATCAATCACATGGCGTAAATCAAGCTCAAGCACATTGGCGGGATTAACAGATAAAGTAGAATCATCCACGGGCGCACCATCGGAAATTACCATTAAGATTTTGCGTTGCTCCGACCGTCGTGACAGTCGGTTATGCGCCCAAACAAGTGCTTCCCCATCAATATTTTCTTTCAAAATGCCTTCCTTAAGCATCAATCCAAGGTTTTTACGTGAGCGGCGAAAGGGGGCATCCGCACTTTTATAAACAATATGACGAATATCATTAAGGCGCCCCGGCATTGGCGGGCGACCATTATCAATCCATAAATCACGCGATTTTCCACCTTTCCATGCGCGGGTGGTAAAACCCAGAATTTCAACCTTTACGCCACACCGCTCAAGCGTTTGGGTGAGGATATCGGCGCATAACGCGGCAATGGCAATAGGACGACCACGCATGGACCCTGAATTATCCAACAAAATAGTCACAACCGTATCACGAAATTCATTTTCTGTTTCGCGTTTAAAGGCGCGTGGTGTTTGATCGCCTGTAATTATTCGCGTTAATTTTGCAGGGTCAAGATATCCTTCCTCCAAATCAAACTGCCAACTTCGTTGTTGGCGCGCCATCAATTTGCGTTGCAGGCGATTGGCCAATTTTGTGACCAGACCCATTTGATTTTTAAGCTGCTTATCCAACATCGCACGCAGGCGGGTAAGCTCCTCGGCATCGGCCAAATCTTCGGCCATGATAATCTCATCAAACTGGCGCGTATAAATGGGGTACCGCCCGTCTGACCCACTGGTCAGGCTGTCAGGGCGGTGCATATCGGGTTGGGGGGCTTCCCCTTCATCGGAGGGGTCGGCCAAATCGCCATCGCTTTGCTCTTCACCCATCTCATCATCGGAATCAACTGGTTCGCTATCGCCCGATTCTTCTAAATCACTGTCGCCTGCTTCTTGTTCGGCGGTTTCATCGTCGCTGTTATTTTCGGCATTATCGTTATGCTCTTGCTCATCACTTTGGCCATCTTGTTCGGCAAGGGCCTCTTGCTCCCCATCTTCGCCATCACTATCGCTTGGGATGATATCTAGGCCAGCCATAATATCGCGCGATAAATGGGCAAATTCTTTTTGATCCTCTATCGCATTTTTTAGGGTTTTAAACTTTTCAGGATCAATTTTCCCCTCAATCCATTCTGCCCATTTATCAAAGGCGCGTTTTCCATTTTTGGGTGGTTTTTGATTGGTTAATTTTGAAATTGCGTAAAGATGAATGGCATCGGCGATGGTGACATCCTCGCGCTCCTGAATTTTATCAAGGCCAAGGCGGGCGCATTTTTCATTTAGCGTTTGATAAAGATTTTGCTTTACCCCAATCATTTGATTGGCGCCAATGGCCTCGCATCTTGCTTGCTCCATCGCGTCAAAAACAGCGCGTGCGGTTAGATCCATGGGCGCATTTTGGGTGTGAATTTTAGATTGGTGATGCTGCAATTTTAAGGCTTTTGCATCGGATGCCCCACGCAGATGCGATAAAGATTTACGATCCATCGCCTGTTCAGGCAGGGGCAGGGAGGTGCGATCCTCTTGCGGTTTGGTCGGGCGGTCAAGACGTTCGGTCGCGCTAAAGCTCACTTCAAAATCACGCTTGCCCGCAAGGGCGCGTAAGGTGGCGGCGGTTGCGCCCTTAATACTATCTAAATTTTTTTTGTCATCAGACATTTATTTTATAGTTTCAAGCAAATCCACGCCAAAGCATCGTTGATAATATTCCGCGATTGTAGGCCATTCGATATCGTCGCATTTATTCATAAAAGCATAGCGGAAGGCTAAATCACGATCGCCAAAAATTTGATAATTTTCCACCCAACTTAAAACCGTTCGCGGGCTCATCAATGTCGAAAGATCGCCATTGATAAACCCTTGGCGGGTGAGCGACGCCATACGCACCATCAAATCAATAGTTTCCTTACCTTCGGGATTATCCATATCGGGCATTTTGGCGGTAATGATATCCATTTCCTTGTCATGTGCCAAATAATTTAATTGCGCGACAATATTCCATCTGTCCATCTGCGCCTGATTAATTTGTTGCGTGCCGTGATACAAACCCGTTGTATCACCCAATCCCACCGTATTTGCCGTTGCGAATAATCGAAAGGCAGGGTGCGGACGTATAACAACATTTTGATCAAGCAAGGTTAATTTCCCCTCGGCCTCCAAAACACGTTGAATAACAAACATCACATCGGGGCGTCCCGCATCATATTCATCAAACACAAGCGCAACAGGATTTTGTATTGCCCATGGCAACAGCCCTTCTTGGTAGCGGGTAATTTGTTTGCCATCTTGCAAGACAATCATATCCTTGCCGAGCAAATCAATACGGCTTACGTGGCTGTCCATATTGATACGCACGCATGGCCAGTTAAGGCGCGCGGCCACTTGTTCAATATGCGTTGATTTACCTGTTCCATGATACCCCTGAACCATCACACGGCGATTATTCGCAAACCCTGCCAAAATAGCCATCGTCGTGTCGTGGTCAAATTGATAGGTAGGGTCAATGGTGGGAACATTGGCATTTTCTTCTTTAAACCCAGGCACTTGCCAGTCAATATCAACGCCAAATGTTTCACGCACATCATATTTAGTGTCAGGGATAGAGCTATATTTTCCATCTTTATTCACCACGCGGGTGATATCAAAAGAGGCGCTGTTTACTTCTTTTTCTTGTGCAGATAGATTTTGGGTGGAGCGGTCAGACATATTATTTTCTTTTTTTGGAATAAGTTTATACTTTTTCAATCATATCAAATTTTTGGAAGGCCAGTTTTAAAACAGTATAGGCCATGTTCACTTGTTTCAAGCGTTCTTCAGCTTTGGGGTCATTTCGATTCACATCGGGATGAAATTTCTTCGCCAATTCTTTATATCGTTTTTTAATCGCATTAATATCCATAGGCGGGGACAGACCAAATATACTCAACGCTTCATATTCGGGTGAATGGCGGCTTAGCTCATTTTTATTTGTTTCATATTCTTGCCATGCGCGGCTTGCGCGTTCATCGGGGTTTTCATCTTTACCGTAAAAATCCCATGCGCGGGCGCGCAAATTTTCTTCGGCCATGCCGGGCATATCATATCGCCATGTGGGGCGGTCGCCAAACATACTTTTTAAAATATGATCTTCGACTTCTTTGGTATTCATGCCATCAAAGAAATTCCATGCGCGGTTATATTCAGTGATATGCATCTCACAAAACCAATAATGATCGGACAGGGAGCGATCCTTGGGTGCGCGGAATGTTCCATCATGCGGACAGCCATACATCTCACACGCCTTGGTAAAGGTGTTTTGACGTTTTTTTGCATGTTCATCAAATTCTGGTGAATTTGGTTTTAAGTTAATTTTTGGCATGGCTCTATTTTCAATTATTGCTCAATCGCATTTGCTTTTTTATAAAAAAAAGCCTTTTACGACCCGTATAGATTTTTTAAATCTATCCCTCTATTATGACGAAATCAGATTTTTAAAACAAGCTTTAACGGCTTTAAAACAAAGAGAAAGCAAGGAATTTTGAATATACAAAATCAAATGGAAGCGGCTTTGAAAGAAAATCTTTCACCAAGCCTTTTAGAAATAAAGAATCGAAGTCATCTACATGCCGGTCATAGTGGGGATGACGGCAGCGGGGAAAGTCATTTTAAAATAAAAATTTCATCGTCGGATTTTGATGGTAAAAACAGAGTTGAACGCAACCGTATGGTTTACAACGCTTTGGGTGACCTTATGAATAAAATACATGCACTTTCTATTGAAATTATAGAAAATCATTAAGTCTTGCCGCATACATTAATACACCCTATGATTGTTTTATTAAGGTTATATTAATCAATTAATGGTTGATTATATCTATCAGTAAAATTCATAAAGGGGAAAACTATGAATGAAAATAATGAGTTACAAAATAATAAAAAAGGCGGCGCAAAAAGTTCGCTTATCTTAAAAAATATTACGGTATTGGGACGGCGCACATCCATTCGGTTAGAACCTGAGATGTGGAAGGCATTAAAACAAATATCAACGCGAGAGAGTTGCTCCATCCATGATTTATGTTCGCTTATCAATCTTCGTAAAACACCAGAATCATCTTTAACTGCGGCAATACGTGTGTTTCTCATGCTCTATTTTCGGTCGGCGACAACAGAAACAGGACATGAAAAGGCCGGACATGGTAATTTTGAAAATATGAAACGCCGCGCTGGTATGACCGCAGATTGGAGTGCACTAAAATATAGCAAGACAAAGGAACAGCAAGATATTATTGGTGATCGTCTATCTGCACAACTTCAATTATCAACACAACAAAATAAATCCGCTTAATCACAGTAAGGGTCGAAATTAATCTTTACGACCAAATGCCAAAAATTTCTTACGGCGTGTTTTGATTAACTTATCACTATCCCATGGGGTGAGTTCGTTTGAGCGCTGTTGAAATTTGTTTTGCAACATTGGCGATAGTTTGTTCACGCATACGATGCGCGCCACCAATAGGCTCTTTAATAATAGCATCAATTAATTTGAAGTCTAAGATATCTTGAGCGGTAATTTTCAATGCCGCCGCAGCATCCCCCGCATAATCACCACTACGCCATAAGATTGAGGCACATCCTTCGGGCGAAATAACAGAATAGATTGAATGCTCCAGCATATAAATACGGTCTGCCGCGGCAATGGCAATGGCGCCACCTGATCCACCTTCACCGATAACGATAGAGATCACAGGAACCTTGACATTTAGACAAGTTTCAATTGATTTTGCAATCGCTTCGGCTTGTCCGCGCTCTTCCGCGCCCAACCCTGGGTAGGCACCAGCGGTATCAACCAACGTAATAATTGGAATTTGGAATTGTTCTGCCATTTGCATCAGGCGTTGTGCTTTACGATATCCTTCTGGGCGCGCCATACCAAAATTATGTTTAATACGGCTTTCGGTATCCGACCGCGCTCTTGCCCCATAATAACAACAGATTGTCCATTAAATCGACCTAATCCACCAAGAAGCGCATCATCATCGCCAAAACTACGATCGCCTGCCAAGGGGCATATAATCATCAATCATGCCTTTAACATAATCAAGGTAATGAGGACGGTTTTGATGGCGGGCGACTTGCACCTTTTGAACAGGCGTTAATTTGTGTAGGTCTGATTTAAAAGCGTATCGACCTTTTTTTCCATACGGGTAATTTCGGATGCAATATCCATATCAGAATCACTTTCGACGTTGCGTAATTCTGCAATCTTACTTTCAAGTTCCAAAACAGGTTTTTCAAATTCAAGTTGTGACATATATTACTTCCATTTTCCTTTATTCGTCGTCATGCATCGCTCACGTACTTATATACGCTTCGCTCTTTATTCCTAGTATAAAGAAAAGCGAAGCAAAATTATTATAAGAATAATATCGTTTTTCTTTAATAGATATTTAATAGCAAATTGGGTCGTCCGATACAAGCGACCGAACGACCTAATGAATTATTATTATGGGGGTTGAATTATCCTTTTTTCGCCAATGGATGTTTTTCGTCCACTGTTTCTTTCAAATCTTCGCTAATAATATGCGTGTAAATCTGTGTTGTTGCGATATCGGCATGACCCAGCATTTTTTGTACGGAACGTAAATCTGCACCACGTTGTAATAAATGTGTTGCAAATGCGTGACGAAAAATGTGCGGGCTGACGCGATCTTCGTCCACTTTTGCATCGCGTGCCAAATCTTTTAGAAATTGTGCAAAACGCTGACGAGTTAAATGACCACTTTCAGATGTTTTAGAAGGGAAGAATGATTTTTCCTGTGCCGCACGATTTTCGTTACCAATAAACTGCTCACGCAAATCAAGGTAATTTTTAATCGCAACTTGTGCAGGATCGGAAAGGGGGATCATACGCTCACGTCCGCCTTTACCCGCAACCATTATGAATTCAGTATTCTCACCAATCGCAGATATGGGTAGTCCAACCAATTCAGAAACACGTAATCCTGTTGCGTAAAGCATTTCAAGAAGGCAAACCAAACGCGTGCTTTCGGCTGTACCACCTTCGCCTGCCGTTTTAATCAACTGGCTCACTTCTGATTCGCTAAATGTTTTTGGCAATGTGCGCCCTTGTTTCGGGCTGTCGATTGTTGTTGTTGGATCATCATCACGTGTATTTTCGGATACAAGGTAACGATAATATTGACGCATTGCAGAAAGACGACGGGCAACCGTACGTACTGCAATTTGTGCTTTATTTTCACCTTTTGTGTGAATCTTATTGGTAAGATCTTCGATGTACGCCTTTAGATCTTCTGTTGATGCTTTATCAAGATCAGTTTTGCGCTCACTGCGTAGATACTGTGTTACATCTGCAAAATCACGCCAGTAAGCCTGACGGGTATTCATTGCTGCGCCACGCTCTGCAGTTAGCATATCAAGGAATGATTCTACTGATGGATGTAAATCCGGCTTTGGCATTTTTGGACGACCTGGACGTGCCATAATATTTTTCTCCTGTTAGTTTGTTATTCGCATTAAACGTGCCGTCATATCTCGGGCAATTTTATGCGATTGTACTATTAACCCCACATAATGCAGATCGTTAATTAATTGATTCGATCTTACACCAATATTCTTATTATTATTCAAAACGATAAGTAAGCTTAGGCCGGCCAATTGATTTGAAGTTGTCTTTCCCAACCACTTTGTCCAATCGTCTTCTGAGAATGTAATATCCCCATTGGAGGCCAAGCTTATTTGTTTTTCATAAACTTTGTCCGGATTATTGGAAAATTCTGTTGAATTGTCAAGCCATGTTTTCAATATTTTAACCTCTTTGCTCACCCTTGGTGGAAATCCTCGTAATGATTGCGCCATTTGATCAGGGGTGTAATTAAGAGAGCTGTTGATAAGTGAAAATTTATTAAGCAATTGTAAATAAAAGTAATTTTCTACGTTTGATCCCGTATTATCTTGTAATTGACGGACAAGGTTAGGGGGGATTTCTTGGTTTTTTTCAACCAAATCTGCAACATTTAATAGGGGTGAATAAAGTTCATCATTTTGTATGCTATTTGTCAGCTGATTATCAATATTGTCTTGATCTTCATCTTTTTGTAATATTATTTCGTCTTTAATCAAAACCACTTTTTGTCGTGCAAGCGATTCTAGGGCATTTTTCTCCATTAATGGGAAACGAGAATCATTTAAAAATGTTCTTATTATTCGTGGTGGGGTACTGGGTGATAAAAGATAATTAGTGTAATCAATTTTTCCTTTTACCTGTGCCATTAATAATTCAAAGATTGTTAAGTCAGATAAATTATTAGCTGATATTTTGAAATCATCATCGGTGTAAATTGATTTTAACATCGCGCTGTTTGGGAACTGCGTGCTGATGATGGCTTCATTATAAATTTCAGCTTTACAAACAAGATTAATTTGAGACCAAAAAAGCCCGCTAAAACGCTGCTCAAATGCTTTTTGATCAAGGCAAGCATTGGCGATACCATTTTTATATAAAGATAAAATAATCCCAACTTCCGCCAAAGCGCTATTTTGGCCAGGATCACTGGTGGTTTTGGTATAAAGTGCGTACGCGTCATCCCATAACCCAAGCTCCAATAATTTTTGGAGGCGTAGCGTTAATAAATCTTCCCCAACTTCAAACGAGATATCATTATCAATATCACTTGTGTCATAGGTGGAGATCAGCATGCTGCGCTTAATTTCTTGCAAGCTTTTAAACGGGGCTTCGTCAGGCAAGTTTTTAAGAAGATAAATAATTTCTGAGCGGGGGTTATTGCGCCATAATCCTTTTGGCAATGCCCCTTGGGAATCGTTAATTAACAATCCTGCGCCTTCACTGGCGTTTATCGTTTGTGCGTTTACGGGTACGCAAAAACAGATAAAGGCAATACAGGTGGATAAAAGTAATTTCATATTATTCAACCGCGCCTTCATTATCAGAAGTTGTATTTACAGCATTATCGGAAGGGGCATTTAAATCAGTAATTTGAGGGGTGATTTTAACAATACGTTCTTGTTGAGGGACGTTAACATCAATAACAGCGACGTAAATAAGTCCTGCAACAATAATTAATAGCACCAATAAGCTTATAAATTTTGCGAACATAGCCGAGTTCTTTCCTTAAAGTTTTACATGCATGAAGTATGAAAAGACCATAGGGAATCGAATGATTTTTTGCAACAGAGTTTCTAATTGTTTTTACACTAGAATTATGACATATAAGCGATATGACATTTATATCACCCCACATTGAATTTTTCCGCGCAAGCTTACAAAAACCTGTTGTGTTGGTCGGGTTAATGGGGGCTGGTAAGACAACAATTGGTCAAATAATGGCCGATGCGTTGGGGCTAGACTTTATTGATAGTGATCAGCATTTGGAACAAAAAGAAGGGCGTAGTATTGCGAAAATTTTTGCCCAAGAAGGCGAAGATTATTTTAGAAAGGCTGAAAAACAAAATATTCTCGAAATTTTAGATTACCAAATTCCTTGTATTTTAGCCACAGGTGGCGGCGCATTTATGAATTTGGAAACCCGCAAACAAATTTTAGAGTCTGCATTATCTATATTTTTAAAAGCCGATTTGGATGAATTAGCAAAACGAATTGGTAATGGGGAAGGCCGCCCTTTATTTGATGGTAAGAACCCCAAAGATGTATTGGCAGATTTAATCACGGCACGCTATCCCACATATTCCGATGCAACATTAACGGTTGAGGTTGCTGATGAAGCACCAGAACAAAGTGCGCAAAATGTCATTAATTCACTATACAAACATTTATCACCTGCTTAATATCTTTTCATTATGACTGATAATAAAAATGTTTCTGTTGCGTTGGGCGACCGCCCTTACACTATTCATATTGGTAAGGGGATGTTGGAACAATGTTTTGATCTCCTTCCGCCTTCTATAAAAGACAATCTTAAAGAACGCCATGTGTTCATCTTATATGATGAAAATGTGTATCCTTATGCCCAAGTCGTTGATGAAGCTTTGGCGGGTAAGGCGGCTGATACAAAAATGCTTTCGATTAAGGGTGGGGAGAAAACCAAATCGTATGATGGATATCAAACTGTTTTAGAATGGCTTCTTGAAAAAGGGGTGAACCGCCATAGTGTTTTAATCGCCTTGGGTGGTGGGGTTGTCGGCGACTTGGGTGGATTTGTTGCATCAACGGTCATGCGCGGTATTGCTTATGTTCAAATCCCCACAACGCTTTTGTCACAAATTGACAGCTCCGTTGGTGGAAAAACGGGTATTAATACCCCGCAAGGTAAAAATTTAGTCGGAACATTTTATCAGCCGCAAACGGTTATTTGCGATATAGGAACATTGGGAACATTGCCCGAGCGGGAATTAAAGGCAGGCTATGCCGAGATGTCAAAATATGGATTGATTAATGATGCCGCATTTTATGATTGGCTTTCAACCTATGGGGAAGATGTCCTTAAATTAAAAAGTGAAGCACTTATCCACGCTATTCAAACATCATGTCAGGCCAAGGCGGATATTGTTGCAGCAGATGAGCATGAGGGCGGCATTCGTGCGCTTTTAAACTTGGGACATACATTTGGTCATGCATTGGAGGCGGCCTGTCAATATGATGGTCGATTATTACATGGGGAAGCGGTGGCAATGGGGATTGTTATGGCAACCGATTTATCCGTGCAAATGGGTCTATGCACACCCAATGATTTAAATCGTGTTATTGATGAATATCAGAAATTAGATATTAAAACCAAGGCATCACAAATTGACCCACCAATAAAGCAATCCCCAGAAGAAATTATAAATTTAATGACCAAAGATAAAAAAGCCAAAGGCGGAAAAATAGGATTTATCCTATTACGCGGCATTGGCGAAGCATTTCAAACATACGATATTGATGAGCAAAAATTGCATCATGTCGTATCACATTCCCTAGGGGTATAAGAGGCATATATTATGGATTGGATTATTCCTGTAGGATCAATTTTTATTCTACTTCTACTGTCAGGGTTTTTTTCGGGGTCTGAAACCGCATTAACCGCCGCATCCCGCTCCCGCCTTCATAATTGGGAGAAGGAGGGCAACAAACGCGCAGGGATTGTGAACAGAATTCGTGAGCGTAAAGACCGCATGATTGGCGCCTTATTGCTTGGGAATAATTTGGTTAATATCTTAGCGTCAGCCTTGGCAACCAGTTTCTTGATAAAGGCCGTGGGGGAGGCAGGAGTTGTTTATGCCACCTTGATTATGACCGTTTTGGTTTTAATCTTTGCCGAAGTTCTACCTAAAACCTATGCGTTGACCCATGCCGATAAAATGTCAGTGGCGATTGCGCCAATTATTCGTTTTGTGGTGTGGTTGTTTTATCCAGTCGCGGCGATGGTGAATTTTGTTGTCCGGCTAACCCTTAAATTATTTGGCGCGGATATGGACAGCATTGGCGATAACTCGCACATGGATGTTCTGCGCGGGGTGATTGAACTGCATGATGGTGTCGATAGCGATACGCAAGAGCAACGCGCCATGTTGCGTTCCGTCCTTGATTTATTTGAGGTTGATATTGAGGAGATTATGACTCACCGCCGCAATGTCACCATGCTGGATGCCACAGATAAAATTGAAAAAATTATTGAGGACGCATTGGAAAGCCCCTATACCCGAATGCCCGTTTATCAAGATGATAATGATAATATTATCGGTGTGTTGCACGTTAAGGCATTGATGCGGGAGTTGAAAGCACGCGAACGCAATGGCCACGATTTATCTGATTTAGATATTACCGAATTGACGACTGAGCCATGGTTTGTGCCCGAGGCGACAACACTTTATGCTCAACTACAAGCCTTTAAATTGCGAAAAGAGCATTTCTCAGTTGTGGTTGATGAATATGGCAGTTATCTGGGTATTATCACGCTGGAAGATATTTTGGAAGAAATTGTAGGCGAGATTGATGATGAGCATGATGAAACTGTTATTGGTGTACGCAAACAAACAAATGGTACGTATTTGGTTGATGGTGATGTCACCATCCGCGATCTAAAACGTGAATTTGGATGGGAATTGCCCGATGATGAAGACTACTCCACCATGGCAGGATTAATCATCCACGAGGCGCAAACAATCCCCGAGGCAGGGCAAAGCTTTATCTTTTATGATTTCAAATTTGATATCGTAAAGCGTGAGCGCAATCAATTGGGATTAATAAGGGTGACCGAGCCAAAATAATAATTGACATAATACTTTAAGCATTCTAAACTCTTTTCACTTTTGGAGGGAATTATGGCTAGAGATTTAGAAATTACAATTGCACCTTTAACTTTAGATTTAGAGTATATCGGAACCAGTGAGCTAGAGACCTTAGCTGATCAGGGAAGAATCAATAGAGAAAGAGCTAAACAAAAAGCAAAATCTGATAAGATTATGGCTCAAAGAAACGGTGAAGAAGTTGATCGACAAAGAGTATTGGATGCCTTTAAAAAAACAGATATTAGAAAAGCAATTGTTTGCTCCATTCAAAAAGGAGATAACAGTTTTTTAATATTTTTAAATTCTAGAGATGTAAATCAAACTTCGGGTTTATGGAATCCAAGAAAAACTGTTTCAAAAACGGTTATGAGAGAACTTAACGATTCTTTGAAAGCTCACACAGCTTTAACATCTGCATCGTTTGTTAAAAATTCTAAATTTGCATTTAAAGATATGGCTACGACTGGATTTGCTTTTACTTTTTTTGGAGGTGGTATAGGGGGTATTATTGGATCAAATATATTAACGTCTGCTTTATCAACAGGATGGGTGCCTACCATTCTTTTATATGGAATAAGTGCTGTTGCAAGTTTTGATATAGGTATAAGAGTTGCTGAAACTATTGATTATAATGCAAAAGATTTTCATGAATCTGATCAATTAGAAATTCATTTTAAAAAACCAAACGGATTGGCTCGGATTTCTGGTCATGCTTTATCTGCATTATCTATCGCTGCTGTAGGTATAAAAGATAAGATATTAGAGCCTTTTAGGCCTTCACCAGAACAACGACGCATCTTACAAAAAGAATTTTCAGAAAAATTTAGAGATGCCGTTCAAAATGTTGCAGATAATTGTGTAGAGTTAGAAAAGCATGCCGTTTCAAAGGGATTAAATTTTTCTGTTGCTGTCGATCAATTTATTGAATTAGGTAACAGGCAGATACAAATTGTCAAATCTAATAAAAATGGTAGATCATCATTGTTAGAAAAACGTGCTATTTACCCGCTTCAAGATTTAAGCAAAGCTATAGCACAAGCAGCAAAGATGGTGACGATTGAACAAAATGATTTGGATGAAATTACAACAGCTTTTGATAAAGTTGTAGGAATTGTTAAATCAAATGTTAGGGACTATGAATCTAAACAAGCAATGGCTATATTAAGCGATATTGAGGTTGGCGTTGTTAGCGCTCAACGATATATTCGATAATTTTTAAACAACCTTCCCATGACAATGCTTAAACTTTTTGCCTGAACCACACGGGCAGGGGGCGTTGCGTGGGGTTTTGCCCCATGTTGTTTGATCTTTTGCATCAAATTCAATTTCTTTGGGAAAGGGTTGAATCTTTGGCGCATTGTTTAATACCTGCGCTGGTTGCGTAACATTATGTGGTGTTCCCATCATGGCGGGGTCCATGCGGCCTTCATTCATTTGCATTTCAAACTCTTCGCGCGCCTGATCTTCCAATTCCTTCATTACCTTGGGGTCTGTATTAATCTCTACCAAGCTTAGAGTTTGTGTCACACTTTCACGTAATTTATCAAGCAATACTTCAAAATGTTGGAACGCTTCGGCTTTATATTCATTAAGGGGGTCACGTTGGGCAATCGCTCGCAAATTTATGCCCTGACGCAAATGGTCGAGGGTCAAAAGATGCTCTTTCCAGTTTTGATCCAGAATTTGAAGAACAAAAGATTTTTGTAATTGACGCCATGTATCAATACCTGCGGCATTAATTTTTGATTGCATTTAGTCATCAGATGCTTTTTCAATGCGTTCCAAAATCTCGCTATCGGCGATGCCTTCTTCCTTTGCCCAGTCATTAAGGGGCAGGTCAAGGTTTAACAAACGCTGACATTCATTTTGTAATGTTTCAATATCCCACTGCTCAACATATGCCTGCGCGGGGATGGCGGTGTAAACCAGCTCATCAATAATATCAAGGCGCATATCATTGACCATATTGTCTAAATCTTCATCCGCCTCCATAATTTCGCGGCGTTGTTCGTAAATCACCTTACGTTGGTCATTCATCACATTATCAAATTTCAAGCAAGTTTTTACGAATTTCAAAATTTTGTTGTTCCACGCGTCCTTGCGCTTTTTCTAACGCTTTGGATAACCAAGGGTGGGTGAGGGCTTCGCCTTCTTTTAATCCAATATTGGTTTTAAGGAGTGTTCCCATTTTTTCTGCCGCAAAAATACGCATCAAATCATCTTCCACGGAAAGGAAGAAGGCCGTTGTCCCCGGATCACCTTGGCGTCCTGAACGGCCACGCAATTGGTTGTCAATACGGCGGGATTCATGACGTTCGGTACCAATAACCATTAAGTCCACCTGCTTCATGCACCACCTCACGGTTGGCGGCAATTTCGGCTTTAATTTTATCGATGGCATCCATTTTACCATCGCTTGACCAATTTTCATCAACCTCGTTTGCGATACGCATATCCAAATTACCACCCAATTGAATATCCGTTCCACGACCCGCCATGTTGGTGGCGATTGTTACCGCACCGGGCGCACCTGCTTGGGCAATGATAAAGGCCTCTTGCTCATGATAACGTGCATTTAGAACATTGTGCTTTACCTTTTTCTTGGTCAAAAGCGCGGAAAGCTTTTCTGATTTCTCAATCGACACTGTACCCACCAAAACGGGTTGCTCGCGATCTTGACATTCATTAATTAGGACGGCGATGGCCTCAAATTTCTCATCAATGGATTTGTAAATTTTGTCATCATGGTCAATACGGGCAATTGGCTTATTGGTTGGAATATCAATGACGCCCAAACCATAAATTTGTGCAAATTCTTCGGCTTCTGTTAAGGCCGTCCCTGTCATCCCCGATAATTTAGGATAAAGGCGGAAGTAATTTTGGAAAGTGATCGATGCCAAGGTTTGATTTTCATTTTGAATTTCAACGCCTTCTTTGGCCTCTAACGCTTGATGTAGGCCATCGGAATAACGGCGGCCTTCCATCATACGCCCTGTAAATTCATCAATAATGACCACTTTGCCTTCTTTGACAATATAATCTTTATCAATGGCGAATAATTTATGTGCTTTTAATGCTTGGGACACATGATGCACCAAAAGGATATTGTTGGGATCATATAAATTCCCCGTTTCAATCAGACCATGATCTTCAAGTAATTGCTCAACCTTTTGATTGCCTTGCTCATTCAAAGTTACAGAACGTGTTTTTTCATCTAATTCAAAGTCACTATCTTCTAGCTTAGGGATAATCACATCCACTTTATTATAAAGCTGGGTATCGCCGTCCGATGGGCCAGAAATAATTAAGGGTGTTCTGGCCTCATCAATCAAAATGGAGTCAACCTCATCCACAATGGCGAAGTTAAAGGGGCGTTGAACCATATCTTCAAGACGAAATTTCATATTATCGCGCAGATAATCAAACCCAAATTCGTTATTTGTTCCATAGGTAATATCATTCTGGTAGGCGGCGCGGCGTTCCGCATCGGGCATATTAGCCATAATACAGCCACAAGTCATGCCCAAAAATGTAAAAATTTGACCCATCCATTCGGAGTCACGTTTTGCAAGATAGTCATTAACCGTAACAATATGCACGCCTTTGCCCTCAATCGCATTAAGATAGGCGGCAAGCGTGGAGACAAGGGTTTTACCTTCCCCTGTACGCATTTCGGCAATTTTACCATTATGAAGGCACAATCCCCCCACCAATTGAACATCAAAGTGACGTTGACCAAGGGTACGTTTTGCGGCCTCACGCACGGTGGCAAAGGCTTCTGACATGACATCATCTAATGTTTCATCACCCGCTAAACGCTTGCGAAATTCTTCAGTTTTTGCCCGTAAGGCAAGATCATCTAGGGCTTCAAACTCAGGTTCGATTTTATTAACATTTTCAATCGCAGCGTGTAGTTTTTTTAACCCGCGTTCATTCGATGATCCAAAAATTTTCTGTGCAAAAGAGACTAACATTGATTTCCTATAATTTTATTCACACTTTATATAAAACGCACCAAGCGTATCGTCAATGGAGTAGCGAAAAAACCATCCCAAAATAAAGGTATAACTTACTTAATTTCTCTTGCACTACATTCGTTAAATATGCGATTTTCGTGACAGTTATAAACAAAACAGAAAAATATAAGGATTTATAAAAATGCCTGAAGCGCAGAAAAAAAATAATACTGGAATATTGTTCGGTGTTGTGGGGCTTATCATTGTTGCCGCAATTGCCGCTTTTGTCTTTTTAAGTGGGAATGATGATGCAATAGATAAAGCCAACCAAACCGCAGTTGTTACGCCCGTAGAAGAAGTCCAAAATACGGAGCAAACCGCTCAGGCAAAAAACAATGCAGAAGCAGAAAATGTTTCAAATACTGAACCCGCCGCCACGCAAAATGCAGGTGAGGCGATTGATGTTGGGAATGGTATCCAAGTGGAGCCTGGTAACCCCGTTGTCGCCCGCGTGGATGGTAAAGAAATTACACGTGTTGATGTGTACCGTTTTATCCAAACAATGCCTGCCAACATTCAACAATTACCCGCCGCCGCCGTATATCCGATGGCATTGGAGCAAGTTGTGAATACACGCATTGTTCAAAACAAGGCTGAGGAATCAGATGTGCAAAATACTGAAGCCTTCAAACTTGAATTAGAAATGGCCAAACAACAGCTTGAGCGTAATATCTACCTTCAAAATCAGGTGAATAAGAAAATCACCGATTCTAAATTGGAATCTGCCTATAAAGATTACATGAAAAATGTGCCTGAGGTTGAAGAGCGTCGCGCCCGTCATATTTTATTGGAAGATGAATCAAAAGCCAAAGCAGTGATTGAGAAACTCAATACAAATGGTGATTTTGCGGAATTAGCCAAGGAGCTTTCCGTCGGGCCAACGGCGCCAAAGGGCGGTGATTTAGGGTATTTTGCAAAAGGGGAGATGGTTCCTGAGTTTTCTGAAAAAGTGTTCTCCATGAGCAAAGGCGATGTAACGTCCGAGCCTGTAAAAACACAATTTGGTTATCACGTGATTATGCTTGAAGATATACGCAAGCGTCCAAAACCAACGATGGAACAATTAAAGCCAGCATTGGAAGCAGAACTTCGTCGTGAGTTATTAACCGAAATGATGCAAGATTGGCGCAAAAGCGTAAAGATTGAGCAGTTTGATATTAACGGTCAGCCGTTAAAAGAAGGCGCAAATGCCCTTGGAATTGTTCAGCCAACGGCGACAAATTAATATAAAATAATAGAGCGTGCGTTTGTGATGAGTTGCCTTGAAGCCTTAGACAAACCACGCTCTACTACGCCATCTGGCTTGCCAATTATCTTGGTTTCTGCCGCCGCACTTATTAATCCCAAAAATGAAATATTATTAACCAGCCGCCCCGAGGGGAAATCTATGGCTGGTCTTTGGGAATTTCCAGGCGGAAAAGTGGAGGAGGGCGAAAGCCCAGAATTTGCCCTCGCGCGTGAGCTTAAAGAGGAGCTTGGCATTGAAACGCGTGAAACTTGTTTTGCGCCGCTTGGTTTTGCCTCCCATGCCTATGATAAATTTCATTTAGTGATGCCTTTATTTGCGTGCCGCATGTGGAAAGGGGAGCCTCAAGCCAAAGAAGGTCAAAATTTAAAATGGGTAAAGCCCACAGATTTGGCAAAATATGATATGCCGCCCGCCGATATTCCCCTTATCTATCAAATTCAAGATAGAATATAAACAAGGTTTAAATGAATGAGATTGCCAGACGCCTATGATTTAAAATATTTTTACAACGGCATTCGTGGCCGTGTTGTACGGCGTATTATTCGTGAGAAGATTTTGGCAATTTGGCCCGATGTTTCAAACCATACGTTATTTGGATATGGCTATGCCATTCCCTACCTCAAACCATTTTTGGAAAAATCCACACTGACCGCCAATATAATGCCCGCGCAAATGGGGGTTCATAATTGGCCCGTTGATTCAAAAAATCTAGTTTGTTTTAGCCAAGAAAATCTTTTGCCACTTGAAACAAATTCGGTTGATCGAATTATTATGATCCATGCGTTAGAATTTTTAGATAATCCAGAAGACAGCTTTGCCGAGATTTGGCGCGTATTGAGAAGCACGGGGCGATTAATTGTTATTGTTCCCAACCGCATGGGTCTATGGGCGCGTATCGACAGCAGCCCGTTTGGCCAAGGGCAACCCTATTCCGCCAGTCAGGTGGAGCATGTGTTAAAAGAAAATTTATTCGTGCATGAGCGGACGGAACACGCGCTTTTTACCCCGCCATTTAAAAAAGCATTACCGATGCAGGCGGCAAATTTATTTGAACGCATTGGCGCAATGCTTTTTCCCGCACTAGGCGGGGTTCATGTTATTGAAGCATCAAAACAAATTTATGCGGCAAAGGGAAAAGGGTTAAAAGCCAAAACCAGAGGTATCATCAAAAATCCAATCCCCGCGGCAAAGCCGACCGCCGCATCACGAAAATCATTTGATCGCTAAAGGATTATGGGCATCAATGCCATCCATAAATTGCTTTGTACGTTCCACATGTGTTGTTTGATACACATGCCCCATCCATGATGCGATGAAGGATCGTGCGCTGTCTGCCCATGTGTTTTCAAGCAGTGGCTCAATTTTATTTTCAGGAAACTCTGGCGTTTCACCATTTATAATTTTTTGTTTTAAATCATTTAAAATTTCTTGTGCTTGCGCCCCAAAATAATTTTTGGGAAAGGGCGGATATGTATTGGTTTGCCCATCTTGATACCATGTCACATCACGCTTATATTCTTTCAGCAGGCTAAAAATATCATATTCAGGATGACCCTGCATGCAGATTTGGCGGAACCCATCTTTGCTGACGGCGAGATGAACATTCCCGTTATCGCCTTCCGCTAAAATTTTCATATCTGCCTTTTCAAATTGTTCTTTATCAATCTGACTAAATCGTGAGTGTGGGGCATCGAATTTTGTATTCATGCCACGCATAAGAGGGTGATTTCTATCTTGAACAAAATGCGAAAAAACACCCCATTTTTTTGTATCGCGCCATGAAGGTTCTTGCCCATGATAATAAGTCATCAACGCATGGGAGGCGAGGCACGAACAAATGGTTGATGTCACATTATTATAACTCCACTTAAATAATTCTTTTAAGGGGTTCCATGTTGAAACGTCGCTCACATGGGGGTTGGTTTCCTCGTTCGCGCCGGTGACGATTAAGGCATCTAAACCTTGTGATTTTAAATCTTCAAATAATTCATAATATTTGGCGATATGGTTTTTTGCATCATCACCGCGTTTAAATACATCAAGGGTGAAGGGGTGGATTTTTATTTGCGCCACACGGTTACTTTCCCCAATTAATCTAAACCATTGGCGTTCGGTGGCTTGCATGGCGGCATCGGGCATTAAATTACAAAAACCGATGTGAAGGGCACGAATATCTTGGGCATTGGCACGGCCTTCTTCCAAGACAGGATACCCTTCTTTCAACAGGCGTTCATAGGCAGGAAGTGATGAGTTTTTGACAATTGGCATATTCGTACTATAAATAATCTTCCGCTTATTCGTAAAGAAGAAATTATGACACAAAAACCATATCACTCCGCCACTTTGGATGAGGTGCGCAAAAAAATTGATGCCCTTGATACCAAAATTCATGAAACATTGATCGAGCGCGCCGAACTTGTCCTAAAAATCGGGGAGGAAAAGCGTAAAAATAATATTGAAGTGGTTCAACCTGCGCGGGAGGCACGGATGATACGCCGCCTAATTGATCGCCATCGTGGCGTGTTGCCCGAAATGGCAGTGGTACGCATTTGGCGTGAATTGGTTGGGGCTGTATCTCTTTTACAAACTGGATTAAAAGTAACCGTGGCAGATACCAAGGATAATTTTGTCTATTGGGATTTGGCCAAAGATTATTTTGGCAGTTGCCTACCGATGAGCCGCGCCAATTCAATATTTGGCGCCATCAAATCTGTTCAAGAGGGGCGGGTGACATTTGCCGTTGTTCCATATCCCTCTGGCATGACCGAAGAAACGGATGATCGTTTATGGTGGGAGAATTTGGAAGTGGGGACGGAAAACGCCCTTAATATATCGGTGCGTTTACCACATGGTGACGATCCCAATGTTGAAAACCCTCCTTACAAGGCGCTTATTGTTTCAAAAAGTGGGTTTGACACCTCCGATGATGATCATTCTTTTATCTACCTTGAATGTGATCCAACCATTAGTCGGGGACGCATTGTTGAGCGGTTTGAAGAATTTGGGTTGAATGCTGTGAGCTTAACATCAAAACCCGATAATGGTGAGACCCGCAAACATTTAATCGAAGTAAAAGGATATGTCAGTGATGAAGATGCCGCCCTTAATCATATTCGGGAGAAATTATCAGACAGCCCGCTTATCCTTCATTGTGTTGGGGGATATCCTGTTCCACCCATCTATAAAAAAACAATTAATGTCGAAGGGGAAAATTTTCCAAACGCACCTGCAGAGCATAGTTATAAGAGTGAAAATAAATAGTGATTGCGAAAGCGGGTAAGACACGGTACATTTTAAAAATGATTATGAATAAAGAAATTAATAACACTTCTTACGCATACGCTTATCCATATCCCCGATAGGCGGGATATACATATTTTTTCACACTAAATTTTTGGCTTTTTATTTATAACCCCTAACGAATGGAATAGGGAATTTTACGATGTTTAAACAAATTACAATTATTGGGTTCGGCCTTATCGGGTCATCAATTGCCCGCGGAATCTTAGAAAACAAATTATGCGAAACACTTATCTGTGTCGATAAAAGTGAGGAGGCATGCGAAACCGTTGCAAAATTAGGGTTGGCACATCACGCTTACACCGATATTGCCCAAGGGGTGCAGGGCAGTGACCTTGTTATCATGGCCGTTCCTGTGGGGATTATGGGGGATATCGCCGCCCAAATGAGCGACCATTTAAAAGAAGGATGTATTGTCAGCGATGCAGGGTCGGTTAAAAAATCCGTTATTGATTCTGTTATGCAACATTTACCCGAAGGGATAAATTTTGTACCCGCGCACCCCTTGGCAGGAACCGAATTTTCGGGGCCCGAAAATGGGTTTGCCGCATTATTTCATAACCGTTGGTGCGTTTTGACCCCCCAACCCAAAACAGAATTAAAGGCGATTGAAAAGGTCACTAAATTGTGGGAGGCATTGGGCAGTAATGTTGAGATTATGGATGCCGAACATCATGATTTAGTGTTGGGGATCACATCGCATTTGCCGCACTTAATTGCCTACACCATCGTGGGAACAGCCACAGATTTGGAAGATGATATTAAATCCGAAGTGGTAAAATTCTCCGCCACGGGTTTTCGTGATTTTACACGGATTGCCGCCTCCGACCCCACCATGTGGCGCGATGTATTCTTAACAAATAAAACTGCTGTTCTTGAAATGCTACAACGATTTACCGAAGATTTAACAGCCCTTCAAAAGGCAATCCGCAAAGGGGACGGGGAGTATCTTTATCAACACTTTAGCAACACCCGCGACATCCGCAGCGCAATTGTCGATGCGGGACAAGCCGAATATGTTTATCCAAAAAGCCAAGAAGGTAAAAAACCTTCCGATATCTAAATATGCGAATAAGAATAAGGTGCTTAAATAGCGTTAATCTGTTTTTGGTGGGGGTAAAAGCTTTGTGTTTTCAAGATATTTAAAATTTTGTTTCGCCTCCATCATTAAGGCATAAGATTTTTCTTCTATCCTATCTTCCAATGCGCGCATTACTTTTTTATCGGGCAATCCTGTTTCAATAACGGGTAGAAATTCAAAAATAACTTTACCTGGTTTTTTGAAAAAACTATTGCGCGCCCAAAACATTCCGCTATTTAAGGCAAGGGGCAGAATAGGCAAATCTGTATTTTTATACATTTTTACAATGCCGCCTTTATACGGTTTTTGTTTAATCGTTGTTTCAACATGAACACGCGTTCCTTGGGGGAAGATGACAATGGGGCGTTTCTTCTCGCGCATTTTTTGTGCGCCTTCCACGATGGCGGTGATGGCTTCTTCTTTATTGCCGCGATTGATGGGGATAACGCCAATTTTCTCCAAAAATTTACCAAAGATTGGAATGTTTAATAACTCCCGCTTACAAACGATGGTGGGATCATCAAAAAGATGGTGAAGCTTCATCGTTTCATACGCGGATTGATGTTTTGCGGCAACGATATAGGTGGCATCTTCGGGAATATGTTCGCGCCCGCGCACTTCAAAGGTCAGCCCTAGGATATTACGCTCAATCCATTCGACCCCTGCAACGTAAAAACGCGCGCCGCTTAAGATAACGGGGCGGGAGAAAAAAACCAACGGCAACAAAATCAGGCACGCCAAAATGGTAAAGCCGTAAAAGAATATATTGAATATTAGCGATCGAATAAAAATCATAAGCGACTTACTGACCCATTATTGATTTAAAATCAAGGGGGGTAATGCTGTCAGGGGCAATATAGCTAAAAATAAATTTGTTATATTCACTAAACGATAATGACCAAAACCGCCCCTTCCACGGCTCAAAATCATCTGTGAAAACGGGATAGGGCAAGATTTTAATATTGGGTAAATTTACTTTCATTAGATGTAAAGTGCGCGGCATATGATAGGTGGAGGTGACAAGGCGAATGGTTTTGATATTATTTTTATCAATCCAATCCCTGACCTCAATCGCATTTTGGTTGGTGTCTAATGCTTCGTATCCTAAATAAACGCAACATGGTTTATTGCCTAATTTGCGGTTTGATTTGGGTCTAACCCAACTGTCATAAATATCTGATTTTTCCGCGGCGGTATTGACCCCAGAAATAAATAATTTTGGCGCTTTACCATCATCCAATAAATCTAATCCCGCGTTAATGCGGCCATTTCCACCTGTTACAACAATGATGGCATCTGTCTTTTTGATATCCTCAACAGGTTTTATAAGTGCGATGGATGTTGCATACCAAATCCACCCCAAAACCCAAACCATAAACAACATGGTAAAGCTGGTTAATATGAATGTAAAAATACGCATCACAAATTAATTTATGGCATAACGCGCAAAAAACGTAAAACGGTTTCGCGTGCCGTACCCATCCCAATGGTTGCAATGATAAGGGGCAATAACGCCAGAATTAAAATCTGAAAAATGCTTAATGAAAATTCGGGAAGCAATGAAACCTCCATCTTTCCACCCATAATACTGATGATAAAGAGCAAGAGCCAGCCCATAACCATACCAATAATTGCCCCTTTCAAAATGGTTAAAAACGCATATTTTTGAAGTTGCCTTGAGATATAAGTATCACTTGCGCCCATAAGGTGAAGCAATTCCAATTCCTCCCGATAGACCGCCATGCGTGATTGGATGGCGCCGCCAACGGCAACAATAGTTGTAATCGTAATAATCAATGTCATCAAAATCGCTGCAAGTTTTATGGCATCGGTAAAGCTTAACACATCATTCAGCCACCCCTCATGTGTATCAAGGCGGGCTTGCGGGGCGATTGATTTTATCCCCTCTTCAATATCGGCAATTTCATAAAGTACATCATCTTTAAAGTTTATTGTGATAATGCCGGGCAGGGGCACATTCTCCAACCCGACATTATCGCCAAGCCATGGGGAAACTAATGTCATAATATCTGCATTATCCATGACGATTGATTGCGATATCGCAGGATGATTGGCTAAATAATCTTGGATTTGAGTTGTTTGTTCAACGATTTTTTCTTGCGTAAGCGGAGCATCATTTTGGTCTTGGGCGGAGATTTCAACCGTTGCTTTATTCTCCAACCCCTTTGACCATCGGGCATTCATGGCCGATAAAACGAATGACGCGCTGAGGGTCATCATCATTAAGAACGTCATTAACCCCATTAGGATGGATAGAAAACGCCCGCCCTTATCTTTATTTAACGGCAAATCATATTTTTGACGTTTGGTGGAAATACCAAGGGATCGGGATTGTCGCGTAAAAATGGCCATGGCTTAATGCATCCCCTTTAATTTACGCTTTAAACCTGTATTGGGTTCTAAAAGTCTGATTTGACCGTCTTCTAATATAAGTTTGGGGTGGTGGGAGAATTTCTCAATTAATGCCGTATTATGCGATGCAATTAAAACGGTTGTGCCCATTTTATGTAATTGATCAAACAACCCCATCAAACGTAACCCAATCACATCATCCAAATTACCCGTAGGCTCATCCGCCAATAATAATTTGGGGCGAGTGATAACCGCACGCGCCACGGCTATACGCTGTTGTTGTCCCCCTGACAGGGTGTTGGGCAACATATGGCGATGGTCGCCCAAACCAACCCATTCCATCAATTCCTCCACATTCTCAATAATTTCTTTTTCGGGCAAACCATTAATGCGTAGCGGCAGGGCAATATTATCAAAGGCAGAAAGATGGTTCAAAAGCCTAAAGTCTTGAAAAACGACACCAATTTTTTGGCGAATTTCTTTGCGTTCAACGCGCGTCATTTGACCAGAATTTTGATCAAACATCTTAATCAACCCTCGTGTGGGATGTAACCCAAGATATAAGAGGGAGAGGAGGGAGGTTTTACCCGCGCCACTGGGGCCTGATAAAAAATGAAACGATCCTGCGGGCAAGTCAAAGTTTATATCGCTCAAAACCTCTGGCCCGATACCGTATCTCAATCCAACATGTTCAAATTTGATCATAAGTTTATGTCCATCATTGCGAAAATATCGCTTAACGATTATATATAAAGGGTAAATTTGATAATTTAAAGCTATAGACCCAAGCCATACCCATGATTTTTAATTGCCCAGAATGTGAAAAAAAATATGTCTTATCGTCCAATGCCATTGGCCCCAATGGTAAAACGGTGCGATGCGTCAATTGTGCGCATGAATGGTTTCAAATGCCTGAACAAGACCCATACCCCTCCACCGATGATGAGGAAGATGATTTTGATACGATATCAAGCAATAACAAATTAGGCGGATATTTTGATGATGAAGATGATGAGGATAACAATGCTCATTCCGCGCAAGAAAAGCCATTAGAAGATATTATTCGCGAACTTTCATCAGGCAATTTGGATGATGATGACACCCCAGACAATAATTTTAAGAAAAATGATAATAAGGATAAAGAATTAGATATTCCAAAAGGGGTTAAACCCGTCGATGAGAACATCAATGAAGAAGAGGAGGTTGAAAAACCTTCAAAACCCAAAAAAATAAAGAAAGAAAAAAAAGAGAAAAAGCCAAAGGCATTAAAACAGAAGATTGAGGAGCCAATGACCGCACGTTTAATGGGATTTGCCGCGGCAATCGCTATTTTCTTTATTATTATCCTTGGTGCATTAATGGCCAAGCCTGCGATTGTTTCGGCATGGCCGCCCGCCGCTGCCATTTATGATCTGGCGGGTATGCCCGTATCCTTAAAGGGTGAAGGGCTTATTATCGAAGGATTAATTGCCGAGCTTTCCGAAGATCAAAAAACGCTGACCTTAAAAGGCAATATTGTAAATTTGCGAGAGAAGCAAATGACAATCCCTCTTTTAAAAGCATCATTTAAATTAACTGAAACCGACCCTGCAAAACAATGGTTTTTTGGCCCACCGCAAAATACAATCGCGGCAGAAGATTCATTAGAATTTAGCGCAAGTTACAATTCGCCCCCTGCGGATATAACCATGGTTAATGTTACCTTTGAAACAACCGTTCAATAAATTATTTGAGGCTTGAGGGGATAATCTCGCGATTTAACAAATCGTCATAGGTTTGGCGCGGCGTTATTACATGTGCCTGCCTATCCATTACCAAAATTTCGGGTGGCATGGGGCGCGTATTATAATTTGACGCCATACAAAATCCGTATGCCCCCGCGCTTTTTATGACGGCCAAGTCACCACGATTCATCTTTGGTAATTTTCGGCCGCGGGTGAATGTATCACCCGTTTCACAAATGGGGCCAACAACATCATATTCAACAATTTTAGCATCACGATTTTTAACAGGTTCAATCCCATGATAGGCATCATATAATGTAGGACGGATTAGATCATTCATCGCCGTATCCAAAACCAAAAAATCTGTTTCCGATGTTTCTTTTACATAGGTGACTTTGGTAAGAATAACGCCTGCATTACCCACCAAATAACGTCCCGGCTCCATAATAATTTCGGTTTCAAGGGGCAGGATAATATCACGCACCCATTCGGCATAGCGATCAAGGTCTAAAAGATTTTCATCATTATAAATAATCGGAAAACCACCCCCAATATCAAGGCGTGAAACTTCATGCCCATTTTTGCGTAATTGGTGCACCACTTCGGGTAATTTATCAAACGCAGTTTCAAACACCTGTACTTCGGACACTTGTGACCCAATATGCATGGAAAGTCCAACGGGGTTAATATGCGGCATTTTAGAAGCAGCTTGATAAATATCATAAATTGAATCAATCCCAATCCCAAATTTATCACGCTTGCGTCCTGTTGAAATTTTGTGATGCCCACCACCCGATACATTAGGGTTAAACCGAAACACAACGGTTGCATCAATTCCAATTTCGCCCGCAATTTTGTTTATATTATCAAGCTCGGGCAATGATTCAATGTTAAGTTGGTGAATTCCTGCTTCAAGACAGGCTTTAATCTCACTATCGGCTTTGCCAACGCCTGTTGATACAATCTCGCTTGCCTCAAACCCCGCCATAAGGCCGCGTTTTAATTCCCCTTCGGATACAATTTCAAGCGCACTGCCAAGGGAGCGAAGATACGATAAAACCGCAATATTGCTGTTCGCTTTACACGCATAGCAAAGCTTTGGCTGCCGCGATGCGGGCAGGGCACGTTTCATTGCCCCTGCTAGGGCATCATATTGTGCTTTAATCACGTCAGTAGAATAAACATAAGCGGGTGTCCCATGTTTTGATGCAATATCACCTAACGCAACACCATCAACATGTAATTCACCATTAATTTCTTCGTAACCTGACATTGTTACCATCCTCTTTTGCTTTTATTTGAAAATTTAGATAAGTGTTATTTTTGTGGGTATTGTTTTGGAAACTCAATATTTTCTGCACCAATGGGGGCATCAACGGTTTTTGGCTTGACCCCGCACGCCGCCATGGGCAAGCTTATAACAACAATTAAAATCCATAATTTATTCATATAACAGTTAAAAATCATACGCACATGAAACACAAGAACAAAATTTTAAAGACCCTGACAGCCATTGGTTTTATTTTTGCCATTGCCCTTGGAATTACGTTTATCAAAGCATTGGATAATCAGGGGCCAAAAAATGAAAATGTGGTTGAAGTATCACGCGATTTTAAACGTGAGTTTTCAAATGTCATAACCAAACGTAGGTTAGAGCCGATTGTTGATATAAATTTTGCACAACCCGATGGGGGGGCAACAAATTGGGATGTCTTTAAAGGGGATTATCTATTGGTAAATTTTTGGGCAACATGGTGCGCGCCTTGCGTGGTTGAATTGCCCTCTTTAAACAAATTATCGGATTTATTCAAAGGCAAGGGGCTAAATGTTATTGGCATTTCGCTTGATACCATGCGTTCGCATGATGATGTAAAACTGTTTCTTGAAAACCGAAACATTGACGAATTTGCCGCATATTTTGATATAAACCAAGAAATTCAAAGTAAGATTTTTATGCGTGGTATTCCCACCAGTATCTTGCTTGATCGTCAGGGAAATATTCTTCATATTTTTGAAGGGGATGCCCAGTGGAATGCCCCTTCGGCTATTGAATTTTTTGAAAATTTATTAAAAACATAAAAACATTTTGCGTTTTAACTATTTTTTTAACCTTTTCAAAGGCATAATAAAAAGATGGATACGCAAATCACACTCTACCCAACAAATAAACAATCTACATTAAACCAAGATCAGCTTGATGCTATGGTTGATCTGCATGGTCGATTTTTGGTGGGACGATTGGGGGGGCGGCGTGCCATCTTACAAAATTTTGATATTTCTGGCCTCTCTTTTGCTGGTAAAGATTTACGTCAAGTGGATTTTAGCGGTTGTTTGATGCTTGATATGGATTTACGTGGTGCAAATTTTCAAGAGGCACGTGTTTACGCCTGTGATTTATCAGGGTCAGACTTGTCAGAATGTAATTTTGTACGTGCCGATTTACGAGGCTCCCGCATTGAATTTGCAAATCTCAGAAACTCTAATTTAGACAAGGCTGATTTACGTGTTGGCGGTATTGCCCGCGATGGAGAGGGATACAGCGCAGCAAAAAGTGTAAATTTTAAGGGGGCAAATCTTAGTGGCTCCCAATTAACGGGTGTTTTGGCGGGGAAGGCAAATTTTTCTGATGCCATCATGGCAGGTATTAACCTAATGGGGGCAGATTTACGCGACACCCAAATGGAAGGCGCAGATTTATCAAATGCAAAAGTTGTTGGTTCAAACCTCATTGGTGCAAAATTAAAAGCGACAATTATGGTTGGTGTCGATTTAACAGGCATGACCGATAATGATGCCGATTTTTCCGATGCCATTACCGATAAAAATATTGGTGTATCTGTTACTGAAATGGATGTTCCTCTACCTGAAAAAATTGATAGCCATCGTTTATGGGTGAAAAGCGCAGGACAAGAAGGCACACAGCTTGATTTAACTGGTGTTGATATGCGCTCCCTCAAAACGTTGGAGCATGAAAAATTGACGGCGATAAAAGCCAAAGGCGCACGATTTTTTAGTATGAACCTACAAAAAATTGAACTGCAAAGTGCCAATTTAGATGAATGTGATTTTCGTCGATGTAATTTAGAAGGGGCTGATTTGCGCGGTTCAACCTTTCGTGGGGCACGATTTAATCATGCAAATCTAAAAAATGCGAGTTTTGAGCCCCTTATGTTTGGTAATACTTTAGCCAAAAAACGATTTAGCCCTTCTGATTTTGAAGATGCATCTTTATCGTATGCCGACTTTTCAGGATGCAAGTTAAAGTCAGCATCATTTAAAAATGCCGATTTAACTTTTGCTAATTTTGAAGGGGCAGATTTGCGTGATGTTGATTTTACTGGCGCTAGAATTGATAACGTCAATTTTGAAAATGCCCAAATGGATGATGTAACCATGCGTCCATCGGGCAGTCTTTTTAACATGGATTCTTTATCAGAAAATTAGATGAGCCTTTTATAGCTTTTCCGTTAGTTCGGGCACGATATCAAATAAATCACCCACCAAGCCATAATCGGCCATACCAAAGATGGGGGCTTCTTCATCTTTATTAATCGCAACGATGACTTTTGAATCCTTCATTCCTGCCAAATGTTGAATGGCACCAGAAATTCCAATTGCTATATAGAGTTCGGGGGCGACAACTTTACCTGTTTGACCCACTTGGTAATCATTGGGGACATATCCTGCATCCACTGCCGCGCGCGATGCACCAACTGCTGCCGCCTAATTTATCTGCTAATTTTTCAATTAAATCAAAATTTTCAGTTGATCCAAGGCGCGACCACCAGACACCACAATTTTGGCGGCTGTCAATTCGGGGCGGTCAGCTCACTGATAAGTTCTTGGGATACAAAATTGGATAATCCGCTATCCCCTGTGCGGCAACATCTTCAATACTGGCGAATTGCCGCTTGTTGCATCAACGGGGTCAAAGGCGGTACCACGGACGGTAATAATTTTTTTCTCATCCGATGATTTTACAACAGCCAACGCATTACCCGCATAAATTGGACGTTCAAACGTATTGGCATCAATTACTTTTGTAATATCGGAAATTTGTTGTGTATCAATCAACGCCGCCGCGCGAGGCATAACATTTTTACCAAATGTGGTTGCAGGGGCAAGGATATGCGAATAATTCCATCTGCCAAACTTACAATAACGGGTGCCATATTTTCGGCTAATCGTTGTGTAGTTCCGGCGCATCACATTTTAAGACCTTTGCAACACCTTCAATTTTTGCCGCCGCATCTGCCGCGCCACCGCAATCTGTGCCTGCTACCAAAACATGAACATCGGCATCATGCTTTTGCGGCCGCAACGACATTCAACGTCACAGGCTTAATTGATTGATGATCATGTTCTGCAATAATTAAAACGGACATTTAATTTCACTGTCGTTTTATAGACTTGTCCGGTCATGTTCTGGATTGACTAATCAGATACTCGATTGTTATATCACTTTCGCTTCGTTCTTTAATTTATCGATAAGCTCATCCACATCGGCCACTTTGCCACCACCTTGTCTTACAGGTGGCTCGTTTACGCTTGACAACGCTCAGGCGCGGGGTAAAATCAATGCCGATATCTTCAGGTTTTATAACTTCAAGCGGTTTTTTCTTCGCCTTCATAATATTGGGGAGGGAGGCATAACGCGGCTCGTTCAAACGTAAATCAGTTGTAATAACAGCGGGTAATTTCAATTTCAATCGTTTCCAAGCCACCATCAATTTCACGGGTCACTTTGGCAACGCCATCACCCAATTCAACATCGGACGCAAATGTCCCTTGTGACCAACCCAAAAGCGCGGAAAGCATTTGCCCGGTTTGGTTGCTGTCATCATCAATAGATTGTTTACCCATGATTACAAAATCAGGCAATTCTTTTTCAACAATTGCCTTTAACGCCTTTGCCACGGCCAGAGGTTCAACACCACCAATATCAGTTGGCGCGTCGGTTTCAATAAGGATACCTCGATCTGCACCAATTGCCATGGCCGTACGAATTGTTTCTTGTGCTTTTGCAGGGCCAATTGAGACGGCGACAATTTCGGTAACCTTGCCCGCTTCTTTTAATTTGGTGGCTTCTTCAATGGCAATTTCATCAAATGGGTTCATCGACATTTTAACATTGTTTAATTCAATGCCACTATTATCAGATTTAACACGGATTTTGACGTTATAATCGACGGCACGTTTGACCGGTACTAAAACTTTCATAAAATAAGCTCCTAGAAAACTTTTTTTGGTTTAAGAATTGCTTGACCAGATGGCCAACACGAAAAAGATGAGGGCTAATCCTTGTAAAGTAACACGCAAACGCATGAGTTTGTTGCCGTATTTTTTTCCAAATTCGCCACCTTTGGCCATACCAAAAAGACCAATACCCAAAGAAATTGCGACAAAGACCATTGTGATAAGCATTAATATAATAAAAATTGTTGTCATAGGAAAAGAGTATAAAGTGTGTTGTTTATGATGACCATATTATAATTTAATTATTTTTTTGCTGCTATAAAATAATTTACATCAATATCATTCTTATCAAGCGAGAATTTATCCTTCATCGGATTATAGCGAAGGCCACATATATCGGATGGATGTAAACCACTTTGCCGCATCATTCTTGAAAGCTCTGAAGGTTTAACAAATTTTTTCCAATTATGCGTGCCTTTTGAAACCCAACCCAAAATATACTCCGCCGCAACAATACCAAGGGCAAATGATTTTGGATTGCGATTAAGGGTTGAGAATATAACCAGCCCCCCATCTTTACAAAGTTTGGAAATCTCAGCCATAAATTGCTCGGGATTATCAACATGCTCAATAATTTCTAAGGCCAAAACCACATCAAATTTTTGATTATTGGCCACCAAATCATTTGTGGTCTGATTGAGATAGTTAATCTTCAAATCGCTCTCAACAGCATGATGTTTGGCGACTTCAATGGCGTTGGCATCCGCATCAATACCTGTGACATCACTGCCAAGACGGGTGAGGGGCTCACACACTAATCCACCACCACATCCAACATCTAAAATAGACAGCCCCTTATAGCTATCAAATCCATTTATATCGCGTTCAAAATGATTGCAGATTTGTTGTTTAAAATAAGATAAACGCGCGGGATTTAATTTATGAAGCGGTTTAAACGGCCCACTCACATCCCACCAATGCGCGGAATCTTTGGCAAAATTTTCAATTTCTTTTTGGTTTACGGTGTTCATAGTTTTTTGTACACAAAATCAAAACAATAATCAAAAATAATCTATTTACATATTGTTAATTATTTTGGTATATTGTGCACGCTACGAAAAATCGACCGATAAGAAAAGATATTGTTAAACGTCATCCTCAAGGGAAGCAACGCCCTTTAGCCGCAGAAATCTTTGCACAAAAAGCCGCAAATGATAGAGCCTTTAAGTTAGAGAAAGCTGCAAAAAGGCGCGCCGCAATAATTGCGCGCAAAGCAGAAGAAGCAAAACAAGAAATATCTGATACAAAATTAACATTTAAAGAAAAACGTGATAAAGCCGAAAAGAGGTTAGGGGCATTAAAAAAAGAAATCTTAGATGAGAAACGCAAAAACAATACGGAACATTTGCAATTTATTGGCGGTATTGTCGCAGGGACAGCTACAGCCAATTTTGTAGCATTGCAAACCGAAGGACAGCAAACATTAATCATCAAGGGTCTTTTGGTTGCTGCGGCAGGCACTTTTGCATCAGAAATTAATAAAGAATTTTTCTTTCAGAGCGGTATTTATAAAGAAATGATACGTGAAATTAATGACTTAATTAGAAAGCATATAGATAGCTCAGAGGAAATTGTTAAAGTACCCGATTTTAAAACGTTATTTGACCAAGCTACTGAGCTTCGTGTGAAAAAGAGAGAAGCTAAAGTTCCATTGAAGACTGTTCAAGTACGCAGAATAGCCAATGCTGCGGTATGGACTATAACATTAGGAGCAATAACAAATCTTGGACTTGAAATAAATGATCAGCAGTCAAAATTAGAGGACAGTAAAAAAGATGTTATTGAGGAGGTTGTGGAAATTCCACAGCAGTCACTGAATTACGACTATGGCCCTTAGACACGTCGCCATTTTCAGCATTGACAGCTAATGGTAACGTTACAGCAAGAAAAACTCCAGCTATAATAGATCCAGTAACAATCGGCTTTTCATCTAATAAATCTATAACTTTTTCAAAAATCATAATTAATTTGTAAAGGAAAAATTTTAATAGTCAAGATTTTCTTATGAAAACCATAACTTCTACACATCCAAACTGGCTAATTTATTGGCTTGGTCATCAGCAATAAGTGCGTCGATCATTTCTTCCAACCCTTCGCCCGCCAAAATGCCGTCCATGTTATGGGAGCTGAGGTTGATGCGATGGTCTGTCACGCGGCTTTGCGGGAAGTTGTAGGTGCGGATACGTTCCGAACGGTCGCCTGATCCCACTTGGGATTTGCGGTCTTCGGCGCGGGCATCGTCCAATTCTTGGCGTTGCATATCATACAGCTTGGTTTTAATCAGGCTCATTGCGCGGTCTTTGTTTTTATGTTGTGATTTGTTTTCTTGGATGGCAACCGCAATCCCCGTGGGAATATGTGTCACACGTACGGCAGAATCAGTAGTGTTCACGTGCTGCCCACCTGCGCCTTGGGAACGAAATGTATCAATGCGCAAATCTTTATCTTCTAATTTGATATCAACATCTTCTGCCTCGGGCAGAACCGCAACGGTGGAGGCGGAGGTATGGACGCGCCCTTGGGTTTCTGTTTTGGGCACCCGTTGAACACGATGCACGCCCGATTCAAATTTAAGGCGTTGGAACACATTTGTGCCTGTAATCTCGGCAATAATTTCTTTGTACCCGCCAATATCACTTTCGGAGGCTTCAACCACTTCCATTTTCCAACCACGTTTGGAGGCGTAACCCTTATACATTGTATAAAGATCCGCGCAAAAAAGCGCGGCTTCATCCCCACCTGTGCCCGCACGTATTTCCAAGATCGCATTTTTTTCATCTGCGCTATCTTTTGGGATAAGGGCGAGTTTAATTTGATCTTCCAAAATGGGGATTTCTTTGTTTAGGCGAACCATATCGGCATCGGCCATCGCCTTCATTTCCGGGTCGTCCATCATCTCAGCCAAATCGTCTTTTTCGGCCAGCGCACTTTCGTAATTATTAATGGTTTGAACCACGGGGTCTAAATCCGCATATTCTTTGGAAAGTTTAACCATTTCTTGCCCATCCAAACCACCTGCAGACATTAACTGTCCCAATTCTTCGTGGCGGCGTTTTATGGGCTGTAATTTATCTGTAAGGGACATTCTATAAGGCTTTTCATAAATATTTAACGTTTATCGTGCATATTAATATCAGGATAATTAGCAGCAGTATAGTGGACATTAAAAAAGGGATAAAGTGGTATTGAGCAATATATTTAAGCATATACTTATAATGCCACAAGTTTTTGGTCTATTTGGCTTATGCTTAAGTGTATTCGCTCATCAAATTGATTTGATTATTTATAATTTACCAGTGAGGCCATATATGGGTGTGATTTGTAGTATAGTGGCATCAGTATCAACAATGATAGGAATGATGCGATACGAGAAATGGGAAGTTGGGAAATGTCATAGCACATTTTTCCCTAGCCTTGGGCGCGCCCTTTGTAACTTTACGCCAAGGACATACCCATGATGGATTTAATTTTTAATCATAGTTTTATTCTAGCTCAAATATGTGGGGCTATCGCTTTAGCATTTAGCGCTTTGGCATGGCAAATGAAAAACTCACGTATTATCATATTGCTTTATATTCCATGTTGTTTTTTCTATATGGTGCAAGATTTCTTATTGGGCGCATTTGTTGGGGCGTTAATATCTTTTGTAAATATTTTTAAAAATGTAGTCTTATTTAAATATGGCCAGAAATATGCAAAGCAAATAATTATAATCTTTGTAATTACCGCAACCGCAGGATCAATGAATTTTATCGAAAATTTTATTGATACATTACCTGTTTTAGCAGTAATCATTTCTTCTTTTTCATATCTAAACCCTGATAATAGATTTGTGATCTCGCGTGGTAATCTGCTTTGTCAGATATTCTACATTATATATAGCTTACATTATGGCGCATATATAGGTGTATTGGCGTCACTTATTGTCACAATTTCAAATGTTTCAGGTATGGTTCGCCATGAAAATTGGCAAATTGGTAATTGCTATCGCACATTTCTCCCTAGCCTTGGGCGCGCCCTTTGTAACTTTACGCCAAGGACGTACCCATAATGGAATTTTTAAGTAATTATTATGTGTTCTTGGGGCAGGCTGTTGGTTTTTTTGCATTGGCCATATGTATTGCAAAATATCAATTTAAAGAGGCGCGGAATGTATTATGGTGCACTATCACGGCTAACGTTTTTTGGGTACTCCATGCTTTTATGATTGGCGCAACGAGTGCCGTAGTGACCAATTCTATAGCCTTTACCCGTAATATTTTAGGGTTAAAAACAACAGGACGTACACGAACATGTATTTTTTTAGTCTCCCTTGTTCTTGCATTTTTAATAATAAATCATTTTGCGAATGAATTTATTGATTATGTCCCATTTCTAGGGTTTTTCTTTTTTGGTTTGGCCAGTATTTCATATGAAAATCCATTATTGATGCGTATTTATTGCTTAATGGGTGATTTTGTATGGTTATATTATGCAATCGCCGTGTTCTCTATGCCTTTTGCTTTTTCTAGTATGTTTGGAATTATATCTTCATCTGTTGGGTTGTGGCGATATGAACTGGTAAATATTATTTATTATCTAATCCAATTTAAGTCATCTTTTAAAAGAATATCACTCAGAATTGATTTGAATTAAGAGGCTTGCTGTATTTTTTCAGCCTTCATTTCAACCATCTCAACAATATGATCAACAATATCTAAATCACCATTGTTAAAACGGTGGGCTTTGTCACCACCGATATAGATTTGGTGATTGTTATTCCCGCCACCCGTAAGGCCAATATCGGTCATCAATGCCTCCCCAGGGCCATTAACCACGCACCCAATAATAGAAACAGTCATGGGTGTTGTTATATGGGCAAGGCGTTCTTCCAATCGGGCGACCGTATCAATCACTTGAAATTGTTGGCGCGCGCATGATGGGCATGAAATAACATTTACCCCACGATGGCGTAGGCCAAGAGATTTAAGAATATCGAAACCAACCTTAATTTCTTCCACGGGGTCTGCACTTAAACTAACGCGGATGGTGTCGCCAATGCCTGACCATAATAAATTTCCCATACCAATCGCGGATTTTACCGTCCCTGTACGCAAGCCACCCGCCTCGGTAATACCAACATGAAGGGGGTAATCACACGAATCTGCCAATTGTTGATAGGCGGCGCAAGCCATAAAAACATCAGATGCCTTGCACGAGATTTTAAAATTAAAGAAATCATGATCTTCCAAAATTTGAATATGGCGCAATGCGCTTTCAACCATGGCATCGGGGCATGGCTCCCCATATTTTTCAAGTAAATCACGCTCTAACGATCCTGCATTGACGCCGATACGGATGGAGCAGTTATTGTCTTTTGCAGCTTGAATAACCTCTTTCACGCGTGTGGCATTGCCAATATTACCGGGGTTTATACGTAAACATGCCGCCCCATTTTCGGCCGCTTCAATCCCGCGTTTATAATGAAAATGAATATCAGCAACGATGGGGACATTCACTTGTTTTACAATATGTTTTAATGCCGCGCTTGATTCCTCATCAGGGCAGGATATACGAACAATATCTGCGCCTGCATCTTCTAAGGCGCGCACTTGCGCCACTGTGGCATCAATATCGGTTGTTAATGTATTGGTCATGGATTGCACAGTAATGGGGGAATCCCCCCCCACAGGGACATTACCAACCCAAATCTTACGACTTTTGCGGCGTTCAATGCTGCGCCATGGTCTTATGCTGTTGTGATCCATACTCATAACAATGTTTTGCCGCGTTTATAGCAAAAATTCAATGTTATTCTTAATCGCTTGGTTTTTCTTTAGATTTAAAGTTTTCGGGATTGAGGGAGATATTGCGTATTACTTCCGCATTTTCGCCAATTTCACCAATTTTCTTACCCTTAATGAATACGGTGATACCGCCCGCATTCCCCGTTTGCATAACCAATCCTTTTTGACCATCGGGGATAATATATTTATCACCGGGTTTTAAAACCTCACTCACGATAAGCTTGCCTGTGGCATCTTTAATTTCAACCCAAGAATCTTGGGAAATAACCAATTCCATCTCGGGATAAGACTTAGCCAATTCTTTCTCATCCTCCAAAATAATATCTTCAATAGATTGGGGTGCTTGGGACACCAATGCACTTTTCTTAAGCGTCTGAGGAACGGGCGGAATAATTTCAACATATTTTGCAGGGGTATAAGTCATGGAAAGATAGGCAATCACACCAATAATTCCCAATAAACAAATAAGAATGATGTACGCATTAGGCGTTTGTGTTTCATGCACTGCCACTTTAAATTTTAAATCAGGTCGGTTTTTCTTCCCCACTGATTGTGATTTGAACAATTGAACAATTTTATCACCATCCAGCCCCAAATATTCTGAATACGCACGAACAAACCCAATGGCATAAACCCGCCCAGGTAATTGTGATAAATCGCCATTTTCAATCGCTTGTAAATGGGCGGCACGGATGCGTAAATTCACCTCAACCTGACTAATGGATTGCCCATAATGCTCCCGCGTGCGTTGCAAAATTTCGCCAACGCTTAAATCATTATAACTTTCTAAATCAATATTTTGTGGTGGGGTTTCAGAAACGCTCATTCTTTAAATAATAAAGTAATTCGGAATTGCTGACAAAGGCTTATTCGCTATCTAATCCATATGCCGTATGTAACGCACGTACAGCCAGCTCAAGATATTCTTTATCAATAATGACACTAATTTTAATTTCTGAGGTTGAGATGATTTGAATATTGATATTCTTATCCGCCAAAGTTTTAAACATGGTTTGCGCCACCCCCGCATGGGACACCATGCCAATACCAACAACAGAGATTTTGACGATATCCTTATTGGTAATAACCGTTGCCCCGTTAAGTTTATCGTTTTTATCAAGGCATTCTTTGGCGCGTTCCAAATCATCTTCAGGAACGGTGAAGGTCAAATCGGTGACTTTTCCATCTTGCGATACGTTTTGAACAATCATATCCACATTGACATCACAATGGGTCAAGGGGCCAAAAACCTCCGCCGCGATACCGGGCGTGTCTGGCACATCAAATAATGTAACCTTGGCTTCATTTTTGGCATATGTTACACCATTCACAACTTGTTTTTCCATTATATCTTCCTCTCGTGTCACTAATGTACCGGGCAAATCACTGCCAATGGATTCGTCAAAGCTTGATAAGACCTGAATCGGAATATCATGCTTGTACGCCATTTCAACGGATCGTGTTTGCAGTACTTTTGCTCCTAATGATGCCATTTCAAGCATTTCTTCATAGGATATTTTTGCAATTTTGCGCGCTTTTTTGGTAATGCGGGGGTCTGTCGTATAAACGCCATCTACATCGGTATAAATATCGCACCGATCGGCCTTTAAGGCAGCGGCAAGGGCAACGGCTGTGGTATCACTACCACCACGACCTAATGTGGCAATGCGCTCCCGCTCTGTTACGCCTTGAAATCCTGCAAGCACGGCAACCTTCATGGTGCCCATACTTTCCAACATTTTGGTTGGGTTTATGTCCTCAATGCGCGCTTTTCCATGGCTCTCACTACATAAGATAGGCACTTGCCACCCCATCCATGATCGTGCCTCAATCCCTAGATTTTGAAGGGCGATCGCCATTAATCCTGCTGTAATTTGCTCACCACTGGAAACAATAGCATCATATTCACGTTTATCATGTTTAAGGGACAAGGCATCGCAATATCCAACCAAACGATTGGTCACACCCGACATGGCGGATACAATAACCGCCACTTCATGGCCAAGTTTTACTTCACGGACAACTTTTTGTGCTGCATTTTGAATTTTATCCGTATCTGCAACAGATGTTCCGCCAAATTTTAAAACGATACGCGCCATTAATTTTTCTAATTTTTATTAAAAGGTTATGGTTTATATCGTGAAAAACCTATTATTGAAATAAAAATCCTTAGATAAACAGATAAATATGATAGAAAAACCGCTATGACCCAACTCAACGAACTTTATAGTGCAACAAAAGTACAATTAAATGCTGGCTCCATTAAAAATGCCTCAATCGAAGCAAGGCGCATTATCTGTCATATCGCAAATTTGAATGAGGATGTATTTATCACCCATCCCAATATAGATGTTGAAAAAAGCGTACAGGCACAGATTGAAAACATTATTGAGCGTCGTTTAAGGGGGGAGCCTCTTTCAAAAATTATCGGAAAACAAGAATTTTGGGGGCTTCCTTTTATTGTTACAAAAGACACGCTTGACCCGCGTGCTGATACAGAAACGCTTATCGAATGTGTTTTACAATATTGTGAAGTGAATAGCTTTAAAGATAAGCCTTTAAATATTTTAGATCTAGGGACAGGTACAGGGTGTATTCTCATTGCCTTATTAAGCGAACTGCCAAAGGCGATTGGCGTGGGTGTTGATTACAGCTTGGATGCGGCCGCAATAGCCACCCAGAATGTAAAATTAAATAATCTAAGCAATAGGATAGCCATTGTTAACGCTAATTGGATGGATGCCATTGACCTCAGTCAGATTGATATCATTGTTTCCAATCCACCCTATATTCGGGATGATGTTATTGCCAATTTATCGAATGAGGTTAAGAATCACGATCCTATTTTGGCCTTATCAGGGGGGCAAGATGGTCTGGTTGCGTATAAAAAAATAATTAATACCTTAAAAAATGAGAAAAATTTGAGGGCGCAAATCTTTTTTGAAATTGGATACGACCAGTTAGAAGGGGTTACGCGACTCGTGGACGACTCTAACCTTTGTGTACGCGACTCGAAACGTGATTTATCTGGAAATAATCGTGTCATCCAAATTGCCTGTGGGGATAAGTAAATTTTTATGAAATAGGTGGTTGCTAGGAAGGCCAAATCACCTGTATTTTAATTTTTATCAAATAAAACATAGTGATTTCTTAAATTTAACAAAAAAGTTACCTTTATGAAGTCGCAGCAGAAATATTTGGCAGCTGTACGCAAATCACGTATAGTTGTACGTGTGGATGATTCGGTGCATAAGTCGAAAGATTCCGTAAACTAACAAAAGGTATAAGAGAGAACAGGTTTATCATGAGGCATAATACATCAAACAGACGAACACGCGGACGCAATAACCGAGGCGGTAATAGCAAAGGGCAAGGCAACAACCGTGCAAAAGTCTTTGACAGCAATGGCCCAGAGGTTCGCATTCGTGGTACAGCCTTCCAAATCTGCGAAAAATATGAAACATTGGCCAAAGATGCCCGCTCCACAGGGGATGTTGTTTTGGCGGAAAGCTATATGCAACACGCAGAACATTATCAGCGTATGATTGTCACTTGGGATGAGCAGGCGGAGAATAATAACAATAAACAACAAAATGAAAACACGTACAAGCAGGATAAAAAATCAAATCAAAATGATGATTTATCATTGCCAAACAGCATCTTAGGCGATGAAGTTAAAGTAAAAGAGCAAGCATCTAACGAAAAAGTTTTAGAAACAGCTTAATTAATTTTGTTATTTTATTGAAAAGGCGGGGTTATCCTGCCTTTTTTTGTGCCTTTATCATAAAAACGAATTATAGTTACTTTTAAAAAATATAATGAACAATTTGGACGAATATTCGTTATATAAGAGATAGATAAACAAGGACTTTATGATGGATTTTGATAAATTTACCGAAAAATCACGTACGTTTTTACAACAAGCGCAAACCTTAGCCGCTCGTTCCGATCACCAATCGCTAGAGCCTGAGCATTTGCTTAAGGTTATGATGGATGATGAAGATGCGATTGTTCCCAACCTTATCATGCAAGCGCAAGGCAATGAATCAAAACTTAAAAGTGATTTGAACGCCGCCATATCAAAATTTCCAACCGTAACTGGGTCGGGTGCGGGGCAATTACGCATTTCAGGTGATCTCTCAAAAATACTCGATAACGCATTGAATTTAGCAGAAAAATCAGGGGACAAGTTTGTCACTGCAGAGCGTATTTTACAAGCAATGACCATGGCAAAATCATCCGATGTAGCTGGCATATTAGAGAGCGCAAACGTACAGCCAGAAAGTTTAAACCAAACCATCAATTCAATCCGAAAAGGACGCACCGCCGATACCGCCAATGCAGAAGATAATTTTGAAGCGCTTAAAAAATATGCTCAAGATTTAACCGAGGCGGCACGTAAGGGGAAATTAGATCCCATTATTGGCCGTGATGAGGAAATTCGCCGTACAATTCAAATTTTATCGCGCCGAACAAAAAATAATCCTGTTTTAATTGGGGAGCCGGGGGTTGGTAAAACGGCCATTGTTGAAGGATTAGCATTGCGAATTATCAATGGTGATGTTCCCGAAAGCCTTAAAAACAAGCGGCTTATGTCCTTAGATTTAGGATCATTAATCGCGGGGGCAAAATTTCGTGGTGAGTTTGAAGAGCGCCTCAAGTCTGTTTTAGAAGAGGTGAGCAGCGCAGATGGGCAAATTATTTTATTCTTAGACGAGCTACATACCCTTGTTGGTGCAGGAAAGGCGGAAGGCTCAATGGATGCCTCAAATATGCTTAAACCTGCGCTTGCACGTGGTGAATTGCACATGATTGGGGCAACAACATTAGAAGAATATCGCAAGCATATTGAAAAAGATGCCGCGCTTGCCCGCCGTTTTCAAACGGTTTTTACAGTAGAGCCAACAGTTGAAGATACAATTTCAATTCTTCGCGGGCTAAAAGAAAAATATGAGGCGCATCATGGTGTACGTATTACCGACAGCGCAATTGTCAGCGCGGCAATGTTATCAAACCGCTATATCACCGATCGTTTTTTACCCGATAAGGCCATTGATTTGATTGATGAGGCGTCATCGCGCCTCAGAATGCAGGTGGATAGCAAGCCAGAAGCGATTGATGAGCTTGACCGCCGTATTGTTCAATTAAAAATAGAACGGGAAGCGTTATCTAAAGAAAAAGATAAGGCATCGAAAGAGCGTTTAAAGGCCCTTGATACCGAACTAAAGGAATTAGAGAAAAAATCGGCTCATTTGACCAGCAAATGGGTATCGGAAAAAGAAAAACTAAACGCAGGGCAAAAAGTTACCGAACAGCTTGACAAAGCCCGCATAGCATTAGAGCAAGCCGAACGGGATAGCGATTGGACAAAAGCCAGTGAGCTTAAATACAGCCATATTCCAGAATTAGAAGAATTGTTAGAAAAAGCATCAAAAGTAACCGCAGATCATATGATTGATGAGGAAGTCACCGAAGATGATATCGCTCATATTGTTTCAAAATGGACAGGCATCCCCGTCGATAAAATGATGCAAGGGGAGCGGGATAAACTGCTTAAAATGGAATCTAAGCTAGAGCAGCGTGTGGTTGGGCAAAATCAAGCTGTTGTTGCCGTGTCCAATGCTGTACGTCGCGCGCGGGCAGGGTTGCAATCACCCAATCGCCCTATTGGGTCATTCTTGTTTTTGGGACCAACAGGGGTTGGTAAAACCGAATTGACCAAGGCATTGGCAGAATTTTTGTTCGATGATGATAGTGCAATGGTTCGAATGGATATGTCCGAGTATATGGAAAAACATTCTGTTTCGCGGCTTATTGGCGCACCACCTGGATATGTTGGATATGAAGAAGGGGGGGCATTAACTGAAAGCGTCCGCCGCAGGCCCTATCAAGTGGTTCTTTTTGATGAAATTGAAAAGGCACATCCCGATGTTTTTAATATCCTCCTCCAAGTTTTAGATGATGGACGTTTAACCGATGGGCAGGGACGTACAGTTGATTTTTGTAATACTGTCCTTATCATGACATCTAATTTAGGGGCGCAACATTTGGTTGAGCTTAAAGAAGGGGAAGATGTAGAGCAAGCACGTGATGCGGTTATGGATACAGTCCGCGCCAGCTTTAGACCTGAGTTTTTAAACAGATTGGATGAAATCTTACTCTTTTCACGCCTTGGTCGTGATCAAATGACGGGTATTGTCGATATTCAGCTTAAAAACCTGTATAAGATGCTTGAAAGTCGTCGAATTACCTTAAAAATTGATGAAAAAGCAAAAAAATGGCTTGCAGATAAAGGATATGATCCTATTTACGGGGCAAGGCCGTTAAAACGGGTTATTCAAACAGAATTACAAAATAGTTTGGCAGAAATGCTTTTACGCGGTGATATTGAAGATGGATCAAGCGTACAGGCAACCGAAAAATCGGGGGAATTAGACTTTAAAATTCAAACACCCATAACAAAGTCAGAGAGCAAAGCGGCAGAATAAAACTTATCCTGATAGAGTTTGTGGACACAATCGCATACATCACGTATTCTTAATATGCTATAATTATTTATCTGCTTTACAAAAAGAAACCTCATGATTAAAAAAATTCTACTATCTTCAAGTCTATTATTAATAAGTGCATGTAGCACCGTAATTGATGGGCAAACACAACCCATAACAATTGAAACACCGGGCGCGCAAAATGCCCTTTGCCGTGTGGATAATGGTGGTAATCGATATGATGCCTATACAGGGCAAACCATCAATATTCGCCGTTCTTTTAATGAATTGGTTGTTAATTGTAAAGCCGAAGCAAATCGCGAGAAAACCGTTTTGGTCAAACGTGAGGCAAACGAATGGGTCTTCCTTAATGTTGCAAATGGTTTTATCCCCGGCGCAACGTATGATGTATTATCAGGTGGTGCATTTGAATATCCCGATGTAGTTACCGTCAGTTTTGTGGGTATGCCAATAACAGCATACGATGTACCTGTCTATCAATCGAACGAATTACGCGCCAACCGAAAAAATAATCAGGGTGAATATATGGGCCCAACAAAGATTGAAACGGGTGATGATAATCGTTTATCAACAATGCCTATAAAAGATACAATTTATTATAATAACTTTAATGTCATTAATAATACGGGCGACAATATGGGTGGTTCTGTCTATTCGCGAACAAACTCAATTGTTCCCTATAATCCTGCTGAAGAGAATAAGTAGAATTTAAAGGCGGGCAATATGCGTAATACCGTTGTAAATCTCTTCTAAATCATCAAGCGGCTCAATCAATGTGGTCATATAGCGTGAGGTTGCGTTGAGAATATTTTTCTCATCAATCATTATGCCAACATGGCCTTTAAAATAAACAATATCATTGCGTTTGATTTTGCTTTTGGTAATTTTTTTGCCAAATGCCCCTTCTTGATCTTTTGAATCGCGGGGCGGGCAATCATATCCCGCTGCCATCATGCATACCTGAACCAATCCGGTGCAATCAATCCCTAAAATTGTACGACCGCCAAATAAATAAGGGGCACCAAAAAATTGTTTTGCGATGCTAACAATGTCTTTTTTATCAGGGATGGCATCAATCTTCTGTACGTGTTTTTTATAAATCCAAAATCCATCATGGGTTTCAATAAATTCAGGATGAGCGGTATCTTTACATGATACCCGACCCATGAAGGGGGCGATATCTTCAGGGCGCGATTTAAAACTTGGTTCGGGATAGAGATGGGTGGATAACGATATTATGGCATGCGTTTCGGTAGGGACATGCATTGCCAGATTGACACGCTCCACGCATCCTTTGTATTTATCAATATCGTTATAGCCATAAACGTACGCCCCGCGTTCATCTTCAACAATAAATTCCTCCCCAAATAAAATTTGGGAATCATTATTGCTGATTATATTTGGGTTTTCGGGGTGTCCCAAAATATCGGCCGAAAAATTAACGCAAGTAAGACGTTTATCCATGTATTTAAGTATAGCGCGAATTTATAAATTCGAAAAGGGCGCGCATTCCTGTATCTGCGCCACCTTTTGGACGGCCTGCTTTTCCATGTTGTTCCCACGCAAAACAATCAAGATGTATCCAATCAATAGTGGGGTCGATAAAATGCTCCAAAAACAAGGCACCATGAATGGCGCCTGCACGACCAGAACCATCATTTGTGATATCGGCAATGATGCTGCTTAATTCCTTTTTATACCCATGCCAAAGGGGCAGTGGCCAGACGGGGTCATCATTTTTAACACTTTGACTTCTCAAATCATCAAGGAAACTGTCCTGATTGGTGAAAAAAGCAGGAATATCGTACCCCAACGCCACACGCGCCGCGCCCGTCAACGTACAAAAATCAATCATTAATTCTGGCTTGTCCTCAGAGGCATAAGTGAGGGCATCACCCACAACAAGGCGACCTTCGGCATCCGTATCGCCAATTTCAACAGTTGACCCTTGGCGAGTGTTAATGACATCGCCCGGTCGGAATGAATTACCCGCAACAGAATTTTCGGCAATTGGTAACAAAACCCTTAATTGAATGGGTAAGTTTAACGCCATAATCATATGCGCCAAGCCAAGGGCATGCGCCGCGCCGCCCATATCTTTTTTCATATCACGCATAAATTGGCCGGGTTTAAGATTTAATCCCCCTGTATCATAAATAATCCCTTTGCCAATAATGGTCACTTTTGGATGGGATTTTTTGCCCCATTTGATATCCACCAATTGCGGTGGGCGCGGGCTAGCCTTTCCAACGGCATAAATCATTGGAAAATCAGTTTCAATTTTCTTGCCTTTTATAATATTAAATTTTGCCTGTCCCATATCGGCAATTTTACGGGCAACCAATGCCAATTCATCTGTACCTAAATCATTGGCAGGGGTGTTGATGAGGTTGCGGATAAGTGATATTGATTCGATAGAAGCATTAATGTATTTTTTGTCAGCTTTTCCATGCCATTTAAGCTGTATTATTTTTTTCTTCGCTTTGATATAGCGGTTGAAATCGTAATTGGCCAATCCCCAACCAATGTAGATTTTGCTTAAATCATCTTTTTTATATAGTCCTTTGACCTCAAAAATATGTTTATTTAAAACATCATCAGAAAAACTTTTTCTTATAAATTCTACAATATTTGCGCTATCTAAATAATGAACAGGATCAGAAAGACCGCATAATACAGAAACGGTTTGCCCTTTTTTATCTTTAACATCATATGTATGACCCGCAGAGCAATCAAAACCATTTTGGCTAATCTGGTTTTTCACAACATCATTTTGTTTGCTCAACCAATTTTGAAAATTTTGTTGGTTAAAGAAATAAACAGCAATAGTTTTTTTCTTTGATGTAGAAGTAAAAGAAGATGGAAATTTTGTTAGATCAGCTACGCTCATTATTTTCTCGCTATAAATATGTTAGGTGTAACTGTACGCTTTTCTATCTATGCTAAAAAGAAGTAAAATTGATAACGTGATATTAATCCTTATTCTTTTTTGCAGATTTTTTATCGATGGCTTCTTTCATTTTTCGACCCAAAATAATATATAACCAATTTGGCATGATATGAATAAACTTCATTATAAATGTAAATTTTTTGGGGAAATGAATTTCAAAATCATTTGCAATCATTCCTTTATAAATGCTATCTGCCGCTTCTTCAGGGCTAATGACCATAGGCATTTCAAAGTCATTTTTTTCAGTCATAGGCGTTTCAACAAAACCCGGACTTAAAAGACGGATATCAATTTCTGATTCTTCTGTACGCAAACTTTCTGCTAAATTTGCAATGGCAGCTTTGGTTGAGCTATAAGGTTGCCCTTTAGGAAGACCGCGATATCCTGCAACACTACCTGTTAAGATAATTTGACCGTATTTTTGATATTTTAGGATAGGAAGAATACAATTTATAAAATTAAATGCACCCATGATGTTCACATCAACAATTTTGCGTGCATCTTCAATTTTGATTTTGGAAACTAAGCTAGGTTCATACATTCCCGCTAATAAAACTGCGCTATCAATATGGCCATGATCATGCTTAATTTTTTTAGTAATTTTGCACAATTCATCATGATTGGTGATATCTAATGGAAAAACATAACTTTTTCCTTCAATTTCTTGGGATAGTTCTTCAAGTTTTTCTTCACTACGCGCTGATAAAATAACAGTGGCACCATTTTGAGAAAGTTTTTTTGCGAGTGCAGCGCCAATTCCGCTGCTTGCGCCGATGATCCAGATGTTTTTCTTTTTTAAACTTTCCATAGTAATACCCTCTTAAATAAGCACATAATTATAATTATTAAAATTGTTCAAAATCCAAAACAAAGACAAGAAACCGCGTAGGTTTGCAAATTATTTTTATAATGCAATCAACATTATAATAAATTTTGAATTTATGCTGCTTTTTTTACATCATCATCTTTATTGCTTAAATGCGCTGTGATTTTCTCCCAATTTTGCGCAGATTCAATAAAATTATTTCCAACATTTTTAAATCCTTCTACAGAATCGTCACCCATGGGGACATGGTCGTATGCTTTACCTTCTTCAATAATGTTAACTAATACAGTGGCTAATTTATTGGGATCGCCCATTTCACTTTTATCGCTTGTGATATCATCAAACATTTGAACCATCTTGTCGATTGTTTCTGCATAATCATCATTTGCATTTTCTTTCATCTCGCTAAAGTTTGAGCTTTCAAAAAATTTTGTATCAAATGCACCAGGTTCAATTAATGTGACACCAATATCAAAAGCATCAACTTCTTGTCGCAATGATTTTGAGAAGGCTTCAACGGCTGCTTTTGATGCGCAATAGACACCCATGCCTGGCATACTGGATATTCCTGCGATTGAGCTAAAGTTAATAATATGGCCTGATTTGTTTTTACGCATATGGGGCAATATTGCATTGGTCATATTAATAAGACCTACAACATTCACATCAAATTGTTTGTACACATCATCGTTGGTTGTATCTTCAAATAATTTAAACATACCCATACCTGCATTGTTGATAAGCACATCAATCTTGCCAAATTTATCTGTTGCCTTGCTGACCGCATTGTTAATTTGATCTTTATTCGTAACATCCACCATTACGGCCATTGCATTATCGGCATTGTGATTACTATTAAATTCATTTATTTCATTATCGTTACGAAATGTTGCAATAATTTTATGACCGCGTTCCAATGCCTCACTTACAATTGATTCTCCAAATCCGCTTGAGGCGCCTGTGATAAAAATTGTTTTGCTGTTGGTCATAAACTTGCTCCTTTATTTGTGTTTCAAATTATGGCTTACTAACGGCGCAATTTTTGAATAGTTCAAATTTTCTTTATTTATTTGTGTTTAAGGTTTCTATCTATGCTTCGTCTTGTTCGCCGTTTTAATCTTACTGAAAATCCGCGTGCGGACATCTTATCGGGTATTACCGTTGCCCTTGCTTTGGTGCCCGAGGCAATTGCCTTTGCCTTTGTTGCGCGGGTTGATCCACTTGTGGGGTTATATGCGGCATTCTTTATCGGCTTTATCACCTCTATCTTGGGTGGACGCAGTGGGATGATATCGGGTGCAACGGGCGCGATGGCGGTTGCCATGGTGGGACTTGTCATTGCCTATGGTGTTGAATATCTTTTTGCGGCCGTTTTACTAACAGGCTTAATACAAATTGGGGCAGGGATATTTCATTTGGGTAAATTTATTCGTCTTGTGCCCTATCCCGTTATGCTTGGGTTTGTAAACGGATTTGCCATTGTCATCTTTTTGGCGCAACTCGGCCAGTTTAAAAAACCGTTTGAGGAGGCAATGGACATCACCCATGGTGAAGGGGAAACAGGTGGGCATAGTGCAGTCAGTGATTTTGTTCAACGGCAATTGGCTCGAAGGGTCGGCAATGACCATGATGTTGGGGTTAACAGTGCTTACCATGTTTATTATCTGGGTGTTCCCAAAAATTCCAAAATTAGGAACGGTTTTACCTGCATCATTGGTATCAATTTTGGCTGTATCGGGCTTGGTTGTAGGATTGGATTTGGATACAAAAACCGTTGGTGATATGGCCAGTGTCGCGGGTGGATTACCCGAATTTCATATTCCTATGGTGCCTTTTACATTTGAAACACTATTGATTATTCTGCCCATCTCAATCACGCTTGCCGCGATTGGCTTAATTGAAAGTTTGCTAACACTGACACTTATTGATGAAATGACCGATACACGCGGACGCACATCCCAAGAATGTATTGGTCAGGGTCTTGGCAATACAACCTGTGGCGTTTTTGGCGCGATGGGCGGCTGTGCCATGATTGGTCAATCTATGATTAATATTAAATCGGGTGGACGCGGACGATTATCGGGGATTACTGCCGCGCTTTGCCTGCTTGCCTTTATCCTATTTGCCTCGCAATGGATTGAGATGATACCACTTGCGGCCTTAACAGGGTTAATGATGATGGTTGTGATTGCCACATTTGCATGGGCATCCATTCGTATTGTAAACAAAATTCCAAAAGAGGACGCATTTGTTATTTTATTGGTGACAGGCATTACTGTTGCTCATGATTTGGCGCTTGCCGTTGTGATAGGGGTTATTGTTTCCGCGCTTGTCTATGCATGGAAATCGGCCAATAAATTTTGGATTACGGTTTGGCACAATCAAGAAGACGGAAATAAAGTTTATAAACTTCATGGCCCTTTATTCTTCGGCTCCATCCAAAATTTTAAAGATGAAGTTGACCCAAAAAATGATGTTGAAACAGATGTTGTGATTGATTTTTCCCGTGCACGCGTTTGGGATCATTCCGCGTTGGAAGCAATTGATGCCATGGCAATAAAATATCAAGATGCGGGCAAAAAACTGCATTTGGTTCATCTTAGCCGTGATTGTATCTTATTGCTTAAAAATGCCAAAGATATGGTTGAGGTTAATTTAATAGAAGATCCGCATTATGGCGTTTTGGTTGATTATGCAACGGTGATGGAAGATACCGATAAAGCAAAAGCGTAAACTAAGTCATCACCATAATACGCAATGCAAAATAAGGAACGATTGAAAAAACCAAAATTAAAATTTTGTATAATCCCAAATATTTAAAATAGATTTTGTCCAATTCTTCAGGCTCAATTTTGAATAATGCGCTGTGAATCCGATGACTGGTTTTTCGCATTAATGCTGTGGTCAATGTGCTAAAAAATAAAATACCAATATTAAGCAACGCCATCCACCCAAAAAAATTCATTATTGTTTCTAAAGTCATATTTTTATCTTTTATTTATGATGGAAATAAAAATGGCGGACACGGAGGGATTCGAACCCTCGATGAGGCTATAAACCCCATACTCCCTTAGCAGTGAAGTTCCGCAACTATTCTGTTAGCTTTTCTCAATAAAACCAACAACTTAAAATTAAGATATATTCAGTCTGTCACAAAATCAATCTAAAAATGTGACAGAATTGCGCCAAGCTTTCTCTCAGAGACCATATATTTTTTCAATTAGTAGCGTAATAGGAGATACGTATTGAAAGTAGCGTAATAGGAGAACAAAGCTCAACAATTACCCCAAACCTATCCACCAACCTGCCTTTGAGCGGGTTTTTTATATTTAACAGAAAGGCACAGTCATGAACGAAACCCATCCGACATTAGAAGAGCTTCTTAAGGCTAGAGAGGCTCTAAAGACGACTTCAAACTCTTATGAATTTGAGCTAATCGACAAACTGGTTAAGGCAATTTTAGCCAGTGAATAGTAATTAAAAACTTATTGAAGAACAGCCCTGCTTTAAGCGGGGTTTTTTAATGCCAAAATTAAAGAAGGAGAAAAGGCATGAATAATGAAAAGAACGAAGCGGTTGATACAGCCTATAAAGGCTTTATGGAGACAATGCAGACAAGAGGAGTGTTTCAGTCAGAAGAGCAGTCCAGCGCAATTAAACAGTCTCTAAAGTTATTTTATGATATTTGCTCTAGCACTAAAACAGATAGATATGTTCTTCCTATCCCAGCAGGGGCTGGAAAAACGACAGCTCTTGAGAGTTGGTGCGTTACGATTTCTGATTTAAACTTAGGCTATAGCGTTTCAATCGCCTCTTCACAGGTCGAAGAGCTTTTTAAAATTAGAGAAAATCTAATAAAGCTTGGCATAAAATCTGACAATATTGGAATGCTCTACTCAGATAAGCAAAAAGATAAAAAGAAATATAGAGAAATTTGCCTTCCTACAGATACTCCGCAATTATTTCAATTTCTTCTCGTGACTCACAAAAGATACGAAATGTCTCCTGATAGGTTGAACTACCAAACATATCGAGGTAAAGAGAGAAATATCATTTTCTGGGATGAGCAGTTCAGAAGGTTTGAGTGTAAAACTCAGGATAAGCTAGTTATACAGCAAGAATTAGCAGGATTGCTCTATGTGTTTGATAAAAAGGAGTTCGATTGTCTTGAAGACAAAAAGCTAGTTAAAGAATTCATAGAGCAAACCTTAAAAGCCATTCAATTAGATAGCCCTGAAGCTGCAGAAGATATCGAAGTAGATTGCAGTCTTTATAAGTCATACGATATTGAAGACCACCAAAGGCTTATAAAAGCTGTAAGAAATCTGAAACTCAGTAAAGATACCTTCAATTTTTGTAAGTTCATTCTTGAGAGCAACTGCAAGATGTATTTGCTAGACAACAAAATAGCTCTTATTAAGAAAGTGATAGATGATGATATTAAGAGAATGGCTATTCTTGATGCATCATATCATATTGATGGGATTTCACAGCTAGATAAAACGACACAGCTAGAGCCTATTTATTATCCTAGGCAATACCCAAATCTAACCGTTACGCATAGGGGCTGTAATTCAGGGAAGACTAATTTTACTAAGCTTTTAACAGGTGATAGCCAGCTAATGAATGAGGTGTTAAATACAATAAAGGCACTACCTAAAAACGAACCCATTCTTATTTGTACTTTCAAAGAAGAGCCTTTAGTGCTGGTTAAATCTAAACTCATTCAATTAGGTGTTTCCTTAGATGAAAAAACCGACCAAGGTTTTTATAGAATAAACTTTCTTACATGGGGTAAGGAGAAAGGTACTAATGACTATGTTCATTGCCAGCATTTTATTAATATTGGTTTATTAGATATTGGAAGTGATAATCTTAAGACACTAGCCATAGCTGAGACCGAAGGAGACTTTCTAAGATACCCAAAAGACCAGCACTTTAGCTGCAACGACTTACAAGAGCGTGACTATGCTAATAGGCTTTACCAAGCCTTATCAAGAATAGCGATACGCAACCCAAACTTTAAGAGTAAATGTACGGTAACTTTATTTGTCCATAGTGATGGTTATATAAAACACTTACAAACGAGACTAAAAGGAGCTGATTTCTTAATGGGTGAGCCTATATTTAAAAAGAAAGAAGTTAAGGCTGAATCAGGCTTTAAAATCTTATTAGATATTATTTCACAGCTACCGGAGAGTTCAGGGTATATGAGTTCTAAAGAGCTTTTTAGTAAACTTAGAGACCATACAGACACTCTGGGCTTTGTAATAACTGATGGGGTCGTTAGGGGAATTAGAAAGAGATTAAGACAACATTTCATATTTAATTCTGAATGGGTTTATGAAGGGCGGGGGATAAAAAGGATTAGATATGTTTGAAGTCATTAGTTAAGTGTTCTTTATTTCTTATAATGGGTATGACCGTTATATTTGAAACCTGACACAGACCTTAAGAACTCGACATTTAAATTCACAGAGTATTACAATAGTGACATCCATCAAACCAACATTGCTACGCTTCGCTACACAATGTCGTTTTTCTGTTTGTCTACAACTCGGCTTATGTTCTCTTCGAGAACAACACCTCGTAACTGTATTAATAAACTTATAGGCTGTAGTATTGATTTGTCGGAGGTAATGTCTTCCGCCCTGCGGTATTTATATGTTCTGAAATTGTTGCGGGATAATTAATCTAGCTAATTTTTATGCCTTAGGGACTCCTTACGAGCCTTCTTTGATAATCTAGAGGTTTGACCGCCTCCACGAGCTTTCCACAGCTCTGTTGAGACCATAGCTAATATCATTAGTAAACATACAGGCTCATAGGAGAGTCCACTCACAATAGCCAAAACACCAATGAATATAATGATAAGTAAATTCATATTTTAGTTACTCATCTTTGTCTGAAACCCCAAAGGGGTCTAAGTCGGTTGCCAAATAGAATAACCAAGCAAAAAAGAATGAAACACCAACTAAAGGTAAAGCCCCCCAGTTGTAATGTTTTATAAGTCCGAAGATAAGAAGCCAGGTTATGCCTACGATTGAGCCATATAGTATTTTCTGTTTTTTGGTTTTCATATATTTATAGTGCAAATTGAAATGATACTTATAGTCTGTAGAACTATAGGCTACATCATGGCTTGCTTCAAGTATGGATATACGCAAGCAGGTCGGACAGAATTTGGCTAGAATTCGTAAGGAAAAAGGCTTCTCTCAAGAAGTGCTTTCCTTTGAATGTGGCTTGCACAGAACATATGTAAGTGGGATTGAAAGAGGCGTTCGAAACCCTACAGTCACGATACTTGAAAAGATTGCAAAGTCTCTTAAATGTTCAGTTACTGATTTTTTTAATTAGCATGTCTTCTATAGCCAGAGTTTGGTCTTTTATGGACTTGGCTTTGTGTCTGTCTTAATACTGCCACAGGCACACGTTTGAAGCTGTAAAAACTACCGTGAGCATCATATACAGTACAATCCATATAATGTTGACCGTGGTAAGCTGTATGTTCTTTATGTTCAAATAACCCAGTCCCTATAATTTTATGCCCCATATCATTCGTGTTCATGGCTTCTTTTCCAGCGTTTCGCACAACCCACTCTACTTTACAACCTGCTGGAAGTTGCTCGGGGTTTGTAATCCTAAAATGCAGATGGCACTGCTTGGGTACTTGCATAATAGAATTGTGAGTAGTGTATACAGGAGAGCCATATTCAGAGTGTAATAAATCAATATCTATCTCAGGATTTATACGAGCAGGTAATTGTCCAGAAGCATACTCTTCTGCGGCAATAGGGAAAAAGTGACCAAAGGCTCTTTCCCACATACGGGAAGCCATAAACTTATTGGTCGTTCTTGCTGCTGCTAAGCAAGTACCCTTTAAAGATGCCAATTCTGTAGAAAAGTTTCTAGACCCTTCTTCGCTCATTCTATTTAAATTTTCAGAGCTGTCTGTAGGGTTTTTGATTGCGCTATCAAATATAAACTTAGAGTAAATTTCACTTACTATCAGCGTCAAACTATCATCATCATCGATTGATATTTCCCTATTTAATTTTAAATAAGCATTTGTAACTAATACTGTTAGCATTATTGAAGATGGCTGAAATTCTTTACCGTGAGACATAAAAGTTTGAGCAGCCCAATTTTTTACGTACTGGATAATCCTTTTTAATTGCTGAGGGTCTTTAGCCTTTTCGCACTCGCCTCTAAACCACAAATAAAGTTCCTTTGGATTACTGTCTTGCCAGTTATCTGGAAGTGTAGCTAATAAATGGTTATCATTGATGAGCTTGTAAGCAGGAACGTCTATATGAAAGTTCTTTTTATAATGTAATCGTTCGCATTTTTCTTTGGAGGGTGTGGCAACTTTATCAGCCTCAGAATCACTTTGTGTATATACCTCTAAAAGATTTCTAACATAGTTTCTATAAGAATAAGCACTTGGTAGTTTTTCTAGGTCTTCAGTCTTAGGTGTTAAATACAACCCTAAGTCTACGTCATATTCAAATTCCATTGAAACAGGTCTTATAAGGGTTCCAAATTTGTAAGAGCCTTGTATCCAAGTCTCAGAATTTAACCCGTAGTGAAGTGAGACGCCTTGCTTTAAGTAACTAGCTAGATTGTTCCAATTTTCCTGAAGATAAGATAATTGCTCTTGAGATGGCGCAACTCTTTTATGAAGAGTGTCATTTTCACTGTTAGAGCTGTAAAAAAGATTAGCAGATATACCCATTATGCGACCTTACTTGATTTAGTTGTTTTGTTATATTCTAAACCGTTCCTATTAGGCTTATGTTCAAAGAACGCTTTAATTTTTTTATCATTCCCTGCGGTCATATAAGACCTATTAGCCATCGTTTCTAGGTGATTTATAGCCTCGGCAGTAACATCATCCATGCCAAAAGAAAAACTATCATTATCACTGTGCGTTTCATCTATTTTACTATAGCGTTCGCCAAGTTTGTGCATCGTTAAATTGCTTGCTAAGCCTTGCTGTGATGAAAATGTTAATTCGACAATAAGCTTGTTTCTCATCCAATCCTTTATACCCCATTTATTCTTATTATTGTGACCAAGACCAATTGTTTTGCCTGTTGTACCTATGCTGAGTACATGGATTTTATTAATATCAATATCTAGGTAATGCTCAGCCTCATGTATTCCTATGAGTTCAGGAGAGTTTGCGAAGAGACCCCCATCTATAAAACTTTCTGATTCTATTATTGCAGGTGGAAAAAATAAGGGGGCTGCACTTGTTGCGAGGGCTGTATCGACAGCAGATAAGTCTTTATCTCTAAAAAAATCTTTGTGGTGTGGTGTTTTAAAAACTCTAGGTTTACCTGTATGCAGATTTACTGCTGTTGTTAAATAGGGAATGGAAGCATCACCAATTTTAGCATTGCTTGGAAGTAGTTTTTCTATCGAGGCTTTTAATTCATCGGATTTGTAGGGGGCTTCTTTATATCGCTTAAGCCAACTAGTAATTCCCGTGTCTTTTTTAAAGATTTTATCACCATTATTTAGTAAAGCACTTTGGATGTCGCTAGCGGGAGTTTTGAATGCAAGTCCAGTTGCTATCACGCCACCAATTGAAGTGCCGCATATTAAATCAAAACATTCGTGTATTGGCTTTCCAAAATGATTTTCAAGATGAGCTAGGATTGTAGCTGTATAAAGACCTCTGAAACCACCCCCAGAAAGGCACAGGATTTGAAATTTATCCATAATAAAGCCTATATGTTGTAGTGTTTGTTATTATATATACTACATATGGTGTTTTATCAATAAAAATGTCGAAAAATCTGAGAGGTCTTTATATATAAATAGATAAGAAACTATTCCCCCATAGCCCCTAAGTCTTTTAAATAAATTTATTCAATATACTTTCAGGTTTCATGTGAGTGTATCTAAAGAGCATACGGAAGTCTCTATGTCCGCTTATTAATGCAACCTCTGGGACATTCAATCCCATCTCAAAGAACCTGCTTATTGCTTCATGTCTGAGGTCATGAAAGTGGAGGTCATTAAGGTTGAGAGCATTACAAATTCTATCCCAGTGGTATCCGAGAGCTTTGTTATGAACAGGGAACACTAGACCATTCTTCACTTTAGATGCCTTAATAACCTCTAAGGCTTTTAGGGTTAAGGGTATTACTCGTTCATGTCCGTTTTTAGTATCTGGTATTAGTAGCGTACGGTTTTTAATATCTACATGCTCCATGCGAACGCCAAGGATTTCACTACGCCTCATGCCTGTCTCAAGTGCAAATTGTATTATCAGTGAGATATAAGGGTTTTTGATGCTATTTGCATGGCTTAGGATGTTTTGAGACTCTTCTATGCTGACTCTCTTAGCCCTAGAACTAGGAGTAAGGGCTTTCGACACACAAAGTAAGGGGTTCTTATTTATAGGCAGTTCCCAGACGTTTATAGCGGTATTGTAAGCATGTTTGATTATATTAAATTCTCTGTTAATCGTAGAGCCTAAAACGGACTTGAGCCTTCTAACCTTATACCTCTCAAAATCTTCGCTTGTGATGTCAGACAATGGCTTATTGCACATAGATTGTCTTAAGAAAGCATTCACTATGATTGTCTCATTCTTATGCCCTCGTTTATGTACGACAACCGTGTCTCTATACTTGATAAGCATATCTGCGAGTGTCATACGCTCTAAAACCTTCAGGTTTTCAGGCATGCCTCTACGGTCAGCTTTTAGTTCGGTTTCATTCGCCCATTCTTGAGCGTCTTTTCTGTGTGTGAATGTTCGACTAAGTGTCTTGTAACCAGTTCTGCGAACTTGAGCCTGATATTTACCGTTTCTTTTGCGTATTGAAGCCATTTCAAACCTTCCTTGTGACTATAGTGTGACAAAGTTGGTTTTATTGGGTCTTTTAGGAAATTTAAGAACCGTGAGAAACTAGCAGAAAATGGCGGTGGAAGTAGTCCGCCGATAACTATTCTCTGGAATGTATATAATAGTACGCGCTGTTTCAATGATAAAGGGCACTATTACTCAAATTGTGGCATAATATTCATTCTTGCCACGACCTACCTTACAAATTATCCCTAGTTGCATTAATTCTGATATATCGCGATATGCCGTTGCGCGCGCAACATCAAAAGTATTGATCAAATCATGATGCGTTACTTTGCATCCTTTCTTGATTTGAGAGCAAAACCATAATTGACGTAATGTTAGTTTTTGAACTTTTTTGAGTAAATCACTAAATCCTTGTGTCTCAAAAATGAGACGGTAAAGATCGAATTTGTCTGTTTCACCTTGGTTTTTAATCGAATTTTGAGCGTCAATTATATCTGCTATATCTTCACGACCTACTTGTACCAAAAACCAACTTATAAGGTTTGGAGAGGCTTTTGTGAGTTTAATGAAACTATCTAGACTTGGCACTCTTGCTGCATCATACCAATTTCTAACAGCATTTTCTGACAAGCCTGATTTACGCGCTATCTACTTAATTGCAGAGCCACTGTTTTTGTAATCTTTTCTCAAGATTTTAGATATTGATTGTGCTGATGTTAACTCTATATTTGATGAGCCAAATGACTCGTTTTCGGTTGATGACATATTGATGTTCCTTTCGTTAAAATGAAAAGAAACAGTGTGCCGCCTGAGCGAAGTATTTTTCATTTGCTCAAGCTGTTCATTATCAAAGAGCGGTAATAAGAGTGGATCAAGATACAAGAAAAAATTGGAATCTAAGCATGGTCGGGCGTAAAGCCGCGATGTACGTACGCATGTCAGATCCAAGACAAGAGTGCTCAACAGAAATTCAAGAGAAGATTATTCGTGATTATGCATCCAGTAATGGAATTGAGATTATATGTACTTATTCTGATGAGGGTAAAAGCGGTGTCGTCGCTAAAGGGCGCAATTCGTTTCAGAAGCTAATAGCAGACGTTAAAGACAAAGAGGTTGAACTCAGCTTTTCAATACTGCTTGTCTATGATGTTTCCCGTTGGGGACGTTTTCAACGCACAGATGAAAGCGCGCATTATGAACATGTATGCCGCATGGCAGGTCTTCAGGTTCACTATGTAGCAGAGCAATTCACCAATGACGGTTCCCCAATTTCTGAGTTAGTTAAAACTGTTAAGCGCACAATGGCAGCAGAATATAGCCGCGAATTATCATCAAAAGTCTTTAATGGCCAATGTCACCATGTTGAGCGTGGTTTTCGTCAAGGCGGTCCAGCTGGTTACGGTTTACGTCGCATGTTAATCAATGAAAACGGACATCATAAGGGGTTACTTGAAATTGGTGAGCAAAAAAGCATCACAACCGACCGTGTAATATTGGTACCAGGGCCACAGCAAGAAATTGATCTTGTTAATTGGATATATGAAATGTTTGTCGATGAAAGCTGGAATGAAAGCCTAATAGCAGAAGAGCTCAATCGTAGAGGCATCCTCAGTGATTTTGACAGCGCTTGGACGCGCGCTAGCATTCATCAAATTTTGATCAATGAAAAATATATAGGCACCAATGTATTTAATCGGCGCTCTTTTAAATTGAAAGCTCAACGCATCAATAACCCTAGGGATGAATGGGTGAGAAAAGAAAAGGCTTTCGAAGCAATTGTAGAGACTAGTTATTTTTATAAAGCGCAAAGCATTATACGTGAGCGCAATCGTAAATATTCAGATGAAGAAATGCTTGATAAACTACGCAGTTTGCATGAGAAACAAGGATGGCTATCTGGGCTTATGATCAATGATCATGATGATATGCCTTCTAGCGGTGCATATAGATATCGTTTTGGCAGCCTAATAGATGCTTATCAAATGATTGGATATACGCCTAATCGTGACATGCGCTATGTAGAAATCAATCGCCACCTTAGAGAACTGCACCCTAACACTGTGGATGATACGGTTGCACGCATAGAAGACTTTGGTAGTTATGTGCAGCGTGACCCCATCTCTGATTTAATTATCATCAATGAAGAGATCAAAGTTTCAATTGTTATTACGCGCTGTCATCAAACAAAAGCAGGGCGGAATCGTTGGAAAGTACGATTTGATAGCGGGCTAGAGCCAGACATTACGATTATTGTGCGCATGGACGCTGAAAACAAAGAGCCTTTAGATTATTACGTCATTCCTGCCCTTGATATCGAAAACCCAAAACTACGTTTAGCGGACAATAATGGTTTTGCTTTAGATTGTTATCGATTTGATGACTTAGAAGATTTTTTCTCGCTCACCCGCCGCGTGAAAATACAGGAGGCAGCGTAATGAACACCGTATATGATATTCAGGCCATTTCTATTGATAAAATCACGGTGATTAACTCAAGGGAGCGTAGTGATAAAAGCTTCCAAGCTGTAAAAGGGAACATTGAGAGTGTTGGGCTTAAAAAGCCTGTAACCGTTCGTCCTGCTGATGTGGGTGATGGATATGAGTTAGTATGTGGAGAAGGGCGGCTAAAATCATATATTGCGCTAGGGCAGAAAACCATACCTGCTGTTGTTAGACACGATCTTTCAAAAGAAGATGCTTATATTATGAGCCTCGTTGAAAATATGGCGCGCAGACAACATTCTGCTATGGATCTACTAAAGGGCATTGAGCTTTCTGTCCCGCCCCCTATAAAGGAGTCCAGATTTAGCAGATGTAATGCTAGATATAATTGGATCACTATAGGAGGAATAGAATATGGCCAGAAAGCATTTCAAGCCTGAACAGATTATCAGTAAATTACGCGAGGCGGAGGTTTTGCTTTCGCAAGGTCAAACGCAAGAACAAGCTATTCGAACAATTGGTGTGACGGGAAATACATTTTATCGATGGCGCAAAGAATATGGCGGCATGGGTCTTGACCAAGCCAAACGGTTAAAAGATTTAGAAGTCGAGAATAATCGTTTAAAGAAAGCCGTAGCCGAACTGACGATTGATAATCAGATATTGAAAGAAGTATCGAAGGGAAAGTTCTAACCTCCCCCAAGCGCCGACAAGAAGCTGTGATATATGCACAGCAGATACTGGGATACTCTGAGAGGAAAATATGTCGAGCGTTGGGACAAAGCCGTGGCGCTTATAGAAAGCCTACAAAAATAAAGCAAGACGAGCAGTCGTTAACGGAAGACATTGTTCGTCTTGCAACTAAATATGGTCGCTATGGTTATAAGCGGATAACATCTTTATTATGGGTCGAAGGCTGGGACGTCAATCATAAGCGGGTTGAGCGTATTTGGCGACAAGAGGGCCTAAAGGTACCATCCAGACACAAGAAGAGAGGCCGTTTATATCTAAACGATGGGTCATGTATGCGCTTGCGGGCTTGCTGGCCGAACCATGTTTGGAGTTACGACTTTGTGGCTGACAGATTGATTGATGGTACAAAGATTAGGTTCCTAACACTTATTGATGAGTTCACGCGCGAGTGTTTAGCGTTGAAGGTTGATTACCGTCTAAAATCAGATGATGTGATGTCTGCGCTGACAGAAATATTTGTGACGCGTGGTATGCCAGATTTTATCCGCTCTGATAATGGTTCAGAATTTACAGCCCAAATATTACAAGATTGGTTGGAACGCCTTGAGGTGGAAACGGCCTTTATCACACCAGGCAGCCCGTGGGAGAATGGCTATAATGAGAGCTTTAATGGAAAGTTTCGTGATGAATTTCTAAGCTGTGAAGCTTTCTACACATTGAAAGAAGCTAGAATATTAACAAATGAATGGCGCTATGGTTACAATCATATCCGTCCGCACACATCTTTGGGATATAAGCCACCTGCACCGCTTGCCCGTTTTAAAGAAGGGTTCTCCGCTAACGCTACAAACCCTTCTTTAAAACCACAACCCCATGCTCTAACTCACTTTAAACATGGACTCCTAAACGGGGGTTGACACACGAATTAACATCTCAAGGTGTTTTAAATTATGTTGCCGGCTCATCAGAGGCAGTGGCGGGCATATCGCAAGAAAATCTAGACACACTACTTGAGACAGATACACCTGAAGCACAAGCACAAATATTAACCGCCAATCCATATTTTATATTGAACATAGAAGGCGAACAAATGGAGGCTATGTTAGATAATATGGATTTAGAAACTCTTGCAGATTTTCAATCACGACTATTACAATCACCAGAGTTTAGAGAAACACTATCTATGTTTACCGATAGTGGTGATTTAACAAACGGATCAGAGAGCCTCATTTCAGCCCAAAAATTAATGACTGCATCTGGTTTATATAACCGTGGAATTGACGGTATTTTTGGCGGAGGCACCCAAGCTGGTTTAGACAGGTTTAACGGGCTTGAGCCTTTAACTTCTGATGTTATTCCACTACAACCTATAAAAGCTTTAGAGATGTAAACACTAAAAATGGTGCTGTCAAACTAACGCTGACTATTGTCAAAAATTACTCATAGACGCTGTACGTTTTGGAATTTAACTATACAATCGAGAGGATATTTATTATGACCCTCAGCAACACAGAAAAATTGAAAGTCGGCATCTGCCGTTGGCCTTCTGGTAATCCTGAAGATAAAGATTTTAATTTTTGTGGTGCGCCTAGTGATTCTATTTTACCTTATTGTGAGAAACACATGGTGAAAGCCAAAGCTCCTGTCCATAAAACTAAGACTTAAAAAAATTAGATATTAAAACTGCAACTTTCGGCCATAAGCGGACATTGAATAATAGGAAAATTGGATGGGGAATTAGGAAAATTTAATAGATTAACTTAAATTTGTTGATCTTCTAATCAATTATGCGTTAGGCAGAATCTATATTTCTATCAAAAAATTTTAATAACAATAATAAATAAAACGCCCTCAATTATAGAGGGCGTTTTAAATTTTTTAAGCAGCTTGTTTAACCATAGCTTTATCTTCAATATCTATTGAAAGCTCAGTTAACTTTTCATCTGTAGATTTTTCCTGATCTAAGATTTTAGTTAATATTCTACCTGCATCTACGTGACCTAATTTATCCGCAATAGCACTTAAGGTTCCATATGATGCAATTTCATAATGCTCTACTTTTTGAGCGGCAGCAATAAGAGCAGCATCTAATACAGGGCCTTTTTTTGCTTCATCCATCAAACTTTCGCCTTCTTTAAGTAAACCTTCAATTGCTTCACATTTTTCTCTCTTCAGCTTAAAGTCCAACAATTGAAACACTTTTTTAAGTTTTTCAATTTGATCTTCAGTTTCTTTGAGATGTTTTTCAAATCCTTTTTGCAATTTAGGATCAGTCGCTTTTTTGGCCATTTTTGGTAATGCCTTAGTAATTTTATTTTCTGCATAAAGCATGTCTTGCAATAAATGCTTGAATAGATCTTCTAAGTTTTTTATTTCTTTTGTAGACATAATATTTCCTTTCAATTGAACTAAAAAAAAATCCCTCCATTTCTGGAAGGACATTTTATTTTATATTAAGCAGCGTTTGATTTTTCAAACTCATTCACTTCTTTTTCAGCTTCTTCACGACTTTTACCGCAACATTCTTGAACTTTGCCAACGAGCTGTTCACGATTGCCTTCCATCTGATCCAAATGATCGTTTGTAATATCACCCCATTTTTCTTGGACTTTACCTTTGAGTTGTTTCCAGTTTCCTTGAATAATATCTTCGTTCATAATATTTTCCTTTCATAATTAAGTTTTAGTTATATAACCAATATTCGTCGAGTAAGACAGTTCCCATTTATATTAAATATAAATCCTAATTTAAATTAATAATCTTAAATTAAATCTTATAATAAAAAGCCCTATCAAAAATAAATTTCGATAGGGCCCGTGAAATGAGAAAAGTCTTTTATGTACTAACAGGCTTTTTTAGCTGGTTTTTTATCAGCAGGTTTGTTTGATTTGTCTGCTGGTTTTGTTGAAGCATTCTGATTTTGTTGTGAAGCTTCTTTTTTATTGGAATTTGTCATTTTAATCTCCAAAATTGTAGCCTAAAGCGGCTACGGCGATATCAAAAAAAGTTTGATACAAAAAAATATTACTCTCAAATTTAAAAAATAAAATAGAAATATTTAGATTTTTAAAAAAAGAAATTTAATTTCTGAATTATTATAAATCATATTTTTTGACATAAAAATAAGGCCTCCTTATTCCTAAGAAGGCCTCTTAATTAGCGGTAATTTATTATAAATTTAAGCGGCAATATTATATGCATCTTGTGCGTTGAAAATGTTTTCAATTTGATCTTTTTGATCATCATTCTCAGCTTGAACAGCCAATAGAATTTTACCATCTTTAATCTCATCTTCGTAGATCTTAGCTTCATGCTCAGGTACGCCTAAACCAACAAGGCCTCCAACTAAACCACCTGCTGTTGCACCTGCTCCAATACCCGCGAGCGTAGATACAAATGCACCTGCTACTACAATATTCAAGCCAGGAATCGCCATAGCAGTAGCCGTAGATAGAACACCAATAATTCCACCAATAATGCCTCCAACTGTTGCGCCAGAAGCTGCTCCCTCACCTAATTTGCTGCCTTCTTCAATACTAAAGCTTTTACCGCGCGTTTCATCAGTAATGACGACACTAATTTGTTCATCAGAAATGTTAATTTTTTCAAGTTCTCTTATAGAAGCTTCCGCTGCAACACGAGTTTTAAATGTAGCTGTAATTAATTTAGAAATAATAATATTTCCTTTTTATTGTTAACCTTATTAATTAACTAATATTGAAAAAATTATTTAGTTCCCATTACATATTTATGCTTTTGTGTATTTTTCAATTGTTTCTCTTAATTTATCAAACTCTAAAGGTTTGCTTAAATAAGCATTCATTCCAGCTTCAAGACATTTTTGTTCATCTTCCTTCATTGCATTTGCAGTCATGGCAATAATTGGAATTTGATTATTCTCTTTATCAGACTTTCTAATGGCCTTTGTTGCATCTAATCCGCTCATTATAGGCATTTGGACATCCATCAAAACTACAGAATAGCCTGAAAAATCATTAAATTTTTCTATAGCCTCTTCACCATTTCTGGCAACATCATATTCATAACCAAGTTCTTCTAATACATAACCTGCGACAACAATATTCGGCTCATAATCTTCAACTAATAAGATTTTTTTATCTAAGATTAAATCCACATTTTCAACCACATCGTGAGTAAGTATTTGATTCTTACTTTTTAATAAAGGTAGAATGACGCTAAATGTAGATCCTTTGCCAAACTCACTTTCTAAAGAAATTTCTCCCCCCATAGCTTTAACGAGTTTTGTTACAATTGATAACCCTAATCCGCTTCCACCATACGAGCGATTGATTGATGTATCCGCTTGTGTAAATTTTTCAAATACAAGATCTTGCTTGTCATTTTCTATCCCTGTACCTGTATCTTTAATATTAATTCTTATAACATCTAAATCTTCATTAGGGTTTTTTTGAAGTTTTAAATCTATATGCACTTCCCCTTTATCCGTAAATTTAATAGCATTGCTAACTAAATTTAAAATTACTTGTTGGATACGGGTAGGGTCTCCAATATATTCTTTATAGACTTCTCTTGGGATTGAATTTTTAAGCGTGATACTTTTCTCATTCGCTTTAATTTGATTTATACTTACAACATGGCTAATTACATCAGTAAGTTTGAAGGGTATTTTTTCTAGATCTAATTTATTACTTTCAATTTTAGTCAAATCAAGTAAATCATTAATTAAATCCATCAATGTGTCTGCTGAAACTTTTAAAGTGTCAATCATATGTTGTTGTTTAGAAGTTAGACTTTCATCTTTTATAAGAATATTTGATAAACCTACAATAGCATTCATAGGAGTTCTAATTTCATGACTCATATTGGCTAAAAAATCTGTTTTTGCTAGATTAGAAGATTCTGCTTCAAATTTAGCCTTTTCTAAGGCTTCATCGTTTTCTTTACGATCCGTTATATCAATAATAAGGCCAGTCATTTTTTTAGCTTTACCTTTTAAAGCTTTATAACTTATTCCCTTTACCCATATCCATCGTAATTCATTATCATTTTTACGATGAATACGACACTCAAACTCCAAAGAACCATTTTGAACACCATTTTCAAATTCTGTATCTACTCGATCTAAATCATCTTTATGAACAAGTTGTACAAAATCTTGATAGTTCCAAGTTTCTTTGCCCTTAGGATACCCAAAGATTTCATCGTGTCTTATAGATCTGACCACTTCATGAGTAATAAGATTTAAATCCCATTCACCAATTTAAGTCGCTTCAAGAGCAAGACTTAGTCGCTGCTCACTTGCTTTTAATTCTTCCTGAGCTTTATATTCTTGAGTAATATCAGTATGGACACCAACCCACTCTCTAACATCGCCATTTTCTTCTAAAATTGGAATCGCGCGAACTGAAAAGCGTCGCCATTTATTATCATGGCATTTTAAACGATGCTCACAAATAAATGTATTTTTGGTTGATAAACACTTTTCCCAAATTTCGATAGTTAATTTTACATCGTCAGGATGAACCATTTTAGTCCAACCATAGCCCTGATATTCTTCTAATGTTTGACCTGTTAAAGATGCCCACCCAGTTTGCTCACCAACCATTTTGCCTTGAGCATTATTAGTCCATAAAATACCATTAACCGCATTAATTGCGGCTCTAAAGCGTTCCTCACTCCAAGTGAGTTCTTTTGTTAAATTAGCTGTATAGTCTATAGCTTCATCAAGAGCTTTTACCATTCTTAGTCTTTCGATAATTTTTTTTATTTATCGAAATATATATAATTTAGCAAACAATACTAGATAATTGGTTTTATTGCCATAATCAGTAGGTATTTTAGAATTTTATTTTGAACTAATTTAATTTCAAAGTGTTATCCGAAAGTACCAATAAGCATTGTTAGATTTATGCCCCACTCAGAGACTAAACAAAAAATATATGATGAATTAGAAAATTTAAACCTATTTCAGTGGCAAAAATATTCAAAAAAAATTACTAAAGACATTGCTGAAAAGCATAATTTAGATGAGGAATTTGTAAAGCAAGTTATTGCTGATTGGCAGGCTAGCTATAAATAAAAGATATTTGAACATTTAAAATAAAGAAAATTAAAATAAAAATATCTCAACTAATATTATTATCAATTTTTGCATTATCTGCTCCATTTGCCCTAGCTGCATGTGAAAAAGAAAGCGAAGTTGAAGAAGCTGTAGAAGAAGTCGGTGATGAACTTGATGATGCTACAACCTATTAATTAAGTTTATAAAAAAAGGCCCTCTAGAAAAGGCCTTTTTATTGAAAAATTAATTTTATCTAAATGTAATATATTTAGTAAAATCTGTTCCTTTATCTCTATGATCTCCACCTACTGTTGCAGCCCACCATGAGGCAACTGCAGATAGTAGTGAAACTGATCCTAATAAAAATGCTCCAATCACTGCAACATTTTGTTCTTTATCAGTTAATTCACCTACAACTTCTAAAGGACCATTTATAGCATCAACAATCATACTAAATCCTGCTGCAATGCCGACAATTAGGATTACTGCCAACGTGCTTACTGCCCATGTTACTAGACCATAAAAACCATCACGTAATTCATTTTCATGAAGTGAGTGTTCAGCTGTTTTGCAGCGCATACGTCCTGAAATATATCCACCAAGGACAGATGAAATTAAATGTGTCCATAAAAGCCAGATACCTGTGACAATAACAGCCCAATGCATTAAATTGACATCTTCAAATAGTGGTCCATCTGCAGATAAGCCAATAGCGGCACCAAATTGAGATAATACTAATGTAACGACAAGTGCTACAGCAGATCCCGCAAAGATAGTACTCCATTCAAAATGATGGTGATTTTGTTCAACTACCATAGTCTAAGCCCCCTTTAAGCTAAACCTACAAATGATAAAATAGCCATTACCACAACGATAAGGCCTACAATGTATATAATCTGATTCATAACAATCCCTTTCTAAGATGTTAAAATTTTATAAAATTTGAAATTAAAAGATTAAAAGTAAAATAATGATTAAGGGTATTGGAATACCAATTAACCACATAAATATTGCTTTCATTTTTTTTCTCCTGTTTTAGGTTTACTGAAAATAAAACATTTTTATGCCATCAAAGTTCCTTATTTATTTTTATAAATCAAATAAATGGGAACTAAATCATCTCATTATAGTTGTCGTATTCTACAATAATTATAACAATAGGATAAATTAACTCTTATAGCAGCAACCTGTGATATTGCTTTCTTTACAATTACTTCAACACAAGCTCAAAATAGATATATAGATCGTACTGAATTAAGTCCTTATTTGGGTATTTATGGCGGTTATGGTTGGACTGACGGTAATAACACAGGAAGCGATGCTAAGCTAAATGGTGGGGATTATGGTGTTTATGCAGGTATTTAAGGGGATGCTATTTTATATAAAACTATTAATCGTCTTGGTTTAGGATTAACTGGAGCTATAATCACCCTCATAAAGCGCGGTATCTAGAATTGCCAAAGCAACATTTTGGCTTTTCGTAAAGAAGAGCCTTTTTAATATGTGTGTATCAGTGGATATGGTTGTCAATAAAGATTAATCGTAATATAGCTGCTTTAATGCTTATTTATATATCAATGAATAAAGTCTACATCATCATGGAAATATTTTAGAAATTAAATATCTAAAGTTTAATACTGGCCATGTGGGCATATAGCTATTGGCCTCTATCAAAATGTCCGCTTTGGGTCGAATGTGGCCAATTTCGGCCAATAGCAGACATTCGAATTGTATCAGGTATATAGCTAATTAAATTATTTTATAATAATCGAATTCTATTCATATATTGAAACGACATCGATAAATCAAAGCGCATTTGGCTTTCGTGATTATCAGGACCGTAATCATATAAAAACTCTTGTTTTGTTGAGCGGTCTGTTCTTGATAATTTTTAGCGCACAAAACGTATTTGCGAGTAAAGACAAAAAAAACCGCACGCGATTTGGGATATATCTTCGGCAGTAAAATTCGAGGGGATGATAAAGGCAAAAATTTTATCCGTTTCAAGGACAGAAAACGCCGCCAAATATTCAGCACAAAAAAACTATTTGAAAATGATGATGTTGTCGTTTATCGCGCCTATAATCCGCAAGGTCGGCGCTATACCGTAACCAAACGTAAATAGAGACTGCGCCCCAAATTATCGGCCGCGCCTACCCGATGCACTTTGTGGCTTATTATAATCCGTATTTCCAAATTTATCAAACATCAGGCTTGTCGTGTAAGCAGGACAATCAAAACCAACAATAATTTGTTTCGAATTTGAAGAATAAGACGCGGTTGGCACTAGGAATTTTTCTAGGTATTCATTGTAATCCTTTTGCATCGCATTCGGACATTTTGCGCTGATCTCTAAAATTGCTTTTTTATAATAGGAAGCGTTTCTTTGACTGAATACTGGTTTTGAAAGAAATCTAAAACTATTAGCCAACATTTTATGTGCGCGAGCTACCTCGCCGCTTTCAGCTAAACAGTTTTGTGTAAATGTATTAAAGAGATTGTCTTTGCCTCTTAATATTTTTGGATCAGCAAGGTAGTCAATAGACCAATGTCTGGCATTGACCAGATTTTTTGAGGACGGTTCACCATATTGAGCCAAGATTGAATCATATAGCTGTTGCGTATTTTTCTCGTCCCAATCGGGCTTCATATATGTGTCCCGCTGCACAGAGATGTCGTAAATTTTATGATCATCATGTACTGGATTATTTTCAGGAAAAGCGGGCCAGAACACTGTCACATTATCGCCTAGATCAGCAGAATTTGACCCCATTTCTACAAAATTGATGGGTTGAACAGCAATTTTCTGAAGCTCGCCCAATGTAATTCCAGAATAAACGCCTTCGAATTTAAAAGGATTTTGTTCATGACACAATTTTTCAACCAGACCATCAAAAACATCTGCTTTGGCTGGTGTCAGGCTGAATATAAATACAGCGAGAGCTATTATAAAAGTGTTTTTAAACATAATTAAGTTATTTTTCCCTTTGCTTTAATTGTCCCTTAAATCCTTGGGTGGTGTCTCAAAGTTTAACCGAGTTTGAAAAGTACCGCAATCATGAAAATCTAGACTGCCGCCAGGCGGTAAAATTGTTGCGCCGGCGTTAAGTTTTGGTCGATATATTTGGTAAAGTTTAGTTGTAGTTTCTTAATCATGTTCATGAGCTCTATGCCTGCGATGATTCTAGCTGCAGTGTGAATTTTTCTGAAGCACCCCATGGGGGTTGTGATCCGCTTGATATGGCGGTGAAGGATTTTACCAGTTCTATCAATATGTCCACTTTGGGTCGGTATCTGCCGCCTTTGGCCAAAAAGAATATTCGAGTAACGTCAAATTTGTAATATTAAGATTTTATATAAACAAATAAAAGTTAATATTTTCTTACAATTAATTATAAAAAAATCTCTAAAAGGGGCTTTTGCTATCTTTGTATATATTACTATTTTGCCATTACAACAGTATCAATAGCGTTTATGACACCTTTGAAATTATGCCAATGGTGGGGCTGGTGGGGCTAACTTTAAGTTAGTAACCCTTATTATTAATGACGCAGGATTAGACGCAACAATTCTAAAGGTTAATCGCAACTTAGACGCTTTGGTTTAATCTCGATTTTTTACTTCTTTCTTAATGTTTTTCCTATAGAATCTAATAAAGGTTAGAGGAAAATCATGTCAGATGACAATTTACTCATTATTGGAAATCAAGATATCGCATTAGAAGAGTTTGATGCGGTAAATGAATTGCTGTTAAATCAATTAGAAGCAAAAGCAGGCGAAGAACACCCTTTAGATATTGAAACCAATGATGATGCCGAAGATACAAAGTCGTCAAATACCGAAGAAGAAGAAATCGCTGAATTAGAGAATACTGAACTATACGCGCTTTCTAACTTTGTGGGTAGCAAACCAAATACGAAGATTGAAGCACAATTAAATGGTGAAAATGCTGATTTACAGCTGGCTGACTTCTCTCCTCTTGATCAGGACACTTTAAGCGCAGAACAAGCTTTTCTTCTACAAGAGTTAGGTTTTTCTAGATTTTTCAATCAAAATAACGAAGGATCTTTCTTAAGCTTAGGCCTTGTGTTTATAGATAGCTTTTTAAACAGCTTACGAAACGGTAGTAGGCTGGACTATGATGGGTTTGATAACAATAACTTCTCAACAGACTATAGCAATCAAAGCAATTTCTTAACAATTAGCTCTCAGCCCACTCCACCTCTTTATACGGGCCCAACCATAAGCAGAAACTCTGCTTTGTTGACTGTCGAAGATACTTCCGGTGCAGTTGTTTCAAGCTCTATTTTACGAACAACGGATATAAACACGATGGGGTTTGACCTCATTTACACCATGACAAGCGCTCCGTTATATGGGCAGTTAGAATTAACAACAAATCCTGCCATTGCCATTACCACGTTTACGCAAGATGATTTAGACTATAACTTGGTTATCTACGTTCATAATGGTAATGAGACCCCAAGCGCAGATGGTTTTACGTTTGATATTACAGATGGCACCACGACACTAATTGGCCGAACGTTTGATATCACGGTTAAAGATTTTACAGGAGCGGATGATTTAGTAATGTTAAGATCTCCAACACCAGATATTCAGGTTGATTTTGGAGGTGATGGGGTGGGTATCGCTGAAAATATACTTATTATTGATGACGATAGGTTTCAAGTTGATAGCAATATAAATGTTGGAAAAATTTATCTTTTCGATAGCATAACAGGCGATTTGATTACAGAAATTAATAACCCAAACCCAGGTGAAAATGATCGGTTTGGGGATCGATATACAATTTCAGGAAATAATTTAATTGTATCTGTATCAAATGATGATGTTGGAGCGTCTAATGCTGGATCTATATATGTATTTGATTTAACAACAGGTGCTTTATTGACAGAAATTAATAACCCAGCGGTGGCAGATACTGATTTTGCGCTTTTTACAGAAGTAAGAGGGAATAATTTAATTTCTTATAATTTTTTCGATGATACGGGTGCTTTTAATGCAGGATCTATTGATGTTTTTGACCTTACAACAGGAACATTGATCGCAGATATTGATAATCCAAATCCTGAAAATGGTGATGTTTTTGGTAACAGAAGTACTATAGTCGGAAATGATTTGATTGTTTCTGTTCCAAGTGATGGTGGTGCTGGATTTTTTACAGGAACTGTTTATATTTTTGATATACTTACAGGGAATTTAAAAATTGAAATAAATAATCCAACGCCACAGTTTGGAGATAGTTTTGGAAGTAGTATAGATGTAATAGGTAATAACTTAATAATTTCTGCTCCTTCTGACAATACTGGCGCATCAGCTTCAGGATCTATTTACATTTATGATGCGACCACAGGCGCGTTACTTCATACAATAAATAATCCAACCCCACAGTTTTTAGATAGTTTTGGTAATGATATAAAGATATTAGGAAATAATATAATTGTTACAGTAAATAATGATGATACGGGGGCAACAGATGCAGGATCTATCTATATCTATGATGTCAATACTGGCAGTTTACTTCATACAATAAACAACCCAACTCCAGAGGTAGGAGACAAGTTTGGAAGAAATGGATCATTAATTGGATCTGGATCAATAATAGTAGACAACATTCTAATTGTTAGTGTTGAAAATGATGATACTGGGGCAACAGATGCGGGCTCTATATACGTATATGACATTATGACAGGCGCGTTACTTCAAACTATAAATAATCCAACACCTGAGGCAGGAGATAAATTCGGAGGTTCCTCAAGGTTTGATGCAAAGCCCTTTCAAGTAACAGCAAATAATTTAATTGTTGGTGCAGAAAGTGATAATACTGGTGCAACAAATGCAGGGTCTATTTATATATACGACATCACTACTGGCGGGCTACTTCATACAATTAGTAACCCTACGCCTGAAACAGATGACCTATTTGGTGAATATTTTCTGATAGAAGAAAATACTTTAATTGTAAGTGTTGAAAATGATAATACGAGCGCATCTAATGGAGGGGTAGTCTACATCTATGATATCTCAACCGGCACATTACTGGCAGAAATAAATAATCCAATCCCAGAAGCAGATAGCAACTTCGGTTCTAATATAAAAATAATAGGAGACGATAATATTCTAATCCAAGCTGAAAGCTCCACATTTGGAAATATTTTCTATAATTATAGAATTGATTTTAATGAAGATGGAATTGTAGATGGAACAGATAATTCTGATATGCTCTATGGCCTTAACGGAAATGATGTACTTTATGGTGGTGCGGGTGCGGATACTTTATTTGGTGGTAATGGAGCGGACACATTTGTGTTTGAAAATGGCGCCGTATTTGCTGCAGAAGACCGTATTGAGGATTTCTCAGTCGGTGAAAATGATGTATTAGATATCAGTGATATTCTCATCGGATATGACTTCGGAACAGATAATATCAGCGATTTTGCACAGTTTGTAGATTCTGGCGCCGATTCTTACCTTGAAATCGATACCAATGGCGCTGTTGGTGGGGCTAATTTTGAGTCTGTAGCTATTATAGTTGGAGGTGCGGGATTAGACACCGCAATACTAGAAGCCTCTGGTAATTTAAATTCTGTCGTTTAATCAAATATAAAAATAGTAGATTAAATATTTTAAAAATTATTAATGTCCGCTATAGGTCGAGATCGGTCACATCAAACCATGTAAACATATAGCATGCGCATCAAATTTTTTAATTTTATAGGGTTAAGTTAGCAAACGCTTTATAGTAGAAATACTGAAATTTAATAAATAAGGAAATTAGCTATAATAAGTTACGATGTTGTTATTCCTACATACAATAGATCTTCTATGATTATTGATGTTGTTGAAAGTATATTAGCACAATCTATATTGCCTAAAACAATTGTAATAGTTGATGATGGTTCAACAGATTCAACCTTGCTTGAACTAAAAAAGATGAATACTTCAAAAGTTTATTTACAGATTTTGAAACAAGAAAATCTGGGTGTATCAGTTGCAAGAAACAAAGGTGCCGCAATTTGTAATTCTAAATTTATTGCCTTCGTTGATGATGATGATATTTGGACAACGAATGCAGGTAATGATTTTATTAATGCTTTTAATGAATATAGTGCCGATGTAGTAACAGGGTGTTTCCAAAGAGTGAACAAAGCTAATGAGAAATCACCACCTGAAAAGCTTTGGGATGGGAAAGGATCAATTCTTAATATACTGTCTGAACGTAATGTAATTGGCACAACTTGGACGATGGTAAGAAAATCATTTTTTGACAAATCTGAGGGATTTGATGAGAGCTTGACGCATTGCGAGGACTGGGATTTATTTATAAGACTAGCTAAACTTAAAGCTAAATTCGTTTTTATCGATAAAACTGTAGCTTTATACAGAGAGCCAATTGGACCTCGATTAATGGATAATGAAGAAAAGCTTATTGCTGGGAGACTATACGTTATAAATAAAAACTTTAATGACCAAACTTAAATTAATACTAATTTAAAAATTTAAAATTAAAATAGAATGATCCCCACCCGCTTTGGTAAAATATTATTCTAGGATAAGGAGGCCTTTTATTTTGATATAACTTGGTTATTCAAAAATGTTAAATTGACCGCTATTGGCCCAGGCTGTGTGAAAACCTAAACTCCCCCTCATATTTATAGCAAGGCCATGGTATAAATATAGTGTTTTAAACTCTTTAAATATGAGGAAGTAATGAAGCGTTATATTGAAGGAGAAGATCGTTCTCAAGCTACCTTGTTTCCTGAAGAACTTGATAGTTATATTACGCAAGATAATCCAGTGTGGGTGATTGACGTGTTCGTTGATGATCTTGATTTGGGCAATATGGGATTTAAGACAATCCCTGCAGAAACTGGTCGTCCGTCATATCATCCTAGCGTGATGTTAAAGCTTTATATTTACGGCTACTTAAACCGCGTTCAATCAAGCAGAAGGTTAGAGCGTGAGGCTGGTCGCAATGTAGAATTAATGTGGCTACTGGGGCGTCTTGCCCCTGACTTTAAAACGATTGCTGATTTTCGCAAAGATAACACCGAGGCTATTGGCTTGGTTTGTCGTGAGTTTGTGCTGCTCTGCCGTAAGCTTGATTTATTTGCTGATGCGTTTGTGGCCATTGATGGTAGTAAGTTTAAGGCTGTTAATCATCGTGATTTAAACTTTACGCGCGCAAAATTAAAATACCGCTTGAAGATTATTGATGAAAGCATTGCAAAATATTTAAAACAAATCGAGAGCACCGACCGCCAAGAAACACCTCACTCAAAAGCCAAATCGGAGACGTTAGAAGCGAAGATTGGTAAATTAAAAGAAGAGGTCAAAAAGCTCAATGAGATTGAAGTCGAGCTAGAAGCATCACCAGATAAGCAAGTATCCTTTACGGATCCAGATGCAAGGTCTATGCAAACCCGTGGCACAGGGATTGTAGGCTATAACGTGCAGGCCGGTGTAGATTGTAAACATCATATAATTGTAGAGCATGAGGTCACAAATGTTGGTCATGACAGATCACAATTATCAAACATGGCCAAGCAGGCGAAGGCTATTATTGGCAGTGAGAATTTAGAAGTTGTTGCTGATCGTGGCTATTATAATGGCGAAGAGATTTTAGCGTGTGAGCAATCAGGCATCACCACCTATTTACCAAAGCCACAAACCTCTGGTAATCAAGCAAAGGGCTTGTTTGGTAAGCAGGATTTTATTTACAAACCTGATCTGGACATCTATGAATGCCCTAGCGGTGAAGTCGCTAAATACCGGATGAGCAGTGAAGAAAAAGGTAAAGTCATTCGTCGTTACTGGTCATCCGCCTGCACAGGGTGTTCTTTAAAATCACAATGCACCACAGGAAAATATCGACGCATCAGCCGTTGGGAACATGAAAATATTCTGGATACGGTGGCGGCAAGACTTGCAGAAAAAGTTGATATGATGACGATTAGAAAATCAACGGTTGAGCATCCGTTTGGAACGATTAAACATTGGATGGGCGCCACGCACTTTCAAATGAAAACCATAAAGAACGTTAGAGCAGAAATGAGTCTGCATGTGCTGGCCTATAATTTAAAACGTGTGATGAACATCATGGGGACAAAGCCCCTAATGGAGGCAATGAGGGCTTAACGCGCCTTGCTTTGCTCGCAATACAGCAGGTTTAGAGATTAAACCCATATTTAGCCTAATATTCGCGTTTTAAAAGCGGATACAGTGAGAATTATCTGTTGCGATAAAAGTAAGTTTAAAAACGCTGTTTTTTAATAAACCAGCTGAATAAATGGTGTTTCCACACAGCCTGGGCCAAAAGCGGACACTGAGCTATTTAAATTTCAAAGGTAATACATTGCTCTAAATATTTCATGAGCTTTTCTTTTTCTACTGGTTTCGCTAAGAACCCTAGTGCCCCATTTTGGATAGCGTTGAGTACGTTCTCTTTAATTGAATCTGAGCTAGACATTATTACAAAAGCATTACTATCTATCTCATTAATGGCCTTAAGAATTTCAATTCCATTACCGTCTGGCATATGTATGTCTAAAATCACAACATCTGGATTAATTTTTTTGTATTCATCAATAACATTTTTGCAAGTAGCTAAATCTTGGCACGTTGCATTTTTTTCCAAAAGCTTACCAAGAGTTTTTCTAATAAACATGTCATCATCAATAATTAAAACAACATTTTCTTCTCTTGATTCTCGCGTTTTAAATAATAAATTATCACTCCGACTTCCGGCATCGGATAAGTTTATTTGAATTTGCTTAAGGCCATTCGCACTCATTTTCTTTGCAAGCACCCTGCAACGCTTATCATCAAGCTTACTCTCTATTTCATTTTGAACATCACTATAACTTGATACTTCGCCCAAACGAATAACGCACATTGCAGAAGATAAGCCTTCAATATAACAGAAGCCATTCTTGTCTTCATAACAATCAACAAAATTATTAACGATTGTATTTGCCTCGTCTTTATCTTTCGCCTCAAATTTTAGATTAATAATATGCCAATCAGCATAATTATCTTTAATTAAAGGAATAAAGGTGAGAACCTGATTTCTATTTTCTTTTTTAAGTAAAATCATTTGAGGCAATCTTTATTGTAAATTTAACAATACTATCGTACCTCAAAATTTGAGAATTGTAACTTTATTTCAGTAAAAGTTTTTTATTTATTAGGTATTTACAGATTTCTGCATGATTTTCCTTAATTGCCAATAATATTACTTCACGATCTTTTTTATCGCAATCCAACATGTTTTGAGCCTTCTCAGCAAGCGCATAAAGAATATCCGCACCAATATAGGCCGAAGCGCCTTTCAGCCCATGTCCATGTCGTGACCATTCTTCACTTACGCCGTCAACTAGGTTCTGAGAAAGTTTTTCAATATCGTTTAATGATTTTTCATAGAATATTTTCAAAAGTTCTTTATTTTGCTCTTCATCGCCATCTGTATATTCATTTAAAACATCCAAATTAACCAGTTTAGCCTTTTTATCATTAACCGGTCTTTTAACTGGTTTTTCAATTTCATTATTAAAAATAAACCATCTTTCTAATACTGTTTTAAATAAATCAATATCAATTGGCTTACTAATATATTCATCCATCCCTACTTCCAAACAAGCTTCGCGTGTTCCCCGCATAGCATCGGCAGTCATAGCAATAATTGGTGTCTTCTTAGCGTTTTTATTAGATGCTTCTATTTCGCGAATTTTCTTTGTTGCGTTATAACCATTGATTTTTGGCATGTGGCAATCCATCAAAATAACGTCATATTCATTTGATTTAAATTCTTCGATAGCATCTGATCCATTTACAACAAGCTCGTAATTATTACATCCATACTGCCTCAAAAGCTTCATCGCAAATATTTGATTAAATTCGTGATCTTCTGCTATTAAAACTTTGGCATCTCTGAATGCAATCCTATTACTTTCTCTTTTTGTAACATCAAAATTTTCTGTATCAGGCTCAATAGCTTCTAGCTCAATTAAATTAAAAGGCAGGGTGAAACTAAACTTAGACCCTTTCCCAATTTTACTTTCAACACTTATTGATCCCCCCATTAAATTTACGAGCTTCTTAGTGATGTTTAAACCTAGTCCTGTCCCTCCAAAATTTCGCTCAGTTGATTCTTCTGCTTGAGTGAATTTTTCAAATATATGGTCTATTTTATCATCATCAATACCAATTCCCGTATCAATAATATTCATTATAAAATTGACCTTATCATCGGAAATTTTTTCAACTTGAACATCAATTTCTACACAACCCTCGGGTGTGTATTTAATTGCATTGCTTGTAAGGTTTAAAATAATTCTAGATAGCCTAAACTCATCCCCAATCACATTTAATTTTTCAAGTTCTTTGACATTAGATTTAAGATCGAGACCTTTTTGGCTGGCCAAAGGTTTTATCATTTCCAACAAAGAGTACATTAAACCAGATACATTAAATGGTTTGTGTTCAATAATAATTTTATCAGCGTCAATTTTAGATAAGTCCAAAATATCGTTTACGATTTCTAATAAAGATGATGCTGATTTTTCAATTACTCTCAACGTGTCCTTATAATCGTCGGAAACATTATCTTCCAACAGCAACAGTTTGATAAGACCTAAAATACTATTTAAGGGAGTCCTAAGCTCATGGCTCATATTGGCTAAGAACATATCCTTTGATGCGTTTGCTTGTTGAAGCTCCGCCGTTCTTTCTTCGACGAGTAATTCTAGATTTTCTTTTGCTTCTTGCAGTGCAGAAACATCTCTTGAAATCCCTAGAATAAATTCCTCTCCGAATTCATTCTCAAACCTTACTTTTGTTGTATCTAATGTAACAGAAGACCCATCGTATAAAGTTATTGTTTCAAGTACTTTTGATATTCCCTCTTTAAATGCTTTCTTATCTTCGGCCAAATAAAGTTCAACTTCTTTGGGGTCGTGGCTTTCTATACCTGTTGTACCAATCAGTGTATTATGTGCTTCCTCAGGATATAGGGATAAGAAAGCTTCATTTGTTTTTAAGAGGTTAAATTCCTTATCTTTTACAAAGAAAATATCTGGAATTGTATTAATAATTAACTCAGAAAATCTTTTTTCGGAATTAAGCTCTTTTGTTTTTTCATCAACTGTAATCTCAACTAATTTTGTTCTAGCATTCTGAGAGTAAGCAATAAAAGCTAGTAAAAAGGTTATTAAAACGCCAATTAAAAGCTCCATAAATAACGTCCAATCATTGAAAGAATGATGAAAATTATCAGTAGTTTGCCATTTAATTGTCCATTTTTTTTCTGCTATTTTTATTGTTGTTTGATGCGTCAATTGACCTTTTGTATACTCTTCTACAAAATTTTTTTTCTTATAAATCAGATTTTCTTGAATAGTTTGCCCACCATCATAAACAGCATACGTTATCTCCTCGTTACTAACACCTTTTAAATCTTTAAGAAAATATTCGCCAATAAAGGGGGCATATACCCAACCTTTGAATTTATTGTTTACTTCGTCTAACGGTAAAAACAAAAGAAAACCTGCTCTTTTAACACTATCTTGAACCAAATCAATTTTTCTTGTTAAAGAAGGCTTTCCTGTTAAACGTGAAGTTTCAGCAGCTTCTCTACGATTTTTTTCAAAACCAACATCAAGCCCTATTGCCGCTGCGTTATTTTCTTCTGGTTCAACGTACTTAATAATTAATTTATCATCAAAATTGGTGTCAGGATGATTTATGAAATTTGGGTATCCTCTTCTAGTTCTTATTAAAAATTCAGGAAGATTTGCATTTTCAACATACTCAATAAAACCAATACCATTTATCCCAGGCAAAGAAATTTCAATATTTTGGGCCTTAGAAAATTTCTCCCACTCTTCACGGCTGACATAACTTGAGGCTGAAAATAGCCCTTTAGCCCCTTTAAGAGCCTGTTCATATTTAGAATATCTTTCGGAAAGGGCCGCTTCAGTATCGTTAATAAGCGAAATAAATTTTGATTTATCTTGCTTTAGCTTTATATTATTGAGCCCTACAATACCTAAACTTGTAATAAGCAAGCCAATAAGAATAATAATTCGTGGTAGAAAATCCCATATAGTCGCTTTTGACTTTGAGGTATTTTTTTTTAAAAGCCGTAAACGGAATAATAGAATTATAGCCAAAATAAAAATTATAATGACAGCTTCACTCGGAATTTCATTTAAATTACCCTCCATTAAATTAGAACAGCAATCCTCTCCTGCTTTAAAGACAACAGACTTCATCCCAATATAATGCGCAATGCCGTAGCCAACTCCGATTACAATAGATAGTTTATATAGGCTTTGTTTTAACTTGTTTTCTTTTAATTTGTAGATATTAAACACCATAAAAAAAGATGTTATGAATAACATTGCGATGGTGAGCAAAACATAATTTAAATTATATAAGTTATTAAGACCTTCAGCATTTAAATTAAAATAAAACGTAGAACTAACTACAATTGTAATTAAAACAGAACTTAAGAATTTATATATTATCGATGATTTACATTTACGTATAATATTTATAGCCACAAATGATATTAAACTCATCAATGCTATAAACGTTATCGTACTTACTATGCCATAAGTAAATGAAGTCCTTATCTCGTGCGATAACATTCCTGCGTAATGTACAAACCAAAAACCACCACCAAAAACAAAAGATGAATATAAATGAAAGATATTTTTAGCTTTTTCTTCTTTACTATTAAAAAGCTCTTTATTGATAGCTAAACTTGAATAAGATCCAGCCATAACTATCAGGAAATATAATATGACTAATGGTAAAATGTAATATGAGCTCTCATATACTTGAGCAGGGTCCATCGTAATAAATTTATTTTGAAATGAACAAAATATCTCTTTTTGCATCTTTAACCACATTTTATTAAATACTAAGAATACTCTTTTTTATTAAAAATTGAAAATTATTTAAATTTTAAATATTCTTCAATTATTTATTTAGATTGATATCGTAAATTTAGAAATAGCCCTGCTCGCTATGGGCAAAAAATTAAAAGTTGATTGCTTACAACTCCCATTAGACGCTTAAAATAAGTTAGATTGTGTCAACCCCCGTTTAGGAGTCCATGTTTAAAGTGAGTTAGAGCATGGGGTTGTGGTTTTAAAGAAGGGTTTGTAGCGTTAGCGGAGAACCCTTCTTTAAAACGGGCAAGCGGTGCAGGTGGCTTATATCCCAAAGATGTGTGCGGACGGATATGATTGTAACCATAGCGCCATTCATTTGTTAATATTCTAGCTTCTTTCAATGTGTAGAAAGCTTCACAGCTTAGAAATTCATCACGAAACTTTCCATTAAAGCTCTCATTATAGCCATTCTCCCACGGGCTGCCTGGTGTGATAAAGGCCGTTTCCACCTCAAGGCGTTCCAACCAATCTTGTAATATTTGGGCTGTAAATTCTGAACCATTATCAGAGCGGATAAAATCTGGCATACCACGCGTCACAAATATTTCTGTCAGCGCAGACATCACATCATCTGATTTTAGACGGTAATCAACCTTCAACGCTAAACACTCGCGCGTGAACTCATCAATAAGTGTTAGGAACCTAATCTTTGTACCATCAATCAATCTGTCAGCCACAAAGTCGTAACTCCAAACATGGTTCGGCCAGCAAGCCCGCAAGCGCATACATGACCCATCGTTTAGATATAAACGGCCTCTCTTCTTGTGTCTGGATGGTACCTTTAGGCCCTCTTGTCGCCAAATACGCTCAACCCGCTTATGATTGACGTCCCAGCCTTCGACCCATAATAAAGATGTTATCCGCTTATAACCATAGCGACCATATTTAGTTGCAAGACGAACAATGTCTTCCGTTAACGACTGCTCGTCTTGCTTTATTTTTGTAGGCTTTCTATAAGCGCCACGGCTTTGTCCCAACGCTCGACATATTTTCCTCTCAGAGTATCCCAGTATCTGCTGTGCATATATCACAGCTTCTTGTCGGCGCTTGGGGGAGGTTAGAACTTTCCCTTCGATACTTCTTTCAATATCTGATTATCAATCGTCAGTTCGGCTACGGCTTTCTTTAAACGATTATTCTCGACTTCTAAATCTTTTAACCGTTTGGCTTGGTCAAGACCCATGCCGCCATATTCTTTGCGCCATCGATAAAATGTATTTCCCGTCACACCAATTGTTCGAATAGCTTGTTCTTGCGTTTGACCTTGCGAAAGCAAAACCTCCGCCTCGCGTAATTTACTGATAATCTGTTCAGGCTTGAAATGCTTTCTGGCCATATTCTATTCCTCCTATAGTGATCCAATTATATCTAGCATTACATCTGCTAAATCTGGACTCCTTTATAGGGGGCGGGACAGTTCGCTATTGGTGGAATAAATTTGGTTCAATTTTTGCTAAAGATATAAAGAAAAAATCACACTATTCTCCTTCAAACTGGCGATGGCATATTGACGAAATTTTTGTAAAAATTAATGGTGAACTTCATTATCTGTGGCGCGCTGTTGATCATGAAGGAACAATTTTAGAAAGTTATGTTTCGAAGAAACGCGATAAGAGGGCTGCTTTGAAAGTGTTGAAAAACCTTATTAAACGATACGGACGTCCTCAAGAAATTGTAACAGACAAATGCCCATCATACCGCGCGGTGCTTAAAGAAATAAACCTAGTGCACGTTCAAAATACAACGCAATATCACAACAATCAGGTTGAGAATTCACACTTACATTTTCGAAGGCGAGAGAAGGGGATGAATAAGTTTCGATCTATGGAATCGTTACAGAAATTTACTTCAATACAGTCTTCTTTCCTCAATCTTTTTAACTACCAACGCCATTTAGAAAATAGAAAAACCTTTAAGAATTTACGCCAAAGATCAGTAGATCTCTGGCAAGAAATCTATGCATAGTGGTTATATTGATTAGAAATTTAGAGAATATTTTGGATTAGTCTGACATCACCTGCTACGCTCAACTTATGATCATTGACCAAAAACAATAGCATGCAACTTTCATCTAGTTAACCTTCAAAAGTACCTAAAATTAGTATTAAAAATGAGTGAATCATGGCACCATATTTATTGTATAAACATTCTTAATATTAAGCTTTATAAATGACTTTATTAGCGCCTTTTTTAAACTCTACAGAAAAGCCCGATTTACCCATCCAAAAATGTGATAATACGCATTCTATCAATGAAATGTTGATGTTTCACTTCGCCGACTATAAACCCAGAAAAGAGAATTCTAGACGTGTACTGCAACATAAATGGGCTTCAGGCTATCTTGCAGATGGGTGGAAACGATTTGATTTTATTGAAGAACAAAGTGACCTTATAACACCATGTATGTCTTCACGTATTAAAAATCCTAAAGCTGAAATTCGTTTTGCGCTAGGATTCAAGGCTATTCCACAAGCATACGAGCGTGTTACTAATTTTTGGAATGCTCTGGGATATGATGTTTCATTTATGATGTTGCCCTACACAGACCGCGAATGCGGATTTATAAAAGCTTATGATAGAGCCGTTCACCAGTTTTTTACAGATGAAATACTAGAAATACATGGTGCATCGTTTCCTGATATACCCAAGATAATTGTTACACATTCTACAACAGGATTATGCCTTGGGCGAAACAGGCTCGATCCTCTTAAGGAAGAGGAATATAGCGAAAAATATATTGGGGCCATTAATATGGCCTCTTTTTTTGGGATGTCGGGAGCTAATCATATATATGGCAAAAAAACATATAAACGTTTTAAAAAATATGCAGCAGACGAGACAATTGATTGGCGCACACGAGAAATGAGAAAAAACCCAAGACTTGATTTACTATCTAGTGAAACATGGGCAGGCAGTACCTATCTTCAATATCTTCGCTATTTTAAAAAAGATCCTGATATTTTTAGCTCCATAAGTGACCCTACTCTTAGACAAATGCGAGAGCTAACTGAGGCATGCGAAGAATATTATGAAGGAATGGAGTGTGCTGTCTCTTTAAGTCTTCCAACCCATTATTATGTCCCTGAATATGACACAGTTGCTTGCCCTAAGCTACAAAGAGATATAGCAGCTAAACAAAATGCAAGTGTAACATCTCTCAAGTGCTACCATAGCTTAGCTCTTGAAAACCCTTTTGACGGACTAAAAAAGGTCACAGAACGGATAGAGAGATTTATTGATACGCCTAAAATTGCTCTAGGTTTTATTCCACAAAGAAAACATACATCATTGAGCTATTAGTGCTGAGACACTTCTGTTCTACCTAGTAGAGTTCACTCTTGCCGAGAGCTTTTCTGGACTTTCAATAATTTCACTATAGCGAAGATCATCTAAGGATTTAAGTCCACGTGTTAAATACGTATCAGTCACAAGCTCTTGCATAACATCCACTAATCTTCTGTATTCAGGGCAATCTTTTAACCGTCCAGTTTCATCATCAAATAATTGCCATGCCTTGGGAAGTGTTCCTTGATTAACTGTTGCACGCATACGCATATATCTTGCTAAATTTCTCATTTGTACAAGAACGTTAAAACTTTGCGATCCGCCATTCACTTGAAAAAGACTTACTGTTTTATGTTGGCTTGGCCTGATACCACCAAGGCTTAGTGGAACCCAATCTATCTGGTTTTTAAAAACACCAGTTATTGTTCCATGCTGCTCTGGGCTACACCATACTTGACCCTCTGACCATTCAAATAATGATCTTAACTCTTTAACTTTCTCAATTTCCTCTGCTTTTAAATCACCGTTGTACGGTGGCAATCCTTCAGGATTATAAATTCTTGTTTTACAACCCATTTCTTCTAATAATATTTTTGCCTCTAAAATTAATTTTTTACTATAAGACTCTTCTCTCAAAGAACCATATAGCAATAAAATTTTAGGGGCGTGATCTGAGATTGTTTTTGCAGCAATATCCTTAGCAGTTGGAATAATAAACGCAGAACGGACAAGATTAGGAGATGTATTATGTGGCTGTTTTTCAGACATTATTTCCTCAGTATTTATTCACAAGCAAGCTGCGTTTGACGACAAAAATTTAGATTATCATACTAATTCATGCTCATAAAATCAAAAGGAATAGATCCCACATATCTGTCTCCTTTAATCCAATCCGCTTTTAGTATTTTTCTCCATTTTTCATTGTTCTGAATTAGCTGAGAAAGCACCGTTTCATTTTGATTAGCTTGATCAAATATTGTGCCTAACGGTAAAGAACCAGATTGCGTACCTGCGGAATCAGCATATAACTCAGGCTGAAAATCAACGCCTATAGATTTCAAGGTAGATATAACTGCTGAACGACAATTATTATCAGATAAACTATGTTTATAATTTTCACCAAATTTTACACCGCTATGTTGAAGATAAAAAGCATACTGCATCATATAATTCCAACGGGATAAGATATCTTCTACGCCACCTTGTATAGCTGTGGCTACCTTAATAGATCTGAAGCGCGAATGCTGGCCAATACCAATGCGGACATTTGGAAAAAACTCTAAATTAGGGCCATCATTATAATGTAATTGTTGAAGAACTGCGGGAACAGGAGCACTAGTATCTACCAACATCAAAAAGCTATGGTACCAATGATCACAGGTATCATCATCTTCAAACTCTTTACGCTCAGCAGTGCAAATGCTTAGTATGGTATCTTTATGCATATTTAACATAACGCGTAAACTATGTTAAATAAGGCAAGAATTCAACAAATATTTTATTGACATAATGCAAAATTATCTGTTATAAACTTTTCAATATAGAACATAAACCACATTTGAGTAGTAAATGAGTAATAATCTTTCGACTAAATTGGCTAAAGCAGTAAATCAAAGTGTGGCGCAAAATGGTAACCGACAAGAGTCCATGGATCCTTACGATTTGTTTCATGATATTCGTTCACAATTCCGATTAACACCAGAAGAAGAAGTAGCAGTTAAAGAAGTTGAAACTGGACAGGGTAGAACAACATTAGCTATTGATATTAAAACTTATGATACTCGTCATATTGCAGTGCGCATCTATATAGGAGATGATTATAATCCCGCAGCAATAGTAAAAGATATACTAGGTGTTACAGGGCATGAAATTTATCAGAACCAATACACCAACACTTTTTTAGTAAATATCTCTGATCCTTATAAAGATGGAGACGGTACCTATGTTGCAGATTGTGTTGTTGCTAGCCATCTTGATTTTGCTCAAGCCTATGAAATATGTAGTTCTACAATGAATGACCATCAGCTCAAACTTGGTAAGGGTGTTCATGATCCAGATGCTATCATTGACCGTGCAGCACGTATTGCTTTCGAGAAAACTATTACTGATCTATCTATGAACGGCATGATATTGCAAGTTTTACCTGCTAACCTAACTGATGTTGAAGCTAAGATAGCAACGCAATCTGAAGGTATTAGAAGCCCGACTGGTTCTTCATTTGCCTTCACAATGCCTTAGAAATAGTCAATATATAATCTAAACTATTGTCTACTTTACAAATGCGAATTTAACAGTCGAGCTAGAAACCATTCACTGCAAATTGTTTATAACAGCACGGCACTTGTAAGATGGACAATCTAATGAGTCTAACAGTATAGCAATTTAAATTATCGCGATTAGATCTATTTATACGTCGTGGCACTCGATTTAAATTGATCAAAATTGACTGAATCTTAACTGTCCGCTAATGGCCCAGGCTGTGTGAAAACCTAAACTCCCCCTCATATTTATAGCAAGGCCATGGTATAAATATAGTGTTTTAAACTCTTTAAATATGAGGAAGTAATGAAGCGTTATATTGAAGGAGAAGATCGTTCTCAAGCTACCTTGTTTCCTGAAGAACTTGATAGTTATATTACGCAAGATAATCCAGTGTGGGTGATTGACGTATTCGTTGATGATCTTGATTTGGGCAATATGGGATTTAAGACAATCCCTGCAGAAACTGGTCGTCCGTCATATCATCCTAGCGTGATGTTAAAGCTTTATATTTACGGCTACTTAAACCGCGTTCAATCAAGCAGAAGGTTAGAGCGTGAGGCTGGTCGCAATGTAGAATTAATGTGGCTACTGGGGCGTCTTGCCCCTGACTTTAAAACGATTGCTGATTTTCGCAAAGATAACACCGAGGCTATACAATATATCCATTATTAGTTTTGCATGAGTCGTTTTGCAAGATACAACCACGTCTACCTCACCGTACTCTTGTTATGCGATATTTTGATCTTTAATAATAAGTAAATTGTCACCTGATATAATTTACTTCTAAACTTTATTAGATTCTATAAGAAAACCTTGATAAAAGAACAAATTAAATTTACAAAAACTTATCATCGGCATCAGCATAAACAACATTTATTTTATTTTGTTTTGATTTTTGAAGAATCTTTTTTTCTTCCAAACTTAAAAACTTACTATATTGATCTATGATGAATTTGATACTTGATGTATTACCATCCGCGGCACTTTTCATTAGCTTACGAATTATTATATCTATATGCGCTAGTTTTTGTGTTTCACCATTAGTTTTAACAAAAACCTCTTCTCCCATAAAAGAAATAAATTTTTTTGATAAATTATCTGCGACATATTTTTTGTTGGACCCTTTAGGTCGGCCCTTAGGATTCCCGGATCTACCTTTTTCCCATTGTGTTTCGTGGGGAGGCTTTTTATAGCCGACTTCATATTTATCTTTAGTCATTTGTTACGCCTCTCTTAGTTTTTAATTCAGCAAATGTTTCGCCAGTACGTTTTAAAATGGGCTGTTCATTGGTGAGCGTTACAAAACGCTCTAATGTAACATCTACATATTTAGGCTCAATTTCAATTAACCTAGAATATCTTCTAGTTTTTTCTGCGGCTATAAGTGTACTACCACTTCCTCCAAATGGGTCTAATATGATGCCTCTAGTTTTAGATGTATCCAAAATAGCATCCTTTATAAGATCAACAGGTTTGACCGTGGGGTGAAAAGATAGATCTTCTTCACGCCCATGATTAAAAGTATTAAGACCTGCATAATCCCAAACATTTGTACGGTAACGACCATGTTTTCCAAGCTCTATGTTATTAATGTGTGGCTTTTTACCGTTTTTATATACAAAAACAAATTCATGTTTGGAACGATATAAGGAACCCATACCCGCATTAGTTTTATTCCAAACACATATGTTTTTAAATTCTGTATAATATTTTTGAGCAGATAAGCTTAAGTCTTTTACATGGCGCCAATCCATACATATATAATGGATAGAACCATCTTTAGAATAATGACTCATATTAGATATTGCTTGGCTTAGAAACTTTTGGAACTCTACATCTGACATTTCCCCAGAGGCCATTTTAAACTCTTCGTGAGTGACCTCACCAAGACCGCAAATGTGCCCATTTACAGGAACATTATAGGGAGGATCCGTAATAACCATTTGGGCTTTTTCAGATCCTAGAAGTATTTCATAGCTTTTTGAATCTAAGGCACTTCCACAATATATTTTATGTTGACCCACATGCCACAAGTCACCTTCTTGTGTTAATGGATTATCAGAAAGCACATATGCTTCTTCTGGATTAATTTTATTTTCATCATCCAAATCATAAAGTATGTCAATTTCAGCTTGTTCAAAGCCGATGATTTCCAAATCAAAATCGATATCTATTTGTTGAATATATTTTAGTTCTAATGATAATAAGTTTTTATCCCAGCCTGCATTTTCAGCCAATTTATTATCAGCAATAATGTAAGCGCGCTTTTGTGACTCGCTCATGTACGCCAGCTCTACAGCTGGCAATGTTTGAAATCCAAGGATTTTGGCGGCTTCAACACGCCCATGTCCAGCAATTATACTTCCCTCAGAATCAATCAAAATGGGATTCGTGAATCCAAAAGTTTCAATACTTCTGACTAATTGTCGAATTTGTTTTGCTGAGTGTGTACGCGCATTTTGTTTGTGTGGTTTAAAGTTTTTAATGTTTTGGTACGATATATTCATATCCCTAATTTGTTTCTCCAATGGTAACTCCTTTGTATATATTTACTTAATAAGAAAAAGATTTTTTGCTTATAAGGTCATAATACAGCATAGGTATAGAATCTTTCAAATTAGCGACTGATATGATTTAAAGCATTGTAATATAATGATAAAGCGCTTTAAAAGCATGCCTAAAACCAATCCTTTTCTTCAGATACCATTCGACTTCCAGCACTTTGTAAGCATGTATGGACATTAACATTTAAGAACAAAGGGGTCAGATATGAAAAGTGAAGATAACCTAAATCTAGACGATTTGCGCGCACGATGGCAGGAGGTATGGCAGATAAGACCGCATAATCGTATTGGGCGTAAAATGTTAGAGCGCAGTTTATATTTTAAACAACACGAAAAACAATTGCCGCCTCATATACAAAAGTGCCTTAATAAACTCATTCAAAATTATAAACGAAATCCTCAATATTTTGAGCAAGGACACATACTTTTAAAACCTGGCATGAAAATTATTCGTGAATGGAAGGGCAGGGTACATTCGGTGACAGTGACAACAACAGGGTTCAAATACCAAAACAAAGATTATACGAGCCTTTCTAAAATTGCCTCAGACATCACTGGTTCAAAGTGGAATGGTTGGGTGTTCTTTGATCTTAAAAATAAGAAGGGACCATCATGAAACCAGACATAAAAAACTGCGCGATTTATACGCGTAAATCCACTGAGGAAGGGCTGGATCAAGATTTTAATACGCTCGATGCGCAACGTGAATCTTGTGAAGCTTATATTTTAAGCCAGAAGGCCGATGGTTGGAAAGCGATTCAAGCCCATTATGATGACGGGGGCTATTCTGGTGGTAATATTGAGCGCCCTGGACTGCAGAGGCTGATGCAGGATATTAAAGCTGGTAAAGTGCAAACGGTCGTCGTTTATAAAATTGACCGATTGACTAGGTCTTTGACAGACTTTTCAAAGTTAGTTGAGGTTTTTGATGAATACGGCGTAACGTTCGTATCAATAACACAAAGTTTCAACACTACAACAAGTATGGGGCGCTTAACCTTGAACGTACTGTTATCCTTTGCGCAATTTGAACGTGAAGTCACAGGCGAGCGTATCCGTGACAAAATAGCGGCTAGCAAACAAAAGGGGATGTGGATGGGAGGATTTCCACCACTTGGATATCAGCGTATAGAACGAAAGTTATTACCAGATCCGATAGAGTGCAAAACTGTAAAGCTTATATTCAACCAGTATCTAAAACTCAAATCAGTAAGAGCGCTTGCAGATTTTCTATTTGCTGGAAATATAAAAACACCACAGCGCGTGTCAAAAAAAGGCCGGATATATGGTGATAAAGAATATAGTAGAGGGCATCTTTATAAAATACTCAATAATCCTATTTATATCGGCATGGTACGTCATAAAGACAAAGTTTACGAGGGCCAGCATGAGGGCATAATAGATAAGGCTGTTTTTGAATACGCACAAGAATTGCTCAATAGACAGGCTGTTTTAAGAGCAGGCAAGACGATTGATAGCGGACAATTGTTAAAAGGACTTCTGTATGATGTTGATGGCACGATTTATAGCCCAACATATACTTCAAAAGGCAAAAAGCGTTACAGCTATTATATCAGCCAGAATTTACTACAATATCGTGATCATCCAAAAGGTGTTTTAGCGCGCATCCCAGCACATGAGATTGAAAAGGCTGTCACTAGTGGTCTGAAGATATGGCTGTCAGATTGTGATAATCTTGAAGAACTGTTTCCATCCATAGATCTGCAGACTATAAAATGGATTTCAAATCAGCATATAGATATTCAGCACGATGATGTGCGCACCATTTTAAGTAAGGTTGTCTTAGCGCAAGATGAAATTACACTCAAAATTAACACAGTCAAACTGCAACGATACTTAGCAGATACATTACAGATTACGCTTGAAACACCGTCTCTAAAAAAGGCTCGTATAAGTATCTCATTTAAAACCAGGCGCATTAATAATGGCGCGGTCATTGTTCAAACTACCAGTAATGATAAAGACATGCTTGATATACCAAGTGATCAGCTTGCACGTATTGTTAAAGGTATTGTTTGGCGTGATGAGCATTTTTCTGGTGAAGCTTTGCGTGACATCGCAAAATGTAATAGTCATGGCGAAAACTACATTCATAAATGTATCTCTGAAAGTTTTTTATTTTTGAGCGTTTAATATTCCTGTTATCTACAATAAATTCCCTGTTTTTAATTTAAAAAATTCCCTGTTAATTTTAAAAATTTTTGCCACAAAATATGTGAAACCTATGTATTCTCTGCTGTACAGCTGACTTTGCCACGAAACCAAACTTTAAAAACATAAAAATTCCCTGATAATTCCCTGTTTAACAGGGAATTCGTGCGTTTGACCTTCCTGCTTTTTCACCAAAGAGAGAAATAGGCATTATTGGGATAATTTAGAGATTCTCTATGAATCGTCAAAAATAGCGCATGCACAAACACCGCCTGTAGCGGGGCATCACGGGCGATATTCTCTGGAAGAGGGTAAAGGGTAGACTAAATGGCGGACACGGAGGGATTCGAACCCTCGATGAGGCTATAAACCCCATACTCCCTTAGCAGGGGAGCGCCTTCAGCCACTCGGCCACGTATCCGCATTTTGTTTGATATATAACAATATTTGAAAACCATGCGTGCAATTGCATGAAGGTTATATATTTAATGGTTATTGTTTACCAAGGGTTGCAAACAATATCAATCATAAATCAACGTGTGTATTGTTTTAAGTAATCGCCCCAATCTTTAATTTGTGAAATGTCGGGATAATCCGCGATATGATGCAACATCCATCCTGATTTGCTGTTTACAATATCACGATAAACCGATGCCAAAACGCACGCATTTTTGTTTTCAGATGAAGAATGATTAAGCGTTAAGTTGAGCAAGTCATTTTCAGTAAAGCTGTCAACGATGCGCGTGGTAACGCCTTCAACCTCGTTAAAAACATGATTGCTTCTAATCTCTACCATAAAAACAATGGCGTGAATATCGTCTGGTAATTCTGCCAATTCGATAGAGATACGTTCATCATCGCCTTCGCCTTCGCCGCTCATATCATCGCCACTGTGATAGATTTTACCGCTTTGATCCATTGAATCTTGAGCCTCAGCCCCAACAAAATCAACAAATTCGCCTGATTTATTATAAATATAACAAGAAATGTCTAAATCATGTTGAGAATCGCTTTTTAAAAGCTTTCCAATCATTCCCACTTTATCTTCGCGCGCATCCCAACTTAATCCAGCAATAATACGTTCTTTAGATTTTGTTGTTTGATTTAAAGCGCCTTTTTGACCCTGTTTTATCTGTGATGTCATATTTTATGCCTTATAAGGTTTTGATTTTGTTGTTAAAAATCGTGTCTTTCAGTTTGTTCGTCCCAATTTATTGGGGAGGGTGATACCCAAAATTAAAATTATTAAATTTAAACATAATCAAGGTCGCGTTTTTTTAATAATAAAATTCATCTATTAAAGAATAACATTTATTAAACAAAATCGCATAAATGTTTTTATTGACATAATCATATTAGTCAAATATAGATAAGCCAGTTTAATTTTATAGCGAGTTATTAAAAACATGATTGAAAACAATGATCCAAAATTAGGTGAAACAGCATTTAGGATATTACCACATATGCAATCTGACGATGACAGTGCCAAATATCCCGATGGCCGTCCTTATGATAACACTGAAGTTATAGCCACCACACAAAAAATTTCAGGTAAGGAATATAGTGTATTTTACGGGGATTGTTATTTTGCACAAGATGCAACCATTGTTAAAATAGATGACCAATATGTTGTAAGGAAAACAACCTTTAAAAGGGGAGCTGATCCTGTAGGTAAGAATAAATATGATGACGCTACCTATTTTACGGATGATGTTTATCGTACACCAGATAAAGATGCAGCAATGGAAATTCTAGCGGAAATTAATCAAAGATATGAACGCTATAATAAAGGAAAAAGCGATAAAGAATTGTCTAGCTTAGAACGTGTAAAAGCCATGGATCAGGGATGGGGTGATTGGGTATCAAGTAAAATTGGCTTGGGCTCAGCGTTCTCGGTCGCTACGGAAATATTGCAAGAACGAACTCCATTAGGGGGAAATGATGTTGTTCCCATGGTTGCACCACAAGAGATTAAAACTGTAAGCGTACCTCCACAATCACAGAGAGCACTTTATCGATTGAGCAAGTTTTAGTTTAATTTTTCTTTTAAAAGCTGATTAACCATAGCGGGGTTGGCTTTACCTTGGGATTTTTTCATAACTTGACCGACGAAAAAGCCCATAAGTTTGTCTTTTCCGCCTTTAAATGCGGCGACGTTGTCTGGATTTTCGGCGATGACCTCATCAATGATGGCTTCAATCGCGCCTGTATCGGTGACTTGTTTTAAGCCTTTTTCCTCGACAATGTCCGCCGCCGCTTTACCTGTTTCGTACATTTCAGCAAAAACATCTTTGGCAATTTTCCCCGAAATTGTATTGTCAGAAATAAGGGCAATAAGCCCCCCAAGGTTTTTGGCAGTAATCGGACTTTCAGATAGTTTCTTTTCATCCTTATTTAACGCACCCAGCAATTCGTTAATCACCCAGTTTGCCGCCAATTTTGCATCATTGTCATTGGCAACTTTTTCATAATATTCGGCGCGTGATTTTTCGGCAATTAACACGGTTGAATCATATAGACTTAAGCCATAATCATTCATAAAGCGGTGCTTTTTCTCATCCGGTAATTCAGGCAAGGAGGCTTTGATTTCCTCAACCATGCCTTCTTTTAGAATAAGAGGTAATAAATCAGGGCAAGGGAAATAACGATAATCATGCGCTTCTTCTTTTGAGCGCATAGAGCGTGTTTCCATTTTAGCAGGGTCCCATAAACGGGTTTCTTGCACCACTTCACCGCCACCTTCAATTAAATCAATCTGGCGGTTTACTTCAAAATCGATCGCTTGTTGTATTGCCTTAACCGAGTTTACATTTTTAATTTCGGCACGTGTCCCAAATTCATCCCCAGGCTTACGCACAGAGATATTCACATCGGCACGCATTGACCCTTCATCCATATTCCCATCACAGGTTTCAAGATAGCGTAAGATCATGCGGATTTTATTGACATATGCTGCGGCCTCTTCAGGGCCACGAATATCAGGCTCAGATACAATCTCCATGAGCGCGCAGCCAGAGCGGTTTAAATCAACAAATGATTTTGTTGGGTGTTGATCATGAATAGACTTCCCCGCATCTTGTTCAAGGTGAAGGCGGGTAATACCAATATCCTTGGTTGTTCCATCGGGCAAATCAATCTCAATTTTACCAAGGCCAACAATAGGGTCTTCAAATTGAGAGATTTGATATCCTTGAGGCAGGTCGGCATAAAAATAGTTTTTCCGTGCAAAGATAGATGTTTTATTAATATCAGCATTTAACCCTAAACCTGTACGCACCGCTTGTTCCACGCATTTTTCATTAAGGACGGGAAGCATACCGGGCATGGCGGCATCAACAAATGATACTTGCGTATTTTGTTCTGCGCCAAATTCAGTGGCGGAGCCAGAAAACAATTTTGAATTTGCAATAACTTGGGCATGTATCTCCAACCCAATAACAATTTCCCAATCACCTGTTTCGCCTTTTACCAATGCATGTGCCATTTTATTATTCCTATTTATACTGTGACGTTGTTCCTTCATCTTTGAAGTATAATATACCCTAGCTCGTTTGCATCTAGTCACATTTTTTAATGCAAACGACAAATTTTTATTGCGTGTTTAATCTTGGTCAATCATCCCGTGGGATGTGATGGCGGTGTTCACCTCATCCTTTCTAACATGTTCGCGGTAGATGAGGTAGATACCACTGATGACTATAATCACCGCGCCAATCCCTGTCCAGATATCTGGTATGTCGGCAAACAAAAACATGCCAAAGGCCGTACCCCATAGCAATTGAACATAATGAAAGGGGGCAACAATAACCGTATCTGCCGATGCAAACGCCTTGGACGTTGCCAAAATTCCACCCATGTGGAACAGCGCAATGGTCAGGAACATGAGCCAGTCAAAATGTTGGGGTACTTTTATCTCTCCATCCCAAAAGTTAAGCACACCAAATACTTGTAAACTGATGATGCACCCAAAAAGGGAGAAGGCCATTAGCGGCTCATCCCCGCCAATTTTACGGGCAAGTAAGTTGTTGATCGCAATAAGTAATGCGCCAAATAAAACGGCGGCGGCGGCAAATTCAATGGGTTGGGAGAAGGGACGAAGCACGATAAGCACCCCGACAAACCCCATGATAATGGCAATCCAACGATGACGATAAATGGTTTGTTTTAGAAATACGGCCGAGATAAAGGCCGCCAAAAATGGCGCAATAAACATTAAAGTGTAAGATAGGCTTAATCCCAACACCTTAAAGGCATTGACGTTGATAATAAAAATGGCGACGCCTAATAAAGCCCGCAGAAAATGAAGCCATAGTTTTTCAGTACGCAATGTCGCCTTTATCCCACCAATAACGGGGGAGAGGGAGAGTAAGAACGGCAAGTAAAAGAAATTTAAGAAGAAGGCAATTTCAACAGCCTTGTATCCATCATCCGCAAGAAACTTGATGAAAACATCGCCGATTGCAAATAAGGAAAAGCCAATAAGCGATAAAAGCATCGCTTTGGAATTTGAAGATAGGTTTTTCATGTTATTTTAAACAACCCATTAATTCATTACGGGTATAATTTTGAAATTGTGGATCTTCGGCAAGGGCGGCCATGGGGTCCACAATATTTGGGTTTCGGGTTAGGATACTTTTAAACACCTCAACGCCACGGGTGCTGAGATATTGTGCAATATTTGATGACATACATTCGCACGCCTGTTGTGGGTTTTTGGTCAAAGTTTGCGTTTGCGGATCAGAAATACAATTTTGATAATAAAGCTCCTTTGCGGGGTGCTGCATACATGGGGCGTAGGCATTAACAATCATTTTATTGGTGGCTTCACGTCCCACTTCATTTTGTAGGGACATTTCTTGCACATCTTCCACTTGCATCGTCTTATGCATTTGTACGGCGGTGCAGGCACATAAAAGTTTTTGTGTTTCCACACTCATATTCGGGCTGGGTTTTGAGCTGCAATTTTGATAATACGCTTTTGCTTGTGCCTTAGTCACTGGTTCAGCCATAACCAAATTAGGCAATAAAAGGATTGTTAGTAAAAGCAGTAGAATCTTCATTGGTTATGCCGCCATCTTTTTGGTTGTGGAGGGCATGGCGGTGAAGTTTGCCGCCTTTTCAATAGTATGGGAAACACGGAGTACAGTTTCCTCATCCCATGGACGCCCCAAAATTTGAAGTCCAAGCGGTAAGCCATCTGCATTTAATCCTGCGGGAACGGACATACCAGGCAAGCCCGCCAATGATGCAGGAACGGTGAAGATGTCGTTTAAATACATTTTTATTGGATCATCTTCATTTTCGCCAATGGCGAATGCCGCACTGGGCGCGGTGGGGGTTAGTAAGGCATCACATTGTTTGTACGCATTCATAAAATCGTTTGAGATAAGGCGACGTACCTTTTGTGCCTTGATATAATAGGCATCATAATAGCCAGAGGATAGGGCATAGGTCCCAATCATGATACGGCGTTTGACCTCATCCCCAAATCCCTTGGCGCGGGTATTGGCGTAGGTATCGTTTAAATCTTCACCTTCCACGCGTAATCCATACCGAACCCCATCATATCGGGCAAGGTTGGAGGAACATTCCGCAGGGGCGATAATATAATAAGTTGGCAGGGCGTATTTTGTATGGGGAAGGGAAACATCAACAATTTGAGCGCCCGCATCCTTTATCATGGCAATACCATCTTGCCAAATTTTTTCAATCTCGCTGGGCATACCATCCATACGATATTCTTTTGGAATACCAATTTTTAAACCCTTTACATCACCCGTAAGGGCGGCGGCAAAATCAGGCACAGATTTTTGTGCGCTTGTGCTGTCTTTTGGATCATACCCTGCCATAGATTGAAGCATAAGGGCGTTATCCTCAACCGTGCGGGCAAAACACCCCGGCTGATCAAGCGAGGAGGCAAAGGCCACCACACCCCAACGTGAGCAACGACCATAGGTAGGCTTTATCCCAGAAATACCGCAAAAGGCGGCAGGCTGGCGGATTGATCCCCCTGTATCTGTTCCTGTTGCGCCCATCGCGATACGTGCGGCAACCGCGGCGGCAGACCCACCAGAGGAGCCACCGGGTACAAGATCACAATCATCACCCTCACGTTTCCATGGGTTGAGCACATTGCCAAAAAAGCTGGAGGTGTTGGAGGAGCCCATGGCAAATTCATCCAAATTAGCTTTACCCAGCATAACCGTTCCTGCATTTTTTAAATTCTGGCTAACGGTTGATTCGTATTGGGGGTTGAATCCTTCCAAAATATGACTGGCGGCAGTGGTCTGCACGCCTTTGGTGCAAAATAAATCTTTCATTGCAATGGGAATACCATCAAGCGCACCTGCTTCACCTGCCGCACGGCGTTCGTCCGAGGCTTGCGCCTGTTCCATTGCCAAATCTGGGGTTTCGGTGATAAAGCAATTTAAATGCTTATTCGCCGCCATGGCATCAATATGGTCTTTGGCAAGCTCAACCGCGGTAAAATCTTTGGCTTCTAAACCCTTTAACGCTTCGGCAATGGTCATGTTTGTTAGGTTGGTCATGTTAATCTTCTTTTTATATTTGTTTACCACTAAGGACACTAAGGTCACAAAGTTTTATATTGAAAATCTTTTTATTCCATCTTTTATTAGTTTATTATTAAAATTTACTAATAATCCAGTTTTTATATTACTAAGTTTTAAATAAGTTAAAATTTGTGCTTCATGAATGGGTAAAATTCTTTCACAGCTTTTTAATTCAATTATCAAAGAATTCTCAATCAAAAAATCTAACCTGTAAGCATTTTCAATGATTTCATTATCATATTTTATAGGAAGATTTTTTTGTCTTTTAAACTTTAGTTTTCTTTTTCTTAATTCCAAATCTAAACATAGTTCATAAGTGCTTTCTAGAAGTCCAGGACCTAATGATTGGTGAACTTTAAAAATACAATCAACAACTATCTTTGATATATCTTTTTCATTCTCTGTTGTAAGCAAAATACTCTTATTTCCTTAGTGCTCTTCGTGGTTTAGAACTACTCCACCACTTTGGGGACGACAAAAAACCCTTCGAGGGTTTCGGGGGCGTTGGCTAAAATCTCATTGGGGTATCCACCATCGGTAATTTCATCGCGGCGCAAGCTGAGGGCGATATCAACAACGCTTGCCAATGGTTCAACATTATCGGTATCAACTTCATCCAATTGTTCTACAAACCCAATAATATTAGAAAGTTGCGGGGCATATTGCTCAAGCTCCTGATCGCTCATTTTAATACGGGCGAGGGAGGCCACTTTGGCAACATCTTTTTGGGTTAGCGAATTGGAAGACATGGATAATTCTTTCTTAGGTAACAATCTATTGTTTTTATAACGATAAATTTGCGCAGATACAAAAGATTTTTATGCTTTTCTCTAAACAGCCATTGCCATGCAGATTAAATGTGATCTTATAAGTTCATTCGTAATATAGGCGTCCTTTGGCGTGTCGATAGACGGCGGCTTTACAAAATGCCTTAGGCATTTATATATAGAGGGCATGAAGATTAAACTAGTAAAAGACAGCCTTGATACCCTGCCACGCAATGTCCGTTTGATGGGGTTAGATTTAGGTAGCAAAACAATTGGCGTTGCGGTGAGTGACAGCGTGCAAAAACTTGCAACCCCCATTGCAACAATTAAACGTGTTAAGTTTTTAAAAGATATTTTGCAATTGCACCAAATTATTCAAGAGTTTGAAGTAGGCGGCTATATCCTAGGGTGGCCTCTTAATATGGATGGCAGTATAGGCGCGCGATGCGATGCAACACAATCCTTTGCCGACATGATGAAACAACACCCAGAAGTGTTTGGCCAAAACCCATTTATTGCGTTTCACGATGAAAGGTTATCCACACATACTGTGGATGATATGCTGGATAAGTCTGTGTATATGCGCCGAAAAGACAGAAAAGAAGTAATAGATAAATTAGCTGCGCAAGTTATTTTGCAAGAAGCTTTAGATATGATTTAAGGTGATGAAGGGGAAGCAGACAAGGGTACAGGTGTCGATACCAATCCGCTATCCATTTCAAATATTTGTCCTTCTTCAACATAATGAACAAAGTCAGCTTGATGTCTTAGCCTATGATTGTCATACGCCTTACTTCCAAACAATACAATTTCCGTAATTAAATCTTCACCCAAAGCATTTGATATTGACGATGCGCTATTGCCAAAGTGACCTTGACCAAAGAATACTACGCTAGGCTCATCACCACATTGATTACGGATTAGGGTTGCGATGGCTTTGTTATCATTGTCCCTTGCTTCATTTAAATCTGTACTCGTGTTAAAGCTGCGAATGAAATTTATTGGATTTGTTAGTATATAGGCGACAACTATTTTATCTGTAATGCCATTTGGGGTTTTGCACATATCTTCATGGAAATCATAAGCACCTTCTTGAAAGGCTAATGCCTTAGGATCAGGATCAATTGTAGAATACCTTACATCTGAACAATGAACTTTGATTCCCTTTTCTGCCATTTTTCGAATACCATAAGCGGATTTTAGACGACTTTGCAGCCATAAAGTTGATTCTATTTCTTCTGATGACGTTTTATATTTTTCTATGACAAAATCTTCTGGTGTAATTTCGCCATTTTGAAGGGCATCAAATAACGGCTGCCCTTCAAAGCCGCGCTCTAAACAGACGTTTTTTATGCCTGCTTTGGCCATCATTTCAATATTTTCATCGCTAAAAAAATAATCTTGAATGCGTAGATCTGAATGATTGCTGTCACCGACTAATGTAAATTGTGTTTGGCCGTAGATTTCAGCATAAGATGTTTGTGTTTGCGAAGAAGGCGGGATATTTGGCAATTTGCTATCAGGTTGGTTGCATAACCCTATATTACCCCCTATACCAATTGCAATTTTATCCGCATTCCAAAGTGTTGCTAAAGCACCCGCACCCCCCAATAATAATGTTCTACGGTTAATGGCCATAAAAAAACATAACAAAATATGTATATTATGTCAAGTATTTAAGAATATCGGATTAATTCTTGGCTGTGGCGTTTCATCCATGTTTTTCCTTTTGAATAATTTGCGCTCAAATCTTCGCATACGTGCCAAAAGGCGGGGGAATGATCCAGATGTTTTAAATGGGCGACCTCATGCGCAACAACATAATCAAATGCGTCCATCGGGGCGAAAATTAATCGCCATGAATAATTGAGTTTGCCATCGTGGGAACAGCTTCCCCATCGGCTAATGGTATCCTTAACAGTGACGGAGTCGACTTTTTTGCCCAAGATCGCTGCTTTTTCCAAAGAGTGTTTGGTTAGTTGATCTTTGGCATAGTTGATAATAAATCGACGGATACGGAGTGCTGGATCATTTTTATTAGTGTGAACGACTAGAAGGTTATTCTTAAGTTGAATATCTGTTTTCTTTAAATTTGGGTCAAAATTGATATGTATGGTGATGAGTTTCCCCAAGATTGATATTACTTCTTCATCAATATAATTAATAAGAATGGGCATCTCATCCACTTTTTGGCGGATCCAATGGCGGTTTTCTAAGGCAAATAAATATGCCCCGCGTAATGTTGCCCGTTTGGGGATAATAAGATTTACAACGCGTCTATGGGTATCAACACGCAACGCCATACGTTTGGCGCGGGCATTTATTTTTATAACAAGGGCAGGAGAGATATCGGCAAAAGGATAAGTACGAAGCGCTTTATTAATTTTATCAGCCGCAACATCTGCTTTTTTCTTTGTCTTAAGCCCTATCTGCAATGCTTTAGCCATATTTTATCCTCAATCAAAATATTAGCGCAAAACGTTATTGTGGCAAAGAATTTAATTTGTTAGATAATATATTATGTATAAAAGACCAAGTATTTCTGAAGATAGAAACCGTATCCTTAATGCTGCATTTTTTCGTGCGGCAAATGATGAAAGAGGGTTAAGTAAAGCTTTTCAAACTCAGGCTCAATATAGATTGACGTTAAGAATGGGGATCTTAAACAGACTATCTGTTGAGCGGATGGCGACCCTGACAGATTTTTGGCCAGATCAATTTACATCGACACAAGGGTACAAAGCGCTGGACAATAAGCTTGGTACGATGAGGTTAGAGATAGAAAAACTTAATGATGGAACGCCGCTCATAATATTTAATGCAGAGGATTTGACTATACCCAACGTTCTACGCTTTCCCATTGTCCGCAGGGGGTAGGGTTAAACTACATCTTTGATTGTTCGGGTGTTTTCCATGCCACGGGGGAGAAGATATTACCTTCAACTTCATATTCGGGAAGGGGTTTAACAGGGGTTATTGCTTCCAAATACGCTTCTTGCATTGTTTGAAGGCTTTCTCCTTGCGCTTGCGCAACGGCTTGGGAAAATCTAAATGCTTCTTGTGTCAAAGCTTGCGCTGTGTCTAAAGCTATTTTTTGGAATGCAAAAGGGTTAAAAATTGGTAACATAGTGTTCTTCCTATAAAATTTACATTTGATATGTAAAAAATGTATAGCGGGTATAATATAATGTCGAATCAATTAAATACTTACGCACAAAGGTAATATTATTTCAATGAACGCCCTTATTTTAGAATTACAAAATCTTTTATTTAGTGACGAGCGACTAATTATCGCCATTATCGCTATTTTAACGGTAACAATAATTGGCGTTGTCAAAGGTGCAATTGCGGGCAATGCCAATCCATTTTTATGGATGGTGATTAATGTTACCTTTGGTGGGATGGGCGATAAGATGAACAAGCCTTCCCGACCCAAAGGGGATTTAATTTTTCGGGGCTTTATATTAACAGTGATGGTGATTGCCATTGCCTTTTTTATATCAAAAATGATTGATGCGCTGGCGTTTCAGTTCCCCATTTGGTCATTGATTGAGATTGGGGCATTATGCTTGGTATTAAGTTCGGGGGCGGTATTCGCCGCGATTGGCCAACTTTACAAAGCGTTAAGCCATAAAAAGAAGATGACCCCTGGGGCGTATTATACCATCGCCCGCACCAGTTTTACCGATTTGAGCAAGAATGATGATTACACCATCACACGGGTGGGAATGGGAATGGTTTTAAAAAGTTTTGATAAGGCAATTGTAGCGCCAATTTTGTGGTATTTAATTTTGGGGTTATCAGGGGCATATATATATGCCGCGTTGGCCGCGCTTTCATGGCGGTTTGGCAAAGAAGGATATTCAAGCGGTTTTGGGCAAAGCATTATCGCATTGGAAAAATTGATGGGATATGTGCCAAATGTGGTGAGTGGGTTGTTAATCGCACTGGCGGGATTAATAACGCCTACTGCGGGAATGACACGCGCCTTTTTGGGTTTGGCACGACCCAAAGGACAAGCGAGATATGAGGAGGGGGGATTGCCGATGACTGCCGCCGCCTATGCCCTTAATATATCATTGGGAGGCCCGACAACTGATTTAAACGGCGATATTATCCCACGCAATTGGATTGGGCCAAAGGGCGCAACCGCACAGTTGGAATCGGCACATCTACATCGCGTTGCCTATATCAGTTTTATTGCCCATTTGCTTTGGCTGATGGGGTTATGTTGTGCGCTGATCTTTGCCTAAAACTTATATTAATAGGGGATGAGGGGCATTTTTCAATTTTTTTAGCATTTTAAGACACAAATGCTTGACTTTGCCCCGCTCAATCGACTATCTTCCGCCCAAGATTTAAGTAATTACAATTATTCAAAATATAAGGAATAAGATTATGGGCCGTCAATGCATGGTAACTGGCAAAAAACAAATGGTTGGAAATAACGTTTCCCACGCCAATAATAAAACAAAGCGTACTTTTATGCCAAACTTACAAGACACAAGCGTGTTTAGTGAGATTTTAGGACGTAAAATCAAAATGCGTGTTTCTGCCGCAGGGTTGCGTACCGTTGATCATAAAGGCGGGATTGATTCCTACCTTATGAATACAGCGCCTACAAAATTACATTCAAGTTTCCGTCCGATTAAAAAGGAAATGGAAAAAGTACAAGCGAAAAACGCAGCTTAATAGCGTTTTTTAAAGTAAAGATTTAAGAAGGCCGCGATATCCTCGCGGCTTTTTCTTTAACCAAAACAAAGGTTTAAGCAAATGAGTTACAGCAAGAATATAGAATATCCAAATTTTGGGTTCAAAGTAACCCATAAAAGCGAGAAAAATGGCGCGCGCGTTGGTATTATTCAAACCCCGCATGGTGAAATTGAAACACCCAACTATATTTTTTGTGGGACAAAGGCGTCGATTAAAAACCTTTCCCCCGCCCAAATGAATGAGGCACAAACCGATATTATTTTGGCAAACACGTATCATTTGATGATACAGCCCGGCGCCGATTTGGTTGAAAAAATGGGTGGTCTGCATAAATTTATGAATTGGGATAAGCCCATGTTAACCGATAGTGGCGGTTTTCAAGTCTTTTCCATGGGGCATGGAACATGTGCAGATGAGATTAAGGGGCGCAATACAACGGCAAAAAAAGAAAGTCTTTTAAAAATTACCGAAGATGGGGCGGTTTTTAAATCCTATCATGATGGGGCAAAGTTAAAATTAAACCCCGAAATATCAATGGAATTGCAACGCCAATTGGGCGCAGATTTAATTATGCAAATGGATGAATGCACCGCGTATCAAGTAACCCGCGATTATACCGCCAAATCAATGGAAATGAGCATGCGATGGGGGGACAGATCGCTTGATGCCTTTGACAAAACCCATAATGGGGCACAAGGCCTATATGGAATTATTCAAGGCGGGGTGTACCATGATTTGCGTAAAATAAGCGCAGATTATGTCGCCAGCCGCCCATTTTTTGGAACGGCCGTTGGCGGATGCTTAGGCGGAAGTGATGATGAAATGTACGGAATTTTAAAGGCGATTGAGCCGTTAAACCACCCAAACCGTCCCATCCATTTCCTTGGGATTGGGCGGATGAAAGATGTCTTTCAATCGGTGCGATATGGCATTGATACATTTGATTGTGTTATGCCAACACGCATCGCCCGCCACGGTATGGCATTGATAAAGGGCGCGGAGAATGAACGTATCAATCTGGTCAATGCAAAATTTAAAGATGATCCAGAACCGCTTGATGCATCAATGGATATTGCGTGTAGCCGCGATTATTCAAAAGCATATATTCATCATTTGTTAAAAGCGGGTGAAATGTTGGCGCACCAAATTTTATCGCAACATAATGTTGCCGTGATAAACCAATTAATGCGCGAGGTACGGGACGCGATTAAGAGAGATACCCTTGATGCGCTTGAGAAAGAATGGATTGCGTGATTTTAGGGTTATTCAGACCTCAAATAATATGTCTTAAATAAAGATTTCTTATTCTTGGCGATTTAGATTAAAATAAAATATGGCTATGGAATATCTCAATAATTTTAAATTTGAAAAATTTTCCCCTGTTTTGGAAGATTGTGCAAATTGGTTCTCCCAAATCTCGCTTGCGCTTGCCTATCCCGAAAGGGATGCCCAAATTGATAAGGTAACCCCACCCATCAGCTTTAAAGAATGGTTTGATGAGGTGCGCGAAGATGACAGTTTTGATAAAAATGTTATTACCGATATCAATAATGTCTATTCCGATATGATTGCGGCGGGGAATGAAGTGGTTGGAAAACTGCAATCTAATGAAAAACCCGATTTTGATGAATTTAATGATTTTAAAGGGCTTTATAATGGTTTTGTATCGCGCTTGCGATGGTTGGAAAAAGGCAGCTTTATCAGCGGCAGTGGAATGTGCCCCGAAACAGGGTTGCGTAATCAAGAAGCCATTAGCCAAGACCAGAAAAAAGAGATGGAGCGTTTAAAGCGCCAAGGCACTGCATTTTCACTTGTGATGGTAAGGGTCGATAATTTTGCAAATTATGAAAAAAGCCGTGCATTAGAATTATCAACCAATTCAATAAAGATATGTATGCGATCATTTGATGATGCATATTATTTAGGTTCAGGTTATTTTTTATTAAGCTTAAAACAAACTGATATTATTGGGGCAGAGGCGGCAACAGATAGATTGCAAATTGTTATTGGTGAACAACGGGATGATAATGAAGATATAGGTTTCTCATATTGTATTGCCGAACCCGTTGAAGATGACGAATTAGAAAAACTGCTGGATAATATGCGTGAGGATCTTTTGGATCATGATGACCAAAGAAATGTAAGCCTAAAATACATGGCACAAAGCCCCTTGCAAAAATATGTTGAAAAATTGAAGCAGGAAAGCATATGAGTGAATCGAGCAATTTAATCGTCATAAATCACCCTGTCATTCATGATCGGTTGGCAATTATCCGTGATAAAAACACCAATACCCAAGATTTTAAACAAGCAATGACTTCAAATTGCTCAGCTCATGGCTTTCTCAATAACCCAAACCCTTAAAACAACAGATACAAAAATCCATACGCCGATTGAGGAAACATCTTGTCAAATATTAGAGAAGGGTGACCCTATTATTATTCCCATCTTACGGGCGGGGTTGGGGTTAAGTGATGGGATGGCTCAAATCCTTACAAAATCACCGATAGGACATATTGGATTAAATCGCGATGAAGAAACCAAAAAACCAAAAGAATATTTGGTCAAATTGCCCCCATCTTTATTAGAAAAAGAAATTTTACTGGTTGATCCTATGTTGGCTACGGGGCATTCCGCCCTCTATGCCATTGATATTTTGATTGAGAAGGGCGTAGCGGTTGGGGATTTAACGCTTGTCATTCTAATCGCCTCGCTGGCGGGGGTAAAAGCCATTCATGATAAATATCCTAATTTAAAGATTTTTACCGCCGCATTGGATGATAAATTAAATGAGAATGCCTACATTGTTCCGGGTTTGGGCGATGCGGGTGATCGAATGTTTGGAACATAAATTTTGAAAGATAGCGCAAATCACAATCAAATAAATTATGAACGTGTTTTTGAACAAACACCTGTCGTACGCTTTTTGATTGAAAAAAAGGGGGAGAAATTCTTTGTTATCTCTGCCAATGATTTGGCGCTTAAATTCTTTGACCAATCCATAGATAATGTTTTAGATCACGTCATTGATGATCTTTTTATTCCTGAAAATCTAAAACGGATGACAGAGTCGTTAAAAGTTTGCTTGTCCAAAAAATTACCCGTTACTGTTCCCTCCCTCAAAAATGTACCGGGGCATTATACTGTGCCGGGATTTTGGATTAACCCAATTTTTGATGATAATCATGATGTGATTTGGTTTGATATTGTTGCGCAACCCTCCATGGCGGAAAACCTTACGATTGAGCGGGAGAGGGATGATGCATTATTGCTTCTTACCTCAATCTTTGATGCTAGTGAAGTGGGGATTTTGGTGTTTGATCGCAATCGCCGTATTGTTAAAATGAATGATAGTTTTGAGCGTATTTTTGGGTGGAGCAAAAAAGAAACAATTGGCAAAGACTTTATTGATTTTCTGACGGTGGACGAGCATGAGGTTGCCTCCAAAAATTATGAGAAATTTATTGAAACAGGTGAAAGACGGTCGGGTGAGGTAAAAATTCATCGTAAAGATGGGGCAATTGCCAATACATTATATACGACGGTTTCTATGAAATTAAGCCATGGACGGCAATTTCAAGTGACCACTTTGGTTGATATTACAAAGCGCAAGCAAATGGAATATTCCCTCAAATTTGCAAAGGAACAGGCCGATGGTGCAAACCATGCAAAATCATTATTCCTTGCCAATATGAGCCATGAGTTGAGAACCCCATTAAATGCCATCATCGGATTTTCTGAGATGATTATTAATGAAACATTTGGCGCGGTGGGGCATGAAAAATATCAAGAATATCTGAATGATGTGCATTTAAGTGCAAAACATCTTTTGGAAATTATCAATGAAGTTTTAGATATGTCTAAAATTGAGGCGGGCCGTGTTGAACTGGCCGAGCAAGATATTGATATGCGAAAATTGATAGATACGGTAATGCGTATGGTCATCTCGCGTGTATCAGACAGCAATATCCAAATTCATTTTAACCATCCTGATACCGTTACCAATTTGCGCGCAGACCCCCGATTATTAAGGCAAATATTAATCAATATCTTAACCAATGCGGTGAAATACACCAATAAAAATGGCGAGATTTTTATCCGTCTGCGCCTTGGCACCGAAGATGAAATGATTATTGAGATTGAAGATCGCGGCATTGGCATCCCCGAAGATCGTTTAAAAGAGGCGATGGAGCCGTTTGGTCAAATTCACGACCCCATAAAAAGCAGTGTGTATCAAGGAACAGGATTAGGGCTGCCGTTAGCAAAAGCGATGGTTGAACTGCATGATGGGGGCTTTAAACTTCATTCTGTTGAAGGGGAAGGAACAAAAGTGACAATTATTTTCCCCAAAAACCGTGTTATTTCTACCCCCTAGATAAATTTATTATGTTTCATTATAATGATATAAATCACCAAGGAATTTAAAACATGACCGCAACAAATTTAGAATCAAAATGTATTGAGGCAGGCCTAAAAATGACAGAACCGCGCCGTGCGGTGTTGAGCGTGCTATCCCACGCGCATGACCACCCATCGGTGGAAGATGTGTATGAGCGGGCAAAGAAAAAAGATCCCTCCATCTCCATCGCTACGGTATATCGAACGTTAAGCTTGCTTGATGAGCTGGGGCTGGTATTTAAGCATGATTTTAACGACACCGACCACGCACGGTACGAGGTGAATACAGACCATCACCATCATCTAATTGATATGGATAATGGTAAGGTGATTGAATTTCAAAATGAAGAAATTGAAAAAATGAAACAAAAAATTGCCGAAGAATTAGGGTACGAATTGGTTGAATGCCGCCTTGAACTCTATGGGCGTAAGCTTAAGAAATAAAGGCAGAAGGCGGATAGATGCGTATTATTATATTGGTCATTGTTGCGTATGTCATGCTGTTTTCGCTTGCCTCCCTAATCAAATCATTGATTGTAAAGCGGGCGAAAAAATATAATTTTTCAAAAGACAAACGCACCAAAAATGCCGTTATGGTGATTGATAAAAAGCTAGATTCCAAAACCTATTGGAAAATTAATTTCTTTCATTTTATCAATGTAATCGTTTTGGCCTTTATCATCTTTATGCTTGTCACCTTATAATGTTTGAGGGCGAGCCGCGCATTCCCACATATTTATGGGTTGAAGCAAAAGTTTGCGAATTGAATGCCGCCAATATTCCTACCTTTGTCACCCAAAAGGGGGAAAAGATGGATGGGGTGGTTTTTGTTAAAATTTCAAATTGCCAAGGCAAATGTAAATTTAAAACCCGCCAAAGAAATTTTGATGGCGTTTTGCAATGGGTTGATGTTTTTGAGAAAGAAATAATTGATGAATCAAAGGCAGACGATTATATAAATCGTTCAAAATTGCGTGATCCTGATATGTGGTCAATTGAAATTGAAAATCCAAAAATGGATATTAATTTAAATTAACTACACCCATCAATCGCATAAGCGCGTTCTTCAAATTCTGCGAACTCTTCAGGTGCAATGGTATCCGCATCGTAAGTTTCGTTTATATCGTAAGTTTCATTTATATTGTTCATTGTCATTTTATGTTTCCCCATAAATTAAAAGCTCTTTTTGGCCTGTGGATAAATATATATCATCGCATTAAAAAATTTAAAATATATTAACGTCAACAAAATGAAAAAAGTTAGATTATTTCAAGAATATGTCCTTGATTTTTGTTTGTAACACGTTAGAAATAAGGCGAGACTTAAATAGGACAAAATTAGTACGGTTTTTTATATGATGAAATTATCAAAAATGACAGATTATGCAGTGATTTTACTTGCCGAAATGGCCAACAAAGAAGGCGGGCAGTTAATTAGCGCGTCTGCATTATCGTCAGGAACAAATTTACCAGAGCCAACGGTATCCAAATTGTTAAAATTATTGGCACGGCAAAAGATTATTGAATCGGTTCGCGGTGCAAATGGCGGCTATCGTCTTTTGATATCGCCTGAGGATATTACAATTGCAACCGTCATGCGTGCCACCGATGGGCCGTTAAAATTAACCGCGTGTGTGGATCAGGATAATGATTGTTGCAATCATATGATGAATTGTTCAATGCGCGGCAAATGGTCACCTGTCAATACGGCCATGACAAACGCGCTTGAGGGGATATCCCTTCGTCAAATGATGGGAGGCGCATCATAATGTCCGATATTCAAAACACATCTATTGATCAAGAAACCATTGATACCATCAAAAACCTTGGCACGTATGAGGCGGGTTTTACGACTGATATCGAAATGGATTATGCGCCAAAGGGGTTGAATGAGGATATCATTCGTCTAATTTCTGATAAAAAGGAAGAGCCAGAATGGATGTTGGAGCTTCGCTTAAAAGCGTACAGACATTGGCTAAAAATGCCCGAAGCCGACTGGGCAAAAGTGGATTATCCCGAAATTGATTATCAAGAGGCATATTATTATGCGCAGCCTAAAAACTTTAACGATAAACCAAAATCATTGGATGAAGTTGACCCAAAATTGCTTGAAACCTATGCCAAACTTGGGATTAGTTTAAAAGAACAAGAAGTATTGGCAGGGGTCGAAGGCGCACCGCGCGTTGCTGTGGATGCCGTGTTTGACAGTGTTTCTGTTGCAACAACATTTCGTAAATCGTTGGCGGAGGTGGGTGTCATCTTCTGCTCAATTTCCGAGGCAATACGCGAGCATCCAGAATTGGTGAAGAAATATTTATGCTCCGTTGTGCCAATGGCGGATAACAAGCACGCATGTTTGAATACCGCATGCTTTACCGATGGGTCATTTGTGTATATTCCCCCCGGTGTTCGATGCCCGATGGAGCTTTCCACTTATTTCCGTATGAATGCGGTGAATACGGGACAGTTTGAGCGAACATTAATTGTTGCCGATAAGGGGTCGTATGTTTCGTATCTTGAGGGGTGTACTGCACCTATGCGTGATGAAAACCAACTGCACGCGGCGGTGGTTGAATTGGTGACGCATGATGATGCGGAGATTAAATATTCAACCGTTCAAAATTGGTATCCGGGTGATGAAAATGGCAAGGGCGGCATTTATAATTTTGTTACCAAACGCGCCTTATGCGAAGGTAAAAACTCAAAAGTCAGCTGGACACAGGTGGAAACAGGGTCTGCGATTACTTGGAAATACCCAAGCTGCATTTTAAAAGGCGATGGAAGTCAGGGTGAGTTTTATTCGGTTGCCATCACCAATAATATGCAACAGGCCGACACAGGCACAAAAATGGTGCATATCGGTAAAAACACCAAAAGCCGCATTATATCCAAAGGGATTAGTGCGGGACGCAGTGACCAGACCTATCGCGGTGGCGTGAAGATTTTGGCAGGCGCGGATGGGGCGCGGAATTTCACCCAATGTGACTCCCTATTAATTGGTGATAAATGCGGGGCGCATACCGTCCCCTACATCGAAACCAAAAACCCATCGGCACAGTTGGAACATGAGGCAACGACCAGTAAAATTGGTGAAGATCAACTCTTCTACTGCCAACAACGCGGAATTTCAGAGGAAGAAGCCTTGGCGTTAATCGTCAACGGCTTTTGCCGCGAAGTAATGCAAAATCTACCCATGGAATTTGCCGTTGAGGCGCAGAAATTGGTAGGGATTAGTTTGGAGGGAAGTGTTGGGTGATGGAAAATAAATATAGATGTTCTTTAATATCAACAATAATGAATTCTAAAAAAGATGAAATTTATCCATTTTATCATATTGTTGAATTAACTTTTGTTCCTTTTATTGGTTTAGCTGTTGAATATTTTCATGAATCTTTTGATCAGGGAATTGGACATAAAAAAACAGTAATTGAGGAATTTAAATCAAATACTATAGAAAAAATTAAATATAATTTATCCATTGAAATGTTTGATTGTTATCAATCTATAGAAATTGTTGAAGATATTAGTTTAGAAGAACGTATAGAGGGTCTTTTATCTGAAAACTGGTTACCCATGTTCGATGAGAATGATACTAAATTTGATAGAAGCCTCAAATATTTTGAAGATAAAATTTATTAATTTTTAAAGGAAAAACAAAAATGACTGATCAAACACATATACTTTCAAAAGACCCCCGCCAAGCGGTGGAGGAGATGATTAAGATTACCGAGGAAATTGAGGCGCGGGTTGAGATTGAATCCAATGCGGTTGCTGGCAATGATGGTACAACCTTTACAACGAATGAGTTGAATAAGGAATATGTTGCCAATATGTATGAGCAAGCCGCCGCAGAATTTCGCGCACGGTTGGAGGAATTTCATCAGGTCGATAAAACTCTGCTAGATAAGCTTGAGAAGGCGCAAAACTCATTAGGGCAATCAACCAAAAACAACCTTGCCTTGCTTGCCAAAATGCAAGATGACACAGACCCAAAGGCCAAATAATGAGCAATGCCGTCACCATTGTTAAAGATGACCCTCAATCATGGGTTCAAAACCACGCCGATTGGAAAATCGTTGATGCAGGATTGCAAGTATCTTATCGATTCAAAGATTTTGTAGGCGCATTCAGCTTCCTCACCCGTGTGGCAATGATCGCGGAGGAGCAAAACCATCATCCCCATATTGAAAATATGTATAACGAGGTGACGCTAACTTTATCCACCCATGATGCGAATAACACGATAACAGACAAAGATATCAAATTGGCAGAAGCCATTGAGGAATTAAAAGAGTAACCGTCATAGCAAGCAATTTTTAGATTGCCTTAGAATTTAAAAAATTCAGGCAATGACGAAAAGGAAAAAATATGAATAAAGGAGGGTATATTTATATTTTGGCCAGTAAGAAGAATGGAACATTATATATTGGGGTGACATCTGATTTGGTAAAACGGATATATGACCATAAAGAAGGGTTTGTTGATGGTTTTACAAAAAAGCATAATATAAAATATTTGGTTTATTATGAAGTTTTTGATGATATTGAAAATGCAATTCATCGGGAAAAACGACTAAAAAAATATAAAAGAGAAGCAAAGATAAAATTAATTGAACAAGAAAACAAAAATTGGAACGATTTATTTGAAGAAATAACGCAATAACATCACGGTCATACCCCGAATTCATTTTATGAATTCTAGGGGTGTCCATGGATTGCCTTAGAATTTTATAAAAATTCAGGCAATGACTATACTAAATAATTTAATAAAGGAGGCCGTAGTGGGGTTACCCACCTGAGGCAAAATAACAAGAATGATTGAAATAAAAAACCTAACAGCCGAAATTGATGGAAACCAGATTTTGAAAGGTCTTAATCTTTCCATCGGTAATGGTGAAGTTCACGCAATTATGGGCCCCAATGGCGCGGGGAAGTCAACGTTATCCTATGTTCTTTCGGGGCGTGATGGCTATGATGTAACGGACGGTACCGCCGAATTGGACGGTCAGAACATCTTGGATATGGATGTTGATGAACGTGCCGCGGCAGGGGTATTTTTGGCGTTTCAATATCCCGTTGAAATTCCAGGTGTTCAAATGACAACCTTCCTTAAAACCGCGTTAAATGCGGTGCGTAAGGCGCGTGGGGAAGAGGAGCTTGATGCGATTGGCTTGCTTAAACTGATGCAATCAAAATGTAAGGAGCTAGGCATTTCGGTTGAAATGATGAAACGTGCGGTCAATGTTGGCTTTTCTGGTGGGGAGAAAAAGCGGAATGAAGTGCTACAAATGGCAATGTTAGAGCCAAAATTTGCGATTTTAGATGAAACAGACTCTGGTCTTGATATTGATGCGCTTCGAATTGTGGCCGATGGGGTAAATGCCTTGCGCGAAAAAGACCGCTCGTTCTTGGTAATTACGCATTATCAACGTCTGCTTGATTATATTAAACCTGATTACGTTCATGTCCTTGCCAATGGTAAGATTGTAAAATCTGGTGGGCCAGAATTGGCGCTTGAGCTTGAAGAAAAAGGCTATGCTGAGTTTGTTGAAAAAGAAGCCGCATAATATGACTGCTATTTCAAAATTCATACCGCGATATCGCGCCCAAACATCCCAAAAAATCCTGACCCATTGGGATAATTTTGTGCAAGATCATGTTTCTGCCTATGAAGCCGATTGGGTGCAGGCCATACGCAACCGTGGACAGGCAAAATTGGTGGAGCAGGGGCTACCAACCCAAAAATTAGAGCGTTTTAAATATTTTAATCTGCCAACATGGATTAAGAAAAATGATATTGCGTATAAAAAAGCGGATATCGAAGTTGACGGCCATACCTTATGCCTTCGTGATTTGTCTGAACATTTGAAAGAGCCACCACAATGGCTTCAACATGTGATGGAGTTATCCCCAGTATCTGAGGATAAATATGGGGATATGATGCTGTGGCATTTATCCAATGCGTATCTTCAAGATGGCATTACATTGGATGTTCCCGCCAATATTCGTAGTGATAAGCCATTAAACATAACCTATACGGGGCATGATGGTGGGTTTACCAATACGCATAATATTATCCGACTTGATGAAAATACTGAATTTGTGTTGATTGAATATCATATGGGGTCGGGGGCTTATTTAAACAATGCGCTTACCCATATAAAATTAGGCAAAAATGCACGTCTTCGCCATTATCGCTTTCAAGAGAATGATCAAAAATCCGCTTTTATCCAAAACACGTATGTCGAGGTGGAGCAAGGGGCGAATTATGAAACTTTTACCTTGACCAATGGGGCGGGATTAAGCCGTCATCAAATCCATGTTGATTTAATGGGTGAGCATTCGGAATGCCATCTTAATGGGATTAACCTGCTTGAGAATAAACAAATGGCGGATACGACCATTACGGTGGAGCATCAGGCGCCATCATGTATTTCTAAACAAAATTATCGAACTGTTTTAAATGATCAATCCGTTGGAACGTTTCAAGGCAAAGTACACGTACACCAAATTGCCCAAAAGACAGATGGGTATCAAAAATCTGATGCCTTATTGTTGTCAAAACAGGCAACAATGAATACCAAACCTGAATTAGAGATTTATGCCGATGATGTAAAATGTTCACACGGGACGGTGACGGGTAAAATTGATGAAGATGCGCTTTTCTACCTACGCTCACGCGGTATTCCCGAGGGGCAGGCGCGTGCATTACTGATTGAAGCCTTTGCTAGTCAGGCAATGGAAGAGGTGAGTTATACCCCAATTGTAGAGCAAACGGCGCTTATCCTTCATAAATGGTTAGAAACCGAAGAGGTTAGCGCAGATAATGATTGGTTGAAGGATTAAAATGAAATCCATGAGCAAAATATTAAATATAATGGAAGCATATCGTGCAGATTTTCCCATTTTATCGCAAAAGGTAAATGGTAAAGCGGTTGCATATTTGGATAGCGCATCAAGCGCACAAAAACCACATGCTGTAATTGATAAAATTAGCGATTTGTATAAAGGCAATTATGCCAATATTCATAGAGGGTTATATAATTTTTCTCAAGTAACAACTGAAGAGTATGAGGTCGTACGTTTTAAGGTTGCCAATTTTATAAATGCAAAAACTGAAAATGAAATTGTCTTTACACGCAATACAACCGAAGCAATTAATTTGGTTGCGGCCAGCTGGGCAGAAAATAATTTAGCCCAAGGCGATGAAATTATCATTTCTGAGATGGAACATCACGCAAATATCGTCCCTTGGCAGCTTTTGGAACGTAAAATAGGTATAAAATTAAAAATTATACCTGTTTTAGATGATGGAACACTTGATTTTCATGGTTTCCAATCTCTTTTGAGTGAAAAAACGCGATTTTTAAGCTTAACTTATATCTCAAATGCGCTTGGGACGGTTAATAATGTACAAAAATACATTAAAGAGGCTAAAAACCATAATCATCAGATTAAAATATTGATAGATGGAACACAGGCGGTTGTACATGGCGTTGTTGATGTTCAAGCGATAGGATGTGATTTTTTTGTTTTTACGGGCCACAAACTCTATGGTCCGAACGGAATAGGTGTTTTGTGGGCGCGGGAAGATATTTTAACCGCTATGCCACCGTATCAAGGGGGTGGTGATATGATTGAAACCGTATCTTTCAATACTGAAACAACTTTTAAAAGCGGCCCTGCAAGATTTGAGGCAGGAACGCCCGCCATTGCCGAGGTTATCGCATTGGGCGCGGCAATTGATTATATCGAAGCCATAGGATTGGATAAAATCGCCGAATATGAAACTGATATGCTAAACTATATGCAGGCACAGTTAAATGAAATTGATGGTATTCAATTTTATGGGACGGCGGAAAATAAGGTTGGAATCATCAGCTTTACCGTTAATTGGGCGCATATTAGCGATGTTGCGATGATTTTGGATCAATGTGGCGTTGCGGTACGTACGGGGCATCATTGTTGTATGCCGCTGATGGAGCGGTTTGGCATTGATGGAACAATTCGTGCGTCTTTGGGGCTTTATAACAATAAAGCCGATATTGATGCGCTGATATTTGGATTAAACAAAGCAAAAGAGATGTTAGCATGAGTAAAATGGAACAAGTTGCAGATGAACAAATGGTCAAAAATGCCGTGGGTGATGATAATTTTGATGAATTGGCAACGCCGCCACGCATTGAATTAAGCGATCATGCGCTTACGCCTGCTGTTGTTGCGGCAATTAAAGAAATTTATGACCCAGAAATTCCTGTAAATATTTACGAGCTTGGGCTTATTTATAAAGTGATAGTAAATGATAAAAATGATGTGTATGTCGAAATGTCGTTAACATCGCCCGCATGTCCCGTGGCGCAAGAAATGCCAGGATGGGTGCAATCGGCGGTCATGCCAATAGAAGGCGTACGCCATGTAGATGTCGATATTGTTTGGGATCCTGCGTGGGATGCCTCAATGATGGCGGAAACCGCAAAATTACAACTAAATATGTTTACTTAGCTTGTTTAGGAGCCTCAGGCGTGCAAGCACGCTACGGCTTTTTATTAACCTCAGGCGCGTAAACGCGCTACGGTCTCGTAAAGTAAAAATTTTTTGAGAGAAGAATATGAATACTACACCTGTAAAAATAACTAAAAATGCTGCTAAGCATATTATTGCTAAAACTGCCTTAAACCCAGAGGCGGTTGGAGTGCGTTTAACCGTGGCAACGACGGGATGTTCGGGTAATTCTTATAAGATGGAACATGTTTTGACCGAGGCACTCGATAAAGATGATAAGTTTGAACAAGATGGTGCAACGCTCTATATTCCCAAAATGCATAGTTGGATGTTATTTGGCACACAAATTGATTATGAAGAAGGTGATTTAAAATCAGGATTTGTATTTAGTAATCCTAATGAAGCCGCAAGATGCGGTTGTGGCGAAAGTTTTACCGTTGAGCGGCATAAATAATTTGGTTTGCAACATATTGATATTAAATAGAAATTCGAAGTCCTTCAGTTTATTCCTCTTAAAAATTAGAGGGCGGGGTGAGTATGTTTCAAATAATTATATAATTTTGGATTATATAATATAATGATTAAGCAGGCCGTTATTTTTCAATGGTTATATGTAGATTATGGCCTTCGCCAGAATGACAAAGGGTTTTTTGAGAGATATTGCTCCAAAACAACAAAAGGCCCCAAAAGGGCCTCTTACTTTAAAATAATCAAGATATAAGATTAAAGTTGTAATCCTAAACTTGGTTTTGCACCTAAAGATGCAGCTAAAGCTAGTTGAGCATCGATATTGTGTTCAACTGCATTACGAACATCGTCACTATAAAGTGAAACTGTGTTTTTTACATAATCTTCTACCATTTAGTTACTCCCTCTATTGTAATACGCTTCTGCGTAATAATCATAAAGCTCTTTTTTAGAAACACCTTCTAAGAACGCTTTGTATAATCTATTTAACCCTAAATTGGTCAATAAGTCAAGTAAAACAGAATAAAATGAAGAATTAGTTAATTCTTTAATGGTTTTACAAGCATACCATGTAGAGTCGATATTTCTAGCATGTATAAATCCAGCAAAAGCAATAATATCTTTTTTTGCATCTGGAGCCGTACTACCTGCAAATTCTTGATCAGCCTCACGTATAGCTTTAATAAAGCTTATTACAAATTCTCCTGTAGCTTTTTTTATTTTACCTGGAACTTGAATGGTTATTGTTTTCATTTCCGGAGAAAAGCCACCATCACCATTTCCTTTCATAATAATAATTGGAATTCGATGATGATCTAATATTTTTATAAGGGTTCTGCCAGTTTCTGATTCTAACAAAATTTGGCGTGCCTCGCCTATTATCTTATCCCCATGCGGATGTCCGTATCCCATGGCATTCATATTGATGCCGCGGTCGCCGAAGGAGCCTTTTAGGCCGCCTGAGGTGTTGTTATCTGTATCAATTGTATCGTTCATTCGTATCTCTTTAATAAGCGTTTTCTGTGTAATTTACAGTGGTCATCTGGTGCATAATCATTTCTTGATAAACAATTTTGACGCGTCCACGAGATGAAATTTCAATTTTTGCGCGGATTAGGCGTGCATCTTTGTATAAATCGGCCTGAACCAAATATTTTCCAGTATTCTCATTATACTCAACCGTTGCGGGTTTATGTTGTGAAAATACGGCCTGATACACATCAACATCAAGCGATTCGAGCAATGGCATATCATGCGGATTGTTAATCAGCATAATATCCCCATCTTCATCACCCACTTGGGAAAAGAAAAAATCAAGATAAGGTAGGACATTCGCAATATTCAAAGCGATTGAGCCTTTATCATTCACGGCATAAATCGAAGTTTCTGTCCCATCAAGATAATGAAAAAATGTCCCATCACTCAAATACTGAAAACTAAATGAAGGGAGAGAGGCAAAATTTGTGACTTTATATAAATAATAATCTGTATAAAAAACAAGCCTTGCGCGTTTAACCTCGGATGTGGCGATCGAGAACATTCCCGCATTTTCGGCGGACTTTACACTGTCGATGACTTTCACCGAATTGTCTCTATCTAATCGTTGCCATTGCATCAAATTTGATTTCTTTATCTTAAAAATGTCATCATGATCATAATGAAATAAATGACGTATTAAACAAAAATAATAACAGATTCAGATGGCTATCGGTAGGGGGTATCCAAAAAGAATCTATATTTGTGTAATTTGAGCGAATTTTAGCAAAAGCGGAACAAAAAAAGCAAATAAATCAAATTTATGCTTCAAAAGCCCTTGTCAGTGCGGATTTCAAATTTTCAGGCTTTGTTGCTTTGTCATGCATTTCTGTACTTAAAATCTGTCGCCAACGGCGTGCGCCCGGTTTTCCTTGGAATAAACCTGTCATGTGGCGGGTGATTGATTTTAAAGGTGTGTCGTATTTATCCGCTTGGGCTTGGGCATAAAGAATCATTTTATCAATGATTTGCTCGGGCGATAATAAATTGTTGTTTCCTAAAATTTCTTCCTCAATTTGGCGTAAAAACCAAGGGTTTTGATAGGCTTCACGTCCTATCATAACGCCATCATATATTTCTAGGTGCGTGCGGATATCTTCAAGAGTGCGAATTCCCCCATTTAATTGAATATTTAAATGAGGATAATCATTTTTAAGCTGCTCAACAATATCATAACGAAGCGGGGGAATTTCACGATTTTCTTTGGGGCTAAGCCCTTTTAACCAAGCCTTACGCGCGTGAATTATGAAAGTATCACAATTGATTGGCGCATTTGTTTCACGTGAAATGTTAGTTTTGGACACGATATCCACAAACTTATCCACGAAGTTATACTCCTCCAATTCATCAATACCGATACGGCATTTGATGGTAACGGGGATGGAAACCGCTTCCCGCATGGCTTGCACACAATCGGCAACCAATTGAGGTTCATTCATTAAACACGCACCAAAAAACCCGCTTTGCACACGATCGGATGGGCAGCCACAATTGAGGTTAATCTCATCATATCCTGCTTGCGCGCCCATAAGGGCAGATTTTGCCAAGGCTTCAGGGTCTGATCCACCCAATTGTAAAATGACAGGCTTTTCCCGCTCATCATATCTAAGGAAACGCTCCGACTGACCAAAAAGCAATGCGCCTGTTGTGACCATTTCTGTATAAAGCGTAACAGAGGGCGCTATAAGGCGGTGGAAATAACGGCAATGCCGATCTGTCCAATCCATCATCGGGGCAACCGATATTATTTTCTCTTTATAAGTCATTTTTATTTTGTCATATCTTGAATTTTGTCATGAATTATCATATTCCAGTAGGTATGTATCGTAAAATTTTTCAAATCTTGCTTGTTTTATATTTCGCCCCAGCCTTAATACAGGTTGCGAACGCTCAAGATAAAGCAGAAAACAAACAATCGACAAAAGAAAATAACCCCTATTTTAACAATTCAGGTTTGCCATTACCGCGATACATCTCGCTTGCTTCGGGTAAGGTGTTTATGCGCAGTGGCCCAGGCCTACGCTATCCCATAAAATGGATTTATACCAAAAAAGGATTGCCGATTGAGGTGGTGCAAGAGTTTGATACATGGCGCAAAATTCGCGATTATGAAGGGGATGAGGGGTGGGTGCATCAATCGTTATTGTCGGGGCGGCGATCTGCAGTTGTTAAAAATGATAAATCTGTAATGGTTTATAAAAAGGATGATTTGCAATCCCAAAACGTGATTTTGGTCGAGCCCTTGGTTGTTTTGCCTTTAGACAAATGTTCAAAATCTTGGTGTAAAGTAGAGATACAGGGGTTTAACGGATGGGTTGAAAAAAAATTCCTATGGGGCGTTTACGAACAAGAAGAATTCGATTAGAATCATAGATATTCGGTATTCGCCGATTTCAAATTTCTTACGTTAAACCCGAACACAGATTTATAAATATGTTGGATTCTGCTAATAAAGCCGATGTGGCGCATCGGATTCTCTATACGATTCAATCGCTTTGCGCGGATGAGGATAAGGGAATGGACGCAATGAAGGTCATAAACCTTCTGGCGGGTATCTACGTGGAAAGCGCATTTTTGTTTGATAATTGTGAAGAAGCATTACAAGGCAGCTTTGTTAAATTGGCGCAACGATTGGAATGTGACCCTGTAACTGGGGATTTATCCGAAGATGTTTTGCCCCCCTCTAGCACGATTGATTTTGATGCCGAAATGGGCCGCGCGGTGGCACGAGAGTTTTTTGAAGAATGGCTTGATTGTGGATATGAATTTCACGCCATGTTGCTGGAGCTAACGCAGCAAATTTTTACACGATGGGAAGAGGCACGCCCTGTAGGCTTGCCCAAACAATTTAATTCCCCTGTTTATATGGGACAACGCCGTGCCGAAAGTTTGCGTTTGTTGGTTGAAGTGACCTACCGCGCCATGGCGTATGAAATTGCGGCGCAAGAATTATGCGATATAATTATTGAGAAGAAAATTGGAATTAAAGGTTGGAACATGGCCGACAGCATTAGTGGCTTGGCTGGTATGGCGGGGCGAAAATTATCGCTTTCTCACAATGGGCGCAATCAATGTTGTTGGTTTCGTGGGTCTGATTTGCCTGATTTATTAGATCAAACCGCCTATGTTATGACACAAGAAGCCGTGCGTTTAGGAACCCCTACGGGAACTGATTGGCGTTTTGGCTTGCCTGCGAATGATACACCTGCCAATGCACCTACATTATTGGTAAAATCGGTGGAGGCAATTTGTAATGGATTTTTTGAAACGGTGAATTTGCACGATTATAATGATCAAGCCGTCTGCGCCGCTAAAGCCGCAGGACGAATGTTAGCAGTCGCTTGCGCCGGTGAAAAACCAGATTTAGAACCCGCGATTGCCAAACCACTCGCCATGGCCGCCATGACCGAAACATACAAGAACGCGTGTGTTGAATATGCGGCTGTGAGTTATTAATTCAAATTTCTTGATGGGGTTGGTGCAAATCTACTTACAGAAAAACTAAGCAATCCAAGCGGGCTTTCTTGAGTTTCTAAACCTAATTCTTCTCTTTTTAAAAGTAATTCTCGTATCCTATTAAAAGGAACTAATGTTTCTATTGTTTCTCTTCGAATATTAGCGTCTTTAGGATGTAAAATTAAGTCATAACTTTCAGGAATTGGAAAATCTTTATTCCCAACATGGCTTGCCGTCAAAGCATGATCTATTTTATTAGCGGCAGCTTCAGCAGCCAAAAGTACGCGCTCATCGGCAGATAAATCTGCAGGAATTTCTTGAAATACGGCTGTGCTTGTTTCTTTTAAACTTTTTAGCCATATAGGTCTGATTTTTTCAGCATCTTTGTAAAATACAAAATCTTGGAATTCCAATCTATGAATAACGGGTGAGCCTAATAATGCTTCAAAACTGCCATCATCATTATTTACACAAACTGAAATTGGTCTCGCCTGCATTGCAACTTGAACATATGAACCCCTTAAATTTTTCCACATATTTTACTCCTTATTCATTAAAAACATATTAGATGATATAAAATCACATATCTATATTCTGTCAATTAATAAAATAAGAACTGTTAAGTTATTCCCATCTATACTTGAAAAAATGAACTAAGCGGGTTAAGAATTGTATTCATGTCACAAGCAGCGATAAAAGAGAGTAATATGACCCATAATCAACAATCTTCTTATAGTTACGAAGACCTTATTAAATGCGGAAAAGGTGAGCTTTTCGGTAAAGGAAATGCGCAATTGCCATTGCCGCCAATGTTAATGTTCGACCGCATTACAGAGGTCAGCATGGATGGCGGTGAATTTGGTAAAGGGCATATTGTTGCCGAATTTGATATTAACCCAGACCTTTGGTTTTTTGAATGTCATTTTGAGGGCGATCCTGTGATGCCTGGTTGCCTTGGTCTTGATGCCATGTGGCAATTAACTGGATTTTGGTTAGGATGGACAGGGGCGACAGGTTCGGGGCGTGCATTGGGCTTAGGGGAGCTAAAATTTACCGATCAAGTGTTACCATCAACAAAAAAAGTGCGTTATATCATTGATATCAAACGATTTATCAATCGTAAATTGGTGTTGGGCGTTGCCGATGGCAAGCTAGAGGCCAACGGCAAAGTCATCTATGAAGCCAAAGATATGAAAGTTGGGTTATTTGATAATTCTGGCGATTAAGAATTGCTTTATTCTTGACGCGATATTTCATCAGTTTATTGTGTCGCCATGACTTATTTAATCAAAGCAAATAAATTACCGCGTGTTGTTATTACTGGAATGGGAATTATCTCATGTATTGGTAATGATGCTCCTACTGTTCTTGAAAGCCTAAAGGCGGGGAAGTCTGGTATTACAGCCGATGAAACCATGAAGGAAATGGGGTTTCGTTCCCAAATTTCTGGAAAAATTGATATTAATCTTGCCGATCATATTGATAAACGTATGTTACGATTTATGGGTGATGGTGCGGCTTATAATCATTTGGCAATGGAACAAGCGATTGCCGATTCTGGTTTATCCGAAGATCAAGTATCTAATGAGCGTACAGGCATTGTTATGGGATCTGGCGGACCATCAACCCATGCATTGATTATTGCCGCCGATACGGCGCGTGAAAAGGGGCCAAAGCGTGTAGGCCCATTTGCAGTGCCTAAATGTATGAGTTCAACCACGTCAGCTAACATTGCGACAAATTTCAAAATTAAAGGCGTGAATTACTCAATTACATCGGCTTGTTCAACGTCTGCCCATTGTATTGGCAATGCGGTTGAACAAATTCAACTTGGCAAACAAGATATTATGTTTGCTGGCGGTGGTGAAGAATTGGATTGGGGATTATCTGTCTTGTTCGATGCCATGGGTGCGATGAGCAGTAAATATAACGATACACCAACCAAGGCGGCGCGTGCGTATGATGCAAACCGTGATGGGTTTGTTATTGGGTCTGGTGGCGGTGTGGTTGTGTTGGAAGAATATGAATCGGCCAAGGCGCGCGGCGCAAAAATTTATGCCGAAGTCACAGGATATGGTGCAACATCTGACGGGGCAGATATGGTTGCACCCAGTGGTGAAGGCGGTATGCGCAGCATGAAACTGGCGCTTGAAACAGTTGCGAAGCCAGTGACCTATATTAACACACATGGAACAAGCACACCCGCAGGTGATATTACCGAGCTGGAGGCTATCAAAGAAGTATTTGGTGATATTGGATATGATATGCCGCATATCAGCGCGACAAAGTCGATGACAGGGCATTCCTTGGGTGCAACAGGTGTGCAGGAGGCAATTTATTCAATTCTAATGATGAACCATGATTTTGTTTGCCCCAGTATTAATATTGAAGAATTGGACGAAGGCGCCAAAGGATTTCCCATTGCGCAAACGCGTGTCGATAATGTAGAACATCAATCGGTCATGTCCAACAGCTTTGGTTTTGGTGGTACAAACTGTACCCTTGTGATGAGCAAGGTGGAGGATTAATGCAGTTCCTTGTTATTGGTAAAGATGGCACGGATGCTGACGCCCCAAACCGCCGCGCAAAAACAAGGCAAGATCATATTGCGATGGACGAACAATTATTAGAATGCGGCAATCTTTGGTATGGCGCGGCATTAACAGGAGAGAATGGCGAAACGATTGGATCGGCTTATATGGTTGATTTTAAAGACAAAAATGAATTAAATAAATGGTTAGAAAAAGAGCCGTATAAAATTGGCGATGTATGGAAAGAAATTAAAATTCTTCCTTGTAACACGCGCGACCCTTGGCAATTTAATCGCCCAAAAGAATTTTTTGAAAGTAGGAAGTAAATGAATATCAAAACAGATCTTATGAAGGGCAAACGCGGTCTGGTGATGGGCGTTGCGAATGAGAAATCAATTGCATGGGGCATGGCGAAAACCTTGGCGGAAAATGGCGCAGAAATAGCTTTTACGTATCAAGGGGATGCTTTTGGCAAACGGGTAAAGCCATTGGCGGCATCCATCGGGTCAAACGTGTTGATTGATTGTGATGTATCGAACGAAACCGATTTGGATAATGTTTTTGCCACGCTCAAGCAAGAATGGGGTGAGATTGATTTTGTTATCCATGCCATTGCATTTAGTGATAAGGAAGAATTAAAAGGACGCTATGTTGATACGTCTTTGGATAATTTTCTTAAATCAATGCATATCTCATGCTATTCCTTCACCTCCATCATGCGCCGTGCGGCACCGATGATGAAATCGGGCGGCAGTGCGGTGACCCTATCGTATTTTGGGGCGGAAAAAGCGATGCCAAATTATAATGTTATGGGCGTGGCCAAGGCCGCGTTAGAGGCAAGCGTCAAATATATGGCGCGTGATTTGGGTGTATATGGTATCCGCGTGAACGCGATTAGTGCAGGGCCAATGCGTACTTTGGCGGGCGCGGTGATTGGCAATGCACGGACAACATTTAAATATAATACGATAACCGCACCATTACAGCGCCCCGTTGAATTAGATGAATTGGGCGGTACAGGATTATATTTATTGTCCGATTTATCAGGCGCGGTCACAGGTGAAATTCACCACGTTGATTGCGGATTTAACGCCGTGGGTATGCCCATGCCTGATCGGTTAAAAGAGTTTGGGTAAGCTATCGAATAGAATCTGGTATAGCGTTTTACTGACGCCTATATTTGGCAGCTTTACACTTTATCTTCTATATTCATTTATTGCATTTGTTCCTGTGCATCAGCCTGTTTTATTTATCGGGTTGCCGATTGGGTTTATGGTGACAGCATTTATATTTATACCGACAAGTATTATTTTTGAAATTTATCGGTTTAGAAAATTATTTTATTTTTTAATATTACTCGTGCTTGGCGCAATTTTATTTCCCGTGATCGGCAGTTTTTATATTGATGGGTTTCAATCAATCTACAGCTTTGCGATGTTTGTTCCTGTTGGGTTGATTTTTGCGATAACCCATTATTTTGTTACGACATTTAAATCCAATGGATAGCAAAAGCATTTTTGAAATGCTGGAGGGGCAATGGCTTTTAACCCGTGAAATCAACCCCCATGGTACGTTTGAAGGAACAGCAAGTTTTGCAAAAATCGATGATATAACATTGCAATATGAAGAACAAGGTGAATTAACGCTGAATAATGATATTACATTATCAGATGTTTCAAAACGATATTTATACAAATTGGAAGAGGGCGGTATCGCCGTCTATTTTGATGACGGGGTTACAAAAGGAGAATTATTTCATCGTTTAGAATTTGATAAAAACGGAATCGCTACTGCGACTCATAAATGCTCACCAGATTTTTATAAAACAAAAATAATTTTAAATTTTCCAAATTCATTTGAGATGAGTTGTGATGTCTCAGGCTCAAACAAAAAATATCAAATAATTTCTTCTTATGCGATTGTATGCTGAGGAGTTGGAATTTTAGCAACTTCTCTTAAATTAACATCTGTATCATCACGACGAGCAGAAGTAACTTCGTTTGCAATAAGACGCGTTAATGACGCGCTTTGATATTCTAAAGACATGGGCGGTAGCTCACCAGTCTTATCAAATGTTGTACGTCTTTCAAATTCAAACTTTTGACAAGATTCAGCGGCAATTGTCTCTATCCGCGCAACGCCCGCATCATCTTCAATAATTATTGTGTTAATAATAGCTTCTTTTTCTGCATCTGTTAATTTTGTTATGCTCATAATTATACTACTGTAAAAAAATAAAAACTAAAATATATTTAACATAATGTCAATATTTTTATATTAAAAAACGCGCTTTCGAAATTCATCAAAAACGCGCTATTTTAAAATTTTAATTTTTATTAGTAAGCTTTTTCGACACCATTTTTCATGGCGGTTTCTGCTTTTTCTGCGCCCATGATCGAACATAATGTTGTTGAACATTTGGGGCAGGAGCCTTTGGCCATAAAGCCTCCTTTTTTAGTTTTATGAATGGCTGGCTTTTCCATTGTTACACCTTTTTCCTTACATTTTACACAATATGCAGTAATTTCCATGAGAACCTCCTTTTAGGGGTATTTGATATGATTGTCGTGATTAAAACTTAATTATTATATCATAGATTTATTAATCACAGAGAAAATAGATAATATTAATTAATTACAAGGGGTTATAGTCTACATAGCTTTTATTAAATGGTTTTGGCCCCTGTCTTTGTGATTTAAATCGATCAGAGATAATGTAATAGCCAACATCATCCGCTGCTTTTTTTAAATCAGATAAATTTGAATGTGAAACAACGACATGTAATAAAGCCAAATCACCGCTCGCAATGATAATATCAGGCACTTTTGGAAAAGGGATAGCGCCAGATTGTTTTAAAACTTCATCCGTTTTTTGTTCTGTCCATTCTTGAAATGGCATATTTAGTGTAACAACTAGCATCAAAGTAAAATAAAGTAAATTATTTTTATGTCAATAGTTTTAATGAATGCTCAGCATATTCTCCGCAATTACATCAGGCTCGTCTGAGAAAATGGTTTTGACACCCATGGATTGGTATTCACGGGCAATTTGTGGGTCGTTCACAGTATAAACAAGGGCGGCGTAATCATTTTCAATTGTGCTTGCGATAATTTCTGGGGTGACTAATTTTGTGCCAAAATTAATAGTTTTAACATTCAAATAATCTGCCATTTCAAGCCAGTTATCGGAGATATCTTCACCACCCAATAATAACCCACGCGACCAATCGGCAGCCACATCCATTGCCGCCTCAAGCGATATATATTCAAAAGATGATATTAATAAGCGATCATGATCATCCCAATAATGCGAAAGTATATCAAGGGCAATTTCCGCCGTGTCTTTTTCGCGGCCGGGGCAGGGTTTAATTTCTAAATTCAAACCAAGGTTTCGATTGATTAAGGCGTCAATGGCTTCTTCCAATGTAGGGATTTTGATGCCCACAAACCCTTCGGAAAACCAGCTTCCTGCCTCCAATTGTTTTAAATCTTCATAGGTTGTTTCAGCAACAAGACCATGACCATTGGTTGTCCGTTCCAAATCATCATCGTGAAAAATGATGGGGACATCATCCTTGGTCAGTTTTACATCCAATTCCACCCACTCCACCCCAATATCTGCGGCGGTGTGTATTCCTTCGATTGTGTTTTCGGGGGCGTAGCCTGCCGCGCCACGATGGCCGATAACTTTTGGTAACTTTAAACTCATATTTTTATCATCTATATTTTATTTAATTGCGTTACTACGCTTGTGTAAGGTAAAAATCTAATTCGTTATTTGTGCTGATATTAATATAAAAGCCAAACGATTATAACTCCGTTATTCAATAACATTTCGCTTTGATAAAATATAGGTCAAAATTATGGGTCTTACATACGGTCAATTGGGTGCCAAAATAGGGTGGCGCAATATGGACAACGATAAGGGGCGTGGTGTTTTTGCACTTGAAGATATTGCAAAAGATACAATGATCGAGGCCGCCCCCGTCATTATCGTTGCGGCAAAAGATGTCCCTGATGATGGCGGTGCGCCCGATGGATATTTGTTAGATTGGAACCCAGATGAGGAGGGGGCAGAACATTGTATGCCATTGGGATACATCATGCTTTATAACCATAGCCGTAACCCAACATTGTATCTTGAAAATGATAGTGAAGAGATGACAATTACTTCTTTCGCCTTGCGTGATATTAACGCGGGAGAGGAGCTGACATGGGATTATTCATGTGAGATTTGGTTTGATGAGAATGATTGATTATATTGCGTAGACCACAATAAAGACATCATTTATTTTTATAAAAAACAAATTATTTTAAAGGAAACCAGAATGAAAAATTTTCTCATCTTAATCTCTATATTCTTTTTAAGTGCTTGCGCATCAGGTGAACTAAGCTTGGGCGAGAAAGCAGAAGCCGACAGCAAAGCTTTCGCCAATATTGCAAAGCAATATGAAAAGGGTGAAGAAATTGCCAAAGATGGTGAAAAAGATGTTGCAAATGGCCGTAAGCTTATCGAAGACGGTCGTGAGGATATTGAAAAGGGTGAGAAAATGGTGGCTGAAGGAAATCAGCTTATCGCAAAAAGCCGTGGTGCCTACGCAAATCAAACTGATTATGTCAGCACATCTTTTGATATTGATGAAGTGCAAGCGAATAAGAGTGACTTGGATAAAACATCAAAGGCTTGGAAAGATGGCGTTAAAAAAGTTGAAAAAGGCAATAAAATGATTGCTAAAGGCAACGAAAATATTAAAAAAGGCGAAGAAAAAATACGTGAAGGCCGCCAAAATGTTGAAAAAGGCCAAGATTTGATGAAAAAATCACGTATGGCCTATGATTTAAAACGATAGGCCTTAGTCGTACTTAACTATTAAAAATATATGCAAAATTTAAAAGATGAATGGCGGATGCTTTATTCTCAAACGCTTCCTGTTTTTGCGAAAGAGAATAATTGGCCTGTTTATTTAGATCATTGTATTGCGCGGATTATTTATGACCACGTTGCGGGGGATAAATGGGATAGAATTTGGGAAAAACCCGCTATTCATAATTTAGATGACGTTCAATTATCTAACTGTGTCAAAACGGCAAATAACCTTTTGAAAAATAAGTTAGATCCTAATGTTTTAAATAAGCAATCGTTAAAGTATCGCGATAAAATTTGAACTATTTTGTAAGTATTTTGTTTTAAAAGTAATGACAAAAGAATGCTGCGATAAAAAAACGAATAAAAAAGCGGTTTTATACCGCATGGTGATGGATAAACATATTTGTCCATATGGCTTAAAATCAAAATATCTTTTAGAAAAAAATGGATATGAGGTTGAAGACCATCATTTAACAACGCGCGAAGAAACTGACGCATTTAAAGATAAACATGATGTAAAAACAACGCCCCAAACCTTTATTGAAGGGGAGCGTATTGGCGGCCATGATGATTTAGTAAAGTTTTTTAATAAAGAAAAAAGCCCCATTCTAAAAAAATATCAGCCGATTATTGCTATCTTTACGATGACCTTTTTAATGGCGGTGATGATAACGTGGTTTGCGTATGAGAATTTATATTTTTCAGACATTCTAAAAACTTTTATCGCAACCAGCATGTGCGTATTGGCAATTTTAAAATTGCGCGATCTAGAAAGTTTTTCATCTATGTTTTTAAACTATGATGTTTTGGCGCAACGCTTTGTCCCTTATGCTTATATTTATCCATTTGCCGAGGCATTGGCAGGGGTTATGATGTTGGGTCGCGTATTTATCCCATTGGCGGCAATCATCGCATTGGTTATCGGTTCTATCGGGGCTTGGTCTGTGTTTAAAGCCGTTTATCTTGATAAACGAGAATTAAAATGCGCTTGCGTTGGTGGAAACAGCGATGTTCCCCTTGGTGCGGTTTCACTTACCGAAAATGTTATGATGGTTTTAATTGCTATTTGGATGCTGATTGGTTTGTTCTAAATTTTGCGAATATTGATGTTCACGGTAAATCATGTAAAGACCACTACTGATAATAATAGATGCACCAATAAACGTCCACAAATCAACAAGGATATCGTCAAAAAAGACCCACCCAAATATAAAAGCAAAGATAAGGCTAAAATATCCTAATTTTTGTACGGTTACGGCTCGCGTTTTTACGCACGCTATGGCAACTAACCCTGTTGCTGCAGCTTCAAATAATCCTGCGACCCCAATGGGGAATAAAAGATTTTGCGGTGGAATAATTGGGTTTAGCCAAAAAGGGATAATCGAAACAATAAAAATACCCAATGTTGTGTAAAATGATAAAACAAATTCACTTTCCCCCGCACCATCGCGTCTGGTAATAACAGAAGCGTAAGCATAGGCAAGGGAAGATAAAATAATTGCAATACCAATCCAATCAATTTCAATAAAGCCAGGGCGTAGAATAATAAGAACACCTATAAAACCCGTCAGCACGGCAAGAAATTGATGCTTTGTAAAACGTTCTTTTAGAATATAACTTGCCAGAACCCCTGTAAAAAAAGGTGCCATGTAAAAGAAAATATAACTTTCAGCGAGGGATTTATGTTGAAACGCAAAGAGAGCTACAAAATAGGGAATAGCAATAAAAACCGCCCTTATCACATGAAGCTTTATTTTCTTTGTTTTTAGAGTTTTGCGGCCAATAACCGCATAAATTAAAAGTCCAATAAGACCAAAAACTTGAGCATAAAATGCCATTTGATATAAGCTTAAATATTGCCCCACATATTTAAATCCAACATCACCGATTGAATAAAACATGAAGCCCGTTAGCGCCATAATAATACCAATCATATTGGGTGAAAATTTTGTAAACATTCTCGGGTTGTAGCATTGTTTAAATAAATAAAAAACCCGCCACAATTAAAGGCGGGTTTTTATTAATCTTATTTGTTTAAAAGCTTACGCAGCGTCTTCTTTTTTCTCGCGTTTTTGTGGTTCGCGCGCTTCGCCTGATTCTTGGTCAACGCGTTTCATGGAAAGTTTTACTTTGCCACGATCATCCATGCCAATACAAAGCACTTTAACGCTATCGCCTTCTTTGATGATGTCGGTTGTGTTTGCAACACGCTCATCGGCAAGCTCGGAAATATGTACAAGGCCATCTTTTGACCCCATAAAGTTTACAAATGCACCAAAATCAACGGTTTTAACAACTTTACCATCATAAACTTTACCAACTTCTGGCTCTTCTGTGATGCCTTTGATCCAATTGATTGCTTTTTCAATGCTCTCACCATTTGTGGCGGACACTTTGATTGAACCATCATCATCAATATCAATTTTTGCGCCTGTGGTTTCGGTAATCTCGCGGATAACTTTACCACCCGTACCAATCACTTCACGAATTTTATCAGGGTTAATTTTGATAGAAACGATTTGTGGGGCATGTGTTGACATTTCACCACGTGCTTCGGTCAATGCCTTAGCCATTTCACCAAGAATGTGAATACGGCCGTCTTTGGCTTGGTCTAATGCAATCTTCATAATGTCTTTGGTAATGGATGTAATTTTGATATCCATTTGCAACGATGTTACACCTTCTTCGGTACCCGCCACTTTAAAGTCCATATCACCCAAGTGATCTTCATCACCCAAAATATCGGAAAGAACAGCAAAATCATCGCCTTCTTTAATCAATCCCATGGCAATACCCGCAACAGGGCGTTTTAAAGGAACACCCGCATCCATCATCGCCAATGAGCTACCGCAAACAGACGCCATTGATGACGAGCCATTAGATTCGGTAATCTCGGATACGTTACGGATTGTGTATGGGAAATCTTCAGCAGCTGGCAATAATGGGTTAACCGCACGCCATGCCAATTTACCATGGCCAATCTCACGACGCCCTGGTGGGCCAACACGACCCGCTTCACCCACTGAATAAGGAGGGAAGTTATAATGCAACATAAAGCGTTGGCGGTATTCACCTTCCAAGGCATCCATGATCTGCTCATCCTGACCTGTTCCCAATGTGGTTACAACCAATGCTTGGGTTTCACCACGGGTGAAAAGGGCAGAACCGTGGGCGCGGGGCAATACACCAACTTCGGCAACAATTTCACGTACTGTTGTTGTGTCACGTCCGTCAATACGACTTTTTGTTTTGAGGATATTTCCGCGAACAACATCGCCTTCAAGATGTTTAAACTCTGCAGCAACCATTTCTTTGGTGATACCCGTATCATCGCTAACGAAGTTCTCAATGGCATCGGCTTTTACAGCATCTTTTGCGGCATAACGTTCTGCCTTATCAGTGTTGCTGTATGCTTTACGAACATCATCTTCATATTTTGATTTAAGATCATCATATAGTTTTGTGATTTTGGGGTCTTTTTCAGGAAGATCCCAAGGCTCTTTCGCGCCCATTTCTGCCAATTCGATAATACCGTCAATAACAGGTTGGAAACCTTCCCATGCATGCATAACCGCACCAAGCATGATTTCTTCGGATAATTCGGATGCTTCTGATTCGACCATCAAAACACCTTCTTTTGTTCCTGCGGCAACAAGGTCAAGCGAGGAGCCTTCCATGTCTTGAATTGTTGGGTTTAGAAGATATTCACCATCTTTAAATCCAACGCGCGCCGCGCCAACAGGGCCCATAAATGGGATACCAGACATTGTTAAGGCCGCAGACACACCAATCATCGCAACCATATCAGGGTCATTTTCCATGTCATGAGCAACAACCGTACACATCACAAGAACTTCATTTAAAAAACCATCTGGGAATAAAGGACGAATAGGGCGGTCAATAAGACGTGCAGTGAGTGTTTCTTTTTCAGAAGGGCGTGCCTCACGTTTGAAAAACCCACCAGGGATTTTACCTGCGGCGTATGCCTTTTCTTGATAATGAACGGTAAGGGGGAAGAAATCTTGCCCTTCACGAATTGATTTTGCAGCAGTTACAGCACAAAGCACCGTTGTTCCACCCAAAGTTGCCATCACACATGAATCAGCCTGACGGGCAACCTTACCAGTTTCCAAAGTCAGTGTTTGACCCGCAAATTGGATTTCTTTTTTAAATACATTAAACATATTTTTCTTTCTTATTTTGTTTTAAGCCTCGTAACCGTCGCAAATGCGCCGTTCGGAATTAAAACGATTAATCAAACCCTATCCCCAATGGATAAAGCTTTATTTATTACTATGAAGGGGAGAAATCTACCGAAGTGATAATCGGTGGACGGTTAAATTCTCTTAATCAGGATAAAAGCCTTTAACTGTCAACCGCATATCGAAAAAACAATATCTTACGCCTTTTCACAGCATCATTTTAATGCCATGAAAAGAAACGCAAGTCAAATTCTATGATGCATCAAAACCTGATACTGGTTTAGGCTTAGCAACCTCATGTGATGAAGTTAATGAGATGCCTTGTTCTACCGCATGCAATTTTAAAGCCATTTTTAAGGCTTTTATCTGTGCGTTAAGTGTAGGATCTTGGGGAGAGCAGTAAGCTGTTTTATCAGCCATACGGTCAATTATAGTGATTTCAGGTTTTCCAGACTCTGTTCGTACATGTCCTAAAGCTTCACCTATCCCATGTCCAAGTGAATTACGCGTATCAAAACCCCCATTAGGTTGAGATTGAGTGAACTCAGGACTAAGAACAGTGCGTATAACATCTTCTACGGCTTCAATTAAATCTTGGTTTTTCGTCGCTTTGGCAGAACCATGTGCGCTTGTTAACATTTCTGACCATAATCGGTTTCCATGCTTAGGTGCGTCTTTTCCCCCTTTTATTGCAGCTTCTATATCTTTTTCTGTGTAATGTCCCAGTTTTAGCTCTGCCGCTGCCGCGTTTGTATAATCTTGCATTTTGACCTCCGTTAATGATTTAAAAACAATATACAAAAACATCTATTATGTCAAATTATAAAAATGCTTTTGTGCATAAATATTTATGGTTACTTTCATTGCATCATATTAAATGTAAAAATTTTTTTCGGTTAAACCATTTCTATAAATGAGGATATTATGAACGAAAACAAAACACCAACTGGTAAAGTACTGGGTATTCCAACAAATAAATATGCAAAAATTTGCTATATGTTGATTTTAATTTCTGCGGCGTTTGGTCTGGTGACCAGTTTGCTTGCCCTTGTTGGTATGTATATTGGCGTTGGCGCGATTATGAGCCTAATTGGCCTTATTGGTTTGGCCATGGCCATCACGGGATGGTTGGTATTTGGGGAAGAGTTTGGGGCGGTTGATATTTCACATTTTAAGGCACTATCAATTTTATTTGTTGTGTTTTTTGTGTTCAATATTATTTTCTTTAACGCCACCGCAGGGTTTGGCATTATTGCACCAATTTTACAGTTTTTAATTACGGCTGTTGAAGTGGCCATTTTATTTGCCGCTTATGATACATGGCGTAATGGTCAGGTTGCAACGGTTCAAACTATCAAGGCGAGCTTGTTTGGGTTGAAAAAATATCTTCCGGGTCAATAACAGGTCAATAAATTAACAATAAAAAAAATTATATAAGAGAGTGTAACAATGAATTATCTTGTCTTGCTTCGACATGGGCAATCCGAATGGAATTTAAAAAATGTTTTTACAGGTTTTACAGACGTAGAATTGACCGATAAAGGCATTGAAGAGGCCATTAACGCAGGAAAGCTTTTGAAGGAGGAGGGGATTACTTTTGATCAAGTTTTCACCAGCACCCTTAAACGTGCCAATATAACTGCAGAGCTAGCATTGAAAGAGGCGGGACAAGCCGATTTAATTAAGAGTATGATTTACCATGAAGATTTGCGGGAGCGTGATTATGGTGATTTGACAGGCCTCAACAAAGATGAAACCCGTGAAAAATTTGGGGATGAACAAGTGCACATTTGGCGCCGATCTTACGACGTACCACCACCGGGGGGCGAGTGCCTTCAAGATGTGGTGGAAAAGCGTGTGCGCCCCTATTATGACGCAAATATTAAACCATTGGTGGATGAAGGTAAAAATGTCCTTATCGCCGCCCATGGAAACTCTTTACGTGCCATGCTTATTATCCTTGGTGTAGAAACGCCCGATTCTATTAATGATGCAGAAATGGAGACTGGCGTTCCTGTTGTTTTTGCGTTAGAAAATGGTGAAATTAAAAAACGCTATATCTTAAAGGACGAATAAAAATGGATATCTCCAAATTATCAATCGGTAAAAATGCCCCTGATGAAGTGAATTGCATCATTGAAAACCCAATGGGGGGGCAGCCTGTTAAGTATGAAATTGATAAAGACTCTGGCATGTTGATGGTGGATCGTTTTATCCATACCCCTATGTTTTATCCGGGGAATTATGGATTTATTCCGCACACATTATCGGATGATGGGGACCCTGTTGATGTGATTTGTATCGGTCATTTGCCTGTCACCCCCGGTGCGGTTTTACCAGTAAAACCAATTGCGGTTTTGAAAATGGAAGATGATGGCGGCATGGATGAAAAAATTATTGCGCGCCCAACCGATAAAATGTTTCCCTATCATGCAAACGTCAATGATGTTGATGATATTCAACCTATTTTAAAAGACCAGATTGAGCATTTTTTCACCCATTACAAAGACCTTGAAAAAGGCAAATGGGTTAAAATTGGAGGATGGGGCAACGCCGCCGAAGCCAAAGCCATGATTGAAGAAGGCATTAAACGTGCGAGTAAGTAAGTTTTGATAAATTTCAAATAATATTAAAAAAAGCCGCTTTATAAGAGCGGTTTTTTTTCTGCCAATAAAAAACCCGCCAACAATGGGCGGGTTTGAATTCTTAGCGTCTTAGGCCTAATTTTTTAATCAGGTCTTGATAACGACCTTCATTTTTACCGTTTAGGTAATCAAGCAATTTACGGCGTTTTGCAACCATGGCCAAAAGACCGCGGCGTGAACCAAAATCTTTTTTGTTGCCTTGCATATGCTCAGATAAATTATTGATACGCTCTGTTAAAATTGCAACTTGTACTTCGGGGGATCCTGTATCGCCTTTGGCTGTTGCATTATCTTCAATAACTTTTGCTTTACGTTCTGTAGTAATCGACATCATTTTTCCTTTTTTGTTACGCTTTCAAACAATTTGAAAGCTCGTTCAATCGCCAATCCGCAAGTGGAAAGACTACAAATTAAAAACACGGATGGGTTGAATTTTTGCGCCATATATTTCGACCATCGCAATTGCGGTATCTTCATATTGGGCAAGGGCAATGGTTGGGTCATCTGCCTTCCAATCAATGTTTGCTTGATCCAATCGGGTCAAGTCATCTTTGGAAAGAAATGTCAGGTCATTGCCATTTTTCAACCGAACTTTTTCATCTTTCTTTAAAGCTAGAGCCGGGATGTCGCCCAGAACAGTTTGTAGAGGGAGAAGAAAATCATCCGAATTTCTTATCTGGTCTGGTTTATCAATCATTTCAAGGAAAAAGTCCAGTGGAATCGCATCTTCAAGTCTAAAATCCCCGACTTGGGTGCGTTTAAGCGCAGAAACATACCCATAATAGCCAAGTTTTTCACCCAAATCCCGCGCGATAGAGCGGATATAAGTTCCTTTGCCACAAACACATTTGAAAGATGTTTTTGACATTAAAGAGCCGTCATGGCCGCAAGCGGCAGGACTCTCACTCACATTTGGCTCATCTAAAATTTCTAAAGATTCGATGTTCACAATGCGGGATTTGATATTTACCGCCTGCCCATCACGAGCCATATCATAGGCGCGTTCGCCTTCTATTTTTACAGCAGAAAATTGTGGAGGGATTTGTTCAACCGCACCAATAAAATTCGGGAGAAGGGTGTTAATTTCATCTATTGAAGGTCGCTTATAAGAGGTGTGAATTACATCTCCCTCGGCATCATCGGTGGTGCGTTGTTCGCCCCAAGTGACTTCAAATTCATAGGTTTTAATGGCATCTTGAATAAAATTTACCGTCTTGGTCGCTTCGCCCAAGGCAATGGGAAGAATACCTGAAGCAAGGGGGTCAAGTGTTCCACCGTGCCCTGCTTTTTGTGCCTTCATCGCATATCGAATTTTGCCAACCATTTGCGTAGACGTATATTCAACTGGTTTGTTGAGGTTAATCCAACCGTTTATCGGAAGACCTTTTTTCTTACGTGCCATTAAAAATTATAAACAGACTGTTCGCCTGTCCCCTTTTAAAAAACTTAAATTTCCTTCTGTATCTGCTTCCCATATAACTTCAATTGTTATTGAGCAAACTAAGCTAGAGTAAGCTAAAAACGCTTTTTGTTTATTATCTGATAAGTGCCAGCTAGGTTTAAAGTTATATTTTTGAAGGTGATCAATAAAATCTTTTATAGGTGTGCCTAGAGGAAATTTATTTTGTAAATTAGTATCAATTTCTATTCTAGCCTCTGAAATTTTTGGAGAAAGATTTTTTGACCATTCAGGTTTAGGCACAGGTTTAAAATAAAATATAAGCCCCAATATAGCTATAATAAAAAGAGCTAAAATTATTTTTTTCTTAGTCATTTTCTTGTTCAGAATATTTAATATTATTGAGAATAGAATCTAATTTTTGTACCGATTCAAAACTTGTATCCTCTTTAAAACGTACCTTTGGGGTGAATTTTAAATTCGCTTTCTCATTAATATCTTTTTGAAAGGCAGGGGCGTTGTTGTTAAGCGCGGGGAGTAGGACATCCATCTTCTCACCACCCAATGAAATAACATACGCTGTTGCTTGCTTTAAATCTGGGGAGGGGCGAACCTCTGTCACTGTAATATTTGCGGCCATATTGATCAGGGCTTCGTCCCGAAAATGCCCGTGTAAAAGAGTTTCCGCCATAATATGACGAATTTGTTCCCCAACACGCAGTTGACGTTGTGATGGCCCATTATTTTGATTGTTTGGTTTCATTTATATAATTGAATCAATTAATCTAACGTACGGGCTTCTTCAACGATTTCGTAACATTCGATGATATCGCCTTCTTTGATGTCATCATAGTTTTCAAAAGCCATACCACATTCCATGCCTTCTTTAACTTCTTTAACTTCATCTTTAAAGCGTTTCAATGTTTTTAGCGTGCCTTCATGAATAACAACATCATCGCGTAAAAGACGTACACCTGCACCACGTTTAACAGAACCTGTTTTAATCATACATCCTGCGATATTGCCGTATTTTGAAATCATAAAGACCTGACGAATTTCGGCCTGACCCAGATATTGTTCACGCTCGGATGGGGCAAGCATTCCGCTGAGGATTGCTTTGGCATCATCAATGACATCATAAATAATGTTGTAATAACGGATTTTCTGGTCTTTTTGTTGGGCTAAATCGCGCGCTTGGGCATTTGCACGCACGTTAAATCCAACCAATAATGCGCCAGAGGCATTGGCAAGCGTCACATCAGATTCGGTAATACCACCAACCCCTGAGTGTAGGACTTGAACGCCAATTTCCTCGTTACCTTCGGTCATTTTATCAAGAGATCCAATAATCGCCTCAACCGACCCATGAACGTCACCTTTAATAACGATAGGAAGAATTTGTTTCTTTCCTTCGGCACGAGAGGCAGCGATTAAATCTTCAAAACTTAACCCTGCGGCGGTTGTTGAGGTGGTTGCAATATCACGTTTTTTGCGCGCACGATATCCTGCCACTTCTTTGGCTTTGGCTTCTTCAACGACATTTAAGATGTCACCTGCTTCGGGTGTTCCATTAAGGCCGAGCACTTCAACGGGTAAACCCGGTGGAGCCTCTTCAATTTGCTCGCCTTTATCATTAATCAACGCACGAACTTTACCAAATTCGGCGCCGACAACAAAATTATCACCTTGTCTTAATGTACCATTTTGAATAAGAACGGTGGCAACAGACCCACGGCCAGGCTCCATTTTTGATTCAACAACAATACCTTGTGCTTCGCGGTTGGGGTTGGCTTTTAATTCTAAAATCTCTGCTTGTAATAAAATGGCTTCGACCAATTTGTCTAAACCTATTTTGTTTTTTGCGGAAACTTCAATCGCCTGTACATCACCACTTAAATCTTCAACAATAATTTCATGTTGAAGAAGATCTTGTTTAACCTTCATCGCATTTGCTTCGGGTAAATCAATCTTGTTAATAGCAACGATGATCGGCACACCTGCGGCTTTGGAGTGGTTAATGGCTTCAATTGTTTGTGGCATTATTGAATCGGCGGCAGACACAACCAAGATTACGATATCAGTTGCATTTGCACCCCGCGCACGCATTTCGGTAAAGGCCGCGTGACCCGGTGTATCAATGAATGTAACGCGTTCGCCCGTGGGTACTTTTATTTGATAAGCACCAATATGTTGGGTAATTCCACCTGCTTCACCTGCAACCACATCTGTTTGACGCATTGCATCCAAAAGCGAGGTTTTACCATGATCAACGTGACCCATAATAGTCACAACAGGCGGGCGAGAGATTAAATCTTTATCATCATCTGTAATACCCTCAAGGTTTGTTTCAACATCGGAGTCGGTTACACGCTTAATCGTGTGGCCAAATTCCTCAACCAATAATTCGGCAGTATCGGCATCAATTGTTTGGTTAATTGTCGCCATAATCCCAAGTTTCATCAGCTCTTTAATCACATCTGTTCCGCGTTCGGTCATACGGTTTGCAAGTTCTTGGACAGTAATTGTTTCTGGCACGACCACTTCACGATAAACTTTTTGTGAAGGCTCTTTGGGGCCAGATGCGGCCATACGGCGTTTTTGTTGTGCACGTTTTTGTGCCGCCAATGACATACCACGGTCACGGTCATAATTTTGGTTTAAGACTTGCGTAACGGTAATTTTACCGCCACGGCGACGCTCCCCACCGCGTGGGTTACGGGTTGGCACTTTCTTCTCGCGCTCTTCTTCCGCTTTTTTAGAAGGGGGCAATGTTGCCTGTTGTTGGCGGAAACGCTGTTGATTTTGAGTGTCAGCCTCTTTTGCCTTGGTTTGTTCTTCAAGCTCAATACGCTGTAGCTCTTCAAGCTCTTTTTGACGTGCGTCGTCTGTATCAGGTAATTCTTCTGTTGCGCGGGGCGTTTTTGATGGCGGCGGCGGTAGTGAGCTGCTTGTTTCTTTGGGTGCGGCAAGCGCATCCTTTAATGCCTTTGCACGGGCATCACGTTCTTCTGGTGTCAAACGCTCAAGCGCAGAACCAGTCGGTTTTTGTGGGGTAGGGGCGGCATGATCGGGGGTTTGCACCGCGCCACGACCCGCAGAACGACTGCGGCGTACTTCAACAACTGTTCCTGCACCACCCGATGGTTTCGCTCCACCTTTAAGGCTTAGCGTTCCGCCTTTTAACCCGAGGGTTTTTTTCTTTGGCGCGTCTTCGGTTGCGTTGTCTTCTTTTGTTTCTGTCTTTTTATCAGTCATTCTATGCCTTGTTTAATATGCCATTGTGAATACACACTGGCGTAAAGTTTACTTTTCATTTGTTTGTGTTGAAAAGTATTCGTTTTTCTACACGTTTCTCGTCCCTTTGACCAGACCCGTGCCGAATAAAGGCAATTAGAGGGTCTGATTTATTTTATAATCAATGCCTGTGGCCGCTCGCTTTTTAAATCATCTTTTCGATAAACCGAAAGATGAGCGAGCGGTATATTAAGCATTGGAGGCGGTTGCCGCAGGGGTTTCCTCTGCAGTGTCCTGCGTTGCATCATCGGTATTAGCGGCTTCTGTTTTTGCCTTTTGGGCATCTTCTTCGGCAAACCAATGCTCACGCGCCTTCATAATAAGTTTTTCGGCATCGCGCTCTTTGATATTATCTTCACCAAGAATTTCAACAAGCTCATCTGTGGCCAAATCTGCCAAATCATCGCGTGATTTTACATCATTTTCGGCCAATTTAATCACCACTTCTGGGGTTAAACCTTCAAAATTCATTAGGTCTTCATTGATGCCAAGCTCTTCTTTTTTGGATTTAAGAACATTCTCTTGCTCCTCAATCCATGCGTTGGCACGGTTGATTAGTTCCTGACCAATATCCTCATCAAAACCTTCAATCTCGGTCATTTCCTCGATTGGTGTTTCTGAGATTTCGCGAACGGTACTAAACCCTTCGGCAATCAAAAGCTGGGCAATCATTTCATCAATATCAAGGGCATTAATAAATAGTTCTTGATCGTAGAAGCGCTTTCCTCGGCGCGGCGGTTTGATTCTTCTTCTTCGGTCATAACATCAATGTCCCATCCAACAAGGTTGGATGCCAAACGAACATTTTGACCACGACGACCAATGGCAAGGGAAAGCTGTTCTTCGGGAACAACAACATCCATACGTTTTTTATCTTCATCCATCACAACCTTTGCCACCTCGGCAGGTTGAAGGGCGGAGATGATGAAACTTCCCAAATCTTCGGTCCAGTTGATAATGTCGATTTTCTCACCTTGAAGCTCGTTCACGACCGCTTGCACGCGGGAGCCACGCATACCAACACATGCCCCAACAGGGTCAACGGAGCCAGTCACGGGATTGAACGGCAATTTTTGCACGAGAACCGGGGTCACGGGCAACGGCTTTAATTTCAATCATACCGTCATAAATTTCTGGCACTTCTTGGGTAAACAACATTGCCATAAAGTCAGGATGTGTTCTGGATAAGAAAATTTGTGGTCCACGTTGTTCTTCACGCACTTCATGAATAAGGCGCGGACACGGTCACCATTTTTAAGATGTTCGCGGGGAATACATTCTTCACGACGTAAGACAGCTTCGGCACGGCCACCACCAATATCTACGGTGGCATTACCATATTCAACACGTTTAATAACACCGTTAATGATTTCACCTGCGCGGTCTTTAAATTCAATATATTGACGCGCGCGTTCGGCTTCACGTACTTTTTGAACAATAACTTGTTTTGCCGTCATAGCGGCGATACGCCCAAAATCAAGGGCAGGAAGTTCATCAATTAAAAAATCACCAACGACGGCATCTTTTTTCTCTTTTTGAGCTTGATCGATAGTGATTTGGTGCATTTCTTCTTCAATCTCTGCATCATTCTCAACCACTTCACGGTAACGTTTCATTTCAATCTTGCCTGATTTACGGTCAATCTTGGCGCGAATATCATGGTCATACCCGTATTTGGAGCGTCCAGCCTTTTGAATGGCTTCTTCCATCGCTTCCAAAACGATTTCACGGTCAATATTCTTTTCTCTGGCGACAACGTCGGCTACTTCTAACATTTCCATTTTTAGGGAATCCTCCTTTTCTTAGTTCGTGTTAATTTATTACTTTAATTTCTTCTTCTTCGTCATTGCTATCATTATCTAATGACTTATTTTCAAATCTCTTTTTTGTTTCTTTAATAAGGGTATCGTTCATCACCAATTTTGACTTTGATGATGGATAAAAACGGCAAATCAACAGAGCCTTGATCTGTTTCTAAAACAACTTTATTGTCATCACTTTGGCGGATAAAGCCACGGAATTTTTTTTGTCCTTCAATCATTTCATCCAACTCAATCTTTGCTTCTAAATCTTTATACCGCTCGTAATCTGATGGTTTAAAAAGTGGCCTGTCAATACCGGCGGAGCTTATTTCCAAACGATACGCCCCTTTAATTGGGTCTTCAACTTCTAATATTGGTGAAATCTCACGGCTTATTTGTGTGCATTCATCCAATGTCAATTTTCCTGTTGTTGGGTTTTCGGCATAAACCCCCAAAATTCCACCTTTATATTCAACCCATAGTAATTCAATACCCATGTCATCGGTAACAGGGCGAATAATATCAACTATCTTTTGTTCGAGATTGGTTAATCTCATTTTTATTTTTGCCTTCGTTGGATAAACCCAACTTGGCCTCCTTATAATTTTCTCATTCTAACGTCTTTGCGCTTACGCATTGACATCAATTTTAAACAACTAATAAAAAAGGCGGGTCTCTTTCGAGCCCACCTAATGTAAATCAGGAATGTATTGAATGGTTTATACCCAAACCAACAAGGATAATCAAGAAAAAATTTATAAATTTCTTGATTGAATGGTGGTGGATCAATGATTAGTATCGGCGCAAATATTAAATAGGAATAAATTTATGTCACAAAAAACACTGTTATCATTTCATGGCAATGGGGTACTGGGGTTAGATCAGCTTGAGAATGATTTTAAAATTGTAAAGCTGTGGAAAGAACAAGACCCCGAAGCCGCCATCCAAGCGCACAAAAATGATATCGTAGCGATTAACTGTTCTGTCGGGCATTTTATTACAGACAAAATTATTTCTTCGCTCCCAAATTTGGAGATTATTTCTACCTTTTCCGTTGGATATGATCATATTGATATTCAATCAGCGCAAAAGCACGGTGTTGCCGTAACCAATACGCCCGATGTCCTTTGTGCGGAAACTGCCGATACGGGCATGACTTTATTATTAGCGGTTGCAAAGCGCGCGGTTGAGGGCGATGTTTATATTCGTGTTGGCAAATGGTTGAATGGTGATATGCCATTAGGGGTTAGCTTGACCAATAAGAAAGTCGGAATTGTTGGCCTTGGCGGTATTGGATCAAAAGTTGCCAAACGGTGCGAGGCATTTGATATGGTGGTTTCATATTATGGGCCACGAGAAAAACCTGAATATGATTATCCATATTACAATGATATTCAAAAAATTGCTGAAGATAATGATTTTCTTATTTTGTGTTGCCCCGGTGGGGATGCCACCCACAATTTAATTGATGCCAATGTTTTGGATGCCCTTGGCAAAGATGGTATTCTTATTAATATTGCCCGTGGCAGTGTGGTTGATGAACCCGCATTAATCCATGCCTTACAAAATAATATAATTAAAGCCGCAGGTTTAGATGTTTTTGCCAATGAGCCACATGTTGATGAGGCATTAATTTCAATGGACAATGTTGTTCTTTTACCCCATATAGGCAGCGCAACAGTTGAAACGCGTACTGCGATGGGTCAACTGGTTATTGATAATATTAACGCGCATTTTGATGGGAAAGATTTGCTGACGCCCGTGACGTTATAATAAGAAGAATTAAATAGAGGATTTTGTGATGAGAATTTTAGTGTGTTTTTTGGTTTTAATTTTCACAAGCGCGCCCGTATTGGCCGCCAGTTGTTATAATGTAAAAGAAGCCGAAGCAGAGCAAGGCATAAGAATTCATAGTGAATTAATGGTTATTGGTCTTAACTGCCAACATATGACCCCACGTGGATGGACAAATTTTTATACGCAATATCGTAGCATCACCACCAATAATCAAAGCTTGTTCAACGGATATGAAAAAACTTTATTGGGACATTATGGTGGATCAAAAAAGACAATCCATACAATGAGAACGGGATTTGCCAACCAAATCTCAACCAATGCCGCGCGTATGCGTCCCGATGTATTTTGCGCAACATACGCGCCCCGCATCCCACAGGTTGCCCAAATGAGCCGCGAGCAAATAAGAGAATGGGCATCAAACGCCAGCATGACAGAGCCACAAAGCAAGCCACTTTGTGATTAATTATATATTGGGTGGTTTTGACAATAAAATTTGTGTGGTTAATCGTGCCTCATCTCTTCCTGCATCATCAGTATCACTGATAATTTTTGATAAGCTAGTATCAATAATATCAAAAAGCTTCCTCAATTCAATTTGATCATTTGGCGATACGTGTTTTGTTTCTGAATGCTTTTTGAATGCAGTGGCAGAAAAATCTATATAATTTGTAATTCGAATAGGGTTTACCGAGCTATCGTTTCTTATTATTTTAGCAACCTGACGAACTTTGCTTGTAAAACACATAATTTCATCACTTGTTAAATTTAAGATAGGAAGAGCCAAAATAAGTTTTTGTGTTACCTCTTCAAAATTATTTAATCTTATTTTTAGTCTTTTATATTTATGTGTTCTTGCATCATGCTCTAACTCATCTATTTTTCTTTCTCCTCTTTCTAAGAAAAAAGTAAATTTATTTATAATTTCTGTGGTAAATCTTTTGAAAAAGCTGTGTTGAGTATTTGGGCTATAAGATAATGAGCTACTATCACTACTTGGCTTATAATAAATTTGAGGCAAGATTTTTTTCATAATCAACCAATAAAGCTTACCTGTGATATGTCAATAAACTTTGTATAAAAATTTGTTTTGAATGGGCAGTTACTCCGACTCATATGTATTATTTTACAATATTCAAATTTATACTTTCGGGGGAGAGTTCTCAGATGTCTTTAGACCAACAAATAGATACTGCCGTTAAGCCCATTGCCGATGCCATTGCCAATGTAATCTTCTATGCCGAACCATTGAGTGGTTACGATATAAAACTTATTCTGGTTTGGCTTGTTGCGGTTGCGCTATTTTTGACTATTTATTTTGGGTTTATTAATTTTCGATATTTTGGTCATGCTATTAATTTGGTACGCGGTAAATATGATGATGAGGCAGATAGTGGTGAGATTAACCGTTTTCAAGCGCTTGCCACCTCCTTATCAGGAACGGTGGGATTAGGAAATATTGCAGGGGTCGCGGTGGCGGTTTCCGTTGGTGGCCCGGGTGCAGTATTTTGGATGATGGTTATGGGATTCTTAGGCATGTCGAGCAAGTTTGCCGAGGCCGCCCTTGGCGTTAAATATCGTGTTTATTCCGCCGATAAAAAACACGTTGCTGGTGGCCCAATGTATTATTTAAAGGCCGCCTTTGATAAAAAAGATCAAAAATATTTTGGCTCCTTCCTTGCGGTTGTTTTTGCAGTTTGCACCGTTGGTGGCGCAATTGGGGCAGGGAACATGTTTCAGGCCAATCAAGCCTACCAGCAAGTGGTTAATGTATCGGGCGGAGATGCCAGCTTTTTTGCCGATAAAGGATGGTTATTTGGTATAATTTTGGCATTGTTTGTGGGCGCGGTTATTATTGGTGGGTTAAAATCAATTGCCGCTGTAGCATCAAAAATTGTGCCGTTTATGGGTGCGGTTTATCTTGTTGCAGGATTAATTGTCATTGGTATTAATTATCAAAATATTCCCGCAGGAATTATTGAAATTTTCCGCCTTGCCCTTGCGCCCGAGGCAGGAATGGGGGCAGTTATTGGTGCGATCCTCATTGGTGTGCAGCGTGCCGCCTTTTCGAACGAGGCGGGGGTTGGGTCTGCCGCAATTGTTCATGCAACGGCAAAAACCAAAGACCATGTTTCCCAAGGGTTTGTTGGAATGTTGGGGCCGTTTATTGATACTGTTGTGATTTGTATGGTAACCGCGCTTGTTATTGTAATATCTGGTGTTTATGTGGATAGTGAAGGGATGGAGGGCGTAAGCCTGACCAGCCGTGCATTTGAAAGTGCAATTCCTTGGTTTCCATATGTTTTGGCATTAACCGTTCTTCTTTTTGCATATTCTACTATGATTGCTTGGTTTTACTATGGTCTTAAGGCGCTTAATTATCTTTTTAAAGATAAAACATGGATTGATCTAACCTATAAAATTATCTTTTGTTTGTTTGTGATTGTGGGTGCATCGTCTGCATTGGATAGTATTATTTTATTTTCAGATGCGATGATATTTGCCATGGCCATTCCCAATGTTATTGGCCTTTATGTTTTAGCGCCCGAACTTAAAAAAGATATTAGGAAATATATCCAAGCCCTTAAAAAGTAATAATATTTCAATTCTGCAAAAAATCGAATCATCTGTGGGTTTTTATAAATTTTTCGCAAAAGTGCCTTGCGCGATTTAACTGAACCTGTTTTTTATAGATCCTTCACTACAACCAGATATTTGCCCTAATTAAATGGGGTCTTATCAATCACGATATAATTATCAGTAACTCGGGGGTTACAGGCACATGAGCGACTTTTCTGCAAAGAAAAATACAGATTTAACCAGCACAAATACTGCAAAGGAAAGCATTTCCGAAGTATCGGGCAAAATTGATTTATCGGTAAAGAAAAACCATAATATTTCAAATCAGCTTAGCTCAAAAGAGGCACGCTCTAAAAAATTGGATGAAACGCTTGCAAAGCTTTCTGCTGCTAAACCATCTGCAGATAAAGCAGGTGTTTCAGATGATATTTTAAAGGCAGAGCATAAGGATACAAAAGCACCTATTATAAAAGAGAAAGCGTTTGCCATTGAAAGCAAGACAGGCTTAAAAACCCTTCGTATTTCTGCCCCTGAGAATAGAGCTTCAGATTTAGGTCAAGAGGAACCCCAATCGGCAATGCCAGAAATTCGCGCGCAAAAATTATTTCACGATGACAATAATGCCGTTTTATCCGAAGACGATATCAACAAATTATTTGATTCAAAACCCGTTGGGCGTTCCATCGGCTATATTATTGCCACCGCAACAGGATTATTTTTAAGTGCGGCATGGTTCACTTTATGCATAAATTATATTTTTAACAGCATGGGAATGGCCAATCTTTTTGCACAGCAACCCCATATTTTAGGTGGTTTTTTGGCAGGGGTTTTGGCGCCTGTTGCATTGTTATGGATGATTATTGCCTTTATCCAACGCGGGGCGGATATAAATCGTTATTCCCGCACCCTTCGCCGTGAAATGCACACAACATTGTTTGCTAATAAAAATAATGCGGGTTTATTTGAAAAAGATTTGGGTGCATTAATGGGTCAGGCATCTGATTTCTCCAAAACTTCAAAAAGCGCGCTGCATTCTATTCAAAAGGCCAGAATGGGGTTGCGTCATGATATTAAAAATTTCTCAACCTTGGCCGAAGAAATTGAATCCAAGAAATCATTATTTAGTGAGGGTAGTTTAAATGACTTTAATGATAAAATTACAAACTTCACTGCGCGGGCAGAAAAAATTGAAGCGTTGCTTACCAAAGAAGATGTAAAATTTGATAAAACCGAAGCCTTCATGGAAAGCGTCCAAACCCTAATCGAACGTACTGAAAACATGGATGAGCGTGTCGAGCAGCGCATGAAAAATCTGAATAAAGTCATCACGAGTTTGGATGACAAAATAGCGCTTATCGAACAATCAGAATCGAAAGCGGCCGCTAAATTAGAAGGGCTTAATGCGTCAAGCTCAACCAGTGCGGAGAATATTCAACGTGCGGTTGAAGGGTTAAGCACCAATTTAAAATCAATCCAAGATGTGACAGATAAGGTTAGCAATGATGTACAAACATTCGCACAATCAACATCTTCACAAAAAGAAGCGTTGGAAAAGGTTCGCCAAACCCTTGATGAGCGTGTTGAAAATCTTGAGCTAACCTTAAAAGCGCCAATTGAGAGAATTGAACGCGTGGTGGAACAGGCAAATGCACGCCATGAGGAAATTGATCGTACCCTTGAAAAGCGTATCGAAACATTAAACGAAACGGCGGATAAGGCCCTAGAGAAATCAAACATCATTCGCAATAATTTACGCGAAACGGTACAGGATATGTCTGGATTTGTCGGGCGCATCGGTGGCTATTCCAAATCAGCCTACGCACAAATGCAAGATCAGGTCAGCACATTTGAAAAATCAATTACCGATACATTGGCGCGTGTTGATGATGCAGGTATAAGTCTGAAATCACACACGGCTGAATTGTCAAATGTGGTCAAAACTGCCTCCACCGACTTAAGCAAGCTTGATCATAATATTAGTGAGCATCGTAAAGGCGTAAAATCTGAAACTACGGCTTTATATGAAGATTTAAAATCATATAATGATACGATTAAAAATAATGCAGGTGACCTGACGACTATTGCCGAAACTGCGCGCATTTCTGTGGAGGAGGCGGCCAAAATGTTTGAATCTACCGCAGATATGATTGTCCCAACCTCACAAAAAGTGATGGGGGAGATGAACACAACCAATGACCGCTTTGAAGAAATTGCCAATTCATTTGCCAAGAAAACGCAGAGCAATCTTGAAAATATGAAATCAATTAATGTTATATTTGATAAAACATTAGAAGATTTAAAAGGCAGCGCAACCGAAGCGTCCATCATGCTTGAAAAATCAGGCTCACGCCTTAATCAATATGTTGATCATATTGATCAGGCCAGTGTTTCCGCCCGTTCAAAAATGGAAGAAACAGGGCGTATGATGAAGGATCAAACCGATTTGATAACCGTTAGCGCGGATCAAGCCGTCCTTAAAATTGAAAGCGTCCAGCAAACATTAAATGACCAACATAATGATATGTCATCATTGGTGAGCGAGGCCAAAACACAAATTGAAGAGGCCGGTAAAGAATTTGCCAAACGCATTGCAGAAATTGAAAAATCTTCAGTTAAAGCGATTGAGCAATTTGGCAATGTGAATGAAAAAGCCAAAGGTCAGCAAGAATATCTTAAGGAAATGTCTGAGGTGACAAACGAGCAGATTGCCCAGATGGTGGAGCGTTTCCAAAAACAAATTGCGGGTTTAACTTCCAATGCGTCCAATGCATTAAATGAGTTGAATAAATCAAGTGACGGGTTTGCCGATCGCAATCGTAAAATGGAAGATCAAATTCAAAGCGCGCTTATTACATCGAAAAAACATAGTGCTGATATTGCGAAACAAATGCGTGATATGATGGAAAGTTCGGAAAAAACGACGCAATCTATCTCGGAGTCTGTGACCAAACTATCTAGCAATATGGGCAGCCTAACCAAGGCGGCGAATGATATTTCGGGAAAAGTTGAAAATGCGCGCAATATTTTAGAAAATGAAACTGAGCATATGGCCGATGTGTCAATAAAAGCGTCACGTTTGGTGGAGGAGGCGGCGCAATCTTATCAAAAGCAATCCTCATTATTGTTCAAGGCATCAGAAGAGGCATCAAATAACATTGATAAAATCCGCGAAAAAGATTTTAAGGTACAGCGCGAGTCATTCTTAAGCAATGCAAAATACCTGCTTGAAAGCTTGCATTCTTTATCTGTAGACCTGACCCGTTCATTAGAAGGACGTATCCAAGAAAAAACATGGAAAGCATATCAAGCAGGAGATGTAGCCATTTTCACCCGCCAAATTATTGAAAATAAAGAGCAGTTATCGGAAAAGAAATTGGCAGAGAAATACTCCAATGATAATGAATTTAGAACCTACACCAACCGCTTTATTCGTCAGTTTGAAGAAGTGTATCAAAATTCAATGACCAATGATTTTGGGGATTTGATGGCCGCCACATTCGCGACCAGTGATGTTGGTAAACTCTATGAAATTTTATGCTCGATTGTTGCCCATAAAAATATTGTTCACACCAAACATTCACGATAATTTTATGTAATTTAAACTTATGGCTGACTTGTTGTTGATTGAAACCATAAATCAAGGCATAATCATTTATAATTTTTAAAAGGCGTACCCTTAAGATTGGGAAATCGCCTTTTATTTTTGAGTATATAAATCTAAAGGATTATTGCGCCACCATGGCTAAAACAAAATTTTGTGCAGGATTATCTGACATTTCAGACAGCTATATGGGTTTTATCATTGATGATTGGGGTGTCCTTCATGATGGTGAGGACGCGTTTGAGCATACGGTAACTTGTTTAAAAGAGCTTAAAGAGCGTAAAAAGCACATCATTATTTTGGCCAATGATCGTAAAAGAAAAGATGAAAAAAAAGCACAATTAAAAAAGATGGGTATTGGCCCCAGCCTTTATCATGACATTGTTACCCCATCGACAATTATTTATGATGAATTTGAAGATCGTGACCGCGCCCCTTTTGATAGCTTGGGTGAGAAGGCATATGTTATTACCCGCCAAAATGATCTTTCTATTTTAGAAGGGACAAATGTTGAAGTTGTTGATGATATTGAGCAAGCAGACTTTATCCTTTTATTAGGAATGGATTATCCGATGAAAACCCTTGAAAGTTATGACAAAGTAATTCGTCGTGCGGTTCAACGTCGCTTAAAATCTGTTTGTGCAAACCAAGATAGTAAAAGTTTGATCGGTACAAATTTCTTAACAGGGCCAAGCCTTCTGGCGCGCCGCTATGAAGATGCGGGCGGTATTGTTCATTATATTGGGAAGCCGCATAATTATATCTTTAAATATTGTATTGATTTGTTCAAAGATGTTGAAATTTACCCCTCCCACACCGTGATGTTGGGGGATACGATGGCGCATGATGTTTTAGGCGCGAATAGTGTTGGCATTGACACATGTTTATTTAAATCGGGGCTTCATGCCGCAAACTTTATGCATTGTACCAATTTGAAGGAGGTTGATAACACGCTTAAAAACCTAATCATTCAATATAATAATGTCATGCCAACCTATCTGGTTGATGAAATGCAATGGGGGAATGCCTTACCCGACCGTAAACATAAAAAACGCAAACAGCCCGCATAGCGGTCGTTCATTCCTGATACATTAATCAAATCAGGGGAAATGCATTTTCATGGAAAATCCACAAATATCACAATTATCATCTACTATACCACCATCTTCAATGATGATGGTAAAGCGTTTATGGCGTGATTATATCAGTAAGCATTTAGGGACATTGATGCTCGCCGTTGCCTTTATGATTATTGGCGCGGCTATGACCGCCGCCTTTGCCACTATTATTGAACCCGTGATTGACCAAGTGTTGGTTGGCGGGCAAACGGGCCGCATCTGGGCGTTGGGATTAGGAATTTTTCTTATCTTCCTTATCCGTGGTATTGCGGGATATTTGGATGCCATTTTAATGAGCAAAATTGGTGAATTAATTGTCGCTAATATTCAAAGTGATATGTTCGCCCATTTTATGAATTTGGATCTTAAGTTCTTTCACGAAAACCCAAGTGGACAGCTAATTTCCCGCGTGGTGAATGATGTGAATGTCTTGCGGGGTGCGATCACAAGCTGTTTAACGGGATTTGGTAAGAATCTTATTACGCTTATCTTATTGGTTGGGGTAATGTTTTACCAAGATTGGGTTTTGGCGGCAGCATCATTTGTCATTTTTCCATTGGCCGCAGTTTTTGTGGTGTGGATTGGTAAACGCCTTCGCAAAATGTCGGGCGATATTCAAATGCGTCAGGCTGATTTATCAGACCGCCTTTCGCAAATATTTCAAGGAATACGCCTTGTAAAAGCATACGGCATGGAAGAGCATGAGCGTAATTTAGCCACCAAAACAATTTATCGCGTACGATCATTAATTATGAAATCGGTACGTATCTCAAATCTTTCCACGCCTGTTAATGAAACATTGGTTGGATTGGTTGTGTTTGGCATTATTGTTTATGGCGGATATCAAGTATCAAATGGGCAAAGTACAGCGGGACAATTATTGTCCTTTATTACTGCATTCTCCCTTGCGTATGAGCCGATGAAGAAATTGGCACGATTGAACAATACTTTGCAAATGGGGTTGGGGGCGGCCGAACGCGTTTTTGATATGATTGATAGAGATATTATTGTCAAAGATAGCGACGATGCCCGTGATGTACGATTAAAAAAACCAGAGATTAAACTTCAAAATGTGCATTTTCGATATGCCGAAGATGACAAACGCGCGTTAAAAGATATTACCCTTACCATTCCTGCGGGTAAAGTTACCGCCCTTGTTGGACGTTCGGGCAGTGGTAAGACAACGATTATGAACCTTATTCCCCGATTTTTTGATGTTAGTGATGGGAAAGTTTTAATTGATGGCATCAATATCCAAGATATTCGTAAATCAAGCTTGCGATCCAACATTGCGCTCGTATCCCAAGATATCACTATTTTTGATGATACAGTTTGGGCAAATATTGGCTATGGCAAGGAAGGGGCATATCAAGATGAGATTATTAAGGCCGCCATTGCCGCCGAAGCAGACAGCTTTATCCGAAAATTACCCCATGGATATGATACTAAATTAGGCGAAGATGGGGTTAGCCTTTCAGGGGGGCAACGTCAGCGTATCTCAATTGCCCGCGCTATATTACGTGATGCACCCATATTATTATTGGATGAGGCAACATCAGCCCTTGATAATGAAGCGGAACGCGCCATTCAAGAAACCTTATCCGAAATCCAAAAGGGGCGAACCACAATTGTTATTGCCCACCGATTATCCACCATTCAAAATGCAGATCAGATTATTGTCATGGATAAAGGGAAAATTGTGGAAAGTGGAACGCATGATGATTTACTTGCGAACAAACAAACATACTCCACAATTTATGAAGCTGGCAATTCAAATTCTTAAGATTTTAACAGTTTTCATAAACTTTAAAAAACTTGTCTAAAAAAACTTGCATCCCATATTTATGGGCGTATAGTGCTGCAAATTCTTCACTTTTATATAAAGGAGATCGTCATGGCCCCATGCACAAATGCAATGATAAAAGAAACAGTTACAATAAGTCCCGATGCCACCGTTAAGGATGCATTAAGTTTATTAAAACAGCATAACATCCGTAACCTTCCCGTTGTTGATGATAAAGGAGACTTTATCGGTATGTTTGGATTGAGGGAGGTTTTATCTAATGTTTTGCCTGTTGCGGTGAAATTGGGTGATGGTATCCCCACGATGGATTTCCTACATGGTGGAATCGAAGATGTAGCCAAAAAATTACATAAAACACATAACCATAAAATTGGTGATGTTATGAATAAAAACGCCGAAGCAATTGATAGTGATTCCGCCACATGGGAGGCGCTAAGGTTTATGGTATATCAAGGAAGCCCTGTTCCTGTAACAGAACCCGATAGTAAAAAATTCGTAGGGTTAATTTCTCGTCAAACTTTATTGACAGAATTGGACAATATCGCAAATGAAATTAAAAAATCTTAAGTAGGAATTCGTAAAATGGTCGCAAGTACAAATGGTTTAGCAGAAGCAGCACACGGCACAATGGCACATATGCCAGAAGTTATATTTGGATGGGATGGGATGATTGTTTCATCGGCTATTTTGGTTCTTGCCTATGTTTTTATTATTTCTGAAAAAATAAACCGTGCCGTTATTGCCCTATTAGGTGCAGGGGCCATGATTTTCTTAGGCGTTTTAAACCAAGAACTTGCGGTACAAGGAATTGATTTTAATACCATATTCCTTACTTATTGGAATGATGGTTATTGTTGGTATTATGAAAGACACGGGCGTTTTTCAATATGTTGCGATTTTATCGGCCAAATCGGTACGGGGTAATCCGCGGGCGTTACTTGCCGTGCTTTCCATTATTACGGCCGTGTTTTCTGCCTTGCTTGATAATGTGACGACGGTAATGTTGATTGTGCCGATTACTCTTCTTTTGACCGATCAATTAAAGCTTAATCCTTATATCTTTTTGGTGGCGCAAATTTTTGCGTCAAACATTGGGGGAATGGCAACATTAATTGGGGATCCGCCAAATATTCTTATTGGGTCTGCTGTTGGATTTAGTTTTATGGATTTTGTTTATAATACGGGGCCTGCATCGGTTATTATTATGATTGTTATGCTTGGTTTCTTTGATCTTGTCTGGGGGCGTAAATTAACAACAACTTTAAAGGCAAAGGCGCATTTGCTTCGCTATAAGCCTGAGGAAGCATTAAAGGATAAGCCATTATTGTTGAAATCTGGTTTTGTTATGGCTTTGGTAATTTTCGGATTTATTGTTGGACATGGTCAAGGGTATGAGCCAGGTACGGTGGCCTTAACAGGTGCGGCATTATTAATGTTGCTTAATATCTATAATTTTGATGCCGAAACACAAACACATAAAGTGCATAAAGCTTTGGGTGAAGTGGAATGGGAAACCATTTTCTTCTTCATGGGTTTATTTATGTTGGTTTACGGGGTGGAGCATACGGGCGTTCTGGCACTTATGGGTGAAAAATTGCTTGAGATTACTGATGGTGATATAGCAATGACAGGATTTGTTATCTTATGGTCATCGGCAATTTTGTCAGCGATTGTTGATAATATTCCATTTGTTGCAACAATGATTCCGTTGATTGAATCTACTTCCGATACATGGGGTGGTGCCGAAAATATGGAGCCCCTTTGGTGGTGTTTGGCGTTGGGTGCATGTTTGGGTGGTAATGGATCAATCATCGCCGCCAGTGCAAATGTTATGGTCGCCAGCTATGCGGAGCGGGCAGGGCATCGTATTGCCTTTATTCGTTTCCTTAAATTGGCATTCCCAATGATGTTGGCAACAATCGCTATCGCACATGTCTATGTTTACTTTATGTATTTTATCTAATGGGTAAGGGCGCTCTTTTATGTTTGCTCTGCTTGTTCGTGGTTGCGTGTAAGCCAGATCAAACCGTTGCCTGTGATTTGGCCGCCAATCAAGATGTAAATAAAGTTATTATCAGCAATAAGACTACAGATTGTCCCATCGCCACCTTTGATATTGAGGTCGCACTAACCCAAGCACAACAGATGCAAGGGTTGATGAATAGAGAAAGCTTGCCCGAAGATGCAGGTATGCTTTTTGTCTTTAATACTGAGGCGGAGCGTGGTTTTTGGATGAAAAATACGCTTATCCCCCTTGATCTAATTTTTATTAAAAAAGATGGTGCTATCCATCATATTCATGCCAATGCGAAACCCCATGATTTGACCAGTATAAAATCACAAGGACCTGTAATTGCGGTATTAGAAATCAAGGGGGGGTTGTCCAAAAAGCAAAATATAAATGTAGGCGATAAAGTGCATCATCCATTTTTTGCGCAAACAAAGTGATTTTCATTCCTTAATGCTTGCGTAATATCGCATCTTAGGATAAAAACATCATCAATACAGTGTCGGAGTGTAGCGCAGCCTGGTAGCGCGCCTGCTTTGGGAGCAGGATGTCGGGAGTTCGAATCTCTCCACTCCGACCATCCTTCGTAGTTTATGAGCCAACGGCGAATTTATGAGAAGGATGCGCCACGAAGCCTACGGCGTAGGCGGGCGGCTTAAATCACTTCGGATGGCTACGCCAATATGCTCATAACGTATTATGTTTATTTAATAAGAAGTATTCTTAACCCAGATAAAAAATATATTGGGTACACAAAAAATATTGAAAAAAGAATAACCGATCACAATAGCGGTTATTCCACTTACACAAATAAATTTAAACCATGGGAATTAATTTCATATCACGCCTTTTCTAATAAAGAAAAAGCGCAGCTATTTGAAAAATATCTCAAGACAGGTTCTGGCAAAGCATTTGCAAATAAAAGGTTTTGGGATTAATGGCTAAACGATCATCTTCATCAGATAATTGGCAAGAATGGGCATCCTTGGCTCAACAAGGTGATAAGCTTGCTTATAATCGTCTTCTTAGTGATATTGCCCCCTACATCAAAAATGTGATTATAAAGTCCTTAGCCAATCAAGATGCTGCAGAAGATATCGCCCAAGAAGTTTTAATTTCAGTCCATAAATCTTTAAATACTTACAGTGCAGATAGACCCTTTAAACCATGGCTATACTCAATTATCAGTTTTAGGCGTACAGATTATTTAAGAAAATATTATTCCCGCAAACGCGATGTCACATCAACAATTGACGATAATCCAGAATTTCTAAGTCAAAATGTAACCGAATCCCCCCTTGCAGGCGAATTAAAAGATATAGAGGCGGCAATAGATACTTTGCCCGACATCCAAAAACGAATATTTAAAATGATAAAAATCCAAGGATATAGTGCCAAAGAAGTGGCAAATGAGATGAATATGAAAGAAACAGCCGTTAAAGTTTCCGCCCACAGAAGTATGAAAAAAATTCAGAGTATTTTAAAATGAGTAAAGACGATCAAACCAACACCGATGATTTAATCAACACTCTTTGCAATGATTTGGAATCGCGCAAAGCCTGTTGCCCTTATACGCGGGTTTTAATATGGGCAGGGTTTTCAATTGCCTTTTTGGCATTAAATTTTTGGTATTTTGGCGTTCGTAATGATTTTAGCGAGCGGATAGGTGAGGCGAGCTTTCTTTTTGAAATGACATTGTCGTCTATGCTTTTGCTCTCGGCTGCAATGGTTTCATCATGGCTTAGCTTTCCTGATTGTTTTCAAAAACATCATTATAAAGCCGTCCCCATTACATTATTTACTGTTTTCGTTGTATGGATTGCCGTGCATACATATGAATCTGGTTTGGGTTTGGTAAAAACAATGCAATTGGGGCATTGCGCAACTGATGGATTGTATATTCAAATTATTCCATTTTTTGCGCTTGTTTACTTGACCATTCGTGGCAAAACCACGCAGCCTTATTGGTCAATTTTTATGAATGTTATCGCCATTTCTGCATTAGGCTGGATTGGTCTTCGCCTGACCTGTCCGATGGATGATATGGGGCATTCTTTCTTAAATCACTTCCTACCGTTTTCAATTATCGGTGCCGCCGTGGGTGTTTTTGCCCGTAAAATTTTTAAGTGGTAATTCGTTAATAAATTCGATATTTTCTTTTTTATGAAAGTACAAATTTTTAATCCCGCACGAAGCACTATGCAATCTGGTTTGGCAAAAACCCAGCAATGGGTGATTGAGTATGAGGCACTTTCGGGACGTAATCCTGAACCCTTAATGGGATGGTCATCATCTGAAGATACATTAAACCAAGTGCGTATTAAGTTTCCTTCAAAAGAAGCAGCCATTGCACATGCCGAACGTGAGGGGTGGGAATATAGCATCGCAATTAATCAGCAACGTAAAGTAAAGCCGCGTAACTATGGTGATAATTTTCGATATATTCCACCCGCAGATCGATAATTATGAATTTATCGCTTTTCGTATGGGGTAAGTTTTCGTACACTCATTTCATGCGGTCCCGTAGCTCAACTGGATAGAGCATCTGCCTTCTAAGCAGAGGGTTGCAGGTTCGAGTCCTGCCGGGATCGCCATTTATTTCAATGGCTTAGCTGCTATATATAATGTTTCAAACGGTTTTAAGACCATCTTTGGGACATTCATGGGATACTTGTGTGACAGAAGAACAAGCGCAAGTCTTTTCTATACCCATAAATTGAGTATAACAATTTTCGCGCAGAGATTTAATTATAAATGCTAGTATTACCAGAGGATATTAAAAACAACTGACACAATAAAAAAATGATTATTTAATATGTTTATCATTTGATCTTTTTTTAAGAATTGAAAGATCCTCCAAAACATTTCCAAATAAAGATTTTTCTTATTCTAATTAAATGTATAATAAAAACAAATTTGTATAATTTATAAGGTAAGTTTTATGAAAGGAATAATTTTAGCAGGGGGCTCTGGAACAAGATTGTATCCGTTAACCCAAGTTGTATGTAAGCAACTACTCCCAGTTTATGACAAGCCGATGATTTGCTATCCCTTAACGACCCTAATGCTTATGGGTATGAAGGATATTTTAATTATCAGCACACCAACAGACACCCCTCTTATAAAAGCCTTCCTAGGTGATGGAAGTAAATTTGGTATCAATTTATCTTATAGAGTTCAAGATGAGCCTCGGGGCATTCCAGAAGCTTTTACGCTAGGAGAGAAATTTATCGGTGATGACTCTGTTTGTTTAATCTTGGGCGATAATATTTTTTATTTCGGACAGCAGCTAAATACAATTAAAGAGAAAATAACCCAACTTGATGATGCATTAATCTTTGTTTATCATGTTAGAGATCCTGAGAGATTTGGTGTCGTAGAATTTAATAAAAATACAGATGAGGTAATCTCAATTGAAGAAAAACCTCAAAATCCAAAATCTAATTATGCTTCTGTGGGATTATATTGTTATCCCAATAATGTTATTGAAAAAGTTAAAAATTCAGTTAAGCCTTCGAAACGTGGTGAGCTTGAGATAACAGAATTGAATAATCTTTATTTTGAAGAGAAAAAGCTTAAAGCGATAAAAATCAAAAGAGGGGCAGCGTGGCTTGATGCAGGAACGCCAAAATCTTTGATGGAGGCTGCGAACTATATGGAAGCAATAGAAAGCCGCCAAGGTCTTAAATTAAATTGTTTAGAAGAGGTTGCCTATCGCACAGGATTTATCAACCGACAACAATTTATTGAATTAGTCGAAGCACTACCATCAAGTTCAAATTACAAGCGTTACTTAGAAAGCGTTTTATATGACAGTTAAAAACTCAACATCAATAAATGAGAGACCATTTCCCTTTATTCAAGCTGTAAAAACTATGAAAGACGATCGCGGCTGCCTTGGCGTGATTGAAGCACTGCCTGATACAGGGTTTGTATTTAAAAGATTATATTTTCTATATAATAATGTTACTGATGAAACACGTGGTCATCACGCGCATAAAAAACTAAAGCAATGCATATTGGCAATACATGGATCATTTGAAATTATTTTGGAGGGAGCAGAGGGCAAAAAATTTACGTTCACTCTTGATAGTCCTGAAAAAGCACTTATTGTTCCTGCGGGATATTGGCGAGAATTGAAAAACTTTTCTAAAGATGCTGTATGTCTTGTGGCTGCGTCAGAAGAATACAGTGAAGAAGATTATATTCGAAATTATGACCAATTCTTGCAATGGGTAAAATAAAATTTTAAAGGTTTAAGAAATGAAAACATATCTTGTAACTGGCGGCTATGGTTTTATAGGCAGTAATTTCATTCTACAAGAATTAGACGCAGGCAACAAAATAATTAATATTGATAGCTTGAGCTATGCGGCGAATTTAGAGAATTTAAAAGAATGTGAGGATAACCCAAATTATATCTTTGTGAAGTCAGATATCAGCGACCAAGAAAAAATTAGCAAGCTTTTGAGAGAATATAATGTCGATGCGGTTATTAATTTTGCGGCAGAAAGCCATGTTGATAATTCTATAAAAGGTCCAGAAATTTTTATTCAAACAAATGTAATGGGCACTTATCATTTGTTATGGGCGACTTTACAATATTGGAAAGAGCGACAAAGTTTTCAGAGTTTTCGTTTCTTACATGTCTCTACAGATGAAGTGTATGGGGACCTTGAGCTTGATGCTTTAGAAAAATTTAACGAAAACACACCCTATATGCCAAGCTCCCCTTATTCTGCAAGTAAAGCGGCAAGTGACCATCTTGTAAGAGCGTGGAATCGTACATACGAACTTCCTGTAATTATTACAAATTGCTCAAATAATTTTGGCCCAAGACAAAACCATGAAAAATTAATTCCACATATGATTTCTTGCGCCATTAAAGGCGAAAAACTTCCCGTATATGGGACAGGCAAAAATGTTCGAGATTGGATTTATGTTGAGGATCATTGTCGCGGTATTAAGCTTGCTTTAGAAAATGGAAAAATTGGTGAAAGTTATTGTTTAGGAGGGAATACCGAACTACAAAACATTGTAATTATTAAAAAGATTTGCGATATTTTGGATAAAAATAAACCTCGAGAAGATGGTAAAAGTTATCATTCTCAAATTAGCTTTGTTGAAGATAGGCTTGGACATGATATGCGATATGCTATTGATGATACCAAAGCGAAAAGAGAGCTTGGTTATCAAACAAAAAATTCATTTGATGACAATTTTGAAAAAACAGTTTTTTGGTTTTTACAAGAATGACAAACAACCAATCTCTTGTTTTTATCGGTGTTGTAACCTGTAATCAAGAAAACTATATTGAAGCCTGCCTAGAATCAATTCGCCTTCAAACCTATAAAAATATTCAAGTTCACATTTCTGATGATGCATCGACAGATAAGACTGCTGAGACAGTAGAGAGATATCTTAAAAAACATCCCAGATTTCAATGTTCTTTTAGTTCATATTCTAAAAGGCAAGGTATATCTAAAAACTGTAATAGTCTGCTCAACCGCTCAAATGGAGAATATGTGCAAATCTTTTCTGGTGATGATTTAATGTTACCAGAAAAAATAGAGCGTCAAGTAGAGCAGTTAGAAAATAATCCTAACGCCATACTTAATTTTACAAATATGGAGTGGTTCTGGTCTGAAACGAATAAAAAGTTTTTTAATCATTTTACTATATTCAGAAGGCCAAAATACAAGCTAGATGATATTATGTCTGACTTTACGATTCCAACGCCAACATTATTAATTAGAAGCAGTCTTTTAGGTAATGTAAGATACAACGAAGATATTGAATTTATCAGTGATTTTTACTTTGTTCTTGAGATGATGCGCAAAGGCGATATTACATATAATCCATATATATCAGTTCGATATAGAAAACATAGATTGAGTAGTACCTCAAAATTTTATTTCTATGATGATAGAAAAAAAGTTATTGAGCTACTGAAGCAGAATTTTCCTCCTCAATATGAAAAATCAATTAGGGATTATAGTTATATTTTGCAATATGCAAAAATTATGGATTTAATAGCGGCAGATAAAAAATCGAAGGCATTAAAACTATTGCCGAGTATATTTCCCGCCATTTTTAAATCAACAAAATGGATGGCGCGTGCAGCTGTAATATTATTTAAGTTAATAAAGCCTAATAAATAATTAGCTAGTAGTATGCAAAATAATATAATTTATGTATAAAGCTGATGAGTAAGATCAGGTGGTTTAACTAAGCTTAATAGGATAAGTATTTATGACAAAGCTGTTTTGGCATATTATTAATAAATTGGGGTCAAAATATAAGCCAAAAATAATAGCTTTATTTTTTCTATCTATTTTTGCGGGTTTAATAGAAGTTTTTGGTATTGCATTAATATTTCCTTTAATTTCTTTGCTAGGGAATCCTGACCTTGTGAATACGAATAGTTATCTCAACTGGTTTTATACTTGGTTTGGGTTAAACGATCCAAAACATCTATTATTTATTATAGCTGGTTTAATCGGAGCTGTTTTTATCTTTAAAAATCTTTTTATGATTTGGTATAAATATTTTGAATTAAGAATTCTTCGTAATTGGAGGAATGATGTTTGTGACAGTGTTATGGAATCATATTTGAAAGCACCATATATATATCATCTCAAAAAATCATCTTACAAAATGATCAATACACTAAATTCAACGGTTTCCTATGTTTTGTACAGTTATATTTACGCATGTTTTTCTCTTGTTTCTAACGTAATTATTATATTAATGCTTATCGCATTTTTGTTATTTAACTTTTTAGTGCCCACGCTTATTTCCGGCACAGTTTTGGCTTTAATGACGTTTATACAAGCACGTGCAATGCGTAAACATACGCAATATGTCAGTGATAATATAAATGAGGCGCGCGCTATAAACCTTAATGTATTAACCCAAGGAATTGCCGCTATTAAAGAAACAAAATCATATGTCCGAGAAAAATATTTTTTAAAAAGCTATGAAAACTCAAATAAAACGATTACTGGATTAGATAATAAATTAGCATTTCTTCAAAATCTTCCTCCTTACATCAGTGAAATTGTCCTTGTGACAACAATTATAACAATGAGTTGCTTGGTATTGGCACAATCTTTCTCTCCAATAGGGGGGATGATTAGTTTAGCAATCTTAGCGGCCGTATCATTTCGAATTGCTCCTTTGATAAATAGAACGCTTTATTTTTATAATGAAATAAGAGGTGCTTATGGTGCAGCAAAAGAATTTACAAGTGAGATAAAAGAATTAGAAGAAGCAGAAAATGAAATATTTTCTAATGTTACAGACCCATTAACTCTCAAAAATAATTTACGTTTAGAAAATGTGAGTTTTCAATATGACAAAGATGCGCCTGCACTAAGCAATATCAATCTTAAAATACTGCAAGGAAAATTTATTGGAATTATAGGAACCTCTGGTGCTGGGAAGACTACCTTAGTTGATATTGTTCTTGGTTTATTGCGCCCTAATTCGGGTAAATATTATGTTGATGATGTACCTATCGATAATTCTGATCGTTTGCGATCATTACGTATGGCAACGGGGTATGTAAGCCAAAATCCATATATTTTTAATTCTACAGTTCGTGAGAATGTTGCATTTGGCGTTAATTCAGATGATATAGACGATGAGAAAGTCATAGAAGCGTTAAAAATGGCGAAAATTGATGATCTTTTTCAAAAAAGAAAAGATTATATATATTCTGAAATTGGTGATAATGGTAAAAGTCTATCAGGCGGACAAAAGCAACGTTTGGCAATAGCGCGCTCATTATATGTAGACCCAGAAATTATTGTCCTGGATGAGGCAACATCATCTTTAGATGTAGAAACAGAATATAGCATCACGCAAATCATAAATGGTATGAAGGGTCAAAAAACTATTATTGCCATTGCACACCGACTTTCAACACTAAAAGAATGTGATGAATTAGTATTAATGGAAGAAGGAAAAATAATTGATATAGGTACATTTGAAGACTTAGAAAAAAGACAAAAAAGTTTTTCTAGGCTTTTAAGTTTATCTAATATTGACGTTTAAAATATAGAATAGAATTTTTTAAACAATATTAAAGTTATTAATAAAGGAGCGAATATGGAATGGCAGAAATTAGGTCTAATCTTTCAAGTGAAAAATCATATTTCTTGGTCAAACAATTCTGCATTACAGCCAAGTGCAATTTTTTTAGTTGATGAAAATATAATAAGAGTTTTTTTCGGCTCTAGAGATATTAGTGGTATATCTCGGATAGGCTTTGTGGACTTAAATCCAGAAAATCCTGAGGATATTATTAATACTTCATCACAACCTTGTCTTGATATTGGTAATGATGGAATGTTTGATGATAATGGAGTTGTTCCATGCTGTGTGATTAAAAATAAAAATAGATTAATTTTATATTATGCGGGTTATCAGCTCGTTGAAAAAGTAAGGTTTTTGGTTTTTGGTGGTGTCGCTGAAAGCTTTGATAATGGTCAGAGTTTTAAACGTGTAAAACAAGTTCCAATTGCAGACAGAACTGATAACGAAGCTTTATTTCGGGTAATACATACTGCTTTATATGATCAAGACACTTGGAAGTTTTGGTACGGAGGTGGGTCTTATTTCAAAGAACATAAAAACCACTCTTATCCCTGTTATGATATAAGATATATTGAATCAAAAAACTTTGATAAGATTGGTTGCAATGGAAAAATTTTATTAGAGACTAAAAAAAGTGAATATCGAGTAGCTAGACCAAACGTTATTAGATTTAATAATAAATATCATATGTTTTTATGCCATGGTAGTTTTACTGACCCATATAGTTTAGGATATGCTTATTCTGAAGATGGTATAGATTGGACACGTGATGATAGTATTTTAAATTTAAACAAATCTTCATGTTCTTGGGACAGTGATATGATGGCATATCCAAACTTTATTATAGTTAAAAATGTTGGTTATCTATTTTACAACGGCAATGATTATGGTAAAGAAGGTTTTGGCTGTGCAAGATTACTTAACTTGAAAGATTTGTAAATTTTAAATATTATAGTGTTTATTAAATAAAACCATGGCAAGACTACTAATATCATTCCCAGCAACTATTTTTGATCAGGGTCAATATAGATTGGCTGTTTTTTATGAAGGTTTTTTGAAAGCTTTATATGTGAATGGTAATGAACTGTTTATTTTAAATTCAGCCGAATATTTACCAAGGTCTTGGGATGGTGAAAATATTCTAAGAAAAGAAATTTTTAGTAAAAGATTAATAAGTGATATTATTGATTTTAATCCTGAATTAATTATAACTTTCAATCATTCTATACCAAAAATAATTCTAGAAAGTACGTCTTGTAAAGTTGCTGTATGGGATGCAGATTCTATCGAATTTTATAACGATAAGGATTATATAAAAAAACATATTGATCGATACGAATTTTTAACTTTTTCCGAAACTGGTATTGACAGCGCTAAGAAATTTGGTGCGGCGGCTAATAAGATTCATCTGATTTATGCTGGTACTGAAGTTCAGGCAGAAAATATACCGTTACAAGCAAATATCTCTTTTATTGGTAGTACATTTACTGTTGATTATGAGCTTATAAAACAATTGAATGAAAAGTCATCTGAAAAAATGCAACTTTTTTTGAAAGAATTAAATCAAAATTTTTTTACAGATCATTATTCAATAATTAAGAAACATAATATGTGCGGTATTGAAAAAAAAATATCTGCTAAAATGTTAGCTAGTCTTTCAGCGGTGCATAACAGAATTACAACCTTAAATATAATAGAGCCTTTAGGATTAAAATTATATGGCAACAAAGCATGGTATGATGTTGGATTGTTCTTACCTTGGCTAGCATTAAGTTACGTGCCGCAAAAAGTTTATTCACTTAAGCATAATCAAGATATTTATAATTCAAGTAAAATTGCTTTAAATATTTCTCATTCCCAAGCAACAAGTGGTTTTCCTTGGCGTGTATTTGACATTCTAGCTTCCAATGCGTGTCTTGTTTCTGATCATAGTTCTGAATTAGAAAAAGTAACTAAAGGTTACGTTGATATTCCATACTATGATAATCCAATAGATGCTTATAATATATGTAATAAAATTCTTTCAGATAAGATTTGGCGAGATGAAATTGTATCAGGATCGCAACTTTTTATTAAAGAAAATGGTCGATGGATACATCGGTTTAAAGAGTTATCAGACATCTTTGGTTTAAATTTTATATCAGAAAAGAAACAAGCAGAAGATAGTTTGGAATTTTACAGATCCATTAGACCCGCAAAAAAATACTATCACTTGCATACAAAATTAATAAAGAAAGTAAATGTATTTATTATTAAAAAAGCACCTAAAAAACTTTTAAGAATTATTTATAAAATTTTAGTTTTTTTACATATAAAAATATCACCTCAATTTTTAATTGAAGCAGTTGATTTAAAAAAAACTATTTCAGTTAAACCTAAAACGTAAGAATTTTTATGGCTAATATAATTATATGCTCATCTTCAAACATAATATGGACTAAACGTAAGCAGGCTGATCCATTTATTGAAGGTATGATAAATTCTCTGTCGCGCGCAGGTAACAATATTTTAAATATTATTACCAATGATTTAAATGTTAGAGGTGTGTCTTTTGTACATGAATCCAAGCTTTTAAGTAAATTGAAATTATTTAAACCAGATTTAATTATTACTTTTAATAATGTGTTACCATATAAAGAAATTTTAGATGATTTAGATTGTCCTGTTGCTTGCTTTGCCGCAGATACTTGCGCGTTTTTTTCAAATCAAGATTTAATTAAAAAACATGCAGATCGTTATGATTTTTTTAATTTTTCCAATGATACAATAATACCATTTTATAAATGGTTTCCCTTCATTAATAAAAATAGAGTTCATTTATTTGGCCACGTGACAGATTTGCGGGCGGAAAGTATTATACAAGATATAAATGTTTCTTTTATTGGATCTATTGCGACTTGGAATAAAGATTTTACAAATTACTTTAAATCTCTTTACCAATATAATCTTACTCATAGCGATGAAAAAACGTTAGACCCTAATAAAATAAAAGATGAATTTTTTATAGAATTAGATAGGTTTAAAAATTATCCGCATTCTGAGTTCAGTTGTCCATTACCTAACTTCAATCCTTTTATTGTAAAATCTCCATCTCAATCAGCTATATTATTGTTAACAGCAAAAGAACGCACGGAAATACTATCTAATATAACTGACCTTGGGCTTACAATATTTGGGTATCCTGAAGTATATTCGGATCTACTTGTTTATAATTACGAGCTTTTTAGATGTTTTGATTTTACGCCCAATGCAACAATGGATCATACAAGCAGAAATTATAATAGAAGCAAGATATCATTAAACTTACCTCATGCTCATACAAAGGAGGGGTTGAGTTGGCGCGTTTGTGACATATTGGCCTCTAATGCGGTTCTGTTAAGCTGTAAGCAGCCTGACTTGGTTGAAATGACAAAGGGTTATGTTGATCTACCTATGTATGAAAGCACAAGTGAAGCGCGAGAAATAATAATAAAATTATTAAAAGAAGAGAACTGGCGTGCTGATCTAACGGCAGGATCCCAACAAATGATAAATGATAAATATAGATTTGAAACAAAATTGAAAATTGTAGAGGATGCGCTATCTGGCATTACTTTATTTCCAAATAATAAAACCCAAGGGAATATAGAAAATTTAGATACAAAGCCTTATATCAGAAAAATAAGAAATGATTTATTTCAAAAATATAAAAATTTTAAAAAACCATCTGCACCTAAAGTTTATCAAGGTAAGAGAAGTTTTTTATCTTTAACAAAAAATAAGTTTTTTAAATATTTATTAGAGAAAGCTTAGATAAAAATTTAAAATTGGATTTTATAGAATTGATTAATTGTTGCACGTGCACCAAATCCTTCTTTTTGATCAATAAGATTGGTGTTTAAGGTTTTGCCTTGGTTTTCAGTGGAAATGCCAAAGTCAAAATAATCAAAATCCTTGTAGGTCGTAAAAATTAAGTGATTAAGTAGGTAATCTTGCGCCCCTGTTTCACGTCCGCTATCTGTTGAAGCAATATATTGTGTATGCGCAACATCTCCATACTCATAAATAATAACACCAGAAACTAATTCATCTTCTAAATAACACCCATAAAGATTAATATTTTTTGGAAAATTATTGGCAAGCAAAACCATTTCTTCCGCAGAATGCGTTGCGTTCGAATTATATTTTTCGTCAAGACGATCATTAAGGATTTTAAAATAACGATCAAAGTCAATTGTTTCTCTAATATCAAAGTTAAAATCTTTTGCTTTGGTTAATCCTGATTTTCTTCCAGAAGACAAAGCGTAAGTAGTATTCTTTAAAATAATAGTGGATGATACATCTGTACGGATACAAACAGCTCCGCATTGATGCAGTGCGTATAAATCTTCTTGTGCAGGCTGATCGTGATAAAATAAAGGGATAGCTTTATATATCAGTTGATCAAATTTTTTATTCTTACAATAATTAAGAATAGAGTCCATAACATCAACCATCATGGGGGTTCGCATTTTTTTACCATATATAAGGCCACCAAAAGTCAGTCCTTGGTGGGAATGCAAAATATTATCTTTTAAATTTGCAGGTAAAATGGCAGTTATTTTACCTTTTTCATCATATATCATTAAAGAATGATCTTTAAACCGATCTGCATGGTAATCCATGTATTTACGATCAAACAAGAAAAGACCATTTTTTGATGTTCTTACAAAATCATTCCATTGGTGAAATTTTTCAGAGGTATAAAGATCAACTTGAAACGGCATATCCAACCCCAGTACGACCCATGTCATTACCACTATAAAACATATATTTTTTATCATTAAAACTATGTAGAACAGGATAGCAAAGCATTTCAGAATCCCATCCTTGTGAAGATTTCTTTAAAGAGAAATCCTCATCTTTACGATCCCATATCACACCATTCGAGGAATAAGCCATTCCTACAAGATAATTTTTTTCAACAAAATCTCGCGTATATAACATAGTAAATCTGTTGTTTTTTTCATATACACTAGGGCGGCCTATACGGTACTCTTTTTCACTACAATCAATACAAAGGATAGGAGCGGTTTTATCAAAATCTATACCATTAGATGATTCTATATACCAAATATTATAAGCTGGGTAAGGAATATCATTAATAATTTTCCATCCTTCACCTATACTTCTAGAAAACCATACTTTGAAATTATTTTTTACTTGATCATAATGAACAGAGTGAATGGCTTGTATAGTTCGAGCATCATGGCTACGGTCTAAGATCGGTGTTTGTTGATAACGGGTAAAGTTTTCGCCATTATCATCGCTTATTGCTAAGCCTGAAAAAGCAAGAAATTTTGCCTTTTTAACAAGTTGGAAGCCAACATAATACATATAAACTTTATTACCGACGCGTATTACATCACCAAGTATTACACCATTATCATCAAACATTCCTGGTTTACCAATATCTAAAACAGGTGTTTTGCAAACACTTAATAATTTAGAAGGATTGTTAGAATCTACATCAATATATCCAATTCTACTAACACCCTCATTGTCACGAAAGCCGCCATATAACCTAATAGTATTTTCATTTAATTGAAAAGGAGTAGGGGTCATAAAGCTATGTTGCGCCCAATCTTGTTGACCGTCAGGGCAATATATAACGCCTTTTTTCTCCCACATTGACTTAATCCTTCACTTTACAAAATCGTTTTGCGGGAACAGATTTTTGTGTGGCAGGGTTTCCAATATAGAAGCCATTTTCTTCTGTATTTTTACCAATTGCACAAGCAAACCCAATAAAATTATCTTTTGCAATTTTTATATTATCAGCAACGCTTGCATTGACGCCCATAAAGCAATACTTGCCAATTGAACAGTATCCTGAAATTACACAATGGGAAGATATAAAAGAATGACTTTCAATCACAGTTTGGTGGCCAATATGATTACCACTCCATAGAATGACGTTATCTTTTATTTTTGTAAAAGGTTGCAATGTATTATCTTCTAAAATAAAGCAATTTTCACCAATTTCAACATTGTGCCATACAAATGCACGAGAGCTTACATAGCTAACAAGTTTATAATTTAAATTTTTTGCTTTTGTGAAAAGCTTTTCTCTAACACGGTTGAGTTGCCCACTAGATGCGCTTGCAAATGCGTAGTATTCATTCGGAGGAAAATATTTTACAACATCATCCATGGCAATAACAGGCAAGTTTAGAAATTGAGATTCCTTAATATATTCAGCGTCAGCGCAAAATCCTACGACTTCATAGTCACTATAATCAGGATCGTGCGTAAAATATTCATATGCCAAATGTGCTGTTTCACCCAAACCAAAAATAACTATTTTTTTCATGTTCTATAATTGCCATTTTTTGTTATAAATTTAAAGCCTTTATCGTTATAACAATTAAAGATAATAAATATAGAGATTTTTACAATGATACCCTTTTTAGACCTTCGTGCCGTAAATAAACAATATGAGGAAGAGTATAAACTTGCCTTAAATCAAATTGTTGATAGCGGATGGTATATTATGGGGAATGCCCTAAATAGCTTTGAGCAAGAATTTGCACAATATTGCGGAGTCAAACATTGTATTGGTGTAGCCAATGGCTTAGATGCCTTACGCATTGTATTAGAGGCATGGAAAGAAATGGGTCTAGTAGGTGAAGGGGATGAAGTTATTGTTTCCGCACATACCTATATTGCGAGCATATTAGCCATAACGCAAGCTGGATTGAAACCAGTTTTGGTGGAACCTGACGACAAAAATTTTAATTTATCGCCGCCAAATTTTGAAAAAGCCATTACAAAAAAAACTAAAGTTGTTATTCCTGTCCATCTATACGGACAATTATGTGATATGTATGAAATCAATATAATTGCCCAAAAACATAAAATTCTAGTACTAGAAGATTCTGCGCAATCTCATGGCGCAATGAGCAATAATATTAGGGCAGGTGCCTTTGGTGATGCTGCGGGTTTTAGTTTTTATCCTGGCAAAAACTTAGGCGCTGTGGGTGATGCTGGCGCTATTACTACAAATAATGATGAGGTGGCGCGCATTGCATCAGCAATCCGCAATTATGGATCCGAAGAAAAATATATTAATAAGTATCACGGCCTAAACAGTCGTATGGATGAGGTGCAAGCGGCATGCTTGTCTATAAAGTTAAAAGGTTTGGATCAGGATACTCAAAAGCGTCGTGCCGTTGCAGCTAGGTATATAAAAGAAATTAAAAACGAGCATATTTTTTTACCATATTGGGATGGTAGCCATAATCATGTTTTTCATCTTTTTGTTGTACGTTGCAAAGATAGACAAAAGTTACAAGATCACTTAAAATCTAATCATGTACAAACGTTAATTCATTATCCTATACCGCCACACCACCAAGATGTTTATAGGGATGATATGCAACAATTATCATTTCCGCTAACTGAACAAATGCATGAGGAGGTTTTAAGCATTCCTATATCTCCTGTTATAAATGATAAGGAGATATCAGCAGTTATAAATGCTTGTAATAGTTTCAAAATTTAAATTTTTGTTTAGTAAAATATAAACGTAAATTTTAAAAGGATTGAATATTTTAAATCATGGAACAGTCTCTATCCAATTAAGGTCATTTTGACCGGCAGGGTTTTTTAATTGAGATTTAACTAAAGCATTGATAAATAATAAATATTTTTATTACATAATTTCTTTGTTTATGGTTTCTACTAACTTTTAAGCAGAGTGTTGCAGATTCGAGTCTTGCTGGAATCGCCATTACTTTTATTAAATTTTCAGTTTTCAATTTTACATTCTTGTTTTTATTTGAATGCTTTGTTAAAGGTAACAAATGCATTTTAGAAAAATCATATTAATTTGGGCTTTAATGGCGTTTATGGCGGCGCAAGTTTCACTTGCACAGCATAGTGCTGTTCATATTGATCATGGTTTTTCTCAAGATGTGGTTGCATTTCATCATTGCGACGATGAGTATGGCCATGACCATGACCATCACGATGAAAATAATGTAAAGCATGATTGTCCAGAATGTTTGCTTGCGAAAACATTACAAGCCGCATTTTATTATATGCCTGCAACTTTTCTATTCGAACAACGTGCGGATGATACATTAAAAACCTATCAATCCATTGTTGCTGTTAAAGATTACTTTAACCCGAATGCGCCACGTGCGCCGCCCATTGCTCTTATCTGATTCAAAAACTTTAAATATATAAAATTTTACTAGATAAGAAAGGGCATATTTATGTCTAAAAAACTCCTATTAGCGGCTAGTGCAGCCGTATTATTAAATGTTTCACCAGCCTTAGCCGCAAGTGATACAGATTTAGAAATGTTACGCGCGGAAATTCAGTCCATGCGTAGTGCGTATGAAAATAAAATTGAGCAGCTTGAAAGCAAAGTTGAGAATTTGGAAGCCAAGCAAAATACGACAGCTCAAAAGGTAGAGCAAGTTGACCAAGCGCAAGCAACCATTACATCAAATGGAACAAATTCGGCAACTGTTCCTGCAACCTCACGTAGAAGTATTAGGGACACCAGTTTTAACCCCTCCATTGGTGTGGTTTTAAATGGAAAATATAATAATTTTTCTGAGAAAAATGGAGATATCGCAGGATTTGCCATTGGCGAAGAAGGGGAGCGTGGTGAAGAAGGCTTTGGTATTGATGAAACCGAGTTGAACTTCTCTGCCAGTGTTGATGACAAATTCCGTGGTTCTGCAACCTTAGCCGTTTTGGAAGAGGAAGGCGAAACAGTTGTTGAAATTGAGGAAACCTATATCGCAACTACGGCATTACCCTATGGCATAGAAGCCAAGGCAGGGCGGTTCTTTTCCGAACTTGGTTACTTAAACTCCCACCATACACATAGTGATGATTTTGCAGATCGTCCGCTTACCAACCGTGCCTTTTTAGACAATAATTATGGCGATGATGGTGTACAAATTTCGGCAGTGTTACCAACTCCTATTTATACCGAAATTGGTGCAGGGGCATTTCGTGGGGAAGATTTCCCAGCCGGCGGTGCAAATGGCAATGATATTGGTGCATGGACAGCATATGGCCGTGTTGGCAATGATATCGGCGATAATACAAGCTGGCGCGTTGGTCTATCAACCCTACAAGCCGATGGTGTAAGCCGTGATACCGAGGAAGGTGCAGTCAACTTTAGCGGAGATAGTAGTCTATATATTGCCGATGCAAGAGCGGTATATGCGCCAACGGGCAATAATGCGGAGCAAGAGGTGATTTTGCAAGGTGAGTATTTTTATCGCGACGAAGACGGTAGCTATCGAGATAATAATGCAGGAACAGGCGATGTTGCCTATGATGAAGGGCAAAGCGGATGGTACGCGCAAAGCGTTTATAAATTTCATCCGCAGTGGCGTGTTGGCGCTCGATATAGCCAACTTTACGCAGGTGATGTTCCCGCAGGATTAGTGGGCAGTGCGTTAGATGATCAAGGACATAATCCTTGGGCGGCCACAGCAATGGTTGATTGGACGAATAGTGAGTTTTCACGTGTTCGGGCACAATTTAGCCGTGAAGAAGTATCCGAAGATAAAGAAGATAACCAATTTACTTTGCAATATATTATGAGCCTTGGTGCCCATAGTGCGCATAATTATTAAGGAATATTAAAATGAAAAAATTATCTTTTTTATTAGTGGGGTTGGGGGTGCTTATTGCGCTTCCAACATCTGCTTATGCTAAAACAAATATCTTTGCTTGCGCCCCCGAATGGGGGGCGCTTGCGCAAGAAATTGGCGGTGATAAAGTTGATATATATACCGCTTCAAATGCCAATCAAGATATTCATTATATGCGGGCAAAGCCAAGCTTGCTTGCCGCGATGCGAAAGGCGGATTTGGTAATTTGCAGTGGGGCATCATTAGAGGTTGGCTGGCTTCCTATTTTATTAAACAAGGCAGGAAGTAATCAAGTTCAAGAAGGCGCTGTAGGCTCCATCATGGTATCAGATTATGTACCCTTGTTAGATGTGATGCAAAATGTTGATCGTTCTATGGGGCATGTCCATCCAGAAGGAAACCCCCATGTTCATTTAGATCCAAATAATATTTTGACAATTTCGAAGGTCGTAGAAGAAAGGTTGGTAGAAATTGATCCATCCAATGCAAACTTTTACAACAATAATCAGAATTCTTTTGCAGAAAAATGGACGGCTTCTATGGCGCAATGGAACAGTCAAGCCGCAAGTTTAAAGGGAACCAACGTTGTTGTTTATCATAAAAGTTGGACATATCTTTTAAATTGGCTTGGACTTAATGATGTTGCTTCACTTGAGCCTAAGCCAGGGGTACCGCCGAACGCTGCACATCTAGAAAAAGTGTTATCAGATATACAAGGCAAGAATGTTCAGGGCATTTTGGTTACACCGTTTGAGAATAATAAAGGCGCAAAGTGGCTTTCCGAAAAGGCGGGGATTCCAGTTATAAGGTTGCCATTCACCGTTGGTGGAAATGACCAAGCGATGGATTTATATTCTTTATTTGATGATACGCTGAGCAAGCTTGCTCAATAATAATGGAAGGTCTTTCTAATATAATATCACTTCTTGCCCCAGCATTTGTTGTTGGGGCAATTATTTCATTTGTCCATGTTCCATTGGGACAAGAAGTTTTACGCAGGAATATCATTTTTCTTGATTTGGCCGTGGCGCAATTTGCCGCATTGGGGATGATCGCCTTTCAAACATTCATTCTTATTGATGAGCATAGTTTATTTGCAGGTTATGGACGATTGGGGGCAGGTTTAATTGCAGCCATCATATGTGCCATTATATTTCACTTTCTTGAAAAAAAATCGGGACATTATCAAGAGGCATTAATTGGCTGTGCCTTTGTATTGGCGGCATCAATGGGTTTTTTACTTGTCGCGAATAGCGCGCATGGGGGTGAAGAAATAAAAGATATATTAGAAGGGCAAGTTTTATGGACAAGCTGGGGACATATCATTATTGTCGCCCCAGTATTGACAGTGGTTTTTGTTTCTTGGATTTTATTTAAGAAAAAAAGATCATTTCTTTTTTATCCCTTATTCGCCATTACCATACCATTCTCGGTCAGCATGATTGGCGTTTACCTTGTCTTTGCAAGTTTAATTTTTCCTGCATTGGCTGTTGTTAAGCTTAAAAATTATAAAATGACGATTGGTATTATAATTTCTATATTATCTTACTTTTGCGGGTTGGTTTGTTCGTATCTATTTGATTGGCCTGCAGGGCCCTCTATTGTGTTGGTGATGGCGACAATATGCTTAATTTCATTTTTTATTAGTAAGCGATAGTTTTAATGATCCTGCTTTGGAACTATTTTTATTTAAGTCTGTTTGTTCAGCAACGGTAACTTATTAATTACAAAGGAAGAAACAATGGAAGAACAAGAAAAAGACGTATGTAAAGATCTGTTAATTCGCTTAATTGATAGTCGCGACGGATATAAAGATGCTGGCGCACATGCAGACCAAGATCGCCACCAAAAAATGTTTGGTGATTTGGCCAATAAACGTCACGAATACTCAGAAGAATTACGCACTGCATTAGCTGCTCATGGATGTAATTATGAAACAGATGGTACATTTTTAGCGGGTGCACATAGATTTTTCATGGAAATTAAAGACAAATTGGGTGGCGATGATGAATCACTCATGGAATCAATTCTATCTGGTGAAAGTAATCTGCTGGAACAATATGAAGATGCAATTGAAAAAGTAAAAACAGATACTGATTTATTAGAGAAATTACAAACTCAATATAAAGAAGTTAAATCAAACTATGCATTGTTAGAAGCAAAAGAAGAAGCAGCCTAAGCTAAAAATTAATATAAATTATAAGAACGAGCCTCAATGGCTCGTTTTTTTTGGCTGATAAAAAAATGTCCGAAAATCTTTATAAAAGACCTTCGGACAATAGCGGTAATAGAGGGTGTGTATTCTTAATATATAGTAAATAAAACTTAATACAAGATAAAACTGCATAAAATAATGGCCAATTATGCAAAAAATGCATAGCTAAGGACAAAATTTCCTGTTTTAAGAAAATTAATAAATTTTGAATCTGTTGAAAATAAAAGAGAATGGCTCCTCGAGTAGGATTCGAACCTACGACCAATTGATTAACAGTCAACTGCTCTACCGCTGAGCTATCGAGGAATACCGTCAAGATTTATGAAGGAATTGATCGTTGCTGTCAATGTTTCAAATATAAAAAATAGAATAAAATCACCTTATATCCGATTAATAGTGATTTATCGGTAAAATCACGATAAAAAAACAAATGCCTCATAATTTTACAACTATATTAGACCAAGCAGAAAAAACATGGATACCAACATGGTTTCAAAATTTTTCAGATGTTGAGAATGATGGTTTTTATGAGCGGCTAGACGTTAATTATAATAATATTGAAATGCCAAAGCGATTATTATCCCAATGCCGACAAATTATTGTTTACTCGATGGCATATAAAAATACGCCTAGATCAGAATATTTAAGTAAAATAGATGATACATTTGATTTTATAGATAAAAATTATTTTCAGCCGAAGGTAGGGGGAGCAATTTTTAGTATAGATCAAAGATCAAATGACATTGTTGATAATAAATATGATTTATATGCGCATGCATTTGTTTTAATGGCTTGTTCAGCTTATTTAAGTATAAACAGCAATTATAAAATTGAGCGTTTTGCAAAAACAATATTAAATTTTGTTCTCAATAATTTTCGAAATGAATATGGCGGCTTTAACGAAGCATTAGATAAAAAGTTAACGCCTATAAAAAAGGTTCGGCGGCAAAACCCCCATATGCATTTATTAGAGTCAACACTACATCTATATGAAATAACGGGTGACAAAGAGTATTTAGATACGGCACAAGAATTACTCACCTTATTTTTTGAAAAATTTTACGATAAAAAAACACAAACAATTGGTGAGTTTTTTAATAATGATTTATCACCCCATGTTGATACAGGTAATATTGTAGAAACGGGTCATCATGCTGAGTGGATTTGGTTGCTAAAACGCTATCAAGAAATAACACAATCAGAAGATACGCATGTTCATAATACAATAAATAGTCTTTTTGATTGGATTTTGAGGAACGGTTTTAATAAAGGAATTTATAACTCTCAATCAAGAGAGGGCAATGTTTTAGAAAGTGACAAGCGTATTTGGCCCGTCATGGAAACAATGCGTGCTGCGGCAATTATGACGCAAAACAACCTATATCAAAATGAAGCACTAAGTTTGTTGGAAGACCTAAAAAAAATATTCTTAGAGAAGTACATTAATTTTGAAACGGGGGCTTGGAATGAAATTTTAGATAAGGATTTATCATTGATATCTGATTATCTTCCTGCAACAACGCCATATCATATCTACCCAATATTGGTCGATATAAAAAAATATCTTAATCAGAATTAAGCGGTAACTGGTTCTGGAGGATTGCTATTATTAACCCCCAAGGCATTAATACCCCATATTTTTATATTATATTGATTTTCAATTTTATCCTTCGCCTCAGCATGACGAAATTGACGTTCCTCTATGGACATATTTTGTGCTTCTTTTAAAGCGCGATCCATATCATCGGGGTCTGTCGTATCGACCGTAATAACGGTATTGCCCAAAATTTCTGCTGCGCCTGTATTTTTACCAACAATAACAGCGGCAGGCCCATTTTTACGGTTTGGATCTTGCGCCATATAACCTTCTAATGCGACAAGTCCCATGCCTTCTTCATCAGACATCATTGTGATAATATCAGCGTTTCGCGCCAGGGCAAATCCTGTGTTTCGATTAACTTTTGAATCATGCACGTAAAATATTCGCCCCAATTTGTTTGCATCAATAGTGTCTTTAATATCATTACGAATACCATTAAAACGCTCAATCAATTTTTTATAGACGGGAACATTCTCACGACTTTTGGGTGCAACGGCAATAAGGCCGTATAATTTGTTACTCTGACCCGTGTCAGCGGCTGCATCATTAAATGAATGTTTGAGGTAGCTTGAAACCATTCTTTTATATGTCGATAATAATTTTCCCCATCCTTTGGTTGGGTCAAGACGCCCAACTTGATAAATATATGGTATATCAGGTGCAATATTTGAAAGAATTTTTTTAAATTCATCACTTTGCTGTGCCTCAATTGCAAGCAAATCAATTCCTTCTGGTTCGGGGCCGATGGGGCAGGGCATTACTGAAACACAGTGGCCATCTGACCGCCAATTTGCTGTATCATAATATTCAGGAGTTTGTTCGTTGCCAGCATCAAAACCAACATCTTTTGCAATATCGCGGAACCGTTTAAAATGACGATGCACTTGTACGGTTATATTATCCGCTCTTAGAATACTTTCTATCAACCCCATAAAATTTGTTTGTGCTTCGGCAGATAAAGATTTTATCGTTTCTAAAGCAGGGAAGGGAATGTGATGGGTGTAACGGATGGTACAATTAATGCGTGTATCATCTTTTAGCATTTTGACCAAAGGCATCAATTGATAATCATGGATCCAAATATCAACCGCTTCTTCCGTTCCACCGTATTCAGCTACAATCTCATCCGCCAATTGTTGATTAAGTTGAAAGTATTTTTGATAAGCATCGTCATCAAATTCGGCACCTTCGGTTTCATTATGAAATAAGGACCATAAAAAACCATTAGCATGACCTTCGTAAAAACCATCATAGGTATCAACGCTAAAATGATGATCAAAAGTTTTTAGCTGAGCATCATGTTCTTCTTGAACAATTAAAGGGTCTGATGAAGGACGTTTTGTAACGCCATGCCATTCAATCAATGTATCTGGCATAAATGATTTTAACGCATTAATCGCAACAGCCAACCCACCAGGGGATTTTGGTTTATTATTGCTAGATATTATAATGAGGCGTTTATTTTGCATATTTCCAACCTTTGACGGCTAGATATACTATCTTCATCGTTAATATGTCAATTATTATTTTCTGTAAAAGAAAGGTTTTGGAGGTACGGGCCGGAATCGAACCGGCTTACAAGGAGTTGCAGTCCTTTGCATGACCAATCTGCCACCGCACCAAGCCAAAAGCTTTATAGCGGTTTCGTATCTTATGAGCAAATATTATCTCATAAATTATAAGAATATTTCTTTCACTCTTCCTTTATCACTGGCATTTTGTTAAACAATTATAATTATTTACACAAACTTATAGGCATTGGAAAATATTAAAATGGATTATAAAAAAGCCAGACAATCAATGGTCGATAGCCAGATACACCCAATGGGGGTTACGTCTGATGCTATTCTCAATGCTTTTTTAGAGGTCCCCCGTGAAGAATTTGTGCCTGACACTCTTAAATCAGTTTGTTATTGTGATGAAGATGTAAAGGTTGCATCAGGACGTTATTTGATGGAGCCTTCAGTTTTTGCACGTTTAATTGAAGAAGGTAGCGTTTCAATTGATGATGCCGTCCTAACAATCGGTTCTGGTATTGGTTATAATGCCGCGATACTCTCAAAACTGTGCAGTACTGTTGTGGCGTTAGAGGAAAAAGAGGATCTTGTTGAGGTAGCACAATCCAGTTGGGATAAGCTTGGATACTCAAATATCGCAGCGATAACGGGTACGCTTTCTGATGGTGCGCTACAATATGCTCCTTATGATGTCATTATATTTAATGGGTCTATTGCAAAATTGCCTGATACTATTATCGACCAGATTAAAGAAGGGGGAAGGATACTCGCAATTATTCGTACCAGTACGCTTGATTTAGCTGACGCTATTGTGTTTCGCAAAAATAAAGATGGCAGTTTATCAAAACGTATTCTATTCGAAGCGGGTACACCTTATTTAAATGGGTTTTCACCTGAAAAAGAGTTTATATTCTAATTTTACCCTTTAATCGGGATAAGTTTAGGGATAATTTAAGTATAAGTTGAGGATAAAATGAGGATATCTAAGGTTTTTTATTTCCATCCTTTGACACAATGCCTTTGATACGTCAAAATTTACCTTAATTATGTGATTCTTTTTATTTCTTAAAAAAGAATTTTTTGTTCTCTACAGGGGTTACCAACAACCATGTCCGATAATTCATCCGAACAGGAACCATCGATAGAAGAAATTCTTGCGTCTATTCGTCAAATCATTTCCGATGATGATGAAGATGATAGTGAAAATGATAAGGTTGAAAGCCCCATTCGTGAAAAATCCGATGATGTTTTGGAATTAACTACCGATGACTTGGTTGAGGACGAACCTGAGGCCATTGATGAAGATAATTTTGATATTTCCATGGAAGATCCAGAAATCAAGGCTCAAGAACGTGTAGAACCTGTTCAGCAAAAACAAGCAGAATCTCAACCACGCCCCGTACCTTCTGATATTTTATCCTCTGGAACGCAAGCGGCTGCAATGAATAGTTTATCTAAATTAACATCCAAGATGCCAATTAATAGTTCACGTTCCTTTGATGGTATTACCTTGGAAGATATTGTGCGTGAAATGCTGCATCCAATGTTGCGGGAATGGATGGACGATAATTTACCCCCCATGGTCGAACGTATTGTTCAAAAAGAACTTGAAAAACTTGCCCGCCGCGCAATGGACGATTAATCCTTATTCCGACCTTACCATTTGATTTTTATTGCTAAACATACTATTTTCTTCACTCAATTATTGAAGGAATATTATGTTAGACAAAACTTTTCAGCCCAATGAAATAGAAGCCGACCAGTACGAGAATTGGGAAAATTCTGGGCTTTTTGCAAGCGATCCTAATAATGGTAAAGATCCTTTTACCATTATGATGCCTCCACCTAACGTCAATGGCTCCCTTCATGTTGGGCATGGCCTTATCATGACCTTGCAAGATATTCTAACGCGCTACCAACGTATGAAGGGCAAAGATGCCTTATGGATGCCGGGAACGGATCATGCCTCAATCGCCGTGGATTTGTTTGTGCGTAAAGAACTGGAAGCGGAAGGTTTAACCAAAGAAGATATTGGCCGTGAAGAATTTTTAAAACGATGCTGGGCGCAAAAAGAGAAATCTGGCGGCACAATTATGAAGCAATTGCGCAAATTGGGCGCAACGCCAGATTGGGCGCGTGAACGTTTTACGATGGATGATGATTATATGAAGGCGGTTATTCATATCTTTGTCAAAATGTATAATGATGGTCTAATCTATCGTGATCAACGCCTTGTCAATTGGGACCCTAAGTTAGAAACTTCTGTTTCTGATCTTGAAGTGGATCATAAAGAGATCAAAGGCTCTCTCTATCATTTTAGCTATGATTTGGAAGAGGGGGGCGATTCCATTATGATTGCCACAACCCGCCCCGAAACTATTTTGGCCGATGGAGCGATTGCGGTGCATCCTGATGATGAAAAATACAAACATCTTGTGGGTAAAAATGCCATCGTTCCGATTGCAAACCGTATTATTCCCATCATTGCTGATGAATATGTCGATGCCAATTTTGGATCTGGCGCGGTAAAGATTACTGCTGCCCATGACTATAACGACTTTGAAGTTGCAAAACGCCACCCTGATAAAAATATCCAGCTTATCAATTTACTAACGCCCGATGGTAAAATGAACGAGAATTGCCCGAGTGATTATATCGGGCTTGACCGTTTTGAGGCGCGTAAGAAAATTATTAAGGATTTAGATGATTTAGACCATTTGATAAAAGTTGAAAAACACGCCCATCAAGTTCCCTATGGGGAGCGGTCAGGCGTTGTGATTGAACCCTATTTAATGGATCAATGGTATGTTGATGCCAAAACAATGGCCAAACCCGCCCTTGAGGCCGTACGTAGCGGTAAGACAGAGTTTGTACCAAAGAAATGGGAAAACACATATTTTTCATGGATGGAGAATATTCAACCATGGTGTATTTCCCGCCAGTTATGGTGGGGATATCAAATTCCTGTTTATTATGGCCCCGATGAAACGGTTTTTGTTGCCGAAACAACAGAAGAAGCACAAGCGCAAGCCGATAAGCATTATGGTGAAGCGGTCGAATTGCGCCAAGATGAAGATATCTTGGACACTTGGTTTTCCTCAGGCATCTGGCCCTTTGCCACTTTAGGATGGCCCGAGAAAACACCTGAATTGAAAAAATATTATCCTGGCGATGTTTTGATTACGGGATTTGATATCATATTCTTCTGGGTGGCGCGCATGATGATGATGGGGCTTTATGCCCTTGATGAGGTTCCCTTTAAGAAGGTTTATATTAATGGCCTTGTCCGTGATTCCAAGGGGCAGAAGATGTCCAAATCTAAGGGGAACGTGCTTGATCCGCTTGAGCTGTCAAAATCTTATGGAACAGATGCACTTCGCTTTACCATGTGTATTTCATGTGGGCAGGGTAAGGATGTTAAATTATCTGAGAAGAATGTTGAGGTTTATCGTAATTTTGCCACTAAACTTTGGAATGCAACGCGTTTTTGTGAAATGAATGATTGCTTACCTCAATCTGGGTTTAATCCTGCATCTGTGACTGCATCACAAAATAAATGGATTATCCACTCGTTAGTTAAATGTAATAACGATCTTGAAAATGCATTGGCGCAATATCGTTTTAACGATGCTGCGGCGATTATTTATCATTTTGTTTGGGGTACATTTTGTGACTGGTATCTTGAATTTACCAAGCCATTATTGGCAGGGGATAATAAAGACCTGATTAATGAGGTAAAGGGAACAACAGGATGGGTTTTAGACCAAATCTTAATTCTCTTAAATCCCTTCATGCCCTTTATTACTGAGGAGCTTTATAAATCCATCGCAAAACGTGATGATGACACATTATTAATGGGGTCAGAATGGCCAGAATATGATTCGTCATTGATTTGTGAAGATATTGCGGGTGAAATTGAATGGGTTCAAACTCTTATCTCTGAAATACGGTCAATCCGTTCGGATATGAATGTCCCTGCGAAGGCGGAGATTGAGATGATTGTTCAAGACGCTAATGAAGGGACGGCGCAGAATTTAAAGAAATATAATGCTGAAATCTGCCAAATGGTACGCCTGTCAAATATAAGCTTAAGTGAAAATGCTCCTGATGGTGCAATCAAAACAATCTTGCGGGAGGCAACTTACATTCTTCCCATCGCAGATTTAATTGATTTGGATCAGGAACGCGCGCGTTTGGAAAAAGAGATTGCGAAGCTAGATGATAACATTAACAAAATGGCGCAACAGCTCAACAATAAAAACTTTGTTGATAATGCCCCTGATGAAGTTATTGCCGAGAAAAAAGGAATTATTGAGCAAGATACACATAAAAAAGACAAATTGGGTAAGGCCTTGAACCAGTTAAACGCAGCTTAAATATTTTCTACTTGTTTTCAAGAATACTTCTGTTAAAAGCACCTCGTGTATAAAAAAATAGAGAGTGTTTATAATGTTTAATTTAAGAAAGTTGTTTGGTTTAACATCTGGTCGTTTAGTTTTACCTGCTGAGAGGGTGGGTGAAACTTTAGATGATTTAATAGATGTACTTTTTCAAAAGGGGGCTACTACGGATGAAACTGTCGCCACATTTGAAGGCGAGCGAGAGTTAGGGAAGCCTTTTAGTAGAGCTAAAATTGGAGATTTGCCTAATAATTCAACTTTTCAAGGTTCCACTACAATTCAAACAAAAAAAATAGGGCCATTGGAAAAGTATCAGATTGTGCCTGTATTTAAACTTCCAGAACAAAAATAATAAAAAAAGCCGCTTTATGCGGCTTTAATTTTAACTTTAAGAAAATAGGGTTAGATATTATTTATCTTCCTTTTTCTCTTCTTTCTTTTTGCCAACACCACCTGATAAGAATGATCCGTATTTGCTTTCAAATTTATCTAGCTGACCTTTTTCGGTAATCTGGCCTGTTCCACCTTGCCATGCAGGGTGGGTAAGGGGGTCAACGTCTAATTTAATAACATCGCCTGCTTTACCATAGGTTGACATTGTTTTGTACTCTGTACCATCGGTTTGAACAACGGTTACTTCGTGATAATCGGGGTGAATATTGGCTTTCATTTCTTTATCCTTTTATATAAAACACTGGAGAGCATATTAATTATGGATCGCCAGATCTATAGGGTTTTCTTTAATCTTGGCAATCTTTTACACCGTAACAATAGGAATTGCAAGCAATGTGGTGGCACCCTGACAAGTTTTCTCAAAAAATTGATAATTTACGTATTCGGAACAAAATTATTAAAGAAATACGCCATTTTTTTGATAGTCAACATTTTGATGAAGTTGAAACGCCCATACTACAAATTTGTCCTGTTATTGATACGCATATCCGCGCCTTTGCCACAGATTTACGCGGGGTGGATGGTGATATTAAAAAAACGCTATATCTTCACACCAGTCCTGAATTTGCGATGAAAAAGTTGATGGTTGCGGGGTGTTCCAAAATCTATCAAATTTGTCATGTTTTTCGCAACGGGGAGCAATCAAAACGTCATTCACCTGAATTCACCATGATTGAATGGTATCGAACCCATGCAGATTATAATGATATTAAGGATGATTGTGTTAGCCTGCTTCGTAATTGTGCTACCGCAACAAACATCAAAGCGTATAAATATAAAGAGTTATCTTGTGATCCATTTTTAGAACCACAAAAATTAACGGTTTGTGAGGCATTTGAAAAATTTGCCAATATTGATTTGATGGCCGTTTTGGACGATAAAGCATTATTTAAAAAGCAGATTGATTCTATTGGCCTTCGTACCGCCAATGATGATGAATGGGATGATTTATTCTTCCGCGTTATGGATGAGCATATCGAACCAAAATTGGGAATTGGTCGCCCCACATTTTTATGTGACTACCCCATTTCTATGGCGTCATTGTCAAAACCAAAGGCGAATGACCCTAGGCTAGCGGAACGCTTTGAGCTCTATATTTGTGGGATTGAGCTAGCCAATGCATTTTCTGAATTAACAGATGCGGAAGAGCAAGTACGTCGATATTACATTGAAATGGATGAAAAAGAACGTCTTTATGGCGAGAGATATCCCCTTGATGAAGAATTTATCGAAGCATTACGATATGGGCTCCCCCCCAGTGGTGGTATAGCTTTGGGAATTGATAGATTGGTCATGTTGGCCTGCGATGTTGATAATATTTCTGATATATTATGGGCTCCTATTAAATCTTAACATAATTAAATTTTGATCTATCCTTAATCAAACTTTAATGGAGATCACAATGAATTTAAGAAAAATAATGTTCACCGCGGCAACAACTGTTTTAATTGCTCCTACCGCCAATGCAACAATTCCAGAACGTGAAAATGCAGGCGACCCGCATGTTGGTACAATGGATATGAATGGTATTAATCTCGTACCACCCGCATCACCACGTCCAATGCCAAGACCAGCTTCTTTAGGTAAAAAATAATTTTGTTTAAAGGGGCAGCCTTTGCATTATCATTGGCTTTTTATAGCTCGGCCGCCAACGCACAAATTGATTTTCAAACCACTAAAGAGGTCGAAGAATATGCCGCAACACACGGGTTATCTTATCAAAGGGTTCGCCTATTAAGTGATTGTTATAAGATAGAAGGGGCAACAGCAAAGTTACAAAAAATTAGGATTTATTTTGATAATGAATATGGCATCGCTGTTGATTGTTATGCCCCATCAAGGCCAACCCCAAGGCCTTTAAATAGAAACTAACGATCATTTGCGGGACACGGATTACGCTTTGTATTGGTGGGATAGGCGGTAATAACTTGCTTATTCTCACGTCCTTTCACCACGCGAACTTTTACTGTTCCAACATTTTGTTCGGTTACGTAATAACCATTTCGTTGCTGCTCCCAATTTAAATTATCGTTGGCGGCAATAAGCTCAACCTCTTTAATAATAGTATCTTCACCCCAATGTTTAGGAAATTCAGATTTGCAAGGCGTGTTTGTGCCATATAAATGCCCGCCGCCTGTCGCATCACCATAAAGAATATGCGTACGGCGTTCGGGCGTTATCGCAGAGGCACGGTTAAAATCTTGTTTGATATTGGGGTTTTTGTATTGATCCGCGTTTTTTTGCTCAATCTTTTTATTATCTTGAATTTCTTTTATGGCAATGCTTGCATCCTCAGAAACGCTCAACGCTTTATCAACATAAGGCGTCACTTGTTCTTGGGTCACGGTAAACCCCGCCCACCCAAGAATCGCAACAATCAATATCGCCAAATATGCCTTTTGTTTTTTGATAAAATTAAACAAAATTTATAAAACTATGCAGCTTTACTTGCCGTAGATTTTTGTAACGATGCAGTATAGATTTTATCAATCACATTGCTTAGAGTTTGATTAAAGTCATCGTCACTTTGACTGGCGCGTAAATCATTGGATAAAGCGCGAGAGAAACTGGCAACCATTCCATCATTTTGTTCCAAACGATTGCACGCTTCTTCCAAATCATATCCACCGGATAAGGCTACGACTAAAATTACATTGTCATGATCGATCAATTCTTGATAAAAACCACCTTTTTCAGGAAGAGTTAATTTCAACATAACTTTTTGATCAGAATTAAGAGCTTCTAATTGTTTTAATGTTTCTGTTTTTAAGATGGCTTCACATTCTGCCTTATCTTTATTACCAATAGAAACCTCAGGCTCAATAATAGGGACAAGACCATGAGATAAAATTTGTTTGCCCACCTCAAATTGTTGCTCAATAATGTGGGCAATCCCTTCGGCATTTGCACCATTAACAACAGAACGCATTTTTGTACCAAAGACGCCTTTATCAACCGCACGTTTTAATAACGCATCAAGGTCAGGCATATCTTTCATCAACTGCACTTGGTTTTGCTCGTCCGCCAACCCTTTATCAATTTTTAAGAACGGAACAACATTCAATTCTTCCCAAAGATATTGGGCTGTTGGCACATCATCAATATGATTATCCATTGTTTTTTCAAACAAAATCGCCCCAAGGATTTTATCGCCATTAAATGCAGGCGATTGGATAATACGTTTACGCATACCGTGCACTTGGTCATACATTTCATCATCTCCAGAATAGGCATTTTCATTCACGCCATAGGCGGCCAATGCCTTGGGTGTAGAGCCACCAGATTGGTCGAGGGCGGCGATAAAGCCTTTACCTTGTGAGATTTTGTTCAATTGTTCTTGGTTCATTGTGTTTTCCTTTTTTTATCAATCACGCCAACTACGCTAAGAAAACGCAAAGGTCGTAAAATATTCAAATAATTTTTTCTGTGCGTTCTTCGCTTATCCTTATAATCTTTGCGTGAACACTTTAACTTAGTTACTCAGATATCTTGCCCCAAGCCACTTTAGATAACTACTTAGCGTATCCAACATCGTGCATTTTCTTCGCAGTATCCAACATACGGTTTGAAAAACCCCATTCATTGTCATACCAGCTCATCACACGTACCAATTTGCCATCAATAACTTTGGTTTCATTAACGGCAAAGATTGAGGATAACGGATTGTGATTAAAATCGCCCGATACTAATGGCTCATCATAGTGACCCAAAATTCCTTTAAGGTCACCATTTGCCGCGTTGGTAATCGCTTTGTTTACTTCTTCAACGGTTGTTTCTTTGTTAGCGATGAATTTAAAATCAACAACGGAAACATTAGGGGTTGGTACACGCATGGATACACCATCTAATTTACCATTTAATTCTGGTAAAACCTTACCAACGGCCTTTGCCGCGCCAGTTGAAGTGGGGATCATATTAACGGCGGCGGCACGGGCGCGATGCAGGTCGCTATGCGCTGTATCAACAATGCGTTGATCACCAGTGTAAGAGTGGATTGTGGTCATAAAACCACTTTCAATACCAATCGCATCATTTAATGCCTGGGCCATAGGGGCAAGACAGTTTGTCGTACAAGAAGCGTTTGAAACAACAGTATGTTCAGCAGTCAATTTGTCGGAGTTTACACCATAAACAACCATCAAATCTTCATTTTTACCAGGGGCAGAAATAAGCACTTTTTTTGCACCCGCAGTAATGTGCATCGCCGCTTTATCACGTTCGGTAAAAATACCTGTACATTCAAAAACAATATCGATATTCATTTTGCCCCAAGGCAGTTGTGTTGGATCACGTTCTTGGCACACATCAATATGATCGCCATTGACGATAATGGTATCTTCATCAACCGTATCAACATCAAAGCCAAATGCCCCATGAACGGAATCATATTTAAGAAGATGTTTGTTGGTGGCAAGGGGGGCAAGATCGTTAATTGCCACAACCTTAATATCATCACGGCCCGATTCATAAAGGGCACGTAAAGTATTACGGCCAATGCGACCAAATCCATTAATTGCTACACGTATTGTCATTTTGCTTTTATCCTTTTTGATAAGTTTTTATTTGTTTAATCTTTTTTGTACGGCATTAACGATTGCATCGGTTGTAATGCCAAAATGCTTGTAGAGGTCTGGAGCAGGGGCGGAGGCACCGAAGCTATCCATTCCGATAAAGATTCCGTGACCGCCAATAAATCTATCCCATGATTGGCGGATACCTGCCTCTACAGCCACCTTAATCGAGCTGTTACAGGTAATGCTTTCAATATACTCCCCATCTTGTTCCCAAAACCGTTCCATACAAGGGACGGAAACAACACGCACGCCATCACCCAATCGTTCGGATGCTTCTAACGCTAATTGCACTTCGGAGCCTGAGGCAAAAATAGTTACTTCTGGTTGATCGCCTGCGCAATCTTCCAAAATATAGGCGCCCAATGATGTTTTGTTCACTTCATCATCTTCACGTAAAGTTGGAACGCCCTGACGCGTTAATGATAATACTGTTGGTGCCGTTGTTGATTTTAATGCCAATTTCCAGCTTTCTGCCGTTTCAATGCCATCGCAAGGACGATAAACATATAAATTTGGAATGGCACGAAGGGCGGATAAATGTTCCACTGGTTGGTGTGTTGGGCCATCTTCACCCAACCCAATTGAATCATGGGTTAAAACATGAATAACACGCTGTTCCATTAATGCCGCAAGGCGAATGGCGGGGCGTGAATAATCCGCAAATTGCATAAATGTTCCTGCATACGGGACAAGGCCACCATGGAGGGCGATACCATTCATAATTGCCGCCATGCCATGTTCACGTACGCCGTAATTAATGTAATTGCCGCTAAAATCGCCTTTTCCAACAAATTTAGACGCAGAAACTTTTGTATTATTCGACCCTGTCAAATCGGCAGAACCACCAACCATATTCCCCAATGCGGGAACAAGTTTTTCTAGACAAGCGCCAGACATTTCGCGTGTTGCCTTCGATGGTTTATCTTCAGCAAATGTTTTCTTTAGGTTTGCTGTAATTTTTTCAAGCTGCTTTTCATCAATTGAAAAATCAGGTTGGATGTACCCATCACTACTTTCACCCAAAGAACGCCACATATTTAAAATATCATCAGGAATTTCAAATGGGGCATAAGGCCAATTTAAATTTTCACGCGCCCCTGCAATTTCATCGTCACCCGTAATGGCGCCATGCGCCTTTGGTTGCCCTTCTAATGTTGGTGCGCCATAGCCAATTTTTGTTTTGCAAGAAATGAATGAAGGCGTATCGGTTGTTTGTGCATACCGAATGGCTTCTTCAATTGCCGCAGCATCATGACCATCAATTTCTTGAACATCCCAGCCATAAGCCTCAAACCGTTTTTCAACATTTTCGGTAAATGCCAATTCAATTGTGCCATCAATCGTGACGTTGTTATCATCATATAATGCAATCAGTTTGTTTAGTTTTAAATGACCCGCAAGAGAGCAAGTTTCATGGCTGACGCCTTCCATTAAACATCCATCTCCCAGAAATACATACGTAAAATGGTTAACAGATTTACTGTCACGGGCATTCAAAATTTCTTCTGCAATGGCAAAACCAACTGCATTTGAAATCCCTTGTCCCAATGGACCAGTCGTTGTTTCGATTGCAGCATCAAAATCAACCTCTGGATGACCAGGCGTATGAGAGCCCAATTGACGAAAATTTTTAATTTCATCAAGTGTAATTTTTTTGTTCCCCGTTAAATAAGACAATGAATAAGGAAGCATCGAGCCGTGACCATTTGAAACAATAAGGCGGTCACGATTAAACCAATGGGGATTTTTTGGATCAAATCTTAAAAATTTTGTGTAAAGAACTGTTGCTATATCTGCCATTCCCATAGGCATACCTGTATGACCAGAATTCGCGGCTTTAATCGCATCCATGGATAAGGCGCGAATGGCGTTGGCCATTTTATTTAAATCTAGATCGGGCGCAGATTGATTATTCTGGGTGGCGGTGGCTTGGGACATAAAATTTACTTTCAGTTATAATCTTTTATATAAATATTGCCCATACAATGCAATTTTCAAAAATGAAGGTCAAGCCACGGTTTTGAGTTATTGACTGTCTTTTTTATCTATAATTGTGGAAAACCCCTGATGGTTCTTGACGCATGCTAAACCAACGCAGTATCACTGATGTATAACACTTTAATATAACGGAATAATTTATGACTGCTGCGATCAAACAATCCATTAATAATCTTTATGATTCTATTGTGACTTTGGAAAAAGAAATTGATACCAAGGAAGCGGAGCGTTCGAACGAGCCAAAGACCAAAAAGAAAAGCGCCGATTTATTTTCATTCACGCCCGCGCAAACAGGCGCCGATACCAAAGCATTGGCAAGCAGACTTGATGGTGCCATCGCCAAAGTCGAAAAATTATTGCAAGAAGGATAGTTATTATGGCCGAAGTCAATGTAACAATCGCCAATAAACAATATAGCATTGCGTGCGATGATGGTCAGGAACAGCGCGTTGTTGATTTGGCCGCCTTTGTTGATGGACGTATCAAAGAAATTGCAGCCATAGGCGCAGGGTCAAATGATTTACATTTATTGGTTTTAAATTCAATTATGATGGCTGATGAATTAATGGATGCACGCGATAATGCTGCCAATAATAACCAAGCTTCTTTAAACTCCCTATCCATTACCCAAGAAGATGAAACTGCAATTACCAATGCCATTGATCAAATGGCCGAGCGTATTAATGCAATTGCGGGTAATTTACAAAAAATTTAAATATATTAGTTTGTTTTATGCTTCTTTTAAAAATTTTTTACATTTTTAAAGCCTCAGACGTGTAAACACGCTACGGTTATACATATATATTAAAATTATTTTTTAGAACATTTTTGAGTGAATGGTTGTGGTTCCTCCCTTAACGTGATGCCTATAACTATTTAGACAATAAATTATAGTGATATATTTTCAGCATAATTTTCGATAAAAATATAAAAAACGACCCTAAATGAATAGAGTCGTTTTTGTGAAATTTGTAATTGTTATCTTTAAGCCGCTTGGCGGTATGAATGACCATAATAATCATATACTGAATCACGGAAACTGTTATCAGCAGTATTTGGCCAATTATCATCATCAAAACCAGGCGCATTTTTTAATTTTTCTTTATCGACATTTAAAATCATGCACTCGTCTTCAGTGTTGACTGTCATTGCTTGTGGTGGGATAGCAAATAATTTATCGCCCATTCCCAAAAAACCACCAAATGATAATACATAATATTCAACCTGACCGGTTGCAGTATCAATCATCATATCTTTAATTGTTCCCAAATCTTCCCCTTGAGAATTTTTAACATCTTCACCATTAAGAGAAGATGCGGATAATGTAGTATTGTAAGTCATAGTATTTTCCTTTCTTTAATTAGTTTCTGTTAATTATTCAAACAAACAGCTTCCTATTAAGTTCAAAATAATAATTAAATTTATATTAGGTTTAATTATTGGAAAATTATCTAAAGCTTGCTTTTTTGGGTATATTTTCTATATAAGTTAGGGAGCTGCGGAGCAGGTGATACGCCTTAATCCCAGAGGCCTATGCGATTCGCATCGGGAGCTGTCTCTGTCCAGATCGTGGTCTGGTTATTACGGCGCCCACCTAGTTAATAGGGCTTCATGTGGATTTCCATGCGTACACGGCTCGCGCGGCGCTTTATTTTTTAAACAGCGAACAAAGAATGAGTGACGCGAAACAAAAAACAAAACAACAATATCGTGAACACGCGCTTGCACATCGGAAAAATCGAGTGTCAGATGAAAGTGATTTTGAACGGGTTGTTGATGTTTTTTTTGAGAACTATGACGGTGAGAATGACAGGATTATCGCGCTTTATTGGCCGATTAAAAAAGAATTTGATACACGTTTTTTGATGGATGAATTGGTAATACGTGGCTTTACCGTTGTTTTGCCTGTGGTTCAGAAAAAGAAACGTGAAATGGTATTTAAGAAATGGACACATGATGTTCTGATGAAAGCCAATCAGTTTGGTATTTTAGAACCGCTAGAGGGCGATGAATATTTGCCTGACATCATTCTGGCTCCATTTTTGGCGTATGATCAAAAAGGCAATCGTTTGGGATACGGCAAAGGACACTATGACAATACAGTCACCGCCATTCGCGTTGAAAAAAGCGTGCAATATGTTGGCATTGGATATGAAGATCAGGCCGTTTTGTTTGACTTGCCCACCGAAGATCATGATATAAGGCTAGATTATCTATTAACACCCGATGGGGTGAAAGAGTTTTAAACATGAGAATCTTATTTGTTGGTGATGTTGTTGGACGATCAGGGCGCGATGCATTACGTGACCATTTGCCAAGATTAAAGGCAGATTTGAATGTTGATGCTGTTATTGTTAATGTTGATAACGCTGCCAATGGGCGCGGAACAACGGTAAAAACAGCTGAAGAAATTATTGGATATGGCGCGGATATTTTAACTGGTGGTGACCATATTTGGGATCAACGTGAAATTGTTACGGGTATTGAAAAATTGCCCAATTTACTGCGCCCTGCAAATTTGCCACCCACAACCCCAGGAAAAGGAATTTTTAGCTTTAATAGTGGCGCAGGAAAGCTGACGGTTATTCATCTTTGTGGCACAGTTTTTATTGATAAGAATTTTGATAACTCGTTTGATAAAGCCGATGAATTGCTTAATGGACTAAAACCATCTTCTGATCATTCTATTTTTGTTGATTTTCATGCTGAGGCAACCTCCGAAAAAATGGCATTGGCGCAATATCTTGATGGTCGTATTACCGCAATCGTAGGGTCACACACCCATGTACCAACTGCTGATTGCCAAGTTTTGAGTCAAGGAACAGGGCTTCAATGCGATGCAGGAATGACAGGCGATTATAACAGCGTAATTGGCGTTAAAATCGATGCCCCCATTCGTAATTTTAAACGCCTAGTCCCTAAGGAACGTATGGTTCCCGCCGATGGTGAGGCAACATTATGTGGGACATTGATTGAAACCGATGGCAAAGGGCTATGCCAAAATATTGCACCTATTCGTATTGGCGGCAGACTATCACAGAGCTTGCCTGATTTTTAATATTACTAAATCGCCAAGATTTTTGTTCTAGATTAAAATAAATTTCTTATCATTTAGCGCCTTGGCAGTTTAATTTTCCTATAGAAATTTTGCGTAACTGTGATTACTTTAGGCATACAATTTAATTAATAGAATTATAAAAGGGTTACATCATGGCGGGTCATTCCAAATGGGCAAATATTCAACACCGTAAGGGAAAGCAAGATAAAATCCGTTCCAAAATGTTTACCAAAGTGGGGCGTGAAATTATTGTGGCGTCCAAACTTGGCGGTGGTGATCCAGAAATGAACCCCCGCCTTCGCCTTGCGATTAGTAAAGCAAAGGCGGTCAATATGCCTAATGACCGTATCAAACGCGCCATTCAATCAGGCGCAGGCGGCACCGATACCGCTGACTATGAAGAGGTCCGCTATGAAGGATATGGGGCAGGGGGAACAGCCGTAATTGTTGACGCCTTAACTGATAACCGTGCCAGAACATTTGCAGAGGTGCGCACCGCCTTTGGCAAATTTGGCGGCACATTGGGGGAAACAGGATCTGTTGGATTTATGTTTGATCGTATCGGGCTTATTATTTATCCCGCAGATAAGGCAAGCGCAGACAAAATGTTTGAAGCCGCCGTGGAAGCAGGCGCAGAAAATTGTGAAAGCGGTGATGAAGTGCATGAAATCACCACCTCAGTCGAAGAATTAGGCGCAGTGCGCGACGCGCTTGAAAAACAATTTGGGGAGGCTGAAAAAGCCGAGTTAAGCTGGCAGCCCAATACCATGACCGAATTAGATAAAAACAAGGCGGAAACCATGCTCAAACTTATTGATGCGTTGGAAGATGATGATGATGTCCAAATCGTCACAACCAATATGGATGTCGATGATGCCATCATGGAAGAATTAATGGGTGAAGAGTAAGCGGTTTCAAGATAAAGACTATCTCTTGTTCACCTTTTGTGCTTTAATGATTCTATGAGAATTTTAGGCATTGATCCAGGATTACAAAAAATGGGGTGGGGGATTATTGAATCCGAAGGTCATCGTTTATCCTTTGTGGCTTGCGGGCTGGTGAAAACGACTGCGCGTTTGTCGTTACCGGAACGTTTGGCTCAAATTGATAAGGGTGTATGCGATATCATGGCGCAATTTAATCCTGACCAAGCGGCCATTGAAGAAACTTTTGTGAATAATAACTCTGCTTCTTCGCTCAAATTGGGCGCGGCGCGGGGGGTTGCTATGGTTGTTCCGGCACGATTGGGGCTTGTTGTGGGGGAGTATCCCGCGAACCTTGTAAAAAAATCTGTGGTTGGTGCGGGCAAGGCAGGTAAAGACCAAGTGGGTATGATGATCCTCACCCTTCTACCCGCCTGTGGAGAGATTGGGGAAGATGAGGCAGATGCCCTTGCGGTTGCCATCTGTCACGCGCATCATGCCAGTTCAAAAGAAAAATTTGGCGGTATCATGGCGGGTGCGGCACGATAACAAGGTTTAAAAATGATTAGTAAGCTCTCAGGAATATTAGATAGTGTGCATGAAGGGTTTCTCATCCTTGATGTGCAAGGGGTGGGGTATCAAGTGCTTTGCTCCTCCAAAACATTGAGCCAATGTCACGGCATTGGAGAGCCTTTATCTCTGTTGATTGATACCAACGTACGTGAGGATTATATTCACCTTTACGGCTTTCCTGATGCGGCAGAACAGCAATGGTTTCGTTTGTTAACAAGCGTTCAAGGCGTTGGGGCGAAAGCCGCGATGAGCATTCTTACGATTAATCCGCCCGATCAATTGGGTTTTGCGATTGCGGCAGGGGATAAGGCGACTGTGCAACGCGCCGATGGGGTTGGCCCCAAAATTGCCGCACGTATTATTACCGAATTAAAAGATAAGGCAGGAAAAATTGATTTGGCCGCCAAGCCAAAAGGCGTACAAATTACTACTAACACGCAAACCCCGCCGAGTGATTTGGGTAATGTCGATCAAGATGCCGTTTCCGCACTTGTCAATTTGGGATATCAACGTACCGATGCCTATAGTGCGGTTTTACAAGCCAAAATGAATGTCGAAAATGACAATTTAAGCGTTGAGGAAATGATTAAATTAGCGTTGAAGGAGTTAAGTCTTTGAGCGAGGCGGTTAAAAACGAAACGCTAAACGTGATGCAAAACGAGATGGAGCAACCATTTGAAAATCCGTTGCGTCCGCTATTTCTTGATGAATTTATTGGTCAGCCTGATTTACGCGAAAATTTAAAAGTTTTTATTGAGGCGGCCAAGGTGCGCCAAGATTCGATGGATCATGTGTTGCTTTTTGGCCCGCCTGGTTTGGGCAAAACCACACTGGCACAAATTATAGCCAAAGAAATGGGGGTTGGGTTTCGCGCGACATCGGGGCCTGTTATTGGAAAGGCAGGGGATTTGGCCGCAATTTTAACCAATCTTCAACCCCATGATGTTTTGTTTATTGATGAAATTCATCGCCTTAACTCTGCCGTGGAGGAAATTTTATATCCCGCCATGGAAGATAGGAAACTAGATTTAATTATCGGGGAAGGGCCTGCCGCGCGCTCGGTTCAAATTGATTTACCGCCTTTTACGCTTATCGGGGCAACCACGCGTAGTGGGCTATTAACCAACCCATTGCGTGACCGATTTGGTATTCCGCTGCGGCTAGAGTTTTATAGTGTTGAGGAATTAGGATTAATTGTTCAACGATCAGGTAAAATATTGGGCATGGATTTAACCGATGATGGGGCGCAAGAAATCGCTAAACGATCCCGCGGTACACCGCGTATTGCGGGTCGATTAACCCGCCGCGTTCGTGATTTTGCGCAAGTGGCAGGAAAAAATACGGTCGATGCCACCATGTGTGATATTGCCATGAAACGATTGGATGTAGATGCCCAAGGATTGGACAGTATGGATCGCCGATATATGGCGTGTATCATCGAAAATTATGGTGGTGGCCCAGTGGGGGTTGAAACAATTGCCGCTGTATTATCCGAACAACGCGATGTAGTTGAAGATGTTATTGAACCTTATCTGGTGCAACAAGGTTATATACAGCGTACCCCCCGCGGACGATGTATGTCTGAAAAAGGATATAAGTATTTAGGACTTACACCCAAAGCGACAGAACCAAATAATTTGTTTGAGGATTAAATGAAACATACCGTTGATTATCGTGTTTATTATGAGGATACTGATGCCGTTGGCATTATGTATCACGCCAATTTTATTAGTTTTTGTGAGCGGGGCCGTTCCGAAATGTTGAGGGAGATTGGTTATCCTGCATCACAAACCATGGAGAAATTGGATGTTGGGTTTGTCGTACGCCATATTAATTGCGATTTTTTGGCGATGGTGAAGCTGGATGATTTATTAACAGTAGAAACAACAGTAAAAGAAATGAAAAATACGTCGTTTTTAATGACACAAAAGATTTTTTGCCAAAATAAGGTCGCATTTACAATGGATATTACACTGGTCTGCATGAATCGTATGGGTAAAGCCGCACGTATCCCAGATACACTGCGTCATAAATTTGATGATTTTAAAATTTAAGAATTGAAAGAAAAAATAAATGGAAGAATTACCCGATAGAGCCGTTGATATTGCCGATTTAGGCGGATCAGTTTCCCATGATATGAGCATGATTGGCTTATTTATGCAGGCCGACATTATTGTAAAAGCGGTTATGATTATGTTGGTTGTGGCATCGGTGTGGTGTTGGGCAATCATTTTTGAAAAGAAAACTGTCCTTGGGAAACTGGCCAAACGCGCCCGTAAATTTGAAGATGCTTTTTGGTCGGGGGAGCCGCTTGATAAGCTTTACCAACGTATTAAGAAAAGCCCGCATGACCCTCTTTTAAAAACATTTTCTTCGGGTATGGAAGAGTGGCAAGATACGGTTAAAAATGGCGTTCCTGATAAAGAAGAGCTAAAGGCGGGTTTACGCCAACGGGTTGAACGCGCCATGAATGTTACAATTGGACGAGAGATGCAGCGCCTTGAACGGGGAATGACATTTTTGGCCACGGTTGGCTCAACCGCGCCTTTTATTGGATTATTTGGTACGGTATGGGGAATTATGAATTCCTTTACCGCCATTGCACAAAGTAATAATACATCATTAGCCGTGGTCGCACCGGGTATTGCCGAAGCTTTATTTGCCACCGCTTTAGGATTGGTAGCGGCCATTCCCGCCGTTGTGGCCTATAACGGTTATAGCAATAGATTGGATCGTTATGCCGTCAGACTAGAGGCATTCGCCAATGAATTTTCGGCAATTTTGTCGCGACATTTAGAAGCGCAAAATTCACGCAGTGGTAAGAAAATCGGAGTATAAAATGGGCGCAAATCTAGCACCACGAGGGGGTGGACGGGGTCGAGGCCGCCGCCAAATGTCAGAAATAAATGTAACGCCATTTGTTGATGTAATGTTGGTATTGCTTATTGTATTTATGGTTGCTGCACCGTTACTAACATCTGGCGTTCCCATTGATTTACCCGATAGCAAAGCAAAGGCACTCACCGATGATGACAATAAACCATTAGAGGTTAGTATTGAAAAAAATGGTACTATTTATGTTGGTGAAACCGAAGTAAAAGAAGAGCGTTTGGTTGTTCTTTTAAACTCAATGACCAATAATGATCCAGATCGCCGCATTTATATTCGTGCCGATAAAGGAATGGATTATGGCGCAGTGATGAGCATTTTGGGCGCAATAAATGGAGCAGGCTTTCGAAAAGTGGCGCTTGTCTCAAATGCGTCTAACTAGTGCCATAAATTATATCTAAATTATTAAGCATAAGTCGTCTTTCAATTTCACAAAAACTTGGTATCTCAAAAGGTATGAAATTTGCCTTAATGGTTTCTGCTGGGTTTCATTTGACTGTAATCCTATTAGGGGTTTTTGGACTGCCTTATATTCAAAAGCCAATTGAAATTCCACCGCAACCTATCTCAGTTGATATTGTTGATATTGGCGAAATTACAACCACCAACAAAAAACCACAGCAAGCAAAACCTAAACCAAAAGATGAGCCTCCGCCTAAAGTTACTGAAGAAGTGAAAGCCCCCCCTAAAGTTGAAGCCAAAGAGCCGCCTAAAGTTACGGCTTTAGAGAAACCGCCTGAACCACCCAAAGAAGATGTAAAAGAGCCAGAGCCAGAAACGCCTGCGCCCCCAGAAGAGAAACTGGCTAAAGTTGAGCCTGCACCGAAGCCTGAGCCGCCAAAAAAAGATAAGCCAAAAGAGCCAGAGAAAACCAAAAAGCCACCTAGTGAAGAGGATTTTTTATCCGTTTTAAAAAACCTTCAAGATGAAAGCCCAACAGGCGAAAAAAACCCCGATGGGGAAGAAAACACATCGCCCGAACAATCCCCTTTAGCGCAATTTGCAGATAAGTTGACCGCGACAGAGATTGATATGATTGCACGGCGATTAAATATTCAATTTGCCAGTTGTTGGAATTTGATGGCAGGCGCACGCGAAGCAGAAAATATTACGGTTTCAATCAATTTAAAGGTACGTCCCGACCGCACCGTTCAAAGCGCAAAAATTGTCGATCAATGGCGATATAGTCAGGATAGTTTTTACCGCGCAGCGGCGGATACCGCATTGCGTGCGGTAAAACACCCTAATTGCGAAACACTTGATTTACCCGAAGACAAGTATAATCTATGGAAAGATTTAACATTCAATTTTAACCCTTCAATGCAATTATGATTTTAAGGAAACTAATCCCCATGCAAATTTTAAAATATGCTTTTGCTTTATTGCTTTTTATTCCTGCAACGGTTCAGGCACAATTAACCGTTGATATTACGCAAGGTAAATTGGAAGCATTACCCATTGCAGTGAGTAAATTTAGCGCGGCAGACCCATCGGTTACAAAATATGCTGTTGAAATTCCTGCGATTGTTGCAGGGAATTTACAAAATTCTGGTTTGTTTAAACCGCTTAACCCAAATAGTTTTATTCAAAGTCCCGAATCAATTGCCAATGATGACCCACGTTTTGGCGAATGGCGTGCAATTAATGCACAAGCGTTAGTAAGCGGAAACGTTACAAAAACAGGTGATGGACGCACGCGTGTCGAATTTCGGTTGTGGGATGTGTTTTCACAACAACAGCTTATCGGTATGGCCTATATGACGACCGATGATAATTGGCGTCGTATTGCTCATATTATTTCCGATGAAATTTATAAACGCATTACAGGTGAAGATGGATATTTTGACACACGCATTGTTTATATCGCCGAGAGTGGTAGTGCCACAAACAGGGTAAAACGTTTGGCAATTATGGATCAAGATGGAAAGAATCATCGTTTTCTAACCCCACCTGGGGAGTTGGTGTTGGGCCCACGTTTTTCACCCACGGCACAAGAGATTACTTATACCTCTTATAAAGGGGGGAAACCAAAAGTGTATTTATATAATATTGACACAGGACGCCAACAATTATTAGGCGATTTTCCGGGGATGACCTTTGCGCCCCGCTTTGCACCCGATGGGCAAAAGGTGGTGATGAGTATTTCCAAAAACGGTGATAGTGATATTTACGAGCTTGATATTCGCTCTAAACAATCAAAACAACTGACGACTAATTCAGGGATTGATACGGCACCTTCGTACAACCCAAATGGTCGTCAGATTGTTTTTGAATCAGATCGTGGTGGATCACAGCAAATTTACACGATGGATTCCAATGGAAGTAATGTTAAACGCATTACATTTGGAAAAGGGCGCTATGCAAACCCTGTATGGTCACCGCGCGGTGATTTGATTGCCTTTACCAAAATGTTAGGCGGACAATTCTACATTGGTGTTATTCGTCCTGATGGATCGGGGGAGCGTCTGATAACCAAAGCATTTCATGTGGAGGGGCCCAGTTGGTCACCCAATGGTCGCGTTCTTACATATTTTAAAGAATCTCAAACCAGTGGCGGGCAAGGGCGTGTTTCTAAACTTTATACGATTGATTTAACAGGTTATAATGAACGTGTTTTAAGAACACCTGCAGGCGGTTCTGACCCCGCATGGAGTCCAATTAATCCTTAATTATTTATAACCCATCAAATGCGGCTATAACTTTTTGATAAAGATCGCGTTTAAAAGGGACAATAAGGTCAAGTGTTTGATTAAGGTTAACCCATTGCCATTGACCAAATTCGGGGTGGGCGTCGGCCTCTAAATTTATATCTGAATCTTTTCCATTAAATTGCATGGCAATCCACGTTTGCTCTTGTCCCATATAGGGAACATCCCAAATTTTGTGAAGGCGTTTTTGGATTTCTTTTGGAATATCGTAGCGTAATTTTTCATCCATTATTTTAATGATGGTTGCGTTATCTGTTCCGATTTCTTCTTTTAATTCACGAAATGCGGCGATTTGTAAATTTTCATGGGGGTCAATTCCACCCTGGGGCATTTGCCATGCACCTTTACTGTCAAGCCGTTCACCTACGAATACTTGACCCGCCTTGTTAAAAAGGGCGATCCCTACACAAGGACGGTAAAGATTTTTAGTCGACATAGCGAACCTGATAGGAAAGGGGCGCCAATTGAAATTGTTGAGCTGCTGTAGAAGATAAAAACTTATTGAGTGCATTAATACTGGTGGGATAATTGTTTAGCATAACAACAGCTTTCCCTTTTGCATTGGCAAGCTCGATCATTTTTCGAATTTGCCGATTAATGGCAATGGGGGTCAGATCATTATCAAGCCAAAGATCAGCAATACCATAGGCTGAGTCATATTTAGCCGCTAAAATTTTGTTAAAATGGCTAGAGGCTTGTTTGGTATCAAATACGGTTAAACCGCGCGTATAAATATTATTTATCGTTGGGCTTGTTTTTGTGGTTTCGGCATCAAAAACATGATCTTGGTTAGTTATAAAACCAGCATAGCCATTGGCCGATGATAGCAAACTATTAAGGCGATCTTGATTTTGCTTTTCCGACACATTTTTCAAAAGCGTATAGGGGCCAGAATCATTTATTGGGTATAATTCATTCTCAAGCGGAAGCGATAACCATACCTCATGATTGTCAGCACGGGCAGCATCAACCATTTCTTTCAAATTGGTGGCGTAAGGGGAGAATGAAAAAGTGATGTTTTCATCTAGATTTTCAATTAAAGCATATGTTTTAGTTTTAGATAGGCCAACCTCGTTAATAACAAATGATATAATAGGCTTATCAGATGTGCTAGAAAATGGTTTTTTATAAGCGTTAAACGGTGTTAATCCATCTTTTTTGCGAATAATAGGAAGAAGGCCATTTTCAACACTTTCATATAATCCTGGAATAGGTGCACGTGCCAGTGCTGGTGAGCGTGTTTGAGGTTGATTTTCTTCTACAACCTCCACAACAGATTCGTTTTGATTGGGGGGGATGGCAATGACAGGTGCCACTTCGCGTTCCTCAATGATAGGTTGAGCAACAATATCATCAGTCTTATCAATTAAAACTGTTTTTGAAGAAAGCGTTTTTGACAGGGTTTGATTGGTCTCTTTCGCATTCATAAAGGCCCAAAACCCCAAAAGTGAAAGCACAATAAAATTTAAAAACATACCCAATAAAAAAGTACGAAAAGAAAATCTTTTATTTTTATAATCTTGAGGTGCGTTAGTTATATCAGGCTGCTGATCTAATTGCCGCCTTTCGATTTCTTTATTTAATTGATCTTGAAATCCAGCCATAAAAATTCAAATTAAGCCTCAGAATTTGTGATTTTATCACCATAAATTATGATTCCACGAAGAAGGTCAATGGCACGATCAAGTTGATAATCTTTTTTCTTATCCACTTCTTCATCTTCAGCCTCAGATTTTTTATTATCCACTTTACTGTCATTATTAAGCGCGCCGCGAAGGTCGCTTTCCTTTGTCATTTGGCGAACTTCATCTTCGGTTAGGGTGGCCTGTTCAATAATAATATCGGGCTCAATCCCTTCCGCCTGAATAGAACGACCCGATGGCGTGTAATATCGTGCCGTTGTTAATCGCATTGCGCCATGACCGGGTAAAGGAATGATTGTTTGAACCGATCCTTTACCAAAGGTTGTTGTTCCAACAACAAGGGCACGGCGGTGATCTTGTAATGCGCCGGCAACAATTTCAGAAGCAGAAGCAGACCCGCCATTAACCAAAACAATAATTGGCTTACCTTCGGCCATATCACCAGGGGTTGCATTATCACGCTTTGTATCTTTATTTGTGCGGCCACGGGTGGAAACAATTTCACCTTTATCAAGGAAGGCATCTGCAACCTCAATCGCTTGATCAAGAAGGCCGCCTGGATTATTCCGCATGTCAATGATATAGCCAACCAAATTTCCATTCGTTTCTTTTTTAATTTGTTCAATTGCCTCTTTTACGCCAGGCATTGTGTTTTGGTTAAACACCGTAACACGAATATAACCAACATCATTTTGTTCAACGCGGCTTCGTACAGATTGAATTTTGATAATATCACGGATAATCTTAATATCCATTGCTTCTTCCGCACCTTCACGAATAACGGTAATTGTAATGGGTTCACCAACCTTACCACGCATTTTGTCAACGGCCTCAGAAAGGCTTAAACCCATAACAGGGACTTCATCAAGATGGGTAATATAATCACCCGCTTGAATTCCTGCAATGTAGGCGGGGGTATCATCAATAGGGGATACAACTTTTACAAATCCATTTTCCATAGAAACTTCGATACCCAAGCCGCCAAATTCTCCACGGGTTTGCACTTGCATATCTTCAAAATCATCTTCGTCTAAATAAGATGAGTGCGGGTCAAGATTGGCAAGCATTCCTTGTACTGCATTTTCAATTAATGTTTCATCTGTAACGGGTTCAACATATTGGCCACGAACACGTTCAAACACATCACCAAATAAATTAAGCTGACGATAAGTATCTTCTTCAGTTTGTTTTTCAACCGCGTCTTTTTCTTTTTGCGCTTCTATTTCTTCTTTGGTTTGCTCGTTCGTATCCTCAACTGCATTGGGATTGATTTGCACCTCTTTATCCGCTTGCGCAAAGGATAGTGAAGCTGAGCTTATAAAAAATGTAAGAATAAGAATGATAGTGTAAAAACGCATTGAATTTCCTTTAAGCTACTTTAAACCTGATATTTTTTTTGATGGGTTTATGGGTTGTCCTTTATATCTTAACTCATAATATAAAGATGTTCCATCATTAGAAGTACCCATTTTACCAATTGGCTCACCCGCCGAAACGGCGCGCCCAACCACTGTATCAATTTTCGACAATCCTGCAACCAAACTGTGATACTCTTTTTGATGGCGGATGATAATTATATTTCCATATCCCTTAAACTTGCCCGCATAATCAATCACCCCACCCATAGGCGCAACAACGAGGGAGCTTGAGCGTCCTTGTATAGAAACACCTTGTGATACGGCGCCAATATCATCGATTTTGCCATAACTTGTTTTAATAATTCCTGCAATGGGTAACTGCGCTGCACCTGCCGTGGGAACTGGTGTTTTTATTGATGCCTGCTGGACATTATCTGATGGCGCAGAATTGCGTTTTTCTTGGCGTTCTTGCTGCTTTTCTTTTTCACGTTGTTTGGCAAATTGAGCCTCTTTTTTTGTTTTTGCTCAATTCGTTTAACCAAATCACGCAAATTTTTGGCTTCATTTGATATTCTCGCAAGCTCTTGCTTGTTCTTTGCCGCATCTTTCTCTGTTTTACTGTAAATAAGCTCACGCTCTTTTAACAAATTATTTAATCGTCCCTGACTAGATTGTAAAGTTTTTGAGGCTTCTAACACTTGTTTCCTATCTTGCTCAAGCGTGGTAACAACTTCATTTAGTTTTTCAAAAGACGCGCTTAGCTCCTCAGCTTTTTTATTTAAAGTGGGTAAAATATTTTGTAGTAACATGGCACTTTGTGCTGTTTGAAGGGGGGCACCTGGTCTAACAATTAATGCCTCGGGCGGGATGCGGTTAATACGATGCAAGGCAAGGATAAGATTTGAAAGGGCGGCACGATCTTTTTCTAAGCTCACTTCGATATTAAGTTGTTCTTGCTTTTTTTGATCAATATTTTTTTCAAGGGTTAGAAGTTTAGTTTCATTTTGTTTAATATTATTGGCAACCTTTACCAGCTGATCCTTTTTACTGCGCAGATCTGATTTAATCTGCAACATTTCTCTTTTTAATTCTTCATCACGCTGTTTTGATTCTTGCGCCGTACGCTCAACATCCTTTATTGGATGGGCAGAGGGGATAGGGGTTTGTGCAAGCGCAACATTGCCCCCCACAATCACCATCATTAATGTTAAAAAGAATCGCATTTTTTATTATTCACGATGATAGGGGTGGTTTGCCAGTATTTGTTGCGCCCTATATATTTGTTCCACAAGCATTAAGCGCACCATCATATGCGGCCATGTTTGTTTCCCAAAGGAGAGAAGCAGTTTTGAATGTTGCCTGAGCTCATCATCAAGACCATCTGCACCGCCTATAACAAATTGAATTTTGGGTGCGTTAATTGAAATTTGCTCAAGTTTATGCGCAAACTCTATGCTGGGAAATGTTTTACCTGTTTCATCCAAACAAATAAGGGATGCAGATTTATCAATTTTAGATTTTATTTTTGATAGCTCATTTTTTTGATTATGCCCCGTAAGCTCTATTATTTTTAGTGTACCTGATAGGCGGCGGGAATAATCATCTATGCCTTGAAAAAAAGGAGAGGTGTTTTTTAATTTTCCAATACAGATAATTTCAATCTGTTTGAATGAGGAATTTGGCGTGACATTCATAGATATAAAATGCCGCAATCACCCCACTTAATAAAGGGTTTTATTTTAACAGTGTGCCACAAGATAAAATAAGTTTTAGCTTAATTAATGTGATGTTCTGGTGATTTTGTAATATCGGGCATCGACCACATTTTCTCAATATTATAAAACTCACGCACTTCGGGTTTGAATAAGTGGACAATAATATCACCCGCATCCATAACAACCCAGTCGCCTTGCGCAGTGCCTTCAATATTAATTCCCTTAATACCGCGAACGCTCAACCGATCTTTTAACTTTTCTGCCATGCGAATGGTTTGCGTTGATGATGTTCCGCTTGCGACGATAATATAATCGGCAAGGCCGAACTGCTCATCAATTTCAATAACTTCGATATCAAGGGCCTTATCGTCATCAAGAGATTGTACGACAAGATTTTTCATTTCGGATTTTTCAATAAATCCATTGGGTGTGTGTGTTAGAATATTGCTCTCCTTTTTGTTGTTATACTCTTACTTTATTCTATCATAAAAAAAGCCGACCATAATCAATAGGGTCAGCTGATTCCACAACAAAATTCGAATATTCGTCCTTCGTGAAAAAGATACAAAATGGAGTTTAAATCCACATATCCTCTCTTTCCTTGCTGCCTGTAATTCTTACAAAACAAATATTCATATCTTATTGTATCGCGGATTCGATTAAGAAAACAACAATTATAGAATAAATATAACTAAAATAAACAGTTAAGCGTTTGAATTTACTTGTTTTTATCTCGTATTTTTGTTGATGAAATATCAAGCATTTTATTAGTTTTAAGCCAATAAATACCCATTTTTTTCAAATTTGTACGCTCCCCTTTGGTTTTAAAATAATGCTTAATTTTTGAATATTGTCGAACGGGGGAATGGCGCACCAAGTTATCGGCAGGCGGGCGAGCAATAAAACATATAGGTATAAGAGATAGAATTTTTTGCCATTTATCCCATTTGTGAAAAATATGGGCGTTATCCATTCCGCAAATCCATATAAAATCAGTTTTTGGGTATGCCTTCTTAAGCGTTTCAATTGTATCATGCGTATATTTTGTCCCCATCTGACTTTCCAAATGTGTAGGCATTTGACGGGGTGAGGGCAAAAGCATTTCTTGAACCAGATTAAAACGATCTTTATACGGCGCCATACCTTTTTTATCTTTAAGGGGGTTTTGCGGGGTAACAACCCACCAAACAAAATCCAAACCAAATTCAGCTTTGGCCAAACGCGCAATGTGAAGATGGCCAATGTGCGGCGGGTTAAAAGATCCTCCTAATAAACCAATACGAAGCCCATCCCAACGATGGCTTTCCTTTAAATTAGGGGGCGTTAGAATATAGCCTTTATTGTGCTTGGCCATTTACGCTCTGGTTTGTCCTGTACCGCGAACGATATATTTAAAAGTTGTCAATTGCTTCACCCCAACAGGGCCACGTGCATGAAGCTTCCCCGTACCAATACCTATTTCTGCACCCATGCCAAATTCACCCCCATCGGCAAATTGGGTAGAGGTGTTATGCATAACAATCGCGCTATCCACCTGATGTAGAAATTTATTCGTTGAATTTTTATCTTTGGATAAAATAGCATCTGTGTGGTGTGAGCCAAATTGATTAATATGGGTAATGGCGGCATTTGTATCAGATACAAATTTTATGCTTATTTTTTTATCAAGATATTCAGTTGACCAATCATCTTGTGTGGCGGGCTTTATATAATGGCTAAACGTTTGTGCCATTTTATCACCATAAATGATGCAATCTTTGTGTATCAGCATATCAATAATTTTTTGAGCGTCTGATTTATCCAAACGATTATCAATTAGTAAAGATTCAACCGCGCTGCAAACGCCAGTACGCCTTAATTTTGCGTTCTCTATGATTTTTAAAGTTAATTCAATGTTTGCTGTGTGATGAACAAAGATATGGCAATTCCCATCCAAATGCGCAAAGACTGGCATTGAAGCTTCGCGCATAACACGCTCAGTCAATCCTTTACCCCCACGGGGAATAAGAACATCAATAAATTTGTGCGCCTTTAACATGGCGCTGACCAATGCACGATCCGTATTTGGCATCATACATACCGCATGGATGGGAAGGCCGCACTCTTTAAGTGTTTCGGTAATAATAGTATGAAGGAGAGTGGAGGAGTTAAAGCTTTCTGATCCTCCACGTAAAATAACTGCATTGCCTGATTTTAAGCAAAGGGCAGCGGCATCAATGGTGACATTAGGGCGCGATTCATAAATCATACCCAATACACCAATAGGAACTGATATCTTTTCAATAACAAGCCCATTGGGGCGGTCAATTGTTTCTAGAATAATACCAAGGGGATTATCTAATGCCGTAATATCTAAAACACTTTGTGCGATTGCGGCAATGCGGTCTTTGTCTAATTTTAAACGATCAATCAATGCTGATGTAAGGTTTTTCTTTTCCGCCATTGATACGTCAATATCATTGGCATCAATAATCTCTTGAGTTTTATCAAGAATATTTTTTGATAATGTTTTAAGTGTTTGATTGATTTTATCTGCGTTTATTTGCGTGAGAAGTGCAGTTGCCTGTTTCGCATCATGACCAATTTTTTGAATAATTTGGTCGGGCGATAAATCAATTGGATGTGATAAAACCTCTTGTGTCATATTATAACCTTAAAGAGGAAAGGGCGGTTTGTTAATTTAAATTTTTAGGTAAATTTTGAATGGCTTGCGCATTTAAATCCGCATTTTTGCCTTGATCCATCGTTTGAATAATCATTTCACGCGTTGCCTCAACTGCTAATTTAGCGGCGTGATCTTGAATTTCAGCAATTGCATTTTCTTCCAAACGTTGTAAACGCTCGGTCAGTTGTTCTTCACGACGAGACATCGTTTCTTCTAGCTCTTTTTCTGCAGAGGCTTGGGATTGTTTGGCTTGTGACTTTGCATTGTCTAATATAGATTGAGCTTCTTGTTCAGCATCACGTTGTTTACGTTGGTATTGTGCTAATAATTCCATTGATTCAACACGCAGACGCTCTGCATTTTCAATTTCTAGCTTAATTTCGTTAATATGGGAATCAAGCGAATTGGTTACAGATTTGCGGCCAACGATATAGGCAAATGTAATAAAAACAATAAATGATATGGCAATCCATGCACCTGTATCGGATGATAAAATATCAAACATATTATGCTGCTTTCACTTTATTTTTAGATGTTTTTACTTGGTTATTTTCCAATGTTTCAACAACAGATAAAATTTTCGATCTGTCCGCCTTATTTCTAATAATCTTTTCTATGGCTTCTGCGGCGACTTCGGCAATTACATTATTCATGTTTTTCATGGCATCTTGCTTTGCCGTGATTATTTTATTTTCTGTATCAATTACTGCCGCTTCTGATTTATTACGAAAAACATCGCTTTGTTGATTATATTTTTCTTTATTTTCATTGTCGGCTTGTTTTAGTAACGCTTCTGCTTGGGCAGATGACGTCGCTAAACCCGCTTGATAGGCATCATGAACAATATCTGCCTCAGCCGTCAGCTTTTCGGCTTCTTCTAAGTCAGACTCAATAATATTTTTACGGTTTTCAATAACACTAGAAATGCTCGGCAATGTAACTTTTGCAAACACAAAATATAAAAAAGCGAAAGCTATCACCAACCAAAAAAATTGTGACACAAACCAAGTGGGATCAAATTGTGGTAATCCCCCTTTTGACGTATGGGCAACGGCATTAATTTCGCCTTCGGCCGCACTTGCATAATCCCATACTTCCGCCGCAAGAGCAGAGTGTGAGATTACGAACGCAAATGAAGCAACAAAGGCAAAATTAATTTTATTCATTTTCGATTTAACCTACGAATACAAGGTAAAGCGAAATCAATAGAGCAAAAATCGCAAGCGCTTCTGTCAAGGCAAATGCCAAGAAGTATTTTTTGTCTAAAATTTCTGCTGCATTTGGGTTACGACCCACGGCTTCGTTGTATGATGAAAAGATCATACCCAAACCAATACCCACACCAAATAATGGGAATAATGCTATCGCACCGGCTAATAATCTAACTGCTTCTGTTTCCATTTTTTCTTCCTTTTCTTAAATAGTTAAATGTTTTTGTTAATTTAAAATTCTAATGATCAATTTCAACCGTATCTTTTAAGTAAATGCAGCTCAGAATAGCGAAAACATAAGCTTGTAAAAATGCGATTAAAAATTCGAACCCAATCATAACAGAATTAAAGAGCATGGGAAGTAACCCAGCCAAAAACCCGCCAAACCCAAGTGACATCATACCCACACTAAACCCTGCGAAAACTTTCAACATAATATGTCCTGCAATCATGTTTGCAAATAAACGAACAGAAAGGGTAATCGGGCGTGTCATAAATGACATAATTTCAATAGGTAGAATAAGAGGGGTTAACCACCACGGCACACCGGGGGGTAAAAACAAGCTTAAAAAATGAAAGCCATGTTTGTAAAACCCAACAACTAAAACCAAAAAGAATATCAAGAAGGCGAGCGCTGCCGTCACCAAAATATGACTGGTATAAGTAAAAGAATAGGGGAGCATGCCAAGCATATTTCCAAGCAAAACAACAATAAAGAGGGTAAAAATTAAAGGAAAATATTGACGCCCCTTCATGCCAATATTATCGCGAATCATGTTGGCGATAAAGCTATACATTATTTCGGCAAATGCCTGCATGCGCCCTGGAACAACCGCTTTTTGACGAATGGCTATGCTTAAAAAAGTAATTGAAAAAATGACGGCAATTGTCATCCATAATGATGAATTTGTGTAAGAAATATCAAAACTACCAATCTGCAATGGTACAATTGGGATGATTTCAAATTGTTTAATCGGATTAGCCACTTATAAAAACCTTTTAAATTAAAGCTTTAAGACGATTCGTCTTTGTTATTAAAATTTGTCTTTTGTTTACCGTTTTTAGAAGAATTTTTCAACCCCTTAAAACCAACAGATGTGCCTGTTCCCAAAGTAATTTTATAAATATTATAAAAACCCGTAAAAACACCCAAAATTATGCAAATAAAAAAGAATATTGGTGTGGTATTAAAGAGATGATCTAACCCATATCCGATAAGCCCACCGCCAAATAATGCACCGACAAGCTCAACCCCCGCACGCGCACCATCATTTAATGCCTTACCATCATCGGAATTTTTTAATTTTTCGGGGTTATAGTCTTTATCAAATTCATGCCGTGCTGATTTTAAATCAGTTTCAAGCTTGGTCAGACGTGGGTCATCATCATTCATCGTCATTATTCGGCAGCCTCAAGGAAATCCATTTGTTTGTTCAAATCAACAGAGACCAATTGGGAAACGCCGCGTTCCGCCATAGTGACGCCATATAAACGATCCATGCGTGCCATAGTAAGACGATGGTGCGTAATCACTAAGAAACGTGTTTCACCGCGTTCTGCAATTTCCTCAAGCAAATCACACACACGATCCACATTGGCATCGTCAAGCGGCGCGTCAATTTCGTCCAATACACAAATAGGGGAAGGGTTGGTTAAAAACATCGCAAAAATCAATGCAATTGAGGCCAGTGTTTGCTCCCCACCCGATAATAAGGAAAGGGATTGTAAGGTTTTACCCGGTGGTTGAGCAAAAATTTCTAATCCAGAATTAAGGGGATCATCTGATTCAATCAATGCCAAATGCGCCTGACCGCCACCGTAAAGTTGCACAAAAAGGCGTTGGAAATGGCCATTTACATGTTCAAAGGCCGCCATTAAACGCTCCCGTGCTTCGGCATTTAATGTTTCAATACCATTGCGCAATTCTTCAATCGCTTGGATAAGCTCGTTACGTTCTTCCAATGATGATCCAACTTCGCGTTCCAAATCATTTGCTTCTTGTTCTGCACGAAGATTAACAGGGCCAATATTATCGCGGCTGCGGATCATTTGCTCTTTTTTATCTTTAAATGGGTCAATAGCGGGAAGGGTATCATTTGTTTCATCAATTTCTAATGATATTTCAGATAAAAGTGATTTGGGTTGTTTTTCAAATTTCTCAACAATTGTCGAAACAATTTCTTCAAGCTGTTCATTGCCTGCTGATGCTGTTGCTTGGGCATGGGCACGTGCCTCACGGGCTTCTGTTAATGTATTTTCTGCTTCTTTCAGCGCGCGGTTAGTCTCAGATAATTCATTTTCAACAGCCTGCAGGCGATCAGCATCAAGGCGGCGATTTGCTTCTAAATCAGAAATTCGGCTGATTAACTCCTCACGATCATCACCCATATTTTTTGGCGCACTTTCCAATGTTTTTAATTTCTCGGAAAGCTGGCTTTCGCGTGCCTCAAGCTCCTTTAAACGTTCACCCGAACGAATAATACGGTTTTTAAGATGAACAGATTCATCTGCAATGGCATGAAGCCGTGCCTTACGGCGGCTTTGTTCTTGCGTAACCATATCTAATTCACGTACTGCTTGTTGTAAATCATCACGAACAGAAGATAATTTTGCACGAATTTTCTCAACTTGTTCATCATGGTTGTCGGCGTTATTCGCTTCAAAATCATCCAATGCTTGCTGTGCATTTTTTAAATTTTCGGTTGTTTCATCAATATCAGATTGAGTATTGGATAATGATTCCTGATGTTTCGCCAATTGGGCATATAGATTTGAGCGTTCTTCGGTAATTTTATTAAGCTGAGATTGTTTTTCACTTAACTCCTTTTCAAAATTACGGCTATTGGCTTGGCTTTCTTCTAATGTCGCCTTTAAAGTTTTTTCTTCAGCGTAAATTTCATCAAACTGAGTGTTCGCTTTTTGAGCTACCATTTCTAGATTTGGAATGGTTTCTTTTAATTCTTTAAGGCGATTCATCTGTTGCAAACGAAGGGCATGCTTATCCGATGCCTCGGCCTTTATATGCAACCCATCCCATCGCCAGTACGCCCCATCCTTTGAAACAATGGATTGCCCAGGTTTTAAGTTGGCGGCGCAAATTGCCCCTTGTTCTTTATTCTCAACATATCCGATGAGGGATAATGCGGCCTTCAAATGTGATGGTGCTTTTACGTGCGCCTTTAATTGTTGGGCAGAAGCGGGAAGAGCAGGAAAATCGGCAATATTCATATCGCGATCAATCCATACCATAGGGGCATCATTATCTGTGGACGCCATTAATGTATCGCCAAGCGCACGAGATAAGGCCGTTTCAAACCCTGGGTCGGGCTCAATATCACCCAAAACAGGTTTAAATTGATCTTCAGATTCCGATTGAAGAACGGTTTCTAATGTTTTGATTTCCGTTCTAATTTCCGATTCTAGACGTTGTGCATTTTGTTTTTCTTCACGCGCTGTTTCCAAAGCAATAGATGTTTTCTCTATAGCTTGTCTGGCATCATCACGCGATTGACGCGCCTTTTCGGCATTGCTTTCCAATTTTGTAATCTCAGATTTTAAATTATCTTGCTGATTGCCTTGGGCGTACTTATCTTCAGCAGATTTTAATTCTTTTTGAATAGTATTTAGGCGAGAGTTAAGCGTGTTTAAACGGTTTTGTTCGGCATTCACCTGACGCTCGGCAGATTGACGTGCTGCGCGACTATTGGCTAATTTACCCATAAACTCTTCATATTCACGCTCAAGATCTAAAACTTTTTCTTCAAGCTTATCTTTAATCGTGCTTTTTTCTGCCAAAATATCATCTTGTGATATTTCATTTTCTTTTAATTTTGAATCTTCAACGCTCAAACGTTCTGATAAATCTTTATTTTCTGCCAAGCTTGATTTTTCATGATCGCGGTCTTCGGTTAATCGGGCAAGCTGTTCCTTGGTTTCTTCCAATTGTTCAGTCAGCGCGCGCTCCTGATCTTCAATACGTTGCAAGGTGAGTTTTTGTGTTTGAAGAGCAGCAGAAGATTCTGCCTCTTTTAACCGTAAAGCAGGAAGCTCTTCAGCTTGAGCATTTTGAGTTTTAGTTAGCTGATTAACGGTTGTCATATGTTCGGCAACAATTGTTTCAGCCGCGCCAAATTTGGATTTGGCTTTTTCAATTTTATTAACCAATACGCGCCATTCTAAATACGCAATCGACATTTCCAAATCACGGATTTCCGCGCTTAGATTTTTGTAGCGAATGGCCTGACGCGCTTGCTTTTTTAATGCGCCAAGGCGACCTTCCATACTATTCACCAAATCTTCCAAGCGTTGTAGATTGGCATCAGCAGCGCGTAACCTTAACTCAGCCTCGTGACGACGCACATAAAGACCAGAAACCCCAGCGGATTCCTCCAAAATTAAGCGGCGATCTTGGGGTTTGGCGTTTATCATTGCCGTTACACGCCCTTGGGATACCATTGCGGGAGAATTTGCCCCCGTTACTGTATCAGCGAAAAGCATTTGAACATCACGCGCCCGCGTTGTTTTTCCGTTCACTTTATAAAGTGAACCTTTATTCTTCTCAATCTTACGGACAATTTCGATATCTTCATCGGCATTATATGCCGCAGGGGCAGTGCGTGTTGAATTATCAAGCAATAAAGACACTTCGGCAAAATTACGAGCGGGGCGTTGGTCTGTTCCGTTAAAAATAACATCTTCCATACCGCCACCACCACGCATACGTTTGGCGGAGGTTTCACCCATAACCCAACGCAACGCTTCAACCAGATTGGATTTACCACATCCGTTTGGTCCAACAATTCCTGTTAAACCAGTCGAGATTTCAAGCTCTGTCTTATCGACAAAGGATTTAAAACCGCTGAGACGTAATTTGGTAAATTGAATCATTAAAGCGCTTTATATTTTAAACCTATTGAGTAATTATTTCGGGCTCAACAACATCACCACTAGGCACAAAATTTTCTGTTTCATCCATTGGGGTTGTGATTGAACGATTAGTTTCTTGCACAACAGGTTCTGATGGGGCGGCGCTTTTATCAGTAAGTAAGGCGTAAACCGCATCAAAGGCACCAATATCTTGACCGCCACGTAAGATACGTTGTCCATTATTGAACACAAATGATGGGGTTGAGCTAATATTCCATGCCTGAGCGGATGCATCAATATTTTCTGCGATGGCGGTTCTCAATTCATCATTTTCAAAACACGCATTAAATTCATCTTCATTCATACCCGCAAGGGCCGCACTTTTTTGTAAAGATGCCTTAAAATCACCGCCAAATGCCCAATCGGCTTGGGTGCTTAGCAACATAGATACAAATTCAGGGTAGCGTGCCTCGGGCAGGCAACGTGCAATCATGCTACCATAAAGGGCAGGGCCATTCAGTGGCATTTCTTCATAAATAAAATAGATTTTGCCTGTATCAATATATTTTGATTTTAACTGTTTAAACGTGCCTTCGTGAAAGGCAGCACAATGATTACAAGTAAGGGAGAAATACTCACGCACCTGAACAGGGGCATTAGGGTCACCAATACCACGTGTTCCAAGAATAGCAGGAGCATCTATCTGAGTGACCGTTCCAGCCTCGCCAACGTTAGCATTCGTTGCGGGCGAACCATCATTCGTCATAAGATTGGCAAATTCATTGGTATCATTATCTCTACTTTGGCTAATGCTTACGCCATCTTCAGATGTATCGTTACCCAATTGTGTAAATAAAAATGCACCCCCCGCAATTAATAGGATTAAAACAAGGACTATAATAATTGTAGAATTCTTTTTGACAGCCATGCGCCTGCACCTTTCTTTTTTTCATAATGATTTAGAATATGTTTATATCTAAACCAGTTTTTTTGGAAAATCCATAACAAAATGCTTGAAAACCATAGGTTTTGTCAATTGAACCTTAGATAACAGCAATGCTTATCCACATTGTATATGCTGATTCTACTCAACAAGTGTAATTTCAACCCAGTCTTTTTGTGGCTTTTCACTTTGACTACCAAAGGAGCGCAAATTAATACGGAAAGGTTCAACCCCCTCAGAAAGAAGATATTCACGAATTGATAGCCCGCGATCTAATGCCGTGCGGCGATCAGAATTGATTTTACCATTTATCATTGATGCGTATGATTTAATCTCAATAATCTTATCATTTTGGTTTAGCAATTGCGCCATTGGTTTTAACGTCGCAGAAAAATCTGTATCCGAAGGTTGCGTCTGACCTGCTTGATATAAAAGCATGAATTTATTTTGATCTTTTGAAATTGTTGAAGGTTGAGGCGCGGGTTCAACATTAGATTTTGTGGCGGTTGTTTCCTTCACAATATTTTTTTGCGCACGCTGCAACATTGGCGCAGAAGGCGTTTGAGAAATAAAAGTTTGTTCAGTTTCAACAGATTTTTTTTTGTAAGAAGGCATCGTTTTTGGCCCTTTGACGACACCCTGACTTTTCGGAATAATTGGTTCTTGCTGTTTTTGCGGTGCTTGTTTTTTTAAAAAATTGATGGGTTCTTCAGTTTGTTTCAAATCTCTAACATCAGGCTGCTTAGAAGAGGCAGGCTTTTTTGTCTCTATTTTTTGCGGTTCGGCAGGGGGTTTTAATTCCGTTTTAGGTGCTTCTCTCGTATTTTCGATCATTGGCTTTGACGAAGGTTTTATGGCTTCACGCAACACTGGCTTTGTTTTTACTGAAGAGGGGGCTGTTTCTTGAATGGCCTGAACTTCTTGAACCTCTTTTATAATCCGTGGCGGTTTGACGGCCTTTACTGGTGCGTTTTTATTTTTTTCAGGTTGTTCAACCTGCCTTGATATATCGGGGATGACATCAACTTTTGGTTTTTTAACTTTAGGGGGAGGTAATTTGGGCGCACCAAAAAGAGGCGGAGGTTGATAATCCTCCATCATATCATTTGTTTGCGCGGAAACATTTTGGCTTAATATCAAAAAAGCCAAGATAAAAAGCGTTATAGCAAGAAGATTATTACGAAACATCTTTCAATGTTTTTCTAAGCAAAGTGTAAATATCATTATTACCAGAAACCAAATTCTTACTATAAATTGGGTTTTCTTCATTTTTGATTGAGCTTACAAAACCGCCCGCTTCTTTAACAATCAAATATCCTGCCGCACAATCCCAAGGTTTTAGATTGCGTTCCCAATATCCATCAATACGTCCTGCGGCAACATAACATAAATCTAATGCAGCAGCGCCATAACGACGGATCATCGGCATTTTTGTAGAAACTGCTGTTAATTCCTTCAAGAATTGTTGCTGGCGTATGGGGTCAAATGATGGTGTACCAAAGGCGACAACTGCACTTTCCAAATCACTGCGTCCTGAAACGCGAAGGCGTTTATATCGCCCAAGAAATGCGCCACTACTACGTTCTGCGCGGAACATTTCTTCTTTAATAGGGTCATATATAAGGGCGGCTTCAATCTTTCCCTTACTTTCAAGGGCAATCGAAATACACCAATGAGGTATGCCGTGCATATAATTATGTGTGCCGTCAATCGGATCAATAATCCAACGGTTTTCGGTATCGCTTCCTTTGATCTCTCCACCTTCTTCCATAAGGAAAGAGTAATCAGGGCGGGCTTTTTTGAGTTCCTCATAAATAATTTCTTCTGCACGCTTGTCTGCCGCTGTTACAAAGTCAGCTGGGCCTTTACGTGAAACTTGTAAGTTTTCGACTTCATTAAAGTCACGTGTTGCGTTACGTCCCGCTTTTTCAGCGGCGCGCATCATAACCATCATAATGGGGGAATAAGTAGCCATAATTTTTAAATCCTAATCTTTTGCACGTTCGTAATAACTGCCATCTTCGGTTTTTACAACAACGCGTGTTCCAACCGCAATATGAGGGGGCACCATTACTTTTGCACCGTTCTCTAAAATAGCGGGTTTATAAGATGTTGTAGCGGTTTGTCCTTTTATAACGGGTTCAGCATCAACAATTTCTAAAATTACCGTGTCAGGCAATTGTACGCCAAGTGGCTCCCCTTCGTGGGTTTCAACTTTTACGACCATACCATCTTGCAAAAATATGGCGGCATCGCCAATTGTTTCGGCTTGAATGGCCAACTGCTCATACGTTTCATTATTCATAAAATTATATGTTTCACCGTCATTGAATAAATATTGATATTCACTTTGATCAAGGCGGATACGGTCAATCGTTTCTTGGGTTCTAAAACGGACATTGTCTTTGTTGCCTGTGCGAATATCACGCATTTCAACTTGGATAACGGATGCGCCTTTACCAGGCTGCATAATTTCATACCCTGTAACAGCCATCAGCTTTCCATTATATTCAAGAACATTTCCCTTACGCAGGGTAATTGCAGCAACTTTCATGACTTTTTATCCTCCAACAGGGATGTTCCCATTTTCTTTAATTTTTCTTTTATATCAGGATCTTCGATTGTTTCCAGCATATGCGATAAACTGTTTTTTTCTTCAATGGTCAAGGGTTTTGTTTTTCGTTGTGTGCGAACGGGAGCATTTGATGGGACGTGAATAAATTTTATATCCGTAATCCAATCATCACCAAAAATATAATTTATCTTCTCAAGCAACATTCCTTTTTGCATTATAAGCAAGGATGCATTGGCAGAAGAGGTTGCAATTTCAAGGATGGCTTCCCCTTTTTCGCCTTGGCGTTTTGGTTTGCGATATCGAATTTTTTGCGGCTGTGCTTGTTGCGCCAATTTGCTGCCTACGATATCTTCCCATCTAGTGACAATACGGCCAAGCGCAATAAACTTGCGTTTGAACACTTTATCGGCCACTTTTGGCATTGCATCGGAAACAAGTTTTAGAGCGCACATGAAAAGCAATATGACAGCTTCGGACACCCCCTTCAAGAGTCCTGATCAGGATATCGACAGTTTCCGTAAAAAAATATTAAAGTGGTATGATAAAAATCAGCGCGTGATGCCGTGGCGCGCCAATAAAGGGCAAGCGCCTAATTCATATTATGTTTGGCTTTCTGAAATAATGTTGCAACAAACAACAGTTGCGACAGTAGGCGCATATTTTACAAAATTTATCAAAATTTGGCCAACGGTTGAAGAGTTAGCCAATGCAGACCGTGATGATGTCATGAAAGAATGGGCAGGCTTGGGATATTATGCCCGCGCTCAAAACCTGCATAAATGCGCCCAAGTCGTTGTAGATGAGCATAGTGGCGAGTTTCCGCAAGATGAAGCAACGCTCAAATCTTTACCTGGAATAGGGGATTATACGAGTGCTTCTGTTCGCTCCATCGCATTTGGTAAAGAATCAAATGTTGTTGATGGAAATATTGAGCGGATAATGGCGCGGTTATATGCAGTTGAGCAGCCACTTCCATTAAGTAAGAAGATTTTAAAAAGTCATGCCGGTGTTTTAACCCATCATAGGCATGATAGGCCTGGTGATTATGCACAGGCACTAATGGATATAGGGGCAACAATTTGCACGCCTAAGTCACCAAAATGTGGAATATGTCCTGTGCAATCATTCTGCCATGCTAATAGAATAGGAAACCAAGCTGAACTTCCTAAAAAACTTAAGAAGGCTAATAAGCCTCAAAAATCAGGGGAAGTTTATTGGATTAGCAACAGTAAGGGTGATGTGCTTTTTGAAAAAAGAGGTGAAAAAGAGATGTTAGGCGGAATGATCGGTTTACCAACATCTGAGTGGAAAATAGATATATTTTCGAAAAAAGTAGAAAAATACGAAATTTATCATAGTTTTACTCATTTCGATTTGAAGCTAAAAATTATAAAAAAGCATAGAAAAGATTTTAAAAAGTCTGAAAAAGACCTTTTTTGGGTGGCACAATCAAAAATAGATGAATTGGGTGTGCCTACTTTGTTTAAAAAGGTAATTAATCTTATGAAATCCGAAGTTTTGAAATGAAAGAGAATTTGTAATTATGAACAAAAACTATCATAATATTAAAATGAAACATTTTTTAATAGTATTTGCCTTTTCAATTATATTTACTTCGTTAGCCTCTGCGCAAGATTTGGATGGATCTGCTAATGGAGTGGAGCCATCAAAAAGCTTTATTACTCCAAATTCATTTAGCTTTGAAAGTGATACTGAAACTATAGAAAGCAAGACTAATGATACAAGCAATCAAAATAGATTTTCAACCGATGAGCCTGATGTAACAATTATCGAAGATAAATATGCAGGCCAATATTTTACACCTTCTGTGCAAAATCTTTCCAAATTATACTGGAATAAGAATACGTTAGATTTAAATAATGATATTGCTGTTGATAATTTTTTAAAAATAAATGAGTGTAATTTATATACTGATTTTTATAATGATGACTTTGAATGGACACGTATTCGTGATGCCGCACGAAAAATGCTTTCGACAAGCAAGAGTAGTTTTCCCGATAAATTTAAATTTTTATTGCCTGTAGAATTAGGGCGTTATGATCTTGAAAAAAAGGGTTTTCCTTTAGAGAATGATACAGCTTTTATAGATTTACGCCGTGTTGAGATGGGTGGCGGCGATAATTCTGAAGATATTTGTGGCTCAAAATATACTATTGATTTTTATCCTCGCAATATTGTTTTGGCATTAAGTAGCCCTTTTAGTTTTGATTTCCTTCCCGTAGATGAGCATATTGCTCAAGCTTTTCTTATTCGCCGTAAATATGATGACTTTAAAGTTGATAATGCCCTTCGATTACAAGGGTTTGATCGAATAGCTTATGCTCGATTACGCGTACATTTAACCAGTTATCAAGGACAAGCACGTGGTAAAGAAAACACTATGTTGGCCGTTATGTTTGGAAAAATTGAAGGAATTGATTTTTTTGAAGACCCGTATGAAACTAAACTTCTTAAAAGCATTGATTTTGAATAATTGTTATTAAATTTTTGACTTTTTAATACGACATCCAACGGATTTAGTTTGTGAGATAATGTCTATCTTATCAATTTTAATATCAGCAGATAAGATTTTATGAGAATGAGCAAAACATTCCTCAATAATTTTATGTGCAAATGTCTCAACAAGATCAATATGACCTTGTGATGCAATTTTTTCGATTATATCAATTATATCCGCATAGGAAACAATAGTTTCAACAGTATCATTGCCCCAATCTTTGGAAGGGGTAACAAAGATTTCCGCATTGACCAAAACGGTTTGAGGCTCAATTTTTTCGCTCTCTAAAATACCGATAGACATATTTAATTTTAAATTTTCAATATGTATTGATTGATAATCTACATTCAAATTGGCTGGAATATTCATTACGACTTCCTTTGATTGATTGGTTGTAACGGTTTTAAATAAACTATTCATACTTTAATTTTCCTGCCGAGATGTAATGATTGATGCTGTATTGATTTTATATAATACATTATTTTATTACAACAAGTCATTAATTTTAATCTCAAATTTTATTGAAGTGTAGAATTTGTCGGCTTTGATCCATCAATTTGTTTCCCTTCAATTGAATTGCGTAATTGTTGACGCAACGTATCAATAGGACGAGATTGTTTGCCATCCTTATAATGCCAATATGTCCATCCGTTACAAGAAGGCGCATTTTGAACCGCCGCACCAACCTTGTGGATAGAACCACGATGATTGCCTTCATAGGTTTTAATATTACCATCGGCATTAATTTTCACGCGGTTTTTGCCTTTTGGATCATAAAGCTCAGTCCCTGGTTTTAAATATCCTTGCTCCAATAGCCAACCAAAGGGGATACGCATTTGCTCACGCTTATTAATAATTTCAACCGCTTCTTCTTCCCACGGCATCACGGCTTTTATACGTGCCTTGGCCGCATAAATATAATCATCTTCACGGTCAATACCGATATAATTGCGTCCCAATTTCTTTGCAACCGCGCCAGTCGTACCCGTACCAAAGAAGGGGTCCAAAATAACTTCATCTGGTCTGGTTGAGGCCATGATAACACGTTGTAGCAATGCTTCGGGTTTTTGTGTTGGGTGCACCTTCACACCATCGGCATTCTTTAGCCGCTCATTCCCTGTGCAAAGGGGGATAAACCAATCGGAACGCATTTGTAAATCTTCGTTTAATGCCTTCATTGAATCATAGTTAAAAGTATATTTTGATTTTTCTGATTTTGCCGCCCAAATTAAGGTTTCATGGGCATTGGTAAAACGCTTCCCTCGAAAATTGGGCATTGGATTTGATTTACGCCAAATAACATCATTTAAAATCCAATATCCTAAATCCTGCAAAATAGAACCAACACGAAAAATATTGTGGTAGGAGCCGATAACCCAAATGGATCCATCATCTTTTAAACAACGGCGTGCCTCGCTCAACCATTCACGGCAAAAATCGTCATAGATTTTATAGCTTGCAAATTGATCCCAATGGTCATCGCATGCATCAACTTTTGAATTATTAGGGCGATGTAAATCACCACCCAATTGCAAATTATAGGGCGGGTCGGCAAAAACCATATCTATTGATTTGTCAGGCAAAGATTTTAAAACTTCAATACAGTCGCCTTTATGAATTGTGTTTTTTTTCAGCTTTTTACTTGTAAGAATTTTTGGCATTTTTCCCCCGTTGAATTAAGGTGGAATCATAAGTCTTTTTTGATTCGGGGTCAAGGGCAAAAATCATTTTTTTGTTTAGAGTCAGGGCGTTATTATAATTATTTAAGGTAATAATTTATCGTTTATGCGAATCAGCACGTATCGAAAATATATTGCTACGCCTTCTTAACCAAGGCCGCACAAGGCGCAAAACTAAGTCTATGATACGGCGTTAGGCCATGTGCGGCCAATCCAGCCATATGTATTTTTGTACCGTACCCTGCGTTTGTATCCCATCCATACTGAGGGAATTCTTCGTGATATTTTTTCATCAAACGGTCGCGATATACTTTTGCAATAATAGATGCGGCACCAATGGATAAGGATAAGCTATCGCCTTTTATAACAGTTTGAATTTTACATGATATATTTGGTGGGAATTTTCCATCAACCAATGCCAATATGTTGTGGGGCAGTTGAGCAAATATTTCCTTAAACGCATTTTTCATCGCTAATAAAGTTGCATTATGGATATTAAGCGTATCAATCTCTTGTGGTGTTACCTCGACTATACTGTAAATGCTATTGCTACAAATAAAGTCAAACAACGCTTCGCGTTTATTAGCGGTAATTTTCTTGCTATCGGTAATATTTTGCCATTCAGGCGCATCATAACTTTCAGGCTTTATATAGACACAAGCCGCAACCACGGGGCCACATAATGGGCCGCGCCCTACCTCATCAATACCGCAAATCGGTTGATTAAATTGAAGATCGAACGCGTTCATTGATTTATGCTTTAAGACTTTTAGACACAATTTCAAAGACATTGGGGGAGATATTATCAATCTCTAAGATCTCATTTAATGCGGCCTTCATCATTTCCTGACGATCAGGCGTATATCGTGACCATTCCCGAAATGGCGTTACCATACGCGCCGCAATTTGTGGGTTAAGTGTATTCAAATCAATAATAGCATCTTTTAAAAAGGCATATCCTTTGCCAGATTTATCATGAAACATAACGGGGTTATTCATCGCAAATGCCCCAAAAAGCGAGCGGACACGGTTTGGGTTGGTCATGCTAAAATCTTTATGAGATTTTAAAGTCTTAAGAACATCAAAAATATCATCACGATTGGCGGAAGCTTGCGCGCCAAACCATTTATCAATGACAAGGGGGTATCCCTTAAATTCATCATAAAATTGTTGAAGAATGGCATCGCGATCCGCATTTTTATTGGTGATAAGCGCGTTTAAGGCCGCCATACGGTCGGTCATGTTATCTGCCGCCATAAAATGCTCGGTTGCTAACGACGCGCATCCTGTACCATCAGTCGTGGTAAGGAAGTCAAGCGCAACATTGCGTAACGCGCGGCGTCCCATGGCCAATGCGGTCACATCAAATTCGCCATTATGTGTGTTTTGTTTGTAAATTTTCTCAAGCAATGGTCTAAAATTACGTTTGATTGATTTTTTCAAATCACTTCGTGCCTTATCAATGATATCTGGATCTATAACATTCTGCTTTGCTGCGATGGCTTGAAAATCGGGGAGGGAGAGGGCGCGCGCCATCAACGCCTTATCAGTATCATTTTCCAACGCTTTATCCAATAAAGCCTCAATAAAATCCAAGTATTTTTGAGGGGCATTGGATGTATTATTATCCATCATGAATTGAATCGTACGAAGCGCATAAATTTGACCCGCCTCCCATTTATTAAATCCATCACTGTCATGCACCATTAAAAATGCAATATCATCGTCGGTTAAATCAGTATCCAAACTCACAGGAGCGGAGAAGTTTCGTAAAATTGAAGGGACAGGCTTTGATCCAATATTATCAAAAGTAAAAGTCTGCTCTTTTTCTTTTAAATGCAAAACCTCAGTCCCAATTAAATCATCACCATTGGCAGAAACAAGACCCACAGCAATTGGAATATGCATCGGTTGTTTATTATCCTGACCGGCAGTTGGTTTTAAGTTTTGGGTAAGGGTAAGGGTAAATTTCTTTTTATCCGCATCATAGTTAGTTTTTGCAGTTACCGTTGGTGTCCCTGCCTGATCATACCAAAGCTTGAATTGCTCTAAATCCAATTCTGACGCATCGGCCATTGCCTGCGCCCAATCATTAATTGTTACGGCCTTACCATCATGGCGATCAAAATATAGGTCGGTTGCCTTTCTAAAGGTATCAACACCCATTAATGTGCGGAACATACGTATAACTTCTGCCCCTTTTTCATAGATGGTCATGGTGTAGAAATTGTTAATCTCAATGTAGTTATCGGGACGTACAGGGTGGGAAAGGGGGGAGGCATCTTCGGCAAATTGCCCGCGACGCAAATGCGTAACGTCATCAATACGTTGTACAGCGGGGGAATGCATATCGGCGGAGAATTCCTGATCCCGAAAAACGGTTAGCCCTTCTTTTAAAGACAGTTGAAACCAATCACGGCAGGTGACACGATTCCCTGTCCAATTGTGGAAATATTCATGGGCAATCACACTTTCCACGCGGATATAATCTGCATCTGTTGCGGTGTTTTGGTGGGCTAGAACCAATGCGGTATTAAAAATGTTTAGTGCCGTATTTTCCATCGCTCCCATGTTAAAATCACTCACCGCAACAATATTAAATCGGTCATATTGATATTCACGGCCATAAACCTCTTCATCCCATTTCATAGATTTAATGAGTGATTCCATGGCATGGTCACATTGTTGTTCATCGCCCTGTCGCACGTAAATATATAAATCAACATCTGTCCCAGACATGGTTGTAAACTTATCTTTTACATGAACCAAATCCCCCGCGACAAGCGCGAAAAGATAACAAGGTTTAGGGGTCGGGTCATCCCAAATTGTATAGTGACGATTGCCGCCTTCATCACCCTGTTCAATTAAATTTCCATTGGAAAGAAGAACGGGGCAGCGTTTTTTATTTGCAGAAACGCGCACTTTAAACGTCGCCATCACATCGGGACGGTCATAAAAATAAGTAATTTTACGAAACCCTTCAGCCTCACATTGGGTGCAATATGTTCCATTTGAGTTATATAATCCCTCTAAAGCTGTATTTTTCTCAGGGAAAATTTTGGTTACAATTTCCAGTCGAAAAACATCTTTCCCCGGGGCGGGAATGGTCATACCCAAATCACTTATTTTGGGTTTAATTTCTTTCCCATCAAGTTTGCATGAAACAAGCTCAAGCTCTTCCCCATGTAAGAAAATATCTTCATCCTGTTCACTATTTTTTGTAAACTGGCTTTTGGTTGTAACAATTGTATGCCCATCATAGATATCAAAAACCATGTCAACATGGGATATTTTATATGGCGTGGGCGCATAATCTTTTAGGTAAATTGTTTTGGGGGCATTTTGGGGTGTATCTGTTTTCATGCCCATATGATGCAGTGAAGTGTTTAGCCTTGCAAGACCAAATCGTCACGGTGAACGATGACATCCCCGCGGGAATAACCAAGAATGTCTGAAATTCCATCACTTTTCCGTCCCATGATATGGCGCGCTTCATTAGCGTGATAACGGCTGAGCGCTATTGCGATAATTTTGTGATTGCTATCCTTAACTTGAACAGGGTCACCATATTCAAAATTACCATCAACTTTTATAACACCAGAAGGCAGCAAGCTTTTTCCATTTTGAAGGGCCTTAACCGCCCCATCATCCAAAACAAGCACGCCTAATGGTTTTACATGTGACGAAATCCATTTTTTCCGCGCGGATAAAGGTTTTTCGGATGCTTTGAAAATTGTTGCTTTTGCGCCACTGATAAGGGCGGAAAGGGCGTTGTTCTTTTGACCATCAGCAATCATCATGTGAACACCTGCTTGGGTGGCAATTTGCGCGGCTTTAAGTTTGCTTTTCATACCGCCCGTGCTCAACCCTGGCTTGGCATCGCCCGCCATGGCGTTGATATCCTCATTAATCTCTTCAACAATAGGAATATGCTGGGCATTTGCATCTGTTGTAGGATCAGCAGTATATAAACCATTCGTTGTTGAAAGCTGGATAAGTAAATCTGCCCCAATCATTTGCGCCACGCGCGCGGCAAGGCGATCATTATCCCCAAATCGAATTTCTGAGGTGGAAACAGTGTCATTCTCATTGATAATAGGAATATGATTTTGGGTAAGTAAAGTATTTAATGTCGCCCGTGCGTTCAAATGTGCTTGGCGTTCTTCGGTATCTTTGGGGCTAAGTAAAACAAGCGCAATTTGAATTTTATGACGATCAAAGGCCACATCGTATCCGCGAATCAAATCAACTTGGCCAATCGCTGCGGCGGCTTGCTTTTGTTCAAGCGGGATTGAGGAGGGGGTGTCAGTATAATCAATTCCCAAAGATTTTCGCCCCAATGCAATGGCGCCTGACGATACAATAATGATTTGTTTGTTTTGTTTTTGAAGGGTGGCAATATCATCGGCAATGGATTGAAGCCATTCTTGACGAATATTACCCGTTTTTTCATTTGTTAGTAGGGCAGATCCAATTTTTATAACGATACGTGATGATTGCTGAATAAGGTCATTCGGCGTCATTCTTATTCCCCGTTTCTTCAATTGCTTTATAAGCTTCTTTTTCTTCGCTCTTCTTGATTTTGATAATATCAGATAATTTATAAAGAATCAGTTCCAAGTTTTGATTTGCAACAGATGAAATAATATAAGGTTTTTGTCCAATTGCGGCTTCAAACTCATCCGCCTGATGTTGTGCCAATTCTTCACCCAAAGCATCCATTTTTGTTAGCGCGATAATTTCGGGTTTTTTCGCCAACCCTGCACCATATTCTTTAAGCTCGTTACGGATGGTTTTATAAGCTTCAACAATATTATCTTGCGTCATATCAATTAGGTGGAGGAGAACAGAAGTCCGCTCCACATGGCCAAGGAAACGATCACCAAGGCCTTTACCCTCATGCGCCCCTTCAATTAAGCCAGGGATGTCAGCAATCATAAAACTGTAATCGCCTGCTTTTACCACGCCCAAATTTGGATGAAGAGTGGTAAAGGGGTAATCTGCAATTTTAGGTTTTGCACGGGATACATTGGCTAAAAATGTCGATTTCCCTGCATTGGGAAGCCCAATAAGCCCTGCATCAGCGATCAGTTTAAGGCGCAACCATACTTTACGCTCTTCACCCGGCCATCCAGGCGTAGATTTGCGAGGGGCTTGGTTGGTTGAACTTTTATAATGGGCGTTTCCAAAACCGCCATCACCACCGATAAGAAATTTAATTTCCTGACCTTCTTCGGTCATATCGGCAAGAACGGTTTCCCTATCTTCGTCAATAATTTCTGTGCCCACAGGGACATCGATAATGATATTATTTCCACCTGCACCCGTCATATCACGACCCGCACCAAATTTACCATTTTCGGCACGAAAATGTTGGGTGTAACGAAAATCTATAAGGGTATTCATGTCGCCCTTAGCACGGAAGATAATATCACCGCCACGACCGCCATTTCCACCATCGGGGCCACCGCGTTCAACATATTTTTCACGACGAAACGAGATTGCACCACCGCCACCATCACCGCTTTTTACCAATATTTTTGCCTGGTCAAGGAATTTCATTGGATTAATACTTACTTCATTAAAAAAAGGGGAAAGACGAGCCTTCCCCTTACAAATTCTTTAATTTTACCAATGGGTGAGGGCTTATTCAGCCAACTTGATTACTCCGCCGCTAGGGGTCGTTCATCATTCGCGGGTACAATATTTACAATTGCTTTACCGCCACGACCTTTTGAAAATAAAACGGATCCATCCATAAGGGCGAAAATTGTGTGATCTTTACCAAGACCAACATTTTTACCGGGACCATATTTTGTACCACGTTGACGAACTATAATATTACCAGCCAAAACGTTTTGACCACCATATCTTTTAACGCCAAGGCGACGACCTTCTAAATCACGACCGTTTCTTGAACTACCGCCTGCTTTTTTATGTGCCATTTCTTATGTCCTCCAGATTATATAAATTTTATCGACTTAAATTATTTGATACCAGCAATTTCAATCAATGTCAGATCCTGACGATGACCAGCTGTACGACGATAATTTTGTCTACGTTTCTTCTTAAATACCACAATTTTGTCGCCACGGGTATGCTCAATTACTTTTGCAGTAACTTTTGCACCAGTTTCTCCGATTTTTGTGTCATTGCCATTGGAAGTCATCATCACTTCTAAATCGATTGTATCGCCTTCTTTGGCATCCATACGCGCCACTTCAAAACGATCATTTTCGGATACTTTATACTGTTTTCCGCCAGTACGAACCACTGCAAACATTTTTCAAAACCTTAAAATTAAATAATTAAATCAAAGTGTTAATAAATCTTTTTAACACAACTATCTTTATAATAGAACGCGCAATATACAGGATTCTTTGGGAGTGTCAACAAAATCGGATATTTTATATAAAAAAAGTAAATCTTCTCTTTAATAAAAAAAGTGGCGGACAGACAGGGATTCGAACCCTGGATGGGCTATAAACCCATGCCGGTTTTCAAGACCGGTGCATTCAACCGCTCTGCCATCTGTCCGCAAGACATTGATGATAGCGATTAGCTTTATTGTTTTGCAAAATAGTCACGATAAGGCCATTCGTAAAGAGGTAATTTTAAATATTTTCATTATTTAGATAAATAACCTTAATTTTACCCTCTTTATGCGCGAATTTCTGGATAAGATGATTTAATTTTATGATTAGGGTTTCGATGTATAGAACGCTTGTATAAATTATAAACAGATCAAACTTATCAAGGAATCAAAAAATGTTTTTTATGCGCGGTACATTATTGGTTATAGCGGTTGTTTTAATGTTTTCTGCTTTCCCCGCTTTTGCACAAACTCAAAATTTTGATGTATGGCTTAAAGATTTTAGAGTGCAAGCTTCTAATGCAGGTATATCGCAACGTACAATTAATGCCGCCCTTACAAATATTCAACCCAAACAACGCGTGATTGAATTAGATCGTAAACAACCCGAAGGTAGAAAAACCTTTGCCCAATATAAAAAAATGATTGTTCACCCCACTCGTATTAAAACGGGCCGAAAAATGTTGCGTGAGAATTATCAATTATTGCAACAAGTTGAAAATCAATATGGCGTACCCAAGCAATATATTGTGGCCTTATGGGGGATTGAAACAAATTATGGCACCAATACAGGTGGGTTTGATGTTATTCCCGCCCTTGCGACCCTTGCATGGGAAGGGCGCCGCGCGGAATTTTTTGAAAAAGAATTGATTAACGCCTTAAAAATTATTGATGATGGACATATCAGCGCCGCTAACATGAAGGGATCATGGGCAGGCGCAATGGGTCAAAGTCAGTTTATGCCTTCAAGTTTTAATGCCTATGCCGTTGATGCAACGGGCGATGGTCGCCGTGATATTTGGAATACACGGGCTGATGTTTTTGCCTCCATCGCCAATTATCTTAAAACCGTGGGGTGGAAACCAAACGAGCGTTGGGGACGCCGCGTTGATGTTCCTGCAAATTTCCCGTCAAATATGGAAGGGCGTAAAATTATAAAGCCTTTGTCATATTGGTCATCAATGGGTATTAAAACCCATGGAGGAGGGGCATTGCCACAAGAAGATATGCAAGCCTCAATCGTTGCGCCAGATGGGTTAACTGGTGAAACCTATATGATTTATGATAATTACCGCACCATTATGGATTGGAATAGATCAACATATTTTGCAACCTCTGTCGGCCTTTTGGCTGATGCGATTGCAAGTAATTAAAAATAAGAGACAGATTATGATTCATAAAAACCCCCTCACACTTTGTTTATTAATTATCAGTTTTGCTTTTATCTCAAGCTGTACTGAAACAACCTATGTTGCACATGTGGCAAAACAAATACCATTTCCAACCGATGCCCCAAAAAGTATGGGGTATTATAAAATTGGAACGCCATACACAATTAAAAACCGACAATATTACCCTGCTGAAACCTTTAATCATACCGAAGTAGGTATGGCATCGTGGTATGGCCCTGGTTTTCATAGAAAACAAACGGCGAATGGCGAAATCTTTAATAAGAACGACCTTACTGCTGCCCATCGTACGCTTCAACTTCCTAGTATTATTCGTGTTACAAATCTTAAAAATGGTAGAAGTATAATTTTACGCGTAAATGATCGGGGTCCTTTTGCCCATAATAGAATTTTAGATGTATCGGAACGTGCGGCTGCATCATTAGGGTTTAAAAAAGATGGTATTACAAAAATCCGCATGGAAGTTTTGCCAGAGGAAAGCCGATATGTAGCGCAAGCCGCAAAGGAAAAGCGTGATACAACGGGATATGAAGTTGCCTTGAACCAAAATAAATATCCACGCGTGCGGTCGGCTGATAATATAAATAACCCCTATAATGCAGTGCCCTCACAAAAGCCGGAGCCGATTACGCAAGTTGTAATGTCTAATAATGCATCAGTCGCAGCGCCAGTGCCTAACCCACGCCCTGTGCAGCGTCAGGTTCTAGGGCAACAAGAAAGTGTTATTATTTCACCTAACGCACCGCCAATACCGCAAAGTTTAAATGGCCGTGTTTACGTCCAAGCAGGGGCATTTTCAAACCAGCAAAACGCCCTTCGATACAGCGATCAGGTTAGTAATATTGCCCCCTCACGCATTTACAAAACGCAGGTTAATAATAAACCTTTTTACCGCGTTCGTTTGGGGCCATTTGAAAATCGGGCAATTGCAAACGCTACAATTGAACAATTAAATGATAGCGGGAATAGAAATGCCGTTATTGTTATCGAATAAATTTTAACCAAAGAAAAATTATGATTAAATTAAATAGCTTCCCTTTCATTACTCTTTTTGCATTCTTTTGTGTGTTTGTTTTGTTTACAAATCTTGCTGCGGCATCTGTTATGCCAACGAAGGCAAAACAAGCATACATAATTGATTTTGCTACAGGTCAAGTTTTGCTTGAAAAAGCGGCAGAAGAACAAATGCCAACATCTTCGATGAGCAAGGTGATGACAACTATAATGGTTTTTGATGCTTTAAAAGCGGGACGTATTTCCCCATCAACTGAATTTACAATAAGTGAAAAAGCATCAAAAAAAGGCGGATCAAAAATGTTTATCGCCCAAGGATCAGATGTCAGTGTTGAAGATTTACTTCGTGGTATTATTGTTCAATCTGGTAATGATGCAACAATAGCCGTCGCAGAAGGATTATCTGGTGATGAAGGTGTATTTGCAGAAAATATGACCGCTCGTGCCAAGGAAATTGGTATGGCGAATAGTAATTTTGTGAACGCCAGTGGATGGCCAGATGATAACCATTATTCCACTGCCAAAGATTTAACAATAATGTCGCATTATTTGATTAAAAATTATCCAGAAGAATATAAAATGTTTGCCGAAGAAGAGTTTGAGTTTTCGGGTATCAAACAATCAAACCGTAACCCACTTTTAAATAATAAATTTAAATCAGATGGCATAAAAACAGGTCATACCGAGGCCGCAGGTTACGGCCTTATAGGATCGGCCACCAAAGATGGACGCCGCGTAATTATGTTGTTAAACGGCATGGAAAGTATGTCTGAACGGGCGGCAGAATCACAACGCCTAATGCAGTGGGCTTTAAATAATTTTAAAAATGTTTCATTATTATCTAAAGGTAGCATTATTACTCAAGCACCCGTTGCTATGGGTAAATCCGATACTGTGGCCTTAATTGCACAAGACGATATTACTGTAACAATTGCGCAATCCATACGTGCAGAAGATATCAAAATGAATGCAGGATTTAATACGCCCCTTACAGCTCCCATTAAAAAAGGTGACCAAGTTGGTGCAATGCTAATCCAAATTCCTAATCAAAATGATATTAAAGTACCACTTTACGCGGCTGAAGATGTTGAACGCGCAGGATTTTTCAAACGCTATGGTGCGAAGTTTAAATATTTGTTTTTAAACGCAATATAAAATGGGAATTGGATATTTTATAACATTTGAAGGCGGTGAGGGGGTTGGCAAAACCACCCAGATTCAAAAGCTTGCCGATTTTTTAAAAAAACAAAAATACGATGTTATTACCACGCGAGAGCCAGGCGGAACATACGCCGCAGAAGAAATTCGTAATCTTTTAAGCCATAAGGATTTTGGTGGCAAATGGACAGCAGAAGCCGAACTTATGCTCTTATTCGCTGCACGCGCAATGCATATAAAAGATATTATTGCGCCAGCCATTCAATCAGGCAAAATTGTTTTATGTGACCGATTTATTGATTCAACACGCGTTTATCAAGGGTACTTACAAAATGTGGATATAAAATTTATTCATGATTTAGAAAAGAGAATTGTGGGTCAATATATCCCCAACCTAACTTTTCTATTAGATATACCAGCTGAAACAGCGATGAAACGGGTAAAAAGCCGCGGGCAGGGCGATCATTATGACCAAGGCGACTTACAATTTTACACCAATCTAAGAAATGGATTTATTGATTTAGCAAACCATAATGCTGAACGATTTTGTACCATTAATGCAGACCGTAACATTGAAACTATTGCCCAAGATATTCAAAATTATGTTTTAGAAAAGCTGTCCCATGCTGTTTGACGAAGATGAAAATTTTGATCCTTATGATGAAATTGAACCTGCAATCACGTTGCCTCATCAACAATTAGATCCGCCGCATATGTCCAATTTAATGGTGGGGCATGATGGGGTTGAAAAAAATTTACTATCCCTTATTAATAAAAATGCGATGCCCCATGCCTTAATTTTCTCAGGTCAAAAAGGGATTGGTAAATCAACCATGGCACAACGATTGGCACGCGCCTTACTAAATTATGGTATTGATGATCCAAATCAAGATAGTTTGTTTGGTGATGCCCCAAAATCAAGTTTACAATCCTTTGATGTTGAAAAAGAAAATCCTATTTTCTCGCAAGTGGCATCCATGGGAAACCCTGACCTTATTACGGTTGAGCGGTTTGTTGACCCCAAAACTCAAAAACCAAAGAACGAGTTAAATGTAGAAATGGCACGTAAAATCGCCCCTTTTTTACGGATGACCTCATCAAATGGCGGGTGGCGCATTGTCATTGTAGATGATGCGGACACCATGAATCGCAATGCCCAAAACGCAATTTTGAAAATATTGGAGGAGCCACCAAAGAACACGGTTCTTATCTTGGTTTGTCATCGTTTGGGGGCAATGATACCCACCATACGTTCCCGTTGTCGCGTGATAGAATTTGATGGGTTGAGCCGAGAGAATTTTGATGCCCTTTTAAAAATTGATAGCAACGATTTATCAGATCAAGATCTCAACTTGCTTCATCTTTTTTCAAATCAAAGTATTGGGCAAGCCAAAATTATATTAGAAAATAAAGGGTTGGAAACCATACAATCTTGTCTAGATATCCTACAAAATTTCCCTAAAATTAGTGATTTGGAAGTACATAAATTATCAGAAGTTGCAGGGCGTTTAGGGCAAGACAGTGCCTTTGCTATGGTTGAGATGACCTTTCTAAAATGTCTGGAAAATATTATTCAATCAAAGGCAAAAGAAATAGAATTATCTTATCCCTTTAATATGCAAGGGTTTGTAAATTTTTCTAATGCGTTTGATCTTGAAAAATGTCTGTCCTTGCACAGTCAAATAAAAGAGATGTTTGCCCAAGCGCATTATGCGAATTTAGATAAACGGGTTGTAATTATCAATGTGTTTAATTTAATTAAAGTTTAAGCCTTTACACACTCAAAAAACATATAATGCATATTAGCCGCACCCTTGGCTCCTTTGGTTTCATAGCGGGTTTTTATCCATTTTGATGGTGCGACCAACCAATCAAATTTTGAATTTGCCGTCCATCGTAAATTTTGATGCCGCATCGCGTGCGTAATCATCCATTCCGATAAATCTGGAACATCGGTTGAAAGAATAAGGCGCCCTGAAGGTTTTAAAATACGGGTAAAAGCATCAAGATTTTCTTTGTTAACAATACGTCGTTTAAAATGGCGTGTTTTATGCCACGGGTCTGGATTTAAGATATAAATTTCATCCACCGTATTATCTGCCAATGATTTCACAAGGGGCAGGGCATCATCCGCCAAAAGTCTTAAATTTTCTGTCTGCGCAATGCTATCTTCGGTTAGAAAGGAAGATACACCATTTATAAAGGCTTCGGCGGCAATATAATTATAATCGGGAAAACGGCGCATCATTTCGGCAAGCCGCTCACCATTTCCAAACCCAATTTCAAGGATAGTTTTGTCACTTTTATTTTCAAACAGATCATCAATAGTTAAGGATTGATTGGAATCAAGAATAATATTAAGAATTTGAAATTTTGGATAAATTTCATCCATTACTTGCTGACGAAAATTATTTAATTTTCGCCCTGCACGACGCCCATAAAATCGCCATTCAAGATTTTCATTTGGATGGTTATCTTGTTGTGTCAATTTAAATTAACCAATTGATTTACGTAAGGCATCGACCAGATCTGTTTTTTCCCATGAAAAACCACCATCATTTTCAGGATTACGACCAAAATGGCCATATGCAGCGGTGCGCGCATAAATCGGCTTATTCAACTCTAAATGCTCCCTAATTCCACGCGGGCTAAGGTCAATAGAGGCATTTACAGCTTTTTGGATTTGCGCCTCAGGAACGGTGCCTGTGCCATGCGTATTCACAAAAAATGAGATGGGTTTTGCAACACCAATGGCATAGGATACCTGTATTGTACAACGTTCTGCATATCCTGCGGCGACAATGTTTTTAGCAACATATCGCGCAGCATAGGCGGCGGAGCGGTCAACCTTTGTCGGATCTTTACCAGAAAATGCACCACCACCATGGGGGGCTGCGCCACCATAGGTATCAACAATAATTTTACGCCCCGTTAATCCCGCATCACCAACAGGGCCACCAATAACAAAGCGTCCCGTTGGATTTACGTATAATTCATCCTCGGGGCACATCCACCCTTCAGGAATTGTTTTTAAGATATAATTGCGAACAACATCACGAACATCATTTTGGGACATCCCTTCATCATGTTGCGTTGACACAACAATTGATGCCGCACCAACGGGTTGACCATTTTTATAGTTTAAAGAAATCTGTGATTTTGAATCAGGGCCTAATCCCTTTATTTCACCTGAATGTCGACCTTCCGCAAGGGTGCGCAGAATATCATGCGAATATTGAATGGCCGCAGGCATTAATTGTTCTGTTTCATTGCAGGCGTAACCAAACATAATCCCTTGATCGCCTGCGCCTTCTGCATCGACCCCTTGGGCGATATCGACAGATTGAGAATGCGCACGAATATCAAAACGCGCTGTTTTCCAGCTAAAACCTTTTTGGTCGTAACCAATTTTTTTGATTACTTCACGTGCTAATTCTTCCATCACATCTGGTGTAATACTATCGGGGCCGCGTGTTTCGCCAAAAATACCAACATAATCAGTCGTAACAGCTGTTTCAATTGCAACGCGAGATTGCGGGTCTTCTTTTAAAAAAGCATCAACAATTTTATCCGATATTTGATCACAAATTTTATCTGGGTGCCCTTCGGATACAGATTCACTTGTAAAAATATAATCACTCGCGACATTTTCAGCGTTTAGATTATCTTGAGGTGTTGGCATGACAGAGGCAGTAGCATTCATAAGATTTTTACACTTTTAGTTAAAAAAAAACTAATTTAACGAGGAACATGATTTTTGAAAAGGTTTTATTTTAACGCTTTTGCCATTTCTTTTACGGCCTTGACGAAGTTTTTACGTTTTTCATTATCTTCAATCGAATGATAAGCCTTCATTAAATCTGCAGTATCTTTTTGTGTTTCGATATATTGTGCTTCAACGCCACTTAAAGAAGCTTGCGCATTATCAGATAAATCCATTTCAATGGATCGCTGAGATTCTTGTATATATCCATCAACAAAATCTTTAAGCGGAAAAGCGATGGAGCGTGAAAGGTGCAAAAACTTAGACAAAGAAAGACGATTATCGCCATTTTCATATTTTTGATATTGCTGCGTTGAAACATCTAACTTTGCCGCAACATCCGCCTGCGTAAGGTTGTATTTCCCTCTAAATTCAAGCAGTTTTTTGCCAATATAATCATCAATTTCATTAGCCTTACCTTTTTTGCTTTTTGCTGAAGTGTCCGCAGTGGGGGATAATTTTTGTTGTTTCATAATATATATCTCACGTTGTATAGATAAGATTTAGCAGAGCTTACACAGGTATGCAAGCAATTAACATAAGGTAGGTTTTATCTGTAGCGTTTAAAAAGACAAATTGCTATGACCAAACCTGTAAAAAACAAGAAAAACACATTCCCAAACAACCCAAATAATGTGGGTTTTCCTAACGATTGGGGAATCAACCCATCAATTACACCTGTTTGCATAAGGGGAAGATAATTTATAACATTACCATAAGGATCAATAATTCCACTTATTCCTGTATTGGCGGAACGAAGAACTGGGATACCTTGTTCAATTGCACGAAACCTTGCCGAAGCGAAATGTTGCCTTGGCCCCGCACTATCACCGTACCACGCATCATTCGTAACTGTGAGTATAAAATCGAGCCTTCCTTCTTCTGAATCTACCATGCGGCCTGGGAATATAATTTCATAACAAATTTGGGGGCTAAAACTAGGATAACCATCAAATCTAATTGTTGTTGGTCCATCCCCTCGCTTAAATCCTGTAAAACTAACCACTGGTTTTAAAGGGATAAATCGCTGAAACGGAATATATTCACCAAAGGGAACAAGATGACTTTTACTATAGATTTTTTCAGGCTCGTTTTCACCATCAAATTTAAGTATCGCATTATGATATTCTAAAGTTCTAGTCGCGGTGGCGGGTAAAACCTCTAATCCACCAGTCAATAATATTGTATTTTTGTTCAAAATAGATTGAAATTCTTTTTTAGCGGTTAAACTACTTATAATTGTAGGGGGGATGGCAGTCTCGGGCCAAATAATCATTGTCTTTTTATCAGTGGGTATATCTTTTGATAAATTGATATGTTTCTCAAAATTTTGCACTAACGCATCAGGATCCCATTTTGTTTCTTGTGGTATATTGGGTTGCACAATACGGATAAAAACATCATCTATATTTTTATCTGCGTCATTTGATAATCTAATCTGACCATAGGCGAATGTTGCGAGGAAAGAAATTATAACAAAAAGTGGCAGTAATACTGATTTTTGACGATGCAGAAATATATAACCAAAAACACCCCCCCATAATATCGTTAAAAAAGTTATTCCATAAGGCCCAATTGCACTAGAAATTTGTGCCACTGGCATCAATCCTAACCATGTATATCCATAAAGATTCCAAGGAAATCCTGTAAAAATATGCCCGCGAACAAATTCTGATAATGCTAAAAATGTACAAAAAGCTAAAAATCCTAAAACTGTTTTTTTGGCTGTTAATATATGAGCAAATAATAATGAGGATGCTGTAAATAATGAGAGTAAACAGGGAAGGGCGATAACGGCCAATGGCCATATATACTTAAATTCATTCCCCTCGACCAGCAATGCATTGCCAATCCAATGTAACCCCGAAACAAAATAAGCGAAAGCGAATAAGAAAACGCCAAAAAAGACAGATTTCTTTGTTTCAAATTGGCAATATAAATAATAAAGCCCAGAAAATACGGGGAATATTAAGAACCAATATTCATAAGGCGCTTGGGTAAAAGTGAGGACAACCCCCAAAATAGCGCAGAGTACATAATTATAAATATTGATATGCATAAAAATCTAATCTTCGTTATTGGGTATATTCTGAATACGAAGTAGATTAATACGACGTTGGTCGGCATCAATAATTTCAAACACCATGCCTGTATCATGTTTTATCACCTCACCACGGGCGGGAATTCTGTTTGCGATAAAGAACACAAGTCCACCAAGTGTGTCGTTTTCTTCACGTTCTTCCTCACTCAAAATATTGCCAAAACGATCTTCAAAATCTTCAATATCCAAACGGGCATCCGCAATGAGTGATCCATCGGTACGCATTGTCATTTGTGGGGCAGTTTCAGTATCAAATTCATCATCAAACTCACCCACAATAGCTTCAATAACATCGCCAATTGTTGCCAATCCATCAATACCGCCATATTCATCAATCACCAAAACCATATGTTTACGGTCACTTTTCATCTTTAATAATAAATCAAGAACGGGTAAGGACGGGGATACAATAGGAACAGGACGAATAAGAGATTTTAGATTTAATTCTAAATTACTTGCCATGTTTGATAATAAATCTTTGATGTGAACCGTACCCAAAATATTATCCAATGTATCGCGATAAACAGGGATTCGGCTAAATTGTTTTTCAGATAATAAAGCCATCATTTCACTGACGTTAGAGCTGACATCAATGGCGGCAATATCCGCACGCGGAATCATTACATCAATCACACTACGGTCGCGAAGCTTTAAAACATTTGAAATAAGAGCAGATTCTTGGGTGGCAACAGATGTATTATCACTATCATCCTCGCTCATTTCCTCCATATATTCTTCTAAAACTTCGCGTAATCCTTCGGAGCTGTTTTTTGATTTTGCAAAAAGACCTTTTACAGATTTTATAAGATTTGTTGATTTTTGTTTATTCGTATCCTCCCCATGTGTCGTAGATGAGGGGTATGCTATAGATTCTTCGGTTTTTGACATGATTTTTAAACTATAAATGAAATTACATTATTGTGTAAGGGTTTTGTACGCCCATTGTCTCTAAAATTCTTATTTCCAATGTTTCCATATCGGTTGCATCATCATCATCAATATGGTCATACCCCAAAAGATGCAAAACACCATGAACAATAAGATGACGAACATGATCCGTTATAAATTTTCCATCTTTTTGTGCTTCACCTACAACTGTTTCATAAGCAATAATAACATCACCCAATGATAATGGCCCTTCGGGAATAAAATCAGGGGAATCAAGCGTTGCAAAAGTTAAGATATTTGTTGGCTTATCTTGGTCGCGATATTCACGGTTTAAAACTTGCAACAAATCATTATTGGCCAAAACCAAACTGACCTCTAAATCACGATCAATCGCAGGCTTTGGTAATATAGCCCATTGAAGGGCATTAATTGCTGCCTCTGATACAATTTTTTCAATATTCGCTAGATTTTCCCACGCAGGATCTTGGATTGAGACATCAATCTCAATATTCCGCTTTTTAAAAAGATTAAGCCTATCTGTTTCTGAAGTCATGCTTGTCATAAGCCTCAATAATTTTGGATACTAATTTATGACGGACAACATCATTGGCATCAAAATGAACAAAGGGAACTTCTTCGACATTGCTCAAAATACTCATCGCTTCTTTTAATCCGCTTTGTGTATTATGGCGGTAAATCCACCTGTGATGGGTCACCAGTAATAACCATACGCGTGCCTTCACCCATACGGGTTAAGAACATTTTCATCTGCATTGAAGTTGTATTTTGCGCCTCATCCAATACCACAAACGCATTTTTAAGTGTTCGTCCACGCATAAAGGCGAGGGGGGCAATCTCAATATCACCGCTTTCAATTTTTTTTGGCACTTCTTCAGGGGGCATCATGTCGTGTAACGCATCAAATATTGGGCGCAAATAGGGGTCAATTTTTTCCAACATATCACCAGGTAAGAACCCTAAATTCTCGCCTGCTTCAACGGCGGGACGGCAAAAAACCATACGTTCAATTAAACCTTCTTGATACATATGAACCGCGGCCGCCACAGCCAGAAATGTTTTCCCTGTTCCCGCAGGACCAACCCCAAAGACCATATCATTATTGCGAATGGCTTCAATATAGTGTTTTTGATTGGGGGAGCGGGGGGAGATGAGCTTATTTTTATACGTTTTAATCCCTGCCTTTTCATCATAAAGGACATTATCTTTTTTTGGTGATTTCTCTTTTTTGTTCAAACGATCTTTGTTCATAAATTTTCCTTTGCGGGGTTCATTTTTATCTGAATTTGAAAAACGGATGGCGGCATCAATCTCACTTGTCGTAACATCTTGATCACGTAAGATTTTCTGCCATAAAGTGTTAAGAATATCTTGTGCCTTAAGTGCAGATTTCTTTTCCCCTTGAATAGAAACCATATTGGCGCGGGAGGAAATTGAAACGCCAAGTGCCTTTTCCAAATGGCGTAAATGGCTATTATGCTCACCAAAAAGATAGGGGAGGAGGGAATTATCATCAAAAGATAATGATATGATGTGGGCAGATTTTTTAGCGATAATACACCTTCTATAATAATTGATATAACTTAATGATATCATAAATTTATGCGAAATTGCAATATTTTCATTATCATGCATCACAATTTCACCGACAAGGGCATTTGGCGTGGCATTTGTAACTTTAACATCAACAACTTCACCAATTAAACGTTCATTTGCGGGGACATTGATGGCTTGATAGAAAGGGGTGCGCCCTTGTAATTGCCCTTCATGGTGGCCTTTACGCTCAAATAAAACTTTTACGGTCTTGCCCACGCATGATTTATTAAAATCAAAATATTGTTCGCTAATAAATTTTGTAATTCTGCCAAGCGCGCTGTTTTAACATCTTCACGTACCAATGCACTCATATTCGCCGCAGGCGTGCCGGGGCGGGGGGAGTATTTAAAGGAGTAAGCTGACGCAAAACCAACATCACGAATAAGTTGCATCGTATCTTCATGATCCTGATCACTTTCACCCGGAAAACCAACAATAAAATCAGAAGAAAAAACCAAATCAGGGCGCGCATTGCGTAATTCTGCAACAATCTCACGATAATGATCGCCCGTATGTTTACGATTCATCGCTTTTAAAATTTTGTCTGACCCACTTTGCACAGGTAAATGTAGGAAAGGCATTAATTTATCCACATCACGGTGAGCATTAATAAATTCCTCATCTACATCACGCGGGTGGGAGGTGGTATAACGAATTTGCTCTAATCCATCAATCTCAGCAACAGCCTCAATTAAACGGCCTAAACCCCATATTTTGCCATTGGTATCTGCGCCGTGATAGGCGTTCACATTCTGCCCCAATAATGTAATTTCTTTTGCGCCACTTATCCACAAGGCGTTTTGCCTCATCCACAATTTTATCAACAGGGCGCGAATATTCCGCACCACGCGTATAAGGAACAACACAAAAAGTACAAAACTTGTCGCATCCTTCTTGAATAGACAGAAATGCTGCCGCACCTTGATGTTGTTCTTCGGGTAAGCTGTCAAACTTTGTGACGCTTGGGAATTCTGTATTTACAATACGGTTATTGCCGTAGGCACCCGTTGCCTTTGCCACCATTTCAGGCAGCTCATGATAAGTTTGTGGACCAAAAACCATATCAATAACGGGCGCGCGTTGAAGGATAAAATCGCCTTCGGCTTGTGCCACACAACCCGCTACTGCCATAAACATTTTGCCGCCTTCGGCTTCTTTCACATCTTTATGTTTTTTTAAACGGCCAATTTCGGAAAATACTTTATCCGTCGCTTTTTCACGAATATGACAGGTATTGAGAATAATCATATCCGCACCTTCGGGTTGCTCCTCCACCTGATAGCCAAGCGGGCGTAAAATATCGGCCATGCGCGATAAATCATATACATTCATCTGACAGCCCCATGTTTTTATATAAAGCTTCTTTTGATTGCTATTTGGTATAGTATTTTCTTTTAATGTATTTTGTGTCATATCAAGTAAGGGTTAAACCATAATTTCAGCAAAAAAAGCAAGAAGAACATGAGTAAAGAAAATTTTTATATCACAACTGCAATCTCATACGTAAACGGTGCACCACATTTGGGGCATGCGTATGAGCAAATCTTGACCGATGTTATGGCACGATTTAAACGCCTTGATGGCTATAATGTTATGTTTTTAACAGGCACGGACGAGCATGGCCAAAAAGTTGCCAAAACCGCCGAAGCGAATGAGATGGAACCAAAAGCGTTTTGTGACCAAATCGCCAAAAAATTTGAAGATATGACCACACAGCTTAATATCTCAAACGATGATTTTATCCGCACGACTGAGCCTCGGCATTATGAAGCCTCCCAAGAAATTTGGAAAACCATTCGCGATAATGGCAAGGATGATATTTATCTTGGTAAATATGAAGGGTGGTACAGTGTTCGTGATGAAGGATATTTTGCAGAAAGTGAGCTGACCGAAGGCGAAGATACAGAAGGCAATAAATTTAAGCTTGCACCATCGGGTGCGCCCGTTGAATGGGTCGAAGAAGAAAGCTATTTCTTTAGGTTATCAGCCTATGCTGAGAAACTACTTGAACTTTATGATGCGCATCCTGAGTTCATTGCACCTGAATCGCGGCGCAATGAAATTATCTCATTCGTGAAGGGGGGATTGCAAGATATCTCAATCTCTCGCACAAATTTCTCATGGGGTGTTCCTGTCCCTGATGATGAACGTCATGTCATGTATGTGTGGCTCGATGCATTAACCAATTATATTACCGGCATTGGGTATCCCGATATGGAACAGCAAAGCTTTAAAGATTTTTGGCCTGCGGATTATCATGTGATTGGAAAAGATATTATCCGTTTTCATTGTGTTTACTGGCCTGCCTTTTTAATGGCGGCAAATTTGCCTATGCCAAAACAAATTTTTGCGCATGGATTTATTAATGTAAATGGCGCCAAAATGTCTAAATCTGTTGGAAATGTCATTGCACCACAAGATTTAATTGATACTTATGGGCTGGATAACACACGCTATATTTTGATGCGTGAAGTTTCACACGGGCAAGATGGCAATTTCTCTCACGAATTTGCAATACAACGATTGAATAGTGACCTTGCCAATGGCTTGGGTAACTTGGCGCAGCGAACCCTATCCATGATCCACAAAAATTGTGATGGTAAAATCCCACAATGCGGTGATTTAACAGACGAAGATCAGATTTTATTAAGCCACGCATACGATAAACTTGTCCCCATGATGCAAGAGCAAGCGGATAAAATGCAATTTAACCGTGTTTTGGAAACTATTTGGCGGTTGGTTATTGATGCCAACGGCTATGTCGATGCTCAAGCCCCATGGGGTTTAAAGAAAACTGATCTCAAACGTATGGAAACAGTTTTATATATATTGGCCGAGATTGTGCGTATCTTGGGCATTGCCGTTCAACCCGTCATTCCACAATCCGCAGATAAGCTACTCAATCAATTAAAAATTGATATCAATGAGCGCTTATTTGCGCATATAAATAAACAAAACACTTTGGTTTCAGGAACGCAAATAGACAAACCCGAAGGCGTTTTCCCTAGATTAGAAGCAAATGAAGCAGCTTAAATCATGTGGATCGATTCTCACTGCCATCTTAATCATCGTAATAATGATGATACGCCCGCCGAAATTATTGCCCGTGCCAAGGAAAATAGGGTGGAAGGGATGCAAACCATTTGTTGTCGTATATCTGAGGAATTGGATGAATTGTTAGAGATTGCCAGTAATAATGACAATGTTTGGTGTTCCATTGGCACACACCCCCATGATGCAGGGTTAGAGGCAGAAAAAGCCTTTAGCGCTCAAGATATTATTGATTTAGCATATAAACATGACAAAATCATTGGGGTCGGGGAGTCTGGCCTTGATTATTTCTACGATAACGCCCCGCGTGAAGATCAAGCAAAAAGTTTTCGCAAACATATACATGTCGCAAAAGAAACAGGATTACCCCTTATCATTCATACCCGTGATGCCGAAGAGGACACATTTAGGATTTTAAAGGAAGAGGGGGCGTGCGATGGCAAAACAAAAGTCCTTATGCATTGCTTTAGCTCAAATGATTGGCTTGCCCAAAAATCTATTGATGAGGGGTTTTATTTATCTTTCTCAGGCATGGTCACCTTTAAAAAGAATGAAGAATTTCGTGATATTGTTAAAAAAGTGCCTTTAGATCGTCTTTTAATCGAAACAGATGCGCCATATTTGGCCCCAATGCCATTTCGTGGAAAAACCAACGAGCCAGCCTATGTAATCCATACAGGGCTTTACTTAGCAAATTTATTAAATTTAACAGAAAATGAATTCGCCAAACAAACAAAAGTTAATTTTTTCACCCTCTTTGATAAAATTAATTAAATTTGTCTTGACATAACTTATGTTTCTAATGTATTAAAGCACAACTTTACAAAATAGAGGTGTAAACAAATGACTAATTCTTATATTGCAACAACATTGACAGCTGCCGCTTTTGCAGTAACAGCAACATCAATAGATGCGGCTACAATTAATCCATTTGAAACAACGAAGTTTGACGATAATGGATATTCAATGTTGGGTGATCAAACACCAAATTCAAATTGGGTTGTTAATCCTGTTAAAAATGATGAAACAGGCGCAGTAATGTGCGTTGCTTCTGAAAAATTAAATAATTCAGTTGTAACTGATGCAGAAGGTGCAGTTTTGGATGCTGATGCGATTGATGATTTAAATATAAATGCGCGCTATATTCTGGTGACACCAACAGCTGAAGGTCAAACTAACGATATTTTAATTCGAACAGGTTATGGCATTGCAGATATTACTTTAATTGGTGCAGAAAATCGTGATATTGAAGGAACAGCAAATGATGCAGTATTTGCGTCAGCAATTCCAACTACCATTACAGCGACATCAGATCATCAAACTGATCCTCATACTTTTACTGATCAAATTTCACCATTCCCAGAACAGAAATTTACTGATTGCAATATAACAGCGGTTTCAGGCGGCTTTAACGCGACATTTGCAGCTGCTGAGCAAGATTCAATGTCTATTATGACGCTTGGCACTTCTGATGAAATAAACCCGACATCTTTACCCGTAAAATATGCAGATTCATTTATTCCTGCAACAAGTGAAGTTGCCGCAAAACTTTCAAGAGGAAAATTCAGAATCCTTTGAATCTTGTGACTTAGTATCTATGGATGATAATGAATTTAGGACTTCACGTAGTCTTGAAGATGTTTTTGGTGGCTCAGTTTCTGGTTGTACGCAACAAACAGCACCAATTTGTACTGATACTGTTGTTTCTAATGGACAAATCAATATTCGTGAATGTCTTTCAGAAGCATTCAATACTGAATATTTTGGTGAGGCAAGTTCTATAGCAATCGCTTCAGCAGCGGCAGTAAGTCAATCAACTTTAATTCCAAACTCCAATGGTGGCGGCGGTAAGGGGGGCAATGTATTTGGCGGCATTTCTATTGGTGGCTCATCAACTGGTGATACAACAATTACTGGTGATACTTTCGAAGTTACTGATCTTGATGTAACTAAGATCTTTACAGATAAAACAACAAATACTGTAAATATCTGTTCAGGAAATATAGCAGGTGGGAATCAAGTAATTTGCTCTGAATTTAATGATACGAGCATTGCACCAATTCCATTACCTGCACCAGGTTTACTATTAGGTGGATTAATGATAGCTGGATTAGGCGCTGGAGCAATGCGCAGACGCCTTGGCTAACTAAAACAAAAAGACAATATACTTTATTTTACATAATATATATTATCACATTAAATTGGTTAATAAAAAAGGGAGCGTTTATTGCTCCCTTTTTGTTATTCAATATATTATTTTTTATTAATGCTTCTCAACATCCAAATTACTTCTTTGTGCTGTGTGATGCGTTCGATCATTAAATCTTCTGTTTCATCATCTTCTGCATTTACTGCGGCTTCTTTTGCTTTTTGGCACGTATCAATGACTTTTTGATTAAGGGCAATCAAATTATCCACCATCAAATATGAACGATCAATCGCGCTATTTTTCTCGGTTAATGGATTTTTGAGGTCAGACATAAATTTTAAGATTGTTTCATCTTCAAATGGTAATGCATACTCACCAATGGCGCGTATATGTTCTGCAACAACGTCAATGGCTTTAAAAAGCTCGTTATACTGCTCTTCAAACATTACATGTAGTGAATGAAAACGTGGGCCTTCAACATTCCAATGATAGTTATGTTTTTGTAAAAAAAGGCTATATTTAGCACGTAGAACCTCTTGTAATTCTTTTGCAACAGGATTGTTTGAGTTTACTTTCTGATTAGACATTATCTCTCCTTTGGTTATTGTAATTATCTAACAATTACATCTAACAATTGTTCCAAAGGAAAAATTTTAATGCCAAAACAACCCCCAATAGAAAAATTAAAAAATATTATGAAATCCCTGCGTGATCCAGACACAGGATGCCCATGGGATAAGATTCAAGATTTTAAATCCATCTTGCCCTATACGATTGAGGAAGCATATGAAGTTGCCGATGCGATTGAATCAGAGGATTTTGATGCCTTAAAAGATGAGCTTGGTGATTTATTATTACAAGTTATCTATCATACACAAATGGCATCAGAAAAAGACTTATTTAATTTTGATGATGTCACCAACCAAGTGAGCGAGAAAATGATATCGCGCCACCCGCATGTTTTTGGTGATGTAAAAGCCAACAATGCATCTGATGTGGATGCAATATGGGATGCAAAAAAAGATTTAGAGAATAATGACAAAAGCGCATTGGACAGTGTAACAAAGGGTTTACCTGCCCTTCTCCGCGCTCAAAAATTACAAAAGAAAGCGGCAAGAACGGGATTTGAATGGCCAACATCAACCCAAGCATTTGATAAAATAGAAGAAGAAATTAAAGAATTTAAAGAATCCCATTCGCCAGAAAATAAAGAAGAAGAATTTGGCGATTTATTATTTTGCCTTGTTAATTATGCCAGAATGGAGGATATAAATAGCGAAGAAGCATTACGCAAAGCGAACAATAAATTCGTCAAACGATTTCAAGGAATGGAATGCGATGCCATTAAATCACAAATGAATTTTAATGATTTACCCTTAGATAAAATGCTGGATAGTTGGCAAAATCAGAAATCACGCAACAAATGATTATAAATTTCTTGCCAAATTTGTTCAGATGGGGCGTTAATTAAACCACCACGCTCATCACCCGGACGGTATAATGTTTCATTCCATTTGCGGACATATCCCCCCGCCTCTTCCAACATCATTGCACCTGCCAAATGATCCCATGGGCGAATTCGTGAATACATTGAAAAATAACTTTCACCCTCTAATATATCTAGGTATTCATGCGCGCAACATAGATACGTTTCCACATTTCCAAAATATTCGTCTAAAACAGGTTTTAACTCAACTTGCATTTTATCAGGTAAAAATTTACGGCTGATAAAACCGCGTGCATTTTTTAATTCACCATCAATCTGCGGATAAGTTCTTTTTGACCCATTAATTTGAACCCCTGACCCTTTTTCGGATATGGCCATACGCCTGTTTGGAATATCATAAATCCATGACTGTACAACCTCACCCGCGTGCGCCAATGCAACGATTGTTCCATAAACAGGCTTGCCTGATGCAAAATTATTTGTACCATCTACGGGGTCAATGACCCAAACAAACCCATCTTCTGCCCCTAAAGATTCGGTGCTGACCTCTTCGCGTGATACCGCCTCCTCGCCCACGACATATGATCCGGGAAGAATATCTTTAAATATTTTGGTCAGTTCCTCTTCCGCCTCTATATCGGCGATGGTCACTAAATCGGTTGGTCCTGATTTGGTGTGAATTTCATTTTCGTTTAATGATTGAAACCGAGGCTCAATTTTTGAGGCAGAAACATCAATAATAATTTCGGCAATTTTATTTGGGTTAATTTGTTGCGGCATAGGGGAATAATCCTTCGAATCGGTCACGGTTTGCGGGATCAATATGCACTAAAATATCGGCGGCGTCCTGCCCTTCTTTATTTTCTAACACTTCGGCATGTTGGTACAGCCATGCAATGGCACGTCCATCTTTATGGGGAACGGTATAATTAAGGGTTTGAAATTTGCGAGACAGGAAAGCATCAATTTTCTCCATCATATCCGCAACACCAACACTACTATGCGCGCTAACGGCAAAGACATTCTCATGCAATTTGGCTTTGCGTTCAATCTCCGCGCATTTTTCATTATCGCATGCATCAATTTTATTGAGGACTTCAAACACGCGCTCATCACTTTCATATTCAATGCCCAAATCACGCATAATCTCGATCACTTTTTCTTTATGCATATCAAAATCATTTTGGGTAGTGTCACGCACATGCAAAATAACATCAGCGTACTGCGTTTGGTCCAACGTGGCACGGAATGCCTCAATCAAATGCGTTGGCAAATCTGAGATAAACCCAACTGTATCTGATAAAATCACAATACGTCCCGATGGCAATTCAATACGGCGCATGGTGGGGTCAAGGGTTGCAAACAATAAATCTTTTGCAAAAACATCCGCCCCCGTGAGCAAATTAAACAAGGTTGATTTGCCCGCATTGGTATATCCCACCAGTGCGATAACGGGGAACGGCACACGATCCCGCGCTTTACGTCCTAATTCACGGGTTTTACGCACCTTAATCAAAAGTTTTTTAAGATTGATAATACGTTCATCAATCATACGCTTATCAAGCTCCAACTGACTTTCCCCTGGGCCACCGATAAAGCTTTGCCCACCGCGTTGACGCTCCAAGTGTGACCAAGATTTTACAAGGCGGGAGCGTTGATAATCAAGCTGCGCCAACTCAACCTGAATACGGCCTTCTTTTGTCTGGGCGCGTTGCCCAAAAATTTCGAGGATCAGACCTGTTCGGTCGATTACTTTAACCTTTAATTCTTTTTCAAGGTTGCGTTGTTGAACAGGGGAAAGCATGTGATTTATCATCACAACATCGGGTTCATGTTCCTCAACCTGAAGGGCAATATTCTCCAACGTCCCTTTGCCAAATAATCGCCCTGGATTAATGCGACCGACATTAACGCGCATCGAATTTAAAACAGGCATGTTAATGGCGGCAACCAGCCCTTCGGCTTCATCCATCGCTTGGTCAATATCACCACGGTCAACCGTTGGAATATTTGTAAAAACGGGATGAACGACAAGCGCGGTATCAATAATGGGTTCGTGTGTGTACAATTAAAACCGCTTATTCCGTATCATCATTATCTTCTTCTTGAAGATTTAATGGACCACCAGGCATAATGGTAGAAATGGCATGTTTATAAACCAATTGTACTTGCCCTTCACGACGTAGCAACATTGAAAAATTATCAAACCATGTCACAATACCTTGCAACTTTACACCATTTACAAGAAACACTGTGACGGTCATTTTTTCTTTACGAATTTTATTCAGAAATACATCTTGTACATTTTGTGATCGTTCAGACATCTTTATTATTCCTTATTATTGTGTCTTAGAAGGCTTTGTTTTAAGCCGATAGTGCGGTGTTTTCAACCCACCAAAGCTGTTTTTGTTCCCATTTGATTAAAAAAATCATTATAAAATTCAGTTATTGAAATATAATTATAATTTGGAGCATATTTTTTAATCAAATCAGGGCGCGGCTTATCCGATTGAATAAAAACAACAGGCGTATTTGCATTTTTTGCAGTTAATAAATCTGTTTCGGTATCACCAATATAAAGAACATCTTGAGGGTTTAAATTTTTATCTAAGGCATTAATGGCATCTAATAATGGGTCGGGCGATGGTTTATCTTTTTTTGCCACCCCTGCCCCAATAACAAAGTCAAAATAATCTTTATATTGAACACACTCAATTTCTTTGATTAAAGTTTTATGCCGCTTATTGCTCACCACGGCCATTGGAATATTTTTTGCTTTGATAGCATCCAATAAATTTTTGGAATCTGTCATCGGCTCAAGATATTCTAAATGCTTTTCTTCGACATAATCATATAAAACTTCTTGTGCCTCATCGGCCTTATCACCATATACGGTAGGGTAATATTCACGAGCGGATTGGCTGGCGCGTCCCATAAAATCTTCCATCGTCCATAATGACTCCCCATAATATTTTCGAACATGGTTATGGGCATCCAAAATTAAGCCGCACGTATCGACAATTGTTCCATCCCAATCAAAAATAACCGCTTTGTATTTTTCAATCATAATCCACTTCCCCATTCTACTTGCTTCATGCGTAACCCTTGGACATAAGCCATATATTCTTTTAATAATGCTTTTGAAATCTCACCAATTTTTCCATCACCAATCACGGCATCATCAATTTTTAAAACGGGAGTTACCAATGTTGTTGCACCTGTTACAAATGCCTCATCAGCTTTATATGCTTCATCAGGTTTAAATTGACGTTCGGTGAATTTATAATCCAAATCGGCGCAAAGTTTTTCAAGGGCGTTTCGCGTTGTCCCTTTTAAGATGGCGTTGGTAACGGGGCGGGTAATAATTTCTTTATGCTTTACAATATATGCATTGCTTGCCGATCCTTCGGTTATAAACCCTTCATCATCAACCATCCACGCATCATCACACCCCGCATCAACGGCAGATTGCTTTGCCATAGATTGGGGAAGAAGCAAGATTGATTTTATATCGCGTCGTTTCCACCGAATATCAGGAACCGTTTTTACCTTTATCCCATTTAAAACACCCTGATTATTTTCAAAATTAAAATAAGGCGTCATCATCATTAATGTTGGGCGAATATCTTTTGATGGAAACTTAAAATCGCGTTTGGCCGATCCACGCGTGATTTGAATATAAATGGCAGAGTTTTGAATTTTGTTTTTACGTAATAGCTCTCGCATTAAAACGCGTAATGTTTCACGCTCCACGGGCATATTTATTTGTAATTCTGCGCACGATCGCTCTAACCGATCCAGATGCGCACGCTCATCGGCAAAATGACCATGGATACAAGCTATAACCTCATATACCGCATCCCCAAACAAAAAGGCACGATCCTCCACATGAATGGCGGCAAGTTTTTGCGGGATATATTTTCCGTTCAGATAAATTAATTTAGACATGATTAAAAGATTTCAACTTGGGCAGAGAACATTTTTTCAACCTTGGCTGCCTGCCCCCTGACCGCCATAAGGGTAACGCGATCTTGTGCCTTTATCACTGTATCCTTATCGGGAACAATAATTTTTCCATTCCGTTCAATGGCGCAAACAAAAACACCTTTTGGAAATTCAATTGTCGCAAGTGTGCTATTTAAAAAGCTCAATGTATCGGACGCCTCAATCTCTAAAATCTCTGCATAATTTCCGGGCATATTATGTACGGCCTTAATCCGCCCGCGCCTGATATGTTTCATAACGGTTGATACGGTAATCGCCTTTGGCGATACGATCACACCAAGGCCAAGTGATGCTGTAAGGTTATTATATGACCCTTTGTTAACAAGCGGGACAACGCGATCACACCCATGTTGTTGAGCAAGCAAACAAACCAAAACATTTGTTTCATCGTTATTTGTAACGGCAATGAGGGTTTCCGTTTTATGAATACCCGCCTCTTCCAAAATTTGACGTTCTAACCCTGAAGCATTGATGATTGTAATATCGTTTAGATATTCGCTCAAATATTGGGCGCGTTCGGGGTCTGCTTCAATAATTTTGATATTAATATCTTCATCATTTATTTTTAAGCGTTCAACCAGACTAAGTCCGATATTTCCACCGCCTACAATAATAACATTACGCGCCTTTTGCTCCTCATGACCAAAAGCAGTGAGTACACGACGAAGATTGTCTTTTTCTGTAATAAAATATGCTTCGTCACCAAACAATAATTGATCATCTGATTTTGGGACAAATGACTTGCCCTTACGTACAACCAAAATAATATTGGTCCGCATATCAGGGAAAAGCTCTTTCAACTGGCGCATTGGCGTATTTACAATCGGGCAATCTTGGTCACACATCACACCGCATAGAAATAAATTACCATTAGACAATGAAATAACACTTGTTGTGCCGGGTACAGACAATCTCTTCTCCACCGCCTTGGCGATTTCAAGCTCGGGGGAGATAATAACGTCAATCGGCATATGTGCGCGGCTGAATAAGTTTGCCCATTGTGGCTTTAGAAATATTTGCTCACGAATACGCGCAATCTTTTTTGGAACATTGAATAAAGAATGGGCAACCTGACAAGCAACCATATTTTTCTCATCATCATCAGTAACGGCAATAATCATATCCGCATCATTGGCGCCTGCTTTTTCCAACATTTCAGGGTTGGTGGCCGACCCGACGATACCATTGGCATCAAGTTCGCTGTTTATTCTGCCAATTAAAACAGGGTCAATATCAATTACGGTAATATCATTATTTTCGCGGGATAAGTATGACGCAATGCTAAACCCGACAAGACCTGCTCCACAAATAATGACACGCATGTTTTAGTTTCCTTAATATTGGGTTTTAAGCGGTTTTGCGATTGAAACTACTTTTTGAATTACTTTGTTCATTTTGCGGGTCTTGCAAGGAAATATCAAGCGACTTTAACTTTCGATGAAGGGCGGAGCGTTCCATCCCTATAAACTCAGCCGTTTGAGAGATATTACCGTCAAAGCGTTTGACTTGGTCAATAAGATATTTCTTTTCAAAATTCTCACGCGCTTCACGTAAGGGGTAGTCTATATAATTATCGTTTTCAATCTTATCATCAGAATTAAAGGATTGTTTAGCATCAATCAATTCTGGCGGTAATTGTTCTTTTTCAATCTCATCATTTTTCGATTGTGGCGCCATTATCGTAATCCACTCTGCTACATTTTTGAGCTGGCGCACATTACCCGGCCAAGTATAGGTTTTAAATATACGCTCAACAGTAGACGATAAAATTTTTTCTTTTTGTCCTGTTTGTTTTGAAAAATAGGATAAAAAATAATTGGCCAAAACGGGGATATCATCTTTGCGATTTTTAAGGGCAGGAATATCCAATGTCACCACATTTAAACGATATAATAAATCCTCACGAAATTGCCCTTGCTCCAACGCAGCATCAATATCTTTATTGGTGGAGGCGATAAATCTTACATCCACCGAAACAACGCGGTGCGACCCTACAACTTCAAATTTATTCTCTTGAAGAACCCGTAAAATTTTTCCTTGGGTTTCAAGGGGCATATCCGAAATCTCATCTAATAAAACCGTTCCCCCATTGGCAATTTCCAAAATACCTTTTTGCTTTACATGGTCTTTCTCAATCCCAAAAAGCTCTTCTTCAAGCCTTTCTGGGTGTAATGCTGCGCAATTAAGCGCGATAAAGGGCTTGTTATTACGTAAGGATTTCTCATGAATCTCACGGGCGATAATTTCTTTGCCTGTTCCCGCTTCCCCCTTTATAAAAACACGGCTATTGCTTGGCGCTATTTTATCAATTTGCGTCCGAAGGGCATTGATGGCATGGCTTTTGCCAATAAGGTTTTGCTTGTTTTGCGATGTTTGAATTTTTAAACGGCTATTTTCATCTTTAAGCACGGCCATTTCCAAGGCACGAGAAATCATTAGAATTAATCGGTCTGATTTAAATGGCTTTTCAATAAAATCATATGCCCCATGTTTGATTGCTGTTACTGCCGTTTCAATGGTTCCATGACCACTTATCATTAAGACAGGAATATAATTTTGCTTTTCTTTGATGGTTTCAAGAATTTCCATTCCATCTTTTTCACTACCTTGTAGCCAAATATCCAAAACAACCAAATCGGGTTTTTCAAGATCAATTTTCTCAAACGCATCGGTTGAATTTGCGGCCTCCACAACCTCATATTTTTCATCTTCCAAGATTCCTTTGATTAAGGCACGAATATCCTTTTCATCATCAACTATTAATATTTTTTTGCTTTTATTGTTACTCATATCATCAAACTTTATTATTTATATTTGGGAATATTAAGCCAACCGTTGCGCCACCCAAATCACTCCATGATTTTAAATTTTTAATGTCTTTATTACTGCCCAGCTGTAATTTCCCATGATGGTCGGCCATAATTTTTTTAACAATCGCAAGCCCCAAACCCGTCCCTTTTTCTTTATAGGTAATATAAGGCTCGGCAAGGTCGTTTAAAGATTGGGATTGCGGAAAACCGATACCATTATCCGTCACAATAAAATAAAGCGCGTTATCTTTTTGTTCGATAATAATTTTTAAATGTCCTTTGAACCCCTTTTCTTTTTCACCTTGAAGTGTAACAGACTCAATTGCATTTTGCATAAGGTTTGTAACAGCTTGGCGCACTTGTTGAGAGTCGCACGTCATTGTCATTTTGGTATTCTCAATATTATTTAAAATCTCAAACTTAATCTTTGGATGTGCCGCCTTTTGAAAAATCAGTAATTCATTAATTTCTGAAATAATCGCAACCTGCGCCATAACAGGTTCGGGCATTCTCGCAAAATCTGAAAATTCATTGACCATACGCCCAATATCGCCCACATGACGAATAATAGTATCGGTACAGACAACAAATGTGTCTTTATCTTCACTGATTTGCGGCAAATATTTGCGTTTTAACCGCTCCGCCGATAATTGGATTGGTGTGAGGGGGTTTTTAATTTCATGTGCGATACGCCGCGCCACATCGGCCCATGCCGCCTTTCTTTGTGCAGATTGAAGTTCGGTTATATCATCAAACGTCAGCACCGCGCCATAATCCACATCACCAATTAATTCAATCGCAATACGAATATTTAAAATAAGCTGTACGCCAGATTTGGTTTTATACGGCAATTCAATCTGGCTTACCTTTTGCGGTTTTTCATAAGCAGAATCTAATGTTGCTTTTATTTCTGGCATTAATTCTAAGATGGAAAGATTGACCAGTTTTCCTTGCTCAGGCTCAAACAATTCAATCGCCATTGTATTGGCAAAGGTAATCTTATTTGATTTATCAACCCCCATAACCCCCGCAGGTACGCCCGCCAATACGGTTTCGGTTAAACGACGACGTTCGTCCAACTGGCGGTTTGTGGATATTAATTCATCACGCTGTTGTTGTAATTGTAGTGTCATACGGTTAAAGGATTGCGCCAAATAATCAAATTCTTCAATTTGTTTGCCTTCGGGGACACGTGCTTCCAAATCCCCTGCCCTGACCCGTTCTGATGTAAAAATCAAACTGCTAATGGGGCTAACCAATTGTCTTGCCAAAACAATACCAAACCAGATCGCCGCAAGTAATAACAGCAACGCCACAACCACAAAAATAAGGGTAACAATAATTTGTAATTGAGAATAACTCTGCTCAAGCTTGCTATACCGCTCCGTCGCATCCTTTGCCGAGGTTAGGTATGAGAGGACAACTGGGTCAACTTGCCGCCCCACAAACAAAAAGTTATCACGGCCACTGTTCAATTTTGTAAGGGCACGAACGCGATCATCCGACCCACTGGTCAAAACAACAACTTCGCCATTTTTCGCCCGATCCATCAAATAATCAGGCACTTTCTCAAAGGTAAGGGTGAAAGTAAGACCAGACCGTGCCAAAATTTTCCCACTATCATCAAAAATTAATGCTTCTGATAAATTACGGATGAGGGATTGCGTATCCAAAACGCGATTATATGCGGCATTGGCATCCATCATTAATGCGGCCTGACGGTCAATATCATTCGCCATCGCTAATATATCGGCCTTAATTACTTGTTGATGTTCTTCAAGATACGCTTCGGCAACCACTTGGGAGTCAAAAACGGCTGTACGGACATTATCGCTAAACCAGCTTTGCACCCCAAAATGGAAAAAAAATGATGAAAATATCGCCATTAAAATCGCTGGCAATGCCGCCATAATACTAAATATAACCACAAGGCGAACATGCAGTTTTGATCCTGCAATGTTTTTGCGTCGGCCACTCCACACTGACGCAATTCTACGTGCTACTAAAACGCCAAAGGCAAGAAGCAAGATTAAATCTAGATTAAGAAGCCATATTACCGTGTCAGGATCATCCCCAAAAGGGGGTGTTTTTGTCAAAGCCGCATATGTGGCAAAACCACTAAGTATTGAGGCAATAAACAACAAAAGCCCCAGCTTTGCCCGCCAACTACGCCCTAAAAAGCGGCGCCGTGAGCCGCTAATTTTACTTTTAGGGCCAAGCAATGCATCAACAAACCCCCGCCAAAAAGCATTACTTTTTGAGGACAAAACATTCTTTTTCGCTTTTTTAACCGTGCTATTCATATATTGTGTTTTGTAAGACTATAAAATAATAAGCATTCATAAAAAGTAGAATTGCTAAAACCGATGAAGAATATGACAAAAACGCCAGAAAAACAAGATAATCCAAGCTTTCATCTGATCTTAGTCGCAGGCGGAACAGGGCAAAGATATGGTGGTAATTTACCCAAACAATTTTTAAAAATTAATGGTAAATCTGTTTTAGAGCATACATTGGATAAGTTTTTATCATTCGAAGGTATAAAATCAATTGTTATTGCAATGGACAATGATTATCTAATGCACCTATCTGACCCAATCAAAAATGATCCAAAAATAAAATTTTGTAAAAACGGTAAAAGTAGAAAAGAAAGTGTTTATAATGCTTTAAAGTTTTTTTCTAATGTAGAACCTAAAGACAAAATTTTAATTCATGACGCGGTGCGTCCGCTAATATCAGATCTAGATATATATAATATTTTACAATCATTAGATGATAACAAGGGCGCAACATTATGCACCCCTGTCACCGAAACTCTGTTCAAAGATAAAGAAAATATTGATAGAAACGAGATTTATTCTATTCAAACCCCCCAAGGGTTTTATTATCAAACCATTATGGATGCGCATGAGAATTTTAAAAGCCAAGATAATTTTACCGATGATGCCGCATTGGTGCGTGCAAATGGTGGGGATGTAGATTTGGTTATGGCAACCGCGCCTAATATAAAAATTACAACCTCATCTGATTTTGAAATGGTAAAAGCATTTATGAATAAAATATTTGAAACAAGGGTTGCCTCTGGCTTTGATGTTCACGCCTTTGAAAAAGAAATCACAGATCGCCCCCTTATGTTAGGCGGCATTGTTGTTGAGCATGATTATGCGCTTGTCGGGCATTCTGATGCCGATGTTGTTTTACATGCCATTACAGATGCCATTTTGGGCAGTATTAACGAAGGTGATATTGGAACGCACTTCCCGCCTTCGGATAATCAATGGAAAGATAGAGATAGTGCTTATTTTTTAAACCATGCGCATAACTTGCTCTGTAATATGGCTGGTGAAATTCGATTTGTAGATGTTACAGTTATGGCAGAACAACCAAAAATTGGCAGGTATCGTGAATTAATGCAAAATAATATTGCAAAGATATTACAGATAAGCCCTAATAAAATTTCAATAAAGGCGACAACCACAGAAAAACTTGGTTTTGTTGGCCGCAAAGAAGGTATTGCTTGCCAAGCGATTGCCACCATCCGCCTCCCTATGGAAGAAACAATATAATGCGAAGAATTATTGATGATAAAGCATTACGCCTGTTAAATTTTAAATCACCCGCAACATGGGTTGCGACATGGGGTGGGTGCGGCTTAATTCGCCCCGCACCCGGCACATGGGGTACATTGGGGGCAATGCCGTTTGGTATTGTCCTTCTTATATTTGGCGGTGTGCCTGCCTTGGTCATTGCCGCAATTATATTATTTCCCATTGGATTATGGGCATCAAAACAATTTGAAAAAATGGTGAATGAAAAAGACTCAGGCATGATAGTCGTTGACGAGGTTGTGGGCGTTTGGATCGCCCTTATCCCTGCAATGCTAAGTCCGCTATCAATTGCTCTCGCTTTTATTCTCTTTCGGTTTTTTGATATTTTAAAGCCGTGGCCTATCGCTTATTTTGATAAGCATTTTAAAGGCGCGTTTGGGGTTATGATTGATGATGTTATCGCTGGCGTCTTTGCCGCAATAATTTTAATAGGATTGCGCTATGTCGGTATTGGTTAATCAGGTCAGTCAAAAGTTATTAGAAACCCAAAATATTTTGGTGACGGCAGAATCCTGCACGGGCGGAATGATTGCCGCGGCGTTAACAGATATTGCGGGATCATCTGCCTTTTTTGATCGCGGATTTGTCACATATTCAAACCAATCAAAAATTGATTCTCTCGGTGTAAGCTCTAATACATTAGATATTTATGGCGCAGTTAGCGAACAAACAGCAAAGGAAATGGCGCAAGGCGCATTAATATATTCACAAGCTACAATCGCAATCTCCGTTACAGGTATTGCAGGGCCAACAGGCGGAACAAAAGAAAAACCATTGGGTTTGGTTTATATTGGTCTGTGTAAAAAAGGGCAAAATGCAATTGTTACAAAAAATAATTTTGATGGGGATCGATGCTCTGTACGCACACAAACAATGAATGCTGTGTTTAATCTTATTTTAAATCATTTGTAACAGGCGCCCCATAAATCTGATGCGCACGCGCTTCAAATGCACCCATCATGCGCTTCAAAACTTCGTTAAAGAAAACATTGGCAAGGGTTTGAAAAGCCACATTTTTAAATTCAAATTCAACAGAGAAATCAATGACACATGACTTTTCTCCACACTCTTTAAAGACCCATTTATTTTTTAAATTTTTTAATGGGCCTTTTTGGTATTCAATATAAATTTCATTTGGTTTATTCAAAATGACCCGCGATGAAAATTTCTCACGAAACATCTTATAACCAACAATTAAATCGGCTAAAAATATTGTCTCACTTTCCCATTTATTAATGCGGCTTTTTGAACACCAAGGGGCAAATTCATCATATTTATCAACGGCGGCAACCAAATCAAACATTTGTTCGCAACTATAAGGTAATTCGCGCTGTTCAAAATGGGAGAGCATAAATAGCGCTTAAGCAACCTTAGCCAATTTATCTTCACGCGCTTTGCGTAATTTGGCGAAATCTTCACCTGCATGGTAGCTGGATCGTGTGAGAGGCGTACATGAAGCCATCAAAAACCCTTTTGCACGCGCCATCTTCTCTAACCCTTCAAATTGTTCTGGTGTCCAAAAATGCTCAACCGCAGCATGTTTTGGCGTTGGCTGCAGATACTGCCCAATAGTAATAAAGTCAATATTAGCGGCACGCATATCATCCATCACTTGTGCAATTTCTTCCCGTGTTTCGCCAAGGCCAACCATTAATCCAGATTTTGTAAAAATGCTTGGGTCAATTTCTTTGACACGTTGAAGCAACCTTAGGGATCGAAAATAACGTGCCCCTGGACGAATGGTTGGATATAAACGCGGTACGGTTTCAATATTATGGTTAAAAACATCTGGGCGCGCCTTGGCAACATTATCGATATCAATTTCTTTACCGCGGAAATCACCGGGTAGAATTTCAATTGTAGTATTGGGCGCTTTAAATCGAATGGCTTCGATAGTTTTAATAAAATGATCTGCACCGCTATCTTTCAAATCATCGCGATCAACAGATGTAACAACAACATGATTTAAACCCATTTTTTCAACGGCAACCCCAATTTTTAAAGGCTCATACTTATCTAAATCATTGGGCTTACCAGTGGCCACATTACAAAAAGAGCATGCACGCGTACAAACTTCGCCCATTATCATAAAAGTAGCATGTTTTTTATCCCAACATTCACCAATATTAGGGCATCCTGCCTCCTCACAAACGGTGGTCAGCTTAAGACCTTTAACAGTATCAAGTGTTTCTTTATAAGTTTTACCCTGCCCTGCCTTAACGCGAATCCATGATGGTTTTTTACCCATCGGACGATCGGCATTTTTTTGCTTTTCAGGGTGACGTTTTGTACGGTCAAGAAGATCAGTGTTATAAGTCATATCTTTTCATACCTATATTTTGGACAAATTGCAGTAAAAAAAATAGTTTTATGCTTTTTTTGGCTCTTCTGCCTCTTCAAAATCCTCTCGAACCATTACGCTTAAATCTTTTTTACGTTGCTCTGGATTATCTTTAAATTGTGAGTCATTGCTTTTTTGAGACTGTTGTTCCGTTTTTTTCTTTGGCTTTTCAGATTTGGTTGGCTTCGTCTTTTTAAAAACATCCGGCGATTTAACTTCTTTTTTCATATCATTGATATTTTTTTCTGCACTGTTTGGAACGGCTTCAAACATATCATCTTCAAGCTTACTGGCAATTTTTGCACCGCGCGGGTCTTCTTTACGCGTTTTTTTTCTATGCTGATTATGATCGCCTAACTCATCAACCTCACCTTTAACCACAGGGGCGCCATCATCCAAAACAACCCGCATGCTATCATTCTTTATTTGTGAGCGTACGGCATTCATTGCCTTAATAAAGCGATAAGGGTCTGCAATTGCAGGTAAATCCATATCTTCAATAAACCGCGCATCTAAATCAAGATAGCCATAGTTTAAAATTCGCCCTAGAACGCCATTATCAATACTTTCAGATTTAATTTCTTCTAAATCAACTTCACGAACATCAACAAATATAAACCCACGTTTATAAATCAAGCGCTCAGTTGTCAGTCCCAATTCGGTAAAGATCATCTTCCCAAAATATAAGACGAACATCAGCGCGCCTAGGATAATCGCCATACCAAAAATAAAATTACCAAATAATCCAAATGGCGGGATATACATTGCAAAAAAGGTTTGAATTGAACCACCAATGATAATTGACCCTACCAACCATAAAAGCCCCTTAATCACATAAATCCAGTGAAGTTTTGCAACGCCCACTAAATTTTCATCAGGGCCAACCAATTTTTCAACAAATGCCATAAATGTTCCTTTCGACTTGAAACAAACAGTGTTTTGAAACTTTAAGTTCCTATGCCTTAAAAATGTATAACTTTATCATAGGCGTCTAAAATACTTTCATGCATCATTTCAGATAAGGTTGGATGCGGGAAAATTGTATGCATAAAGTCTGCTTCAACCAATTCCGCAGTTTTACCGATAACATATCCTTGAATCATTTCGGTTACTTCCGCGCCAATCATATGCGCGCCTAACAATTCACCTGTTTTTTCATCAAAGATAGTTTTTACAAACCCTTCCGGCTCGCCCAATGCAATCGCTTTACCATTTCCTTGAAAGGGGAAATGCCCCACTTTGAATTTATGCCCTGCAGCTTTGGCGGCCTCTTCGGTTAATCCAACACTTGCCACCTGCGGCATACAATAGGTACACCCCGGAATATTTGTTTTTATAATTGGATGAACATCTTTCTCACCTGCAATTTTTTCAATACAAATTACCCCTTCATGGGATGCCTTATGCGCAAGCCATGGTGCGCCACAAACATCACCAATGGCATAAACTCCTGCCTCGCCTGTGCGCATATAACCATCGGTTTCAATGTGACCACGGTCAAGCTTGACGCCTTTTACATTATCTAGGCCGATATCTTCGGTATTGGCGACAATACCCACCGCCATTATTACGCGATCAACAGTGATTTTTTGTGTTTTGCCGTCTTTTTCAATATGAACAGTGACGTTATTTTTACCTTTTTCAAATTTTGTTGTTTTTGCATTAAGCAAGATGTTCATACCCTGCTTTTCAAATGATTTTTGGGCAAATTTTGATATTTCGGCATCTTCAACGGGTAAAACACGATCCATAACCTCAACAACGGTCACTTCTGCACCCATATTGTGGTAAAAACTCGCAAATTCTATACCAATTGCACCAGAACCGACCACTAAAATTGATTTTGGCATTTCCTTGGGCACCATCGCTTCACGATATGTCCAAATAAGCTGCCCATCGGCTTCCAAACCAGGCAGACTTCGCGCTCTTGCGCCCGTGGCGATAATAATATGCTTACCAGTTAGATCTGCAATCTTTTTATTTTCTTTAGAAACGGAAACTTTGCTATTGCTTTCTAATTTACCAAACCCATCAAAAACCTGAACTTTGTTTTTCTTTAGCAAATGTCCGATCCCACCAGAAAGTTGTTTTGCAACCCCGCGGGAACGTTCAACTATCTTATTAAGATCGAATGAGTACTCTTTGATTGTAAATCCAAAATCAGAAGCATGATTGAGCAGATGATTAATCTCGCTTGAACGTAAAAGGGTTTTTGTCGGGATACACCCCCAATTGAGGCAAATTCCACCCAAATGGTTTGCCTCTATTACGCAAGCCTTCATACCCAATTGTGCGGCACGAATGGCGGCAACATATCCGCCAGGACCGCCACCAATTACGATTACATCAAAATTATTATCAGACATTATGTTTAACAATTTCCTTTTTTAGCTTGCCCAGGGGGGCAAAATTTACCACGACGATCATAATTATCATCATAATATCTATCATTTGTCCCAACACTGACATAGCCATCATCATCGCGGGCTGTTGCTTGACAAGCCGAAAGTGAAAAAGATCCGATTGATAATAGTATTATAGTTGCAAGTAATTTCATATTATTTCCCCAATAAAAGTTAAAATTTTAAAAAAATATTCTTCAACATCTGCCTTGCTTGCGATGCAAAGGGGGGCAAGCATTAAATGCACCACCATGATGTACCAAAACTTCTTGTTCCTCATACAGAACAGGCTCTAAATCTTCTTTTTTGACAAGCTCATAATTACAAGCGACAAGCGGAAGAATAAGTAAAAGTAAAAAATATTTCATTTTATTGCCTTTATTTTCTAAAGCAGCATCGCCGCTGGATTTTCAATATATGTTTTTAGGTGTTTTAAATACTCTGCCCCAACCGCACCATCAACCGAACGATGATCCACCGAAAGGGTGCAGGTCATAAATGTCCCGATTTTAATCTCACCATTTGATACAAAAGGTTTTTGTTCCCCTGCCCCAACGGCTAAAATACATGATTGTGGCGGGTTTATAATGGCGCCAAATTCTTTAATCCCAAACATCCCTAGATTTGAAACAGTAAATGTTCCCCCTTGAAATTCTTCAGGTTTTAATTTGCCATCGCGCGCGCGGGTTGCCAAATCTTTAACCTCGGCAGAAATATCTTTTAATCCCTTATTTTCGGCTTGCTTAACAATGGGCGTCATAAGACCGTTTGGTGTAGATACCGCAACGGATATATCAGAATGAACAAACTGCAAAACCGCCTCATCTGTATAAGACACATTGGCGGCAGGATACGCCTTCAATGCATTGGCACACGCTTTAACCACAAAATCATTTACCGATAACTTATATTCACCATTTGATTGGTCATTCATAATTTTACGTGTACGCATCAACTCATCAATTTTACATTCAATAGTCAGATAGAAATGTGGTACCGTTTGCTTAGATTCTTGTAAACGCTTGGCGGTAATTTTTTTAATATTATTATTGGGAATGGCTGTATAAATCATTCCAAATTCATTTACTTGCTGATCCCCAGTGGGTTGTGGTGTTGATTGTTTGGTCTGCACTTGTGGCGATGTTGTTATAGTTTCTAAATCTGCCTTTACAATACGCCCCCGTGGCCCTGTTCCGCTTACGGTTGATAAATCAATATTTTTTTGTTCTGCAATTCGGCGTGCCAATGGTGATGCAAACAAGCGTGATTGTGTGTTCGCATTTAATTTTTGAGCCTCTTTTGCTTGATTGGCTGTCCCTTGCTCTTTCATATTGCGACCGTACCCCTGTTGCGCCGTCATTTTTTCTTCTTTTACATCTGTTTTGCTGACTTCAGGTTCCGTTTTTGTAACATCATTTCCAAAATCTTTAATATCTGCATCGGTTTCACCATCTTCTAACAAAACCGCAATCATTTCATTTACTTTGACATTTTCTGTACCGGCTGCAACATATATTTTACCCATTACACCTTCATCAACCGCTTCGACTTCCATGGTTGCTTTATCGGTTTCAATCTCGGCAATAACTTCGCCAGATTTAACGCTGTCGCCTTCGACTTTATGCCATTTGGCCAAATTACCTTCGGTCATGGTAGGCGATAATGCGGGCATTAATACTTTAATGGGCATAAGTATAATCCTTATTATTGACAAATGATTTTAATGTATTATGAATATTCATATATGTAATACTAACTATGCGTAAAATGAGTAGGTAATAATGAGTAATAAATCGACAAAAAGAATCCCCCAATATCGTGCCATAGCCCTTGCAAGATCTTTTGCTTTTGCCGCTAAAAGTGGGAAGCCTGCAAAACTTATAAGTGCTATTGAGGCCACACGCAGCCATGATAAAGAATTTAAAACAAATTTTATTGTTCGAATTGCTAATCTGATTGGACAAGATATTTCTTTTACAAAAAGATTGAAAATCGGTGATTTGAAACCCTCTAACGTATTAAAGGTCGCTTGCATGATGCTTTTAAAGTATTGAGTAGTGAAATGGAAGAAGCCATTCAAGATATTGGATCTTCCAATAAAATCCTCCCCAAAGATGAGCATATTGTTAGAGAAACATGCAGGCGCGTTGCTCCTGCTCAACATCTGATGCACAGAATGATGCATTAAATCACAAGCATTACTTAACATAGCAAACTTCCTTTGCCGCGTTAATAATTTGTTCTGTTTGTGGTAGTGCCAATTGCTCTAATCCTGCTGCATATGGTAATGGAACATCTGCCGCGTGTACGCGTTTTAATGGCGCATCAAGATAATCAAATGCATGCTCCCCAACCAATGCCGCAATTTCGGCACCAATTCCCGAAAATGGGAATCCTTCTTCGCAAGATACAATTCGGTTTGTCTTTTTAACGCTTTCCAAAATTGTCCAACGGTCAAGGGGGCGAATGGTGCGTAAGTTAATCACTTCGGCATCAATTCCTTGCTCCGCTAACTGCTCTGCGGCTTCCAATGCTTTACCAACCATGATTGAGAAGGCAACAATTGTAACATCACTTCCCTCACGCTCAATCTTGGCACGGCCGATGGGAAGGACAAAATTAGGATCGGTAGGCACTTCAAAACTTTGCCCATACATTAATTCGTTTTCTAAAAAGATAACGGGATTAGGGTCACGAATGGCGGCTTTTAACAATCCTTTAGCATCAGCGGCATTCCATGGGCTTACAACTTTTAATCCCGGAACATGTGCATACCATGAGGCAAAACATTGTGAATGTTGCGCGCCAACGCGGCTTGCCGCGCCATTTGGCCCACGAAAGACAATCGGGCAACCCAATTGACCACCTGCCATATATAGGGTTTTTGCTGCCGAATTGATAATATGGTCAATAGCCTGCATCGCAAAATTAAACGTCATAAATTCAACAATAGGACGTAACCCATTAAACGCAGACCCAACAGCCAATCCTGCAAACCCATGTTCGGTAATGGGCGTATCAATTACACGTTTTCCACCAAATTCATCAAGCAGGTTTTCGGTTACTTTATAAGCGCCATTATATTCGGCAACCTCTTCCCCCATGACATAGACATCTTCATGTTCACGCATTTCTTCAGCCATTGCATCACGAAGGGCGACACGTACAGTTTGTGTTTCTGTGTTCTCAAAAAATGGCGCTTCATCAAATTCAGGCGGCTCAATCACAACACCTTGTGCATATAAAATATCGCGATTTTCAATGGTGGCGCCGCTTGGTTGAGTTGCAATTTCACTTTGTGAAGCATCAGGGCGATCATCCATTTGTAATGCTTCCGCAGGTTTATTTTGTAATTCGCCTGCATTTTGCTCAATAGCGGCAGTATCAATATTATCCGCGCTTTCACCTTCTTCCAATAAAACGGCGATGGGCGTATTCACGGCAACATTTTCTGTACCTTCTTCGATTAAGATTTTGCCAATAACGCCATCATCAACCGCTTCCACTTCCATAGTGGCTTTATCGGTTTCAATCTCGGCAATCACTTCACCCGATTCTACACTATCGCCCTCTTTCTTAACCCACTTGGCTAAGTTACCTTCGGTCATAGTCGGTGATAATGCGGGCATTAATACATTTATAGTCATTTATTATTCAACCTCTTTTAAAATATCTGTCCAAAGCTCTTCTGGTGCAAGCTCTAGTGATTCTTCTGCAAATTCTGCGGCTTCTTTGATGCGCGTTTTAATATCTTTATCAATTTTCTTAAGCTCATCTTCAGAGACATCACCACCAGCCAAAATCATATTTTTAAGCTTGATAATCGGATCATTATCTTTTTGTATATCAACTTCATCCTTCGTACGATATTTCGCAGGATCAGACATGGAATGACCACGGAAACGATAGGTCATCACCTCTAATATATAAGGGCCATTTCCTGAACGGACATAATCAAGGGCTTGGCGGGCGGCTGCTTGTACTTCAAATACATCCATTCCATCCACTTGTTCACCTGGAATGCCATACCCTTGACCACGGGCATAAAGCTGCCCCGCCGCATGACGTGCCGCGGATGTCCCCATTCCATATTGATTATTTTCAATGACGTATAGAACAGGCAACTTCCAAAGTGCAGCCATATTGTAACACTCAGCAACCTGCCCTTGGTTGGCTGACCCATCGCCCATGTAAGCGATAGCAACACCGCCATCACCCTTATATTGATGAGAGAATCCTAAGCCTGTGCCAATGGCGGTTGATGCCCCAACAATACCATGACCACCAAAGAATCCTTTTTCTTGGGAAAACATGTGCATCGAGCCACCTTTACCGCGTGAATATCCCCCTTCACGCCCCGTAAGCTCGGCCATCACACCTTTTGGGTCCATACCTTTGGCCAACATATGGCCATGGTCGCGATAGGTGGTCACAACGGTATCAACCTCTTCTTGAACAGATTGGATGCCTGTTACAACGGCCTCCTGCCCGATATAAAGGTGACAAAACCCGCCAATAAGCCCCATACCATAAAGCTGACCCGCTTTTTCCTCAAAACGACGAATAAGCAGCATTTCAGCATAAAGCTTTTGCATTTCCTCAAGCGAGGGATTGGGCATTGAATTTGAAACCGTCTTGATATTCGGTTTATCTATTGCCTTTTTAGATGAGGCTTTTTTTACCTTTGAAGAACTCAAAATTACATACTCCTTTATTCATCTTTATTAAGCAAAAGACATTGAACAAAATTAATGCTCTGTCTTACCGTTGAAAAAAGGTGAAATCCAGCAAAATAATAATAATTTTAAAAGATATTAAGAATAAAATTTATAAGCTGTTGAAATTGCTTAATAAAATAAAGTTGCTAAGAGCGATTTTGTAGCAATATATATTCTTCTTTGGTTGTATAGCCAAGAATATAGCGCACGCGTTCCTCTAATAAATCACGATCAATTGAACCCGGGCGCATCATAACCACCTTCTTCTCAATACTCGAACGTTGCGCTTGAAGATTTTCTAAAGATGCGGATTCTAGTGAGATTTGGTATTTATTCTCTTGAAGCTTAAAATACCCTCGAGGGCCAGCAATCAAGTGATAAGAGAAATATAGTGTTAATGAAATCGCAATGATAAATATCATATTTTGGCGAAGATAGTTGCGACTTTCAATTAATTTTCTCATATAGCTATAGAATCATAAAACGAATTACTCTGTCAACAAAAAACCTAACGGAATCAATAACTTAATGAGTACATAAAGAGAACATCACCGCTAAACGACTCAAACCATTCAACAAATTTATTTTTTGAGAAAATCTGTTCTATAAACCGCGCTATCACTTAATTCTTCTTCAATACGAAGAAGTTGATTATATTTTGCAATACGATCTGATCGGGAAAGCGATCCTGTTTTGATTTGCCCACAATTACTTGCTACGGCTAAATCTGCGATAATAGAATCTTCTGTTTCCCCACTGCGGTGTGACATAACAATACCAAATCCCGCGCGTTTTGCCATTTCAATGGTTTCAAACGTTTCGGATAATGTTCCAATTTGGTTCACTTTGATTAAAATGGCATTCCCCGCCCCCATTTCAATTCCTTTTTTCAAACGCGCCGCATTGGTGACGAATAAATCATCGCCAACCAATTGAACCTTATCACCAATTGATTTGGTTAGGGCGACCCAGCCATCCCAATCATCTTCGTCAAGGGCATCTTCAATAGATACGATTGGATATTTATCACAAAGATCTTCATAAAACTTGACCATATCGGCGGAATTTAAAACCTTACCCGCGCCAGCCATATTATATTTACCATCTTCGTAAAATTCTGATGCGGCGCAATCAAGGGCAATGACCACCTCTGACCCTGCTTTATATCCTGCAGATTTTATTGATTTCATAATATAATCAAGAGCTTCTTCGGCATCTTTAACAGCGGGGGCGAAGCCACCCTCGTCCCCAACATTGGTGTTATGACCCGCGGATTGAAGCTCCTTTTTCAAGGCATGGAAAATCTCCGTTCCGCAACGCAACGCTTCACCAAAGCTGGTCGCACCGATGGGCATAATCATAAATTCTTGAATATCAACGGGGTTATCAGCATGGGCGCCGCCATTGATAATATTCATCATAGGGACTGGCAATTGATGGGCAAATGCCCCCCCTAAATAACGGTAAAGCGGCATATCTAATTCATTTGCAACGGCACGCGCCATCGCCATAGATACGCCTAAAATTGCATTGGCACCAATCTTGGATTTATTCTTTGTGCCATCCAAATCGCGCATTAATTGATCAAGATGCAATTGTTCCTCAGGATCACTACCAAGCAACAGATCAAACAGCGTTGTGTTTGTATTATGAATGGCTTTCTCAACGCCCTTACCACCCCAACGCTTTTTGTCACCATCACGAAGCTCAACCGCTTCATACTTACCTGTTGATGCGCCTGATGGCACTGCGGCGCGCCCAAACGCGCCACTTTCAAGGATAACATCCACTTCAACAGTAGGGTTTCCACGACTATCCAGAATTTGTCTGGCCGTGATATCAACAATTGCAGTCATAATTTTTATCTTTCTTTAGAAATCTCATCGTATTGTTTTAATTTTGAAAGCAAGGCTTCCATATTTTCAAGGCGCACCATGTTTGGCCCATCAGAGGGCGCATTGTCTGGGTCTTGATGTGTTTCCATGAACACACCCGCAACACCAACGGCAATCGCCGCGCGTGCCAAAACAGGTACCATTTCACGATCCCCACCTGAGGAGCCACCAAGGCCACCAGGTTGTTGTACGCTATGTGTTGCATCATAAATAACAGGATATCCAGTTTCCGCCATCTGCGGCAATGATCGCATATCAGACACAAGTGTATTGTAGCCAAAACTTGCCCCACGTTCGGTTAATAAAATATTTTCATTGCCTGTGCTTGCAATTTTATTGGCAACATTTGCCATATCCCAAGGGGCAAGGAATTGGCCTTTTTTAACATTGATAACCGCGCCTGTTTTACCCGTCGCCAATAATAAATCAGTTTGACGACACAAAAAGGCAGGGATTTGAAGAACATCAACAATTTCCGCAACTTCCGCACATTGTGCCTCATTATGAATATCGGTGATGGTTGGCATCCCAAATTCTTTTTTCAAATCGGCAAAGACATTGAGTGAGGCATCAAGCCCCATACCACGCTCCCCCGTTAAACTTGTACGGTTTGCCTTGTCGAACGAGCTTTTATAAATAAAAGGAATATCAAGCTTGGTCGTGATTTCAACCAATGCACCACACATATCAAAGGCATGATCCCGCGATTCCATCTGACATGGCCCCGCAATTAGCGTAAAGGGATTGTTATTTGAAACTTGAAGATTTTGGATATTAATTGTTTTCATAGCCAATGTTTTACAGTGATTGGCAAATTCAAGCAAAGATTATTTGAGTGTAATGGAAGAAGAATATAACAAATATTGTTAAGACAGGTTGAAAAATCCTTAAGCTTAAATAATTCTATTTGTCTTTTTCGTATGAATTGTTATTTTAGGCGTTATGACTGATTTAAAAAATAAAACTGAAGAAATTGTTGAAACCGTTACTGATGAGGCGGAGCATTTAGCCCACAATATCGCCCACCCAGAAGATGAAACCCGTAAAGAAGCCAAAGCAAGACAACCATGGATGCCCATTATAGGCGCCATCGTTGCGGCACTAATCCTATTTTTGGCATACGCCTTTTTCTATAGGTAAGATTTAAAAATTAAACCAAACGCCCCTGCTCTATCGCGGCTTTGACGAAGCTAACGAATAACGGGTGTGGTGCAAATGGTCTTGATTTTAATTCGGGGTGATATTGCACGCCAATAAACCATGGGTGATCTTCGCGTTCGCAAATTTCTGGTAATAATCCATCGGGTGATGTTCCCGACATGATAAATCCTGCCTCGGCTAATTTGTCTTTATAGTTCACATTAACTTCATAGCGGTGGCGGTGACGTTCGGAAATTTCTGTGGCGTCATAAATCTCGGCTACTTTTGAACCTTCTTTTAATGCCGCAGGAAACGCACCAAGGCGCATGGTTCCACCCAAATCATCTTCCATGCCACGCTTTTCAATCTCGCCTTCCTTTGCCCATTCGGTCATCAACCCAACCAAATGTTCCCCGCCTGCATCAAATTCGGTAGAGTTTGCGTTTTCAATACCTGCTAAATTTCGTGCGGCCTCTAAAACAGCCATTTGCAATCCAAAACAAATACCAAAATAAGGGATTTTCTTTTCCCGCGCATATCGCGCCGCTTTAATTTTACCTTCTGCCCCACGCGCACCAAACCCACCGGGGACGAGGATACCGTTGACGCCCATTAATTCATGCGCGATATCATCACTATCTTTATCAAAAAGTGTCGCCTCAATAAATTTAATATTTACCTTCACCTTATTGGCAATACCGCCATGGGTTAGGGCCTCATTCAAGGATTTATAACTATCATTTAAGTTGGTGTATTTTCCAACAACCGCAATTGTTACTTCGCTTTCGGGGTTCTTGATACGGCGAACAATCTTCTCCCACTTTGATAAATCAGGCTCCGTCCCTGCATCTAATCCTAAGGCATCAAGCACTTGCGTATCTAAACCTACTGCGTGATACGTCAATGGCACCTCATAAATAGAAGAGGCATCAAGGGCGGGAATAACTTTATTTTCATCAATATTACAAAATAATGCGATCTTACTAAGCTCATCTACAGGCACTTCACGATCCGCACGACAAAGCAGAATGCGCGGACGTATGCCCATTCCCATTAATTCTTTTACACTATGCTGTGTTGGCTTTGTCTTAAGCTCACCCGCTGCAGGAATATACGGCAATAGAGTAACATGGATAAATAGCGCACGTTCACGCCCCATCTCATTCCCAAACTGACGAATGGATTCAAGGAAAGGAAGCGATTTCAATATCTCCGACTGTGCCCCCAATTTCGCACAATACAAAATCGGCTGTTCCATCTTTTTCGCGGATAAAATCTTTAATTTCGTCCGTAACATGGGGGATAACCTGAACTGTTGCGCCTAAATAATCGCCACGGCGTTCTTTGGCCAAAACGTCGGTATAAATTCGCCCTGTTGTAACATTATCATTTTGACAGGCAGAATTTCCCGTAAAGCGTTCATAGTGACCTAAGTCTAAATCTGTTTCCGCCCCATCATCGGTGACAAATACTTCGCCATGTTGAAAAGGACTCATCGTTCCTGGGTCCACATTCAGATAAGGATCAAGCTTACAGAGGCGAACTTTATATCCGCGTGCTTGCAACAATGCGCCCAACGCCGCAGATCCTAACCCCTTACCCAAGGAAGAAACAACACCACCAGTAATAAAAATAAATTTAGTTTCCACAGTAAAACAGCTTTCGCGCCCCTATTTCAAAAGGCGTAATACATTATATTTCATTATCAAAATTTTATTCAGATAATGGAGCCGATGGCGCAGAAGTTGGTGGAGTTTTTGTGTCCAAATTGTCACTTCCAGTTGCCGTAGCATCTGGGATTTTGTTATCGCTTGTTTCGATAGATGTGTCAACCACAACAGGTGGGTTATCCAAAGAATCTAAAACACTTGATGAATTTCCTGTATTTCCTGCCAAAACAGCAAGCAATAAACTGGTGCAGAAAAAACTCATGGCCAAGAATCCTGTGGCTTTAGTCAGTGCATTAGCCGTTGCCCCCGCAGATGCCAAACCGCCAATACCGCCCGATCCACCACCAATGCCCAAACCGCCCCCTTCAGAACGCTGAAGAAGAACAAGCCCAATAATGCCGAGCGCCAAGAGTAGATGAATGATAAGTACGATATTTTCCATGGTTTTATCTTTTAAATTGGTTTTATGCTGATGTCACGAATTTTTTCTTAGCCCTTTGCAATTCCGATAAAATCTTCGGCCTTTAAGGATGCACCACCAATTAACGCACCATTCACATTCTCAACGGCAAAAATTTCTGCTGCATTGGTGGCTTTAACTGATCCGCCATAAAGGATAAGAATTTTATCTGCGCCATCTAATTTCTTATTTAATTCATTACGAATAAAATTATGCACCGCCGCAATATCATCAGGTGTAGCAGATTTTCCTGTACCAATCGCCCAGACAGGCTCGTACGCGATAACCGTATTTTCTGCTGTGGCTGTTTCAGGAAGGGATTCGGATAATTGCTGCCCAACAACCGCTTCTACTTTTCCTGCCTCACGCTCCTCCTCCGTTTCACCAATGCAGATGATGGCTTTAAGTCCTGATTCATTGGCAATCATTGCCTTTTGTTTGACCATCATATTGCTTTCGGAATAATAGGTTCGGCGTTCAGAATGCCCTAAAATGACATATTCAGCATTCATATCCTTTATCATTGCCGCAGAAATATCGCCTGTATATGCTCCATTTTTGAAAGGGGAGCAATCTTGTGCGCCTAGGGCTATGGCGGCGGTTAACTCACCTTGAACGGGAATCATATGGTGGTAAGGCGGGCAAACAAGAAAATCATTATCTTTCAAAATTTGAGAATCGCTTTGAATCCCCTCAACAATATTTTTGGTTAGGCTTATAGCCTCATCTAATGTGCCATTCATTTTCCAATTTCCTGCAATTAATCTTTTCATACTTGTTCCTTTTGCCTCCAATAGCTAGGCGTTCATTTAATTTGTTTTAGAAATCACCAAAGGGCTGTTGCCCTTAAACATTCCCCCCTTTATAGTGTGTCGAGATTTTTTTTCAATAGAGAGGATTTGCATTCATGTTAAGGCAAATGCGTAATGGCGCAAAACAAGGGTTTTTAAAGTTTATATTGCTAGGGTTTATGGCGCTTGCCGTTGGTGGTTTGGTTTTAACCGATGTGGGTGGATTTTTTCGTGGTGGCCTTTCCAGCAATGTCGTCGCCAAAGGAAACAATATTGAAATTGGCCTTTCCGAATTTGATAGAACCTTGCGCCGTATTTTGGCCAATCAAGGAATGGGGCCTCAAGAGGCGTACGAGGCAGGTTTAATTAATCAAGCCCTTCGTGGTGAAATTCAAAATCGTATTTTGGCGCGTGAAGCCTCAAAAATTGGTATTCGTCCCAATGATGAAACTTTGGTTAAACAAATTGCTACCCTTACAGATTCAATGCCAACCAACGGTGGAAGCAAACGTGATGCCTTGGTTCAAATTTTAAGATCACAAGGAATATCCGAAGGGGAGTTTATTGGCACGGTGCGGCAGGAATTATCCGTTGATTTGCTGCAAAATGCACTAGCCAGTAACCTACAAGAAATCCCCTTGGCGCAGGCAAAGGCAATCTACCAATTTCAAAATGAGAAACGTGATTTTGAAGGATTCGTCTTAACAAATGCCTCTGTAAAAGATGTAACCGCACCGACTGAAGAAAATTTAAAGAAATTTTATGAGGCACGTAAAATTAATTATGCCATCCCAGAAACGCGTGACATTACAATTGCAACATTAACCAAAGAAATGGTTGCCGATAACATTGAAATCGACGATGCAGAAATTCGCGAAGCCTATGATAGCAATATTGATAGCTATAAAAAGCCCGAGCAGCGTTTATTACAACAGGCGATTTTAAAGGATCAAAAAACGGCGCAAGATGTTTTGGCTGCGATTAAAGATGAAAAAACACTTGAGAATGCGGTTTTAAAGATTACTGAAAATACCACCGCCTATATTGGTGAAAATAAATTCTCAAAAACCAGTATGACAGATGAAATTGCAAAACCCGCGTTTAATGCAGAAAAAGACGCGGCCATTGGCCCTATCCAAACACCACTCGGGTGGCATGTTTTGGTTGTAAAAGAAATCACACCACCAAAAACAACATCATTTGATGATGTAAAAGCGGACATTAAAGATCAAATTTTACAAGACCGTCTTATGGATGATTTAATTGATGCCTCAAACAATTTGGACGACCAATTGGCAGGGGGTGAGGATTTATCTGCCATCGTCCAAGAAATGGGTTTAACCACTCAATCCTATAGCGGCATCAACCAAGCGGGAATGAAAGGCGAAAAAGATGCCCTTCAAACATATCAAGGGGACAAAGCACAAATTTTGGAAAATGCCTTTGATTTTGATGAAGGGGAAGTATCCCCCGTATTGGAAATGGCAGATGGCCGATATATTGCCATTCGTATTGATTCGGTAAAACCATTATCTTATACCGCCTATGAAGATGTACGTCAGGATTTGGAAAAAGAATGGCTCACTCAACAACGCGCCCTTGCCAACAAACAACGGGCGGAGGATATTTACCAATCCCTTCTCAAAACTGACGATATGATTGCAGTTAACAAAGATTACGATATCTCGATCAAGGAGTATAAAAACTTAATCCGTACCGATGCCGAGAAAAGCAAATTAAGCTTTGTCACCTTGCGCCAAATTTATGATGCTGAACAAGGAAAGTTTGTAAGAATTCAAACCCCTGAGGGGTATTTAATTGGGCAAGTGACAGATATTTCACTGCCTGACACTGATACAGAATCGGCGCAAAAAGAAATTGAAGCGGTGCAACAGCAAAATAATGCTTATTTAGCGCAAGAGGTTTTGGGACAATATATGATCAATCTTCTTGATAAATATAAGGTACGCATCAACGATGATCTTTTACGCCAAGTATATGCCCAGCCACCATCACAATAATGGATAATTTTCCCGCCATCGAAATTTTTGAAAAGAATTTTGCGGCGGCAAAATCGCAACTTGTTTGGAAATGGATACCTGCCGATTTGGAAACACCTGTTTCTGCGTTTTTAAAATTGGCGGGTCATGCCCCCTATTCATTCTTATTAGAATCTGTTGAAGGTGGCGCAACATTGGGGCGATATTCTGCCATTGGGCTGAACCCTGATTTGGTTTGGAAAACGGATAAAGATACCAAAAACCCACTCAATTCCCTGCGTCAGCATTTGGATAATAGTAAGATTGATATTGTTGATGAAACAATGCCTCCGATGACATCCTCAGGCTTATTTGGGTATATGGGTTATGATTGTATCCGATGGGTCGAAGATATCCCTGATACGGGTGAGGATACGCTCAACATCCCAGACTGCATTATGATGCGTCCCACACAAATGGTCTTGTTTGATAATGTTAAAAATATGATGTGCCTTGCCACCCCCGTACGCCAGCATAGTGGTAATGATCAGGAAGATGCGCAAACTACATACGCAAAGGCACAATCAAGATTAAATGATTTATACAATAAACTAAATAATCCGATTGACCCTTCCTTCCTACACAGCGAAACAAAAATTAAAAACACACCTCAAGCGCATAGCAATATGAGCCGCGAAGATTTCCACGATATGGTTATCCAAGCCAAAGAAGAAATTATTGCAGGTGAGATATTTCAGGCGGTTTTATCACAACGATTCTCCGTTGATTTTGATCTACCTGCTTTTGATTTATACCGCAGCCTAAGACGCTTAAATCCTTCACCCTTTTTATTCTACATAAATTTTGATGGCTTTTCATTGGTGGGGTCAAGCCCCGAGATACTTGTCCGCTCCAGAAATAAGCGCATTACCATTCGCCCTATTGCGGGAACGCGAAAACGTGGCAAAGATGCCGCAGAAGATAAAATTTTGGCCGATGATTTATTAAGCGACGCCAAAGAACGCGCAGAACATCTGATGTTACTTGATTTGGGGCGAAACGATATTGGCCGCGTTTCTGTGGAAGGAAGCGTTGAAGTAACTGACCAATTTCAAATCGAAAATTATTCCCACGTCATGCATATTGTTTCAAACGTAGAAGGCGATTTACGCGCCGATAAAGATTCGATAGATGCCCTCTTCGCGGGTTTTCCTGCGGGAACGACAAGTGGTGCACCAAAAATTCGCGCTATGGAAATAATCGATGCGCTAGAACCCACCCGCCGCAGTTTTTATGCAGGATGCGTTGGCTACCTTGATGGTAATGGCGATCTGGATACTTGCATCGCCCTTCGCACCGCCCTTGTCAAAGATGGTCAAGTTTATGTGCAGGCAGGCGGCGGTGTGGTCGCCGATAGTGACCCAGAATTAGAATATCAAGAAAGCTGTAACAAGGCGCGCGCCGTCATAAACGCGGCAGAAAACGCAATTGAACTGGCACAAGGCAAAACCAATTAATCCTCAGTATTGGGTGCAGTATTCTTTTTAGATAACAATGCGCTTAATTTTACTAATTCAAAGCCCTTTGATTCCAATGTTGGAATCCAATTCTCTAATGCTTGCATCGTAATTTCTTTGGGATGGCCAATGGCGACTGCGGCGCCATTTTCACGGGCAATACGTTCTACATTCTTTAATGCATTTGCGGTATATTCTTTTGTTTCCTCATGATCCAAAAACACATCACGTTGAATAGATAGAACGCCATATAATTTTGCCATATCATCGGCAACCGATGTGTGAATTGTTCTGGAATCTAAAAAATATAATCCTTTGGCTTTCAAATGCTCCATTAAATAGGCCATATGTTCTTTTTCTTGGGTCAATCGACTGCCCATATGGTTATTTAATCCTACATACCCATCAAAACTGCCTGCCATTTTGTTAAATTCATCTTTAAACTGGCTATAATCCATATCAGTGGTCAATGCCATTGACCCCAAGGAAATGTCGCTATTCATCGCCTCCATCGGGGCATGGATAATAATTTCATGGCCCTGCGATTTTGCCATGGCCGATAAATCCCTCACTTTTTCTGCATAGGGAAGAAAGGCCAATGTCACCTCAGATGGTAAATTTATTGCGGCACGGCTTTGGCTTAAATTCATGCCCATATCATCAATAACAATGGCAATTTTTCCCCTTGATTGAACGGCTTTTGATGTCTTAGGAATATCTTGAACAGGATCGGTAAACGGTAATTCAGGAATTAAATTAACGGGGTCTTCTTCCTGAGTATCTTCCTCCTGATCCAATCCAAAAAACTCATCAATAATGTCAAAGTCTAAATCTTTATCTGATTTTATTGTTGCCAGTGGTTGATCTTGCCCTTTTATATTTTGATCCAATTCAGACGGCGCAACAAAATACTCCCCCTCATCTGGCGTGACCAAAACAGCATCTTCTTTATCCTTAGAAATTACGGGCAAATTACTTTCGGCACGTTCGATAACTGTTTCTTCATAGGGTCGCCCTTCCCGCCAAAAAACAAAATCTACAATAAGCATAAGAAGGACCGCAATTACCAAAAAACGAATAAACATTTTAGGATCACGATTTGGTCTGGTTGGTCTGGTATTTTTCATTTTTATACCATAGCAATAGCCTTGCAAACCGTCTAGAGTTCCGTCATAACCAATACCATGATTGTGTTGATAGATAATTACGACAGTTTTACATACAACCTCGTTCAATATTTAGGTGAGCTGGGTGCAAAAACAGATGTGTATCGCAATGATGAGATAACGGTTGATGAAGTGCTAAAACTTAACCCAAAAGGCATCGTCATTTCCCCAGGGCCCAGTGACCCTGACCATGCAGGCATCTGTATGGATATGATAAAAAGCTCTGATAAAAATGACCTACCTTTATTAGGTGTTTGTTTGGGGCATCAATGTATGGGTCAAATTTATGGCGGTAAAGTTATCCGCGCCCCCGCCCCCATGCATGGAAAAATATCACAAATGTATCATACCAATAAAAGTGTTTTTAAAAATTTGCCCTCTCCTTTTGAAGCAACGCGCTATCACTCTTTAATTGTAGAGCGGGAAAGCGTGCCAGAATGTTTTGATATTACAGCGGAAACAAGCGATAAAATTATTATGGGATTGCAACATAAACAAAAACCATTACACGGCGTACAATTTCATCCTGAAAGTATCGCCACACAACATGGGCATCAAATTATTCAAAACTTTTTAAACCTAATTTAAAATGACCAATTTAAATCGCGCTATTGAAAAAACATCACAAGGGTCTGTTTTAACAGAAGAAGAGATGGTTTTGACTATGCAAGAAATTATGCATGGCGATGCAGATGAGGATCAAATTGAAACATTTTTGGTTCAACTATCCCATCGCGGTGAAAGCGTGAGCGAGATTACAGGCGCGGCGCGTGTTATGCGTGAAATGGCACAAACAATTAATTCCCCTACTTTGGCTACGGATTGTTGCGGTACAGGTGGCGATGGTATGAATACCTATAACATATCAACCGCTGTAGGGTTCATATTGGCGGCATGCGGGATTCCTGTTGCAAAACATGGCAATCGTGCCGCCAGTTCAAAATCAGGCGCGGCGGATACATTAGAAGCACTCGGTATAAATATTGACCTTCCCCATTCTCGTTTGGAAAAAGCATTAGTAGAGTTGAATTTTTGCTTTTTAATGGCGCCCGCCCATCATCAGGCAATGAAGCATGTTGTTCCTATTCGAAAAAAGATTGGCAAACGCACTATTTTTAATCTTCTTGGCCCCCTTGCCAATCCCGCCAATACAAAATACCAACTTATTGGTGTGTACGATAAAAAATGGCTTAAACCCATGGCAGAAGTTTTAAACAATTTAGGAACAAAAAAAGCATGGTTGGTTCACGGCCATGATGGATTGGATGAGATTACAATCACGACTAAAACCGATGTGGTTATGTTAGATCATGGTAAAATTACCCAGCAAGTATTAACGCCAGACGATTTTGGTCTTTCCCAATCAAACCCAAATGATTTAACGGGCGGTGATGCACAACAAAATGCACAAGCGTTACTTGATATTTATAACGGTCAAAAAAACGCCTATCGCGATATTGTTTTGGCCAATGCCGCCGCCGTTATTATGATGCATAGTAAAGCAACAGATTTAAAATCTGCGACCAAAATGGCGGCAAGTATTATTGATAATGGTAAGGCACAAGAAACGCTAATTCAATATATCGCATTTAGTAACGAGGGATAAATGACAACAATTTTAGAACAAATTTGTGATAAAAAGCGCAGTCATATTGACGTAAAAAAGGGTCAAACATCGCTACAGGATCTTAAAGTAATGGTTAAAGAAAGCGAGAAACCCCGCGGTTTTATAAACGCTTTAACACAAAAATCACAAAATAAATTTGCATTTATAACCGAAGTCAAAAAAGCATCACCCAGTAAAGGCGTGATAAGAGAAGATTTTGACCCTATAAAAATCGCTAAAATATATGAAGATAATGGCGCTGCATGCCTTTCTGTCCTGACAGATGAGCCATATTTCCAAGGATGTGATGATTACTTTACCGCTATAAAGCCTGCCGTCACCCTTCCTATGCTTAGAAAAGATTTTATGATTGATCCCTATCAAATCTATGAATCACGTGTAATGGGTACGGATTGTATTTTGCTTATTATGGCTTGTCTAACGGATACTATGGCCTCGGAGCTTTATGATTTATCCGTTAATCTTAGTATGGATGTATTGGTTGAAATACATGATGAAGAGGAGCTTGAGCGTGCATTAAGTTTATCACCAAAAATGATTGGCGTTAATAATAGAAACCTAAAAACCCTAGATGTAAATTTGCAAACAGGTCTTGATTTGGCTCAAAAAATTCCACAAAATATTGTAAAAATTGCAGAAAGTGGCATTTCTAACTCTGACGAAATTCATCGCTTCTCCGCTGCGGGATATAACGCATTTTTAATTGGGGAAAGCCTTATGCGACAAGAAAATATTGGCGATGCGCTTAAAAACCTCAATAAATAATTGACACAAACCGTGAACATAGATAGAATATTTTGTAAACATGTAAACATGTAAACAAGTCTAATTAATTGTGGAAATGCTATGCTAACGAAAAAACAACGTGAACTTTTAATTCTTATTCATAACCGTATGAAAAATGGTGATGTTGCCCCCTCATTTGATGAGATGCGGATGGCGCTTGGATTAAAATCTAAATCAGGCATTCATCGCCTTATTACTGCATTGGTGGAGCGTGGGTATCTTGAACGCCTCCCCAATCGTGCAAGGGCATTAGAGATTAAAAAACTTCCCGAAGGATACGACGATACGGGGAAAAGTGACAATATTGTTCAAATGCCGATCACTTCAAACACGATAGAGGTTCCTTTATACGGGCGTATTGCCGCAGGATCACCGATTGAGGCGATCCGCGATGAAAATGGATCTGTCGAATTGCCACCCATGATGATAACCAATGGTGATCATTATGCGTTGGAGGTTGATGGTGATTCAATGATTAAGGCGGGTATTAATGATGGCGATACCGTTATTATCAAAAAAACGGATCAGGTTCGTGATGGTGACATCGTTGTTGCCTTGGTCAATGGGGAGGAAGTTACCCTTAAACGATTAAAGCGCGAAGGATCAAAAATAACGCTTATTCCCGAGAATGACGAATATTCAGATCAAACTTACCATGCTGACCAAGTTCAGATACAGGGAAAATTGGCTAGCTTATTACGCACCTATCATTAGGCTTTTAAAAAAACTTATACCAAATTAATCTTGATAGATGCCTTTATTGGCAGATGTTTGAACCCACGGGCGTTTCCCTCGAACCTGTTCAACATTACGAATAATAATTTTATCATTCATAAACCATATTGAATGCGCGCCATTACGCCATAAATCAAAATAATCTATGATTTTTGACGCACTACAATTTCTTTTATTGACTGGTTTTTGTGAAATTAATATATCGGCCCAATCACAATCTTCTTTCCATGATTTCTCACTATAACTAATGGCAACTTTTTTATTTTCAATTTTTCCTCTACATCCATAGGGATCGCATGTTAATGGAAAATTTTTTACCCCCCCTTCCTTTGGCCACTTATTTCTTTTTTGCCCTTCTGCCCCGTGTAACCGTATCCAATTTTTTGCTGTAAAACGCTCCTTCACAAACGAAGATAACCATATTTTATTTTTTCTATCTTTAAGCAAAACCAAATCAGACGATGCAGAAATTTGAATATCGGGTTGCTTTGTTAAGGGAATTAAGATGAGCAAGCCAATAAATAGTGGCAGAATTAAAACCTTTTCCCGCCCTTTCCACACCGTAATAACCCATAGGCATAAGACCAAGCCAACAAATACCCATGAAGGATAGCTGGCAATTTTTAATACGGCGCCATCCATATTGGCAACCCAATGCGCCGTTGCTAAAACCCATCGCGTTCCCCATTCCGCGATATTCAAAACAAATCCACTTAACCCAAACGGCATTAAGAAATAGGATAAAACCAATAACGGCATAATCATAAACGATAAAATAGGGACGGCAATAAGATTAGCAAGCAAACCAAACATGGCATATTGCTGAAAATGATACAGCCCAAATAACCCCGTCACCGCGCCTGCAATAATGGTCGTAAAACTTAGCCCTAAGAAATAAAGTAAGATTTTGCGCCACAATCCCGCGCGTGAATATAATTTGCGTAAATAAGGACGCATAAATTCAAAAAATGCGACCAAGGCTGTTACCGCCGCAAATGACATTTGAAAACTAATACTCACCAAGCTTTCAGGACGATAGAGCAAGATAATCGTTGCCGCCAAGGCGACAAGCCGCAATGATATAGGCGACCGATCCAAACATATTGCAATCATCGCCAGCCCAACCATAATAACCGCCCGTTGGGTGGGTATGGTCGCCCCCACAATTAACATATAAAAAAACGCTCCGATCAATGCGATAATCGCCGCATATTTTTTTATGGGATGATGCAATGCAAAATTACCAACCCCCGCCATTATTAATCGACTAAAGAAAAACAAAACCCCTGCGACCATTCCCACGTGCAGCCCAGAAATGGCCAACATATGTGCCAATCCTGATTCGCGCATGGCATCCCAATCATCGTCAATAATTGCCTTTCGCTGCCCCGTCATCAACGCCAAAATAATGGATTGTTCAGGGTTAGAAGTTTGTGCAATAATTTTCTTGGTTATTGATTCCCGCACCCTTGATAAAATACTGCTTTTTGTATCTTCCAAAACCTCTGGCGCGCCATAGGCAAACCCAACGGCGCCTAAACGCTGATAATATGACCATCGTTGAAAATCAAAGGCATGTGGCGCAACAGGTGACGAAGGTGGATTTAATCCCGCCAAAACTTTAATTATTTGCCCTGATTTTAAGCCTTCATCTTTGAGCACCTTTAAACGAATGGAATATGGCGTTTTTTCTGAGTCCATTTTTTCAATAGTTAAATCGGTTAAAACAATGCGACTTCCCGTTTCAAGCGGCTCAATAATTTTGATGCGCCCTTGAATATCGGCAAAGTTCATTTTTTTAATCAACATTGGATTATAAATATGATCTGTTCTTAATTTTGCCGCTAAAAAACCTGACGCTATGACGCTCAATATAATAAGTATAAGGAAAACCAGATGGGTTATAGTGTCATCATTAAAAAAATTTTTCCAAAAAACAAATGCGCTCAATATAATTGCGCTAATCACTGCGACGATGATCCATAATTCAGGCTCAAATTTGAGGGAGAAATACAAACCAATTCCAACGCTCAAAAAGAAAGGAACCCACAAAAACATTCTGTTTTTTTGTTGGCTAAAAGAATTAATGATAAGCTCTTGAAATTTCTGCAAAACAAGCCACTATACCCTTAAGAATTTATATCTAAAAACAATCTTTTTACGAAGTGATAAAGCATGAGTGTTATTACAAGATTTCCCCCATCCCCGACTGGTATGATGCATATTGGCAATGCCCGAACAGCTCTGTTTAACTGGCTTTACGCACGCCACAGCAATGGAAAATTTGTAATCCGCATTGAAGATACCGACCGCGCCCGCCATTCCGAGGAAGCGGTTGAAGTTATTATGGATGCGCTAAAATGGCTGGAGCTTGATTTTGACAATACACCCCAATCACAATTTGCCAATAAACAACGTCATATTGATGTGGCCAACCAATTGCTTGCCGATGGTAAAGCATATAAATGCTATTGCTCCCCTGATGAGCTTACGGTTATGCGTGAAGAGGCTAAAAAAGAAGGGCGACCTGTTGCCTATAATAATAAATGGCGAGATAAATCCGATGATGATGTTCCTGCGGAAACCCCTTACGTTATTCGTATAGCCTCCCCCCTTGATGGTGATGGAATTGTGCATGATAAGGTACAAGGCGAGGTTAAAATTGCCAATGACCATATTGATGATTTTATTTTATTGCGCAGTGACGGCACACCCACCTATATGTTGGCGGTGGTTGTTGATGATCATGATATGGGCATTACCCATGTTATTCGTGGTGATGACCATTTGAATAATACATTTCGTCAAAATGTTATTTATGATGCACTGGGGTGGAACCAACCCACTTATGCACATTTGCCGCTTATCCACGGCCCCGATGGAAGCAAGTTTTCAAAACGTCATGGCGCCGTTGGTGTCGCTGAATTTATTGAGCTAGGATATTTACCCGAGGCAATGCGTAATTATTTGCTTCGCCTTGGCTGGTCGCACGGTGATGAAGAATTAATGGATATGACACGCGCCATCGAAGTCTTCGATTTTGATGGAATGCAAAAAAGCCCTGCAAATTTTGATTATCAAAAACTTGAAAGTCTAAACGCTCATTATATGAAGGAAGCGCAAAATGAGCGATTGGTTGATTTGGTCACGCCATTTTTATCTGCTTTACACGCGGTTGAGTTAACGGCAGAGAGCCGCAGCCGATTACTATCTGGGATGGATGGATTAAAAGACCGCTCCAAAACATTGGTCGAATTGGCGTTTGAATCTTTATTTTATGTCACTGACATTACAGAATATAATGAAAAGGCAGACAAACAATTAACCTCAGATTCCCTTTCTGTCTTAGAAGCGTTACATACAAATTTAAGCGCGCTCAAAAGTTTTGACCATGATACAATCGAGGCTGCCTGTCGTGACTTTGCCAACATGCAAATGGATGGTAAGCTTGGCAAAGTGATGATGCCCCTTCGCGCTGCATTAACGGGAACGGATAAATCACCCGCCCTTTTTGAAGCTGCCGAAATATTGGGTCAAGACACTGTCAAAACGCGTTTAAACAATGCAATTAACTATATTAAAAATAAATAGGATTTTATGATGAGCAATAAAAACAACGAAACAAAAACTTTTACCCTGCGTAACGATCAAACAGGCGATGAATGGCAATTGCCCGTGGTTGAAGGCACCTATGGCCCGCATTGTATTGATATTCGCAAACTCTATGCTCAAACAGGGCACTTTACGCTAGACCCAAGCTTTACCGCCACAGGCAGTTGTAAATCCAAAATTACCTATATTGATGGGGATGAAGGGATTTTGATGCATCGTGGTTATAATATTAAGGATTTGGCCGAAAAAAGTACTTATTTAGAGGTCTGCCATGCCCTTCTTTATGGTGATCTTCCCAATGCAGAAAAATTAGAAGAATTTACTGATATCATCACAAACCATACAATGGTGCATGAGCAGATTAAAAGTGTTTATCAAGGGTTTCGCCGTGATGCACACCCCATGGCCATTATGTGTGGTGTTGTGGGAACAATGGCGGCGTTCTATCACGACTCGCTTGATATTTGGGACCCTGAGCAACGCCGAATTTCGGCGCACCGCCTTATTGCAAAAATGCCAACATTGGCGGCAATGGCGATGAAATATTCAAAGGGGCAACCTTATGTTTATCCGCGCAATGATTTAAATTATACTGAGAATTTCTTGCATATGTGTTTCTCTGTCCCGGCTGAGGAATACAAATTGCGCCCTTCTGTTGTGCGTGCGATGGAACGTATTTTAATCCTTCATGCTGATCATGAACAAAATGCCTCCACCTCAACCGTACGATTGGCGGGATCTTCACAAGCAAATCCGATGGCGTGTATCGCTTCTGGTATCACATCCCTTTGGGGGCCTGCGCATGGTGGGGCGAACCAATCTGTTTTGGAAATGTTGGATGAAATTGGCAGTGTTGATAAAATTCCTGAATTTATCGCGCGTGCAAAAGATAAAGAAGACCCCTTCCGCCTAATGGGATTTGGTCATCGGGTTTATAAAAACTATGACCCCCGTGCCGAAATTATGCGCGAATCTTGCCATGAAGTTTTAAAAGAATTGGGCATTAAAGATCCCAAACTTGAGCTGGCCATGAAGCTGGAGAAAATTGCGTTAGAAGACCCCTACTTTGTGGAACGTAAATTATTCCCGAATGTTGATTTTTATTCAGGTATTATTCTAAAGGCAATGGGTTTCCCCGTTGAAATGTTCACGGTTCTTTTTGCCGTATCCAGAACCGCAGGGTGGATTTCGCAGTGGAAAGAAATGATGGAAGAATCAAGTTTGAAAATTGGTCGCCCGCGCCAATTATATGTTGGTGAACCCGCCCGTAAATATGTTCCCCTTAAAAAGCGGAAATAAGTTTTACAAAGATAAAATAAAATCAGCGGCAAGGTCAGATGGCTTTTGCTGCTTTTTATTATGCCCAATTTTTTCACGGACTTTAACAAACTCTATCAATTGTTTTTGACGCCTTTCATCTGATTTTAACAATCCATTAATGGCGTTTGAGATTTTATGTGGTGTACAATCATTTTGAATAAATTCAGGAACAATTTCTTTTTGTAACATTATATTGGCAAGATGTGCATATTTTGTTTTTACAACCCGTTTTAAAATTTGATATGTAACTGGGTTCACTTTATAGGCGATAATATGTGGCACATTTGCCGCGGCCAATTCCAAACCAACGGTTCCCGATACGGCAATTGCACAATCACATGATTTAAAAACCGCCCATTTATGATCTTTATTCTCAAAGATATGAACTGGCACATCAATATCCTTCGTAATGTCTTCAATTTGATTTCGAAGATTTGGCAAGGTTGGGATAATCAATTCAGTATTCTTATTGTCTAAAATAATTTTATTAATGGATTGAATAAGAATTGGCGAAAGATTTTTAATTTCACCCTGACGACTTCCAAAAAACACGCCTATTTTTTGCGTACCGCTTTGCCCAATTAACATAAGGGGTCCGCCTCCACAACGCCAGTTTCCATCATCGGATGACCAACGGCAATGGCATTCATTCCTTCTTTTTGAAAATAAGGCGGCTCAAAATCAAACAGACAAATAATAGCGTCTAAAAAAGCAGCAATCTTTTTTGCACGTTTGGGTTTCCATGCCCAAACAGTTGGGGCAACATAATGCACCTGTTTCAAATCTATTCTATTGCGCCTATGCAATTTCTTTTGAACGCGAAATGAAAAATCTGGGGCATCAATCGTAATTAAAATATCAGGATTTTTTTGTTCAATATCCAAAACGGTTTGATTGATACGCCGTACCATTAATGGAATTTTCGGAAGAACCTCAATAATACCCATGATGGATAATTCTTGCATTGGGAATAAAGATGGCAATCCCTCACCTTGCATCAATTGACCACCGATACCAAAAATTTCAATTTCTGGCATTCTTCTGCTTTAAAGCACGCATCAATTGTGACCCTAAAAAATCACCCGATGCCTCGCCCGCAATAATATAGATACGCTTAATCATGTGGGTTTAGCACCATAAATAAAAACACCATTTTGACCCGCTTTTTCAGCAAGGCGATCTTGATCTACAACCAAAGTTTCATTTGCTTCAACCACAATACCACCATATGTTTTTCAATACAATGCTCAAGCGTGCTCAAGCCTATTGTTGGCAGATCCAAGATTTTTATCTTGTTGTGGTTTTCACATTTTTCACCAAGATTGAATTTTTCTCCCCCTTTAGATTGGATAAGCGCATTTGTCCCTTTTTTACATTCGCGGCCAATTATTTTCCCATCTTTGACAATAACCGCCTGCCCATTATCCTCACGCCCCATTTCTTTGGCTTCGATAATACCCAAATCAATATCGGATTGATAATTGGCTAAATCAATCGGCATGGTTATAAACCCAAAAGGCATGAGCAATTCAGGCAAAAATTCATGCACACCGCGTACGGTAAACCCCCGCGCTTGCGCTTCGATTTTGGCTTCATCTAAAAGCTTACTATCGCCAAATGACCTCAACCAACACTTCAAAAAAAATAAAAATGTAGCCCCATCTGGCCATAAAGTAAAAATTGAAGGGCGCTTTACACTGCCAATAAAAACAATGTCTTTAACATTCTCATGATGTAAAAAATCTATAATTTTTTGTCCCGACCCAATGCGCGCCCAAAGATCGGCATCAATATTTTTTGCAAATCCTTGCAATCCAATCACCACAGGCGTGATGTTATTTTGCTTACAAAATTGAACAAGCCGCGATGGTATATCACCACCTCCTGCAATTATTCCTAATTTTTTAGGGTATATAGTTAGGCGCGTTTTTTTTCTGGCTGACATAGGCCAAATCTTTCGCGGGTGCGGGCAAAATCAATAATTTTTTCAATTAAATCATTGCCCTGATGACTATCGGATACTTTTTGAATACGGCTATCTAAATTTCCATCGCCATCAAAAATCTCTTTAAATGCTTTTTGAATGATACGAATTTGATCTTTTTCAAACCCGCCGCGCTCCAACCCGATTAGGTTTAATCCGGCAAGTGACGCCCGCTCCCCCTTTACACGACCAAAGGGGATAACATCACTTTCAACGCCACTCATCCCACCAATAACGGCAAAATCACCAATACGAACAAATTGATGCACCGCCGCCAAACCGCCAATAAGAACACGATTTCCTACGGTAACATGACCACCCAATGTTGCATTATTGGCCATAATAACATGGTCACCAATAACGCAGTCATGCGCCACATGCGTTGCCATCATAAAAAGGCAATTGTCACCAATAATGGTTTTCATGCTGCCCGATTCTGTTCCGGGGTTCATAGTAGTGTGTTCACGAATAACGTTATTTTTACCGATGATAAGTTGAGATTTCTCCCCCTTATATTTTAAATCTTGGGGCGCAGAACCGATGGACGCAAACGGATATATGATCGTGCCTTCCCCAATGTTGGTATCACCGTCTAAATTTACGTGCGCTTTTAATTCCACATTGTCATTTAAAACGACATCACCACCAATAATTGAATAAGGGCCAATTTTACACCCTGCCCCAATTTGGGCATCTCATCAATAATGGCAGTGGGGTGAATAAATGTTTTTGTCATGATTTTATCATAAAAACGGAGTTGCCAACCCCTCAAGACACTTTAGTTTGCAAAGCGTTACAAGGAATTTAGAAAACTTTACACTATCGCTTTTTGGTCGGTTAACATCGCGCTAAATGTTGCTTCAGCACATACTGGTGTCACCAACCTTTGCAACGCCTTTAAATTTCCAAACCTGTCCACGTTGTTTAACCTTTTCAACATGAATATATAAACTATCGCCGGGGACAACAGGTTTACGAAAACGGGCATTATCTATCGTCATAAAATATACAATTTTACCTGCCGCTTCTTCTCCCAATGTCTGTACAACAAAAATCGCCGATGTTTGCGCCATCGCTTCTACAATTAAAACGCCGGGCATAACTGGCATCCCTGGAAAATGTCCGTTAAAATGAGGCTCATTCATTGTGACATTTTTTAAGCCAACGGCACTTTCCCCATCAACAAAGTCAACCAAACGATCAACCAGTAAAATGGGATAGCGATGGGGAATCATTTTCATAATTTGTGTTACATCCAATGGCTCAATCTGTTTTTTCTTTTCTTCAGTCATTTTAAATTCCTAATGATTTTTATTAAATGATTTTTTTGAGGCTGCTTTTTTCAAATATGCAACCTGTCGCAAATATTGTTTTGTTGGTTGTGCAGGCGATCCCATAACATCTGTTTGCGGTGAACACTTTTCATGACACCTGATTGTGCGGCGACCTTTGCCCCCTTCCAATAGTAAGTGCCCCGCCACGCCAACTTGCGCGGCGATAACGGCATAATCTTCCAATACTGAACTTCCCGCTATTCCTGCCTGTGCAATAATAACGCATCCACGGCCAATTTTTACGTTATGGCCAATCTGAACCAGATTATCAATCCATGTACCATCACCGATAATTGTATCTGGTCCCGCCCCGCGATCCATACAGTGTTGGCACCAATTTCAACATGATTGCCAATAATAACGCGTCCCAATTGCGGTACTTTTACATGGCCTTTTGGATCAATGGCAAAACCAAAACCATCTTGACCAATGCGAACACCTGGATAAATATTGCATGCCTCTCCAATAATCGTGTGAGAGATTGTAGCATTTGCACCAATTTTTGTGCCATCGCCTATTTCTACATTTTTGCCTATAACCGCTGCTGCGCCGATATAACAGTTTTTACCAATCTTTGCGGTTGGATGGATATGGGCAAATTCACTAATCTCACTTTTATTTTGAGATTGCGGATAAAATGACTGGGCGATTAATGCGTACCCTTTATAAGGCTGATCTGTAATTAAGAGGGCACAATCCTTTGGTGCAAATTCAACCATTTTTTGTGAAACAATACAGGCCCCCGCCTTGGTATTTATAAAATCATCTTTATATTTAATATTATCTAGAAAGCTAATCTCTTTAGAAGAAGCCGAGGATAAAGGCGAGACATCCTCAATCATTAATTCTTCATTATTAGTTACCAATTGGGCATCAATTAAATTGGCAAGAAACTTAAGTGTTTTAGGCTCTGTTTTTGTGTGAAACTTTGGATCAGGCATTATATGCGCCTATTGCGAAACAGTAAGAGGAATTGTTTGCATTGATTGGTTCATTTTCGCCAAAACAAGATCCGTAACATCAAATTTTTTATCCATAATAACCACACTATCGCGTGTTAAAATCATACTATAATTTTGTTCCTCGGAAATTTCTGCTGTGACCTTCATTACTTCTTCACGTAAAATGGATAAAGACGTATTAAGACCTTTATCCAAAGCATTTCTTCTTTTTTGAAATAAATTGCGTGTTTCTAACAATTGATTCTCAAATTCTTTTCTTTTTGCTTCAAAGGCTTCGGGGGTAAGGCTTCCTTTTTCTTGGATAAGTTTTTTTTCCGATGCAACCAATGTATTTTCACGCGATGTAAATTCCTGCTGGAAAGCTTCACGTTTTTCTTTTAATTGATTTTGAATGGAACGTCCCGCCATTGAATCGCTTAATATTTTATCCATATCAATAATGGCAATATTGTTTAATTGTGCATTTGCCGCACTATTTATAAACAGCAAACAGACGGTTGAAAAAGCGATAAAGAGAATAAATTTGAATTTATAAATCATAATTAGAACCTTGTTCCAAAGCTAAATCTAAAGACTTCATCTTTATCAAAATCTTCTTCTAAAATAGGTTGCGCAAAATCAACACGAACCGGCCCCAATGGGGAACGCCATGAAATACCAACACCTGCAGATGCTCTTAAACTATTTTCATCGGCAATATCCGCGCCTGTTTCATCAATGTTCCATAGTGATCCAAAATCAGAAAAAGCATGACCTGCAACGCCCAATTCCTCGGGCAATCCAATAGGAAATTTAAATTCTGCCGATCCACGGTAGAAAAAGTTACCACCCAACGAATCATCGGTACTTGTGTCACGTGGCCCAACACCTGCTTGTTCAAACCCGCGCAAGGTTGTACCGCCAAGATAGAAACGCTCATTAATTTGAACATCTTCATCACCATAGCCACCGATTGCACCAACCTCGGCCAAAAGATCAAAAATCACCTTTTTCTTATAAACAGGGATATAATAATTTGATCCAATTTTACCAGAAACATATCTTGCATCACCGCCCAATCCTGCCACTTCGGTATCAAACCAAGAAAATAATCCTTCGGTTGGGAATAAACGACTATCACGATCGTCAAATGTCAATCTTTGACCAACGGCTGAAGTAATACGCTCCCCCTCTTGATCACGAATAAAGCGCGATGCATTTGAATTAACATCCGTAATTTCATTTTGCTCAATACGATATTTAAAAGTCTGACGCCATTTTTCAGATAAGGGATAGCCAATACGTAATGCCCCTCCTGTTTGCTCTTGATCGTATGAGCTTTCATCTTGTAAATCACGTGTGATGCGGAAGGCATCAACCCCTGCCGCCAAATTACGGTCTAGGAAATAAGGCTCGGTAAATGAGGCATCAAACTGCGTTCTATCCCCTGCTATGGTTGTGGCAAGCAAGACATCTTGCCCTTTGCCCAAGAAGTTACGTTCCCGAATACGTAAATCAGCCAGTGGACCATCATTGGTAGAAAACCCTGCACCAATTGATAATTCACCTGTTGATTGCTCCCGAATTGTAACATCAATAATAACGCGATCTGGGGCGCTTCCTTGTGTTGTGTTTACTTCAACCGCTTCAAAATAACCCAAGTCACGAATACGTTGTTCTGATCGTGCCAATTTTGTACGGCTGTAGGGGTCACCTTCAGAAAGGCTAATTTCGCGGCGGATAACTTTATCAATCGTCCGCAAGTTACCATTTACATTTATACGCTCCACAAAGACACGCGGTGATTCATTTATGTTAAAGGAAATATCAAGAGTATCATCATCGGCGTTACGTTTAATATTGGGACGAATATCAACAAATGCATATTGACGATCACCCAACGAATCCGTCATCGAATCAATCGAATTTTGAATTTCATCGGCGTTATACCATTGCCCGGGTAGGAAGGTTACATTGTCACGCAATACCGCCCCATCAAATCCACGCAATTCTGAATTAATTGTAATGGTTGAGATTTTATACCGATCCCCCTCATCCAAATTAAAGGTTAGAAAAAAATCTTTCTCGCTTTTTGCCAATTCGGCATTGGCCGATACAACTTGGAAATCCGCATAGCCTTGCTTTAAATAGAAACGGCGCAATAATTCTTTATCAAATTCAATGCGGTCTGGGTCATAACGGTCGGTATTACCAAATAAGCGATACCATCTATCTTCTTTAGTCGCCAACTCTTCGCGCAACGCATCATCGCTATAGGCTTCATTTCCGACAAAGCGGATACCTTTGATTTTTGTAACCGCGCCTTCATCAATTTCAAAAACCAAATTCACACGATTTTGATCAAGCTTGATAATCTTTGGCTCAATATTCGCAGAAAAATGTCCCAGACGTCGGTAAATATCATAAACCCGCGTTAAGTCATTTTGGATTTGGGTCTGTGTAAAAACCTGACGCGGCCTTAAAGAGATTTCGGAAAGCAATTCACTATCTTTAACTTCATCATTCCCCTCAAATGCAACCTGATTAATGATAGGATTTTCAGTAACCGTAATCATCAATACACCGCGATCTTGGCGCAATGCCACATCGGCAAATAAGCCCGTTGCATAAAGATTTTTTAACGCTTGGTTTAATGAGGCTGATGTTACAGCATCACCCGCATCAATATCCAAATAGGACAAAATTGTTGAAGGTTCAATCCGCTGCGCGCCATCAATACGAATTTCACGTACCGTATCAAATTCTTGCGTCTCAGAATATTGAGCGACTGCAGGAGATGAAAAGAAGCTATTTGTAAAGAAAACTCCAATACAAATATATAGAATAAGGGAATGCGCGTATTTAATTTTTATAAACATAGTCAAAGTTTTAAGGCATTTTTAACCCCAGAACAACTAAAAATAAGTCTATATATTACATTATCAACTGCACAACATCATTTAGGTTTGTGAAAAGCATAAGTCCGATAAGAATAAAAAACCCTACACGAAACGCATATTCTTGAACACGCTCTGACACAGGTTTACCCTTAATTGCCTCAACCGCATAAAAGGTCAAATGCCCGCCATCCAACATGGGAATGGGAAATAAGTTAATCAAACCAAGATTAATGGACAAAAGCGCGGTAAAGGTTATTAACGCCAAAATCCCCGCCTGCGCCATGTCACCCGCAATGGCACCAATGCGGATAATACCGCCCAATTCGGTTGCACTTCGTGTTCCCGTAAATATTTGACCAATGGCTTTTAAGGTGGACATCGTAATACTCCACGTTTCTGATGTCGCGGCAGTTACCGAATTGATAATATTATGGTTCAAAACCTCTTCACTGGCGGAATTGGCAATAAATAAGATGCCAAAATCAAGACTATCAGGGTTATTTAATCCTGCATTTAATTCTTTTGATGGATTTATTTGAATTTGGTCAACTTGTTCGCCCCGATCTAGACTAATTGTCATGGGCTTGCCCAATGCTTGCTCTAAACGACTGCGGATTAACTGCTCCCCAACAACTTTTTGTCCATTTATCGCAACAATATTATCAATGGCAATTCCATTACCAGGGCCAATAATGCCCAACATCCCACGAGAATGAGAGAAACCAAAACGGTCTGTCAGCTCTTCTTTTAATGGTGTGGCGATTAAATTAACCATTTCATCATTGCGCATCACTTCAAATTCAAGCGGCGTGTCCAAGGCAACCATAACCACACGGCGAATATCTTCAAATCGTTTGATCTTTTCACCGTTAATACGGACAATTTCATCATGTGGCTCAAATTGCGCGGTATCGGCTGCACTGCCCGCAATAACGGCGGAGGCACTAGGCGGTGTTACGGGTTGTCCGTAAAAGAAATACAGCCCCGACAAAAGCAATATCGCAAATAGAAAGTTAATCGCAGGGCCTGCAAATACTATCAAACTACGCTGTAAAACTGATTTATTATAAAAGGCGACTTTCTTTTCCGATTCGGTAAAGGGGCGCACTTTATCCCCCTCTTTAACTTCATCTGTATGCCCTGCACTGGCGGGATCGGTATCACCAAACATTTTGACATAACCACCAAGGGGAATAAGTGATACTTTCCATCGCGTATCTTTTTTATCTGTCCAGCCAAATAATTCCTTACCAAACCCGATTGAAAATGTTTCCACCTTTACACCGCATAATCGCGCAACAATATAATGACCCCATTCATGCACAAATACCAAGATGGAAAGTACAAGAATAAATGTCCCCCCATACAGCCAAATATTACTAGCGATAAGTTGCGTGATATCAAAAATAGATTCCATAAAAATTCCTAAATACGTCTAAAGATTACGAATTGCATCGTGTGTTAAAGTGCGGACATTCTGGTCATACTCTTGGATTTCGTCAAGTGTCTTAACGCTTTGCGATTCAACACAATCCAATTGGTTTCTTATTATTTTATAAATATCTAAAAAGGCTATTTTATGACTTAAAAACGCCTCCACCGCAATTTCATTAGACGCATTAAAGGCAATGCAAGAATTTAAACCATCATTCAAACAATCATACGCCATTTGCACCACAGGGAAACGCTGATGATCAACAGCTTCAAAATCTAAGTGATTCATTTTTAATAAATCTAATTTTTCACCAGGGGTTTTTAATCGCTTGGGATAGCCAAGCGCATTGGTAATCGGCGTACACATATCTGCCGCACCCATTTGTGCCAATACCGACCCATCACTATATTCAATCATCGAATGAACCACTGATTGCGGATGCACTAGAACGTCAATTGACCCTGCTTGAACTTTAAATAATTGTTTTGCTTCAATAACTTCTAATGCTTTGTTCATCATTGTGGCGCTGTCAATTGATATCTTTTGACCCATTGTCCAATTGGGATGCGCCAATGCCTGTTTGGGTGTTATGTTTTCCATTTCACTTAACGGCGTTTGCCTAAACGGTCCCCCCGAAGCGGTCAGAATAATACGCTCTATCGCATCAAAATTTGAAGGCTCATACACTTGAAAAACTGCATTATGCTCACTATCAACAGGTAATAAAGTTGCCTTATATTTATCGGCGGATTGCATCACCAATGGCCCTGCGGAGACCAGTGGTTCTTTATTCGCAATCGCAACAAATTTTCCTTGTTTAATGGATTGCATTAACGGATTTAGTCCCGCCATTCCAACAATCGCCGCCATTGTCCAATCGGCAGGTATCATTGCTGCCTCACAAATTGCGTCATGACCCGCATGAATTTTTACATTTGTATCGGCTAATAAGTCTTTTAAATCATTATATAAATTGGCATCGGCAATAACCACATTTTTGGCATTTACCGCACGCGCCTGACGCGCCAGTTTTTCAATATTTGAATTTGCGGTAAGGACTTGGACATCAAAATCTTCATCTTGCGCCTTTATAACCTTGATGGTGTTTTCACCGACCGATCCTGTCGATCCAAAAATCGAAATCTTCCTCATTTGGCCAAAGCCAATAGAACAATCAAAAAGAAGGGGGTAACCAATAAAAGCGAATCTATACGATCCAGCAATCCACCGTGCCCTGGAATTAATGTCCCTGTATCCTTAACGCCTGCTTTTCTTTTATAGGCGGACATTCCCAAATCCCCGATTTGACCAAAAACCGTAAATAATGCGCCAATTAAAAACGCCATACCCAAGGGGGCAAAAGGAAAAATCTCTAGCCCCACCTTGCCACTATATATAGGGACATAATAATCAAGCGCAAGAAGCGTCACCGCACTGCCGATTGTTCCCCCAATAAACCCCGCCCATGTTTTATTCGGGCTGATCTTGGGGGCTAATTTTGGCCCCCCTATCGCCTTGCCTGTAAAATAGGCGGCAATATCGCTCGCCCACACCCCAAACATTAATGTAATAGTTAGGAACAATCCTTGGTTAAAATCGGTTCTTAAATAAATAAAGGCGGTAAACCCAACAATAAAATATAAAACCCCAAATGTGCTATCAACCAAAGGACGCTTATTCTTAACCGCCATGCGTATCCATTCTTTGACCGCAATACCAAAGGCAATACCAACAAATATTTTAAATAAAATCCCGCCTTGCAATACAGCAAATAGAGTTATGGGAAGTAAAAAGATAACGGATAAAAACCGTCTATTTAAACTGCGACTAATCATTTGCTTTTAACCTTTCCAAAACGTCTATCGCGCGCGCCATACTCACTTATCGCTGTGGCCAAATCCTCACCTCGGAAATCGGGCCATAGTACATCTGTAAAAACAAATTCTGTATAGGCATTCTGCCAAAGTAGGAAGTTACTGATGCGTTGCTCCCCACTGGTGCGGATTAAAATATCGGGGTCAGGAATCGCTTTTGTCATTAAAAATTGATCAAAATATTCTTCACTATTCTCTTTTGTAAATTCGATATCATGCTCAACAAAATATTTCCCCATTGAACTGGCCGCCTGCAAAATCTCATCACGGCCACCATAATTAAGCGCAATGGTTAGATATAATCCATCATTTTGCGCTGTAAGGTTTTCTGCATTTTCGATCAGCCCTAAAATATCTTTTGAAAAGGCTTCACGATTACCAATCATCTTCATATTGACATTGTTGCGGTGCAAATCGGCAGTTTCACTGCGCAAATACATCCGAAGAAGGCGCATTAACTCATTCACTTCATCGACAGGGCGGCTCCAATTTTCGGTAGAAAATCCAAAAAGGGTTAAATATTGAACACCCTGCTCCCCGCCGCACGCACTATACGTTTGCAGCTATCAATGCCTTTTTGATGGCCTGCGGTAGCGCGGCAAATTTCGTTGGCGCGCCCATCGACCATTGCCATCCATAATAATAGCAATATGCTTGGGAAAATCAGACATAAGTCGTTATAACGGCTATACCGTCATAATATCCTTTTCTTTTGATGCGTAAATTTCATCAATGGCTTTAATTTTTTCGTTTGTTAGGTTTTGAACATTATCGGATTCACGTTTTTTATCATCTTCCGAATAATCATCATCTTTTTTTACATCATCCATACCATCGCGGCGAATATTGCGCACGGACACACGCGCACTTTCGGCATATTGCCCTGCAACTTTTGATAATTCTTTACGGCGTTCCTCGTTTAATTCGGGGATTGGCACACGGATAAGCGTTCCTTCTGCCATGGGGTTTAAACCTAAACCTGATTCGCGGATGGCCTTTTCCACGGCGGGCGTTGCAGTTGCATCCCAAACCGTTACGGTCAATAAGCGTGATTCAGGGACACTCACTGTTCCCACTTGGTTTAATGGCATTTTAGAGCCATATACATCCACCATGACGGGATCAAACATAGAAACTGAGGCGCGCCCCGTACGAAGCCCTGCAAAATCTGATTTTAAATTCTCAATCGCACCATCCATACGGCGTCCTAAATCTTTTATATCCATCATTATTTCCTTTTAATCCTTTGTAATATTAACTTTTTACGGTTGTGAATGTTCCTGTACCATCAAGGGTTCTTAGCAAGTTTCCTTTTTCACGCACGTTAAAAACAACCACTGGAATATTATTTTCACGCGCCAATGAAATGGCGGTTGCATCCATGACCTTTAAATCTTGGGTTAACACGTCCATATAGGTAATTTCTTCATACCGTTCGGCCGTACTGTCTTTTTGTGGATCACCAGAATAAATACCATCAACCTTTGTCCCTTTTAGCAATGCATCACAATTCATTTCTGATGCGCGTAAGGCCGCGGCAGTATCAGTTGTAAAATAAGGGTTTCCTGTTCCTGCAGCAAAAATAACAACGCGCCCTTTTTCCATGTGGCGCATCGCTTTGCGTCTGATATATGGTTCACAAATTGCGGACATAGGAATGGCGGACATCACACGCGTTTGAATTTCAAGGTTTTCGAGGGCATTTTGCAAGGCCAAAGCATTAATAACAATTCCCAACATGCCCATATAATCTGCCGTTGTTCTATCCATCCCTTGCGCTGCACCTGAAACACCGCGAAAAATATTGCCCGCGCCGACAACAACACAAATTTGAATACCATTATCAACCGCTTCTTTAATATCTTCAGCAACACGATTAACGGTTGCAGGATCAAGCCCAAATTCATTTTCCCCCATCAGAACTTCGCCTGACATTTTTAATAAAATACGTTTATAGGGTGATTTTGAAGCACATATTTTAATATCCATCTTTTATAAGGAATGCTATATGACAGCTATAAAGCATAAGCCACGCTGTTAAACAACGTGGCTCTTTAAAAATTTTGCGTTATTAACGAAGAACAATTAACCGTTTGCAACTTTTGATACTTCTGCGGCAAAGTCTTCTTCTTCTTTTTCAATGCCTTCACCCAACTGAATGCGTGAATAAGCCTTTAATTCAACAGGCGCACCCACTTCTTTTTCTGCATTTTTGACAAGATCAGAGATAACTGTTTCGCCATCCATGACAAAAACCTGATCCATTAAACAAATCTCTTTCAGATATTTCTTCATACGTCCTTCAAGCATTTTTTCAACGATCTCGGCTGGCTTGCCCTCAGCCAACGCTGTTTCGCGGATAATATTACGCTCACGCTCTAATGCATCTTGGTCTGCGCTTGACGCATCAAGACATTGTGGGAATGCAGCGGCAACATGCATGGCCAATTGCTTACCCAATGCTTCCAAGGCGGCTTTATCACCTGATGATTCTAAGGCAACCAAAACACCAATTTTACCCAAATTGGGGGCAACGGCATTATGGACATATCCAACAACCGCACCTTCGGAAACAGATAGTTTCTCCATACGGCGAACACCCATATTCTCGCCCACTGTGGCAATTAAATTGGTCAAGGTATCTTGAACAGTTTTCCCATCAAGGTCTGCATCGAGCAATTCTTCCTTTGTTTCAACAGCAAGTGGCTTTTTCAGCAACTTGTTTTACAAATGATTGGAATTTTTCATTACGGGCAACAAAATCTGTTTCGGAATTTACTTCAACAACTGCGCCAGATGTTCCTTGGGAAATAATTGCAACCAATCCTTCTGCGGCGGTACGGCTAGATTTTTTCTCGGCCTTTGCCAATCCTTTTGTGCGAAGATAGTCAATCGCCGCTTCCATATCACCATTATTTTCTTGTAATGCTTTTTTTGCATCCATCATGCCTGCGCCTGATTTTTCGCGAAGCTGTTTAACTTTTGCTGCTGTAATTTCTGACATTTTAATATCCTTTTTAATCTTATTGTTCTGGCTGATTAGGCCAAAACCAATTTATTGAAACAATAGAAAATCCCCGCCATTTTACGCGGGGATATATTTTTTTATTTAGCGGAAGCGGCCTTTTTGGGCTTTTCTGCTATAGGCTCTGCTGAAACATCAGTTGAAGATGCTTTGCCATCAATATCTGCGGTATTCACTTGCTTTTTCAACTTCGTTTGTTTGGTCTTGTGCCTTTGCATCATCTTTTGTCACTGGCGATTTTGCCGTTGTATCAGATTTTGCTTTTGCGGCTGGCTTTTTCATTCCACCTTAGGCACAACAACATCAACATCAACAGCCGCGCCAGTATCAACACCGCATTGCGCCATTTCCGCAGAAATACCATCTAAAATAGCATCGCTGAATAAATCGCAATAAAGGCTGATTGCACGTAATGCATCATCATTTCCTGGAATTGGGAAATCAACGCCCACGGGATCAACATTTGTATCAATGACAGCGAAAACAGGAATACTAAGATTATTGGCTTCTTTTACCGCAATATCTTCTTTATCAACATCAATGATAAAGATGGCATCAGGCTGACCGCCCATATCTTTAATACCACCAAGAGAAAGCTCCAATTTATCGCGCTCGCGCTCCATCATTAGTAATTCTTTTTTCTTTAGACCAGATATCGTCACCTTTAGCCAAAATATCATCAACTTCACGTAAACGTGTGATTGAATTAGAAATTGTCTTCCAGTTGGTCATCATTCCGCCCAACCATCTGTGGTTCACATAAAACTGACCACAACGCTTTGCGCTTTCGGCTAACTTTATCTTTGGCTTGGTTTTTTGTTCCAACAAATAAAACACGACCGCCTTTTGCAACAATATCACGCATTGCTTGAAGCGCTTGACCCAACATTGGGGTGGTTTGTTGCAGGTCAATAATGTGAACACCATTACGCACACCAAAGATATATGGTTGCATTTTTGGGTTCCAACGACGAGTATGGTGACCAAAGTGGACGCCCGCTTCAAGCAGGTCTTTCATTTGTACAGTAGGCATAGGCATGGGTTTTGCTCCTTTGTTTAAAACCAGTTATGTCCTCGGTGAGCCTTTAGGTTTCTAATAGAAACACTGGAATTAAGGATTCTCACCTGTGAATTTGAATCGGGCAATCCCGAAACTTGTGCATGTTTTATTGGTTTTTAATGGAAATTGCAAGTAAAGAATTGTTTATTGACATAAATAAAAATTATGTTAAAAAATGGTATGAGTTCTAATTTAAGTACAGTACATAATAAAGCTTCAAAAAAAGCAAATTCTCCAAAATCTAAGCCCGTTATTGGTGTCACATTTTTAAGTGGATACTTAGAAGAGCAAGCCGCACTAATTATTCCACATATTGATTCTACTTTACTAGAAAAATATGGACAGACAAATATTTGGGATATCTTACAAGATTGGTATGATGAACAAGCCGCTTTAAAGAATGTCGAAGACGAAGATGCTTTTTATAGAGATGATGAGCGTATTTTTATATTAGATGATGGTCAAAAAATCACAGGAAAAGATCTGTTTGATTTTGAAAATTCATATCATAATCGTGATTATATAAAAATGTTACAAACATTTGAAATTATTTTAAGCAAAACAGATAATCAACAAACATTGTTACGTATTATGGATTTTGAGCTTGCCGCTTCTGACGATGCCGAAGCTACATTATGTTTTATTTTACGCGCTATGCCTTACGACTCTACGATGGTTTATTTTTCACATAAACATCGTGAACTTAAATCTAGACCAGAGTTAATGAGGGATGTTATGCAAGCTATCGCACATGAATTAACAGAGGGTGGTTTCAATAAAGGTTTGTTAGAAAATCCATTACCCTATGAAGCAGCATTAAGCTTAGTTATGCATTGGCCTAATTTAGATTCTTTGGCGCAAAACACGATCAATGATTACAACAGAAAATCTATAGGCATACGCTCTTCTGGCGTTGCACCAACAGAGCCCACAAAGCATTAACCCTCACTATATTTTATAAACCCGGGAGATTTTTGTAACAGGTTCAACATTTCTGGGGGAATGTTGTGGCGGCCTTTTATTTCCATTTCGGCGATATATCCATTGGGTAAATAGGCATATAGATGGATTTTTACATTGCCTGACCCTGCGTTTTTAATGCCGTTATATATATGCTGCACTGGCTCACTTGCATCCAAATGAATTTGTAGCTCTTTCACCTTGCTGGCCACGGCAGCATCCAAGGGCGCGATAATTTGCCCTGTAAAACGCAACTCATCATCACGGTTTTCACCATCGACACTAATTTGCAATGCTGTTCCGGGTTCTAAAATATCGCGATATCTTGCCAATGTGTCTGAAAAAATCATCACCTCGTATACACCTGTGGCATCTGACATTTGCAAAAAGGCAAATTTATTCCCCGATTTTGCCGACACGCGCTCCTGCTTACGAATTAAAATTCCCGCCATTGTCAATCGGTTTGATTTTTGGGCGTTTAATGTTTGGGCGGCTTTAACAAACGATGTCACGCCCATCTTCTCCAACTGCTCCATCCTACGGTCAAGGGGGTGCGCGGATAAATAAAACCCGACCGCCTTAAATTCATAGCTTAGCTTTTCCAACATATCCCATGCCTCAACATCGGCCAGTGGCGGCATTGCAGTCATGGTGTCATCACCACCAAACAAACTGGATTGTCCACTTTCACGCTCTTGCGCCAAGTGTGCCGCGTGTTTTAACAAGATTTCCGCATTGCCCATTAATGTGGCACGGTCATACCCAAAACTATCAAATGCACCTGCGGCAATTAACCCTTCAAATTGACGTTTATTCATTGTGCGGCTGTCTAGACGTGAGAGGAAATCATCCAGATCTTTAAAATCACCATTGGTTTCACGTTCGGCAATAATCTTCTCCATCGCCGCCTCACCCACCCCTTTTAGGGCGGCAAGCGCATAGCGAACCGCCTCGCCCTTCCACCTTAAACATGGCTTCGGATTTATTGATATCGGGGATAAGCAGGTCAATTTCCATACGGTCAAGCTCTTGCTTAAACACACCCAATTTATCGGTATTCCCCGCATCAAGGGTCATAGATGCCGCCATAAATTCAACGGGGTAATTAGCCTTCAACCACCCTGTCCGATACGATACCAATCCATATGCCGCCGTATGCGCCTTGTTAAATCCATAGCCCGCAAATGTGGCGATTTGGTCAAAAATATGCGTTGGCTTGGTCGGCGGGGATTTCGTTGTTGTCATTCGCCCCTTTGACAAACATGGCGCGTTGCGCATCCATTTCGGCAACTAATTTTCTTCCCCATGGCACGGCGCAATAAATCCGCCCCACCAAGGGTATAACCCGCCAAAACCTGCGCGGCCTGCATGACCTGTTCCTGATAAATCATCACGCCATAGGTGTCTTCGGGTATCGGTTTTAATTTTTCGATGCATATAATCAAGATCATCTTCATTTTTAACATTTTGCAAGATACACAGGAATATTTTCCATTGGTCCCGGCCAAACAGGGAGATAACCGCCAATAATATCCTCTAAATTGCTAATCCCAATTTGTTTCCCCAAATCGCGCATTCCTGCCCGATTTCCACCTGAAAAACCCCTATTGATTTCCCGCCTTTAACATCTCAAATGTTTTTTCATCATCAAAGGGAATTTCAAGGATATTAATATCAATATTTTTCAGTTTTCTTTAATGATTTGAACCGCCTTGTGAATAACGGTCATGGTTTTCAACCCAAGAAAATCAAACTTTACCAAACCCGCTTGTTCAACATATTTCATATTAAATTGCGTCACGGGCATATCGGATCGTGGATCACGATAAACAGGGACAAGCTCGTGCAGCGGTCGATCCGCAATGACAACCCCCGCCGCATGGGTGGAGGCATGGCGATATAACCCTTCTAATTTTAACGCAATATCAATTAACTTTTACGGCTGTTTCATCTTTTTTAATCTCCATCCGAAAATCAGGATCGGCATCCAACGCCTCTTGCAATGTTGTTGGTTGCGCGGGATTATTGGGAATCATCTTCGACAGTCGATCAACCAAGTCATAGGGCATCTGCAATACCCGCCCCACATCACGCACCACCGCCCGCGCCTGCAATTTACCAAAGGTGATAATTTGCGCCACTCTATCACGCCCGTATTTTTCTTGAACATATTGAATTACCTCCTCCCGCCGTGTCTTGGCAAAAGTCGACATCAAAATCAGGCATGGATACACGTTCGGGATTCAAAAAACGCTCAAAAAGCAAATTAAATTGTAAGCGGATCAAGGTCGGTAATCTTCAATGCCCACGCCACGACAGACCCCGCACCAGACCCCCGCCCGGGACCTACAGGAATATCTTGATCTTTCGCCCATTTGATAAAGTCAGCAACAATTAGAAAATATCCTGGAAAATCCATTTCCTTAATTACGTCTAATTCAAACTCTAAGCGCTTAAAATAAGCCTCATGGTCGGCATCTTTAACAAATGCTCCAACCGCCATTGTAAACCTTCTTGGGCTTGCGCTTTTAATTCTTCAACCTCTTGCGTCCCTCTTCCGTTTCAAACAGGGGCAAAATCGGGTCAATGGGTTTTAATAAAAATGAACAACGTTTTGCAATTTGTACTGTATTTTCAATAGCTTCGGGAATATCTTTAAACAACTCAATCATGTCATCAGGTGGATTTTAAGATAATGATGCTTTGTTGCGTTGCGACTATCTTCTTCTGAAATATAACGCCCCTCGGCAATACAAAGCAGCGCATCATGCGCCTCATGCATATCAAGCACTGGCGAAGTAAACATCATTTGTTGCGACAAGGGGAATATCATGTGCGTATGCCAAATCAATCAATGCGGCCTCATGAATTTCCTCTTCTTTTAAGCCATGGCGTTGAAGTTCGATGTAAAATCGATCCCCAAATATTTTTTGCAGGGCAAGAATATCTTTTTTGGTTGTAAAACCCTTTGTCGGCCCACCTGACAAACAAATTAGGTATTCATGGCATTGTGAAATCGCATCAAAGCTTGTTGCAACTTGCTTGGTTAAATCGCCTTCCATATACGCATCACTAATAATTTTAGAAAGATTTTTGTACCCCTTTTCATTTTGAGCCAATAAAACAAGGTGTCTGTCCGCCCTCACCCAACATGAAGCTGACACCCCAAAATTGGCTGAATGCCTTTTTCCTGCGCGGCCATCGAAAATTCAAGTGCACCAAACATATTATTGGTATCTGTCACCGCAATTGCGGGCATATCATTCAATGCCGTTTGTTTCACTAAATCTTTGGGATGAATGGCCCCTTCGGCCAATGAATAAGCAGAATGAACGTGCAAATGAATAAATTGATGATTGTTAGAGCCTGATGACATACTCTATTTATAGATAAATATCATTAAATTCGGTAGGGATAAACAAGCTTATACCCTAAAATTTTATTTTGACATAATTTATATTTTTGCTATTTTATTTTTATGTTTAAACATGTTCTTCTCGCTACCGTTTTCGCAACCTCTACTGCAAGTGCAGATTTAGATTATATAGATAAAAGCCCCTATCTTCTTGATGGTTGTGCCAATGAAATAGTAAATCAATTTAATGAATTGGGCATACCTGTTCCAAAATTTTCTACAGATTCCTTTGTTGATTTTATTCCTGAGCAATTTCGATCGGCTGTAATTGGACAATTGCAAGCTTGCATACATTATGACTTGCGCCCCTCTATAGAAAAAATTCAAGGTGTATTATCTTACCCAAAAGGTGAGATGATTTAATAACTTAAAAGCTTACCATTTTTAAATTCTAAAATGCGATCCATGCGGTCGGCAATATCCATATTATGGGTGGCAATCACCGCGCCAATCCCCACATTACGGACAAGGTCGATAAGCAGCTCAAAAACCCGTTCGGATGTTTCGGGATCTAAATTCCCCGTTGGCTCGTCCGCTAATAATAATGTTGGGTTATTGGCCAATGCGCGGGCAATTGCTACGCGCTGTTGTTCCCCCCGATAAGGTGGCAGGACGGTGGTCGGCACGATGATCGATTTTTAAAATTTCTAGTAATTCCTTGGCGCGTTCCGCTGCATCTTCGCGGCTTATCCCTGCAATCATTTGGGGGATGATGATATTTTCTGCGGCTGTAAATTCTGGTAATAAATAATGAAATTGATACACAAATCCAATATATTGGCGGCGCATTAATGTGCGTTCTTTATCACCAATATGATCGGTATTATGACCACCAATAATCAACGATCCGCTTGTGGGTTTATCAAGCAGCCCAACCGTTTGCAAAAATGTCGATTTACCAGACCCGCTGGGGCCAACAAGGGCAACAATCTCCCCTGATTTAATTTCAACATTCGCATCATTTAAAACCGTCAGCGTTTTACCCCCTTGGGTATAAAAGCGGCATAAATCCTTTGTTTCCAGCACTAAGTTGATATTACTCATAACGTAACGCCTCCACAGGATCAAGGCGCGAGGCACGCCATGCGGGATACAATGTCGCCCCAATGGAAAGGAACAGCGCCATTAAAACCACCGTCGTAATATCTTGCCATTGAATAACCGATGGTAATTGGGAGAGGAAATAAACCTCATCTGCAAATAATTCTGTCCCGCTTACATTTTCCAAAAATTCGCGCAAAGTTTCAATATTGCTGGCAAAAACAATGCCGATAATTGCGCCCGACAATTGTTCCCGCAAACCCAATACTCGCGCCCGTGAGAATAAAGATATTCAACATATTTTTTTGCGTCGCGCCCATGGTGCGTAAAATTGCAATATCTTTACCTTTATCTTTTACCAACATAATCATCGACGAAATAATATTAAACGCCGCCACCAATATAATGAGCGTTAGGATTAAAAACATAACATTACGTTCCACCGCTAAGGCATTGAGAAAAGAGCTATTGGCATCGCGCCAATCATAAATCTTTGCGCGCCCATTTATTGCACGATCCAAATCTCCACGAATTTTATCGGCAATCATCGGACTATCTGCCATCACTTCTAATGATGTTACTTGATTAGGTTGTTGGAAAAATTTTTGTGCCGATGGCAAATCCATAAAGATAAACCCATTATTATATTCATACATACCCACATCAAAAATTAATCCGACTTCATAAGCGCGGGAGCGTGGGATTGTACCAAACGGCGATGCTTTACCCTTCGGCGCAAGCAAGGTTATTTTATCGCCCAAGGTCAAATTTAAGACGTTCCGCCATATTAACCCCAATGGCCACTTGTTCCTCCTGAAAATTAGTAAGCTGCCCTTGAACAACGGAATCGGAAATAAGCGGTTTGGTCGCAAAATCTTCACGGCTCATTGCACGAACCAATGCCCCGCTTGCCGCGCCATTGACCGTAACTAAAACTTGGCCTTCAATCATCGGGCGAACCGATTCAACACCATCAATATTTTCAATTGTATCAACAAGCGCCATATAATTATTGAGCGTCCCCGTTTGGGAATAAACGTTTAAATGACCGTTCAGCCCCAAAATACGGTCCACCAATTCGGCGCGAAAACCATTCATCACCGACATCACAATGATAAGTGTCGCCACACCTAGCATAATGCCAAGAAACGAAAACCCAGCAATGACAGAGACAAACCCTTCTGCCTTTCGGGCGCGTAAATATCGCCATGCCATCATACGTTCAATGGGGGAAAACATTATTTAATACGCTTTCGCAATCAAAACCATTTTACCCTTATCGGTAAACGGCATATTTCGTGTTGAAAGACTATATTCTTTCATTACGGCCTCTAAGATTACTATCTTCTAAAATCTTAATAGGGGCTTTAACAAAGCCAATTTTATCGGCTTTATAAAATTCTTCAATTTCGGCAACACTTGTCACATCTTTGGTATTATCATCACGGAATTTGCGCACCCGTGCCAACATATTATCGTGAATATCATCCAAAATCCTTTGCGCGTCATTAATAAATTGATCGGCAGAAACGGTGGTTTTTGAATCACGGCCAATATCACGGCGAACATGGGTTAATTCATTGCCATCCACTTCACGTTCCCCAATTTCAACACGTATTGGTACGCCGCGCTTCACCGCATCCCACATTTTATCGGGCGTACGCATATCACGATTATCATACTTAACGCGAAAACCTTTTGCTTTTAAATCATCACGAAGCTTTAAACAATAAGCTTCAATTTTTGCTTCATTATCATCTTTGATAACGGGCAATATTATAATTTGATGCGGCGCAATACGGGGTGGCATAATCATACCATCATCATCACCATGCATCATGATTAGACCCGCCAATTGTTCGGGTACTAAACGCCCATGATGTTGTATGGCAGAAATGCTCTTTTTCGTCACGACCTTGATATTTTATATTTAAAGATTTGGCAAAATTATCGCCTAAATCATGCGTAGTTGCAGCTTGCAATGCTTTACCATCTTGCATCATCGCTTCAAATGCATAGGTTTCATTCGCACCAGGGAAACGCTCCTCAGCTGTTTTAATGCCCATATACCCATCAAAGGCCAAATATTCTGTAAAGAATTTTTCATACATATCCAAAACTGTTAGACAATCTTGTTTTGCACCTTCATGATCTTCAAATGCGTTATGACCCTCATGCCAGAAAAACTCGGCCGTCCTTAGAAATAAACGCGTACGCATTTCCCACCGCAATACACTTGCCCACTGGTTCAATTGCATCGGCAAATCACGGTAAGATTGTATCCAACGGGACATGGCATCACCAATAATTGTCTCTGACGTTGGGCGAACAACATAAGGCTCTTCTAATTTTCCTGCAGGGACTAATTTGCCATCTTCCATCTGCTTCCAATCGGTGATGCGTAACAACGGCGCATTCTTTGGCAAAACCATCAACATGTTCGGCTTCGCGCTCTAAAAAACTTACGGGAATAAGCATTGGGAACGAACAATTTTGAACGCCATAATCCTTTAACCATCCATCAAAAATAGATTGCATTAATTCCCAAATTGCCCATCCATCGGGCTTGATAATCATACATCCACGGGTGGGTGAATTTTCGGCCAAATCCGCGGCCTTGACAACTTCCTGATACCATTCAGGGAAATTTTCTTCGCGCGTTGGCGTGATGGCTGTTCTTATTTTTTTCTTATTTTGCTGATTATTTTGCTTATTATTTTTTTGGGCTGAGTTATTCATTATAACCTCTAAAATCTGTTCCTGTTATGATGTCGGATTGGGTATTTATTTCTGCGTCATTTGACCCTGTATTGGGTTTTATTTCAAGGGGTGGGATGGCTTTAGTTGGTAGGATTTCTATTGCATCCGAATTACTTACCGCTAAACCTTGAACTTCGCTCTTACTTAAAGGATCAAGAACCACTTCACCATTCATTTGCTCCACTTCATAAAGAATATCTTCATTCAAAATTTCTTTGGGGGTTTCATCTTCGGTTACAAATGTACCATCAGCTTTAATAATTGGGGGAATAATTGGCGCAGGCGCATCGGGCAAAATTGGTTTATCAATGCGTGGGGGATCAATAATGGGGAGTTGAACGATATTCTCTTTAGCAACAGGCGTTCCACACCATTCATTCATTTTTGTCGTAATATCATTATTTCCAAAAAGAACTTGTCCATCAGGTTTGATTTCGGCCGTACCAATTTGCGTTTCATCCAAATTTTTGATTTCTGGGATATTAAATTTTTGTGCCAAATCAACCTCAATCGGGATAAACAAAGATTGGCTTTGATTGTTCTTCTGCCCTGTTGCGGGGACAACGGCACGGCCATATGAATCTACGCCTTCTTGGTATGCCACACTATTCCCAATGGTATTTGAGTTTGAGTTTTGATTTTGTAATGCCAATAATTTACAAACCGCATTTTTCATTGCGGAGTCGCTCTCTTGCGCGCGTGCGGGAAAGATAAAAAATATTCCTATGATGCTAAAAATAATGAACCTATTCATCACAAAACATCCTCCGCAAACATCTCGCGTGAGATTTCGTAAAAATCAATCACTTCAATATGGATTAAAATAGCAATAATCCCCCAAACAATAAAACTAACCAAAAAAGTAATAAGAAATTTTTTCTTCATATTATGAATGGTTGGCGCCCCACCAAAATGGTGATCTTCTTTATTATCTTGTGGTTTATTTCCCCACGGTAAAACAACGAACAAAACAGTCCAAAAAACCATTAAAAACACAATGATTGAGGTGAAAATTGTCACGGCTTTATACCCTTGTTAAATGAACAGAAATTTTTGGTTTAATGCGCAATACTTCAAAAATATCTTTACGAATGGCAATACGGATTTTCTCCGCCATATCATCAGTGGTCATTTTTTTGCGCTTCAATCCGCTAATTAAATCATGAATTTCATCTTTTAAATCTTCAATAAATTCCAAATCATCTTCATCTTTTTGATCAATCAACCCCACACTGGTGATTTGTGGGCTGGCCATTAAACTGCCATTGGAATCAATTACAATTGAAACATGGCACGTTCCTGTCATTTGTAATTTACGGCGATCGGATATGGCAACATGTCCCGCGCTTATAATACGCCCCGGCTCAACCGCCAATAATCCATTTTCGACATGGTCGATAATTTGTGGTGTTCCGGGTGCCAACCTGATGACCGATCCATTGTTTGGTACAACGGCATGGCGAATTTGTGATTGCCTTGCCAATTCTGCCTGATCCTCAATCATAATCTTTTCCCCATGTACGGGAACAACAATTTCAGGGCGCAGCCAATCATACATTATCTTAATCTCATCCCGCGCGGGATGTCCCGATACATGGATAACGTGTTTTGTATCGCGCGGGTTTATCACATTGATATGCGCCGCCGCTAATCGGTTTTGAACAAAATTAATTTCTTTTTCATTCCCCGGTATCGGTCTGGCAGAAAATATTACCGTATCGCCCTGATCCAATTGAACATTGCGTTGGTCCCCACGGGCAATACGGGCGATTTGTGCCCGCGCCTCCCCCTGACTGCCTGTTGCAATGACAACGATATTCTCACGGGGTAAAACACTGATATCTTTTTCATCAACAAAATCACGGACGTCATTCAAATAACCACATTTTTGCGCCGCCCCAATCATACGGTGCAGGGATCGTCCCAAAACCGCAACGCTTCGATCATTGGCCTCCGCCGCCTTACAAATTGAACGTACACGGCCAATGTTGGATGCAAACATCGTTACAACAATACGTTTTTCACAGGTTTTGAAAACTTCTGCCAATCCCTTTTCAACATCGCTTTCACTGCCCGAGAAACCATCAACCCCTGCATTGGTTGAATCCCCTATATAGGCCAAGACCCCTTTATCACCGATGGCTCTAAATGTGCTTTCCTCTGTCTTTTTACCCAATATGGGTTTGGGGTCTAAATTCCAATCGCCACTATGTACTACGCGCCCCAATTGCGTTTCAATCACGATCGAAGAGCTATTAGGAACGGAGTGTGATACAGGAATAAAAGTTGTGGTGAATACTCCAATTTTTATGGGTTCTAGCTGTTTTACAATGCGGATACGTGCGCCTTTACATTCTGGATTTTCGGCTAATTTTTTCTTTAAAATCTCTGCCGTAAATTCGGTGCAAAAGATCGGGCATTTGATACGCGGCCATAAATGGGCAACTCCACCAATATGATCTTCATGCGCGTGGGTAATAATCATCCCTGCGATTTTCTTTTTATTATTTTCTAAATAGGTTGGGTCGGGCAATAGGATGTCCACCCCTGGATAATACTCGTCCGCAAACCCAATCCCCATATCAATAATCAACAACTCATCTTGATATCCATAAACATTAAGGTTGGCGCCAAATTGTTCGGACCCACCAAGGGGAATAAAGATAAGTTCGTCAGGGTTTAATGTCATTGCTTGTTACTTTTGCTGCCAAGGCATAAATGCTTCTTGGCTTCTATAATGTTAAATTTGAAACTAATTTGTTATAAGGGTTTTATGCAGTTCGACCAAGCCTTTTAACGTCAAATCAGAATCAATATTTTGAATCAAATCTGTTCCTTCGGCGAATAACGGGGCTAGCCCGCCTGTCGCAATAATCACGCAATCATCACCAATTTCATGTTCGATACGTTTTATCGTGCCTTCGATTAAACCAATATAACCCCAATAAATGCCCGACTGCATCGCATCAATTGTATTTTTACCAATAACAGCTGCGGGTTTATCAATTTTTAATTGCGGTAACTGCGCCGCCGCATCACCCAATGCTTTTAACGATAAATTAATACCGGGGGCAATAACACCGCCCGCATATGCGCCCGCCTTATTGACAACATCAAATGTGGTTGCCGTACCAAAATCGACAATAATGGCGGGCTGTTTATATTCCGCCAAAACAGCGACGGCATTAATAATACGATCTGCCCCTACCTCGCTTGGGCGATCCAAATCAATTTCAATACCAATATTTTTATGGGTAATAAATAACGGCTCAACATCAAATTTATCTATGCAAGCATTCGCAATGGGGTCGTTCAAGCTTGGGACAACAGACCCAATAATCACAAAATCAACTTTATGGTCAATAGTATCAAATATAGATTGCAGCTTTTTTGAGGAGGCATATCGCCATTTTTGAAGTTGCTGGTTTCCATTATAAACCGCGCAGACAATATTTGTATTTCCAATATCAATTGCTAATAACATTTATATCAACTTTTAAAATTATGTTCCAAAATGCACCTCTGCCGCGCTGATGATACGGTCATTTCCATTGGACTCTTTTAAGATAAGGCATCCATCATCAGTTATACCATTAAAAATGCCATAAAATTTTTGGTCAGGCAATCGTGCCACCATATCTTGCCCCATGCCATATGCACGGCTTTGCCAAAATTCACGAATGGGTTCAAACCCCTTTTTATGCCATAAGGTATAAAAAACCTTAAATTCATGCAAAATCAAATCCCGCACTTTATTCACATAAACTGGCTCATCAGCGATATCATTTAAACAGATGGCTAAATCAGGTTTGTTGAAAATATTAACACCAATACCAACAATCAGGCTGTCTATCGCATTATCTTTGATATTACTTTCCAACAAAATGCCTGAGATTTTAAGGCCATTAACCAAAATATCATTGGGCCATTTAAGTTTTAAATCATGCTTATCTGTATCTATGTAATGCTCCAACGCACGCGCCACGGCACATGATACAATAAACGAAATTTGCCCTGCCTGTTGTAAATCAAAATCAGGCCGCAGGATAAAGGATAAATATAAATTACCAACTGGCGCGCTCCAACTATTACCATGGCGACCGCGACCGTCACTTTGTTTTGAGGCTTGGAAAACCATACCTTCTTGCGCACCATTTTTTGTGGCATCATGCGCCAAATCTTGGGTGGATGTGGTTTGTTGATAATGATTGATTTGCCATTCTATCGGCAGATTTTTAACCATTTATGGGAATATCCCTGACGCGGCGGCCCCCGCCATGTTTATTAAGCCAGAAGGGAAAATGATAAACAGCATGATAATAACAACCGAAATTGCAATAACTGCTTTTCTAGGCCACTCAATATCATCCAAATCCAACGCATCCAATGGCTCATCAAAAAACATTACTTTGATAATGCGCAGATAATAATATGCCGCAACAACCGAAGTCACCACACCAATAACTGCCAATATATAAAGCCCCGATTGAATAGCCGATTGAAAAATAATCAACTTCCCAAAAAAACCTGCCATAGGGGGAATACCACTCATCGAAAACATTAATATCGCCATAGGATAGGCAAGCCATGGGTGGTTTTTTGACAATCCCGCTAAATCAGATATTGATTCAAAACTTAAACCATTACGGCGCATACATAAAATAATTCCAAATGTCCCTGCGGTCATAATCATATAAAGGGTCAGGTAAACCAATATCGCGGCAATCCCCGCCTCGCCGCCTGCAGCCAAACCGACCAAGGCATAACCAATATTACCGATGGAGCTGTAGGCGATTAAACGCTTGATATTATTTTGACGCAACCCTGCAAATGCCCCCACAATCATGGATGCCACAGACAAGATCCAAATCATTTGAAACCATTGATCGCTCAACGCGGAAAAGGGCACAAATAGTAAATGAATAATAAGCGCCATCGCCGCAATTTTTGGAACAATGGCAAAAAATGCGGTAACACTTGTCGGTGCGCCTTCATAGACATCGGGCGTCCACATATGAAACGGCACAGCCGAGATTTTAAACGCCAACGCACTTAGGATAAAGACAAATCCAATAATTGCACCAATGCCAATTTCGGCAGCCAAAGTTGCGGCAATCACGTCAAAATTTGTTGACCCTGTAAATCCGTAAATAAGTGAAATTCCGAACAACAACATCCCTGACGAAATCGCACCTAAAATAAAATATTTCATCCCCGCTTCCGCAGATTTCACATGATTACGACGGATAGACGCCAATACATATAAGGCTTAAAGATTGAAGCTCTAAGCCCCATATAAAGCGGAAAGCATATCATTCGCTGAAACCATAATCATCATACCCAATCCTGCAAATAAAACGAGGATTGGATATTCAAAACGTATAATCTGCGCCTCCGCTAAATATTGCGGCGCAAGCGTAAGTGAGGCAATAATTCCAAGGATAATCAAAACTTTTACAAAAAACGTAAATTCATTTTGAACAAACATACCGTTTAAAATGGCTGTATGAAACATTTCTGGCGTTTGTGATACTAAAATTAATAAGGTTACGGCAAACAACCCAATAACAGTTTTGTTAATTAAAATCGTGGGATTTTCTTGTTTTTGTAACACGCCAAGAATCAAGAGAAATCATACCACCCACCGCCAAAAATAATTCAGGCCACATTGGGGACAATCCATATAAGGTAATATTATTCATTATTCACCCTTACATTATTTGTCGACCCATCATTTGTTGTTCCTTACCAAACTGATCACTCTGCTTATCCTCAGAATTTTCATTTCCGTCAAAAGGCCAGCTAAATTTTCTTCGCCTTTTAAGGCTTATTTATGCTCATTATAATGGGTCATTAATTTATCAACCGATGGTGCCATACGATCCATGACAAATGATGGCGCAATCCCAAGCCATAAGACGAATAATACAAACGGCACTAGAATAACTATATTCCAATTTAGTTAAATCTTCCATTGCGGCCGCATCGGCATTTTTTTGCTCCCCAAAGATCACGCGCACGATAAAGCACCAACATATAAGCCGCGCCCAAAACAACCCCCGTTGTCGCGAAAATCGCTACCGTTGTGTTGGCTTGGAATGTTCCCATTAAGGATAAAAACTCACCAATAAATCCAGATGTCCCGGGTAATCCAACAGACCCCAACATCAAAATCATAAAGACAATTGCATATTTGGGCATATTTTTAACCAACCCACCATAACGTGCCATTTCACGCGTATGTAATCTGTCATAAACCACACCCACACATAGGAACAACGCCGCAGAAATAAGACCATGCGAAATCATTTGAAAAATTCCACCCTCAATCCCTTGTGTCGTTGCGGTAAATATCCCAAGGGTCACAAACCCCATATGCGCGACAGATGAATAGGCAATCAATTTCTTCATATCTCTTTGAACAAGTGCGACAAGCGAAGTGTAAATAATCGCAATAACCGATAACCAAAGTATCATCGGTGCAAAAAATTCTGATGCCTCGGGGAACATCGGGAGGGAGAAACGCAAGAAACCATAGCCCCCCATCTTCAACAATACCCCCGCCAAAATTACAGACCCCGCAGTCGGCGCCTCCACATGGGCATCGGGAAGCCATGTATGAACAGGCCACATCGGCATTTTAACGGCAAAACTGGCAAAAAATGCAATAAACAACCATATTTGAGCATCACGAACAACTGGATTGTCAATTAAGGTCTCAATATCGCTTGTCCCGACCTCCATATAAAGATAAAGCAGCGCCAAAAGCATCAAAACAGACCCAAGTAACGTATAAAGAAAGAATTTAAAGGCAGAATAAATACGGTTTGCCCCACCCCAAACCCCAATAATAATAAACATCGGGATAAGCACGGCCTCAAAGAAAATGTAGAATAAAAAGGCATCAAGGGCGCAGAACGTCCCAATCATAAAGGTTTGTAAAATCAGAAACGCGACCATATATTCACGAACACGCGTTTTTATCGAATTCCAACTCGCCAAAATACAAATCGGCGTTAATAATGTGGAAAGCAGGACAAAAAACAAAGAAATCCCATCAATTCCCATGGTGTAGGAAATGTTGAGCGCGTCAAACCATTCAACCTTTTCAACAAATTGAAAATCGGGGGATGTCTTATCAAACAATGACAACATGTATAAAGACAGCAAGAAATTAAACCCACTGGTGTAAAATGCGACCTGCTTGACGTTTTTAGAAACACGCTCTTCATTGCCGCGAATTAATAAAATGAACAATACCCCAACCAATGGGATAAAGGTTAATAATGATAATATTGGAAAATCAGCCATAATTTATCCCTCACCCATCATTGTTTTAATAAAGAAATAGGTGATTAAGCCAATTAATCCTAAAATCATGATAAATGCATATTGATAAATATACCCCGTTTGAAAACGGCTTAATAATCCATTAAAACCCAACGAGGTTTTCGCCACACCATCGGGGCCAAACCCATCAACAAATTTCTTATCACCTCTCCAAAACACACGGCCCAACGCAATTGACGGCGCAACAAGGGTGGTATGATACAATTCATCAAAATACCATTTCTTGAAAAACAACGTATGTATCGGCTTAAACCATTTTGTAAATTTCGCGGGATAGCTGGTTGCTTTTAAATATAATAATGCACCCAGCAGTAAACCCAATGTACCCATAACAATTGGCAATTTCTTCACCCAATATGGTACATGGTGCGCCGCCGCAACCGTATCATTTCCTTCCAAGACCTTAATTGTACCATGCCAAATCGGGTGATGCCCCACAAAACTTTCATAAAAAGCATAACCCGCGAACAATGCACCCGCCGCCAAAATCATCAAAGGCGCCAACATAACAACAGGGGATTCATGGATATGATCCATCACCTCTTTACTGGCGCGTGGTTTACCATGAAAGGTCATAAATAATAATCGTGCGGAATAAAATGCAGTCATTAATGCCGCCGCAATTCCCATCCAAAAGGCAAAATTACCAAACCAAGTGTGATCGGCAAATGCCGCCTCTAATATCATGTCTTTGGAATAATATCCCGCAAACAACGGAATACCCGCCAATGCCAATGACCCAATCCACATTAGGGTATAAGTCGCAGGAATTTTTCGCCAAATACCACCCATTTTACGCATATCTTGCTCATCCGACATCGCATGGATAACCGATCCCGCACCCAAAAATAACAATGCTTTAAAAAATGCATGGGTCATCAAATGAAATATTGCCGCACCATAGGCCGAAACCCCAAGGGCAAAAAACATATACCCCAATTGCGACATGGTGGAATAGGCAATAACCCGCTTAATATCAAATTGAGTCATACCAATTGTTGCGGCAACAAAGGCGGTCATTCCCCCAACAAGGGTCACAACCATCAACGCAATTGGCGCATATTCAAACATTGGCGACATACGTGCCACCAAAAACACCCCTGCCGTCACCATTGTTGCGGCATGGATTAAGCGCGGAAACAGGGGTTGGCCCTTCCATCGCATCGGGCAACCACGTATGCAGCCCCAATTGCGCCGATTTACCCATCGCCCCCATAAAGAGTAACAAGCAAATCACAGTCATGGCATTTAAGTCATACCCCACAAAATTCATTGTGGCATCGGCAAACCCTTGCTGCTTGGTCAAATAATGCATCAAATTGAACGGTGCCAAACACCATAAATGTCGCAAATATCCCAAGTGCCAAACCAAAATCACCCACCCGATTAACCAAAAATGCCTTAATAGATGCGGCATTGGCGCGATGCTTTGTGATTCCAAAACCCGATAAGAAGATAAGAGGCAACGCCCACCCCTTCCCAACCAAAGAAAAGCTGAACGAGATTATCCGCAGTCACCAACATTAACATCGCAAAGGTGAATAGACTTAGATACGCCATAAACCGCGCCTTATGGGCATCGTGGCTCATATATCCGATGGAATAAACATGCACGCATGATGAAACAATAGTTACCACCGCCATCATCACAACGGACAGCGAGTCAAAGCGTAATGCCCAATTCACATCTAAGGCGCCAGAGGAAAACCATGTCATTAAATTAACGGTGTACGCTTCTTTGCCCGCCATGCCTATTTGTGTAAATAAAACGCATGACGCAAATGCCGCCGCAATAACACCAATGCAGGTGACGACTTGCGCGCCTTTATCACCCATCGCTTTACCAAAAAGAAACGCGAATAAAAAACCAACCATAGGGCCAAAAACGGCAATATATTCAATCATAATTTATACCCTTACCCCTTCATGGTCGAAATATCTTCAACGGCGATGGATCCTTTTGTTCTAAACAACACAACCAAAATGGCCAAACCAATCGCGGCCTCGGCGGCGGCAACGGTTAGGATAAATAAACTAAAAATTTGACCCGTCAAATCATTGAGGAAGGTTGAAAACGCAACAAAGTTAATATTGACGGCCAATAACATCAATTCGATACACATCAAAATAACAATAACATTTTTACGGTTAAGGAATATGCCAAACACCCCAATGGTAAAAATCGCACTGGCAAGGATCAGGTAATGGGACAATCCAATTTCAATTAAATATTCTGGCATTTATATCCCCGTTCCCGAAGTTACTTTTTTAATTTCCATGGATTCGGCTTGTGTTCGGTTTTGTTGTTCGGACACCACCTGACGACGAACGCCCGGGCGGCGGCGATGGGTTAAAACAATTGCACCAATCATCGCAACCAATAAAACCAACCCTGCCGTTTGGAAGGCAAAGATATAATCGGTATAAAGGACTTGCCCAATCGCTTCGGTATTTGTTATTTTCTCAACATCGGGTACGGGCGATGCCGCGTTTTGTAAGGCGGTGTCCGATAATGTCCATGCAATGGCGATCACAACCAATTCGGCCAATAATATACCCCCCGCGATGAGCCCCATGGGGATATATTGCATTGCGCCTTTGCGTAAATCGGCAAAACTGACATCCAACATCATCACAACAAAGAGGAATAGGACTGCAACCGCGCCCACATAAACAATGACTAAAATCATCGCAATAAATTCTGCACCCAACAAAACAAAAAGCCCTGCGGCATTAAAGAACGCAAGAATAAGAAATAAAACAGAGTTTACGGGATTGCGTGCGCTAATGACCATAATCGCACTGATTAAGGTAATAAAGGCAAAGAGATAAAAGGCAAATGCAGAAATCATAAAAACGTCTTTTAATTATATATGCACACATATTATGCACATAAAAAAGTTATAACGTCATTTTTGTACTGCTAAGGGTTTAAAAACGCAAGAGATAGTCTGAAAAAAACTTAGACTATTCACTGGTAATAATTGAAGAAATTATTTTTTTGATGGTGAAGGAATCCCAATACCACTCAATTGTTGAGCACGAAAGTTTGCATAGCGATCTCCAGCTCCCGCAAGAGGTCTTGCATTGGCTCTTGCCGCATTTATAGATCCTGCGGATTGAAATGCAAAATCTCCTCTAGCTCTACCTCTCATACTCTCTATACTCATACCTGCATCCTACTATACGCATGGCTTAATTGCAACATAAATCGTATATATTAAGAATATAATTAATATTTACGTCGATTACAAATTTGAGCAAAATTCTTCTCAAAACGCTTTTTCACAAACGATTTCACCAAAACTATTAATATTATAATATAGTAATTTTACTGTCTGATTTGATATCAGCATCGCGTTATAGGAGACATCATAACAGCATAAAATTTGAAATATAAATACAAAAATAGTCAATCAACCTACCCTCCCAAATTTGGAAGGAACAAAGTGAAAGACCTTAAATTTCTATTTAATTACAATAGGTTATGAAGTAAGAATTTAACGATATGGCGCATCGACAGCTAAATTTCTGGCGATTTGGGCTTCCCAACGGTCGCCATTATCAAGCAGTTTTTCTTTATTATAATAAAGCTCTTCACGTGTTTCGGTGGCATATTCGATATTTGGCCCTTCAACAATGGCATCAACAGGACAAGCTTCTTGACACAAACCGCAAAAAATACATTTTGTCATATCAATATCATAGCGTGTTGTGCGGCGTGATCCATCTTCACGCGGTACAGCTTCAATTGTGATGGCTTGTGCGGGGCAGATGGCTTCGCATAATTTACAGGCAATACATCGTTCTTCCCCATTTGGATAACGACGTAAGGCGTGTTCACCACGAAAACGGGGGCTTAATGGCCCCATTTCATTGGGGTAATTAATTGTTACTTTGGGCATAAAAAACATATATTTCAATGTCAGCATCATGCCTTTAACAATTTCAACCAGTAAAAATGAGTTAATAAAATTTTTCATCTCATTATAACTCCTGGAAATTTACAACTCGCACTTTGAAAATCGCTTTCTGGAAAATTATTACAAGCAACTTCTGAAACCGTAGATGCAACAATCATAAAAGCAGATAGCACCATCCCCCCTAATAAAGTTGGTCTAACTATAGAATCGACTGTTTCAAATTTCATTTTTATATCCTCTTAAGGCAACGCATCAAAATAAAGCAATGTGCCTGAAACTAAGACTACCCAAAATAACGTAAATGGCAAGAATACTTTCCAGCCCAAACGCATTAACTGGTCATATCTATAACGCGGAAAAGTCGCCCGTGCCCAGATAAAGAAGAACATAATCAGGAATGTTTTTAACGTAAACCAAATTACACCGGGAACAAACGCCAATGCCTCAATTCCAAAAGGCGGCAACCATCCACCAAGAAACAAAACAACCGTCATCGCACTCATCATAATCATATTGGTATATTCACCAAGGAAGAAAAGCGCAAACGCCATGGCCGAATATTCGACCATAAACCCGCCTGTAATTTCTGATTCGCCTTCGGGTAAGTCAAATGGCGCGCGGTTTGTTTCCGCCAAAATCGACACGAGAAAAACAACCAACATCGGCAACAACAATATCACCATCCACCATGGACGATCGGCAGTAATGACTTCGGTAAGATTGAGCGAGCCAACACAAAGAAGAACACAAACAATCACCAATCCCATCGAAACTTCATAAGACACCATTTGCGAGGCAGAGCGAAGCGCACCCAAAAATGCATATTTTGAATTGGATGCCCAACCCGCAATAATTACCCCATAAACGCCAAGGGATGACACCGCAAAGAGGTATAAAATCCCAACATTAATATCAGCCAAAACAATTTGCGCACTAACGGGAATAACCGCCCACGCGATAAGCGAAAGCGAAAAAACCAAAATTGGCGCGATAATAAACAAAACACCATTGGCCTGAGATGGAATAATGATTTCTTTGGAGAGGAGCTTAATACCATCGGCAATAGGTTGCAGCAATCCAAACGGCCCAACCATTGCGGGCCCTTGCCGGCGTTGCATCATGCCCATCACTTTACGTTCGGCATAGGTATAATACGCCATTGACCCCAAAATGACCCCAATCAAGATACCAATATGCATCAACATAAAAGCAAGCGGCTGTCCATATATTGTCCAAATTTCAGTCACTTAAGCGGCCTTCTTCTTATCTTTGATAAATTGAGCCATGTCAGGTTTAAAATAATTTGGCCCTTTCATGACTTTACCATCTTCTTTACGGCGAATTGGTTTTCCATCTTCACCCAATTTTGACATGTTGGAGCGATGCACTTCATTAAACGCATCCATTTTTACATCTTGCATACCAAAAGATAAAAATGCGCCATCCAATACATATTGCAAATCGATAAGGGCATCTAAAACCTCGATAGGGTCATTATCTGCCAAGGCATCTTTAAGCTCGTCCAATTCTTCGGCGAGTAAATTGATTCGCAAATTCTGTGTTTTGTCAGATGCCAAAGTTTGCTCAGATTCGACAGGCAAGCCATAGGTTTCGTGAAATTCCTGCACCATTTCAATTGTTGTTTTATTGGTTGTCATTATTCTGCCGCCTCTAATACATTTTTGGGTTTAAGAAATTTTTCGGAACAGCGTTTCATAATATCGGACGCACGACAGATTGGGTTGGTAAGATAAAAATTATCAACCGCATAGGTAAAAACTTCATCCGATGCCTTATCCTTACTTTTGAATGGTGATAATTTAACGCCATGGATTTGATCAAAATCAAGCAAGGCAGGATATTCTTTGCCCATCGCCTCGCGCAGTTCGGCAATATCGGTAAAGTTAATAGTCAGATTTGCTTGGTCAGAAACGGCGCGGATAATCTTCCAATCTTCACGCGCCTCCCCCGGTGGAAATACGGCACGGCGGGCACGTTGTCCGCGGCCTTCGGTGTTCATATAAATTCCATCTTTTTCAGTATAAGCGGCGGCAGGAAGGATTAAATCGGCACGATGTGCGCCCAAATCACCATGCGACCCTTGATAAATAACAAAAGAATGAGGGTTAATATTGTTCAATGCATATTGATTATCAACGCCAAGCAAGTAAACCAAACCCATTTTATCTAAATCAAAATAGTTGGTCGATACAAACCCCATTTCCAATGCCGCCATACGCGATGCGGCAGTGTGAACAACATTAAAACCATTCCAGCCATCAGTAATGACGCTATTTTTATCGCAAATCTTTTGGATTATTGCCAAAACGGCATCAGCATCTTTTCGTTTAAATACAGATGATCCAATAATAACCATTGGTTTCTTGGCGTCACTTTTTACTTTAAGATAGCTTTCTAACCCATTAATATCGTTACCTAAACATTTGGCGGGATAGGTCATATCCATTTCTTCACCGACATAGTGGATAGGCATACGTTTTTCAAGCCATGTTTTTCGAATACGGGCATTAATCAATGTTGCTTCGTGACGCAAATTTGACCCAACAATTAAAATAGAATCCGCCTCTTCAATCCCCGCAATGGTAGAGTTAAAGCGATAACTTCCTTTATTCTTGGCATCAAATAATGCGCCATCAACACGGCAATCAATATTTTCTGACCCGCGATTTTTCATCAAAGATTTAAGGGCATAGATACTTTCCGCATCGGCCAAATCACCAGCCAAGGCAGCAATATTTTTGGCTTCAAAGGTTTTGATTTTGTCCCCTGTAACCTGCAAAGCCTCTTCCCAGCTACACGCACGTAGTTTTTTGGTTTTATCATCACGAATATACGGACGATCTAGACGACTTTTTGTTAAACCGTCATAGGAAAAGCGGGTTCGGTCATTAATCCATTCCTCGTTCACATCTTCGTGCAAGCGGGGTAGGATTCGCATAACCTCGCCCCCCCGGCTATCGACCCTGATGTTTGAGCCAACGGCATCATGCACATCAATGGTTTGTGTTTTTTGTAATTCCCATGTCCGCGCCTTAAAAGCATAGGGTTTTGAGGTCAGCGCACCAACAGGGCAAATATCAATCATATTGCCTGACAATTCAGTCGTCACCGCCTGATCAATAAAGGTACCAATTTCGGCATTTTCACTACGGTTTAGTTGCCCTAACTCGGTAACTCCTGCAATTTCTTCGCCAAATCGTACGCAACGCGTGCAGTTAATACAGCGTGTCATGATTGTTTTAATTAATGGCCCTAACGGCTTATCTTTTACCGCACGTTTATTCTCGTAATAGCGGGAACGGTCATACCCATAAGCAACGGCTTGATCTTGCAAATCACATTCGCCCCCTTGGTCGCATATTGGGCAATCAAGCGGGTGATTGATGAGAAGCATTTCCATGACGCCTTTACGCGCCTTTTTCACCATGTCTGATTCGGTTTTAACAACCATGCCTTCGCCACACGCCATGGCACATGATGCAACAGGTTTGGGTGGGCCGCCCTCAACCTCGACCAAGCACATACGACAATTGGCGGGAACGCTTAATTTATCATGATAGCAAAAACGTGGAATTTCAACGCCAATCTGCTCTGCGGCTTGAATTATGGAAGTGCCTGCGGCGACTTCGACTTCTTGATCATTAATGGTAAGTTTTGGCATGACTTTTAAAAAACCTCAGGCGGGTAAACCCGCTACGGTGACTATAAATATACGATGATTTAATTCGCGGGCGCGCCACGACTGATAAATCATATTTCTTTTAACGCACCCCCACTCAAAAATATAGGGGAAATTTCATCTAAATAACAAAAAACTATGTTGTAAATCCTTGTCGTTGTGTTTAATAACACTATGTCACAACGTATTGAAGTTCACACAATTTCCGAAGATGGCCGCGCGGTCACATATAAAAGCAATTTTTCTAAAATTGTTACAGGCCTTAAAGATGTATATGTCGCCGATGTCTATACGATTGAGGATAATATTACTGACCCGCAAAACCTGCAAAACACGCTTCAATCCTTTACCAACCCTGTAACGCAGGTCGCCTTTGTTTTGGAAGATGATAAAGACCCTGCCAGTGATTATATGACCGCCCTGCCTGATTTTGATTGGGCGTTGGAAATTGGATATTTGCCCGGTGTTACGGATAATGTTGGACATACCGCGAGTGAGCTTACAAAGCTAACCATTGATCGTGATAAAAATATCTTTAGCGCGCGCCTCTTACTCTTAAAAGGGGAAATCAGCGCGGATGAAGTTAAGGCAATTGCCGCAGAAATTCACAATCCCCTTATTCAACGCGCTACCTATAAAACAAAATCAGATTTTGTGAATGATAATGGTATGGGCATTGTCATTCCAAAGGTTCAATTAACCAATCAAGGCAACGCAGTTGACGATGTTGATTTAAATGTCAGCGATGAAGAGCTTATCAAAATTGGAAAAGAGGGTGTCGCCAATGTGGATGGATCACGCCGTGGCCCTCTTGGCATGTCTTTACTTTATATGCAGGCGGTTCAGGAATATTTCAAAGAACAGGGACGCAACCCCACCGATGTTGAATTGGAAACATTAGCGCAAACTTGGTCAGAGCATTGCAAGCATACCATTTTTGCCTCCCCCATTGATGAGGTGAAAGCAGGGCTTTACAAGCATTATATCAAAGGCGCAACGAATGAGATTCGTGATGCCAGAGGCAAAGATGATTTTTGCATTTCTGTCTTTAGTGATAATGCAGGCGGTATTATTTTTGACGATCATTGGATGATTGCAGATAAGGTTGAAACGCACAACTCCCCTTCCGCGCTTGACCCCTTTGGTGGTGCAATTACAGGAATTGTTGGTGTAAATCGTGACTGCCTTGGTTTTGGTCAAGGGGCGAAACCCGTCCTCAACCGTTATGGGTTTTGTCTTGCAGACCCGCGTAAAGATTTAGAATTTTACCGTGGTCAGGATAAGCATAACGCCACCCTCTCCCCCGATACCATTATGAAAGGTGTCGTCGCAGGGGTAGAAGCAGGTGGTAATCAATCAGGCATCCCTACCCCACAAGGATTTATGTATTTTGATGATCGGTATGTTGGAAAACCTCTAGTTTTTGCAGGAACCGTTGGATTAATCCCCCGTAAAGTAAATGGCAAGCCAAGCCATATTAAGGCCGCTAAACCCGGTGATCGCATCATTATGGTGGGTGGTAAAGTTGGCCGCGATGGTATTCATGGGGCGACATTCTCATCCGTTGCCCTTGATGAAGGTTCCCCTGCCACAGCTGTGCAAATTGGTGACCCTATAACGCAAAAGAAATTCTCAGACGCTATTATTAAAGATATTCGGGATACAGGGTTATATAACGCCATCACCGATAATGGTGCGGGTGGACTTTCATCTTCGGTTGGGGAGATGGGGGAAAGTTCGGGCGGATTTGAATTGGCGCTTGATAAAGTACCACTCAAATATCCAGGGATGCAGCCATGGGAAATTTGGATTTCGGAAAGCCAAGAGCGTATGACGCTTGCCGTCCCCCCAGACAATGTTGATAAAATTATAGCCTTGTTTGCAAAACGAGGGTCAGAGGCGTGGGATATTGGTGAATTTACAAATTCTGGTCGTGCGGTTCTAACATGGAATGGTGGTGCGGTTATGGATATGACCATGGAATTTCTTCATGATGGTGTTCCTGAAACACCTTTAACCACAACATTCACACGCGGTGGTGAAGATGAACCAGAAGTTGGTGAACCTTCCGATTACGCGCAAACCCTAATTGATATGATGGGGCGTTTAAATATTTGTTCCAAAGAATTTGTTGCCGCGCAATATGATCATAATGTTCAAGGGTCTGCGGTACTTGGCCCCCTTCAAGGGGAAGGCCGCGTTTTTGCGGATGCAACCGTTAGCCGCCCCGTTTTAAATAATAAACGTGGTGTTGTCCTCTCCCAAGGGCTTGCCCCGCGTTACAGCGATATTGATACCCACCACATGGCACAGGCCGCATTGGATAGTGCCGTTCGTGCCGTGATTGCCGCAGGGGGGGATATTGATCATCTTGCCTTGCTTGATAATATTTGCTGGTGTTCATCGGATGAACCTGAACGCTTGGGTCAATTAAAACGTGCCATGCATGGTATTTATCATTTGGCAAAACGATACCGCACGCCCTTTATCTCGGGCAAAGACAGTATGTTTAATGATTTCAAAGGATATGATGATCAAAATAATCCTGTCACAATTTCCATTCCACCAACGCTATTAATTTCGGGTATTGGGGTGATGGAAGATGTGGCGCACGCCGTTTCTATTGATCCAAAAATGGCGGGTGATTTGGTTTATCTTTTGGGTGAAACCAAGGATGAATTGGGCGCTTCAGAATATTACGATCATCTAGGGCATTTGGGTAATAATGTTCCCGAAACCGATGATATTAAAAACTATACCCTCTATCAAAAATTATCTGCGGTGAATAAGGCGCAACTTTGTGCCTCCGCTATTCCTATTGGGTTTGGCGGTGTTGGTGTAGCTTTGGCGAAGAAAGCCATTGCGGGTCAATTGGGCATGGATGTTCAATTATCAAGCGATCTGCGTCTTGATAAAATGATGTATTCGGAAAGCCAAGGACGCATTATTGTAACCATCGCCCCACAAAATAAAGCGGCATTTGAGAAGGCAATGGATGGATATGACTTTATCGAACAAATTGGAACGGTGACAGACAACGATAAACTATCCATCAATAATTTTTATGTTTCTATCGCTGATTTAGAGAAATCTTACAAAGAAACATTAAGGGGATATTAATGTCTGATGAAAAGAAATTAATTTCTTCTGTAACTACCATTTATTTTAAAAAAATTTTTCCAATCTTTTGGTTTGGTTTTTTAGGCTTTTTTTTATTTGTTGCAATAAGTTCTTTTTTAATAAAGCCTGAAATATTTAATATAATGTTTTTTATAGTTCCAAGCATTATGGGATTATTTGGTTTCATATTTTTTAAAAAGCTACTTTTTCCTCTTAGAGATAAAGTATTTGATTGTGGTGATTATTTAATAATTAGAAATAAAGGAAAAGAAACAAAAATTACATTCAGTGAAATAAGAAACATTAGTTATAACCAATTTTTTAGTCCAAATATAATTACACTAAATTTAAAATCGAAAGACATTTCTTTTATAGCGCAAGTTAATCTTTTATCTCCATATAAGAAATCAAAAGCCGTAAAAAATTTAATAGAAAAAGTTTATGAAGAAAGAAAATAAGATATTATGAGCGCAAATGCACTGGTAATCACAGGATACGGCGTAAACAGCGAGGAAGAAACCGCATTTGGGTTTGAAACGGTGGGGTTCAATGCAACGGTCATGCATATTAATGACCTGATTGAAAACCCTAGCTTACTCAATAATTATCAAGTTTTATGCGCCCCCGGTGGGTTTTCCTATGGCGATGATACGGGGTCAGGGAATGCATTTGCACAAAAAATGCGTCTGACATTGGGTGATATGTTACAAGATTTTGTATCGCGTGATACTCTTACCCTTGGCATTTGTAATGGGTGCCAAATTTTGGTGAATTTGGGATTAGTGCCCGCCATAAATAATCAACATGGAACACGTCAAGTTGCCGTAACCCATAATGAAAATGCCCGCTATCAATGCCGATGGGTTGATTTAAAGGTTGAAGAAACCAAATCCCCATGGCTGCAAAATATTGATATGATGCACGTCCCTGTCGCCCATGGTGAAGGCCGTTTTATGATGGATGATGCAACCTTAAAAACGCTTCAAGATAACAATCAAATCGTTTTACGCTACGCCAAACATGGTCAAGCTGCCGAAGGTGAATTCCCCTTTAATCCAAATGGTTCAACCGATGATATCGCAGGAATTACAGATGAATCAGGGCGCGTCATGGTTTTAATGCCCCACCCCGAACGCGGAATGTTTACATGGCAACGCGATGATTTTGCAAAATTAAAAGATAGCGCGCACCGGAATGGTCAAAAATTAGATGATGCAACAGATGGTTTGCGCCTGTTTGAAAATGCCGCGCAATATTTTGATGTTAGCGCAATGAAAAAAGCGAGCTGATGAAGCAAAGAATTTTGTTTGCTGTCACAATGGCTTGCAAAAATGCCTCATTAATTTCCTTTATCTTAATGGCTGTCAATGCAGGTTTTCATGAAGATTTATAATTCGATGGATAAAAAACTTTCTTATCGCTTTCTCAATCATTGTGCCATCAATAATTTTTATAGGTCCAAAAGTGCATGGATTTTGGATTAATAAATTTAAGTAATATCTAAATTATTTAACAGCAAACTATAAACTCTTAAAATTAAATTGACATAATATATTACTTTTGATATTCAATCTTATGTCAAAAATCAAAAACTTAGTCAAAGCATACTCCAATGTTACACAACAAGATCTTTTTAAGAAAGAGAGTAAAGCATGGAGTAGAAGTTGGTACATTATCATTCCTGGTCAGTTGATAAGATTTGCCGAAGCAGATGGACAACTTTTATTTCCTCAATTTTTAAGACACCATTTATCAAATTTAGCAGATGGATTTATGGCAGCAGGAACTTTTAATCTTTTCCAAATGCAATTAACTTCTATTTTTGGGAAGGAGGCAAAATCTCGCCCTATGCTATCTGCGGCAGTTGCAGAAAGTCTAATGTTTACTTGGGAAATGGTATCAGCAATCCCAGAAGATAGAAAATTTGATTCTACAGACATGTCACTACATACAGCGAGTGTTGCCGCTTATATCGCTTTTAGCACAAAAATTAAAAAAGAAAATCCAATAAAGCCGACTGGCCCTTAATTAAGCCGCTAGTTTATTTTTCTTAAACTCTAAAATTCTTGCTTCAACTTCGGGTCTGAAATGGCGCATTAACCCTTGAATGGGCCAAGCGGACGCGTCACCATGCGCGCAAATTGTATGACCTTCAATTTGTTTTGAAATATCGAGTAATTTATCAATATCCTCAATCTCTGCGTCCCCTTTGACAAGGCGCGTCATCATGCGCCACATCCACCCTGTTCCCTCGCGGCATGGGGTACATTGACCACAACTTTCATGCATATAAAAATGCGATAAACGCGCAATGGCATAAATTAAATCAGTTGATTGATCCATCACAATTAAGCCCGCCGTCCCCAAACCACTTTGTACTTCACGCAAGCTATCAAAATCCATCAAAACAGTATCACATATATCTTTTGGCAACATAGGACAGGATGATCCACCTGGAATGACCGCCTTTAGATTATCCCATCCACCGCGTACACCACCCGCATGTTTATCAATAAGCTCCTTCATCGGTATGCCCATTTCTTCTTCAACAACGCATGGGCTGTTTACATGGCCAGAGATGCAGAAAAGCTTTGTACCGGTATTCTTTTCATCTTTACCAAGGCTGGCGAACCAATCGCCCCCACGGCGCAAAATATCTGGTACGCTTGCGATTGTTTCAACATTATTGATCGTTGTAGGGCATGAATAAAGCCCAGCCATTGCGGGGAATGGTGGTTTATTGCGTGGCTGACCCTTTTTACCCTCAAGCGATTCGAGAAGGGCGGTTTCTTCACCGCAAATATACGCCCCTGCCCCGCGGTGCAATGTGATATCAAAATCCCACCCCGTTTTAGCGGCATTTTTACCAAGCAACCCTGCGGCGCGTGCCTCATCAATGGCGCGAACAAGTTCGGAGCCTTCAAGCACAAATTCACCCCGAATATAAATATAGGCATGGTGCGCCTGCATGGCGAAGGCGGCCAATAATGCCCCTTCAATTAATTTATGCGGCTCGTGTCTCATAATCATGCGGTCTTTACATGTCCCTGGTTCGGATTCATCGGCATTGATAACCAGATAATGCGGGCGATCTGTCACCTCTTTGGGCATAAATGACCATTTTAATCCTGTTGGAAACCCTGCACCGCCACGCCCGCGCAGGCCCGATTTTTTCATTTCATCAATAATCCACTCACGACCATTATTGATAAGTGTTTTTGTATTATCCCAAGATCCACGCGATTTTGCGCCATCAAGAAAGGGTGATTCCCATCCATAAATATTAGTATAAATTCTATCTTTATCTTGAAGCATTAGGCTACTCCCGCTTTCTTAGCTTGCTTGGAAAGGCTTGTTGGCCCTGTTAAGGCCATTGATCCGTTGCGCCCATTTTGAGGGCCCGCAGGGGGGATTTCATCTTTTTGAAGACTTTTCAAAATCTCAACCATTTTATCGGCATTTAAATCTTCATAATATAAATCATTCATTTGCATCATCGGGGCATTGGTGCAGGCGCCTAAACATTCAACTTCATGAAGCGTGAAATACCCATCAGCCGTTGTTTCCCAAAGCTTAATGCCTAAATGATCGGTACAAGCGGTCACAATATCCGCAGACCCACAAAGCCAACATGGTGTTGTTGTGCAAAGCTGTATGAGGTATTTTCCAACAGGTTCAAGATTATACATTGAATAAAATGTAGCAACTTCATAGACCTTAATTTTAGGCACTTCGCAAAGCTCTGCAATTTTGTCCATTGCCGCACGGGGTATCCATCCACCGCCCATCGGTAGGTCACCATAAGGGCCCGTTATGGCAATTTGGCGTTGCGCCATATCCAAAAGTGGCATAATACCACTGCGAATTTCGCCTTTTGGATAACGGCTAAAAACTTCTTTAACCATTTTCATATCTGAAAACTCAAAGCTTTCTGGTTGAAATGGGGCGTTTATGGCATCTGATTTTTTCATTAATGATAAATTCCAAAATGTAAATTACGTGTATGTATTTGAGCAGGTTTTTTTAAACCTTTTTCTAATTGAACAATATCATTGTTGAATATTGTACTAAAATCATCTGTACCAAGAACTCTTGGTTCTTCTTCATCGCCATAAAAAATAGCCCATGTCACATCTTTAAACTCTAAAAAGAATTTTGAAACATAGTCATCGTATTTTTCTGTTTGCTCACTCATCTATCAATCTCACCAAAGACAATATCCATTGACCCAATATTTGAGACAACATCAGCCAATTGATGACCTTTACTTATAAAATCTAATGCTTGTAAGTGCGCGAACCCCGGGGCGCGGATATGGCATCGATACGGACGGTTTGTACCATCAGCGACCAAGAACACACCAAACTCCCCCTTTGGCGCTTCAACAGCAGTATAAGTTTCACCTGCTGGAACATGATATCCTTCGGTATAAAGTTTAAAGTGATGGATCATAGCCTCCATCGAATTTTTCATTTCAGCACGCGGCGGTGGGGCAATTTTATAATCATTGATACGAACGTCCCCTTCGGGTAATTGCGTTAATGCTTGCTTCATAATCTTTAAAGATTCGCGCATTTCGGCCATTCGTACCAAATATCGGGCGTAACAATCACCTGTTTTACCAACAGGAATATCAAATTCCATTTTGTCATACACTTCATAAGGTTGAGATTTACGCAAATCCCACGCCACATCTGACCCACGCAACATCGGGCCCGTAAACCCCCAATCAAGTGCTTCTTCTTTTGTCGCAATCCCAATATCAACAGTACGCTGTTTAAAAATTCTATTGTTAGTCAGTAGGTTATCCAAATCATCTAAGACCTGAGGCAAGGCTTCTGCCCACTCCAGCATATCATCGGCAAGTCCAATGGGCATATCCAATGCAACGCCACCGGGGCGGAAGTAATTGGCGTGAAGGCGCGCGCCACAGACACGGTCATAAAATTCCATACCCTTCTCACGTTCTTCAAACCCCCATAATGCGGGTGTAATGGCACCAACATCCAACGCAAAAGTTGTGATATTAAGAATATGCGATAAAATTCGCCCTAATTCACAAAAGATAACGCGAATATACTGCCCACGCTCAGGCACGGTAATGCCCAATAATTTTTCAGTGGCAAGCGCAAAGGCGTGCTCCTGATTCATAGGCGCAACATAATCAAGGCGATCAAAATAAGGGATAGCCTGAAGATAGGTTTTATATTCTATCAGTTTTTCCGTACCACGGTGAAGCAAGCCAATATGCGGGTCTGCACGCTCGCACACCTCCCCTTCCATCTCTAATACCAAACGAAGCACACCGTGCGCCGCAGGGTGTTGAGGGCCAAAATTCATCGTATAGGGTTTAATCTGTGTTTGAGCGGCAACTTCCATGCCATCTTCATTTTTTAGGGCGGCATCACTCATTTCGACCCCCTTTTAACTTTATTATTATTTATATCTTTTTTCATTGCCTCGGGCAGTTTGTCAGTGGGCTCCCATCCTACGGGTGGAATTGTTGCCTTCTCATCACCGGCCAATTGAATATCGGTCATCCCCTCCCATGGGGAGAGATAATCAAAACTGCGAAAATCTTGGGCAAGTTTTACAGGCTCGTACACTACGCGCTGTTGTGCCTCGTCATAGCGAAGCTCGACATAGCCCGTAAGGGGGAAATCTTTTCGTAGCGGATGCCCTTCAAACCCATAATCAGTTAAAATGCGGCGCATATCAGTATGCCCTTCAAACGGAATACCATATAAATCCCAAATTTCACGCTCAAACCAATTTGCGGTATTAAAAACCTTAGAGGCTGTGGGGACAAACTCATCTTCACCCACACTTAATTTAACACGAATACGATTATTTTGATGAAGGGATAAAAGATTGTAAACCACCTCAAACCGTTTTTCACGATCGGGGTAATCAACGCCACAAATGCTGATTAGCATTTTAAATTGGCATTCAATATCATCACGAAGAAATTGAAGTATTTTTTCAATTTTTTGGGGATTTGCAATGATGACCATTTCATCTTTGTCAAAATGCTTTGATACAACACAATCATCAAGCTTTTCAACAATATGATCGGATAGGTCGATAAGGGATTCAGAAGTTGTCATTACTTTAAAACATGCCGTGGTTATTACCACGACACTATAATCATTCTCTTCATATAATCCAACCTTTTTTAAGGTTGTTTTGGATTACCAAAATTTAAAGGTATTGGTGTTGCTTCTTGTGTTGGAGTGGCTTGATTAAGCTCAGGAATAAGCGTTTCTTCAACAAAAATTCTAAAGCCCTCTTGCCATTGTGCAACCGCATGCGTAGCAATTGCATTAAAGCTTTCACCTGCGGCAGGATTGCTTTCAATGTTAAGCAGATATGCTTGAAATGGAGTGTCATGAACAAGTTCAAAGTTACGTCCTTTTCCTTTTCCATTAGCAAGGCTATTGGCGGCTCTAACTGCGTTACTAGAAAACATTTCATTAATAAAACGTGGGCCAGATTGATTGACAATTCCATTAGGTTTTAGAAATGCTGCAAAAAATCTTTTACCATCATTATTTTTATAATCATCAATAATTTGCTGGGCAGAAGGACTATCTTTTAAATGTTCCCATGATGTTGCAAACGCTCCAGCTATTTCTGTAGCATTCCAAGATTCTGCGCTTACATCATTTTGTAAAGATTCTGGTGTAATCCCTTTTGCAGAATATAAAAACCAATCAACATGACGTACCATTTCTTCGGCCATATTCGTGCTAACGCTTCGTGAATCATCTGCGTTTGCCGCATTTGTAAAAGGCATTGACCCTGCCGCTGCTAGACCACTTAAAATAAAATCACGTCTTGAAACCATAATATTTTCCTCAATTTAAATAATCAAAAGAATATATGCTTTTGGCAATATTATGTCAAGAGATTTATCGGATAATTCGTGTGTCTTCACGTTGGATTTTCTTCTGTAGTTGCAGCAAGCCATAAACCAACGCCTCGGCCGTTGGGGGGCATCCTGGGACATAAATATCAACAGGTACAATGCGGTCGCATCCACGCACTACTGAATAAGAATAATGATAATATCCGCCCCCATTGGCGCATGACCCCATAGATACAACCCAACGCGGCTCAGGCATTTGGTCATAAACACGGCGCAATGCAGGCGCCATTTTGTTGGTTAGCGTTCCTGCCACAATCATCACATCGGATTGACGTGGGCTGGGGCGTGGTATCATACCAAAACGGTCTAGGTCATAGCGGCTCATGTAAGAGTGGATCATTTCAACAGCACAACACGCCAAACCAAAAGTCATTGGCCACATAGACCCCGTACGCGCCCAATCAAATAAAGAATCGGCCGAGGTTAAAAGAAAGCCCTTTTTATTCAAATGCTTTGCCATTGCTGCGGGAACAACATCTTGCTCTTTTGCATCAACAAAAGGAACGGAAGTTTTAAACTTGGCATCTGGTGCCTCAATTACGGTGCGATCATGTGTCATATTTTATTACCATTTTTGGATTTTAGATGTTAATTTCATGAAAAGATTTTATCTGATGATTAAAGATAAAAGATAAAACTTGTAAGTTCTTTATTCCCAATCCAATGCGCCTTTGTTCCATTCGTAAATAAAACCAACGGTTAAAACCCCTAAAAATACCATCATTGACCAAAATCCAAAAACGCCGATTTCACCAAGGCTGATGGCCCATGGAAATAAAAAGGCGATTTCTAAATCAAAAATAATAAATAAGATGGCTACCAAATAAAAGCGAACATCAAATCGGCTTCGTGCATCATCAAAAGCATCAAACCCACACTCATACGCCGCATTTTTATTGGCATCAGGTTTTTGTTTACCCACGGCAAACGATAAGCCAATCGCGACGCAAGATACAATCAATGCAACAATGATAAACACCAAAATAGGAAGATAGTTAAGAAGTAATTCGTTCGAAGCCATGATGGAATATTAAACCTGTGCTTTGGCTATTACAAATAAATAATCTGAGAATTATAATCTTTTCTTCAATTTAAATATTAAGTTACATTCCCTAATAAAAGAAAATGGCGCGAGCGACGGGACTCGAACCCGCGACCTCCGCCGTGACAGGGCGGCGCTCTAACCAGCTGAGCTACGCCCGCGCACTGAAAAGAGATGAGAGGTTAATACCGAATAAACCACTCATCTGTCAACTATTTAACATGAAAATAATGTTTTTTTATAAATAAGTTTCTTAAACTATGCTGCCATCGACTTTGCATCTGTAAAATCTAAAGCTCAAGATTCTTCGGCAACACGCTTTGATATGTCACCTGACCTTTACAAACATTTAGCCCCGCCATTAACGCGGGATTGTCTAGTAAAGCTTGTCTTCCATCCTTTGTCAGCAAGTTGTAACGCATAGGGAAGAACCGCATTGTTTAACGCTTGCGCAGACGTCACAGGAACGGCGCCCGGCATATTGGCAACACAATAATGCAAAACATCATCGACGGTATAGACAGGGTCACTGTGTGTAGTTGCATGGCTGGTTTCAAAACATCCGCCTTGATCAATGGCTATATCCACTAAAACAGTTCCTTTTTCCATTTTTTTAACCATGTCCTTGCTCACCAACTTAGGGGCGGAGGCACCGGGGATTAACACTGCACCAACCACCAGATCTGCTCCTAAAACATAGCGCTCAATCGAATCATGGGAGGATTGGATGATCCGCGCTGTATTGTGAAAGTAATCATCAAGAACACGAATTTGATCGTGACTTTTCTCTAAAATAGTCACATCCGCCTCCATCCCAACAGCCATTTTTGCAGCGTGAAAACCAGAAACACCACCACCAAGGATCACAACCTTCGCGGCCTCAACCCCAGGAGAGCCACCGATTAAGCGCCCTCGCCCACCCAAATGTTTAAGAAGATAAGCGCCCCCTACCTGAATAGAAAGCCGCCCCGCAATTTCAGACATAGGCGCAAGTAAAGGTAAACCGCGACCATTTGGCCCCGTTACTGTTTCATAAGCGATGGCAATACATCCTGAATCCATTAAGCCAAGCGTTTGCGCCTTATCTGCGGCCAAATGAAGATAGGTAAATAAAACTTGATCCTCACGCAGCATTTTACATTCTTGTGCTTGTGGTTCTTTTACTTTGATAATCATATCCGCTTTATCAAATACCTCTTTAGCGGTATCAATAATTTTTGCGCCTGCTTGAATATAATCATCATCTGTATAATTAATTCCTGCGCCGCAATTTTTTTCAACAATAACATCATGGCCGTGGGCAATAAACTCACGCACCGAAGATGGGACAAGGCCAACACGATGTTCTTGTGGTTTAATTTCTTTTGGGACACCAATTAACATATTTATTCTCCTATTTATGTGATGAAAAACAGTATCATGAAAATGAAAAGCGGCAATATGAAAAAAAGCCAGAACATTTCTGCTCTGACTTTTTATATTGAGAAGGAATTACAATGAAAATATTGCAATATATAGCGGTTCGCTCTGATGATGTAATTGGTTACAAAAATTCACAAGTAAAAATAATATTAAATTTTATAAGATAAAACTTATTGTCGCTATTTTAAATCAGAGCGATTTGCGCTTGCGCGAATAAATTCTATAAAAAGAAAGCGGTTCGCTATCTTCCAGTGACTTTGAGACTCCAACATTGTTTGATTTTGGTTAATGGTGGGCGGTAACGGGTTCGAACCATTTTATTCGCGCTTGCGCGAATAAATTCTATAAAAAGAAAGCGGTTCGCTATCTTCCAGTGACTTTGAGACTCCAACATTGTTTGATTTTGGTTAATGGTGGGCGGTAACGGGTTCGAACCATTTTATTCGCGCTTGCGCGAATAAATTCTATAAAAAGAAAGCGGTTCGCTATCTTCCAGTGACTTTGAGACTCCAACATTGTTTGATTTTGGTTAATGGTGGGCGGTAACGGGTTCGAACCGCTGACCCCCTCGGTGTAAACGAGATGCTCTACCAGCTGAGCTAACCGCCCCATTAAAAGCGTAAGGTGAGAATTATTTACAACGCACACCGATATAATGCAAGGGAATTCAATATAATTTATAAAGAAAAAGGCCACTTTGTAAAAAGCGGCCTTAAATTTTTTTATTTAAAAGTAGGAATTATTTATTCACTGCTTCTTTAAGCTCTTTACCAGCTTTGAATTTAGCATTTTTAGACGCTTTGATTTTGATTGCTTCACCTGTACGTGGGTTACGACCCGTTGTTGCAGCACGTTTTGCAACAGAGAATGTACCAAAACCAACAAAACGAGCGTCGCCGCCTTTTTTCAATGTTTTTGTGATACCACCAAATACTGCTTCAACAGCTTTTTGTGCATCTGCTTTTGTCATGCCTACTTCTGTTGCTACATGTTCGATAAGATCTGCTTTATTCATAGGATTAATCCTTTTCTATATTTTAGTTTAAAATTAAGTTTACCGATTCGATTATTCGAAAAATGAACATGACACGCTGTAACGGTTAGTATCCCTAACCTTTACAACAATGTAACGAATCAAAATTACGACTTTTTTAAACTCAACTCAATGATGAATAACGTCTTTTCCCTTATTTTCTGCGGATTCTTCACTTAAAACAGGGGTTTTAGGATTTTCTTCCTCAGATAACGGCTTTGGCATCTCCAAAAGCGCGTGAACCAACACTTCATCAATGGTTTTAACAGGAATAATTTCAATATTCTTTTTAACTTTATCAGGAATATCGGCCAAATCTTTTTCATTTTCTTGCGGAATAAGAACCTTTTTCATGCCACTGCGCATCGCCGCCAGAAGTTTTTCTTTCAACCCACCAATGGCCGTCACGTAACCACGCAAATTAATTTCACCCGTCATGGCGATATCACGATGAATTTCAATATCGGTTAATGCAGAAATAATTGCCGTTGTCATGGCTGCCCCTGCAGATGGTCCATCTTTTGGTGTTGCCCCTTCGGGCACGTGAACATGGATTGCTCTTATTTTTTCAGCTCGTCATAAGAAATACCAAATTGTGAGGCGCGCGATTTAATTAACATCTCCGCAACGGTAATTGATTCTTTCATCACATCTTTTAAATTACCTGTGGTTGAAACCTTTCCATCTTTGCCAGGCATTGTCACCGCCTCGATTGATAAAGATATCACCACCAAATTGGGTATAAGCCAAACCAGTCACCACACCAATTCGGTTTTCTTCTTCAACTTCGCCAAAACGGAATTTTTTAACGCCCTGCATATTTTTCAAGCTTTTTTGGCGATACACGCGAATATGTCTTTTTGCCTTTCATCAAAATCTCTTTGATGGACTTTGCGGCAGAGATTGGCAATTTCACGTTCAAGGTTACGCACCCCTGCCTCGCGCGTATAATAACGAATCAAGATCACGGATGGAGGCATCACTGATTTTTAATCTCTGCTTTTTTAAGCCCTGCGGCTTTCTTTTGTTTTTCCACAAGATGGCGTTTTACAATCTCAAGCTTTTCATCTTCGGTGTAACCAGAGATACGAATAACTTCCATACGGTCAAGCAAGGGTTGCGGCATATTTCAATGTGTTTGCCGTACAAATAAACATTACATCAGATAGATCATAATCCAGCTCCATATAATGATCGTTAAACTGTGCTCATTTTGCTCCGGATCAAGAACTTCTAAGCAAAGCAGAACTTGGATCGCCGCGCCAATCAGAGGCCAATTTATCAATCTCATCTAATAAGAATAGCGGATTTGACGATTTTGGCTTTTTTCATGCCTTGGATAATTTTACCCGGCATTGCGCCAATATAGGTACGGCGATGGCCTCTGATTTCACTTTCATCACGCACGCCGCCCAAGCGACACACGCACAAAATTACGGTTTGTTGCTTTGGCGATTGATCTTCCCAAGTGATGTTTTACCGACACCTGGTGGACCAACAAGACAAAGGATAGGCCCTTTTACCTTTTGATGTACGCTGTTGAACAGCCAAATATTCCAAGAATGCGTTCTTTAACTTTTTCCAAGCCATAGTGATCTTTATCCAAAACCTTTTTGGCGGCCTTGATATCTTTTTTCACGCGGCTGCGTTTGTTCCACGGCACATTTAAAATCCAGTCAAGATAGTTGCGTACAACGGTTGCTTCCGCAGACATTGGTGACTCATCTGGCGTAAGTTTTTTAAGTTCTGTTTTGGCTTTTTCTTCGCGCTTCTTTGGACAGTTTGGTTTCTTCAATTTTCTTTTCAATCTCACCCAGCTCATCAACGCCATCTTCGCCATCGCCAAGTTCTTTTTGAATAGCCTTCATTTGCTCGTTCAAATAATATTCACGTTGCGTTTTTTCCATCTGGCGTTTAACGCGATTACGGACACGTTTTCTCAACTTGGAGAACACCAATCTCGCCTTCCATAAAGCCATAAATTTTTTCAAGCCGTTCCATAACAGTTTTCAGCTCAAGCAATTCCTGCTTTTCATCAATTTTAAGGGTCAAGGTGCGATGCAACTGTATCGGCCAATTTATCTGGTTCATCAATTTGATTAATTGAAACAAAAACTTCTGGTGGGATTTTCTTGTTTAACTTCACATATTGCTTCAAACTGTGAAATAACTGCGCGCGACCTAACGCTTCTAACTCTTCGTTTTCAATCTGATCGTTGTCTGTGTCAAATTTCGCTCGCTTGCGCCTCAAGATATTCACCTTCTTCGATATATTCTATCAATTTTGTACCGCTCCCCACCTTCAACCAAGAACTTTAACCGTGCCATCGGGTAATTTTAAAAGTTGCAAGAATATTGCCAATTGTACCAACATCGTATAAGATCATCAGCCTTCGGATCATCTTCTGATGGTGATTTTTGGGTCACCAAGCAAGATTTTCTTTGTCTTCTTCCATCACATTTTCAAGTGCCTTAACCGATTTATCACGCCCCACAAAAAGCGGTACAATCATATGCGGAAAAACAACAATATCGCGTAAGGGTAAGTACGGCGTAAATATTATCTTTTTTGAGTAGAGCCCATATCATGTAATATGAGCCTTTCTTAATACTGTTAAATATGCTATATTCGCACATGTTAAACACTATTAGATACATAGTAAGTGCCATGTGAATACGCAAACAATAACAAGCTAATTGTATATTTTTGCAAAAATCTAGGGATAGAGTAACGATATTCACTTTAATATCAAGCGTTATATTTTTTGATTTATCGTCTTTTTTGTTTAGCTTTTTCCAATTTTGCGTCCGCTTCTTTGTGATGCTTCTACAACTTTGTCAATCAAACCAAATTTTTGTGCTTCTTCAGCAGACATAAAGTTATCGCGATCCATTGATTTTTCAATATCTGCTAATTTTTTGCCTGTATGTCTGACATAAATATCATTCAACATTGGCTTTCATACGTAAAATTTCACGTGCTTGAATTTCAATGTCAGAGGCCTGACCTTGCGCACCGCCCAATGGCTGGTGAATCATAATACGCGCATGTGGCAAGGCAAAACGCTTACCTTCTGCACCTGCTGTCAAAAGCAATGATCCCATCAGATGCCGCCTGACCAATACAAACGGTCGAAACATCAGGCTTGATATATTGCATCGTGTCATACATCGCCATACCCGACGTCACAACACCACCCGGAGAGTTAATGTAAAACGAAATATCTTTTGTTCGGATTTTCAGATTCCAAGAAACAAGAGTTGCGCGCAAATAAGCGCAGGAAACATAATCATTGACTTCACCTGTCAAAAAGATAATACGCTCTTTCAACAAACGAGAAAAAATATCAAACGCACGCTCCCCACGGTTTGTCTGCTCAATAACAGTCGGAATAAGGTGGGAATTATAAAGTTCTAAAGGATCGCGTTCGCTCATGGTTTCTCTCTGTGGTTAGTATTTGAATCAATTCTAGTATGACAATAGCCGTGGATGAGTAAGAGTTCAATAGGAATAGAAAAATTCCTACAGCCATAATTATAAGATATCGCGCAGACAAGAAAAAAGGCTCTAATAAGTAAGAGCCTATTTTTTAAAATTATATTAATATGAAGTTTATTTCTTAGCTGCTGCTTTTTTCTTTGTGGCTTTTTTGGCCGCAGGCTTTTTCACTTCTTTTGTGCTGCTGCATGTTCCAGAGTGCGCAACAATCATCATCATGCGCGTCTTTTTTGGCCGCAGGTTTTTTCTTAGATGATTGATTTCTTCTTAGCAGCGCCTTTGCGTGCTGATTAATTCTTCTTCGTCTTCTTTCATAAGCTCCTCGACCGACACTTCTTTTTCGGTGACGTCTGCTTTGTCAAAGATGAAATCGACAACTTTATCCTCAAATAATGGCGCGCGAAGCCTTTCGAAGCATTTTGGGTTTTTTTGATAAAAATCAAAAACCTCTTTTTCCTGACCTGGATATTTTTGTGCTTCGCTAATAACGGCGCGTTGTAGCTTCTTGATCATTAACCGTCACTTTATTTTGTTGACCAATTTCGGCAATCACAAGACCAAGGCGCACACGACGTTCTGCAATAACCTCTAATTCTTCACGTTCTTCATCGGTAATTTCTTCTGCATCTGGGTTTGCTTTACGCTCATTCTCAATTTGTTGCGTAATGCCTTCTAATTCTTGTTGTCACCATTCCTTCTGGAATGTCAAAATCATGCTTGTCATCTAAAATATCAAGCAATTGACGCTTCATTTTCAAGCGAGTTTGATTGCTCGTAGTCGCTGTCAAGCTGATGCTTAACCGCATCACGTAAGTGCCTTGCTCATCATCAAAACCAAGCGTCTTTGCAAATTCATCGTCAACAACCGCGTCGGTTGCTTCATGAATTTCGTGAATTTTGACATCAAAAATTGCTTCACGTCCTGCAAGATCAGCAGCACCATAATTCTCTGGAAATGTCACATTGACTTCAATTTTATCGCCTGCTTTTTGTACCGATAAGCTGATCTTCAAATCCTGGAATAAATTGATTGCTACCCAATTCTAATTTATGGCCTTCGGCTTGCATGCCTTCGTGATGCACATCATCATCTTTGGTACGTCCATCAAAATCCATGACAACAAAATCACCAGACTTTGTTTTGCGGTCACCTGTAATTTTCTTGATCCTTTATGATGTGCTGTAATACGTGTCTAGCGCTTCATCAATATCTTTATCTTCAATCTTTGCGACAGGCTTTTCAATTTTCATACCTTCAAGCTTCATCACATCAAAATCAGGTAAGATATCAACTTTCATAGAATAAGTAAGGTCTTTGCCTTCATCAAATTCTTTTACTTCAATTTTTGGCTGCATTGCAGGACGTAATTTTTTGTCTTTAATAACTTTTGTCGTTGCATCATTAACAGCGGTTTCAAGAACTTCACCCATAACGGCACGGCCATATTTCTTTTCCAAAATATCCATAGGCACTTTACCCGGGCGGAACCCCTGCATTTTTACAGTTTTACCAACTTCTATTAAACGTGCCTCAACGTGCTTTTCAATATCATTTGCTGGAACAGTAACTTCCATTTCACGGGATAAACCTTCGGATTTAATTTCTTTAACCTGCATGATGTCTTCTTTTTTTAAAGTTATTCTTGAATTTTATTAAAGCATGGTGCGGGTGAAGGGACTTGAACCCCCACATCCGAAGATACCAGAACCTAAATCTGGCGCGTCTACCAATTCCGCCACACCCGCGTTCATGCTTTACTGCCGCGTTTTAACGCATTGAAGGCGATTTGCCAAGGGAAAACCTACATTTTTTAAAGTGCCGTCAATTGGCAACCAAAGACGCAATTTTTTAAAAGCCATCAATGCGTAAACGCAAGGACGCTAATCAGATATCGTCAATTATTGGAAGTGAAGAAAAATGGGGCGACTGACGGGGTTCGAACCCGCGACAACTCGGACCACAACCGAGGGCTCTACCACTGAGCTACAATCGCCACATAATATTTCGCCAAAATGACGAAGTTTATTATCTATATTAATTCACCCTTTGCGGTCAAGGTTTTAGTGTATGAAAATAATGCAAAATATTTGTCCATAAAGTTTATTAATTCTTTCAAAAACCCTTTACCTCTGTTTTGATGAATGGTAAGAAAAGCAATCATGCAAAAAACGCATGGTGTTTATGCAAAAAACAAATAATAGAAAGTTTATAATATAATGTCTGATAAAGGTTTAAAATTTAAAAGTCATAGTGAATTTAAAAAATACAGCGATGAAAATGACATCCAGTTTGTTGGGTTCGAATTTACCGATCCTCGAGGAAAGCTTCAACATACAGATCAATTTGTAAGAACCGTTGATAAAGATATGTTTGAAGATGGCATTATGATTGATGGGTCTTCCATTGCAGGATGGAAAACGATTGATAAATCCGACATGATGTTGGTGCCCGATTGGGATAAATGTTTTCTTGACCCGTTTGCCGCGCAACCCACGTTAAAAGTATTTTGTACAATTTATGAACCTGAAGATGGTTCAGCCTACAACCGCTGCCCGCGCAACATTGCGAAAAAAGCGGAAGCGTATGTGAAGTCTGCAGGATATGGCGATGCCGCCTATTTTGGTCCTGAGGCAGAATTTTTCATTTTTGATGATGTTCGAATGAAGGCAGACATGAATGAAGTGTCTTATCGAATTGACAGCAGCGAAGGCCCGTACAATAGCGGGACAGCATTCGATGAAGGCAACACTGGCCATCGCCCGCGCATAAAAGGCGGATATTTCCCAGAAGCACCAATCGATAGCGGTTCAGACCTTCGTGCGGAAATGGTAACAGTTATGGATGCCATTGGCGTTCCTGTTGAAAAACACCATCATGAAGTTGCCCCTTCTCAACACGAACTTGGTATTTTCTTTTCAACCTTGGTTGATTGTGCGGATAATCTACAGCTTTATAAATATACCGTTCATAATGTTGCGCATATTTATGGTAAAACAGCGACATTCTTGCCCAAGCCTGTTTTTGGCGATAATGGATCAGGGATGCATGTTCATCAATCTATCTGGAAAGGAAATAAGCCTACCTTTGCGGGTGAAAAATATGCAGGATTGTCTGATACGGCGCTCTATTACATTGGCGGTATTATAAAACATGCCAAAGCGTTAAATGCATTTACCAACCCATCCACCAACAGTTATAAGCGTTTGGTGCCAGGATATGAAGCGCCTGTCTTATTGGCCTATTCTGCGCGTAACCGTTCTGCCTCTTGTCGTATTCCTTATGGTGAATCGCCAAAGGCAAAACGTGTTGAGGTTCGATTCCCCGATGCAACGGCTAACCCTTATTTGGCATTTTCTGCCATGTTGATGGCTGGCCTTGATGGAATTGATAATAAAATCCATCCTGGCGATGCCATGGATAAAGATTTATATGATCTACCAAAATCAGAATTGGAAGATATTCCAACTGTTTGTGGCTCCCTTCGTGAAGCATTGGATTCCTTAAAAGCCGACCATGAATTTTTATTAAAAGGTGATGTTTTCACCAAAGATGCCATTGATGCCTATATTGATTTAAAAATGGAAGAGGTAATGACTTATGAAACCATGCCGCATCCAATTGAGTTCTTGATGTATTACTCTGCATAGAAACAGAGCAACAAAAGCACAATAGAAAAAAGCCAGTTTTAAGACTGGCTTTTTTTATTATCGTCCCATTTTCATGTAATTGGGGTCAACATTTGTTCGTTGAATATGCTTTAGCAAAATCTTATATGCCTCTATATTTCGGGCCCATGACGTAAAAGTTGTATTTCGTTCAGGGGTATAAAGGACAATAAAATAATAATAGTCTTTATTTTCTAAAAAACTAAACCAAGCTTCATAATCCATGAATTTTTTATTCATGGCATCTAATTCATAAACTTCGGTAATGCCAAATTTCATTTCATCATGATATTCAAATTCTTGCTTTTCAAGATAATCACCAAGGGTGTAACCATCAAAAATAATTTTATCTTTGTAAAATTCTATTTCTGAAGATCTTGTTTTTTCTTCAGTTTTTTTAGAGATATAGATATTGATTTGACCATCAAGACGATCCCCTTTTGTATTTCTAAAAATCCGCGCGGTCATTCTGTCGATCGAACGAATATAAGGGGATTCTAATTGCCAAGAGGCAGGATATTTCATATAAGATTGATCAAGAAACCCGTATGATTCCAATTCTTCAACGGCGACATCTTCGGTATTTAGCAATGTAAAAGAATTTATGGCTTGCGCTTGTAATACACGATTATCTTTATACAAATCTTGTGGTAAATAATAACGCGCCATAACAATACGAGGGCCATTTTTAATGGCTTTAATTCTAACAATATAAGTGACATCTTTAATGATCTCAATATAAATGGCTTCAACAAATGAATTATTCTCTATACTGACTTGCTCAAGCGATAAGCCTCTTTTGATCACATAATCAATAAACCAATTTCGCGCTGAAATTTCATACTCAAGTTCAAGCGCATCAATCACAAAAGAGCTTCGTAAAGATTTAACGGGCGCACTAACATACCTAGAAACAACACCTAAAACATGCTGACTTACATTTTTTGCTAAATTTCCAACCCCTAAATTGGCATTAGATGCTTCAAATCCATTGGGCAATCTTATTTTATATTCTAAAAATGGGTCATCAAATGGCGTTTCAACAATAAGTTTAGTTTTTTCTTTAAACTCTTGCTCCTCCATAAATTCAACTTCAGACAATGGTTTATATGAAGAAAAATCCAACGCATAGGTCGCTCCACCAATAAACAGCATCGCAAAACATGAAGCAATAATTGTAAGATACTTTTTAATTCGATTTTTCATTAATTACACCAAAAATTTTTGTAAATTGAGAAAACAAGCTGTTATTCCTTTAGTTTTAGTCATTTTATTCTATCATATTTTCCTATATTAATAATATTACTGACCCATCCACTTCATAACGATAGATTAAGTATGACATCTTTATTCGACGAAAAAAAGGCAAATGCCGAGAACAGCTACGATGCTTCAGACATTGAAGTCTTAGAAGGGCTTGAACCTGTCCGAATGCGCCCGGGGATGTATATTGGTGGCACGGATGAGCGTGCATATCATCATTTGGTTGGGGAGATCCTCGATAACTCGATGGATGAGGCTGTGGCGGGGCATGCAGACCGTATTGAAATACATCTGCATACCGAAGGGGGAATTACAATTTCCGATAATGGGCGGGGTATTCCAGTCAATAATCACCCTAAATTCCCTGATAAATCGGCGCTAGAAGTGATTTTAACAACGCTCCATTCGGGTGGTAAATTTACAGGCAAAAATTATGAAACGGCGGGGGGATTGCACGGCGTTGGTATTTCGGTGGTAAACGCATTATCGAACGATATGTGGGTTGAAGTAGCGCGTGAAAAACAACTTTACAAGCAAAGCTTTAGCCAAGGGAAACCAACCTCCAAACTTGAAAAAATGGGTGCGGTACATAACCGCCGTGGAACAACCGTATATTTCCACCCTGATCCAGAAATTTTTGGAACAAAACATAAATTTAAGCCTTCTTGGCTTTACAATATGGCACGGTCGAAGGCTTATTTATTTCGCGGTGTTAAAATTAAATGGTCTTGTGATGAAGGCCTTATCGACAAAGAATCAAAGGTAAAAACAGAGGAGGTTTTCCATTTTCCCAATGGGATTGAGGATTTTTTATCCAATACATTGGCGGGACAACAAATGTTGACCCCACGCCCCTTTTCAGGTCAAACAAAATTGCCCGATGATGAAGGGCGTGTTGAATTTGCCATTGCATGGCCATCACGTGGTGAAGGGTTTATGCGATCCTATTGTAATACAATCCCCACCACATTGGGTGGCACGCATGAACAAGGGTTACGCTCCGCTTTGTTACGTGGGTTAAAATCTTATGGTGATATGATTGGTAATAAGAAAACAGGTATTATCACAGGTGACGATATTTTTGGGGAGGCTGCTGCCCTTCTCTCCGTTTTTATTCGTGATCCGCAATTTCAAGGGCAAACCAAAGAAAAACTAGTTAGTGCAAAGGCGACCCGCGCCGTTGATACCGCTATTAAAGATTATTTTGATCATTGGCTAACCGCCGACCCCCAAGCCAGCAAGCTTTTATTGGATAGTATTATTTTAAAAGCTGAAGAGCGGATTAGACGAAAAGAAGACAAAGCAACACAGCGTAAATCTGCCACACGGAAACTACGCCTTCCAGGGAAACTTGCCGATTGTAGCCGTAACAATTCCAACGATACCGAATTATTTTTGGTGGAGGGGGATTCCGCGGGCGGTTCCGCAAAGCAGGCACGGATGCGCGAAACACAAGCGGTGCTTCCCCTGCGTGGTAAAATTCTTAATGTGGTCAGTGCATCTCGCGATAAAATAAAAGCCAACCAAGAAATCCAAGATCTAATCCAAGCCACAGGGTGCGGTATCGGTAAAGATTTTGACCTCAATAAATTGCGGTATGAGCGGATTATTATTATGACCGATGCGGATGTGGATGGGGCGCATATTGCCGCCCTTCTCGTCACATTTTTCTATACTCAAATGCGCGCATTGATTGATAATGGTCATCTCTATATCGCTCAACCACCGCTTTACCGTTTGGTGAGCGGCAATTTAAGCGAGTATGCCCAAGATGAGGCGCATCGTGAAGAGTTGATGAAGACCGTTTTTAAGGCAAAGAAAAAAGTTGATGTCAGCCGATTTAAAGGGTTGGGTGAAATGCCTGCCGCGCAATTAAAAGAAACCACCATGAACCCCAAAAGCCGAGTATTGCTTCGTGTGACACTCCCTGATGCAAAGGCAATTATTGGGTTGGATGAAGATGACGATATGTCCCCTTCTATTGCCGATGTTGATGATTTGGTTGAACGCCTTATGGGTAAAAATGCGGAAAGCCGTTTTAACTTTATTCAAGATAATGCAGAATTTGTTCAAGATTTAGATATTTAAAAGCTGTCCTAAATGAAGATTTTTTTTATTTCACTGTTCACATTTATTGTTTGCTTATTCTTGCTCATACAATTTGTAGCAATACCAAAGGCAAAAACAAATATTGAAAATATTCTAACCAACTTCGGATTACAAAATATTGATATTAATGATGTTCAGTTTAATCTGGGCGGCCTTACAATTCCTCAAGTTACACTAGATAATGATGGGTTTAATCGTATTGAGAATATGAATGTTACGCTATTTTGGCCAACATATTTAGTAAAGCCTGAAATAACAAAAATCTATTTTGACACAATCAAAATCTCTTCTACCACGCAAGAGATCATAGATAGTTTAGATAAAATAAAGCGTAGAATAATGATGATTGATACACAACAAACTATCAACATTGTATCTGCCCCTAAAATCATATGGGATATTTCTACAAAATTTGGTGCGATCCGAATTAATGCTGCGCTTGATTTTAAAAATGGTGATGATTTAAAGCTTGATATAAAAGCAGCCCAAAATCAACTGGCCTTCAATAGCCAATGGGAAGCAAAAATTATTGATAAGAATAATATTGATGCTCAGGGCACATTTACAGATATGAAATTAAATATGCCACCCTTTACCTTAAATCGTGCCGATGGGTGGGCATCATATGATATAAAGAATGGGTTTTCTGGACAGTTAAACGCAGGGAGTGGGACTTTTCTAACCCTGCCCCTGCAATCTGTTAGTATCGCGGCCAGTGCAAAGGAAAACTATTATCCCGTTATTATTCGAAGCCAGATCACAGGAAACCCAACCTCAAATATTTACGCTGATTTAAATATATCAAACAATATTGATGCCCAAGATTTTAATTTTCGTTTTGAATCAACACAATTTGAAATGCTATTGGATTACTTATTGCAAAGAAAACTTATCTCCCCGCAATTGGCAGAACAAAGTAATTTGGAACGCTTTTTGTTTATAGCGAATTTTTTAAAAGATCGCCGATTTGTTGATGGCCCTTGGCCTTTTTCAATTATGGTCTCGGATCAAGTGTATAAAGATGTAAATGGGGTCTTTTTATTCTACCCCAACACCCAAATGATGCGCGGTTCGGTGCAAGGGAATGAAGATATAATTTCTTTTCTCAAATTATTTTTATCAAAAGACCAAGATACGAGTGATAATATCATTCGGTTTGATGATGATTTAAAGCAATATTTAATTCAATAAAAAGCTTAAGGGTAATTGCAGGAATCAAAGACAACTTTTGCAAATGATCGTGCGCCTGTTTCCACACTAAACCGATATTCACGGCTGCCAATTACCATTGAATGGCGGATGGGCAAAACGCCTTCTTTCACTTCGGTAGAAGTGCCATTATTAAATGTTATTTCAACTTGTTTTGCAGGATCATACCATGATTCTGGATTGCCATCTTCATTTTGTGCGGATACCCCAACCCCCGTTATGGTAACGGTATCTCCAATTTTAACAATATTTTGTGGGCCTTTATTCGCCGCTGTTGAGACAACAAAACGCTTGCTATCTGGATCAACGCATCCTGTTGGAGGGCGTGCCGACCGAATTACAAATGATAATCTTTCGGGGTCTGTCCCTTTGTTCAATTGTTCACGCAATATAGTAACCAAATCTTGCATAGGCCCTTCGGGAAGGATGCTTTCAACCTCTTCTTGTAATTGTTCAAATCGCTTATTTGCAGTTTGAGCGGACGCGCTTAATTCCGTGATTTGTGTTTGAAATTCATTACGCTCTTCCTCAAGCGTTTCAACAGAATCTTTTAATACAATTAATTGCTCCGCCCCGTATTGCTTACCCAGCCAGAACCCTAAGACAGAAAAAACAACAATAAATGCAAACAGCTTTAAAAACCCTGCCATGCGTTGCGCGGCGCGTTCTTGGTATCTTCTGTGAGGGTTATAGCTATTCAGGCTCATTAAATTGTAAAATCCTTATAATCCGTAATAATATTTCGCAATAAAGATATATGCAACCCAAACCACCAAAACAAGGGGAACCCCCGCCTTAATAAAATCAAAAAATCGATAATTCCCTGGCCCCATCACAAGCAAGTTTGTTTTATACCCAATGGGCGAGGCAAAGGAACAGTTGGCTGCAAAAATTACCGTAATGGCAAAGACAATTGGATCTGCACCAATATTAAGCGCCATATTCATTGCAATTGGCGTGAACAAAATTGCACATGCATTATTAGACAAAATATTTGTACAAATTGCCACAATAATAAAGAGTAACGCTGCCATATATAAAGGCTGATCCGCAAAGGGCGCCTTCATAATCAAACTTGCAATAAATTCTGCCCCGCCTGTGGCCTGTAATGCCACACCAAGGGCAAGCATTGACCCCACAAGGAATAGAATTTTTCGGTCAACCGCACGTGTTGCCTGACGAATATTTAAACATCCCGTGGCAACCAACGCCACACACCCTGTTAGTGCGGCAACGGCAATTGATAATACACCTGATGAAGCCGATAATACGGTGATAAAAAAGATAAAGGCAGCAATGGGTGCTTTTTTAGGAATAGGCAATTCTTTTTTAGATCCAGATAAAACAATAACATCCGTCCTATTTGTGGCACGCATTTCATTTACGCCCCCTTGCGATCCTGCAACCAATAAAACATCACCCGGCTCTAACCGCACGCGTCCTAAGGTACGGCGTACAACACGGGCGCGGCGTTGAATACCCAAAACAACAACACCAAATTGGCGTTGAAAACCCACACTATCAATTGTCATATCGGCAAAACGTGACCCTGGAGGAATCATTAATTCGGCCAAAACACGAGTTTCTTCAACGGTGTCCTCTAAATCAAAGGGGCCTTCTTTTTCTTCGTCATCATTTTCTTCTGTATCATCAATTAATTTGACCTCTTCTTCGGAAAGTAAAAAGCCTGGGAATTTTGATAGAATGTCAGCGAGGGAATCACGCGTAGCGGCAACAATCATAATATCGCCTTCTTCAATGATATAGCCTTCAAATGGGGGAAGAATTAAATGCCCCTGACGTTGGATAAGGCGTACATCCATATTGGGAAGGGCGGCAAAACGCCCATCAATACATTCCATACCGATCAGCAAGCTATCTTTTGCGACATCTAATTCGGCAACAAACTCTTTATCCGTCCCTTGCAATGATTGTTTTAAAGATATTCTTTTGGGTAAAATATAGGGTAATACAAATATCACATAAATAAACCCTGCCCCCGCCAACATGGCACCAGGGACGAGGAAGTCAAAAAACCCAAGTGGTTTATATCCCAATTCAACCATAGCGCTTGAAACCAAAAGGTTTGTGGATGACCCCACAAGGGTCAACATTCCCCCTAAAATAGCGGCAAAACTGAGGGGCATCATCACGCGGCTATCACTAATGCCTGATTTGATGGCAACCGCCTGAACGATCGGTATTGCAAGGATAACAAGCGGTGTATTATTCAAAAACGCACTAAACAATAAAACAAACGCCATAATCCCAAAAAGCGATAGCCATGCAGGCATATATTTATTATTTACAAAAAATTGAATGAGCGGCCGTAGTGAATCCGTTCGTGTAATCGCCTGCCCCATGACAAGCAATGCCAAAACCGCGACTAACGCAGGGTTGGCAAATCCAGAAAGAAGATAATAAGCATCAAGCTGATTTCGGCCATTTGCATCTTCGAGAGGGAAAAGTTGCCCAAATAAAAGTAAGGCAGTCAAAATACCAATACTGGTGACTTCTAATGGATATTTTTCACGCGCAAAGAAATAGACAGCCGCAGCAGTAACAAACAAAACAAACCACATATGGTAATTATCAAGGATGAAGGAAAACAAAATATTCTTTCTTTTATAAAATGTATCTGAGTATAGGTTTATTCACTATCGCTGCCTATTGAAATATTAGAGGTTTGGAAATTCCCAAGGTTACGTAAACCAAGCCTTACTAAAATTGTTGTATCACTATCGCCTGATAAATCATTGGTCAGCCTACGTTCGCCGCCAATACCCAACGAAACACACTGCCCTGTATAATCAATACCATATTGGAGGCGGCGCAATCCTTCGGTTTGTTCTGCCAAATCATATTGTATCCCGCTATAAATAGACCATTGTTCATTATGCTTATATCTTCCAAAGGCTTGAACCTGTTCCCGCACATTGTCTAGATCTGTTCCTTGTAGGCCGTTGGCATAAAAATATCGTGTAGAAAAATCAAATTTTTCAAAAGATGTGCTCAAATCAACCTCATGTCGTTTTGAAGATAAATCATCGTTATCAAGGCGTGTGGCATAAGATAAATCAAACTTATCATCAATATCAATCGTTACCGCACCTACAAAGTCAGAGCGTTGCTCAGATAATCCAGACCCCTTTGGAAATGGATTTTCACCATCATCAAATCTGTAACTTTGCCCGACAAAAATTTCAGCTTTATTTCCATTATGACGATGCCCGCCAAATCGCATACCATATGTTGCATGGCTTTGATCTTCGATTTTATCATATCCGGGAAAGCGGTTATCATTAAAAATATTTGTCGCATCAAGGAATGTATCTTCACTATCTTCATTTGGAATATCGTTGCTATCCTCATTTATATCTGTACCTGCGGTGATAGATGCGATGGGTTCTACAATGATTTGGGCGTTCTTTAATGGTTTCACAAAGGGGTATGATGCCTCATAAGTTGCATTGGCAAACCCGCGAATGGCATTGGCCTCCTCACTTCTATTATTTTGGGCGGTGGACACCTCGCGGTCATTGGCGCGGTATATATCTCCCCGTAGATTTAAATCTAAATTATTAACAAGGCCAATTTTATTAATGTATTTACCTTCCCATCCTGCTTTGGAAGTTCCTCTTAACAAATCTTGGTCGCGCCCTTCTCGTCCCAAATTTAATGCTGATAATTCCAAATCAAAACGCCCGCCTAAGAATGAGTTTGGATCACCAATAAATTTTGAATAAAATTCAGGAAGAATATTGGGTTGATCTTCGGCACGGTCACTGACGCGTAAATCTTTAAATCGTATTAAACGACCAAGGGCATAATTACGATCATCAAATCTTTCTGCAAAAATCTTACTTTCCAAAACGTCTTCGTTGAAGAAATTATAACGATTTAGATATTGATTATCCGATACATATTGAATATCCGTTCCTGCCCGCCATTTATCATTTATATTCCAAAGACCTTCGACATTAAAATGCCCTCTAAAATCTTCTTCTTTTGTCACCTCTTGATTACCCACAAAATCTTGGCGTTCATTATAAGTAATACCGCCGCTTAGGTTAATTTCTGCATCTGCAAATCGTTTTCTATACTCACCCGTTAGAAGTGGATTGGAATCTGTCATGACCATCGCGCCAATCGTGGCATCTTGGGAGGGGGCAATATTCCAGTAATATTCTTGACTATAAAATGCGCCAAGCTGGCTATCAAATCCTGCCATTGGGGTTAACAGACCACTTTTGCGGTCAACGGAACCATCGGGATGTGAAAAATATGGTGTATAGGCAACAGGTATGCCCGCAACCTCGAATGTTGCATCATCATATGATATTCGGCTTTCATCTTTATGATGCGTTACGTTACGCGCCTTTATTTGCCAAATTGGCGCTTTATCAGGATTTTTTACGCAAGGCTCGCACGCGGTGTAAGATGCTTTATCAAGGATCATCTTAAGATCATCAATCTTTTCCGCCTGTTCGGCTGTAAAGCGTGAGCCATCTGATAACACACCACGCAATCCTGCAACAAATCCATTTTTCATTTGGTCGGTTAATTCAAGCGTATCTGCAAAATATACATCTCCCGTCACCTCATTCAAAATAATGTTGCCTGCTGCGCTTACTTTATCATTTTTTAAATCATAGTTTATTTTATCAGCACGAAGAATACGCCCCGATTGCGCAATTTCAACAGACCCAACGGCCGTTACAATTTGTAAATTTTCGTTATAAATCACTTCTTGAGCCAACAAATCAACTTTTTCATTGGTGGATAATTCTGATCTATTGGAAAGTGAAAGATCTTGCGCGGTTGATTTATGGATAAAGATAATATTTGAGCAAACAAATATCATCAATATATAAAAACAACGATATATCATTAGAAAAAAGACCTAAAATTTTTTAACAAAAGCCAAATTGAATCTTAGCTTACTTTAAAAAGGCTGGAACATCATCCCCAAAACCAGTTGGCGTATCCAAATCATCATCATTTTGGTGATACGATTTCTTTTGCTTTGGCTTATCCTGAGTTTTCGAATTTTGTGGAGACTTTTGTGGTGATTTTTGTGATGATTTCTTATCTTTACTTTTATGTGTTGCTTGCGCTTTTTTAAGCAAAACTTCTGTCACATCAAATTTTTTACTAATTAATTTTTCAATGGCATCCATAAATTTTTCGTCACGGTCGGTTGCAAACATCCACGCACGCCCTTTTTCACCCGCACGACCTGTTCGACCAATACGGTGAACATAATCATCCGCGCTCATCGGCACGTCATAGTTAAAAACATGCGATACTCCTTTTACATCAATACCGCGTCCTGCAACATCACTGCACACCAGTAAATCAATTTTTTCATCTTTAAAATCTTGCAGTGTTTCAGTACGGTTAACTTGCGCCATATCCCCATGTAGGGGGGCAGCATTATATCCTTTGGATTTTAGCCACTTGGCAACTTCATCAACATCTTTTTTACGGTTGAGGAAGATAAAAGCGTTTTGCACTTTTTCCTGTTTTAACAATGTATCAAGAAGCTGGTTTTTCTCTTTATAATGGCATTTGACCAAAAACTGCGCTACCGTTTTGGCGGGCGATGCCGCAGGCGCAACAGATATTTCTTTAGGATTGCTTAAAAACTTTTCAGTTAGTTTTTTAATCTCATTGGGCATCGTTGCTGAAAAAAGCAACGTTTGCCGCGTTGGTGGCAGTAATGAAACAATTTTCTCAATATCAGGAATAAATCCCATATCCAACATGCGATCCGCCTCATCAATCACAAGGATTTTGATATCGTTTAATAAAATCGCCCCGCGCTCAAATAAATCAAGCAATCGTCCGGGGGTGGCAATTAAAACATCCACCCCTTGATTAAGCAGCTTTTTTTGCTCAATCATCGACTCGCCACCGACAAGCAAAACTTTATTTAATTTGTGATACTTTCCATAGACGTCAAAATTTTCTGCTACTTGTGCGGCCAATTCTCGTGTAGGCGCCAATACTAAAGAACGTGGCATCCGCATTTTTGCGCGGCCACCGCTTAAAGCATCAATCATAGGCAATGTAAAACTGGCGGTTTTACCCGTTCCCGTTTGTGCCAACCCAACAACATCACGTGTCATTTGAATAAGAGGGATTGCTTTGGCCTGTATAGGTGTCGGGGATTCGTATCCGCGCTCTTTTACTGCCTTCATTGTTTCGGCGCTTAGGCCTAGATCTTCAAATTTCATATGATTGTTTCAAAAATGGACAGGTTATTTTAATAATGAAAAACAAAATATGCTGTCAGGTTAAAAATAAATAAACACGTTGCGATCAATAAAATTTTGCTTGATCTCTTTTTCTTGGGTGCGCAAGGCTCGTGTGAGCAGCTACCTTCTTTACGACAATCCATCTTTTGGGCAATACTGTGCAAAACCCAGCCAAATAAAATTAAAATACCAGAGAATATTATGACAGGAATTTCGTAATTATGCATTGCCTCGTGCAGATAATCTAACGATGCGGGCATAGATGCCATTAAACCAAGGCTGGTCAAAAGACTTAATAAGCTAAAGATCATTGGCAATCCACAGCAAAAAAGATGTGTAATCTCTGATGCGACGGATATAAATGGAACATAGCGATTAAAGTTTTGCATACTTATATTTATCTTTTATTTTGAAATATGCTGAAAATTATACGTTTTGAGCGGTTTCGTCAAATTTTATTTCTGAATGAAATGAATATATAAACTTTCATTTCCGCCATTCTCGGCATTGGTCAGGCCATTACCGCCAATCTGAACATTATCAAAAAGAGATAGATTTAATCTTATCCCTGTGGATCCTACATTTTCAACGCTATAACCTTCTAATAATTGACCTTGAACACCTTGCCATTGTGTTTGTGAATTCCATTTTGCGTATGGAAACTCAACAAACACCATATTATTGGCGTAATCATGGCTAATCGAATATTCAATAGGGGCATTTGTATCCAATATTAATTTTGATGTATTGCCAGACTGCTTTATTTCCACCGCCATAATATCAACGGGCGTATTGGGTTGATTAATCTTTGCAGCAATTTTATCTAAAATACTTGTTTTAATCGCTTGGGGTGCCATTGTTGGAACAGATTTTACAGGAACAATGTCTTGTTTTGCTTCATTCTTTAAAACTGAATTAAACTTTTCTGCTTTATTGATTTGCGCCTTTTGAACCGCTTTTTGAATTTTGGCACGGGGTTGGACGGGCATTGTTATGCCTTTCCCATTTGATTTAAACCCTTTCGCAATGGACAAGATATTTTTGGCATTCAATGATCCATCTTTATCAAGACCAATATCTAAATCCACCATCATCGGTCGATCCAAATCGACAACTTCGATATCTGTTCCAAATTTGAACAAATCATCTGGTGTTAAAGTCACATATTCAAATGGAATGTTAAATCCTGAATCGGGGTTGGCGCGAATTGTAAATGTACCCGGTTTTATACGCTCAAATGTGTAATAACCATCTTGGGCGGTAACGGTATCCTCAATAATATCACCATTATTATCCATTAATTCTAAGGCCAATCCGCCAATTGGTCTGCCGTCATTTGCCCACCTTAATGTACCATCAATTGCACCTGTATCAACCAAAGGTAAGGCAACAAATTGCTTTACACCAGGTCTTGGATAAACGCTATAGCCTTGAGGCTCCCCCCGAACCAAATATGGATCGGCAATTGACCCCTCTTCAATAGAAACATTGGTTAATCTACCTTTGCTTCCCCCACTAATCGTCGTGACCATACCTTGTTCATCAGTTTCATCAAGTGGCACACGGCGCGCAACTTTTATGCGTGCATCTGGTTCAGGCTCATCGCCTTCATTAAAAATGCCGTCATAATTATTATCACGAAAAACTAATGCAGACACGGGCGCGGCATTACGCAAAGAATCGCTACTCATCATATAAGAATTATCATTTGCATAAGGTCCAATGGAAGTACTTGCACGTAATAAAAAACCAAAGCCACCTATTGAAGCATGGCTAAGCTCCGCACTTCCCAAAAATTTTTCAAAATCTTTTGAGACTTGTAAGCTTGTTAACGTATCATCAGTATTAAAATTGTAAGATAAGTTAACAGCTGTTGAAAAATCTCTTGTATTACCAAAACGGACACTTCCCGCATAACTGTCAATATTAAGGTCGGGGTACAACCTATAATTCAATGCATTACGTAATCTGAATTTTCGAAACGATGTATTTGAATTAATGTTACCTGTGGAATCTAAGAAATTATCATCAACATATAAAAATCGATTTTGGTTGGTTATTCTTGTTGATTTAATACCAAGCGATTGTCTGGTATCAAAAGACATAACTGACGTACCATTATTGCGTTTAATCCGTTCAAACCCACCATTTAAACCCACGACACCAAGAGGAGTAGCAAAGTTTTTTGTTACATCAATATCAATTTCTGATTCTTTTGCAAAATCACCCACACCTGCATCTGGACTGTTAAAATCATTATATAATGCTACATTTGTACTTACCCTAAACCCTTTAAAGTCTGATGCTGTTCTTACATCAATTGCTTGTCCGCCACCCAATTCGTAAAAAGCTTCCGCTTGTAAAAATGTGTTTTTAAAAGGTCTGACAAAGCCAGCTGAAAAATATTTTCTAGTTTCTTCGCTTGCGCCACTTTCACTATTATCGGGGATAGCTGTTAATGTTGAGAATCCTGTCAAACTTTTTGAAAAACCAAATGCGCCATAAGCGCTACCGGCTAGCCCTCTTGGTGTTGCTGTAGGTCTTTCGTCAATGGGGATGAGGAATTCATCTTTATCAATAATCCCCGCACTATAACGATATTGTCCAGGTTCAACCATGTTTGAACTTAAAAGATAACTTTCAACATTTTCTTCAATTTGACCTTGCGGACCATAAAGAACGGTTCTGATTTGGTTGTTTCCGTAAGTAATAGGTACGTCGTTAAATTGATAAATACCAGATTGATCCACAATAGAAAAATCTATCAGCTGATTGTTAATATAAAGCTCAACCTCATAACCTGGCGTCCCTATACCATCAATTGTAATCGTATCAAACTCACGTGAATTTTCTACTTTTGTATTTGTAAAAGAAACGCCTCGCCCTCTTATATTATTTGAAATTAAATCTGAATTGGTAACGCTGACATCACCATATTGAACCTCTTGCAAATCTAAAGGTAAAGCACCTTGGTGATTTCTTTGCCTTGAAAAGCGCAAGCGAATATTTCTTGGCTCGATAAATTCACCATCAAGATATGATGCATTGACGGAGTAATCGGCACTTGAGTATGCAAGATCTTGAACACCAGATAATGATACATTTGCAATGGCACGTTGCTGTGTAAATTCAAACCCAGCCGATGTTTGAATATCAAAACTAGGCTTACCAATTGCCTTATACGGTGTTGAAACAAAAGGATAAAAAGTATTATCATCCTCTTTTTCCAATTCTTTATTCGCAAGAAAAATTTTCTGCCTGTTTTTACGGTTTAAAAACTCCATAAACGGTAAGGATTCATCTGCGTCTATATTTAAAATCAAACCACTAAGATTAACATTAAATTCCAACGGCCAGATTTCATTAAAAACCTCTAGCAACATATAAAAATCATCACCAGAAACGGTATCAATGATAAGTGAATCTTTTGGAAGGGGGTAAGCCTCCCCTCTATATTCTAAAGTGTTATTTTCGCCATCAATTTCAAAACTTCTATCTTCTTCAATCGCCCAACCTGTAATAAGTTTTTCTGCTCGATTAAACTCAGTATAAAAACTAAGTGCATTTGAAAGCTCTAATACGGGGAGATAAAATCGTCCATTTTTTTGAATAGCAAAAATTGCGGGGGAGATAACTTCACGATCAGCATAAACAGCAAGAACCAAATCTTCATTTTCATACGCATCATCCCCTGCAAGCTGTGCATATGCAGTAAAAGGCATATGTATAGCGGCAAGCACCATAAAGGCAAAAAAGAAGAACCGTATAACCATAAAGTCAAAATTGTTTTTTTAAAATGATAAGGAAACATGCTTTCAAGGAATAAAAAGCATGAAAATCGAATATAACTGTCTTTATTATATCAAATAAAAAACCGCTTTAACAGTTATAAATATATATAAACTATAAAGAGGTGACTGGCGTAGTCGCTTGTATGCTCAAAGCCTTCTCGGCACGAACCGAATCTTCTGTTTCTTGGAATACAACAGTAAGAGTATTACAGCTCCCTTTATCAATAGGCTTCTCTGTTTTCATATTATATTTTCTTAAATTAATCTCTTTATAAACGCCCGCGCCGCGTACTTTTTTAAGCATATACGCTGAGGAAGTTCCTGCATTACAAATATAATCTGTATCGCCATAAACGCTTCGCATTCCATCACGAATAAAATCATAACTTATCGAAACAAAACCCGGTGATTGTTGCGCCCGAAGGTTTTGAATATTAACAGCAGCATCAATATTCCCCTTCCTAATAATAACAGGCATCGTCACACCAGGCAGCATTTCTAATGACATTGATTTCTTACTTCCCGATTGACGTTGAAATTCTTCTGCAGATTTACGCATTCTTTCAACATTTGCTTCAGTTCTAATCCATAAGTGAGAGCGATATTCGCCATCTTCTACACCAGCAGGAAGACGCATCATAACACGAACTTGTTGTGATTTTTTTGCAGGAACAGTTATACGTCTTGGTGAATAACGGATCATATCTTCGGCAGGCTTCACATTGGCTGGTAAATTTTCACGCTGTGTAGCCACAAGTTTACCTTGGTCATTCATAACATAATGAAGCCAACCAATTCGGTATGTTTCTGCATTATCCGAATTGTTAATAATTGTAAGAACTTCGGAACGCTTACTCCCTTCAAATACTATCCTTTTCAAAGTAATACTTAATGAGTGCGCCGGTGTGAGGTCAATTAAAACCAAACAAAACGTAGCTAAAACCGTAAAAAGAATTTTATTTTTCATATTTTCTCACTTTTATTGATAGTTTGCATTTACTGTATAATTGCCAGAATATGTTCCTGACGCTTGGTTTGCATCTATGTTTAAAGTTCCACCCAATGGAATTGTTTGTGTTGATGTTGCCAATGTAATGACAACACTTGATGCCCCTGCGGGTGAATTAAATTTAAAATCATTAATTTCCATGTTATCGGCACCATTACTAATGTTAAACATTGAATTTGCCATTGATAACGTAATGGCCAAACCCGTTGACCCAGACAATGAAATAACCCCATTTCTTTCAAGTCCTGCCCCCGATATTAAGGTAATGCCACCTGTAGATGTGCGCGCCCCTGTGGAAGGATTTACAGTAATTGTTCCTGCAACAGGCCCTGCCCCAAACGACCCAAAATGAAGACTTTGTGTTCCTGAAACAAAAATAGTAGCCTGTGCCATCACCTGCATAGGCACTATTGTCAGTGGAATTGTTATTATTGATGCTTTTAATTTTTTAAACACTATGTCTATTTCAATCCAAATAAAAAAAACCTGTTTTTATAGTATATATAAAAACAGGTTTTATGAATAGATTTATATTAGTTGTAAACTGCGTTCAATGTATAAGCGCCAGTATAGGCACCTGCAGGCTGGCTGGCATCAACATTAAGTTTTGCACCAACGGCAAACTGTATTGTCGCAAGAGCAGCAGTTGCTGCAACAGTTTCAACGTTGTTCACTCCTGTTGTTAATGCAGATGAAAGATCGACATCAAAATCAAAAACTTCCATTTCATTCGCACCCGAAGCAATGACAACTGATCTTGATCCTACAGGATCTGCACCACCAACAACACTTGCTTGAATTGCAACACCACCAGCAGAAGCAACTTCCATTACTCCAACAGTTGGCGGGTTAGCAGTACCATCAACAAGCACAACTCCACCAGCAACAACGGGCGCTGCTGTACGTGCAGTTGCGTCAGTTGTTGGCAATGTAACCGTCCCCGCGGCACCACCAACAGTTAACGATCCAAAATGAAGTGGTGTAACTGACGTAATTGTAATTGGTGTTAAGACCTCAGCCGATGCAACACCTGCACCAGTCGCTGCCATTGCCATTTCTGCGGCAACACCGTTCAAAGAAACAATCGCTGTTCCTAATAAAAGAGCTTTGCTCAAATTCTTTGTTTTGTTATTCATTGTGAATCCTCTCTCAATCCTTGAAATAAAAGTTTTTAATAGTTAGCATTAATTATATCTTCTTAATTACTAATATTTAATTAAAATTATAATTAACATTTGTTAAGTTTTTAAGTAATAAATCATTTCAGAATGAAACGACTTAAAAACAATACTGGAAATTTTATTACAAAGAAACCCATAATAAGAAAAAATAAAAATAAAAAAGGAAAATTTATGTCTCAAATAAGTGCTGTAGAACAAGTAAGTCTTGAGGATGCGCGTGAAATTGCAAAAAGCTATCATCAAAAAAATAATTTTACCCTCGCCGAACGTACATACATAGATATATTAAATGCGGTTCCTGATGATTTTAAAAGTTTATATTTTTTAAGTGTTCTTTGTTATCAGCAGCAAAAATATGAAATTGGAATTGATTATGCACAACAAGCATTAAAAATTGATCCTGATGATGCCGACACTTTAAATGTTTATGGCGTATTATTAAGTGCGATGGGTGAATATAAGGAATCTGTTGCTCATTTTGAGAAAGCAATAAAACAAAAAGCTGACTTCGTTGATGCTTATAATAATCTCAGCCACTCTCTTTGGCAGTTGAAAGAATATGAAGCCGCACAGACAAGCGCTCAAAAAGCCGTTGAAATAAATCCTAACTATGCAGATGGTTATATTAACCTTGGCGCTGCATTTATTGCCCAACAAAAAAATGATGAAGCAATGAGTGCGTGGGAAAAAGCGATTGAGCTTAACCCCAACCACCCAAGCGCCCACATTAATTTAGGTAATATTCTGCGTGATCAAGGCCGCATTCAAGATGCAAAAAAATATTGCTTAAGCGCCCTTAAATTAATGCCTGATTCTCCAGAAGCGAATATGAATTATGCGAATATACTTAGGGATTTAGAAAATTTGGAAGAAGCGGAAGTTTTTTATAGAAAAGCAATTAGCATAAAACCTAGTTACGTTGATGCTCATAATAATTTATCGCTTTTATATTTATTACAGGGAAAATCTGAAGATGCAGCAACATCTGCGCGTTTTGCAAATGCCTTCGATAATAAAAACACTCTCGCTCTAAATAATCTATCTACCGCATTAAGGGCCATCGGAAAATTAGTAGAAGCAGAAACAATTACACGTCGCTCTTTATACCTCAAACCAGATTCCTTAGAAGCAAAACTTGATTTAGCCGATATCCTTTTATTGTCCGATAAATTATCAGAAGCAGAAACATTATTTAGTGACGCCCTCAAAAACTTTGATGTTGATAGCAATATTGATAAAACACGCTTATTCTTAAAATTAAGCGTTATTTTAGAACGCGCAAACAGATTGGGTGAAGCCCTAGACATTGCGGATAAAGCCATCGAATCCAATCCACAAATGCCGGATACATATCATAGAAAAGCGCAGATATATTTTCTTAACAATCAATTGGATAATGCTTTGGAAATGATTCAAAAAGGATTAGATGTTAATCCGAATGCTGCTATGCTTTTGGGAACAAAGGCAGAGATTTTGCAAAGTCAGGGATTAATGGAAGAATCCTTAAAAACTGTGCGCAAAGCTTTATTATTGGGGGATAGTTTTTCAAACCCAACTTTATATTATACCTTAAGCAAAGTGAAAAAATTTGTTCCTAATGATCCCGACATTATTGATATGGAAGCATATTTAAAAAATAATAAGTTTATGGATACAACAAGTAAAAGCACGATGCACTTTAACTTATTCAAAGCTTATCAAGATATAAAAGATGATGATAAAGCGTTTGACCATCTTAAATCAGGAAATGATCAGAAATCCCAAATTGTGCTCCATGACCGTGATATTGAAACAGAACTGTTTAATAAAATTAAATCGGTTTTTTCAAAAAAATCTCTTTCTATTGTTAAAGAAACTGGATACCCGTCAGAGGTTCCTGTATTTATTGTGGGAATGCCGCGGTCGGGTACAACATTGACTGAACAAATTATTGCATCTCATCCTGATGTTTTTGGCGCAGGTGAATTATATTACCTCAGTATGCTCAACGAAGAATACAAGCATCTTAACCAAGACAACAATTATGATTACGGACAATCCTATGTGAAATATGTGCAAAATATTTCTGAGGAAGCTGCAAAGGCAAAGCGTATTACGGATAAAATGCCTGGAAATTATATGTATTTAGGGCAAATTGTTACTGCGCTCCCCAATGCAAAAATTATTCATTGTAAGCGAAATCCAATCGACACATGCCTTTCATGTTATAAACAATATTTTACCTTAGGGCATTATTGGTCTTACAATCTTGATGATATGGCAGAGCATTATAAAAAATATGCTGACTTAATTGATCACTGGCGCAACGCTATACCAGATAAGTTTATTGAGGTGTCATATGAGGATACTGTGAATGATCTTGAAACTCAGGCACGCCGACTTATTGATTATGTTGGATTGGAATGGAATGATGCCTGCCTCACCCCACATAAATCGGAACGCTCAATCTTGACCGCTTCAAAAGGACAAGTAAGAAAGCCTGTTTATAAAACTTCTGTAGAAGCATGGCGCCGATATGAGGATCAGTTGGCCGAATTTGCACAAAAACTTGAACCGTATATTGAAAAGAAATAATAGCTTTAAACTAGGTTATTTTTCTTCGGGAAAAAATATACTGCGCAACGGCAACATAAAAACTCCATACAATCTCACTCAATACAATAAAGAGTGAGGTTAAAGGGTCAAAATATGCGAATGATAACCCTACTGCCAAAGAATTATTATTTGCACCAGAGCCATAAATATAGGCAATTTTTTCGCCATCTTTAATAAAATATGAGTATGCAATACCGAATAAATACAGCAACGCATAAAGGCCACTCATCACCAAAATACCCATAATGATTAAATTAAGATTATTGAGAAGCTCTTCTTTTTGCGCCGCAATAACGATGGCCAAAATAACCGCTAAAAATAATATCGCTGCAGTTTTGTTAAATTCTTTTATCACTTTTTTTACAGGTTTAATTTTATCAAATATAAAAAAATAAAGCCCAATGGGGAACAGCACCACATATACAAGGGTTAAAAATAACTCCCATATATCAACATTCACCGTTTGTCCTAAGAATGAAAAAACCGCAGGAATAATAAATGGCGCAAGCAGGCTACTGATAATTGTGATACTTAACCCAACAATAACATTGGCCTTGCTCATCGAACATAATGATGCAACCGCAACCCCCGCAGGCATTAATGCCAAAAGCAATACCCCTGTTGAAAATTCAGGCAAATATGTTTTTACGCCATAAAATAAAATAAGGGGAAAAACCACAAATCGTATCATGGTAAAAACACCCATTTGAAAAATATCAATTTCCAAAAATCCTTTTTTATCAATATCAGAACATGATAAAAAGATAAGAACCGCCGTCAGGAAAATGACAACTTCATCTGCCATGTCGCCCAAGCTGGGAAGAAAAAACCCACTAATCGCTCCAATTAATAATAAAAGGGATAGGTTATTTTCAATGATATTTTTTATTTTACTCATGATGCAATGGCTTCTTCTTGGTTATGATTTAAATTACAGTTTTGTTGTGCACTGACCCCATCAATTAAATGAAATTCAACAGATTCTCTGCCTTGCCAGCTATTGATTTGAAACTGCCCAACCAAATGAAAACATGTGTTTTTATAATTTTGAATAAGCATTTGACCTAAATTTGTTTCAACACCGCTAAAGAAAACCGCTTTCATGCGGCTGCCCCCTTCTACATCACCTATTAGAAGGCGTAGATGTTTTTCCTTCATCACATCAACCTGATGCACCCGAATATCAGATAAGGCGAAGTATGGTTCGGGGTTGCCCATACCAAAGGGGCCCATTTGTGTGGTTAACATTTTTATAAAATCAACGGATGCCCCGCGCACGGTGGCGAGTGAATCAATTTCAATTTCTGGCAAAATTTCCATTTGCCCTAACTCTTTAATATAATGGGCAATAAAATCTTTAAAATCATCTAGGCGGTCAAGCATGATAGTAAAGCCTCCTGCCATGGCATGGCCACCCCCTTTTTCCAAAATGCCCTCATTTCGGGCGGTGATAAAGATATCTGCCATATTTACACCTGTGACGGAACGTCCCGACCCCCGCCCCTCCATCACGCCATTTTCATTTTCGACATAGGTGATAACTATGGCAGGTTTAGAATATTTTTCTTTTAATCGCCCTGCGACCAATCCACTTAACCCTGAATGAAAACTTTCATCATCAACCAAAATAAAATGCTCATATTCCCCTTTCAAAAAGGCGACTTTATTCTCCGCAACGCGCATCATCTCACTTTGAATTTTGCGGCGTTGAACATTGCATTCTTCTAATGCCCAGGCGTAGGATTGCGCCTCCTCCTCATTATCGGTTGATAATAATTTTGCGCCCAAATCTGACCGATGGACACGCGATCCCGCATTTATACGCGGACCCATTGACCATCCTGCATCTTTAGGTGCGGGTAAGGTTTCAATTTTACCAACCTGTAGCAATGCTTTAATTCCGGGATTATTATACTGCGCCATTTGGTCAAACCCAATTTTGACGAACAGACGATTAATCCCTTTTAAGGGTACCATGTCACAAACCGTGCCAAGGGCGACCATATCAAGCCAACTTTTCAATGGTGGCTCGACCATATCATTTTCTTTGAAATATCCTTTTGCACGCAACGCTTTATTAATGGCTACACACGCCATAAATGTAACCCCACACGCGGCAAGCATATCTAGATTTGAATCATCATCTTGACGTTTTGGGTTAATAATATGTGCGGCAATGGGTAAATTTTCTTCAGCCTCATGATGATCAAAAATGGCAACGCGTATTCCCAAATCATGCGCCGCCTTTAGCGGTTCAAACGCGGTTGTCCCACAATCAAGCATTAGTAAAAATTTTACCCCTTGTGCCTTTAGGGATTGCATGGATGCAACGCTAGGGCCGTATCCTTCGGTTAATCTATCTGGGATATAAACGGGGGGATTGATACCAAAATGACGCAAAAATCGGGTCATTATTGATGCAGATGTTGCACCATCAACATCAAAATCAGCAAAAATACCAAGGGGTGTTTTATGAATTATCGCATCCGCCATATCATTGGCAAACTCTTCCATCCCTGTCATTGAATAAGGATCGGGAAAATTATCACGCAATGTTGGGTAAAGATAACTGTCAACATCTTCGGGCTTTACCCCGCGTTGTACCAACATTCTGGCAATAAATTCTGGTAAATCTTTTGACTGGCAAATCTGCGTTACAATTGCATCATCGGCATGCTTAAAAACCCACTTTTTATCGTTGAGGGATTTTTCTACATTCAAAACATTTTGGCTACGAATCATCTTATTAGTATAAGACATTTACGTATCTTGTGGGTCAAAGCCTGTTTTACGATTAAAATTATGGGTGGATTTAATATATCGTGTCGTCCCCGACTTTGACCGCATTACAATTGAATGCGTAACGGCACCATCACCATAGCGACGCACCCCGGGCAACATTGACCCTGTCGTCACACCTGTTGCGGCGAACATTACATTATCTGGTTTTGCCAATTCATCGGTGGTGTAGATTTTATTGTAATCTTTGATGCCCCATTTATCGGCACGCGCCTTCTCATCATCATTACGGAATACCAAACGACCCAACATTGACCCACCAACACATTGTAATGCGGCTGCGGCCAAAACCCCCTCGGGTGCGCCGCCTGTACCGACATAAAAGTCAATACCTGTTTCGGCTTCGGTTGTAGCGATAACCGCACTGACATCCCCATCGGGGATAAGCGTGATCCGTGCCCCTGCAGCACGCACTTGGGCGATAATATTATCATGACGCGGACGATCCAAAACACAGACAAGCAAGTCTTCAACCTTTGATGATTTAGCCTTAGCGATTTTTTTTAAAATTTCTTCAATGGGCGCGTCCAAGTCTAATACATCTTCTGGTACATCTGGGCCAACGGCCATTTTCTCCATATAGGTGTCGGGCGCGTGTAAAAAACCATCTTTATCCGCCATAGCCATAACTGCAAGGGCATTTTGCCCGCCTTTGGCAGTAATCGTTGTTCCTTCAAGCGGATCAAGCGCAATATCAACTTCTGGGCCACCTGCGCCAACTTCTTCTCCAATATAAAGCATGGGGGCTTCATCACGCTCCCCCTCACCAATTACAACACGACCTTTTATGGCGAGTGAGTTTAGCGCATCACGCATCGCATCCACGGCCGCCTTATCTGCTGCCTTTTCATCACCACGCCCCACCAATTTTGATGCGGCAAGCGCCGCCGCCTCGGTTACACGAACAGATTCAAGGGCAAGATTTCGATCCATTAATTCTTTGGCAATCATATCTTGATTATCTTGCATGCTTTTGACGGCCATTTTAATTCTTTCTATTTTAATTAAATTTCTTCGATACGCATAAGAAGCGGTTTTTGCAGGACAATATCATTTTTCTCTAATGATTTTACTGCCATTTGAGCGTGTTTAAAAATAATGTCTTGGGTAATAATAATAACCGATGCACTGCCATCATCATCGTGTCCACGTTGGATAATACTATCAATTGAAATATCCAACTGTGCCAGCTCACTCGTAATCTTTGCAAGTACGCCTGATTGGTCTTTTACGATTAAATGAATGTAACAAGCGCCCTGCACATTTTCAAACCCGTGCAATGTCACCTGCTCTAAACGCGCTACAGTTTTGCCAAAGGCGGGAATGATATCCCCTTTTGCGATATCAATAATATCCGCAATAATGGATGATGCCGTTGGCCCCGCACCGGCACCGCGCCCTTGTAAGAATGTTTTCTCACAATGATCACTTTCAATAAATACGGCATTATAAGAGTCATCAACATTTGCGATTGCGCTGTCGATTGGGACAAGGCACGGCTCAACCGTTTGCATGATATCGCCATCTAATTTTTTGGTCACACCCAATAATTTAATACGATAACCTAATTCTTTTGCCGCTTTAATATCATTTGCGCTTACATTTCGAATGCCTGAGATTTCTAAGGTTTCAAAATCTGGCTTCACCCCAAAGGCAAGCGCAGTTAACAGGGCAAGTTTATGCGCACTATCAATGCCATCAATGTCAAAGGTTGGGTCACTTTCCGCGTATCCTAAATCTTGCGCCTCTTTCAAAACATTGTCAAAATCACGGCCTGTTTTTTCCATTGTGGTAAGAATGTAATTACATGTTCCGTTTAAAATTCCAAAAACGCTTTGGATATTATTGGCTGCCAATCCCTCACGCATGGTTTTAACAATGGGGATACCACCCGCGATGGCCGCCTCATACATCAGGGCAACATTATTTTCTTCTGCAATTTTTGATAGTTCTACACCATGGGTGGCGATTAATGCTTTATTCGCTGTAACAACATGCTTCCCATTTTTTAATGCGCTTTGAACAAATTCTTTAACTTCGCCATCTGACCCACCGATGCACTCAATAATACAGTCAAGTGTGTCATTATCGGACATTGAGTGTAAATTATCCGCCCAATCATAGGTGGATAAATCGGCGCCACGATCTTTACTTTTTGAGCGTGCATAAATTGTAACCACTTCAATAATGCGGCCACATCGCTGTGTAATTAAATCATTATTTGATTGAAGAATTTGTAAAACACCCATGCCAACGGTGCCCAACCCTGCAACACCAATTTTTAAGGGATGCTGTATAGATGTCATTGGAATTTATCGTTCGCCCATAATCATATCAACGCGACGATCTTGGGGATCATTGCCCGTTGCCATGGTTGACCCATAACTAACCGTTTTAATTTTTTCTGCAGGCAAACCATTACGCATTAGTGATTTTGACACCGCGAATGATCGGTTCATTGATTCTTTTAAATTAAGAATATGACTTTCGACTGTCCCCACACCAGCTTGGGTTCGTGCACTTGCGTAGCCTTCTATGGTGACACGATTAATGGGTGCAAATTTTGCGGCATCGGCAAAAGATGAAATTTTTTGCTCATCAATACTACCCAATCGTGATGATCCAAATTTGAAAAATATTTGTTCATCAACACGGCCATTACCCATTGCCATTTGTGGATTATATCTATTATTGGCGCGGGGCTGATAATTATTGCCAATGGGCATTGCCATTACGGGTGCAGGTGACATATTGGGTTCAATCCGCGGTGTTATTGCAGGCTCGGCGCCATCTAACGAATAAACGGTCACATCACCATTGGATGCATTTGTAATTTGGTAATCATAATTGGGCAAACTACCATAATTTTGTTGCCCCATAGTGGTTACAGGCTGGCGCACCAAAACATTGGGGGAATCTTCTGGCATGGGGGTTACAACAATATCTTCGCGTTGCGCCGTTTCACATGCAGACAAGATAAAAAGGCAAAGCAATATTGAAAAAAACTTCGCTAAATGGATTGGGTGTTTCAAAAGGTTGCTCCTAATCTTTAATGATATGCATATCCTGTGATAAATCATGCCAAAATGCAAGATAACACAAAGAAAAATATAAAGATTTATACCTTACATATATTCTGTGGCAAGTTTAACATAATTTGTTGCTGAGATTTTAAGAAAATCTTTTTCTTTTTGAGTTAAATCACGCATGTATCGTGCGGGATTACCGCCCCAAATTTGACCCGATGGAATTGTTTTGTTCGGTGTAACAACCGCCCCTGCCGCAACCATTGCGCCTGTTTCTACGGTAACACCATCCAATATAATTGCACCCATACCAATCAGGCACTCATCCTCAATGGTTGCCGCATGAATAATCGCCGCGTGACCAATGGTAACATCATTGCCAATATATGTTCCTGAAAAATTGCGGGTGACATGGATGACCGCATTATCTTGGACATTGGTGCGATTACCAATACGTATTTCATGAACATCACCCCGCATTTGAACGCCAAACCAGATGGAGCTGTCTTCATCAATATGAACATCGCCTGCTACGGTTGCGTTATCCGCGACCCAAGCATTTTTGCCCAAGGTTGGATAAATATCTTTATATTTTAAGATCGCCATAAATTAATATGGAATTGGATATTGGCGGTAAACCTTATCAATATCCTTCATCACATCATCTGACAATTCAATATTAAACGTATCAATATTTGATGTTAACTGTTTCATAGTTGTCGCCCCAATAATGGTAGAAGTGACAAAATTTTGTTTATCAATAAATTTTAAGGCCATTTGGCACACGTCAAGATTATGCTTCTCTGCAACATCAATGTACGCTTGAACAGCTTTATGGGTTTCTTCGCCATCGCGGAAACTACTGCCGTTTTCTTCATCTTCAAGAATCTGCATACGGCTACCTTTGGGTCTATCCCCATTTAGGTATTTGCCGCTTAACACCCCTGCAGCCAATGGTGACCATGGTAGATACGAAACTTCTTCTAATACACATGTTTCCGCAACATACGGATCATCGGTGCGATCTAATAAGCTAAATTCATTTTGGATAGATTGCATGCGTGGCAAATCATATTTCTCTGCCAGCTGTAAATATTTTGAAATGCCGTATGCCGTATCATCGGACAATCCAATATAACGAATTTTTCCTGCCTCAACGGCCTTGTTCAACCCTTGTAATAAATCAAGGAGGTTATCTTCAACCTTGCTTGGTGTATTATTTGTAAAATCAATAATGCCTGCATGATTTTTACCAAAATGGGGGAATGGGCGGTTTGGCCAATGCAATTGGTACAAATCAATATAATCTGTTTTTAAACGCTTGAGCGACCCATGAACCGCCGTTGCGATTGAATCACCTGTTAGACGTTCCCCATCTCTGACCCAAGACATGCCCTGCCCTGCGATTTTACTGGCAAGAATTATGTCATCGCGCTTGCCCCGTTTTTCAAACCAAGTGCCAATAATCTCTTCCGTTTTGCCGTATGTTTCTGGTGTCGGGGGAACAGCATACATTTCTGCAGTATCAAAAAAATTTACACCTTGCTCCACGGCATAATCCATTTGTTGATGGCCTTCAGTTTCAGTATTTTGGCGCCCCCATGTCATTGTCCCCAAACAAACGCGCGATACATCTAACCCTGTTTTACCCAATTTAGAAAATTTCATACCATACCTTTTTTGATTTTGTTATTTGAGAAAAGAACAGACAGAAACGCTAATCGTTCCAAAATCGTTCCAAATAAGAAAAAGCCCCTATCGGGACTTTTTAAAATTATAATTACCAACAAAAGTGAGCAGTATTTTCTTTTGTCTAGGCAAATTAGGCGAAGTTTATTTCTATTAACGAGCCGCAATTTAACAAAACACAAAAGGAAATAATGTAAACTATCGTTTCGCCCACTGTTTGGAACGACGCGCTTTGTGTTTACCAATTTTCTTACGCTCAACCACACGGGCATCACGGGTCAACATTCCTGCTTTTTTCAATTCAGGGCGTAAATCAGGTTCATGATTTTCTAAGGCACGAGAAATGCCGTGACGTACCGCACCCGCTTGACCAGAAAGACCACCGCCTTTAACCGTTGCAACGACATCAAAACCATTAACGCGATTAACAACTAAAAAAGGTTGGTTCAAAACCAATAAATGCGTTTGACGACCAAAGTAATCTTCTTGAGATTTACCATTTACGGTCACTTTTCCTGATCCTTTTTTCAACCAAACACGGGCAACAGATTCTTTACGACGACCCGTTGCGTATGAACGACCCAAATCATCAATTTTTGGCTCTTTCTTTTCCGATGTTGTTTCTTGCTTTTCAGCATCTTTTTGAGGAGCGCTTGATGTACCAGAAGTCAGATTTTTCAAATCTTCCATGCTGTTTACTGCATTTTTTTTTGCTTCAGCCATAATATATATTCCTTATTCTTATTAAATCTAAAGCTTACGCTTCACGTTTATTTTTTGGGTTCATACCTGCAACATCCAACACTTCTGGATTTTGCGCTTCATGGGGGTGTTCCGCACCAGGATAGACACGAAGATTTTTCATCTGCGCGCGCCCTAATGGGCCACTTGGAATCATACGTTCAATCGCTTTTTGAACAACACGCTCTGGAAAACGACCATCAAGGATTTCCCCTTTTGATTTTTCTTTAATTCCACCAGGGTAGCCAGTGTGCCAGTAAAAAATATCGCCATCGCGTTTATTCCCTGTTAAGCGCACTTCTTTAGCGTTAATCACAATAACATTATCACCACAATCAATGTGGGGGGTGTACATTGGTTTATGCTTACCACGCAAACGATTTGCGATTACAGAAGCCATACGCCCCAGCACCACATCTTTTGCATCAACGATAAGCCACTTTTTCTCAACCTCAGATGGTTTAGCAGAATATGTTTTCATATCTAGTTTCCTTATTTAATTAATCGTGTTTATTAGTCGTTTAGTTTTCTTAAATTTATAAATTTTGTAATTCTGCGGCTGTTATGCAAGAAACCCTGCCCCCAGTCAAGAAAAAATCAATAAAAACAGTGCTATAAACATAGGGTATTATAATACCGTAGTATTTTAATCCTGATATTTGAACTCTTATTACCGTTATCTATTTGATATATAAAAGGAAAACATATTATGTCGATACAAAGTAAAAACCCCGCCACAGGCAAAGTTGAAAAAGAATTTCAATCATATTCAAAGGATCAAATAAACCAAGCCATTGATACCGCGCATAATACCTTCAAATCCCACCGCCAGAGCAGTTTTGGTGACCGTGCAAAAAAAATGAGAAAAGCGGCAGATATTCTAGAAAACCGAAAAGATGAATTTGCCACAATAATGGTATCGGAGATGGGCAAAACATTTGCGGCAGCCAAATCCGAAGTTGAAAAATGCGCCTCTGTTTGTCGTCACTATGCCGATAATGCACAAGAATATTTAGCGGACAGGCATATTAAAACCGAATATCAACAATCCTATGTTTCGCACCAACCCATTGGCATAATCTTGGCCATTATGCCTTGGAATTTTCCATTTTGGCAGGTGTTTCGCTTTGCCGCCCCCACCCTGATGGCGGGAAATGTTGGGTTGTTAAAGCACGCCTCAAACGTTCCCCAATGCGCCCTCGCCATTCAAGAGATTTTTGAGGAAGCAGGTTTTAAAAAAGGTTGCTTTCAAACATTATTGATCGGCTCAGACAAAATTGAAGATATTATTGCAGATGATCGTATTCGCGCCGTCACTTTAACAGGTTCTGAAAAAGCGGGTCGCGCGGTTGCCGCCACCGCCGGCAATAAACTCAAAAAATGTGTCTTGGAATTGGGCGGTAGTGATCCCTTTATCATAATGCCTTCGGCAAATATGGATGATGCCATTGCCGATGGTGTGACGGGGCGCACCATGAATAATGGACAATCATGCATTGCCGCAAAACGATTTATCATTCACGAAGATATTTATGATACGTATAAAGAAAAACTCATCAAAAAATTTGAAAATCTTATTGTCGGTGACCCTATGGATGAGGATACAGATATTGGCCCCATGGTGATGGAATCAAGCCGCGATGATTTGGATAAGCAAGTTAGCAAAACCGTTCAATCGGGCGCAACCATTTTAACAGGCGCGCATATTATCGAAGGCGAAGGCCATTATTACCAACCCGGGATTTTAGAAAATATTCCAAAAGATTCTGTGGCTTATACTGAAGAATTATTTGGCCCTGTTGCTTTATTATTTAAGGTCAAAAACCTTGATGAGGCAATAGAGTTGGCAAACGCGGTGCGTTTTGGTTTAGGCTCCGCCATTTATACGAATGATCAGGAAGAAATGAAAACCGCAATCCATAATTTGGATTATGGCTCAACCTTTATCAATCATATCGTCGCCAGTGACCCGCGCCTTCCTTTTGGCGGGGTAAAAAATTCAGGCTACGGCCGTGAATTAGCCGAAGATGGTATCCGCGAATTTATGAACTTAAAAACTATCGTTCAAGCTTAGCAGTTTGTGTTTGTGGCTCTTGAGTACTTGGTTGCGGAAAATTAGGTTTCGGTTGATTTGAACAAGCTTTATCTAGATCTTTCATGATTCTTCGGCCAATCACATTTTATTTTTGATGCATCATCCAATGAAGTGGGCAAAATAATCTCAGCTCCTTGTGCAACAAAATTTGGATTGTCGGCAAGCTCAATATTTGCAAAAACATATGCATTAAAACGTGTTTTAAAATCGCCACCAATTTTGCTTAAATCCATTTCAACAACTTCAGATAATGATAATCCATCTGTAATTGTATAAGATGATTGTGCAACAGGTTGGTAAGGCGATGGGGGCAAAGGCGCATCAATTACCGTATCTATTTTAGGGGGGATAACTAAATTAGGGGCTACTCTTAACAAAGCTGTTGGTTTTAAAGAAGCTTCAACAACACTAGCTTTTACATCTGCATCAAGATTGCTAGTATCAAAAGCATCTGCCAAAGACCCGATAGTTGCTATAGGCGTACCCTGCTTATCTAAAATAATATTAGAGGTTTCTAAAGCTTTTGTTGTTTCCACACCGATGGAAGTATTGTCTGTAAAAGTAAAATTTGATCCAGAAGCATTGACTTCTGTATCACTAATGGGACTTGGTAAAACAGCAAAACCCGCAACGGCAGCAGCCTTTAAAAAACCAGATGGTATCGATGTTGATTTAGCATGATTAGATTCTGATTTTTCTTCCTCTCTTTCATCTTGCGGGATAATTGTTTCCCACTCCCCTGTGGCATCATTTTTAATAGATAAAATATATTGAGGATCAGAACCATTATTTGGATGAACAGTTTCAACGTGAAAATTATTATCACTACTGTTTAAAGCTTTTGTAAGCTCTTCTAAAGACATCAAATTATTTCCTGAGGTTGTAAGAGATACAACTCTAGGAACAGCAATTAAAACCTCTTCATTAGCAGGCTCACTATAATCTTGAGGCATTGGTTTACTAAACATCTTAAATGGTATTCTTGTTTGTGTATCAGCAACTTCCTTACTTAATACATAAGATGATTGTGCTAACTCTACATTTTCACCAGTTTTATTTGTTATTCTTTCTTCTAAATATTTTAAATAACTAGGATGATGTCCCTTTGCCTTTTCCAAAGCTTTTGCCAATGCACGAGGCATTTCTACTTCAGACTTTGCAATCATATTTGTAAGATTACTGTCATCTTTTGGTGTTGAATCTGTACCTTCATGTACACGATCAGCCTGAGTAAGAATAAGAGGTGTTTTCTCTTTTGGAATAATGTCTTCATGAACACGCATTGATGGCGTTAAAACTAGGGGTGAAGTCATTATTTCAGATTCATCTGAAACCGTAGGTTCTTCATTGGTATAATCTAAATCTACAACATTTTGAGCAGGCTCAATAACGATCCTTTTATTATGGACTTGTTTTAATTTATTAGTTTCTGGATCAATAAATTGTCCAATAGTCGCACGAATAGTATTTGCACTTGAAGAAGGATCATTTTTCAAATGCTCGTCCAATAAACGGAGTAAATTAACTTTTCGTCCCTTGGCATCATTTTGATTAACAGAAAAATCACTGTAAGAAAATTTTGTCGCTTGCGCATATTCACCATCATCGGTAATGCCTAAAACAGCAATTTTCAAAAGATCATTTAGATTATTTGCAGCACGATCATTTATATTTTCACCTACATTAAAAAATGCATCGTGCGTAGCAAAAAAATCATCTAATATGTTTTCTACATCATCACTATCGCTTGATGAAGTTTTAGTAATCATTGAATTAATCTTGCCCGGCGAAGAAAAAACGCTAAATGTTTTTTGTGCTTTTTCAGCAACATCAACAGGCAAAACGTTACTAGATGTAGGTTTGTTTGGATCAACATTATCGTTATCCAAATCTTTTACCCTAAGATTTTTGACATCTATAAATTCTCTATATGCACCGATAATATTAACTCTGAATGGGACACTATAAGTAGAGTGATCAAAATCTCTCAATAACCATAATAAATTTTTTCTATCTTCTTCTGCATGATTATCTAATGGTGCGAAAGAGAAATCATCATATTTAAAATCATCTATATCTTTTCCCGCATATCGAGCAGACAAAAATTGCGATAGGGTCTCTTTTGCATTAATAACTTTATCTTGAGCTGTTTGCGATTGATCAGCGGGTTTGATTTCATCGTCATAAGAGGCAAAGAAATCCGATAAAAATTGATCCATTTCAATTGATACGCTCGCGGCTACAATATCTTCATCAGTAAAATCTCTCATAACACGCCTCATAAATTATTAACTATTTATTAAACATTTTTTTGACAGAAAAATGCAAATTTGTCAATTTAATTTACGTAATATTATGATTTTATTTACTTTGAGGGATATTTTTAACCTTAAAGTAATTGGTCGGAGTGAGAGGACTTGAACCTCCGACCCCTCGCCCCCCAGGCGAGTGCGCTACCAGACTGCGCTACACTCCGAACAGATGGTTGATACGATATTTATGATAAAAAATCAATTCTATGATGTATGATTTTTGTAAAAGAGTGCAATTTTTACCCTAAACAGGTAACATTTCACGCATTGCTTTTAATTCATTAAGCATAATTTCTAAGACAGCACGCTGTTTATTATCCATTTTATTCGCGCCCGCTTGCTGAACCGGGCTGGTAATTGGCGTGGTTATAGATTGCTGATTTGGTAAATCTTTTTTGTGGTTGGAATTTTGGTTGTTTGCTTCGGAGACAATTTGGGATTTTCCCTGTCCTTTCAATAACTTCTGCACACCTTTTATGGTGTAACCTTCAGTATAAAGCAGATGATGAATACGTTCCAACAATGCCACATCTTCAGGGCGATAATACCGGCGACCACCACCGCGTTTTAATGGCTTTACTTGTGAAAATTTTGTTTCCCAAAAGCGTAGAACATGTTGTTGAACATCAAGCTTATCGGCAACCTCGCTAATGGTACGAAAGGCATCTTGCGCCTTTTTGGCACGGCGACTGCGCGTATTTCCCTCTGGCGCATTAAATGTTGCCTTTGAAGATTCCTCGGCATCATTATGCGTGTTTTGATCAGAATTATTTTTCAAGCTTGAGTTATTCATTTTAAAGATTTTGCCTTATTCAATGTGAAATTACGATGTTTCACGATTTTGCATCGCAATTGTCGCCTTGTTAATTTTGTCTTTCAAAACATGAGAGGCACGAAATGTCAGCACCTTGCGCGGTTTAATCGCAACCTCAACCCCAGTTTTGGGATTACGGCCAATGCGTTCTGCCTTTTCACGAATTGTAAAACTGCCGAAAGAAGAAATTTTAACATTATCACCCGATGCAAGCGCATCCATCATATCATCCAATAATTGCTCAACCAAATCAGCGGATTCATTACGAGATAACCCAACTTGTGCATAAACAGCTTCGGCCAAATCGGCGCGGGTTACGGTTTGAACAGTATCGGAATTTGTTGTCATTTCTTACTTCCTTCATCTAACAGGTTAGGGTGATTGATATCACGCGTCAATTATTGCCCAAAACTTAACCACAAAAAAGTGATTCAAATCAAAGGCATATTCAGATTTCTTATAATAATATTATGCCATAACGCGCCCCTATTTACCATTTGAAAATTCCATCAGTTCGTTCCAGCATTTATAGGGGGTGGAGGTCTATCCCCATTGATATTATTGGATAATCCTTTAGTTCGTTCCGCCAGTATCCGTTTTCGCAACCCTCCCTTATCCAATTCAAGCCACAATATTAATGTCGATTGTTTTAAAAATTCCTTGTTTATTTCAAGCAATTTTTCAATTTGTATATAGAGCATACAATACCGTCCATGTTTTAAGGCATTTAGCGAAGAGCGGTCCTTCCCCGCCATTGATTTGGGCCCTGTGGATTTTAGCCATGGTTTATGATTGCGAATGATTTCAGCTTGCTTACGGCGGCGTTCTGATGTCCAACCGTTCTTATTTTTAATGGGTTTCTTTTGTTTTTGATATTTTTTCATTCTTATAAAATAACAAATTTGAAACAATAATAATAGGATTTTATTCTTATTAATAACCTTTTATTTGACATTTCATAATATTTAATTTATTAAACTTCTATGGATTTTCAAAAAAATGTAGGAGATAATAATAATGCTGGTATGGGTGGTATATATCTAATATTTGCTACCGCTACTATAGGGACGCTGTTTTTAGCAACAGAACCTCTACATTCTGATATAAAAGATTATTTAATTAAGGCCCCATCTGATAGCTCAACGGCTCCCGTTGTGAAGCGATAGCAGGGCTGTTTATTTCTGAATTCGAAGGTTCGACAATTGGCTCAGCATTATAAATTTTACCAATCTGAATGGATATAGCTATTGCAGTTATAATTCCAACAGTCCAATTTGCTGCAGATACACTGTTAAATAATGGTTTGTAAGGTTTTCCTTCAATTTCATTATTTTTAGGCTTTCTTGTACGTTGAAATTCTTGATATAATTTACTAAATGGCTTCACTTTACTTGGTCGGATTTTTTCTAACGTATTAGTATCTGTATTAGTTTTTCTGAGCATATCTTCAAACGCTCTATTCCTTTTGAAAAAATAAATGTTTAATCCGCCTAAACTAATACCAACAGCACATGTCAAAGCAAGGCGCCCAAAATTATTTAAAAGAGTTTCTTCTTTTAATACAATAAAATTTGTTGATGTAGCGCCTCCTAAAGCTATTGTAGCCATAGCAAAATGGTGTTTATAAGTATCCTCGCGGCTGCTTAAAGTCTTTTCACGTAATTTACGAACATTTTCTTTTTGTTCTTCAATATCATTTGAAGCAATTTGCGTGAAAATTTCTCCTGATAATGGTTTTTGTTTACCTACAGGAGTACGTTTTACGATTAATTTTTTTATAGGTCTATTTTTTATAATAAAAATATATAACGTAAAAGTTAAAATTATGTAAATATATTTTTAAAACCGCACCAATGCCGCGCCCCAAGTCAGGCCGCCGCCCATTGCTTCGATCAAAAGCATATCATTTTGTTTAACGCGGCCATCGCGTACCGCCTCGTCCAAAGCCAAGGGGATTGAGGCGGCGGAGGTATTACCGTGATGATCAACGGTAACGACCACCTTATCCATGCTCATCCCCAATTTTTCTGCCGTGGCGCTGATGATACGGATATTGGCCTGATGCGGGACAAGCCAGTCAATTTGATCGGGCGTGATATTATTATAATCCAATGTTTCTTGCACCACATCGGCCATATAAGTTACGGCATATTTAAAAACCTCGCGCCCTTGCATTTCGATAAACCCATTATTCCCCGTGGTACAAACACCGCCCGAGGTTTGAAGCATTTCACGTTGCGTGCCATTGGCATAAAGATGGGTGGAATGAATACCACGGCTTTCTAAGCCTTCGTCGCATTCTTGACCCTCTAAAATAACCGCCCCTGCCCCATCGGCAAAAAGTACGCAGGTGGTACGATCTTTCCAATCGACAAGGGCGCTCATTTTCTCCGCCCCGATGACGAGGATGCGTTTGCTTGACCCACTTTGATAAAATTATCGGCAACCGTCAGCGCATAAACAAACCCCGTACATACCGCCTGCACATCAAATGCTAATCCTGCGGGAATACCCAATTCGCCCTGCACCTTTACCGCCACCGAGGGAAATGTACGGTCTGGCGTGGTGGTGGCGACAATAACCCCATCAATATCGGAGGGGGTTAGATTGGCAGCCTCGAGCGCTTTTTTCGCAGCATTGATGGCCATTACACCTGTTGTTTCATCATCATTGGCGATATGGCGTTGTTTAATACCACTGCGTTGGGTAATCCATTCATCGGTGGTATCGACAATTTTTTCCATGTCCGCATTGGTCATGATTTTGGAAGGGAGGAACGATCCCGTTCCCGTGATAATTGATTTTATTGGCATGTTATACCCCAATCGCGCTGACAAATGATTCTTGTGACATAAGCTCTTCAATTTCTTGGGCGACTTGTTGATTAAAGTCATTTTTTATCAAATCTGCAGCAACATGAATGGCGTTTTCTGTTCCCAAAATATCACTGCCCCCGTGGCTTTTGACGCAAACACCGTTTACGCCCAAAAACATGCCGCCATTATATTTGCGCGAATCGACCTTATCGGTCATGCGTTTAATTGCACCGCGCGCTAAAAAATACCCCAACATCGCAAAGGGGGAGGATTTAAACGCATCTGTTAAATAATGTTTGGACAGTTTGCCAACCCCTTCGGCGGTTTTTAAGGCCACATTTCCTGTAAATCCATCGGTGACAATCACATCAGTTGTGCCTTTGGTAATATCGTCCCCTTCGATAAAGCCAACATAATGACCCGGGAAAGATACATCAGCCAAAATTGTGGCGGCGGCACGAATTTCCTCATGCCCTTTCATTTCTTCGGTTCCGACATTTAAAAGGCCAACTGTGGGGTCTTCTACACCGCGTACAACTTTGGCATATACCGCGCCAAGGACGGCAAATTGGGTTAGGACTTCGGCATCGCAGACAAGGTTTGCACCCAAATCCAACATAACGCTGACGCCTTTTTTGTTGGGTAGCACACTGGCAATGGCGGGGCGCGTGATACCGGGTAATGTTTTCATGATTAATTTAGACATCACCATCAATGCGCCCGTATTACCCGCCGATACAACGCCATCGGCATCGCCATTTTTCACCGCCTCAATCGCAAGACGCATGGATGAGCCCTTCCCCTGACGTAAGGCCACGGATGGTTTATCGGTTGAGGCAATCTTAATATCAGTATGGGTGATTTTTGATTTTTTCTTTAGATCGGGGTGATCATTTAAAACGGGGTTGATGGTTTTTTCATCGCCAAAGATAAGAAATTCAATATTCTTATTTTGCTTTAAGGCATTGGCACAGGCGGGAATAATAACTTTGGGGCCAAAGTCGCCACCCATAGCATCAATCGCGATTTTAATTTTTTGTGTCATATTATTTTTACCTTAAGCGTGCGGATATGCGCATTTTAAGAAAGATGTTTTACAGCCCATAATAAAAACGAGCCTCGTTAATAGTATAACGAAACTCGCAGGTGATTATGATTGTGTCAATTATCAATGGGAAATAAGCAAAATTAATTCAGCAATATTTTGCCAAAATAATGATGCCTTATATTATCCGCGATCTTCCAAAACTTGACGACCTTTGTAGGTGCCTGTTTTAAGGTCGATGTGGTGACGACGTTTTGGCTCGCCCGTGCTGGCATCTTCTACCCAATTTGCAACGGTTAAAGAATCATGTGAACGACGCATGTCACGCTTTGATTTGGTGGTTTTTCTCTTTGGTACAGCCATAGTCTTATTCCTTAAATACTTTAAATTTGGTGTTTTTTAACTTTATACAAATAAAAAAGCAAGTCTTTTTTGGTGTTTCTTAAGCATATCTGCGTGTTGTCATTATAAGAATACAGCCCGCAATCTAAAATTAACGATTTTCTTTCCAATCTTTTAACGCTTCGAATGGGTTTTTACGTAAGGGAGAATTTTCGTTGAGTTTGAATTTATCGTCTGTTATCTCAAATTCCACGCCTTCTTTATGGGGATATGGTGGAATGGCGAGGGATATATGCTGCGTCACCAATTCACCCACATCAATAACATCATCAATGATGGCTTCTGGATCTTCACTTTCGTCCAAAATTTCAATTTCACCTTGGGTTTTAATGCCTTCGCGTTCGCGTTTTGCGGCGGCAAAGGATACCGCGCTTTGCTTATCCGCATACCATCCCTCCACCGGTTCGGAGATTTTAGTTTCGATGGGTTCAAGTGTGATAACGCATTCTTGCGTAACAATAGCGGAAAAATTACCAATAACATTGTAAATCGCACTGCCCGATTCGCGGGTTACAACCAAATCAGCCTTTACATCCTTTATCCCCAGAACATCAACACGGCGGGCAATGTCCTCGCATTCCTCCTCACTGGGGGAGATTGAGAGTTCGGCGCGGCCTTTTTCAATATCACCAATATTAAAAAAATGTGACCATTCTTGCTCCGTTAGCGTGTCATGCTGTGGCATTTTGACCCTTTTCCTTTGTAAAATTTATACTACCAAATTGCGGGTTTTCGATGTTGATTGTATTTCCCGTACTTTCAAAAACGTAATTGGCCAATATTGCCAAATCATTTTGGTTCACATCATCATCTAGAACCGTTCCATAGACATTTCTTCTTAAAGCTTCTTGCATTGCAATTTTATCTTCTTTTTCAATTGCTTGGGTATAATTTATAATGCGGCCATTGAAGCCTTGCATCATCCGTTTCATGTGTTTTGGAACACTCAAATCACCGACCCCCATTTCACGCAACATCGGATCCATCACCTTAAACATTTTATCAAACAACGCCTGAGAAAGCATTGATTTACCATCATTTTTTAAACCATAAACCAAGATTCCACAATGCAAAGCAAGCATTTCAAATCGGCCATCAACCGTATCAGGCACATTCAGGTCAGCATAAAATTCAGGTTGGCGCGATTGCACCACTGCCGCATCATATAAATGAGCGGCTTGTTTTTTTCGTTGATTTCTTTGGCGTATAAAAGCAAACATTCTTGATTTTTTACAAATTTCAGCCTTATAGTGCAAGCATGAAAAAACAAAATACATTTTTATTTGCAATTATAGCATCATTTTTGGCAATCACCGCCTGTACGCCCACCCAATCAACACGCGGTAATTTGGTTGAAGATTTCCGTATTAAGGAAGTTACACCGGGCATTAGTACCCGAACCAATGTTTTGAAATCATTGGGGTCACCCAACCACCACCGCGCCATTTGATGATAACACATGGTATTATATTGGTCAGGTTATGGAGAAGAAGGGCGTTTTTGATCCTAAAGTTGCCGAAGAACGTGTGGTTTTAGCGCAATTCGATGATGCCGGTATCTTGCAACGTTTAGAAGAAATTGATAACACACGCCTAGATGTTCCAACGGTAAAACGTGAAACACCAACGGGTGGGAATGAAATCACCGCCCTTGAGCAAATTCTTGGGCAATGTTGGTAAATTTAACAAGCAAGGTGGAGGCAGCGCGGTTGATACGGCTGGTGGTCCCCCACGTTAAAATTTAATCTTTATGACAATTAAACAAATAAAACCTGCCCCCCCCCTTAATAAAGGGAAAACAGGTTTTATATGGATTACCAACAACATCCGAAGATAATGAATGATTGAGAAAAGTGCTAAGAACCCCGTGTATTAAGTAAACTCATTATATCTCGCGTTGGTTTACAACCTGCAATAATACTGAATTCACTTTATCTTCGCCCAATATGGCGATTGATACACGGTTTAGACGCTCTTTTAATTGATCCACTTTTATCACGCCGCCTTCCATTGAGGCTTTATGATTTAAAACGCCATACATATCTTGGATATAGGCATCTTTTAAACGCGGTATCATGCTTGTTGCAAATTCCGCGTTTTCATCACCATTGACTTCCAATGATACGACCAAGGTTACCACTTGGCTTACACCGCTATTGTCTATAATTGGAAGAATGATGGGTGTTAATTTTACAAATCTTAAATATTTTGCAGCCTCTTCAGCCGACATTTTGGCGTATTTCGCCGCTTTTTGGTCTGCTTTACTGATGGTGCCATCTTCGGTGTAAGATGCTACGGCTTGTTTTTGGGTGAAGAAATATCCCCCCGCACCGCCAGCCCCCACCAACAGAGCCGCCATGATTAGTATCACTAAAAATTTCATTTTATTTATAAATCCCCGTATTTTCCCATCAGAATTGATAAGAAAAAGTCCCTTAAACCACCTTTAAGAGTAACGAATAAAAGTTAACAAAAATTAATAATAGATAAAATTTGAAGGATTTTATTTAATCACGCACCGTTTTACGGATTGAATCAAGAACAGCATTAACCAATTTACTTTCCGAGCTTTCGTAAAACGCTTGGGTTACATGCACATAATCGGACAGGATAATGGGGTAATCAATATCTTGGCACATCATTAATTCATAAGCCCCACATAGGAATAAGGCGTTTAATAATGGCTCGTTCGATAAGGCTTCTTTATTGCGGTTTTTGATGACCATATCGCCCAATTGTTCAATATGTTCTTCGACGCCTTGCACCACTTTTGAAAAATGTTCGGCATTGGGTGTAACCATCTGGTCGCCATCATCATCAATGCCCAAACGGTGTTCCAGATATTCTTTAACCACATCTTTGGCTGCTTGGTTGTTTTTGTGCATTTGATAAACCGCCTGCACCGCCAATAATCGCGCGGCAGAGTTGCGGGCAATTTTTGATCCAATTTTTTGTTTTACATTGTTCATGATGCTTTTTAACCACAAAGTCACAAAGACACAAAGAATAATTGTAAAAACTTTATGACTTGATGCTTTTGTGGTTCAATCTTTTATTATGATTGTTTGAATTAGGTAAACTTGTTCATATTTCCTAAGGTTTTGAGGCAGGCATTGGCGGCCTCTTCCCCTTTAAGTTTAAAGTGATCGAAGAAGAATTTATGGTGTTCTTCACTGCTATGAAAATGAAGGGGGGTTAGGACAACCGATAAAATGGGCACGCCGGTGTCCAATTGTACGCGCATCATGCCATCAATAACCGCTGTAGCCACAAAATCATGGCGGTAAATCCCACCATTGATAATAAACCCACAGGCAACGATAATGGCATAGTCATTTGTCTGCGCTATTTTTTGGGCGAGTAGAGGAATTTCCAGCGACCCTGGGACATCAAAAATTTCAATTTTGTCGCTCGAAATTCCTGCTTTATCCAAATCATGGGTAAATGACTTGCGTGCCTCTGCCACGATATCGGCGTGCCAGTTTGCTTGAATAAATGCGATTTTTTTGTCGGTGGGTAATAAACTCATTTTATGCTCCTCTATAAGTTTGGTTATAGTGATAATGATGTAAAATTACAATATTTATTCCATATAACGCGCAACATATCGGGCAAGCATATCCGCTTCAAAATGGACGCTATCGCCTTTTTTTACTTTACCTAATGTTGTGTTATTCCATGTATGGGGAATGATGTTAACGCCAAAATTATTGCCCTCCACCTCATTCACCGTAAGGGAAATGCCATCTAATGTAACCGATCCCTTTGGGGCGACCATTTTATCCATGCCCTTTGGGGTTTTGAAAGTAAGACGGTGGCTATCCCCCTCTTTTCTAATCGCTATACATTGGGCAAGGCCATCAATATGCCCTGATACAATATGCCCCCCCAGTTCATCCCCCATTTTAAGGGATCGTTCCAAATTTACTTTATCACCATCATCCCATTGCCCTAAATTGGTTTTGGATAATGTTTCTGCCGAAACATCGACAAAGAACATATCATCTAACTTACGAACAACCGTAAGGCAGCATCCTGAACAGGCGATAGATGCGCCAATATCAACGGTGTTTAAATTAAAATCGGTGTATATGGCAAAGCGTGTATCACCACGTGTTTTATCAACACTTGCGATTGTACCAACATCGGTGATAATTCCTGTAAACATACTTTATTTTTTTAGCCCGAAACCGTCGTTTTGATCCGTCGGGTTTAAACTTTCTTTAGTTTCTTTTATAAATTTCTAATTGATCTTTACCCAGACGCATCAACTCTTTCAACTGTAAAGTTTTTATATCTGTCATTTGATGAATATCCATGGGCTGTACCGCATCTAAACCATTCGATCCAATCAATGATGGCGCGCGAAACCAATGCAATTCATCAAATAAATTTTCTTTGAGGAATGAAGTCATCAGCGTTGCGCCCCCTTCAATTAAGAGGCGCGTGATCCCTTCGGCGGTAATGGCTTGTAACGCTTCTTTAATATCAATTTGACCTTGATTGTTTTTTGAAACTTGTAGGATTTTTGTGCCAATAATATTTAAATTCTTTGATGCGGTAATAATCCAAACGGGGTTGGTTTTATTATCTTCAAATATTTTTTCGTTGCCCGTCAGCTTTCCATTTGTATCAAACACAATACGGATTAGTGATTTTTGAACGCCTTGCAATCGGCACGTCAGGGTTGGATTATCGTTTATAACCGTATTCACCCCTACAGCGATGGCATCATGTTGGGCGCGTAATAAATGCCCGCGGGCGCGCGCCGCCTGCCCCGTAATCCATTTTGATTCACCAGACGCGGTCGCGATTTTACCATCCAGCGTTGTTGCCGTTTTTAAAGTTATAAAAGGCCGCGCCTTTAATTGTTTGAGGAAAAATCCTTCATTTAAAGCAAAGCATTCTTGTTCCAACATACCCGCTCTGGCGTCCATACCTGCCTTTTTTAAATATGCTAAGCCTTTTCCATTGGTGCGCAAATCGGGGTCAAGCACACCGATAACAATTTTTTGCACCCCCGCCTCGATCAACAACCTTGCGCAAGATGGGGTTTCGCCTTCATGAGCGCACGGCTCCAGCGTGACATAGGCGACTGCGCCTTTGGCATTATCGCCTGCCTGTTCAATTGCCAATTGTTCAGCATGAGGCCTACCACCATTTGCGGTTCTGGCGCGGGCAATGATACGGTTATTTTTAACAAGAACACATCCAACCACAGGGTTAGGCCACGTATTCCCCAGCCCCATACGCGCCAAGGCCAAGGCATTGCGCATATAGTGCAAATCATCTGACATGATATTTAAACTGACTTTTTCTTAGGCTTGTTTTCGGCCTGAAGCGTTTGCACTTCATTTAAAAAATCGTTGAAGTCTTCGGGATCACGGAAATCTTTGTAAACCGATGCATAACGAATATAGCCAACAATATCCAAATTGATCAACGCCCGCATAACAAGCCCCCCAATATGAGAGGCAGGAATTTCATTTTCCCCCTCACTTTCCAATTGGCGGAACGATTCCTGTTACGGCTTGTTCAATCACGCTTTCATCTACGGGGCGTTTGCGCAGCGCGACCTTCATAGAACGGCTGATTTTATCACGGTCAAACACTTGGATTTTGCCATCGGATTTTTTGACCATTAATTCACGCAACTGAATACGTTCAAACGTGGTAAAGCGCGCCCCGCACCCATTACAAACCCGACGCCGACGAATAGCCGAACTATCCTCGGTTGGGCGGGAATCTTTAACTTGTGATTCTTCAGATTGGCAAAAGGGGCAACGCATTATTAGTTACAAGCTTTCAGTTACAAGATTCAAGTTTTTAGCTTATTGATAAAAGCAAAGAGCATTTTAGAAATTTCTAAATATTCAGTTTTCCATTTGTTGGCCAATTCAGGGTCAACAAAGCTCATATCAATACAGAAATCTAACCATACATCCATTTCATGGCAAGAGCCTTTTGCAATAATCAAAAACCTCTTAAAGTCTGCATTTGAACTTAATTGTCGACCATATCCTTCTGCGATATTTGCGCAAATACCAGAAGATGCGCGCCTAATTTGAGATGTAATTCCAAATTGTTCTTCTTTTGGAAAGTTTTTCGTCTCTTTATAAATTTCTAAAGATATAGCATAAGATCGTTGATATATTTTTAAATCACGATGTGATTGAAAAACTTCTTGCATCTTGTAACTCGCACCTTGCGCCTCAAATTTTACTTATAAATCGGGAAGCGTTCACACATTTCGCGGACTTTTGCTTTTACTGTTTTCTCAATATCTGTTGGGGCAGTTTTATCTTCTGTTTGCTCTAATGCATCTAAAACATCGGCAATCATATTCCCTACTTCTTCAAACTCAGCTTTTCCAAAACCACGTGTTGTTGGCGCGGGTGTTCCCAAACGAATACCAGATGTTGTAAACGGCCCTTCGGGGTCATTTGGTACGGTATTTTTGTTACAGGTTAAACCAGCGCGATCCAATGATTTTTCAGCGTGTTTTCCAAAAAATGATTTCCCCATCAAGTTGACGATGAGAACATGAGAATCTGTTCCACCAGAAACAATGTTATACCCGCGCGCTTGTAATGAGGATGCCAATGTACGGCAATTATCAATGACCGCTTGGGCATAATCTTTAAATTCAGGCTTTAAAGCCTCCCCAAATGCGACGGCCTTTGCGGCGATAACGTGCATTAATGGACCGCCTTGTAACCCAGGGAAAACGCCCATGTTAAATGGCTTTGTAAACTTCTCGTCATTCCAAAGGATAAGACCACCACGCGGACCACGGATTGATTTATGTGTTGTTGTTGTACACACATCGGCAAATGGGATTGGTGATGGATAAACGCCTGCGGCGATTAAGCCAGAATAATGCGCCATATCAATCATTAGATACGCGCCAACCTCATCAGCAATTTCACGGAATTTGGCCCAGTCAATCACGCGTGAATATGCAGATGCACCACACACAATCATTTTTGGTTTATGTTCGTGCGCTTTTTTGCGGACTTCTTCAAAATCAATTTGTTCATTTTCGTCCGCAACACCATAGGCGGCAAAATCAAACCATTTACCTGATTGGTTAACGGGTGACCCATGGGTCAAATGACCCCCATGGTCAAGACGCATTCCTAAGACTTTATCACCCGGCTCTAGCAAGGCTAGATAAACGGCTTGGTTTGCTTGCGCGCCCGAATGGGGCTGCACATTGGCGAATTTACACCCAAATAATTCTTTAACACGGTCAATTGCAATATTTTCAATCACATCCACATGCTCACACCCGCCATAATAGCGCTTGCCCGGCAATCCTTCGGCATATTTGTTGGTTAGGATTGATCCTTGAGCGTCTAATACAGCCTGTGACACGATATTTTCAGATGGGATTAATTCGATTGAGTATTGTTGACGATCCAATTCATCCGCGATTGCTTTTTGAATATCGGGATCGGTTTGGGATAAAGGGGCGGTAAAAAAACCTTCTTGTGTCATGCTCATCTGATTTTCATCTTTCATATCTGTCTTTTGTGCTGCGTTACTCATTTTTTTCCTCTATTAAAATATTTGGTATAGTTGAATGTGTTTTATTTTGATTTATTTTTGTTAATTCTTGCTTTTCAATATATCCCCAAAACAAGTAAGTTGTAGATAAAACAATAATAATTATTATTCCAAACAAAATTGTGCGTGGTAAAAAATCTAAACTATATAAAGATATATCTGAATATGTTTTTAAAAATCCATTATTTTCTTTATTTGAAAAAATTCCGACAAGCGGTTCATAATATTTAATACCGCAATATAGCAAAAATATAATTGCTGTTAGAACCCAAATTAAAAATAAAAATTTTATTCCATTAGTTAATACAAGCACTATTAAGATTGGCGAAATAGCAAAAACTACAATTAACCATATAATTAAATATATAGACTTATCATTGAATATATTACATCTCCTCTATTTTATCGATGCGGCGTTGGTGCCGTCCCCCTTCAAATTCGGTTTCTAAAAATGTGCGGACGATATCAAAGGCGGTTTCAACCCCTGTTGTGCGTTCCCCCAAACATAAGACATTTGCATCATTATGTTCACGGGTTAGCCGCGCCATCGTTGTATCGGTACAAAGCCCCGCACGAATATTCATGTGGCGGTTAAGGGCGATTGAAATGCCAATACCCGTACCACAAATGGCGATACCATATTCTGCCACGCCATCATTCATGGCATCGGCCAGCGCATGCCCAAAATCGGGGTAATCAACGGATGTATTGTCATTATCCGTTCCCAAATCAATCCATTTGATATCAAAGCTGTCTTTGATTGCTTCTTTTAAGTTATATCCGCCATGGTCACAGGCGATTGCCACTTTCATTGTCATGGCGATGTTATAGGGTTAAGGCGGCTTTCACGCAAGGAAAATTAGGCAATTAGCCCTTTTTTCTTGAGGACATATTCAAGGCGTTTGATGGCGTTCCGTTTTAAGGTATCTTCACTAGCGGTCTTTGGCCCTTGGATGGAGATTTCGGTTAGGGTTAGGCTGTCCATTGCCGATACACGAACGATATTGCCAATATTGGCAAATTCAATAATAATTTCACGGTTCTGCATGGCGGGCGACATAAGATTGGACATAGAATGATTTTTATCATTAAGAAAAGAAGTTTCCAAGTGTTGATTAATAATACTCTATTTTATTCAATTATTTACGATTTTTATGATATTATATTTGTATGAAAAGAACTCAATTTAATTGGCAAGATCCCCTTCATTTAGAAGCATTATTAACCGATGATGATCGGATGATCCGCGATACAGCGCGTGATTTTGCACAAAAGGAATTAATGCCCGGCATTGTTGAAGCCAATCGCCATGAAAAATTTGATCCTGAAATTATGAAGAAAATGGGCGCCGTTGGATTATTAGGTGCACCCTTAGAAGGATATGGCTGTTCAGGCGTATCGCAAATTGCCTATGGTTTAATCGCCAAGGAGATGGAGGCCGTGGATAGTGGCTATCGCTCCGCCCTATCGGTTCAATCTTCGTTGGTCATGTATCCTATTCATGCCTTTGGATCTGAGGCGCAAAAAGAGAAGTTTATTCCGGGTCTAGCCACGGGTGAGCTTATTGGTTGTTTTGGCTTAACCGAACCCGATGGCGGGTCAAACCCCGCCACGATGATTACACGGGCAAAATCCGTTGATGGGGGATATAAAATTTCAGGGGCGAAACAATGGATTACCAATTCCCCCATTGCCGATGTGTTTGTTGTTTGGGCAAAAATGGATGATGGTAAGGTCGGTGGGTTTATCCTGACCAAGGAAATGGATGGCTTAACCGCGCCAAAAATTGAGGGGAAATTCTCCCTTCGTGCGTCTATCACAGGCGGCATCATGATGGACGAGGTTTTTGTTCCCGAAGAAAATAGATTGCCAGAGGCCGATAGCTTAAAAGCACCGTTTATGTGCCTAAATTCCGCCCGCTATGGTATTAGTTGGGGCGTGATGGGCGCGGCAGAGGCGTGTTGGCACATCGCCCGCGATTATACGATGGAGCGTAGCGTTTATGGCGGCCCATTGGCGGGTCATCAATTGGTGCAAAAAAAATTAGCCGATATGCAAACCGAAATTACCCTTGGCCTTCATGCAGCGCATCGTTTGGGTCAATTAAAAAATGATGATGTTGCCCCACCCGAAGCCATCAGCATGATGAAGCGTAACAATTGTGGTAAAGCATTGGACATTGCCCGTATTTGCCGTGATATGTTGGGCGGCAATGGTATATCCGATGAATATCACATTATCCGCCATATGATGAATTTAGAGGCAGTTAATACCTATGAAGGAACGCATGATATTCATGCCCTTATCTTGGGACGCGCCCAGACAGGGATTGCGGCATTTGAATAATTTGCGCCGTAGCTTGAGGGGGGTCTAAAGGTTTAGGCTCTGGTTCAATTTTATCGGGTAAATTATACATATCTGTATCTGATGTAATAACATTCCAAAGGTTGAATAATTTAGCCAATCCCGACAATGGATGATCATTTAAAAATTTAGGTCGCATTTAATTTCACCCATTTTTAACATCACGGGCTTTTTCCCGTTGTTTCATCATGTTAACTAAAACGGCCATTGTGTGACGTGCTATTTCTGATGTTCGTTCTCCGCCATTAATCATATCTTTTGAGAAATGCTTTGTAAGACTATCATAATTTGTAACAAGGGTGCGCGTTGTCACATCTTTAAAATCTTTTCTATTAAAAACTTGTCTTAAATATCCGTTAAATTGACTAACGGGTATTTCATGACTTTTATCTGGTGCGTTATGATGCGATTTGTACGCCGCATTTGCCCAAATAGATCTAAAATTAGACCAATTCTTTTTATCTTCTTCTACACTCATAATAAAATCACTGTCATTAAACAAAGATTATTCATAAAAAGATTTTATAGCCTTGTCAATTATTATGTCTTTATTTTATGTGAAACTTACTCTATTACTTTTATCATCTGAATTACAGGAGTATAAAATGTTAGATGATTTAAAAAATTTGAGAGATTTGTTTAAAGGCATAATGCCAACCAAAGCCCCAAAAAATGGTATTGGTGATGAGTATGCAGTTGTAGATGCACAAAAATTTGCTGCAGCTAGATTTACAACAAAAGTTTTTGAAAACGGTGATAGCACACAATATACTCTCGAGAATGTGACAATAAATAATGGTGATATTCTAACTTACGCGGGTCGCGGCAGTGGGGATAAGAAAATGTATTGTTTTGATACTGCTGATGGAAAGATTGCTCATATCCATATGACGTGGCAGGCAGATGGTAAACCACAAACCTTTGGGTTAGAAAAGCATAAGATTGATCGAACACCTAAACAAAGAATACAAGGGTATGGCTTGCAAGCGGATTAATTAATCATCTTCCATGGCGGCAAATTGTGTTTGAGCATTCCAAAAACGTTCCACCATTTGAAGTGTATTAACCGTTTGATTAAGTGTTTCATCGGTAAGTTTGGTGCCATCAAGGCGCCCCTCATGCCGTAAAAACATTTTGTTTAAATTGCCATATAGACCTGTCCCCTTTTCCGTCAGCTTAACACGAATGGAGCGTTTATCATGAATTGAGCGTTCTTGTTCGATATAGCCATTCTCGCTCATCTTCTTAACATTATAGGATACATTTGACCCAAGATAATAGCCGCGATGCGTCAATTCCCCCACGGTCATGGTGTCATGGCCAATATTATATAAGATCATCGCCTGGACGTTGTTGATGTCTTCAACGCCCTTACGATCCAATTCAATTTTTACCACATCCAAAAAATAACGGTGAAGGCGTTCAATCATTTGAATGGTTTCATAATATGGTGACGACATTTTGTATTTTCCTAATTATAATGTGGATTTATAGCGATACGCATAGAAATATTAAAATAACGCATTTACAGCAATAATAAAATAGAATATCAACTATCCATTAAATCTACTTTAATTTTAAGTAAAATTAGATATATTAACGTTATGACTGACAAGACAAAATCATCTTTATCGCAATCTTTTGCCCGAAAATATAAACGAGCCAAAAAGCCATGCAGAATTGATGAAACATAAAAGACTAACGGAAAATGCCTTTCCCCATGTCCGGATGCGTCGCTTACGCCAAAATTCTGGTATCCGCCAAATGGTGCGCGAAAATCAAGTACAGATCAGCGATTTAATATACCCCATGTTTGTTGAAGAAAATATTGATGCACCTGTGGCTATTCCATCCATGCCTGGTGTGGTGCGCGAAACGGAAAAATCTTTAGCAACAAAAATGAAATCGGTTGAAGGATTAAAAGTTCCTGCGGTGATGCTGTTTGGTGTGTCCCATAATAAAGATCACAATGGCAGCGACTCGCTTGACCCCAATGGATTAATGTCGCGGATGATTGACCGCGCAAAACAAGCCGCACCCGATACAACCATTATTGCTGATTTATGTTTTTGTGAATATACCGACCATGGACATTGCGGCCCTATTAATAGTAAGCGCGATGTCGATAACGACAAAACGGTTGAAAATATTGCAATGCAGGCCGTTATTGCCGCCGAAGCAGGCGCAGATATGGTTGCCCCATCGGGTATGATGGATGGGCAAGTATCTGCCATTCGCCATGCCTTGGATGTTACAGGATTTTCCCATATTCCTGTCATGGCCTATGCCGCAAAGTTTGCCAGTGTATTTTATGGCCCTTTTCGTGATGCGGCGGGTTGTTCCCTTGGGCATAATCCAGATGTTCCTGCAGATCGTAAATCGTATCAGCTTGACCCCGCCAATGGGCGCGAGGCCATTCGTGATGCGTTGATGGATGAACAAGAAGGCGCAGACATTTTAATGGTCAAACCCGGTATGCCTTATTTAGATATTTTGGCAAAACTGCGGGAGAAAACCGAACTGCCCCTTGCCGCTTATCAAATAAGTGGGGAATATGCAATGATCCGCCTTGCCGCCGAAGCAGGTGCCATTGATTACGAAAGTGCGATGATGGAAAGTTTGCTTTCCTTTAAACGTGCGGGCGCAGATATGATCTTAACTTATTCTGCATGCGATGTTGCAGATTGGCTTAAATAGATTAAGTAATAAACCTATAACAACTTGAAAAATTGGCCAAATCGGGTGATACTTAATTTATGTTGCAAAACATAAGCATACCAACCCTATTCTTTTTTATAAAATCTTAACGACTTTTTATTATACTATTGTCTTGTCATTTGAAAACATTTGGCAAAATTCAGACAAAATATTGCGCGTTTAAGAAAGGATTTCTAAAGGCCATATCATGAAATTTATTGCGATCTTACTTGTTTTTGTTTTCACCTTCGGCGGTGTTATTGTTGCCGCAGGATTGGATGCGGGTATCCATCTTGTTACTGGTGTTATTTTGCCTGCCATGCCGGGCGAGGTGATGATTATTTTAGGGGTTGCTATTGCCGCCTTTATCATTGCCAACCCCCCTGAAGTTATTAAACAAACATTTGGTGCCTTTCGCGCCTTAAAACAGGCGCACGCTTATAGTAAAAGTGATTATATCGAATTATTAAGTCTTCTTTTTACATTATTCAAATTGGCAAGAACCAAAGGGTGGCTTGCCCTTGAACAACATATTGAAGAGCCAGAAAAAAGTGACCTTTTTAAACAATTCCCCAGCGTTCAAAACAATCATCATGCCATTATATTCTTATGTGATTATTTACGGATTATCTCGCTAGGAAATGATAATGCGTTTCAGATTGAAGCATTAATGGATGAAGAAATTGACACCATCACCCACCACGAAGAACAACCAGGTAATGCCATGCAGGTTATGGCAGATGGTCTTCCCGCCCTTGGTATTGTGGCGGCGGTTTTGGGTGTTATTAAAACAATGGCATCGATTGACCAACCCCCTGAAATTTTAGGTAAATTGATTGGTGCGGCTTTGGTTGGAACATTTCTTGGGGTTTGGGCAGGTTATGGATTTGTAGGGCCTATTGCCTCCGCCATGATGAATCGCGCCCATTCCGAAGTGATGTATTATAAATGTATGAAAGCAGGAATTGTTGCCTTCTTAAACGGTGCTGCGCCTCAAGTGGCGGTTGAATTTTCACGTAAATTATTGCCGCATAATGTACAGCCTAGCTTTTTAGAATTAGAAGAAAAATTAAATAACTTACCCACCCCCGGTGCCGCGGCGTAATTAAAATCGCAGTAGGAAAGAACAACAATGTCCGATAAGTTTGACGAACAACAACCCATTATTGTTAAAAAGGTAAAAGGCCACGGACATGGTCACCACGGTGGCGCATGGAAAGTGGCCTATGCCGATTTTGTAACCGCGATGATGGCGTTCTTTCTTATTGCTCTGGCTTTTGGCGGCAACAACTGAAGAAACAAAAGGTGGCATTTCTGATTATTTTACCTCTACCCCCATGATTACACGAAGTGAAGATGGATCGGGCGGATTATTAGGCGGAACAACCGTAGCCTTGGATGGTGCGATGACATCAACGGTGCAGCCCCTTGTCGAACGCCCTAAAACACAAGACCCCGCCCTGACCCCCGGCAGTATGCCTGTTCAAAAAGAAGCCAATATTTCGGATGAAAAATTTTTAGAAGAGCAACGCAAGCGCGAACAACAAGAATTTGAAAAAACCGCCCAAGCCATTGAGCAGGCCGTAAAATCAGACCCTCAAATCGCAGATATGTTGCAATCCCTACGGATTGATCAAACCACCGAAGGATTGCGGATTCAAATTTTAGAACAACAGGATAAGCCCCTATTTGCAAGCGGTAGTGCCACGCTTTTGCCTGATCCAAAAAAATTAATGCGTCAGGTTTCTGAAGTGATCCAAAAACATCGAATGAGATTTCAATTCGCGGCCATACCGACAGTGTGCCTTATGGCCCAGGGGCATCATACACAAACTGGGAATTATCGGCAGACCGTGCCAACGCATCGCGCCGCGCCTTGGAAAATGCGGGTATGCCTGCCGTGCGGATAAACAATGTATTGGGTAAAGCAGAACAGTGACCCGTTGGTTAAAGATGATCCGCGTGATGGACGCAATCGCCGTATTAGCATCATTCTTCTGCGCCAAGATATTGCAGGCGTTGATGGCGCCAACAGTTCAGCCCGCGCAAAATCGCGCCAAGAAAAGAATTTGAATGATGCGAGTAAGCTATACGAACGCTCTCAAGGAAAAGTAGAGTTTCCTTAGGCATTTGAAGTCATTAACTGATTTGATTTACTCTGATATATTGATAAGTAAAAGAACAATAATCCAAAAATTTGCATTTACATAACTTTATTTGGTATTGTTTTAAATATTGAATATTAATTATATAAAAGGGATTAAGTTATGGCATACATTGTTGTTCCTACTATATTACAACTGAATGAAGAATTTGGCAGAACCGGAATAGAGGCTTCTTTTCATCCACAAAGAGCAGATTTTTGGATTACAGGCGAACCAACAGAAGTCATAAAAAATCATCCTAATGTTTTGAACTTTTATAACGGACAAGAAAGCCAATTAGCGATAAAAGACTTAGCAAATTTTTGTAGAGAATTGCAAGGTTGGACCAATTTAAATCCTGATAAAAGCCGTTTCTTTCATGTTGGCCCATTTGTTTTAAATTTTATTCCGCCTGAGCAATCAGAACCAAGCCTATTAAGAAAGGCGTTTGCCTATCTTAAAGGGGAAGATATAACACAGTATTTTCATGATGAAGATCATATGACTGTTCATGATTTTTTAGATTCTGTTTTATTAGAGACAAACAGATCATTCGTTGTAACGGAAAAGCCCTTAATGGTAGAACAACATCCTCAGCCTAAATAACTTGTCCTAGCCAAATTTATTTGATTTTGGAAAACCATTTGGAGGTAGGCGTCCCGCTTGGGCGCGTTCGCCGAGCCATGGGTTTAAATCTTCGACATATGTTTCGCCAGTGCCGTATTTATACGTCAGACCATCATCCCATTTGAATGTTTTTAAATCGGATAAGGCCACCATCTTTGTAACGTTGTAAAATAACGCCTTTCCCCTTTGGCCATTTCAGGAATTTGGGTCATGTCGAACACAATCATCTTGCGGTTCTTACCGATAACGGCGACATGATCATGCCCATCGCCAATCGGCTTTACAAAGTTTGGCCTCAACCTTACCTGACACATTGAAAATCTGTTTTCCGTTTTTGGTTTGCGCCAAGACAATCTTCCATTTTGACGATAAAGCCGCGCCCATCATCGGCAGGCCATAACATACGGATATCAGGTCTCGTAAATAACCATATCGACAATATCCGCATCATTGGGCAAATCAACCATCAAGCGTAATAGGCTCCCCAAAGCCGCGCCCCGGCGGCAATTTATCCCCCGCAGGGTATAAAAACGACCATTGGAGCCAAGGATCATCACTTTATCCGTCGTCATAATTTCAAGGACAAATTTGGCGCGATCGCCATCTTTATACTTGATGGCCTTGGGGTCAATATCATGTCCCTTCATCGCCTTGATCCACCCTTTGGCAGAACAAATAACGGTGATCGGCTCTTTTTCAATCATCGCTTCTTCAAGCTGATCAAATCAACAGGATCTAACGCTTTACCAATTTTCGTGCGGCGTTTGCCCAAAAATGTTTTTGGCCCAAATTCTTCATGAAGCGCTTTGATTTGTTTTTTAATCACGTCCATTGGCGCGCTTCAGATTTAATCAGTTTTTCAAGATCATCACGCTCTTTAGAAAGCTCATCAGTTCGCCCTTAAGTTCAATTTCTTGCAATTTATTTAAGGCAGCGAAGGCGCATATTCAAAATAGCTTCGGCTTGGATTTCGGTTAGTTTAAATTCTTTAATCAACTCATCTTTTGGTTTGTCTTTTGTGCGGATAATTTTAATGACTTTATCAACATTTAGATAAACAGTTAGGAATCCTTCCAAAATTTCAATACGATTTAAAACCTTTGCAAGGCGGAATGTTGTGAGCGGCGCACAAGAACAATTTGCTGATGATTCAAGCCATGCCTGCAATACCTCTTTAAGCGGCATAACACGGGGCGTCAGGCCATTTTCCAACACATTCATATTCATGGAAAAACGTGTTTCCAAATCAGTAGGAGCGGAACATTGCTTCCATCAATAATTCAGGCATCAACGATGCCATTTTTGGGTATCAAGCACGATGCGAATATCTTCCGCACTTTCATCACGCACATCATCAAGCAAGGGAATTTTGCGGGCATTAATAAGCTCCGCAATTTTTTCAATCAATCTTGATTTTTGAACTTGATAAGGAATTTCAGTGATAATAATTCTGATAAGTACCACGCTTGCCCTCTTCCACTTCCCATTTGGCGCGCATACGAAAACTGCCCTTGCCTGTTTCGTACGCTTTAATAATGTTGGCTTTGGGTTCAATCAAAGTACCGCCCGTTGGGAAGTCTGGGCCTTTGATAATTTTTTGTAATTCTTTGGCATCTAAATCATTGTCCAACATCGCCAATGACGCTTCGCATAGTTCGGCAATATTAAAAGGTGGAATATTGGTTGCCATCCCAACGGCAATACCGCTTGGCGCCATTCGCCAAAATATTGGGAAAGCCGCCTGGAAGAACGACAGGCTCAGCTCTCAGATCCATCATAGGTGGGGCGAAAATCAACAGCGTCTTGTTCAATACCTTCTAAGCATTAATTGCGCGACACGGGTTAATCGCGCCTCGGTATAACGCATGGCGGCGGCATTATCGCCATCAATATTACCAAAGTTTCCTTGCCCATCGACCATCGGATAGCGCACGGCAAAATCTTGCGCCAAGCGTACCATCGCATCATAAACCGAGCTGTCACCGTGCGGGTGATATTTACCAATTACATCCCCGACCACACGGGCAGATTTTTTCGGTTGGGAATCATGCTTTAAATTTAAGTTGTGACATCGCATATAAGAAGACGACGATGCACAGGCTTCATCCCATCACGCACATCGGGGAGCGAGCGCGACATAATGGTCGACAGACGCATAAGACAAATACCGCTCCGACAGGATTTCACCCATCTGTTGGTCAATAACTTTTGATTCATATGCGGGTTCGTTCTTTTTAGCCATAAGCTATGTTTTTAATGGTTCTTGTCATGTTTCACAAGGTGGCAAACAGTTTTTAACCACAAACAATATTGTTTTATTTATAAAGCTTCATTTTTATAACGCTCTTCTAACATCGTGCGTACTTGTGGAATACCTTGGGTGTGATGAATAAATGCCCAATGTTTGAGGAAATATCCTGTCATTTTTAATCCCGTATAAATATCCAAATTATCCGCAACCTGCCCCTCGCGTGAAGTTTCAGGGCGCAGAAAATTGGGTAGCTCAAGCAATTTATGTTTATAAGGTTCGGCTTGCTCCGCGCTTATGGCACGCCCTGTTTTTGGACTAACATGGGTAAGGAAATTGGCATCACCCTGCCCTGCGCATTTGTTTAATTCTAAATGAAACCCTAATTCACGTAACAATTGAATTTCCCACATAACGTAGGAGATTGCCCAATACTCCCCTTCCATCGATTCCATTAATGCCAGTAAACCATGATATAATCCGCCATGCCCTTCACGTTCGGGTAACGCCTCGTGACATAAACTACAGGCAGATAGCATCGCAGCAAGCTTTAAAGAATGATCCATGATGGTGGCGGAAATGCCATGCTCCACCTCTAAATTATACGTTCCTAAATTATCAGATAGGCGGGAATGCCATTCGGCTTTGACCAAGGTGGCAGGCTCGCTCATATTCCGTTTTTTGGATGACATACCACCATGAACATACCCTGCGTGTCGCCCGTGATTTTCTGTAAGCAAGCTGATGATTGCGCCGCCTTCCCCATGGGGGCGGGCGTGTAATACTATTCCTTGATCTGACCAATGCTCCATGGTTTTTATTATAATCAGTCAAGCGCGTAAACGCGAGGATGCTTTTTCTTAATTTATAGATATGCTAATAAGAATAATGACAAATATAAATATTATAGAATTAAAAGACCTGTGTTTAAAGGCATTAACAAATGCAGGGTTAAGCGAGAGTGACGCCGCCATTACCACCGACCATTATTTGGAGAATGAATTAAGTGGCAAAACATCCCATGGATTGGTCCGCGTGGTTCAGGCGGTGGGGTTTATCAAACAAAATGGTGCGCCGCAAACGCCCCCTCAAATTGCCACGGATAAAGGAAATATTGTTATCATTGATGGCAAGATGAATATCGCCCCCGTTTTAGGTAAAGCGGTCTTGGATCAATCTATATTACGCGCACAAAAGCATGGCTTGGCCATGGTGGGTGGGAATAATTATTTTGGCAATACAGGTAGCATGGCATATTACCTAAAACGCTTGGCAGATAAAGATTTAATTGCCTTTATCAGTTGTAATTCGGTTGCGTGTGTTGCCGCGCCTAATGGTAGGGAAAAGCTTTTTGGTACAAACCCCATTGGCCTTGCCATCCCTAGCGAGGATGGAAACCATTTTATTAGTGATTTTGCCACTTCTGCCATTGCGTATGGCAAAGTTTTGGCGGCAGTGGATAAGGGTGAAGCCATTCCTGATAATTGTATTATTGATAAAGATGGTTATCCATCCACCAACCCAAAAGATGCATTCCCCAATGGCGCAATCCTCCCCCTTGCCGATTATCGCGGGCATTCATTGGCTTTATTTTTGGAGATGCTTTGTCTTTTACTTGGGGCGGATGTAATTAAGGATGATATGCACGGCAAAGATGCCCTATTTATGATTGTGATCGACCCAAGCCATATTAGTGGCAATGGATATTCATCAAGGGTAACACAAATCCTCAACCAAATTCGGGGAAACGCGCCTGCCCCAAATAAATCTGACATTACCATTCCGGGTGATCGCTCCTCTAAAATATTAGCGCAATCAATGGATTGTGGAATGATTGAGGTAACGAACAAAACACTTGAAAATTTAAAGGAATTAGCAAAATGATACCGGCAAAGAAATTTTATATGGTGAGGCATGGGGAGAGTGTGGGAAACCGAGATAATTATTTTACGGGATCAATGGATGTTGCCTTATCCGAAGAAGGCATTGCGCAGGCCGAACGCGCCCATATAGCATTAAACGCAAGCACGCATAAACCAAGTATCATTATCCACTCCGCCCTTCGCCGAGCCAAGCATACGGCGGAAATTATCAATCAATCCCTGCAACTAGAAATGGTTGAAGATGTACAATTGAACGAGCAACATTTTGGGGATTGGGAAGGAAAATCTGTTACGCATTTTCGTGAGTTTTATTTAAGCGGCAAAAACCCAGACGGCGGGGAAAGCTTTGCAGCGTTTTATGCTCGTGGGCAAACCGCGATTTATGGCACATTGAATAAGTATGAAAACCCCTTAATCGTATGTCATGGCGGTATATTCCGTGCATTTTTTGATTTATATAATCAAAAACAAAGCAAAACGCTTAATGCAGTAATTCATCATTTTTCACCTGTTGCGGAACAGACCATCCCATGGGAAATAACGGTTATTGATTAATTGCCTGCCAGACATCAAAGGCTTGCTTGGTTTGTTTTACATCATGGATACGGAGAATTTGGACGTCTTGCTGCAAACCCATTAAGGCAGAGGTGATTGAACCGCCTAAGCGTTCATCAGCGTTGGATTTAGGGCATATCTTTTCGATAAAGCTTTTTCGTGATGTGCCAAGCAAGATGGGACAGCCCAAATCATGAAAGCGGTTAAGATTTTTTAATAGTAATAAATTGTCGGCTAAAGTTTTACCAAAACCTATGCCTACATCAATTGTAATATTCTCCTGTTTAATGCCTGCCGCGATACAATCATGAATGCGTTTTTCAAAGAAGATGTAAACATCATCGACAACATTTATATACATTGGATTTTTTTGCATGGTTTGGGGTGTGCCTTGCATGTGCATTAAAATAACAGGAATACCCAGCTGAGCAGTAACAAGTAAAGATTGAGGATCGTGTGATAAAGCACTGATATCGTTTATAATATTTGCGCCTGCATGAACTGCCAATTTCATTGTTTCGCTATTGCGTGTATCGATTGAAATGGGTGTTTTAATGCCGTTTTGACGAAGTTTTTTTATGACGGGTATAACGCGTGACTGCTCCTCATCGGGGGTAATAATATCTGCGCCCGGTCTTGTCAATTCACCACCAATATCGAGGATATCTGCCCCCTCCTCCACCAACTTTATCGCGTGCGCGACAGCTTTCTCAGAATCAAGGTAGTGTCCCCCATCAGAAAAGCTGTCAGGTGTTACATTGACAATACCCATTAATTGATAGGGTTTATCTACCATGTTTCATCTAAAATTTCAGCTTGTTGTTCATGGGGTATATTTTGCAAAAGCTGATCTACCGATTGGTTGAGCAATGGATGAACCCAATTTTTATTTAATTGCTGTAAAGGTTTCAAAACAAACAATCTTTCATGCATACGCGGATGGGGAATTGTCAAATTTTTACTATCATAAACTTGACCATTAAAGGCAATTAAATCTAAATCCAATACGCGGGGCGCATTGCGTTCGGACCGTATCCGACCAAATTGCCGTTCGAATTCTAAAAAGTTATCTAATAAAGTTTCTGGGGCAACGTTGGTGTCCACCTCAATCACCGCATTGTGATACCAATTTTGTGTGGCGTCATACGGAACAGGGGCAGACCGCCAAATACTTGATTTTTGGACGATATCCATGGATGCCGCCATTAACAAAACTGCCGCCGTTAAAGTTTGGGGTGGTGAGCCATAGTCACTATCTAAATTTGCGCCCATTCCAATTAAAATCATAAAAAAACTCCCGATGGATTATATCGGAAGTATCTTAATCAAATGAATGATAATTAAAAAGAATTATTCGCACTTACCACGTGCGAACATCGCCGCAATCCATATGAACAAAATTACTTTTTGCGTAATAACCAACCCCACCCGCGCCCAAAGATGCACCAAGATCACGAATACGCGCAGAGGAAAATCCATCAATTCTCAAATCAATTGCCTGACCCTTCATATGTAGAGATTTCTTAGCCACGCCTGTCTTGGCGGAGCGTCCACGCAACATATTATTTGTTTTGGGAGATCGATATCCAGAAATAATTTCAAATGGCTTTTGCTGACCTGTCATGCGGTGAACAGAAAAAATAATGTCGATAATACGGGGATCAATTGGGTAAACCTGATCGGTACGGAAATCACGAAGAACAGTGTTAATTTGGGTAAAAGCATCGGGAAGATATTTATCACCAACGCGATACACACCAGAAAAACTTTCCCCTGTGTGGGTATTACGAAAGGCAAGGCGTCGTGCGCCACTTCCGATAACGCCACCTTTAAATGTTGCGGCGGCGGCGGGGGAGCAAATTGCAGGAATTAATGTCCCCGCCAATGTCGCCGCGCCAAGGCCAAGAAAAGAACGACGGTTTAAATCTGATTGTGTTTGAGGTGTTTCGTCGAGTATAATTTTATCGCTAGACATGCTCATCCTTTGCTTTCTAAAGTTGCAGGCTTAAAACAATTATATTGTATTAAACTAAAATTTTTATTAATCGATTATGTATATTTCCGATTGGAAAGTGTGATTATTATTAATGATATCAAAAAGTTGTTATGATTTAATTAAATATAGATAAAGTTCCATATATTTTTAAATGTTACACAATACCAGCCGCGCAATCAAGTCTGTTTGAAATTTTTTGGGATAATTTAAATGTCCTGTGGAACAAATATATCGCCCTGACGTTTGAGGGCAGAGAAAAGCGCATCATCTTCATTATACAAATCATTACCGAAGATAAGTTGATTTTTATCCCCCATCCAAATGGTTCTATATTGTAAGAAAACAGGAAGATTCTTCCCTGCGGAAACCTCTTTCATTTTACCACTATTTAAAATTTCGGCTTTGCGTGATTCTGACCATTGTGGATTTGTTTTTAAGATAAAATCGGTGACAGCTTCGGCATCCTCCATTCTTACACATCCCGAGCTTAAAGCACGGTTTGATCTGGCAAAATATGATTTTGTTGGCGTATCATGCAAATAGATATTATAGGGGTTATTCATCAATACCCGAAAACGCCCCAAGGGGTTGGAACTGCTTGGCCCTTGTACCATTTTGAAACTGCTTAATTGATTGTCACTAATGTTTTCCCAATTAATTGATGTTGAATTTATCTTTTGACCATCTTTATATAAATTAATGCCACGATTGTCCAAATACGCCGCATCTTTACGTAATTTAGTGGCAAAATCTTCACGTTTTATGGTCGGTGGTATGGTCCATGTGGGGTTGATACGTACACCTGTAATATTGCTACTAAATGCAATTGTGGGGCGCTCTGGCCGTCCAACAACAACGGCCATTTCAATTTGTATTGCACCATTTTCAACCGCCCATAAGCGCTCATTCGGGATATTGACCAAGATATAGCGGTTTGGTTTTTCCTGATTATCCCAACGGGTACGCTCCATATTCACGATAAGTTTTTCAATTTTATCTTGCTTGGATAAATTCATAATTTTTAGAGTTGCTGGCCCAATTACCCCATCAGGATTTAATCCATTGGTGCGTTGAAAGGCCATAATTGTCGCGGCCAATTCATCATCATAAAAAGTGGCACCTTGCGCCAAATTGTCACTGCGGCTTCCCATTCTTTGGCGGATTTGGGGGATGGCGGCATTGTTCATCCTTGGCTTAACCAATCCTGAAACGGAAATATAATTTTCTTGGCTTTCTTGAGTTGTGTAAAGGCGCGTAAGCTCCCCCTGCATTGCGCGATATAAGTTATTTTGCGGCGCAATATCATCAAATGCAGTTTTAGGATTACGTGATTTTTTAACAAATCTAATAATCTCATCCGCCAAAACCCCTTGATTTATTGATGGTGTATGTAGATTTAATTTTGAAGGAATGATACGTGCGCCTGTTAAATCTTGCCCTAAACGAATAACGGCATCGGTAAGTATAATATCGGCCTTTATGATCGAATCGTCCGTTATTTGATCCGGCGAAGCCGATAAGAATTCAAATAATGCCTGACTATGATATTTGGCAGGGTTCAATCCGTGCGACCATGAATCAAGAATAACATCATAATATTCAATCGCAGTATTTTGGGCACGGCGATTATTAGTAAGAAAAAGAGGTTGGTAGTTATTATCAGCATAAATTTCTTGCAACGCATTTAGATCTTTAAACCGAACATTATCGACACGCCCTGATTGAAGAGTTTTAAAGATAAGGTTTTGAGGGTCAATTGTAATATCTTTGGTTTCAACACGCTGTGCCGTGAACCCTTCATCAACAATCTGACGCTCGTCAGAAAAGCGCGTATCGACATTTTGATTTAAATTGATATTGCTTGTCGTATTATAATTTTGCGCATGAGCATGAATTGGAAAAAACAAAATGGCCAAAACCAAAATTGATAAAAACCTAATTTTTGTAGAAATTATGTACTGAAAATTCATGCGGCGTTTTTTGCTTTTATAAAAATATGTAAGATATATTTGCCTATGAAGTATCAAATAGACAAGTAATCAACCAATATTAAGCGATTATATCGGGGATAAGCTCACTCTTAATCATTTGAATTTGATCTTTAAGCATTAATTTTTTCTTCTGAAGACGTTTCATTTGAAAAAAATCAATCGGTGGCGTGTTGCGCAACCGATCAATAATTTCATCAAGGTCTTTATGCTCACGCTCCAAAAGAATAAGTTTTTCTTCGAGCTCTTCTATATCTTCCATCAAAATGCCAGATTTATTGCTGTGTTTGTTATAAAACGTCTAAAATATCTATCAATTTTATAAATGAGATAATAGTATATCAGAATTAATTGCGTTTTTATATAAAAAATTATTTCCCAGTCGGGATTTTCTTTTCATTATGAGGACGTTATACTAGAAATCTAACGGTGTTATTAAATAAAGCTTTTATTCTTATTTATCATTCGCCCGTCAGTATTATTAAACAAGGAACAATAAATATGACCAAAAAAATCGGAATTTTAACGAGTGGTGGTGATTGTGCTGGCCTCAATGCGGTTATTCGTGCGGTTGTTCATAGTGCCCATCAAAAAGGATGGGAAACCGTTGGGATTTTAGATGGTACTGCGGGTTTGTTGGGTGATGAACCTGAATATATCAACCTGACCCCTGATGAATTTGATGGCACATTATTGCGTATGGGCGGAACGATTTTAGGCACAACCAACAAAGGGGACCCCTTCCACTTTCCCATGCCCGATGGCACATTTAAGGATCGTACAGAAGAAATTATTGGCAATTATAAAAAGCTTGGCCTTGATGCTGTGGTAGGTATTGGTGGGGATGGATCACACGCAATTTTACGTCGTTTGGCACAATCGGGTGGTGTTCCGATGGTTGGCGTTCCCAAAACAATTGATAATGATATTGGTGAAACTGAAAATTCCGTTGGTTTTGATACCGCCGTTATGGTCGCAACTGAGGCGCTTGACAGGCTTCAACCGACTGCGGCATCGCATGATCGTGTGATGATTTTGGAAGTGATGGGTCGTGACGCAGGGCACATTGCTTTGGCCGCAGGTATCGCGGGTGGCGCGGATGTTATCCTTATTCCAGAAATTAAATATAAAATTGAGCATATTGTTGAAAAACTTAAATCCGTAAAAACCAAAGGGCGTAATTTTGCCCTGATGATTGTGTCCGAGGCAGTTAAAACCGAAGATGGTAAACCGTATATGATTACCCATAGTGATGGTCAAAAACGATATGGCGGTATTGGTAATTATTTTAGTGAAGAAATTTCCAAAGCCACAAGTTTTGAGGCACGAGTGACTGTCTTGGGTCACGTACAACGTGGCTCTCCCCCCACTTACAATGACCGTCTTTTGGCAACGGCATTCGGGGTGAAGGCTGTTGATTTAATTGCTGAAGGGAAGTTTGACCGTATGGTGGCATGGAAAAATCGTGATGTTGTGGATGTTTCAATAGAAAAAGCAATTGCCGCTTATCAAGCGGTTGACCCTAATGATACATTGGTACGTACCGCCCGCGGTATCGGTGTTTCCTTTGGTGATAAAAAACAAGGCAATTAAATGAGCAATAATGATTACATACGCCAATCTTTAACCGATGATGAAGAGCTTATCCATATTGCAGAATTCCATTGGATGTATACGGTTAATGCTGTTTTAAATATGGTTTTTTCTTTTGTTTTAGCGATTGCGATTTTATTTTTTGCCATAAAATTTCAACCCATTATGTTTGGCGCGGTCGCCCCCGAAAGTGCGGGAATGATTGAACGTGTTATGAGCTTGCACCCTGCCCTTAAAATTCTATCTGTTTTTATTTTTGTTTTGGGCGTTTTAAAATTTGCCCAGATGATGATTATAAAAGTGACAACGGAAATTGGCGTAACAGACATCCGCCTTGTCTATAAACGTGGTCTTATCGCCCGTGCCGTTGGTGAAATTAATATTGACCGTATTGAAGGGGTTAATGTTTTACAGGGGATTTTGGGTCGTTTATTTGGATATGGCCGCGTTATGGTGCGTGGTATGGGTGTGGGTGAGGTTATCTTGCCCCCTATTGCCCAACCGATTAGATTTAAAAAAGCAATCGAAAAAGCCCGCACTGCCACAAAATATAAACGAGATAGCGCTGCTTAAATATCCTTTTCTCAAAAAATTAGGGGTAGCGCAATCAAAGCACCAATTAATGCAAAATAGCCGAGGGCGACAATAAAACCATCTTGTGTTAATAGCCCAAGTGAAAAGAATAATATTGGCAATGCCAGTAAATCGGGTAAAAAAGGTATAAATCCAATACCAACAATTCCAATTGATAAAATCACACTAATAAAGGAAACAAAGAAATTGGCGGCACGGTTTGTTGCCATAAATGTAATTCTTGGTTTGATTATTTTATCCAATTTTCTTAAAAAGGGTTCGGTTTTTTCCATTCCCGAACAAAATTTTTCTGTTTCAAAGCAGAGTTTTTTAACCCTCTCGGGCAACCATGGCTTTTTTCGCCCCAATAACATTTGCCCTGCGATTAAAAATATAAAAACCCCACAAATGGCTGGGACGCCAGGGATCGCCCCTACGGGGGAAATAATAAGTAAACAAGGAATAATCAATAATGGCGCATATCCGCGATTGTTTAATGAATATAAAATCGTCGCAAGGCTAATATTCTGCTCACTTCTATCAAGGCACAAGTCGTCTAAGATATCGCTTAACTTATGGTGATCGTTGTTTGTTGTGTGATTAATTTTCATGATTATAGTCATTCAAACCATTTAATTTTTCTAAAGTTCCTGCGTCTCTAGTTATATGACGTATAAATTTTAAATAAACCCTTGGTGTCTAGATTTGAAAAATGTTAAATATCATAAAATAAATTTGCCAAGACCTAAGGAATTTTTAATGACCGATTCTAAATCATCCAAATGGGATAAATCCAAACTTGTTAGCCGTTATGTGACCGAAGGGGCCAAATCTGCGCCTCACCGCTCTTACTATTATGCGATGGGTATGACAGAAGAAGAAATTCATCAACCATTGGTTGGTGTTGCAACCTGTTGGAACGAGGCCGCACCTTGTAATATTGCCTTATCACGTCAGGCGCAGGCAGTGAAGAAAGGCGTAAAAGCCGCCCATGGAAGCCCTCGTGAATTTACCACAATCACGGTAACAGATGGCATTGCGATGGGGCATGAAGGCATGCGCTCCTCCCTTGTTTCGCGGGAGATTATTGCCGATTCTGTTGAATTAACCATGCGCGGGCATTGTTATGATGCACTTGTCGGGTTGGCGGGATGCGATAAGTCATTGCCCGGTATGATGATGGTCATGCTGCGCCTTAATGTGCCCTCTGTCTTTATGTATGGCGGGTCAATCTTACCGGGTAAATTTCGTGGTAAAGATGTTGATGTGATTAGCGTATTTGAAGGGGTTGGTAAGCATTCCTCAGGCGAGTTTTCAGACGAGGATTTAAAAGAGCTTGAATGTGTCGCCTGCCCCAGTGCGGGCGCCTGTGGCGGTCAGTTTACCGCCAATACAATGGCATGCGTGAGTGAGGCAATTGGCCTTGCCCTTCCAAACAGTGCAGGAGCGCCTGCCCCCTATGAATCGCGTGATGAATATGCCGCGGCATCGGGGAAAACGGTGATGGAATTAATTAAAAACAACTTGCGCCCGCGTGATATTGTGACCCGAAAAAGCTTCGAAAATGCGGCGGCTATTGTGGCGGCTACGGGCGGATCAACCAATGCTGGCCTTCACTTACCTGCGATGGCGCATGAATGTGGCATTGACTTTGACTTGCATGATGTGGGGGAAGTGTTCAAGCGCACGCCCTTAATTGCAAATCTTCGCCCTGGGGGCAAATATGTTGCCAAAGATCTGTTCGATGTTGGCGGTGTTGGTATTGTGATGAAAGAATTATTGGATAATGGATTTATGCATGGCGATTGTATGACCGTGACAGGTAAAACATTGGCAGAAAATCTTGAAGGCGTCACCCTACCCAAAGATCAAGATGTTGTGTTCCCTGTATCAAACCCTATTCACCCCACGGGTGGTGTTGTGACCCTAAAAGGGAATTTATGCCCCGAAGGCGCGATTGTTAAAATTGCAGGTCTTGAGAGCCTTGTATTTGAAGGAAAAGCACGCGTTTTTGAAGGGGAGCAAGCGTGTTTTGATGCCGTTCAAAATAATGAAATTAATGCGGGCGAAGTTCTTGTGATCCGCAATGAAGGGCCAAAGGGAGGCCCCGGGATGCGTGAAATGCTTTCCACAACCTCCGCCATTTATGGTCAAGGTTTGGGTGATAAGGTTGCATTAATCACCGATGGTCGTTTTTCAGGCGGAACACGCGGATTTTGTATCGGCCATGTTGCACCCGAGGCGTATGTTGGTGGGCCTATTGGCCTTATCGAAGATGGTGATATCATTCGTATTGATGCCGAAAACGGGTCAATGGAGGTTCAATTGACCGAAGATGAATTGGCGGCACGCAAGAAAAATTGGCAACCACGCCAACATAATTACCAATCGGGTGCCATTTGGAAATATACCCAAACCGTAGGCTCCGCCCGTGAAGGCGCCGTCACCCACCCCGGTGCAAAAGCCGAAACGCATACTTTTGTTGATTTATAAAAATAAATACGGCATCTTAAAAAAATGACACATAACGACAAAAATCCTTTAGTGGGTATCATCATGGGTTCTCAATCTGATTGGGCAACAATGGAAAAAGCGCATAATATTTTACACGACATGGGAATTGCCCATGAATGTAAGATTATTTCGGCGCACCGCACTCCCGACCGTATGGTTGAGTATGCAAAATCTGCTAAATCACGTGGGATAAAAGTAATTATCGCGGGTGCAGGTGGCGCGGCGCATTTACCAGGCATGGTGGCATCCATGACCCCCCTTCCCGTTTTAGGCGTGCCGATACAATCTAAGGCATTAAAGGGGATGGATAGTTTACTTTCCATTGCCCAAATGCCTGGTGGTATTCCCGTTGGTACATTGGCAATTGGCGATGCAGGCGCGAAAAATGCAGGGATTTTGGCGGCTTCTATTTTGGCGGCATTTGATGATGAACTGGCGGGTAAGCTTGATGATTTTCGTCAAAAACAAACCGATGCCATTGCGGATGAGCCACAATAAATTATGAAGTTTAAAACAAAAACACTTGGTATTTTGGGTGGTGGGCAACTGGGTCGGATGAGCGCCCTTGCCGCGGCAAATCTGGGGATTTCAACCCATATTTTTTGCCCCGAGGATAATTGCCCTGCGTCATTGGTATCTTCCCAATTTACGTGCGCTGAATATAATGATCAGGATGCTTTGCAAAAGTTTGCCGACACTGTTGATGTTATTACCTATGAATTTGAAAACATTCCCGTTGAAACAATTCAATTTTTACAAAAAATAAAACCTGTTTACCCCGATGAAAAGTTATTAGAAGTATCGCAAGATAGATGTTTGGAAAAAGATTTTTTAAATTCAATTGGTATTTCAACTGCGCCATGGGCACCTATTGAAAATCCATCTGATATTGATATGACATTTGGCAAATGGGGATTGCCTGATGCTATTATTAAAACCGCGCGGTTTGGTTATGATGGTAAAGGTCAGTTAAAAGTTTCAAATGGGGAAGATAGTCAAAAAATTTGGAATGACCTGAATACAGACAAAGCCATTTTGGAAGGCCTTATTGATTTTGATTATGAAATTTCGGTTATTATTGCGCGCGATTTAAAGGGGCAATCTGTTATCTACCCGCCTGCCCGCAATACCCATAAAAATCATATTTTGGATCGCTCCATCGTTCCCTCAAATATTCCTGAGGCTATCCAAACCCAAGCCGCAGAAATGGCACGTAAGGTTGCCGATGCCGTTAATTTGGTTGGTGTTCTTGCCTTGGAATTATTTATTACAAAAGATGGCAAAATTCTTGCCAATGAGATTGCCCCCCGCACCCATAATAGTGGCCATTGGACCATTGATGCCTGTAGCGCGTCACAATTTGATAATCATGTGCGAACTGTTTGTGGCCTTCCCGTTGCAAACCCACATCAGCACAGCGCGGCAGAGATGATTAATCTGATTGGCGATGATGTAAATGATTTAGACCATTATCTGAATATGGATGGGGCAAACATTCATTTGTATGGAAAAACAGAAATAAAAACGGGACGCAAAATGGGTCACGTTACAATTGTAAAGAAATTATCCTAATCAAAGTTTTTGGGGTTACTTAAGTTTTGATTTCTGTTCTCTAAAATTATAGAAGATTTATTTATATCAACCCCATCTAAAGTTTTTTGTAATGGAATTTCTTTTCGTCTAAATCGATTGAATATAGTTTGAAGAGATCCAAATGACTCCCTCCCCAAAAAATATGCAGCGGCGGGAATACCAAATGGGATTGGTGATATTATCCATGCGATAAAGAATGCTTTCTTTAACGGAAATTTTCGCCAATTTATTTTTGATTTTGATAGCGTTACGGGTTCGCTAAAATTAATGTCTTGATATAAATTTGGGGGAGGATAAATTTTATTCATACAAAGTCATTAGAAATATAACTTTCATTTATGTCAATAAAAACACACTGGATTTCTTTGTTATACGCTTTATTGTAAATATACAATTATAACAGAGGAAACCATGACTAAAGTAAGAATTGAAACAGACTCCCTTGGACAAGTAGAAGTGCCGATTGATGCCTATTACGGCGCACAAACACAACGCAGTTTGGAAAATTTTAAAATTGGCACAGAAAAGATGCCTGTCGCCCTTATCCGTGCGCTTGGTTTTCAAAAAAAGGCGGCTGCCCTGACCAATATGGATATGGGTCTTATGGATGCAAAGATTGGCGATGCGATTGCTAATGCCGCCGATGAAATAATTGATGGTACACTAACCCATCAATTCCCCCTTGTTGTTTGGCAAACAGGGTCAGGCACGCAAAGTAATATGAATGCCAATGAAGTCATTGCAGGACGCGCAAATGAAGTTTTAACAGGAACACGCGGTGGAAAAGACCCTGTCCACCCCAATGACCATGTGAATATGGGGCAAAGTTCGAACGATACATTCCCGACCGTGATGCATATTGCAGCGGCGGAACAGATATATAATGCGCTTATCCCCGCGCTACAAAATATGCATGAGGAATTGGAAAATAAAGTCAAGCGCGTTTGATAAATATGTTAAAAATGGACGAACCCATTTGCAAGATGCAACGCCATTAACATTGGGACAGGAATTTTCTGGCTATGCCAAGCAAATTGAATATGGCATTGCCCGTATTGAATCGTGCCTTCCCCGCGTCATGGAATTGGCACAAGGCGGAACCGCCGTTGGTACAGGCATAAATTCTAAAGAAGGGTTTGCCGAAAAATTTGCGGCGCAACTTTCCGATATTACAGGATTAGAATTTGTAACGGCAGATAATAAATTTGAGGCGCTTGCCGCCCATGATGCCATGGTTGAATTGCATGGTGTTTTAAATGTTATTGCCGTGTCATTGATGAAAATTGCCAATGATATTCGCCTCTTGGGGTCTGGCCCGCGTTCGGGAATTGGGGAGATTATTTTGCCCGCGAACGAGCCTGGATCATCTATTATGCCGGGCAAAGTTAACCCAACACAATGCGAAGCCATCACCATGGTTTGCGCGCAAGTAATGGGCAATAACACCGCCGTATCCATAGCAGGTAGCAATGGTCATTTGGAATTGAATGTTTTTAAACCTGTTATAATTTATAATGTTTTGCAATCTATCCAATTGATTTCTGACAGCGTCAACAGCTTTACCGAAAATTGTTTGGTTGGGATTGAGGCAAATGAAAAACGCATTACCGAATTAATGCAAAACTCGCTCATGCTTGTCACTGCGTTAAACCCGCATATTGGATATGATAATGCTGCAAAGATTGCAAAAACTGCCTATGCCAATGGCACAACACTAAAAGAAGAAGGTGTAAAATTAGGGCTTCTTACCGAGGAAGAGTTTGATCAGTGGGTGAAGCCAGAAAATATGGTTAAGCCCAATGCATGATGGCGAAGAGAGTGACAATCTGGCTGATATTTTAAATCAGCCCATTGTTAAACATTCCGTCAATATTGCAGGACACGCGACAAGCGTTTCAATTGAAAAACCATTTTGGGATATATTTATACAGTTGGCATCGGACAATAAAAAATCAATTAATCAATTAATTACTGAAATTGATGACGCCCGATCTATTAATTTATCAAGCGCCATTCGTTTATATATTTTAAACAGTTTAAAATAAGCCTTTAATCAAATTATCAACGGCATCTTCGGGGGTTTCACTATTTAATAATTGTTCCACCGCATCTTCTGGTGTTTCAATTTTCTTTGGTTCCTGCTGTTCTGGCTCAGGCGCAATTTCTTGTTTTTGAGGTTCGTTCAACACATCGTTAGAGGTATCATTCTCACTTGGTACATTTTGATTATCGTTGTTATCATTTGCTTCTTGTTGAATAATATCACTGAGGCCAAAATCTTCTTTTGGTGCTGCATCAACCGCCTTTTTTGTTTGTGGTAGAATACCAAATTTTTGAAGTTGTTCGGTTACATCATCGCCTAAGATATCGGGCAATTCTTTACCCAATTTGCGTTGCAGTTTTTGTTGCAAGTAATCTTGTAAAATATCCTTACCAAATGTACTGGGGTTGCTAATCGACCCTTTTATTTGAATATTTACAGGATCAAAATCTTCAACATTTTTTAGGAAAATTTCGTTATTTACATTGATATACCATTTCGGCAAATCGGCCTGTCCCGTGCTGTTGATAACGGATGATAGGCCATCTAATACCATTTTACTGATGCTAACAATTCCATTATTAATGGCATAATCACCATCAAGCGTATCAAATTGAGTTTGCCCCCCACGTAACGCTCCACTGGCAAAATTTTGTAATGAAGTGGCAAATTTTTGTTCGGTGTTTAACCCTTGCGCTAATTTTGCAAAATCAAATCCTTCAATAATAATATTTTTTCCATCAATATTTGATGACCCATTTAGATTACTTATCAAAGCGCGGGAGCTTTCCCCTACGGCATTTACATCAATGTTAAAAGAAACATTTCCTTTTGCCTTTAATTTATTTGAATTGCTTAATGCTGTTACCAATTGTTCGATATCAATACCATTCATGGTGCTTGCCATTGCAATTGAAACGGGGCTGGCATTTACGGTTGTGTTTAATGTGGCATTACCGCCAAACACACCTGCTTTTAATCCATTTATTTTCATGACCCCGTTTGCAATTTTCAAATCTGTTGATGGGTTCGCAAAATTCCATTTACCATAGGTAATATTTTGTGCGGATAAATTAACATTAATATTATTGTTGTTCATCCAAGATAAATTGATAGGTGCGTTCGACCATTTACCATTTGATGAATTGGAATTTGCCGCGTCAGTCCCTCCACCAGAGTTTGCTCCCCCTGTGGATTTTACGCCTAGCAAGCTATCCAATGCAATTTTACCTGCGTTAATATCACCAGATACACCAGTAATCTTATTGCTCATATCAATTTTTAGATTGCCTGTAAAATCGCTCGTTCCTAACTTCGCTTTTATATCGGCAAGATCATAAATCTTTCCATTGCTGTTTACTTTGGCATAAAAATCAACGGATTGGTTAAGCGGATCAGACCCCTTAAAATTAGGGGAGAACGCTTTGATTGCATTATTGGCATTGGGATGTTTAACCCGCAAGGCAAGCCCATCAAAAGAAGGCGTTTTCAAAATATTTGTCACCTGACCATTTGCATCAAGTTGCCCGCCCAATGCCTTCATATTTGAGGCAAAGGTCATATTTTCAAGTGCACCTTTACCTTCAATTGTTGCTTCCAATTTATTAACCGATGCAGGAACTTTTGATGCGTCAATCTTTAAAGTATTTGCAAATGATTTTAAATCATCTGTTTTAATATATCCTGTTAAATCTAACCCAGAAAGTTTTTGCAAATTTGCAATTGTTCCTTTTAAGCTTAACGTGGCTCCTCCAAAATTATCAACGGATACAGTATCAAGGGTAAGCGTATTGGGGCGAATTTTTCCTTCTGCACGCAAGCCAGATAAGTCTAATTCATTGATGCGTGCTTTTTGCACACTGACATCAAAATCTACATCCATTGGTAAGGATAAATTACGAATAGGGTCGAGCGCCTTTGATTTATCTTTTGATGCTGTGGAAGTAGACGCATTTGCATTATCACCTGTTGTGGTTTTTTGTGTTGCTCCACTTATTTTATCAAAATTAATTGTATCTGCTCGTAGATCAATAACTGCCTTTGCGCGGTTTGAAGCGGTTTGTGGCTTATAACTACCCGCCAGACCCAGAACCAAATCATTCATTTTCACCGTGCTATCGTTTAATTGAATAGCGCCATTTTTAATTGATCCATCTAGATTAAATTGTGCGTTGCTGTATAATTTTGTAAGTGCTTTGGTATCAGCCTGCGGTAAAAATTCATTTAAGAATGCCGCCAGCTGACCAATTTGTCCATTCACCTTATAACGAACCGTAGGGTCAGAATAAATCGCCTGCCCCGTTTTCGCAGATTTGGACGATGATGCATAATTAATTGATAATGTACCAGATGCGTTGGCCTGCCCCGGTATTTCATCAACTTTAAATGTAGATTTAATAGCCCCATCTTTTTTGGCAAGCGCAAGATTTACCCCTTGAAGATTATTTTTTTGAAACCGTAACCCAGCAACATTCATATTTAAATCAACATCAATAGGCATCGGTAATATTAAAGTTTTAGGAACAATTTCATTATTTTTTGATGAGGTGCTGCCTTCATCAGAAGCCGTCTTTTTAGCGGCAGTATTATTATTCGATGTTTTTAAAAATGGGTTCAAATTTAAAACATTATCAGATTGAATTGTTCCCGCCAAAAATAAAGGTTTGTCGTTTTTTAAATTCTCAATAGAAAGCTTACCATTGCCAACAAAATCAGATGTTCTAATTTTTAAATTATCAAATTGAATACGATTTTCATTCGCGCTTAATAGCCCCTCCACCATTAAATCTTCGGTTATTGTAAAATTGCTTTTATTATTAATAACCGACATTAATTTTGCAATAGATTGTGTTTTTAAAGATGTCTGCCCCTGAATATCTATGGGGGATGATAATGAGGCAACACCGTCAAACACTATGCTTGCGCCTGCATCAGGAACGGTTATTTCTGCTTTTAAAGGAAGCGTCCCTTCATTGGGAATTTCACCTGATGTTATATCAAATTCGATTTTATTATCATTATAAATAAGACTGCCCTGCCCCTCAAACGGGCCTTTTAGACTGTTGGCTTTTACAACAGTGTTCATATCATTGGCGGTATAACGCGCACCTGATTGATGATTTATAAAATCTAATTTTCCACCTTTTATTTCAAGCTTATCAAGCGCGATAAATTCTAATTTATTCGATGATGGGTTTTGAGTTTGTGGTGCATCCTCCTCGTTTGGAAGAGTTTTATTTTTCTGTGCTGCATTTTTTAATTTTTGGGTCTGCCATGATGGTGTGCCATCTTCCATGATTTCAATTTTGATATCAGGTTCAATCAATGTAACGCTACTTACTTTAACTTCCTTTTGAAGAAGTGGTAAAAGCTCAACACTAACTTCGGCGCTTTTCATTTTTAATAGATTTTCAAATTCTTTTTGCTTGGGCGCAACAACGGTTAAATTTTCGATTTTTACATGTGGCATTGGCAGAACTGACATTGATAAATTGCCTGCAACATCAATTTCTAATCCAGTGGCTTTTTGAACTTGGGTAATAATTTGTGGTTTATATTTGTTCCAATCAACAAATTGCGGGGCAACCAACGCCCCAACCAATAAAATAACGATAAGTGTTAAACCACCAAGTAAAATACGCATAAATTTTTCCTATTTTTAAATAATGCAGAATTGATAAGAGACAAACTATATTGCATCTCAATTGTTCCTTATTTTTATAAGAAACATAAAACTATGAATTAAGTATGACGGATAGGCGAAAAATTAATTAAAGCTTTTCGGCAATACGGTCCCGCGCATCCATCGCCATGTCCATATCATCAGCCGTTGTTTCATGAACAATGGCGATGTAATGATTATCCCTTTGTGTAAATAATAATGATGAAGAACGATTTTGTGCGCCGCCTATACATGCAATTTCATAATTATTCGGCTGTCCTGTTTGAGATGGAAGGGAAGCAAAATCACCCTTACAAGATTGTCTTGCATTTGTAATAAACCCCTGAACAAAGCTTGACATATTCGGTGTCTGCGAAATTTCGGCGGCCTTTGCCATTCCATTGACATTACCAATGTTCCAACGAAACTCATTATTCGCAACTTGTTGCACTCCATTATTAGGGAACAAGCCTGATTGACTTAAAATAGCTTCAATTTTTTGAGCGTTGAAATTACGCTTTTGCGCTTCTAATTTTGCTGTTGTGACAGCTTGCTGTTGTTGGCGTTGCTGTGCTTGAGCTTTTAATTTTTCTTGCTCTAAAAGCGCAAGTTTTGCTTGCTCTTGCTGAACTCTTGTACGCTCTGCTTGTAGCGAACTTTGAATACGTTGTTGCTCCAAACGAAGTTTTTGCGCTTCTTGTTGCGCCTCTTGTTTGGCTTGTGCCATAGACTGCTGCGCCATTTTTGCTTGACTGGCGGCCTGCGCCGCTTTTTGTGCCGCAATTATGGCCTGTTGTTTTAAAAGCTCTTGCTCTTGGCGAAGGCGTGCTTGCTCTTGTTTTAATGTTTCTTGCTCTTGCTTTTCAAGCTCAATTTTACTTTGATATGCTTCCAATTGTTGATTTTGCAATGACAGTTTTTTATTGAGTTGTTCAATTTGAATATTGTTTCGTTGAACCAAAGGATCAGCCAAGGCAACTGGTTTTTGATTTTTTTGCTTCTCTAATGCAATTTGGGTTTCGTTTAAACGACTTTGTAATGTTTGCAATTCAGCCTGAAGTTGAGCTTTTTCTGTAGCAAGGCGTTGCTTATCGGCTTCAACTTTGGGGTCTGGTTTAATCACAATTTCTGTTTTTGGTTTTTGTTGCAATGCAATTTGCGATTGTTTTAACTGTTGCTGTGCCGCTTTTAATTCTTGCGCATATTTTTGTTGCGATGCTGATAATTCTTGCTCAAGCTTTAATTTCTCGCTCGCTAAACGTTGTCTATCTGCTTCTGTTTTTGGATCAGGTTTTATAATAACTTCTGGCTTGATCGCCGCACGTTTTGCAAGCTCGTCTTGCGCGCGTGCATATTGTGCCTCGCTTGCTTTTAATTTATTTTCTAATTGGGATAATCTTTTACGCTGTTGCTCGTTTGTAACGGCGGGATCAAACAGCATTTGTTCCAACTCACGTTTCTCCGAACTGTGAGCGGCGCGTTGCTGCTCTAATAAAAGGCCAAGACGCTTAATTTCACGTTCCGCCTCATTATACCGTGATGTTGTTTGTGTTAAATTGACATCTCCGTTTACTGCATCCAAACGTCCTTGCGCTTTCAAGCTTTGCATCTCTTCCATTTGGCGTGCCAGACTAAGGTTATCCGCCTGCGCCGCTTCTAATTTACGCTCATATTCGCGGATGCGTTTCATGGCTTGGTTACCGCTTTCAACAGCAACACTATCCAATTGTGCGCGGGCATTTTGCGCATCTTCAATAAGTTTTCTATTTTCAATGCGCAAAATTGCAATTTCTTCACGGATATTATTAATCACAATATCATTTTTAGAGTCTTTTTCATCCAACTGCTCTAATTTTTGTTCTTGTACTTCAACCGCTTTTGCAAGTTTTTGCTGTTTTGCATTGATTGCTTTTGCTTCGGCTTCAATAACGGCTTTTTTCTGCTCAACTTGTTTTTCCGTTGCTGTAACATCGACAGGGCTCGTATTTTCAGTTTTGGGCGCATTAGATGAAAATGGCTTAGGCGCGCTTACCATATCAGGCGTGATCGGCGCTTCGTAGTCAAGTTTGGCAGGTTTAGCTATTTGCGCAGTTTTTACTTCTGATTGAGTTTTTTTCGGTTGAACAGGCGCAGTCATCACTTGTTGCTTTTGTTTTGGTGGCGCGGTTTGTGGTGATGCCATCGCCAAAGGCGCGGTATTGGCAGCATTTAGATTTTCAGATACAGATCCACTACCTGATAAACGATTATTACGTGCAATTTCAGTGGGTCTTTGTAGTTTTGGTTGCGCTGCGACGACTGTTTGTTTTTGAGTGACCACAGGGGCAGATTTTTGAACTTGAACCTGGGCAGGTTTAGCCGCGGTCTTTGGTGCTTGTGTTTTAACAATAGTTTCTGGTTTATTTGCATCTAGTGACGCGGTTTCGGCTTTAACAGCTTTTTCACTTTGCTGTACGGCTTGTTTACTCTCGACAACTGATGCTGGTTTTTGAGCTGATTTGATTTCTTTTTGGCCAACACGTTCAATTGTAATTTCTTTGGGTGGTTTTGCCTGCGCAGGTTTTACCTCAATAGCGGCTTTTTTAATCTCAATTGGTTTTGGTGTTTCTTTAATGGCAACGGGCTTTGGCGTTACCTTTTCAGGGGTGGATTTTGCGGCAGGGGCGGCTGCGGTTTTGGATTCTGTGACTATAGTTTTTTGATTGTCTGCTAATTTTGTTTTTTCTGATTCATCTATTTTTTCGGCTTTAAAATTTTGTGCAACCTTTACACCATCATCCCCTTTAATTTTGGCCAGACAGGAGTCTAATTGTGCGCTGCCCTTCCCCATATCATTAATTTGAAAATTATATTTAATTTTATCAACTTCAGCTTTAAGCAGGTTTGATTTTTCTAACGCTTTAAAAAAGCTATCATCGTAACCAAGGCGTACCACAATTGCGCGTGCCGAAGCAGGCATCATTTCATAGGCACGGATTTGCCCTGGGGCTGGCTGTAATGTGATGGGATACGCTTTATCTTCATCTAATTTAGCTTTTTGGAAATCAATAGCGAGGGAGTATTCTTCGGCCTGATTGCGGCCCAATGTTAAAATTACATTGTCATCAAAGGATCGGGATAAGGCGCAATAGCCGTTTGTTTTATCTGCATCAGATTTCAAATTCCATCCACTTGTAGGGTTCAGGGCGGCAACGTCTTGACCCAACGCAATATTTTGCACCCATGATGGGGTTACCATTAATAGGGCAAGGGCGGAGCATCCAATTCCTAACGATTTGATAAGGAAATGGAATGAAGATTTATTTTTGCGCATGATATGTGAACCATTTTAGTTTTTTAGAATGTTAATTTGGCAGCAAAGCCAAGAATCAGTAATTAAAACTTTTAATAAATCTAACACGCCAGCCTAACGTAAACCAAGCTTTGTATGATGTTTTACCCTATTTTGTAAACAATAAGGCGCCGTTATAAAACGCGTGATGATTGAACAATTAATATACGGCGTCCTGTTGTGGGGTCACTATTTAATTGCGCAATGGGACGAACAGAATCGTTGGTAAATTGTATTAAGATTGAGCGTAGTGCTTCTTCATATGATCCATCATTTGCAATATCTTGGCGCACTGAAAAATTTTGATTAGCCTGCCAAAGTAGTTGAACCCCTTCACGTTCTGACCATTCTTCTAAGGCAACACGCAAATTTGCGCCTTGATTGACTTTCCAATTTACATTGGATTTAGTCATACGTTGTGGTGCTATTGGTGTTTCGGACATTCTTGGTGTTGTGTACGTCGAGGTCATTGGCGAGGACACAGGCACCAATGGTGTTGGCATACGCGATACTGTCGGGCTTAAAATCTTTGTATTTTGATTTGAGGGCTGAACAACCCCTTTTAAATCGGCCTGAATGCCCGTTGCGGCAGAATTTTGTGCGATAAGAGTTTGAACCGCGCTTTCAAAACTGTTTGTGAGCGCCATGTCTTGAACCACTTCGCCTTGCATATCGGCTTGCCAATCAATGGCGACCCCTGCTTTATCTGCCCAACGGGTTAGGGTTGCTTTCATGCTATCCCCTTTGCGCGCGCGCCAAATTTCAGAGGGTTTTGATCGGCGGGGTTGCGATGCGGGCATTTCAACTGCGGTGGGCGGGTTTAGCATCGCCTGCTTTGTATCATTCCATTTTATAGTGGCGGTTGATTGATTGCCCAAAGATGCCGTTTCAATATTGCCATTTGGTACAATATTATCCACGCCCAGAGGTTGGGACATTCCCGCGGTTGAAATGGCAGTATCACCATTATAACAAGCCTCTAATCTTCCTGCGGCCTCGGATACATTGCCAAGGCGGAATTGAAATTTATTTCCTTCAACATCCAAAGACATTTGTTGCCCTGTCGCGATTTTATCGTAGATATTTGCAATGTTGCGTGTGTTAATAATCAACGCATTCTTGGAAAATGACGTTGCCTGAACCTGCCCCACAGAGGCACCATCAATTGAAATATTGGCTTGATATTTTCGCCCTTGGACAAAAACATCTTGGCGGAAATCAATAGCCATCGCCATTAATTGGCCATTACCGCCCGATAATCGCATAACATAGCCATTATCATATTCAACCATCATCAAACAGGGCAGTTTTAAGCCATTTAAATTACGCATATCGCCCGTAACGGCTGGCTTTACCGTCCAACCCGCTTTCGGTAAAAATTGTGGGACTTCCTTAGGCGCCATTGGGGACGCCATTTGTGCGTGTCCAATTGTAGGAACGCATAGCATTGAAAGGGACAATAATGTTAAAGGGATTTTACGCATCTATCTAAACCTTAAATTTAAAAATCATGCACCGAATATAATTTATAGCGCATCTGTTATTATGCTCAGACTTTAGGGATTTTGCGCTAATTATGCAAGAGTGTGGTGAGCCTTACCCCCCACCTTTATTTAACATCTAGTTTTTTGGCTAATGAGGCTTCTAAAAAAGCATCAATTTTACCATCTAAAACGCCGCTTGTATCCGTTGTTTCGCAAGCGGTACGTTGATCTTTTACCATTTGATACGGATGTAAAACGTAGGAGCGAATGGCATGCCCCCATCCAATATCACTTTTATCATCATGCGCATCTGAGGCATCTTGCTCACGTTGTTGAATTTCGCGTTCATATAATCGCGCTTTTAACATATTCATTGCAGTGGCTCTATTTTTATGTTGTGAACGCTCGTTCTGACATGCGACAACAACACCTGTCGGCTCGTGGGTTATGCGCACGGCACTATCTGTTGTGTTTACATGTTGCCCCCCCGCCCCACTGGAACGATAAGTATCAATGCGCAGATCTTTTTCTTCAATTTCAATATCTATATCATCATCGACAACGGGTGCAATCGCCGCTGATGCAAAACTGGTATGGCGGCGCGCATTTGAATCGTAAGGCGATATTCGCACCAATCGATGAACGCCAGCCTCAGTTTTAAGCCACCCATAGGCCATCTCACCTTCGATACGCACCGTCGCGGACTTAATTCCCGCCTCATCGCCATCACTTCTATTGATAATTGTGGTTTTAAATCCACGTTTTTCGGCCCACCGTAGATACATCCGCAATAGCATTTCTGCCCAATCCTGCGCTTCTGTACCGCCAGCCCCCGAATTAACCTCTAGATAGCAATCATTACCATCAGCTTCACCTGAAAGAAGGCTTTCAAGCTGCTGTTTTTCAACAATTTCTTTTAGGCTTTCAAGCGACTGCTCAGCTTCTAGAATGATTGAATTATCGCCCTCTTCCTCGCCCATTTGAATGAGGTCGGCATTGTCTTGAGTATCGGTTTCAATTTGTCGGACGTTTGAGATTTGGGAATCAAGGCGCGTACGCTCGCGCATTAAGCTTTGCGCTTTTTCCGCATCATCCCAAAGGGTTGGGTCTTCGACTAGGGCATTAAGCTCTTCTAATCGGCGTACCGCATTGTCCCAGTCAAAGATGCCTCCTCAGCACACTCAGTGCGCTTTGGATATCATCTATAAGACTCTGCGTTTCTGCTTTCATAGTGGTATTATGCGGCGGCTTTCATATTATCGCCATCATTTAAATGATTTTTCATCATTTCTTGCATGGCGGCGGCGTATTCATCGGACCAAACACCAGTCAGCAAGTTATTGTCGATTGTGACGGCCTCGTCACTCCACACGCCTGCATTGCTTGTCGCCATTTGGCGTGATTCATTAGGGCCCGTAACGGTACGGCCATCAAGCTGTTCTGTTTCCGCCAATAGATTAACTGAATCACCCATTGCCATCACTGGCTTTTCCGCCATCATCATACTGCCGATAAAGCGTTTTGTATGTGCCGTCATTTTAAGCTTGTCGTGGCTTCGTGTGCCACCAGGAATAACTAAAACATCGTAATCTGCGCCAAGGGCCGTATTAATTTGGGCATCAACGGCATAGTTATGCCCCCATCCCTGACCATCCCAGCCATTCACTAATCCTTGATTGGCGCTGATAAGTTTCATATCAACATTCAATTCACGCATTGTTTTTTGCATTTGGATAAATTCGGATTCAATAAAACCATTTGCGACCAAAATCGCAACTTTTTGCCCTTTTGACATCATAGATACACCTACTCATTAGTTAATTTTTAATTTGTATTTTTAAGATGACGAAGGGATACGATATTCCCAAGCAATCTGTCAAGCTTTGCAAAAAATTATTTCGTAAACACTTTATAGACTTTAAAAACAGGGCTTTTTTTCCTTATATCATTGATTAAAAGTACATTTTCACCTTTACTTTTGCCACTGGAGGGGTATAAACATAATGTTCGTTCAAAAATTGGTTTTGAACAAAATAATAATTTTTAGGAGTTTTTCCCCATGAAAATGATACGCCCTGTCTTGGCCTTGGCCGCAATTGTATCGCTTAGTGCCTGTTCAACACACAAGTTTGCAGAAGTTGATGCGTTAAATGAAGCAAATGCTGTTGGTAATACTTTCACACAAGAATTAACCACAAATTATCAAGCCCTCGTAAATAGCGAACTTAATAATTTTGATGATGAAGCAGATGCATTGCATTACAGCCGTAAAGGTTTGGCTGCTGCACGTGGCGATATGGTCATGCCCGAGCCTGTGAGTGATTGGAACTTGTTACAAGGTCATGCAGAAGAGCTTATTGTTGCCCGTTCACGTCTTGTGAATGTTTTTGCAAATGGCGCACGCGAAATGCAACCTGCCTTATCTGCTTATGCGCAAGTTCGCTATGATTGCTGGATTGAGGAGCAAGAGGAAAACTTCCAACAAGATCAAATCTCTTCATGTAAATCAAAATTTATGGATGCCATCGCGCAGTTAGAAGCTGCAACACCAGTTGCACCGCCTCCTGCCCCTGCGCCAGCACCACAAGCCTTTGATATTGACCCGAATGAGCCGATGGCTTTAGAGAATGCAAAATACATCGTATTCTTTGATTGGGATGAATATACATTAAACCCTGGTGCCATCAGCATTCTTGACGCTGCAGCTGCCGAAGCACAAACAAGAAGCTTGGTTTCAATTGATTTGGTTGGTCACACCAATACATCTGGATCTGATGAATACAACCAAAAGCTTTCTATGCAACGTGCGAATGTTGTTCGTGATGCAATGGTTCAACGCGGTGTAGATGCAACCTTGCTACAACTAAATCACCGTGGTGAGAATGATCTTTTGGTTCAAACACCTGATGATGTACGTGAGCCTGCAAACCGCCGTACAGAAATTACCTTCCAGTAATTTTTAAAGATATATAATTTTAAAAAGGTCGATTTAAATATCGGCCTTTTTTATTGCTCAAAAGATAATTATCGGGGGTATAGGAATTAAAAATATGTGGTTTTTATAAAAAGACTGCTTTAACTTATTATAATGGACACACGCCCCATATTTTATGTCATTGGTATTTTGTTATGCACCCTTGCGGGCGGCATGATATTGCCGCTTATTGCCGATATGGTTTCTGGAAATGAGGATTGGAAAATCTTCTTTGTCAGTATGGTGTTTATTCTTTTTATTGGCGGCGGGCTTATTTTAATGAATAAGGGTGATGAATTTCATATCACCATGCGTCAAACATTCTTACTCACAACTTTAAGCTGGCTGGTTTTGGCGGCGGCGGCATCGCTCCCCTTCTATTTCTCCGCGATGGAGATGAGCTTGACTGACTCCATTTTTGAATCGGTGTCTGGTATTACAACGACGGGATCAACGGTTATTGTTGGGTTGGATGATGCCCCACCGGGTATATTGCTATGGCGTGCCATTTTACAATGGCTTGGCGGTATTGGTATTATCGTTATGGCGCTGTCTGTTTTGCCATTTTTGAAGGTGGGCGGAATGCAGTTATTTCAAACTGAATCATCTGAGAATGAAAAGGCCTTGCCCCGTGCAAAGCAATTAGCGGCATCCATCGGTATGGTCTATCTGCTTTTAACCATTATATGTATGGCTTGTTATCGCCTGTCGGGTTTAAGTGGGTTTGATTCAATGGCGCACGCGATGACCACCATTGCAACAGGTGGGTTTTCTACATTCGATGCCTCATTCTCCGATTTTGATAATCCGTGGACTGAGATCACCGCAACAGTCTTTATGATAATGGGCGGCCTTCCGTTTATTTTATATGTGAAGGCCATTCGGGGGAATTTAAGATGTTTATTCCGTGATTCCCAAGTGCAAGCGTTCCTTATGCTGATTTTTGCCGCGATTGGATTTATGGTCATCTTCCTTACCATTAATAACGGCATGGAATTGGGTGAGGCATTGCGCCGCGCCAGTTTTAATATCGTATCCCTGATTACGGGAACGGGCTATACCAGTGGCGATTATATGGCATGGGGCGGGTTTGCGGTTATCTTGTTATTTTTCCTAATGGTTGTCGGGGGGTGTGCGGGTTCAACCACCTGTGGGATTAAGATTTTTCGTTTTCAAGTCTTGTGGTCTATTACAATTACGCAGTTAAAGCAGCTTATCCACCCGCATGGCGTTTTTACGCCGCATTATAACGGCAATGCCATTCCCAAGGGCGTCGCCTCGTCCGTTATGGGGTTTTTCTTTGTTTTTGCATTAAGCTTTGTTTTCTTGGCCATCGCGCTATCATTTTTGGGATTAGATTTTATTACGGCCATGTCAGGGGCGGCAACATCCATTGCCAATGTTGGCCCAGGCTTGGGTGATATAATTGGCCCGACAGGAACATTCCAACCCCTGCCCGATGCGGCAAAGTGGGTTATGTGTGTGGGTATGATTTTAGGACGGTTGGAGTTGTTTACGGTATTGGTTTTGTTAATGCCACAATTCTGGCGTTCATAAAATTATCTATAATTTATTTTGAACAATATCGCTGACCGCACGGTCAATATCGGTAATCATTTTCTCATAAAATTCAAATTGGGCATATTCACGCTCCTTCAAATTTACGTTGGATGATAAAGTTAATTTTTGTTCATAATAAATAGTATGTGGCTGTGCCTTTCGTCCATTGAATTGTAATAATGACAGCTCAAGCAAAACCTCCACTTTATAAATATCCATGCTTAACCCCACCATAAAATTGAGGGCATCTGTATTTGATGTCGCTTTTGTTAGGCGCGCTTTCTTAATATCAAAAACAAAAGTTTGCGGTGCGCCTGTCGTGACAAAACGCTGATTGGCATATCGTTTAAGCAAGAATGCAGGGCTTTGACCAAATTCAGGCGCTGTATTGCGGGTCATCTCGCCTGCCTGAAAACTTTGCGTAATACGCGTTGCACCATTATTAACAGCAAAGGGTGTCAAATAATTAAAGGTTAAATCAGGCAATGGCTTTGCCGCCGAATGATCGGTTACTGTACACCCCGATAAGCCTATGGTGAATAAGCAAGCAATAGAAAGGAGCGATATTAATTTTATATTATGCATCAGGATTGGTTTGCTTAGGTTTTAAAATATCATCGCTTAATTCATATTCCTTGCTACAAAACTCACATGTCATGGAAAGGTCGTCTTCATCCGCCATATCATTGCGTTCTTCTTGACTCATCATGCGGACAATATTTTCAACTTTTTCAATGGAACAACGACATTCGTGGCGCAATTCTATGGGGTCAAAAACGCGCACCCCTTCTTCATGAAATAAACGGATAAGAATATCATGCCCATGCAAATCTTCGGATAAAAGCTCCTCATCCTTACAGCTATCTAAAAACACCATGGCGCGGCGCCAATCATCCTCATCACGGTTGCTGACTGCGGGTGGCTTTACACCTTTCTCAGGCGGCTCATGACCGCCCTGCTCAGGCATTTGTTGCAACATAAGGCCTGCGGCACGCCAATTATCCGTATCTTTATTCACGGCAATTTTAATCCCTGTATCAATTTGTTCTGATTGGGAGAAATAATGCTGCACGCATTCGGTTAGGGATTTGCCACGCAACTCAACAATGCCTTGATATCGGTCTGTATTATCCCCCTGATCCACAGTAAAGGCGATATGCCCCTTCCCCAATAATAATGTAAGGGGTGCGTTGGATTTTAAAATGTCTTTTTGCATCTCAAACACTCGCTCCGCATCAAAACTGGCGCAGCCGCGGATTGCCCCATCACTCGACATATCCGCCACCAACATGCTAATGGGGCCATCCCCATGCGTTTGAAGGGTAAAGATCCCGTCATATTTTAACATTGAGGATAAAAGGGCACATAATGTTACCGTTTCCGCCAATAGCTGACTAACAATTTGGGGATAATCATGCGCATCCAAAATGCTGTCCAGTACCTTGTCCAAACGCACGATACGCCCACGCAGGCTGGAAACCTCTAATTGAAAGGGGCGAATGACATCACCCGATAAATTTGCCGCCGATTTTAAGGGAACAACATCACTCATACTTCTATTACCATATTTATATTAATTTTATTTCTTATCAGATTTTAAGATTTTATTTTATATCCTGATTTTATCATCCACCATGTGGTTAATGCCAGAACGATATTGATAATGGTTAGAAAAATCAATCCTATCACAACATCCCCGTCTGATTGCCCGATAAACCCATATCGAAACCCATCAATCATGTAAAAGAAGGGGTTAAAATGCGCCAAATTCGCCCAAAATTCAGGCAATTGATTGATCGAATAGAATGTTCCCGATAAAAAGGTTAACGGCGTGACAAGGAAGTTTGTCACCGCCGCAATATGGTCAAACTTTTGCGACCATATCCCTGCCGCCAACCCAATACTGGATAACATCATCGTTCCCAAAACGGCAAAGGCAAGAATAAACAAAATAGAATGAAGCGTAATTCCAACGGTTAACGCAACAACAATGCCGACAACCCCGCCAACCATCATGCCGCGTGCAATACCGCCAATAATATATCCCCAATATAACTCCGCCGCCGATAAAGGGGGCATAAGGATATCAACAATATTTCCCTGCACCTTTGCAATTACCATGGAGGAGGAAGTATTGGCGAATGAATTTTGTACCATCGTCATCATGATAAGCCCCGGCGCCAAAAATGTAAGATAGGGGATGTCGCCAATAGTGCGCGTAACACCACCAAATGCCAATGCAAATACCGCATAAAATAACAAGGTCGTAACCACGGGTGCGACCACCGTTTGGGTATAAACATTAATAAAACGCCCCACTTCCTTACCAATCAGGGTTTGCAGACCGACAATATTAATGCCCTTAATTTCCCGTGGATTTAATGAATTTTGATTTGTTTCATTCATGAACATGTTACCTTATTAATTATGACCTTATCGACATACGATAAACCACCCATAGATAAAAGAAAATCGAAAAAGAAATTTTCCGATGATGGTAAGCGTGAATTTAAACCACCCAAGAAAATAAGCGAAAAATATCTTTATAATTCTGGGTTGGCATATTTACAAAAATTTACCGCCAGTTCAATGCATTTTAAAACCGTGATGAAACGCAAAATTGACAAATCTTGCCGCCATCATGTGGAACAAGACCGCGAAGAATGCTTTGCAATGCTGGATACTGTGACCCAAAAATTTATTGATATGATGTTGTTGGATGATGAGGCGTATTTAAAAGGAATGATTACATCCTTTCGCAGACGCGGTTTATCTTCACGTCAGATTGAGGGGAAACTACGCCAAAAAGGATATGAAGGGGATCGGGTTAAAACCGCTCTTAAAATCCATGATTTGGATGAGTATGATACAGAATATAAAGGTGACTTTTACGCCGCGCTAACCTTTGCACGGAAGAAGAAAATTGGCCCTTATGACCTCAATAATAAGTATGAATTTGATAAGGCATTGGGGGTTATGGGTCGTGCAGGATATGATTTTGCAACGGCACAAAAAATTATCAATATGACTGATGAGGATTTGGAAGAGGAATTAAATTCTATGTCGCTTTAACTCTTCCCTTTTATGCGTTTGTTGAAATATTCTCGGTATTGCTACTCTTATTTGTTACACGCTTTGCAGGGAAAATTAACGTTGCGGTTGTTCCTATTCCTTTTTGTGACACAATATCCAATTCTCCACCATGTAATTCGATTAATGATTTAACAAGCGTTAGACCAAGGCCCGTACCTGATGTATTACGGCTATGCTCCACCTCCACCTGACCAAAGGGTGATAATGCTTTCTCTAATTCGGTATCAGACATACCAATACCCGTATCGGTGATGGATAAATGCAAGCGACCATCATTGCTGGTGTTTGCATCAACCATAATTAAACCGTTAGAGGGGCTAAATTTCACCGCATTACCAATAAGATTCATTAGCATTTGCTTGATTGCTTGGCTTTCACCAATTAACCCTAAGCTTTCACTAATCACTTTATTATCAACACGAATTTTTGCAGATTTTATTTTAGATTCCATCAAGGACAAACATGATAAGATGGAGGATCTGACATTCACCGCCCCCTCTTTTAATGTACGCTCCCCTGCTTCAATTCTGGAAACATCTAATATCTCATTGATAACTTTTAGCAGGTTATTACCGCTATCATAAATGCTTCCTGCATATTCTTTATATTCTTCATGCTCAATTTTGCCAAAGGCTTCGGAGCGGATGATATCCGAAAATCCAATTACTGCATTAAGGGGCGTACGTAATTCATGGCTCATATTCGCAAGAAATTCGGATTTTGCACGGTTGGCCAAATCAGATTCCGTTTTGGCATCTTTAAGCGCCATTTCGGCCTTTTTGCGTTGGTCGATATCTTCCAAACTTCCTTCATAATAAAGAAGATTATTTTCCTCATCAAAAACGGGGCGGACATTATCACTAACCCAAATAACTTTTCCATCAGCACGGCGTACACATGTCTCATAACTTTTTGCGATATTAAGCGCACTGATTTCTTTCAAAAACTTTTCACGCTCTGCGGCATCCTTATAAATATCCTCACGTGCATTTGCGATGTCGCGCAATACGATATCAGCAGATTCATAATTTAAAATTCTGGCATAGGCGGGGTTTACACTTAAAAACTGCCCTTCTGGTGTTACTTGATAAATACCACTTGCGGCGTTTTCAACAATGTTACGATATTTCTTTTCTGCCTCGCTTAATGCGCGTTCGGCACGGCGACGTTCTTCCACATCAGTAATTGTTCCAACCAAATGCATTTCTTTATCATTTGATTTGCGTACGATGGAAAGAGAGAATTCAACCGCACGGAATTTACCATCCGCACTACGAATACGGGTAAAGGCACGATAGGAATGTGAAGTTCCTGATACTAAGGCTTCAATACTTTTTTTCAATTCTGCCTGATCTTGGACATAGATCATATCATAAATGCTGCGCCCAATTGATCGATCCAAATCAAAACCTGTTACGGTTTTCCAAGCCTCGTTTAAAAACTGGATTTTTCCTTTGTCTGATAATTCGACGATAATATCACTCACCGCGTTAATAATTGTACGATGTTCGAAAGCAGATTTTTGAATAACATCATTCAATCTTTCACGCTCTGTCACCTGTTGGTTTAACTCAAAGTTTTTATAGGCAAGCTGCTTGTTCATCTTTGCTAGTTTTTTAGACTGCATCTGGTTGTTACGCACATAAAGCGTACCAATCAACGTCAATGTCACACCGAATAAAAGCATAAGGAGAGGGATTTTTTTCAAAAATGCTTCCCGTGTTCCAATATGCAAACCAACTTCAATCGCAAGGTTTTTACCTGCAATAACTTTATTTTTTACATCTGTATATTGGGCAAAATTATCGCCATCTTTATTTGGTGTTTTTTGTTGAATAAATAACGCTTCGGATTGATCGACATCCAAAATTTTTACTTGTTCAATCGTTTGATTTTCACCAAAAGGATCATCTTTAAGAAAATTTTTAAATTCAAAAATTGCAACAGCATAAATATTATTACCATTCGCCCTTGTTTGTTTTTTAACCATGGCATAGGAATTGTTATCGCCATCTCCTTGTTTAACAGAGGTAAGCAAGAATTCATTTTTTGTTACACGTCTAAAGCCATCAATATTATTTTGAATAATTATATTGTCATCTTCAGAATTATAGGGCGTGTCATCTTGAACAAATAATGATGAAACCTCATCCCCTTCAATTAAGAATAATGAATTAAAATATTGTGATGATTTAATTTCAGACGAAACATAATCTTGCACCGCTTTGTTATCGCCATAATCAACTTGAGAAATAATTGTAGAAAGAGCATTAATTGATTTTTCGGCCTGCGACAATTGGGTGAAGATTTGTTCTTGAACCTTACTGGTCGTTTCAATTAATTCTTCACGGACAATCTCACTAATAAAAACATTTAAAGTTGCGAATGCAGTAATGGTTAAAATAATACCATTCAAAAACACCATTAATTGCGCCATATTGCTGGACAGCCAACCCGCATTTTCACGCATCGGTTTTGGCGGCTCCAACCCTGGTTGGTAATTATCGTTGCCTATATCATTCATATTTAAATTATTTTATCATAGATTCTGTTGTTTTACCTTCTTGTATCATCGCGCAAATGGGTTAACACAATCCTAAAAAATTCAAATAAAACAAATATTTATTTTGTTATGGCAAAGGACGCTAGAATGACAAATATTACTTATAATGACTTTGACGCGGTTGATATTCGCGTTGGTAAAATTATTGAAGCGACTGAGTTTCCAGAGGCACGAAGCCCTGCCTATAAATTAAAGGCTGATTTTGGTCAGGATATTGGCATTAAAAAAACCTCTGCACAGATAACGCAGAATTATAGCATTCAAGATTTAGAAGGAAAATTAATTGCCACCGTAGTTAATTTCCCACCCAAGCAAATTGGGCCTTTTATGTCCGAAGTTCTAGTGTTGGGATTTATGGATGAAAATAATCACGTTGTGCTTATTGTCCCTGATAAATCTGTCCCCATTGGTGGAAAATTAATGTAATTATACTGCGTGTCGTCATATTGGCATTGTAATAATGACTTCTAAACCGCCTAATTCTTTACTACGGCTTAACTCAATCTGTCCCCCATGCGCCAAAATAATATCTTGGGCGATGGGAAGCCCTAGGCCAACCCCACCTGTTTTTAAATTGCGCGATTTTTCTTCACGATAAAATGGTTTAAACACATCTTCATAAAAATGCGGATCAATACCAACACCATCATCTTCAATATGGATGATAATATCTTCTTCTTTTTGTATGGTTCTTATCTTCACATGCGAGGCAAATTTTTGGGCATTTGATAAAATATTATTCAAACAACGCTCAAACGCAACGGGACGTAAATATAATTCAAAAAATTTTCCTTCAAACTCTAAGGAAACATTAAGCCCTGCACGCTCAAACGATTTTTCCATTCGTTCAATCAAATGTTTTAAATTAATACGCTCTGGCTTTTCGTTGCCTTCGCCTTTTGTAAATTCAAGATAGGCTTTTATCATCCGCTCCATCTCGGCAATATCAGATTTTAGGGCATCGCGCTCCTCCTCATCCTCAATCATTTCTGCCTGCAACTTCATACGTGTAAGCGGCGTACGCAAATCATGCGAAACGCCTGCTAACATTAAAGTGCGCTGTTGTATTTGCTTATCCATTCTGGCACGCATTCCGATAAAGGCGCGGGCGGCCTGACGCACCTCACGCGCCCCTTCTGGTTTGAAAAAAGGAACATCGCGCCCTTTACCAAAACGGTCTGCTGCGACGGCTAATTTTTTAATGGGCCTTATCTGATTGCGCATAAATAAGATGGCAACAACCATTAAAATGGCGGATACCCCCATCATCCAAAGTAAGAATACATATCCCGATGATGAAAATAATCGTCTTTCAGGTGATGTTAAAATTAACAGCCCTTGATTAAGTTGAATATGAATTTGAATCCATTTTTCTTGCGTATCAACAATAATTTTAAAGGGATTGTTGAGGCGTTCTCTCAGTTCACGCTCCAAAATATCTTTAATAATGTTACCGCGCCAAAGATATTCTTTTTGTGTTCTTACAATCTTACCATCAGGAACATATTTTACATTTAATTGCATATGTTTAAGACTATTATAACTTAACCGATCAATAGCATCTTGCGTGATGCCTTCATCCATATATGCAGTTATAAATGCCGCCTCCCCCGCAACCCCAGTGGCCAAGCGACCTGCCATACGTTCCCAATGGCGATCAAAAAAGATATAGGTACTAATCGAAAGCGTTAAGATAATCGGTATCGTTAAAATCAAAAGCGAGCGGTAAAAAAGCGAGCGTGGTAAAAATTGCTTGGCAGAAAATTTCATTTTTTATACCCCCTTCCTAAACAATTCTTTGGGCGCGTAGGATATATCCCTTACCACGTACCGTTTGTAAATAGCGGGGATTATCGTTGTTTTCTTCAATCTTACGGCGCAGGCGCGTGATTTGAACATCAATGGTGCGTTTAAACGGGTCAAACCCACATTTTTCGGACAAAGTTTCTCGATCAATAATCTCCCCCACCTTTTCCCCCAATGCATTTAATAATGTTACTTCCCCATCGGTTAATTTAACCGCATCAGCATTATTCGATAACAAGGCATTGAGATGCGGGTCAAAAACCCATGGGCCAATTTGTAATTTTGTGGGTGCTATATTTTGTGATGGCCTACGCCGTAAAATTGCATTAATCCTTAGGGTCAGCTCCAGCGGGTCAAACGGTTTAGTTAAATAATCATCTGCCCCAATTATCAACCCATTGATGCGGTCGTCTGTTTCCGCCATTGCGGTTAATAATAAAATGGGAATGTCTGATGTCTCGCGCAATTCCTTGGTCATTTCTAACCCTGTTTGCCCTGGCATCATCACATCTAACACAATTAAATCAAATGAAAACATCTCTAATATATCAAAGGCCGTTTTTGAATCTGGCGCATTAGAAACAATATATTGATTTTTCTTTAGATATTTTGTAACCAAATCCCGAATACGATCATCATCATCCACAACCAAAATATGCGGCGCATTTTGTGGATTATCGGGGCAGATGAAAATATCTTTTTTATCGTTATTCTTGGGTGTTTCTTTAATCATGCTTGCATTATGTTATAATTTCCAAAAGAATAGTGACGTATTATTTGGTTTTAGTAAACGTATTCAATTTTATGAAAGTACAAAAGATGAGCAATGATTTTAGCAACCGCGATGGTTTTATCTGGTTTGATGGAGAGATTGTCCCATGGAGGGAAGCCAAAGTTCATGTTCTAACTCACGGCCTTCATTATGCCAGTTCAGTTTTTGAGGGGGAGCGTTGCTATGACGGTAAAATATTTTTGGAAACGGAACATTCCGAACGTTTTACCCGCTCCGCCAATCTTATTGATATGGAAATGCCTTATAGTGTTGAAGAATTAAACAAGGCAAAGCATGACATTTTAAAGGCTAATAATTTAACCAATGCCTATATCCGCCCCGTTGCATGGCGCGGGTCTGAGGAATTGGGAATCTCAGCCAAAAAAACCAAAACACACGTCGCTATCGCTGCATGGGAATGGCCCAGCTATTTTGGGGAGGAGGCGCGGAACAAGGGTATCTCCCTCATGACATCAAAATGGTGCGCCCCCATGCCCGATACCGCAACAACCGCCAGTAAAGCCGCAGGATTGTATGCTACACACACCATGTCAAAACATGCAGCAGAGGCGAAAGGATTTACCGATTCCCTTATGCTTGATTATCGTGGGTTGGTCGCGGAATGTACGGGCGCTAATCTGTTTATGGTCAAAGATAACGCGATCAAAACACCAGACCCAGATTGCTTTTTAGATGGTCTAACACGGCAGACGGTCATCAAACTTGCCAAAGATTTGCAAATCCCTCTCCTAGTATGCCAAATTAAACCTGAAGAGTTAAAAGAGGCTGATGAAGTATTCGTCACAGGCACCGCAGCGGAAATAACCGCCATCGGTCAAATTGATGATACGCATTATACCGTAGGGCCAATAACCAAAAAACTGCGTGATGCCTATGAATCCCTCGTCCGCGCATAATAGTATAAAAATTATTTTACACTGTAAGCCATTGATTTAAAACAATATACCAATAAAACGCTTCCCTTCTTTGCAAAATCTTAACCTTTTTCCGTATAATAGGTACATAGGAATACAAAAGAAGGGTTTAGAAGGAGTATATGATGAGCGGGGCTTTAAATTTTCAACAAATAGCATATAGTTTATATAACGATCTTACAGATCGTCTCAACTCTGCGCCTGCTGATTCTATAACATTCAACGAACTTCAGGAAACGCGTGATTCTTTTCTTCGTAACGAAAATTTTAATGAAGCTCTTAGACGTGAAGCATCAATGGTTGGTGCTGAAGAGAGTGTTCTATTTGAAATCTCACAAGATATAAGAGAGGCTTTTAATAGATCATTTCATCGTGATTATACAAACCATGATGCCGCCGCATCAGATATTGTTCAACAAGTTCAAGAGGGAAACCCTGATATATTGGTAACAAGTGGAATTATTTCACCAAATGCTTTGTCCGAATATAGTGATGCTTATGAACAGATCTTGGATCAAGCTGCGACCAGTTTACGTGAATTGCAAACTCCCGATGGTTCAGTTGATCGTTCTGAGTTTGCAGATAAGCTTACTGTTATAAATCCTAAAATGGCTGAAGTTTTTGGAAATGTTAATGATGGCGATAAAATGTTTCGTCATTGGGATGAGGGCTTAGTTGAAACTGTTGATACTGCCTTAAATGAAAATCCAGTTTTTTTAGAACAACTTATTGAAATTGCGGGTGATGAAGCGCGTATGGATGAACTTGTTACGATGACATCAACGCCAGAAGGTCGTGATGCCTTATCTACAAGAATTCAAGAGCAATCTTCTCTTCTTCCTTCCGCTGCTGAGTTAGAAGAGCAAGAAGTATTGGCGCAAGAACAATTAGAAACACAAGCGCAAGAACAGGAACAAGCAGCATTAGACGAACGTCTTTCTGTATATAGACAAGGTATATCCCCCGTTGCATATGGAGATCCAGCTGCACAAGCTGTTAGAAATTCTATACAAACTGAAATTGAAAAAGACAGAATTGAAGCTGAACAAGCGAAAGCTCAGGCTCAAGAAGATTCAGTTATAGATGATAGCGTTCCTCCTGTTGAAACATCTCCTGTTTTAAGCGATAGTAAAATTATTGCTACAATGGATCAACTCCAAACTCTTAATCCTGATAATATTGAATTCGCTGCACCAGTAACACAAGAAGCATTTAAATATATGGAAACGGTAAGTGATGCGCAGTTGGCAGAAGAGCGTTATAATAATTCTTATAAATTTGGTCAATATGGCCCTGTGTCAACAGTTGACGAAAATGCTGTACCAAATGCGCAGCAAGCCGCTTATGAATATCTAGAGGGGCTTGATGGTGATCAAGTTATAATTTTACAAGAAGACATAGCGCGTATTGAAACATTAGATGTGGAACAAGGGTTCGAGCCAATCACGCCAGAAATGCAAGCTAATGCAGAGTCCTTAGAAGGTATCGGTTTGGCGCCTGATGGATTAACACAACTGCCACTAGAAGATTCACCACCTGAAATTGCGCCAGTTGAAGACGCTCCTATTAGAACGCCGTTTGGCGCAGCAATGGCTTCAACAGCTCCTGATGAAACTATTGAAACACCATCTTCCAGTATCCCTACAGTGTCTGATATTAAAATAGCAGATACTTCAATTTTACTTGATGGTGAGGGTGCAAATGATATGGATTATCTTCAAGATTTAATTGAAGAAGCAAAAGAATTGGGTGTTGATGTATCGGCTATTGATGCTTTGGAAGCACAAATTAATTCAGATACAAATCAATTTGTTACAACACAAACAGCCTCTGTTGCAACTACGCAATATGCACAAGATTTAGAAATTGCTTTGGATGATGGTATCCTTGATCAAGCAGAATATAATGGTGTTTTATCTAATTATTTTACAACTTTATCTGAAGGAATAGTTGAAGATACAATTGGATTAAATGATATTGGCGCCACAGCCGAACAAGAGGCAAGTGCACAAGCAGGATTACAAAAAGTTGCTGATTTGGCAGATCAACATGGTTTATCAATGAATTATAATGATGCTTCTGGTGCCGTGCCTGCGAATAGTGTACGTCCCTCTATGCGTCCCGATGTAGCCCCTGCCTCTGGCTCACCAGCCTACTTAGCCGATACTAAGATTGCCGCAGCAGCCCCTAGCATTTAATTTTATTTTGACACATTAAATCTAAATAAAATGACATCGCCGTCATGGACAATATATTCTTTGCCTTCTTGGCGCATTTTTCCATGGTCTTTTGCGGCTTGTTCGCCGCCTAATCCTACAAAATCATCAAATGCGATGACTTCGGCTTTGATAAATCCTTTTTCAAAATCGGTGTGAATGGCGCCTGCCGCTTCGGGGGCTTTTGCGCCCTTGCGGGTTGTCCATGCGCGTGTTTCTTTTGGTCCTGCGGTGAAATATGTCTGTAGGCCTAGCAATTCATATCCCGCAGAAATGATGCGGTCTAATCCCGCCTCGTCCAAGCCAATCGCCTCTAAAAATTCTTTTTTCTCTTCTGCACTTTCTAGCTGAGCAATTTCAGATTCAATGGCCGCGCAAATGACGACAGACTGCGCGCCTTGTTTTTCAGCCATCTGTGCAACAGATTTTGAAAATTCATTGCCTTCTGCCGCATCGTCTTCGTTTACATTACAAACATACAAAATTGGTTTGGAGGTCAGCATACCCAATTGATGATAGATTTTTTCCTCATCAACATTTTCTGGCTCAACAGATCGTGCAGGGTTTCCTGCATCAAGAGCGATTTTGATACGCTCCATCAAGTCAAATTGAATTTTGGCATCTTTATCGCCGCCTTTGGCTTTCTTCTCGGTATTCTTTAATTGCTTTTCAAGGCTCTCCAGATCCGCCAAAAGCAATTCAGTTTCAATTGTTTCTGCATCGCGGATCGGATCAACCGTTCCATCAACATGGGTGATATCACTATCCTCAAAACATCGAAGAACATGAATGATGGCATCTGTCTGACGAATATTGCCGAGGAATTGATTGCCAAGGCCCTCGCCCTTGCTCGCCCCTTTTACCAAGCCTGCAATATCTACAAACTCTAACTGTGTCGGCACAATCTTGGCGGAGCTTGCAATGCGTGCAATATCATCAAGACGCTTATCGGGGACGCCCACTTTGCCAACATTGGGTTCAATCGTACAAAACGGAAAATTTGCCGCCTGCGCCGCTGCCGTGGCGGTTAATGCATTAAATAAGGTTGATTTTCCCACATTTGGTAAACCCACAATTCCACAATTAAAACCCATATCTTTTTTGCCTCAGGCGTGTAAAAACGCTACGGCCTCCTCTATTAAATTATTTAAGTTTACTTATATATTCTTCATGGTTTCCATCAACCAATAAATCAACATAGCGTGCCAAATCATCGACCCAATCCCCTAGCCACGATTGTTCATCCTTGCTAAAATCATTTAAGCACATAGCCGCTGACGCGGTTTTTATCACCGGGGTGGCCAATACCGCATCGTACGCGCCAATAATCTTTATTGCCTAAATGTGCATCAATAGATTTTAATCCATTATGGCCGCCTGCTCCGCCGCCTTGTTTAATTTTAATGCGGCGTGGGTCAATATCCAATTCATCATGAAAAACCATAACTTTATCAATATCCATTTTATAAAACTTAACGGCCTTACCAACGCTTTGCCCGCTTTCATTCATAAAAGTTTGCGGCTTTAACAACGTAACTTTTTGTGTGCCGATACGCCCCGCACTGACCTCACCTTGAAATTTTGATTTGAATTCAGGAAAATTATTTTGTCGTGCAATTTCATCCATCACCATAAATCCAATATTATGACGATTGCCTTCATATTTTTTACCTGGATTACCAAGCCCGACAATCAACATCATATCGTTATCTATTTTCTTTTTAAAAAGATTAAACATCAAGATTTATACCTTAAAAGAATTGATGATGCCAGCATCGCGTGCTTCAACGCCTTAAGCTTTTTTAAAATACAAAAGAGGCGCTCATATAAAGCGCCTCTTTTAAATCCTTAAATATTAAAGCAACGAGTTTACTCAGGCTTTGGTGCGTCTTCTGGTTTAACATCGTCGCTGCCTTCTTTGGCTGCGCCTTCGCCTTCACCATCTTCACCCACTGCTTCTGCGGCTGCATCTGCCTTCTGCTTCTGCGGCTTCCTCTTCCTCAATCGTACGTGGGGCAGAAATGGTTGCCAAGGTAAAGTCACGATCATCAATCGCAGGCTTCGCCCCATCAGGCATGACCGCATCACTAATTTTAATTGAATCACCAATGTCAAAATCTTTTACATCAACAATAATTTCATCAGGGATGTTTTTCGCTTTACACACAATATCAACTTCATAACGGTTGATGTTTAAGATACCTTTTTCATCAACATATTTTGCTTCTTCTTGGTTGATATATGACACAGCAACCGCAACGGTGATTGTTGTTTTGTCACTCACGCGTAAAAAATCAATGTGTAAAACATTATCTCTTACGGGGTGCAATTGAACATCACGCGCAAGTACAAGTGATGTGTCGCCTTCGACATCAATCTCACATAATGTTGTAAAGAGGTGACCCTTGTTAAATTCTAGATTGGCTTCCTTTGCTGGCATAGAGATTGTAACAGGTTCTTGTTTATCGCCGTAGATTACGGCAGGTATTTTGTCTTCACGACGAAGTGCTCGGGCGACCCCCTTACCGGCGCGCTCACGTTTCGACGCTGACATTTTAATATTTTTAGCCATCGTAGTTTCCTTTTTAGTTTTTAAGTTATGATCGGCCTCCAGGGGTGTCCGATCTTTATATATTCACAATTTGTAAATATCCGCGCAATATTGCGGATTTAAACACAAAAAACAAGTGTTTTTAAAATTTTTCAATATTCTTTAGAATTTTATTTAAACAACGCCGAAATTGAGCGTTCTTCGGCAATACGCTTAATTGCTTCGCCAATTAATGGCGCAACGCTAAGCTGTTTAATATTATGCGCCACTCGAACCGCTTCTGTTGCCGCAATAGAATCGGTAATCACTAAACTTTCCATTGGACTGGCCGAAACACGGGCCACTGCGCCACCCGATAATACACCATGCACAACATATCCATGAACCGATTTTGCACCTTGTTCTTTTAATGCCCCTGCGGCATTGCACATCGTCCCTGCACTATCAACAATATCATCAATAAGAATACAATCTTTGCCTTTTACGTTTCCGATAACGTTCATCACTTCGGATATGCCTGCTTTTTCGCGGCGTTTATCAATAATGGCTAAATCGGCGTTCATGCGCTTTGCAATTTGACGGGCACGTACAACGCCGCCCACATCGGGGGAAACCATAACCAGATTATCGCCTTGAAATTTTGTTTTCATATCTTCCACCATGGTGGGGGAAGCGATAAGATTATCGGTTGGAATATCAAAGAAACCCTGAATTTGACCTGCATGTAAATCAAGCGTTAATACCCGATCCGCCCCTGCTGAGGTAATCAAATTGGCAACTAATTTAGCAGAAATGGGTGTACGCCCCCCTGTTTTACGATCTTGACGCGCATACCCGTAATAGGGAAGAACCGCCGTTATACGTTTTGCTGACCCTCGCTTTAGCGCATCGATAGAGATCAAAAGCTCCATCAAATTATCATTGGCAGGATAAGATGTACTTTGAATAATAAAAACATCTTCGCCGCGCACATTCTCCATAATTTCGACGAATACTTCCATATCCGAGAAACGACGCATGCTTGCTTTGGTCAAGGGAACATTAAGATAAGCTGATATCGCATCAGCCAAAGGTCGGTTTGAATTACCAGCAATAATTTTCATCGTGAGATTTCCGTAAAATCATTATTTTGTATGGTTGGACTTTAGAAAAAGCGTTTTGATAAAGCAATATGTGATTCGAAGTTTTTATACTTTATTCAAATAAATTTTATTCTTTTATCATAATGGCCGAAATTTGCCTTCCATAATCGGGCTCTCCCCGATGGGTTTTTTGACGATAACTAAAGAATTTATCATATTCGGCATAGGTGTCATGACCCGTAATTGTAACACCACCTACACCACAATGTGCAAGACGACTGGCGATATATCCGGGCAAATCGAACATTAAATGTCCCTCTTTTTGCGCCTCCCTAAAAAAATGTTCATTCGCTTCATCTTGCGCCAAAAACGGTGCTGCAAATTCGATATTCACTTCATAAGAACGTGGACCAATACACGGGCCTATGGCCGCCTTTATTGTTTGCTTTACCGCGCCACAATCAACCATTTTTTGAACCGTATCTTCCAATACGCCACCAATGGCGCCTCGCCATCCTGAATGTGCCGCGCCTATGACTGATGACCCATCATGCTTTTCCCCTGTAAATAAGACTGGCCCACAATCTGCCGTTAAAATACCCAATATAAGATTGGGTTGATCTGTTACCATTGCATCAACTTCGGGACGTTCTGACTTCTTACCAAAAGGCTGTTTTATAAGAATACATTTTGCACTATGCACTTGATGGACACTGCATAAATTTTCTGTCGGTTGGTCAAAATATTTTGCAACGATTTGTCGGTTCTGTTGAACATTATCGGCTTTGTCATCTGACCCGATTCCACAATTAAGGCTCTTATAAATGCCCTCACTTACCCCGCCATCACGACCAAAAAAACCATGTTGAATTTTGTTTGATGCGGTATCAATATTTCGGGCTTTTATAACAATCATGCAAATCCTTCAAAATTTAAATTTGGGTTATCGGTAAATGCCATTACTTTAAACAATTCACCCATTTGGTTATTTTTTGTATCGCATCCTATCAATCTTATCAGGGAAGAATCAATATCTTGCTTTTGTTGTGTTGATGCATTTTGGGTCAAATTTTGCACCCTGACCTCTATACCAATCCGCTTTAAAAAATCACTTTGTGATACAGGGCCATGCAGGGTCATATCATTTTTTAAAACTTGCTCTCCTAATTGTGCAAAATTAACATGTGATGTAATATCACACTCCCCCGAATGGCTAAGAACATCAATATATTGATGGTTCATCACGGCTTGCACTGTTGATCCATACATAGGCAAATTGAAACCATAATCAATAAATAAAGCCATACCTTGTTGTTTTTTAATAATATTTATAGCTTCACCAATAAAGTCAATTTGAACAGGTGAGATGTTTAAACGCTCCCCTTCCTTGGGGGGGAACATCATCGAAGGAAAATAATTTTTGAACAAATTATGGGCGGTATCGTCACTATTATCACACATTCGAAACGAACCGTTTTTATCTATTCCTACATATTGCTCAACCCACTGACCCGCTTTGAACATAAATTCTTTAACGGGTAAGGCGTCTAAAAACTCGTTTCCAATGATAAAAACGGGGGCAGTATTGGGGAGCATGTTGATATCATTGCACCAGTTTATTTTTATATCACTTTCAAAAATTTCTAAGGATTGCTTTTGCGCTTTGATTAAAACAGGACTCATTTCAACCAGATAAATTTGCACTGCCTTTATAAAACTAAGATCAATTTTTGCCGTGCGCAAAATATCATGCATTAATGTCCCCCGACCCGGTCCGCATTCACATAAAATAAACGGATCAGGCGACCCCATTTTATACCATGCATCAATCAACCATGCGCCAATCATCTCCCCAAACAATTGTGAAATTTCGGGGGCGGTTGTAAAATCCCCCCCCTTTTCCCTTTGTTTACCAAACGGATCACGCGTCACGTAATATCCGTGCTCTGGATGCCCTAGGCACAAATTCATATACTCATCAAATGCAATTCCACCCTCGACCTCAATGCGCCTAGCAATAATATCGCGCAATTCTTTACTCATGGCTTTGCGGATTCAGTATTGCGCCTTTTTAAGATAGCATAACCAATCACACCCAGCCCGAGCATAATCATAGGAATGCTTAATATCTGCCCCATAGAGATTGACCCATAAATGAACCCTAAATGCGCATCAGGCTCACGATAATTTTCAACAATCATGCGGAAGATACCGTATCCTGCCAAAAATGCACCCGTAACAATTCCGGGGCGATTACGAGTTGATGGCATTAAATATAAGATGAATAAGATCCAAAACAATATAATCCCTTCCAATGCCGCCTCATAAAGCTGACTAGGGTGTCGCGCCATTTCTCCCCCATTTGGGAAAACAACGCCCCATGGTTTATCAGTTACACGGCCCCATAATTCACTATTGATAAAATTCGCAATACGGCCAAAGAAAACCCCAATCGGAACAGCCGCGCAAACAATATCGGTTAAGCGAAGTAAGGGTATCTTTTTTACAAAGGCATAAACAAATAATGCGATAATAACCCCAAGCGCACCCCCATGAAACGACATGCCCCCTTGCCAAACCTTGAACGCGCTTAATGGATCATCCGCATAATAGGGTAATTGATAAAACAAAACATATCCAATGCGCCCCCCTGCAATGACCCCCAAAATGGCCCATGGTAAAAAATCATCAATTTGTTCGCGCGTGGGCAGTAATTTAGATTCCTTAGACGCAAGCCAAACACAATATTTCCATCCCGCCAAAAACCCCACAAGATAGGCAAGCGCATACCACCGCACAACAAGCGGACCAACAGAAAAGGCGATGGGATCAATATTTGGGAAGTCTATAGCCATATTTATCTCTATTTATTATGTATATGTTAACTATTTTAATCTACTATGTTTAGTATGGATGCTTCAAATACAGCAAGATTATTAATTCCATTTTATGAATGCAGCTTCAACGGTCGCTCCGTTAGTTGGTTTAGGTCATAAACCTGAAACGCCAGAGGAACAAAAATCTGGCTATAATGATTTTACGATGTAATCACCGATACTGATCCTCACACCCCATATAATTCTTAACATAATCCTGCACACCATCTTCCAATGATGTAAAATCATTATTATATCCTGCTTGTCTTAATTTGCTCATATCCGCTTGGGTAAAATATTGGTATTTTTCGCGTAATTGTTCTGGCATATCAATATAGTTAATTTTTGGCTCTTTCCCTGCGGCTTTAAATGTCGCCTCGGCCAAATCTTTAAAACTGCGCGCCTCTCCTGTTCCTACATTAAACAATCCATTGGTTTGCGGCTGGTTCATTAAAAAAAGCATCACATCTACGCAATCTTTAACATAGACAAAATCACGCAATTGCCCGCCATGCTCATATTTATGATGATGGGATTTAAAGAGTTTGGCCGTTGCTCCCGCTTCTACTTGCGGATACAGCTTGCAAATCACACTCATCTGATCCTCTTTATGATATTCATTGGGGCCATAAACATTAAAAAACTTTAACCCCGCCCATTGCTTGGGTATTGGTTCATTCTTGGTTTCAAGAACGCGGGACACACGGCGATCAAAAACATGTTTTGACCAGCCATAGGCGTTAAGCGGCTGTAATTTAGCCAACTCTTCAGGATTTTGAAAATCTTCAAACCCTTGATTGCCATCCCCATATGTTGCCGCACTTGACGCATAAATGAACCGTTTTTGATTTTGCCCGCACCATTTCCACAGGCGGCGCGATAAAACCACATTGGTTTCAACAATCAAATCAACATCTTGTTCAGTTGTCGATGATATTGCCCCCATATGAAAAATAACGTCAATTGCATCTTTATGCGTATCTAAATAATCAAACAAGCGGTCTGGATGGACAATATCCTTTAACTCGCGTTTGGCCAAATTGCGCCATTTATCATCGGTGCCAAAAATATCGCAAACAACAATATCCTTATGTCCCGCATCTTCCAACCCCGCAACAAGGTTAGACCCAATAAATCCTGCACCGCCTGTAACAATAATCATTTTATGACCTCTAAAATTATTAGTGGATAGCATTCGTTTCTGCCCACTCTTATCTTGAATAATATAAGCTTTCAGTGATATCACAATAGCTATCATGTCAAAATCAAATAAAATATTCGAAGATCTTTCTCAATTAGCGGGCAGTGCGGCTGGCCTTATGAATGATATGCAAAAACAAATGCGCGACGATGTTAAAACTCGTGTGGAAGAATTGGCAACACGCCTTGATCTTGTCCCGCGTGAAGATTTTGAAAAACTTGAAGCGCAAGTCGATGATTTGCAAAGACGTATCAAAGAATTAGAAGATAAATAATTAATATAATGCACAAACAATCCCATGAAATTAACCTGTATGACGAGGTCAGCAACCCCATTGATGGGTTGGAAGACATCATGCTCCGCAATGATTGGGTGTTTGAACGCCGAACAGAAGAAGAGCTGAGCGTTCAAGTATCGGGTAAAATGGGTGAATATCAATTGGGTTTTGTCTGGCAAGAGGAATTTAGCGCAATCCAATTTATCTGCGCCCCTGATCTTCGTATCCATGCCGATCATTATGATGAGGCGTGCCAAGTTGTAAATAATATCAATGCCTCCTTATGGCTTGGTCATTTTGATATTGCCGTCACCAATAAAGGGACAGAAGATCAAATTTTGCAAACTATTCAATCCGCCTCTATCCCCTGCTTTCGCCATACAACATTAATGCGTGGACAGGTTGAAGGATCAGGTGTTGAACCGATGGAAGATTTAATTGATGTCGCATTGGCCGAATGCGAGCGTTATTACATGACCTTCTCATTATTATCCGAAAATGCCGTTCAAGATAGCAACCAATTATCATTTGCCATGATGGATGTGGCTGGGTCATCATAATGCATATTGGGGTTAATTAAGCACTATGACATCCTATAATATAATTCTTATCGGATGTGGCAATATGGGCGGTGCGCTTTTAAATGCGTGGTATGATTTCAAACCTGATTCAAAAAGTTCAAATCCTCGACCCGTCCGATCAACTGACTGGAATCAAACAACAAAACAATATGTTTCACGTGAAACGGTCGGCTGAATTGGATTTTAGTGGTGTTGATATTTGTATTCTTGCAATAAAACCACAAATTTTAGATACGGTATGTCAAGATATTGCACCTTATTGCGATGGGTCATTTGCGGTTCTTTCAATTGCGGCTGGAAAAACGCTTTCTTATTTTGAGAAACAATTGGGAGAAACCATTCCTATTATACGCACCATGCCAAATACCCCCGCCATGATAAAAAAGGGATTTACGGCGCTTATTGGCAACCATCATGTTTCGGATAAAAGCCAACATTGCGCGCAAAACCTATTCCAATCCTGCGGAACAACGCAGTGGATTGATGATGAGGCAATGATGGACAACATCACCGCCATCTCTGGTTCAGGGCCAGCCTATCTGTTTTATATGATTGAGGCTTTATCAAAAGCCGCTATAGAGAATGGCATGCCGCCTGAATTAGCGGAAAAAGCAGCAAGACAGACCATAATCGGGGCAAGCGCACTAGCAGAAAGTCAAAATGATACAACACCAAAAATTTTGCGCCAAAACGTAACCAGTAAAGGTGGAACAACCCAAGCAGGATTAGATGTTTTGATGGATGGGCGATTTGATACCGTATTGAACGAAACAATCGCCGCCGCCCAAAACCGCAGCCGCGAGCTTGGTGATTAGCAAACTTGGTTGATTAAACACAACTATTCTTATTTTCCCTAAGATGTTTTCTCTAAAACCCGTGGCTTATTTTTTGGCTGTGATGTATCAGCACCCCGTAAATATAATGGCTTTAACGGTTCAGCATTACTTTGATTTTTATAATTTAGTTTTGCAATTTCCAATAATTTTTCAGGGTTTGGCTGCGATATGTTTTCCAAAAATAGCTTAGGGTTTATATTAGATGCGGATTTAAAACGCTCCAGACAATCACCACCAATTACAAAATCTTCTTTTGGGGCTTGCGCTAAAATTTCTTCTGCCGAGGCGGCAAAGGGCGTTATAACTGCATTGTAATTTTTGTCGTAATAACAAGCATAAAAATCTTGTCGTTTCGTTTCTAACACAATTAATAGCGGCGTTTGAATATCATAATGATGCGCCATAAGAGCAAGCGTATTTATTCCCAGCACAGGTTTTTTAAGTGCAAGCGCAAGTATTTTGGCCGTTGTCATACCAATACGAAGCCCCGTAAATGACCCAGGGCCAATGGTGCAAGCAAGCGCGTCAATATCTTTAAAATCAAGCTTTCCCGCCTCTAACACCTCTTGTATCATAGGGATAAGCAGAGAGGCTTGCTCCCGTGCGGTTTCAATTTGACGCGTCATAATAATATCGTCATTGCAAAGGGCAATGGAGATACCAGAGAGGGCCGTATCAAAGGCAAGTATTTTCATCGTGTAAACTTATAAAATTTATATTTCTATTGCGACAGTAATAGATGGTTAGAATTTTGGCTATCAATAAATTTTTGAACATGCTTAATATATCTCATGCTCAAATATTTAATTTATATCACTGTTTTGTTTTTGATTATGCCTCCTTCTGTTAGTGCAAATGATACGGCAAATAATATTCATATCCTATATTATGAAAATATTGAAGTTGAAGAAGACCCCTATCAAATATCAAGTGGTTTACCTTTAGAAAACTTCAAACAGCAGCTAGCATTTTTTAAATCAGAAGCGTATGAGGTCATTGACTTTGCCGCGCTTCAACAATTGAGCATTACAGGGCAGAACGAAAATAAGAAATACGTCATCATTATATTAAATGGTAATGACCAAACCGCGCTTAAGTATGCCCTGCCTCTTACAAAACGATACGGCTATCCCGTTGAAATTTCAGCTAATTTTAAAAGTTTTGATAAAAATTCTACTTTAAATTTCAAAGATACCAAGCCTATCTTAAATCTAAGCAATAAAAGTAAAGATATTGATTTAATTGCAAAAATACTAAACGACGAAACGAGCCGTTTTAGAGAGAGTATTGGTGATAATAGCAAAACTTTGATGCTGAACGATTTTGTTTATAACGACACCCTTGACGCTTTGCTTTCGCGGTATAGCTTTAATAAAATCCTTATTCCTTCGAACGAAGCAAATAAAATTGGTCATTCTTCCCGCTACTTATCATATATAAATGTTGGTTCAATCTTTACCAATGCAGATGTAATGAGTGCGTATTTGAACCTACGTGCATTACCACGAAAAAACTTAACGCTCAGCCATAAGGTTGATACAACAACCAATACGCGCAAAGTTTCATGGGGTATGACAATTATGAATATTGGGAATGATCGCTTAAGCAAATTAAACTGTATCGATACAAATAATGTTGAATCCAAAATTTTTGCATTAGAAAACCGCCTAGAAATTCGACATAATATAGATAAGGATGCTGCGGCAGTAACGGTTCATTGCACCATACCTATACATGATAAAAATAACAATATATCAGATACTTACCACTATATGGCGCTTCACAATGCGTTTTAAACGTACCATATAAAGTTGTTTTAATATTCTTCGGTAGGGCGTACTTCTAAAACTTCGGGGACATAATGGCGTAGCATATTTTCAATGCCACTTTTCAATGTCATGGTTGAACTGGGGCAGCCTGCGCACGCGCCACGCATTTCAAGATAGACAATCCCCTCTTCAAATCGATCAAAGATAATATCACCACCATCCATTGCCACCATGGGGCGCACACGCTCCTCCAGCAATTCTTTAATTTGAATGGTTAGCTCATCATCTTCGGGTTTTGATGCGCCTTTATCATTGTCATCTGTCGCCTCGTAAAATGGGAAACCTGCGGTGATATGATCCATAATCAACGCCATAATACGTGTTTTTAAAATATCCCATTCGGCATCATCAGATTTTGTCACCGAAATAAAATCCGCCCCATAAAATACGCGTGTTACATCGCCCAAATTAAACAGATTTTCAGCCATCTGATTATCTGCGGTATCTTCGGCAGATTTAAATTCGACCATCCCCTTGGGCATTACATCACGCCCAGGCAGGAATTTAAGGGTATTGGGGTTGGGTGTTTGTTCGGTTTGTATAAACATGCCGTTTTATATCATTAATTATAATATCGGCGCAAGGATGATCAACAGATTTAATAATAAGGCTTAATTATACCCTGCTGTCCCCTCGGGGCCAGTTTGTGCCCAAAAATACTGATCCACATCTTTTAAGAAATTGCGATAATGACCGTGAATTTTACCGTGATAAATTTTCTTAAAATCAATTGATTTTATTACACTAATAAAATTACGCTCCCATTTTTCGTAGGCCGATGCATAAGTAGAACATTCAACCGCATAAACAGTATCATAATATAGCGAGGCAAACATAATAGCGCGGCGGTTGGTCATTGCGGTTCCATCATGGGTTGAATAGGATGCGGTTGCATAGCTGGCAATCCACCGCCCAAGACCGCCCCCATCATAAACACGGCCAATATCATATCCATCATAATGACCCATATATGACTGCCAAAATGGAATACTCACCGCCACTTTTTGGACATCACGCCCATAATCGGATGGAAAAATAGTATAGCGATGATCGTCATAGGTCTTAATTGTACACACCGCATCATCGCCGTCAGATGGCGCCTCAATCCGTAATATAGTATCGGGATTTAATATTGATTGTTTTTTCCATGTATCGGGAAAGGTGACAGTAAGCCCACTTTTTGAATCCTGCCACAAAAAATAATCCGCATAGGCCGGATTAGAAACAAGGAAAAGAATAAGGGTTAAAACAATACGATTCATTTTAATAGTATATCGAATAAAGGCGGTCTATCACAAACGAATAATTTAAGCAGGCCGAACGCCATATAATGTATGAACAAGAGTAGTATTTTCAACAATACGCGCTTTACGCATTTCTATACGCTCGCTTAATGTTGAATCTTTTGGATAAGGAGGCTCTGTCTCAACCCGTTTAATCAAGTCACGCTCAGGATCATCAGAATAATGGCAATCCCACTCATTCTTAATTGTATCAGGGCTTTTTAAATGCCCTTCATCATGATTTTCAAAACCTACGTCTTTAGGACTTATTTTACACCTCAAAGTTAGTACTTTAAAATGCTCTCATATCTTAATATTTTGTGTCAATATGAAAATAAAACTATGCCACGCTTTTATTCTTTAAGACCAAAATCCTGTCAGTTTTTTGATCTCTTCTAAGTTTGGCTGGGCAAGCTCGTTGGCTTTTTCATTGCCTTTACGCAATATATCATCCAATTGGGCAGGATCATTCATCAAATCATTCATACGCGATGTAATGGGGGATAATTTTGCAACCGCCAAATCGGATAAGGCCTTTTTAAAGTCGCTAAATTGTTTTCCACCAAATTCCGCCATCACTGCCTTTTTATCTGTATCGGATAAGGCGGCATAAATACCGATTAAGTTAATCGCCTCGGCGCGACCTTCGGCCTCCTCATCGTTGCTGGGCACGGCAAGTGCATCGGTACGTGCCTTTCTTATTTTCCCTGCAATGGTGTCGGCATCGTCGGTTAAGTTAATGCGTGTCATATCACTTTCGGCAGATTTACTCATCTTTTGTGTGCCATCACGAAGGGACATAACACGTGTAGCCTCCCCCATAATAACAGGCTCGGGCAACGGAAAATAATCATCCTTTGCAATATGTTGGTTAAAACTGCTGGCGATATCACGTGCAAGCTCTAGATGTTGTTTTTGGTCTTCACCCACGGGAACATGCGTTGCCTTATAGATCAAAATATCTGCCGCCATTAAAACAGGATAGGCATACAAACCAAGCGACGCTAAATCTTTTTTCTTACCTGCTTTTTCTTTAAATTGGGTCATACGGTTCAGCCACCCCATGGGGGTCATCGCCCCAAAAATCCAATTTAATTCGCAATGTGATGGCACAGCCGATTGCACAAAAATATAAGATTTATCGGTATCAACACCCGCCGCAATATAGGCCGCCGCCGTTTCACGCGTGGCTTGCGCCAATTTGGAGGGGTCATGCCCTGCGGTAATGGCGTGCAAATCAACCACACCATAAAGGCATTGATTGCTCCCTTCATCTTGCAATGCCACCCAATTGCGCAACGCGCCAAGGTAATTGCCCAATTGAAGGCGATTTGTTGGTTGCATACAGGATAGGATTCTTTTGTTCATCTTTTCGGTCATTTCATTCTCTTTTGGCTTATCAACGCATAAGTGTACGGATAGCTAGGCTTATCATTAAACTTTTTTTCTTATAAATAATTTTTTTATCTCAGATATTTTTATCGCACCTGTTCCAAAAATACCAGCCGCATAAATTCCCATTCCAATAAACACCAAAATGCACAAGCGGATAATTTTTGTACCATCACTCAAATTATTATTCACGCCATAATACTTGTCAAATACCAATAAAAATACAGCCATCAATAATGTTGCAAAAACTATTTTAAAAAAGCTAGATTTAAACTGCGCATCAAACCGTAAACTAGTGGATTTTTTTACCCCACGATATAACAGCGCCAGTTGTAACCACCCCACCAATCCCGTTGATACTGCAATCCCCGCCACGCCAAATGGTTTAATCAATGCAAGGCTTAAGGCGATATTGATCACTGTTATTAAGATAGAGATTTTAACAGGGCTCATTGTATCTTGTTTTGACCAATAGGCGGTTGAGAATACTTTAGCGGCGATATATGTTGGCAACCCAATCGCATATCCCATTAAAACATTGGATGCAATTGCCGTATCTTCGGCGGTAAATTTTCCACGCTCAAACAATGTACCGATTAATGTTTCAGGAATGGTAAACAACGCCACCGCGGCGGGTAAAGCCAATATTAAACAGATTTCTAAAGAACGATTAAAAAGTTTATTTGAGCCAGCCTCATCCTTTGCCGCAACTGTTTTTGATAACATGGGTAACAATGCCGTTCCCACGGCAACACCAATCATCCCCAATGGCAATTGATTAAGCCTGTCCGCATAATATAGATAAGAGATTGAACCCGCCGATAATAAAGACGCAATAATTAAATCCGCAAATAGATTAATATGCATCACCCCCGCCCCCAAAATACCAGGGCCCATTAATCGAAATGTCTTTTTAATTTTGGGTGTAAATTCGGGTTTTTTAAATCGAATACGAATATTATTTCGAAATACAAAATATAGCAGAAGTAAAAATTGCGTTATTCCTGCCACAACAATTCCATACGCCATGGCATATCCCGCATTTTGCGTATAGTTGGTAAAATAAAGCAAGGCGATGATAAGCGAAAGATTAAATAATATCGGCGCACCTGCAAATGGTGCAAATTTATTATGGGCGTTTAAGACCCCACCCAATAAAGCGGTTAGTGATATGAACAGCAAATAAGGGAATGTAATGCGCGATAAACTGACCGCCATATCATATCGCACTGGATCATCGGCAAACCCCGGGGCAATGGCATAAATGATATAAGGCATCGCCAATATCGCCAACACCGTAAATGGCACAAGGAAAAGCAACATAATACCAAATGCATTAGAGGCAAAAACCGAGGCACGCTCTTGCCCTTCCTTCTCCAATGTTGATGAATAAAGGGGGACAAACGCGACACTAAATGCCCCTTCGGCGGTAATACGGCGGAAAAGATTGGGCAGCTTAAGCGCAACAAAAAACGCATCCGCAATCGGCCCCGCCCCCAATATTGCGGCGGTCAAAATATCACGAACAAACCCCAAAATGCGGCTTACCCCTGTCAGCCCCCCCACGGTCGCCATCGCTCTTGCTAATTTCATGGATAAAAGTTTTAGAGGAATAGATTAAAAAGTAAAGAACGCATAAAAAAAGCGCCTTTATTAATGGCGCTTTATTAAAGAATTTTTGTAGATTAGCCGCAGTTTAATCCAGTCGGCGGAACACTTCCTACAACGGGTGTACCTTTGTTCAAATGTTTAATGCTTTTATCAACCGCTTCAATTTGATCATCAATTTCGTCTAAATGATCAAGCCAGTATCCTGTATCATTTAAAATAAAAGCTTCTTTCAAATTTTTAAGTGCGCTATCAGCATGAATATCATCTTCATAACTTGTCCAAAACTCTAAATTCATCATAATATCATCGCGACGCTCTTCCAAATCCCAAAGGGTTTGATAGGCCTCAGACCTCTGCTCCGCTAATTTTTGGTCATATGGCATGCCACCAGAAACTGGAACACCGGAATTTGAAAATCCTAAACCGCTCATAATAAACTCCTTTAGTATTAAATTTAATAAATATATAACGCCCTAAACCAATTATGTCAATAAAACTCTTGATGACAATGTTACCCCCCTTCGGTACAACATCACTATGACTCAAAACCCTGAAAGCGTTCAGTTTGGTACAAAAGCAGTAACACCTGATGAGAAAACCTCCCTCGTTCGGGGGGTTTTTGATTCTGTAGCTGATCAATATGATGTGATGAATGATTTAATGTCTGGGGGAATTCACCGTGCTTGGAAAAATCACCTTATCCGCCGTATTCGCCCCAAACATGATCAATCCTTTATTGATGTTGCGGGTGGTACAGGCGATATTGCCTTTCGGATTAAATCTGCCCTTGAGCGCAAATCTTCGGCCAATTTGACCCCTGATATAACATTATGTGATTTAAATTATGATATGTTGCGTGTGGGTCGTGACCGCGCCGTGGATAAAGGATGGCTTGATGATTTTAACTGGATCACGGGTAATGCAGAAGATTTGCCCGTCCCTGATGAATCCTATGATGTTTACACAATTTCATTTGGCCTTCGTAATGTGACACGTATTGATAATGCTTTGAACGAAGCACACCGCGTTTTAAAACCAGGGGGACGATTTTACTGCCTTGAATTTTCAACAGTAGAAAACCCACTGCTCTCTAAAATTTATGATGGTTTTTCTTATAATGTTATTCCTAAAATTGGCAAAGTGGTCGCAAAAGATGAGGAAAGCTATCAATATTTGGTGGAATCAATCCGCAAATTCCCACCCCAAGAGAATTTAAAACAAAGAATGGAACAAGCAGGCTTTACAAAAGTATCTTACGAGAACCTGACATTTGGCGTTGCAGCCATTCATTTTGGAATAAAATTATAAAGTTGTTTGTTATTTAGGGTATTTTCCGAAAAAACTGTTGCAATGTTAGGTCAAAATGCTTTAACGTCCCTTCAACATAAGATGTAATGCTTATGAAATGGGTGGAAAAACAATAATTTAACAATAAAAAAACCCCCTTATTTTAATTTGAAGGAAGGAAAATCAAATGAATAACAATGTATTGAAATCAATTTTCTTTGCGGCTGTTGTATTGGTTGCCGGTATCGTTGCGATGCAGGTTGTCTACAATAACGTAACTGAAGACGGTTCAGAATTTAGCTCAATCGCACCTGCGGCTGGCGATATGGACACAGACATGGATGCTGATGTTGACGCATCAATTGATGCAGACATGAATAATGATGGCGAAACTGTTGGTGAAGAAATGTCCGAAATGGGCAATGACATCGAAGAAGGTGCAGAGAATGCTTATAATGCAACTGCTGATGTAACAAATGACGCTGTAGATGCGACTGCTGACGCTGCTGAAAATGCTGGTGATGCTGTTGTTGATGTTACGAATGATGCCGTTGACGCAACTGCCGATGCTGCGGATGCAACAATGGACGCTGCTGAAGATGCGGGTGACGCTGTTGCTGAAACTGCAGATGATGCTGTTGACGTTGATGTTGATGCGGATGTAGAAACAGACGCTGAAACAACAGACATGTAATCTTTGGATTATCTAAGTAATTTTAAAAAGCCTCGCTTCATGCGGGGCTTTTTTTGCTTATCATTAATAATGGTCATCGGTAACAGGATAAAGATAGACGCTCCGCCCCTGATTATATATATTGCCCCCTATGTTAAATGGTAAGAAAATATTATTGGTAATTAGTGGTGGCATCGCTGCCTATAAATCGCTTGAGCTTATACGCTTGTACAAAAAATCTGGCGCTAGTGTAAAATGTATTTTAACCAATGGCGGGTTATATTTTGTCACCCCACTCTCCGTTGCAGCGCTAAGCGAGGAACAGGTTTTCACCGATCAATGGTCTTTAAAAGATGAGACAGAAATGGGTCACATACGCCTCACGCGTGAGGCTGATTTAATCGTTGTTGCCCCCGCCAGTGCCAATTTAATCGCGCAAATCTCTTATGGTTTGGCCGATGATCTAGCCTCCACCACCTTATTGGCGGCAGATAAAGATATCCTTATTGCCCCGGCAATGAACCTGATGATGTGGCAAAACCAAGCCACCCAAGATAATGTTAAAACTCTTAAAACTCGTAGCATCAAAATGATTGGCCCCTGCGATGGGGAAATGGCGTGCGGCGAATTTGGGTCAGGCCGCATGAGCGAACCTTTGGACATTTTTAACGCAACCGTAAGCTATTTTGACGCAAATAAGCCTTTGGCGGGTTTATCCGCCCTTGTGACAAGCGGCCCAACCTATGAAGCTATTGACCCAGTACGCTTTATTGGCAACAGATCAAGCGGAAAGCAAGGGCACTCCTTAGCCACCGCATTATCAGCCATGGGCGCAAGTGTCACATTAGTGTCAGGACCAACCGCGCTTGATGATCCAAAAGGCATAAAAACTGTGCGTATCGAAAGTGCGGAACAGATGCTTAATGCATCACTTATGACCCTGCCTGTGGATATCGCCATATGTGCCGCCGCTGTATCGGATTGGACACCAACTCAGGTTCATGATGAAAAGATGAAAAAGGATAAAAATGCAAATCCGCCTAACCTTGCCCTTAAACAAACAACAGATATCCTCAAAACAATTTCAACCCACACTACACGCCCCAAACTGGTTATTGGCTTTGCCGCAGAAACCAATGATTTACTAAAAAATGCAACGGATAAGCTTGCCACAAAGCAATGCGATTGGATCATCGCCAACAGTGTCAAAAATGGCTCAACATTTGGAAACAATCAAAATGCGGTAACAATTATAAAGCAAGGCGAAACCAAAGAATTACCACTTGCGGATAAAGAAATAATAGCCCGTGACATTGTTGATGAAATTGTCCAATATTTTGGTGAATAATACCAATATCGCTTAAACATAATGAAAGCCACCTAAACCATGTCTGATAAAATAAAAATATCCCTCACCCCGATGGATCACGCCGTTGGCCTTAATTTGCCAACCTACGCCACCGAACAATCGGCAGGCATGGATTTAACTGCCGCATTGGAAGAAGCCATCGAACTTGGCCCTGGTGACCGCCTGTTGATCCCAACAGGGTTAAGCATTGCATTACCAAAGGGGTATGAGGCACAAGTGCGCCCCCGCTCTGGCCTTGCGCTTGAAACATGGGATTACGGTTTTGAACACGCCTGGCACCATTGATGCGGATTATCGTGGGGAAATTGGCGTGATTTTAATCAATATGGGTAAAGAAGATTTCACCATCGAGCGCGGAATGCGCATTGCCCAAATGGTTATCGCCAAGCACGAAACCGTCCAATGGGAAGTCGCCGAAAGCTTGGAAGAATCCGAACGCGGCGCAGGCGGTTTTGGCTCCACCGGTACAGGTGGATAATTTTAAAAAACCTAAGGAAAACCCTATAGTTTCCCTTGGTGTCTTTGTGTCTTAGTGGTAAAAAACACTATGTCTAATGCCGCTGTCAAAATACCCCAGGATTCTCGGTGAACCCAATTCTATGACCGTAGATGATTATCTGGCGGCGGGGCATACGCCGATGATGGCGCAATATCATCTTCTTAAATCACAATATCCTGATACACTTTTATTTTATCGCATGGGTGATTTTTACGAGATGTTTTATGATGATGCCGAAACCGCCGCAGGTGTTTTGGATATCACCCTGACCAAGCGCGGTAAAACCAATGGCACAGATATCTCCATGTGTGGCGTTCCGTATCATTCGTACGAGCCTTATTTGGCAAAATTGATTCAAAGTGGATATAAAGTCGCCATTTGCGAGCAGACAGAAACCCCCGCACAAGCCAAAGAGCGTGCAAAAAAAATGGGTAAACCCGCGGCAAAGGCGCTTGTAAACCGTGATGTGGTGCGGATTGTTACCCAAGGGACATTGACCGAAGATAACCTTCTCAATGCACGCATGAATAATTATATCGCGGCCTTAAGTATCGTGGGCGACCAACTTGCGCTTGCATGGCTTGAAATGTCAACGGGCAGTTTTACGGTGCAAGATGTGACCCTAAAAACCATTGCCGCAACATTGGAAAGCATTAATCCGCGTGAGATTTTGATTAACGATCAAACCCAACAAAATGAAGATTTATTTGATATTTTCGCCCCCTATCAACAAAAAATCACGCCTTTATCAAACAGCCTGTTTGACTCATCCAATGCGCAAAGTCGTTTGGAAAAAATCTATGATGTAAAAACCCTAGACAGCTTTGGTTATTTTAGCCGCGCTGAAATTTCCGCTGCAGGAACATTGATTGATTATGTTGATCGCACTCAAAAAGGAAAAATCCCCTATCTTGCGCGCCTATCACAAATGGCGATGGATACCGCCATGGAAATTGATGCGGCAACCCGCCGTAACCTTGAGCTGACGATGACATTAAATGGGGAGCGTAAAGGCTCCCTCCTCTCCACCATTGATAAAACGGTTACGGGTGCGGGCGCACGACTTCTTAATTCCCGCCTATCCTCCCCCCTTAATAGCCCGAGTGATATTTATACCCGCCAAAATGAAATTGAATCCTTTATCGGCAATAAGAAATTTCGGGATGTGGTGATCGACCAGTTAAAATCTGTCCCTGATATGGAGCGTAGCATTGCACGATTATCGGTTGATCGTGGCGGGCCACGTGATCTCAACGCGATCAAAAATGGCTTAATTGCTGCGCAAAACCTCTCTACTGCCCTTGGTACGGTTCAGGATGATGCATTGCGTGACATTCACCAAAATTTATTGCAAAACCCTGCTGTTCAAAAATATTTTGATATGTTGCGTCACGCTATAAAAGATGATGTCCCATTTATGGCGCGTGATGGTGGGTTTATCGCCCAAGGATACCATGCAAAATTGGACGAGCTTCGCAATCTGCGGGACAATTCAAAACGCCATATCGCGCAACTTCAATCTGATTATCGCACCCAAACGGGGATTGAGACTTTAAAAGTTACTTATAATAACGTGTTGGGATATTTTATTGATGTGACTGCGCGTCATGCCGATAAATTAATGATTAAATCGGGTGAAGAAAACGATGCGGATAACCCCTTTATCCATCGTCAAACATTGGCCAATAATGTTCGTTTTACCACGCCTGCCCTATCTGAATTAGAGCGTGATTTATCAAGCGCGGCAGAAAAAGCAATCGCCATTGAAATGCAAATTTTTGGTGATTTAATCCGCGCATTGGTTGAGGTTGTGGATGATGTTGGCTCCATCGCCCGCGGCATGGCGGCATTGGATGTTGCCTCATCCTTGGCGCAATTGGCGGTTGATAACAACTACACCAAACCTAAAATTGATAACTCCCTTATCTTTGATATTCAAGGGGGGCGTCACCCTGTGGTTGAGGCCGCATTGGGTAAACAAAGCAAAAGCTTTATCGCCAATGATTGTAATTTGGGCGAAGAACAAAAATTATGGCTGCTCACAGGGCCAAATATGGCGGGTAAATCTACATTTTTACGGCAAAATGCGTTAATTGCTATTATGGCACAAATGGGCAGTTTTGTGCCTGCCGACCATGCCCATATTGGAATCGTTGATAAATTATTTAGCCGTGTTGGCGCCGCCGATGATTTGGCGCGCGGACAATCTACCTTTATGGTTGAGATGGTTGAAACTGCCGCTATTTTAAACCGTGCGACCGAACGCTCCCTCGTTATCTTGGATGAAATTGGGCGCGGGACGGCAACATTTGATGGTTTATCAATCGCATGGGCGTGTGTTGAAAATTTACATGCGGTGAATAAATCGCGTGCATTATTCGCCACCCATTATCATGAATTAACCGCGCTTCAATCGCGCCTTGATGCTTTATGTTGTTATTCAATGGCGGTCAAGGAATGGAAGGGCGATATTGTTTTCACCCATAATGTGGTAAAGGGCAGCGCCGATAAATCCTACGGTATTCATGTTGCTAAATTGGCAGGACTTCCCCAAAATGTAATCGCCCGCGCCAAGGAAGTGTTAACAGGATTAACCACAGGTAAAGGATCAATCGCACCAGAGAATTTAGCGCGTGACCTCCCCCTTTTCACCAATGCGGGGGTGATTGATACGAATAAAAAATCCGAAGTTGAAGAGGCGTTAAAAGAGGTAAATCCAGATAATCTTTCCCCCAAAGAAGCTTTGGAAATTCTTTATACCCTAAAACAAAAGCTAAATTAATAGGGGCATAGTATGCCTACATGCCCGCATAATTAAGACTATTGCAAAGTTTTAAAATACAAAAAGAATATCTTTTGCCGGTAGCGCGGTGTATCCAATATAAAGCCCAATAAGTATAATCATAATGGATGAAAAAATTCGCATTCCCTTAAGAAAGTTTAAGGGTATTTTTTTGCGATATAGCGCAAGTGGTGCACAATATAGAATAGGAATGATGCCTTCAATAAAAAGAACGATGGCCGCAATCATAACCATGTCATTTATTGTCATGACTGACACATCCAAAATGCTCGGCAATATCCCTGCATAAAAAACAATAACCAATGGATTTGATAAAGTTAAAACCATTGATGCCGTCAAATTATCATAAAAACTATGCCCCTTTGGGGTTTCCTCAACATAATCAATATTTGGATTTTGCAGACCCTTTATCCCAAGGTAAATCAAATAGACTGCCGCTAAAGATTTTATTAATATCATCACAAATGCCAAATCAAAATTGGCCATTTGAAAGCCAATAAAAACCAAGATTAGATAAAGTAAAGTAATCACCAAAAACCCGATAAGGAATGTAAAACACGCCTTCATCCCCTGTCCCAAGGTGCGTGACATCACCATCATCATGCCGGGGCCTGGCTTCATCGCCAAACCCAACACTGCAATTGCTAATGTAGTCATTGCTTCAAATGTCATTCTTATACTCTTTCATTTATAACCTTAAAATACCGCAAGCAGATCTTGCGCGGGGATGGCCGTATATCCAATATATAAACCTACCAAAATAATGATGATGGAGGAAAATATCTTTAACCCATATAATGATTGTTGTTTAATTTTATAGCGGAACATAATAAGCGGCGCGCAATACGCAATGGCAACCGCAAACTCGACAATTATAATAACGGCAGACATCATAAAAAAATCATTCCATGCAATTTGATTGACATTAATAATGGTTGGAATAATACCCGCATAAAATACAATTGTTAGGGGGTTGGATAATGTTAAAATAATAGAGGCGGTCAGGTTTTCATACGCGCTTTCAATCTTTGTTTGCTGCATGGTTAATTCCTCCCGCGCATGTTGTAACCCCCTTATCCCAAGATAAATAAGATACACCGCCGCTATCGTTTTAATAAAAATCGAGATGAAGACCAAATCAACATTCGCATATTTATATCCAGTAATAACAAGGCCAAGGAAAAATATACTGACAAGGCAAAAACCCACCACAAACATGAGACAGGCCGACCATCCACCTGCAATACTGCGTGACATAACCATCATCATGCCCGCACCCGGTTTTGCCGCCAATGCGGCAACGGCAATGGCCAATGTTAAAATGGCATCAATAGTCATAGATTTTTCCACTTTTTTTAGGGGAGTAATTAGGTAGAATCCCTTGTTTTTATCTTATAAACACGATACATAATAATTATTCAAAAATAAAGAAAAGCTGAGTATTTAATATGAAGAAAACCCCCCTTCACGCCGCCCATCTTGATCAAAAAGCACAAATGGCCGCGTTTGCAGGATATGATATGCCAATCCAATATCCAACAGGGGTTTTATCTGAACATAGCTGGGTGCGGGAAAATGCAGGAATTTTTGATGTATCACACATGGGACAATTAAGTTTTGATGGCGTTAATGTTCAACAATTTTTGGAACGTATGACCCCCTCCTCCTATGACAAATTAAAACCCAATTCATGTAAATATAGCGTTCTGACCAATAATGAAGGCGGTATTGTTGACGACTTAATCATTACAAAAATTGATGATACAAAATTTACCGCCGTGGTGAATGGCGCATGTAAGGATAAAGATGTCGCATGGTTTGAACAATATCTTCCCGAAGATATCATGATAACCCGCCATGAAGATCGCGCGCTTATCGCCCTTCAAGGGCCAAAATCGGAAAGCATCATGCACGATGCCCTTGGTATTGATACCAGCAATCAAAATTATATGACTTTTGCTCAATATGATGATTTGGATGTTTATCGCCTTGGCTATACTGGTGAAGATGGTTTTGAGATTAGTGTCCCAGAAACCAAAGCCGCCATTATTTGGCAAAAATTATTGGATCATGATGATGTAAAACCGATTGGTCTGGCGGCGCGGGATTCCCTTCGTCTTGAAATGGGCTATCCGTTATATGGGCACGATATTGATGCCTCAACCACTCCTGTTCAGGCGGGTTTAAATTGGATTATGGGAGCACAATCCAATAAAGGGTACATCGGCGCAGAACATATTTTAAAAGAATTTGATGAAGGCGCATCAAAAATACGTATCGGGTTCGAACTTGTCGATCGTGGCGTTGCCCGCGAGGGGACAGAAATTTTTGATGAGGCAGGAAACCAAGTTGGCGTTATCACCAGTGGCACCTTCTCCCCCTCCCTTCAAAAAGCAATTGGCATGGCGTATATCGAAACGCCGCACGCGGTGATTGATAATATCCTCATCGCAAAGGTTCGGGGGCGTGATATTAAGATGAAGTTAATGCCCTACCCTTTTATTAATGCAAAAACAAAAAAAACATTAAGAAAAACTGCATGATTAAATTTTTTGTTTTCCTTATCTTTATTTTACTTGGGGCAATCTCTCCTGCCGTTGCATTAGATTGCGCCCCGTTTGAAATAAATAAAGAAAATATTTTAAAAACAGATTTAATCTTTGAAGGTAAAGTTATTAAAGCAGAAGATTTAGGCGATAATCTTGATTATTCAAAAATGGATCGTGATGCCTCCTTCGAATTTAAAATAGATAAAATTTGGAAAAGCAATTTTGATAATGGCGTTATTGATACCAATAATATTACGATTATGCGTAATGTTTATTGGGGTGATGGATTTAAAAAAGACCCCTCCTATCTCGTCTTTGCTAATAAAAACGATGATGGCAAATTTTATGCGCCTTTATGTGGTGCAACCATTCAAACAAAACATGCACAAGACACAAAAAACAAACTAACCACTATTTTAAATAAAAATGAGGAAGAAAATGAGTAACGTAAAATATACAAAAGACCATGAATGGTTAAAAGTTGAAGGTGATATCGCTTGGGTTGGTATTACAACTTATGCCCGCCATGCGCTTGGTGATTTGGTATTCCTAGAATTACCAGAAGTCGGACGTGAAGTGAGCAAGGGCGATGATTTTGCCGTTGTTGAATCCGTCAAAGCCGCCAGTGAAATTTACACCCCTGTTACAGGTGAAATTGTTGAAGTAAATGATGCGTTATCCGATGACCTAGAAGGGTTAAAAGAAGACATCGACACAGGTTGGATTGTAAAAGTAAAAATGACCGATGAAACTGAAGCCGCCGCCCTAATGGATCGCGCTGCCTATGATACATTTGTTGAAGGATTAGAATAAATTTTAATTTAAAATAGGAAAGTATAATGGAAAATAATTTAAGTGAATTTTTGTCAAGAGAACTTATTGAAAAAGGACTGTATCAATATCGTGATGTAAATTTTTCTCTTGAAGACATTGGTGTTACTGACCCTAAAGATTTAGATATGATGTCTGCATGGGGCGCCGTTGCTCAAGAGGATTTAGTAGCTGTTAGTATTTATGGTCAAAAACCTAAAAATTTAGTTGTTACTCCCAAAGGGAGAGAACATCTTAATCAAGCAATTCATATAATTCGATAGCAAAAGGAAAAACGAAAATGCGTTATTTACCACAAACCAAAAAAACCCGTACCGAAATGATGGACGCTATCGGCGTTTCAAACGTAGATGAATTATTCTGCCAAGTGCCCAAAAAGGCATTTGTTGATGGTAAAGTAAACTTACCAGATCATAAGGGCGAGCTTGAGATTGAGCGCATCATGCAAAGTTACGCCAATCAAAATTTGGATGCGGCAAGCAATCGTTTCTTCCTTGGTGCAGGAACCTATTTTCATCATGTTCCTGCCTCCGTTGATTATATCATTCAACGCAGTGAATTTTTAACCGCCTACACCCCTTACCAACCTGAAATTGCGCAAGGGACATTGCAATATCTTTTTGAATTTCAAACATTCATCGCGCAACTAACGGGACAAGAGGTTGCCAACGCCTCCCTTTATGATGGGGCAACGGCAATGGCCGAGGCATCATTAATGGCAATGCGAATTACAAAGCGTAGAAAAATTTGCTTGGCCAATGACATCCATCCACAATATGTGGAGGTGCTTCAATCTTTCCTTGGCAATAATAAAGGCGCGGCAAGTCATAATGCCAACCTTGATCCTAAAAATATTGAGGACGACACTGCCGCTGTTATTCTTCAAACACCTGATTTTTATGGTACGCCCCACACCCTTGATGATTGGCGCACCGCTTGTGATGATAAAGGCGCATTGTTAATTGTTGTTGTGAATGAGATTGTATCGCTTGGCCTCCTCCCATCCCCTGAACAAGCAGACATTGTTTGTGGTGAAGCGCAAAGCATTGGCGTCGCGATGAGTTATGGCGGCCCACATTTGGGTTTCTTTGCCTGTCGTCAAAAATATCTTCGTCAAATTCCGGGTCGTCTTTGTGGCGAAACCGTTGATGCCGATGGGAATAAAGGATACGTCCTCACCCTGAACACGCGCGAACAACATATTCGCCGTGATAAGGCGACCTCCAATATTTGTACCAATCAGGGTCTATGCGCCCTTGCCTTTACGGTTCATATAAGCTTGCTGGGTGAAGATGGGTTTAAACAGCTGGCGACATTAAACCATGAACGTGCGTGTCAATTGGCCGATGCCCTTGAAAAAATTGATGGCGTTCATGTTGTAAACGATAATTTCTTTAATGAATTTACCGTTGAAACATCAATGAACGCGGATACATTAATTCAAAACTTGGCGGATAAAAATATTATTGCTGGCTATCCCTTAACAAAACATGGACATGAAAATCGTTTCCTTGTTGCGGCCACCGAAATCACAACGCAAGGCGGCATCGATGCCCTCGCCCTCGCCATTTCTGAGGAGTTAAAATAATGAGCAACAATCAAATCTTACAAGATGACACGACCAATACAGAAAGCGTAAACGATAATATGAGTAATTCTATCGAAGTGAATGACCGTTCCCGTGGCCTTAATTATGATGAAAACTTGCTTTGGGAGAAAGAGCAATGTGATGAGCCGGGTGTTGATTTACCAAAACCAAAAGGCATAAAAAGCCGTACGGGCGTTGCCGCACGCGGCAAAATTGGCTTGCCCCAAATAAGTGAACCTCAAGTGGTGCGCCATTTTGTCCGCCTCTCTACCAAAAACTATTCTATTGATAGTGGGTTTTTCCCGCTGGGGTCTTGCACGATGAAGCATAACCCCCGCTTAAATGAAAAAATTGCGCGCATTGCTGGCTTTGCCCATATCCACCCCCTACAACCGATCAGCACGGTTCAAGGTGCTTTATCGGTCATGTATGATCTACAACATTGGTTGGGTGAATTAACAGGATTGCCTGGTGTATGCCTTACCCCTGCCGCAGGCGCGCAAGGGGAATTGGCAGGCGTGATGACTATCGCCCGCGCCCATGCGTTAAAGGGAAATACTGAAAAGACAGTCATGCTTGTCCCTGACTCCGCCCATGGAACAAACCCCGCCACGGCGGCAATGTGTGGATTTAAAATCCGCGTTATCCCAACCAAGGAAACAGGACGCGTCACCGTTGAAGCGTTTAAGGAAGCCCTTGGTGATGGTAAAGATGTTGCAGGCATGATGGTGACAAACCCCAATACGTGCGGATTGTTTGAAACCGATATTGCCGATATTGTTGATTTATTGCATGATGCTGGTGGTTACTTTTACTGTGATGGTGCAAATTTTAATGCGCTTGTCGGTAAAATTCGCCCGGGTGATTTTGGCGTTGATGTGATGCATATTAATTTGCACAAAACATTCTCCACCCCGCATGGTGGCGGCGGCCCCGGATCAGGCCCTATTTGCGTAACCGAAGAATTGGCACCTTATGTCCCCACACCGCTTGTTATTAAAGAAGACACCAAAAATGGTGGTGGGTATCGTCTTGAACATGATGGGGAGCGTGAAACAACCTGCGGTCGCCTTAAGGGATTCCAAGGGCAATTTGGTATGCACGTCCGCGCCCTATCTTACCTGATGAGCCACGGGGCAGATGGTTTAAAACAAGTATCCGAAGATGCCGTTTTAAACGCCAATTATATTTTAAGCCAACTAAGCGATGATTACCACGTCCCCTTCGAAGGGCCGTGTATGCACGAGGCATTATTCACCGAAAAATATCAAAAGGAAAATGATGTCACTACATTAGATATTGCCAAAGGATTGGTTGAATATGGTATGCACCCCATGACGGTATATTTCCCATTGGTCGTCAACGGCGCCATGTTGGTTGAACCCACCGAAACGGAAAGCAAAGACGCGCTAGACCGTTTTATCTTGGTCATGAAAAAACTAGCCCAAGAAGCGAGAGAATTAGGCCATGACCACTTTGCCCAATACCCAAAATCCGCCCCCATGCGCAGATTAGATGAGGTAAAAGCCGCCAGAGAGCCGAAGTTGAGATGGAGTGAGTAAATAGTTTTAAACCACCAAGACACAAAGACACCAATTTTTTTTAGAAAACGAAAACCTTACTTATATATATTATTGATTCTAATCTTATTAGCAGTATGTTTTTGGAATTTTTATTTATTTGACTTTTTTGAACGAGAAAACCCACAGGGTTTTATATATGACTTTCAAGTTTTACTTGGTGGACTTTTGGCATTTGGAGCAGGTTTTTTCGTTTGGTTTTCTGCGGTAGAAAATCTTAAATTCAATAAAACTGATATTAAAAATAAAAGAATTTTAGAAAAAATATCTTTTGCATCAGCTTTAAGATCTGAGCTTAGAAGTATTTTATATGCTACTGAGAGATTGAATTATATATGCGTACTAAAAGAGAACCATAAAAACATTCAACAAGTAATAGATCAAGGCAATAATTACTATGTTTGTAATGATAAATATTTTACATTTCCTTTTGATGTCATTCCTATTTTTCACGCAAATCTAGATAAGATTGGCTTATTAAGTCCTGATGTATTAGAATGCATAACAATAACCTCAAGCTTGATAAAATCTGCAGTTATTCAAGTTGAGCAAGTTGGTATATATAACTTAGAAAATCGTGAAATTTGTTCTAAAAAATTACTATTTGATAATTCTTTAGCAGTTCAATCAATGTCACGAGCAATAGAATCTACCTCAAAAACAATTAATTTATTAGAAGTTTATATTACCATTTATAACGGAAAGCTTTCCGAGCCTGAGCCATTTTTTAATTTATAATTTAATAAAAAGTAATTTTAAAAATTAGGAAATTTATTTCTAAAGTAAACTTAGTGACTTAGTGTCTTAGTGGTTAAAAACATTAGAGTTTCAGCTACAATAAATGTAATCACATCACATAAGTCGCTTTATCCATATCCCGTACTTCGCAGGTTAATTTACAATTTGGCATCCATTCAATATGGGGTTTTATGGCGTCTAATATTGCGGCGCTATATTGATTTTTGGTGTCTGTGTCGCGCCCCTCTAACAATAACAATGTTACATGCACCATTGCGCCGCTTGTCCCATCATTTCCAACGATGCATTCTTCGGCAACGATTAATCGGGTTTTAATACGGCTATTGTCATTCAATTCCTGTCCCAATGCATTATGTGCCTCTTCGGTCATAACCGCGCCATTTATGCCCAACGATACATTCTTTGATGTTTCAATAATGATATGTGGCATTGCTATTGCGTCTCCAAAATCTCTGCTTCACCATTTTCGGTTAGCATTTTTGCCTCATGCGCAATGCGGTCTTTTTCGGTATATATTCCCATTAAATCATCATTAACGGCAAAATGCGTTGCAATCGCAGCGGTATAGGCTACCAAGATTACAGGCGACCATTTTAAATGCCCAAAGAATGTGTACTTACCGCGTGCCGTTCCCATCAACGCCACACCCGCGGCAGACCCAATGGACAACATCGACCCGCCTACTCCACAAGTCAGCGTTACCAACAACCACTGGAATTGATCCAAATCAGGCTCCATCGATAAAATGGCAAACATAACGGGAATGTTATCAATTAATGCCGATGCAAACCCCATGGTGACATTGGTAATTGTATCGCCAAACCCATCATACATAGTTGCCGACACCAATTCCAAATACCCAAGAAACGTCAACCCACCAACCGAAAAGATAACACCAAAGAAAAATAACAATGTATCCCATTCGGCATTTTGAACCTGTTCCAATATATCAAAATCAGGATCTTTCCCTTTGCCAAACCGACGAATAAAAAACGCGGAAATCATAAGCAAGCTCATTCCCGTCATCATCCCCATAAAGGGAGGAAGGCCTAACATCTGCTCAAAACTAACCGCCATGGCGATTGTCAAAAGGCCAAGGAAGATAATACGCTTTGCGCCATTTTTCATTTTAATTGTTTCGGTCATCGCCAACGGCTTGTGGGATTTAACAAAGAAATTCATCACAATCGCAGGAATCAGAAAACAAACCAATGAAGGGAGAAACAAAGGAAAGAAATCAAAAAATGCAACATGCCCCGCCTGCCACACCATCAAAGTTGTAATATCACCAAAGGGGGAAAACGCACCCCCCGCATTGGCGGCATTCACCACGTTAATACATGCCAATAAAACAAATTTGGGGTCATTCGCCCCCACGGCCATTACGACCGCACCCATCACCAATGCCGTCGTCAAATTATCCGCAATGGGCGATAAACAAAAGGCAAAGATACCTGTTGCCCAAAATATTTGACGCATATTAAGCCCTGCACCAACCAATTTTGATCGCAACGTTGCAAAAACATTACGTTCCTCCAACGCGGCAATATATGTCATCGCCGCCAATAAGAAGAGGAGAAGTGATCCATATTCTTCCAATCCATGATGCACCGCGCTACGCAATTGATAATGATCGACCCCATATTTTGGCGCCATAATACCAATACAAACCCAGATAAGCCCCGCACCCAACATAACAGGCTTAGACTTTCTCAAATGTGTTTTTTCCTCAAACAACACCGCAATATATGACAATACAAAAATAGATAATGCCACCATTGCCCATGGGTCGCTTACCATACTTGGGATAATCGTATCGCTTAATGGGGCGGCAAACGCACTGGGTAATAATACCAAAATCAGCATAACAAGGGGAAAAGCAGAGAGTTTAACAATATGTTCTAAACTAGGGCGAGTGAATGAGATAAGTGACATTTAAGGGGGATATCCTGTTGTGAATAAAAAAAGCAATTTGCGATTTTAGCACACTGTTCTGACTTATCAATAATATTAAAAAATGGGGAAAAGACTTTGTTATCGCTTTCGGTCTTTTGGGAATTTTGCGACTATCCGCCTCATGAAATATTTTTTTCTTTTTGCGCTTCTCTTCTTATCGGCCTGTGGTGGAACATCGAATAAGGGATTAACCCCTATGCCAAGCACGCCCTTCACAGGGCCTCCCGATAGTGTCTTGTTTGAAGATGTATCAAAATATGTTGCCGCAATGGGCAAACCCGCAAACTCCACCTATAAACATGCGCGGATTGATTTAAATAATGATGGCTTATTGGATGGTATCGTTCTGTTCCGCCTTCCCCACCAATCGTGGTGCGGGTGGGATGGATGCGGCATGGCAATCTTTAAGGCAGGGCAGAAAAACTTTACCCCTGCCGCGACTATTGGCGGGGTACGCGGGCCAATCTATGTTTTGGGAACATCAAATGATGGATGGCGCGATATTGTTATCCGTATGACGGGCATGAAAACCCGCGATAAAAATGTATTAATGAAATTTGATGGGCGCACCTACCCCAATCATGCCATGATGGGGCAAGCTTATACTCTTCCGCTATCACGGGTGAAAAAGAAAACTTTATTCAAGTAAAAGGGTTTTAGGCTGTTTTAAATTTATCTCGCGTTAAAAATGAAAAGATACTTTTTCGTGGCTCTTGCCCTGAAACGCGCCATTGATCTTTGTTTAACTCAATTTCATGAATTATAGAACGGCTTTGCCCTAGCATTGCAATTTCTTCTTCATTCATATGGATTTTTTCTAAGTTTTTAAGGATAAGCTTTTCTTGTTTGTCTAAATCGCCATCACTCCACCCAATGGCACGGGCGAGTGAGAAATAATCTTTTTTATCTTCTGGGTTGACAATTTTTGAAAACATAAGATAAGAATCTTGTGGTGTTTGCAAATCTTCACTCAAAACTTTCATCTGCCCTTTGGATAATCTTGCATCTTTAATGGAATCTTGAATAAACGCAGTTTCGTGGGGGGTTACAACACCATCGGCATGCACCATCGCAATAACGGCGCGCCACATGTAAAACCTGCTTTCTGAAACAGTTTGATTTGTCATTTTCTTCCCTTTTGTAAAAAACCTAGTCTTTTATTATAACTTGCAAAACATTAATGCCATCTTAAGATTATTAACCAAATTTATCATATGTTAATAGACAACAATAGATAGATAGTGTTAGAACAAACCATGAACAATGATTTTGGTGCGTCGCTTTTGCCCCCTTCGCAGGAGGGGTTAAAATGGCTGTTTTTAGATTTAAACAGCTATTTTGCAAGCGTGGAGCAAAATGATAATCCAAAATATCATGGGCGCCCTTTGATTGTTGCGCCAACCGCAACCAATGCCACTGCCGCCATTGCCGTATCATACGAGGCTAAGGCCTTTGGCATTCGCAACGGAACAAAAATATATGATGCAAAAAAAATGTGCCCTGGGCTTATTTGTGTTCAGGCAGATCATAAAAAATATGTTGAGTATCACCACCGTATTATTGAAGCGACGGAGAAAATTATCCCCGTTAATAAAATATGGTCGGTTGATGAATTTGACTGCCTATTAATGGGCAAACAGCGCGAGCCAGAAAATGCCATCGCCCTTGCCAATCGTATTAAGGAACAATTACATCGTGATGTGGGATTATCCATTAATTGTTCGATTGGTATCGCCCCCAACAGTTTCTTGGCCAAGGTTGGAACCGAAATTCAAAAACCCAATGGATTGGTTATCCTACATCCCGATGACTTGCCCGGAAGATTGCTCGATCTAAAACTTATGGATTTACCAGGGATTAGTGATGGGATGCACACCCGTCTTTTAAAATGTAATATTAAAACGGTGGAGCAACTCTATAACATCTCGCCCAAGCAAGCGCGTGCAATATGGCGTAGTGTGAATGGGGAGCGGTTTTGGTACTGGCTGCATGGGTATGATGTGCCGCATGTTAAAACCAACCCTTCCATGCTGGGGCATTCCCGAATATTAGATCCCCAAATCCGCAGCGTTGAAAAAACCCGCCAAATGGGGCGTCGTTTGTTGTTTAAGGCATGTTATCGAATGCGGCGTAAGGATTTATATTGCAAAAATTTGGTTGTCAAACTGACCTTTCTCAATGGAAAAAAATGGGCGGGGTATCGTGATTTTTCTGCTTCTCAAGACCCCTTCACCATGATGCAATTATTCGAAGATATTTGGATGGAGATGGAGCGAGAATGTTTTTTCAACCTTCAATCACCCAATAATTCGCAGATGGTTTTTTTAAAAATATCAACCCTTCTTCATGGTCTTTGTCGTCAAGATGAAATCACAGATGATTTGTTCGAGCAAAGCATGGTTCAAGAAACCGTTAAATCATCCAAACAAAAAAAACTGGCAGCGGCCATGGAAACATTGCAAAACAAATATAAAAAAGAAACAGTTTTTTTAGGCGTCACCCCCGAAACAGTGGCGGGCAATGTCGGCACAAAAATCGCCTTCAACCGCGTCCCCGATAAAGAAGAATTTTGGAATTAATCAATTAAGAAAGGTTTAGGTGGTTTGAAAATAAATTCATCTGCTTCATTAATCCACTCATCAAGAGCTTTCTTCGATCCTTCATCAAGTTTTTCAATTTCTGCCATACGCTGGGTTATAAGAGCTTCATCTATTTCAACAACATCAGGTAACCCAGATGAAAAACCAAAATTTGAATTTAAATCATTTATTGCGCGCTCTCTCAATTCACCTTCAGGCGTCAGTTGTTGAAAAACAAATTCTATTTCATCAAGTGAGGTATCTTCCATTATTCCCTGATCAACCAAGATAGAAGTGCTGTATGTAACCGTTAAGGAAACTACATTATAATGTCTATTTTTTAAATTTTCAGACATCAAAATACTTTTAATAATTTAAAAATAAAACAAACAAATCTAAATATTTTTCGATGATAGTGAGAATATAGGTGATTTTACTAAAGCTCTTTTTGATGGATCTGTATGCAATCCCTCATCAATTGCCTGTCTAATTTCTTCCGAATGACGTTCAGCCATTTTTGCAAATTGCTTACCTATTCCAGAGCCAAATTTTGCTGAAGAAACATACCCCTCTACTGTAGCCCAAGAAACAACATTTTTTGAGCGTGAATTCTTTTCAATTGTAGGTGCCTCTTCTAATGCTTTTATAGCGTTATCTAAACCATCAATATCATACTGATGCATTTCCTGTGCACTCTTTTTTTCACCAGCATGACGCTCAAAAATCTCACCCCATGTTTCAAATTTTATACCAAAGATATCTAAATTATTATCTATAGGTTGACTATTAAAAAATTTACTATAGTCAATAGGTTTAGGTCGACAAAGTTCAAGTCGTTCGTCAGATATTTTAGGTCTAGAAGGATTAATGAATAATCCATCTTTATTCGAACTCAGTTGATATAGGTCCATCATTAATATAATGAGAGGGAGCATTATCAACGGAATGTTTAGGAGGTAATTTTATCTCATGTGATTCACTAGTAAAATCTATATTTCTATAATCTGGTGGTTCTATTGAAAAATCACGTTCGTTCGGATCGCGAACGTAAGAAGCTGGGTTCGCTCTATCAAAGTTATCAATACCTTTTACCATCTAAATTCTCCTTTTAAAAAAAGAAAAATAGCAATAATCTTTTATTATGTCAATAGATTATTTGTTTTTCTTCTCTTTCGCCGCTTTTTTGATTGGCAATGGCTCTGAAAATGTAAGCGTTCTATAGGGGAATGGAATTTCGATACCTGCATCGTCTAGCCCGCGTTTCACTGCGGCAACCACTTGATCACGACTTGTTCGTACATCGACGGGTTTACTGTTCGTCCACCATGTGACTTCAAAATCAATCGAACTCGCGCCAAAGGCTTGGGCAAAAATTTGAACGGGTTTATCTTTATTCACCGTATCAACGCCTTCAACAGCTTTACGAATAACATCACGCCCCTCATCCACATCTTCACCATATCCGATACCACACATAATGGTCACACGGCGGATGGATTGGTCGGTTAAAATACGCAATGGATTTTTATAAAGATGATTGTTTGGTACAATCACCAATTCCCCATCAGTGCGGCGGACATAGGTATCACGAATGGTAATATGTTTTACCTGACCCTCAACCCCATCACATTCAATATAATCATCAATACGCATTGGCTCACGCATCAACAATAAGATACCCGCCAATAAATTCTCAAATGTATCTTTAAATGCCAAACCAATTGCAATAGACCCAACCCCTAGACCAGCCAATAATTTGGCGGGGGTTAATCCGGGTAATGCAATCATTGCGGCAATCATAAACCCAATCACCCAAATCGTAATACCGATGATGGTCACAAATGCCGCCTTCAACGATGGACGCATATGCGAATGGGAGCTTGCCTTACGAAAGACCTTAACAACAATTTTTTTAATCACCCATGTCAAAAGCAAGAACACCGTTGCGGCAATGATTTGTGGCGCAGCTTCAATTGCCCCTGCCGCAAATTCATTCACTTGTTCTTGTAATATTGTGATGGGGTTAATATCAATTTGCATGGGAATTCCTTAATAAATTGTCTTTAATTTCAATTAGATAATGAATATAGCGGTTTATTTGTTCCAAAAAAAGAAAGTTTTTGGTATAACCCGCCTTATGGATAAAAATATAGATAAAAATAAAACAAAAGAAATTCACATTATCGGTGGCGGTTTGGCTGGCTCAGAAGCTGCATGGCAGGCCGCGCAAATGGGGGTTAATGTCATTTTGCATGAAATGCGCCCTGTCCGAAAAACTGAGGCACATCACACCGATGGCTTGGCTGAATTGGTATGCTCAAACTCCTTTCGCTCCGACGATAAACATTATAATGCGGTGGGTGTTTTGCATGAAGAAATGCGTATTTGTGGGTCACTCATTATGCGTGAAGCGGATAAGGCCGCCGTTCCTGCGGGGGGCGCATTGGCGGTTGATCGTGACATCTTCTCCCAAAATGTGACAAAGGCGCTTGAGGATCACCCCCTTATCACCATTGACCGAACCGAAGTAGCAGGATTACCGCCAGAAGAATGGGATAGCGTCATCATCGCAACAGGCCCGTTAACCTCCCCCGATTTGGCCAGGGCCATTCAAAAATTGGGCGGTGAGGATGAATTGGCATTTTTTGATGCCATCGCCCCCATCATTTACAAAGATTCCATCGACTTTACAAAGGCATGGATGCAAAGCCGATATGATAAAGAAGGCCCCGCAGGTACAGGATCCGATTATATCAACTGTCCGATGGAAAAAGATGATTATTACGCCTTTATCGATGCGCTTAACAATTCGGAAAAAACTGAATTTAAGCAGTGGGAAAAGGACACCCCCTATTTTGATGGATGTATGCCCATAGAAATTATGGCCAGCCGTGGGAAAGATACCCTCCGCTATGGCCCGATGAAACCCGTAGGGCTTGAAAACCCGCATGCAAAGGAAGGCGAATTTAAACGCCCATGGGCGGTGGTTCAATTGCGCCAAGATAACGCGCTGGGCACGCTCTATAACATGGTTGGGTTTCAAACAAAGATGAAATACGGCGAACAAATGGAAGTGTTTCGCAAAATTCCGGGATTGGAAAATGCCGAATTTGCGCGCCTTGGCGGTATTCACCGCAATACATTTATAAATTCGCCCAAACTTCTCAATGATACATTACAAATGAAGGCTGACACCCGCCTCAGATTTGCAGGGCAAATTACAGGATGCGAAGGATATATTGAAAGTGCAGGCGTAGGCTTAATGGCGGGGCGTTTTGCCGCCGCCGAAAAACTAGGGCAGAACATTGACAGACCCGACCAAACAACCGCCATGGGCGCATTACTGCATCACATAACAGGCGGCGGTAATGCCGAAACATTTCAACCAATGAATGTAAATTTTGGACTTTTCCCACCAATTGAAACAACCAAAGATGATTTTATCGGCATGAAAGGTAAGGAAAAAGGCCGCGCCAAGAAAAAATTAATGGCCATTCGCGCCCTTAATGATATTCAAAGATGGAATGGACAAGAGGTCAAAAAAGCAGCGTAAGAAAAAATTAAGATCGCTTTTTATAAAACATCTCTCGCTCTTTTAAAATTTACCTCATTGCATTGGAATACGCGGTTGTGGCTTAATTCGGTTTTTATTGTTTATGCTATTTGGCTCTATTCTTATTGCTTTTTCAACAGCCATCAAAAACTGGCGGAGCTGACCTCCAACATCAGAAAAGAATTTACGCGCCCCTATTTCAAAGTGACCCGCTTGTCTATTAACACAGTCAACATCATATTTTTTTGCAATTTTTAACATGATATCTCGCGCATCGACAAAGTAAATTGAGTTATCTTTTGGTAAATCTGGTCTTACTAAATCAATGGCAATAGTTGATATATCCATTGTCTTTGATGGCTGCACACCCAAATAAATTGACGCTTTCGTCCCACCACTTTCATCAAAAAAACGAACAACATAAAATGGATTGCCTTCTAGATTTTCTTTGCTTTCGATTGAATATCTGTCCGACATCGCATCTGCACTGACGAGGAAATCATTTAACGCATTTGCAAATGCCTTCTGACGCTTACCAGTATGGGCATAGGAATCATACGGATCATCTGCAGAACTATTAAAAAAAATTTTAGACAATTAATTACACTCAATATACATAAAACAAGCAAGCACGATATCAAGATTTGTTTTTATGTCAATATATTAAAATATTAATCTCAATGCTTTGAAGCTAGGGGTTTTAAAAAACTCTGTACTCTTAATATCCCCCCCTGCCTTTTCAATTTGCTTATGATATAAAATCGCAGTTTTTTGAACAACACGCATATATTTTGTTTTTGGTTTTAAATTTTTAAATGGTTCCAAGCGATTTAAAACATCCATAATCGCATGTGGCAAATTTTCAATTTTATTAAAATCTAAGATTTGTTGTAAGGACACATCATGCTTTTCTAATACCTCTTGAGGGATAAGCAATCGACGATGATTTAATAAAAATGGTATTGCACGTATTAACCCCATCGCCCCATAATAAAATGATAGTTGGCTGACAACATCTTTATCCTCGATGCTCGCCTTCCCCAAAACCTGTAACACCAAATCATTTATTGGGGCATTGGTTTTGCGGGCATAAATCTCAAAACTTTCCCAATCACTCAGCATTTTATATTCCAAATCAAATTCGCGCATATTAATAAGGGCAAGAAAACTATCTTTATTCAAATTGTGTTTTTTGATAACACGCGCGAGGAGCTCAACCACCTCGTGCTTTCGGGGGATTGCATCGCTATAGATTTCATCAATCGCATCGCGCCACCATTGCAGACGAATATTACCCATCATTGGCTCGCTCACAATTTCGGCAGTTTTGGCAATTTCAAAATTAAAGGCAAAGATTGGCCAGATATCATTTCGCTTTGCACGAGGCATCATCAGCCCGATTAAAAATCGGTCTTTGTCATGGTCTCGCACAATATTAAAACAATTATCCATGGGTTTTTGTGTAAACCACCCCTTGATTAAAGGGAACTAAAAATGTTCAAATGCTTTGGATTAAATGATTTAACTCTTCAAACAAAAGGATACCCCATGACTTTTAAAGTACCTGATCTTCCCTACGCTTATGATGCGCTTGACCCTTATATGTCATCTGAAACATTGGAATTTCACCATGATAAACACCATAAGGCCTATGCCGATAAGGGCAATGACATGATTAAAGGAACTGGAATGGAAGAAACCGAGATTGAAAATCTTATGTTCACCATTTTTAAAAACCCCGAACATGCAGGATTATTTAACCAAGTGGGTCAATTTTATAATCATGTCCATTTTTGGAATTGGATGAAGCCCAATGGTGGCGGCACGTCCCTTCCTGGTGATCTAGAAGCAAAAATCAACGAAGATTTGGGCGGCTATGAAGGATTTAAAAAGAAATTTATCGAAAAAGGCGGCGCACAATTTGGATCAGGCTGGGTTTGGCTTTCCCAAGAAAACACAACGGGCAAGTTAGACATCATTAATACCCCAAATGGTGAAAACCCTGTGGTCTATGGTCATACTCCATTGCTTGGCTGTGATGTGTGGGAACATGCGTATTATATTGATTACCGCAATGCCCGCCCAAAATATTTGGAAGCATTCGTTGATAACCTTATCAATTGGGACTATGTGGCCGAACTTTATGAAAAAGGCCCTCTAAAACTTACCGCATAATGGTAAAATAACTTCTTCTTAAGAATTTGAAAAGCTGCTTTTGCAAAAAGGCGGCTTTTTTTATTGGTGGGGCAGCTTTTATTGGTGCGGCAACATGGCAACCAAAACGCGCCGCCCTTCGGCCATAAGCACATTATAGGTGCGACATGCCGCGCCTGTATCCATCAAATCAAAAACAATGCCTTTTGCGCGCAATTGCTTTTTTAATTCGGGATTTAAAAATTTCATTACTTTGCCAGTTCCCAATAAAAACACATCAAACTCACTTGCAAGGGCAATAATAGGATCAAAATCTTCCAAGGATAGATCATCAAGATCAACAAAATCACCCCATGGGGTTGTTTTGTCAGGCGATAATAAAATAGCCGTTTGGAAAGTTTGCCCGCTAATACGAAAAACGCCACCTGCGTAAGATTGGACAATTTGTTGTCCTTCCGCGACAAGGGGCGTTATATCCATTTTAAACCTATACTCTCTTTGCTTAGATTAACTTTTGCTTGGATTAACCTTTGCTTGAATTAATAAGTTGGAATGTATGGTGAAATACGCTCTGACGATTTTTTTGTTGGCATTTGTGGGGCAATGAAAATTTCTTGTGCCGCCTCTGCCGCGCTATCAATCGCTTGGTTTTCTGTAACGATGGGCTGAACAGGTGGGAATTTATCAACACCCTGATGTTCAGTGACTACATTTGAAATGCTTGCCGCATCACCAGCAGGGGTTTGTACTGGCAGTTCTGGAATTTCTACAACAATCTCTCCCGATGCAACAGATGGTGTTGTTACAGGAACAACAACATCACCACTGGCCGCAACCATCGGCGCACCAACTATCGCAGGTGCAACAGGAACAACAGCCGTATCAACAGGCTGCATTGTTATCACCTCACCCGTAGCAATAGTTTCAGTTTCCATTGTCGCGGTTGGCGGTAACATTGGCGCGGTATCAATGGGCGCCTGCATATCGGCAACTTGAATAGTTGAAACATCACCACGATTTTTGACAATGATATCATCACGTGACCCAACATTCGCCTCGGAGGAGGAACAAGCAGTGAGGGCGATGGCACTGGCACATAAAAGTACGGCTAGATTATTTTTCATAGGATTTTCCTTTTTTTGATAAAAATTTCATTAATTATACGAATTATTTAACGACAAAGTTCCCTTTATATTAAAAGGAACTACGCAGATGCCCCTTCTTCAAGCATGGGGTTTTTCTTTTTATGGCGAATATTTAAGAATGTTAAAATTGGCGCGGCAACAAAAATAGATGAATATGTTCCAATAACAATCCCAAAGACCAACGCATTTACAAACCCACGAATAACCTCTCCTCCAAAAATCCAAAGGGATATTAATGCCAATAATGTGGTTAACGATGTCATAATTGTACGGGATAATGTGTCATTGATAGAAAGGTTTAATAAATCTTTTACAGGCATCTTTTTAAATTTGCGCAAATTTTCGCGGATACGGTCAAACACAACAACCGTATCGTTAATCGAATATCCTGCAATCATCAAAATGGCGGCCACGGTGGATAAATTAAATTCCATCTGGGTTAGGGCAAATAAACCAATCGTTGCCAAACTGTCATGGATTAACGCAACAATGGCGGCAACGGAAAATTGCCATTCAAATTGAAACCAAATATAAACCAACATCCCAAGGATGGAAAATATTACAGCATAAAGCCCTTTTTTCTTCAGCTCCTCGCCCACTTGCGGGCCAACAAATTCGATACGGCGATATTCAATCCCCTCCTCGTACTTTGCTTCAAGGCTATCTTTCACAATGGTGATGGCGGCCTGTTGCGCTTCATTATCGCCTTCTTGTTCGGGCATGCGGATAAGCAAATCATTCGGTGCCCCAAACTCTTGGATTGATATCGCCCCAAGGTTAAGCGCGTTTAGCTCGCTGCGTAAGTCACCTAAATTTGGCGCTTTATCTTCAACACGCACTTCAATCAATGTACCGCCCGTAAAATCAATCCCAAAATTTAATCCATTGGTGAATAATAAGAAAAGCGAGGCAACCATTATAAATGCCGAAAACCCAAACGCGATAAAGCGTTTTCCGACAAAATTAATTTTGGTATTGGATGGAACCCAGTGAAGCATGATTTTTAATCCTGTTACTTTTTATTATTATAATTTTATTGTGTTTGGCTTATTTTTTTTCAACCATAAAACAACCAATAATCGTGTGACCATAATGGCGGAGAAGAATGATGTCACAATCCCAATTATTAAAGTAACTGAGAATCCCTTAATCGGCCCCGTCCCGAAGGAGAAAAGAATGATTGCCGCAATTAATGTGGTTAGATTGGCATCAATAATCGTGCTCATCGCGCGGCTAAACCCTGCGTCCACTGCGGATATGGGGGAACGACCATTGGCGATCTCTTCTTTGATACGCTCAAAAATTAACACATTGGCATCAACCGCCATACCAATGGTCAAAACAATTCCTGCAATACCGGGCAAGGTCAACGTCGCCTGAATACTGGATAATAATGCAAAAATTAACGCAACATTCACCAATAATGCCACATTGGCATACGCCCCAAATCGGCCATAGGATAAGAACATAAAAATTAAAATCCCCACCAATCCAATAATACTGGCGACTTTACCCGCCTGAACCGAATCTGCACCCAATGATGGGCCAACGCTTCTTTCTTCCAAAATTTCAAGAGGGGCTGGCAAGGCACCCGCACGCAGCAACAACGCCAAATCGCTTGCTTCTTTAATGGAGAAACTACCCGAAATTTGACCCGCCCCCCCAATAATGGGTTCACGAATGACAGGCGCACTGATAATTTCATTATCCAAAACAATGGCAAATAATTTTCCCACGCTTTCACTGCTAAATTTTGCAAATTTCTTGGTCCCCACCCCATCAAAGGTAAAGGACACAGCAGGCTGACCATTTGAAACTTGTGACACGCTGGCATTGGTTAACATATCACCACTTAAAATAGATTGACGCTCCACCACCATCGGCAGACCATCATTTTCAACCATTGGAAGGCTCATCGTGCTAGACCCCTGTGCCCGTTCCACAACAAGATGAAAGGTAAGCTTTGCCGTCGTACCCAATAAATCTTTGATGCGTGATGGGTCATCTAAACCCGGCAGTTGTACCAAAATACGGTCGTCCCCTTGGCGTTGGATTACAGGTTCCCGCGTGCCTGTTTCATCAATACGGCGACGCACAATTTCAATGGATTGGTCAATGGTTTGATTTTGAATTTCTGTAATCGCTTCATCCGAAAAACTCGCCGTGACCAATTCACCATTTATATCAATGCTTAAGGTATTATCCAGCTGTCGAATGATTTTACGCACCGCATCAATATCGGCCGCATCACGCAATTGAATACGCACCCCGCCCCCATCTTTGGCGGCAATATCATCTAATCGGCGATATCCAATTTTCTCACCCCGTAAATCAGGTCGAAGGGAGCTAACCAATCCCTCACTGCGCTCCGTAATCACGCTTGATAAATCAACCTCAAGCAAAAGATGCGATCCACCTTGTAAATCCAGCCCCAAATTTACCGTTTGATGTGGTACGAAACCGGGCAATTTTGACGATATAAAATCACGCGCCCCCGCCCCCATCACATTGGGTAAGCTATATAATAATGCAAACGCACAAACAATAAGGGTAAGGACAATTTTCCAACGGGCGATATGAACCATAGATTTTTCTTTTACTTAAATAATTATATTAAGACTGCGCAAGCCATCCATTAAAGATGATTATTTCTTCGCCGTTTTTGTTTTATCCGCTTTTACTTTTTCGGTTTTCACTTTTTCGGCTTTTTCTTTTTTAACTGGCGCGGCTGTGGCTGTATCGGTTTTTACCGTTAATGTGCTACGCACGGCTGTTACCTTTGTACCACCCAGATCAACTTCAACTTCATTATAATTGGTCAATTTGCTAATGGTTCCGACCAATCCGCCTGCGGTTACAACGGCATCGCCTTTTTGAAGGGCATCAACCATATCTTTATGTGCGGCAAATCGTTTTTGTTGCGGACGGATAAGCAAGACGTAAAACATCAAAACCAAAATCAGGATTAATCCCATATTCCACGCAAATGCGTTTCCTGCACTTGGGGCTTGTCCAACAACGACATCCATCTCGGTGGCTGTATCGGCGGCAACTTCTTGGGCATAGGCGATTGAGATCATTTTTATATTCCTTTTATTGTAATTTTTTATATTGATAAATTTTGTATTATGGTGCGAATATAATGCTTTACCACGCAAACGCAAGGATATGAATGCATGAATGACTCATCCATCAACGAGATTTTATCAAAATTAGATCGAATTGCTTGCGCGTTGGAAAATCAAGGCACCAAAACTGCCGCAACACCACCCAAAAATTGGGATATAGCGCGGCTTTGGGTTTGGCAATCATCTTCCTTATCGTTAAAACCAGTAACCGATGATAATATACTCCCCTTATCCCTTTTGGTTGGGTTGGAACAACAATCTCAAATATTGCTTCAAAACACGCAACAATTTGCAAATGGCTACACCGCCAATAATGCCTTATTATGGGGCGCACGCGGAACGGGAAAAAGCGCCCTAACCAAGGCCATTCATAGCGATATTCTTAAAACCCATAAAAATCTGCACTTGATTGAGATTTACCGCGAAGATTTAAAGACGCTTGTTCCCCTATTGGATTTAATTCGCACCGTATCGGAACATCGCTTTATCTTGTTTTGTGATGATTTATCATTTGATGAAAATGACAGCAGTTACAAAAGCTTAAAGGCTATTTTGGATGGCGGGGTTCAAAATCGTCCCGATAATGTCATTTTATATGCCACATCAAACCGCCGCCATTTATTGCCCCGTAATATGATTGAAAATGAACGCTCTACCGCCATCCATAAAAGTGAAGCGATGGAAGAAAAAGTATCCCTTTCCGACCGATTTGGCTTATGGCTTGGGTTTTACAATACCGATCAAGATGGGTATTTAGAAATGCTCCATGGCTACGCCAAACATTATACTTTAAAATTAAATGAAAAAGACGCCCTAGAATGGGCAATGACCCGTGGAAAACGCTCTGGCCGAGTAGCGTGGCAATATATTCAACATATCGCAGGACAACAAAACATTAAATTATAATTGACATAATAGTACAAAGTGGCTACTGTCTTTTAAACATAAAACTTTAAGAGTATTTTCATATTTCATAGCTAAAGTGGTGTCTATTGAGAACAAGGGAATTTTATTATGGTTAGACCAAGAGATGACAGTAACGAGCGTATTGCAGCAATCGCAAAAGAAATTATTGTTGAACATGAAAAAAAACCTGATAGGTTTTCCGTTACAGCAAGCCATCTTAGCGCGGCAAAACGCGAAGATCGCTTTACACAAACTCTTGATAGAGCAGTTGAAAATATGAAACTGCACATGGATGATATTGCGAAAGGTAAATTTAATGGAATGTCTATCAAGCCGCAAAATAAAGCATCTAATATTCAAAGCGCGGTTGAACCATTAATTAAAATCGCAGCTAAGCTTTCTACTGCTGCTTCTATAAAAGGATGGGGAGAAATATTTGTTCCTTATGAAATGCAGAATGCTATTGGTACGAGTAACCTAGATATCAACGCCGCAGAAATACAAATTAGAGGTGCTGTTAATGATTGGTTAAAGCGTGTATGTGGTATGGGTGAATTTGATAATGTAGGACTTCCCGTTGCAATCAATGCCAACGATATACGTGACCCAGAATTAACTCCATCAGGCCTTCGCGCCTATCCAGAAATTAACACTGTGCGTGACATTGTTACTCAAACAACTGATGGTCACGTTGCAAAACCATTTATTACAAATACAGATGCAAAAGGTAAAATGGAAAAATACGCCAGTAATGAAGCAGCAGCAAAATTAGATAAAATTGTTAGCTCACATTCAAACGCGCCTGTCGCACCATAGATTAAGTCAGTAATTCTAAATCACTTAAAAATTATAAATATTTATCCGGATCAACGGGCGTGCTGCCTTTTCGGACTTCAAAATGAAGTTGCGGGGTATCGACCTGCCCTGTTGACCCTACCGTTCCTATGGATTGGCCACGCTCAATCGTTGCGCCACGCTTAACCAGCATTTTATCTAAATGGGCATAGGCGGTCATAATTTTCCCTTCATGGCGCACCAAAATTAAATTGCCATATCCCGCCAATTCATTGCCCGCATAAACTACAACACCATTTTCGGCGGCGCGCACGGGCGTTCCACGGGCGGCCTTTATATTAATGCCATCATTATGAAGGCCATCGGCCTTTGGTCCATAACTTGAAATCACCCGCCCACTGACGGGGCGCATATATTTACCACCGCCCGATGCCTTTGGTGTTGTGGTTGGAATTTTTGCACGGGTTGCCACTGATGCTTTTTCAACATTTTTACGCGCCTCTGGTTGCGGTGGATTATCAATCTCAGCCTCAGGAACAAGAACCGCTTGCTCCACATTCCTGCGCGGCTTTGGTTGTGGCGGATTACCGTTATCACTATCTAAAATAGTGCGCGATGATGTACCCAAATTTTCGCGTTCTATCGCCCCAACCCTTGCGGATGTTTGTGTTGGTGATTGACGTTCCTGCCGTGCCAAATCTTCACGCGCCATCGCTTCTTGTTTAAGGGTTGGTGTCGGCAAACGCAAAACTTGACCCCGTGTTAACTTATAAGGGGGTTGTAATTTATTTAACTCAACCAATCGGTTGGGGCTAACTTCATATAATTTTGAGATTGAAAATATGCTATCATTATTTCGCACGCGATATTCATTGGGGGGCGGCAATTTCATCCGAAACCCTGTATTTAAAACATAGGGCGCTTCAATATTATTTAATGTTATAATTTCGCGCATGGGCAGTTGATAATTTTGGGCAATTTTATAAATAGTATCCCCCGCCAAAACCGTATGTACCCCAGTGCTACCCGCGCCTTTAGTTACACCATAAGTTTTAAAACTTGATGGATCTTGTGAACAACCACTGATTAATATTGTGGACGCCAATATAGATATTAAAAATTTATTCATGCCATCACCCGCGTATCATCGGTATTTAAATCGCCCTCGCGCGTTACATCGGGCAACAAGGGGACAAATCGAACGGGCATGACATCGGATACAGACCACGTATCCTCCCCCTCTTTTTTATATCGTTTTAACATTTGTTTGCCACTTTCCCCAATTGGGGCAATCATAATACCGCCAATTTTTAATTGGTCGATTAACGCCTGCGGTGGTTTTTCGCGTGCGGCGGCGGCGACCAAAATACGATCAAATGGCGCTTGGTTTATTCCATTTATTTTGGGCCATCCGCCCATACCGTCACCATATAATGTTGTAATATTACGCAAGTTTAAATCTTTAAAATTCTGCTCCGCCCAATCATGTAAAATTTTATGTCGTTCAATCGTGTAAACACGGCGACATACTTTGGAAAGGATGCATGCTTGATACCCTGTACCCGTACCAATTTCCAAAACTTTGTGGCGGTCTGTCACTTCCAATGCTTGGGTCATTTTTGCAACAACTGATGGCTGGCTTATGGTTTGTCCGCGCCCAATGGGAATGGCAATATCTTCATACGCCTGGTCGGCCATTCGACTTTCGATAAAATGTTCGCGGGGGATATTTTCAATGGCATTTAATACCGCAATATCATTCACCCCTTGCTGACGAAGGGACATGATAAGCTTTATTTTTCGTGCTTGGTTGGCGTCTAAAATATTATCCACGAGGGTACAAAATCCTAAAATTATATGCTTCACAAGAAGTGCAAAGTTAATAGAAATTTTATTTTACCGCTTATCGAATCGCGGCGCAACCATTTGGATAACAAACATCTATTATCGCAACGTAATAAAGGCACGCCCCCCTAAATTTTCAACCATAATCTTATCCTCTTCTAATTCGCCCGAGATATTTAAAACCTCTAACTTAATAGACATCTGATCATTATTGCCTTTGATAAAGATCGGTTTTTCAAGAGGCTCACGTTTGGGGTTGTTTTTTAATAAATTCCGAACAACAGGTTCGACAAAAATCTTTATCTGCCCAATATCACGCAATGATAAGATAAGAAAATTTTTATTATCAATCGTTGCTAAAAAATCTATTTCAACTCTATTATTAAAATCATGTTTATCGGCCTTAATCGCCCCAAAATTTGGAATAATAAAATCAGATTTTTGAACATCAATAACCGACCTATAATTAAGTCTATCAGCATTAAAATAAAAACGCCCTTCTAAAATTTGGTTTTTAGAATCTTCATAATAACTACCATAAACCTCTTCAAATCCTAATGCTTCAAAAAATGTGCGGCGTTTATCATATCCATAGAATAATTTTTTTCGGTCTTCTTTTGTAATGATTTTTTGATCTAAATATCGGTAAACATCACTAATATTCAAACGCGCTTGATAGGGTATTTTGCGGGTTGTTTCATGTGTAATAATTTCATCATTTTCAATCAAATCATTTTCAATTAAAATATTTTCCAACCGCGCCTTTTGACTATATGTTGAAACAGCAGACATCCCCCACGGCCCCCAACTTACGATAAAAAGCAACAGCGCAAGCGATATAAATATATGCTTTAACCTTAATTTTTTAATGGCAAAGCCAATGGATAAAAATGCAAACCACACCCCTGCAACCAATATTAAATAACGGTTTTCGGTCATGCCATATTCATTGATACGTATAAAAATTGCGACCATCTGCATCACAACAGGAATAGCCAAAATTAAGAAGAAAAACCGCATAAATAAATCGGCGGCCTTATTCACCAACCCTTCTTCCCAATAGGGCCATACAACTAAATAGGTAACAATCCCAACACTTGCAAACCCTGTTATCATATAGGCCAGCTCACCTTTTGGGATATCCATGGTGACACCAATTTTTATAAGATATGCATATAAAATTGCAATATAGGCCCACATAATTGGCACCAAAATCCAATTGCCAATAAACCCAATTTGTTTGGGTAAATCACACGCCATTTGTGTCGACGGGGTTATTTTTGGAATAAATGTCATGGCGTAAAATGGCGCAAGGATCATCGCGCTAAAACTCCAGATAAAAACAAAAATATCGCCATTCCAATTTAAATCAAATAAAAATTCAATCGCCCCTAATGCCGCCGCAACACCAGCGAAAAAAATTAACGCAATTAGAAATGCACCCCCTATGCCAAATCCAACCGCCTTACCAAAACACCAAAATGAATAATTGTTATTTTCTTTAAAAATAAATGGCGCGGCCCATAATGATAAAAATGTTGCCAAAACAAACACGGCAATATCGGGCGTTTTCCCCGAATAATAAAGACCAATCATACCCACAATAAAAACCGCCCCACCACCAACAATAAAGGGGAATTTCTTATCATCAACATCATGCGTTTCGGCATATAACGCGGCGGTAATAAAAAAGAAAAATAATGTAACCAGTGATAAAATGATTTTTACATTGATATACTCAACATTAATAACAACATCAAAAATCGTCAGTGCGCTGAACAAAAATAAGAAGATTGCGGTTAAGGATGGCAAGGGAAAACGCGCCCATACCTCGCCCAATTCTTGCCCCCAATTTTCGATGTTAAAGAAATCTTTTATACGCATTACTTATCCTTGCATTAAAATTTTTTAATCTATTTTAATCTTTAAGGATTTTTTCAATCCCCCCCATATAGGGTTTAAGAACCTGTGGCACAAAAACTCCCCCATCTTCGGGGTCATAATAATTTTCCATGACGGCAATTAAACAACGCCCCACAGCTAACCCAGATCCATTAAGGGTATGCACAAATTGGGTTTTCTTATCACTTTTGTCTTTAAATCGCGCATTCATACGCCGTGCCTGAAAATCGCCACAGGTGGAACAGCTTGAGATTTCACGAAATGTATTTTGCCCCGGCAACCATGCCTCAATATCAAAAGTTTTGCGCGCCCCAAACCCTGTATCACCAGTACACAAAACCACGGTACGGTAGGGGATTTCTAATGCCTCCAATACGCCTTGGGCGCATCCTAACATGCGATCATGTTCTGCATCGCTTTCTTCTGGTTTGGTGATGGACACCATCTCAACCTTATAAAATTGATGCTGGCGTAACATACCGCGTGTGTCGCGTCCCGCACTCCCCGCTTCACTTCTAAAACAGGGGGTGAAGGCGGTATAACGGCGGGGCAGGCTTTCCCCCTCCACAATGCTATCGGCAACAATATTGGTAAGCGGCACTTCTGCCGTGGGGATCAGCCAATCACCCCGCGTGGTTTTAAACAAATCTTCCCCAAATTTGGGTAGTTGCCCTGTTCCATACATCGTTTGATCATTCACCATTAAGGGCGGGGATACTTCGGTATAGCCATTTTTGTCGGTTTGCGTGTTTAACATATATTGCGCCAATGCCCGTTCAAGCCGCGCCAATTGACCTGTCAGCATGACAAATCGGCTACCGCTTAATTTTGCAGCGGTTTCAAAGTCCATCATGCCTAACGCTTCACCAATTTCATAATGTTCTTTGGCGGCTTCTTTTCCGATACGCGCCTCATTCTCCTCATTCGGATACCACAGGCGAATTTCTACATTCTCATCCTCATCCGCACCATCAGGGACATCATCTTTCATAATATTGGGCAGACTGGAAAGAACCTCTTTCATTTGGTCGGCCAAGACACGCTCCGCCTCCTCCATCTCACTCATTTTGTCCTTTAAGGTGGTGACCGCGTCCATCGCGTCTTGTGCATCGCCGCCTGCGGCTTTGACCTTGCCAATTTCTTTGGATTTTTCATTGCGCTCTTGTTGCAATGTCTGCAATTCTGTTTGAATGGCACGGCGTTGTTCATCAATGGATAAGATGCTCGCGCTTTGCGGCTCCAACTTTCTGCGTGCCATGGCGGCATCAAAATCTTGAGGATTATCGCGGATGGTTTTTATATCAAACATTGTAACGGCTTACTTCTTTATTTAGGTTAGGGAAATGATTTTTAAAACAACCAATATGATAAAGGCAGATGGCGGCGCGCACAAGACCACAATGCACGCAATGGACGGAATTTATACAGTGGTTGCACCCACTACGCCCGCGCCCCTTATCCTTGATTCCCCGCATAGCGGGCGAAACATCCCCGATGATTTTATTTATATTTGCGCGGATGACGAGATTACAAAAACTCAAGATCACTTTGTTGATGAATTATTCGCCGATGCGCCAAAATATGGCGCAAGCTTGCTTACCGCGCAATTCCCCCGCGCTTATTTAGATTTAAACCGCAAAATCGACGATGTCGACCCCGAAATTTATGCAGGAATGTGGCCCGTGGGAAAGAAAGGATATATTCGCCCCGCGCCATCAAACCGCTCTTACGCGGGTATCGGGCTTATTCGCCGCCTGATAAAACCCAATATGCCTGTTTATAATATGAAATTATCGCCCTATGAAATTCAGGCGCGGATTAATAAGTATTACATCCCCTATTATAGTATTTTGGAAAACCTTATTGAAACCGCCCATGCCTCCCATGGTAAAGTTTGGCATATAAATTGCCATTCCATGCCATCAAGCAGTGTGAAGAATACCAATTCAACTCGTTTTAACCCCGCCCCACAAATTGATTTTGTTTTGGGCAACCAAGATGGCAAAACATGTGATAACAATGTCACAAAAACCATCAAAAATAAATTAATAGATATGGGGTATAACGTCGCCATCAACGCCCCTTATAAGGGGGTGGAGCTGGTGGAGCGTTTCTCAAACCCCGCCTATAACCGCCACAGTATCCAAATTGAAATTAACAAAGCGCTCTACCTCAATGAAAAAACAGGGGAGAAATCTAAGAATTTTGAAAAATTAAAGAATGATCTCAACGATTTAATAAAATCTGTCATAAAACAAATATAAATTAATTGACATAAAGGCGTAATTTTATTATATCTTACGCATAATGATTATCTCTTTAATATCAATCGAAGAATTTTCTGACCTCACAAAAGCTGATGGTGCGTTTGATCGCCTAAAGCAGGCTGTTTTAGAAATTCGCAAGATCTTAGGAAGTGCACCCTTAAGCGCTGATGAAGATTATGATTTAGGGCATTGCGGCATTCCGGGTCAGTATTCCAATGGATTTAGTAGTCCTTATGAATTTTATATTCGTGAACATAGACCATTTGATGCCAAAACTTCAATTCAATATCTGATCGATGCGTTTGATAAGCCAAGCCAACTTTCTATAGAACCAACTAAGCTTAAAGTTAGATCAATCGCCAGCGAGAATGGTGAACAAGGGTTTGAGCGTGCCATCACTGAAACAAAAGAATGGGCAAAAAATTCTCCAAAAATTAGCGCCACACAAGGGCAAGAATTATTAAGCCTTATAAAACAAGTCGAGGAAAATTTTGCCCCGATCAAAAAATTTGTAGCAGATGTAAAATCTCAACAGAGATTTAATACGGAAAGTATTTCTGTAGAGCCTCATCAACCTCGCTTTGGGTAACAACTACCCCTAGCTTTTCAAAACTGGTTACCCCCGCATCATGAATACCACAGGGTATAATTCCATCAAAATGACTAAGGTTGGGATTCAAATTGATAGATATACCATGATAGGTTACCCAATGCCTTACACGCACGCCAATTGCGGCGATTTTACTTTCCGCTCCGCTACGGCTCGTAACCCATATACCCACACGCCCTTCAATGCGTTTTCCTTTAATATCAAAGGTTTCAAGCGTATTGATAATCCATTGCTCAAGATTATAGACATATTGTTTAATATCAGGGGCTTGCTGACGTTCTTTTAAATTAAGCATCACATACGCTATTCGTTGTCCTGCCCCATGATATGTATATTGCCCGCCCCGCCCCGTTTCAAACACGGGAAATTTGGCCTCCACCAAATCGCTGGCTTTTGCACTTGTACCCGCGGTATAAAGTGATGGGTGTTCTAACAACCAAACTTGCTCGCTCACACTACCCTCTTTAATTTTTGCAATCCGTTCTTCCATATATTGAACAGATTGCAAATAATCTTGCGGTGTTTGTGTAATTTTCCAATCAATTGTCATTTTATTATTGTAATTAAATTATTTTTAGTTTTATATGGTAAATATCAAAATAAAGAGTATTTAATGAGTAAACCTACTAGTCATCCTATAGCATCTATTGCTTAAAAAAACGCTTTCAAGTTTCCCAACAAGAAAAAACGTTAACTCGTAATAGATTCAAAAATCGTTTGAGTACGTTAGAACAATTTAGTCAAGATATATATGCTTTAAAACAAAGTATATCTCACGAATCTGCAAAACAAAAACACCAAGAAGATTTTAGAAAACTTTTGAAAAAAGCCCCCTCTTTACTTTTTTGTCAACCGCAAGATATTGAATTAACCTATGGTGTATTAACGCAAACACACCTTCCCAAAAGATTGTATAAATTATTTGGTCATGCTGACAAAGATCAAAAAGTTGCCGTCTTAAAAGATTTGTATACAGAAACTCGAGAACAAATGCGTATTATAAACGGTGAAAAACGTGTGTTCAACACCCGCCTCTCTGCCCATATCAATATAGACAGCAAATCATATCCCGCCGCGGTCAGTTTCTAGCATAAAACTATAGCTTTCAATTAAGTTAAAATTCGCTCATCAATGCACCACGCGTAGGGCGCCTGCGCCCCTGAGCGTTTTAAGAGAGTGGTGCGGCACGGACAAGTCGAACTTCCCGCATGGCTTTATGCCATGCTCTTATTTTAAAAAGTGGAAGTGCGCTTCAGTATACCTGACATTAAAATAACTGCGATAATTAATTTTGTAGCATCCTTAAGAACGTGCGACTGCGCGTCGGTCTTTCAGACCGCCCCATCGGAGACGCAAGGCGTCGCGAGATATAGAGTGGTGTGGCCGAGAAGAGTCGAACTTCCCGCATGGCTTTATGCCATGCTCTTATTTTAAAAAGTGGAAGTGCGCTTCAATATACCTGACATTAAAATAACTGCGATAATTAATTTTGTGGCAACCCTAAGAACGTGCGACTGCGCGTCGGTCTTTCAGACCGCCCCATCGGAGACGCAAGGCGTCGCGAGATATAGAGTGGTGCGGCCGAGAAGAGTCGAACTTCCACGGGATTATCTCCCACAGCGACCTCAACGCTGCGCGTCTACCATTCCGCCACGGCCGCAAATTAAATAAGGTCACGCATTTCGTATCAAATAAAATCTATTTCCACAAGGCTGAATAACCAATTTATTGATAAGTATTAATGTCATCCATCATTTGTTGGGGGTATCTATCATTTGTTCACCATAACACTGTTATAACACTTGGCGTAACCACTTTCCCTTGGTATCGTGACCGCATATTTTAAGCGAATAAAGGGGTATAAAATGACAAAGAAAACACCAGCCAAAACCAAATCTAAAACCTCCAAACAAGATAAACTGCGCGAAGCCGCCCTTGATTACCACAGAACGGGCCCGGGCAAAATCTCGATGAAGCCAATCACGCAATTGGAAACCCAACGTGATTTGGCGCTTGCCTACTCCCCCGGCGTGGCTGCTCCGTGTGAGGAGATTGCAAAAGACCCCTTAAAGGCACTTGATTACACCTCACGTGGAAATATTGTTGCCGTTATCTCAAATGGTACGGCTGTTCTTGGGTTGGGTGATATTGGTGCGCTTGCCTCTAAACCTGTGATGGAAGGAAAATCTGTTTTATTCAAAAAATTTGCCGATATTGATTCTTTTGATTTGGAAGTCAATGAAACCGATGTTGATAAATTTGTCGAGGCAATTGCCGTTCTTGAACCCTCCTTTGGTGGTATCAATCTTGAAGATATAAAAGCGCCCGAATGTTTTGAAATTGAACGCCGATTGAAAGAGCGGATGAACATTCCCGTTTTCCATGATGACCAACATGGAACGGCGATTATTGTTTCTGCCGCCTTTACCAACTGGCTTGAAATTGCAGAACGCAAAATATCCGATGTCCGCCTTGTCGCCAATGGTGCGGGTGCGTCGGCCATGGCTTGCTTAAATTTATTGGTTGAAATGGGCTTACCCCGCGATAATATTACCGTGTGTGACCGTAACGGTGTCATTTACAAGGGTCGTGGTGAAGGCATGGATCCTTATAAAGAAAAATATGCCAATGACACCAATGCCCGCACGCTTTCCGATGCATTAGAAGGGGCAGATGTGTTCCTTGGTCTTTCTGGCCCCAATATGGTGTCTGTCGAAATGGCAGCATCCATGGCGGATGCGCCGCTTATCATGGCGCTTGCCAACCCAACCCCTGAAATTATGCCCGAAGATGCGATGAAGGGCTCCCCCAATGCCATCGTGTGTACGGGACGCTCTGATTTTACCAATCAGGTAAATAATGTTCTTTGCTTCCCCTTCCTCTTCCGTGGTGCGCTTGATGTGGGTGCCACCGCGATTAACGAAGAAATGAAACTAGCATGTGTAAAGGCGATTGCCGCCCTCGCCCGTAAGGAAGTACCGCCCGAGGTTGCCGCCATTTACCCCGGTGAAACTATGGAATTTGGCCCTGAATATATGATACCAAAACCTTTTGACCCACGCCTTGGCGTTGAACTGCCCATCGCGGTGGCCAAGGCCGCCATCGCCAGTGGCGTTGCCGCGCGTCCCATTACGGACTTTGACGCCTATCGTGAAAAATTAACTCAATTTCACATTCAATCCAATCAAGTCATGCGCCCCGTCTTTGCCGAGGCACAGAAAAAACCCCAACGCGTTGTCTATGCCGAAGGGGAGGAAGAACGCGTTCTTCGTGCCGTACAAATGGCGGTGGATGAAGGAATTGCCAAGCCTATCTTGATCGGCCGTGAAAAGGTCGTCGCCCACCGAATTGAATCCCTAAATCTTCGTCTTGAAAAGGATACAGATTACGAATTATGTGACCCAGAATGTGACCCGCGCTATAAAGATTACTGGATGGCCTATCATGATAAGATGCAACGCAAGGGCGTGACCCCTGCGATGGCAAAATATATCATTCGCACCAATACAACCGCCATTGCCACCATTATGGTTGAACGCGGGGAAGCGGATGCAATGATTTGCGGAACAGTTGGTGACTACCAAGAACATCTTTATCCTATTGTTGATGTTAATGGATTAAAAGATGGCGTTGAAACCGCCGCCGCATTACGCCTACTTATCATTCCGAACAAGGGAAATTATTTTGTTTGTGATACCCATGTTAATCCAGACCCCAGCGCAGAACAAATTGCGGAAATGACATTATTGGCCGCCGACCGTGTGCGTCAATTTGGTATTGTCCCGCGTGTTGCCTTGCTCTCCCACTCAAACTTTGGCTCGCACATGCGCGGTACGCCATCCAAAATGCGCGAGGCGGTTGAGCTTATCAAATCGCGTGATCCAAAATTGGAAGTCGATGGTGAAATGCACGCAGATACGGCGTTATCCTCCTCTATTCGGAATGACATTATGCCCAATTCGTCATTAAAGAATGATGCCAATTTATTAATTATGCCCAATATTGAATCGGCAAATATTTCCTTCAATATGTTGAAGATTTTGAGCGAGGGGATCCCGTTGGCCCCTTATTATTGGGTGTTGCAAAACCAGCGCATATTTTAACCCCCGCCGTTACAACGCGTGGTATTTTAAATATGACCGCCGTTGCATGTGTCGAGGCACGAAATAGCAGCACACACAAAACGACTAAAAAAACGGCAAAACCAAAAAAGAAAGCAGCTTAATTTTATTTTAAAAATTTAAATATCAACATGATGAACGCATCTAAAGAGCAAGAAACTAAAACCAAAGATTTAAATGATGTTTTAAAAACAGAATTTGAGGAAACCGCCGAAAAACAATCGGTGGGGTTAAGCGATGAATCTATTCGTGAGATTACCGATGCCATCCATGATGATGCCCAAGATGACCCCGTAGAAACCATCAATGATTTAAGTGTTTCTGACACCGTTGATTTGCTGCACAAACTACCCGCTGATGATCGTCAGGCATTGGTGGATAATGAAGCGATTGATATCAACCCCACCGTTTTCTCTTATCTTGATGAGGATGTGCAACGCACCACCTTATCCAAAATGACGGCAAAACAGGTAGCGAATATTTTATCCGAACTTGATTCTGATGATGCGCTCGAGCTAATTGAAAATCTTGACCCTGTTTTCCAAAAAGAGATTATCGTTAAACTATCCGCCAAAACTCGTTTAGCGATTGAGGAAGGCCTCACCTTCCCCGAAGATTCCGCAGGACGATTAATGCAACGCGAATATGTTGCCGTCCCCCAATTTTGGACCGTAGGGAAAGTGATTGATTATCTTCGCGCCGCGAGTGACGAATTACCCAAAGAATTTTATGACATCATCGTCATTGACCCGCTGTATCATGTGGTGGGAGAAATCCCGCTTGATCGTATTGTCCGCACAAGACGGGTTGAGAAGATTGAAAACCTCACCCTTGATGAACTTCACACCATTCCCGCCGATATGGATCAGGAGGAGGTCGCCATTATCTTCCGCCGTGAAAACCTAAACTCTGCCCCCGTGGTCGATGCTGATAATCGCTTGATTGGGGTGATTACCTTTGATGACATCATTGATGTTATTGATGAAGAAGCCGAAGAAGACATTATGAAATTGGCAGGGGTTGAAGGGTCAGACTTTTACCGTGCCATCCTCTCCACCACAAGAAGCCGGTTTCGCTGGCTATTCCTTAATCTTATCACCGCGATTGTTGCCTCCATCGTTATTTCCTTCTTTGATGCCACGATCGAGGCCGTGGTGGCGCTTGCCATTTTGATGCCAATTGTCGCCTCCATGGGCGGAAATGCAGGAACACAAGCGTTAACCGTTGCCGTCCGCGCCCTTGCGACCAAGGAATTGTCAGGCGCCAATACATTTCGTGTGATTGGCAAAGAAACTATTGTTGGCCTGCTCAACGGTATGGGTTTCGCCATTATCATGGGTATTATCACCACCCTATGGTTTGGCAATGATATATTGGGATTTGTTATTGCCGCCGCAATGATTATCAATCTTATTTTTGCAGGATTATTTGGCGCGGCCATTCCCATTTTTCTAAACCGTATCGGCTCCGACCCTGCCTTATCCTCCACCGTGTTGTTGACAACCATTACCGATATTGTTGGGTTTTTGGCGTTCCTTGGGTTGGCAAGCATCTTTCTTATTTAACAAAAAAACGATATAATTCTAAAAAAACTAATTTAGTAAGCGAGTATAACCGCGTATGTCTGCCTCAAAAATTGTCCGCCCCGCCTTGGAATATAAGGAAAGCTATCTTGAAGCTTTGCAAGAATATCATGGTGAAGGGCGATATTTATATCAAGATATCGAACGTTTAGAAGTTGATTTTGAAACATTTTTAAAACAAATGCGCACCGAAAAAGGCTATCCCCACCAACCTTATCAAGATTGGGTTGAACCCGTACCTGAAACAATTGTCTGGCTTGTCAAAGACAATAAATATATTGGCACGGTAGATATTCGCCACCGCCTGAATTGGCATTTGGAAAAATGGGGTGGTCATGTTCATTTTAACATTCGCCCTTCTATGCGGGGAAAAGGATTTGGTACTAAAATCTTGTTAAAGGCGATCCCTATCGTTAATTATATTGGTATTGATAAGGCCTTAATCACCGTTGCCCCCAGTGATGCGGCGGGTATCCGCGTGATTGAAACTGTCGGGGCAGAATTTGAGAACGAAACCTGCGCCACAGACAAATTTCCCGCCATGCGCCGCTACTGGCTTGATTGCACGTAAGTTTTTATCATAAGTTAATTGACATAATTATAGGTATGTTTTATATATTTTTTTTTGTATTAATAAGTATTTAATAATGACCAAAACACTCCCCCCACCAATTAGAAAACATAGTAAATCCGCAATAGAATCTAGTAATCCTTTAAAAGATTCATTGATAATTCCAGAGTTTGTCGTTTTGAAAATCATGTATTCTCGGCGTGATGCATTCGACATGCGATCTTTTAGTGCGCAGCCAATTACAAGGGAATGGCTTTCCACCCAACTTCAAAAACAAGCTGAGTTTCAGGATTATTCCATTTCATCTATAAAATCTGGCTTATCGGATATCCTTGAGGGATTAGCGAATGTCGGTTATATTGCCGCAAAGGATGATTATAAACTCAATACAAATAATGTTGAATTTAAAATTACAGATTCTGGGATGAGGCATGTTAAAAATATGTTAAAAATCCTTGCACCTACACCTGTTCCGGTTCTTCCATAAATCAATAAAAACTAGACATTTTGTGCCTGTTACCGTACATATATTTTATTCAATAAATATGAATCGGAAACAATGCCAATGGCAAGAAAAGCCAATCCCAAACGCAAAAATAAAAAAAGCCAAAGCAATTGGTTTGTGCGCCTTTTTAAATTTTGTTTTAAATGGGGTTTGGTTATGGCGTTATGGGCAACCATCATTATTGGTGGTATCCTATTTTATTACGCAGGCGATTTAAAAAGCATTACCAAAGAAATGGTGTTTGAACGCCGCCCCACCATTATTATTAAGGCCAGCAATGGCGACATCGTTGACCGTTATGGTGATATCAAAGGCGATATTATAGATATAAAAGACCTGCCGCCCCATGTGGTCAATGCGGTTCTGGCCATTGAAGATCGCCGTTTTTATCATCATTATGCCATTGACCCCATTGGTATTGCCCGTGCGTTTGTGGTCAATTTTCAACGCGGCGGCTTTGTCCAAGGGGGGTCAACCATTACCCAACAATTGGCCAAGAACCTATTCCTAACCCGCGATAGAACCATCAAGCGTAAAATCCAAGAAATGCTTTTGGCGATTCAGCTTGAGAATGAATTGACCAAAGATGAAATTTTAAGCGCCTACCTCAACCGCGTCTATTTGGGCAGCGGCGCATATGGCATTGATGCGGCCGCCCGCACCTATTTTAATAAACCCGCGAAGGATTTAAGCGTAAAAGAATCTGCAACAATTGCAGGCTTGCTCAAGGCACCCTCGCGCTATTCCCCCAATGCAAACCCCAAATTATCGGCCGAACGTACAAAGGTTGTTTTAAAAGCGATGGAGGAAGCGGGCTATATCAACGCCGATGAATATAAACTTTCAAGCAATGCAAAACCTGTCCCCCGCCGTAAACCCTCCAGCAGTGATTCCGTCCGCTATTACACTGACTATATTATCGGTCAAATCGAAGATTTAATTGGCCCTGTCACGGGGGATATCACGGTTGAAACCACCATGAATGTCGCCATTCAAAATGAATTAGAAGAGGCCATCACAAAAAAGCTTCTTCAATATAAAACATCCAAAAATGTTGATCAGGCCGCAGGCATGGTCATGCGTCTTGATGGGGCGGTTATGGCCGTGATGGGTGGTGCAAATTATGATATGAGCGAGTTTAACCGCGCCACCGAATCCTTGCGCCCCCCTGGGTCATCTTTTAAGCCGATTGTTTATCTAACCGCTCTTGAAAATGGGTGGAATATGAACTCCCGCATTGTGGATGAGCCTCGAAACTATGGCAATTATCGCCCTCGAAATTTTGGCGATAAATATTATGGTGAAGTTTCTTTAAAACAGGCACTCACCCTCTCCCTCAATACAGTTGCGGTTTCGTTAATCAAAAATGTATCCCCCGCCGAAGTCATTAAAACCGCGCAAAAATTGGGCATCACTGCTGATTTGGAAAATAACCTCAGCACCGCATTGGGTAGTAACGGTATTCCTATGACGCAAATGGTCACTGCCTACACCATTTTGGGACGCGGCGGCAGTGCGGTTGACGCCTACTCCATCTTATCCATTAAGGATAACGATGGCACAGTTTTGTATGAGTATGAAAAACCACAAGAAACCCGCCAAGTCGTCACCCGAACCAAGGTTGCACAATTAAATAATATGATGCAATCGGTTGTTCAATATGGCACGGGGCAAGCCGCCAAAATCCCTTATGACGCCGCAGGAAAAACAGGAACATCGCAAGAATATCGTGATGCATGGTTTATTGGCTATACCGATAAATATGCTGCCGCAATTTGGTATGGAAATGATAATAACACCCCCACCAAAAAATTAACGGGTGGCTCCGCCCCTGCCCAAACTTGGCGTGAGGTGATGCTAATGGCACAAACCCAAGGCGGGAAATCTTATGCTGATTTCTATGGCGATTATGGGATTAATGATTTTGATACAATGCTGGGTGGCCTTGTTGATGATCATGAATATGATAATCGTAACTTTGATGGCTACGCCGATGGCAATTGGTTCTCTGGCGTGTTTAACCGCGATAATCGTGAACAGCGTAACGAACGTCAACAGCAACAACCATCGTACGAGCCTCGTGTGCGTCAACAACAACAATATCGCCGCCCCGATCAAAATAACAATCAACCAAGCTATTCTCCTTCAAAAAGTCGGGACTCTTGGAACGTAAACGAATAACCAAATTGACAGTTTATGTTTCAATAAAATAACTATTCTCGGCAATGGCAGGAATATGACGCATTGCCGCCAATTTATCCTCCCCAATATCTTGCCAATGTTGGCATAGGGATCGGGTTTGTTTTGATGCACCGCCCATTTCCAAATTGCTTCGTAAATTTGTTTTATCAACAAATTCTAAATAAGCAGCGGGGAATGATTTTCGCGGGGCGCGCAATCCCAAATCAACCAAAACTTTGGCGACATACGCATCATGATGATTTAACAAATCGGCGGTAAATTGAATGGCAGATAAAATTTTAATCTCCGCACTGCTGTTGGGGACAAGGCGCAGATGCCGCATAAATCGTGCGTAAATTTCCATCTCGCCACGCATATTTATATGCTCGGGCGGTAGGGGCAGAAATATTCTACCATTTGTATTTTTGAACAATTGATTATCGTTTGATTTTAAGGTGGTGGTCATTTTAAAAAACCTTTCTTTGTTTTATTCCCTTCATGCACAACTGCATAAAAGTTTTACAAATGTAAGTTCGTGATGTTTTAATGATACCAAACCTACCCCTTAAAAATCGCTTATCAGGGTTAACAGATCCTTAACGATGCCAATCGCATTTGTGAATAACCACGGGTTTTCCTGTGGATGAAAATGGTTAAGCCTTTGATATTCCTTCCACGGCTAACTTATCCACACGCTCGTTCATTTCATGCCCCGAATGCCCCTTCACCCATATTATTTTAAGGGTGTGAAGGGAAATAAGCGAATCGATCTGTTCCCACAAATCTTGGTTTTTGACAGGTTTTTTGGTGGTGGTTTTCCACCCCTTGGCCTTCCACCCTGGCAGCCATTCTTCAATGCCGTTCTGCACATATTTACTATCGGTATAAAGCGTGATGTCTGATGATTTCTTTAATGCGCTTAATGCCTTTATCACCGCCATCATTTCCATGCGGTTATTGGTGGTGTCATTTTCACCACCATTAATTTCTTTTTCAATATCACCATAAACCAATATCGCACCCCACCCACCGGGGCCCGGATTACCACTACATGCCCCATCTGTATAAATCTCAACTGTCATTTTTTTTCTTTTTCTTTTTTTTTGTCAGATAATAAATTTATGATGTAGGAATTGCACCATCATCATAAGTTTCGGGCAAATAATGCAAAATTATTTTGAGGAAGTCTTCCGAATTGGCCACCCCCTGAAATGCCTCAGATGGAATGGTCACCCCATATTTATCGGCAATCGCCTGATATTTTGGCAACCGATTTTCAAATAATTTGGGGAACACCCACCGCGAAAATTCATCGGGGTCAAATGCATCGGGCTGAATATCATTTTTAATGGAATAGGCATTAACCCAACTATCAAATTTTTCAGGGCTAAAAAACATCGGTTTTGGATATTCTTGCGCGCGCTTTAAAACTTGTTTTTCTTCTTCGCTGTTTGCCTTGATATAAACAATCAATGAATTTTCATCTATAAATTCCATCAATCTGTCATCATCAATTTCGCACAAACTGCCCGTTGAATCATTAACGGTATGGGTAAACCCGTTGCGGGTGGCATGGTTAATCACATGATGCAATTGTCCCAACGATTTACATTCCGCCTTATAATATTCAATTTGGCGACGTTTAAATTCATCATAATTAAGCCCGCCTTTATCCTTATCCCCCAACCGCCCCACATATTGGGATAGCTGGGAAAGATCATCTGCCGTGACGCGGTTTTTTTCATTTAATGTCCGCTCAATCTCCGCGGCCAAAATGCGTTTGCCAATTTCCAAATCGCATGAATAATGCCGCCATCCATGACTATCCAACATTAATGATAAATGGGTTTTCCCCACGCCCGACATCCCCATCAGGGTAATAACCTTATATTTAATATCCAAAAAATCTTTTTTTGTGATCGGCATTTTATTTTGCCTCCCTCAAGACGCGGGGGATATTAAACACAACATTTTCATCAATGGTTGTATGCGTTTCGACATCAACATTAAATTTTTCGGCGATGGCATCAATCACTTCCTCAACCAAAATTTCGGGGGCGCTTGCGCCTGCGGTTAACCCTAATGTTTTGACATCGGCCAGCCATTGCCAATCAATATCGCTACTGCGTTGAACCAACATTGATTTTGCCGCGCCGTATGATTTACCTACCTCCACCAATCGGTTTGAATTGGATGAATTGGGCGCGCCAATCACAATTAACGCGTCACAATTTAACGCAATATCCTTGACCGCATTTTGGCGGTTGGTGGTGGCATAACAAATATCCTCTTTTGCAGGGCTAATAATATCGGGAAATTCTTTCTTCAGTGCCTCAACAATTTCTGCGGTGTCATCCACCGATAATGTTGTTTGCGTACAATAGGCAATCTTCTCCCCCTCCTTCATAACCAGTCGTCTGACATCATCTTTGGTTTCCACCAATGTCACGGCACCGTCGGGCAATTGCCCCATCGTGCCAACAACCTCGGGGTGTCCCCCATGCCCGATAAGGATAATGTGATGCCCCTTTGCAAAATGGCGTTCGGCTTCTTTATGCACCTTGCTCACCAATGGGCAGGTCGCATCAATATAAAACATCTCCCGCGCATTGGCTTCGGCAGGCACATGTTTTGGCACCCCATGGGCGGAGAATATAACAGGCTGCCCATCATTGGGAATATCATCTAATGTTTCAACAAACACCGCCCCCTTTTGGCGCAGACCTTCGACCACATATTTATTATGAACAATTTCGTGGCGCACATAAACGGGCGCACCATATTTTTCAATTGCGCGTTCTACAATTTGAATTGCCCTATCCACACCCGCGCAAAATCCACGGGGGCTAGCTAATATTATTTTTAAATTTGGCTTATCACTCATATCCATAAAATTTATACGAAGATATGGCTTAAAAATCTAGTGGGTATTGCATTGATATGGCACTTGTACTTCAAAAATGCTTGCGCTATCTTTGCCATATCAATTAAACCAAAACAGATATAACTCTTATGACAAAAAATAAAACTCTTGCTCTTGTTGCTCTTTTTATCGGCTCATTTACTCTTTCTGCCTGTGCTGGCACGGTTGAGGGGATTAAGGAAGATTGGGGTATATTTAATAAAAATGTCACAAAAAAGTCCGAAGATGTGCGCGATAATCTGCGCCAATCCGACGATAAAGCAAGCGTAATTATCCAAGATAAGCTTTGTCCCCCTGTTCAAATTGACCCAAAAATGGCAAACATCACCGAATTTGAGGACCCCACCAAAACCGCTGATAATATGAAAATCTCTCAATTTAAATTGATTGATTCGAATACATTGTGTGAATTGGATGGTGATTATGTATCCATGCAAATTGATCTAACCTTTGAAGGGACAATTGGCCCCAAGGCAAAACGCAACGATGGCAGTAAAGTATTCTTCTCCTACCCCTATTTTGTATCTGTAAATGATATTGAAGGGAACGAGCTTGCCCAAGAAGTATTCGCCGCCAACGTCAGTTACGGTAAAGGGGAAACTAATAAGAAAATTGTTGAAACCATTCGTCAACGCTTGCCTTTGGAAGATAACATTGCGCCTTATCAAATCGGGGTTGGTTTTTCGTTAACCGACGAACAAATTCAATATAATACAACAATGAAATAATGCGTTACTGGGGATGCGGTAATTGAATAAACCGCATTTCTGACCCCTCCAAAATACCGCAGGTTAATTGCCCGTTGGGATAAAATAACCCCGTATCCAAATTGATACGATTGGGTTTTATATCCACCTGATAATCACTGGTTGATGTATGCCCATGAATGACAAAATATTCGTGCGGGTCACGCGTGCTCATAAATGGTTCACGATTATTGATTAAATCTTCTTTGGTTTGTTCTTTCAATTTAACTCCGGGACGTGGGCCATTATGCACAAATAAAAAATCATCGACTTGAAAATAATGTGGCAACTGCCGCATAAAATTAAAATGTGATGGGGGTACAGTATCTTTTATAATTTGCGCCAATTGTATGGCATCTTCTTCATCAGGGCCTATGCCATAACTGATAAGATAATTTTTATTGGGCCACGCATGCCATTCTCGCGCTTGCCCCGTTGGGTCATCAATAAATTCAATAATTGCATTTTCATGGTTGCCGTATAAATGGATATATTCAATCGCGCTGTCTTGGTGAGCTAAGCCCATTAAATATTCAATAACCTGCCTACTCTGCAACCCTCGATTTATATAATCACCCAAATGAATAATGGTTATTTTCTCAATCGGGTTTTCTTCAATATCCAAATAAATCTGCGTGTGCATTTGTTTTAATATATCACAATATCCATGCACATCCCCAATCGTATAAATACGATGATTTGATTTTAAAGTATGAGGGGAAAGAGAAACCGTTTTTTGCATGATGTATCTTTAACACTCAAACAATAATTTTTCTATATTCGACATAAAGTAATACTTGATAAAAATATCTATACCCCCCGCAGTAAGAATAATCATATATCAATGGCAAAAATAAATGCTTAAATATGATAGCGGTTCTTGATGCTTAAACGCTTTACCCCCATTGCGGCGTCAATTACACTTCTTTTCATGACAATCGATTCCAATACCCCCATTATTTACACCAGCCGGATGAGCAAACATCACGATACAGGCAACGGCCACCCCGAATCCATCGCCCGAATTGAGGCATTGGAGAGCATGTTTGAAACTGCCCCCTTTTGTGATTGGACACAAAAAACTGGCGTTGCGGCAACCAAAGACCAAATCACCGCCGCCCATGATGAAGAATATTTCTACAATCTTATGAACTTCACCCCGAACAAGGATTTGGTCGCCATTGATGGTGACACCATCCTTAGCAACGGGTCATTTGATGCCGCCCTTCATGCGGCGGGCGCGGTATGCTATGCCGTGGATGATGTCATTGCTAACCAAACAAAACGTGCCTTTGTCGCCGTGCGTCCCCCGGGGCATCATGCTGAACCTCATATGGGGATGGGGTTTTGCTTGCTCAATAATATATTTATTGGCGCGCGCCATGCCCAAATTAAATATAAAATCCCCAAAATTGCGATTATTGATTTTGATGTTCATCATGGTAATGGCACAGAAACCATGGCTTACAATCATAATATTAAAAATCAAAATACCCCCATTTTCTACGCCTCAACCCACAGCTACCCCCTCTTTCCTATGACGGGCGATCCTGCCGATAATGACCCCAATTTGGTTAATGTGCGCCTTGATAATAATTTTAACAGCGATGATTTCCGTACCGCCTATCAAGATCAAATCTTCCCTGCTTTAAGAGAGTTCAAACCAGATTTACTTATGATTTCTGCCGGTTTTGATGCCCATAAAAATGACCCCCTTGCCACCGCACGCCTTGTGACGGAGGATTTTGAATGGATAATCAAACAACTTTGCGGTATTGCCGACACCTATTGCGAAGGGCGCATTATTTCAGTATTGGAAGGCGGCTATGACATCCCCACCTTAAAAGAGTGCGTTTCCACCCATTTGAATGGCTTGATATAACAGGTTAAGCCACCGATGATTAACCCCGATGGAGTAAAAAAAATGACGCTTGTAAGCTTAATAGATTAAATAAGCATCTTGAGAATTAAGTCATTTTCCCATACACTTCTTCACACAAATAATAATCTGATTTATTAAGGGTTTAAGCCAATGACAACCACGACTGACACTATCCAAGACCTTAATTTTGAGGACGCATTGGCCGAACTTGAAAAGATCGTCGCCACCCTTGAAGGCGGAAAAGCGCCCTTGGATAAATCTATTAATGCATATCAGCGCGGCATTGCCCTTAAACAGCATTGCGAAAAAATGCTCAATGATGCCCAAGAAAAAATTGAAAAAATAACAATAACACCTGACGGAACCCCCAAAACCGAACCGTTTTAGTATAAAAACCACAAAGTCACAAAGACACAAAGAAATTTATGAATTCATACACTTCACCATCAATTATTGAACTTAATCCTTTAACTAAGGATGTGGTGGATTGTGCTTTCAAGGTACATAAACATTTTGGGCCAGGGCTTTTAGAATCTATTTACCACGAGGCTTTCGCTGTTGAATTAAAAGAACGCGATATTCCATTTGAATTAAAAAAATTATTTTCATTATTATATAAAAATAAAAAATTAAAAAATTCATTTAAAATTGATATTTTAATTGATGACAATATCATTGTTGAGTTGAAGGCTGTTGAAAGATTACAACCTATACATGATGCTCAAATATTATCTTATTTGAAACTAACCAATAAAAAACTAGGAGTTTTAATTAATTTTAATACGCCTCTTATAAAAGATGGCATTAAAAGAATTGCACTATAACATAAATATAACTTCTTCGTGCCTTTGTGCCTTAGTGGTTTAAACATTAGAATAACAAATCTTCTTGGCGCCTTTGGTGTCTTGACTGTTGAAAACTAAATAAAACAAGGACTGAATATTATGCCATCACCACGCGATGCCTCCCCCCGCTTCAAGAAGCTTTGGATAATTGCGTTGCCGAAGTGTCAATAAAACCATCTCACGCCTTTTGCCTGAAACTGATTTACCGAAAGTCCACTTTTCGATGCCATGCGTTATGGTGTAACGTGGGGGTAAACGCCTTCGTCCTTTTATGGCGATGCAGGCGGCGACATTATTTAATGTTGATCCTGGCCGTGCGCGCCGCGCCGCGGCAGCGGTTGAATTTCTTGCATTGTTATTCCCTTATCCATGATGATTTGCCCGCGATGGATGATTCCGACAAACGCCGCGGTAAGGCCACCGTTCACCGTAAATTTGACGAGGCCACTGCCATTTTGGCGGGCGATGCGCTTGCTAACCCTCGCCTTTGAAACATTGTCAGATCGTGATACTCATTCCGATCCCCATGTCCGTATTGAATTGGTGCGTAAATTGGCGATTGCCTCTGGCGGTCACGGCATGGTTGGTGGTCAAATGCTTGACCTGATTGGGGAGCGTGAAGAATTTGACCTTGGCACCATCTCTCGTATGCAGCGCATGAAAACAGGGCATCTTTTTGCCTTTGCTTGTGAATCGGGTGCAATTTTGGGCAAAGCCGACGATCAACATAAAAAGGCACTTTGCAATTACGCCTATGATCTGGGCTTGGCCTTTCAAGTCACCGATGATGTTTTGGATGTCGAGGCCGACCCCGAAGATACGGGCAAACCCGCCAACCAAGATGAAAAAGCAGGCAAGTCCACCTTCGTCTCCACGATGGGCAAGGAAAGGCAAAAATGCGCGCCGAAATGCTGGTCCATCAGGCCATTCGCCACCTCCACGTCTTCGATGGCCGCGCCGAAATGCTCAAAGAATTGGCGCTATATGTGTTAGAACGTAGAAGTTAAAGTGACTTTGGCATAGTAATAACCAATTCGTTTATTTTTGGTATAAACGCCCCATCTTTTTCTTGCCTAATATCTCCTGCTCTTACTTTTTCCCGCGCGACATCAAACTCTTGCGCCATTTCAGAGATAATTTTTGCTGGAACTGTTATCCTCCCTCGGGAGGCAATCAGGTTAATTCCTTGTGTAACTGTACCCAATAAAAATTGAGTTTGCGCATGCGTTGCCAAAAAACTTTGTTGTGTGATTGCCGATAATGCTCCACTTGTTCCCCATGGCAGTGCTGCCAACGCAGGCAATGGACTAACCAACATGCTTCCAAAATCTGTTATCTGCATATAATTTTCATACCGTTGTTGTGCGACATTATGTTCTTTGGACTTGTCGTTTAAGCGTTGATTATCAACATCAAATTGATCGGAAAAACAATCTACTTTATCGCTCTTCCCCTTATCAAAGGCTTTTACTAAATTTTCTGTTAATTTTGATTGCGCTTTTTGTTGTGCTTCTAATGTTTCTTCAGCTTTTCTTCCTAAAATCGCCCCAAATTTATAATTAAATGCAGAATAAGTTGCGACTAATCCTCCCGCCAAATAAGCCGTCTCCAACCCGCCTAATATAGGAATAGGCGCGCTATTTTTTGCAATGGCATAGGTCAACGCAATGGCCGTAGAAACAGATGCAAAACCTCTCACGCCTGTATCAACAACATTATCTGCTAATTCTTCAGTGGATCGCCCAATGGCATGATGCGGTGTGCTTGCTTCAATGTCGTCATGCGGGCGTGTCTGATGAATATCTTGTATATGTTCTAATATTCTTGGCTCTTGTACTATTGCCTCTTTAAATTGTGACCTTAAATAATGGGAGAAATCTTTTTGGATTTTATTGGATAATCTGACTGTTTCTTTATTGGCAATAACATTGGCAATACCGTGACCTATAAATTTTGCCGCGCCCATGGCAACATCGCCATCATTAAAGACGGCACTTAATGTTTGTGCATACGCCTCTAACATTAAGGTAATATTGACACTTGAAAAACTGACCAAACCCACTATACCTAGGCTTGGTTTTAAAGAATTTTTTAACTGCTCTCCTGTCCAATATGATGCAATTGCGCCACGAACTGTTGTTAAGTTTGATACAGGTGATTGTTGATTGGATAAATCATTGGGCTTCGCTTCTGCGCCTCTCCAAAATCCATTAAACTTCTCTTTGGCATATTGATAAGGATTAGTAATATTCGCCAATCTAGAATTAGGAAAGGTTGGTAGGATTGCCTCACGAATACGGCGCATCGTAGAAATTGGTAAATTGGGTTGAGATTTGCGATTTGATAAAATCGTCGAAGAATTTAATTCAGAAGTTATCTTACGCCAACGGCTTGGGCTAGTATGACGCTCGACCTTATCTATATTTTCATTTTCATCCGACATTTGTAATATCTTAAGCTTTTGTTAACTTTAAAAAATTATCATGACAGATCCGCTTATCTTATGTCAAATAAGTGCTTGTTGGGTTGGTATTCTATGTTTTGAAGCTCAGTAGTTAAGCCATTAAAAAGCTTAACCCTCATTTAACAGAGCCATTCACATCAATTACGCTAATGCGGCAACCGGTGCATTTTGTGCAAAAATAACCGTCCCTGTAATTTTATCTAAAACAACATCTGGTTGTGTAACAGGCATGAACAAGCTGGGGCTTATCTGAGCCAACGCATTAAAACCTGACTTATAAAATATTGGCAATTTGAATCTCGCCCCACATTGGTCAATTTTCTCGTCCATCTTCGCATCTTGTAAAACCTGTTCTGCATAAATATGGCGCAGACCAAAACTTTCACTACGCCCGATAAAACAACCGTTGGCCGAATATGTTATTTCTTTCAAAGAACGCGATTGATATGTTATCGCCATGCTTTCCGATGGTTTAGGCTTTCCTACAAAATCGGTTAATGCATTTTTTGATGGATCGGCAGAAATATCGCTATCGTTAAAAGCCAAGCGCAAAATAATTTGGCATTCATGTGGCTTACCAATTTCCTCTGTCACAGACCCTGTTCTTACAAAATGAAACGCCATAGCTTAAACTCATAATTAAATAAAAAAATAAAACTAATCTTTAGGTAAAATTATGTCAATGAAACTTTTAAATTAGTAAAAATTTTCTTTTCATTCTTCGCGTCAAAGGGTAAAACCCTTGATATGCATAACGTGCCAAAAAATAATAATACGCCTAAAAATGCCGCGCAAGCGGGCAATACGCCCTTACTTAATACCGTCAATTGCCCTGCGGATTTAAAGCAGTTTGATGACGCGCAATTGCGCCAAATCGCCGATGAGCTTCGGCTTGCGACCATTGCAGCTGTGTCCAAAACAGGCGGGCATCTGGGGGCAGGTTTGGGTGTGGTTGAATTAACCACCGCCATTCATGCCGTGTTTAATACCCCGCATGATCGTCTTATTTGGGATGTGGGGCATCAATGTTATCCGCATAAAATCTTGACCAAACGCCGTGATAAAATTGAAACTTTGCGCACGGGTGATGGCCTCTCTGGCTTTACCAAGCGAAGTGAAAGCGAATACGACCCCTTTGGCGCCGCCCACAGCTCCACTTCCATCTCCGCGGGCTTGGGCATGGCAGTCGCCAGAGATTTACAAAGTAGCCAAAAGATACAACCAGATGCGGCCGAGTCTGGCAGTCCTCGCGTTTACGCGTATGACGAATTAAACAATCCCGACGGAGGCAACAAACATGCCGACAGGCATGTGATAAGCGTTATCGGCGATGGCAGCATTTCCGCAGGAATGGCGTATGAAGCCTTAAATAACGCAGGCGCGCTTAAATCCAACCTCATCGTTATTCTTAACGATAATAATATGTCCATCGCCCCGCCCGTTGGCGCGATGAGTGGCTATTTAACAGGTCTTGTTTCCTCAAAACCCTATATTAATGCTCGCGATGTGGCCAAGAAAATGGCGGCTATCCTGCCACCACCTTTAAAAGATGCCGCAAAACGTGCAGAAGAATCCGCCCGCGCCGTTTTATCGGGCAATGGTCGCACCTCGTTCGATGGCACATTGTTCGAGGAAATGGGATTTTACTATATCGGCCCTGTTGATGGGCATAATATGGATGATCTGCTGACCGTTCTACGCAATATAAAAGACCGCCCCAATTATGGCCCTATCCTTATTCACGCAATGACTCAAAAGGGTAAAGGATACAAACCTGCGGAGATTGCCAAAGATAAAATGCACGGTGTCGCCAAATTCGACATTGTCACAGGCAGCCAGTATAAACTAAAATCAAACCGCCCCACCTTTACCAAGGTGTTTGCCAATGCGTTGATTAAAGAGGCGCAAAAGGATGAAAAAATCATCGGTATAACAGCCGCCATGCCCGATGGTACGGGGATGGATTTATTTGGCGCGGCCTTTCCCACCCGAATGTTTGATGTGGGCATTGCCGAACAACACGCCGTCACCTTTGCCGCAGGATTGGCAAGCGAGGGGATGAAGCCGTTTGCCGCCATCTATTCCACATTTTTGCAACGCGGATATGATCAGGTGGTGCATGATGTTTGTATCCAAAACCTGCCGGTGCGTTTTGCGATTGACCGTGCGGGGTTGGTTGGTGCCGATGGTGCCACCCACGCGGGCAGTTTTGATACCGCATATTTGGGGTGTTTGCCCAACATGACCCTGATGGCGGCAAGTGATGAGGCGGAGTTGTGCCACATGGTTGCCACCGCCGCCGCGCATGATGCGGGGCCCATTGCATTCCGCTACCCCCGTGGTGAAGGCATGGGCGCGGAGATCCCGCAAGACCACAAAATTTTGGAAATCGGCAAAGGCCGCATCGTCTATACCACCCACCCCGATATCGACATTTGCCCCAATTCCCCCTATCAATCCGATGAAGCGCAAAACACTAGACAAGAAACCTTAAAAACTCAGCCAGATGCTGCCGAGTCGCGCAGTCCTCGCGCTTGCGCGCATGACGAATTAAACAAGCGCGACGGAGGCAACCAGCCCGCAACTGCGGGCGTAAAAAAAGCGCCAGTACCGCCTCGCCCTCGCGCCTGCGCGCATGGCGACACTAAAAAGAGCGTAGCGATATTAAGCTATGGCACACGATTAAACGAAGCATTAAAAGCCGCCAAAATATTGGCAGAGGACAACATTATTGTCACCATCGCCGATGCGCGTTTTGCCAAACCACTGGATGAAGATTTAATCCGCACCCTCGCCCGCCATCACGATATGGTGATTACGATTGAGGAAGGGTCAATCGGCGGTTTTGGCTCCTTCGTTCTCGACTTTATGAACCGCGATGGCTTGCTCGACTTTGACAATCCAATGGGTCAAACCAAACTCCGCACCCTGCACCTGCCCGACATTTTCATCGACCACCACACCCCCGACACCCAATATAAACAAGCGGGATTGTTGGCTGAGGATATATTGAAGCTTATCTAAATTATTTCTTTTGTATAAAAAAATTTGGCACGGCAGTTAATGCCTGTAAACCTTGCCACTCAAATTTTTTTCTAAAAGCTGGCGTATCATTAGTCTTACTTATGCACATGGGTACAAAAGGCGCACCAGCTGTAATCATATTGATTGTACGATGGCGCCCATTTGTAAATACAAGCCCATCACTTTCTTCATCTCTATCCTGTAAACCCAATCGACTAAATAATCCACGTAAACCAAGACTAGAGTCTTCTGTTTTGAATTGAGAATAATTAATGATAGGCATTTCACTAGGATAGCCAAATTCAGGGTTTAGATATCTTACTGCTTCGTCTAATTTTGTATGAAATGGTGGAAAAGCCACATCGTCACCTTTTAAAGGTTGTGCATCATACACGCGCTTGAGGTCTTCCATTGTTTTACACCCAAATTGTCTTTTTGACTGTCCAATCATATGATTTAAGACCTTTTGAGAATCTACTAAAACAACTTCATTTTTATCACCATCATTCATCCAACTTGGAACTGGTAACAAAATATGCCCTCTTTTATGATACGGTAACGGAACAATACAAAAACTTATTGGATCAGATTCATATCTTTCTGGATAACCATCAGACATAATATCTACAAATTCTTCACGCCCATCTAATGCTTCTTGATAGCTCTCAACTGTTGATGAAAAAGAATGAGATGCAATAAAACCATTAGATAAAGATAAACCAACAATGCTACCACGATGATAAATAAAATTTACTTTGGCAACAGCAGCAGCAGAAATCAATGTCCAATCGTATTCAAAAATTGATTGCCCTGGAAATTCTTCGGCCATAAATTCAGTTAAAACATGAACTAAACTATGATTTAAAGTCGTACTATTATCAAACGCAGAACGTACATTTTTATCGCGTAGCAAAAACACTGAAATGCTTTTACCCTCTTGAATATAACCTAGCTTTACCTCTTTATTGGGTTCACCATCAATATAGCCACTAGGCCAATTTTCTACAGTAGATATTTTCATAATACTGTATTCGCACATCAATATGATAAATGTCAAACTAAATTGACAAATTAGGCATATAATCCTATATTGTCTTATGACTGATAAAAACAAACCACCCCCTGACCCTCTTAAAATTTTTCCTGAACAACGTGTTGGATTTACAAATCCCCTTACCCTGCCCGATGATATGGCGGCGGCAAGTCTTTCGGCTTTGGCATCGGCGACATTGTCGCCAGACCACCCTGCCGCGGATTTAAAGGTAATGAATGACAAGCTTGCCAATTTAATGCTGGCCGAAGGCGACCAAAGCTGCACGATGTTAAAACAAACCCAAACACTGGATGCTATTTTTCACTATATGATAAAGCAGACATTGGCACCCATCACCGACGATGGCGACAATACCGCCGATTATTCCGCCCTTGCCCTTGCGTTAAAGGTGCAACGCCAATGCGTGGACACCCTTAAAAATGTCAATTATGCCGACCATATGAAACAGATGGACGCCTATTTAAACAGCAAGGTGCCCTATATCCCCCCGCATCAATATGAACATTATCAAAAATCGCCTTACCCCACCCCCACACAAAATTGGGAGGAACAAACTGAAGAAGGCGAAGAATGGTAAATAAATCAACAGCTTATAATATGGATGCTATTGCATCCTGCTCGCCTCCGTCGTGTAAACACGACTCGGCCTCATCTGGCAAAATACAGACAAAACAAAAGTTAGATAAGTGTCACTCCCCTGCAAAATGCGAGGACAGCATGATAAAAGCAAAAAATAAGCGTCCGAGTCGTGCCTGCACGACGAAGGCAAAAAACAAACCAAGTCGTGCCTGCACGATGGAGGTCATTAGAAAAGCATGGCCACCCGCCCGCCGCGCGGCACAGGCGGCGCGATGCCGTGCGCTCAAGCCTTGGACAAAATCAACAGGGCCAAAATCGGCGGCAGGAAAGGCGCGCGTTGCCCAAAATGCTATAAAGCATAATCGCTATTCTACTGCTTATCGGTTTGAGCTTTCACGCCTGCGCACACTTTTACGGGAACAAAAGCGGCAATTATTCCGTTATATCAATAATATAACATCGCATTCGCCATGCACTCCCTCGACAATGATTGGTAATCATGGTTTTATAATGCGAATTTAACATTGCCCTCCATTTACAAAAACGCGGGGGCGGAATAACACGCGGAATTACATCATGGCAATCGAAAAACCCACCATCGTCCTTTTTGATATGGACGGCACCACGGTGCGGCACGTAAACCCCAAATTTTTGGGTATGTTGGAAACGGCAGACAATATTATTCACAAAATTGGTGATTTTATCTTCCGCCGCAAAGAAATTGTCGATTATTCGCACGAACCTGCCGCCCCGCGTGGATTGTTGGTGCATCGAATGCTCCATATTTTTCGCCGAAAATCGGTTGATAAAGTGGTGCAGCCCTGCCCCGGAATTTTCCTGCTGCTTAATTTATTTAAAGAAAACAACATTCCCATAGGAATTGTCAGCAATTCTTTAGGAAAAGGATACGGACATGATGTTTTGCAAACTTTTAATCTATCGCAATATTATCAGGTAGAAGTTTTTCGTGAAGATATTATAAAATCAAAACCACACCCCGACCCCTTATTGCGTGCGTTGAACGAGATGAAGATTGAGCCAAATGAGAATGATGTTGTTTGGTATTTTGGTGATCGTGGTAAAGATGTGATTGCAACAATCGAAGCAGACAAAATTTCTGATTTTAAAGTAACACCATTTGCCTATGGTATTAATTCGGCCATTCAAATTTTAAAAAATAATATTGGTAACGACCATATTATTATGAATTACCCCGATTTTTATCACCGCATTAAAGGAATGTTTGAAAACCAAATTCAAAAATCTACCCCCATTGGTGAAACAAAAGAACGCATCGCAGGTGAAGATAAAATCAGGAAATCCGATCTTATGGTTGATAAAACCGATGAAAATTTACGCGATATGATCGAAGATTTGGTTATCCCCGAAAAAGATAAACATGGTGTGAATGTGCGAAAGAAAGATAAGAATAAATAAAAGGTTTTAGCGATAAGCGTTCATTATAAACACTTATCTTTAAAATAGCTTTAGCGCTGACTTTTTTATTTGTGATTATTGCGTTCGAACACTTGCCGCTAATGGATCGTAAACTGCGATGGGATTTTCCCCGCCAAATAAAATCATTTCGTCTGAAACTTGTGCGGCTTGTTTTAAAATCTTACTTTCAAAGCCGTAATTACTATTAACTTTAGCCGTAATAAATTTTGACAATCCAACTTCTTGACCGATTAATTTCATAAATCTTTCAATGCCATTTAATTCCTTTGGAAATTTTTTGATCGATACATCGTAACGATTTTCTGCGCCAATTTGTTGTGCGGCATAATCAAGCGCGTTTTCAAGGCCACCAATTTCATCCACCAAATTGAGTTGTAAGGCTTGCGCGCCAGTATAAACGCGGCCTTTTGCAATTTCTCGCGTTTGTTGCGGTGAAAAATCACGCCCTTCTGCCACGCGAATAATGAACGCTTCATAGGTTTCATCGATTAAAACATTCAAACGGTTTAGTGCAACATCATCAAATGGTTGATTGATCGACCAAATATCAGCATTTGCGCCAACTTGCGGGCCTTCCCAATTGATGCCAATTTTCTGCCATAGATCGGAGGCTTCAAATTTGCCCATCACAACGCCGATTGATCCCGTTAGTGTTGCTTGCGATGCAAAGATACGGTCCGTTTCTGCGGCAATCCAATATCCGCCAGATGCGGCAACAGGACCCATTGAGATAACAACTTTTTTACCCTTTGCCCGTGCCTTTTGAATGGCACGGCGAATTGTTTCTGATGCAGTCGGAGAGCCACCAGGACTGTTGACCCGAACAACGATTATGTTGATATTATCATCTGCGATAGCCTCCCCAATTGCTTGTGAAATTTCAGTTGCGCCCGCGCGGGTGCCGGTCTTATCACTATCAACGATTGAGCCGCTGACATTGACTAACGCGATGGATGATAATGCACTTCCATCCTTTTTCTTTTTCGGTTTAATGCGGGAGGAATAATCAGCCAACTTTACCAATTTAACTGTTTCATCTTCGGGGTTTCCCGTAACAGCCGATTGGATTTCGGGCATCATCATATCGGCATAATCAAGACGATCAATTAGATTATATTGTAACGCTTCTTCGCCTGTGAAAAGACCAAGATTTATTAATGTGGTTAATTCAGTACGTTCCAAATTACGGCTGGTTGAAACGGAATTAATTATTTCGGATGTCCAACTGTTTAAAACAGAAGATAATACCTCTCTATTTTCCTCAGACATTTTCTCGTTTGTAAAATTTTCCATCGCGCTTTTAAACTCTTCGCGTTGAAGGAACTGCGCACTTACGCCAATTTTATCCATCACATTTTTGGCAAAGGGTTGTTCCAAACTTAACCCTGCAATGGAAAGCATACCAACAGGTTGCATCCACACCTCACCAAATGCGCTGGCGAGGTAATATTGAGTTAAACCGCCCATACCATCGGCATAATTTGGGGCGTAGATTTTCGCAAACTTACCGCTTTCTTGAAAACGGACAATAGCAGTGCGTAATTCTTGCGCGTGAGAAAGGCTGATGCTGCCACCCTTCAAACTAAAAATAACGCCACGCACACGCGGGTCATCCTTCGCCTTATCAAGGGCAATGATAATTGATGATAATGTCGGTTGCATAAAAGGAAATGGATCAAGCAATGATGGACGTGTTTGAAGCTCCGTTATATTTTGTTCCATGGGGAAAACCAAAACAATATCATCGGGTAATGGTGGTTTTGCCCCCGCCCCGATTGTCGCCAATGTACAAGTAGAAATGATTGCCGATAATAAAAACATCGCACCAATTGCCATACAAGCGCGTTTTATAGCCGTCCATAATATAGAAAGCGGTTTCCAACGTTTTGGCTTATCTGTTGCGGTTTCTTTTTTGGGACGGTAAAAATACGAGCGTACTTTGGACATAAGCGATAGTTTCTTTCAATATTTAGGCATAGTTTTTAAGGATTAAATATAACATAATTTATTTTCCACGTCATAAATTAGTCGATTATTTTTAATTGACATAATTTTAAATTGCTTGTATTTCATGCTGATGAAGATTACCCAAGATGAAGCGGCAAAACGTATTATTGTTTGTGGGGTGGATGATGTTTCTCGTCATTTAGATATATATGATGTTGGTTTAATTATTCAATGTGCAACAACACCTAGCAACCTTACAGAAGAGGATTTATATAGAAATTTACCTTTTATTGAACCTTCAGACGATCCCCAATTAATTGAAAAAGAGTTGATTGATCGTGCTGTTAATTTTTTGATCCATAACCCACAACAACACCTTCTTATTCATTGTAATTTAGGAACGGAAAGATCGCCTTTATTTGCCCTTAAAATCTTGCATTCAATAGAGGGGCAAAATCCAAATTGGCAAAAGCTGTTAAAAACATTAAATATGATACAACCTAATTTGGGATCTTACGTCGTTCGGCAAGCCAGTGGTGCCTTGGGCTTGGATAAAGGAATTGGATCAAATTTTGTTTTGGCAAAATATCTTGGTCAAATTTATAGGGAAACCCAATCATTTGAATTTGCCTTGCAAAATGCACGAGAAAAAACAGGTTTAAATTTACCCAAAGAACAAGCCATAGATTTATGTGACGTATTTGGAATTATGCTAGAAGAAAAACCTAAAGACACTGCGCCTTGTGGCGCAGATAATGATCGGCCAGAACGCACGCCATCATTGCCTCGCACACAGGTGTTCCACGCAAACCAACACAGGGGTCGTGACGGCCCTTTGTAATAATGTCGGTTTCATTGCCCTGTTTATCAATGGTTTTAACAGGGGTTAAAATTGAACTGGTGGGTTTGAAAGCCACGCGGCATACGATGTCTTGCCCCGAAGAAATGCCGCCTAAAATACCGCCCGCATTGTTGGATTGAAAACCATCCTTGGTAATTTCATCGGCATTTTGTTCACCGCCCCATTCAACCGCATCAAACCCTGCGCCAATTTCAACCGCCTTGGTCGCATTAATCGACATCATTGCCTTTGCAATATCGGCATCCAATTTATCGTAAACTGGGGCGCCTAACCCTGCGGGGATTCCGCTTGCGACAACCTCGATAATCGCGCCTGCGCTTGACCCATTTTTGCGTTGACCATCCAGATATTCTGCCCATTTATCAACCGCATCGGCATCGGGACACCAAAAGGGGTTTTGATCAACCTGTGACCAATCCCAATTATCGCGGTTAATTTTATGGGGGCCGACCTGAACCACGGCGGCTCTAATTGAAAATGCAGGCGCATTTTCATCTTGCCTCAGGCGCGCAGGCGCGCTACGGCTACCCAAATCATTGTATTTTTTTAATTCGTGTTCTAAGACTTTACGGGCAACGGCGCCTGCGGCAACACGCATGGCGGTTTCACGGGCGGAAGAACGTCCACCGCCGCGATAATCGCGGATACCATATTTTTGATGATAGGTATAATCGGCATGGCCAGGGCGAAATTTATCTTTTATATCGCCGTAATCTTTTGATTTTTGATCAGTATTATGGATAAGCAAACCAATGGGCGCGCCTGTTGTTTGCCCCTCAAATACGCCAGAAAGAATTTGCACTTCATCGGGTTCTTTACGTTGGGTGGTAAATTTATTTTGCCCAGGTTTACGGCGGTCAAGATATTGTTGAATAAACGCTTCATCAATTTCGATTAAAGGAGGAACGCCATCAACCACGCACCCAATGGCCGTACCATGGCTCTCCCCAAAGCTTTGATATTGAAATAATGTTCCAAAACGATTACCTGACATTGCTTATCCCTCTTTTGACTTCGGTCATAGTATGGCGAAATACAAATAAAGATGCACGTCATTTTTTATGTTGGCAGCCCAATATCATCTGCCGCAGTATTTTGTCGCCATCGGCGAATACGATTAGAAGCCATTCTTTTTGTATTTCTTTTAATAGAGCTTTTTATACGAGAAAGACGCGAGGTTGATTTTTTAAAGTCTGCTATTTCATTCGGAATTAAAGCGGTATTCGTTTCTGGTGCAGACGTTTGAAATGAAGCTTGATAGGTACTAAAAGCAAAACTGCCAGTAGGCGGAGAGTTTTGGCTATGATGTTGGCTCAATGCTCCTTTAATAAAAGCGCGAACGCAAACATCTTGGCGGAATTGTTCCGTAATATCATCGCCATATAGTGAAAATGGGTCAAAATAATGATCATCTTTTTGATCATGAGATCGGCGTTCATGAATTTCAAAATCTGAATCTTTTTTCTTATACCAACATTGATGCGCCATGATTCTTATTTTGTTGTTAAACGATAAAAATCAAATCAATTGAAAAGAAATTAGTTCCTTTTGCTGATCTAAATTAAAAAAAGGAAAAAACTATCTTGAGAAGTTAGGCTGCTTCTGGCTTGTCTTTTTTAGGTGCCATTTGTGATAAAAGCTCCGCCGTTTCTGCCGCCGTATCCACAGCGCACATACCAACGGTGTGGTACCCGCTATCAACATGTAGACATTCACCAGTAACACCGCTGGCAAGGTCGGATAAAAGATATAATCCTGACCGTCCAACATCATCAATGGTGACATTGCGGCGTAAGGGTGCGTTTAGTTCATTCCATTTTAAAATGGCACGGAAATCACCAATACCAGATGCCGCCAATGTTTTAATGGGGCCTGCGGAAATAGCATTAACGCGGATATTTTGCGGCCCAAGATCATTGGCCAAATATTTAACAGACGCTTCCAATGCCGCCTTTGCCACGCCCATGACGTTATAATGCGGCATTACTTGTTCCGCGCCATAATAGGTGAGTGTGATGAGGCTTCCGCCCTCCTTCATTAATCCTGCGGCACGCTTGGCGACGGCAGTAAATGAAAAAACCGAAATATCCATTGTTTTAAGGAAGTTATCACGGCTGGTATCAACATAAAGACCATCAAGCTCATTCTTATCTGAAAAAGCGATGGCATGGACGACAAAATCAATTTTGCCCCACTCGGCCTCAATCTGATTAAAAGCATCATCAATTGACCCCTCATCTGTAACATCGCAAGGAAGAATAAGTTTGGACCCAACACTCTCCGCCAATGGTTTTACGCGTTTTGCCAATGCATCCCCTTGGTAGGTGAACGCTAATTCTGCGCCTGCCTCGTGTGCAGCCTTTGAAATTCCCCATGCAATGGAGCGGTCATTCGCCACACCCATTACCAAACCACGTTTACCCTCAAGAAGTTTTGTCATAATTTTATTTTCTATCGTTAATTCTTTAATAAATTTAATCATATCCTACACATATTCGACCTGTCGTCCAGAGTATAGGGTGAGGAAAAATAGAATTTTACGGTAAAAATATGTTACATTGTGGTTGTAAAAACATGTATTTGAGAAGTTTTTTGATATTTCATTAACTTTTTGAAGATATAATGTAGAGAATAAAAGGCAGGGTTATAGGACGAAATCCTTTTATCAGGAGCGCAAATATGGTCATTTCGACCAACGATATTCAAAAAATCTGCCGTTCAACATCAAAGGATGTTGCGGATATCTATGATGGATTGCGTCTTCATTTTGTTGTTTATCAAACAGGTAAATTGCGAGATGCGATTGCCATTGCCGACCATGATTTATCATATCATTTAGCCGCAGATACAGCGCGTTCCATTCTTCGCAAGCAAGTTAAGTATGATTCCTCAAGTTTCTTGGGCTTGGCAATTGGATATAGATCAAAATTCTTTGGGTTTAAGAGAATTGAAAAAATATTAGGATTATTCATTATTAATGCAGATGAATTTAACACACTTGACGATGTAAAAGACCATGTTGCCCATTTGGTTTGGCATGCCGTTGATTTATATGAGATTAGACAACGCCCTGAATATAAAAGAAAGTTTTCAAAGGGCGCCATGATCCCAAAACGATCCCCTATGAATTTAAGTAAATCACATTTACAAGCAGATGCCTTTGCCGTGTTTTTGGGCACATTAAATGGTCGAACAGATTTAGCAAAAAATCTAGCAAAAAAACGCGCCTTGCAGGCGTTAGAACCCATCACACATTTTAAATCTGAAAGCTTCCCCTTTGTTATTGCAATGGAGGCGTGTCAGATGGCCGTTGAAGATTTGAAACAACTAAAAAATGAGACAAGTAATAAATATAAAATAGCGCGTAAATTTTCCTTAGATATTGGTCATGCCTTTGATGAAGATTCCATACAGCATTGGTGGAAATACAGCCTTCCCGCGCAAGATATGGCATGGCGTGGTTCAATGCCCGAAGAGATTTTGGGCGCAGCATTAAATACAAGTGATAATCCATTTGTACGTTCCATCGCGTATCTTGTTGATGAAATTCTTGATATCGAAACCTTTAACACTGATGCATTAATTGGAAGTTATAACAGTTTCCTCGACACCCAAAAAGTATTTGAAATGCATACCGAATTGGTTGAAGCCGCCTTTGAAGAGGCCATTGCAGAAGGTTTGCGCGAATCTAGCCCAGAAGCATTTATGAAGGCAGCAAACATTCAAAATGAAAAATTAACCGAAGGTAATATTTTAGGGTGGTGCGCGAACGCACTACAAAATGCAGGGAATGCATTTGATAACGCACTTAAATCAGGGACAGCACCAGACCAAGCCGCACGGGTCAATTTTAAAGTTTCTGATGCCGATCCCGACTGGAAAGAATTAAAAAAATTGGGTAAGAAAATTGTAGATGAGAAACGCGATGGCTTTGCCATTACAATGGGACATATTGCAGAAATTTGTCACAATAATGATGCGTTTAAGGGGGTCTTTGATTCAATTAAAATCACCATGAATGATCCGGCTTATTTACAAAAATTACAGGCGGCAAATGATTTGAATTATGTCCCATCTGGCCCAGCAATCAGCGGCCCTGCCCCAACTGGATTAGCACCAAAAACACCAACGCCCAAAGGCCCAGAAGTCAGTGGCCCAACACCCACACCAACCCCAATGCCCGCACCGGGTATGGGTGGCCCCGGTGGTGGTGGTAATCGACAAGCGCAGATTATGCATCAAAAAAAATTATTGGCAGAAAAACAAAAAGCCGAGCAAGCCACACAAAATAGTAAATCAAAATCGGATAAAACCGATCAAGAATAAAAAAGCCACCTTTAATCAAAAAGGAGGCTTTTTAATCTTTACATTTAAACTATGAAGGTTTTAGCTGACCAATTCCCACGTCCCATCGGTACGCTGACATGCCGTACCAATACCAGTTTCCTGACGTCCACCAACATAGATTGTTTGTTCGTACTCACGACAATAACGACCAGATGTATCGCTTCCCTCACGGGTTGGGGTTACATAACCGTAATTGCCACTTTGTGGGTTATTCCAAGAGATTTGCTCCCCCACTGGGGCGTCTAACGCGGCGCTGTTTGCTTGGGCAAGATACGTTTTATCGGCTCTATCTAAAGAGGTTCCGATCTCACTTCCCAATAACGCACCTAAAAGTGCGCCTGCGCCTGTTGCCCATAATTGGCCACTTCCGCCGCCAACTCTTGACCCTAATAAACCACCAACAACCGCGCCCCCCGCAGTTCCAACAGTTTGTTTTGTGCCCATGCCACCGACACCAGCGTTGTATCCACAGGCCGATACGCCCATAACTGCCACGAGGGCAAACATCATCATAATTCTTTTCATTTTATACGCCTTTCTATCTTGCGAATATTTTTACATTCATTACTCTACAATAATAATTCGTATTAAAATAAGTTCAAATAAAGGTTTTTACAAACTTTAAAAACATAATTTTGACAAATTGAAATAATGACACTATGACACAAAAAACAAACCTATCTGAAAATCCCTATATTCTTTTTCAAGAATGGCTTTCCATTGCCGAGGAAAAGGAGCCAAATGATCCGAACGCCATGTGCCTTGCCACTTGTAACAAAGAGGGTGTCCCCAGTGCGCGGATGGTTTTGTTGAAAGGATTAGATGAGCGTGGGTTTGTTTTCTACACCAATTCCGAAAGTCATAAGGGCGACCAAATCAGTGACAATCCAAAAGCCGCGCTTTGTTTTCATTGGAAATCCATGCGCAAACAAGTGCGCGTTGAAGGCGATATTGTCGAGGTCAGCGAAGAAGAAGCGGATGAATATTATGCAAGCCGCCATCGCGGTAGCCGTATTGGCGCATGGGCATCAAAACAATCGCGCCCCCTCGAAAATTTGGATGAATTAAAACAATTTGTTGAAGGGTATGAGGAAGAATTTGACGGCGTTGAAAATATCCCCCGCCCCAAACATTGGAAAGGATTTCGTATTGTTCCATCAAAAATAGAATTTTGGATTGATGGCGAATATCGCCTGCATGAACGCTATGTTTATACCCCCGATGGTAAGGGTGGTTGGACAATGGGTATGGTTTATCCGTAAAAAATTTAAAGCAATATAAAGCAATATATAGAAAAAGAAAATTATGACCAGCACACAAGAAAATATGACAGATACCAACGAAAATATGCAACCCTTTGAAACGGATGTTTCGCGCTTATTAGATATTGTGGCCAATGCCCTTTATTCAAACCAAGATGTATTTTTGCGGGAGTTGATATCAAATGCCGCCGATGCGTGTGATCGCCTGCGTTATGATGCGTTGCAAAATCAAAAATTAACCGAAGGGTCTGACCCGTTTCAAATTCAGATTGAACCCGATAATAATGATTTAACCCTGACCCTGACCGATAATGGTATTGGTATGAATAAAGAAGATTTGATTGAGAATTTAGGCACCATTGCACGGTCGGGAACCGCCGCAATTTTGGAGGGGTTAAAGAACCAAGGGAATGAAAAAGATATGTCCCTTATTGGTCAGTTTGGGGTTGGATTTTATGCCAGTTTTATGGTGGCAAAACAGGTTGAAGTTGTCAGCCAAAAAGCTGGCGATGAAAAAGTTTGGTTTTGGAATTCTGATGGACAAAAAGGGTTTAGCGTGCGTGAAGCAACCAATGAAGAGGCCACCCGCCTTCTTAATAATCATGGAACATCCATTAAACTTTTTGTTAAAAAAGAAGGGATTGATTATTTATTAGAAGATAATATTCGCAAAATTGTTTTGGAATATTCAGACCATATTGAAATTCCCATTTATTTTATAAATCCAAATGAGGACGTGACGGCAGAGCGGGAGCCGATGAATAAAGCATCTGCCCTATGGACACGCAATAAAACCGATATTACCGATGATCAATATAAAGAATTTTATCATCATATTGGTCACGTGTTTGATGACCCATCCCTGACCATGCATTGGACCGCCGAAGGGGTGATTGAATATACCGCCCTGCTTTATGTGCCATCCATGCGTCCGTGGGATATGTATGATCCAGAGCGTAAAAACTCGCTTCGCTTATATGTGAAACGTGTGTTTATTTCAGATCAGTTGGAAAATTTATTACACCCATGGTTGCGGTTTGTGCGCGGTATTGTTGATACACAAGATTTGCCGCTGAACATTAGTCGCGAGATGTTACAAACCAATCCCGTGGTGAATAAAATTCGTAATGGTTTAACCAAAAAAGTATTGGGGGAGATTGATAAATTATCGCGTAAAGATGAGGCCTCTTTCCTCACCCTATGGGGTCAATTTGGGGCAGTGATTAAAGAAGGGCTTTATGATGCAATTGAGCATCGCGATGGCATTTTTAAAATTGCACGTTTTGCGTCCACCCACGATAACAATAAGCCCACCGCCTTGACCGATTATGTGGAGCGGATGAAAGAAGGGCAAAAAGAGATTTATTATATCTCGGGCGAGAAAATTGAAAGCCTTCGTAATTCACCCCAGCTTGAAGGGTTTAAATCCCGTGGGGTTGAGGTGTTGTTATTCACCGATACGGTTGATGAATTTTGGTTACAACAAATTAGTAAATTTAAAGAATTTAAATTTAAATCTGTCACCAAAGGCAATATTGATCTGGATAATTTTGAAGATACAAAACCAGATGAAGAAACCGAAACGGCAAAAAAGGAAGAACAAAAAGAAGAATTAAAAACCTTTGCCGCGTTAAAAGATATTTTGCATGAAAATTTAAGTGACCAAGTATCATTTATACGCCTTTCCAAACGCCTAACGGAATCACCTGTATGTTTGGTGGCCGATGAAAAAGGCGTGGATATGCATATGGAGAAGGTCTTAAAAATTCATCAAAAATACGAGCCTGATTCAAAGCCAGTTTTGGAAATTAACCCCAACCATGCCTTGATTAAAAAATTAGCGTCTATGGCGGAAAATAAAGAAAAGAATTTGGATATTTTGAATGATTCCGCCCATTTATTATTGGACCAAGCGATGATTATTCAAGGGGAAACCCCCAATGACCCCGCAGGTTTTGCAAAACGCATGGCAAATTTTATGGAGAAAGGGCTGGTTTAACGCCCCCTTCTTTTACATTTCTTGGTAATGGCGGCTGATAAAGTCTTCGATATCATCGTCAGAGAAGTTAAAATATCCTGCAATTTCTTCAATTATGGCATCGCGAATAATTTGGGTTAGATCTTCCCCACTTTCGCACCACGCATCTAGAATGGGGCGGCGATAAAGGATTAAAATATTATCTTCGCCCTCACCCTTTTTTTCGATACCGGGGGAAAGGTCATTGCCAGATTTGAACAGCGCGAGAAGGTCAAACGCCTCATCCATTTCCAAATCTGCCAAGATTGTATCATCGGCAACATCATCCATTTGAATAATTAAATCTTCGATATGATCATTAAGCTCATCAGGAAGATTTTCAAGCAGTTGATGGGCAATAACGGCGATATCCTCATCCGATGGTGGTCTGGAAAAGTTCATAACAATGTGCTGATTCATGGCTTTTCCCTTTCTCTTTATACCCCATGATTTTTTATAATAATTATAATCTAAAGGGAAAAACCACCAAGGGCAATATGTGGAAAATAATTAATAATATTTTAAAGAGTTTTGTGGTATGTTATTGGCTAGAGGTTCTACAAAAAACGCGACATACAAGGGAAATTTTGTAACAAATGGAAATTGGATCACAACTTGCCGCTGGTATTGCACAAAGCCGTGCAGATTTTACCAATACAGCAATTAAACAAAATGCAGAGGCCGCAAAAGCCATTGCCGATTTGTTAGATACTGCCGCATCCAATGTCCCCGGCTCCCCTGTTCGTGGTACGAACGTCAATATTAAGGCGTAACGCGCCCCTACTTTTTCTCAACAATTTTTTGAATATCATCCATATAAGGATATGAGCTTTGTGCGCCCGGTCGTAGGCATGAAAGTGTTGCCGCCGTGACCGCGTATTGCAACGCCTTCTTCATCTCAAACCCCTCATGCAGACATGCGGCGAATGTGCCACAAAAACAATCACCCGCGCCCGTGGTATCAATGGGTTTTTCAATGGGTGGCGGCTGTATCACAAAAATCTTTTCATCAGCCGTAACCGCAACACACCCCTTGGATGCCAAGGTTATAACGCAGGTTAAATTCCCCTCCCGTGCCAAGGTTAAGGCTTGTTTGGTGGGGTCGCTATCCACCTCCAACTTCATGGATTTGAGGCAATCAATCGCCTCATGCTCGTTTATAATAAGATAATCAATAATTTTTAGGACAACCGCAGGAAGTTTTTGCGCCGGAGCCATATTGCAGATTACTTTTGCGCCATTATCGCGGGCATTTTTAATCCCAATCATGGTTTGTTCAAGCGGTAATTCCATCTGAACCAGCAGCATATTTTTCTTGTGTAAAATATCACCGGGCAATTGATCTGCCGTAACTTCGGCATTGGCACCGGGGGAATAAATAATTTGATTCTCGCCATTTTTATCGACGATGATGGTGGATGTGCCTGTGGTATTATCATCCGCCTTGGCGACACCCGATGTCATTACCTCGTTCTTTTTTAGATTATTGAGGACGCGCATGCCACTGGCGTCATCGCCAACCTTACCCACCAATGCGGTTTTAGTGCCCATGCGTGCCGATGCCAACGCTTGGTTTGCCCCTTTACCACCCGGGCCGATGAGGAAATGGTCGGATATAACTGTCTGTCCCGCCTTGGGCAGTTTTTTGACATGATAGGTAACATCCAAATTAATTGACCCAAAAACGATAAGCATAATTATAAATCCTAAAAATCTATTGCGGATGATGTGATTTGCAACAAATGCCATTGTACGCTAAATTTTAAATCATACAAATATACAAATAGCTGAGGCATGTTCGCTTATTAAAATGACTATAAATTATGACAAATTTTTTCAAGATGCTGTTGCCACCTTAAAAGATGAGGGGCGATATCGCGAATTTGCAACGTTGGAGCGTCAATGTGGCGCATTCCCCAATGCGATTATTCATCAAGCAGATGAAGATCCGAAAGCGGTAAAAATCTGGTGTTCTAATGATTATTTGGGAATGGGTCAAAACCCTGTTGTCTTAGATGCAATGAAAAATGCCATAGACCAATTTGGCGCAGGCGCAGGGGGAACACGCAATATCTCAGGCACACAGAAACTTCATGATGAATTAGAGGCATCCGTTGCCGATTTGCATGATAAAGAGGCGGGATTGGTTTTTACCTCGGGTTATGTTTCCAATCAAGCCAGCCTTTCAGCGATTCTTAAAATTTTGGATAGTCCGATTGTCTTTTCCGATGAATTAAACCATGCCTCGATGATTGAGGGGATTAAGAGTGGGAAAAGTGAAACATTTATTTTTCGTCATAATAATGTAGAGCATTTGGAGGGTTTGTTAAAACAATGTGACATCTCACGCCCCAAACTTATTGTATTCGAATCTGTTTATTCGATGGAAGGGGATATTGCACCTATTAAAGAGATTTGCGATTTGGCTGAAAAGTATAATGCCATGACCTATTTGGACGAGGTTCACGCCGTTGGTTTATACGGATCGCGGGGTGGTGGCATTGCCGAACGGGACAATCAAATGCACCGTATAGATGTAATCGAAGGAACATTTGGTAAGGCATATGGTGTGATGGGTGGATATATTGTCGCATCATCGGTCATTATTGATGCCGTGCGTAGCTTTGCCGCAGGTTTTATATTTACCACCGCCCTACCCCCCGCCATTTTGGCAGGGTGCTTGGCCAGTGTTGCCTACCTCAAAACATCACAGATTGAACGGTTAAGGGCGCATAAGAATGCCGCGCTTCTTAAATCAAAATTACGTCAGGCGGATTTACCATTTTTAGAAGGCGACAGCCATATTGTGCCTCTAATGGTGGGGGATGCAAAATGTTGTAAGGCAGTGACCGATTTATTGCTCAATAATCATGGATTATACGTACAACCGATTAATTACCCCACTGTTCCTATGGGGACAGAACGGATGCGATTAACGGCTACCGCGTGCCATACAGAAGAAGATATTTGTAAATTGGTTGAAACGCTTGCGCTTTTATATAAAGAACATCGTGTTCCCGCATTGATGGTGGGTTAGGATTTTGAGAAATTACTTTTCATCTTATTAAAAAAGCCAAAGATATCACCACCCGTCAGGGTGTTTGCCGTTTCTTCTGCCAAGCCTAATGCTTTATCCAATGCCGCCATGGTGCGTGCCATATCAGCAGTATCGTCATCTTTCCATGTTTTTACGGTATAAAGATAAACCACCGTTAAGCCCGCAATTTTTGTACATCCTTTTAAGCCGTGTAGGGTTTCGCCCGCCTCTTCCAAAATTCTGCCCATTGATTTACCCAAATGCGGGAAAGTGTGCAGTGCCTGTTTGGGGTCAAATTTGATGCTGTCTAATACATTTAAAACCGCATCACGATTTTCATTCAAAATATCAAAACGCTCCATTATCAAATCAAATAAGCGTTCGCGGATAAGGTTTTGATCTTCCACAGTAATATTAATATCGGCAAGCGGTTTTAGATCGGCATTTTTAATCATCTGCCGATCAATTTTGCGACCATATGCAACCAAGATATCACCCTTATCGTCAAAATATTCCATCACATCATGTTTATCACAGTGGGCGGTTTTTATGATTTCATCAAAATCAATATCATTCCATTTTTTCGTCGCAGCCAAGGAAAGTGCCGCATTGATCACTGCATCTTTTACTGAAATATTTTTTGTATTTTTTTGAGCCATAAACTTGCCTTTCTTGTATGATTATATAGATTTTAACAAACAAAAAACAATTAAATAATAAGTAAAGAGATTTTAGATGAGTGATGCAAAATACGGTTTAATTACAATTGGTAATGCCATGGTCGATGTTTTGTCGCGCACCGATGAAGATTATATCAAAAAACAAGATGAAGAATTTGGCATGAAAAAAGGGTCAATGAATTTGGTCGATGCAAAACGTGCGCTTGCCCTTTATGATGATATGTCAGATTCAACAGAAATGTCAGGCGGGTCTGCAGGCAATACAATGGCGTGCTTTGCATCATTTGGTGGGACTGGCGCCTATATTGGTAAGGTTGCCGATGATGAATTGGGTAAAACATTTATCAGCAGTTTGAAAGATATTAATGTTGATTATGATACCAAACCTTTGACCGAAGGCCCATCCACAGGGCGTTGCATGATTATGGTCACCCCCGATGGGGAGCGGACGATGAACACTTATTTAGGGGCGGCGGTTGAGTTAACACCTAATGATATTGATGAAGATTTTATCGCTCAAGCCAAGGTAACGTATTTAGAAGGATATTTATATGATCCGCCACAGGCGATGGAGGCATTTATCAAGGCCGCCCGTGCGGCGCACGCCGCAGGCCGCCGTGTGTCCCTTACCTTATCGGATAAGTTTTGTGTGGATCGCCATCGTCAAGCTTTCCGTGATTTGGTTTCCTATCATATTGATATTTTATTCGCCAATGAGGATGAACTTAAAGCATTATATGAGGTCAATACGCTTGATGAAGCATTAGAGCGGGTTAAGAATGATTGCGCCATTTCTGCAACGACACGAAGCGAAATGGGTTCTGTTATTATTAATAGCGGCAAGCCATTTGATATTGATGCCGAACCGGTTGAAAAAGTAGTTGATACAACTGGCGCGGGGGATGCCTATGCCGCAGGATTCTTATATGCCTTTACCCAAGGGTTGGATATGGAAGAATGCGGGCGATATGGCTCCATCGCGGCATCGGAAATTATTGGACAGATGGGGCCACGCCCCGCCGTTCAACTGTCGGACTTGGTTAAGAAAAAGCAAGCGGCATGATATTACGCGCATTATTATTTATCACGGTTCTATTTTACGCCTCAAATGTAATGGCCGAAGATGCGCCTGCGCCCTATGCCTTTTCAATGGTGGGGCAATCGCAGTATGATGAAGGAAGCAAGCATTTATCATACGCCAACCCAGATGCACCAAAGGGGGGAACGCTAAAACAGGCCGCCATTGGTACGTTTGACACGCTCAACCCATTTTCAATAAAAGGGAATGCGGCAGAAGGATTGGGGTTAACAACGGATCGTTTGATGGCGCGGGTGTGGGATGAGCCATTTACATTGGTGCCAATGGTGGCGGAATCTGCGCAGATGCCCGATGATCGTTCCTCCATCACCTTTACCTTAAACCCAAAAGCGCGGTTTCATGATGGGTCGCCGATGACTTTGGATGATGTTTTATTCTCGTTCGAAACATTACGTGAATATGGTCGCCCCAATATGCGCCGATTATATCAATTGGCTACGCCCGAAACTTTGGGGGAGCGAGAAATTATCTTTAGATTTGGTGAGGGGTATGACCGTGAAACAGGGATGATTTTTGCAATGATGCCTGTTTTATCCAAAACCTATTGGGAAAATAAAGAATTTGATACCACAACGATACAGCCCCCATTGAGCAGTGGGCCGTATAAAATATCACAGGTTGATATTGGTAAACGTATTTCATATGAACGTGTTGCAGATTATTGGGGGAAAGATTTATTGCCCAATGTCGGGCATCATAATTTTGATACGATCACTTATGATTATTATCGTGATGATACCGTTGCATTTGAAAGCTTTAAAAAAGGGGATTTGAATTTTCGCCGTGAATGGGATGCGGGGGATTGGAATAATCGCTACGATTTTCCCGCCCTTGAGAAAGGCGATGTTGTTAAAGAAGATATAAAACATGGCCGCCCCGACCGTGTGCGTGGATTTATATATAACACACGCCGCGCCCCATTTGATGATATAAAGGTGCGAAAGGCGCTTGCCCTCGTCCTTGATTTTGATTGGTTGAACAAGAACTTATTCTATAATTCTTATAAACAGATTGATAGTTTTTACCCCAATACAGATTTGGCCAATGCCGCACCAAAAGATAATCGTGATGCCCGTACCAAAATGCGGGAAGCCACAAATTTATTAAAAGAAGCGGGTTGGATTATAAAAGATGGCAACCGCGTAAATGCCAAAACAGGCGAAGTCATGACATTTGAAATCTTGCTTGATGATCCAGGGCAGGAGAAATTGGCGCTTTCCTATACACGCGGCCTATCAAAATTGGGGATTAAGGCCAATGTGCGGGTGATGGATACTGCCGCCTTTCGGGCGCGTCTGAATGAATATGATTTTGATATGACCTTATATTTTTGGAATTCATCCTTGTCCCCCGGGACGGAGCAATATTTATATTGGAGTTGCGAGTCCGCCAATACATCATACCGATGGAATTATGCAGGCATTTGCGAGCCAGAAATTGATGCGCTTGCCAAGGCCATCCCCGATGCAAAAACGCGGGCAGAATTGGTTTCAATGACTCAAAATTTGGATAAAAAATTGCAAGAGGGGGTTTATTTTGTTCCCCTTTATTATAATCCGTATGATTATGTTGCCTATTGGAAAACGCTGGAACGTCCCGAAACTGTACCGCTTTATGGTGTGGTGATTGAAAGTTGGTGGGCAAATCAGGGTGATGCACCTTAAAACTTGAGCGATAAACGTACGGCTGTTATTGTATTAGGATAATAATATGATTCTTTTAATGAATGGTTTTTCCCAATGATTTCTAAAAAAACACTAATTCTATCTGGTTTGGCGGCTTCTACGGTTTTAATGTCGGCGTGTACGTACAAACAAACAAAAGCGCCCTATTATTGGCAACGCGCGAGTGCCAGCTCCGCCCTTTATTTGCAAGGGCCAAAGGCGCAACAAATGTTGCATCAAGATATCGCAAATTGTACCGCTAAATTAAAGGAATTGGGTCGTATGGGCGAAATTCGCCGTGCAATACCCACCAATTATAACTCAGGCAATGAATTGGGCGAACGCACACAATCACAGAAAAATTTAGATGAATGGGATACGCCATCACGTGATGGGTATTTATTAAATGAACATTTAGAGTTTCATGATTTTGAAACATGCATGATATCAAAAGGGTGGGAGCGTGCAGAATATTTGCCATTTGATGATGCCGCCCGCGCCCGTGCCGATTACGAAAATCAGTATAAAAAGCGTAAACGCAATATCACCAGCAAAGAAGAATATGTGCGTTCCGTGCCACCACCTGCGACAAAACCTGCCGCTTATCAAAATACGAATGATTAGAAATTTGTGTTTTTGATTTTTTGAATTACATTTTCCACCGAAAGTGTTTTCATCAATGTATGGGTTAGTGTTTTTGGATCATACCCATCAAAATTAATTAATTCATCAAACGTTTCAGGAGTTTGGGCATAGGCGGTATGCGTTCCCCATGGTGCATAGAGATGGGGAAAACTGGGCCCAAATACCCCCACGGTGGGGATATTACACGCAGCAGCAATATGCATTAGACCAGAATCATTCCCCAAATAAAAATGACAATACGATAATGTTGCCGCCACCTGCCCCGGGTTTCCTTGGGCGATAACATTAATGCGCTTATCTTTGGGAAGGCTGTTATAGACAATGTTGGCTTGTGCCTCCTCCCCCGGTGCAGCAAAAATGGCGACAGGGGCATCGGGATATAACCCTTCACTGGATCGAAGCCATTCAATTGTTTTGATAAATTTTTCAGCCTCCCATGTTTTGCCAACCCAATTTGCGGTGGGGCCAACGGCGATAATTCTTTCGCCTTCAAAATCTTTTAAAATGTTTTTGGCAAATTTATTTTGTTCCGCCGTAAAATATAATGTAGGGGCGGGTATATCAGACACCCCTAACATTTGTGCGGCCTGCGCCACCTTATGTAGTGATTTATCAATATGATTGCCAAAGATATAGCGTTGTTTTGAGCGGATAAGCCGTGATACCGCGCTGTTGCGTAAATCAACGACTATGTCCCATTTTATTTTTGATATCTGTTTCCACAATTCAATCCAATGGCCGTGACGTTTTTGTTTTTTAAGCGCAATTATATTTGAAACCTTTGGAAATCCTTCAAACATAGTGGCGGGTAAAGGGCCGCAAACCAATGTTATGTCGGCATCGTCATGCGTTTGGATAAGGTGATTTAATATCCCTGTTGATAAAACGGCATCGCCAATACGGGTGGAAGTGATAAAAAGAATTTTCATGAATTCATTAAATGCGTATGATACCCCCATGTCAAAAGCATTTTTTATTAAATTAAAAAATCGTGGCCTTATTCATATTGAAGGGGCGGATCGTGTTGATTTTCTACAAGGTCTAGTATCAAACGATGTAACCAAGTTGGAACAAGAGCGTGTTTTATATGCGTGTTTGTTAACGCCGCAGGGGAAATTCCTGCATGACTTTTTTATGTATCATGGTAATGGGTTTATTTTAATTGATTGCGAGGGCGGCGGGCGGGCCGAAGATTTATATAATCGGCTCAACCGATATCGTCTGCGTGCCGATGTTCAAATATCCATCGAAAAGGAGAATGATGTTTATGGAGTTTTTAATGTGGAAATAGGATTGCCTGATCCACGCCATGCCGATTTTGGATATCGTTCGTTTGAAGAACCACCACTGGATGAGCAAGATTTCAACGAATGGGATACACGGCGTATTCAATGGGGCATTCCCGATGGGTCCCGCGATATGATAATTGAGCGTTCAACCATGTTGGAGTGTAATTTGGATAAGTTAAATGCCATCGATTGGGATAAAGGATGTTATATGGGCCAAGAATTAACCGCCCGAATGTACCATCGAAATTTAGGCAAAAAACATTTACGCGCAATTGAGTTTATGGAGGATGTGCCACCCGCCCCCTTCAGCGATTTGAGTGTGAATGAAAAGCTGATCGGGCAAATGCGGTCATCCTGCGGGTCAATTGGATTAGCGATTATAAGGGATGATAAGATAGAGGAGTTAAGCAATGGCAACCATTCAATACGTCTTTTGGGATAGCGACAATACCCTTGTTAATACCGCCGAACATCATTGGCGCAAACATGTTGAAACCCTTAAAACACTAAACATTGATTTGGATACGCAATATCAAAAACGTATTTATGAGAATAATGGAACCCAAAATTGGACATGGTTAAATGAGGAGCTTGGCCTTAAATTAGAGTGCCAAGAATATTTGGATAAAATTGATGCGTGGTATTTTGACCATATTGATGAAATTAAAATTCGATCAGGTGTAATAGATGCTATTAAGAATTTTGATACAAATGATATGCCCCAAGCCGTGGTTTCAAACGGACGGCGCAAGTCTGTGATGGCGGCATTGGAGGCAAAAAAACTCTCCCCCTATTTTAAATTTATTTTATGTAATGAAGATTATGAGGGGCGCAAACCCTCCCCCGCCCCGTATCAAAGCGCCTTAAATAAAATGATAGAGATTGAAGGTAGGGAGATTAACCCGCAATCTTGCCTTGTGATTGAGGATGACCCATTAGGCGTGGCATCAGGGGAAGCAGCGGGAATGGTTGTTTTACATCGCCCCATTGGTGACGAATGCCCGATTGATTTGTTGCTGTCATAAAAAACACCGCCTTATAAAATAAAGCGGCGCTTGTTATTATAGTTTTTTAAAAAGCTTATGCGGCTCTTTTTGCATCTTGTGGGATCCGTAGATTTTGACCGGGATAAATTTTGTCAGGGTCGCTCAACATTGGTTTGTTGGCTTCAAAAATTTTTGGATATTGATTGGCATCATCATAAAATTTCTTTGCAATTCCTGATAAGGTGTCGCCTGATTGCACTTCATAAAATATTGGGTCTTGTGAATTGTCTGGTACTTCTACATTTGTTTCAACTGAACCCACGCCATTTACATTACCTGCGGCCAAGATTGCTTTTTCTAAGGCTTCGGCGGATTGTGCCTTACCATTTAAAATGACTTTTTCACCTTCAACTTTTACATCCAAATCTTGAATATCAAGATTTTGATTTTGGACGCGTTCTTTCACGCTTTCCGCCGCTTTTGCTTCGTTTCCTGTAATATTATCAACTAGTTTTTCACCAGCGTCTTTTACAAAATTAAATAATTTTTTATTGAATAATCCCATGGGAAATTTCTTTCTTTTATAAGGTTAGTATCAGGGTTTCTAACGGTTAAAGAGGGATATAGTTCCCCAATCACGCGTTATCCACCGATAGAGCCACTATAAAAATAATACCCCAACCCAATAATAAAAAGGGCGTTGCCGTACAATCCATGTTCAAGGGTGACCAGTGCCAATGATTTTGTTTTCCAATAGGTATGGGCAAAAATTAACCCCGCAATAAACCCAAGGGTTGGGGCGACAGGATTAATAAACAGAACATGGGCGAAGGCAAATATAATTGCGCTCATCAAAACAATTCCCCATCCCTGCCCAAAAATGGATTTATAGCGGGCAAAGAAAAACCGACAAAATATATATTCTTGCGGTAAAGCAGAGAGTATTGGATAGAGCAAAAGAATACGCCAAATAATTTCAGGGCGATTTTCAGGCAAATAAAATAACCGTTCTGGCGCATACCACCATGTGAATACAATCATTAAAATAACGCAAATTCCAAAACGGATAAGCATGGGAATAAGGTTTTGAAAATTGACCTGATCCCATCGCCAAAGATTTTTCCAATTGGTGAAAATGGCATAGCGATCAATGACAATGCAATAAAATGTTGCCGACCATAAAAACAAAAACATATAACCGCCTAATTGATTAAAAATAATCAATGCAGGCAGAACAACGCATAAAAGCGCAAATTCAAAATATTTGAATTTATTTTCTTGTATTAACAATGGAAATTAAGCCACTTTTCTAATTTCTATGTTTTGCTTGTTCTTTATCGTTTCCTGCGCCGCCGCCAATCGTGCGATGGGGACGCGGTAGGGGGAACAGGACACATAATCAAGCCCCACCTTTTCAAAAAAACCGATGGAGGCAGGGTCACCGCCATGCTCCCCACAGACACCCAATTTGATGTCGGGGCGACATGATCGCCCGCGTTGTGCGGCCATATCAACCAGTTGTCCTACGCCTTCTTGGTCAATGGAAACAAAAGGGTCTTTTTCTAAGATATGTTGATCGACAAAATCAGGGAGGAATTTTCCTGCGTCATCGCGGCTCATCCCAAAGGTGGTTTGGGTTAAATCATTTGTGCCAAAACTAAAGAACTCCGCGCTTTGTGCGATATCATCGGCCATTAAGGCGGCACGGGGTAATTCAATCATTGTACCGATAAGATAATCAACTTTTTTACCTTTATCGGCAAAGACTGCTTCGGCTTGTTCAATCACAACATTTTTTAAGATGTCCAATTCCATGCGTGTGGCGATAAGGGGAATCATAACCTCTGGTACGGCATTGGTTTCAACTGCGGCCTCAAATATCGCGCGTGCCTGCATGGCGTAAATTTCGGGGAATGTAATACCCAAGCGACATCCACGATGGCCTAGCATCGGGTTACTTTCCGATAATTCGGCATAGCGTTTGGCGACAAAGTCAGAATCCAATCCTGCGCTTTTGGCAAAATGGGCAATCTCATCTTCCTCGTGCGGCATAAATTCGTGCAACGGCGGGTCAAGAAGGCGGATTGTAATGGGCAAGCCATCCATAATTTTAAATAATTCGATAAAATCATTGCGTTGTTCAGGCAATAATTTCATTAACGCCTTTTCACGTCCCGCCGTATCGGTGGCGAAAATCATTTCACGTACATTTTGAATACGCGCAGGATCAAAAAACATATGTTCGGTACGGCAAAGGCCGATGCCTTCCGCGCCAAAATCCTTTGCCGTCTGGGCATCAAGGGGGGTTTCGGCATTGGTGCGTATTTTCATACGGCGCGCGGCATCCGCCCATTTCATCACGATTTCAAAATCACCCGATAATTCAGGCTGCTTTGTTTCCACCGCGCCCAACATCACCTCACCCGTTGAGCCATCAATGGTAACAATGTCACCTTCATTAATTTTGTGGTCGCCAATGGTCATTGATTTGGATTTATAATCCATGGTAATGGCGCCTGCACCTGCAACACAAGCACGCCCCATACCACGGGCAACCACCGCCGCGTGGGAGGTCATACCACCGCGTGCGGTTAAGATACCTGCCGCGGCATGCATACCGTGAATATCTTCGGGTGAGGTTTCGGTACGGCAAAGCATAACCGCCTTGCCATCATGGCTTCGTTTTTCTGCTTCATCCGCGCTAAACACAACTTCACCTGATGCTGCGCCAGGGGAGGCAGGTAAGCCTTTGGTCATTATTATGCGTTCGGCATTGGGGTCGAGCGTTGGATGGAGGAGTTGATCTAGCGAATGGGGTTCAATACGCAGCAATCCAGTTTCTTGTTCAATCAGCCCCTCTTCCACCATATCCACGGCAATTTTTAAAGCCGCCGCAGCCGTGCGTTTGCCCGAGCGGGTTTGAAGCATATAAAGCTTGCCTTGTTGAACGGTAAATTCGATATCTTGCATATCGGTATAATGTTTTTCTAGCGTATGGCGGACATCATCCAATTGGTCGAATACTTCGGGCATGACCTCCTCCATTGATGGCAGGTCACTGCCCTCTTTTTCTCTACCTTGGATGGTTAATGATTGGGGGGTGCGGATACCTGCAACAACATCTTCCCCTTGGGCATTGACTAGATACTCACCATAGAAAAAATTCTCACCTGTTGAGGGGTCACGGGTGAAGGCGACGCCTGTTGCGCAATCGTTCCCCATATTGCCAAATACCATGGATTGAACATTGACTGCCGTCCCCCACCCTTCGGGAATATCGTTAATTTGACGATATTTGATGGCACGGGGTACCATCCATGATGAGAATACAGCATCAATCGCCCCCCATAATTGCTCCTGAGGGTCCATTGGGAATGGTTTGCCCAATTCGCGTTGAACCAATTCTTTATATTGACCCACAATATGTTTCCATCCATCGGCAGTGATATCGGTATCTTCAGTAATGTCTAAATCGCGTTTATGCTGATCAAGGATATCTTCAAAATTATGATGTTCCACCCCCAAAACAACATCGCCATACATTTGGATAAAGCGGCGGTATGAATCCCACGCAAAACGATCGTCGCCTGCTTTTTTAGCCAATCCTTCAACGGTTTTATCGTTTAAGCCAAGGTTAAGCACCGTGTCCATCATACCCGGCATGGATACACGCGCGCCCGAACGTACGGAGACCAGTAAGGGATTATTTTCATCACCAAAGCCCATATCCATTTGGGTTTCAATGGCGGTTAAAGCGGTTTCAACCTGAGCCTTTAGATCATCAGGGTAAGATTGTTCACTTTTATAAAATTCGGTGCACACTTCGGTGGTAATCGTAAATCCCGGGGGGACAGGAAGCCCGAGGGACGACATTTCTGCCAAGTTTGCGCCTTTACCCCCTAATAAATTGCGCATCTCTGCTTTACCATCGGTTTGTTTTCCAAATTGATATACCCATTGTGTCATGCCAAGATTTCCTTTGTAACAGCGCGTTTTATTTGAATATCATCATAAATATTTTGGATAAAATTGCCAGTCTTAAGGATAATTAGACCTCAAGATATTTATTGACATAAAACTATTATAGCGTTAAGAAACTTTTATGATTAACCTTAGAAAAGCCATGGATGAAGTTTTTGGAAATAAAGGCATGGATTATAAGGATACAGGCGATCAAAAATTGGTCGGCGCCATAACAGCTTTTAATATGCTTAGAGAATCTCCTAAAAATCTTGGTGCTATTATTACGTTGAAACGATGTATAGATGATCTGACAAAATTTCAAAAAGATGCAAATAGTCCAAAATTAAACCAACAAGTTCATAGACTAAAAACTCATTATAATCCTGAAGTCAAAATTCTTTTAGCAGCATCAAGCAGAGGTCGTCGTTTATACGTACCATCTGATCGCGAGATACGCTTTCTCGATCGGCAGTAACGCCATTGCCATCGGGAAAATATCCCAATTTGCAATAAAGGCGTTGGGCGGGGCCATAATCTTTAGTCAATCCAACAGAAATTCCAATATGCTCGCTCCCTTGGTCGCGTGCTAGATTTTCGAAGCTTTTAATCATCATGGTAGCAACGCCTTGTTGGCGATGATCAGGGGCGACATTTAAATCCTGAATTTCTGGGATTTCTAATTTTTTATAAAGGGCATATTTTGGTTCAAAATTTAAAATGCCAAAGGCAATAATTAGATCTTGTTTTTCTGCGACAAGAATAATGCAGTCTTTCTCAAAGATGGCTTCAAAATATCCTTCATCTATTTGACCGATGGTGCGGTAAAAATCATAAAGGGCGGTGATATCCCCCTCGTCCGCTTGGCGTAGATCGACACTCATTTTGAAATATACTTTTATTTACAAGATGGATAGTTTTTGGCGGATACGCGTGTCCAATTTTGACTTTTCCCAAACAATGCAATGCCGCGATATCCACGCAATGTCATTGTGTTTGGAGAGGTAACTTGAACCTTCGCATTATAAACATCGCCATCATCCGCCTTATAAATTTGTCCATCAAGCCAGTAATTGCCATTTTGGCTGCTTTGGCTTAAATCGCGCATGATTTCTAAACCGCACATTTTTTGCCCTTTTAATGTGGCATCAGGATTTTTGCTATCTGTTTGCATACCGCCTTCAATAATCCAGTGGATTTTACCACACAGCTCATTTTCATCTTCCCCACATTTATCAACTTTTATAACCGAACGCTGATTTTGAGTAAGCCATAATCCCTCAGGATCGTAGACGGTTTGGGCGTTTGCATTGTTTGAAACCAGAAGTACAAATAATAATGTAAGGATATATTTCATAAAAGTAAGCCTTCCGCATGTTTTAAAATCTTATCAGCCTCCATCGTATATTGCCCACCCGCATCGTGCAAGGTTAGGCCATAATGTAAGATTGCAGGGCTGCGCCGATCTTTAATCGCACGAATAATAACGCGTTTTGCACTGATGCCAGTTTTTGGCCAAAGGGGTATGACCTCAATCGCGCCAAATCTCTTACCAATAATACGGATAATCTCGTCCAAGCAATCTGCCCGATGAATTAGCGTGAGCGTCCCTTTTGACTTGAGGCAAAAATGCGCTTTGCCAATCCACTCACCAAGGGTGCCGCCATCGCTATCGAAGCCCATTGCTTTTGCTTTTTCGACATGGGCTGACCGGAGGTGTTCATCTTTTTTAAGATAAGGGGGATTAGCAATGATGTGATGATACGCTTTTTCATGGTTTAAATCCTCAACATTTATGGTTTCAAAGTTTGTATTCTCTTTATAACCATTTACATCAGCATTTAGTTCAGCAAGTTTAATCTGCTCTGGTTGAATATCTACACCCGTTAGATGAATTTGGGGCATTCGTGCCAAAAGGCAAAATCCAGCGCCACCAACCCCGCACCCCATATCCAAAACTTTTTCATTAGGTTGCGCGGGACACGCCGCAGCCAGCAAAACACTATCCATTGAGGTAATAAAGCCGTTAGACAAATGAGAAAGTTTTAATCTTTTTCCTAATATATCTATTGTTTTGGTCATAGTGCTATTTGTTCTTGATACCATCGTTGCGGGCGTGTAAACCAATCTTATGACAGCTTTGCCGCAAAATACAACAGAACAAAATGCGCTTGCCGCCCTTCAATCCCAATTTGAAGATGATATGAAGCAAGTTAATGCGCATATTCTGTCCAATATGCAATCGGATGTTCCACTTATCCCACAATTGGCAAATTACCTTATTGCCTCAGGCGGGAAACGTGTGCGCCCGCTTCTCACCCTATCTGCGACAGCTTTATTTGGTGGGGAGATGAAACGCGCACATCGGTTGGCGGCAGCGGTAGAATTTATACATACGGCCACGCTTTTGCATGATGATGTGGTTGATGACAGTGATAAGCGTCGCGGACAACAAAGTGCCAATGCCATTTTTGGCAATGAAGCCAGCGTTTTGGTGGGTGATTTTTTATTCTCCCGCGCCTTTCAATTGATGACCGCCGATGGATCGCTTGAGGTTTTAAAGATTTTATCCAATGCCTCCGCCATAATTGCCGAAGGGGAAGTGAAACAATTAAGCGTTCAAAATAATTTAGATACATCATTGAATGATTATTTTAAAGTGATTGAGGGGAAAACTGCCGCGCTTTTCGCCGCCGCGTGTGAGGTTGGACCGATTATTGCGGGGCAAAGTGATGAACAAATAAAAGTCATGCGTGATTATGGCCATCATTTAGGTATGGTCTTTCAAATTACCGATGATCTTTTAGATTATGATCCTGCCCGTTCAAAATTGGGCAAAACAATTGGTGATGATTTCCGCGAAGGGAAAATGACTGCACCGATTATTTTTGCCTTACAATCGGCAAATGATGAGGAGAAAGAATTTTGGCAGCGCACCATTGGTGATAAAAATCAGAATGAAAATGATTTTGAAACAGCGTTAAATTATCTCAAAAAACATAATTGTTTGGCACAATCATTTGATTTAATCCAAAGCCATGAAAATAATGCGGCGCAAGCATTATCAATAGTAAAAGATAGTGACTTAAAAACCACCCTTCTTGACTTTATACGCTTTATCACCACCCGCGATAAATAGACATTTTGGAATAACAGCAAATCACGATATAATTTCCTCAATAAACATAAAATTTATGGGAGAATATAATGAACAAAAATAAAATTATTTGTATTGGTACGGGTGTTATTGGTGTCGCGCTTATTCTATTGGGTGTGATGGGTGGTATGGCTTTGCCACCTATTTTATCTGGTGTTGGCTTTTTAATGGTGGCTTGGCATATTTGCTGATTTGTAAAAGATATTTTTTAAAAATAAACAACAATTACAGATATTGACATTATACCCCTATGGGGTATATGATTGATTTATGAGATTATTATTTTTATTCACTTCTAGTTTGGTCTTATTATCATCAATGGCACATGCGCGGCCTGTTTCTTACCCTGAAGGTTGGACAGTCATGCTTATGAATGATGGCGATTCTAATTCATCCCATATTCATTATTCTCCAACGGCAAAATATTCCATTGGGTGGCGTCATGAATATTTTCGTGACCCTTCAATTCATTCAGATACAGCACAGTTAAATTATTTGGTAAAGCGTTGGAATAAACCAAGTGAGCAAGCAAATTTATATTTTAAATCAGGCGTGGGATTTGCGTATAATTCAGATGCGTTTGAGCCTGCTGTATTTGCGGGTTTAGCAGCCGATTGGGAAACACGTCGTCTTTTTACATCTTACGAAAACCGTTTTTATTACGCCGATGATTTACAAAGTTTTGCAAAGCACGAGGCGCGTGTTGGTATCGCCCCTTACATTGGTGATTATGGTGATTTGCACACTTGGCTCATGCTTCAAGCAGAATATGAAGCAACGAGTGAAAATAAATTTACCACAACGCCACTTGTCCGATTATTTAAAGGATCGACCATGGTTGAAGGGGGATATAATATTCAAAATGAAACTTTATTATTTAATTTTGTGCAACGTTTTTAACGTTTGAACCGAATAAGTTTATATAACAATCATATTTTTACTAAGGAGATTAAAAATGAAAAAAATTCTATTAACACTTGCCGTTCTTCCCGTGCTTGGTTTATCAACACCTGTTTTGGCCAATCATGCCGATGGTTTGGCACATGATTCTGTTATCAAAGTTAATGGTATGGTTTGCGATTTTTGTGCGCAATCTATCAAAAAAATGTTTGGCAAAGAAGATGCCGTTAAGGGTGTTTTTGTTGATCTAGATAATGGTGAAATTATTGTCGATTATAAAGAAGGACAAACTATTTCAGATGAAAAACTAACAAAACTCGTTGTTGATTCTGGTTATAGCGTGACTGAGATTATAAACGAAACATCAGAAGTTTCTGAATAATTATGGCTGATAATTTTGCCTTTAAACAACTTTTACCTTCTGGGTTGAGCCTGTTTACATCGGCAGGGACATTGGTTTGTTGCGCCCTGCCCGCGTTGTTTGTATCGCTTGGGATGGGGGCAACATTGGCGGGATTAACCAGTTCTTTTCCCGCCATTATTTGGCTGTCACGGTATAAAATTTGGGTGTTTGGTATGGCTGCGGTTATGATTACGGCTGCGGGACTTATGATGTGGCGGGCGCGCAATATGCCATGCCCCATCGACCCAAAACAAGCACGCGTTTGTTCGATTTTAAGAAAAGTCAGCTGGTGGATTTGGGGTGTTTCTGTTGTTGCTTTTTTTGCAGGGGCATTTTTTGCCTTCATCGCCCCCATCATATTTTTTTAAAATTTAAAGGAATTTAATTATGAGTGATTGCTGCGATAAAAATACCCACCCTGACCACTCAAAAGAAAATGCAAATTTGAATCGTGTTGCAGGGCAAATAGAAGGTATTAAAAAAATGATCGAGGATAATCGGTATTGTCCCGATATTATGATTCAATTGCGCGCCGCACGTTCGGCAATTAAAAATATTGAAACCAATATTTTAGAACGCCATTTACAAAGTTGTGTCACCGCAGCCATCCAAAGTGGCGATACAGAAAAAACCGAAAAAAAAATATCTGAGATAAAAAATCTTTTTAAAAAATATAACGATTAATCAGAACATGAAAACACTTGATAAAGCGCAAGCGTTACCGCAGGCGCAGCATTAAAATCATCATGCTGTTGATTGCCATTAAGATACGTCCACACAATATCTTGTAAGTCATTTAATTTGGTTGTGTTTGGCACACAAAAATCAATAGATGGCGCGGTTCCCAATGATTTTAACGATTTATGATAATCTATAATTCCCGCGATATAAGATTGGCACGTTACAAAGGCACCCTTTACAACTTCCTGCCCATTATCATCGCGTTGACATATATTCATTAAATAAGCGCCAGAAATAAAGGCGGGTGTTTCGGTTTTATTTTGTGCCATTGCGGGCGTTGATAAAATAATAAACACAAACATGACAAATAATGTCTGCCGCATTTTTATTTATCTTTACCCGATGATTTTAATTGTTCCAAAATTGCAAAGGGGGAATCTTCTGGTTTTGTTTTTGCTTCGGCTTTAAAAACGCGTTGTCCCTGTTGTTTTTGTGGTTTTTGAGATTTCTTTTTATCAAATTTCTTTGGCTTTGAAGAAAAGCTTTTATCTTTAAATTTATTATTATCTTGTGACGCAGAATGTGGTTTTGGCTTGTTTGATTTTAGAACAAATGTTGCCAATTCTGGTTTCACAGGGTCTTTTGGTTTTTGATCTTCAGTCGGGGCATCTTTATTATCATTTGGTGCGTCTGACTTTGCCGTATCTTCTATTGATTTTTCTTTATCATCTGTTTTTTCTGGCTCATCCGCAGGGTCATAGATTTTGCGGTGTCCCATCGCCTCTAATACGGCGTAAAGATCGGCGATATTGCAACCCAACCATTCTGCCATTTGATGTTGTGCTTTAAATTTTCCTTTATCCGCGCTGTCGTAAACGGCGCAAATAACACGGTCCAGCATATCCACACGAATGGAACGTGGCCCAAAAACAGGGTAGCCAATGGCGCGATAATAATCAGGATTAATATCTTTTCCTTCGATGGAGAATGAAACAATCCCTTCGGCAGGTTTTTGTGCGGGCAATTCTTTATCTTCCCAAAGGGATAGCAGCAAGGCCTGCATCGCAACACCAGCAGGTTTATTTAATTCTGGCAAATATACAATGATAGGGCCAAATCGGATTTTTTTAGCGCGAAGAGTATTGCGGCCCTCCTCGCTCATTTGTCCAATTAAATCTTGTAATTCTTCGCGGGGCATAATGCCCAATGCGTTATAAATTTTATTGGCAATTTCTTGGGGTGCGCCTTCGGCGATATCTTCATCTTTTAAGCGAAATAGCGGCTCAAGCACTGTTTTGATATGACGTGTGAGCCATGATTTTGTAAATTCTAGGACAGCGTCTTTGTCTTGCCCCTCCAAAATATCTGTTTCAATTAAGGCACAATCAGGGTTTAACGCTTCTGTTCCTTTTTTAATTTGGGCGAAAACCTCCCCAGGGCGCGGGTCGGTTAAATCTTTTTGCCACATAATATTGCCATTTTCAGCCAATATGATTTGCTTATCGAGCGAATTTATTATCATAGTTTTTATCTACCTGATACTGTCTCGATAATAAAGGAAAAAGCGACATATTGGACAGAAAAACCCATGAATTGCTCAAACATATCAAAATAAGGATTATACAAGACCGTGTTCAAATTCAATAAATATTCACTTTCAATCTTAACGCTGAGCGTGATTGCATCACTTATCATGCTGACCAGTTTTGTTTTTCAGGCACAAATGCAAGCAAATGCACAAGATGCAAACAACTCGGCCGAGGTTCGATTGCAGATGATTTTCTCTGATATGATTGAGAAGAATAAGAAAAATATTGCCCAGCGTGGTGCAACCATGAAAACCATTGGCGATATTAATATTGAAAATGCGGGCAGTTATTATGCGGTTACACTTCCAGAGATTGTGGTGAGTGAAGAAAATGGTGATGAAACACAAATTGGTATGATTGCGGTTAACGCCACCGCCACCCCTGATGATAATATTTGGAAGATGGCGGTTGCCCTGCCCACACCCTTTATCAAAAACAACGCTGCAGGTAAAAAAATTGGTCAGCTTGATATTGGAACTCAAAAATTTGCAGGGCTTTATGATGCAAAATTCAAAAATTTTACCAAATTAGCGCTCGATTATAGAAATTTAAAGATTTCAAATTATCTTGATAATCAAATTACTGATATTGAAAACTTAGAAGTTATTTCAAATCTTTCCATTATTGATAATGTTTTATCGGGCCCGACGGAGGCAAAATTATCGGACATCACATTTGCCGATGTTGATACCGCCAAAACCACACAAATTGGCGAGGTTAATTTAAATGCAGAATATGAAGGATTGGATGCAATTGCATTATTACAAAATGTATCAAGCATTAATGTCAAAAATTTAGGCGGTATTAAATTAGAAGCGGAATTAAAAGATATTGAATCTGATATTAAATTATCACGGATGCAATTCAAATATGATGGCGAAAAACCAAAAAATGGTTTAAGCGACCAAAGTTTTGAAATGAAATATAGTGGATTGGTACCACAAAATAATTCAAATAATATGATTGCCTTTATTCCAAGGGATATGAATATTGATTTTGATTTTAACAAATTGCCCCTTGGCGAATTGATAAAATTAGGCCAATTAAAATTAGCCGCCAATGATAGTAATCCCTCCGCCGCGTTAAATATGTTGCAAGCGATTACATCCCTTCCATCCAAGATGACAAAGGCAGGCAGTGATTTGGATATCAATAACATTGATTTTAAAAATGATCTTTTTGATATTGAAACTAAAGGGCGATTGAAAGCGGATGATAGCTCCCCCTTAAAAGTAGTCGGTGATATTATGTTATCCGCAAAAGGAATGGACACAACGCAAAGCGCGATTAATGTAAAAATGGCCGAAGCCAGCGCACAGGAAAAGCAAGCACTAACAAAAATTTCTAATCAAATTACATTTATTAAAGAAAAATGTGATGGCGCAAAAGGGTCGTATGTTTGTAATGTAACTTTTTCTAAAGAAGGGAAAATTACAATTAATAACAATCCGCTAAACTTTTTTGATCTATTAAAGATGGTACAATAATTTCAAACCAGTAGGTAAGAAAGCAAGCTGTTTAATCTTTGCATTCCTTCTTGTGTGGGTTTAATATGTGTTTTTGAAAGGATGAGGTAGCCTTCATTTTGAAGGGATTCTAATTTATCCATACGCAATATTTCTTGCCAATTTTTACCTGTTAAATTTTCAATATTTTGAATGGCAATTCCCTGCTTTAATCGCATTCCCATCATCATCATTTCGGTAAAGGATTCTTCTGTCGAGATTGCTTCAAAATTGTGATAGCCGTGACCGTGTTTGGCAACTTTATCAAGCCAGATTTCGGGGGCGCGATGGGTTCGGGTTGCAAATTTTTGATTGTCTATGGTTAAACGTCCATGCGCACCGGGGCCAATGCCAATATAATCGGCATATTGCCAGTACGCTAGATTATGAATGGATTCTTGCCCTTCAATCGCATGATTTGAAATTTCATAGGCGGGCATATTTGCCTCCCCCAAAATCTGCTGTGTTATTTCGTAAAAATCGCCTGCTTGGTCGGGTTCGGGAATACGAAAATCGCCGCGCGCATTTTGGGCGTAAAAAGGTGTCCCCTGCTCAATCGTTAATTGGTAGAGGGAGAGATGACCGCTTGCATACGTCAAGGCTTCGTTCAGCTCCTCCTCCCATGATTGAATTGTTTGATTGGGGCGGGCATACATTAAATCAAAACTAACACGGTCAAATATCGTATTAGCGAGGGTGACGGCGTTTATTGCCTCGGTGGCGGAATGTTCGCGTCCTAAGAATTTTAAATCGTTGTTGCGTAAGGATTGAACACCGATAGACACACGGTTTATGCCCGCTTGTTTAAACGCTTTAAATTTCTTCGCTTCGATTGAAGTGGGATTTGCCTCAAGCGTTATTTCAATATTATTTGCAGTATGCCAAGTTTTTTGAATATGGTCGATAACACGCTCAACTGTTTTGGGTTCCATTAAAGATGGGGTTCCCCCACCAAAGAAAATTGAGGTGACTTGGCAATCTTTGGTTTTTTGGGCGATATAATTAATTTCTTTTATATAAGCCTCTGCCCATGCTTCATGGTTAATATCATCACTAACGTGGGAATTAAAATCGCAATAGGGGCATTTCTTTTTACAAAAGGGCCAATGGATATAGATGGCAAATAAATCAGCCATTTTGTTTTAAGTACGATAAGAATTTTTGAACCGATTTTGAACGATGGGAAATTATATTTTTGTAAATTAAATCCATTTCCGCAAATGTTTGATCATGGTTTTCGGGGATAAAAATGGGGTCATATCCATGCCCCTTTCGCCCGCGCATGGGCCAACATAAGGTGCCGTTTACAATCCCCTCAAAAATATGTTCTTGCCCATCGGGAAGGACAAGCGCAAGGACGGATGTAAAATACGCCGTTTCATTACCCTTAATGCCACCAATTTTATCGTTCACCTTTTCCATTGCCATCTCAAAATCACGACCATCGGGCGTTTCGGCCCAATCGGCAGTGTATACTCCTGGCGCACCATCAAGCGCATCAATAGACAACCCACTATCATCTGCCAAGGCGGGCAATCCTGTTGCGGTCATTGCCGCGCGTGCTTTTATTAATGCATTGCCAATAAAATTATCTTCGGTTTCAACAGGCTCGGGTAAATCAAAATCTGCATTTGATTTTACATCAATCCCCGCCCCATTTAACATTGAGCGAAATTCATCTACCTTCCCCTGATTATGGGTGGCCAATAAAAGAGTTTTTATATTCACTATAAAAATTCACTTTCTTTTTTTGATAAAGCAATATCAGTACGGTACCGTGGTAACTTATCTGGATAGTTTTCTTGGATAAAGGTAATCATCTTTTCGCGTACATCGCATCGTAAATCCCACGCAGTTGGCGCGTTAATCGCACTAACTAAAATACGGATTTCCATTTCGCGGTCGCCACTTTCCGTCACCTGCACAACCTTTACATTTTTATTCCATAAATCATTGTCTTCTAGAATTTCTTCTAGGTGATTACGAATAGGTTCTATGGGCATTGAATAATCAAGTTTTAAGAAAACTGAACCTATAATTTCAGCCGATTCTCGTGTCCAGTTTTGAAAAGGATTATCGACAAAATATTGGATAGGCAAAACAAGGCGGCGTAAATCCCATAATTTTACAACGACATACGTTAAATTAATTTCTTCAATCCACCCCCATTCCCCTTCGACGACAACAGAGTCATCAAGGCGGATTGGCTGCGTGATTGCAATTTGAAGTCCGGTAAAGAAATTCCCAAGTGTTTTTTGTGCAGCCAACCCCAAAACAATCCCCGCCACCCCAGCCGAGGCAAGTAAACTAACACCCAAAGATCTGATTTGATCAAAAGACATCAAGATTGCAGCAATACCCAAAATAATAATTAATGATATGATTAAACGACGAATAACTGCAATTTGTGTGTGTGCCGCCCTTGCATGAAGATTGTCTTTTACATTCGTATTAAATTGACGCAGCAATTGATTGCCAACAAATTGAACCAATCTTACGGCCAGCCAAGTTATCCCTAAAATCATGCAAATATCAAAAATGTGATAAACATATTGATAATTTTCTAAATTATATCCAAGAAATTTGGCTAAAAAGTAAAATATTGTCGCAAAAAATAAAATTCTTATTGGATTGATTATAGATAAGTAAAGGCGATAGAAAAAGCAATCTTGCTGGTTTTTTGTTTTCAATCTAACAAAAAAGTCCAAAGATATAAATGCTATGATACTTACAAGTAAGATCGCAATATCACGACCAATAAAATTTTCTAATTCAAACATTTTTAATAGATTAAATCCCTAAAACTTTATCTTGATGGGTTTTTAAATCGGTGCAGCCCATTTTTGCCAAATTGAAAAGCTGTTGAAATTCTTCCTCACTAAAAGGATCTTGTTCTGCGGTTCCTTGAATTTCGACAATGCCGCCTTTACCCGTAATCACAAAATTGGAATCGGTTCCTGCATCTAAGTCTTCAGCATAATCCAAATCTAATACTGGCTCACCTTTGTAAATACCGCATGAGATTGCGGAGATTGTATCGGTTAAAGGCAATTCTTTAATCAATTTTAAATCGACCAAATGTTGGCAGGCCAAGTGCATGGCAACATATGCCCCTGTTACGGACGCGGTGCGCGTACCGCCATCGGCCTGTATCACATCGCAGTCCACTTTTATTTGACGCTCCCCTAATGCCTTTAAATCAACAACGGCACGTAAGGCACGCCCGATTAGGCGTTGAATTTCTTGCGTGCGTCCTGATTGTTTTCCCCTTGCCGCCTCCCGATCCATGCGGGAATTGGTGGAGCGGGGAAGCATTCCATATTCTGCCGTGACCCATCCCTTGCCAGAATTACGCATCCATCCGGGGACTTTCTCTTCAATACTGGCGGTGCATAGAACATGCGTATCACCAAATTTTGCCATACATGACCCTTCAGCATGCTTGGAATAGCCAGAAATTAATTCAATAGGGCGAAGCGCGCTTGCAATACGGCCAGAGGGACGAGAGGACATTTTAAAATTCTTTCTTGTTAGGTGCCGTCAAACGCGCAAGCGCGAGGACGTGGTTAAAATTTCTTATCAAATGCATTAATACAAATGATATTTTTATTCTAAGGTAAACTAAGAGCGCAAGTGTGAATTGTCAATTTTGATAATACGCTTTATAGTTTAGGCATTATGAATACACATTATAATTTTTTGGATTTGGATGAGCGCGCGCGTAATGTTTTTCAACATATTGTTGAAAGCTTTATGAATGATGGCACGCCCGTGGGATCACGCACCCTATCGCGGCAAATTAATTTTTCCCCTGCGACCATCCGCAATGTTATGTCCGATTTGGAGGAATATGGCTTGTTACAGGCGCCCCATATCTCCGCCGGACGTATTCCTACCGATTTGGGGGTGCGGTATTTTATTGATGGTATATTGGAAATTGGATCGCTGAGCGATACCGAACGTGCCGCCCTTGAGCAAGAATGTGAAGGCAATGCAGATAATTCAGCCGAGCGCATCTTGGAAAATGCCAGCACCGCCCTTTCTGGATTATCGCAAAGTGCGGGGTTAGTGGTTGCGCCCAAACAATGCAATAAACCCATCCGCCATATCGAATTTATCCTATTATCGCCCCAACAAAGTTTGGTGGTCATCGTCAGCGAAGATGGGTCGGTTGAAAATCGTCTTATTGATGTTGCCATTGGCACAACAGCAGATATGTTACGGCAAGCGGGCAGTTTCCTGTCTGAAAAGCTTTATGGGCGTACCATTGCCTATATGAATACTGTTATATTAGAGGAAATTGAGGCGCGTAAGGCCGAAATGGGTGATTTAATGACCCGCGTCATAAAATCTGGCTTAGCCACCAAGCTGGATAATGGAAAATTAATTGTGCGCGGCACATCGCATCTTTTAAAAGATCCCAAAGCACAAGAGGAGGTTGAGAAGCTTCAAATGTTGATGGAGCGATTGGAATCGCAAGAAACCGTTTCCCGCCTTTTGGATGAGGCAAGCGATGCCGAAGGCATAAAAATTTATATCGGCTCAGAAAATTCAATTTTTGAAGGAAGTGGGCATTCCCTCATCCTTAGCCCCTATCGCAACAGCAATAAGAATATTATTGGGGCGATTGGTGTCATTGGGCCAACACGGCTTAATTATGCCAAAATTATTCCAAGTGTTAATTATATGGCGGAAATATTGGCGCGGCGTATAAAATCTTTTTAAACATAGATACGATGGTTATCCCAATTGAGTATTTGCCCTGACTTCACAAAAAGAGTAAAATTATAAAATGATAAAAAATTTACTTCTCTGCGGCCTTTGTATCGCTTCCATTATCCCTTTCGTCACATCGTCTGCCAATGCGCAAGAAGAGCAAACATTTGTTCCCCCAGGGTCACAATGGGTGAATAAAGCGCAAGAGCGTATTAAAATTCTTAATCAGCAATCTATGGAAGAAGAAGGTGGTGTAACCCCGCAAGAATTGCATTTATCCATTGTTCGTCATTCCTATATGGAGCCTGAGCAATTTGGAATTTTGATGAAAACACCCGAAACTGTAACGGGATGTTTTGACATCTCCCCCATTGGATATGAGGCAAAGTTTATTGCTGATTTATATATGGATATTAATGTGTCCTCTTATACAGTTAAACCCATCAAAACTCAAAAGGTTGAGTATGCATGTAACCAAGGATATCGTGCCGCAACAGGAATGATTTTGTTAAATGCCGAAGATTTAAAAAACCGTGGAACGCGTCAGTTGCGTTTTTCAAATGGTGCGGCACGGGACAATTATAATATCTCATTTGAAAATGATAAAATTGTTCTAACCCCTGACTCTATGTTGGTTTTTAAAACCAAAGACGGCAATTTATCTTACGATAGAAACGGTGGGATGATTATCGCATTAGAGGTTCCCATGGCCAATGATGGCGATGATATTGCCCAGTCGGTGCGTACCATTGCCGCCAAGAATGGATTAAATCCTGTTACGGATATGAGTCTATTACCAAAATCGGCGTCACAAAATTCTAACATTTTTTATTATATGGATGAATTGGGTCGATTTACCGATATTGTGAATGAAAATGGATATGCTGAATTAGGCGTTATTCCTGCACCGCGTTTATTTATTGACGAAAATGGCAAGGAACAAAAAGCCGTTCCTTTAAAAGTATTTGTCAAAAAGATATAAATTCCTTTATAAAAGATATCATGAGCGAAGAACAAAATAATAATCCCGAAAATTCGGCTGAAAATAATCAAAATCAAGATGCACCCGAAAATGTAGTCAATCTTGACCCAACCGAATCTGAATTAGAAGACGCGTTAAATGCGGCAAAAGAAAACTTGCCCCCTTCAGCGGATGAGCAAATTGCACAGTTACAACAAGAATTGCTTGATAATCGTGACCGCACCATGCGTGCGTTGGCCGAGGCGGAGAACACCCGCAAACGTGCCATTAAAGACCGTGATGATGCAGGGAAATATGCCATTGCAAAATTTGCCCGCTCGCTCCTTGATTTCTCCGATAATTTTGAGCGTGCATTAGAAGCATTACCCGATGATATTAAGGCGGTTGAGCCACGTGTTGCCAATGTGGTTGAGGGGATTGAGGCGATGCATCGTGAATTAAATGATGTCTTTACTAAAAATGGTATTAAGAAAATTGAGCCATTGGACGAGCCATTTGATGCCAATTTCCATGAAGTAATGTTTGAAACCCCCATCCCCGGAAAAGCCGCAGGAATTATTATTCAAGTGATTGAACCTGGATATGTTTTGAATGATCGTTTATTACGCGCCGCAAAAGTAGGTATTGCAAAGGCAGGCGGTGTTGCCCCATCCCCTACGGATCCTGGTGCGAATATAGATGAGAGTGCTTAAGGCTCTTTAGGTTTTCTTGTTAAACTTGATGCGAGTCTATCTTGTTTAGACATAGGATTAGCGCCATAAACGCCATTCCAAATATTCTTTGATATTGCGTATGCCGAAGCTATTCTGTGGTGCAAATCATTTTGTCCAAGGGTTTCTTGCGTATCACCTATCGCATCACGAATACTAAAACTTCTTCCAAATTTACTTTGCTGATGCTTTGTTAAGTACTCATCATCAAATCCCACAAAATGCTTAATAAGCTTTTTTATTTTTTCAATAGTCGAATTTGAATTATTAAAACCATTATTATTTTGAATAAATATCCATTTTTGAGAAATTTTTTCAACTGATGAACAAGCAATGCTCAACGAAAGAATGACGGCTTCACTTCTACTTGGTATAGGTTTTTTCAAAGAAGATTCTAGAAAAGGCGAAATAATTGCATTTACTACCTTTTTATCTTCCCCTGTTAAATAAAGAATTTCTGCATATTTAGCAGCAGTATGTACATCTTGTTTTTCTACAAATGCTTTTCTAAACCATGGCACAGAAGAATCAATATCTTCTGCAGCTACGTAACATTCTGCTTTTGATATAAAAAGACTACTGGATTTTTTTATGCCTAAAGCTTCATCATAGTAGCGTTGCGCTTGGTCAAATTTACTTTGAGAAGTCAAAGCATCTGCAATTGTTTTTAGCAATTTCACGTGCTCTGCGGTGCTTGCATTCTCTCTATTCCATTTTCTGACTGCTTGTTCCGCAACAGTTAAAAAATATGAAAAACCATTTAGTTTGTATGCATTTCTAACAGCATAAATATCTGATTCTATTGTTGTTTCAGCAAAAATAAGACCAGAATCAGCAGCAGCATTCATTTGCTCTTGAAATTTTTCTACATCAAAATTTTTGCCATATAAAGTAACCATGCCGTGTTATATAATAATTATGTCTAATAAGGCAAGCTTTTTTCTTTCTTAACACATGATACTTGATTTTGGTTATCCTGATTTGCTATATTCTTTAACGTAAGTTGCTGTGAAAAACGGGGCTTATTGTTAACAGGTCGAAATTATTTGGCTTTTGCACTAGAACCGTGGCGTGAAGTGTTTATAAATACACTTACAATATGATTTAATTGCAATTGCATCAAATAAGGACGATTAAAATCTTGCTTATTAAAGGAGAAAAAATATGAGTAAAGTTATTGGTATCGATCTCGGTACAACAAATTCCTGTGTTGCCGTTATGGACGGTAAAGAACCCAAAGTCATTGAAAATGCTGAAGGGGCGCGTACAACGCCTTCTATGGTTGCTTTCACAAAAGATGATGAGCGTTTGGTAGGACAACCTGCAAAACGTCAAGCGGTCACAAACCCAGAAAATACAGTCTATGCAATTAAACGCCTTATCGGACGTCGTTTTAACGATAAAGATGTTCAAGATATGGCATCAAAGGCCCCTTTTAACATTGTTGAAGGTGAAAATGGCGACGCGTGGGTAGAAATTAATGGGGAAAAAATGGCCCCTTCACAAATTTCCGCAATGATTTTGCAAAAAATGAAAGAAACAGCCGAAAGCTATTTGGGTGAAAAAGTGGATCAGGCGGTTATCACTGTTCCTGCTTATTTTAACGATTCCCAACGTCAAGCAACCAAGGATGCAGGTAAAATTGCAGGTCTAGAAGTGCTTCGTATTATTAACGAGCCTACGGCTGCCGCACTTGCCTATGGTTTGGATAAAAAATCAACTGGTACAATTGTTGTTTATGACCTTGGTGGTGGTACATTTGATGTATCTGTTTTGGAAATTGGCGATGGTGTTTTTGAAGTTAAATCAACCAACGGGGATACCTTCCTTGGTGGTGAAGACTTTGACCTTCGGATTATTGATTATTTAGCAGACGAATTTAAAAAAGAGCAAGGCATTGACCTTCGTGATGATAAATTAGCATTACAGCGTTTGAAAGAAGCCGCAGAAAAAGCAAAAATTGAGCTTTCCAGTGCCTCTCAAACAGATGTGAATTTGCCGTTTGTGACGGCTGATGCGTCTGGCCCTAAACACTTAAATATCAAACTATCACGCGCGAAGCTTGAAAGCTTGGTTGATGATTTGATGAAACGTACCCTTGATCCTGTTAAAGGCGCATTAAAAGATGCGGGCGTCAAAGCGTCTGACATTGACGATGTGATTATGGTGGGTGGTATGACCCGTATGCCAAAAATCTTGGAAACGGTTAAAGACTTCTTTGGTAAAGAACCCCATAAAGGTGTGAATCCTGATGAAGTTGTTGCCGATGGTGCAGCCATTCAGGGTGGTGTTTTACAAGGTGATGTCAAAGATGTCCTTCTTTTGGATGTGACGCCATTATCATTGGGTATCGAAACATTGGGTGGTGTCTTTACCCGTCTAATTGATCGTAATACCACAATCCCAACCAAGAAATCACAAGTGTTTTCGACCGCAGAAGATAATCAATCTGCCGTGACCATTCGTGTTTTCCAAGGGGAGCGTGAAATGGCGGCAGATAATAAACCATTGGGTCAATTTGATTTGGTCGGTATTCCAACCGCCCCGCGTGGTATGCCACAAATTGAAGTGACCTTTGATATTGATGCAAATGGTATTGTTCAAGTTTCTGCCAAAGATAAAGCGACAGGCAAAGAACAGCAAATCCGTATCCAAGCGTCGGGCGGTTTATCTGATGATGATATCGAACAAATGGTTAAAGATGCCGAAGAAAATGCAGATACGGATAAAAATCGCCGTAATGCAGTGGAAGCACGTAACCAAGCAGAATCACTTATCCATCAAACGGAAACAACCATCTCTGATTTAGGGGATGAAGTTCCAGCCGAGCAAAAAGACGAAATTGAAACCGCCATGGCGGATTTAAAATCTGAATTGGATAATGAAAATGCAAAGGCCGAGGATATCAAAACCAAAACAGATGATTTGATGCAAAAATCAATGGCATTGGGTGAAATGGTATATCGTAAGCAACAAGAAGCCGACGCCGCCGATAGTGCAGAAGCCTCAAGAGATGCCCAAGGTAGTGATATTCCAGATGCCGAAACATCTGATATGGAATTGGAAGATGATGATATCCTCGATGCCGACTTCACCAAAGTAGATGGTGATGACGACAAAGATGATAAAAAATCAGCCTAATTATTTTTAAAGAAGCGCGGAATATAATCGCGCTTCTTTTATCTTAAAATAAAGATGAACACACCCGTATTGATAACAAAAAGATTAACTTTAAAACCATTGGTTTTGGAAGATGCCCCTTGGATACAAAGTCAATTTGATGATTGGGATATTATAGGCAATATGTTTAATGCCCCATGGCCCTACCCCGAAAATGGGGCTGAGGAGCATTTGATTAATACTGTTTTGCCGCAAATGGAGAACAAGCAAGCCTTTCATTGGGGCATTTTTAAAAAAGATGATTTTAAAAAAGGTATTGGTGTTTTATCATTTCGGTACAATTTGGACAATGTAACAGAACATCGCGGATTTTGGATTGGTAGAAAAGAACAGAATAATGGGTATATAACCGAAGCCTGTTTTGCATTAAATGAATTAATTTTTAATGATATGAATTGGACAAGTTATATCGCTGAGAATTTTAAAGACAATATTGTATCAAGACGGATTAAAGAAAAAACAGGCGGTGTTTTAATCAACACCTACACACAAAAGGTTCGCGGAGAAGATCGTGATACCGAAACATGGGAAATACGAAAAGAAAATTGGGAGGCATTAAAAGCATAACAAAATTAAAATGATTGCTTTAATGACAATATCTATATGACAAAAATAGATAACTCAGTAATTTATTTAATAAGTTATCCTGGCGTAGATAAATTTACAATCGCTAACGCGATTAAGGATAAACTTGATAACGCTCGCGTTATAGATAATCATTCAATTAATAATCTAATTTTTCCCTTTGTTAGAATAGATGGAAAAACAAAGTTACCAGATGAAATATGGGACTATACTGATAAAATAAGGGATATTGTTAGCGATGTTCTTAAAAATCTTTCCAGCAGAAAATTCGTATATATTTTTACGAATGCTTTTTGTAATGAAGTGAGCGGTGAATATGATGAATACAAAAAAGTAGAGGATGCCACAAATATAAGAGGACTTAATTTATTTCCAATTAGATTAATTATAGATAAAGAAGAACACAGAAAACGAATTACATCTGATAATCGTGAATTAATGCAAAAGATGACTACAGATTGCGAAGTTAATATCTGGCATCAAGAAAAAACAATTTTGAATACGAAACATAAAAATGAACTTACAATCAATATTACAAATAAAAAGCCCGATCAGGTGGCGGATTTGATTATAGAATATATAGGAAAATAAAATGGCAAAAGATTTATATGAAGTTTTAGGTATTTCAAAATCCGCAGATGCGGCAGAAATTAAAAAGGCCTATCGTACCAAGGCGATGAAATTTCATCCTGACCAAAACAAGGATGATAAAACCGCCGAAGCAAAGTTTAAAGAAGTAAATGCAGCCTATGATGTTTTAAAGGATGAGCAAAAACGTGCCGCCTATGACCGATTTGGCGATGCGGCCTTTGACGGCTCCATGGGTGGCGGTGGTCAGGGTGGCGGTAATCCCTTTGGTGGCGGTGGTGCGGGTAATTTCTCAGACATTTTTGAAGATATGTTTGGTGATTTTATGGGTGGCGGCGGTGGCGGACGACGCAGTTCGACAGGTGCAATGCGCGGGTCAGACATTCAATATGGTTTAGATATCACACTTGAAGATGCCTATAACGGATTAGAAAAAAATATCACTATCCCTCTTCATGCCACATGTGAAAAATGCGATGGCAACGGCGCGGAAAAAGGTAAAAAAGCCGAGGAATGCCCCACCTGTAATGGTGCGGGACGTATTCGTGCCCAGCAAGGATTTTTCACTATTGAAAAAGCCTGCGAAACTTGTAATGGCGCAGGTAATGTTATCAAAGACCCTTGTAAAAATTGTAGCGGTAGTGGCCGTGTTTCAAAACAAAAAACACTTAAAATCAATATTCCAAAAGGGATAGAAGCAGGTCGCCGTATTCGTTTAAGCGGTGAAGGTGAGGCAGGCGTCCGTGGGGGACCATCGGGTGATTTATATATCTTGGTGAATATCAAACAGCATAAATTTTTCAAACGTGATGGGGCAAATTTATATGGCCGCGTTCCCATTGCAATGACAACTGCGACATTGGGTGGTGATGTGAATGTACCAACAATTAACGGTAAAACTACCAAAGTAAAAATTCCTGGTGGCACGCAAACTGGGCAACAATTACGCCTTAAAGAAAAAGGAATGCCAATTATGCGCTCCAACCAAGTGGGTGATATGTTTATCGAAATATTTGTTGAAACGCCCATCAATCTCAACAATAAGCAGAAAAAAGTATTTCAAGATTTAGACAAAGATTTGAGCGGTAAAGATGGTAAAAAATATAGCCCAGAAAGTAGTGGGTTTATTAACCGCGTCAAAGACCTTTGGGCTGATTTGAAAGAGTAATTGACATAATACACAATAGGCTATATTTTGCTTTATGGCTATTGATCGATTTATATGTGTTTTTGCAGCTTGGAATGCCAACGCTCCTTTAGATAATCCTGAGTATCTAGCTCTTATGGAAGTGCGAGGCAGAACCCCGCAGGAACAATTATTAGACCCTATTCAAAAAGATAGATTTCGCGGCCTACTTATTGATAATTATGTTGATCAAGATGGCCAAATAATCATCCCTAGCGATGATCAATTTATCGTTAATTCTGAAACTTTATTAAAACAAATTGATGCGGGTAAAGCCGTTTTAAGTGGAGGTGTTTTTACAAATGCCTCCCGCCATAACGTTGAGGCACAGCTGTCAGAGCGCGCACAAGCTTCTAACAATATTGTCAAAGCGGAACGCGGTGAAGATGCAAAGTTTTTCCCTATCGTTAGCATGTGACTGTTCCCTATTCTTTTCTTTTTAAAATCATGCTAAAACTCTAATTATGATATGGTTTAAAAAATATGATTTAGACATGCTTAATGGTTTGCGTAATGCAAACATGGCGGGGCATATTGGTATTGAATTTCTTGAAATTGGTGATGACTATCTTAAGGCACGCATGCCCGTGGACGAACGGACGAAACAGGCATTTGGTATTTTGCATGGTGGGGCATCTTGCGTTTTATCTGAAACGCTTGGGTCTGTCGCCGCTTGGATGTGTATCGACCCAACCAAACAAATGGCCGTCGGTATTGAGATTAACGCCAACCATATTCGTCCCGCAAATGAGGGATTTGTGACTGGTATTTGTAAACCGATACAAGTGGGGCGTTCCATCCATGTATGGAACACCGAAATTTTTAAAGATGATGGTAAGATGTCTTGTACCTCGCGTCTTACTTGCGCGATTAAGGATAAAAAATGATAAAAGTTGGCGTAACGGGATGTAAAGGTCGCATGGGTCAATTGTTGGTTGCCGAAATTAACGCCGCTGATGATTTGGAATTTGCAGGTGGCATTGATAAAGATGATGTTGCCCATGATTTATTTGCAAATGCAGATGTTATTATCGATTTCACCATTCCCCAAGCGACAATGCACCATGCCGCCCTTGCTGCCCTTAATAAAACGGCATTGGTGATTGGCACAACAGGATTGTCAGAATCTGAGGAAGCTGAACTTAATAGTTTTGAAAAGGATACCGCCATTTTATATGCGGCGAATATGAGTGTTGGCGTAAATTTATTAGCCGCATTGGTGGAACAAGCAGCAAAGCGGCTTGACCCCGCATGGGATATTGAAGTTTTTGAAACTCACCATAAACATAAAATTGATAGCCCTTCGGGTACGGCCCTCGCCCTTGGTAAGGCCGCACAAAAAGGACGCGGTGGTGGAGAATTTATTACCGACCGCACGGGCGCACGTAAAGAGGGCGATATTGGATACGCCGTTCAGCGCGGCGGCGATGTAGTCGGGGAGCATGATGTCACTTTTTTTAGCCAAGGGGAGCGTATTACCTTGGCACATAAAGCAACAGATAGAAGTTTGTTTGCAAAAGGCGCCATTCGTGGGGCGCGGTGGATTAACGATCAAAAGGCAGGAATTTATTCTATGCGTGATTTACTTGATATCTAATTTTCGGGCCGTTAAAGGTAATTTTTTCTGATTTTAAAATGCGTTCTTTTAATGGTAATCCCCAACCATAATTTCTCATTGATCCTGATTTTTGAATGACACGATGGCATGGAATAATAAGGGATATGGGGTTATTACCTACAGCAGTCCCCACGGCACGGCTGGCCTTTGGCTTACCAATATCACTGGCGATATCGCCATAAGATTTAACCTGCCCTTTTGAAATTTTAATTAATATGTTCCAAACAGATTTTTGAAAATCTGTTCCTTGAATATCTAAATCCAATTCATGCAAGCGGTCTTGATCCCATGCTTTAAAAACAATGGGTACGATATTTTGAATGACATCATCTTTTTGGGTAAAATTGGCGGATGGGAAATAGGCCTTCATGCGGGATAGACCATCTCCTTTATACGCCCCCTCCCCCTTCGTCGTCATAAAGCCAAGCCAGCAAATGCCTTGTTCACTCATTCCTATAATAAGTTTTCCAAACACACTATCGCTAAAACCATACGTGATTTCTTTCATAAAATAGAGTATAAAGGGTTCATAACCACAAAATCAATGAGATATCAATGACGGCTCAAGAAGATAAAATACACATTATTGTGACGGGCGGAACGATTGATTCTAAATTTCATGCTCCTACTGAAAGTAGTTTAGTTAAAACAGAAAGTGGTATCCCTAAATTTTTGACTGAAATCATCCAACCCTACTTTAACTTTTCATTTGAACAAGTTTGTATGGTGGATAGTAGCGATATTTCAGATGAAATTCGTGATAAAATTTTTCAATCTATACGTCAAACGACTTGTACAAAAATTCTTATCACGCATGGTACAAATACCATGTCAGAAACACTCTCTTATTTATCAGAGAAACTTTCAAATCCTGATAAAACTGTAGTTATTACAGGTGCTATGATACCGCTAGAGGGAATTTCACCAACCGACTCAGGTTTTAATCTTGGCTTTGCTATTGCTAAATTGCTTGAATTACCAAGCGGCGTCTATTTATCAATGAATGGAAAAATTTTTAGACCTAATGAAGTAAAGAAGAATTTTGATATCGCAAGATTTGAAGAAAAATGAAAAAAGAAAATGTTATTGAATTTTTTACGCGAATGCACGCGCAAAATCCCGAACCAAAAGGGGAGTTAACTTATCTTAACCCCTTTACATTGTTGGTGGCGGTTGTTTTATCGGCTCAGGCAACGGATGTTGGGGTTAATAAGGCGACTCCCGCTTTATTCGCCGCGGCAGATACACCAGAAAAAATGGTGGCATTGGGCGAAGACAAAATTCGTGAGTTTATTAAAACCATCGGTCTTTATAATGCGAAGGCAAAAAATGTTTATGCCTTGTCACAAATTTTGATAGATGAATATGACGGTATCGTCCCCGAAGATCGGGATGCACTAATTAAACTTCCCGGTGTTGGGCGAAAAACGGCTAATGTTGTGGTTAGTATGGTATTTGGCCAACCGACAATTGCAGTGGACACTCACATTTTTCGGGTATCAAACCGTACAGGGTTGGCAAAAGGTAAAAACCCCGATCAAGTAGAAGCAAAACTTGAAAAAGCTGTTCCTGATGAGTTTAAATATCATTGCCATCACTGGCTAATCCTTCATGGGCGATATGTTTGTAAGGCGCGCAAGCCAGACTGCGCCAATTGCCTTGTTTATGATCTATGTGCCTATAAAGACAAAACAGCATAAAAAAAAGCGAGAGCCATTGCCCCCGCTTTTTCAAAAATTATTACAGCAGATTAAGCAGCTGCAGATTTACCACCACTAAAGGGAAGTTCTGCAGAATTATCAGTGGAAGATTTTGTTGATTTTGATCCTGATTTCTTATTGCTTACTTTGTTTGCATTGGCAGAACCAATTGGGCTGATTGAACCATCAATAGATGCGCCAACTTCGATAGCCAATTCTTTATACGTGATCGTTCCTGTAATCTCACCCGTAGATTGAACATTTAAACGTCCACGTACCGTAAGGTCACCTTCAAATTTACCTGCAATATTGGCTTCTTCAATTTCGACAGTACCGTAAAAGGCACCATTTTCAGAAATATCCAAAACATTTGCCCCTTTTAATGTTGCCTCAACCGTACCATCAACAATTAAATGGTCACATGATTCAATTTCACCAGAAAGGGTAATGCCCTTACCAATCATCAATTTACGGTCAGAATCTGATCCTGTTGACGTCATAGCATAATTTGCACCTTGTGCGCCAGGATAGCTGCCAGGATATGCAGGGCGGCTAGGCTGACCCGTTGCGCCTTGGCGTTGAAAATTATTATTTGGAATATCAACACGTGCCTGATTTGTATCAGATGATGATGTTTCTGGTTTTTTCTCAGTCGTGTTTTCAGGTTGAGCGTTCATAGGTTTGCTTTCCGTTTTGGTTGGTGTCGGTTGGGTGGATTGAGGCGCATTTTCTTGGCTATTTGAACTGTTTTTTACAGTATTACTTTCGCTACTTTCGGTATCGTTTTTAGAGCGATGAAACATATTTTGTCCCCTTTTTAATTTATATGATCAAATGTTTATTTGAGTATCGCAACCTACCAAAGAGGATATAAAATGCCAAGACAATTCGTGTAGGTTTTTCAAAAAATATTCTATTGCATTGATTTAATTGTATTTTCATTTAAAGTATTTTTTAAATTAATTTCCTTTATTTGGTAAGGAACCATAAGGATTACAATGACTTTACGCATAATAGAAATTTTAGCCCCCAGCGATGCAGCCGAAAAAATCAAGCAACTTTGTGATGAAAACCATGCGATTGATGTTTGGCAAACTGTTAATAAAACAGTTGAGGGAGAGAAGGATAATAACCGCGAAACGACACGTATCTTAATTGATGTTCGCAATCAACAACGTCTAATGGATGCGCTAACCCATACTGTTCAAAATAATGATAATTGGCGCATCATTCTAATCCCTGTTGAGGCGACATTACCCGAACCTGAAAATCCAGATGACGATAAAAAAGATAAATATAAAAAAATTGCAGAGAAGAAAAGCCAAAAAGAAGAGCATTACACTCTCTTTCATTTTGTAAAACATTATATTCTAATCTGGTTTAAGTTTTTTAATTTGCGCGATATTTTACAAGGGTCTATCACCCGTGAAGAATTGCAAGATGATATGGAATCAGGGGGTACGGTTAATTTTGATTTTATCTTATTGGTATTTTTATCGACGATTGTTGCAGGCATCGGCCTTGTCCAAGATGATGTTGCCATTATTATTGGCGCGATGGTGATCGCTCCCTTATTGGGGCCCAATCTAGCTTTGTCCTTTGCGGCGGCATTGGGGCACAGAAAATTATTTACAAAGGCCGTTTTTGCCAATATTGCTGGGTTAAGTTTAACATTATTTGTATCCGCCTTTGCAGGGTTCTTTATCGAGGCCGCAACAGTTTTAAATAGTGAAGAGTTGATGAGTAGAACCAATATTAGTTACGCCAGTATCGGCCTAGCCCTAGCGGCGGGTGGTGCGGCGGTTTTATCCCTCACAACCGGAGTTTCAAGTGCGCTTGTAGGGGTAATGGTTGCCGTTGCATTAATGCCGCCTGCGGTTGCGCTGGGGTTGACGATTGGAAATGGACAATGGAATTTGGCGTTTGGGACAAGTTTATTACTGGCCACTAATATTGTTTGCATTAACCTTGCTGCTTTGGCTGTTTTTCGTTTAAAAGGCATCAAACCGCGCACATGGTATGAAGAGCAAGCAGCCAATAAAGCATCCAAGTTCAATTTGATTTTATGGGTTGGATTATTAATGATATTGGCTGTTTTAATTTGGGTAAAAAATACCTATTTTCCACGCAGTTAGAATAAAGCGATTCTATTTCTCGTTGAAAAAATCATAGATTGCTCTGCGCTTTGGATTCTGAAATACCGTCCACTTGCATTAAATCTTGCATCCCTGCGCTCGCGACACCCTTGGCCGAGCCATAATATTGGAGTAGGGCTTTTTTACGTTTTGCGCCAATACCAGCAATTTGATCCAATGGCGATTTGGAAATATCATTTTTACGGCGCGTGCGATGCGCCCCAATGGCAAACCGATGCACCTCGTCCCGCAGACGTTGCAAATAATGAAGCGTGGGATCATTAATTGGCAATTTGAAAGACGGCTTTTCCATCAACAAAAAATTCCTCCCGCCCTGCATTTCTATCTTCGCCTTTGGCGATACAAACCATGGTTAGTTTGTCGTAAACGCCAAGCTCCTCTAGCGTTTCTTTTACAACGCTAAATTGTCCTTTTCCGCCATCGATTAATAATAAATCAGGCCATGTCTCATCGCCCCTTTCCACCCCTTCTTTTAAGGCGCGGCCAAATCGGCGCTGCATTACCTCGCGCATCATCCCATAATCATCTGCCGCATCAGCCTCGCGTATGTTAAATTTTCGATAAGCATTCTTAATAAAGCCTTCTGCCCCCGCAACGATCATTCCACCCACCATATTTGTGCCTGAGATGTGGGAGTTGTCATAGACCTCAATTCGTTTTGGTGCGGGTGTCTAAATCAAATAATTCTGCAACGGCTTTCAAATGGCGATCTTCACTTGCCCGTTCAGTGATATTTCGTTTTAACGCATCTTCCGCATTCCGTTGAACAAAGTCCATTAAACGCTTTCGCTTCCCCCGTGAGGGGGCAGAGATTAAAACCTTCCCCCTATCGCGTTTGGTTGATAGAGCCTCACTAAGCAGTTCATCCTCGCTTGGTAAGTGGGAGGCGAATATTTGTATCGGTACAGGTTTATTATCATAAAACTGTCCTATAAAATCGGCCATAATATCCGCTTGGGTTTCATCCGTATCATGGCGCGGGAAATAAGCACGATTTCCAAAATTTTGTCCACCACGGAAAAAAAATACCTGCACGCAAGATCGTCCTTCTGTCTGTGCCAATGCCATCGCATCAACATCCCCTATCCCCTCAAGATTTATATCTTGTTGCACTTGGATTGCGGCAAGTGCCTTTACCTGATCGCGATATTCTGCAGCAACTTCAAAATCTTCATTCTTGCTGGCATTTTCCATCTTTTGGGCGAAATGCTCTTGGACTGCTTTACTTTCACCATTTAAGAATTTTCGCGCTTGCTCAACTTGGTTAGCATATTCATCTTTATCAACCATATCCATACAAGGCGCAGTGCATCGTTTGATATGATATTGCAAACAAGGACGTTTACGGGTTGAAAAAATATTGTCCGTGCAATTTCGTAATTTAAATGCGCGTTGCAGCGTATCAATTGTTCGATTTACTGCGCCAGCGGATGCAAATGGCCCAAAATATTCTCCCTTTGGTTTGCGTGCCCCTCTATGCTTTGTAATTTGTGGAAAATCATGCCCCCCTGTAATCAAAATATAAGGAAATGATTTATCATCACGAAGCAAAATATTATAGCGCGGCTTTAACCGCTTAATCATATTTGATTCAAGTAAGAGCGCCTCTACTTCAGTGTGTGTATGCACCACTTCCATCTTTGTGGTGTAGGCGACCATACGTTGCAATCGGCTAGACAGTTTATTGGTGTTGGTATAGCTCAAAACACGTTTTTTTAATGCCTTTGCCTTGCCCACATATAAAACATCACCATTATCAGCCAACATGCGGTAAACCCCTGGTGTGACAGGAAGATTATTGGCAAAATCCTTGATGGTTTGCGCACCTTTTTTAAGCGATGGAGAAGATTTTTTCATTATTTGTGGATTTTATGACAGCTAAATGCATTTCGCAACTTGCAAGAAGGGAAAAGCTATGGTTTATAAAGATATCTGAAATTTATTTTATTTCAGATGGGGCTGTGGCGGAATGGTAGACGCTGCGGACTTAAAATCAGACCCCACTTTCACAAATCACAAAAAATACAATAAAATCAATAGGTTAAATTCATTAACCATTTTGTTTTATACTTACACATGTCTTACACACTTTTCGATATGTAAGACTAAACAGATTTTCGGCTTTATGGAGATTAATATGTGTAAGTTTTTAAAAGTAAAACAAGGAGGTTCGCATGCTTAATGAGAAGCACTCCCTCCTTGATGGTAAGGTCCATGTTTATAGAAGACCCAATAGCCGATACTGGCAATGCTCTTCATATATGAGCGGACGCAATTATCGCGTTTCCACAAAAGAAGAAAATTTGAGACTTGCTTTAGAGTTTGCTCGTGAATGGTACACAGCCGTTTATGTTGAAACAAAGAAAGTCTCCAGAGGAGACCGCATTGATGAACTTGTTAGTCGCTATACAGGTGTAGAAAACACAACTGCAATACCGTTAACTGCCCCCTCTCCATTTCAAATCAAAACACCAAAACCTAAGCCTAAAGGCGAAAGCTTTGCCAAGGCGGCAGAGAAATTTGTGGCCGAATATGAACTGAGCGTTGCAGGGCAACGAAACGACCGCTACGCAAAATCCCATGAGCGTAGGCTAATAAATCACCTCATTCCTTTCTTTGGTGAAATGTCCGTTAAAGAGATCAATGCTGGCTTGGTGCAAGAATATCGTATATCCCGAACACAAAACGGATTTAACGGAAAATCACCATCAAGAAGCACCCTTCATCATGAGACCGTTACCTTACGTTTAGTGCTTAAAACAGCCCATCGTTATGGCTGGGTTGATTCCGTCCCTGATATTACTCCACCTTATAAGACATCAGGCAAAGTTAACCATCGAGCATGGTTTTCACCAGAAGAATATAAAATACTATACGAGGCTACGCGCGAACGCGCAAAGCATCCTAAACGCGAGCATTACCGAACGGTATGCGAAAACTTACATGATTACGTGTTATTTATGGCGAATACTGGCTTAAGACCTGATGAAGCTGGTCGTCTAGAATATCGAGATGTCACAACGGTGACAGACCAAGACACTGGCGAACGCCTCTTAGAAATTGAAGTACGCGGAAAACGAGGTATAGGTTTTTGTAAGAGCATGCCTGGTGCAGTCATTCCTTTTCAACGAATGCTCAAGCGCCATAATGGTCAGCCTTTAGATAAAATATTTGGTAAAACGCCACGCCTGCTTAACAAAGTATTGGAAGAATTAAACCTTAAACATGATCGTGATGGTAACGTCCGAACAGCTTATAGCTTGCGTCACACATATATCTGCTTAAGGCTTTTGGAAGGAGCCGATATTTATCAGGTCGCCAAGAACTGTCGCACAAGTGTTGAAATGATTGAGCGTTATTACGCTATTCATCTTAAAAATACATTAGATGCGTCGGCAATTAATGTTCGAAAATCTAAAAAGAAATAAAATAGTGGGATATTATTAATATTATCTTGTAAAAAAATCACTTTATTTCTATAAGTATTTCTATTGGGGGCTGTGGCGGAATGGTAGACGCTGCGGACTTAAACAATTTGAGTGCTCTTTTGGAAACATTAGATGTAGAACTGTTCAAATTCGGGGAAACCTTCTGTATTTATTACATGGTAATCCCGAGCCAAGCCTGATTTATCAGGAAGGTGTAGAGACTAGACGGACAGTACCTAAAACCAATTTATATTGGTAATGGTAAAGGGATAGTCCAGACCACAAATCCTTCTTAACGAAGGGCGCGGTGAAAATCGTAGCAGGTAAGAAAATCCGTTGTCCTTAGGACGTGGGGGTTCAAGTCCCCCCAGCCCCACCAATTTTTCTAATTCATATTTTCAGTATAGATAGATTAAAAATGGAAATTGTATTAATCCATGGAATACATCAAAATGGTAAAAATCCTTTAGTTTTAAAAAACGAGTGGATTCATGAAATACAGAAAGGGCTTTCCTTAATTGGCCAGCAATTTACGCCCTCAAATCATAACATTACAATGCCATTTTATGGTGATGCTCTTGCTGAACTAATAGAATCTAATAAAAACACACGTGGTGGAGCAAATACCGCATCACAAGAAGAATTTTTAGTTCAACAGTTATTACCTATTATGGAGGATCATATTTCTAAATCCTCACAAAGAACAAGAGGTAGTGCTACTCTTCCTAAAGAACGTGGTAAAGGTATTCATAAATTATGGTTAAAAAGAACAGCGCAGGCAATAGAAATACTATCACCTTTAAAAGGCCGCATCGCTTTAAAATTTTTAAAGCAAGCTAATGCCTACCTTATGGTTCAGTCAATTAAAGAAGAGATTAATGATATTGTGCGACCTTACCTTATTAATGATGTCCCTAAAATTGTTATATCTCACTCTCTTGGTACAGTAATTTCTTATTTTTTATTTCAAGAAGCTATAAAAAATAACGAGTTAAAATGCGATATCCCTTTGTTTATAACTATGGGATCGCCATTATCCTTGAAAATAATTCAAGAGCAAATAGGATTAAAACCAGAAATAATTCCAAATATAAAGTCATGGGTCAATGTAACAGACAAGGAAGATTTTATTGCATTGGGTGGTAATTTAAATACTGATTATTTTAAAACCAATATAAAAAATTATGATTGCATTGATAATGGTTATAACGACCCCCACTCGCTTTCAGGATATATTTCCTCGAAACCAGTAATAGAAAACATTCAGAATATTTTAGAAGAATAATTATGATGATTCGATTTTAGAATCGTTTTATGATTAAGTTTTTAAATGTAAGGAGTTAATTTATGTCACGTATTTTTGTAAGTTTTGCTATGGAAGATAAGTTTTTGCGTGATTCATTTGTCGCCCAAAAAAGAAACACTAGTAACAATATAGATTTTACAGATTATTCAGTAAAAGAGCCGTGGGAAAATTCATGGAAAACGCAATGTCGTACAAGAATACAAGGATGCAAAGGTGTAATTGGTATAATTACACAAAATACTACCAATGCAGATGGTCAATTATGGGAGCTTAAATGTGCTTACGAAGAAAATATACCTGTACTCTTAATACATGGGCATTCAACACCTGATAAACGGATTATTAATAAGCCTGATATTATTATAAACAAACTTATAAATAATTGGACACACGAAAATATTTTAATCTTTTTAAATAAGGTGTCCTAATGTCAGGGCGTGCAATAGTTATTGGAATAGATGATTATCCTGAAAATAAATCTTTAAATGGTTGCGTAGCTGATGCCGTTAGAATTGCGGAAAAGTTATCAAAAAATGGTGGTTCAGGTGATCCCAACCTTGAAGTCAAGCTAATAACAAGTGATCAACACGATGTATCTGCTAACGCTTTAACCTCTGAAATTAAAAGGCTTTTTTCTAAATCAGCTCCTACTGAAACAGCCATATTATACTTTGCTGGTCATGGGTCGATTGATGACGAAACTAACAAAGGATTTTTAGAAACACCAGATGGAACAGAGACAAATAGAGGAATAGATTTAAAAGATATAATTGAGCTGGCCAATAAAGCTTATTCTGAAATTAAATCTTCAATTATAATTTTAGATTGTTGTCATTCTGGTGCAATTGGTCAAGGTAGCGCTTACAGTGGCGTTTCTAGAAACGTTTCCACGATTGGTGATGGAGTTACAATATTAACCGCATGTAGAGAGAATGAAAAAGCTACAGAAAATGATGGTAAGGGTACATTTACAAGTATCTTACTAGATGGCTTAGATGGCGCAGCGAGCGACGTATTAGGCCGAATAACCCCCGCAGCACTTTATGCATATGTTGATCAATCTTTAGGTGAATTTGAGCAAAGACCTGTTTATAAGGCTAATGTTCAAAATTTCATTACAATACGCACCGTTGAACCTAAAATATCTAAAGAAATACTCCGTAAACTGCCTAATTATTTTCCTACTCCTTCACATGAGTTTAAATTAGACCCTTCCTATGAAAAAGATAGAGATAAGGAAACTGAAAAACTAAAAAACATACCTGTTAATCTAGATAACTTTGCAATTTTTAGAGAATTGCAAAAGTTGTGTAATCAAAGCTTAGTTATACCAACTAAACATGATCATATGTGGCATTCAGCCGTTCATAGTGGCGGTTGCAAGCTTACAGCCACTGGCGCTCATTATAGATATTTAGCTGAAAAAGGAAAAATATAAGTGAAAAACAAAGTTTTTATCTCACATAAAAATACCGATACATCTATTGCTGAAGGTGTTGCTAGAAGAGTTCAGGCTTGTGGATTAGATGTTTATTTAGATTCAATAGATTCCGCTTTAGATAAAGATGGTCCTGATCTTACTGATTATTTACTCAGTAAATTAGATGAATGCCATCAATTGATAGCTGTGGTTTCATCTGAAACAAAGCTGTCATGGTGGGTTCCATGGGAAATAGGCGTGGGTTCAGAAAAAGGCTTACATATGGCTAGCTATGCTGGAGAATACATTACTTTACCTGACTATTTAAAAAAATGGCCTGTATTAAAATCTTATGCAGACGTTGATTTATATTGTAAGTATTCAGAAAGAAATCAACCATATTCTTATAATATTAATGAAGCATACAAGACAACAGCGTCAGCTCTATTAGAAAGGAAGAATAGTGCTGCAAACTTCCATAGAGAGCTTAAATCAGCAGTGTTGAATAGATACTAGTATTTTGAATTTAGCATTCTCTATTATTGCAACCTTAGGTTCCTATTTTGCTTTAAAAAAAATAGAACACGTTTTTTTTGATAGAAAAATCTTTATAAGCTTTTCTATGCAAGATAGGAAGTATCGTGATTTATTTGTTGGTCAAATAGAACACCGAAAAGTACAATATAAATTTAACAATTATTCAGTCAAAGAACCGTGGAGTAAAGCATGGAAAACCGAATGTAAAAAACGAATAAAAAAATGCGAGGGGTTCTTAATAATTGTTACTAAAAATACAGAAAGCTCATTAGGCGCTCTTTGGGAAGTAGAATGCGCTAAAAAACTTAAAATTCCAATTCGCTTAATCTATGCTAATAAAAAAAATCGTCCTAAAAAATTACCAAAGCAATTAAGAGGAATTGAAATATTAAATTGGGAAAGAGATAAAATTTCAAATTTTATTGATACGCTTTAATTATATTATTTTTGTCTTTTTAGCGGCATTTGGGACACCATGTACCTTTTGATATAACATTTTCATAGACAGCTTCCCAAATATGACCTTTTTTACATTTCCATTTAAGTTTTGTACAGTTGTTAATATATATTTTTGACAAACACTCCCCACCCATTTCTTTAGCGACTTTTTGCATTTTTCCTATGCCAAGCCTACGCTTTTCGTATCTCTTTTCTTTAGCGCATTCAGGACACCCTCGTCCTTTTCTATAGTTTTTTGGCGTACAGGAATATTTATGCTTTTTGGAGCATACATATTCTAAGTGAGTAATACTATTTGTGTACTTTTTGGAAACACATTTTTCACCGCGTTTGACAGCATCGTCTTTACAAATTTCAATGTTTAAGGGGTGACTTCCACCGCACTTAGAACACCATTGACCATTACGTATTGCGTTAGGAATGATAGAAAATATATGCCCTTCTTTACATTTAAATTTTAATTTAGAACGCGCGTTAATATAATAATTAGAAAGACATTTTCCGTTCCTTTCGGTCGCTAGTTTTTGCATTTCAGATAAATCATTATTCTGAGAGAAAAAATTAATTTGATGCTTCTTTTCATCCCATTGTTTAGGAATTTTTAAACCTGTTCTTAATACTGCTTTTTCTATTTTTAATAATATCTCGTCTAAAGATTTAATGTCATCAAAGTATTTAATTACAATTAAATTAATCCCCTGCTCTAAACATGCTTTTTCTTTAAGCTTATCTAGTTTTTTGCGTTCTTTAAGGTCAATCGTTAAAAATTTACCGTGTGGCTTATAATGTTGAATGCCATGATACTCAAAAGCAATTTTTTCTTTTTCATTATATCCATCTAATTCTAAATGCCTTCCTGTAGATTCATATAGCCATTTAGGACGTTTTTTAGGTAAATCTAGATCAAACATTTTTTCTATAATAGACTTCGATATTCGCTCACCGTTACTACCTGCACAAGTTGGACAACCTGTATAATACATTACAGCTTGGCATGTTGCTTCCCATTCATGGCCAAAACTACATTTCCAAAACATTTTATCCTTGCTTCTAGAGTATTTTTTTGACAAACATTCGATACCTTTAGGATTTACAACATTGTTAATTTCTTCGATTGTTTTGTTAAACCCTCGACAAACTGCACAGCCTTTTCCTGTAAATATTGCGTTTGGTTTTGTTTGCCAAATATGCCCTTTAGAACACTGAAATTCTGTTTTTGTCTGTGTATCTGTATAATTTCCAACAAGCTTAAATCCTTTAGATTTAACTCTATTTTCTACTTCTTTCTGTGTAATTCTCTTAGCCATTTTCACTCCTTTTTTAAACTAAAACGGCTCCGAGCATTTGCTCTGGAGCCGAGGAGTTAGTAACCGCACTAGGACGGTGCAGCGTATTCCAGCATTCACCGTATTGTATTTCGCCGCCTCCTCAACAAGTGAGAAAGCAACATCTATATTTACGGTCTGATGTTGTATAAGACCGCCTAGTGTGAGGTTACTACACCTCGGGCTTTTAAAAGCTTGCTACAACGTTAAGAAATAAGCTGGAATCCGTCAAACTAAATTGTTATGCTATGGCTACTTATGCCACTGTTCTTTTCTTTCTATTAAGGAATTGTTATGCTATGGCTACTTATGCCACTGTTCTTTTCTTTCTATTAAGGAATTGTTAAACGATTTTTTGTTATTATGGTAATGCAGGATAGCAAATTGTTTAACTTTTTGAAAGGAAACATCAGTCATGGCGAAGAAAACTCAGTTTATAGGCTTCAAAACCACTAACGAAGCAAAAGAAAAACTTAACAAGCAAGTAGCTGATTTAGGCATCCTCACCAAAACAGGGAGGCCAAATATTAGCGGTTGTATACGATGGTTGCTTGAAAAAAGTCATTATCCTTTATGCCGTGATCAATATAAAAATCTTACAGATCATAATATAAATTTTATTAAAATTGGCGGTCTTTTAAACCAGACTCTTTACCATTTGAACCGTGAACAAAGAATTTTAAATGATAAGGGATTATATGATGAAAATTCACAAACAACCTTAAAAAATATATCTCAACTTAAGGATTATTATAAATTATTAAAAGATGAAGTTGATATGCAAAAAAAGACGTTACAGCTTATTGTAAATGTCGAAGGAGTATAACTGATAATGCCTTTTGATTCCCCTTGGTATAATTTATCTTTCGATGAAGAATTTGAGAGGTTTTTAAAGCTGCAAAAGGGTCGCGGCGATAATGAGGAGCTATACTATAAATATAGATTTTTAGATAAGAATTATACTTCACAATTATTTAATATAAAAACACAAGAAGTTGTTATAAAAATTATTAATAAGGGTACAACTACAGGTCATTTAAGAACTCTTATCGGTTACGTATCAAGAACTTTGGAATATCAAAAAAATGAAAATAAAACGCATATTTTTGACCAAAATAACGAAGAAATAGCTCAAAATGATTTTGAAGAATTAATTAGTGACTGGTCTTCCGAATTTGAACAAATTGAGATTGAAAAAGAGACAAACGATACTTTAGAAAAAATTGATTTTATTGAACAAAGTTTAGAAGAGAAACGTCTTACTTCAACTTTAACTGAGACAGAAAATGAAGTTTATTTGTCATTAAAACAGGGTTTTGATGCTGATAGCAATAATGATAGAAAAGTCACGCTTGCTAAACATAAACATACAGATGAAATAGGAATTGTAAGAGAAGATGAATTTAAAGAAAACAAACTATTTTATCCAATAACAAACGCACCCCATGTTTTTCGTAGTATCGTTCCAACTGAATCACTATCACGCTTAGTTGAAATTGAAAGAAAAATACCTGAAGTTAGAATAAACAGACCTAAAAATTTTTCTCATATGATCTTTTCTCCTGGAGGAGATAATCCTGATCCTAAAGCTACTTTAGAAGCCACGAAACAATTTTTAGAAGAAAATTTTAAAGCTAAAGGTCACGATTATTTATATACACTTCATAATGATACAAAGAATACCCATGTTCATGTAATTTTAAATAACTACAGCAGACAAAATGAATATAAATTTTCTCCTAATAAATATGATCTTCATGATTACAGAACAGAGTATAAAAATCATTTAAATAATTACGGCATAGATCGAAATGCTGTAGTTCAGTATGATAGAAAAGATTTTATTCAAAAACTTGAAAAAAATAGTGAAAATTTTATTAATTTTGACAAAAATTGGTATCAACATAATTTATCAAAAGATACTAAAAACGCAAAAATAGATTTGCTAGCTTTTAGAAAAAAATCCTTGGAAACTATTGATTTTTTATCCAGTCAATTAGATAAAAACGGAAATAGGAAGCTTGCACAAAAAGTAAGAGATCAAAAAAAAGAATTTGAGAAAGTAAAAGAAAAAGATATAGATTTTTTACTAAAAAATACAAAAAAAATGGTTGAAAAAGAAGAAGAGCATTTTAAGAAATTCTTTAAAAAGGAAATTGAAATGACTATTGGTCGCCCTTCAAAGTTTTATAAAGATGAATCTAAACAAGAAGAAATAAAAGAGAATATGACCGAAAAGTATATTTTACATATGGAAAAAACAAAAGATAATCTAGAGGATGTTTTAGATAGTAATAACTACTCAAAAGAGATAGAAAAACGCGCAGAAAAATCAATACGATATATCGAAGTGCAAATAATAAAAGCCAATAGATCGCTCGGTAGAGATTTGGACGAAGGACGCGAATTAAGTAGATAAGTAAAGTTTATATCTGAGCTGTTATTTGTAAAAAAGTAAATGAGTAACTATTTACTTCATTCAAAATCAGATTTTAATTTTTCAATTACTTTTTCATCTGCATATTTATCTATTGAAATTGAAGCGGCGTTAATAGTCACAGCGATAATAATTCCTGAGAACATCAGACCTATAAAAGCGATAAAAACTGACAATATTTTAGAAATTTTCTTTTTAGGTGCAAAATCTCCATATCCCAAGGTAGCAGCAGTAACAAATGACCAGTAGCCAGTTATAACATTCGTAAATGTGTTGGATTAGATTGGAAACGCAATCCTGAACGTGTTTTGACCGTCATTAATGAAATTGATGCCGATATTATAGCCTTGCAAGAATTAGATAAACATTTTGGCAGTAGAGAAAGCTCACTTTCTTTAAAACAAATAGAGAGCCAAACAGATTACAAATTGGTCTCAAAGCCTATTAGAGAACAAAATAATGGCTTTCACGGCAATGCTATTCTTGTTCGAAAAAGTTTGGAAGTTACACATACAGAAACTCTCGTACTTAATTCCTTAGAACCTAGAGGTGCAGTAGCTGTTGATATTAAAATTAATCAAACGCTTCCTGTACGATTTATAGGCACTCATCTAGCCCTTTTAAGTTATTGGCGGAAAAAGCAAATTCAGCAAATTTTGGATAGCTTTGTGGATACATCATCTACTACCTTAAATATTATCGCAGGCGACTTTAATGAGTGGAAACAAAATAAGAAGTTTTATGATAAAACAATTTTAAAACCTTTTAGGATTATAAGATCAGGAGCGAGCTTTCATAGCTCCAATCCCCGCGTGGCTTTAGATAAATTTATTGTCATTGGCGAAGGCTATAAAATTCAAAAAAGTGGCGTTATTCAGTCAAATTTATCTAAAACTGCATCTGATCATCTTCCTATTTGGGCAGATTTACGCTTTAATGAAATAATTTAAAATTACGTTAGGTTTATTATGATTTTTAGCCATCTTCTTTGGATTTCGCTCTGTATTATTACAATTATCTTTATTTATCTAGGTGTAACGCTTGATAACATCTATTTTGCACCTTTGATTATTACATTGCCACTCTCATTAATTGGGTTAAATGATAAATTTCAAAAGAGACACGCATTATGGCGTAACTACCCAATAATCTCACATATGAGATGGCTTCTTGAAGATTTAAGACCTTATCTACGGCAATATATCGTTGAGGATGACCTAAGCGGTACTCCATATAACCGTGACCAACGTTCACTTATTTACGCACGCGCAAAAGGTGATAAGGATGTTCACCCTTTTGGAACAGAGCTTGATGTCTATGCAAGAGATTATGAGTGGATTACTCAATCTATTGCACCTTCCAAACCTATTGAAGAAGATTTGCGCATCAAAATTGGCGGTGAACAATGTGCCAAGCCCTACTCTGCATCCGTTTTAAATATATCAGCAATGAGCTTTGGCTCATTAGGCGCAAAAGCTATTGAAGCGTTAAATCTTGGTGCAAAACAAGGTAATTTTTACCACGATACAGGCGAAGGAGCGATAAGTCCTTATCATGAAAAACATAAAGGAGATTTAGTTTGGGAAATTGGAAGTGGCTATTTTGGTTGTCGCGCAAATGATGGTGGCTTTGATGCAGAAAAGTTTAAAGCTAAAGCAACATCTGACCAAGTGAAAATGATTGAAATAAAACTTTCCCAAGGCGCAAAACCTGGACACGGAGGCGTACTACCAGCAGCAAAAGTCACACAAGAAATTGCTGATACACGTGGCGTTGAAGTTGGTAAAACTGTTTATTCACCTGCTGGACATGTAACATTCTCTACCCCTATAGAATTACTAAACTGGGCTAAAGAGCTTCGTAATTTATCAGGTGGCAAACCAGTTGGGATCAAACTCTGCGTAGGAAAACCACACGAAGTTTTTGCATTAATGAAGGCAATGTTAAAAACAAATATATTGCTAGATTTTATTGTTGTAGATGGTGGTGAAGGCGGTACAGGAGCATCCCCGCAAGAATTTACAGATCATATTGGTATGCCACTGCGTGAGGGTTTAATAATAGTGCGCAACGCGCTCGTTGGAGCAGGTTTGAAGCGACATATTAAACTTGGAGCAAGTGGTAAAGTCGATAGCGCTTTTTCAATTGCGGCAAACTGCGCCATTGGGGCGGATTGGTGTAATGCTGCCCGCGCATTTATGTTTACCGTTGGATGCGTGCAATCAATGAAATGTCATACTGATAAATGTCCGACTGGTGTTGCTACTCAAAACGCTTTGAGACAACGCGGGTTAGTGGTTCCTGATAAAGCAGAACGCGTAGAAAAATTTCATAAAAGAACAATCGATTCTTTGAAAGAAGTTATTGCAGCAGGTGGTTTTAGCCATACTGAAGATTTAAAACCAGAGCATCTTTATCATCGTAAAGATTCAATTGAAATCATGACGATTGATCAAATTCATCCTTTTTTGCAAGATAATGAGTTAAATGAGGGAACAGATCACGAAATATATAAAAAATGGTGGGATATGGCTGACGCTAACAGTTTCGAAGCTAACAGCGATAGTAACTAATCTTTATTAGATTTGTTAAATAACTTATTATTTAACCCAACAAATTCTGTAATCATTTTAGAAAAGAACCCATTTTCTTTACCTTTTAAATAAGCATAGCCACTTATTGCACCTACAAAAGCACCAATACAGTCCACGATTAAATCGAACATCGTATCAACAAGGCCAGATTTTTGCATATTTAAACCAAAAAATTGATCCATTGAAAACTCGAAAATCTCCCATATTGCACCAATTAAGCCAAAAGCAACGGCTGATCCAGTGTGAAGCACAATACCCCACCACCAAAAACGCTCATAGAAATTACCAACCTCTCCTAAGAAAAGTGTCCCAAACATAAAAATAACAACAGCGGCTATAAACCCTGTTGGTAATTTGACCTTCGTTTTACGTTCAAAAAATATTGGACTAAAGCTTAGCAACAGCGTTAATGAGCTTGGAAATAAGACATGCCATGTTGCTGATAAGGCTGCCCATGTAGACACCCCAATTAACAATATCCATAAGATATATGTAATTTTAGCTTGCTTGTGCATGTCCAAACTTTCTATGGGTAAATACTTTTGTAAACCACACTATAACTGGTATAAAGCGAATTGTATTTAAAGAATTATAGAGGATATTTCATATGTATGACCCCAATCATTTTAAACTTGATGATCAAGTTGCCGTTATCACTGGTGCAGGTGCAGGCATTGGTCGCGCAATTGCAGAAACTTTTTCTTCCGCAGGAGCCGCTGTAATGGTTAGTGACTATAATCTAGAAGCAGCAAATGAAGTTGCCAATAAAATAAACTCAAAAGGTGGGCGTGCTTCTATTATTAAATGCGATGTTACTAAAGAGAGCGATTTAACCAGCTTAATCGAAGAAACAGTAAAGCAGTTTGGTAAAGTTACCATCCTCGTTAGTAATGCTGGTGGCGGTGGCCCAAAGCCTTTCGATATGCCAATTGAAGATTTTAAGAGAGCTTATGATCTGAATGTTTTCTCTTTATTTAGACTTGCTCAAATTGCTGCGCCAGAAATGGAAAAAGCTGGCGGTGGTTCTGTATTGGCTATTTCATCTATGGCTGGTGAGAATAAGAACAAAAGAATGGCTTCTTACGGATCATCAAAAGCCGCAACTAATCATCTCATTAGAAATATTGCTTTTGATTTAGGTGATATGAATATTCGTGTAAACGGTATTGCCCCTGGAGCGACACGCACAGATGCTTTGAAATCAGTTCTAAATGAAGAGATAGAGGCAAAGATGCTACAACATACACCTATTAAAAGACTGGGAGAGCCAGAAGACATGGCGAATGCCGCATTGTTTCTTTGCTCCCCTGCAGCAAGCTGGGTCAGTGGTCAAATCTTAACCGTTTCTGGCGGTGGCGTGCAGGAACTAGATTAAGGATAACAAAATGAACAAATCAATTCTCACTACAATCACGGCTTGTTTACTTCTAAGTAGCACAGCGATTGCACAAGAAACTAAGCCTTTAACAGCCAAAGCATCAAACCCTGAAACAATGGGATGGATGCAAGGCTTCCCCCCTTCTAAAGAAAAAACAATTCGTTTTACTGATCCAGATTATTTTGCGTTTCCTAAACTGCGTTGGACAGTATGCCATTTCCGTGAGCTAATGCCCTCTACAAGCGTTGTAAATGGAAATTCTAAGACAAGCGTTTCTAAAGCATTGGATGAAACAATTAACAATGTAACATTCACGCCGCTCGGTTCTGAAAAGACAATGACTTGGAATGAGGCTTTTGATGCTAATTACACAGATGGTGTAATTGTCCTTCATAAAGGCAAAGTTGTGTATGAGCGTTATGACGGATGCTTAGATGAAACAACGCTACATGGCGCAATGTCGGTGACTAAATCACTTACTGGACTCTTAGGTGAAATCTTAGTTGCGGAAGGAACACTAGATGAAGCGGCTATAGTTGGGGACTCAATCCCTGAATTAAAAGATAGCGCCTATGGTGATGCCACAGTTCGCCAAGTTATGAATATGACGACAGGCCTTCAATATTCAGAAGATTATGCCGATCCTAATGCGGAAGTTTGGACATATGCCAAAGCTGGTAGTCCTTTACCAAAACCAGAAGGTTACACTGGCCCAAATAGTTATTATGAGTTTCTACAAACCGTTAAGAAACAAGGTAATCACGGTGATGCTTTTGGTTATAAAACTATCAATGCTGATACTTTAGGATGGTTAATCACACGCGCAACAAATAAACCAATTTCTGAGCTTTTATCGACGCGCATTTGGAGTTGTATTGGTACAGATCGTGAAGCTTTCTACACTGTTGATTTAATCGGAACACCTTTTGCAGGGGGTGGCTTCAATGCAACTTTGCGCGACATGGCAAAACTTGGACAACTCATGCTGAATGAAGGTCAACTTAATGGGGAGCAAATCATCCCTAAAGCCGCAATTAAAAATATTCAAAAAGGCGGTAATCAAGATAAGTTTAAAAAAGCTGGCTACACTCTTTTACCTAATTGGAGTTATAAAAGTATGTGGTGGGTAAGTCATGATGATCATGGCGCATATGCGGCCCGTGGCGTACATGGTCAGACTATATGGATTGATCCTAAGGCAGACACAGTAATTGTTCGTTTTGCTTCTAACCCTATCGCTGCAAATGCTGCCAGTGATCCAACGTCACTTCCTGCTTATCGTGCAGTTGCAGAGTATTTAATGAAACAAAAGTAGTTTTCTTATTATGAATAAAAATGAAATTAGTAATATTAAAACGAGTGTAGTATCAGGAATTATTTTAATAATAATTTCATTAATAATTCCAATCTCAAGAGAATACATACTTAAGTTTTTTTCCTTGCTGGGAAGTATATTTTCATCTTTTTGGAGTTTTCTAAGTTCAACTTATCCTGTTTATGGGTGGGTTTTGATAGTAGCTGGCATATCAGTTTTAATAATAATTTTAGAAATATTTTCTGCTTTAAAAAATAACGGAAGAAACTCTGAAGTTAACAACTTCAAATCATATAAAGAAGATATAATATTTAATGTTAAATGGCGATGGGAATGGATTTCAAATAGCATTGAGAATCTATGGTGTTTTTGCCCAACTTGCGACGCAACATTAGTCTACACAGATAATACAGTAAGAGATATAATGCTTAGAAAAAATGAAGTCGATTTTACATGCGAAAATTGCAACAGACAGTTAACTTCAATATCTGGTAGAACTAGATACGATGCGCTTAATTTTATTAAGCGTGAGTTAGAAAGAAGAATCAGAACAGGTGAATATAAAATTAATGAAAATTAATTTTAAAATTTAGAAATTATTTTCACGCCAGTAATCATTTATTTCACCAGCAGTTGTGAGCCATATTTTATCATTAAATTGATCTTTAATTTTTCGCAGAGTTTTTTCTAAATAATAAAATCTATGTGGTTGCTCCATTAAGTATGGATGTAATGCAATACCAAAGACAGACGATCTCTTTTGTGTCTCATTGATTTGAACTTCAAACGCCTTTTCAATCATATCACAAAACTCTTCCGCGCTATGTTGACGGCCCACTATTTGTGGAACATCATTTAATTCTTGCGGGTAAGGGACAGATAAAATTTTACCTTTACGAGTTTTCATCCAAATAGGATGTTCATCATGCGCCCAATCCATTAAATACTCATAGCCTGCTTCTTCTAATAAATCAGGCGTAACCATACTTTCTGAAATCCAAGGGCCGAGCCAGCCTTTAGGGCGATTTTTACTATTATTAGTAATTGATTGAGTTGTAATTTCAATAAGGTTCTTTTCATCAGCTTGGTCAAATTCACCTTGTCTTTCAGAATTTGTAACACCATGTGCAGCAATTTCGTCACCACGCTCCTCAAATGCCTTAATTAATCTAGGCGCAGTCTCAAAAAGGGCTGTATTTGGCAAAACTGTTAAAGGAATTTCTAATTCATTAAACAAATCAATCATGCGCCATACACCAACACGGTTGCCATAGTCGCGCCACGCATAATTTAAAACATCTGGATCAGGATTAGAATTGGCAAGGGTCGCGCCCTCACCTTTTCCAAATTCAAATTCTTCCAAATTCAAAGCAATATAAAAAGCCATTCGTTTATTATCAGGCCAGCTAAAATCTGGTCTATCAATTATGGCCGAATAGTCAAAACGTTCATGCTTTTTAAAAGAATTTTCCATCGTATTAATTACCGCGATATGTTGAATAACCGTAGGGGCTTACGACAACTGGTACATGATAATGTGGTACATCGCCATCTACTTTAAAAACAACATCAATTTCTGGGAAAAATGGGTCTGATTTACTCATTTCATATGACTCCATATCAAATACAAGTTTGTAAGTACCAGATGCGTAATTAGCGTTCTCTTTAAAGGCTTTAATTCGGCCATTTTCATCTGTTGTGCCTTTGGCTAATTTTTCCCAAGTTTTATCATCTGATTTTTTCATTAATTCTACATATACACCCTTGCCACCAACACCGCTTGCTAAATCAAGAACGTGTGTTGAAATTTCTGCCGCTTTGGATTGTGTAGGAACAGCAATAAGTGTCGCTAAGGTTAATATTGATAATATTTTCATAATTTTAACTTTCTATTTTAATTTACTTATATTGACTAATTTCGCGAATTTTCTTAATATAATTACATGATTATTAATAAGAAAACATTGAGGTTTATCTTACGTGCAGGTTCTCTTCTGGCAGAATCTCAACCCCGACTGCTATCAGCATAATACACCAAACAGCTCGGGGCTAAATACTTTTCATCACATTTATAAAAATTCATAAACTGCATTTATATGTAGTTTTTATCTATTCATTTATGGAGAACTAAAATGACAATTCACGCAAAAAATTTAGAGCATGCACCACCAATTATAATAGATGGTGCACATTACAAAAGATTAGCGAATATGGCTAATTTTTATCTTGAACAAAATCCTTATGTTGCAGAAAGATTGCTAGAAGAAATAGAGCGCTCGGATATTTTAGAAAGTAATAAAATGCCTTCTGATGTTGTTAATATGCGGTCTAAAGTTACATATTTAGATGAGACAACAGAAATGCAGGAAACTGTTATTCTAGTATGGCCTGATGAAGCGGATATTACTAGAAAGCAAATATCAATTATGACTCCTATTGGTGCAGCGCTTATTGGATTGAGAAAAAATGCAAGCCTTGAGTGGCAAACTAATAATGGGATAATAAAAAAGTTAAAAATTTTAAGAGTTGAAAGCTAGAACAGTACAAAGATATGACTGTTTTATTGACCAGACCAATTGACCAATCTTTATCAATGCAAAAGCAATTAAAAGTTTATAACATTGATACCATTATTGAACCTATTTTGAAAATATACCCAATCAAATATAATCAAAAAATATTTGATACTTCAAAGGCTTTAATAATTACTTCATTAAACGCATCTTATGAAATAGCAAAAATAGATTATATCGATAAGGATATACCTATTTTTGCTATTGGTTCAGCCACAGCTTCCCCATTAAAAGAAAAATCTTTTAATCAGATTTATGAGGCTTCTGGGAATGCGGAAAGTTTACTGAAAGTTATAAAAGAAAATTATGATCCTTGTTTCGGTTTAATTACCTATCTAAGCGGAAAAGATATCACAAGAGATTTAGCTAGAGATTTAGCTCTTTGTAATTATAATACTGAAAGAATTGTTCTTTATAAAGCTGAATTAAATAGCCAGTTATCTATTAGAACTAAACGAGCCATCAAAAATAAGGAGATTGATATTATTACGTTTATGTCAAGTCGTACCGCCATAAATTTTATCAAACTTTGTAGAAATAATAAATTATCGAGTTTATTGAAAAATATTAATGCTATAGTGATGTCTCAGAATATTAGCGATATAGTAGACAAGGTAAAATGGAAAAATATTTATATATCAGATACTTTTACACAAGAATCTCTTATTGAAACAATTATTACGAATAAAACTTAACTTATAGGAATAAAAAAAATGAACAAATTTTTACTAGCAACACTCATATCAGCTTCGCTTTTAACAACGGCTTGCTTTCCAGAAAATAACAAATTAAACACTTCTTCCGATAATGTTGAGCAAACTACGGCAAATTCAATTGATAAGAAACTTCTTGGCAAAACATGGAACGTTGAAGACATAGATGGAAAAGGCGTTACAGATGGATCAAGCGCTCAAATTATATTTGATGAAACAGGTCTAATTGCAGGCTCTACAGGATGTAATAATTTTAATGCACCAGTTACAGCTAAAGATGGAAATTTAGAAATTGGTGATTCAGCTTTGACACGTAAATTATGTGACCCTGCATTGAACGATCAAGAGCAAAAATTTATAGCTGTGTTTAATGATCTTGGTAGCTATAAGTTTGATAGCAATGGCCGTTTAATTTTAAAATCTAGTGGTGGCCAATCAATTACAGCAACTAGCAACTGACGCATAGGCTCTAGAAGTGAAAAACATTGTAATTGCGACAGACTTAAAGCCAGAAACTAAAAACGCATTAAAGCGTGCATTGCTCTTAGCAGAGGAGCATAAAGCGCAATTACATATTATACACATACAATCAAAGCTAGATATTCCTAACCTTCAAGTGCAAAACCAACAGCATAAAGAAAATGCTATAGCTGAAATCGAAAGTTTAGTTAAAGCATTTTCTAATTATGATAATGTAAAAATAGAAATTTTAAGCGATGGGCGTATTCAAGATTTAATTGATAACTATGCTAGAAAGATTGATGCAGACTTGGTAATTTTGGGCGCAGATAGAAGCATGAAAGGTTCTCCCTCTTTTATTCGTACAAAAGCGGAAAACATATTGCGGCAGGGAAATTATCCAGTATTAATTGTTTTTAGAAACGTTACTTCATTATATGAAAATATATTGGTTATAGGTAAGCAATATACAGCAAGCTTTCTTGATTTAATAAATAAAAATCATCAAGAAAAAAAAAGAAAAACAATTAATAAAAAAGATCGAACACACACTAAATCAATTTAAGAATATGCCTAATTGTAATGAATATAGTTATATTCACGATACACCTTCTTTAGATATACTTTCTCAAATAAAATCTAAAAACTATGATCTTGCTGTCTTAGAAGTTCAATTTAAAGACCCTTCAAAACCAGATTTAGGAGAAGAGACTCATAACATTATCTTAGATGAAGCTTGTGATATTCTTTTAATGGTAAAAAACTAACGTGAAAGAGCAAATTATGACTGAACATTGCAGAATTGAAAAAGAAATTAAAGATGCGATGGATAAATGGGTTACAGCTCTATCTTGTAAAAATATAGAGGATATGCATAGAGACTATGTAGAAAATTATCGTTTATTTGATGTAAAAGAAACTATTAATAACATACAAGATTCTAAAAAGCTTTGGAAAGATTGTTTTCCTTTTTTTGATACTCCACAGATTGAATATAAGGATTTAGTTATTGAAACTACAAAAAATATGGCTGTTGCTACATTTCGCAGTCGCATAAATGGTATTAATGTACCTATGCCAGAAGAAATGATGGGATCTTGGCTACGTGGTACATGTTGTTTTAAAAAAAATGATGGGAAATGGAAAGTTTTTCATGAACACATTTCTTTTCCTGTGAATTGTGAAAATAATAGTATCATCTTCGAAAAACTAGATAGTGAATAAATGATTACTGAACTACCACTACATATAGCAACAGTTGGAATTACTTTATCCTTGTTTGCTGGTTTAGCTATTACATTGGGGGCGTGGGTTGCTAGTAAAAAATTATTTCATATCGCTTGGGTTGAAAAAGAATTTGGACATGGTATCACTGCTTTTGGAGGCGGTGCATTAATATCAGCCATAGCATTCGTTTTAATTCCTGAAAGTATTGAAAATCAAACCTCTCTATCTGCAATACTTACTTTTGCCGCAGGTGGATTAAGCTTTATGTGGATTGATATGCTATTAGCAAAGTCAAAAAGCAAGCTATCTCAGTTCTTTGCCATGATGCTTGATTTTATACCAGAGGCTATTGTTCTTGGCGTTGTCATTGCTACAACAACTGGCAGCATGGCACAGGCAATATTTATTGCGATAGTTATCATAGCGCAAAACTTTCCTGAAGGCTATTCCGCTTATAAAGAAATGGCTGATACAAAAGATTGTAACAAAAATAAAAAATTATTACGAAATTTTTTAATTGTAGGATTAACTGGGCCGTTATTTTTGTTACTAGGAACTGAGTTTTTCTTAGATTGGCCTAAAGCTTTGGCTATAATAATGACTTTTTGCGCAGGCGGTATTTTATATCTAGTCTTTGAAGACATTGCTCCGCGCGTTGCAATGGAGAAGCATTGGCTTCCACCATTAGGCGCTGTAGGCGGATTTATAGTAGGACTTATTGGGTTTTTATACGTCTAGCTTTAATTTTATTTTCTAAATCTAAAAACTTTATAAATATAAACGATTACAAGAAATACAAAAATTACATTAGTTGCTGCTCCAACATAGCCCGAAACTTCCATATATTGATCCTTTAATGCATACCCTGCGTAAATCAATAAACCAGACCAGATTAGTGTTCCTAATGTTGTAAACATTAAAAAACGTCCAAGTTGCATATTTACAATTCCCGCAGGTATAGAGATTAATGTACGAAACGCAGGTATCATTCTTCCTATAAAAACAGCTTTACCGCTATTCTTTTCAAAATAGTTATAAGTTTTGGAAAAATCTTTTTTTGTAATAGCAAGCCAATGGCCATATTTTTCGAAGAAATTTTCTAGTCTACTTTTCCCTATCCACTTTCCAATAAAATACCAAAAAAGAGCGCCACAAATTGATCCTAAACTTGCTGAAATTAATACAAATATTGGGTCTAGTTCTCCATTCGCTACACTTAAACCTGAGATAGGTAATATAAGCTCTGATGGTATAGGTGGAAATATGTTTTCCAACAACATAAGTAAGAATATTCCAAGATATTCAAATTTTTCAATAAATTTTAAAATCCAATCTAACATCTACAGTACTAGTTTTCTTTTTGAATACTTGAACTTTTTGGAGGATATTCAATTTTACCTTCGAGATTTTTAATTTCATCTGTATTAAAACGCGGTAGTGGTAACTCTCCTTTTTCCGTCCAACGCTTTACTTCCCCTTCCGCAGTTTTCATTTTTTCTTCTGATGGCTTACTATCTCTTGCCATGTAAACTGTTTGCGATGGGAAGGCAAAATCTGATCCTGCCTTGCTTACAATATCCATAAATCTTAAATGTAAATCCTCTTGAACTTCTAAAAATTCATTATTATCCGCTGCCAAGATATAGGCATAAACTTCGATACTAAGTTGATAATTATCTAAAGAAACAAAACGCACACGTGCAGGATCATTATCTATTTTCGGATGAGCATAAAGAACAGAACGCATTTCAACCAACAAATAACGCATTTGATCGGGCGTTGTTTCATAACGCACACCAAATATATGAATATATCTAAACTTATCTCTAAACGCATAGTTTTCAATTGTATCAGACGCAAACTGACCGTTTGGGATAGTCACCAATGTTCTATCAAGAGTACGAATACGTGTAGAGCGCATTCCTATTGTTTCCACTGTTCCACTTACATCACCAATCTTACAATAATCGCCAACACGCACTGGCTTATCAAAGATAACGGTAATACTACCTACCAAATTTTCGATTGTTTTCTGCGCCCCTAAAGCAATCGCGATACCACCAATACCAAGCGCAGCAATACCTGCAGTAACATCAATACCCAACATACCTAATGAGGTAATAAAACCTATCGCAATGAAAACGAAAAGTGCGGCACGCCTAAAGAATAATAGTGCTGACACTTTTCCTTGATCATGTCTTTGGGTTGATTTGCGTAGTGCAATATCAAAATATGCCGTTAATAGTTTCCAACAAAATAAAATAAAAGCTATCCAAGCGACAATAACGGGTAATTCGGATACATATTGTCTGGCTAAAACAGGAATACCGGTTCGTCTTGTTAACTCAACAAATATCCAAGCTGAAGCGAACAAAAATATTGGTAATCCAAAAGCATCAATTATTTCAAAATGATGCGTAGGCCAAATTTTTCTGCATATTTTTTTTATACCTCTAAGAATTAATCTTCCCAACAACCATGTAATCAATAAAGAAACAGGTATCAGTAAAATTAATAATCCCCAATGGGAGTAAGACACGCCAGCTACCTTGTTTTGAGATAGTATTTCAGGCGTTATTTTATCAACCAAGGGCTTAATTTCTTCTTCAGTGAGAACAGGAAGTTCTTTTAAAGTCTGCTCCGAAAACAGCCATATTGGTAAAGAGTCTTTCTTTAGACTTGGCATTTTCAACATATATAGGAAAAGTTTTACCTTCCCACGTGTATGAGCCGACCTCATCAAGTAAAGGCTCATTCTTATCTTCAATATCACCAATCATCTTATCACTTAAAAGTGATGTCGCTTTAAAGTGCCCTTTGGAGTCTAAAACTTTCTGAAAAGTTTTTACAGTTTCAAGACCCTTTTTCTGCCTTTGATTTTTATTGATATAGTAGAAATCAAAATATTTAAAAGCTTTCTCAAAGTCTTCTGCTGCCATTGCATCCAGATACCCTTGAACAGTCCCACGAGGCGTTGATCGACCATAAGAGTCTTTGGGAGCTTCTTCTACAATTTGAGTATCAGAACTATTGGGTGAAGGTAAAAGTTGACCATAAGCGACGGTATTTCCAACAGTAAAAAAAGCAAACACTACAAACAGAATTGAATAAATTGTATATTTCATAATCACACGCCCTTTGAAATCTTGGATTTAAATTCTTTTATAACGTGTATTTTACTTATCAACAATGATAGCTATTAATTAATAATGTTCTTTAAAAACTCAAGAGAATTGTTACGATCATATTGTGTAAGAAAATATGTTTCTTTGATAAATCTATTAAGATTAGATATACTCTAAAACTTACACAAACTCTTACACACTTTTTTAGAGAAAAATAAAAAACCTAATTAAATCAACAGGATAACAATATGGCAATAGACTTAAAATCCGTTGTCCTTAGGACGTGGGGGTTCAAGTCCCCCCAGCCCCACCATTTATCTTTTCAGTTTTATAGTCGTAAAAAAAAGGCCTATCATATGACAGGCCTTTTTGGTTATTCGTAATTATTATTTGATATTTCTAATGATTGGTAATCTTCATCATCAATGGGTGTATTAAGTATAAAAATACTCGATGTCCCAATGAAAAAAACAGATAATATTAATAATAAACCTTTATTACTCATATCATTAGTATGATTAGTTGGCTGCGTCTTGGATTGCTTCGCCACCATCTTCAATATCCTGGCCAGCACCAGAAATTGTATTACATGCACCTAAGCCCAATGTAATTGTAGCAAGAGCCATTAAACTAAAAAATTTTACTTTATTCATAAATCTATTCCTTTTTTTTTAAATTTATTTTGGTTACTTTATAAACCTGTCACCGACAATAAAACCTGCAGATGTTGCAAGGGCAATTGCTGATTTCGGGTTCTTTAGAATTGGCTGACCAAACTCTTGTTCAGCTAACGCAATTCCTTCTTCAAGTGTTTTTGTGAATCTTTCTTTTGTTTGCTTAACTTTTTGTACTTTTAAATACAAAATTAGAAAAGCAAAAGATGCACTCAACAATGAAACTACAAATGTTGCGACCCCCATATAGGCCATTGTTGCAATAGGAGAAACAGTAATATTCAACCATAAAAATAACGAGAATAATCCAAATCCAACCGTTGCAACCAACATTAAACCTGAAAAAACAACAAACCAATGTTTTATTCTATAACTTAAAGATATAGGATATGTTGAACTTAAAGCATAACGAGCAACCGTACGTTCAATAAGGGGCAACAACTTATACATTAGCGACGCCCAAACAGAATGCTTAACGCTGCGCCTGCTGCAAATGCAATGGCTACGGCTTGAAGTGGTTTTTCACGCACTTTCATTTCCGCTAATAGTAATTGTTCTTTACCTTGCTCAGAATAATAATTAATTTTTTCTGATGTGGCTTCTTTAATTTCTTCTGCCTTTACACTGCCTTCTGCCTTGATGTGGCGTCCAAGCTCAACAGTATTTTCTTTTAAAGATTGTGCATCTTGCTTAATCTTTTCGACTTCTGGGTATTTTGTTTCAACTTTAGCCATAATTTTAATCTACTCCTTCTCTTTTGTTAGGTTGTAGCAATAAAACAAAGAAGAAAGATATTAGTTCCAAATATTTTTAAAGCTTATGCATTAATTTTTCCAGTAAACATATATCCCACACCACGAACAGTTTTTATAAGCTCGCACGACTTATCATCTTCGGAGAGTTTTTTGCGAAGACGACCAATTTGAATATCAATGGCACGATCGTAAGAATCATAATCACTATCGCGCGTAAGCTCAAATAAATGTTCACGACTTAATGCACGATTAGCGGATAATATTAATGTCTCCAATAATTTAAATTCACCTGTCGTTAGGTTTGCAGAAATTTTATCGGCATTAAATAATTGAAATTGATCCCTATCAAGGCACCATCCATTACCAAAATAGATTTGACTTTCTTTTGTATTATTATTTTCAGCAACAGGTGCTTCTTTATCTTTTCGGCGTAAGATTGCTTTTATCCTTGCGGAAAGCTCGCGCATTTCAAAGGGTTTGGTAATATAGTCATCGGCCCCCATCTCAAGACAGATGATTTTTTCCGTCGTATCATTTTTGCCAGAAACAATGATGATCCCTGAATCTGTTATAATTTGAATTTGTGGGATTAATGACATTCCTTCTGCATCGGGCAATACAAGATCGAGTAGAATAACATCCAACACGTTGTTTTTAATATGTTCTAATGCAGTTTTGCTATCTCCCGCTTGAAAAACATTATATCCATCATTTTCTAAATAATTGCTAACAACGAACTGAAGACCCTCATCATCTTCAACAATTAAAATATTTCCTTTTTTCATAACAAAAGTTTCTTTTCCGTAATCTAAGATATTTTAGAATATTAAGCATATTGTTACTAAATTGATACAAAGAATTTCACAACTGATACAGTACAGACAAATTCACGATACGTCATCCTTATATTGTCTTAATCAAGTTAACCAATATAAGGAATAAATAATGTTTGATAATAACGATTTGATGGAACAACAAAGCCGATTAGAAAAATTTGCTTATAAGCTTACCCGTAATTCTGCGGATGCTGAAGATTTACTACAATCTACTTTATTACGTGCCATTGAGAAGAAACATTTATTTCAAGAAGGTACAAATTTATTTAGCTGGTCATCAAAAATTATGTATAATATGTTTGTTTCTGGTTACAGACGCAAAGTTAAATTTGAATCACAATATGATCCAGAAAGTCACATTCAAAATATGAGTGTTGAAGAAGCACAAAATACTAAAATGGAATTTAAAGATGTTGATCGTGCGATGACCAATTTAAGTATTGAGCATTATGAAATTCTTAAATTAGTCTGTATTCAAGGCAAACAATATGCAGAAGTAGCAAAAGAAATTGGTATCCCTGTTGGGACGGTAAGATCACGTCTTTCACGCGCAAGAGAAGCCCTACAAATTGCCCTAGAGCAACCACAAGTACCATTACAAAACTATACAATTGCAAATGATATGATTGAAAAAATGAATAGAGTTGCCGCATAAAAATTAAAAATAATATTTTAAAAGATCCCGATTGTTTAGATCGGGTTTTTTTTTATGCGTTTTTCTTTTCAATATATGTAAAAATTTCTCTTATTAAATTCTTTTCATCAATTGGTTTGGGAAGATATGAATCCATTCCCGCTTCAATACATTTATCTTTATCACCGACTAAAGCATGCGCTGTCATTCCAATAACAGACGTTCTGGGTAAGTTTTTATCTTGTTCTAATTCTCTTATCTTTTGCGTGGCGGTAAAGCCGTCCATAACAGGCATCTGAACATCCATCAAAATAAGATCATAATTATTATCCTGCCAAAGCGTTAAAGCCTCTTCCCCGTTCTTAGCGATATCAAAGGCGATGTTAATTTCGTCTAAAATATAGCTAAGGATATCAATATTACCGCTATAATCTTCAACCAAAAGAAGTTTTTTCTGGCCATCTAAAATAGGCAAATAATGTTCTATATTTTTTATACTGGTCTTTATATTTTTTTTAATTTGTTCGTCATGATCGACCTTCATCGGCAAGATAACGGAGAATGTTGATCCATCGCCATACTGACTGCTGAGGTAGATATCACCACCCATTAACTTAGCAAGGTTTTTAGAGATCGGTAACCCTAAACCCGTTCCCCCATATTTGCGGGAAACAGAAGCGTCTGATTGTTTAAACCGATCAAAAATTAAATCAAAATCTTTTGGTTTAATACCAATTCCTGTGTCAGAAACGCTTACTCGTAAATGTTGTTCATCATTTATATATTGTAATTCAGAGATAATTTTTACCAAGCCGCCCGCTTCGGTAAATTTTAGAGAATTACCAATAAGATTTACCAAAATTTGTCGCAATCTGGCTTTATCACCGTAAAATTGAACATTTTTAGTTTTTGTATCATCAAAAATAAAATTTATATTTTCTTGAACTGCTTTGACAGACATCATGCTTGTCACTTCTACAAACAGCTCTTCTAGTAAAAACATTCTATCTTCAATTTCGATGTCACCACTTTCAATTTTAGAAAAATCTAAAACATCATTGACAATATCCTTTAGGGAGCTCGAACTTGCGCCAAGCGTTGTCACCAATTTTTGGTGCTTCTCACTAAAATCAGATAGATTTTTTGAAAAAATTTCTGCAATACCACTTATCGCTGTTAAAGGTGTTCTGATTTCATGACTCATATGTGCCAAAAACTCGCCCTTTGCCTTGTTGGCTTCTTCGGCTTTATCTTTTTCATATTCTAATTTTTCTTGTTCATGCTTTAAATAGGTAATATCAGTATGTGCGCCAACCATGCGATAAGGCGTACCTTCGTTGTTAAACAACGCCTTTGCCCGTGATTGAACCCACATCCATTGTCCATTAGAATGCTTTAGACGAAATTCACATACGTATTCTGATATTTCACCACTTAAATATCTTTCGACATGATTCCATACCCCTTTTAAATCATCGGGATGAACTATTTTTTTGAAATCATCTGGCGTTCCGTATTGGTTTTTATCTTCATATCCCAACATTGAAAAATAGCGACTGGAATAAAAAACTTCATTTTTATCAATGTCCCAATCATAAATTCCATCTTGCGTTCCTTGCAAGGCAAGAGAAAAACGATCTTCAGAATCCTTTAATGCCCCTTCTGCTGTTGCTTTACGGCGTTGGGCTTTTAATAAAAATGCGTTAAAAATAAGCAATAAAATTGCACCAACAATTACACCACTTATTAATGTAACTAAATATTGGCTTTTCTTGTTATTCAGTGCTTTTACACGTTGATCCAATAATGAATATTCTTCGGATAAAATACTTTTATTAATTTTAAGAATAATATTTTTTAAATCTCGAATAACTTCAATATCTTTTAGCTCAATAAAATCATCTCTAAATTTTTCAGCCTCAACACGCTTTTCTAAATTTTTTGTCAAAGCTTTTTGTTTGGCATCTAATTCAATAATTCGCTTTTGTTGTGATATATTGTCAACAGTAAGTTTTTTTAAACTATTAATATGTTTTAAGGTTCTGCTTTTATTACGGTTATATTCATTTATAAATTCAGGATCTTTGGATAAAAGATATCCGCGTTGTGCGACAACCATTCCTTGAACACTGCTAGATAGATTTTCTGCTTCTGAGATAACAACATTGGTATGATTGACCCATGTATCAATGCGCCCTAACGCACGGTCGCTAGAGATAAAATAATACAGGAATACAGCAACGCACAATACAAGAACGATGACAAATATACTAAAATTTCGGACAAAAACTTTATCCATGTGAATACTCTTTTATGAAAAAAATAATAGTATCTTAATTTACTAATATTCCAACAAAAAAACGCCCCTTCGTTAGAAGAGGCGCTTTATCATAAGCTAAAAGTTTTAAGCGGGTGGTTTTCCACGTACCGCATGTACAATTGCCGCAACGACAAACAGCACAAGAAAAACAACAAATAATATAGTTGCAATATTTGTAGCCGCACCAGCGATACCGCTGAAACCAAGTACAGCTGCAATTAAAGCAATAACCAAAAATGTAATAGCAAGTTTTAACATAGTCTTTCCTTTCAATATTTATAGTTATTACAACGTATTATTTCAAAATTGGTTCCTTTGGCATTGCAAATAGAATTTTCGGAACATTTTTCACCCACCAAGCATTAGATTATATGAAGGGATTATCGTGCTTACCATTATGAAAAACATTAGTGATTTTGATATCCAGGCATTAATTGACAATGAACTGGATTGGGAAGAAGAAAAACGCGTTAAATCAGCCATTGATAAAGACGCTAAATTTATTGAACGATATAAAATTTTAAAAGATCAAAAAAAACTTCTCCAAAATTGGTGGAAACATGGAGTTCAATAGTTTTTAGATTTAGAATCCTTAAATAAACTTCAAAATAAAAAAATAAATTTCCATATTTAAAGTAATATTTATATTATTTGGGGGATAACTCATATTAATGTATTATATTAATTACTTACTTTTTCATTCTCCTTTCTGAGGAATGATTCTTAATACATATGATAAATAGATTTTTACATTCTTTGGCCCTTACGGGACTAATTTTATCTACTGGTTGTGCGCCAACGGCGACACCCGTGGATAATGCTGTCTTATTGGATACAATCAATGAAGATCGACAGAAAATATACCCTCCCCCTGGTCAATTTCAACAGTCTATGAAGATTGAAGATGCCTTAGCCAGAGCGATTAAGTATAATTTAGATACAAAAGTGGCTGAATTAGACACCCTTATCGCGGCGGATGATGTGACGTTACAAATGCTGAATGCATTGCCTTCTCTCAATGCAAAAGTACAACGCCAAGGGCGCAGTAATGAGGGGGGATCTTCAAGTTTTTCTGTTTTAACAGGCACTGAATCCTTGCAACCTTCGATTTCGCAAGAACAATATAGAAACGTTGTTCAACTTTCCGCAGAATGGAATTTATTGGATACGGGAATAAATTTATGGCGGGGTAAGACAACATCAGATCAAATGTTAATTGCCCAAGAACGCCGCCGTAAAATCTATCAAGGCGTAGTGCAAGATACCTATATTGCCTATTGGCGGGCCGCAGTTGCACAAATAATGTTGCCTCAAATTGATGTGCTTTTAGGAAAAATTGAAAATCAATTGGTCAATAATGACCGTCAGGTTGAGGCAGGCATTGTCCCCCTTGGCGATGCACAAGCCAGAAAATCGCAATTATTAGATAAGAAAATGCAATTAATCCGTATAAAAAGCGGTTTAAAATTGGCCGATATAGAGCTAAAAACTTTAACCGCTTACCCTTTACAAGAAGAGCTGACCCTAGATTTACAAGATCAAAATCCCGTCCTTGGCGCGACCTTGCCACAGATTGCTTCAACAATAGAAACTTATGAAATGAAGGCATTGACAAGCCGACCTGAAGTAAGAGAGGAAATTTTGAATAAGCGGATTAGCGCACGCGATATCAAATTATCTATTTTGGAATCAATCCCCGGGGCCGAGCTTTTATTGACCTATAATTATGATTCAAACAAATTCCTTGTTTACAACAGCTGGGTTGATGGTATTGCAGGATTAACATCCTCTATCAATAAAATCATTACGGCGCCAACACGATATAAAAAAGCACAAAATATTGACTTGCTCTCTGATCAACGACGCCAAGCCTTAGTTGCCGCAATCATTACGCAGGTACATGTGGCGATGGCGCGTTACGATACCCTGTCCGATGAATATGCCGAACAAAAACAACTGGTTGCCCACGCCAACAAAATTTTAGACCGTGCGCAAAATTTTAATAAAGTTGGCCTCATGTCCAAGGCAGAATTATTAAGTATGCAAGTAGATGCAAGCATCGCCAATATCAACAAGGCATTTGCCTATGCCGACGCACAAGATGCCTATGGTCGTTTTATCAATACGCTTGGCATTGATTTATGGGATGAAAATAACCCTAATTTAAGCATTGAAAATTACGCAGATCAAATACGTCAAAATTTAAATGATGCAAATATTATTGCGCATTCTACCCCCCATAAAGAAAGGGTAGCGTCATGATAGAGCCTCCTTTTGAGAAAATAAATTGGAACAATCCGCAAAAGCAAAGTGATATATCTTCGCATTCACAAGCATCACCATCAGCACATCGGAAATTTATGTCTTATAAAAATATAATGCTTGTCCGATTTGGTATTCTTTTTTGTCTTGTCTTTTTACTTGCTTTATTTATTGGTGACTTTGGAGATAAGAATGATCGACTGCTTGGTAAGGTTGCGTATGGTGAATCTTCAATTGATGTTCCTGTTGTATGGGAAACTCCGCTAAAAAAAGAAGCCAGCCCAGAAATTAAAATTATTACTCCTCCCCCTGCTCTCATAAATATAAATCCTTCTTCACAAGATTTAGAGAATAAGCAATATGACGATGAAAAATATAGTGTGCAGGCTGTCTTGGGCGCAAAACGTCAGATTGTGTTATCAAGCGGTATTGATTCAAAGATCATAAAATTTAAACTTGAAAGTGGTGATCGCTTTAAAAAAGGCGATGTTCTTATTGAATATGATTGCGCCGTTGATCGTGGACGGTTGAGCGAAGCCATGTCACGCCAACGTGTTACAGAACAACAGCTTGCCGCTTATCAGCAATTATCAGATTTAGATTCAATTTCAAATATTGAATTAATTGTTGCGCGTGAAAATAATATTCAAAATAAAGCATTAATTTCACAAATTAAAGGGCGTTTAAAGTCATGCAGCCATATCGCGCCATGGGATGGACGCGTGATGCGCAAAATGGCGAGCCAGTATGAATATGTGCAATCGGGTCGGGTTTTGATGGAGATTGCATCGCATGACCCCCTGCGTGCAGAATTTCTTGTCCCTTCAAAATGGCTAAGATGGTTGAATGTCAACACGCCTGTTAAAATTTATATTGGTGAAACGGATATGACTTATACCGCCAAGATTATTAATGTTTTTGGTGAAGTTGACCCCGTTAGTCAATCTATCCAAGTGGTCGCAGAAATGCAAAAATACCATGAAGAATTGCTCCCCGGTATGAGTGGTAAGGCATCATTCACACAAAACACAACGAATGAAAGTTTAAGCAAAGGGTTTTTAGGATTAAAAATTTCTACAAACGAGATGAAGTAAGTTTTGATAAATAAAGATAAAAAAAAAGTTTCCAACCCTGATAAAGTTGAAAATAAATTTCAGCTTTTATTAACGCTGATTACCCTTTTAAAAAGTGCGCGTCACAAAGATAAAAAAACCGAACTTGAATTTTTAATGGTCAATCAGACCTTTAATCTAACCCCCTACAGCAACTGTCTTTATTGGGAATTAAATCGCAACAAGATTGATATTAAAAGTGCGTCAGGCTTGGTTCAGATTGATACGGATGGCCCCTATACCCAGTGGCTCGTTCGCGTGATAAGCGATTTTGTGAAAAATCAAAATACGCCAACTTCGGAAGACCATAACGAAGAAAAAAAGATGAAAAGCAGCAAAGTTTTTCAAAATTAGTAGTAATTACACCTGAAGATTGTAGTGAAAACAATCAAACAGATTGGAATAAATGGGTTCCTAAAAATGCTTTTATACTTTTTCTTTATAACAATCAAAAAGACATTATTGGTGGATTATGGATTGATCGGGATGAAGAAATTCAACCTTTGGAAAAAGCAATTTTAGAAGATTTAGGGGATGGATATGCCCATGCCTTACAAAATTTTAACCATCAAAAAAACAGATCAAATTCATTTGGTATCATTTTCTTTTTTCAGCACGTCAGGTTTAAGAACAAAATTATTTTTTATCGCCCTCCTTCTTATCATGATTATTCCTGTTCGGATGAGTTCAAGCGCCCCTGCCGAAGTGGTGGCAAGTAAACCTGCATCTATCGCTATTCCTTTTGATGGTGTGATCGATACAGTTGAGGTTTCACCAGGGCAAGATGTCAAAAAAGGTGATGTTCTAGTTAAAATGGATAGTACCCTATTGGAAAACCAAGTGACAAAAACATTAGGGGAGTTAAAAGCCGCCCAAATCTCATTACTTAAAACCGAGCGCGAGTTTATGAGAGATCGATCAAAGTTAGCGGAGATTTCATTATTAAAAGCACAACTTTCCCAAAAGACAGCTGAGGTGAATTTTGCGCGTAAAATGCTTTCTCTTGCAAATATTGTGGCTGAAAAAGATGGAATTGTGATTTTCTCGGATGCCAATTCCCTTCGGGGAAAACCCGTTCAAACGGGGGAACAAATTATGCAATTGGCAAAGCTGGATGAGAATGAGCTACTTATCCGTATGCCCATTAATGCAATGATTGAAATTGATGAAGACATTCCTGCGCGTTTCTTTTTAAATGTAATGCCATTTAATTCGCGCTATGTTGATTATTCCTCTATCGGGTATCAGGCAACAATGGATGGTAGTGGACAGATGAGTTACAAAATTCGTGGTAACTTTATCGACCTTGATAATAATGATGTTCGTATTGGATGGACAGGAACAGCAAAAGTTTACGGTGATCGTACAATTTTGATTGTTAATATTCTAAGGCGTCCCATTACAACCTTGCGGCGTAAGTTAGGCATTTAAATATGCTTTTAAATCAAGATCCCGCCCTCCCCACATTACGCGATGATATTCAGCTTAACGAGGCACCAGCCGAGCCCGAAGGATCCCCCAGTTGGACATTATATGATCCTGCGGCAAACAAATATTATAAAATAGGGTGGCTAGAATTTGAATGTCTGACACGCTTTAAACGATGCCAAACCGTTAGTCAGCTTATTACAGTAATAAAAAATGAAACGACATTACACCCTGATGAAGAGGCCATAAGCGCCCTTATCGAATTTTTAATTACGCATAGCCTTGTCTATGCCTCGGGGGAAGAGGCGCAGAATTTTTTTGCCATGCAACATGAAAATGCAAAGCAACCATGGTGGCAAAAATTAATGCATAGCTACCTTTTCTTTACAATTCCATTTTTTAAACCTGAGCGTTTTTTAAAAAAGACATATCCGTTTATAAAACCACTTTTTACAAAACCATTTATTGTCAGTGTCTTTTTATTACTTCGCCTATGGCATATTTTTGAGTATTCAACGATTTGATGATATTGCCAATACATTTATCAATTACCTAACCCTTGAAGGTATCATTTTATTTTTAGGGGCAACCATTATTGTCAAAATAATCCATGAATTGGGGCATGCCTATACCGCCACAAAATATGGTGTACCCGTGACAATTATTGGCGTGGCCTTTATCGTTCTTTATCCTATTTTATATACAGAAACGACCAATGCGTGGAAATTAAAAGTTAGACGGGAGCGTTTGATTATTGCCGCAGGTGGTATGATGGCCGAATTGGCACTGTCTTCTGTTTCACTTATATTATGGCATATTTTACCACCAGGAATGGCGCAAAGCCTTTGTTTTATGGTGGCGATTGTGTCAATGATTGCCTCCCTTTTGGTGAATTTAAACCCCCTTATGAAATTTGATGGGTATTATTTATTTTCTGACTTTGTGGGCATTGATAATTTACAAGATCGTGCCTTTGCCTTTTCAAAATGGCAGTTGCGGAAATCTTTATGGGGGTGGAATACACCACGCCCCGAAATTGCCGATGATAATAAACAAAAACTATTAACTGGTTTTGGCTTTGCGGTATGGGTTTATCGATTTTTTCTTTATTTGGGTATTTCTATATTGGTTTATCATTTATTTTTTCAACCATTGGGGTTGATATTAATGATTATCGAATTGGCATTTTTTATTGGGTTGCCGATATTACGAGAAGTAAAAGTCTGGATTGAAAATTCGAATGAAATTTTTTCATCATTTCGTGGGAAAATATCGATTTTTATTATTGCTGTTTTAATAATAATGGCTTTTTTACCCTTGCAAAGAACAATAGAAATTCCTGCAACTTTGCATGCTAAAGACTATGTAAGGCTATATCCTTCTATCCCTTCAAAAATTGAAGAAATTAGGGTGACAGAAGGGCAAGAAGTAAAAAAAGGCGATATATTGTTCCGTTTATCTTCATATAATTTGGATCATAAAATTGATATTACAAACCAAAGATTGCGCGATTTAAAAACTATCCGCGACAGCAGTCAGGCCACCCAAGAGCTTGCCAATAAAAGAAGTATGGTTAACAACGAAATTGAAAATACAATTAAGGAGCTTGAAGGATTACAAATAATTTCAGACAAATTGACAATTAAGGCTCCTTTTTCTGGCACCATAAAAATTACCGATGCTGGATTTAGAAAAGGGCAATGGGTTAATTCTAGGAATATGCTCGCCCTATTGACGGATAATGACACTACCATTTTAAGCGGGTACATTCGTGAGATTGATATGAACAAACTCTCTAAAACCAATAAGGGTGTTTTTTACGCCGAATACTCACCCTTTTATAAGTTCAACGTAACATTAAATACAGTTGAAAAAACAATTGCTGACACCCTTTTTTGGCCAGAATTATCTTCTATCCAAGGGGGGGCAATTCCTTCAGAAAAGGCCTCTAATGGAGAGATTAAAACACTGCCCCAATATTCTGTATATCCCGTAGAATTTAGTCTTAGTAATGGCAATGAAAATAATCATCTTCCAAACTTTATCGCGCGCGGTACAGTTATTATGTCAGGTGAGCGACAAATTCTTGCTAACACTTTGTTTAAAAAGGGTGTTTCATTATTTCGTATGGATAGTGGCTTTTAAAAAAATCTAAAACTTTATCAAATTTTAGTACTTATTTGAGATACTATAGTAGGTGATTTGTTTTTTATAAATTTTAAACCAGAAAACTTAGAAAAAATTGGCTAATAAAGACGATAAAAAGAATAAAAAAGGGGCGCTGCGGACATTAATGTATCCGCTTGAAAAGCGTTTGCTTTTGGATGCCTCTACACTTGAAGCAACAGTGAATGCTATTCCAGCAGGTATTCTTAATCTTGATGCCCAAGATATTGATGGCGATGGCGATTTTTCAGCCGCCGATCAACCCAATACTGGTGATACTGTTCAAACATGGCGCGATAAGTTTGGTGCGGGTAATGATGCATCAGAAGGAACAGCAAGCCGCAGACCTGAGTATGATGCAAACGCCTTTGGCACAGGTATTGGTGGTTTAAATTTTGATGGTGATGATACCTATGTCATTGGTAATCAAACAGATATAAATTCAAATGGCCCATGGCCAGAAAAATCATTTGCATTTGTTTTTAGAACAGGAACAAATACTTCAGGCTTCCAGGTTATTTTTGAACAGGGCGGAAGTACTCGTGGATACCAAGTATCTATAGATGGCGGTAATATTTATGCCTCTGGATATAATAACACAGGATCAGAATGGGGGTCTGATCGATTTAAGATTATGAACCTTGGCGCGGTTCAGACGAATACGACATATCGCGTTATAATGGTATTTGATTCCAATACTGGTGATGGTTTTATCAAATCAAATTTAAATGGCGGCGCATTTGTTCAACTTGATGAGGTGGGTAGCCAACAAAATCACGGCGCAGCAATTGGGATTGGCGCAGAACAAAATGGTACAGTAAGACCAACAACCCTTGCATTAACAAATAATTCAGATGCTAACTTTTTTAGAGGGTCTATTGGTCAAATAATGCAATGGAACACCGCATTGGACGATAACCAAGTGCGCGCCGTTGATTCATACCTTACGCATAAATGGACAAACAGCCCTGCCATTCAATTTAATACGGGCGATACCGTTCTTGAAGGCGGGGTTACAAATATTTCCTCAAGCGAGCTTTATACGGTTGACCGCAATACAACACCGGCCAATTTGACCTATCAAATTAATGGCTATTCCAATGGAACGATTGAGCGTAATGGCATTACCGTTGGTATTAACGGCACATTTACCCAAGAAGATATTGATAATGGCATCATACAATTTCGTCATGATGATAGTGAAACAACAACTGCAAGTTTTAGTTATCGTATTACCGATGGTGGAACACAAGACACAGATACATTTTTCCTTAATGTCACCCCTGTTGATGATGTGGGAAGCGACCCGCCCGCCATTATAAATAATACCGTTCAAAGTGTTGTTCAAAATGCTTCTGTTAATATCAACAGCGCGGCATTGTTAATTTCTGATGTTGATACAACCGCAGGAAATTTAGATTTTACAGTGACAAGTACGCTTAATGGTTCTGTCTTTAATACAAATCTTGCGGCAACAGTAACAGCATTTACACAAGCAGATATTGATAATGGCTTTATTCGGTTTGACCAAGATGGCACATCAAATGGGTTTGCAGGATTTGATTTTGACGTTACAGATGGCACAACAACCATTAGTGGCACTAAAGAAATTGGTGTGACTTTTACCAATTCTGGTGCAAATGATCCGCCTGTTATTATTGTTAATACGGGGGATTCATTAAATACTGGTGGAACACGATTAATCTCAAACACAAATTTGCGGACAACTGACCCTGATAATAATATCAATCAACTTGTTTACACCATTACAACCGCCACCAATGGTACGGTTTTTAGAAATGGTTCGGCACTGGGCATTGGTGGTACATTTACCCAAGCGGACATCAATTTTGGTGGAATACAATTTACCCATGATGGTAGTGGAACAACAACGGCAAGCATTGGGTTTAATATTTCAGATGGTAATACAACCGTAACTGGCAACAGTTATGATTTTGGTGTGGTTATTAATGATCCACCCGATCTTGGCCCCGATCCTGCGGCTGTCGGTGTTTTTGAAAATGCGGCCGATGGTACTTTTATTTATAATGCAAGTGCATTTGACCCCGAAGGGGACTCAATAACCTACTCAATACAATCTGGCAATGGATTGGGTATTTTTCAGATAAATCCAATTAGTGGTGATGTCACAATTGCAGATAACAGCAATTTAGATTTTGAAGGGGTCAACAATTTTGCCCTAGTTATACGGGCAACGGATGATGGTGTTGGTAATCCCTTTGATGAATTAACCCTTAATATCAATGTTCAAAATATAAATGAAGATCCAAATGCGTTAAACAATACATTTACAATTTTGGAAGATACGCCTTATAATTTTGCTGCCTCTAATTTTGGGTTTAGCGATCCTGATGATGCGCCCGCTTCAAATTCACTTCAATCTGTCGTTATCGTTACTTTACCAACAAATGGTATTTTGGAGCTTTCTGGTGTTGCGGTTGTTGCAGGGCAAGATATAGCAGCGGCGCAAATTCCCAACCTTATCTTTACCCCTGCATTAAATGAGAATGGTGCAACATACGATAGCTTTACTTTTCAGGTGCGTGATGATGGCGGAACAGCCAATGGTGGTGTTGATTTAGACACAACCCCCAATACAATTACCTTTAATGTTACGGCTGTGAATGATGCCCCTGATGGGGCTGATATTACGGTGACAACAGATGAAGATACGCCATATAATTTTGGCTTTGGTGATTTTTCAGCCGCGTTTAGTGATAATGATGATAGCCCGTCAAATACTGCCCTTTCGATTATTGTGACAACGCTTCCTGCGGATGGGGTGTTGGCATTATCAGGGACGGCGATCACCGTGGGGCAAGAAATTGCAATTGCCAATATTCCTAATATTTCCTTTACCCCTGATGCGAATGAAAATGGTGTAGGATACGCCAGCTTTACATATCAAATTCGTGACAATGGGGGAATGGCCAATGGTGGGGTTGATATAGATCCAACCCCCAATACAATTACAGTCAACGTAAATAGTGTGAATGACGCCCCCGATGGTGCGGATAACACCATCACATTTTCAGAAGATAATGTTTATCCTTTTACGGCAACAGATTTTGGATTTACCGATGCAAATGATACCCCCGCAAATAATTTAAATGGGGTGCGTATTTCTACCCTTCCTGCTGTAGGGACATTATCCTTAGCCGCGGGGGCAAGCAGCCCTGGCGCGGTATCTTCAGGGCAAATTATTTCTTTGGCTGATATTTCTTTTCTTGAATATACCCCGCCTTTAAATGCAAATGGTACTGGCGTTGCTGATTTCACATTTGAGGTGCAAGATGATGGGGGAACGGCCAATGGCGGGGTTGATCTGGATGCGACACCAAACACAATTACATTTAATATTACGGCGGTAAATGATGAACCCGCAGGGGCAGATAACACCGTATCAACAAATGAAGATATTCCTTTAAATTTTGCCGCAACTGATTTTGGTTTTACCGATACGGCAGATGCGCCCGATAATTTTTTATCTGTTATTATTACAACTCTTCCCGCTAATGGTGTTCTTGAGTTATCGGGTATGGCGATTACTGCGGGGCAAGAAATTTTAGTCGCAGATATCCCAAACATCACTTTTACGCCCACAATAAATGAAAGTGGGATGGGTTACACCACGTTTACGTTCCAAGTAAAAGATGACGGTAGTATAGCCAATGGTGGGGTTGATACCGATCAATCCCCTAATATAATGACAATTGATGTTGTGGGTATAAATGATGCCCCCGATGGTGCGGACAATACCATTTCAATGTTTGAGAATAATAATCTTGGTTTCACCGCAACCGATTTTGGATTTACAGATGCGAACGATACGCCAGCAAATAATTTACTCTCTGTTATTATTACAGCAATACCAAGCAATGGAACACTAGAACTTTCTGGTACGGCAGTAATAGCAGGACAAGAGATTTTGTTGGCAGATATTGCCAATCTTGAATACACCCCACCATTAAATAGTAATGGTACAGCCTTCGATAACTTTACCTTTCAAGTGCGCGATGATGGGGGTACGGCCAATGGCGGCATTGATACAGATACAACAGCAAACACAATCACCATTGATGTTGACCCCATAAACAGCGAACCTATTGGTGCGGACAATACCGTAGTCACAAATGAAGATACAGGCTTTAATTTTGCCGCAGCCGATTTTGGGTTTACTGACACAAATGATACACCAGCAAACGATTTATTTTCTGTTATTATTACAACCTTACCCGTCAATGGATCATTAGAATTATCTGGTGTAGCAGTCGTGGCAGGACAAGAAATTTTGGTTGCCGATATTCCAAATTTAATCTTCACCCCTATCGCTAATGAAAGTGGTACGGCTTATGATAATTTTACCTTCCAAGTGCGCGATGATGGTGGCGTTGCAGGGGGCGGCGTAGATACCGATCAAACAGCAAGCACCATGACAATTGATGTCACAAACATTAACGATGCCCCCGATGGGGCGGATATAACGTTAACAACAAACGAGGATACTGCGCTATCATTCACAGTAACAGATTTTGGTTTTACTGATGTTAATGATGCACCAAACAATTTATTATCCGTTATTATTACGACGCTACCAACCAATGGGTCGCTTGAACTTTCTAGTGTTACTGTTACGGCAGGGCAAGAAATTTTGGTTGCGGATATTCCAAACCTATCCTTTATTCCTGCGGCAAATGCAAATGGTGCGGCCTATGATAGTTTTACCTTCCAAGTGCGCGATGATGGCGGTACACCTAATGGGGGGCAAGACACCGACCAAACCGCAAACACCGTTACAATTAATGTCGATAGCGTCAATGACGCCCCCGATGGCGCGGACAATACCGTTACCACATTAGAAGATAATGATTATACTTTTGATGCCGCAGATTTTGGATTTACCGATGTTAATGATGGCCCTAATGCATTTCAATCTGTTGTTATCACAACTATTCCAACCATTGGGACACTTAATTTATCAGGGACAGCGGTTACCGTAGGGCAAGAAATTTTGGTTGCAGATATTCCAAATCTAACCTTTACCCCTGTCGCCAATGCAAATGGTGCGGCGTATGATAATTTCACCTTCCAAGTGCGTGATGATGGGGGGACACCCAATGGTGGTGCTGATTTAGATGCAACGCCAAACACAATTATAATTGATGTTACTTCCGTAAATGATGCGCCAGATGGGGCAGATAATACCATTGTAATATTAGAGGACGATCCCTACACTTTCTCAGACAGTGATTTTGGATTTACAGATGTTAATGACACGCCTGCAAATATTCTATCAAATATTATCGTTACAAGCATTCCTGCTAATGGAATATTAGAACTTTCTGGGGTTGCTGTGACTGCGGGTCAAATTATTGCCGCAGCTGATATTCCAAATTTAATTTACACCCCTCCCCTCAATGTAAATGGTGTGGCATCGGATGTTTTTACCTTTCAAGTGCAAGATGATGGGGGAACAACAGATGGCGGTATTGATACCGATGCAACCGCCAATACAATTACCTTTGATATTACACCTGTTAATGATGCACCCGATGGCGCGGATACTACAATTTCAACAATTGAAGATATACCCTATAATTTTGCTGCAACTGATTTTGGTTTTACAGATGCAAATGATACGCCGAACGACGCTTTTTTATCTGTTATTATTTCGACATTACCAGCTAATGGAACCTTAGAATTATCAGGGACAGCGGTTACGGCTGGACAAGAAATTTTGGTTGCTGATATTCCAAATCTGACTTTCATCCCCGCATTAGGGCAAAGTGGTACAGCGTATGACACATTTACTTTTCAAACAAAAGATGATGGGGGAACAATAAATGGCGGTATTGATACTGACCAAACGCCCAATACAATTACTATTGATGTTACCGCAATTAATGATGCACCCGATGGTACGGATAATACGCTTATCACCGCTGAGGATACGCCTCTAACTTTTGCAATTGGTGATTTTGGCTTTACCGATACAGGCGATACAATTGCCAATAATTTTCAATCCGTTATTATTACAACATTGCCCACAAATGGCGTGTTAGAACTTTCTGGAATTGCCGTTACCGCAGGACAAGAAATCTTGGTTGCGGATATTCCAAACTTATCTTTTATTCCTTCGGCAGATGCAAACGGTGCGGCCTATGATAATTTCACCTTCCAAGTGCGCGATGATGGGGGAACAGCGAATGGTGGAATTGATTTAGACGCCACGCCTAATACCATGACCATTGATGTCACTTCTGTTAATGATACCCCAGATGGCGCGGATATTACCCTTTCAACTTTGGAAGATACGCCACTTGTTTTTGATGCCGCTAATTTTGGTTTTACTGATGTTAATGATGCACCAAACAATTTGTTATCCGTTATTATTACGACGATACCAAGCAATGGGCCACTCGAACTTTCTGGTGTTACTGTTACCGCAGGACAAGAAATTTTGGTTGCTGATATTCCGAACCTATCCTTTATTCCTGCGGCAAATGCAAATGGTGCGGCCTATGATAATTTTACCTTCCAAGTGCGCGATGATGGCGGCACACCCAATGGGGGGCAAGACACCGATCAAACGGCAAATACAGTGACAATTAATGTCGATAGCGTCAATGACGCCCCCGATGGCGCGGACAATACCGTTACCACATTAGAAGATAATGATTATACTTTTGATGCCGCAGATTTTGGATTTACCGATGTTAATGATTCCCCTAATGCATTTCAATCTGTTGTTATTTCAACATTACCCACGAACGGAATACTTAATTTATCAGGGACAGCGGTTACCGCAGGGCAAGAAATTTTGGTTGCAGATATTCCAAATCTAACCTTTACCCCAGTCGCCAATGCAAATGGTGCGGCGTATGACAATTTTACCTTCCAAGTGCGTGATGATGGGGGCACCCCCAATGGTGGTACTGATTTAGATACAACACCAAACACAATCACAATTGATGTTACTTCCGTAAATGATGCGCCAGATGGGACAGATAATACAATCACCGCAATTGAAGATATACCTTATAATTTTGACCCCGCCGAGTTTGGATTTACAGATCCTAATGATTTGCCCCCCAATTCTTTGGCTGGTGTAATCATAGCATCCCTTCCTCTAACTGGTACGCTTGAGCTTTCAGGCGCGGCAGTCAGCGCAGGACAAGTAATTGCAGCAGCTGATATTGTAAATCTTGCCTATACACCAGTAACAGATATAAATGGAACTGCGGTTGCCGATTTTACTTTCCAAGTGCAAGATGATGATGGTGTTTTAAATGGTGGTATTGATACAGACCAAACACCAAATACGATTACCATTGATGTGACATCTGTTAATGATGCACCCGATGGCGCGGATGCAACCTTTAATGTTCTTGAGAATAACAGTTATAATTTTGCCCCTGCTGATTTTGGATATACTGACGCGGCAGATAGCCCTGCCAATATTCTTCAATCTGTGATTATAAGTACCTTACCCGCCAGTGGGGTTTTGGAATTATCAGGCATTGCAGTAACGGCAGGGCAAGAAATTTTGGTTGCTGATATTCCAAACCTAACTTTCTCCCCCGCCTTTAACGAAAATGGAATTGGCTATACCGATTTTACGTTCCAAGTGCGCGATGATGGCGGCACGGCCAATGGCGGTATTGATACCGATCAAACGCCAAACACAATCACCTTTGATGTTGACCCCATTAACAGTGAACCCGAAGGGACAGATACAACAGTCACCACATTAGAAGATAATGCTTATATCTTCAGCGATACTGATTTTGGATTTATCGATGCCAATGATATTCCTGCAAATATTTTACAATCTGTCATTATCAATACCCTGCCAGTGAACGGATCATTAGAATTATTGGGCGTTGTAGTAACCGCAGGACAAGAAATTTTAGCCAGCGATATTACCAATCTAATCTTTACGCCCCTGCCCAATGCCAATGGTGCGGCCTATGACAGCTTTACCTTCCAAGTGCGTGATGATGGGGGAACAGCAAATGGTGGAATTGATTTAGACGCCACGCCTAATACCATGAACATTAATGTAACATCTGTTAATGATGCCCCAGATGGCGCGGATATTACCCTTTCAACTTTGGAAGACACGCCGCTTGTTTTTGATGCCGCTAATTTTGGTTTTACTGATGTTAATGATGCACCGAACAATTTATCATCTGTTGTTATCACAACTTTACCTGCAGATGGAATTCTTGAGCTTTCTGGAATAGCCGTAATTGCAGGACAAGAAATTTTGGTTGCAGATATTTCAAATTTAACCTTCACACCAACATTAAATGAAAATGGTGCGGGATATACCGATTTCACCTTCCAAGTGCGCGATGATGGCGGCGTAACAGATGGTGGTATTGATTTAGACCCCACCGCAAACACCGTTACAATTAATGTAGATAGCGTCAATGACGCCCCAGATGGCGCGGATAATACCGTTACCACATTAGAAGATAACGATTATACTTTTGATGCCGCAGATTTTGGATTTACCGATGCGGCAGATACGCCCGCCAATAATTTTCAATCTGTTGTTATTTCAACATTACCCACGAACGGAACACTTAATTTATCAGGGACAGCGGTTACCGCAGGGCAAGAAATTACGGTTGCTGATATTTCAAACCTAACCTTTACCCCCGTCGCCAATGCAAATGGTGCGGCGTATGATAATTTCACCTTCCAAGTGTGCGATGATGGCGGAACAGTCGATGGCGGTGTAGATTTAGATAGCGCAGCAAACATCATGACCATTGATGTCACGTCAGTAAATGATGAGCCCGATGGGACAGATACAACATTGGCCGCCTTTGAAGATGTTCCTTATGTATTTGATGCTGCAAATTTTGGGCTTACTGATATTAATGATAATCCTGCCAATACATTACAATCAGTAATTATTACAACACTACCCGCGGATGGTATTTTAGAATTATCAAGCGTAGCGGTTGTTGCAGGACAAGAAATTTTGGCCAGCGATATTCCCAATCTTACCTTTACCGCGGCATTAAATGAATTTGGAACAGGATACGCAGATTTTACCTTCCAAGTGCGTGATGATGATGGCACGTTAAATGGCGGTGTTGATTTGGATGCCACCCCAAACACAATTATATTTGATGTAACACAAGTAAATGATGCCCCCGATGGTGCGGATATAACCTTAAGCACCCTTGAAGATGCCCCCCTTGGCTTTACCGCAAGTGATTTTGGTTTTACCGATATCAGCGATACACCTGCAAACATCCTACAATCGGTTATCGTTACGACCTTGCCTGTGAATGGCGCTTTAGAGCTTTCTGGCGTTGCGGTTACAGCGGGGCAGGAAATTTTGGTTGCTGATATTCCGAACCTATCTTTTATTCCTGCGGCAAATTCAAATGGTGCGGCCTATGATAATTTCACCTTCCAAGTGCGCGATGATGGCGGCACGGCAAATGGTGGTATTAATACCGATCAAACCGCAAATACCGTTACAATTGATGTAGTTTCCGTTAATGATGCCCCCGATGGAGCGGACACAACCGTTACAACTTTGGAAGATACAGATTATATATTTGATCCTGTTGATTTTGGATTTACCGATGTAAACGACAATCCAGAAAATTTATTACAATCTGTTATTATTTCCACCCTGCCAACAAATGGAACATTAAATTTATCAGGTGTTGCGGTTACGGCGGGGCAAGAAATTATGCTTGCCGATATTCCCAACCTAACTTTTACCCCAATGGCCAATACAAATGGTGCGGCCTATGATAATTTCACCTTCCAAGTGCGCGATAATGGTGGCACAACAAATGGCGGTGTTGATTTGGATGGTGTGCCAAACACTATGATCATTGATGTCACATCGGTGAATGATGCACCCGATGGCGCGGACATCACGCTGACAACGTTGGAAGATACCCCTTACACATTCGACCCTGCCAATTTTGGGTTTACTGATGTTAATGATACGCCTTCAAATAATTTACAATCGGTTATTATTACGACATTACCACTGAATGGTATTTTAGAATTATCTGGGGCGGCTATTACGGCTGGCCAAGAAATTACGCTTGCCGATATCCCCAACCTAACTTTTACCCCATCCCTAAATGATAATGGTTTGGCCTATACTGATTTTACTTTCCAAGTGCGCGATGATGGCGGAACAACAGATGGCGGGGTTGATTTAGACGGGACAGCCAACACTATTACATTTGATGTCACATCGGTAAATGATGAACCCGATGGGACGGATGTTACCGTTTCAACCAATGAAAATATTGATTATGTTTTTGATGCTACTGATTTTGGCTTTACCGATATTAATGATACGCCTGCAAATGCTTTTGCTTCGGTTATTATTACGACACTACCAACGATTGGTGTTTTGGAATTATCTGGGATGGCTGTAACCGCAGGACAAGAAATTTTGCTTGCTAATATTCCCAATTTAACCTTCACCCCCGTTACAAACGAAAATGGCCCTGCTTACGCCGATTTCATCTTCCAAGTGCGCGATGATGGCGGCACGGCAGATGGTGGAATTGATCTGGACGCCAATCCAAACACAATTACAATTGATGTTGTTTCGGTCAATAACGCCCCCGAAGGAACAGATGTCACCCTTACCACAAATGAAGATATCCCTTATGTTTTCAGCGTTGGTGACTTTGGCTATTCTGATCCCAATGATACGCCCTCTGACACCTTTGATAATGTTATTATTACGACGCTTCCCCTTGATGGATTACTTGAGTTATCGGGTGTTGCAGTTACGGCGGGGCAAGTGGTTGCGGTTGCTGATATTCCTAATTTAACCTATACCCCAACCATAAATGAAAATGGCGCTGCTTATGCATCTTTCGCATTTCAGGTTCAAGATGATGGTGGAATTTTCTTTGCGGGTGTGGATACGGATCAATCGCCAAATACAATTACATTTGATATTCTTTCGGTCAATGATGAACCCGAAGGGGCGGATTTAACTGTTACAACATTAGAAGATACAGATTATGGATTCACTGCCGCAGACTTCGGCATAACCGATATTAATGATACGCCTACAAATGTGCTTCAATCTGTGATTATTAATACTTTACCCCTCAGCGGTGTTTTAAATTTATCTGGTGTTGCGGTTACAGCGGGTCAAGAAATTTTGGTTTCTGATATCGCAACCCTAAGCTTTTCCCCCATTGCCGATGAAAATGGAACAGGGTACGCAAACTTTACCTTCCAAGTGCGCGATGATGGCGGCACTGCAAATGGTGGAATTGATTTAGATGCAATACCAAACACAATAACTATAGATGTCACTCCCGTTGATGATGCCCCTATCCTCGTAACAAATAATACAATTACATTATTAGAAGGTGATACAGAAATTATTGATATTGGCGATTTATCAACCACGGATATTGATACGGCAGATGCAGATTTGGTTTATATTGTTACAACTCCACCCGTAAATGGATTTTTGGCATTAACATCGGCGCCAACTGTTTCAATTTCAACTTTTACCCAAGATGATATTGCAAATAACCGTGTGACATATGTGCATGATGGTACACCAACCACCAGCGACAGTTTTGATTTTACCGTTCAAGATAACTTAACAACATTGGGCAGTGATACATTTAATATTAATATCGTTACCGTAAATGATGCCCCCGAAGGAACAGATAATACCCTGACTACTTTTGAAGATACGCCGCTCAATTTCTCAGCCACCGATTTTGGGTTTAGTGACCCTGCCGATATTCCCGCTAATAATTTAGAAGCCGTTATTATTAGCGTCCTCCCCTCAAGCGGGGTTTTAGAATTATCAGGCATAGCAGTCATAGCAGGGCAAGAAATTGCACTTGCCGATATTCCAAACTTAACCTTCACCCCCGCACTAAACAGCGTTGGGCTAGCCAATGACAGCTTCACGTTCCAAGTGCGCGATGATGGTGGATTATTAGGTGGCGGTATTGATACGGATCAATCCCCCAATACAATTACCATTGATGTAACTTCGGTTAATGATGCCCCTGACGGGACAGATACAACCGTCACGACATTAGAAGACACCGATTACATTTTTGATGCCGCTGATTTTGGATTTACCGATTTGGCTGATAATCCTGCCAATAATTTACAATCTGTTATCATCTCAACCTTACCTACAAATGGAGTATTAAATTTATCTGGCGTGGCCGTCACGGCAGGACAAGAAATTTTGTCTGCTGATATTCCAAATTTAACCTTCACCCCTGTTCCAAATGCAAATGGTGCGGCGTATGATAATTTCACCTTCCAAGTGCGCGACGATGGCGGCACGGCAGATAGCGGTATTGATTTGGATGCCGCGCCAAATACAATTACAATTGATGTAGCCTCGGTGAACGATGCCCCCACAGGTGCGGATAATACATTGAGCGCATTTGAAGATGTCCCTTATGTTTTTAATGCCGCTGACTTTGGCTTTACTGACCCAGTCGACTTGTCTGCTAATGCGTTATCTTCGGTGGTCATTACCACATTACCAACAAATGGAATTCTCGAAATTTCTGGCGCGGCGGTTACTGCGGGGCAAGAAATATCCCTTGCCAATATTCCTAATTTGACCTTTACAACAAATGCGAATGAATTTGGTATTGCCTATACCGATTTCACCTTCCAAGTGCGCGATGATGGCGGCACAGCCGATGGTGGTATTGATTTAGATCCCAATCCAAAAACAATCACCTTTGATGTAATTGAGGTGAACGATGCACCAGACGGATTGGACAACACCATAACCGCCATCGAAGATACAGCACTAAATTTCAACGTAAGTGATTTTGGCTTTATTGATATTAACGATACCCCTGCCGATAATTTTGTATCCGTTATTATTACATCATTGCCTGCGGATGGAATCCTTGAACTTTCTGGTATTGCGGTAACCGCAGGGCAAGAAATTTTGGTTGCGGATATACCGAACCTAAGCTTTACCCCTGCCTCCAATGCAAATGGTCTTGCCTATACCACTTTCTCATTCCAAGTAAAAGATGATGGTGGCACAGCCGATGGTGGAATTGATACCGACCAATCTGCAAATATCATAACAATTGATGTGACCCCCGTTGATGACGCCCCAACATTAAATGTGAATGCAGGCCTATCAACCTTTGAAGGGTTTACAGAAACCTTAACCACCGCATTATTATCCAGTAGTGATATTGATACCGCCACAACGGATATTACCTATACCGTAACAACGCCGCCTATAAATGGTCAGCTAGAATTAACCAGCGCGCTTGGAGTAGCCATTACTACATTTACCCAAGATGATTTGGATAATAACCGTGTAACGTATGTTCATGACAGCAGCGAAACAACATCGGATAGTTTTGATTTCACCGTTAGTGATGCGCTAACCAATATCGGAACATCCACGTTTAATATTACAATCACCCCTGTTAATGATGCGCCCGAGGGGGTTGATAATACACTCACCACGAATGAGGATACCCCCCTCACCTTTAACAGTGGTGATTTTGGGTTTACCGACCCCAATGATACACTTTCAAATAATTTCCAATCGGTTATTATTACAACATTGCCAACTTCTGGTACGCTTACACTTTCAGGTGCGGCGGTTGCGGCAGGGCAGGAAATTTTGACCGCAGATATTGCAAACCTTGTCTTTACCCCCGTCCCAAATGCAAATGGTGCGGCATATGATAATTTCACCTTCCAAGTGCGCGATGATGGTGGCGTTGCGGGTGGTGGGGTTGATATTGACCAATCACCAAACACAATTACCATTGACGTGACATCGGTGAATGATGCCCCCGAAGGTGCGGACAATACAATCACCATGATTGAAAATCAGGTCTTTACCTTTACCGACACTGATTTTGGATTAACAGATATAAATGATACCCCCGCCAATGCCCTAGGCAGTGTGATTATCAGCACAATACCAACATTAGGATTGCTTGAGCTTTCTGGTGTGGCCGTTACCGCAGGGCAAGAAATATTGGCCGCTGATATTCCAAATCTAACCTTTATGCCGCTACTGAATGAAAATGGAAATAATTACGACAGCTTTACTTTCCAAGTGCGCGATGATGATGGCACATTAAATGGTGGCGTTGATTTGGACGCAACACCCAATGAAATTATATTCGATGTTATTTCTATAAACAGCCAACCCTTTGGAACAGACAATACCCTCAGCACGCTCGAAGATACCCCTTATATTTTTGATGCCAATGATTTTGGATTTAATGATCCTAACGATATTCCAAATGATACTTTGCAATCGGTGATAATTACAACCTTACCCGCCGATGGTGTTTTAGAATTATCAGGTACAGCAGTCACCGCAGGGCAGGAAATTTTATTGGCTGATATTCCAAATTTATCCTTCACACCCGCAACAAATGACTCGGGCAATAACTACACTGATTTCACCTTCCAAGTGCGCGACACAGGCGGAACAGCGAATAGTGGTATTGATACAGACCAAATCCCGAACATAATTTCATTCGATATCATTCCCGTAAATGATGCCCCTGATGGTGCGGATATTACACTTACTACGAATGAAGATGCGCCCCTTAATTTCACCTCTTCCGATTTTGGATTTAGTGATATTAATGACAACCCTGCAAATGCGTTACAATCTATTATCATTACAACATTGCCTATGAATGGAACTTTGGAATTATCGGGTGCTGCGGTGACGGCAGGACAAGAAATTTTTACATCCAATCTTTCAAATCTTACCTTTGCACCAATACCCAATGAAAATGGGTTGGGGTATGCAACATTTACCTTCCAAACCCGTGATGATGGGGGAACCGCAAATGGCGGCATTGATTTAGACCCCACACCAAATATGGTGACAATTGATGTAACCCCTATAAATGATGCCCCCGATGGAACAGATAATGTTATAACTACATTAGAAGACACCGATTATATCTTTAGCGATAGTGATTTTGGGTTAACCGATAACAGTGATGTTCCCATTGATAATCTGGCTTCGGTTATTATCACAACTATACCAACAAATGGACAGCTTTTATTATCTGGCGTTGCCGTTACGGCAGGGCAAGAAATTACAGCAGGCGATATCCCTTCCCTTGTTTTTCGTCCTGATGCCAACCAAAATGGAAATGGATATGCAGACTTCACCTTCCAAGTGCGCGATGATGGCGGAACAACAAATGGCGGGGTGGATTTAGATTCCACACCAAACACAATCACTATTGATGTAACCCCCGTAAATGATGCGCCAGAGGGGGCAGATAACACGCTTACGACTTTGGAAGATATGCCCCTTGGCTTTACCGCCACAGATTTCGGATTTTCCGATGCTATTGATACACCAAATAATAATTTTCAATCTGTTGTTATTACATCTGTTCCAACAACGGGCACGCTCGAGCTTTCTGGCGTAACTGTTACCAATGGACAAGATATTAGTGTTTCTGATTTACCTAATCTTTTTTATGTTCCTGCACTAAATGACTCTGGCTTGGCTGCCGATGCGTTTACGTTCCAAGTGCGCGATGATGGCGGTACAGCGAATGGCGGTATTGATACCGATCAATCGCCCAATACATTAACCATTGATATTACACCCATTAATGAAGCACCCAGTGGTACGGATAATACCGTCACTGCCCTTGAAGATGTGCCTTATGTATTTACTGTTGCTGATTTTGGTTTTACGGATGTTGATGATGTGCCTGCAAATAATTTGGCTTCGGTTATTATCACAACACTGCCCACCGATGGTGTTATAGAATTATCAGGTATCGCCATTACAGCAGGGCAAGAAATTGCGGTTGCCGATCTTCCAAATCTAAGCTTCACGCCTTTGGCAAATCAATTTGGCAATAACTATGCCGATTTCACCTTCCAAGTGCGCGATGATGGGGGAACGGCCAATGGCGGTATTAATTTAGACGCCACACCAAACACAATAACTATTGATGTCACCCCCGTGAACGATGCTCCTGATGGTACGGACATTACCCTATCGACATTAGAGGACACGCCCCTATCATTTACCGCGGCAGATTTTGGGTTTACTGATGGCAATGATGTTCCTGCAAACGCATTACAGTCACTTGTTATTTCAACCATTCCAACCAATGGCACGCTCGATCTTTCTGGTGTTGCAGTTGTTGCAGGACAAGAAATTTTTGTAAGCGATATTCCAAATTTAATCTTCACGCCCGCGCTAAACGATAATGGGTTGGGATATGATAATTTCACCTTCCAAGTACGCGATGATGGTGGTACAGCCAATGGCGGTATTGATTTAGATGCCATCCCTAATACCATTACCCTAGATGTTATTTCCGTCAATGATGCACCAACGGGAACGAATACGACTGTTACCACGATTGAGGATACGCCTCTTACCTTCACATCCTCCGATTTTGGATTTAGTGATAATGATGATAATCCTGCCAATAATTTTAATTCAATTATTGTAACCACTATCCCAACCAATGGAACATTTGAACTGTCAGGCGCGCCGATTATTGCGGGTCAAATTATTGCCGTTTCTGATATACCAAATATCATCTATACCCCCGCGCTCAATCTAAATGGCGCAGGATCAGATGGTTTCACCTTCCAAGTGCAAGATGATGGTGGCACTACAAATGGTGGTATTGATACAGATCAAACGCCAAATCAAATTACTATTGATGTTACCTCCGTCAATGATGCCCCTGATGGAACAGATAACACGGTTTCAACGCTTGAGGATGTTGGATATAATTTCTCCATTTCTGATTTTGGTTTAACAGATAGTAGTGATACGCCTGCTAATAACTTGGCATCGGTTATCATTACCACCTTACCCATCAATGGGGTTCTTGAATTATCAGGTGTTGCAGTAACTGCAGGACAAGAAATTTTAGCGGCGGACATACCAAATCTTATTTTTACCCCTGCTGCAAATGAATTTGGAAACACCTATGACAACTTCACCTTCCAAGTGCGCGATGATGGCGGAACATCAAATGGTGGAATTGATTTAGATGCGACACCAAACACCATGACCATTGATGTCATCGCCGTAAACGATGCCCCCGATGGTGCGGATATCACTTTATCAACATTGGAAGATACCCCTTTATCATTCTCTGCTTCCGATTTTGGATTTACAGATGTACAAGACATCCCTTCAAATAATTTCCAAGGCATTAATATAACTGCATTACCAACAAATGGGACGCTAACCCTTTCTGGTATCCCTGTTATAGCAGGACAAAATATTACGGTTGCGGATATTCCAAATTTATTATTCTCCCCTGCGCTTAATGAAAATGGTGTTGGATATGATAATTTTTCCTTTGCCGTTATTGACGATGGGGGAACGGCCAATGGTGGTATCGACACAGATTCAATACCCAATGTGGTTATAATTGATGTCACCCCCGTAAACGATGCTCCACAAGGGACAGATACAACAATATCTGCCTTAGAAGATACCGATTATATATTTAACGCCAGTGATTTTGGATTTACCGATATTAATGATACGCCTGCGAATAATCTTCAATTTGTCACAATTAATACTTTACCGACAAATGGTACGCTTCGTTTATCTGGTGTTGCGATTGCATCGGGTCAGACCATTGCGGTTGCAGATATTCCAAATTTATCTTTCTCCCCCCTATTCAATCAAAATGGGGTGAATTACGATAATTTTACTTTCCAAGTTACTGATGACGGTGGCATTGCAAATGGTGGAACGGATACAGATGTAACACCAAATACAATCACTATTGACGTTGCCTCAATCAATGATGCCCCATCGGGTTTGAATACAACATTAACCACATTGGAAGACACACCCTATATCTTTAACAGTGCCGATTTTGGGTTTAGCGATACTAACGATAACCCTGCCAATAATTTTCAATCTGTTCTTATTACAACACTGCCAACAAACGGTATCTTAGAATTATCTGGGGTAGCCGTTGTGACAGGGCAAGAAATCCTTTTAACAGACTTACCAAATTTAACATTCATTCCAGCGACCGATGAAAATGGTTTGGCTTATACCAATTTCACTTTCCAAGTAAAGGATGATGGCGGCATAACAAATGGCGGTGTAGATACCAATCAAACACCAAGCATAATTACATTTAATGTAACGGCCGTTGATGATGCCCCTATTTTGAATACAAATAATGGCCTAACCATATTCGAAGGCGACACAAAAATTATTTCAATCGCTGAATTATCAACCACCGACATTGATACCGCCCCCACCGACATTATTTATACAATTACCAATCCTACGGTAAATGGACAGGTCGAGCTTGCGGGCGCACCAGGCATTGCCATTACATCCTTTACCCAAGATGATCTTGATAATAACCGCATTATATATGCCCATAATGGTGGCGAAACAACCGCAGATAATTTTGACTTTACCATCAATGATGCGGCGACAAATATTGGAACGTCAAACTTTGCCATTACCATCACACCAACAAATGATGCGCCCGTTGGTGCCGATAATCTGATTACCTTTAATGAAGATACTAGCTATATTTTTAATGGTGGTGACTTCAATTTTACCGATCGAAATGATACGGTGCCGAATAATTTTCAAGCCGTCCGTATCATAACCCTTCCTAATAATGGAACATTGTTTTTAGCGGCGGGGTCAAGCGCACCTGGTTTAATTACCGCAGGTCAATTTGTAAGTGCGTCTGACATTGGGTTTTTAACATTTACGCCCGATGCCAATGCAAATGGCGTAAACTATGGAACATTCACTTTCCAAGTACAAGATGATGGTGGAACCATTGGAACAGGAATTGATTTATCTGACATCTACACTATGCAGTTGGATGTTTCCCCTGTGAATGATGCACCAACGGATATTAACCTAAGTCAGAATTTTCTTCCCACTGGTGTTGGCACTTGGAATGTCGGAAATTTAACGGGCGTTGATATCGACAGCACCAATTTAACCTATTCAATTGTATCGGCAGATCCAATTTTCTCTATCACCAATGGTAATGTCTTAACCACCAATGGTGCAAAAACATTTGGCACAGATCCCGATACATACTCGGTCACATTGCGGGTTAGTGATGGTGCCTTGACCTATGATAAAACATTTACAATCAATCTTATCCCCGAAGATGTCGTTATTGAGAACAGCAACCCTGCCGATGCCTTTATTGACAATAAAAATAATCAATCATCACAAATTGATAGGATAAGTGCCCCTAAATTAGAATTTTATATCCGCGACTTTATGAAAGAAATTCAAGATGGCAGTGTCTATCGCTATGGTAATCAGGGGTTGATTGATTTATCTTTATCCATTTCTGATGATATGATGAAAAAAGTTTTCTATACCAATAATGGCATTGATGAAATTATCAAACGGAATATTATTATTAAATTACAGGAATTAGGATCAAAAATTTTGGATAATACTGGGGTTGATATTACACCAGAACAGCTTGCTGATATATTTGGATTAGATGTTATTTTATACAATATGATCCCATCTGAGTTGTCAGACGAAGTAGAAAACACACAAAATCAAAATAACGATACACTCTTTGAAACAAATGCCATTTATAAGGCATTGGTTGAGCTTAATAAAAATCAAGAAAATGATGAAGTCGATATAGAGGAAAGCGACAATATTCTTGAACAAAAGAATAGCGCTTCAAGACAATATCTTCATAAGCAATTGGACGAGGCCGCATTATATTATCAAAGTAAGAATGCTACATTATTAAAAGCATTATCAAAACCAGTGGATTAGGGTCGTTCGTTATAAATTTTACTAAAATATTTCCTAAATAGCTTTAACAGGTCATATAACTTTTAAAATTTATGCTAAACATTGCTCACACGTTCCGTGAATTTCTGCATTCCAATGATTTATTTGAAAGCCTGTGCTTTTAAATTTTTGTTTTAAAAATTTTGGTAAATCACATAGATGAACTTCTTCGACCGCACCGCAGTCAGTACATATAATAAATTGTGATCCATCATGGCTATGCCCTGCATGGCAGACGACAAAGGCACTTAAGCTTTCAATTTTATGAATAAAACCATGGTCTTGTAAAAAATCTATCGCCCTATAAACAGTTGTGGGTTTAGGTTTTTCAGTAACTTTACCTATTTCTTCAATAATATCATACGCACCAATCGGCTGATTACTCGATGCTATAATTTCTAATACTATAATGCGAGATGGCGTACAGCGAATTCGGCTCTCTTTGCAATATTTTTCAAGCGTTCTTATTAATTTTTTTAAATCTTTTGATTTCGTCATGATTATTTTATTATTTCTACATTTTTCAAGCGATAGAAAATGTTATATTCATTTCCTTCACGCACTAACTCCAATACACCTTTTATTGTAATTGGCTCGTACCTGAATTTAATAGGTTTAAATCCGTGCGCTTCAATTACAAGGGCAGGCCCCACATGATAATGATACGGACAACTTATTGGAAATGGGCCAAATAAAAACATATTCTGACTTTTATCTGCATTAAGGGGGAACATGTACCCCTGCATCGTAATCATTTGATTGTCATACGGCATTAAATCATGAGTAAAGACAGGTTTGACACCATATATACTGTGCCCTTTATCATCTTTATACTCAAAAGGCTCGCTTTTGGTTTTAGCCAATATTTTCCAGTCTAACCCGCCATCGGGGACAATAACAAAATCAGATATAGAGTTTACGATGTCCTCAGGTGACGGTTGGATATTTAATGGAGTCGTAAAAGTTTTTGAAACTGTTGTGTACGTAACCATTGCATCAATTGGTGATTTATTTTGTAATTTATTTTTACTATAAAAAATATAAAATAAGAACAACCCTAAAACCAAAATGACAAAGCCAATTTTAACAATCCATTTAAATATAAGGCTATTCATTTAATTTGTTTTGTATTTTTAAGTCTGTAAAAAACGCTATATTGTGGGTCGTCATAAACCAGTTCAAACGTCCCTTTAAGGGTTACAGGTTCATAATCAAATAAGACAGGGTTCTTTTTTGCATGCACTTCTACAACCAAGGCTGGCCCAACGTGATATCTAAATGGGCAACTTAATGGAAATGGCCCAAATAAAAATAATTTTTGCTTTTGTGTTTCATCCAAGGGAAACATAAACCCTTTTAATATAATTTCTTTTCCATCTAATGCTTTTACTTCATCTTGAAATTCAGGCTTGGTATAAATTAAATCAAACCCATCCTCAGTTTTAGTTTCAATGGAAATCTCTTTTGTTGTTCCTAAAACTTTCCAATTTGTTCCATTCTCAGGAACATCGACAAAATCTTCAATATAATCTTCTATGGTCATTGTTTTTTCGCCACTCATTTCTTCCATGGTAAATGCATAAACAAAAGACGAATAAAATGTAAAAATACAAAAAATAGATAGAATTAAAAATTTCAAGCTTATGACTTTCTTTATACCCTACCACGATTAAGCAAGGTGGTAATATCGTGACGCGCCGCAGTAAACGAAGGAACAATTGACGCGCAAAGCCCAATGACTAACCCCAATAAAATGAACCCTAAATCCATACTATGCGGTAATAATAATTTTTCTACGATCATAAAGCTGCTCAAACCTTCAATTGATCGCGCAATAACATACGCGCTGATATGGCCGATAACAACGCCCAACAACGCCCCTACCCCACTAATCAAAAGGGCTTCTGCAATCACTGTATTTGATAACCGTCTAGGGGTTGCACCCAATACGCGTAACACAGCCAAATCATATCGCCGTAAGGCAAGCCCGGATGATAATGTCGCAAATAATATTGAAGCGGATAAAATTATAAACCCAAGCCCCATAACAATAACAAGCTGACGCCCTATACCCAAACTTTTAGAAAATCTTGCAATTTCATAAGAAGGTACGGCGGCCATTACATTTGAATTATCATTTATCGCTCGTGGTAAATTCATTAAATCAATTGGGCTACGTACCTTAAGGATAATTGATGTAATTTGATTTGATAAATTATCATTTTGTTTATGGCTGTCATGCGTTTCTTCTTCATGACCTTTGTGACCATTATGACTATGCCCCTCATGGTGGTCATGATGCTCTTTTGTTGTTTCACTTTTGTTATGACCCATCCCATGGTCATGGCCTGCGTGTGTTTGTTGAATATTTTTATAATCCGTTAGAAACAGCTTATCAATTACAGTTCCTGTGGGTTTTAACACACCCACCACAGTGTAAAAATTATCCCGATGAACATCGCCACCATTCGCCGAAAAACCATGTGTTACTGCAAATTTATCACCAATATTGAGCCCTGTTTTTGACCCTGCAACGGTTTCAAAATCTTTTGCAAACATTGTTCCTTTGGCAAACTCGCCATTATATAACGCGACATAATCTGGTGTTGTCCCGACCATACGAAACCCTTTGTAATTATCCCCCAAGGCCATGGGGATAGCTTGGCGGGTGCTGTCAGACTAACTCGAACTATTCTCTAAAATCCCAGTCACTAGAGCCATTATGCATAGATTTCCTGCCAGAGATCAACTGATCTTTGGCGTAAATTCTTAAAGGTTTTTCTATTTTCTAAATGGCGTTGGTGGTTAAAAAGATTGAGGAAAGAAGACTGTATTGAAGTAAATTTCTGTAACGATTCCATAGATCGAAACTTATTCATCCCCTTCTCTCGCCTTCGAAAATGTAAGTGTGAATTCTCAACCTGATTGTTCTGATATTGCGTTGTATTTTGAACGTGCGACTAGGTTAATTTCTTTAAGCGCCGCGCAGTATGATGGGCATTTGTCTGTTACAATTTCTTGAGGCCTACCGTATCTTTTAACAAGGTTTTTCAACACTTTTAAAGCAGCCATCTTATCTCGTTTCTTTGAAACGTAACAATCTAAGACTGTTCCTTCTTGATCAACGGCGCGCCATAGATAATGAAGTTCACCATTAATTTTAACGAACACTTCATCGATATGCCACCGCCAATTTGACACTTGATGGTTAGCGATTTTTTCTTCATCTCTTTTGAAAATAAAGTACCAAATTTATTCCACCAATAGCGTATCGTTTCATGGCAAATATCGATACCACGTTCATGCAAGATATCCTCAACTTGTCTTAAGCTGAGTGGATAACGAATATAATACATTACTGCTAATTTTATGATTTCTGGGCTGGTTTTATAGTATTTGAAGGGATCTCTTTTGCTCATAAAACAATTTTATCACAAAATCATGTTTTAATCTGACAAGACCCCAGCGGGTACTTTTATGGCATAAAAAGGTAAATCGGGTAAATTTTCTACTAATTTGAACATTTATTATTCAAACTACAAAATTAAGAACAAATCAAGAACAATTTAATCTTGATTTATCTACTTCGCCCATCATCATCATAAGGTAGCCCCGATTCTCTACTAAGAACCCTCATACGTTTATCAATATATTCCAAAGCTTTATCCTGTTGATTTTCAAGTTCTGGCGTCATTTTAGGATGGCATGTTAGTTCTTCAATATTTTCTTTTGTTTGCTGAAGATGCTCCATATATTTCTCTAACACCTCGTATTTAATTTCTCGTTCTTCAGGTTCAACAATGTAGTTACTAGGCTCGCCAAGTCTTTTTACAAAATTATCTTTAGTGACTTTAGCAATTTGCGGGGCTTCTTCTTTAATTCTTTTCTGAGTAGATTTAACCATATTAGCCACATTTTTAGGCTCTAATTTTTCATATTTAACTTTTTCATCTAAGAGGCTTGCAGCAAGCTTATGTTCACCTTTTCTGTATAATTGATCAGATAAATTATTAATTTCTTTTATGCTATTCTTACGAAACTGAACAATATCAAAGTTATATTTATTAATATTTTCAGATCGATCTTCAAAATATGATGTTTTAAAGTTCTTAATATTTTCTGCCTTATTTTGTAATATTTCCAAGCAGTTTTTTCTATCAAATGTGTATGTAGCAGAACGATCTATCCCTAGATCATCAAGCTTATTACGATAGTCAATTCTTAGCTCTTGCAAATCAAATTTATTAGGTGAAAATTTATTTTCATTGTATTTGCTATAATTATTAACGATAACGTGAGTATGTAAATTTTTGGTATCATTGTGTGTGGTGTAGATATACTCATATCCTTTAGCTTTAAAATTTTCTTCTAAAAATTGTTTAGTAGCAGCTTCTGTTTTATGTTTATTAGGATTATCACCCCCCGCTGATAAAACAATATGAGAAAAATCTTTTGGTTTATTAGATAAAGTTTGCTTCATCTTCTGATTAAGCGGCTCTACAAATTTTAAATCAGCTATAGGAATTTCATAGATTTCGTGACTTTCATTTGTAGTAATTAATAATGGATATTTACAGTCAGGCTCTTTTATTAAAATTCCAAATTTATGATCTTCTTCAAAATAACAGAACTGACCAAATTTTAACTTATCTTTTGGGTTTTTTTTAATCTCATTATTTTCAAACTTACTTTCTTTAAGGTTTTTTATATGTTTGTAAATTTCACCTTCTTCTTTTGTTAAGCACGTATCAAAGTACTTATTTTCTAAAACAGTTTCTAACTTATTATATTCAAAAATGGCTTCTTCAATTATTAAGTTTTCACCTTTATTTTCAGGTTCAAATTCTAATGACCAATCATCAACTAAGTTTTGAAACTGATCACTTTCTATCAAGTCATTATTATGATCAAAAATATTGCAAGATTCTTTATCTTTTTGTCCCTCAGATTCCCTAGACAAATAATCAATTAATATTAATAAATGCTTTTTTCCTGAGCCTTTTTTTATAATTTTAAACACTACTTCTTGTTTGAAACTGCTATATAAATCATCTGTATAACTAGTGTTTAAGTACCTGTACTTATAATTCAAATTTTCTTTATCTCCGCGTCCCTTTAAATACTTAATCAACTCTTCAAAATCATTTGTTTTATTTTCTATTAACGAGCCATATTCTTTTCTTCTCATAGAATTTATGCTCCTTCTGTTTTTGCAGTTTCGTGTAAAATAGAATTCATTAATTTTAGATCGTCATATATCTCAAAAATTATCCTTTCTAAATGATCAAATCTTTTAATAAAACCTCTATTATTTTCATCGTCAATTCCCTTATCATTTAAAATCTTTAACTCTCTATTTGAGTGCCTTAAATATTGATTAAATAGCCCTCCTATTTTGATTAGATTTCTATTCACTTTTAAAATTTGAGCATAGTGATCACGATGGATAGGTCTTTGACCATTTAAAATTAACCATCGCATATAATCACTTTGAGTAGGTATTCTAATGGCTTTAGAATTGCTTGAAGTGTTGCGTTCTCTCCCTTTTGAAAAGCCAGAAGCTTTAATGTCTTGCGCAAGCTTCTGTTTTTCAAACTCCCCCAACCGAACCGTAATTGTTTTGTTTTTTTGTGACATCTGAACTCCTTTAATTTTGATTTGTAATACTAAATACTATCCAGCATCACTTAACATAACTATAGGCTCTCACATTTTTTCCTCTACGCACAAGGCCTAATTTGATGATTTATAAACCACAACAAACCACAGTAAGTCACAGTAAAAAATAATTTTCGAAAGCTATTAAGTTATTCAAAAACAACGAATTTATTTGACCATTGTCGCTTCTGACCCTACTGTGAATATGAGCTTAATGCTTGGGGCGTTGTAACCCCTTCTTACGCGGTTTTGACAACATCAGACCGTTAAAATTGATGTTGCTTTCTTGACCTATGGTTGGGGAGGCAACGAAATATAATAGCGCTTGCGTAAATACGTTGCGCCGCTCGTAAGACGGTTACAAACTCCCCAGCTACCAGAGAAATCTGGTGGCTGTTTTGTTTTAAAATTAAACGAGTTTGGTATGCAAGAAACACCCCCTGAAGATATAAATGAAGAAGAAAAAACTTGCTTTAATAAGGAAGAAATTAAGCATCGCCCCCAATGGCTTAGATGCTTTATTTATGTCTCTAATAAGCTACTTTATTTGGGATTAAACATCTTTGTTTTCTTTGTAAATAGAGGAATTTTTGCCTTAAAAGCACTCGGTACTTTTAACCTATTTTTGATCATTTTTGTGTTTTTTGAGTGGTGGTTTTACCACTTAATGGTAACCGAATTTATCCCTGAAATTTTGAACAATACATTCAATTCTTTCCCATTAAATAATACAGAAAAGGCTAATAAATGAGACGCAAATATACAACCAATGACGTTAGGAAATGTGCAGAAAAAAGAGGATTTGCTTTATTGGAGTCTGAATATAAAGGTACAAAGCATAAATATGCTTTGAAGTGTCCTTTTGGTCACAAGTGGGCAGGTACTTTTGAAGGATTAAAAGTAGGAAAAGGTTGCCCTGATTGTTCAGGAAGTAATGGCGAAAGGCTTTCTAAATCTATTTTAGAAACAATGTTTGATATGCCTTTTCCAAAGAAAAAGCCTAAATGGTTATTTGATTTAACAGGTAAGAGATTAGAGCTAGACGGATATAGTAAAGAAGTAAAAATTGCATTCGAATATCAAGGTGTTCAACATTATAGAGGCTATGGGATTTATAAAAATATTGATATGAAAGAGCGTCAAAAAATTGATAAATTAAAAGCTGATGCTTGCTCAAAATATGGCGTAAAATTGATTATTATTCCTTATTTTAAAAAGTTAAATAATTTAGAAGATATAACTAAGTCTGTTGAAAAATACGTTATAAAAGCAGGTTTAAATATTCCAAAAATCTGGAATAGTAAAAAAGAGGATTATAGCTTTTACGGTTACTGTCCTGATCTAGAAGAAATGCATAAATTTGCATTAAGTAAAGGTGGTAAATGTTTAAGTAAATATTACCTAAATGCGCGCACTTTATTAGATTTTAAGTGCTCAAAAGGTCACAGATTTCAAATACATGCTAATTCAATTCGAAATGGCAATTGGTGTTGGGAATGTGGCGGCTCTTACCCTTTGAATATTAATATTGTAAAAGAATTAGCCTCTAAACGTGGCGAAATATGTTTATCTAATACCTATATCAATCAAGGTGAAAAAATTATTTTTCAGTGTGCTAATGGACATAGATACGACTGCACCACAAAAAATTATAAAAAAGGCCGTGGATGCCCCGATTGCGCTAAAATAAATCGTCAAAATAGTCGCCGTTTAGGTATAGAAAAAATGAAAGAAATCGCTCAATCTTTTGGAGGGAAATGCTTATCAAAAACTTACATAAACAATCGAACAAAGCTTCGATGGAAATGTAAAAAAGGCCATATCTGGACTGCTATTTATGAAGGTGTCATTTCGAAAGGAGTATGGTGTCCTAAATGTAAAAATTAAAATATTGCCACATAGTAATTAACAATGTGGACAGGTAATTCCTTTTTTCTCTATTTCTAGTTGAGTATAAGGAAATACATGCCCTTTTTCACAATTCCATTCTAAGACATCAGTATCTCTTATAACTTGAAACTTTGATACGATTTTACTTCGCGAAGCATTTATAACTTTATCTGTTTCAATCTCCCATTGAGATTTTGTTTTGCTATTTTTCGTTTCTGTTGTTTTGCTTTGCGGTTTCAAGTGCCTCTCTCGGACGTAATTTTGGAACTCATCATCAAAAACAATTCGTTTTGTACTGTTTTTACCAATTAAGGTCGTACATTTGTCAAAACCATTATTTTCTCGGTCTGCTATTAAAGCCCATAAAGCCTTTTCAGTGAAAGCTGGGTAACGTAACGCCATTTGTTTTACTGTATAAAAAGACATAACTTCTCCTTTAATTTAATGATTTTTAACATCGTCTATTTTTATAATGTTACTATGCTTAAGTGGTTTTGTAGAGAAAATTTTCTCATTCATGCTTGCCACAACTTTAGACGTATGCGCTTCCGATAAATGGGCGTAGCGCTTTACCATTTGTAATGTCTTGTGACCCAACACTTCAGCAATATCCGTCATGCTTGCTCCATCCATTGCTAAATAAGATGCTGTCGAATGTCGGAGATCATGGAATCTAAAATTTTCAATACCTGCTTTCTTAATAGAGGTCTCCCAACTTTTTTTAATATCAACCGGCTTATCGGTTCGATCACTTGGAAAAAGATATTCGCTTGTAAATATTCTATTTTTACATAGACCTGATATTAATTCATAAGCATATCCATGAAGCGGTAATAATCTTCTCTCACCATTTTTGGTTTCATGAAGCGTAATAACTTGTCTGTCAAAATCAATATTTTTCCATTTAAGCTGTAATATTTCGTTCTTTCTTGCTCCTGTGCTTAGAGTAAGAACAACGATACTATAAAGATACTTATTATCGCTCTCTTTGCAGGCAAACAATAAAGCTTCTCTTTCAGTATCAGATAAAAAACGGACTCGCCCCCTACTCTCTTTAAGCCTAGAAACTTTCATAACAGGATTTTCTGATACCCACTCCCATTCTTTCATGGCAATAGTAAAAGCATGGCTCATAACTGCTAAGTATCGATTTACAGTCGCTTTAGAGCGAATACCTCGGTTTGTTTTACCAACAGAGAGCTTATTTCGAAATGCTGTAATAACAGACGGTGTTACTTCCTGTAGAGTTAAATGGCCTATTTCTTTGCGCCAAACTTCAAGTTGCTGCTTTTGGTCTTTGTAGCTTTTAGGTTTAAGAGGCAATGCTTCTTCAACATATCGTTGAATTAGATCATTCAATGTATAACGTTTAGACTGAAGTGATTTAAAATGTTTCCCTTCAATTATAGCAATTTCAGTTTGCTTGCCCCACAACTTAGCATCCGTCTTTTTATCAAAGGTTGCTGTTTGAAGTGGATAGCCTTTAATGCGCACTCGCACACGAAAAACTTTCTTACCATCTTTAGTTATCCTTTCTTGAATATTAGCCATGTTATTTCCTCTCTTAGCTAATCCTACAATTCTAAAAGTTAATAATTTAACAATCAAAACAATAGGTTAAAAGAGAACACACACGATAACATTACTGACAATTACCCTCACTTACTGAGAGTTACTGAAATCAGCAATAAAAAATATTTTTAAAGCAAATTGGACCACCAGTGGACCATTGCTTTCTAATTTTCGATAATGATTTGGCTAAGCTATTGAAATAAATGGTGACCGCTGAGGGATTCGAACCCTCGACCTACTGATTAAAAGTCTGAATTAGTGCTTTTCAGTGTTATGTAACACCACACTTTTTAACTTAATATCAATAACTTAGTTACCATCTAGTTAATTTCTTTGTCGTCCAATATGACTTAAAAGTGATTGCAACTGTCCCATGAGTGTCCCACGAAGTCCAGAAATAAATGAATTTGTATCCCGACGCCTTGCCCTAGATTTACTACAATAAAATTTGGCAGAATTACCTCTGCAAAAATCGAAAGTTATATAATACCCTATCCTGCAATATAAGTTGCCTCAGATTACGAAGTAGGACAATATGCTATCCTGCAATATAAAAACGCCCTTAAGTTACGAAGTATGACAATATCCTATCCTGCAATATAAATTGCCTTAGGTTACGAAGTATGACAATAAGCTATCCTGCAATATTAAATGCCTCAAAATCGAAAGTACCACAATATCCTATCCTGCAATATAATTCGGGACAAAATTAAAACGTACTTTTCCATAGCCTATTTTGCATTCCCAATAATTACAAAAATAAATTTAGCAGACCGTATTTTTAGAAAATTCATACTTCCAAATAATTAAATCAAACAACCAAAATCTTAGCCCAATTTGATCTCGAAAATAAATTTCAATCTGTCATCCCATTACCACAGTTTTTTACAAAACGTTAAACTGTTCGCGATAGTATTAATTATGGATATCAAACAAGTCTCATATACAAAATTCAGAATGCACTTGGCAAGCTTTATCGACCAAGCCACCAAATCAAATCTTCCCCTTCTTATCACAAGAAGAAATAATGAACCTGCTTATTTAGTTTCAAAAGAAATGTATGAATACTTGGTGAAACAAAATTTTGATAAGCTAAAGACAGCCAATAGCGCAACAACCGCGCCTAAGAAAATAAAAGCGAGTCCGCAAAAACCTGTACAGGTTACAACAACCACTCAGCGGGATTTGTTCAATTAAGTTTGAAGCATTGATATAATAGATTTCAATGATGATATAGCGTCCTTAAAGGACACCTGATCAGATTTTTCTATAAACCCTTTGATATTTGATAGAGAAAAATCAACACGCACATTGGCTCGAAAATAAATTTGTTCACAAAAAAATACTGGTAGAAACTTATCACCTTTATAATTTGTTATAACTTGAAGTACCTGTACAGCATACAAGTCTTTTTCGACGTAAGGTAAACTACCTCTATTTCGGTTGTAAACTACCTCTATTTCGGTTATTGTATCTTGAAATATTTCTTTGCTAGGTTGCTTGCTCAAGGGTGATGTAGTTTCCGCCATATCCAATCTTTCGGGAAACCCGCCCTTTTACTGCAATAACCCGCCCTGTTGGAACTTGCGTTGAATTTCCGTTTTGGTAATCGTTATCAATGTCAGAATTTAGAACCTTTACGCCAAGTGTCTTAAGTGCTTCCCTCGCTAATTCGGGCAAATTTTTTTCAGGAATTGGCTGTCCTGTCAAAGACGATACTTTGCTTCGCACATAAAGACCATATCCAATCTTAATCAAAACCCCCTCTTTCACGAGCGTACGCAAAGCCCTACCGACTTGATCTCTATCCGATAAATCAAAGAAATCACTAGGAATAAAAACGCTGTTCTTATTCCTCTTGATTCTATATCTAACCTTGCTCTTTAAAGTCTTTAAAATCATACCAAACTTTACAAAAATACGACAACGAATACTACAACTAAAGGATAACTATATTGAAAATAAAATATTTTAATATTTAATATCAATTATTTAAAACAATAATACAACTACATGAGCAAAAATTATTAATTAACGTGACTTTAAGCCCTATTATTTAAGAGCTTTACAATTAAAGCCACCCATCCTCAAGCTGAATGTTCAATGCATAAAAATAGTCAGTAAAAAACTACACTACGAATTATAAGAATTTCAATATAATATGCCAAAAATGTAAGGTTCTTAAAATAAAGCTTTAGCGTTAATATAGATAACATCAGATTCGTACAATGAGGCATAAGATGGACAATTTAGAGAAAAAAGAAATTCTATTAAAGGCGCAGAATTGGTTCAGAAGCACGCTTTCTATAAATCATATAAAAAACACCCAAAAACTCATAAATCCAAATAAGTTTAATATAAATCCTTTTCTGACCGTTTACTTAGCCAACTTTTTAACTGGGAACTCTGATCCAGAAAGTATTGCCAAAGCATTAATATAAACGCTAACTTGTTTAAAATATAACATATGAAAATTTATATCTTTTCTAGAAATTTTCAAATCAGAACTCATTGTTGATAGGCCTTTATCAAATAAATCTAATTGTTGCATATTAGCTAAACCGTATTGTAATAAAGACGGCCAATTTATTGCTAACTCAGACACAAGATCTTCACCATAGTGATTGGAACTAAGCTGTGTTAAACTCGCCATAGAAGCTTGCAGTTTAAATGCTATATCTTTTTCTAATATATCTAGCATCTCATCTATCCCCAAGTTACATGCACTTGCCATTTCTATGTATGAAAAACCGTTCATCCAATTCTTAATAATACTTATGATAAATTCTGCATCAGCCTCTATTTGAAGTGTAGGCATTTCCAAAAATTTTAAAACAACACCTTTTATCCAATCATCATTATCAACTTGAGACAACGTTTGCCATAGGAGGTTTTCAACAAGCTCATGTTCATTTATAAAGGCCCATATGGTAATTGGAATCGACAAGCAGCTTGCTACTCAAACAAATGCGCTAATAGAATTGGGACTGCGTTTCAAGGTGATTGGCGCTGTGATAATTACGAAGCTAAAAGACGTCCAAAGCCTCGTTTTATTAAAATGTGGATTGACGGCCAATATCAAGGTCAATTTTTCTATCAGTGAGCAAAGACAATAGGAACTTCATTTATCCGCGTTGTATAGCGTGGGGATTTGCTCTCTGCTTTAGTCTGCAATTTTTTTTGAATACCCATCCCAGCATATTGAATTGATTGCCTACCGTGAGTTTGATTAATCTTATCGAGCGCGGCCATTAACTCCTTCTTTTTAGGATTTTCCTCTACGAATAGGTGAAGTGGCTTTTCAGCTTCTAAGCATAAATCATCTAAAAATATGCCCGCCTTGCCGTATTCAATACCATCAAGATAGATTTTATCTAAAAGCTGAATGGCCTCATTTATAAGAACAGCCGTATCATCGGTCATAGGTGAAATAGCCACGCTTGCCTTATTATAATATTGGCGCGTATCTCTATACCTGCTCGTATTGATAAAGATGGATAAACGACCCGCCACTAATCCCTGATTTCTAAGTTTTTCTCCACCTCTGGCACAATGCGTTAGAATCGCCTCTTTCATACCATTGTATGTTGTAACAGGTTTGCCAAATGATCGAGTGACTGCCGTACCTTTGCGCGTAGGAGGAGCATCTTCTAAAGGTATGCTGGAAATGCCATTAAGCTCATTGATAATTCTCTCAACTATGACCGTTCCAATTTTGCGCGCCTGTTTTATTGGCATATCACGCATATTGGCCGCGGTTATGATACCGAGGTTATGAAGTTTTTGAGCCGTAGCACGGCCAACACCCCAAATCTCTTGAACTGGATAGTTGCTAAGGACTTCATTTCTAATATCAATGTTTAATAGAGAGAACACGCCTTTATGTTGAGGGTTTTTCTTCGCTATATCGTTTGAAATTTTAGCCAGTGTCTTCGTTGGGCCGATGCCGACACAAGTAGGTATACCAACCCACTTCAAAACAGCGTCTTTTAATTCACTCATATATTTTTCAAGGCCGTGATGTTCAAGCCCATCAAGGCTTAGAAATAATTCATCTATGGAGTAAATTTCAAATTCTGGGACAAATTCTTCTACTACGTCTTGCACCCTTTGGGACATATCACCGTAAAGCGTGTAATTAGATGAAAACATTATAGTCTGTTTCTTCAGGGGATCTTTTCTAATTTTAAAAGCTGGCTCACCCATTTTAATCCCTAAAGCCTTGGCTTCAGGCGTTCTAGCGACTGCGCATCCATCATTATTAGATAGCACCACAATAGGCTTACCCCGTAATTTTGGTTGAAACGCTTGCTCACAGGAGCAATAGAACGAATTACAATCAATTAAAGCAAAAATTTTAGTCACAACGGCGCACCACGCCAACAACGACACCCCAAATTTCAAGCGTGTTATCTTCGCTTATATGAATAGCGGGGTATTTAGGATTGGCGGCCTTTAAGCTATATCCTGATTGAGTTTTTTGAAGAAACTTAACCGTCATATCACCATCAAGGACGGCTACAACTATTTTACCAGAAATGGCGGTTTTGCTTTTATCGACAACAATATGGTCACCATCTAAAATACCCGCTCTATCCATAGAATTACCGCTTACTTGCATGATGAAAGTAGAGGAGGGACGTTCAATTAGAAGCGTGTTGAGGTTAATCCGCTCTTCTAAAGAATCTGCGGCTGGGGAAGGGAAGCCAGCAGGCACTCTCAAGCTACATTTTGAAAGGTCTGGCACATTTTCTACAAGTCTCAACATGGAGATTATATGAGCCAGAAAAACAAGAACAAATCAAGAACTTTTTATATTATTCGAGTATTTAGGGGCATTATTTAATACATATTCTATCAACGAAGTTACCCCCACGTCTTGTGGATAAAATGATAGACATGAAGCTGATTGCGTTGCTATATATAAGTATATTTCAAGTTGGTCATAGCAATCTCTCGCTTGGAATGGGGAAAATTAAAGCCTGCCTGAAAAGGTGGGCTTCTTTCACTTTAGGGATTTAATGTCATGGAAGATTGGGTAACACAAAATTGGTTAGCGCTATATGGCGCATTGGTAGGGTCAATAGCCTTGCTACTAAATTTCTTTAGATTTAGATTTCAAGTTGGCAAAGAAAAAGTAAAGCTATCTGTGAGTTATAAGGTTGAAAATTCTACTCTCGGCCAATAGCGGACGTTCAAAGCCTCACCTAAAAGCCCCTCGCTTCAAATGTTGTCTTGTCACAATAACTGGTCAGCTTAATTTCTGCACTAAACCTAAACTTCATATTATCTTTGCAAACTTTACTTATACAATCACCAACAGGACTAAGTACACGAATCTTTAACGCCTCCCCTGCCATAGATTTGTAATCATACTTACTATTTTCGCTTAAACCATCACAAATTTTTGTAATTGTCTCTTTGTTAAAAACTGATATTTTCCTGCATGTTGTGGACTTAGAATGTAATTCTAGCTTTTTTAGTATGGCGGAAGTGGAAATTGTAGGATAAATAAAGTGGAACTATCTAATAAAAAGGTTAAATGAGTGTTCAAAGATAAAAAGAAAAGGGAAAAAGATTTTATTTCTCAATATATGAAGCTAGAAAAAGATTTTAGATATGATTTTAATAACCTTTTTCAAATGGCGAATGATGAAACCTACATAATTGGATATTTAGGTATCAAAAAGGCTTTAGAAAACAAGAAAGTAGAGATAACTAAAGAACTCGATAGGAATGTAGCTAGTGTAATAGCGGAAAATCCTCGCAAAATAATTATTCCAGTTCCTAAAGGTATGGCGCTACATTTTTATGAATATTACTTCAAAAGTTTTTTTAAAGAAAACAAGTTAACGCTGACAACCAATGAGCTTATTGATTTATATATTAATTTTGATGAATTGTATGATCAGTCAATAAACAAAAACAAGACAATTCAGGTAGAAGAATATGGATTAAGTGATTTATCAAACAGCTGTAATTCAAAAGAAGAGATGCTGAACCTAGGTGAGTTAGCAGCAGGTCTTGATTCAGATGCTGATAGTGAGCTGGTCTCATTAACAACGATAAAGAAACTATTATATGTTGAAGTTTATCAGTTATTTACTAATGACTGTATGTTTAAATCAATAGCTGATGAACGTGTAGAATCAATAGTTGAATATATTAAACATAAAGAATTCGAAAAATGTATTGTCAATACTGCATTCAGTGCCCTTAAAAATAACCCAAGGAAAATTAAGAAATATATCCTCCATATGTGTGACGCGGACAAGCGTTATCTTAATTTGCATAAATATTGTTCTGATATGAAATATTCAGTTGATATGATTCTATATTACATTGACAAACATAGTAACTCTACTGATACACAAGGCCGCAATGAAATAGAAAAAATATTATTGTCTCTGTATTTTAACAGTCTTTTTTCTGACTTAGATGTAAGCCTGTTAAAACATAGTTTGTTAGAAGCAAAATCTGAGGGATTATATGATATATTTAAATCTCAATATTGCAGGAAAACTATTGAGGAATTAACTACAAATATAGAGACATTTTATATTAATTTATATGTTTTGTTACATGAGTTTAAGGATATCAATTATTTTGAATACTATCTAAACGTTTGTCCGTATTCATACAAAATAACATAAATTTAAATCTGTGCAACCAGAGAAATTAATCTCACATTATGAGTGTCCGCTTAGGGTCGGTTTCAGCCGATTTCGGCCAATAGCGGACATTGAATAATGGAATAAACTGGTTGCGGGAGTAGGATCACCCTCAAATTACCGCTAACTTACTGTTAAATAATAAAAGTTATTCCATCATTCAAAGGAATGTGTACCAGTTGTGTGTATCAGATTCTTTGAGCTTAATGAACTAAAAGATATTACACAGTGACTCAATCCTTCAATAAGTTCTATGATATCTATATAATTTTTAATACTGAGGATCTCTAATTATGAGGGTACTACTCGCTTTTTTACTTGTTTTTCTTATGCCATCATATGTGCACGGGAATGAATTTTCCGAGCAAATTACATACATTCATTCTGATAAAAAATCCCAAGCTCGTACTGCGGCTATTGTTGATGATGGGATATTAGTTTTTGGTCCGCGCCAGTACCTAAAATTTAATGGCAAGTTTGAATCCGCACATTTTACTGGTCCCTTAAAGTTAGATGGTGTGGCCCAGTATGTTCGTTCTGACAAAGATGGCAATCTAATCATTGCCGGACTTAACCGAAAAGCTTTCGATCTATTAAGTAAGGATAACCGCCAAAACATCATTGCTCGTATGAATCCTAATAAGTTGGCAAGCTCTGTTCTCAAATTTCGAGAACTCAATGATCGTGTTTCATATGGTTTGGAAATTAATAACAGTAGCCAACCTGTGCTATTATCTGGAGGAGGTGGACACTACACATTATCGGTTTTTAGCAATTCTTTGGATAACATTCGAAAATCAACACAGTTTGGTAATGGGCAATCAGGCAGTTTGGCAATCACAGACCAAGGGAATTATATTGTTTTAGGTTTTGATCTATCTGAAGATTCTAATGACGTAGCGGCAACGTTTTGGGAGTTTAGTCCTGAACTTGAACTGCTAAGCACGGAAACTCTTGGGCGATTTAAGAAGAGAAGCCAAGGCAGTGCCGTCATGAGTGTACTTACCTATAAAGACAACGTGTACCTTGCATATGGATGGGATCAAAGCGGAGTTAAGGAAGAAAATCCTGATGAGGTATGGCTTAAAAAGATAAAAGGAAGCCCAGCGTGGCAAGAGGAGCAGAAGCTGCCTTATTATGTCGGTATGCGTTTTTTTACTGAGGCTGATGGAACTCCTTATGTTTTATATCCAAGGGTAGATAACATCCATAAAGTTGTCTTTGATTTCAAAGAAGGCCGCTCTAAAAGAATAATTTTAAACCGCCCCCTTGAACCAGTTCAATGTTTTCCACCTAATTGGAAGTACGGCATAGTCGATGTTTTGATAGACCCACAAGGCAATACAAAAATAGTCATAAATGGAAATCCACTTAACCATCCAGAAGCAGGATGTGTGACAATAGGCTTACTTGATGAATCAAAAAACAAAGAAGACCCTATCAGTTATATTTTGAATGCTGAAAACACTGCTTCATGGAGAGCTGTAGATCAGGGATTTTCAATTAAGCTTACTGACAATGCTAAAAGAGAGTTTTTTGAGTTGACAAAAAACAATATCAATAAGCCTCTTGCCCTTTACGTAGGAGATTTTCTTGTTACTTCTCCAATTATTCGTGAACCTATTGGCGGAGGTAGCCTAATGCTTGCAATCGATGAAGAAATGCAAAGCAAACTTTTATCGCTTCTTCCAGCAGATAAAGAAATTAAGCAGTAGAACCTATACAGAAAACCCCTTTAAAATCGGCGTGATAAACCCAGTATTTCTGTACCAAGTTTCCCGGTGATTTGACCATACAAAAAACTAATATTATCGGATGGTATTTAGAAATGAGTAATGTCTGCTTTGGGTCGGTTTCAGCCGATTTCGGCCAATAGCGGACGTTAAATCCGTAGGATAATATTGCTTTAAAAGATTGTTAAAGAACAGGAATATTATAACTCACGTTTCATTGCGTCATCTTTGACGAGTATTTCGTTTCTCATTGCAAGAATACTTTCCAATGGCTGACCTCTCGAAGAGAATACAGCAATCGCAGCTTGACGGGGACTTCCTAGAAAGGCACTGAAACCATTGCTCTCTTGTCCTATTTTGTATAGCTGATCTCCATGATACACGGCAACGGCATCATATAGCCCTTCATTAAATTTACTTGGTCCTGACCATTTGTGAAGTTGGCTGGCATATGTAACTTCGTTTGCTGAGCTTAAACCAAATATCTTCATAAGTTTGGGTTCAACACCATCAACATGTGCGAGGTTGGAGGCACTGTCACGATCTGTTCCTGTGCTTAGCGCAAGATCAAGGCGTCCTGCATCAAACATTCTTACCTTCAATCCTTCAGTATCATGCCCCAAGCGTGACATACTATCACAAATGTAATCGGCTATACTTATACCCTCCTTATCGCCGCCTTCTGCAAAGTCGGAGGGGTTGACGTGAATGTGATGCAATGTTTCCGATCTAGTTCGTGATTGACTTTTTCTATCACAAAATTCCGCAATCGCTGGTGCATAGTCGCCCTCAAGTCTGCGTTCTTCTTCTAATTCTGCTTGCTTACTTTGACCAGTAGCGTAATCAGCACCTTGACGTTGAATATCAGCGAAGACTTCATCAGTGATCGTTTGCTCTTTGACAACATGTTCTTTAATCAAGCCTAATTCAAATTGTGTGCGTTTACCGCTCAAACCAGTGATCTTATCGTGTTGTTCCTGCGTAATGTGACTATCAGATAATAATGTATTCAATCTCTGAGCGTTGCTTTCACGCAATTGCTGTGCTTGCGCAAAGTCATCTGCGCCAGACAGTCCAAACGATTTAAAGAGTGATTGGTAAATCATTCAGATATAATATATAAATTTCCTTTACATTTCATTAACGCTATTGGAGTGATCTATACAGAAAACTGAAAATTAAATACCTCTAATGACCGCTTTGGGTCGGAAGCGGCTACTTTCGGCCAATAGCGGACATCTCATAAATTTAGACTTTATTAATATAAATACCTCCATACGACTTCCAGTAATTACGCACCACAAGATTGAAGTCTTAATGGAACAATTTGATCTATTGAATCGTTAGAAATATAGGAGATTATAAAATGAGTAAAAATGATACTCGCGCACTTAGTGACGTACTAAGTCAATTTGAAAATATTTTACACGGTGAAAGTATTTCGGTGAGCAAAGTAATTGAACATTTCGGTTACAGATCTTTTGCCACATTAATGCTTTTGTTCTCTCTTATTTCTACTTCTCCTGCAAGTGCAATACCAGGTATTACTGCAATAGTCGCAACTTTAGTTTTTATTCTAATTGTACAAATGATAATTGGGCGAGATCAACTTTGGTTGCCAGTATTTTTAACAAAGCGTAAGATGTCAACAACCTTGCTACTCAATGGAATTCACTGGATACGTCGTCCTATTCAATTTATAGAACGTTTCTTAAAACCTCGCTTTACATTTTTACTTCATCGTCCTTGGCTAGATTTTTCTCTTATATTGATATTATGCCTGACTATTTTTATGCCTTTCATGGAAATCATCCCAACTTCCGGTTCATTAGCATCAGCTATTATAGCAATTTTTGCGGCTGGACTCCTCACTCGAGACGGTGGTCTTGTTCTTGTTTCACTTTTAACATTACTGACAATTACTTGGGTTATATGGAGTTTAATTTTCTCTTAAACTCATATTTTGTCTCAAAGGCCTCTATATACAGAATATTGGCAAAATGCTAAATAGGGTCAAGTAATATAACGATAATGGAGAATACTTTGTTAAGTGGATTAGATAAGCGTCCATCATCAAGATACACGACAAGTTTAGGCAGCCTTGTGCAAGCATGACTGACAGTTTTTAGGAATTATAAATTCCGTTTATGTCTGCTTCGGGTCGAAAGCTGACACCTATCTATTGATAATAAATTTAGTAAATTATGTTTAAACGTTAAAAAATAGCACCAAGATAAAATAAAACCGCTCGAAAGCAGCTAAGTCATTGATATTCTTGGTTGCGGGAGTAGGATTTGAACCTACGACCTTCAGGTTATGAGCTAGAAGTAATTCTCTTTAACTTATTGTTTTACCTATAAAATGTACTACTTAATAATATAACGTGTAAGTAACCGTGTAAGTCAATTTTTAATAATGAATTATATTTTCTTTTATTGATAAAGTTTTGATAAAAGTGTAAATATTTCAATCGTAAAAATTTGTTTAACCTTTTAATATTAAATATAACAAATCTTATTTCATTTAACTGAAATGATTAAAATGAATAATAATTTAATAAGATCTCTATTTGAAAATGACTATGCACCTAGTCAACGATTTAAATATGATTTGTCTTTGGCTGAAAACCCCTTTGGTTGTAGCAAAATTGTAAAGCAATCGATCACAGAAAGTCTGGATAATTTAAATTTTTATCCGGATAAAGAAAATTTAAGTTTAAAAGAGAAAATTTCTAATTTTTATAGGTTTGATTTAAAGCAAATATATATTGGAACAGGTGTTACAGAAGTAATACAAGATTTCTGCAAAGTTTTCGTTCAGAAAGGGCAACATGTTTTAATGCCTGAATTAACATTCCCTGGGCCAATCTTTGGGGCCACTATAATGGGCGGAGGCGCAATTCTTTCTCCTTTTTTAGAAAATTTTAGAGTTAATTTTCAAGATTTAGAAAATAAAGTTAATCTTGATACATCTTTTATTTTCTTATCGAATCCTAATAATCCAACTGGATTATTGGAAGATAGTAATAAGATAATTGAACTTGCAAACAAGGTGAGATGTCCTGTTTTGGTTTCTGAAGCTAATATCGAATATACAAGTGAAAAGGGTTTGCTAAACAAAACATTTTCTTTGCCTGAAAATTTAGTTGTAATGCGCTCTTTTTCAAAGATATATGGTCTTGCATCTATGCGAGTGGGTTTTGCAATTGGGAGCCAAGAAACCATTGAAAAACTAAATTTTTCAATTAATCCTTTTCGGATTAGCACTTTGTCAGAAAAAGCAGCCTGTACTGCTTTGGACGATCAAGAACATGTAAAAAATTCTATTCGACAAATAAATATTGAGAAAAGCTTTCTTTATAAAGAATTAGAAAGTATAGGTTTCAAAGCATATATGTCAGAAGGTAATACGTTTATTGCAAAAATACCTCAAGAGGAGACAGATGCTATAAACTTAAGAAATAGACTTAATGAAAAAAATTGCTCAATAGTTCCTTGCAATCAATTTAGAGGGATAGGTGAAAAATATATTCGCATATCCCCACGATCCCACGATATAAATTCTAAATTTATATCTATATTAAAAGATATCTATAGTTAGAGTGAAGGGGGTTTTGGTTTAGCCACTAAAGTTGATTGACTTTCTTGATTATCATTTGATCTTATCAATTTCAGCAAACCTCTTTTTCCAAATTGTATCATCACATCTTCCCCAGAAGATGATATTTCAAGAGATTCATCTTCTTCCAGAACCATAAATTTCTCTATATGCTCGATCAAAAGCTCTTTCATCAAATCCCTTTCCTTCTCTAGCTTTTTTAGGATCAAGAATCCAGGATAGTTTTAAACCTGCATTTAAATGTCTAACGAAATATTCCATATCAGCAATTTGCGAATGCACATAAGAGAATGCATCGTCAGGCAAGCCTAGTGCCCTGACCTTTTCTTCTGCATCTTGCAGAACTTCTTGAAATTCTGGTGTTTCATGAAATTCTGATGCAAGCCTCACTTCATATAAATCTTCAAGACCAAGATTTTTAGCAGCTTGCTGTGCTTGACCTCTTATTTGATCAGCTAGCTTATTTGTATAATCCTCATCCATAAAAGAATTAGAAAGAGCATGTATATCGGCAATGATGTGAACAATTTTTTTGAAGCCAAAATGTCTCCTCAACTGTTCTGCTGCAGTTAAATAAGCGACAAAATCCAAAGGTAACCCTTGGCTTGGAGCCTTTCTAGTTGTCAATCCAGTTCCAAAAAAACCACCTTTTCAGAAGCATCTTCATAGATTTTTGGATCTATGGCTTCTTCACTAAATGTTTCAAGAAGAAGAGGATTTACTTTTAAAAAATCTATTGTTTTATCATCTAGCAATAAGGACATAGTATTACTTTCTTAATTTTTTTGCATTATGGCAAATATAAAGATTATTGTCTACTTGTATTTTAAATTTTTGTTATTTACAGATAATATTTTTACCATTTTAATTAAATTATATTTCTTGAATTTAATAGGCTTGCAAGCTTAACAAACCTTTTTTAGTTGAAAAAATTAGCTCATATAAAACGCCATTTTCTATTTTTTCTAAATCATGTCCATACTTAACAGAAAGCGATTTAAATACTCCTGCATGAGTTACAAATAAAATAGTTCCCTCGTACTGACTTAGAAGTTTTTCAAATGCTTTATTAATACGCTCAATAAATTCTTCTTGTGTTTCACCGTTTGGTGGATTTTCACCCTGTTTTTCGATTTCAGGTAAAATAACATCCCATGATTGTCCTTCCCAATCACCATAACTTTGTTCGTTCAATTCTCCATGTTGATGTAACGGACAATTCAAATCCTGATTTATAATATCGGCTGTCTCTTTTGTACGGGTTAAACCTGAACATAAAATAACATCAGGTTTCAAACCTTTGGCATGGATAACACCTCTACATTCTGCTGCTTGCTGTTTACCCTTATCGGTTAAGCTAACATCCATTTGCCCTGTTGCTATTTTATCAAGGTTAGTGGTGGTTTCACCGTGACGTACCATATAAAAACTTCTCATATCATCCTCTATTTACAATCTGTATCCAAGACGCTGAACTGTATCACTAATAATGTTGACACCTCTTTGAACCGTTTCTGCCTGACCAGATAAGGCTAGTCTTACGAGATTTCTGTCTTTTGTCGAGCAATTTACGGAGACAACACCTGCATTACCAAAAATTTCAACAAGATCATTCATATCTCGAATAGGCCTGCTAATACCATCAGAACACTTTATTTCCTGTCCTATCATTGTTTTAAGAAATTCTAATACGGCGGTTAAGTTTGGATCACCATCCGCCATATAACGGTTTAGGCCTTCTGATACGATGCCATGATTACGTTTATATTTTCTTCTTAAGACATCAAAGTGTTCTAAAACTGCGCTGTCATTTTCAGGCATCATAACCTGACAAGCCGCTTGTAAGAATTCAGGACTATAGGAAATACCAACACCGGAAACCAACTGCCTATCAAACTCTTCTTGAACTTGGACATTTCCTAATTTTAACACATGGAGAGAATGCTCAATGCGCCTCACACGATATGAATGTCACAAAAACTAAAAATCCAAACTTAAAAAAAGAACAAGAAGCAAATCGTTTCGCTACAGAGTTATTATCTCCAACAAAAGAAGTTAGAAAATTAATTTCGGCTAACCATGATCCTAGCCTAGAGCAAATAGTATCAATCCATAAAAATTCAAGATTAGCAAAGAAGCTGCCGTTCGTAGGTACATCGAATGCACTGATCATGAAGTTGGAATTATTCTAGCTAGGGATAGTAAAATTCGTTACACAATGCGCACCAATGACTTCCCCTACATTGCGCTAAATAAACATGATGATGTTCCAGAACACATAACAAAACAGCTTACAGATAGAAACATTAATGAGATTATAGATTGGTACTGTGTTGATACTGACTATTTCCTATCTAATAGTTTTGAAACTCAAGAACAAGAACTTTTTTGTCAGACGATAGTTCAGAATAAAGGATTTCATATTTCTTTACTTATGCTTGAGGAAGAATAGTTCAACCTAGGCCGACGCCATATAAATACTTATACACTTGGATGTTGAATTTGATACTCGCAAACAACGGGTTATTGAGAGAGGGCATGAAGTAGCTCCTGTTTTACTTGAAACAAGTTTTGTTGATAGAACAAGAGCATTTTTAGAAATTGTAGGACCGTCAGTGTCTTATAAAAAAATAGACACAACAAATTTGAATACTGAAGATATTTTGTCTCAAGCCATGAGTTTTATCGAGGGTTGTAATAAAGCATCCGATATACAATTATCAAAGTTTTCTGTAGCAATAGCCCCATTCATTCGGAAATCTTTTCCGAATGTGGCGCCAAAATTTCAGTAAGTATAGAGAGTTAACTTAACTTTTAGAGAACAAAGATTGTAAATGTATTTCTATATCTTCTGGTTTTAGTACGCTTATTGATTCTCCTCCTAGCTGTTCAAAAATATTACAGTTATGATATGAATTATCTATGAGTATTGAATCTTTAAGATTAATATTCCTAGATTGTGCAACTTCTTTAAAAAAAACACCATCTTTTGAGCTTTTTAACATTTTATGATTGTAAGAATTTTCTATATAATCAAAATTTTTTCTTAGGTTTAGGCTAGGAACTGTAAATCTATCAAAGCAATCCATATTGTCGGTTATCAAAATAGTTTTATAATATGTCTTTGCTTTTTGTAGGAGTTCTAAAGTTTTTATTCTAATACTCATTTTTTTGCAGTCATTAACAAAAATATCCCAGAGATACTCATATTCAATTTTAAGATTTTGAGAAATTATAGAATTTATATCTTCAGAACTAAATTTGCCAATCATCCAGCTATTAATAAGATTTTCATTATTATGAAATAAGAGATTATTTATTTGGTTATTAAGATCGGGGGGTAATGAACGCCAAAATAAATCGAAACAAATAGTGCCATCAAAATCAATAAAAAGAGCTCTATTGTTCATTCAGTAAATTCCATAAGTAAATGTTTGACATTAATGGATATATTATGGTTATTAGGTATTAATATGACAAATTTTTTATTTTTATCACCGCATTATGATGATGTTTGTTTTTCTTTAGCTTTTGTTGCTTCAAAATTAACAAATTTAAAACTTATAAATATTTTTACAAATTCAACTTATGCTAAACCACATATTTTAACAAGCTTACCTCAAGGAATTGATTTGGCAAGTTCTGTATCGCAAGTAAGAGACAGAGAGGATGCCATTTTTGCGACGCGCTACAATTTCGAGAGAACTAACCTTGTTTTGGACGATGCAGGGCTCAATGGTGCTGATCCATTTGATCTAAACGGTATTGAAGAAGAACACGTGGCTTTAGAAAAAATACTTTTGCCAGTATTAAAAGGAAAAGCAAATAAAGATAGCCCTGTAATTATATTCTGTCCTCTGGCGGTAGGCGGACATAAAAACCATACTTCAGTTTTCAATGTTATTGCTGATCATATACCTGAATTAGAAAATCAGGGTATAAATGTTTGTTTTTATGAAGATTTACCTTATTCTTCTTATAGGGATATGAGATTAAACAGAATAGAACAATTGGAAGGATATTTGACTGTAAATAAATATAAAAGATTTCCGCTGACACTTGATAATAATTCAATAGTATCTAAGCGATTGGTGTTTTCATTAGAGCCACGTTGCCAAGGACTTCTTGGATCGCAGAAGTAAACATCAATATTGGTTTCTAAACTAAAGCGTTTACCTTCTCTGATAGACATTTCAGTCTGCTGCGCCCAAATGCGAGCGTCCGTCTTTCTATCAAACGTGGCCGTTTGAGCTGGGTATCCCCTCATAATAGAATCAAACATTACACATATCTGATCGCTACCCCATTCAAACTTGCGTTGAATGGCAGGCAACAAATACTCTCTTTGTACGATTGACTTAATAGCCGCCTCCACCGTTATTGCCTGTTCATATCTTCCTGACATCTAAAATCCTTTTAATCTTTATGAAATTTATTTTGCTAGAAATCATAACCACTATCTATTTTTAAGGATAGTATGAAACTACTAATTGACCACATTTTACAAACCCTTTACTGTATTTTTTGAGCTTGTTTAAAGCTTGGGGCGTTATATCCCCTCCAAGACGGCCTTAGGACAACATCGGGCCGTTATCAATGATGTTGCTTTCTCGACTTAGGGTTGGGGAGGTGACGAAATATAATAGCGCTTGCGTGAATACGTTGCGCCGTTCTTGGACGGATATAAACTCCCCAGCTACCAGAGAAATCTGGTGGCTGTTTTCGTATTAAATGAAAAGAGTGAGTTGTGGACGATATACCAGATCAGAATGACAATAGTAATGACGTATTAGAAACCGATACAATTACCACAAAAAATGAAAACCGTCCTGCTTGGGTGCAGGTTTTATTTTTCTGCGGTAATAAACTATTTTATGCGTTTTTGAATGTCTTTGTTTATTTCATAAATAGAGGGATTTTTGCCCTTAAAGCCGTTGGTTCTTTCAACTTCTTACTTATAGGTTTTGCTGTGGCCGAATGGTGGCTCTACCAATATTTATTTTTTGAGGCTATCCCTGAACTATTCCAAGAATTTCAATCTAAACAATATCCATTAAACAACCCAAAAGGAGAATAACTATGTTTCAAGAAATAATCACTAGAGATATCGAACATGAATTAGAAAAGAAACGCATAATTAATGAAAGGTTTATATCTTTATCAATGCCCATACGAAAAGCTTTACTTACTGCAATCCTAGAATTAGAGTCAGAACTCGTTTTTTCTAAAGACAGAAGACAAGTAGCAGTTGAACAAATTGAAGATTTAATTTCTTCTTTATTTGAGCGTCTTAAGAATAATTCTGATTTTATGATGGATATCCCAAAGCCTGATACGCAAACAAATTAAGCAAATACCTTTTCTTGTTCTTTAAGGTATTTGATTAAAGCTTGGAGCTTTTGACCACCTTCAAACCAAATGTAATAGCGCTCTTCATTTATCTTATAGCCTCGGCTATACCCATTTTCTATACAGCAAACCCAATAAAAATTATCTTTAAAATTTTTACTATGCTTCTTATTATTTTGATACTGAAGCATCTTCTTACGGTTATATTCAAGCTCATTCAAAGAGATATCATTACGCTCTGAAAATACTCTGGCTTTATAATTGCGATTTGAAAGGGGAAATTGTGTTTGTTGCATTGTTAGAACTCCATTGTCTTACTAGTTAAAAATACCAGTAGACTCCAACAATCAATACTTTATAAAGTATCACAAATTTTCTTAAAAGTCAAATCACTTGGTTTCCACCATTTATTAAATAATGATTTTTTAATGATTAAATTAATACGCTTTTATTATCAGTAACTTAAAAAATCAAAAAACTTTTTTTAGATAAAAAATGTATTATTTTTGTTCATTTTTTTATCTTCATATTAAAAATTTCATGAAAAATTTTAATTTTTTTAAGTACAGATATTAATTCATTAGGTATTATATAATGAATTAATATCTAATAAACTCTTAGATCATCGGCGTATCTGACTAGCACTTACCAAAATTTTTATACATGTGCAAATCTTAACCTGTACACGTACCATTTAACCATCATTTAAAAACTGAGCATTCATTTTCGTGACAACCTTGATGTATGCGCGTTAGACAAATGAGCATACCGATTTACCATCTAAAGTATTTTATGCCTTAAAAGACCTGCACAAAGGGGTATGCAGGTCTTCCACTTAATAATCATTAAAATTCTAAGCCGATTTATTATCATTTGATGCATTTTTGTAATCTTCAATCACAACATCTAGTGCCGTCTCGAAGTCTTGAAAAATAACTGTATTCATCAACCGATACATGTATCGCTCTCTGGGTTGCATATCTGCTATGGTGTTTAAATCTTCAATAACCTTTAAATACCGTAGATGATATGATTTTTTCTTTGCTCTGATACTCATACCGCAACCTCATATCTTGTTTTTTGCATTAGACCCAATTGTATACGGTATGCTTCATCAAGCTGAACCGCTTTATTTAAAAGAATTTTAAAACGCTTCAAATTAACACGTGATTTTTCTTTTTCTGCGTATGCCGCGTCATAAAGTTCTTTTACGTCTACAAACGATATATCATCCTGATTATCGTTATTTGCTAGTTTCTTTAATATTTTAAACATTGTTTTTTCTCCCCACGAGTTGTTGTCATAATGTTTGATATGAAGATTTATATAGACAAATAGTTAATCAAAGGTTAAAAAATAGACAAATGACAAAAATAATGTAAAAAATACATTTTTAAACTTGGGTTCAAAATGATTACTATTAGACAAATTGACGCTGGTCTTGCGCTATTAGGGTTAAATCGTAGCGATTTAGCCACTTCTATGGGTGTTAATAAAAGCACCTTAAATGCGTATTTCACAGGTCAAACATCTATACCATCAGGACGATTAGCAGAAATTCAAAAATGGTTAGAAAACGCAGGTATTGTCTTTATCGAAGATGAGGGGGTAAAGCTTAACAAAGCAGAAATCGTAAAATATGATGGTGAACAAGGTTTTGTTTCATTTATGACTGATGTCCTTGAAACCGTCAAACGCGGTAATTCAGATGTTTGCGTATCAAACGTAGATGAAAATGATTTTGAAAATAATCTACCAGAAGAGTTTGCAGAACAATATCGCAAAGAATTGTCGAAAGTTAAAAACTTCTCATCAAAGATATTGGTTAAAGAAGGTGATGATTTTTTAACAGCAGATGGTATCGCTCAATATCGTGGTGTTCCATCAGAAGTTTTTTCAGAAGATGCGAGTTTCTATGCTTATGGTGACAAGCTTGCTCTCATTACCTTTCATGATGATAGCGTTCAGATTCTATCTCTTCACAATAAACAATTCGCCGATAGTTTTCGTGTCATGTTCAATGCAATCTGGTCGAACCATGAGGTTATCAAATAATGAATAGAGCATTACGATATGCCCCACGCGCAAGCGAAACACCCTTATTAAGCGATGATGAAAAAGTTGTATTTCTTCAAGAAGCAATCGATTTATTCACGCAAAGAAAACAGGGTCATTTAATTCATCGTTGTTATCTAACACCCGAAGCATTGCAATATGCAGGTAGGTGGACGAGCAGAAAAGAAAGCTACGCAAAAGCAGGTGAGATTTGCGTTATACCAACAGCAGGTAGGTCTATTACTGAATTTGCGCGTCATGATTTTGGTGTGGTGGGTATTGAGAATGGTCCGGGTATGAAATCAGCAATGATTGATAAATCTGCACTTTTCTTTTCACAGCTTGCAGGGTTGCATACATGGGTCGGTCGTGACTTATCGCCTTCTTCGATTGATATTATGAAAGATGTTATGGGTCGAGAATTGCCAAATGTTCGCATTATTCCTGACCTTGCAGATTTTCAGAAAGCCGCATACCCAGATAGTTTGCCAAAAGGTCGAAAAGTTCTTGTTGAATTTGGTTTGACCAGAGGTAATATGCAAGGATTTCCCGAAGATGGCTTCCCTTATCATATTATTCTTGAAGATATGCTTTCACACGCATCGCGCCTTGATAGTGGTGATATTTACACTTACACGTTCGATTGCAATCAAAATGGAGATGAGGTCGAGCGGTCTTACAATAGTGATTATACGACATATTGGGGTCGTGAGTTGTTTAGAGCGATGCAAAGCGAACTTGCAGAACATATTACGGGTGATTTTGATCCTGATAGTTATAGTTTTGAAGATGTTTGGGTTGCCCCTGCACACGGTGGTTTTAATTACATGATTGCAGATAGAACCATGCAATTCGAAATTGCGGGTATACCAGTAACAGCCCACAAAGGTGAAGCACAATTCGGTATCACCAATTCATTTAAACAACCGTTAGAAATAGCTGAGCAATTAGCAAATGATACTGACACAACGATGAAATTGCATCTGAGTGATGATAAGCGTATTGCACAACCTGCATTTATTAGAAACTAAGACTACTTCACGTTTTAAAGCGAATGCAGAGTGATTTAGTTGCTGAACAATAAATTCATCTAATCACTATTCATAAAGCCAATATTAATCTTAACCATCATCTAAAAACTGTGCATTCATCTTAGCAACGACCTTAGACGTATGAGCGTCAGACAAGTGAGCATAGCGTTTTACCATCTGTAATGTCTTATGCCCTAGCACTTCAGCAATGTCGGTCATACTTGCTCCACTCATAGCCAAATAAGAGGCAGTTGAATGGCGCAAGTCGTGGAATCTAAAATTCTGAATTTTGGCTTTGCTAATCGCTGTTTCCCAACATCGCTTAATATCGATGTGCCTGTCTGTCACTGGACTAGGAAACAACCATGGCTCTAATAAATCTCTTTTTCTGTACAGGTCTAAAACCAAATCAAACGCCCTGCCATGTAACGGCAATAATCGTCTATCTCCATTTTTGGTCTCATGCAGTATAATAACCTGCTTATCAAAATTTATCTGATCCCACTGGAGGGTTAGAATCTCATTTTTACGCGCACCTGTACTTAAGGCTAAAACGACAATACATTCTAAGAACAAATTCTCACTAATCTTGCAGGCATAAAGAAGTCGCTTGCGTTCATCTTCAGATAAGAACCGCACACGCCCCCTGCTCTCTTTTAGCTTTGAAACCTTAGATAAGGGGTTTTCGCTCACCCACTCCCATTCCTTGATGGCAATCGTGAACATATGGCTCATTACGGCTAAATATCGATTTACGGTGGCATTTGACCTCACCCCGCGCTTGGTTGAGCCAGAAGACAGGTCATTTCGTATCGCGGTTATTACAGATGGGGTGACTTCTACTATCGGCAAGTGTCCAATCTTATTTTTCCAATAAGTAAGTTGTTGTGTCTGGTCACGCATAGATTTAGGTTTTTGAGGCAAAATCTCCGCGATATATCTATCGACCATATCCCCTAATGTATTTCGTTTGGATACGGCATAGCTAAAATATCGACCTTCCCGAATTGAGCTTTCGACATCTTGCGCCCAATTCTTAGCGTCTGTTTTTCTCTCGAAAGTTGCGGTCTGTTCTGGGTAGCCTTTCTTACGAATCTTAACCCGAAAAGTTTTGCTTCCATCTGCCGCTTTGCGTTCTTCAATAACTGCCATAGTTGAGTTCTCCTAATATTAAGATTACCCCATAAAAGTTAATTTTTTACAATTAAATCAATGGGTTAAGAAATATTGAAGAACTTTAGTGTCCCATGGGACAGTGGGGTAACAGGCTGAAAACTGCCAGTTTTCATTTTCTACTGTCCCACCAGTGTCCCAAGAACAAAAAAGCCGCTCTAAAAGAACGGCTAAGTCATTGAAATAAATGGTGACCGCTGAGGGATTCGAACCCTCGACCTACTGATTAAAAGTCAGTTGCTCTACCAGCTGAGCTAAGCGGTCTTATTTAGACATTAAAGCGTGTTTTCAATAAAAAAAACGCAATATATAAATATCGCCAATGGCGAATGAAAGGATTAAATACTGGGTTTTACCGTAAAATGCAACCCTTTATCGCCCTCGTTTAATATTTAATTGGTTTTGGGTATTGTCACTTACAAATTTGGCTGTATCTCCGCCTAACGCATGGATTTCTTTTATAAACGACGATGATACAAATTGCCATTTATCTGCCGCCATTAGGAAAACCGTTTCAATCTCGGGGGCAAGGTGAATATTCATGCCTGTCATTTGAAATTCATAATCAAAATCTGATACCGCCCGCAACCCGCGATAGATACAAATTGCACCCACATCTTTGGCAAAATCAACCAATAATTTATCGAAGGGTTGCACCTCAATCTGGCATCCATTGGCGCCATTTAAGATTTCTAAATCATTTTGAACCAGTACAACGCGCTCCTCTTGGCTAAATAATGGATTTTTACTGCTGTTTGCGGCAACGCCAATAATTAATTTATCCACCAGTTTACTGGCACGCTTTATAATATGTAGATGCCCCAATGTAATAGGATCAAATGTGCCTGGGTACACCCCGATTTTTGTTTTATTTAAATTTTCGCTCATTCTTATTACTTACTATTAATATGCCCCTGATACAAAGATTTTATAGCGTATTGGGAACGTTTATCTTTCCTTACTGTTTGTATATTATCTATTTTAAAAAAATAACTGGAGTCCTCGTAATGAAAACAAAAGCCTTAAACATAAAAGAAATAATTTTTTCAGTAGCCCTATTTTGGCTTGTTTTATTGGCAATTGCGTTCTTCACATCACAAGCCGCACGTTCCGCACAGGAAATTTCTGATATACAGATTAGCGAAGGTGAGTTTAAAATGGCGAAAGTTATCTTCCCAATTGAAAATGTAAGTCAAAATGGCAATAACATTTCTTTGACAATTACAAAAAATGCCCGCGCCTTGAAAAGCAAATCCAAAAATGTTGATTATAGTGCGATGCAAATTGTAGGAACGTCAGCAATCAATTGCCCCTTGGTCAATTCAACCGCCATTGACAAAAATGTAAAAGGATATAATCCTCTGACAGGTAGGGCAGATTTATCTGTAACATTTAAAACTGAAGAACAGGCACAAATGGCAGCAGCGGCAAATTGCTTGTTAATAAAAGATACCGAAACTGAATAATTTATTTAAATTTATACCGCATTCCCAAATATAAAAGCCTGCTTGAAATATCTTGAGATTTTATATTTGAAGCTTGGGTATCAATGAATTGCATACTCCACTCCCCATTAATGTCTTGATCTGTTTTCAAAGATATTTCAAAACTTGGAATATCAACGTCCCCAAAATTTTTATATTCGGTTTGATACCAATCTGGTTTGGCTGAGTTAAATTCAATTTGTGGTGTGTAATCAAAATTTAGAATTTCTGCCATTGCGACAGAGTTTGATCCAATTATGATTGCTGCAGTTAATAGTAAAATATTTTTCATGTTAAATTCCCCTTGTCCCTAAAGATAGCAAAGAATTTTTAAGAAAATATTAATCTTTTATGTAAATAATGTTGTGGTTAAATAAAATTTTCTCACATCTAATCAATAATAGGAGATTGATCCCCTATTTTCTTAACCATTTCCACAACATCATTTTGTGCCGCCAATAAATCATCATCATTGATGCCACGCAAAACCAGCGTTGTCCCAAATTTTCCATTGCGATATTGGGGATAGGATCCGATTGAAATTTCTGGATAATTGGCTTGGATTTTACCCAAATCATCGGCAACCGCACTTTCGGGCAAATCTGCCGTTACTGATTTTGATTGCACTGGCTTCCCGCCTTTTAAGGTATGGGCAACGGCATCAAACATACTTTGCATTATGCGGGGAACGCCTGCAAAAATATAAACATTTTCAATTTGAATGCCGGGTGCGCCACTCACGGGATTATCAATTAATTTCCCCCCTTGGGGGATCATCGCCATCTTTTTGCGGGCGGGGGTAATCTCGCTCTCATCTTTATAATATTTGAGTAATTCTTGATACGCGCCCTCATGCAATTCAACCTCAACGCCAAAGGCATGGGCAATGCTTTCCGCTGTAATATCATCATGGGTGGGGCCAATACCACCCGTTGTAAACACATAATCATGCGCCCCGCGCATTTCATTCACCGTATCAATAATCTTTTGCTCAATATCGGGAATAACGCGCACTTCACCAAGGCGCACACCCAATTCGGTTAGGCGCTCTGCAATCCATGGGGTGTTTTTATCATGAGTACGCCCCGATAAAATCTCATCCCCGATAATCACAAGTGCGGCAGTATAAACTTTATCTGTTATTTTCTCTGTTATTTTATCTGTTATTTTCTCTGGCATTTTCTCTTATTCCTTGAAATATATGGATGAAGATATAAGGTAAAAATCATGACGATACAAGAACAGAACAAATTTTCACAAACAGGAATTGAATTACATAGCGCGGCAGATTTTGAAGGCATGCGTGCCGCAGGCAAACTGGCCGCTGAAACATTGGATATGATAACCGATCATATTGCCCCTGGTGTTACAACGGCAACGCTGGACGAGCTTTGTAATAAATTTGCCACGCGCCATGGCGCAATTCCCGCCCCATTGGGGTATGGTGGTGATGCGACGCGTATTCCCTTTCCCAAATCAATTTGTACCTCGATCAACCATGTGGTTTGTCACGGTATTCCTGAGGAAAAATCACTGCGCGAGGGTGATATTTTGAATATTGATGTGACCGTTATTCTTGATGGCTGGCATGGGGATACATCGCGTATGTTTTTTGTGGGCGATAAAATTCCGATTAAGGCACGCAAATTATGTGATGTTACTTACGAATGTCTAATGCGCGGTATTGAAATGGTCAGGCCGGGCGCAACCTTGGGCGATGTGGGTCACGCCATTCAAGAACACGCCCACGCCAACCGCTTTTCCGTCGTCCGCGATTTTTGCGGCCATGGATTGGGACGTACTTTTCACGCGCCGCCATCTGTTGTCCATTTTGGCGAACCGGGACAGGGTGAGCGCCTAGAACCCGGAATGTTCTTCACCATTGAACCCATGATAAATACAGGGAAATATCAAACCAAAGTGCTTCAAGATGGTTGGACAGCCGTCACCCGTGACAAAAGCCTCAGCGCACAATATGAGCATAGCCTTGCCGTCACCGAAGATGGATTTGAAATCTTCACCCTTTCGCCTGCTGGCTACACCAAACCGCCTTATAAATAGGTATCGATGCTATACCCGCAAATACGGCTATCTTGTTAGTCCAAAAATATTTAACCGCCAAGATACAAAGACGCCAAGATGTTTTAATTAAAAATACTTTCATAAAACTTCACTGCCTTGGCGTCTTGGTAGTTAAAAATCTTATCTTTTAATAAAGAACTTCATGTCTTTGTGCCTTCGTGGTAAAAAAAAAATATGAGTGTAGAAGAGAAAAAAAAACCAAAACATAACCACGGTGGTCACCGCGATAGATTGCGGGAACGATTTTTAAATGCCCCCGATGCCCTGCCCGATTATGAATTGCTTGAGCTTTTATTATTCATGGCCATACCACGTAAAGATGTAAAACCAATCGCCAAGGAATTAATCAACAAATTCAAAGATTTAAATGGCGTTCTCAATGCATCACTCAATGACTTACAATCCATAAATGGGATAAGCCATAATTCGGCCATTGCCATTCGCGCCATCCGCGCCGCAGGGTTAAGATTGTTAAAGCAACAGGTGATGCAACGCCCTGTCTTGACCAACTGGCAACGCTTATTGGATTATTGCCAAGCGTCCATGGCGAACGAGCCAAACGAGCATTTCCGCCTTATCTTCCTAAATAAACGAAATGAAGTGATTGCCGACGAGGTACAACAAACAGGAACAGTGGATCACACGCCAGCTTATCCGCGCGAGATTGTAAAGCGTGCCTTAGATGTGGGCGCTACCGCATTGATAATGGTACATAATCACCCTAGCGGTGATCCCTCCCCCTCACCCGCCGATATCCAAATGACCCGCAAAGTCATCGACGCCGCCGCCCCCTTCGACATCACCCTCCACGACCACCTCATCATCAGCCGAAACGACTACAAAAGTTTTAAGACAGAAGGATTGATTTAAAAACCAAAGTAAATTTGCCTTATGTTATGTAAATTTGATGCTATTATTCTATAACTGGAGGAATAATGGCTAATTTTGAAAAATTACAAGGGCAAGGAAACCTAGGCGATAATGGTATTATGGTTGACCCCAAAGTTGCAGCAGAAATTATGCAAGTTGAAGGTGTTAGCATTATTGATCGTGTTGCTGGTGTTGGAATGGAAGGTTTAAATCCTGAGGGATTAGCATTTGGAATGACCTCTAATGGAGATTTAGGTGTTGGTCACTTTGCAAATGGTGGCTCAGAAGTTGGAAATACAACAATAGAATGGAGCCGCTCCCTTACTGCTGGTGTAGGGCAAGATGGTGTGTCTTTTGGGGCAGATATTGAAAGGTCCCAGCGGACTGATCTGGGCGGTGGGCATTCAACAAAATTGAATGGTGCGGCTGGAATTAATACTAAAGATGGAATTCATGTTAGTGGTGCCGTTGAACGTCGATGGGACAATCCATCAGAACTCTATTGGTACTACCGACATTGTTACCGCCGATCAAACTCAATATGGTGATATTGGATTTCAAAGTTGGTCGATTGAAGGGGGAGCAATTGGCAGTAGTGAAGGATTATCAGGTGCAGTAATAGGAGAAGCCACTTATGGTAATGATTTGGCTTATGGTTTTGGGCGTGCTGCAATAGGCTTAAATGAGGGCAGCTTAGACCAATCTGCAGAAATTGGACTTGGTGTTAATATGGATCAATTTGCAGATATTCCTCTGCTTAATAATGTGACAGCAGAAATAGGCGTGCGCGCTGGGGATACGGCCATTCGTGGCGGGTTATCTGATGGGGAAGGTGCATTTGCTGGAATTGGGATGAAATTTGATTTTTAAAATAATTTTATCGGGTTGTGGATAGGGCAGAATAGCGTATCCAAACCCTTTGTGTCTTTGTGTCTTTGTGGTAAAACATTCTCAAATTCACTATATAAGGTAAAATTATGATCCCTCGTTATACACGCCCTGAAATGGCTTCAATTTGGGAGCCTGAAAATCGTTTTAAAATCTGGCTTGAAATTGAAACACTTGCCTGTGAAAAAATGGCCGAGCTTGGCACTATTCCTGAAATATGTCCCAAAGCATTGCGCGAAAAAGGCGGGTTTGACGTTGCCCGCATTGATGAGATTGAAACCGAAGTCAAACATGACGTTATCGCCTTCCTCACGTCGGTCGCCGAACATATTGATGACTCCGAGGCCAGCCGCTATGTCCACCAAGGAATGACCAGCTCTGATGTTGTGGATACGTGTTTTGCCAAACAATTAACTCAAGCCGCAGATATCTTACTCAAGGATTTAGATGGTATTTTGGCCGCATTAAAAACACGCGTGGAAGAGCATCGCGCCACTTTATGTATCGGTCGATCCCACGGTATTCATGGGGAGCCAACAACATTTGGATTAAAATTAGCGGGGCATTATGCCGCCTTTGCCCGCGCAAAAAAACGCCTTATTAATGCGCGGGAGGAAATTGCCGTTTGTACCATTTCTGGTGCGGTTGGCACATATGCCACTGTCGCGCCCGAGGTTGAACAATATGTTGCCGATAACCTTGGCCTTCGTCCAGAAACTGTTGCCACTCAAGTTATCCCACGTGATCGTCATGCGATGTTCTTTTCAACCTTAGCCGTTATCGCCAGTTCAATTGAAAATTTGGCCGTAGAAATTCGCCATTTACAACGAACCGAGGTGCGCGAGGCTGAAGAATATTTTTCAAAAAATCAAAAAGGCTCCTCCGCGATGCCGCATAAACGCAATCCAATTGGAACGGAAAATTTAACAGGATTGGCACGCCTTATCCGCGCAACGGTTATCCCCGCGCTTGAAAATGTTGCCTTGTGGCACGAGCGTGATATCTCGCATTCATCAGTGGAGCGTAATATTGGCCCCGATGCCACAGTTACATTAAATTATGCCCTTCACCGTATGACAGGAATTATTGAAAAATTATTGGTTTATCCTGATACGATGATTGAAAATTTGGAAAAAATGGGCGGACTTGTTTTCTCCCAACGGGTGCTACTGGCTTTGACCCAAGCGGGGATTAGTCGCGAGGATGCCTATCGCATCGTGCAACGCAACGCCATGAAAGTGTGGGAAAGCAAGGCGCAAATCACATTGATGGATGCATTGTCATCCGATAATGATGTTTTGGCAAAAATAGATAAGGAAGAATTGGAAAAAATCTTTGACTATTCCGCCTATACCAAGAATATTGATACCATCATAAACCGCGCGCTTAAATCATAATTTGAATCATAGCAAGCCAACGATATTAAAAGGAGCAATGCCATGAAAGGCGATAAAGAAGTCATCAAACATTTAAACAACGCACTAAAGGGGGAATTGACCGCGATTAATCAATATTTTCTTCATGCAAAAATGCTTGAAAATTGGGGCGTATCAAAATTGGCCAAACATGAATATGCCGAAAGCATCGAAGAAATGAATCATGCAGAAAAAATTATTGATCGCATCTTATTGCTTGATGGTATTCCAAACCTACAAGATTTAGGCAAATTACATATTGGTCAAAATGTAAAAGAAATTATTGAAGCCGATCTAGCAATTGAACGCGATGGTATCGCAGGATACCAAGCCGGAATTAAAGCCGCAGAAACCGCAGGCGATTATACAACATCCGATTTGTTTAAAATGATTTTGGCCGATGAAGAAGGCCATGAAGATCACTTAGAAACACAACTTAAAATGATTGAAGATATGGGTATTGAAAACTTTTTGATGCTCAATTCTGAGAGTGAAGATATAAAAGAAAGCGCGGATAAATAACGCCAAAAACACTACATATAGATTAAATAAAACCCTTAACATCTATATGTTGAGGGTTTTTTATTATTTAAGACTTGCGAATTAATCGCATTTGCAGTAGCTTTAATCATTAAAGCGAATCATTCGCATTTGCAACTTTTAAAGAAAGCTTGATAAAAATGTATGTCTGTTTATGCAATCCTTTTACCGATAAAGATTTAGATGGCGCGTTGAAAGACGACAGCGTTTTGAAGAAAACATCAAGTGTGTATCAAGCTTGTTCGGGTGGTGAAAAACCATGTTGCGGAACATGCATTTGTGAAATTAATGATCGGATCAAGGCGCATAATGCGCAATCCCTTCTCATGGTTGCTGAATAACAAAAACTTAAAAAATATCCCTGAATAACCATATTCGTGCCTTGCATTCGCCATATCGCTATGGCAACTTTTATCCTTTATAAAAACATATAGGAAAAATCTTTATGCTTAAAATCTTCACCATATTATTAGGGAGCTTACTACTCATGACTGCTGCACCAATGGGCGATGCGAAAGCCGCCGAACCATCATCCTCTTTGGACCCAGAAAACACACTATTTCTTGATTTGGAAGATGGTCGTGTGACTATTAAATTAATGCCCGATATCGCCCCCAACCATGTGGAGCGTATTAAAACCTTAACTCGTGAAGGGTTTTATGATGGTATCGTATGGCACCGCGTTATTGATGGTTTTATGGCACAGACAGGCGACCCAACAGGTACGGGTACAGGTGGTTCTGAATTACCCGATTTAGACGCAGAGTTTAATGATTATAATTTTGGCCGTGGTACAATTGGTGCAGCGCGTTCAGGCAATCCAAACAGCGCGAATTCACAGTGGTTTATCTGCTTTGATGATTGTAGCTTCCTAAACTACCAATACACCGTATGGGGTCAAGTTGTAGATGGTATGGATCATGTTGATGCCATCACAAAAGGTGAGCCACCAAAGAACCCAGACAAAATTTTTAAAATGCAAGTTGCCGCAGACGCAAAAGCACAAGCCGCAGAATAAAAGCATTCTTCATTGGCTGAATATCCAATCTATCAAATTGATGCCTTTGCATCATCAAGCTTCGGCGGCAATCCTGCCGCCGTTGTTCCTTTGGATTCATGGCTTTCCGATGAAGTCATGCAAAATATTGCGATTGAAAATAATTTATCGGAAACCGCATTCTTTATTCCCGATGGCGATAATTTTTATCTGCGATGGTTTACCCCAACTTATGAAATAGACTTATGCGGTCATGCCACACTCGCCACCTCACACGTGATAATGAGAGAGCTTTATCCTGATCGGGACAAGGTGGTTTATAAAACAAATGTTGCTGGTGATTTAACCGTTACTAAAAATGATAATAATTTCACCATGGATTTCCCAAATCGCCCCGGTGAGAGAATTGATATTCAAGATATCCCACCAATCGTTTTTGAAAGCATGGATAGTCTCAAACCGATTGAGGCTTACAAAGCGCGGGATCTTATGCTTGTCTATGATGATGAAGACTTTGTCCGCAATGCCAAACCCAATTTTTCTAAACTAATACAATACCCAGATGCGGTCATCATTACTTCGACAACAAAAGATAAAAATTACGATTTTATCTCTCGCTTTTTCTGCCCCTATGATATCAGCATCCCCGAAGACCCCGTAACAGGGTCGGCACATTGTACGCTCACCCCCTATTGGGCAAATAAATTGAACAAAACAAAATTATCCGCACGGCAGGTATCAACACGTGGTGGTGATTTATCGCTTGAATTAAAAAATAACCGCGTTTATATAAGCGGCGAAACAAAACTTTATCTGAAAGGGTCAATATATGTCTGATCAACCATGGTGGAAAAAAGGTGTCTTTTATCAAATCTATCCCCGCTCCTATATGGACAGGAATGGCAATGGTATTGGCGATTTATCTGGTATTACAGATAAGTTAAAATATGTTGCCGACCTTGGTGTTGATGGCATTTGGATTTCTCCCTTCTTTGCCTCCCCTATGGCGGATTTTGGGTATGATGTCTCTGACTTTCGGGCAGTTGACCCGCTCTTTGGTACAAACGAAGATTTTGATGCCCTTTTAGGGAAAGCTCAAGATTTAGGGATGAGGGTTATCATTGATATGGTGCTTTCCCATACTTCAAAAGAACACGCATGGTTTAAGGAAAGCCGATTGGGCGGCGATAATCGTAAAGCGGATTGGTATGTCTGGGCCGATGCAAAGGATGATGGCAGCCCCCCCAATAATTGGCAGTCTGTTTTTGGTGGGGCGGCATGGACGTTTGATACAAAACGTGGCCAATATTATATGCATAATTTCTTACCTGATCAGCCAGACTTAAACTTTCATTGCGATGCGGTTCAAAAACAAATTTTGAGCGAGTGTGAATATTGGTTGGAGCGTGGCGTTAATGGCTTTCGTTTAGATACCGTAAATTTCTATGTCCATGATAAAGAATTGCGTAACAACCCCCCGCGCGACCCCAACACATTATCAACAGGTGTTCAGGTGGAGGCACCCTATCCCTACACTATGCAAAACCATGTTTATGATAAATCACGTCCCGAAAACATTGATTTTCTAGCCAAGCTTCGCGCATTGATGGATAAATATGATGATGTTATGACCATTGGTGAAATTGGCGATGATGATCCTTACAAATTGGCAGCGGAATATACCGATGGTGCAAAACTTTTGCATACTACCTACAACACGCATTTGATGCAAGGCACCAGTGCGGGTAATTTGGAAAAAGAAACGATTGAAATCCCCTTCCGCGATTTTGCAAAACAACCTGGCAATGGTTGGCCCAGTTGGGCATTCAGCAACCATGATGTTGTCCGATCCGCCACCCGATGGGGACGCGGAATAAAGGATAAAGATGGGCTTGCCATCTTACTTAATAAATTATTACTCAGCCTACGTGGCACACCCTTTTTATATCAGGGCGAGGAATTAGGATTGCCCGAGGCGATTATTCCGTTTGAAAAATTACAAGACCCTTGGGGCATTTATATGTGGCCAGAATGGCAAGGCCGCGATGGATGTCGTACCCCTATGCCATGGAAAAGGGATGCGTTGCATGCAGGGTTTTCACAAACCAATGATTCAAGTGTTGAAACATGGCTTCCCATTCCATCCGAACATGCGAACCGCGCGGTGGATAAGCAAGAGCGTGATGAAAACTCAGTCTTAAATCAAACCAAAGAATTTATCAAATGGCGCAAAACGCAGCCTTTATTACAAAGTGGGGAAATTGATTTTATCGAAACCCCGCACAAAAACTTAATTGCGTTTAAACGGAGTGAGGGTGATGCATCAATGACTTGTTTATTCAATATTACCGAAGATGCTGTTGAATATGATGGTCGTAATATTGGTGGATTGGAATGTATTTTTGAAGAAGGGTAATTTTTACTCTTCTTCTTTCTTTTCTTTCTTGGCAGCTTTATTGTCACCATCATTCTTTTCTGAATCTTTTTCAGTTGGTTGAATGGGTGCGGGTGGCTCGGCTTTATCATTTTTTAATGCTATCAGCTTAGTGACTTCATCAGGTGTGGGGCGCAATTTACGAATACGGGCAAACATCTTTTGCAGCATCGCATCAATTTTTGCGGCATCGGTTAACGGATTTGATGTTTCAAAACGGAAAACCCCCTGTTCCCCATCCAAAAGGACAATGACATCCGATTTAGGGAAGGCAATCATTTCATTGATAATTTTAATTCGTGCAGGCGTTAAATACGCATTTACCGAATCTTTATGGCGCGATGAAATCACATTGGTCTTATTCCAATTTTTATCATCCATCTTTTGTGTCGATAAAGTATCAAGCAAATTTATAAATGCTTTCATCTGATCATTCCCTGCAGCAACGCCATCGACGTAAGGATGCGGGTCAACAATCTCAACAATGGTAAGCTGGCGGTTTTTCCGTGCCTCGGGGTTTTGCTGTTCTCCCGTAAAAAATGAGAGTGTAAATTCCTCTATCGTTCCATTCATTTCTGGAGGGGCAAAAAACTTGTTCGCACGAAAAGAGATTTTCTTATCAGCGGCAAATTTCTTCCACGCTTGTTTTTGTTGCAAAAGGATATAGGTGGACCATCCGGTTACCCCAAACATTAATAGGGCAAATAAAATCCATAAAAAGAACCAAAAAGACAAAGCACCGCTCCTTATTTTTGTGAGTTATAATTCATTTTATCTTAAATTAGCCCTTGCTGTCACTTTTTAATCTTTTTTATACAAAAGGATAGAAAACTATAGAAATAACTAGTTTAGTTTTTAACATTATGAAATCATTAACTAATTTTTATTATTATGTAATATCAAATGCTTATTGCTCTGCAAATTTGCATTTTCACCTCTCAAAATGAGATGATTATTAATAAATAAAAAATAAAGAGATCAAATCAAGTATGAAAAAGACTCCGCCAGTAAACGATAATTTAACCTCAAAAATCATTCCAGGTTTATTAAATGATTATCGTCTTGTGTCCCTTCCTTATTGGGCTTGGTACTGGCTTGAGGATTTTATGGTTGAAAACCGTATTAGCTATCAAGGTATTTATGAAACCTATGGAAAAAATAGTGATGTTGATACCACATTGCGTACCATTGCAGAATTGCATCATAAAAAATCAATGCGTTCGGTCTATAATTTGGCGAATGATAATGATATCCCCACAAAAACATCATTGACGAAGATTAATTTTAAATACCCAAAACAAATTACCAATTTGCCCAAAATTTACAAATTATTTGGCTTTATGGCTTGCGCCACAACATTGGAGGCGGTCTGGGAAAGACGCCATTATCAGCAAAGCAATAAAGTGAACTAACCCTAATTTATTCTTATTTCTCCCCCAAAACTTTAAATGGCACTTGCGTTATGCAGGTGCCTTTTTTTATAGTGATGACGTTATCACTTCAAATAGAAAGCTATATAATGAAATTCTTCCTAACGCTTACGCTAACCCTCACGCTTCCTTTTTCATTTTATGGAATGGCACACGCAACCGAAACACCCAATGATATTGTTGGGCAAACTGTTGCGTATAAGGATGGGGATACCGCGCTTGAGGGATATTATGTTCCATCACGTTGTGGCGATTTAAAAGAATCATATCCAACCGTAATGATTGTTCATCAGTGGAAGGGAATTACTGATAATGAAAAAATGCGTGCCGAGATGTTATCGCGACAATGTTATAATGCCTTTGCCATTGATATGTATGGTAAAGATATTCGCCCGACTACGATGGAAGGCGCAAAAGCGGAATCGACAAAATACAAAACAGATGCAGATTTGGCATTGGGCCGAATGGACGCCGCATTGAAATATTTATCAAATCGCCCTCATGTTGATATGACAAAAATTGCCGCGATTGGATATTGTTTTGGTGGTGGCATGGTCTTGGAATTGGCACGAAGTGGCGCAGATATAAAAGCAGTGGGCAGTTTCCACGGTGCATTATCCAGCGCAATTGAAAAATATGACCCGAAGGAAATAAAGGCTGCTATCACCGTATATCATGGGTCCGATGATCCCTATATTTCTGAAAAAGAATTAAGCGATTTTACAAAAGAAATGTTTAATCAAGAAATTATATATGATTTTGTTCCCTATTCTGGCGCGGTTCACGCCTTTACCCAAATTGAAGCAGGAACAGATAATTCAACAGGCGCGGCCTATAATATAGATGCAGATCGTTCAAGTTGGGCACATTTATTAAGCTTTTTAGATTTTGAATTAAACAGTTAATCTGTAACAATACCCAAATCTAGGGCTTCAAGCTTTTTAATTTCATCACGAATTTTACCCGCCTGCTCAAATTCAAGGTTTCCTGCGGCATCGCGCATTTCTTTGCGTAATTTTTCAATATGCTTGGATAATTTTGCGGGATCTTCTAACGCATCTTGTGATTTATCGGTTAGGCTGGCATAAGTGCGGCGTTTTTCGGTTTCGGTTTCAACCCTACGGACACCCTCTAATAAATCACCAATATTCTTCTTAATGGATAAAGGGGTAATGCCATGTTCTTTATTATATTCTTCTTGTTTGGTACGGCGGCGGTCTGTTTCATCAATCGCATATTGCATCGACCCTGTCATTTTATCGGCATATAAAATAACGCGTCCATCCACATTACGCGCGGCACGGCCAATGGTTTGGACAAGGGATGTTTTTGATCGTAAATACCCTTCCTTATCCGCATCCAAAATGGCCATCAACATACATTCGGGAATGTCTAATCCCTCCCTCAACAAATTAATTCCGATTAAAATATCAAATTCACCAAGGCGAAGATCACGGATAATGTCAATCCGCTCCAACGTTTCAATATCGGAATGTAAATACCGAACTTTCAATCCATTCTCAACCAAATATTCGGTTAACGCCTCCGCCATTTTTTTGGTTAGGGTGGTGACCATGATACGCCCTCCCTCTTTTATCACCTTATGGCATTCGCTCATCAAATCATCGACTTGATGTTCGGTAGGGCGAATCTCAACGGGCGGGTCGATTAATCCTGTGGGGCGTACAACCTGTTCTACAATCTCACCGTTGGCTTGCTCAACCTCCCACGGGGCGGGTGTGGCGGATACATAAACAGTTTGCGGGCGAAACGCATTCCATTCTTCAAATTTTAACGGTCGGTTATCAATGGCTGCGGGAAGGCGAAATCCATGCTCCACCAATGTTGATTTTCTGGCGCGGTCGCCTTTATACATTGCCCCAATTTGCGGCACCATCACGTGGCTTTCATCTAAAAACATGATGGCATCTTTGGGAAGATATTCAATGAGGGATGGTGGGGGTTGCCCCGGAAAACGCCCCGTCAAATAGCGGGAGTAATTTTCAATCCCTTTACACATTCCTGTGGCTTCCAACATTTCAATATCAAATTGGGTGCGTTGGTCAAGGCGCTGCGCCTCCAACAATTTTCCTTCGGATTCAAAACTCGCAAGGCTTGATTTTAAATCCACCTTCATTTGTTTAATCGCCTGACGAATGGTTGGCCCGGGCGTAATATAATGCGAGTTCGCATAAATTCTAACCGCTTCTTTTTCTTCATGCTTTTGTCCCGTAAGCGAGTCAAATTCTGTTATCTCCTCAATCTCATTACCAAAGAATGAGAAACGCCATGCGCTATCCTCCATATGGGAGGGGAACAGTTCAACCGTATCACCGCGTACCCGAAATGATCCGCGATCGAACGAGATATCATTGCGCTTATACTGCAATGCAATAAATTGAAGGATAAGCTGATCACGGTCAATCTCCATCCCTTTGGTGATATCTAGCGTCATCGCCATATAATCTTCTTTTGATCCAATACCATAAATACAAGATACGGATGCTACAATAATTGTGTCGCGTCGCTCAAACAATGCGCGTGTGGCAGCGTGGCGCATACGGTCAATTTGTTCGTTAATCTGGCTGTCTTTTTCGATAAAGGTATCAGTGCGCGGAACATAAGCTTCGGGTTGGTAATAATCATAATAGGATACAAAATACTCAACCGCATTTTCAGGGAAGAATGCCTTAAACTCCCCATAGAGTTGCGCCGCCAAAATTTTATTCGGCGCCATAATAATGGCAGGGCGTTGTAATTTTTGAATAATATTGGCAATGGTAAATGTTTTACCAGACCCCGTAACCCCCAATAAAACTTGGTCGGTTAGACCACTTTGCAATCCTTCGGATAATTTTTGGATGGCCGTTGGCTGATCCCCCGCAGGTTCAAATTCTGAATGAATTTTAAACGGAATAGATTGGTCAATTGGGTTTCGCTGCTCGCTCGCCGCTTGATTTAATTCAACAACACCACGCATATAGTTATAACGTCTTATTCATCTGGAAGTTCAAACTTTACTTCAACGGCTTTAACGTTGGAAATGCGATGATATCTTTGATATTGGATGTGTTTGTCAACAACATGATAAGACGATCAACACCAATACCCCACCCCCCATTGGGGGGAAGGCCATATTCCAGCGCGGTTAGGTAATCATCATCTAACATTTGTGCCTCATCATCGCCTGCCTCGCGTTGGGCGACTTGTTCCTCAAATTGGGCGCGTTGAACGGCGGGATCATTACTTTCTGAAAAGGCGTTGGCAATTTCCCATCCATTTACAAATGTTTCAAAACGTTGTGTTAATCGTGCATCATTAACATGCGGTTTTGCCAAGGGGGAAATGTCGGCAGGCAAATCAGTCACATGGGTGGGTTGAATAATTTTATCTTCAACACGCTCTTCAAATACTTCTGCAACCACTTGGCCCCATAATAATTTTTCATCACAATGAACCCCAATGCCCTTTGCCGCCTCGCGTGCCTTTTCGGCATTATCAAGGGCAAGGAAATCAATCCCTGTTTTTTCCTTTACCAAATCACACATTGTTGCGCGTTGCCATGCAGGGGTGAAATCTAATTCTTTATCATTATAGGTGACTTTAAAACTTCCATGCACATTTTGGACAGTCTTTGAAATCAAATCTTCAACAAAATCCATAATGTCATTATAATCAGCGTACAGCATATTGCCTTCTGCCATTGTAAATTCGGGGTTGTGTTTGACGGAGATTCCTTCATTTCTAAAATAACGGCCAATTTCATAAACATGATGGGCAAACCCACCAACAAGCATACGCTTGAGGTAAAGCTCGGCGGCTACTTTTAAATAAAAATCTGTGCCAAGTGAATTATGATGTGTGATAAATGGCTTTGCCGATGCGCCCCCCATAATGGGTTGTAAAATTGGCGTTTCCACTTCTATCGCGCCGCTATCATTTAGATAATCGCGCATAAACCGTACAATTTTTGATCGTGTCAGCAATTTTGCTTTTGATCCTTCATTGGTCAAGATATCTAAATATCGTTGGCGATAGCGTTGTTCAACATCTGATAATCCGTGATGCTTTTCAGGCAAAGGCAATAATGATTTGGTCAGCATCGTGGTTTTTTGAACCCGTACCGATAATTCACCACGCGGGGTACGGCGCATTGTGCCTTCCGCGCCAATAATATCGCCAATATCATAAAGTTTTAAATTCTCCAGCGCATCCGCATCCATTGAATCTTTATGACAAAAAATCTGTAGTTTTGCCGTATGGTCGGTTAAATCAATAAACATTCCATTGTTACGCATGGCGGTGATACGCCCTGCAACGGTTACAATATCTTCTTTTTCTTCCCCATTTTCCAACGATCCATATTCATCATGAATTTTTTGTAAATCATGGGACACAACAAATTTGGCTGGATAAAGATTAATGCCCTTCTCTTTTAACTGGTTTAACTTGTGAAGCTTGGCCTCTCTAGGATTGGTTAAATCAGCATCGGTATTGGGATTAGGGTCATTTTTATCTGCTTGTGTCATTTTTGATCTATTTTATGGGTTTGAATGTGTTAAAATAATTTTATGAGTGCATTAGACCTAATATTTCATAAAAATCAAGGATTTCCTCATTATTCCGCGCATGATGCAAACCCTCAATCGGGCAGTGCGATTACAATTATATTTATTCTTGTTGCACTTTTTGCTGCACTTATTTTCGCTGTGTCCAGTGGCTCGCGCTCTGGTGCGGATAAGTTGTCAGGCCAACAAGCTGATTTAGTTGCAACAGAAGTTTTAAGCTATGCTAACACTGTAAAAAATGCAGTACGTCAACTCATAATCTCAGGTTGCAATCAAGAAAATGAATTAAGCTTTTACTCAACACAATTTGCTTTTCCATCGCGCTACGGAAATACAAACGCGCCAGCAGATAATAGTTGTAGTATTTTTCACCCAAATGGTGGGGGGGTGTCGTGGCAACCTCCCCCTAAAGAAATAGTAAATTTTGGATATAATGAATACTCCATTCATTCAAAGCATAGCATAGAAGACATTGGTGATAATTCTAATAATGAATTACTAATAACAACAAGAATACCTTTGGCAATTTGTAAATCAATAAATAGAAAACTATCAATTATAACTGCGAGCGGCGATCCCCCTGTTGATGACAACGCAAGTCATGCAATTCCCATAGGAGAAATCTTTATTTATGGGCAATGGCTAATAGATTCAAATAATAATGCGTTTGCAGGGGGGGGCACTTCCGTAAACGTAAGTGAGTTAAATGGAAAGATGAGTGGATGCTGGGAAAATTCTGGTAATTATTATTTTTATTCCGTATTGGTGGCACGATAAAATGATACAAACAAAGAAAACAAATCAATCGGGTAATATTCTCCTCTTCATCCTTATCGCCATTTTGCTTATTGGGCTATTAACCGTCAGCTTAACGCGCTCCTCAAACCAATCCAATGATACGGGCGATTATGAACAAAATGTAATCGTTGCGAATGAAATATTAAATTATGCCAAAAGCGTTGAAATCGCCGTTCAAAACTTACTTGCGCGTGGTTGTAGTGAAAATGATCTAAGATTTCGTACGGGTTTGGTTAATCCCAATTGCAATGTTTATAATGAAAATGGAATAGGCCTCGAAGAATATATAACAACCTCTGATCGAAAGTGGCTGATTGATGACACACTGGCATGGCCCTATAGAATTCAACATACATCACGCTTACGTGTGATTGGCGTTGAATCAGATACCCTTCATATTGGCCAAGAGCTTTTATTATTCATTCCTAATATTCGGCAAGAATATTGTATTGCTTTAAATAATGTTCTTGGAAATGAGAACCCCTCAAATTACCCGCCACGCGATGATAATGGTTCTGCCGTTGAAGGTGGAGAATTTAATGGTAGTTTTAGCGGGGCAAGTAACACTATTGAGACAACAGGTGGCGAACTGACGGGCAAGCGTTCAGGTTGTTTTGTTACTGATGATCAAGCGGGCGCAAGCAATGCCCTTGACGGCACCGATTATTTCTATTTCTACCATACCCTTATCGCCCGATAATAAACTCTGCATAGCATGATATACCGCGTTTTAACCCGTGTGATATTATGCTAAAAATGATGAATGTCACAATCATCTATGCCACAATTATCTGCGTCTATCGCCATTCCTGATATTCCCATTATATATGCGAATACCACACAGGCGGTGATTTTGACAACTGATGGGGAAATTAAAATTACCAATCATGAAATTGCTAAACAATATATTAACAACAAACCCGTTCTAACATGCCACGCGCCTTATATGCGCTCTCGTTTAAATATTGACACTCTTATTGCGTTTGATTTGCTTGAGCTGTTTGCCTTTGTTCACCCTGCGAAATTTTGTATCCCTACCCCTGTTGGTTTGGCCAGGGCTATTGATATTCCTGCCAATGGTAATTTGGATGATATTCCCATGATGATGATGGAATGTGCCAAGGCATTACTCTTTGACCTAAAAAACGATCCTTGGAAGGCAAAGGCAGACCCCCTAAAAATTGCGGGCGTCATGGGACAACAAGGCAAGGGATGGAATTGGACACCCTTTATCTTTGGCGCAATGGGTGAAAAATACCAACCTGAAATCCCCGTGATTAGTAAGGCAGACTTAAATGTTTGGAAAAACTTGCCTGAATGGGCAGAAGAAGCCCCCGTTCCGCCCCCCTCCCACCATCCTGTAACGGGGGATGAAAGCCGCAATCAATTAAAAAAACTACTGGGTGAAAATGCCGAAGACCGCAAACAACAAATGGAATATGCCACCATGCTGACGGGTGCGTTCGCCCCCATCCAAGAAGATGGCAAACCACATGTTGTATTGGCGGAGGCAGGGACAGGGGTTGGAAAAACCCTTGGCTATCTTTCCCCAGCATCGGTATGGGCGGAAAAAAATAAAGGATCCGTTTGGATTTCAACCTATACCAAAAACTTACAACAACAAGTCAGTGATGAGCTTGACCGCCTTTACCCCAACCCCGATATTAAAAATACAAAAGTAGCGGTACGCAAAGGCCGTGAAAATTATCTATGCCTCCTCAATCTTGAGGAAGCCGCAGCGGGCGCGGCATTGTCACGCCATCAAAACCAAGCCACCGCAATCGGCATTATGGCACGATGGACGGCCGCCACCCAAGATGGCGATTTAACCAGCGGCGCAGATTTCCCCGGATGGCTCTCAAACATCCTTGGTTTTCAATTTACCACGGGATTATCCGATCGCCGTGGGGAATGTATTTATTCTGCGTGTGATCATTACCATCGTTGCTTTGTCGAACAATCGGTTCGTAAATCAAAACGGGCGGAGTTGGTGATTGCCAATCATGCCCTTGTTATGATTCAAACTGCCATTAATCAAAATGCAGATGACCTGCCCCTTCGATATGTTTTTGATGAAGGACACCATTTATTCGATGCCGCAGACAGTGCATTTTCAGGGCACTTAACCGCGCGCGAAACATACGATATGCGCCGTTGGCTTCGTGGGGCGGAGGCCAGCCGGAAAAGCCGTATTCGCGGATTAAAATCACGTGCCGAAGATTTGGTTGTGGGGGATGAAAAACTTCAAAACCTGCTCACTGATATTCTTGAAAAATCACGCTGTCTTACGTCCGATGGGTGGCAAAAACGCCTTCGCGATAATCAACCCAAGGGGCCAACAGAAGAGTTTATCTTAGATGTGTATCAACAAGTCATGGCACGTAGCGGCACAAATTACGGCCCGTATTCCCTTGAAACACAAACATTTCCCTTGATTGAAACCCTACCCGCCCATGTTAAAAAATTAAAAACAGCGTTAAAGCAATTGCAAAAACCAATGCTTGCCTTGGCCGATGCATTGCGTAAAAAACTGGTCGATCAATCCGACACCCTTGAAAGTGATACGCGCAAACGAATTGATGCCGTACAATCGGGGTTAGAACGCCGCGCACAGATGAGCATCGGCGCATGGATTTCCATGCTCGACACGCTTATTGAAGGCAAAGGCAACGACCAATTTGTTGATTGGATGGAAATTGAACGGGTTGAGGGACGCACATGGGATATTGGTTTATATCGTCATTGGATTGACCCGATGATCCCCTTCGCCGCCGCCCTAAAACCACAGGCGCATGGTGTTGCCATCACATCGGCAACGTTACGTGATGGAACAGATGATGATGTTGCAAATTGGCAAACTGCTTTCCAACGCAGTGGCGCAGAATATTTGAGCAACGATATTATTCATGAAAAATTCTCATCCCCCTTTGACTATGCAAACAGAACTAAGGTCTTTGTCATTGATGATGTCCGCAAGGATGACATGGATCAGGTAGCAAGCGCATATGAAGCGTTATTTAAATCATCAAATGGTGGAGCGATCGGATTATTTACCGCCATTTCCCGCCTCAAATCCGTTCACGAGAAAATTGCCACACCGTTGAGCCATCAAAACATTCCCCTCTATGCCCAACATATGGATGGGATGGATACGGGAACGCTTATTGATATTTTTCGCAATGAAAAAGATGCGTGTTTATTGGGAACAGATGCCATTCGTGATGGGGTGGACGTGCCTGGAAACTCATTACGTTTATTGGTTTTTGATCGTGTACCATGGCCGCGCCCGACCATCATGCATAAAGTACGTCGTGAAAAATTTGGGGCAAAAAAATATGATGATATGCTCACCCGCCTCAAATTAAAACAGGCCTATGGCCGTTTAATCAGACGTGAGGACGATAAGGGCGTTTTTGTCATGATGGATTCCATGATGCCCTCCCGCCTTAAAGGTGCATTTCCCGATGGGGTTGAAATTGAACGTGTTGGAATAAAAGATGCGTGTAAAAAAATAAATGAATTTTTATCTAATGAAAAATAATCCTCAAACGCTTGATCTTTCTTACGATGATTTTTTGATGTTGGCTGAAACACTATCAAAAAACCCGCACACTATTTTTTTTGACAGCAACCGCCCCACGCACCCCGATAGTAAATTTAGTATTTTATGCTTTAATCCCATCCATGTGTTTGAGATTAAAGATGGCGTTATAAAAATTGATAATAAAGCCTCTACCGAAACAGATTTTATTGAAGTTTTAGAAAAATTTTACTCCAAAAATAAATCAATCTTTTTAAACGATCTACCTTTTAATGGTGGTCTGGCTGGTTTTTTTGGCTATGAATATGCGTGCCAACAATCAGGGTACAGCCCTCGCCAAAAAGATGGATACCCCTTCCCCGATGCGGTTTTTGGGCTGTATAATAATTTTATTCTTTGGGATCATACTCATCAAAAGGCTTTTGGAACATCTATTCCCGCAATAGAAAAAACCCATTTAGACAAATCAGAAAAAAAACCAATTCATTGGAAATTCAGCCGTGAAGATTCAGACTATAAAAATGATATTAATCTTATAAAAGAAGAGATTAACAAAGGTGAATTTTATCAGGTTAATTTAACCCGTCAGCTCTCCACCCCGCGCCCTCAAAATTTTGATAGCTTCTTACAGTATAAAAAATTACGCCAAACTAATTCTGCGCCTTTTTCCGCCTATGCCAATTTTAAGGATTTTGATTTGCTTTGCCATTCCCCTGAACGGTTTTTAAAATATGACCAAGGTATCGTTTCAACAAAACCAATTAAGGGGACAAGCTCTTCTACAGAAGATAAAAAGACCCTGCAGAACAATCCAAAAGAACGCGCAGAAAACACCATGATCGTGGATATGCTACGCAATGATTTATCAAAAGATTGCAAACCACATAGCGTCAAAGTTCCCAAGCTTTGCGATATTGAAACTTTTGAAAATATTCATCACCTTGTTTCAACGGTAACGGGTGAAGTGCAAGATGATAAATCTATTTTTGATATTTTAAAATCTTGCCTGCCCGGTGGGTCAATCACGGGCGCCCCAAAACGCGCCGCATTAAAACAAATTGATGCCATAGAACCTGTTAAACGCGGCCCTTATTGTGGGTCTTTGGGTTATATTGCCTATAATGGAAATACTGACTTTAATATTATTATCCGCTCGCTTATCATTACAAATGATACAATAAGTGTGCATACAGGCGGGGGCATTGTTGCCAATTCTCAACCCGAGAATGAGTTGCAGGAAACAAAAGATAAAATACAAAAAATAATTGAAAGTTTTTAAATGATTTATTTTAACGGACAATGTATTGATGATGAAAATCTAATCTCTATTTATGATAGTGGATTTACAACAGGCATCGGAATCTTTGATAGCATGCTGGCGCATGAGGGGGAGCTTATCCATTGTATTGATCATTTTGACCGCATCATTTTTGATTCAAAAAATATAATGGGTATTGCACCAGAATTATCGTTTAAAAATTTTGTTTCAATTTGCCAAAAATTATTGCTTCAGAATAATTTGAATCAAAATTATGCACGTGTTCGCACAACTATTACGGGGGCAACCGCGCCAAAACCGTTGGCGAAGGTAACCCAAACTTCTATTCTTATTCATGTTGCAAATACTATACCCCCCCATAAGGATGAAATAATGAGCGTTGCCATTATCAAAGATTATCCGCGTATCGCAGGATGTAAATTAGAAAATTCAAAACGATTGGATTATTCCCGCTCCTACGCCGCCCGCCGCGATGCAGAAAAACGTGGCGCGCAAGATGCCATTTTAATCAATACAGATAGCAACATCGCCTGCGGCACCACCAGTAATATTTTTATTGAAGAAAATGGTAAATTATTTACTCCACCCTTGTCGGATGGTGTTCTGGCAGGTGTTACCCGTAAAAATATTTTAAGGAAAAATTCAACGGTTAAAGAAGAAACAATCTCTATCAACCGTTTGAGAAGAGCTAATAAAATTTATCTAACAAACAGCTTTCTTGGCATTAAAGAAGTAAAATTAATAAATTAAATATCTTATTGACATAATTAACAACATTTGTTAGTTTTCTTTTGAATTATTTTTGAGGAGATTGACATGACAACAACAACATTAACTGGCTTCGCTTTAGCGGCGACCATGATTGCAACAGGCGTAGCGGCTCAAGATGAAGTTTACAGCCGTTTTGAATTTATATCTGCAGATCCTGAGAATGGTTTAGCTACAATTCAAGAAGGTGCTGATTACCAAGTGCAGTTAGATTGTGACTCTTTATCTGCCAATCAAAGTAGAATTATACTTGACGGTATAGAACATGCCACTTCTTTTTCTGGGTTTGGCTCTAGTGATAGATGGGTTCAAGATTTGAAAGTGCGTCTCGTATTAGGATATGAAACATTAAGTGATGCTTATGCTTATTATGCTGATGTTATTGGCGATGATGCAGACAACAGTTTTTCTTACGTAGCTCAGCTTGGTAAAGAAGCAGGAGTTTTTGAAGAAGCTCAAATTAAAGCAGGATGTTATGAGCTAGGAAGAATTGCAGAAACCGGTTTACCTTCCCCAAAAAATGATTAAACAACTAAGCTACCAGTAACAGCAGTCAGCTTTGCTTTTTCAATTTCTAATTGTTTGGTAAAGCGTGCTTTTTCAATATTGTCATTGGTTGTGGCTAATTTTGATTCGTAATCGGCAATATTGGTTTCAATGGCACTTTGATCCATATCGGCAACCATTGTTGCCTCTTCTGCCAAAATGGTGCAATTGGATGCCGTAACATCGGCAAACCCACCTGCAATAAAGATATTGGTTGGCTCTCCCCCTTGGCTTGTTACGATTTCAACAACACCAGGACGAATAGATGACACCAATGATGCATGCCCTGCACGCACGCCAAAGTTACCCATATCACCAGGAATGGTCACTTGCCATGCTTTTTCGGACATTAATTTTTTTTCTGGTGAAACCAGTTCAAAGTCAAAATTTTCTAATTTTTGTGCATCCATTTTATTTCTCTTTAATTTTTTAAACCACTAAGACACGAAGTCACAAAGTTTTAAAGTTTTAAATAAAACCAAAGACATTTTTTGAAAAATAATTTTTCGTGTTTTGGTGCCTTTGTGGTTTAATTATTTACTTCTCAACTGACCATTTCAACTGAAATTCTAATTCTTCTTCACCATCTTCACGCTCATGTTCGATAGAAAATGTTGCACGGTTGGGTACATAAATACGCTCCCCTGCGACTTGAATTTCAAAATTTTCACCTGCTTCTAAATCATCGGCCAAACGGCGCAATTTAGAAACAATTTCTTCAGTTGAATATTCTTTTTCAATATCACGATCGGTTTTAGACATTATATTTCCTTTTTATTCACGTATCTTAATCAAATGATATTTTAGTCTGATTAGGCGGATAAGGTGAAATGTACAATTGTACATGAGCCGCATCCAACGACATCAGAATGAAATAGCAAAAGATTATTAAGCGGCTTCGGCGGCCATTTTTTTGGCTTTTGCTTCCACTTCTTCAATTGTACCCACCATATAAAATGCACTTTCAGGAAGATGATCATATTCACCATCGACAATCGCACGAAAGCCTTTAATCGTATCTGCCAAATCAACAAATACACCTGGGCTGCCGGTAAAGACTTCGGCAACGTGGAATGGTTGTGACAAGAAACGCTGTATCTTACGCGCACGGGCAACGACCAATTTATCTTCTTCTGATAATTCATCCATACCCAAAATCGCAATAATATCTTGCAACGCTTTATATGTTTGCAATGTTTTTTGAACATCTGCCGCACATTTATAATGCTCTTCCCCCACAACACGCGGGTCAAGAATACGTGACGTTGAATCAAGCGGGTCAACCGCAGGATAAATCCCAAGCTCGGAAATCGCACGCGATAAAACTGTTGTCGCATCCAAGTGAGAGAACGCCGTTGCTGGCGCAGGGTCTGTCAAGTCATCCGCAGGAACATAAACCGCCTGAACCGATGTAATCGATCCTTTATTGGTTGATGTAATACGTTCTTGTAACGCACCCATATCAGTAGAAAGTGTTGGCTGATAACCAACCGCAGAAGGAATACGACCAAGAAGTGCAGACACTTCCGCGCCCGCTTGGGTAAAACGGAACACATTATCCATGAAGAAAAGAACGTCTTGTCCTTCTTCATCACGGAAATATTCCGCCATAGACAAACCAGATAAGGCAACACGCGCACGCGCCCCTGGTGGCTCATTCATCTGACCATAAACAAGGGCAGCTTTTGATCCTTCGGCGCCATCTGGTTTAATAACACCAGATTCCATCATCTCGTGATAAAGGTCATTTCCTTCACGGGTACGCTCACCAACACCGGCAAAAACAGACACACCACCGTGGCCTTTTGCAATATTGTTAATCAATTCCATGATTGTCACGGTTTTACCAACACCCGCACCACCGAACAAACCAATTTTACCGCCCTTTAGAATAAGGACAAAGAAGGTCAACAACCTTAATCCCTGTCACCAACTGCTCCGTTTCTGTCGCTTGGTCAGCAAAGGCAGGTGCATCACGGTGAATTGGATAACGTTTGTTCGGTTTTTGGCGCAGGCATATCATCAATCGGGTTACCAATAACATCAAAAATACGACCCAAAACTTCTGGTCCAACAGGAACAGAAATTGCATCGCCCGTATCAACAACTTCTTGTCCACGAACCAGACCGTCTGTTGTGTCCATCGCAATCGCACGAACAGTATTTTCACCCAAATGCTGTGCCACTTCTAAAACCAAAGTTTTGCCTGCATTTTCGGTTGTCAATCGCATTCAAAATTGCGGGAATACTTCCCTCTTCAAACTGAACATCAACAACCGCGCCTAATACCTGTGTGAATTTTTCCGTTTGCCATTTTTTTACTTCCTCTTTTTATACTTTAACTTTAACTTTAACTTTAACTTTTTTCTATGTCATCTTGAACTTGTTTCAGGATCTGTTAACTGCATATCTCTTCAAATAAATCATCCCAACTGGAATTTTTCTCCTCAATTAAATTTATTTTCCACTGTCTATGCCAATTCTTTAACTGTTTCTCTCTTTTTATTACGTTTTCAATCGCATTGTATATTTCAAAATAAACCAATCTGTTCTTATTATATTTTTTTGCATGTCCTTCTATGATCTTATTCTTATGTTCATAAATACGTTTTTTTAAATTTGATGTTACGCCAATATAAATTTTTTTATTCTCATAACTCGAAACAATATAAACATAATAATCTTTCATTTTAAGATCCTGAAACAAGTTCAGGATGACAATGTTTCATTAAACAGCCTCCGCGCCTGAAATAATTTCGATTAATTCTTTGGTAATTGCGGCCTGACGCGCGCGGTTATAAACCAATGTCAAATCGTCAATCTTATCGCCTGCATTTCGCGTTGCATTATCCATCGCGGTCATACGCGCCGCTTGTTCCCCTGCGGCACTATCTAGCAACGCGCGGAAAATTTGAACACCCAAATTACGCGGCAATAATTGACCCAAAATTTCATTTTCTTCTGGCTCAAATGTATAAGGGGATAACAACGCATCTGGTTTTTCATTATCATTGCCTTCAATCACTTCGGGTAATTTAAACGGAATAATTTGTTGTGCCGTTGGCTTTTGTGTCAACACAGAAACAAAATTATTATAAATCATAGAGCAAACATCAAAATTGCCTGCATCGTAATTGTTCCAAAATCATTTGCGTAATTTCGTTCGCTTCGGAAAATTCAACATTGCTTGCCGCCAATACCCGTAAAGCTTTTTAATAATTTTATCTTGATGCGCACGCTTTAATAAATCACGCGCTTTACGCCCAACAGTAATCAATTTTACAGTCTTTGCCTTCACCTTCAAGACGGGCAATTTCAAGACGTGCCAGACGCACAAGATTACCATTAAACCCACCACATAAACCACGATCAGATGTCACCACAACTAAAAGATGAGTTTTGATCAGATCCTGTCCCAATTAATAATTTGGGAGACGCTGTCAGTAATGGTCACCCCCGCCGCAACACGTGGCAACATTTGCGCCATTGCGCGAGCATAAGGCTGTGAAGCCTCCGCCTGATCTTGTGCTTTTTTCAATTTAGACGCCGCCACCATTTTCATCGCCGACGTAATCTTTTTCGTCGACTTCACAGAAGCAATTCGATCTCTATAATCTTTTAAACTTGGCATATTGTTAGTTTCCAGTTTTGAGACAAGCTGCAAATCTTACATCTTGAAACTTATTCTTGTAACTTCTAAGCCGCTTTTTTATGTGTTGAAACATAAGAGTTTGTGAATTTTTCCAAGATATGATTTTAATTTCAGCTCTCAATTTTATCATCAATTTTTTGTTTTTCATGCAATCGCATCCAAAATAGATCTTGTCCGTTTGAGCGTAAATCATCCAATAATTTTGTTTCATAATTTGAAACATTAGCAACCGCAACATTATCCAAGATATCCTTTTGTTCCTGCAAAAATCACGACAACTTGTTCTGCCATCGTTAATGGCGAATATTGTGGTTGTTTCAACAATTGTGTCAAACGCGCACCACGCGCCAACAATCTTTGTGTTGCAGGGTCAAGGTCAGACGCAAACTGCGCGAATGCTTCCATCTCACGATATTGCGCAAGCTCAAGCTTGATCGAACCAGAAACCTGTTTCATCGCCTTTGTCTGCGCCGCAGAACCAACACGTGAAACAGATAAACCAACATTAATCGCAGGACGAATACCTTTAAAGAACAAATCTGTTTCCAAGAAAATCTGACCATCAGTAATCGAAATCACGTTTGTCGGAATATAGGCAGACACGTCACCCGCTTGTGTTTCAATAATTGGTAACGCGGTTAAAGACCCAGAGCCATTCGCTTCATTCAATTTACACGCACGCTCCAAGAAGACGAGAGTGAATATAGAAAACATCCCCCGGATACGCTTCACGTCCCGGTGGACGACGAAGAAGCAATGACATCTGACGATACGCCACGGCTTGTTTCGATAAATCATCATAAATAATCAATCGCATGTTTACCATTATCACGGAACCATTCACCCATTGCACAACCCGTATAAGGGGCAAGAAACTGCATCGGTGCAGGATCAGAAGCAGTTGCGGCAACAATAATTGAATATTCCATCGCGCCATTATCTTCTAATTCTTTAACCAATTGCGCAACGGTGGAGCGTTTTTGACCAATCGCAACATAAATACAATAAAGATTTTTACTATCATCTTTGTCGCCATTCACATGTTTTCTGGTTAATAATTGTATCAATCGCCACGGCTGTTTTACCTGTTTGACGGTCACCAATAATCAACTCACGCTGACCACGCCCCACAGGCACAAGCGCATCAATCGCTTTAATACCTGATTGCATTGGCTCATGCACAGATTTACGAGGCATAATGCCCGGTGCTTTTACTTCAACACGGCTGGTTTCTTTTGTTTTAATTGGGCCTTTTCCATCAATTGGATTACCCAAACCATCAACAACACGACCCAACAATTCTTCACCAACAGGAACCTAAACAATTTCACCTGTACGGCGAACAATATCGCCTTCTTTAATATCGCGGTCTGAACCAAAAATAACCACACCAACATTGTCCGCTTCAAGGTTCAAGGCCATCCCTTTAATACCACCGGGGAATTCAACCATCTCCCCTGCTTGAACTTGATCAAGACCGTAAACGCGGGCAACACCATCACCAACGGACAAAACCTGTCCAATTTCGGCAACATCGGCTTGCGCGCTAAAATCATGCGATCTGCTCTTTTAAGATTTTTGAGATTTCTGCAGCTTTAATTTCCATTTTTATTTTCCTCTTAATTTTAATAACTTTTAAGTTATGTATCTTAATTTTGATTAGCGACCTTATTGTTGCGCTGCATTATTATTGTTTGCATTCGATTCATCGCAATTTTCGAAGACGCTCTAATTTCGTTTGACGGACGCATCAAACATTTGCGATCCCACGGTCACAACCATGCCGCCAATTAAATCTTTATCAATTTCAACATTAATGGCAATTTCCTTACCCACGCCATTTTTCAATGCGGCTTGTAAATCTTGCTGTTGCTTTGCATCCAATGGGAAGGCGGAACGCACATCGGCGACCACTTCACCACGGCGGGTTGAAACCTCTTTACGCACCGCTTTGATAATTTTGGAACAGCATATCAAGACGGTTATTTTCCGCCAATAATTTTAAAAAATTAACCGTGATCTCTTGAAATTTTGCCTTTGTTGCAATGGTTGCAATCGCCTTACTTTTTTCACCTGAAGAGATTAAGCGGTGATTTGATAAAAGACTGAAAATCGTTGGAATCGTTTAACATTGCCTCAAGATCATTGATATCTTGCACAATAGAATCGGTTGCTTTTTTTGCTTCTGCGGTATCAACAAAGGCCGTTGCATATCGCATGGCTGCTAAGCCGGAAGTATTTTTGGAGGCCACTTTTGGTCCCTTTTGTTATAAAATTTTAACATTCAATATTTATGATAGGGATTTAGCATACGCAATCCCCACTTGCAAGGTGTTGTCAGCGATTATTTGGATAAATTTGCAACCTTTTCCACATCTGAATTTATATGGGTAAGATTTAATAAAACTTTAGATGAAATAATCCAAATTTTTCGGGGAACATAAAAAACGCAATGGCCAAAAATAAAATCAAATGACCCACATATATATAAATCGTTCTGCGCCCTGCAAACTTTACAATATGGCCTAAAAAAGCAGGCGTTTTATTGGTAATATTTGGCAAAACCATTGGCTTAAACTTATAAATAACAACAATCGATATGGCGACACTGCCCCCCATAATAAGTGTTTCTATAGAATTAAATGAAAAGAATAAATATTGATAAATCATATATATGATGGCCGTGATAACGCCAAAGCCAATAACCTTATTGCGTCCCCACCCCAATTTTAAATGATGGCGTAATACATATCCAAAAAGCGCCCAAAGCAACGCTGTTGTCCCATAATCAAATAACCCAGAGGTAGGAATGGCAATAAGAAACATGGCAATCATACCCAATAAGAACCCCTCAAGATTTTTAAATGTGATAAGGGCAAGCGTATCCACAACCGCGCGGGCAATAATAATTGTAAAAAGAATATTGAGCGGCAATAACGCATTTCCCGCCACCAAATAACTACCCAATAATATAAACGCGCCCGCCCATAAAATGGGTGGAATGTCGCGTGTATTGGCATACCCAACCAAGAACAACCATAACGGCATGGACATCCGCCCAACCGCCCGCCATTCGTTTTGTTCGGGAAAGAAATACAGACCAATATGGTCAATAATCATTGTGACCACAGCCAATAATTTTAAAAAATCATATGTCGTTAAATCAGCGGGAAGCGTTTTGATATATGGTTTCATAAAATAAGTATGACAGATTTCTAACCAAAAGTAACCATTTTGCCCTCACCCAAATATCACAATCATTCAATCAGAGCAGCCGTAGCGGGTTTACCCGCCTGAGGCGCTTAAAAATGCGTGCTTGTACGCCTGAGGCGCTTAAAAAAACTAGAAAAAACTTTGCGGATCAATATCCACCTGAACCTTTATGGCTGAGGGCAATTTTGTATTGCCAATCCAATGCCTTACGGTTTTTTGAATATCAATGGCTTTATCCGCACGGATCAGAAAACGGCGTCTATATTTACCGCGCAGGCGATACATCGGCGCCTCAGCAGGGCCAAGGGTTTGGATCTTTTCCCCTTCATTGGGCATATTTTGTGCCAATGTTAATCCCGCTTCTTTCACCTGCGCTTCATCACGCCCTGAAATAATAATCCCGACCAATCGGCTAAAGGGTGGCATATCAACCATTCTTCGCTCTTCAAGCTCTACCTCCAAAAATGCATCGCGCTCCCCACTTTGTAAAGCTTGCATCACTTTTGATTCTGGGGTGAAGGTTTGTAAATAAACTATTCCTTTATCTGTCGATCGCCCTGCCCGCCCTGCCACTTGGTGTAACAATTGATACACACGCTCGGATGCGCGCATATCGCCGCCCGATAATCCCAAATCCGCATCAATCACCCCTACACAAGTCAGCTTGGGGAAATGATGCCCTTTGGCAATAATCTGCGTTCCAATAATAATATCAAAATCACCCGCCAATATTCCTTCAAGCAAGGCGGTTAATTCATCATGTGTCGTGACCGTATCACTGGAAAGGACGCAAATCCGCGCCTTGGGGAAACGCTCTTTAACTTCCTCCACAATACGCTCCACCCCGGGGCCGCAGGCGGCAAGGGTATCAACCTCGTTACATTCAGGGCAGTTTGATGGCACGCGCATATCATAATCACAATGATGACAATGCAGTTTTTTGGTGCGCCGATGGTCAATCAACCATGCGGTGCAACGCGGACATTGAAACCGATACCCACAATTGCGGCAAATCGTCAGCGGGGCATACCCCCGACGGTTAAGGAACAGCAACACTTGTTCTTTTCGTGCCAGTGTTTCATTCATTGCCATTTCCAATGTGGGCGCAATAAAATATTGCCGCGATTCTGGCTTATCTTTTCGCAAATCTATCAAATGAATATCGGGCAGGCTCGCCCCGCCATGCCGATCGGGCAAGGTTAAATGCTGATACCGCCCCTCCCACGCATTATAAATTGTTTCAAGCGAAGGGGTTGCCGATACCATCACAATGGGGAATTTGCCAATATTGGCGCGTACTACGGCCATATCGCGTGCATTATAAATCGCCCCTTCTTCTTGCTTATAGGCAGGGTCATGTTCCTCATCCACAACGATAAGCCCTAAATCTTTATACGGTAGGAACAAGGCCGACCGTGCGCCAATCACCACCTTGCTTTGCCCTTCCGATACGCCACGCCACGTAATTTTACGTTTTGCAGGGCTGAGCGAGGAATGCCATAAAGCAGGCGAACATCCAAAGCGCGATTTAAACCGCGCCAAAAACGCATTTGATAATGCAATTTCAGGAAGCAAGATAAGCACTTGTTTTCCTTGACTTAATGCTTGCGCCACTGCTTCAAAATATACTTCGGTTTTACCCGCGCCTGTCACCCCATCTAATAAGGCGGCGGAAAATTTATCGGCTTTTACATTCTCGACCAATGCATCTGCACATTCACGTTGCTGGGGGGATAATAATGCGCCCGCCCGATGGGCATCGGGGGTGCGGCATGGCGGGGGTGCTTGCAACTCAATCGTTTTTAAAAAACCATTTTTTGCCAATGTCTTAACAACCGATGTTGAGCTTTCTGCTTCACTCGCCAATTCCGATAATCGGCGGGGCAAATTATCCAGTGCAATGTCCAAAACCCGCTTTGCCGCGGCGGAAACACTTTCCCCCTCTTTTAATCCACGGCTTAGGACGTATCCTGTTACCACACTTGGTGGCTCTAATGCCTTGGGCGCGCTTAACGTTAATTTTAATACCGACCCTAGGGGCGTCAGCGTATAGGCAGAAATCCAATTAATAAATTTACGATGTACTTCGGGCATGGGTGGCACACCCGATACATCCACAACAGATTTAATTTTATTGGGCTTCACATCGCCCTTACCCTGCCCCCAAACCACAGCGGGGACATGACGCGTGCCAAGGGGGACGGTAACGTAACTGCCACACTCAATATCATTTATGTGATCGGCAAGCGCATAATCATATGCCTTATCAATCGGAAATGGTGTTAAAACAGCAATCGTCTTGGGGGAAACCAGATCAACCTCTCTTGAAATCTCTATTGTTTACGCTTACAACCATGGTGAACAAATTTTTTACAAATGAAAAGGAAATTATAATGAAATTTTTTGCCGATACATCTGATTTAGATGCCATTCAAGATTTGGCCGATTGCGGAATGCTTGATGGGGTCACAACCAACCCCTCCATCATTGCAAAATCTGGTAAAGAATTTATTCCCCTTATCGAAGAAATCTGTAAAATCTGCGAAGGCCCTGTCAGTGCGGAGGTCGCCTCCACCGATTTTGAAACCATGATAAAGGAAGGTGAGAAACTTGCCAAAATCGCCGATAACATCGCCGTAAAAGTGCCCTTGACCGAGGCAGGATTAAAAGTTTGCAAAAATCTTTCCGATGCAGGAACAATGGTTAATGTGACATTATGTTTCTCCCCCTTGCAAGCATTATTGGCCGCCAAAGCAGGTGCGGCATTCATCTCCCCCTTTGTTGGGCGTTTGGATGATATTGGGCAAGATGGCATGGATTTAATTGCCGATATCCTAACCATATATGACCAATATCCTGATTTTCATACCGAAGTGTTGGTCGCCTCCGTCCGTCACCCCCAGCATATATTGCAAAGCGCAAAAATGGGCGCGGATGTTGTAACCTGTCCGCCAGAAGTCATTAAAAAATTGTATAAACACCCCTTAACCGATAGCGGCCTCTCCGGCTTCGTCGAAGATTGGAAAAAAACGGGTCAGAGTATCCTGTAATCTTCCAAGAACCTATTTAAGAAAAAAGGGGCCATGTGGCCTCTTTTTTATGCTATACTTGTTACACTGTCCGCGCTGTACGTGGCATCATTTTGTGGGCGACATCGCAAAAGTAAAAAAATCAAACTGATAAAAATTGTTTAAATTCAAAAGGTTCACCCCCCACCCCCCTATTTTTTTAAAAGCAAACTGATAAAATTTATTTTTGGTGGGGTTTGATGCGGATCATGATAAAATCATGATATGAACGATTCAAATACACAACCGCCCAAGTCCGATTTAGAAACCCAAATTTCCGCTGATGCTGTTATTCAATACCTGCAAAAAAATCCAAAATTTTTGCAAGAAAACCCCCAAGCGTGCGATTTGCTTGTTCCGCCAAATAATGGGTCGGGCAAAAATGTTTCTGATTTTCAAAGCTTTATGATTAAACGCCTCAAAGATGACAAAGAAAAAGTCATGGAAACAACCCAAGCCATTGTCGAAAATGCACGCTCAAACATGAACAACCAACAACGCATTCATAAGGCAATATTAAGATTGCTCGAGGCGCGTAATTTTGGTGAATTTATCCATATTATTACGATGGATTTGTCGGCCATGCTGGATACCGATATTTCTGTCTTGGTGGTGGAAAGTAACGGACATGATATCCCCCATATCCACACCAGCGGCATTCGCGTCTTACCCGAAGGAACAATTGATAAATGGATGAATGGGCAAAATGTACTCCTGCAATCAAATATTGCGGGATTAGAGGCGATTTATGGTGGTGGCGCTAATTTGGTACAATCTCAGGCGTTACTACGTATTGATATATCGTTAAATACCCCACCCGCCATTGTTGCCTTTGGCTCCCGCGACCCACAAATGTTTAGTGATGGTCAAGGCACCGAAATGGTCAGCTTCCTTGCCCTTGTTGTCGAACGCGCCTTTCGCAACTGGCTACATTTACCACAATAAATGATAAATAACGTCACGCTTGAATTGTGCGAGCCAGACTTTCAAAAGATTTTGAAAGATTGGATGCGATGGATGATAAGCGAAAAAAATATGTCGAAACATACGGTACGCGCCTATTGCACCGATATCACAAATTTTATCCGTTTTTTATCGCGTCATAATGCCGAGGCACTTTCAATTAATATTGTCAGCAGTGCAAATATTACCGATTTCCGAAGCTGGCTTTCCAAGCAAGCCGTTGGCGGCGCATCGGCGGCGACACGCGCGCGCGCCTTATCCAGTGTAAAAAATTTCCTTATCTGGATGGATCGTCAAGGCATCGCACATAACGCGGCGGCAAAAACCGTCCGTTCGCCAAAACTAGCGCGAAAATTACCTAAGGCGTTAGAGCAATCCCAAGCCTTTCGATTACTAGAAGAAATGCCCGCCGATAGTTGGGTTGAAAAGAGAAACCGTGCGCTATTCACCGTTCTTTATGGCTGTGGCTTGCGCATTGATGAGGCATTATCGCTGAATATTGCCAATCTTCCCCGCGATGGATTTATCCAAGTTACTGGTAAAGGCCGAAAAGAACGCCTTGTCCCCTTCCTTCAAATTATTGATACCAATTTGAATGATTATCGTAAAAATTGTAGCTTCCCCGAAACCAAAGACCGCGCATTATTCGTTAATACTAAAGGCGCCAGATTATCCCAAGGTGTGGCTCAAAAGGCGATGCGCGACCTCCGCAAACAATTAAACCTGCCCGAAACCGCAACACCGCATGCCTTACGTCACAGTTTTGCAACGCATTTATTACAAAATGGTGCGAATTTGCGGGAAATTCAGGAATTATTGGGGCATACCTCATTAAGCACAACCCAAATTTACACCGATGTAAATTTTGAGGACCTAAAAAAGATATATGATAAAGCGCATCCCCGTGCTTAATTATTGACATAACTTTAAGTTTTTGCCATTTATATATTATGGTTATCTCATCAAAAAATCCAAAAAATGTTACAGGTGGCGGTACACGTAAATTTGGTGACCTAAGCCAGTCAAGGCGTGGATATTTAAAATCTGCTTTTAAAGGCCCCAGTATAAAAACATTAAAAGACTTATCGACTTCTCCATTTATAAATAAGATTCTCGATGCTTATAAAGATGCTTTAACATCAGACCATCAATATATTGTGATATTTTTTAACCCAAAAAGTCATGATATTGAATCTAGCGTCGTTCTAAATGTGGCAGAATTAGATTTTGTTTTAGATGAATATGAGCCTTCTGAACTATCCTCCTCTCAACCGCGATTTGTATTAACTGTTGATAAGCCATTTTTGGAACAATTGCCTTTTTTAAAATCCTCAAGGTTACATACTGTAAAAGAAATGCTCGAATTTTTACGGCAAACATATGAGGAAAAATTTGGTGAATATTTGTGTGATAGCGAAAATGATAATATTCTCCCCGAAGAAATTGGCCCTTACTCGCCTGATATGAATATATTGATGAATTTCTTTGATAAAATAAAAGGTGGCTTTGGCGTACGGCCACAACTTTGTTTTTATGTTGATCAAAATGATGGGATCAAAACAGCTACCTACACGGATGAAATGTCGTTTGAACAAATTAGAAATTTGCACGCAACAGTTAAGAGGGATAATAATATTTTAATGCTTTTGGATATGGATCGATCGTTTGATGACCAACTTTTTGATTTTGATTTAACGGCGATGTCATTTCATGATTTACAAACAAAACCAATTGATACCGTTTACACAAATGGCTTTGTCGATTTATCAATATTACCCCCCGCCCCCAAAAATGTTATATGGGGAAAGTTTCCAACACCAAAAGCAATTATGGCTTAACCTTACATATGTATCGGGCGTTTATGCACGGCCAATGCGGCTTCTTTAACAACCTCTTCCAATGTGGGGTGGGCGTGGCATGTGCGGGCGATATCTTCGGCTGATCCGCCAAATTCCATTACGGCGGTAACCTCGGCAATCAACGTGCCTGCTTCGGGGCCAATGATGTGGCATCCTAATATTTTGTCTGTTTTTTTATGCGCCAAGATTTTGACAAAACCATCCACACTATTTATGGCGCGCGCGCGACCATTGGCCATAAAGGGGAATTTACCAACGGCATATTCAACGCCATCGGCTTTTAATTCTTCTTCGGTTTTGCCAACACTTGCAACCTCTGGCGCTGTGTAAACAACACCTGGGATAAGGTTGTAATCAATATGACCGGTTTGCCCATCTAACATTTCGGCCAAAACAATGCCCTCATCTTCGGCCTTATGCGCCAACATGGGGCCAACAATAACATCACCAATGGCATAGATACCATCCACATTGGATTGAAATTTATCATTAATTTTAATGCGTCCACGATCATCCGTTTCAACGCCTGCATTCTTTACCCCTAATTTATCGGTAAATGCCTTACGGCCAACGCAAACCAAAACGACATCGGCAGTCATTGTTTGCGCATCGCCACCATTGGCAGGTTCGAATGATAATTCAACGCCTTTTCCTTGACCTTTGCGCCCGTAACCTTTGTTGAAAGTTTAAAGGTGATCCCTTGCTTTTTGAAAATCTTGTTGGCTTCTTTACGGATTTCTTCATCCATACTGGGTAAAATCTGATCCATATATTCAACAACCGTAACGTCCGCGCCCAAGCGACTCCACACAGACCCAAGCTCTAGTCCAATAACGCCGCCGCCAATAACAATCATCGTTTTTGGCACTTTGCTTAATTTTAATGCGCCTTCGGAAGAGACTATTTTTTCTTCATCAATTTCAATATTAGGCAGACCAACAATGTCTGACCCTGTCGCAATCACGATATTTTTTGCGCTGTGCTTCTCACCATTTACCTCAACCGTATTTTTATCAATAATTGTGCCGTGGCCTTTTAACCAATCAATCTTGTTTTTCTTAAATAAAAATTCAATCCCTTTGGTGTTGGCTTCAACAACGCTGTCTTTATATTTCATCATTTTGGCAAGGTCGAGTTTGACACCCGAAGTCATAATACCCAATGTGTCAAAATCTTCATGTGCCTCGTCATAACGCTCGGACGCGTGAAGCAATGCCTTGGACGGGATACACCCAATATTAAGGCACGTACCACCCAATGTTTCCATTTTTTCAACGCATGCCACCTTCATTCCCAATTGTGCCGCACGAATGGCACAAACATACCCCCCTGGGCCAGAACCAATTACAATTAAATCATATGATGAAGAAGCCATGAATTTTCCCTTAAAAATTAATATATCATTTTAATATTCCCTCTGTTTTAACGCATCAAACTTCTTTAAGCTAGGGGAGATAATAAAAAACTTATAAATTTTACAGGTGTGTTTTATGGATAATTTTGCGTTTAAGATGATGGATGCCGCACGTCATTCCGCCCCACGCAGCCCGCACCCCACCAATAAAATTGCTGCTGCCCTTTGGCATCCTGACTTCCCCGCTCAAGCCGTAATAAAAACCAATCAATGGCCAAATATAATTATTGAGCATTTTGGTAAAGAAGAGAAAATTGGTAATTCTTCGGGTACTATTCATGCCGAAACCAATGTCATTGTAAATGCAAAATTTCCAACCCAAAATACATCTATTTGCATTACCGATCCGTTTTGCCCCAATTGCGCCAAGAATATTGCCGAGGCAGGCATTAAAAATATTTATATTGATGAGGCGGGATTTGATGGTGATTTTTTTAAACGGCGGGGTGGTGAGTTTGAAACCATGTCGATGAAAATTTGCCAAAATGCTGGCATTAATGTTTTTGCCATTCTCGAAAAATCACAAAAAATTCGTCCTATTTTGGAAATTGCTGCCGATTATGTTGCCCCATTAGACAGCCCGATTACCATCGAAAAACTTGAAAAACCAAGCGAGGCCGCATTTCAAGACGCTATTGCCAATGCATCATCCATACATCAACAACGTAAAGTTGCCCTTGCCTTTGTCAAAGATGTAGAGGGACAATATTTCTGCCTCACCGCCCGTGCCCACGCGGTTGAGGGGTTTTCAATGCAAAACCCCGATGAGGCGCTAACACTTCTTACCCCCATCGGGAAATATAGCTTTATTCAAGAGCCTGTAAATCGAATGCTCATGACAATTTCACGATATGCTTACAGCTTAGAAAAAAATTATTTCTATTGTTCCCAAGTGCCAACCTCGCGCGAACAAGTTAATCTGGTCGGTGCAAATATAAACCGAATTTGCATCGGCAACCTACAAAAATGCCGCGACCGTTTTGGATTTGAAGCCATGCAAGCTCTATCAAAAAAGAAAATTATAGATTTTACTTAGATAATTATAAATCAAGCAATAAACGCTGCGGGTCTTCTAAGGCTTCTTTGATGCGCACAAGGAAGCTCACGGATTCTTTACCATCGATAATGCGGTGGTCGTAAGACATCGCCAGATACATCATCGGACGTGCTTCGATTGAGCCATCAGGCATAACCATCGCGCGTTGTTGAATTTTATGCATCCCTAAAATTGCCGATTGTGGTGCATTCAAAATTGGCGTGGACATGAGCGATCCAAAAATACCGCCATTGGTCACGGTAAATGTTCCGCCCTGCATTTCATCAATGGAGACTTTACCATCGCGGGCACGGGTGCCCACATCAATGATGTCTTTTTCAATTTGTGCCATGATTTTTGATCACAATCACGAATAACAGGCACAATCAACCCTTGCGGCGTGCTCACGGCAATACCGATATCATAGTAATTTTTATAAACAATTTCATTGCCATCAATTTCTGCATTCACAGCAGGAAATTCTTTAAGCGCCTGAACCGCGGCCTTCACAAAAAAAGACATGAAACCCAAGTTTACATCATGTTTTTTCACAAACTATCTTGGTATTTTTTGCGTAACGTCATGATCGCGGTCATATCCACTTCATTAAATGTGGTGAGAATTGCGGCCGTTTCTTGCGCGCCTTTTAGGCGTTTGGCTACAGCCTGGCGTAGTTGCGTCATACGCACGCGTTCTTCACGCGTGTATTACTTGTGTCGAGATGGATTGGCAGGAGCGGGTTTGGGTGCAGTTGGTGGGGAAGATTTACTCCATCCTTTGCCCCGCCGTCCATATGATTTTGAACATCTTCTTTTGTAATTCGACCATCTTTCCCTGTTCCATCAATTTTTGACGCATCTAATTTGTTATCATTCACCATTTTGATAACAGCAGGTGATAATTTATGTGCATCTTGGGTTTGAACATCTGCGCCTGCACCTCGCTGCGCTCGCGTTTGCGGCAGGATTTTCGGGTTGTGATTTGCTATCTTTTGGAGTTTCTGTTGGCGCCGCAGCAGCAGCCTCACCACCAATTCTTTCGCCTAGCAAGGCGCCTACTTCAACATTTTCACCTTCTTGCACAACGATGGATGTAATCGTCCCGCTCATCGGGGCATTGACTTCCAACGTTACTTTATCTGTTTCCAGCTCAACAATCGCTTCATCCTGTTTCGACGCTATCGCCTTCTTTCTTTAACCATGTGCAACAGTTGCTTCGGAAACGGATTCTCCAAGGTTGGGACTTTTATTTGTGCCATTTTTCTTACTTTCTTTATTTCTTAAATGTTAACGCGCGATCAACTAAATCGGCTTGTTGTTTGTTGTGGGTTTCCTAAGTGACCTGTCGCGGGGGAGGCTGCCGCATCACGTCCGATATAGACGGGGCGTTTTGTTTTATGCCCCCTGCGGTTAATGATTTCTCAATGCTGCGGTCGATAAAATGCCATGCGCCCATATTTTTATGTTCTTCCTGACACCAGATAATATCGGCGTTGCTGTATTGTTTCAATTCCTTCTCCAATGCATCATCGGGGAAACGGATAAAGTTGTTCAACACGTAATAGAACAATATCTTTAATTTTACGGTTACGGCGTTCTTCTAGCAAGTCGTAGTACACTTTACCCGTGCACATGACGACGCGTTTGACATCTTTTGGTTTTACCAATGCGTCCACATCATGGTCACAAAATACGTTCAAAATTCGAGCCTTCGGCAAAATCTTTCATTTGTGATACGCAAAGTTTGTGACGCAGCAATGATTTTGGCGTCATCAAAATTAAACGGTTTGCGGAAATCACGACACATTTGGCGGCGCAAAATATGGAAGTAGTTAGCAGGTGTTGAACAATTTGCCACCTGCCAATTATCTTCAGCACAGATTGCAAGAAACGCTCTAAACGGGCCGAGCTATGTTCTGGCCCCTGCCCTTCCATGCCGTGCGGCAATAACAAAACAAGCCCATTCATGCGAAGCCATTTGGTTTCACCCGAAGACAAGAAATTGATCAATAATAGTTTGTGCACCATTCACGAAATCCCCAAACTGACCTTCCCATATCACCAGTGTTTTGGGATCTGCAGATGCATAGCCATATTCAAACCCCATCACAGCAAATTCAGAGAGGGGGCTGTCATGTACTTCAAACAGGCCTTGGTTTCATTAACATTTCAAGGGGGATATATTTTTCTTCTGTCATTTGATCGTAAAGTTTAGCATGACGTTGCGAAAATGTGCCGCGTCCAACATCTTGGCCTGATAAGCGGACCGTAAAATCTTGATCCAAGAGGGAGCCAAAAGCCATGGCTTCGGCGGTGGCCCAATCAAATCCCTCGCCTGTTTCAAACATTTTGGCTTTGGCTTTTAACTGGCGCATAATTTTAGGGTTAGCATTAAAATCATCTGGTACGGTTGTTAAAACTTTACCGATTTCTTTTAATTTACTTTCCGCAACCGCAGTTTTACTGTCGCTCCTTTGGCTTATTGGCGCCTGGGGATTGTTTCATCCCACTCCACGGCCTTCCAAGATATCGGCTTTGTTTGGTTTGTAATCTTCCGACGCTTTAAAGCCTCATCCAAATGGTCGTCGAAATTCATCAACGATTGTGTGTGCTTCATCTTTTGTCATCAAGCCATCGGCAATCAATTTCTTGACCGTATTTTTCACGTGTTGTTTCTTGCTTTTATTTGTTTATACATTAAAGGTTGCGTAAAAGATGGCTCGTCCCCTTCATTATGACCGTTACGGCGATAACAAAACATATCAATAACAACATCTTTTTTAAATTTTTGACGAAACTCTGTCGCGATACGTGCCACATGCACGACAGCTTCGGGGTCATCACCATTCACATGAAAGATGGGGGCTGCCAACATTTTTGCCACATCCGTACAATAAGGGCCCGAGCGACCAAATTTAGGGCGCGTTGTAAAACCAATTTGATTGTTAATCACAATATGCATTGTACCGCCCACGCGATAGCCAGGTAATTCAGACATCATCATCGTTTCAGGGACAACGCCCTGCCCCGCAAAGGCGGCATCACCGTGAAGAAGCATCGGCATCACCTGTTTCAGCCCAGATCTTTACTTTGCCATGGTTTGTTTGGCGCGAACTTTACCCACCACAACAGGATTTACACATTCCAAATGTGATGGGTTGGCGCGTTAGGGATAGGTGGATATTATTGCCATCAAAATCACGATCAGCTAGAGGTTCCCATATGATATTTCACATCGCCAGAGCCTTGCACATCATCAGGTTTTGGTGGATACACCTTGAAATTCGGAAAACATGGCCGTAAAAGATTTACCCATGACATTGGTCAAAACATTCAAACGCCCACGGTGCGCCATACCGACATTCAATTTCTTTTAATCCCAATCTGGCCACCGCGTTTCATGATTTGTTCAATACAGGGGACAAGGGATTCCCCACCATCCAAACCAAAGCGTTTTGTGCCGGGGTATTTTTTAGCCAAGAATTTTCAAACCCTTCGGCGGCGACAAGGCGTTCGTAAATTGCTTTTCGGCCTTCATCGGTGTAAATTCGGTTTTATTATGCGGCTCTTCTATACGTTCTTGAATCCAGCTTTTTTCATCTGGGTCGGTCAAATGCATAAATTCAACACCGATTTTACCGCAATAAGTTTCTTTTAAAACATTGAATGATTTCATTCAAAGCTGGCGGTTTCTAAACCCAAAACGCCATCAATAAAAATTGGGCGGTCATAATCCCTTTCTTCAAACCCGTAATGGGCAGGGTCTAATTCAGGATGATATTTTTCTTCACGCAGGCCCAAGGGATCAAGATCAGACACCAAATGTCCACGCACACGATAGGCACGGATCAACATAATGGCACGAATAGAATCTAAAAGCATTCTGGCGTGATCTTCATGCAGGTTCGCACTGAATCTTTGCCCTCAATTCAGGCGCAGTACGGACAAATTTTCTGACCCATTGAGCCTGAAAATCCATTTTTGTCACGGCGATTTTCATGGCGTCCAACTCGCACCATGAAGTTCACGCAAGATTTAAACTTCCTCATCATTCAACTCATTAAAAAACTTCTTCCAACTTGGATCTACACTGGCCGGATTACGATTATATTGAGCATAAAGATGGGCGATATACTCAGAATTGATACCAGTGAGGAAGGATAGATTGTCAGACATAAATTCTCCATGATACCAAAAATCTTTAGAAAATGCACGCTTTAAAAAACATATATTACCTGCTTACTGTTTTAATACGGCGCGCAATTTTTTCAAGGCTGATTTTTCATTCTCGCTCATATTTTCAGGAGCTTTTTGTCAATTTAGGAGCGCTAAAGAAACTGCCCACCCAATCACAAAATGATTAATGTGCATTTCACCATCAGGATCATCATGTTCATCATAGGCTTGTGCAACCAAAGTCCCGTCTGCCAAACCGCTTGTTTATATTGCTTGAGCGCTGCATCGACTTTATCACTGCGAAGATCCATGATCGCTTTTTCAATATCAGCCAAGATTTTTTGCTCATCTGAATTGGTTTGCCATGATTTCCAGTGACTTTTTGCAGATCTGGGCGGCCTTCATCACGCGGGCGGAAAAGGCTTTTTCGTTTGCATTCGCGCCATTGCGGACAATGGCGAGCTCCAAATATCTGTTGCTCACGCCTATCGTCCATTTTACGACCTTTCACATCATCAACTTGGGAAATCCAGATCCCTGCACGATATGGGATAGAGACAATCAGGTCTTTTTCTTCGGGGGAAAAGGTCGGATAAATTATTCTCGCGAAACAAGTATATTGCCATGAGTTGGCAAAAAAAGAAGGGGCGGACTATATATCGAGGGAGATGAATCAAATGTGGACATTACACTGCCCCTTTGGGGTTTGGACTGGTCTCAATCCGGAAAGTTATCGAAGGAACCGGCTTAGACCTTTGGGTTAGAGGGTTGGGGTTTGGGGAAATTCAAATAAAGTTTGGTCCTAAAACGAATATCGACTGACCCGATAGATCCGTCATATGTTCGAATGGGTTAAATCCAGATGCCCGCCAATGCCGACGATCCAGATTGCTGTTCCTGTTACATATAATTTCATTGTCATAGTACGCTCCTATTTATTGTCTTCGGTACCATTAAACATTGCAGAGGAGATGCCAAAGGATAATTGAATAAATCAATAGCTTAAGGAATTACATCTTAAAAATTAGGCGACAAAAAGATGCCGCCTTAAAACAAAGCGGCATAATTTTCCGTAATTATTAATGAGACGTTAAAATTTACCCTGATTACCCATCGCTGCTTTCATCGCCGTCGCCTAACCCTGCTGGGCTGTCGGAAACTTCAAATCCTGCGGCACGCATGGCTTCCATTTTGGCTTCGGCTGTATCATCACCACCAGAGATAATCGCACCGGCATGACCCATACGTTTTCCCGGAGGGGCCGTTGCACCTGCGATAAATCCTGCGATTGGTTTTTTGGTTTTCAAGCCTTTGTAAAATTCTGCGGCTTCAATTTCCGCTGTGCCACCGATTTCACCAATCATCAAAATCCCTTCGGTTTCAGGATCATCCATAAACAAATCAATACAATCAATAAAGTTTGTGCCGTTGACAGGATCACCGCCAATACCGATACAAGTTGATTGGCCAAGACCAACCGCACCTGTTTGTGCGACAGCTTCATACGTCAATGTACCAGAACGTGATACGATTCCGATTTTTCCGCGCTTGTGAATATGCCCTGGCATAATACCGATTTTACATTCATCCGGCGTAATAACACCTGGGCAATTTGGACCAATCAAGACGGGTTTTTGAACCTTGTCAACGCGCGTTTACACCTTCACCATATCCAACACAGGAATACCTTCGGTAATACAAATCGCCAGTTCGATTTCTGCATCAATCGCTTCCAAAATCGCATCGGCGGCGAATGGTGGCGGCACATAAATCACAGAGGCATTTGCGCCTGTGCGATCTTTGGCTTCAGCCACCGTATCAAAAACAGGAAGGCCAAGATGGTCTTGCCCGCCTTTACCCGGTGTCACGCCGCCAACCATTTGGTGCCGTAGGCAATGGCTTGCTCGCTGTGGAATGTCCCTTGAGATCCTGTAAAGCCCTGACAAATAACTTTTGTATCTTTGTTGACTAATACTGACATCTTATCCTTTTACTTTTTTACGTCTTTAATGGCTTCACTCATTTTTGCAATCACAAATGTACTGACGATTAAGGCCGCATAGACCTTAATATTCCTGCAAAGAAATCATCATCGAAGACTTCGGAAACCAAATTTTTGCTAAGATTAAAATCGTCAGAGCAACGGTTGATAAAATAAGAAAATATAACGCCCATACAGGAACATTAAGCAAATCCTTATAAATATTTTTGCCTAAAGATTTCTCCTTTGCGGTTGTTTTTGTTTCTATTGTATCATCCCGTTTCTATTATTAATTCCTTCTTGGTCTACATGCCGTCACCTTCGATGGCTGTCTCATTTTGTTCTGAATTGGCATTTTTATCGCCCATGTAATAATCCCAACAATGATAACCCGATGATCCAATATTCATCAATTAGATTTTGCAAAAATTCCATATTAAAATCTACGCCGCTTTTTGCGCTTTTTCGGTGGCATCAACAACTTTTTTTGCCGCATCATCCAAATCATCGGCAGAAATAATCGGCAAACCAGAATTTGCCATCAGCTCCTTACCTTTTTCAACATTTGTTCCTTCCAAACGCACAACCAACGGCACGATAAATCCACTTCTTTGGCCGCTGCAATCACGCCTTCGGCAATGACATCACATTTCATGATACCGCCAAAAATATTCACCAAAATTCCTTGAACATTTTCATCGGAAAGAATGATTTTAAAGGCCGCTGTCACACGTTCCGCCGTGGCACCACCCCCAACATCCAAAAAGTTAGCAGGATCACCACCATAATAGCTTAATGATATCCATCGTTGCCATCGCCAAGACCAGCACCATTGACCATACAGCCAATATTACCGTCCATCGAAACATAGGACAGATCCCAATTTTTGGCTTCGCGTTCATTTTCATCTTCTTCGGTTTCATCGCGCATCGCGGCGATTTCTTTTTGACGGAATAGAGCATTTTCATCAAAGTTCATTTTGGCATCCAGTGCCATCACTTCGTTTTTATCGGTCACAATCATTGGATTAATTTCAATCGTTTCCGCATCCAATTCAACAAAAGCTTTATAAAGATTTTGAAAAATGAACTGCCGCATTCATTTGCATCACCGCTCAAGTCTAAGTTATCAGCCAATTCCTGGCGGCTTTCATCTGTTACGCCTTCATCAATATCGATCGATAAGATTATGATTTTCTCAGGGTGCTTTCGGCCACTTCCTCAATATCCATACCGCCTTCGGTAGAAACCATAAAAGTGACGCGTGATTGTCCACGATCCAATACGACAGAACAATAATATTCTTTATCAATATCCACCCCATCGGTCACATAAAGACGTTGCACTTCTTTGCCTTCTTCGCCCTGTTTGTTTGGTCACAAGGACTTGCCCCATCATCGCTTGCGCCGCATCGCGCACTTCATCAATTGTTTTACAAAGACGCACGCCGCCTTTGCCTTCGGGATTATTTTTAAAATGTCCTGCGCCGCGTCCACCTGCATGAATTTGTGATTTTACAACATAAAGTCGGCCCGGAAGATTTTCCGCGGCTTTAACAGCTTCTTCCACGCTCATCGCGGCAATACCATCAGGCACCGCAACATTATATTTCTTTAAAAGGTCTTTGGCTTGATATTCATGAATATTCATTGGGGGTTAACATCCGTTTTTTGATTCTTTTGATGAATAAATTATTACCATAGGGGCGGTTGGCATTGAAAGCCTTAAAATCAGATATCAATGGATTATGGGTATAAATCAAAATTTTGTTAAAAAACTCCTAAGAAATTATTATTTTAGATAAGCTAATCCATTGATAAGTATGAAAATTTATAAACAGAATTTTTTGCTTTTTATGGAGTTATTTTGATACACTATATATATGTCAGTAATGAGCCATAAAAGTTTTGATATTAACAGCGCCCAAAGTGCGGGCGTTTCTTGGCATGACAAATTAAAGGTTTTTAAAGATACTGGTTTAGATCTGTCTGAGCCTTCACTTCAAGAATTAGAAGATAAAAAATTATTTAATGCGAAATTTGGCAATATCTCTGGCGCGCATACTGCAGAGGCATCAGAAAAAAACAAAGATAAAATAAATGCTAGAAATAATGCAACAGTAAGACAGATGTCATCATCTGCTGCTGCACAAATATCTGCCTCTCAAAGCCTTTTATCCAGCGTTACAAGTATTGTAAGCCAAGAAATGCACGCGGTTCGCACCAATATACAAGTGGCAGAAACAAAGCTTGAGCAAGATGTAGAACAATTGGCTGATAAAGAAAATGTCTTAGAGGCTGCGGATGAGTTGGTTGTTGATGAGCAACAAGATGTAATAGAAGCCACCGCACAACGTGACATTCGCGCTCAAGGACATGAAGGCACAGAACAAGTTTTTGACAATGCCGCCGATCAATATAAAGCAGCAGAAATAGCGGGCGATACCGCCGCAATGGAGGCCGCCGCTCGTGGTATGATGCAATCATCAGGGCAATCTGCAAATTTAGAAAGATTAACTGCGGAATCAGAAATAGAAGTTGCGGAAGAAACACAAGAACTTGCACAAGCCGTTGAAATGCGTGCTTCGGTACAAGAGCAAATAGATGTCATTTCCAAAGAAATTGCCGAAGGAAATACAAATGCTGAACAATTACGCACTCAATTGGGCGAATTGACAGAATTTAATACATATTTAAACAGTGATGAAGCCCAAGAATTAGCCGCAAGTGGTGATTTAACCATGGAAACATTACAAGCCAATGGAATGCCTGAATCTGTCCGTATAAAAATGGAGGAAGATTTATCCGCGCCGGCATCATCCCCCAGAGAGGTCACCTCATCCGTTGATGGCGGTGTTGGAACAGGATTAAGCAGTAAGGCATCTTTTGCGACTGCGGCCGATGGCGCATCTTCAATTACCCCACCTTTGCAGGGTATGACACCGCCTGCAATCCCCCTATCTGCACCCGCTCCACTATAATAATAGCTTGTGAATATACTCTAAAAATCTTGCTTTTTTATGGATTCTCTGTATAATAGTTTTCATATGAACAAATTTGTACCCTCTTTATCTGAAATCGCACGCGAAGCTTACGCAAACGCAAAGCTTGCTTCAGATGAAACACGTGAGAAATCAACACATTTTTATAATGAAAAACGTGCTGGTGGTTTAGTTTCTGCATTGGGTCGTATTCGTAAATATACAAGAACAAAAAATAACGATTCTGCGTTTGGCGCGCTTTTTTCTGGCACATCTGGTTTGGCATTAATTGTTGCCAATCAAATCCAAACGGCCAGTGTAGCGACTATTCAATTATTAAAATCAGCTGCTACAAATATTCAAGCATCTTTTGTTGCAACCCAGCCAGATGGTTTATCGTCTTTATCAAATCGTTTTCATGTCGAAACTCAATTTGTTAATGAACAAGTTGCCGAAGCTATTAAAATTCATAAAATAGTCGCATTAAGAGATGCACATGATATGGCAACAGGTGATTTTATTGGCCCCATGCGTGCCGAAACACAAGAACTTGTTCGTGCTGTTCAACGTGGGGGGACATCTTTTAATGACTTCCAAAGTCAACTTTTTGAACGACGCGGTCTTATTGAACTACCATCGCATGATTTTGGTGTGGCTGTTTCTGCCGATCGATTAAACACAATTCGCAGTGCCTTTGGTAATTCCAATGGTGCGACTTCTGTTTATGTTTACAGACCCATGCAAAAAATTGCATCTCCCGCACCTACAATAGAGCCCGCGTCTCTGACTCCCGCTTTTTCTAATTAAAATTTAAAGAAATTTTACAAAAAAGGCTTAGCTCAATTAAATTATCAAGCTAAGCCTTTGAATTTACTCCTATTTCCGTAAGTGTTTCACGTGAAACAACCTATGGTAGATTTATTTTAAGCAGATTTCTTTTCCAAATTTTCCATCGCTTCCACCAAATCTTTTACAGATTGCACGGAATTATCAAACATTTTTTGTTCATCATCATTCAATTTAATTTCAATGATTTTTTCAACGCCTTCTTTACCAATCACAACAGGAACGCCGATATATAATCCATCAATCCCATATTGACCTGTCAATTTTGCAGCACAGGGCAAGACGCGTTTTTTATCTTTGATATAGCTTTCTGCCATCGCAATCGCCGCTGATGCGGGTGCATAATAGGCTGACCCTGTTTTTAACAATGCAACAATCTCCCCGCCGCCTTTTCGGGTACGGTCAACAATGGCATCAATTTTTTCTTGGCTGCTCCACCCCATTTCTACACAATCGGGAAGTGGTATTCCCGCGATTGTAGAATAACGTGTGAACGGCACCATTGAATCACCATGACCACCCAAAACAAATGCGCTGACATCTTCAACCGAAACACCAAATTCATCAGCCAAGAAATAACGAAAACGTGCGGAATCTAAAACCCCAGCCATACCAACCACTTTATTATCAGCAAATCCTGTGACACGCTGCATCACCTCAACCATTACATCTAGCGGATTGGTGATAACGATTACAAATGCATCGGGCGCATATTTTTTGATCTGCTCCCCCACACTGCGGATAATGCCGGTGTTGATCCCGATCAGATCATCGCGGCTCATCCCTGGTTTTCGTGGGACACCTGCGGTAACGATGATAACATCGGCACCTTCAATAACATCATAATCATTGCTGCCCATAAAATTACAATCGAACCCTTCGACGGGGGCGGATTCGGCTAAATCTAATCCTTTTCCTTGCGGGATGCCTTCGGCGATATCAACCATGGCGACATCACCCAATTCTTTTAACCCTGCCAAATGTGCGAGTGTTCCGCCAATCATACCTGCCCCAATTAATCCTATTTTTGCGCGTGCCATTTTATTATTTCCTTTTTTATCTATTGTCGTTTTTATTTATTTAATTAAGGTCGTATTTCAATCGGCGTATCCAATTCAACCAATTGCCAAATTTCATCCATCTCTTTATTTCTAACAGCAATGCATCCTTCCGTCCAATTGAGGGGGTAAATCTCGCCTTTAATATCATGGTCATTAATACCATTGGGAAGGCCGTGAATGACGATATCATCCCCCGGATCAACACCGCGTGCGGATGCCTCGGCCACATCAAATTCATTAGGATAGGAGATATTGAGGGAGCGGTAAAATCGGCTTTGGTTATTTTTGTAATCAATAAGATAGCGCCCTTCGGGAGTGCGTAGATCACCGCGTTGCACCTTATCCCCGATAGGATTTTGCCCGAGTGAAATTTTATATTCGCGCAACACCTCACCATTATCAATCAGATACATTTTATTTCGCGATTTCTCCACCAATACCAAATCGGCACGGGGTGGTTGATACGTACTGCCGCAGGCGGTTAAAAATAGTAAAGGTAGAATAAAAATGATTCGATTTAATTTCATAAAAAGATTATACCCCAATAAATTCTAATTGCCATTCCATCTCTTCATTTGTAAGCGGATAGTCTGATCCCTCCTTAGCATACAGTAATTCTTTGGCAGGGATTTTTGCCATTTCTTGTTGTAGCCGCAAAGCAAAACGCATCGTCAGCCCCGCCTTCCAACATAAGGCACAAACCAGTTTTGGTTTTTGATATTCGAACACTTTACGAATGGCTTCAATTTTTGCATTCACCATGAAAGACAAAGCAACAATAATAAATTCCTTATCTTGTATTGCCAAATAATCAGACAAGATTGTTTCATCCAATTTATTTTCGACATGAAGGGCGTGTACCTTTTGCCGAATGGTGTTTTTATCGGATAGAGGGGCATCAGCATTCTCCACACTAATTTGATTTTGCAAATCCATGCGGCGCTTTGTAGTATCCGATACAATTTCAATTGTTTCAGGATCATACCCCCCTTTTTCAACCAAAATTTTTCGGATATGCGCATCAACAAAACGGGATAATCGTATCGCCATTTCGGGTGGTAATTGATGCGCAGTGACAAGGGGTTCATGCCATTCGGGGAAATCTTGGGCGCGGAGGATAATTTCATTAAACACCGTATTATCAATTTCCGCCCCTTGGTTTTTTAATAACAATGCACCCGCCTTCCCCCGCCCTTTTTTGATAACGGCAAGCGAAAGAATCGATGAAACTTTTGGGCGTTGCGCGATGGCTTCGGCGGCCCACGCGCTGGGATGGGTGGATAATATATCGGCTAGATCCTTATCACTAATCACCGTACAAAGGCGCAAAATAGGTTCGGACACATCGCGTTCAATATCGCGTGCCAATTGCATTGCCACGGCAGGCGGGGCATAGGCGTGATCTTTTAATGTTGACGTCAACGCACGGCGGATTTTTAATACCTCGTCCAATGCCAACGTGCCCAGCGCCTGCACCGTAAAGGCATAAAGCCTACTTTGCTTATCCATTGAGATATCGGGCAATAAAGTTACAAGCCGTTCAGCAAGGGCAAAGCGGACATCTTTATTGGAATCTTGGGATAATGCGGTATTGGCGTGATAAGGGGTGGCCGTATTTTTTGCGACGGCCTTTCTAACCTTCGCGCTTTTATCATGTTCGGCAAGATAGAATAAAATCTCACGATGGGTGTTTTTATTATTGGCAATTGCCAATCGTTTTGAAACACTGCCTGATGTGGCAATTAATTTATCTTTATCATAGATGGAGGATGTATCATTGCCACCCAAAATTTTTTTTATCTTTTCAAAAATTGGCATTTTTATAAAAGTCTATCTTGATGATAGGCATGGGATTGCATTTCTAACAATCGGCTGATTGTGCGGTCAAATTCGAAGGCATGGTCATCACCCGAATATAATTTATGAATATCTTTTTCTGCAGATAATATGACGCGGCATTTTGCCTCGTACAAACAATCAATAAGCAGGATAAAACGTTTTGCCTCGTTCCGCATTGATGCATCTAAGGCAGGGATATTTTCGATAAAGACAGTATCAAATTTATCGGCGATGGTAATGTAATCTTCCGCGCCCAATGGTTTTTCACATAAATCATAAAAGGTAAATCGTGCCACATCCCCAGATGCCATGACATTAAGTGCGCGGCCTTTTATTTTTAATTTTTCAATTTTGGCTATGGCTTGTCCCGATAATTCGGTGAATAAATTATCCAATTTTATTTTGGTTTTATCATCGCGGGGGAAAAAATAATACATATCTTGATCAGGGTCTGAAAAGGCGCGGTAGTCTTTGCCACTATCCAATTGAACCACAAACATTTTGGTTTTAAGGATTTCAATAAAGGGCAGGAACATATCGCGTTTTAATCCGCCCTCATACAAATTATCGGGGGCGCGATTGCTGGTTGATACGATAATAATATTTTTTTCTAATAGGGCGGTAAATAACCGCTTTAGAATCATTGCATCGGCAACATCAGTTACATGAAATTCATCAAAACAAATCAGCTTGGTTTTTTTGCGAACGTGGGTTGCATAATGAAGGAGCAGGTCGTTCATCCCCTCCCCCCGATTTTGATGCAACCAATTATGGGTTTCAATCATAAATTCATGAAAATGAACGCGGCGTTTTTTAGTGGTTGAGGGGACTTTTTTATAAAATAAATCCATAATCATTGATTTGCCACGCCCCACCCCACCATGAAGATAAACCCCCTTTGGCGTTTCTTTTTTACGAAAATATGACCAGATGGTTATACGGATATTTAAATGATTAAGCAGATTTTGAAGGACAAGAATGGCTTTCTCTTGTTCCGTATCATAGGAAAAGTTTTTTTTCTTAATCAGGCGTTTGTATGAATCAATCAGGGTTGGCATTTTATGTCTTTTGTTCTTGTGCCTTTTGTTTTTCAAAATATTGAACCAATAAAATTGAAACTTCGTATAAAAGCAGGATAGGAATGGCCAAGCCAATTTGGGAAATCACATCGGGCGGTGTTAAAAATGCAGCCACGCCAAACGTGCCAATAATGGCATATTTTCGTTTTTGTTTAAGGGTTTGGGAGGAGATTAAACCCGCCTTCCCCATCAGGGTCAGCAACACAGGCAACTGAAAACACAGTCCAAAGGCAAAAATTAATGTCATGATGAGGTCAAGATATTCACTCATCCTTGCCTCTAACTCAATAGGAAGGGCGGTTTCCGAGCCATTGCTTTGGAAGCTTAAGAAGAAATTCCATGCCATGGGGATCACGCCGTAATAAACAACTGCGCCACCCGCAAAAAATAAAATCGGGGTCGCGATAAGAAAAGGGAGGAATGCTTTCTTCTCCCCCTTATAAAGCCCTGGTGCAATAAACATCCAAATTTGGGAGAGTAAAATAGGGAAGGTTAAAAACGCGCCTGAAAAAAATGCAACTTTGAGATAGGTAAAAAACCCTTCGGTTAGTCCAGTATAAATAAGGCGTTGTGTGCCGCCGCTGCTCATGGCATTGGCGAGGGGTTCGACCAAAAAGCCATAGATATTTTCAACAAAAATAAAACAAATGGCAGTGCCAATCCCCATCGCCAAAAACATCCAAAGAAGACGTTTGCGCAATTCAACCAAATGCCCCGCAAAAGGCAATTTTTCTTCGATGGATTCACTCATTTTTTAAAGATCCATCTTTGGTGGTTTCATTTATCGTTTCGGGGTGGTTTTCTTGTAATTCAATTTCTTCGATATCGGCCTCATCTTCATCACGTTCGGATTGGATATCGGAGGGCGTGCGGCGTTGTTCAAAATTTACGCCCTTGCGCAATTCTTCCAAATCGCCTGTATTCATGATGTCATCAAATTGTTGCGATACCGCATATTTGATATATTGAAAGCGGCGCACCAAACGCCCCAGACCATACATGACATTGGGTATGTCTTTGGGGCCAATGACAAAAACCGCCACGGCAACAAGAATTAAAAGTTCTGCCCAGCCAAAATCGAGCACAATTTATTTCTCTTCTTCTTTAATTTTTTTAGGGGCAGTGTCGCCATCGGTTGTTTTGGAAGATGAGATTTTTTGTCTTTCTTCGGTGTCATCATCGGCGATGCCTTTTTTAAATGATTTAATCCCTTTTGCGACATCTTCCATCATGCGTGGCAAACGTCCCGCACCAAATAAAAGGAGGATCAAAACAATTATCAATATAATTTGTAGGGGGCCCAAACTCATTCTTCGTTTCCTTCATCGTCATTATTTTGCGCATCATTGTGGGCGCGAGATTTCATTTCTTTATAACTTTGTTCATCATACGCATCTTCGTCCTGACGTTCTAGTGTTTCTTTTTCGCGTGCCTCAATAGACTGGTCAGATTGGGATAAAACTTCTTCGGCATCAATATCTGGGCTTTCAAATAAATCGGCAGAATCGGGGATTGTTTCAATGGCGGCACGACGATCAAGCAATCCTGATGCCTTTAATTCATCCAAGCCCGGCAGGTCGATTAAATTTTCAAGTTGGAAGTGATCCAAAAATCCGTTCGTTGTCACCCATGTTAAGGGGCGTCCCGGACTTTCGCGGCGGCGACCGGGTTTAACCCAGCCTAGCTCCATTAATATATCTAGCGTCCCTTTGTGGGTTGCAACCCCGCGTATATTTTCAATCTCCGCCCGTGTAATCGGCTGGTGATAGGCGACGATGGATAGGGTTTCAAGCGCGGCCTTGGACAATTTTTTTGACACTTCTTTTTGTATGGTTAAGCTTTCCTCCACATCTTGGGCGGTACGAAAGGCCCATTGACCCCCAATTTCAATCAGCTCAATCCCGCGCCCTTCATAATTTTGTTTAAGGGCGGGAAGTAGAACATTTAAATCCGCCCCTTTAGGGAGGCGTTCTAACATGGCTTGCGGTGAAATGGGTTGCGCGCTTGCAAATAAAATCGCCTCCAACATACGCAACATCTCTGCGTTATCTGTAGGATCAGCAGAAATTTGTTCTTGGGTTAAAGATGAATCTTCGCCTTCATTGTGGGGTAATGTTTCTTCGTTTTGTAACGATTCAGAATGGGCGTGGTCGTCATTATTATTAGATTGCATCATTTCTTCATCTTGAGTTTCATGACTTTGAAATTCATCGTTTTGAATCTCATCGTCTTGCATTTCTTCGGCGATTTTATCCATTATTTTTTCATCAATTGTGTCTGGCATTTCTGTGTCATTCATGAATCTTGCCCTGCTGTATTTTCAGTTTGTTGTGTATTTTGTTGATTGGCTTGTTGATTGGTTTGTTCCACGCGGTTTGCGGTGCGTAAATATATGGTACGAAATGCGCCATCTTGACGAATTTCTAATTTGCCTTGCTTGGCCATTTCCAACCCTGCGGTGAAGGTGGAGGCAACGCTTGAGCGTACCAAAAGTGAGTCTGTTATCCCTTCGGGGATAAAGCTTTGTAAGGTTGTCCAAACACTATGTGGGCCTGTACGGGGAAGATTGCCGAGCATTTTAGTCAAACGATCTGCCGCATCTTCCATGCTCATAATGTTAAATGTCGGAAGTTCGTATGTTTTATATTCTTTGCGGCGGGTGATATCGCCATATGCCTTAAGCAAGTCATATAAATTAACCTGCCAATTTGTTTCGTACTTTGTGCGTAAGCCTTCGGGCATACCGCGGGCAAAAATATTAACGCCCAAGCGCGGACGTTTCATCATTTTTTGCCCTGCATCGCGCATGGCTTCTAATCGTCTTAATTGAAACTGCAAGGCTTCGGCCATTTGATCGCCTGATAATTCTGCGCCTTCGGCCTTTTCCTGTGGTAATAATAAGCGAGATTTGAAGTAGGCAAGCCATGCCGCCATCACCAAATATTCAGCCGCCAATTCAAGGCGCAATTCTTTGGCACGATCAATAAAGGAGAGATATTGGCGGACAAGTTGCAAAATTGAAATTTCCCGTAAATCAACCTTTTGATTGCGCGCCATTTCAAGCAGAACATCAATCGGCCCTTCATAACCATCAATATCAAGGAGGAAGGCATCCATATCCCCCGCATTGGGCAGATCGGTATTACGCGGCTGATCTTCTTCGAATTCGACTTCGCTCATATCGGTTAAAACTTTCATCCGTCATGATTGGCACATCCGGCATGATCTCTTCCATCTCGTTTAGCTTACTATCACAATATAGCGTGGCATCACACCCCGATGCTAGCGTTTTTACCGCTCTATCCGCAAGATTTCCGTATTTATCAAGGGCGCGCATCGAAATATCATCCGCCAGCAGGAATTGGTCAATCTTCATCTCGTTTCGAACATAATCAATCACGGTTTTTGAAACCGTCGCAGGGTCTTTATCCAGCGCAGTATAAGTCACATGGGCAACCATGCCCCATACTTGGTCGGCAATATCGGATTGCGCCAACTTTACAAACGGTTCAAAGTCAGTTTGTTCCAATTCAGCCAGCGATGTATCAACGATGGGAAGTTCAAAGTGACTGTCGCAGGTGGCGCGACCATGACCCGGAATATGTTTGGCAACAGGGGTGATCCCTTCGGCCAAATAAGCCTGACACACCGCATATGCCTTTTCAAACACCTCCTGCGGATTATCGGAAAAGGCGCGGTCGCCAATAACATCATGCATATCAGGCAACAATAAATCCATCACGGGGGAGCAATTAACATCAATATTAAGCGCTGCAAGATCATTCCCAATAAGTGTAGCAATACCCGCCGCATCTTCAGCCGTATGGCATGAATTGGCAGGCATAAATTGTTGCCAATGGGGCGGTTTAAGGCGTTGAACACGCCCGCCTTCTTGGTCAATTAAAATGGGGCAATCCCACCCAACACATTCACGAATTTCATTGGTTAATGCCGAAATTTGTTCGGGCGTATCACAATTATAGGCAAAAAGAATAAAGCCAAGCGGATTGGCCGTAACAAAAAACCGTTTCTCCCCATCCGTTAATTTTAACCCTTTTACGGATAAGATAATCGCGGCAGGATTGGTCATCACAGTTTCCTTATTTAAAAATTATTTCTTTTTTACCAGACAGCTTCCGCCCTTTGATTTGATGCCATCACAAATTTTATCTGCATTTGATTTTGACATGCTGCCTGCTTGGATACGGTAAAACGTCCCTTTTGCACCCAAATCTGCGGTTTGAATACGGTGGTCAACACCATTTAAAAGCGGGCTGTATTTTGAAACAAATTTATCCCATTCCGAATTGGCTGCAGCGTTTGATTTTACACTGGCCAATTGAACATAAAAGTCACCAGCAACAATTGTTTGCGCTTTTGGTTCTGGCTTTGGCTCCGCCTTTACAACAGGGGCGGGTTGAGGGGCAGGTTCAGGTTTTGTTTCAACAATAACCTTTGGCGTTTCAACTTTGGTTGCGCCTTCTTGTGTTTTCTCAACGGTCATATCGGTTTGGTTTGTGTCTTCATCATTGGCGGCAACAACGACAACATCGCTTTCCCCCTGTGCATTTTGAACGACAATGGCATCGGCGCCATTTTCAACCAAGCTTTCAACAATTTTTTCTGCCTCTTTAGCCTGTCCAATAATGCGCTCTTCATCTTCACTTATGCCATCTTCAATTTTGACGCTTAACATTTGGTTGGACATCTGATCTGGCATATCTTCATCTGTGCTTAACCCTGCAAATAATTGGGAGCGCGGCATAGGCGTTTCTTCATTATTATCCGCCAAAAGATTTTCAACATCCGAATCAGGATCATCTGAATTAAAAAGCGTGCTGTCTTGGAATTTGATTTCCATACCACCCCGATCATCAGGCTCCATCTTATAGCCATCGGCATCGGCGCGAATAATCGGCACTTCGGCATTATCGGAATTGCCACCTGTATAAAGTTTCCAAACCAAGCCAATCATAAAAGATAGCGCGATTAGCACGATAAAAAAAGCCGCTTTGGGGCCAACAGACCCTAAAAAACCAAATCCATTATCAGGATCATCAAAATCATTTTGTTTGTTCATAAATAGAGTGTATGAAAAAAATCGCAGGCTATCAAGACATTAAGAATGTTGGATTACAAAATTTTATGTATTCTGAAACAAATTGTTTACTGGGTTTATTTCCTTGCTCCACATCGCTTTCTATTTGTAATTTTATAATCTTACAGTGATCTTCGCGTGATAATGCATCATATTTTATTGTAGAGGCATGGGCATCTTCTGAAAAAACACCCGCGCAAAGTGCAAAACTTAAGACCAAGCGTTTCATTATTACTGACTATCCCAATTTAGATTGAAGAGGCGATCATATTCTTTAATGGCGTATCTATCGGTCATGCCTGCGATGTAATCACAAACAATGCGTGCTTGGGCAACATTATCAATCAGCCCGCCCGCTTGCTCCACCCGTATCTGCCAATCATCGGGCAACATATTATAATGACGCATAAAAGTATCAAACATTTCAGGAATGATTTTCTCAACCTTATTATAAATGCGGTTAACCGTAAAATGTCGGTACATACGTTTTAATAAAAAGGCGCGAAGCTCTTCCACCATGGTGTACATATTGGATGAAAAGGCGACAGTTTGTTGACCAGCGGTTCGGATATCTTCGGCAGAATGGGCGTTAATATCGCTTAAGCGTTTTTTTGTTTCATCCAAAACATCTGTAACCATTGTGCCAATCATCTCCCGAATTGTTTCTTGCACAATATAATGGGGGGTGACATCGGGCCAATCGGACTTTACTTTTTTTAGGATAGGGCCCAAAAGCGCGAGTTTTTCCAAATCTTCCAGCGTGAACATCCCTGCCCGCAATCCATCTTCGACATCGTGGTTGTTATAGGCAATATCATCTGAAATGGCGGCAACTTGTGCCTCCAAACTGGCGTGGGTATCAAGGCGAAGATCTATATCATGCGATAAATCGGATAAAGTAACGGGCAGTTTGCGCCCCTCCTTCAAACATATAGGGCCATTATGTTTGACAATCCCCTCCAAACTTTCCCATGTCAGGTTCAGCCCAGGCCAGCCAGGATATTTCCGCTCAAGTTTGGTCACGATTCGCAATGATTGATCGTTATGCTCAAACCCATCATAGGGTTTCATGCATTTGCTCAAAAACTCCTCTCCAATATGGGCGAAGGGGGTGTGCCCTAAATCATGCGCCAACGCTATCCCTTCGGCTAAATCTTCATTCACCATTAAGGCGCGGGCAATGGATCGGGCGATTTGTGCCACTTCCAATGTATGGGTGAGGCGGGTTCGGTAATGATCCCCCTCATGATAGACAAAAACTTGGGTTTTATATTTTAAACGGCGAAAAGCAGATGCATGAATAATCCGATCCCGATCCCGTTGAAAGGGCGTGCGTGTGGCGCTGTCGGGTTCTTCGTAAAATCTTCCCTTGCTTTCATCGGGGCGGCAGGCATAAGACGCAAGCGGCAAAGCGCAATAATTATAAGCAGAATTTTCATTCTCTTGAGGGTTAGTTTTTTCATTTTTATTCATTTGATACTGTCTTTCATTTGCATATCATCATGATCGTTTGTATATTTCAAATATGAGCATAACCATGACTGACAGTTTTGTAAAACGGATGCAACATCTTCGCATCCAAAAAAATCAACCTGATTTGATGTTGCGTATTCGCGTGGATGGCGGCGGGTGTCAGGGGTTTGAATATCATTTTGCCGAAGAAACCACCAAGAATGACGATGATACCTTGTTTGAAAAGGATGGCGTGCAAATAGTAGCCGATGAAATATCCCTCCCTTTCCTAGAGAATGCGGAAATGGATTATGTTGATGATTTAATTGGCGCGCATTTTAAAATTAGCAATCCCAATGCCTCATCTTCGTGCGGATGTGGTACCAGTTTTTCGGTTTAAAACGCATCAGCAGGTTTAAACCCGCCTAATTTACCACCAACCCAATCTGTTATTTTTGCAGTCCCGCCTTTATCATCAGGTTTGTTGCCTGTTGGTGGTTTTTTATCTGGAAAATAATCACCATAATCTTTGGCTCTTTCAATCCCTTTCCAAAAATTAAGGACAATTTTGCCTTCATCATGTAAAACACTTAATCTTTCATGCCTTGCAAAATTATCAGAAAATAATGCTGTTTGTGTTAATGCCAAAGAAATATCGGCCATGTAATACCCATCTACAGTCAGCGGTTTTATGTGGGGAAGAACAGACGTTATATATTCATCTGGCGTAATATCATCAGATTCTGGAACACAAGATTTTATAGCATTGATAATTGTTACTTTTGCAAGCTCCTCTTCTAAAGACGCGCTTTCACCAATGCCAAGAATATGTCTTTGTAACCCCTCTTCAAGTGTATGTGTAGGTAAGCAAAAACGATCAATTTTCCCTCTAATATTAAGACCCGTAAGATTGGAACAAGCAACATCAAAATAACGGTTTAAGAAACGTCCAAAGATAGTATCGGGAGGAACAGTTTCCAAAATAATTTTTTGAATTTGAGGTATCATCAAAATCTTATTTTCAGGAATTAATAGCTTCTCCCTATCAATTAAGCGTTGATATTCTTTTTGAGCTTTAGTTTGGGGATTAAATAAATTTGTTAGCATTGCGTACTCAGTTAAGTTATGGATTACAAGTTTGTGCCAAAGACAGTTTTTGAGGGTTTTTATATAAAATGTCCGAAATCAATTTTGCATTGTCCCATGGAAACGGAAGCCTAAGGTCTATGCGTGGTTCAGCATAATCCGCTGGCAAATTAGCAGGGTCACTATTGGGGTTTGGCGTTAAATGACGATCAATGGGTTTTTCTTGTTCAGGATGATGGGTATGGGTGTTAAAAAATGGAATTTGAAATTTCTTTTCTAAATCATCAGCGACAGCCATTGCATAATAATCTGTACCCGTTCCAAAACTTCCCCCCTTGCGATTACAAACATCATCACCAGAAAATATAACAGCGGAGGGGGAATAATTTGAGTCAATTGCAGCTTGTACAATCGCTTCCAATCCGTGTCCCTTATTGATATCTTTGATAATGGTCTCTACCGTTAAAGACCCTGTTCTTAATTCAAATGATGTTCCCTCAACCAAAGGGGCAAGTTTTTGGTGAATATGATCTGTTAATTCTTGGTTGAGCGCGGCGGTATCACGCCCCCTCCCTGCTTTTTCCAAGCTATCGACCACTTTGCGATAATGGACATTAACGGCGATCCCCTTAATCTCAATATAAGGGGGATCGGCATTTTCAATATATTTATCTGTGATGTCAGCGATAACTTGTCTAAAGCTTGTGGACCTTACCATTTGTTCTATGGCGTCTTTAACTTTTTGCTCCTCTTCATCAAGGGGACGTGCATTTTTTAATTCCCCTTTTATTTGAAGTGTTGCACCGCTATCGGCGACTAAGGTTACTTTTTCAGGGTTTTTAACACCTGATACTTTTAAAATTTGTTGTGCCTCTTGCATATTGCGGGAGGTAAGCAAGGTTAAGCGAAAAGGCTGATCTGTTTTATTAAAATGATTAATCAATTTTACCAATGGCGAAGGAAGACGCACATCCATAGTTTTGCTGGCAAAAATTCCTTTTAGAACCTGACCTGAATCAAGATAATAATCTAATTCTTCCGCGCTGTAGATGGGTGGAATTGTTTGATTATCGGGGATCTTGCCCCCTTCATACAAATCTGGATTGGGTGTTTTCCCATCGGGAAGCATATATCCAGACATGATGTTCCCATCCATATCACAGACAAACATAGGATTATCACCTAATTTCAATTTTAAAGCTTCTATCTCTGAATGTGTTGAGTATTCCACTGCATCACCTTATAAATATAATAATTAAAGCAAAATAAAGAAAATTTATGTTATGTCAATAAAAATAGCGTCATGGAATGTTAATTCTATCAAAGCACGAAAAGACCATGTATTAAGATGGTTAAAAGAAAATAATCCTGATTTTTTGATGATACAAGAATTAAAAGGATTGGATTTTCCTCATGCAGAATTTAAAGAGATTGGGTATTATACCGAAGCGGTCTGTCAAAAGGCCTATAACGGTGTTGCCATTTTTTCTAAAGAAAAACAAAATGTTATCTCCACTTCCTTATTTCCAACCGAAGATGAAGAGCAAGCACGTTATTTAGAAATTGAATATCAAGAGATGCGTTTTATTAATATCTATTTACCCAACGGTAACCCCGTGGGTACAGATAAATATGAGTATAAAATCAATTGGTTAGATAAATTAATTGAGCGTTTAGACAAACTGAGGGAAGAGCGTATTCCATTTTTAATTGGGGGTGATTTTAATATTATTCCAGAAAATAAAGATTGTTATAGTCCCTCTGCTTGGAAAGATGATGCACTTTTTCTTCCGAAAACATTACAAAGATGGACACAATTAAAAAATCTAGGATTATACGATGCGTTTCGTATGTTTGATGACAACGCTGAAAAATATAGCTTTTGGGATTATCAAGCGGGCGCATGGCCACAAAATAAAGGAATACGTATTGATCATTTCCTACTCTCACCCAGTATTGCAGATAGGGCAAAAAACTGTTGGATTGATACAAAACCGCGTGGTTGGGAAAAACCATCTGACCATACACCTATTATTTTAGAGGTTGATTAAGCTCTAATTTTTGCCGCTCCTTTCATCTCATTATATTATTCTTGGTAAAGATGCATTTTATGGGGTAAAATATTTTCTTGAATTAAAAACTCTTGTGATCACATTAATCTTAAAAAGAAAAATCCTCATGATGAAAAAACTTACCCTTGCTCTTTTATCCTTAATCCCTTTGTCGGCATGTGCGGTTGATACCGATATGGATATTACAACGGCCAATCAAATTGCGCGCCCTGCCTTTATGGTGGAGCGAGCAATTAATGCGGGATCATTTGGTTTAAATGCATGGGAACGTATGCACGAGCGTGGAATGCCCGCCACCATATATATTGAAGGAGATGGTGCGTTTATTGATGCCGCCGATAAAAATATTGATTTATCTCTACGTCCAAACCCAACACCATCAAACCCCGTTGCCCTTCATCTGGCATCGCGTGATTTAAGCAAGAATTTGGGATATATTGCCCGTCCCTGTCAGTTTGTAAAATTGCCTGAAGAAAAGGGTTGTGATTCGTCCTATTGGAATGATCGCCAATATAGCGCGGAAGTTATGGCATCATACGAAGTGGCATTGAATGATATGGCTGCACGCTATGATCTGACTGGGTTTCATTTGGTTGGGTATGGCGGTGGGGCGAATATTGCCGCTGTTTTGGCCGCAACACGGGATGATGTTTTAACCTTGCGTACTGTTGCAGGAAATCTAAGCCCAACATTCGTTGCGGATTATCATGGAAAAGATTCTCTTGCCGCTAATTCAGTTTTGGCGACTAGCTTTGGCTCAAAACTTGCCACTGTTCCGCAACATCATTTTATTGGGGCAGCAGATAAACAAATCCCCCCTGGCACGTACCACAGCTATCGTCAGGCGGTTGGTTTGTCTGATTGTATTAATTATTCTGTTATTCAAGATGCAAATCATACACGTGGATGGGTTCAAATTTGGCCACAACTTTTAACCTTAATGCCCAAATGTGCTGTCCTTCATACTGATTTACCCCCACTGCCTCCTGCTGGCGATTTCCCAGGGAATTATAATAAGGGATTGAGCAAACGATAAATTTGCATCTGCCAATCTATTTATAATATGTTATGAATGAGGGCTGTGCCTATGGGCGTAAAACCTCTCTTTAAATTATAGATTTAGAGAGATGAGCTTATCGGTAACGAAAGCTGGCCAGAACACAGCCCTTATACTTCAAACAAAAATTTGAGAAAAAAATGGTGCCACGAGAGAGAATTGAACTCTCGACCTCGTCATTACCAATGACGCGCTCTACCACTGAGCTACCGCGGCGAATTAACATGCGGAACATATTATAAAAATTCTGGCATGTCACGCATCAATTTCCTATAGTAGCAAAGAATTTTAGGGAATTATGCGGAACAGTCAGTCTTTATGCCAAACGATAAAAAAAAATTAAGAAGCCATGGCGAAGTTATCGCCGATAAACGTGCCGCCGCGTTAAAGGCCAATATGCAACGCCGTAAAGGCTTCGTCAAAAGCCAAAAAGAACAAGAAAGCGAAAATCAAGATGATTCAAAATCAAATAATGAATGATAAACAATTGGATATGTCGCAAGCGTTGCCTGGCATATTGTCAGACGCGCAAATTCGCCATCTTTCCCAAAATGATGATATGATTTCCCCCTTTGTTGAAAAACAAACGGCGGAGGGTAAAATCTCTTACGGTCTGTCTTCATATGGCTATGATGCCCGCTGCTCCAACGAATTTAAAATTTTTACCAATGTCGATAATGCCATTGTTGATCCCAAAAATTTCTCCGCAGACAGCTTTGTCGATCGTGAAACAGATGTTTGTATTATCCCACCCAACAGCTTTGTGCTGACCCGATCCGTTGAATATTTTCACATTCCTAAAGATGTGCTTGTGGTGTGCTTAGGCAAAAGCACCTATGCCCGATGCGGTTTGATCGTCAATGTCACCCCGCTTGAACCTGGTTGGGAGGGCCACGTCACGTTAGAGATTTCGAACACCACACCGCTCCCCGCCAAAGGTCTATGCCAATGAAGGCGTGGCGCAGTTCTTGTTCTTCAAAGGCTCCAGCGGATGCGAAGTATCCTACGCCGACCGCGCGGGGAAATACATGGAACAAACGGGCGTAACTTTGCCACGTATCAAGACAGATAAATAATTTACTTCCTTTTTTAGAAAGCCTGCCATGTCCACCAACACATCTGAATCCAAAGCCGAAAATACAGGATTAGAGAAAATGCGCGTGACGGGCGGTACGCACTTGAAAGGAGAGATTAGAATTAGCGGCGCAAAAAATGCGGCGCTCAAACATATGTGTGCGAGCCTTTTGACGGATGAGCCGCTGATTTTAAAAAATATGCCCACCGGTCTGCGCGACGTTACTACTTTAACGAAGTGTTAGAGCATCTCGGCGTTGAGGTGACTCTGGATCATAAGAAATAAATAGCCACCTTTCATGCAAAGGAACTGACTTCTCACATCGCGCCTTATGATCTGGTGCGTAAAATGCGCGCCAGTGTTTTGGTGCTTGGCCCTATTTTGGCACGCCAGGGCAAAGCCGAAGTGTCGTTGCCCGGTGGCTGTTCCATCGGCGGACGCCCTGATTGATTTGCACATCAAGGGGCTCGAGGCAATGGGCGCAAAAATAAAATTGGAGGAAGGATATATCAAAGCCACCGCGCCCAAGGGCGGACTTGATTGGGGCAGAAATTACCTTTCCCTTTGTGTCCGTCGGCGCAACAGAACATATTATGATGGCGGCAACGCTGGCGAATGGTATGACGATTCTTCATAATGCGGCGCAGGAGCCAGAAATTGTCGACCAAGGCAATGCGTTGATTGAAATGGGTGCAAAAATTGAAGGGCTCGGCACATCTGAATATTCGGATTAAAGGGGTTAAAAAATTAAAAGGCACGACGCATTAGGTCATCCCTGATCGCATCGAAACAGGCACATATATGTGCGCCGTGGGATTATGTCGGCGGTGAATTAAAACTATTAAACACCAAGTACTGATTTTCTATCAGCGCTTATCGCGCCTTTAAAAGATGCGGGCATTAAGATTGAGCAAGAGGGTAAAAACGTCATCGTAACGCCATGAAGAAATCGCGCCTAAAAGGAGTGGATATCATGACCGAAGTCTATCCCGGTTTTGCCACAGATTTACAAGCGCAATTTATGACGATGCTCACCCTTTGTGATGGGGCGAGCATGATCAGCGAAACAATTTTCGAAAACCGTTTCATGCACGTGCCCGAACTAAACCGTATGGGCGCCAAATATTCGCGTCAATGGAAATTCCGCAATTATTCGCGGTGTTGAAAAACTCAAAGGCGCCGAAGTGATGGCAACAGATTTACGCGCCTCCGTCGCGATGGTCGTGGCAGGCTTGGTCGCCGAAGGGGACACCATCGTCAACCGCATCTACCACCTAGACCGCGGCTATGAAAACATCGTCGATAAACTCACGGCAGTCGGCGCAAAGATTGAGCGCATTCAAGCTTAACGTTGCCTTTTACGATTGATGCGCGTATAACATCATACATCATTAATATTACTTAGGAAAAAAATGGCTAAAGAAGATTTACTTGAATTTAAAGGGGTTGTAACCGAGATCCTACCCAACGCAATGTTTCGCGTTAAATTAGAAAATGATCACGAGATTTTGGCACACGCCGCAGGCAAAATGCGTAAATTTCGTATTCGTGTTTTATTGGGGGATAGTGTGACCGTTGAAATGACACCTTATGATTTAAGCAAGGGTCGCATTACATTTCGTGAGAAATAATTCTTATACGATATTACTATTTTTAAAGCCGTTATTTATAAACGGCTTTTTTTATACAAAACTAAAATTATAGGGGGCGGATACAATCTGCTCAACCGATGGTGAAAAAAAGCTAGAATCTCCTGATGTAGATTTGCCCTCTTCATTTTCATTATTAAAATTTTCTTTGTTTCCCGCACTTGCGCGCACAAAACAATTCAGAACACTGAATGCTGTCATCTTCGCCTCATATTTAAAATGGTATAAAATACTCTTTGAAGAGCGGAATATGATTGTATTTGAAAGATAAAGCAAGAGGAGAAAAGTAGTTTTTTAATAAAAAAAATTTTAGTTTACATAGAAAAGCTATTGGTTTTTTCAAAACTACCATAATAATCTGGGCGGCCCATGACTGTGGCCCTACACGCCTTACCTGCAATGCGGGCACGGCGTACATCATGGGATTTTTCCATCTGGCCTGTCATGGCATGAAACTTGGCACCGGGCAAACCAATGGGCGCCCAACCATGCCATTTTGCACCGCCACCAGTATCACCACCGCCTGCGGCTTCATTAAAGACAGGCTCAACATGATCCAACACCGCATCAAGAAATGTACGGCTTAAACGTTTTAAAAGATTATGTACTTTTTGTACGGCCACTTAATGGTTTTCCTTTAAATAAGATTTAAAATCAAATCTAATATATGTTTAAATATACTATAAATAATAAATATACTCAATATCCATATAAATTACTGAATTATAAGCATGTTTTTATATTTGATAGCATTATACCTAAAAAAGGTTAATATTTTCTAATGACTAAGACACCCCTTATTTTGGCCTCTGCCTCCCCCCGTCGGCTTGAATTGTTAAAACAAATTAATATTGTCCCTGATGCTGTGACACCTGCAAATATTAATGAAACCGCTTTGCCACATGAAAAGCCAAAGGAGCTTGCCAAACGGTTATCTTTAGAAAAAGCCAGACATGTTCATCATAGTCATTCAAATTCTTTTATTTTGGCGGCCGATACGGTTGTTGCCTGTGGTCAACAAATTTTAGATAAGCCCGCGAATGAAGAACAGGCAATTCAATATCTTGAAAAATTATCCCAACGGCGTCATCACGTTTTTGGCGGTATCACGCTTATTACTTCTGATGGGAAAGAGATAACGCGTTTATGTGACACACTGGTTCAGTTTAAAAAATTATCCCATGATGACATTGAGCTTTATATTCAATCGGGTGAATGGCAAGGAAAAGCGGGTGGATATGCTATCCAAGGATTTGCGTCTTGTTTTGTAAAATATATGGCGGGATCATATAGTAATGTGGTTGGTCTCTCCCTTTATGATACAATAAATATATTCAAAACTGGCGGGTATAATCCTTCCCCATAAATTTAAACGAAAGCAATAATTTAAATGCATATTTTAATTGATGAATTAAATGAAAGTCTTTGGGTTGCCGCGGTTGAAAAAAATAAAATTAAAGATTTAGAAATTGACCCTTTTGAGGAACAAGTGCGCAGTGGCTCCGTTTATTGGGCGCGGGTTCTGCGTGTTGATAAATCAATGGATGCCGCATTTTTACAATTGGATGAAGACAATCAAGGCATCTTACACAACAAAGATTTCTTTGGCTTGGGCAAAAAGGGGGAATTGGTCAAGGACGGCAATACCGCCTTGGGTAAAAAATTAAAAGCAGGGGATATGCTTGCCGTTCAAGCAAAAAGTGGGTATCTGCCCCGTATTGATAGCGACAATTTAGCGATTGAGGATAAATCTGTTCGGGTTAGTATGAATATCACCTTGCCTGGACGCTATTTAATCTATGCCCCTTCTATGGATGAAAACCGCATCTCAAAACGGATAAAGAATAAGAAGCAACGCAAACAACTCACCCAAATGCTTAATGATGTTGAGATGATAAAAGGGTGTATCTTACGCTCCGCCGCCGCTAATACCCAAACCGATATGCTTATCCGCGAGAGTGAGGTTTTAAAACATATCTGGGAACAGCTTCAAGATTATCTTCATGGAAATGATCCGTTTTTGGTCATGGAAGGCCCCGATGCCATCCGCCGTATGTTAAGTGATCAAGCCGCCTATCAAATTGATCGCATTGATGTCACGACTATGGATCAATTTCAAGAGGTTGAGGAATGGTGTGAAATTTATGCCCCTGATTTGGTCACAAAAATTCACCCTGCGGATCTTGCAAAGCCTGATTCTGATTTGGCCTTGTTTGATTTTTACGACTTGCTCGATCAGATTGATATGTTGTTTGAGCCTTATGTTCTTCTTAAATTGGGGGCGAATATTATTATTCAGGATACCGCCGCCCTAACCGCCATTGATATTAACCGTGCGGGGGATAAGCGTGGAAATTTAGCGATAAATTTAGATGCTTTGGATGAAATTGGCCGCCAAATTCGCCTTCGCAATTTAGGCGGGATTATTATGATAGATTTTCTTAAAATGAATAAAAAGATTGAGAAAGACACCTTATTGGCTGCCTTTGATGGTATTATTGCCGAAGACCCCTGTACCGTACAAAATCATGGCTTTACCAATTTAGGGTTAATTGAGTTGACACGCCAACGCCGCACGCCACCTCTGCAAGAGCGTCTTGATCTGGCCTTGGATTAAAAGTTTTTGGTAAAATCATGCTTATTCTTCTTATAAAGACTAGACAGGGGAATTTCTTTATTTTATAAGCTTTTAATGGTTATTATTTTTAATAATCGCCACGCGTGCCCGGGTAGCTCAGTGGTAGAGCAGAGGACTGAAAATCCTCGTGTCGAAAGTTCAATTCTCTCCCCGGGCACCATTTTTTTTCAAGATATATTAATTGTTATTCGAAGTTTTTTGTCAGAATATTATAATCGTAATATGATATAATTTGGCGATTTACAGGATATTGTCTTTGTTCATTTTCAAGTGATAATTTTTTAACCCGTTCGCGGATAATGTTGCATTTAGCAGCGTAAGATTGGTTTGCGCAGAATTCTATAGCGCCTTCGGATGTCATCACAAGGGGATCTACGATTGTTGCACTCATCTTTCCTTGTCCATTTGCGGCATAGACAGACATATTGCCAATCAAGAGCAAACAAAAAGAAGATATATAGAATGTTTTTTTTAACAATATATTGCAAACTCAATAGACCTATTTTTACATATAAAATCAATCGGTCTATTTCTTTTTAAAATTTAAGTAATATATTGGGTTTAACTTAGCTTGACGGTCAATTCAAGGGACAGGGTGAAGTTAGCCACATAATTAAGGGACAGTATAACTGTTTTTCACGCATAGTTTTGCCAATTACAGAATACGATTTATTTCGGTGTGCCAACGTTTTAGATAATGGGATCTTTTATCATCCGTCATTGTTGATTGAAAAGTTGATTGCACGTGACAATTTTGTGTAATTGCATCCAAATCATTAAATATACCAACATGAAGCCCAGCCAAGAATGCTGCGCCTAATGCTGTTGTTTCAATAATTTCAGGAACCTCAACAGTGGCATTTAAAATATCAGCCAGAAATTGACAGACAAATTTATTCTTCACCAATCCACCATCAATGCGTAAATGGTTAAAGTCAAACCCACTATCCCTTTGGAAGGCATCAAGTAAATCAGCGGTTTGAAAAGCCTGAGCCTCAAGCGCGGCGCGTGTAATATGTGCTTTCGTACTTTCACGGGTTAAACCAGTAATTGCTGCCCGTGCATTTGGGTTCCAATATGGTGCGCCCAACCCCGTAAAGGCAGGAATAAAATAAACATCATTATTATCAAGGACACTGTTGGCGAGTGCTTCACTTTGTTCGGCATTTTCAAAAAATTCAAGATTATCGCGGAGCCATTGTATCGCCGCACCTGCCACAAAAATTGCCCCTTCAAAAGCATAAGTGGGTTTACCATCCAATTGATAGGCAATTGTGGTGAGCAAGCGGTTTTTAGATTCCTTAAAATCATCACCAATATTCATCAAGGCAAAACACCCTGTTCCATATGTTGATTTAACCATGCCTGCCTTAAAGCATGCTTGCCCAATGGTGGCCGCCTGTTGATCGCCCGCCATGCCGCCGATAATAATTTCTTTATGATCAAATTGAGCCATTCCAAAATTGTGGCAATTATCCTCAACCTTAGGCAATAAAGTTTTTGGAATATCAAAAAGCGAGAGGAGGTCATCATCCCATTTTCTATCAACGATATTATAAATCATTGTGCGGGCGGCATTGGTCGCATCGGTTGCATGAATCTGACCATTGGTTAAATGCCACAATAAAAAGGAATCAACTGTCCCAAAGGCAAGCTCCCCCGCTTCGGCCCTATTGCGTGCATTTTCGACATTATCCAAAATCCATTTAATTTTAGTCGCTGAAAAATAAGGGTCGAGGAGCAATCCTGTTTTGCCGCGAACTATATTTTCATGCCCTGCATCTTTTAGGGTTTGGCAATAATTAGCGGTGCGGCGATCCTGCCAAACAATAGCATTATAAATAGGTTTGCCTGTTTTACGATCCCAAATAATGGTGGTTTCACGTTGATTGGTAATACCCAAGGCGGCAACATCATGTGCGTCATCATGACCAAGGATTTCTTCACAAACATTTTTTGTATCGCGCCAAATATCATTTGCATCTTGTTCAACCCATCCTTTATTCGGATAAAAAAGTGTTAATTCCCTTTGTGCGGAATGTAAAATTTTTGCCGTGTCTGAAAATAAAATGGCACGGGTGCTGGTTGTCCCCTGATCAATGGCAAGCAAAGTGCGCATTATTGAGCCCCCTCCCCCTTAACCTTGGTGATTAAAGTAGGTAGAGCGCGTTCAATAAGTTGATTGGTTTCTTTTGATATGTGCAACCCTAATTTTGAACGGCGCCATAAAATATCTTCCGCGCTTGATGCAAATTCATAGCGGATTAAATATAAAATTTCGGCTTCATAAACATGGTCGCCATAATGATCGCCCATTTCTTCCAATGATTTTGCAGTGCCGATAAGCCCGCTTATCCGCGTACCATAGGCGCGGGCATATCGATAAAGTAAATCTTTTGGAAGGAATGTATAAAGATCAGATTGAGATTTTAAGAATGCATCAAAATCATTATTCGCAATATCACCCCCCGGTAAGGGGATATATTCCGTCCACAATTTTAAATCACGATCGGGATAGAATGTGGAAAGACGATTGACCACCTCTTCGGCCAATTTACGAGCCGTTGTAATCTTCCCACCAAAGATTGATAAGAGGGGTGGGCCATATTTTTTATCAAGGAATATTTTATAATCGCGTGTCACTTCGGACGCGTTTTCTTCCCCATCATCCAGCAATGACCGCACACCGCTATAGCTTGATACAACAGCTTGCTTGGTAATTTTATTTTTGAAGGAGCTGTTTATTGCGGTACATAAATATTCTATTTCTTCATCATCAATAATGACATTTGCGGCATCCCCATCAAATGGTTTATCGGTTGTACCAATTAAAGTATATTTATATTCATATGGTATGGCGAATATAATTCGTCCATCAGGTTGTTGCAAAATATAACTTTGCGCGCCATCGTAAAGACGCGGTACGATTATATGACTGCCCTTTACCAATCGCACGCGTGGGGTGTAATCTTTTTGTTTTTGAGTATCACTTGTCAGGTTTGAATTATCGAGTAAGTCACGCACCCATGGCCCTGCGGCATTAATGACTTGCCCAACCTTTACCTGAAACTGGTCTGCGGTTGCGGTATCTTGTAAGGTGACATCCCATGCCGTTTGATCGTGGGAGGGTTCAATCATAACGCAAGCGGTACGGGGTAGAATGACCGCCCCCCGCTCATACGCATCGACGGCATTTAATGCAACAAGACGCGAATCCTCAACCCAACAATCGGCATAGGAAAAACCACGGGCATAATCATCATGAAGCGGGTCGCCCAATGCATCAGTTGCAAAATCAACAGCATCAGATTTTTTCAGAACAGAATGTTTATCAGAGAAAAACTTCCCCCCTAAAAAATCATATAATTTTAACCCCAGTTGAATAAGACGATAAGGACGAAGATGTTTATCATGTGGCAACACAAATCGCATCGGCCAAATAATATGTGGCGCGGAAGAAAGCATGATATCACGCTCCAATAGTGAGGCGCGGACAAGTTTAAATTCATATTGCTCAAGGTAGCGTAAACCACCATGGACCAATTTTGTGGACGCCGATGATGTTGCGCTTGCCAAATCTTGCGCCTCCACCAATAAAACAGAAAGGCCGCGCCCCGCGGCATCACGCGCAATTGCTGTTCCGTTTACACCGCCACCAATAATACAAATATCATAATCCATTTATATAAAAATAAAGCATGGTGCACATACGGCAAGGATAAACCGCGCATTTCTTAATTTAATGGGATAAAATTTTTTACTGAACGACGGCTCTGGTATCGTCCGATTCGTTATTTTGGTCGTCATCGTTTAAGGATGACCCTTCCAAAAAGCGTTCTTCGGCCAATTGGTCGGCGGTTTCGCCTGTGGCTTGTCCGCGTTTTTCCGCTTCGGTTAAAATTTCGGTAACGGTTTGTCCAATACGTTCAACATGAGCAATCATCGCACCACGTTCAATGTTAAAATCTTGGGGGTTATAATTGCTTTTACGGAAAAATTCATAACCCACACAAATTACGCCGCCCGAATTAATCACATAATCAGGAACATACAAAATATTTTTGGATTGCAACATTTGATCGTGATGTGCCTCCATCAATTGGTTATTGGCCGCGCCAGCGACAATATCCACCTTTAATTGGGCAATTGTATTATCATTGAGCGAGCCACCCATGGCACAAGGCGCAAAGATATCGGCATCAACGCCGTAAATTTCATCGGCGGAAACAACGGTGACATCCTTCATCGCCTTTTTTGCCGCATTAATATTATCAGGGTTGATATCGGCAATAATAATTTTTGCCCCATCTTGATGCAGTAATTTAGCAAGCTCCAACCCAACGGCACCCACCCCTTGGACAGAAACAGTAATTTCGGATAGGGATTTATTATCGCCATAGCGATATTTCATTGCCGCCAACACACCATGATAACAGCCCAAGGCCGTCAAAGGAGATGGATTCCCACCCAATTCACCATAATCGCTACCTGATAACATTTGCGGGGGTAATCCAACAACAAAATCGGTTTCAGATGCAATTTGAACCATGTCTTCTTCGGTTGATCCGCTATCTTCGGCGGTGATATACATTCCTTCAAATGTGGCGACTGCACGACCCATCGCTTGCATTAATTCGTCTGTTTTATGCTCTTTTGGGTTGCCGATAATCACGGCCTTTCCGCCGCCCAATGGCAAACCCGCCATGGCGTTTTTATAAGTCATACCGCGTGACAAGCGGAGAACATCGTGAATGGCCGCGCCCTCATTCTCATACATTGTCATACGACATCCGCCCAATGCAGGGCCAAGATTTGTATTATGAACGGCGATGAAGGCAACAATATCATCTTCCAAAACAAAACGGCGAACCGTCTCGTGCTCATCAAATGAAGGAAGAACGCTTAACATTTCTTCGGGTAAATCCATGATACTCATGCTACAAAACCTCTTAATTTCTTCAACATATTTTAAATCGTGGTTGTGATATACAAGGTCAAAGCAGTTTTGTCATCTTTTTTGAGTAAAATCATAAAAAAACCCCTCCGTTTGACCGGAGGGGATAGGTTTTACTATGGGTAACAAACTACTATATAAACTTTTCGTCAAACGCATAAATGCGCGGATTTAACTTTCATCAACGCATAAATGCGAGGACTTAACTTTTCATCAACGCATAGATGCGAGGACTTAACTTTTCGTCAACGCATAGATGCGAGGACTTAACTTTTCGTCAACGCATAGATGCGAGGACTTAACTTTTCGTCAACGCATAGATGCGAGGACTTAACTTTTCGTCAACGCATAGATGCGAGGACTTAACTTTTCGTCAAATTCATCCCTATGGCCTTCAATACCATCGTTCAAAACTGAAATAAGAAAGAGCGATCTTCGCTGTTTTATTCTTATATATTAAGTATATCTAAAATTTTATGTAAATTGCAAAACTTTTGTTTTAAATAATTCTAACTTATTGATTTAAAGTTATTTTCTAGCTTTTGCATATCGTCAGGCATATCAACGGTAAAGCTCATTTCTTCATGGCTGACAGGATGAATAAATCCAATTTGATAGGCGTGGAGCGCTTGTCGAGGGAAATTAATAATCTCATTTATAATATTAGCTTCGTACCCCTCGCGCTTTAAAAGGCCGCGGCTTTCTTGTTCCGCCTGACCATAAAGGGGGTCGCCGATGATGGGGGTTCTGATATGTTGCATATGCACACGAATTTGATGGGTGCGTCCGCTCTCTAATTTACATTCACAAATGCTGGCGGCATCGCCAAATCGCTCTTTGACAAAATAATGAGTCTTGGCTTCCCGTCCGCTTGATTTCATCACCGCCATTTTAATACGGTTGGTGGTATGGCGGCCAATTGGCTCATCCACAAATCCTTTAATCAAATTGGGGGAGTGCCAGCAAAATGCTTTATACACACGGCTAAGGCTTCGGTCTTTTAACTGCTCGCTCAGGCCATGATGCGCTTCATCATGTTTTGCCACAACGATAAGACCGCTGGTTTCACGGTCAAGACGATGAACAATCCCAGGGCGTTTAACCCCACCAATCCCCGATAAGGTCGCGCCACAATGGTATAAAATGGCATTCACCAGCGTACCTGTTAAATGACCAACAGCAGGGTGCACAACCATATCCGCCGATTTATTAATAACGATTAAATCATCATCTTCATAAATGATATCAAGCGGGATATTTTCGGGTAATGGGGTGTCATCTACTGCTTCGGGGATAATGACATTAATTTTATTGCCTGCATCAACCTTAAATGAAACGGTTTTTTTTACTTTTTTATTAATGGATATCTGTCCATCAAGGATTAATCCTTTAATACGCGAGCGTGAAAAATCAGGCATTAAATCTGCCAAAACCTTATCCAGTCGCATTTGGTGATAATGCTCTGGCACTTCTATCATATGTATATTTTGGATCGTTTCACTCATCTGATGACTTTATAGAGTATAGCGGACAAAAAAGTAAATAAATGACTTGATTAATATGCCATTTTTCTATTTCTTAACGATATTAAAGTCAACCAACGCGCAAATGCGTAGATTGTTTTTAAAGTGGGCGGTTAGCTCAGTGGTAGAGCACTTGCTCGACACGCAAGGGGTCGGCGGTTCGAAACCGCCACCGCCCACCATTTCTTTTAAAGGGTAATGATAACAATATGTTGTCATATACCCACTTATCTATTTTGATTAATTTATATAAACACTATATACTTTTAGTAGTGGAATTAAGCTTTTAGTAAGCTTTTTTTACTATACTTAATAAGTATAAAAGGGGCTTTATCAATGATTAATAGCAAGAAACAAAGCGGTTTTAGTCTAATTGAGGTGTCAATCATCTTAATCATTGCTGGTTTGTTGCTAAGCGGCATTTTTAAAATTAAGTCTATTATTGATTCAGAACAAAAAAGATTAAAATATTACGCATCTGTCCAAGATATTGGCTCTGCTTTAGAAGATTTTGTAGTCAATAATGGTTATTATCCTCTGCCTGCTTCTTTGACTGCAAATATTAACAGCTCTGCCTATGGAAAGCCTATTGATGTCGCTGATCTCCCTAGCTTTCCTTCACAATGTAATCCAGTTAGTCCTATAGAAAATGGTGTATATTGTAGAAAAAGCTCAAGAGATTTGCCTATCGATGGAAATAGTGGCCCAGGAAATTCAGTTGAAGAAACGATTTTAATTGGCGCTGTTCCTTCAAATGTTCTTGGTTTTAATAATCTTGAATCCCTAGATATTTATAACAGAAAATTTACTTATGCTATCAGTCGGTCTTTGACCGATCCTGCAACTTTTAATGATAATTACGGTTTAATCCGAGTGCTAAGTAATGAAACATCAGATAATGCTTTGGGTTTAAATAATAACCATTATGTTGTTTTATCTCATGGTGAAAACCAATCTGGATCTTATCATCAAAATGGAACACCATCTTCAGTATCATGTTCCACATTAAGTTCTATGGAGAAATCTAACTGCGAAATTAGCAATACTTTTAGAGTGGCAACAACTGGAACAGAAGATGATTCTAGCAATCTTAATGTAAATTTATTAGAGGCAAAAATTGAAACTGCTTCTACATATTACGATGATGCTGTTTTCTTCAAAAATAGTTTTACTAAAGACAAATGGACTAGAAAAGGTACTGGAAATGTTATTATGACGGCAGATAATGACAATGATAATGCAAAAATATTAATTGGTAGGAAAGATTATGTAGGTGGTTTACCCTCAGGCACAAACTATTGGTCTTGGAATGATGAGTCTGAAAGACCACAAGTGTGGGTTGAAGGTAATGTGAGATCAAAGGATTTATTAGCAACGCGGATCTGCGATGGACAGCAAGAAAACTGTTTTAAAATAAATGACTTAGCTTCTCCTGCAACAGATGTCTTACTTGATGAAGTAAACTCTGCTCCAAAAACTTTGAGATGTGGGTTTCAAGCATTAAAAGACATTGATATTATAAATAAAAAATCAGGACATAAAAAAGGATCTACTGCTGAAATGCAGGGTGAGTGTGAAACTATAAACAAAATCAAACCTGGGCCATCCGCACTTGGCACGCCTGGTTTATTAGGAATTATTTGTGTGAATGGGTCGAATGGGTTAAATGGGGATGGAAGTTTAAGATGTATTTAAAAAACGAAAGTTATAATAAATCTTCGGGTTTTACATTAATTGAGCTTGCTATTTATATCATTATTTTTGGCATTATGCTGAGCATGTACGTCAATTTAAATCGTGTTTGGCAAGAATCAAAATTACATTATGCAGCTGAAAATAATTTGGAAAATGCCTATCAAGCTGTTCAAAATTTTTATTTTACAAAATTTCGGTATCCTTGCCCAGCTAACCCAGCATTGGTAGAAGGTGACCCTGGTTTTGGTGAAGAAGATTGCTCATTAGCAGTAAAAGCTGGCGAAAATCCATTTATTACGCCTTCGCCAGGAGTTCTTGTTGGTAATATTCCAACGATTGTATTTGATACCGCTGATGGCGTATGGGATGGCATACCCGACACAAAAATCCCATTGAGAGATTTTTTACAAACAACAAAAATTGAATCAACAAGCATTTCTGACCCTTGGAATGGTTCTTTTAGATATGCGGTGACACAGCCCCAAACCAATTCTAATAGTTTTGAAAGTGAAAAAGGAGCAATTAGAATTATTGATGATGTACTTATTGCTGGCGCACCGCGGAATACGGGTGGAACGGATGGCAACGCTCATTTTGTTGTCTTTAGTCATGGTTCAGACAATCGTTGCGTTTCTAGGGGAACATACGAAGATGAAAATTGTGACGATGATTCTACCTTCGCAGCGGGCTTGTTGAAGTTAAACGAGGCTTCTTCGGATTATTACGATGATTATGTTTTATTTAAACGCTCTTACGATAGTGGTGTATGGGCGAATATACCAAGCGAATCACATATTTTTCCCTTAAAAATTATACCTGATACGGCACCCGGCGATTTTAACGGTAAGGTCCATATAGGATCTTCTGGATACGAGGCCAGTCCAACAATTGCTGATATAAAATTAGATGTAGATGGCACTGTTTTAGTAGAGAATAGTGTAGAAACAAAACTTATATGTAACTCAGATGCATCAAAATGTTTAAACCCAAATACATTTTACGATGATTTTTCGTGCCCAGACCCAAAACAATATTTAACAGCAATTGATTTGGATTCCAGCGGTAGAATTGTTAAAACATGTGAAGATGTTCAATTTGTAACGTCCGTTGATTGCGATCCTGGAACTTATTTAAGAATTTTGTACACTGATAATTCTCCATTTCCATCGAAAACTGGTTGCCAATCACCATAAAGGAATCTTAAATGCTAAATCTCAATTACAAAAATAATCAAAGTGGTTTTACACTTATTGAACTTGCTTTGTCGATGATGATCATCGGTTTATTATTTGCTATGGGGGCTTCGATTTACAAGCCTTATTTTGAAAATAAAAAAGTTGAAGATACAAAAAGTAATATTGTTGCAGCCTATGCTGCGATTGAACATTATAAGGGTGATTTAGGATATTATCCATGCCCCGCAAGTTTAAGTGCGTCAAGAAATGATGATGACTATGGTGTCCCAAACGATTTATGTTCTGATAAATCTGTTGGTATTGGGAATTGTAAATCAGGTGATGAATATTGTGTAAGATCATCAATAAGAACGGATATTACCCTAACTGATCCAAGGGTTAGGATTGGTGCAATTCCTTTTAGAGAAGTAAATATTTCTGAAAAGAAAAGCTATGATGGTTATGGGTCAAAACTTTACTATGCTGTTACTGAAAGTATGGCAATTGATACCGCAAACTTTGATGTTAATTTAGGGGCAATCAATGTCGTCGAATTCGAGAGATGAAAGCCTTATGCAAATTCCTGGTTCTGCAAATTTTGTTGTTTTTAGTGTTGGAAAAAATCAAATCGGCGGTTTCAATATGCAAGGGGTCAATTTTGCCCCATGTGATGCATCCCATACAGGCGATGATCTTATAAACTGTCAAGAAATGACTGATGCAAATTTCCGATCCAGCTCACATGCAGATGCAAGTGGTAGTGGAGAATATGATGATTACTTAATATTTAATAATCCTTCTTTAACTTTTGATTTAGCGGGATGGCGTTTTGGTAGCCCTCTTAATTCTGAAAATGAAAATGATGTTATAACAGACAGAAAAGTTAAAATTGGAAAATTTACAGATGAACCTCGTGCCGATTTTGATATTGTTGGCGAAGAGAAAGATTTGAAAACAACTAAAAATTTTTTAGTAGAAGAAGATATATGTGATTTTTCAGCATCGGGTGCCAAAGAAGATTGCCTCAGAATTGAAAGATTAAAGAGAACTTGCCCAGCTGGGCAGTATATTACGGGTGTAGGCTCAACAACTGATGATTTTGCAAACCCAACAAATATTATTTGTTCTCCATTAGCATTTAGTTGTCCTATAGGCCAAACCATCAGTGGAGTTGATACAGATGGAAATATATCATGTGTGCCGATGCCTATTCCATCAGGTTCATTTACACCAACAATCCCCCCTGACACGTGTGGGGCTACTAAAAGTGATGATGTAAGGTGTGATCCATCAAATGCTATACCTGTTTATCAAAAGTTTTATAGTTTTTCTTGTGATACAGGTAATTGGAATTACACAGGTAATAATGAGACATCTGCCTGTTGTTCACTCGACCCATCAGCCGATTATGATACTGTAGAAACAGATGGGTTTGGTACAGGAACTGAATCCTATGGTTCTCCCGAAGATGTTTGTGGAAGATACGGTAAAGGTACAAATGATCGGACAAGAGGATTGAATGTAGCAGCTTGCGAGTATAAATGGACTGTTACTAGAAAATTATGTACTTGTATTGATCCCAGAAAAATTTATGTGAAGCCAAGCACAAGCTCCCCTGTTAATTATGACCGTAATATACATCATATTGAACGTTGCGGTATAAGAGATGCCACATATAGAAAAGATTCCAGTGATCGATGTACGATTCAAGACTTAACTTGGGTTGATAAGGGAGCAGTAAAACTCGGTGTTTTTAAATGGGCATCTGGACAATCAACAGGTGAACAAGGGCCTAAGTTAGATGGAATGCGTCAAGTTGGAGAACCTTGCACTATGGGTTCTTCAATGAACACTTGCGTTTCAAGGCTTCCTGTTTCAGGTGAACCAGGTATATTCACATATATGATAAAATGTAGTTGTGACATTGCAAATGACCCAAAAAGTTGTAATGGGGTTGTTCCTTAAGTTTTAAAAAACTTACACTAATTTTTATAATGCCCTATAGTTGCAAATATAGGGCATTATTTTTTGGAAAGTAATAGATATGGAATTTTTTAATGAATATTTAAATCTTGATTACGTCAGCTGGGACGAAGTTGTTTTGCGTATTGGGTTGGCCTGTCTTTTTGGTCTTGTGTTTGGGCTGGAACGTCACACAAAGAATAAGCCGATTAATTTCCGCGTTTATATGTTGGTATCAATGACCAGTTGTATGGTGTGCATCTTGGGTCTTGAATTAGGGCAGGATTTAATGGAACAAGATTCTGTTACAAATTTGGATTTAGGTAAAATTATCTCTGGGACATTGACGGGTATTGGTTTCTTGGGCGCGGGTGCCATCATGAAATTAGACAATAATCGTGTAATTGGAACGGCCACAGGGGCAAGTATTTGGGCATCGGGTGGTATTGGCCTTACCCTTGGGTTTGGATATTATGGTTTGGCATTTATTGCCTTTATCACGGTGGCTTTAATCTTGTTTATTGGGGGATTATTTATGACCCATTCCGAAAACTTTCAAGATGATGCCGTTAACAAAGACGACATATAAAAGATTTATAAGATTGTAAAAATTTATAATTCTTTTATAAAACACATCTATGTTCGAAAAATTAAAAAAAATAAAACCCCGTAAAGAACTTTTTTGGATCTGGATCGGGTATCATTGTATCAAAGGGGTACTAACCCTTTCATTTATATGGATACCGCTCATTCTCCTTTGGTTAAAACAATAAACTATAAAATTAAATTATCGCCTGAAATCATGGTTTGAATATCAAGATTTGTAACGGAATTTAAAATCGCTGCCGTTGAAATGAAGCCCCATTTTGTGCGCCATCCACATCAACAGAAATTATTGTATCGCCAGAGTTCTCAGTAAATTGAACAAAATCAGAAATTCTATCGGTTGTATAATCAAAATCTAAGAGAGATGATAAATCTATACTATCGTGATTTTGAATATTAAAATTATAAATCGTGTCCGCTGCATCAATTGAATCAATCACAAAACTGTCAATGCCAAGGTCGCTGCCGTATAAATCATCATATTGCGTTTGACCATTTAGGGTTGTTCCACCCGATACAGCATCGATAAGTGATATGGCATCCCATTCAATAATATATCCGCGAGATGTTGTTGCGTTTTGCACACTCCACGTTCCTGCGGAAGATAGAGAGGCATAATCATTGGTTTCTGGTTGTGCAAATCCCCAATTTTCATAGTGACCGTTTACAGCATTTCCTAAAACACCGCCATTCCAAAATTGTGTTCCTGCCTCGGTTCCATTGGTCCAATTCCATATACCCTCAGCAACAGAGTCGCTTGCGCCAATCCATGCACTACCTGATGGGATCAAGGTTGAGAGATAATTATTTTCAGCCAATGATGTTACATTTGTTAAATATCCATTTATATTATCCAGCCCTACCAAATTGCTTGATTGTGCAATAGCTTGCGCATCTGACCATGTTTTTGGCGTTGCAATATATTGATAGAAACTGTTGGTTTGCGCGTTATAGGTAACAGATGCATTATTTGTAAGAATATTAGAAATTTGCAAATCAATTGTAATAATTGATTTTGATGTAATGCTATCTTGGCCACTGCCGCCCATGAAGAAGTTTGCGCCACCTTCACCGATGATTATATCATTCCCTGCATTGCCATAAACTATATTATTACCATTTCCAGAATTTAGGACATCATCACCGCCGCCGCCATAAATTACATCATCACCATTTCCACCATCAACCGTGTCATCATCATTGCCAGATAAAAGAATATCGTTCCCATCATCCCCATACAAAACATCATTCCCGTGGGAACCAATAAGACGATCATTCCCATCATTACCAATTAAGATATCATTGCCCGAATGACCAAATAATTTATCGTTTCCTGCGCCACCCAAAAGGGTATCATTATCATTATGACCATAAAGGGTGTCATTCCCCATGCCACCATAAAGGGTGTCATCACCATCTTGACCATGAAGGCGATCATCACCGTTTCCACCAGAAATTAAGTCATTATTGCCCCCTGAATAAACCAGATCATTACCCTCATTCCCATATACATGGTCAATTCCATCTCCTAGATAAATAGAGTCATTGCCCGCTTGGGCATCAATAATCATGTTATTGCCGGTAAAATTTCTATAATTATCTATTCCTGAGGTAAAATTACCCTGTGAAGGGTTGAATAAAGAAATATCAGGTTCCGTATCATTAAAAAGAAAGTTTGCCTGAACCACGTCGATACTTGCAATCTGGGAGTGATTTAATGTGCCCAAAGATAAAAAATTATTATTATTAACGTGCCGTCCGTTAATTTTGACCGAATTTAAGGAAATAGAGCGATTTGCCTCCCCCATTAGGTCATTAAACCTAAACTCCAAAGAAGATGGGGAGGAGGAAAGAAAGGAGAGATTATAGGTCATTTGTGTACCAAATAAAGAAATTAGGCTTGAATCCTCTAACACGCCATCATTCCAAATCTCTAATGTTGGCATATCTATCAAAAAATCACCTGCTGCATCTATTTCTAATGTAAAATTACCCATTTAAAGCTTCCTTTATTATAATTTGAAGCTTTAGGGTGTATGAAAAAGAAAATAAAAACAATCTATGATTGATTTGTCGGCTTTTTATTTTTGGCAAGAAAATTCAAGAAAATCTAATTGTTACAATATTTTAACTATATTAAAGTATGATAAGATAAGGATTGAAGTAATTTCAATAAGCAATACAACGATATGTGTTTTTGAATTTTTGGAATGATTAAAATCATTGGCATATGAATTGCAATGTTTTGCAGAAGGCAAAACAAGTATAAAAGGAATTTATGGTAAGAGATGTAGTCATCGGCGCAGCGGTCAAATCCACTTTGACCTCGATACAACGGGCAAGAGAAGATGTTGACCGTACCTCCGAACGTCTGGCGACTGGGCTGCGCGTAAATCACGCAACGGATCAACCCCAAAATTTCTTCCAAGCGTATGAATTAAGCGCAACCGCAGATAACTTTACAAAATTATTGGATAAAATGGCATTGGGTGTCCGCACCATTCAACAGGCCGCCATTGGGGTGGAGCAGTTGGAAAACATCCTTAACCTTGCCGAACAAAAAGCGATTGAAGCAAAAGAAGCGTTAGAAAAAACAGGCTCAAATTTATCAAACTTAATTCTAGAAAACGAGCCCATTGGTTATTTTCAATTATACGATTCAGGCGACAGCCCAACCGCACAAAATTTGGGTAATGCAGGTGCCGTATTGGCCGATGGCGTCTATACAAACGGTGTGCGTCAGGGCGAAGAAATTCTATTTTATGGTGCGGGGGGAAAGCCTGCAAAACTTGATGGTAACAACCAATTTATTGAAGTGCCCGTTGATCCTCTTATTAATTTAGGTGGCCCTTTTGATGAACGTACTGTTGAGCTTATTTTTAATGCTGAAACTGTCAGCGGCCGTCAAGTCCTTTGGGAAGAAGGCGGAACAGTCAACGCAATGAATATTTATATTGATAATGGTACATTGCGCGTGAATGGACGGACAACAGCCGGAGGCGGTTATGGGCCATTAGATATTAGTATACCGATTAAAGCAGGAGAGAGTTACCACGTTGCCTTCACCCAACAAGGGGGAAGCCCCGGTGTTGATGGTCGATTTACAGGATATTTAAATGGTGTTGAATTTGGCAATGAAGTTATTAATGGTACAATCGGAAACCACCCCAATCGAAACGCCATTGGGGGTATTGCCCAGAACACATATTTTCATGATGATGGGCCAGGAAATGCGCCCTCGCGTGGTGATGGTACATTCTCATTCAATGGACAAATTTCTGATGTTGCCATTTATAATGAAGTTCTATCATTGGCCGATATGAAGGCACGGTATGAGGCAACGTCCCTCCCCCTTTCAGAAAGTTTTAGGCAAGATATGCAAGTTTTCTTGGAGCAAATTACTGGTTTGGTTGAAGATACAAATTATCGTGGTATTAATCTGCTTGATAATGAAGATTTAATCGTTAATTTTAATGATAAAAATACCAGCAAGCTGCGCGTTGATGGACAAAAATTTTCGATTGAAGATTTGGGATTAGCCGATATTAATTTTCAAAAACCATCACAGGTGCGCGACGCCATTATTAATATAAGAAAAGCGATTAATACCGTGCGTGACTTTGGCACAACATTGTCCAATGATTTAAATATCATCGAAACGCGCCAAGATTTTTCCCGTAATTTTATTAATAATTATGAATCAGGCGCAACTGATTTAATCATTGCCGATCAAAATGCCGAAGGGGCAAAGTTATTATCCGCCCAAACCCGACTTGATCTAAGCACAACCGCATTAAGCCTTGCCTCGACCAGTGCGCGAAGTATTTTAGAGATTTTTGGGTCTGGGTCGAACTTATTTAATTCATAAGCGTTAAAATTCTATGTCAAAAACTCTCCGCCTTGTTTTAGGTGACCAGCTCAGCCACGATATCTCATCCTTACAAGATGCAAATGCTCAAAATGATATTATTTTAATGTGTGAAGTGTGGGATGAGGCCACCTATGTTAAACATCACAAAAAGAAAATTGCATTTCTGTTTTCCGCCATGCGGCATTTCGCACAAGAATTGAAAGAAAAATCATTCGCTGTTATTTATACAAAATTGAATGATGACGATAATACCCAATCGTTCAAAGGTGAAGTAAAACGTGTCATTGAAAAACATAATATTGATAAAATAATTGTGACTTTCCCCGGTGAATATCGGGTTTGGAATGATATGATGTCATGGTCAGATGATTTTAATTGCCCTGTTGAAATTCGCGAAGATGATCGTTTCTTATGCTCCCCCGAAGAATTTATGGAATGGGCGCAAGATCGAAAAACATACCGTATGGAATATTTTTATCGCGAAATGCGAAAGAAACATAATATCCTGATGGATGAAGGCAAGCCCGTAGGTGGGGAATGGAATTACGATTCTGAAAACCGTAAACCACCTAAGGAGGGGTTGGAAGTTCCCGCCCCCTATACCGCCCAGATTGACGATATAACACAAGATTGTATTGATTTGGTAGCAGAAAGATTTGATGATCATTTTGGTGATCTTGAACCTTTTTATTTTGCCGTGACGCGGGATCAGGCGCTCTATGCCCTTAATAAATTTATTGATGAGCGACTTAATAATTTTGGAACATATCAAGATGCAATGGTTCAGAACGAGCCTTGGATGTATCATTCCCACATTAGTTTTTATATGAATTGCGGATTGCTAAGCCCGATTGAATGTATTGAAAAGGCACAAAAGGCATTCTATGACAATCAAGCCCCCTTAAATGCAGTTGAGGGTTTTATCCGTCAAATATTAGGGTGGCGCGAATATGTGCGTGGTATTTATTGGATGAAAATGCCCGATTATGAAAGTGAGAATTTCTTAGACGCAAAACGTAAATTGCCAGAATTTTTTTGGTCTGGAAATACACAAATGAATTGTCTGCGTCAATGTATTACCGAAACAAAAGAAAATGCCTATGCCCACCATATTCAACGGTTGATGATTACAGGTAACTTCTCCCTCATCGCGGGATTATCGCCTGAGGAGGTGAATGAGTGGTATTTAATTGTCTATGCCGATGCGTATCAATGGGTGGAATTACCCAATGTAACAGGGATGATTTTATTTGCAGATGGCGGTTTATTGGCATCAAAACCCTATTCAGCCAGCGGTGCGTATATAAACCGAATGTCCGATTACTGCAAAAGTTGTAAATATAGTGTGACAAAAAAGAATGGGGAAAAAGCATGCCCCTTTAACTACCTCTATTGGAATTTTTTAATTGAGAATAAAGATAAGCTAGAGAAGAACCCACGGTTAGGGATGCCTTATAACACCCTCAAAAAAATAGATGATGAAAAATTACAAGCTATTAAAGATGACAGCAAACGGTTTTTCAAAAATATTGAGGATATGTAATTTTGGCACATAAAAAAGAAAATCTGCCCTCAAAAATTTGCCCTGTTTGCAACCGCCCATTTAATTGGCGAAAAAAGTGGGAGAAAAATTGGGATGAGGTTAAATATTGTTCAAAAAAATGTGCTGCAAATAAATAGAGGTTTTTTTCAAATTTTTTAATCGCTCCCTATTTTTAAAACTCTTAATCTGATCTTATTTTATTTGATAAAATGTTTAAGCCTTACGCCCATAAGATTCACTGGCCTAATTCTTGTTTTTTAGGGCTAATATCCTATTTTGACATAGGTTTTCATTATTTTATTAATCGAAATGCATAAAGGCTTACGAAGCCTGCGGCTAACACATTTGAAATGGCGATGGCGTAAAAGACAAAGTCAATTTGATCAAAGAATAAAATTGCTGTTCCTGATAGAGGAACATAAAATAATGCCGACCGCGCCAAATAAAACATCAATCCTTTTATCGGTTGCCCGATGGCGTTGTAACATCCCGCGGCAATAATTGTCATGCCATATCCAAATAATGTTAATGGAATAATTTTAAGATATAGGCTTGCGTTATTATTAACCGCATCATTAGGCGCAAATACAGATGCAATCCACCCGCCAAAGCCCCAGAAAAACAAGGCAAGAATAGCCGACCAAACAAAACAAACGATAAAGCTAATTTTTAAGGCAATACGAATTCTATCTTTACTATCCGCCCCCCAATTTTGACCACAAAATGGACCAATCGCCGCAGATAATGCCAACATAGGAATGGCGGCAAAGGATTCAATACGTGTTGCAATACCAAAGGCAGCAACGGCATTCTCACCAAAAATTGCGATGAAGGCGGTAACAATTCCAATACTTATGGGGTTAACCATATTGCCTGATGCGGCAGGAACACCAATTTTAATAATTTCCTTCCACGAACTTATGATATCTTCAATCGCAGGTTTAACAAATGTAACCATCTTTTCACGAAAAATGATAATTCCCAGCGCGGCAAAAAATGTTAAGGCACGTGCAATTAATGTGGCAATGGCAGACCCCTCAATATTCATGGCGGGGAATGGCCCATATCCAAAAATAAAAGCAGGGGTTAGCCCAATATTAACAAGCGCCGCCCCAATCATAATCATACTAGGCCATAAGGCATCACCCGTCGCACGGATAAGACCATTCACAACCATAGGAATAACCAAAAATGGCATGGAGGCAAACCATATCCGCATATAGCGTTCAATAAGGTTCAAAACCTCCCCTTCTGCACCCATTAATGTAAATAAAGGGCGAATGGTTAAAAAGCCAATAAGCGAAATAATTGCAACAATAATTAATGATAAAAACAAACTGTCCGTGGTAAGGCGGCAGGCACGTTTGCGATCGTTTCTTCCGATGGAGCGCGACACAACCGATGCCGCCCCTGCACTTAACCCGATGGCTAAACTAGCAACGGTAAGCGATACGGGGAAAGTAAAAGAAAGGGCGGCCAATTCTGACGCGCCCAATTTTCCAACAAAATATGTATCAACCAATGAAATCGATAAGACCGCCAAAATTCCAAAAACCATAGGCGCAGCAAGCTGTGTTAAATTTTTGTAAACTGGCCCTTGTGTTAGATTTAGACTATCTCTCTTATTTTGAGATTTGGCATTCACGCAGAGGAGCCGTTAATATCTTCGGCATGTGACTTTGCGCTTACAATTTGAATATCGTCAGAGCGATCAATATATTTTTTGATTAAGGCTACATTTTTTTGGTTGGCTTTCCACCCCACATCAAAAATATCCCCTAATAATGGGATTAGGCCGATGAGCCAGTCAATAAACAAATTCCAAAGCATTGTTGTTTTAACATGCCATGGCAATTTATAATTATGGGCACGCGAAATTAAATATCCCGTTGTCGCCAATGTAACCGTATCACCAATACCAGGGATTAAACCCAACAGGGAATCAAAACCAAACCGAATAGACGTTCCCGGAATTTTAAATCGGCTATCCATCCATTCTGCCATTTTATCAAGCTTTTGAATTTCTTCTTCTGTAATAATTTTCATTTTAAGGGGTAGCCTTTAAAGTTACGCTGCAATTTCTTTTTTATAATCATGCCACTCTACATTAGGATTTAGCAAAAACAACTCATTAAAGTTAGCCAAACTTAATAATTTTTCTTTATCTAATATGGTTAAGCTTGAGCGGTTATATTCAATATATCCATGTCTTTTAAGCTCGTTCATTGAGCGGTTTACATGGATTGAACTTAACCCCAAAATATCTGCAATATGTTCTTGGCGTATGGGGAAATCAAACTTCTTATCAATATCCATTCCCAACATGCCAAGGCGTATAGAAATTTCAACCATAAAATGCGCTACTTTTTCAAGTGCGGTGCGCCGGCCAATAGACACAATTCTTTCATAAAGCATAGATTGCTCACGACTTAAAATTGTATAAAAAACACGGCTTAAACGCTCAGATTGCGTAAAAATGTCATTTAAATTTTTTTTTGGAAAAGGACAAATTGTTACATCAGTAAGGGCAACAAAATCATATAAATATTTATCAAATGATAACTCGCTAATTCCAATAATATCACCATGCAATTTTACATTAAAAATACTGCGAATATTTTGGTCAAGTTGATTAGATATAAATGCCCAACCAGATTTTAAAATTATAAGGTCATCTGCACTTTCACCTTGTTTACGAACAATATCACCAGATTTGTAACTTTCTTCTCGCTCTTCCAAAGATTTGAGTAAGCTTTCCTCATCTTCTGTAAGATGGATATAATGCTTGAACTTTTCAACCATACAACTGCCCATGATAAATTCCTTTCAAAGACAATAAACTAATAGTTAAGGTGTAAAGTTCCTTTATAAAGCACCATAAAGACTTTATTTTCTGTGTTTCTTATTGAAACGCATAATAGCGTTATAAAGCTCTTCTTTCAATGCATTGCCACTATTGCCGCCATCACCTTTCAATTTATTGCCAATAATAAGCCTGATGGTGGTATTGTGAGCCTTAATAATTTTTACAAAATCTTCATTTATAATTTTTTGATTGTCAGAAAAATTTAATGCAATATCAGCAATATAACTCACAAGCATGTATCCAAACATCCCTCCATTTGCTTTTAAATGCATAATATTTTCAGCAAGTATTCTCATACTTTGGGGAGATTTATAATTATCCTTGGTTAATTGGGACAAAGATTTTTCAATATTAGAAAGATATTTGTCTGCAAATGGATTAAAATCTATGTGGTGATTTTCTTCCATGACAACTTCGGCGCGTTGCAAAATAACATCAGGGACGCCGCCCGACCCCACCTTTTTCTTAACCTTATTTTCAGGCATGGTAAATTTTGCATCTTCCCAATCCTGATATATTTCAGTTTTATTATCAGACATCTTTAGTATCTTTTTTCATTTCAAAAATAATTGCTTCAGCTAACTTTTCCTGCTCCGCTGTCATTTCGTCAGTATGACGCTTAATTGGGCCATCAAATTGTACGTTTTTGCGTCTACGTCTATCAGGGCCAAAAAACTCTTTTGTTTTAACAAATTGTCTAGGATTTTCAATAATCTGAACAAGGCGGGTAAATAAATCTCTCGCAGTGTAGGGTTTTGCCAAGAATTCTGTAATTCCTTTATCTCTCGCCCCTTCGACACGAAGCCTATTTGAATACCCCGTTACCAAAATAATAGGAACATAGGGATTGGGGGATCGCGGGTCATTTCGGATCATATCTATCAGCTTCATGCCGTCAACAGGTTCCATAACCCAGTCTGTTATTACAATATCTGGTTTTTCTTCACAAAAAACTTCAAACGCCTCTGATCCATCTTTTGCACTCACTAGGTTTTTAAACCCAAAAATATTTAATACCGATTTAGTGAGAACCAATATAGGCAACATATCTTCGACAACTAGTATTTTTACTTTATCAAATTTATATGCCATTAGACGCCTTTTCTTATTATTAGAGTCTATAGGAATTTAATTTATTTTGAAAACAAACAATTGGATTATTATGGATAAAACTCTTTGTTTGTTAAATTTTGAAATTAAATTATAATTTAATGATGTTTTTTTCCTTAGACCCTAAAGATATATTTTATATTATTACTGGTATTTCCTTTTTAGGTCTAACCATATTCCCTTTTTTGAATAATATTAAAGTTGTAAGTGCCCCCATTATATTTGTAATTTTTGGCGCATTATTATCTTTTATTCCTTTAGATATACCAATTATTGATGTGCGCTTGGGCAACTTTGAAACCAAAGTGTTTGAGCATTTTACTGAGATTATTGTCATTATTTCACTAGCAGGTGCGGGTTTAGCCATTGATCGTCCCGTGGGGAAAAGTAAATGGCATCATACATGGATTTTATTATTTGCCGTTATGCCGTTAACAATTGTCTGTATATTCTCATTTGGATATTGGGTTATTGGATTGCCCTTTGCGACTGCGCTTGTACTTGCAGCTGCTATTTCGCCAACCGACCCAGTATTGGCACGATCGGTTCAGGTCGATGGCCCCAATATAGGGGAAGAAAATGATGTGAATGTTTCTCTAACATCCGAGGCGGGGTTAAATGATGGGCTTGCCTTCCCCTTTATTTATTTGGCGGTGGCGGTGGCCAATGCTGGTTTCTTTTTCAATCCCTCTGAAATTAGCATGGATTGGTTTTGGTATTGGCTTGGTTATGATTTAATTGCGCGTGTTTTTATGGGTGCGGTCATCGGTGTTTTATGCGGTTATTTTTTATCAAAAGTTATCTTTTCCAAATATGGTGATGCCCAACAAGAAATGAAGAATGCAGGGCTTGTTCTTTTATCTTCAACATTTCTTACCTATGGTATTGCAGAAATTTTTGATGGCTATGGGTTTTTAAGTGTCTTTATCGCCGCCATTACCAGTCGCGCGCTTCACCGTTCTGATAAAGAGGCAAATTATGCCAAATTGCCCCACAGCTTTTCTGACCAGATAGAGAAAATATTGGTTGCCTTGCTTTTATTATGGCTTGGTTATTATAGTGCAAGTAGCGGGCTTATTGGTTTAACTTTGCCTGAATTTTTATTTGCTGCAGCTATCGTATTTCTAATACGTCCTATTATTGCATTTATCAGTTTGGCTTTATCAAGGGGGAGTATCCTTGATAAATTTGCAATTTCATTTTTAGGTATTCGGGGTATCGGATCTTTTTATTATTTGGCCTATGCCCAAAATCATTATAGTTTTTTAGAGATTGATTCCGCATGGCGGGTCATGATTGTAACCGTTTTAATTTCAATCTTTATTCATGGTGTTTTTGCCCATGGTATTATGAATAAAATTTCTCAAAAATCATAAAGTTTTGGTTTAGCTATAATGGCTTTGCGCGTCTTTTATCCGACCCAAAACATAAGATTTCCGCGGGTCAATCAAAACTTTTGCTTTCTTTAATGTGTCCCGCCCCAATAGCATACGAAATGCCATTTCATGACGTGAAGTTAATGTTACTTCTGCGTTCACTTCGGTGTCACCCAGTATAATTTTTGTTTCAATAACATACCGTCTTTCACGCTCCCCGTTTGAGCTGGTAACGGTACGAATTTCTTTTAAAGGCGCTTGGCAAGTTTTGAAATATTTATGATCTTTTTGAAGAGGATGTATTTTAAACCGTACAAATTCGACGCCGTCAATTGTTTCCAAATTAATATCATAAGCATGCAAAGCCGATGTTTTTGCCCCTGTATCAATTTTTGCATTGATGGCGGGTAGCCCTATGTCAGGTAGATTACACCATTCCCTCCACCCTATCGTTATATTTTGTTTTGCAGGCATCTATCTCTCATTGTAAGTGGTAAATTACGCTTATTTTATTCATAATAGTGTAAAACTTAATAATCCAAGCATAAAATTATGAAATAGATAAAATTTTATGTAAATTAATAAGATTTTAGTATTTATCATGATATAATTATCTATGGATATAAAGGACTTTGCATTGTATTTTTGTGGTACACTTTCTGTGCTTTTCTTTGCGTTTCCGCTTTCTTGCCAAGCGGGTGAAAATCAATATCAAAATCCTTTAGAAAAAAATTATTCACCCATCAAATTTTATCAAAATGATTGGGCATATAATTTGAATACTGAATTTGAAGTCACGGCAGAAACACAAACAAGCACCAATGAAGGAACGCCGAACGCTCTTCTAAACTCAGTTGAAAATCCTGATGATAAAAAAAAAGACATCTGCATATTTTGTCAAAAAAAGTATAGAAGATGAAATTTTAGAGAAAATTCCCCATGGTAGTAAATTTAAACAAATGTGGAATGTTGTTGATGGGGACGTTGATCTTTATTTTACAGGATTGCGTGCTGATCGTAAAAATCGTGGCTTAAGCTATACCTTATCAAACCGTTCATTTATTGGTGATATGAACGATATTGAAATTGAGTTTTCAGCAGGTAACGACAGTGAGGTTTCTTTTAAAACTCAAACAATTCCTTTTATGGGACAATTAGAGGGGTTTTCCCTCAAAGGATCCGCAGGAATGAACGATAGTAAAATCTTTGCACGATATACAGTTCCACTAGATTAAAATTTATAACCCTCTATACTGATAAAATAATTATAGAAAGATTATTTTGTCAAAACAATCTGCAAACATTCCTGCCTCTTCAGCACCTCTCCCCAGTGATGAGAATACCAGCGAGACGCCTGATAATAAAAAAATCGATAAGATACTGGTTATTTTAAACGGCAATGCGGGTAAAGGGCATGATATGCCTGTCTTTATTCGGCGAATATTACGTTTGCCTGAAAAAGAAACCATGTCTTTAGACGAAACCCATAATCGAATTGTCGCTGCCCTTAAACAATCTGATATTCATCCAAAAATTGTAAGAACAGAATGGGCGCGTCATGCAACCGAGCTGACAAAAGAAGCCGCAAATGATGGCTATGACGTTGTTGTTGCCGTTGGCGGTGATGGTACGATTAATGAAATTGTTAATGGCTTGGTCAATACAAAAACCCGTCTTGGCATCATTCCCCGTGGTACGGCCAATCTTTTGGCCACCGAAATGGACATCCCCTCAAACTTAGAAGATGCGTGCGCGGTTATTGCAAAAAATAAACCTGTTCATATTGATACAGCAACCGTTAATGATCATTATTTTACAATTATGGCAGGTATTGGGTTTGATGCGCACGTTGTAAAGGAAGTGGATTCAAGTACCGTTAAAAATAAATGGGGCGCGATTGCTTATCCTTTAATCGCAATACGCGAATTGGTACGCTATCCTTTTCGGCCCGTCAGAACTTACTTGGTAAGCGTGTAGATTATTCTGCTCGTTCTGTAATTGTCGTAGGACCAGAACTTAAATTATTTGAGTGTGGTATTCCTAAAGGAATGGCGGCAGAACTTTACAAACCTTTTGTGATTCGTAAACTCATTGAGCGCGGAATCGTAAAGACCGTAAAATCTGCAAAGAAAATAATAGATAAGAAAGAGCCTGTAGTTTGGGATATTCTGGAAAATGTTCTTAAAGGACACCCAGTACTCCTTAACCGTGCTCCTACGCTTCACCGTCTAGGTATACAGGCATTCCAGCCTAAACTTATTGAAGGTAAGGCAATACAATTACACCCACTCGTTTGTACTGCATTTAACGCAGATTTTGATGGGGATCAGATGGCAGTTCACCTTCCATTAGGACCAGAGGCTATCCTTGAGGCGCAACTTTTAATGCTTGCATCTCATAATATCCTTAACCCAGCAAACGGAGCTCCAGTAGCAGTACCTTCTCAGGATATGGTACTCGGTCTTTACTATATGACTAAGGCCAGAAAATCTACTCCGGAATTCCACGTAAAAGGAGAGGGAATAACTTTTTACTCAGCAGAAGAGGTAAATATAGCGTACAACGAGAAGCGTGTAGACATTAACGCTATTGTAAAAGTACGTGCTCTTGACTTTAACGAAGAGGGTGATCTTGTACCACAATTGATCGAAACAACGGTGGGTCGTGTACTCTTTAACGAGGCAGTGCCTAAAGAAGCTGGTTATATAAACGAAGTATTGACTAAAAAATCACTCCGTGATATTATAGGTGACATACTTTCTGTAACGAGTGTTCCGAGAACTGCAGATTTCCTTGACCGCATCAAAACGATGGGTTATGGATTTGCATTCCGTGGAGGATTATCTTTCTCTCTTGGTGATATTATCATCCCAGCAGAGAAGCAATCCATGATTGATGAAGCAAATGAGCAGGTAGAAGGTATCACAGGATCTTATAATATGGGTCTTATTACTAATACGGAGCGTTACAATCAGGTTATCGACGTATGGACTTCAACGAATGCAACGCTCACAGAACTTTCTATGAAGCGTATCCGTGAGGATCAGCAAGGGTTTAACTCTGTATATATGATGCTTGACTCTGGAGCACGTGGATCTAAAGAACAGATTCGCCAGCTTACAGGTATGCGTGGTCTTATGGCTAAACCTAAGAAGTCTAATGATGGAGGAGGAGCAATTATTGAAAACCCAATTCTTTCTAACTTTAAAGAGGGACTTTCAATTCTTGAATACTTTATCTCTACTCACGGTGCTCGTAAAGGACTTGCAGATACCGCTCTTAAAACGGCAGATGCGGGATATTTAACGCGTCGTCTAGTAGATGTATCACAAGACGTGATTATCAATAGCACAGATTGTGGAACTCTAAGAGGTGTAGAAGTTTCTGCTCTCAAGAAAAACGAAGAAATAATAGAAAAACTTTCTGCTCGTATTAAAGGTCGTACTTCACTTAATGATGTTATAAATCCTCTTACTAATGAGGTGATTGTTGAGGCAGGAGTAGAGATTACTAATGCAGTAGCTGCACTTATTGATGCAGCACCTATAGAAAGTGTAGAAGTACGTTCTGCACTTACCTGTGAGGCTAAGAAAGGAATATGTGTCAAATGTTACGGTCGTAACCTAGCCACCAATAAAACGGTGCAGATGGGTGAGGCTGTAGGTGTTGTAGCTGCTCAATCTATTGGGGAGCCTGGTACACAGCTTACACTCCGTACCTTCCACGTAGGAGGTGTAGCGGGAGGTGTATCTGAGGACAGTAGTGTTACTGCAAAGTTCCCAGGACTTTTAGAAATAGAAGATCTTAAAACAGTAAAAGGAGAAGATGGTGATGGTAATGAGGCAATAATCGTGATTTCACGTACCTCTGAAGCAAAAGTTTCTGATCCTAAAACGGGAATAACGTTAAGTACCAATACAATTCCTTACGGATCACAATTATTTGTAGAGTCTGGAACAAAAGTAAAAGCAGGAGAAGTAATCTGTAAATGGGATCCATTTAACGGAGTAGTGATTTCTGAATTTGCTGGAAAAATCAAGTTTGAAGATATCGATCAAGGTATAACTTACCGTGTTGAGACAGATGAGCAAACAGGTTTCCAAGAGAAAGTAATTTCTGAATCTAGAGATAAGAAAAAGATCCCTACATTAATCATTGAAGATAATAAAGGGAACGCGTTAAGATCTTACAACTTACCAGTAGGAGCTCACCTTATGATAGATGATGGTGAGAAAATTAAGGAAGGTAAAATTCTTGTGAAGATTCCTCGTCGTTCTGCTAAAGCGGGCGATATTACAGGAGGTCTACCACGTGTTACTGAACTTTTTGAAGCTCGTAACCCCTCTAACCCTGCAGTTGTATCGGAGATAGATGGTGTGGTTTCTTTCGGAAAAATCAAACGTGGTAACCGTGAGATTATCGTAGAGTCTAAACTAGGCGAAGTGAAGAAATACTTAGTAAAACTTTCTAATCAGATTCTTGTTCAAGAAAATGATTATGTAAGAGCGGGTATGGCACTTTCTGACGGTTCTGTAACTCCTAATGATATTCTCAACATTAAAGGACCCTCTGCCGTACAGCAGTACTTAGTGAACGAAGTTCAAGAAGTATATCGTTTACAAGGTGTGAAAATTAATGACAAGCACTTTGAAGTGGTTGTGCGCCAGATGATGCGTAAGGTTCGTATTGAAGATCCGGGAGATACTATTTTCTTAGAAAATCAACTGATACATAAAGATGATTTTATCGAAGAAAATGATAGAATGTATGGTATGAAGGTAGTAGAAGACGCTGGAGACTCAGAGACCCTTAAATTAGGTCAATTAGTTTCTTTACGTGAGCTACGTGATGAGAATTCTATTCTTCGTAGAGAAGATAAGAATCTTGTAGTAGGAAGAGAGGTAACGCCAGCAACGGCTTCACCTATACTTCAAGGTATTACAAGAGCATCGCTTCAAACGAAGTCATTCATCTCTGCAGCATCGTTCCAAGAGACGACTAAGGTATTAAATGAAGCTGCTGTAAGTGGTAAGATTGATACTCTTGAAGGACTTAAGGAAAATGTAATCGTAGGTCACAAGATTCCAGCTGGTACAGGTATGCGTCGTTATGATGATATTCTTGTAGGTAGCAAAGAAGACCTTGAGAATATGATGTCTGAAAAGCAAGAAGTAAATTATAATTAATAGTTCCTTTTCACTTTCGTGAAAATGTGAACACTCATAATCCCACTGCTTTAGTAAAGCGGTGGGATTTTTGCATTTCGCTATTTGTCTGCGCTCAAATTTTCGCGAAAGCGCACTTATATGTATCTTAATCCAATCAATATTCAAAAAATTAAATCAACGATCATCCTAGAATAGTGGTGTGACTATCTATTTTACAGTAATTAATTAAAAAATGGCAGAAGAAAAAAAACCAAAAGTCAATCAAAAGCAGATCAATATAGAGCTTGATGAAAAAGTAGCACAGGGTACCTATTCAAACCTTGCTATTATAAATCACTCCGTATCTGAATTTGTGGTAGATTTTGTAAATATTATGCCCGGTACTCCTAAGAGCAAGGTAAAATCGAGAATAATCCTCACTCCGCAGCACGCAAAAAGACTTGCAAAGGCGTTAGCAGAAAATGTAAAGCGGTTTGAAAATGCCCACGGCGTGATCAAGGATTATGAAAAACAACCCATTCCTCTCAACTTTGGACCAACTGGACAAGCTTAATGAACCCAATAATTTTAATAAAACGACCAGAATTTTCTGGTCGTTTTTCTGTTATCAGCAAATCCATTCAACATTCAAAATTCTTAATTTTTTCTTAAATTTTAACATTCTTGTTTGCCTTTTAACTACCTTGTTATTGCTTTAAGCCTAATGAATATAGGTGATGGAAGATATTTAATAGGTTAATTCAATTACCATAAAATTTAACTCAATTGACAGAAAACTCTAATTTTAGGGATATGATTAAAAAAAAGCACATTGTGGTTGCCGTGGGGGCAAGTGCTGGTGGCTTGGATGCCCTAAGCAGTTTTTTTGACAATGTTCCTGAAAACAGCAGTTTTAGTTATGTGATCATTCAACATCTCTCTCCAGACCACAAAAGCTTAATGGCCGAACTGTTGGCTAAAAAAACGAAGGTTCCTATTATAGAAGTGGTAGATGACTCAGAGATACTCGCAAATCATATATATGTGATTCCTCCATCAAAGAATTTGGTAATGGAAGGAGGTCACCTTAGATTGCTTTCTAAACCAGCCGGATCAAAGCTCAATTTACCTATTAACATATTTATGGAATCTTTAGCAAAAGATTACAAGGAAAATGCAGTAGGTATCATCCTTAGTGGCACTGGAAGTGACGGCAGTCAAGGTATTCAATTTATTAAGGATATGGGAGGTGTGGTGTTTGTTCAGAATCCAGATCAAGCAGATTTTGACGGAATGCCATCGAGTGCCATTGCAACCGGACTTGTAGACTTTATACTTCCTGTAGAGCAAATGAATGAGGAAATCATAAGTTATTTTGAGCCTCGCGAATCTTCTTCAATGAATTTCGATCTAAATGAAAAGGATGAGCATACTCTTAAGGAGATCCTCGAACTTCTAAAGCTCAAATCTGACATAGATTTTAATTATTATAAACGTCCTACTCTTTTAAGAAGAATCGCTAGACGCGTGCGTGTCTTAAAAGTAGAGACATTAGAGAAGTATTTTGAGTATTTGAAGAACAATGAGCCAGAAGTACAACTTTTATTTACAGAATTTCTAATAGGCGTCACAAAATTCTTTAGGGACACTCCAGCTTGGGAAATTTTAAAAACGCAAGTGGTACCTAAAATTGTAAAGGAAAAAGAAGATGGGGAATTAATTAAGATATGGGATGTCGCTTGTAGCACAGGAGAAGAACCTTATTCTCTTGCTCTTTTATTTTTAGAAGAGATCAAGACACAGGAAAAAAATGTGAAACTTAAGATTTTTGCAACAGATATTTCTCAAAACCATCTTGACATCGCTAGTGAAGGAGTCTATGAGGAAACTGTAATGGGGGATTTAACCCAATACCAACTCAATACGTATTTTACGAGACAGGACACTAAGTATAAAGTATCTGAATTGGTACGCAAGGGTATCATCTTTTCTAATCACGATATCATCAAGGACCCTCCATTTAAAAATATGGATATGGTCATTTGCCGCAATATGCTCATATATCTCAATCAAGATATACAGAAAAAAGTACTGCAAGTACTCCATTACTCCCTCAACCTAAATGGTATTTTGTTCTTAGGAACCAGTGAAAGCTTAGGTCCCATTTATAAGCATTTTGAAGAGTACAGTCGTAAATGGAAAATTTATGAAAATAGATCTGCTTCTAAAAGATTGAAAACAGAAAATCTAACCTCAACGGTGGATAGAAGTTATCCGCTTGCAAAAAGGATTGTTAGGGAACCATTTAAATCAACATCTTTTACCGCTGAGACCAAAAAAGATTTAGGGCAGATTGTGTTGGAGCAATTTGGAGCCGCTAGTGTTTATATAGATAAGGATTACGTTATTCTTGAGGCTTTAGGAGAATTTTCTAAATACGTAGTACTGCCAGACTCAGGCTTTTCTTCTAAGCTTACTGAAGTTCTTCCAGAAGACTTAAGAGTGGGTGTGTCTACCGCGATAAGAAAAGCAATACGATCAAAGTCAGATTTTTTATATAAAAATGTAAAATGTACGACCTTAAGTAAGACATACCTCATAGATGTATTAGTCCGACCTATGCTTCAAAGAACAAGTGAGGCCTCTTATAATTATGCGGTTACTTTTATTGAGAAGGAGTTTAAGATTTCTGCGGAGACCGTTGAAGAAGAGTCAATTTTAAATAAGGAAAGCTCAGCTCAAATAAAGGACTTACAACAAGAAGTACTAGATACCCAAATAGAACTCAAGAAAGCGTTATCAGAAGCAGAAAATAGTAATGAAGAACTGCAAGCTCTCAATGAAGAAATGCTGGCTTCTAACGAGGAGTTACAAAGCACTAATGAAGAACTTCAAAGTGTAAATGAGGAACTTCATACTGTAAATGCTGAGCATTTACAAAAAATGGAGGATCTCGCGTTGCTCAATGCAGATATGGATAATCTTCTTGATAGTACTCGTATAGGGACCATATTTTTAGACAAGGACCTGACCATAAGAAGGTTTACTCCCACAATTCAAGAGCATTTTAACTTACATAAACAAGATGTTGGAAGGCCACTAGAACATTTTGTCAGTAATTTTAGTTCCTCAAAAAAGACTACAATATTAGAACGGGTAAAAAAAGTTCTTAAAAGAGGTGAAGTCTTAGAAAAGCGAGTAAAAAATAGAGACGGAAAAAGTTTTATAGAGCGTATATCTCCCTTTATAACTAACTTTGATCGTATAGACGGGGTTGTCATCACCTTTGTAGACATTACGAATGTGGTAAAATCACAAGCTGAGCTCCGCAAAAGTGAGGAAAAGTTTAAAGCTTTTTACGAACGGGACCCTGTAATGCACGTGAGCATAAATCCCAATACAGGCCTTATACTTGAATGTAATGAGACATTTATAGAAACACTTGGATATAATGAAAAGCCCGATGTTTTAGGACACCATATATTTGAATTTTACGACAAGGCCAGTAAATCTAAGGGTATCGATCTTTTAGAGCGCACGCAAAGAGAAGGGAGGATAGACTCAGAAGAAATGACCTTACTGAACCGCGATAGTTTGGAAATCCCTATACTTTTAAGTTCGGAGATAGTGATGGACGACGAGACTAATACTACCTATTCTCGCAGTACTCTTGTAGATATTACTCAAATTAAGAAAGTCGAGCGCGCTATGCAAGTAAAAAATGAAGAGCTCGAGCGTATAAATATTGATTTGGAACAGTTTGTTTCAATCTGTTCTCACGATCTTCAAGAGCCTCTAGGTACCATTCGTTTTAGTAGTGAGCTGGTTACCAAAATGTATAGTGACCATATGGATGAAAAAGGCAAGGAGTATATGAGTTATATATACAATGCCGCTGGCCGAATGGGAAAACAGATTAAAGGATTACTGGAGCATAGTAGGATAGGAAAGGATATAAAGAGGACAGAAGTTAACGTAGCAGAAATGCTCCAAGTTGTAAAGTATGATTTAGGCAAAAGATTAAAGGAATGTTTTGGCAGTTTACACATCGGTAAAATGCCTACTTCCATAATGGCCTACGACACAGAACTAAGACTCTTATTTCAAAATCTTATCGGAAATAGTCTCAAATATTGTAAAGAAGACGAGCCACCACAGGTGCGTGTTTCTGCTTTTGAAGATGGGGATTATTGGACTTTTTCCATAATTGATAACGGAATTGGGATAGAAGAAGATGATATAGAAAACATCTTTACCATCTTTGGTCGAGCGTCTTCTCAGGACAAATATGAGGGTACAGGCGTTGGTCTTGCGCATTGTGTGAAGATTGTTAAGCTACACGAGGGATCCATTTGGGTTGATTCACAGTTTGGAGTGGGAAGTACATTCTACTTCAAAATAAAAACTAAATAGTATGATCTCTCCATCCAGGCTATATCCTCAAAAGGTGGATCTCAATAATTGCGATAAAGAGCCTATCCACATACTAGGTAAGATCCAACATCACGGAGTTTTAATTGCCATTCATCCCGATAGCTTAGAGATTATTCAACACAGTGCTAACGTTTCAAGCCTGCTTTCGCGAAAATTTGAATCCTTTCAAGGAAAACATATAAATACCATTCTCTCAAAAGAGGAGATTAGTACCGTTCAAGACAACCTGAAAAGTGATAAAATAAAACCTTTAGAAGTTACTTTGGGCAGTGGTAGCTTTACCCTTATTGCTCATCACAATGATGACTGTATTGTTTTAGAATTTGAGCCGCAAAAGAATGGAGTAGACCCCTTAGAATTCCAGCAACAGCTCGCTGAAATTCTTTCAGAAATAAGCGCAGTGGAAGATGAGCTCACAATGTGTGACGCCGCTGCGAGACTTATAAAAAAAAATCTCAATTATGATAGGGTGATGATCTATCAGTTTGATGAGGACTGGAACGGGAAGGTAGTATCTGAGGTAAGAGAATCTCATTTAGAAAGCTGGCTTGGTCTTCATTATCCAGCTACAGATATTCCCAAACAAGCAAGAGCGCTTTTTTTAAAACAAGGAGTCCGCATCATAGCAGATGTAAACGCAGAGCCTGTGAGTATCGAACCATTAGTCTCACCCAAAAATGGTAAACCCTTAGATTTATCTAAATCTGAGTTAAGAGCTGTTTCTCCCATACATATAGAGTATTTGAAAAATATGCAGGTTGGTGCAACACTAACAGCAGCAATCGTATCAAATGGAACGCTTTGGGGATTAATTGCTTGTCATCATTATAGTCCTAAATACATCAATTATTACGAGAGGAATTCTTGTAAGTTCTTGACCCAAGTATTTGCAGCACAATTAGTGTTACGAGCTTCGAATAATCTATTGCAAAGAGCCAATGTCTCAAGTGAAATACGTAGTAAGCTCATAGAGCAAATGAGTAAAGACTGGAATTTACACGAAGGTTTATCTACAGGATCCTATACACTATTAGATATTTGTGATGCATCAGGTGCGGCCATTGTGATGAATGGGATTATTACCTTGGTGGGTACATCACCTTCATCAACTCAGGTGACCGATTTACTTAGTTGGATCATAGACAATGCTGAGGAAACTGTTTTTTTTACAAAATCTATTTCTCAAAGGTACCAGGATGCTTATGATTTTAGAGATGTGGCTTCTGGCGTGTTATGTAGTTTTATTTCTAATAACAAAAATGATGCAATACTTTGGTTTAAACCAGAGCTTGAGCAAATTATAGATTGGGGAGGAAACCCCAATAAGGCTAAAGATGAAAACGGGGAGGTAAGCTTATCTCCTAGACAATCCTTTGATAAATGGTCAGAAACACAAAAAGGTGTTTCTGCTCCCTGGCAGGACTATGAAATAGCTTCAGCAACAGCTCTCAAAGAAAATATAGCGCAGATAATTGTAGAGAAGTATCGGGAAGTGAGCAGTCTTAATGACCAACTAAAAAAAGCCTATGCAGACTTGGAGACTTTTAGTTATAGTGTGTCCCACGATTTAAGAGCTCCACTTAGAGGTATTGATGGATTTGCCCAAATTATAAAAGAAGATCATTTTGAATCACTTGACGATTTTGGAAAAAACGCACTCCAAACTATTATTTCTTCTACCCACAAAATGAATGGTTTGATAGATGATATTCTATCCTTTTCAGGCTTGAGTGCAGAAGCTACTAAGAAAGTCCGTTTTAATGTTAAGGAGTTGGTTTTGGAGGTGCTAGAACTTCTCTCTGTTAGCATACTCTATACGGAAACTGAGATAGTTCTAGATGATAGCCTAGATATAGAGGAGTATGGAGATCGTACGATGATTTTTCAATTGTATAACAATCTAATTAGCAACGCCTTGAAGTATAGTTCTAAGGTAGATAACCCAAGAGTTGAGGTAGGGGTATCTCAGGCTGAAGGAGGGGCCTATTTTGTAAAAGACAACGGGATAGGTTTCAATATGAATCACGCTCACAAAATTTATGGGGTTTTTAGTAGATTGGTCACAGATGAATATGAGGGCTCGGGAATTGGACTTTCCATTGTAAAACGGGTTGTAGAAAAGCACGATGGTAAGATTTGGGTTTCAAGTGAGCCAGGGAAGGGAACTACTTTTTTATTTAAATTTAACACTTAGTTCATCAGGTCGTATTATATTTTGATAGTATAACGATTAGGAAGACATGTAAGGGATAATGCCAAAAAAAGCTAAGAATCACCCACTGAGATTATAAAAATGATAGCCGAAGAATTAAAAATATTATTGGTAGAAGATAATCCTACAGATGTACAATTGATCAAACGTCAATTGGGAAAGGCCATTTCAAAACCTGATGTAAAAAATGCAAGTACGCTAGAGGAAGTTGATACCGCGATGAAGTTATTCAAACCTGACATAGTAATTTCTGATTACAACTTGCCTACCTGCAATGGAGGAGAGGTACTCGATCTGGTAATGGATTTAGAGCCAGATATGACATTTATATTTCTGACAGGTACATTACAAGATGAAGAACTTGCCGCTGATACTATTTTGTCAGGAGCATCCGGATTTATCTTAAAAAATAACATCAATAAATTACACGAGAAGTTAATCCCTATAATCACCAAGCAGCAGGCAAAATCTCAAAAAATAAGTACCGTAGAGGATAGACTTTCCAAAAGTAAAAAACTCATTCAGGATCTTGAGCAGTATCTCGAAGCTTTTAATAGTAATAATCAGGCCCACCGAGAAAGTATAAACAGAATTAGAGAAGATTTAGACAAACTTAATAATAGATAATGTTAGACCATTTACAAGAAAACACAAGAGATCTTCACGACGAGATTGAGTCTGATAATTTAGGTAAAAAAATACTAGATCATTCCATAGATCAACATCATTATGAAATATTCTTACGTCAGAATTTTGAAGTATATAAGAGCGTAGAAGACTTCATTAATGCGAGATATAATATACTTCCAGACTCGCTTAAACCATTTTCTGGATATACGAAGACCAATCTTTTAGCATCAGACATTCAAGGGTTTTCTAGTTTGCCCCTACCTAGTTCATTTTCTATCGCTGGTGAACGTACCATTGCTGCTTGTGTAGGGAGAATGTACGTACTAGAGGGTTCAATGCTAGGTGGCCTTATGATGTCAAAACATTTAGAACTCTGCAAGAAAATAAATCATATAGAAGTACACCATTTTTATTCTGGAGATGGAAAGGAAAAAAGTAAGAGATGGAAATCTTTTCAAGAAGCTGTAAAGGCGATTACTTTTAATAAAGAAGATAGAAAGGTGGCTGCCCGCAACGCAATTCATACATTTGAGCTATTCAAAAAGGCTTTTGATAAGAATATCTTTCAAAATCCATAATGAGCTCTTACAAAATAACTTTACAGTAATAAATTTTAAGAACACTATGAAAGCCTACCAATTAAAAATAGATGAAGTAGATGACTTAGTGCCTAAGATCGCAGATGCTCTGGGGTGCTCCTATACTTCTAATTTTGGGGAGTATGCTTTAAAACTTCCGGGCCAACTAGGCACAGGGGAGATCAGAGGTGTTAATTTTCCTAACGGGATAGGTCTTCATATAATGGACTGTGATTTTAAGGACGATACACAGTTTACCTTCATTAATAAACATATCAATTCTCTTCGTTTTATATACTGTATGAAGGGCGAAGTTGCTCATAAATTTTCTGAAGATTCTGAAGAAACGGTCATTCACAGGGCAGAACACTTAATTGCAGCCTCTCGATATAATGAGAATCAGTCTTACATTTTTAAGAAGGAGAGCCCTATAGTATTATGTTACCTAGAGATTGATAAGGTGAAGTTTCAACAACAGTTATCTTATGATCTCAATAAGATAGATGATGCTTTCTATCCACTTTTTGCAGACGTTAATGCTATGACTCAGATCTGCACAAAGGGATTTTATAGCCTGCAAATATCTGATATCATTAATGAGATATTAACTAATGAAGATGACGGTCTAGTCCGCACTAATTTTTTCGGGGCAAAGGCATTAGAATGTGTCGCGTTAATGCTCAAACTTTATAAGGAAGATAGTAACGGTGGATCTGGAAAACCTACACTTAGGTTATCAGATATGGATAACGTAGCTGCGGCAGTTCAATTTATAGAAAGTCATATCTCTGAGCTCGCAACCATTCCTGAAATAGCAGATTCAGTAGGTATAGAGGCCTACAAACTTCAGGAAGGTTTTAAGCGTACGTACGGAGTTACGGTTAACGATTATATCAAGGATTATAGATTAAAGCGCGCTTTAACAATGCTCACATCTGATGATAAAAATGTTTCTGAGGTAGTGTATGCATTAGGGCTTTCAAGTAGAAGTTACTTTTCTAAAATCTTTAAGGAGAAATATGGTATCGCCCCAAGTTCGCTACGTAAAAACCCCGAGAGCATTTGATTATGGAAGGGATTCTACCTTGTCAACGCTCCAAGCCTCAGGCTTTCCTGCAAACATTTTTTTGGTCGTAGACCAGACGCCTTTAAAGAATTGAGAATTCCTGTAGTTTTCTAAATCTTCGGGTGCTCGCCAGTGAGAATACGTAAAGAATACATTAGGATCGTTTAGGTCTCTATATAATTCTAAGAACGTACATCCTTGTGAAGACCGTATTTGGTCCTTTTGCTTTTCAAAGTTTGTTAGAAAGGTCGGTATCTCGCTTTCGCGAAAGCGTAATTTTACAATGCGTACTATCATTAATCTACAAATGTTAACGTAATAGGATCTCGATAGGTGAGACCAAAGAGTTGGGCTGCGCTCCCCACGGTTTCAGGGTTACTCTTATAAATTGCTAGTTCTAGATATCCCTCAGAATTAAATATTGCAAGTTTCCTACCCTCGTCTCTCCTTGTACTTTGCTCTTGGCTAAAATCTACCACCTCACTATAAGTTTTATAAATTTTCAAAATTTCAATACCTCTAGCTTGTATCTTAAACGTACGGCCTTTACCTATTTCGTCAAAGAGTTTTTTGCTCACGTTACTGATAATATTTCCGTAATTATCTATATAAATAACGTTGCCTATGATCTGTTTCTGGGTGGAGTTTACGATAGCTTGTATACCTGTAAGGCTTTTTATAGAATCTATAGCCTTTCCTACCACGCCTAAAGTCCCTCCCCTTGCGATGTGGCAGGCAGTCTGGACAAAAACATCCAGCACGGTAAAATTTACTTGCGTTCTATCGTGTATGTTTATTTCTACCATTTCCTCGGGTACAATATCCTTTGTGATCAGGGATATGATACCATTATTTGCGCATATAAAATAATGACCATCAAGCTTTACCGCAATGTGATTAACCTCTGGTGTGCGTTCACTATCTACCCCTATGATATGAATACTTCCTTTAGGGAAATTTTGATACGCCCCTTTTATAATATAAGCAGCCTCATTTATATGGAAGGGAGATACCGTGTGGGAAATATCTACGATGCGCACGGTTTCTAACTCACTGTATATAGCACCCTTTACGGCACCCGCATAAGGGTCTTTTTCGCCAAAGTCTGTAGTGAGCGTGATAATCTTCATAGATAGCTGGTCTGGGGATTAAGATAAGTACGCTTTCGCGAAAGCGTATCGCTCCTTCTAAAATGTTATCCACCAAAATTGTTTATTATTTTCTGTAACAGAAATTTTTTTACTCAATTCTGCAACTAAAAAAACCGTAATTTGTAGTAAACAAAGCTATACTATTTTGTAAAAGTAACTCATAAAATTATCTCCTTTTGAACGAATTAATCTTAGAACTCTCAGAAATAAATCCACGTGAATTTTTTGGTCAGCGCAACGCTACTATTGACCTCTTAAAGCAATATTTTCCTAAGCTTAAAATTGTGGCGAGAGGTAATAAGATTAAGGCGTACGGTGATGAAGACCTCCTAGAAGAATTTGATAGGCGTATGACGATGCTTATGGAGCATTTTGGTAAATACAATAAGCTAGATGAAAACGCTATAGAACGTATCCTTACGAGCGTGAGCAAGGCAGATTATGAAACTCCGGTAAGCAGCGGAGATGTGCTGGTACACGGGGTGAGCGGCAGACTCATAAAACCGCAAACGGCAAACCAGCGAAAGCTTGTAGAGCTTGCAGGTAAAAATGACCTCACATTTGCTATAGGTCCAGCAGGTACAGGGAAAACGTATGTAGGGGTAGCGCTCGCGGTAAAGGCACTTAAGGAGAAACAAGTAAAGCGCATCATTCTAACACGCCCTGCAGTAGAAGCGGGAGAAAACCTAGGGTTTTTACCTGGAGACCTCAAAGAAAAATTAGACCCTTATATGCAGCCTCTGTACGATGCCCTGCGCGATATGATACCTAGCGAGAAGTTAGAGACCTTTATAGAAAAAGGAGTGATCCAGATTGCACCTATGGCTTTTATGAGAGGTCGTACACTAGATAATGCTTACGTGATTCTGGATGAGGCCCAAAACACGACACACGCCCAGATGAAGATGTTTCTCACCCGTATGGGGCGTAACGCAAAGTTTATGATTACGGGGGATCCAGGACAGATAGATTTACCACGTCGTGTCACAAGCGGACTCAAAGAAGCGTTATTGATTCTCAAGACGGTCAAGGGAGTGGGAATGATTTATCTAGATGATAATGACGTCGTGAGGCACCCTCTTGTAAAGAAAATGATTGCCGCCTATCGTGAGATTGAAAATAGGAATGATTAAAACTCTGTAATTTTCACTTTTGTGAAAATCGTATTCCATAAATAAAGGCCTAAAGTAACCAGAAATCACTTAAGATCAACGAACGAGAAATGAGCACTATAATTGATACAAATTTTAATTTTCCAGGACAAAAGTCTGTTTATAAGGGTAAAGTACGCGAGGTTTATACATTAGAAAATGACATACTCCTTATGGTCGCAACAGATAGACTCAGTGCTTTTGACGTTGTTATGCCCAAAGGAATCCCCTATAAAGGGCAAATTTTAAATCAAATCGCAACAAAGATGATGCGCGAGACAGAGGATATTGTCCCAAATTGGCTCATCGCAACCCCAGATCCTAATGTAGCAATAGGTAAAAGTTGCGAGCCGTTTAAAGTAGAGATGGTGATAAGGGGCTATATGTCTGGTCACGCCGCAAGAGAATACAAGGCAGGTAAGCGGGTGCTGTGTGGAGTGGTAATGCCAGAGGGAATGAAAGAAAATGACGCATTTCCAGAACCTATTATCACCCCAGCGACCAAGGCAGAAATGGGTGATCACGATGAAGATATATCAAGAGAAGATATTTTAAAAAGGGGAATTGTTTCAGAAGAAGACTATTTGATTTTAGAAGATTACACACGTAAACTCTTTAAGCGTGGAACAAAAATCGCTGCAGATAGAGGTCTTATTCTAGTTGATACGAAGTATGAATTTGGTAAAACAGTAGATGGAGAGATCGTACTTATAGACGAAATACATACGCCAGACTCTTCAAGATATTTTTATGCTGAGGGCTACGAAGAACGACAGAAAAATGGAGAACCACAAAAGCAGTTATCAAAGGAATTTGTAAGACAGTGGCTTATTGCTAATAATTTTCAAGGGTTGGAAGGACAGAAAGTTCCCGAGATGTCCAATGAGTATATTACGACTGTATCAGAAAGGTATATCGAGCTTTATGAGAATATTACAGGTGACGCTTTCGCGAAAGCTGATACCTCAAACATTTTGAAGCGTATCGAAACAAATGTCCTGTCTTATCTACAAGAACATAAATAGAAATCCTAACGCTAGTCTAAAAGTAAGATTCATACGTGCCTCGTAAACCCAACTAATTACAAATTATGCTCTTTTGTTTATGTGAAGAATATTCAAAATTCAGAGAGCTGTTAGTACCATCTGAGCTAGATGTTATCTACCTGAAGGTTTAATTACTAAGTTATCGAGGAATTTTTTCACAAAATTGAGTTTGAGATAGCGTTTCAAATAGCCTGTCTATCTCAATAGGTTTCCATAAGAAAGAGTTAAACAACGATCCAAATGGATGGGAATGCGCAGCCGTTACATCTGCGGTAAGAGCAAATATGGGAGTTTCGTAATTAGGGTTTTTTGTAGTCCTTATAGCGTGAGTTGCATCAAAACCATTCATCTCTGGCATATGTATATCCATTAGAATAAAATCTACTTTTTCATTTTGAGCTATGGAAATAGCTTCATAACCATTACGAGCTCTTTTAAGCGTGATACCCCATTTTGACAGTAATTTATCCATTACGAGGGCATTAATCTCATTATCTTCAGCGAGAATGGCGACTTTACCAGTAAGATCTTGTGAATCTCCGTTAGTACTTACATCTAGATCATCCGTAGGTTCTAAGTTGAGCGTAAAATAAAATGATGAACCTTGACCAACGGTACTTTCTAGATTGATTGTGCTTTTGTGAAGTTCCACAAGCTTTTTAACTATGGCTAGTCCAAGGCCGGTACCTCCATCATTACGGGTAGTTATAGATTGAGGCATATAAAAACTTTCAAATAGTTTGGTTTGCTCAGCAGGTGCTATGCCTATTCCAGTATCAATAACTTTAAATAAAAGTTGGTCATTATTTGTAGTTGATTTCTTTATGGAGACAGAGATAGTTACACATCCCTTATCTGTAAATTTTATAGCATTACTTATCAAATTACCTAGAATCTGGAACAGTTTCGTTTCGTCTGCTTTATAGGTATCGTTTACATTGCTATCAATCTTCAAATTGAGATGAATACCCTTTTCTAGTGCAAGACTCAAATACGTTTCCTTGGTGCGCTCCATAAAACCCTTAAGGTGAAACGGTCTTTCTTCAAGAATTATTTTATTTGACTCGAGTTTGGAAAAATCTAAGATATCGTTTATGATACGCAGAAGATTTTTAGCAGAAAATTTTAATGAGTCTAAAAGTCTCATTTCTTCTAGGTCAGATCTATCCTTGAGTAGGGATATTATACTGGTCACGGCATTAAGTGGTGTGCGTATCTCGTGACTCATAGCAGATAAGAAATTCTGTTTTATAGCAGCTGTCTGCTCAGCTTGATGTTGCTTTGCAAGGATATCTTCCTTCTGGCGTTCTAATCTGGTTGCATTTTCCTTTGATTGGATCTTAGAGATACGCTCATAATTTTCGATAACCTTAAGGGTTTGAGAATTCATCGCTGCATCTTTTTCGTGTAGATATCTTTCTAGAAATTTAAGGGCTTGGGTATCATCTTTCTCTTCCTTGAGAATGGTGTACATAAAGAAGTTACACTTATAAATCATTATGGAGAGGTTATGCTCTTCGCTTATGGCAATCGCCTTTTCTAAGTATATTTTTCCTTGTTCTCTTTTACTGGATTTTATAAAAAGGAGCGCTAGCTTATTATAGCACATCGCGATGCCAAATCTATCCTGAACATTCTTATGAATCTGTAAGGCCTCGTTTATATCACTACGAGCCTCATCATATTGACCTAGCTCGATCAATATTTTTCCTCTGCCATAAACAGCAAATGCATAACCCCTAGTATCTCCAGTCTCTAACTTCATAGAGACAGACATAGTTATCGTATGGAGAGCGAGAGCTATTTTTCCTTGCTTAAGATAGATGCCAGAAAGGGGATTGTACACATTAGATTCCAGGTTTAGATCCTTTAATTTCTTCGCACATTTTATGGCATTCCCGTAAGCGCTAATAGCATTGGTCTGATCACCTAAGACTTCATAAATAGTACCGAGGGATTTATGGGTTTTGGACTCATTGTGATAGTCGCCGTATTTTTTAAAAATTGTGAGGCAGTCTATCAGATGAAACATTCCTAGGTGATAGTTGTTTGTCTTATAATAGACTCCTGCAATGCTGTACTTAGCACCTGCCACGCCGAGTTCGTCATTTTCGAGCTTGAAGTAATTTATGGCTTCTTCTGCCATACTGATAGCCCTCTCGTTATCTGCGCTTATCATATAAAATAAGGACAACTTACTCAAGCATTTTGCTATAAGAATATTGCAATTTACGTTGCGACTTTTTTCAAGTCCCACGTATGAAAGCGCGATACTTGATTTTAGATCGTGACCGCGACAATCGTATGCTCTATCTAAAATATCAAGAACTTCCTGCTCTTGTCCTGTTATAGCGTTCATAATTTGGGGGCATTATGAGAGAAGCTCCTGTAGTGGTTTGAGAAATTCTTCCTAAGTTCAGTTTACAGAGAGCTAAATTTGAAAATCTAAAGGTAATGTTAATTTTACTTATGTGAGAAAATGATTGATAATCAGCATTGTTGTATTCTTAACGACCACTTTATGCTTTTATTAAAAAAACATCGTACTAATTTTTAGTGGTTCTGCTTTCGCGAAAATTTGAATGGATTCTACAATATTGAAGAGATCATTACAATAACAGCATATAGCCTACAGCCAACTCAGTAACATCTGCCTGCCCAAGATTTGTATTTAGAAATACGCCAGTGTATAGGTTAGTCTTAGGAGAGAGGTCTAACGACCTGAGGTAATATTTTATTCCGAGACGCGCAGTAATAGCTTGTTTAAATTTGAATTTTGAGCCAAACGTTCCAAGTTGCCAAGCGGGAGGCTCTGGTATGTCCCTAGGAGCAAAATCCCAACCCTCATTAATACGCCAGTCTATGCTGTATGCTGGCTTATGAAGGTTTGCACCCAGAAGTAACTCTACCCCAAAATGATTAAACAATAGCTCTCCTTTTATAAACAAAGCGATATTAGAAGCATTCCACACGGGAGTACCCTTTAAGTTTTCAAATTCCCGCCCTTGCTGGACCAAGGACTCATTATTACGTAGGTATCTAAAGTAGTGCTCGTAATATCTGTAAAAGCCACCTATACCTACTTTATATTTATTGTTGAAGATTTTACCATACTCTCCAGATAGCGTATACACGGGTAATTTTCTATTAAACGGGTAGCCGTCATTAAAGACGTTCATACCTGCACCCGTCCTTATGCTTAAATAATTTTTCTTGGAAGTGTCTTGATGGGTAATAGTCTCAGGAACTGGATGGGTCTGGATGCTTCTTTTAAAATTAGTAGAGACGCCCATTAAGAATGAGTTGTAGCCATTATTAGGCAATTTTGTATGCCCATTAGAGTGGTGGTAGATACCAGCGGATAGTGTATACTCTATTTTCGTCGTTTCTATAAATTTATAATTTAAAAAACTACGGAAGGACCAACTAAAATCTGTGCTGACCGCCCGATTATTAACGTTTGTATGGGCATCATATTTCTTGGTGAAATAAGAACTACCCAGTCCAGTGAGTAATCAGAGTTTTTTGCTTTTTAAAATAGGAAATTGAAGATAGGGCATTATTGTAAACGCATATCCTAGTTCCCGTGTATTGCCAAAATCAGTGATTCCTACACTTAACCCTTTTCTAAGATTTTCAAATGTTGATGAAACACCAGAGCTTCTTTCACTGAAGGTATGATTGAGAATAAACTGCTTTTGCAATTCTCGTTCAGGAAAGTTTTCGTTTGAAGCCGCTGAAATCCCTAGGAAGAATTCAGCACTAATAGACGAATTTTTGTTCGGCTCCGTTTGAGAATAAAGTATTTGGGGAGTTCCAATTATTAGTAAAATATAGGCTCGCTTGAGAACCGTAGAGAATATATAATTTAATTTTAAAATGCGTGCCATCTAATAAAAGGAAACGCCGAATATAGCCATTTCTTAGATGGGGTGTTTGATATTTAAAATTTTCGCGAAAGCGTATACGGTATCTTTTAATCTTCTAGGGAAAAGTCAATCTCAAACTGTGAAATCATTTTAAGTAACACTTTCTCTGTAGCGGTAAAATAGGGATCATCATCAGTATCATCAATTTTTTTGAAGTCTTTGGTTATGGTTCCCATCTCATATTTATCTACCACCTGTGGATGTACATAATATTTCCTACACACCGTTCTAGTATTGCCTAGAGCTTCTGCCGCGGCATCAAAACCCTTAAGGATAGTAGACTTATTTTCCTTTTCATCTGGCGTGTAACCCAGATCGTGTACGGTTTCAAAAAAAGTTTTGGTAGCTCCCCAAGTCCTAAAATCTTTTGCTGAAAATAGATTTCCGCTCAGCTCGTGTATATAGTCATTAATCATCCCACTATCAACGCGATTTTTAGTCCCGTCCTTGTCGTAATATTGAAAGAGTTCCCAACCAGGGATTTCTTCACATCTATTTACCAGTTTTGCTAATTTTTTATTTTTGAGAGTTATGTTATGCTCTTTCCCTTTTTTACCAATGAAGTGAAACTTGATCTTATCCTTTGAAGTCTCAACGTGACGGGTGCGCAACGTGGATAACCCATAGGTCTTATTGCGCTTTGCGTAGTAATCATTGCCTATCCTTATATGGGTTTCTTCCATTAATCGCAATACAAGAGCCAGCACTTTGCGCTGAGACATCTCTGGAGCATCTAGGTCTAGGTCTATCTGCTCGCGTATCTTGGGTAGTGCATTTGCAAAAGCCGCTAGTTTAAAAAATTTTGTCTGGTTCCGTACTTTAGACCATAGGTCGTGATAGCGGTATACCTTGCGGTTTTTAGTATCCCTTCCAACTACCTGTAAGTGGCCATTAGGTGGATACGAGATTCTTACATTCTCCCAAGCGGGTGGGATCACTAGTTTATTAATTCGCTCTAGCTCCTTGTCGTCTTCTAGTGGTTGGTTCTTAAAAAAGTATTTGTAAGTCTTTTTTTCCTTTTCACGACGTATGTTAAGATCATCATCAGAAACATATACAAGATTTGCAAACTCTGCAGTATGTTCTGGATTCTTAAGGATTTTTTCGATCTGTTTAGGAGTAAGAGTCATAGCAATTGATAATTTGATCACAAATTACTCACTGTATTTAAAAAAATCTCCCAAGGTTTTGGTAACATCCTCTTAAATGTCTTTCTTCACGGCTATACAAAATGACCTATGTTCCTTACACAAACACGCTACGAGAAATTAGATTCCTTTATAGCAGCATTTTCTTCTGCAATGTGGGGGATACCATTGGTATGCTTACTCATAGGTGGTGGGATATTCTTGCTTATATACTCACGGTTTTTGCCTTTTAGGTATTTAGGACACGCTCTAGCAGTACTGAGAGGAAAATATGATGACGATAGTGATGATGGGGAGATTAGCCATTTTGAAGCACTCACCACGGCACTGAGCGCCACGGTAGGTATGGGAAATATTGCTGGTGTAGCTGTTGCGATTGCAATAGGAGGGCCGGGTGCAGTTTTCTGGATGTGGATCAGTGCTGTTGTGGGTATGGCTACTAAGTTCTTTACAGGAACCTTAGCCATAATGTACCGAGGTAAGGATTCTGAAGGGAGGATACAAGGAGGTCCAATGTACTTTATCACCGAAGGGATGGGAACAAAGTGGAAGTTTCTAGCAATCGTATTTAGTATTGCGGGTTTGGTGGGAGCATTGCCAGTTTTTAATGTGAACCAACTTACACAAGCCATTAATGACATATTACTCGTTCCTCAAGGGATTGAGACAGGTTTTAAGACTAATTTAATCATAGGTCTCATACTTGTAGGAATTACTTCTATCGTAATAATTGGAGGGTTACATAGAATCTCTAAAACCGCGGCTAAGCTTGTCCCAGCAATGGTTTTATTATACTTCTTTGCAGTAATGGCAATACTTTTTGTGAATATAGAAGTGGTACCAAAATACTTGGGACTCATTTTTACAGATGCATTTTCTGCAGACTTTTATAAGGGAGACACCTTATTGGGTGGAGTGGTAGGAGGGCTCATTTTATTAGGCATTAAGCGTGGAGCTTTTTCTAATGAAGCTGGTGTAGGTACTGCTCCGATGGCACACGGCGCGGCAAAAACGGCTCAGCCTGTGCGCGAAGGTCTAGTGGCAATGCTCGGACCTGCTATAGATACACTATTGGTTTGTACGCTAACGGCACTGGCTATTCTAGTGACAGATGTATGGCAAACTTCGGATGCAAATGGGGTGACTCTTACTGCTACCGCTTTCGCGAAAGCGCTATCTCCCGCAGGTAAGTATATTCTTCTGGTTTGTATTGCCGTATTTAGTATCTCATCGCTTTTCTCTTATAATTACTACGGCACAAAATGTTTAAGCTTTCTCTTTGGGGCACAACATAAGAAATACTATAACGTCGCCTACATTGCAAGCATTCTTTTAGGGGCTACAACCTCTCTCAGTATGATGATTAATTTGATAGATGGTTTCTTTGCAATAATGGCTATACCCACTATGATTGCTACCCTATATATGGCACCCAGAGTAATGAAAGCTGCGAGGGTTTACTTTGATGGGTTGAAGTAGTGCGTACTTAAACCTTATCATACACCTCTTAAAACAAGAATGATTATCTAATATCCTCAATCCACAAAGCCTACAATAATACTACAATTGATTTTATAGAAATCAAAATTTTGTGAAATCGTTATCCTAGAAATAGGGTTTGTACTGTAATATTCTAAAATCTATAGTGTTGAAATCAGGATCTTCATCTTTGAGTTTTTTATATAGCGCCAAACTTCCCACTGCACGGTTTGCTGCCCCAGAAGGTGCAGTAAGAGATACGGTTGTTATCTCTCTTCCTTGCCAGCTAAATTTATAAGTTCTTGGCACTTCTGTAGATTCAGGCACTAGAACAATATTCTTTTTTTTGGCGGCTTTTCTAAAGAAATATTCAGGACCATTTTTACTATTTCCTCCTGTAAAAAGAAGCGTAGATACCTTACGATAGGTTGTGAGATAGCTAAAAATATCTCTCAACTGCACGTCTTGCATCCCTATATCTGAGGCGTCTATTTTATACCTCTGGGCGGAAGCAACAATGTCACAAATACCTAATTCTCTAGAAATTAGAAATTCCTTACGTTGTTCTATAGCCCTCTCGGTAGTTTTAAAATCTAGATTAAGGTCAAAAATTTTATCTAAAATGGGCCACAATTGACCATCTATACTCCCGTAGCAAAAATCTACATCCCCCGCTTTTAAATCACCTGTTGTAAATCTCGGTGGAGGCAGTGTTCCAACAATCCACTTAGATGAGTTTTCTAAATTAAAGGGTGCATAGGGATGGGTGTGATTGAACATTTTTATTTGGACAATGAGGAAGCTAACTTATTTATTTTTAAGAACACGTCTTTGTGTTTCTTCTTGTTAAGAGGTGTCATATTCTCGTGCTCTACCAGCATCTCACTCAAGAGTTCTTGGGCCTTATCAGTTTTATGATTAGCAAGGTAAAATTCAATTAAAATCAATCTCTCTTTGTAATTTGAGTATCGCTGATCAATTTTAACCAACACCTTTTCTGCTTCTTCAATCTTTCCAAGTGCGGCTAGTGATTGACCATAAATAAACTGAACGTCTGATCCCTCATACTCAGGTTTTGAGTTTACTAAATTGATTTTGTCCAGTACTTCTTCATATTTCTGTTGCTTATACAAAACAGTAATGAGAGCGCTATTTGCATAAAAATCATCACTATGTGCTCCTTTTATGGAGGCAATATACTCTTCTTCGGCTCTTTTGTAATTCTGTGAAAGCGCGAGGGCATCGGCAAGATTGATCCTGTTCTGAAATGTATCAGAGAAGGCAACTTTTTTTTCTAAATCGCTTAATTTCTTAGTAGGATTTATTACCGATATCACCTCATCTTGTACCGCAGTAACCTGATTCCTATTTATTATTTGAGTAACTACATAAATAAGACATCCTATAGCAGGAAGTAACAGGATGGCAAAGTACCAATAAAAACTATTCCTGTTTTTGTAGCAGTGATATAGGCATACTACTTGAAGGATTATGATAAAGTAAAAGTACATAGTAGTGAAATTAGCTATTAAATGATATTTGAAAAGGACATCTTAACAAAGTTTAACTTGATAAAAAATAATGTTTGCTGTATCTTAATTCTTTAAATAACTGATTATGGGAAGAGGAGATAAAAAGTCAAAAAGAGGGAAAATAAGCCGAGGTACTTTTGGTGCTAGACGTCGTAAAAAAGGCAGGAAAAAAGCTAAAGAAGCTGCTAAAATGCAGAAAAAATAAGACTACCTAGTAAAGACATACTCATTTTTATCTGGATTAGACTCTTTTTCACTAAACCCATAACCAAAATAATCGAAACTTTTGAGATCGTCTATAGTCTCGACGTTTTTATCTATTATATAACGCACCATAGACCCTCTCGCTTTTTTAGCATAAAAGGCAATTATCTTTAACTTACCATTTTTGAAATCCTTAAAAACCGGAGTTATTACTGGAACTTTTAATTTTTTTGTATTAATTGATTTAAAGTATTCCTGACTCGCTAGATTTAAAAAGAGTTCATTTTCTTCGAGCTCTTTATTAAGATTTTCGGTCAGTTGATCTCCCCAAAACTCGTAAAGATTGTCACTACTATAATATGCTAATTTAGTTCCCATCTCAAGTCTATAGGGCTGCATTAAATCGAGGGGTCTGAGGATTCCGTACAACCCACTTAATATTCTAAGGGTATCTTGTAATTTATCCAGTTTATCCGTAGGTATTGTATAGGCATCCAGTCCAGTGTAAACATCCCCGTCAAAAGCATAAACAGCCGGACGGGCATTTTTCTTTGTAAATGGTGTATTAAATTCTTGATAACGTTGATAATTCAAGTCTGCCAGCTTCTCACTAATGCTCATCAGATGTTGAATATCCTTTTTTGTGGTGTTTGAGAGTTTACTGTTGAGTTTTTCTGCGTGCTCTAAAAATTGTGGCTGCGTCGCTCTATTGGTAGGTAAGTTATCATCGTAATTAAGAGACTTTGCAGGTGATATAACAATTTTCATAGTAGTATAGCTTTTTACTCAAAGTTACTTAATGACCCTGTAAAATGCAGCGCTATGTATCGATTTTAGCTATACTTTAATAAAGAGTGAAATTAAATTTTAATCTATAGTAGATTTTGCTCGTTGCTATTTTCTGCATACACGCGCCACTTATCAATACAAGCCGCCATATCTTCCGGCACTTTAGTTTCAAAACGCATCATTTCTCCCGTTACAGGATGCTCAAAACCTAAGGTTTTTGCGTGTAGTGCCTGTCTAGGTAAAACTTTAAAGCAGTTATCTACAAACTGCTTATATTTAGTAAATGAGGTACCCTTCAAGATAGCATTGCCACCATAGCGCTCGTCATTAAAAAGCGTATGGCCTATATGCTTCATATGAACCCTTATCTGGTGTGTCCTTCCGGTCTCTAACTTGCAGCTAACTAAGGTTACGTACCCTAGACGTTCTATAACGTTATAATGGGTAACCGCAGGTTTGCCTTGGTCTTCTTCCTCTCCATAAAAAACGGTGTTTTGTAACCTGTTTTTAGGATGGCGTCCTATATTTCCTTCTATAGTACCTTCATCATCTGTGACATTACCCCACACAATAGCCACATATTCCCGTTCTGTCGTTTTATTGAAAAATTGTTTAGAAAGATGTGCCATTGCGTGCTCCGTTTTTGCAACAACGAGCAAACCGCTAGTATCCTTATCTATACGGTGAACGAGGCCTGGGCGATCGCTACTATTATTAGGAAGGTTTTCACAATGATATATCAGGGCATTAATCAGTGTTCCCTCATAATTACCGTGCCCGGGATGCACTACCATTCCAGCTTCCTTGTTTACTACTAATAACGTGTCATCTTCATAAATTACATCTATGGGAATATTTTGCGGGGTAAGTAAATTTTCGAACGGTGGATGTTCAAAAAGGACTCTTACATTATCTCCGGCTTTTACTTTATAATTCTGCTTTACGATATCGCCATTGACGTAGATACTCCCGTTTTTTGCAGCTTTTTGAATTTTATTACGAGTCGCATTCTCTATAAAGTTCATCAAGAACTTATCTACCCTAAGTGGATCTTGTCCTGAACTCGCGGTAAAACTATGGTGTTCATAAAGATCATCATCCTGTTCTTCTGGCCCTATAAATGTTTTTTCTGTCATTCTAATTATCGTCAGACTCTACGTTAGTATCTGTATCTCTGTAGTTTCCCTCGCCGTTGCCCAGCACTAAATCTATAACAGATGTTTTCTGGAGGAGATCTCCTGAGTTTATTTTTTGTCCTTTATGGCGTAATTCTCTTACCTCATCTTTACCTATCCAATCTACATACGTAATGTTACCTATTTCAAAGCCAAGTGCTTTAAGCTTAGGCTCTGCCTGTCTCCGTGTTTGGCCCACTACATCAGGGATTTGTAATTTTCTGTATCCCGACGGATTTAAAACTAGGTAGATCTGCCTATTTTCTTTTACAAACTTACCGGCCTCTGGCTTTTGTTCAATAACAGAATATCGTGGGTAATCTGGATTAAAATTTGCACTATCCATTATAAAGTAACGCAGCTCTGCATTGCCCAGTTCTTGTTCTACGGCATCAAGGGTCATACCTTGTACATTAGGTACCGTAATGCGCTCATCGTGGTTAGTTGTGCCAGAGAGCCACCATTTTACAATAAAAACGAGCGCTATAATGATTACAACAGCTAACAGTAGTTGTTTTAAAAAACTTTTACTAAAAATAAAATTTATGATGCTCATAAGGGGTGCTGGTTAGAATTGCAAATATATAAAATTGGGCGCCTATTGGAGCGGGTGATTTAATGACCTATTTTTACGATAACGAAATGCCTTGGGAATTGTTTCGAAGGACTAAAATTTTCACGAAAGTGCGCAAAAAAAATATAGCAGTTTTAATGGGTGGGTACTCAAGTGAGTACCAAATTTCTTTAAATAGTGGGGCAACCGTAGTAGAAGCTTTGGCGGCTTCTTCATACAATGTGTTCCCTGTACATATCTTAAAGTCTGGGTGGAAATGTGTAATGCAGGACGGAGCGTATGAAGTTAATAAGGCAGATTTTAGTTTTGAGATCAATGGTAAAAAAATAAGTATTGACTGCTGTTATAACACCATACACGGAACGCCAGGAGAAGATGGACAATTGCAGGCATATTTGCACCTTATAGGGATACCACAGACCAGTTGCAACTTTTATGAAAGCGCACTCACTTTTAACAAGCGTGATACACTCAGCGTTTTGAGTAACTATGGAGTTCCTATGGCGGCTTCTGTTTATGTCAATAAAGGAGATGAGATCTCGATGGAATTTAAAAATTCTGTCGCCTTAAAAATAGGATATCCTTGTTTTGTAAAACCTAACCGAGCGGGCTCGAGTTACGGGGTGAGTAAAGTTTATAAGGAAGGCGATCTAGATACTGCTTTAGAAAAGGCTTTCCTAGAAGATAGTGAGGTGATTATAGAATCATTTTTAAGCGGTACAGAAGTGTCGGTAGGTGTTTTTAATTTTGGTGATGGGGTTAAGGTGCTCCCTGTTTGTGAGATCGTTCCAGATGGTGACTTTTTTGACCTTCAGGCAAAATATTCTGGTAAATCTCAGGAGATTGTTCCTGCACGACTAGCAACAGAACAAACAGAAGAAGTACAATCGCTCACAGGAGCCATTTATGAATTAATGAATCTTAAAGGGTTATGTCGCATCGATTTTATATTTCATAAGGATAAAGCACATTTTGTAGAGGTAAATACCAATCCTGGCTTATCTCGGGAAAGTATCGTTCCCAGGCAGCTCAAAGCTGAAGGTATTTCCTTACGGGATGCCTTTAGTAAATCAATAGAATACGCACTATCAAATAATCAGTAACTTTAGCGTATGAAAAGAGCTGTTTTCCCCGGATCCTTCGATCCTATAACATTGGGTCATTATGATATTATAGAGAGAGGCCTTACCTTATTTGATGAAGTTATTCTTGCCATAGGTGTAAATTCTACTAAAAAATATATGTTTTCCCTAGAACAACGTAAGCAATTTCTAGAAGAATCTTTTAAAAGTGAACCACGGATTAGGGTGATGACCTATAAGGGGCTTACCATTGAGTTCTGTAAGGAACAAGAAGCAGAATATATTTTACGCGGACTGAGAAATCCGGCAGATTTTGAATTTGAAAAAGCCATAGCTCACACAAATAGGAAGCTCTCAGGTATAGAAACTGTTTTCTTGCTCACCAGTTCAGGGAAAAGCTACATTTCATCCAGTATTGTGAGAGATGTCATACGTCACGGAGGCGATTATACCAGCCTTGTGCCAGACGCAGTAAGAGTTTAAGTAACGAGCCTCTTGCCACTTAGAAGTATTAGGGAGCAGTCTCATTACTTCATTCAGCCATAAAAAAAAGCCACCTCGCAAAAGGTGACTTCAGATACAAATAGAAGGGTTTCTACTTTTTATTCTGTTGATCTTTGATGGTCTTCTCATCTATATCAAAATCATTTGTTTTTTGGTTGATATTTCCCGTAGGGTTTGTTGGGTTTGTCTGTTCTACTTTTCTTTCAAATTTACGATCCATAATATTTTCTTTTTGTTCAACTTAAAGATAAGACAACAGGTTGTTAATTCTTGCTAAAGACTTGTTACATAAGACTTAAAGTTTATGGAGCCGGGAGGTAGGAAATTATTTGTGGGAGCTATGTCCCGCTTTTCGTTTCAATTCCTCGCTACGCTGCGGGATTTACACTGCAATCGCGGCTATGAGAAAGGAATGGTGGTATCAGCTAGAGCTTGACCCAACTCACTTAAATCATAAAAGTTCGAGATACGTCTATTGGACAATTTCGTAACATTATCAATTAGAAAATTACCTAATCTTTTTTACAAAATCTTTTACGCTATTAGCTCCGTGCTCGGTAACATGCTTAATAAAAGCACTCCCTATAATCGCTCCTTTTTGATGCTCAGTAGCCGCTTTGAATGTCTCTGAATTATTAATCCCAAAACCTACGACTTGTGGATTTTTTAAATCCATCTTAGCGATGCGCTCAAAATAATCAGAGGTTGTATTGCTAAATCCACTTGTAGCTCCCGTAGTGCTCGCGCTACTTACCATATATATAAAACCATCACTAGCTTCGTCTATCTGCTTAATGCGCTCATCTGTAGTTTGCGGAGTGATCAAGAACACATTGATTAATCCATATTTTTCAAAAAGTGTTTTGTATTCAGCCTCATACTCGGCGAGGGGTAGGTCTGGCATAATGATGCCATCTATGCCTATTTCTTGGCACTCAGCACAAAACTTCTCTACGCCATATTGCAACATAGGGTTAAAATACCCCATCACTATTAGCGGAATATCGATAGTATCCCTAATCCCTTTGAGTTGGTCGAACAACACTTGAGTGGTCATTCCATTTTTAAGTGCGGCAGTGCTACTTTCTTGGATAGTAGGCCCGTCTGCCAACGGGTCTGAAAATGGAAGCCCTATTTCAACCATATCAACTCCGCTTTCCTGAAGTTGGGTTAAGATTGAAACCGTGTCATTTATCGCTGGGTAACCAGCAGTGAAGTATAAGCTTAACAGCTTTTTATTTTCTTGTAATTTTTTGTTTATTCTGTTCATCTCTCATTAATCTCCGCGAAGGCGGAGATCTCTTCCACCCAAGCTATTCTTAAATTATAATATCCAATCCAAATCGTTCCAATCCGGATTCATTTCATTTATTAATACTTCTTTCCATTCTCGATTCCACTTCTTTATAAGAATCTCTCTTTTGCGAGCGGCTTCGATAGTTTTATGTATTTCAAAGTAAACCAGTTTCTCCAAATTGTACTTTGCAGAAAAGCTATTCTTATATCGTTTTTCTCTATGTTCGAGCAAGCGTATCTTCAAATCTCTTGTAACACCTACGTAAATGACCTTGTTGTATTTATTAGTAATAATGTAGGTGTAGTATGACATAAGTTGTTAAGACTCGATGAGACCTCCGCCTTCGCGGAGGTTGAATTAGAGATTAAAATACTCGATATACGTATTCAAATCCTTATCACCCCTTCCAGAAAGATTAATCACAACCACATCATCTGCCTTGAATTTACGGGTTTCAAAAATCGCGAGGGCGTGACTTGTTTCTATGGCTGGAATAATACCTTCAAGCTTGCTGAGCTCTAAACCTGCTTGCATCGCCGCATCATCCGTAACCGAGATAAACTCCCCTCGACCTGAGCGGAACAAATTTGCGTGCATAGGCCCCACACCAGGATAATCCAATCCTGCCGAAATAGAATAAGGCTCTGTAATTTGCCCGTCGGCAGTTTGCATTAGTAAAGTTTTACTCCCGTGTATGATTCCCTCGCGGCCTAAAGCAGATGTTGCCGCGCTCTCACCAGAGTCAATCCCTTTTCCTGCGGCTTCTACAGCGATAATACCCACTTCTGGTTGATCGAGGTAATGATAGTACAACCCAGCAGCATTACTGCCGCCACCTACACAGGCAACGACGTAATCTGGATTCTCACGACCTTCTTTTTCTAATAATTGTGTTTTGGTCTCTTCAGAAATAATGGCTTGAAAACGAGCCACCATATCAGGATATGGATGAGGTCCCACCACAGAACCGATGATGTAATGAGTGTCTACAGGGTTATTAATCCAATCGCGTATGGCTTCGTTTGTGGCATCTTTTAATGTTCTACTTCCAGACATCGCCGGTCTTACAGTTGCGCCTAGCATTTTCATACGAGCCACATTTGGTGCTTGTCGTTCAATATCTATAGCACCCATATACACGATACACTCTAAGCCCATCAATGCACAAACAGTAGCGGTAGCAACGCCGTGTTGACCCGCACCGGTTTCTGCAATGATTCTGGTTTTACCTAGGCGTTGTGCCATTAGGATCTGACCTATGGTGTTATTTACTTTATGTGCTCCCGTATGGCATAAATCTTCTCTTTTGAGATATACTTTTGTACCGTACTTTTTACTGAACCGTTCTGCAAAATAGAGCGGAGTAGGGCGACCTACATAATCTTTTAAAAGTTGTTTAAACTCTTTTTGAAAAGAGGGTTCCTGCATAATTTGCACATATTGCGAGCGCAGCTCTTCCACATTGGGGTAGAGCATCTCTGGAATAAATGCCCCACCAAAATCTCCGTAATAACCGCGGTCATCTGCTTGATAGCTCCGTCCTTTACTGATATTCCCGTCTAGAAGGGAATCTTTTTCTAGTGTATTCATAGCTTTTTAGTACGAGCGTAGCGAAGAAATCTCCGCAATTGCTTCTTTAAATTTTTCTAATTTCTCAATATCCTTCAATCCTGGTTCCACCTCAAACCTACTGTTTACATCTAGCGCCATAATCGGCAGGTCTGTGGCGAAGATTACTTTTATTTTTTCTAGTTCTTCAAGACCTATGCCGCCACTTAAAATGATGGGCGTTTTTGAAGTGTAATTTCCTAAAACACGCCAGTCAAAGGTATAGCCGTTTCCACCTTTTTCTTTTCCTTTAGTGTCGAATAAGAACGCATCTACTAAGCCTTCATAGGATGTCAACTTTTCAAAGTCGAAGGTGTCTTTAATGCCGAAGACTTTCCACCACTGCACATCTTTTGTGGTCAGTTTTTCTTTTAATGCTACGATATACTCAGGCGACTCGTTCCCGTGTAATTGTACAACGTCTAACTTATATTTTTCTATACACGCTTTCGCGAAAGCGTACTCCGCATCTACAAAAACGCCTACTTTTTTTATACCAACGGGTATCGAAGGAATCTCAAGCCCTTCAAAATCTCGCGGACTTTTACTATAAAATATAAAGCCAAGATAGTCTGGCTGCAAGACAGCGACTTCTAAGGTGTTGTATTTCATTCCGCATATTTTGAGTTTCATTCTACTTCCTTAGGTTTATTTAAATTATTCTCTACAACTGCATCTAATACCTCCCTCGCTTCTGGTGTGAGGTACTGACGGGTGAGCCCTATTTCTTTTGAACCTTGCGCTAGGATATAGTCTCCAGCGAAATACTTCTTTTTAGTCAGCTTAGAAAATTCTAGTTCTTTTCTACCTATACCTAAAAAGCCTTTAACTATGATGGTAGATGGCGTTATTGTTAGCCATCCTATTTGCCTTTGAATTGCATAGGCAATGAGGTGAAGAATACCCCAAGGGAGAAACCAAAAAATGAGATTTGAATCTTCTAAGACCATGAGTGCTATCACTTCTAGCAGCGTGTATGCAATTCCTGTCCAAAGGAAATAGCGCAATTGCTTTGCAGAATAGGGTATGTCCATTATGAGTTTATTTTTTTAATAAATCCTTCCGCACTTTTGCCTGGATCGTCAGTTTTCATAAAATTCTCACCGATTAAAAATCCTTGAAATCCGTGAGGTTTCAGTTCTTTTATAGCTTCTACGGAACTAATTCCGCTTTCTGAAACTTTTACAAATTCATCTGGAATTTGCTTGATCAATGTTTTACTGGTTTCTAAACTCACGTCAAACGTTTTTAAATTTCGATTATTAATACCCATTAAATCGATAGACGGCATTATGGACTTTAGCAACTCTTCTTCGTTATGAGATTCACAAAGCACCTCTAAATCAAGGCTTTTGGCGAGCTTGGAAAACGTTTCTATTTGCTTTCGCGAAAGCGTAGCTGCAATCAGTAATATCGCATCTGCACCGTAAGCTTTGGCTTCTATGATCTGGTATTCATCTACAATGAATTCTTTACGCAATAAAGGAAACGAAGTGACCGCCCTTGCCAAAATTAAATCCTCCAGCGATCCACCAAAATACTTCCCATCTGTCAGTACAGACATCCCGCTCACGCCAGCATTTTCATAACCGCTCGCCACATCCTGAACGCTCAAACTATTATTGATAACCGACTTACTGGGTGATCTACGCTTATGTTCTGCAATGATGCCAGAGCCATTTTTTACAGCCGTAGCTAGCGAAACCGTCGGTCTTTCAAAAAGAAGAGACTGTTCTAATTGACGCACAGGAATAAGGCTCTTTCTCAAAGCTACTTCCTTGATTTTATCTGCTGTTATTTTATCTAAAATATCCATTTGTTAGTTTTCGTTCGGAGGTTTCGATCCTATTTCTTCTTCACTATCGCTTCGTAGAAATCAATCAACAACCGTACATAATTCCTTTTCATCATATCCTCAAATGGATATTCTCAGTCTAAGGTAGTTAAGTGATTTATAAGATATTCCAATGTGATATAAAATCCTATCAAAACCTTATGCCTTACTTACGTAGCGTTATCAATTGCTTTAATTTTTTATTTGCCTTTCCACTCAATAAACTCTCTTTAGCTTCTTCAAACCCTTCTTTTGGCGTTAATCCTTTTACAGTCGCAATCGCCATCCCTGCATTTGCACAGACCACATTATTTTGGGGGTCTGTTCCTTGACCCGTGATGACATCCAAGAAAATTTTCGCGGAAGCAGAAACACTATCTCCTCCATAAATATCTTTTTGAAGGTGTGGGCTTACGCCAAAATCTGCTGGGTTCAGCATCATTTCTGTTTCATTAGTTATTGCCTTGGTAGGTCCTGTGAGTGAAATCTCATCGTACCCATCTAAGGCGTGTAAAATGGTAAAATTCTTGTTTCCCTTTTGGTATAAATAGCCATACATTCTAGCGAGCTCAAGATTAAAGACACCAACTAGTTGATTACTAGGGAATGCCGGATTTACCATAGGTCCCAGCATATTGAAAAATGTCTTAACACCTAACTCTCGACGTATGGGCGCTACATTTTTCATCGCGGGGTGGAATAGGGGAGCGTGCAAGACGCACATCCCAACTTCATCCATAGAGCGCTTTAAAAAATCCTTATCGTTGCTAAATGTTATCCCTAGATGTTCCATTACATTGCTGCTCCCACTCACAGAACTTACTCCGTAATTCCCGTGTTTGGTTACGTTTACTCCTGCACCCGCTGTCACAAAACTAGAAAGTGTTGAAATGTTAAACGTATCTTTACCGTCACCACCTGTGCCACATAAATCTATCGCGTTATATTCTGAAAAATCTACGGCGTGACAGAGATCGAGTAGGGCATCCCTAAAACCTTCAAGCTCTTCTACAGTGATGCTTCGCATCATATACACTGTAAGGAAGGCGGCAATTTGGTTTGAGTTGTATTTCCCCTCAGAAATATTGACTAAAATTTCTCTAGCCTCAGTCTTTGTGAGTTGGTCGTGATTTATGAGTCTGTTGAGTATTTCTTTCATCAATTTTAAGTAAACTAGATTCTAAGGTTATCGTATTATTTATCTGAATTGATATGTACTATAAATGGTTTTGCTTGATCTGCCAAAATATTTTGTTCTCCCAATCGTATGAGATCCTTATCTGAAATGGTTCTTTCGCCCGCCTGTTTGAGCGAGACGTAATTAAAAATTCCTTTGTCAGCATAAACAATCCATCCCTTTACCATAGGTGACTTCCGTACTTTGAGGCTTTGGCTCTTATAGTTCCCAATAATTTTTTTTGCAGCCTTTCTCATTTCTCTATCAGAGGTGCCTCTTGGGAAAATGATGTAGGTTCCATTTGAAAAAAGCACCCAGTCAGGTTGTGATGGGCTCACGCCCATCTTAACGTTAAATGTGAGGGATTTATATTCCTCAAGGTTTGCCTCATCGAGTGCTTCTTCTATAGTTTCTAATGGAGCCGGTGCTGTTTTTATTTCTTTGGGTTGAGGTGTAGATGTTGTAGTTGACTCATTACTGACACAACCTCCTAAAAGAAAGAAACAACTCAATAAAAGAAGAAGACAGGATCTCATAGTATCTTTTTTTAATTAGTAACCCAGTTTTTAATCATCGTTTTGCCTTGAGGAGTAAGTACAGATTCTGGGTGAAACTGGACAGCCTGAATGTCATACTCCCTATGTCTAAGAGCCATAATTTGGTTGTTTTCGTCTACCGCCGTAATCTCTAAAACATCAGGAAAATTATCTTGGGATACCACCCAAGAATGGTAACGCCCTACGTCAATATTCTTTTTCATCCCGGCAAAGAGAATTGCTTCTGGTTGTGTGATATGTATAGTAGTTGCGACGCCGTGAAAAACCTTATCAAGGTTTGTGATGTTACCACCATATACCTCACCAATAGCTTGTTGCCCGAGGCACACTCCAAGTATAGGTTTTGAAGCACCATACTTTCTGATTACTTCTTTTAGTAAACCAGCCTCGTCAGGAATGCCGGGTCCTGGAGACAATAATATTTTATCATAAGCCTCGCAGTCCTCAATGAGAAACTGATCATTACGTCTTACGGTAACTTCACAGTCCAATTCCTCGAGATAGTGTACAAGATTATAAACGAAACTATCGTAATTATCTATGACTAAGATTTTCTTCATTTTATATGGGTTTGAGTATTATTTCTACTCAATTATTTTTATCAATTTTCGAAAATAGGTTTAGATGGTCTCTGCAATTTCCAGCGCTTTACTAAGGGCACCTAATTTATTATAGACTTCTTGTAACTCTTTTTCTGGGTCGCTAGCGCTCACAACTCCTGCTCCCGCCTGCCAGTGTAACGAGTGGTTTTTACTCAAAAAACTGCGTATAATAATGGCGTGATTAAAATTACCGTAAAAATCCATGAAGCCTATAGCTCCTCCATAAAAGGTTCTATTGCGATTCTCATATTTTTCGAGAAGTTGCATTGCTTTATGTTTTGGTGCCCCGCTCAAGGTTCCTGCAGGAAAGGTGTCTGCAACCACTTGTAACGTACTTGAGTTATTATGCTTTGTTCCAGTAACCTTACTCACTAAGTGAATCACGTGAGAAAAAAACTGAACTTCCCTATAGGTTTCTACAGTAACATTGCTTCCATTTCTAGATAAATCATTTCGGGCTAAATCTACTAGCATAACGTGCTCGGCATTTTCCTTTTCATCTTTTGCAAGCTCCTTTGCCAAGATGGCATCTTGCTCATCGTTTCCAGTTCTTTTAAAAGTTCCAGCAATAGGGTGAATTTCTGCTTTACCATCTTGAACTATTAGTTGCGCCTCTGGTGATGATCCAAAAATTTTATAATCTCCGTAATCAAAGTAAAAAAGGTATGGTGATGGATTTACACTGCGCAGCGCTCTATACACATTAAACTCGTCTCCTGTAAATTGCTGTGAAAATCGCTTGCTGGGTACAATCTGAAAAACATCTCCTCGCTGGCAATGCTTTTTACAGGTTTCTACTAATTTCTTATAATCATCGTCTGTGATATTACTTGTGTGCCCAGACTTGCATTTAAAGTTATATTCTGCGATGTTTTTAGATTTTAAAATCTGCTCTATATCTTCAATATTACTGTCTCCCGTCGTGTTGTGACAGAAAATGTGTGCCTCATTGTTAAAGTGATTTATCGCTATAATATTTTGATAAACGGCATAATAAATATCAGGTATGTGTAGATCGCCATCCTTTTTGGCAATAGTAATATCTTCAAAATACTGCACCGCGTCATAGGATAAATAACCAAAGAGGCCATTATTTATGAATTTATGCGAGGTCTTCTGGGAAGTAAACGCTTTCGCGAAAGCGTCTAAAGTACCCACTACATCCGTGTTTTCTGTCATTACAATTTCTGTAGACTTTCCATCTGGGAATTTCTGGATAATAAGGCCTTCATTTACAGAAATAGAGGCAATGGGATTACAGCAAATGTAGCTGAAGCTATTATCATTTGCGTGGTAGTCACTACTCTCTAACAGCAAGCTATTAGGAAATCTATCCCGTAGCCGAAGATATACAGATACTGGAGTTATTGTATCTGCAAGGAGTTTTTTAGAATGTGATAGTAATTGATAGTTCATTGTATTGAATAAAAAAAGCCTGTCGTAAGACAGGCTGTATATGATAGGTACATAGGGCTTCTTACGCTAACGATTGTTGCATAATCCACCACCAAATATGTACTGTGTTATTTTTCATTATTGGCTCAAAGATAATGACCTGTTTTAAATAAAAAAAGCCAACTTCACAAAAATATGAAGTTGGCTTTTTGTAAAGTAAAGCAAACTCAGATTAGAACGTTAAGGTAACCGCTAGCTCAAAATTATCATCTATAGCATTGTCTTTAAGATTATCAAAGAATGATGAAGAACCGTAACGAACATTGTACTTTGTTCTATCTACCTCAAAAGTAGTGGAAGCAGTAGAACTCGTAACATTCATCATGATCTTTATGCTCTGAGTGATCCCTTTAATAGTGAGATCGCCTACCACACTATAGCCACTCCCGCTAGGTACTGCATCAGTAATCACAAATGTAGCCGTAGGGTGAGCTTCTATTCCAAAAAAATCATCAGACTTAAGATGTCCTTCTAATTTTTCTTTACCCTTTCCAGACTCGAGATCTGTTACCGTAAGGGAAGTCATATCTACTGTAAAGGTACCTCCTACAAGTTGATCACCATCCATTTCTAACGTTCCAGATTTTAGCTCTAAAGTACCGTTGTGTTGTCCCAATACCTTTTTACCCGTCCACGAGATAGCGCTTTCCTTTACATTGATCGTTTTCTTAATAGGATTTGTGCTTGCTGATGCGCTAGTAACCACTACGGCAAGAATTGCTGTAAAAAATGTTGTTTTCATAATGTCAATTTTTAATTAGTTATTTCTAAGTTTATTGAGCAGTTTATTGAGTTGCTCTTTCTCATTATCTGTAAGTTGGCTTGTTATCTGATCTTCTGCAGTGGTCACCATCTCATCTAGGATGGTTAATAATGCGAGGCCATTTTTTGTAATTTTTATTTCTACTTTTCGCCTATTTGAAGGGCATACAGTGCGCTCTACCAGTCCTTTCTTAAGGAGTTTATCTACGAGACGTGTGGTATTGCTTGTTTTTGCCACCATTCTTTCGTTAATAGTGGAGAGATTTGCGGGTTTCCCTTTCTGACCTCTTAAAATCCTGAGAACATTAAATTGCTGTAGCGAGATATCGTGATCTTTTAAAGCTTCTCCTAGTAGATCACTTGCCCAATTGGCTGTAAATAAAATATTTATAGAGAGTTTTCGCGAAAGCGGTAAAACATCTGTCTTTATTTGATTTTCAATTGTCATTACAATAGTTGTATATACAAATATAATATTATTTTTAGAATTACCTAACTATTTATGCTGAATGGTCTGCATCAAATCGGATAGAGTTAAAAATTTTCTTAATAAAATTAACAGCGGTATGTGAAAGTTTGTTAATGATTAAATTTATCTTGCTCATATACAGGATTTTTGTGTGATTAAATTAATCGCATACATAGCAACGATTGTCCTCTTATCATATTCAAATGATGTTAAGGATAGCGGGACATTAAATGTTCCTCAAATAGCTATCGTACCATTAGATTTTGATGGACTTGAAAAGTACATAGAGCAACAGACAGCTGAGGTAGTAGTCATAAATTTTTGGGCAACTTGGTGTAAGCCTTGTATTAAAGAGTTACCAATATTTGAGGAGATTGGGAAAAGATATACAGAGGATAGGGTAAAAGTTATTCTAGTAAGTTTAGATTTTCCAGATCAAATAAGTAAGGTCGAGGAGTTTATTAAACGTAAGGATCTGAAGTCTGATGTAGTCTTATTAAATGATCCAGACGCCAATAGATGGATACCGTTAATTAGATAAAAATTGGTCAGGGGCGATTCCTGCCACGCTGATAAAAGTTAAAAATAAAAGTAAATTTTTTGAGCAAACATTTACGTTTGACCAACTTCATAAGGAAGTAAAACAATATCTATAATGAGAACATTTAAAACGTTAACCTTACTCGCGCTACTGGTTGTTATTTCGGCATTTGCTGTCAACACTATTGGTATCGTAAAGGAAGGTGGATATGAAATAGAGGATGAGGCCTCAGATTTTTATTTAAGGAATGTTGACAAGGAAATGATATCGTTAGATGATTTTCCTGAAGCCAAGGGTTTTATCATAATATTTACCTGTAACACCTGCCCATTTTCAGTGGCAAATGAGGATAGGATCATTGAAATAGATAAAAAATATAAAAAGTTAGGCTATCCAGTCATTGCAATTAATCCGAACGACCCATCTATAAATCCGGAAGATGGATTTATAGAGATGCAGAAAAGAGCAAAGGCTAAGGGATTTACGTTCCCATATGTACAGGATGAATATCAAGAAATTTATCCTATGTACGGAGCTACCAAGACACCACATACATACCTCCTTCAAAAAAATAAAGAAGGAGTTCCTATAGTAAAATATATAGGAGGAATAGATAATAATGCTAGGGATTCTAGCGCCGCAACCCAACATTATTTAAAAAATGCTTTAAATGCCCTCATTGCTGGTAAGGAAATAGCAGTAAAAGAAACCAAAGCAATAGGGTGCTCTATAAAAACAAAATAAACAAATCATTCAATTATGAAAAAATCGGCTCTTGAGGCCGATTTTTTTTGGTTTAGTAACACGTCAAAATAATGTAAATTTGTTTTCTAAAGTTCTCTGATGATTCTCAAACAACTATATACTAAATGTCTTGCCCAAGGCGCTTATTTTATAAGCTCAGAGGGGGAAGCTGCTATTATTGATCCCTTACGGGAAGTACAGCCGTACCTTGATCTGGCAGCAGAAAATGATACTAAGATTAAGTATATATTTCTCACGCATTTTCACGCAGATTTTGTGAGTGGTCAAGTTGATCTGGCAAGGGCTACTGGGGCGACCGTGATTTTAGGTCCTAAAGCAACCGCCTCATATACGTATCACAGTGCGATGGATAATGAGGTGTTTTATATTGGGTCACTTTCCCTAACGACCATTCATACACCAGGGCATACAATGGAGTCCACCTGCTACTTACTTAAAGATATAGAAGGGAATCAGGAAGCACTCTTTACAGGGGATACCCTATTTATAGGGGATGTAGGGCGTCCTGATCTGGCTGCAAAATCAGATCTTACAACAGAAGATCTAGCAGGACATCTCTACGATAGCTTACATACTAAAATTGCAAATCTTAATGATGAGGTTGTTATTTATCCGGCCCATGGAGCAGGATCTGCTTGCGGTAAAAATATGAGTAGCGAGACGAGCGACACCTTGGGTAACCAGAAAGCAACGAACTATGCCTTTAAGCTCTCAAAAGAGGAATTTATAAAGGAGCTTACGAATGGGCTAGCATTGCCACCATCCTATTTTCCAGAAAATGTTGCGATGAACAAGAAGGAGAATGAGAATTTTGATACCATTATAGAACGCGGTACTAAAGCCCTGACGGTAGATGAATTTGAGCAACTTGCGTCTAAAGAAGATATCCTTGTGCTGGATACACGGGATGTTTCCGCTTTCGCGAAAATGTCCTTGCCTCAAGCCTGGTACGTTGGATTAAAAGGTCAGTTTGCACCTTGGGTGGGAGCCCTGGTTCCTGACATAAATCAAAAAATTATTTTTATTGCAGCCGAAGGTTCAGAAGCAGAAGTAGTGATGAGGTTAGCCCGTGTAGGGTATGACAATAGTTTAGGATATCTCAAGGGAGGAGTAGAAGCATGGCAAGACGCTGGGAAAGAAACAGTAAGCATCCCAGAAGTAACGGCTCAAGAATTTATAGAGGGATATACACGTGGAAAAATAGAACATGTCCTAGACGTGCGAAAGCCTGGTGAATATGAAGGAAGCCACCTAAAAGGGGTGCCTCATTTTTCTCTTGATGAAGTTCATAAAAATGTAGCTGATCTCGACCCAAATAAAACATACCACGTTCACTGCGCAGGGGGATACCGCTCCCTGATTTATGCATCTATCGCTAGACAGTACGGCATTAATAACATTGTAAATGTTTTGGGTGGTTATGGTGCCATTAAGAACATAAAAGAAGCGCAGCTGATAACAGAATAAACCTTTAAAACAAACTAATAATCATAGGTGATTAAAGCCTAACTTAATAATTAACTAATGCAAGAAGTGACAATACCACAATGGAAGGAGCAGATAGCTCAAGATGATGCTGCTGTAATTCTGGACGTTCGCACAGAAGAAGAGATAGAAAACGGAATGATTGAAAATGCTAAGCACATAGACATTTATATGGGTCAGGGATTTATAGACGAAGTGGAGAAGCTCGATAAGTCAAAAAACTATTATATCTACTGTCGCTCAGGGGCTCGAAGCGGTCAAGCGTGTCAGATATTAGATAGTTTGGGTTTTAATAATACGTATAATCTTCTTGGGGGGTATACCGCTTGGGATGCAACTCATTAATAATAAGCTTAATGAAATATCTAATAATTACGTTGTGTTCTCTCTTGAGTCTGACAAGTTGTAAAGACAACAATGTGCAAGTGCAAAAGGAGAATCATCAGGAAATGAAAGTTGCTGAAGACGCAGAGACAATTAGAATCATCACCGCTGATGAATTTGAGGAAGGTATAGCTGCAGAAGATGTTCAGCTTATAGACGTTCGAACTGTTGCCGAATACGAAACTGGACACTTACCAGCATCTAAAAATATAGTAATGAATAGTCCAGCATGGGAAACAGCCATTGAGCAATTAGATACATCTAAGCCTGTTTATGTGTATTGCGCTAAGGGAGGTAGAAGCGCACGTTGCGCTCAGCAACTTAAAGACGCAGGGTTTTCAGAAATATACGACTTGCAAGGTGGGTTATCTCAATGGAAGATCGAAGGAAAAGCAATAGAGTAACATCTTAACGGAGTTTTCTAATTTGAAATTTGCTTAGCTGATACTTTTCTCGTATGAGAATTTATTCTATATTTGAGACCTAATTCAATGAGCCCCAGATCGTGAAAATATTATTGGTATTAACAAGTTGTATATTTTTTACAATTTCCATTTCGGCACAAGTAGGAATAAATACTACACAGCCTACAGCATCTCTTGATGTTAATGGAGATTTTAGAGTAAGAAATTTAGCACACAGTGACTCAGAAGCAAAATCTGTTATAGGTGTTGATGACCAAGGCAATTTTATCCAAGTAGAGATGGGATCTAACGTGAAGTTAGAAAATAATAAAATAGTCTCTAGAAACTTGTCATTGAGTGTTGAAACCTTAGAGCCCGTAGATTTCACTCAGGTAAATAATATGATCGTCTGGCCTGGAGGTGGATTAGATAAAAAATCAATGATCAGAATACCAAGTTCTGTAGGTGATATAGACATAACTGGAATACAAGCAGGAGAGGATGGGGATATCATATATTTATATCCAGTAGACGGCGATATCACATTGATTCCCAATAGCACAGATTCTGATGACGCCAACAGGATTTTAGATAGTAGTTATTTAAGAATAAGAGAGCGTGAGATGGTTCAACTTTTTTATGATGGAGTAGATAATAAGTGGGTGGTTATGAGAAATAAGCATAATTAAGATAATAATTTTCGAGAATTGAAAAAGCTAGAACGTTAAGTTCTAGCTTTTTTTTGTGACATCACTGTTATATTTTTCTCACTTTGAAAATAGCTGAGTACTGTTCCGACCACGTCAATGACTCTTCCTGGTGCTGTTTGCTTACTCGAGATGTTGTATAGCACTGTTGCGCTATACATTATTCCGCCAGAGAAGTTTAGTCCCTATCACTATTTTATCGCGAATATTGATGGGGTTGTAAAGTCCTAAGATCTATCGAAATTATGGTGGAAGTTACTTAGATGTAACCTCAAACCTTATTGTTAAAGAAAAGTAGTTCAAGTGGCACGTTATAGTACGTCTCTTATAGCGAAATATCCTCATCTAGACTTGTGATGAGTAGAGGGTAGCGGACAATGATTAAGTATGGAAAATGGATTGCATCCTGATAGGATTTCTTGACAAGAAACTATGTAATATACTTAAAAAGGATACTCTCTAGTTTATCATTAGAGTACGGTTTTAATAAAATATCATCAAAAGAGGAGGACTGAATTTTCATTTCTATTGCTTCGAAGTTTACAGCTGTAAAAGCAACGATCGGTATGTTAGGACGGATTTCTTTAATTAAAGCAGTTGCTTTAAAGCCGTCAACTTCGGGCATATGTATGTCCATTAGCACTAAATCGTAACATTGCTCCCTCACTTTTGAGACGGACTCCATACCTCCATTAGCCAGTTCTGTATCTATTCCATAGGATTTAAGCTTCTTTTGAGTTACCAATAAATTTATTTTGTTATCATCAACTATTAGAATCGTCTTACCTTTAATTCTCTTAAGATTATCGGTATTGTGGTGTGAATTTTCAGGAGTATCTTCTTCTGCATACTCAAAAGCTATGGTAAATCTAATCTCGGTACCTTTATTCTTTTCTGAACGTAAGAAAATTTCAGATTTATGAAGATCTAATATTTTTTTAACAATGGGAAGACCGAGTCCGCTACCGTGATATTTATTAGTATTTGAGGCTTCTCCAAACTCATCCCAAATGTTTGGAAGTAACTCAGGGTCTATACCGATACCTGAATCGACTACTGTAAATTGTATGTCTGCTATAGTTTCAGAAATGTTTAACGCTTCAACGCGTAATTTGATAAATCCAGAATTTGTGAATTTTTTTGAATTACCCAAGATGTTAATTAGAACTTGAGATAATTTTACCTGATCACCAATTAAAAAACGAGGAACATCTTCCGAAATTTTTAAATCAATATCAAAACCCTTTGTACTATTTACATAGTTGAGATTTGAAACCACATTTGTCGCCACTTTCCGTATATCAAATTTATCGCTCCTGAGTATATTTTTAGTTTCTCCCCTTAGAGAATTCAATTGTAAAACGTTATTAATGAGAGTGCTCAGGTAATCTGTTGAGTATTTCAATGCACCTAACTCATCTTTAAACTTTTGAGTTTCTGGTTGTTCATAGAGCATTGATGAAATACCAGCAATTCCATACATAGGTGTCCTTAATTCGTGGCTTACTGATGAAAAAAGTCTCCTTGTGGATTCTGCCATTCTTTCACTATTATTTTTAGCTTCTAAATATTGCTTGTTTTTAAGTAAAAGTGTTTTCAGTAATTTCCTTCTCCTTACGTATGCAAATATGAAAAATGCAACAAATGCTAGTAATATGGCGCCAGCTATTTTTCCCCAGAATATGGTGGCATCCCTTTTAGCTTTCTCTTCTTTTGCGATGTTCTCTAATTCTTGTCTTTCAAGATCTTGCTGATACTGAGCTAACTTAAATTTGGCCGCAAATGACTCTTGAGCTTCAATTTTATCCTGATCATATTCAGCTAGTTGAAGTTCTTGTTCTTTGAGCTTTATAGTGTAAGCTTTTTCAAAATTGCCTAGCAATCGCTCTGCTTCTGCCTGGTAATTATAAGCTTGGGTTAAAGCATCTACAAATTTTATGGGCTCTGCAATTTCAATAGATCTAGCTAAATAACTACTTGCAATTCTTGGGTCATTTTCAATGAGAGCCAATCTCCCCAATAGAAGATTTGTTCCTGCGGGATAGTAAGGTGAATTTAAATTCCGATTGTATCTCAACATCTCGGTAACATATTTTCTAGCTTCCTTAGCTTTCTTCTCGTTGAGATAAAGCTCAGCGAGATTGTAATTTAATATGTAAAGCTTAGAACTATCCTTAAACTTTTTAGCAATGGGAAGGGCTCTTTGATAAAATTTTGTAGCTTGGGGGAAGTCTTTTTCTAACGTATAGATATTTCCTAAATCTATAACAGAACTTATGATAGCTGAGGTATCTGTATTAATGGAAGCGGCATCAAGAGTTTCCTTAAAAATGCGCTTTGCTTGTAAGGTATCCCCTAATTCTATAAAGGCATTCCCAACCAAACTGGAAATGCGATAATACATCCTATCGTATTTTATGTTTTTGGCTAGCTTACCTGCCTCTTGTCCTATTTCAATAGACTTCGCATAATTTTTTTCTACAAACTGGTTTATGGACTTTTCAAAAAGATCTTCTACTTCTTGACGTTTGATAGAATCGTTGGGAATTGACTTTTGAGTCCCATTATCTACAAGGTTCCCTTCCTGAGCTATAGCTCCTAGCGATAAAATGCAGAGAAGGAGGCTAAGCCTGAATTGATTTAGTGTAAATAGTAAAGTCAATTAGTGGTCGGTTTTGTTGTTTAATAAAGATAATTTACAAATATAAACTGATAGACACATAGGATTGTCCCATTTACTTATTATATAGACTCATTAGCAAGATAAGTATAATGATTAAATGATATTAATTAAATTCTTTTTTATAAATTTATATAAAAAGCTTTGAAACATGACGTCAAGAAGATTAGAAAAGGCAATCCAGAAACTCTACGTAGCTTTTCATAACAATCAACTCAACCCCGCTTGTTGCAAGCAGTGCGCAGTAGGTAATATGTGCGATAATATAGATAGTTGGAAAAATTTTACAGATCAACACGGTTCATTGGAGCTCAATCAGCTGGGGCGATTGAATCAAAGATTTGGTAGACGTCATTTTGGTTATCTCCCTTCAGAGTTATTGCGCGTAGAGGCGGTGTTCTTAAAAGCCTGTGGATATAAATTACCCCTTACAAGAAAGACATTAAAAGAAACAGCTTCAGTTTCAAAAGATCAAATTTTTGACGGACTTTCCGCTGTGGTCGCATATCTATGTGCTTTAGATGGGGTTCAAAACTATATGGATTATTCAAAAGTATTTGAGTATGACGAGATGGGCGCTATCTATGATGTCGAGGAAGTACTAGCATAATTAATTATGGGCATAGCGTATCGCAAATTTCAATAGTTGCTTTGCCTTATTTCCTTAATTCTCTTCCAGTACAGAAAGGGTTTTAGAATAACATACTCCCTAATAACTGTCGTCAAAAGACTACCGTAATCTCTCGTTTCAACGCTTTCGCGAAAGCGTACTTCCCATACATTTAATTTTCTTAATAGTCGCTATTCTTCGTAGCAGGCGTATCTGTCAAGGTTTTAATAAATGCAGTAAGTGCTAGAAGTTCCGTTTGTGAAAGATTTAAACGATCAAAAGGAAGGGTTTGATGTTCAAGCTCAAAACCAAGACCGCTACCTCCACCTTTATTATAAAAATCCATAACCTCTTCTAATGTGGAATATATACCATTATGCATATATGGGGCAGTGAGAGCGGCATTCCGTACGGTTGGGGTTTTGAACATACCGCGATGTAAGGCTTGCTCATAGCGCCAATAATAACCCAGATCATCATCAAGAGATTTATTTTCAGCGGTTTCAGGAACCCCAATCACTTCGCGCTCCGTCTCGGCAAAGAAAGGGGGGGCGGTTCCGTTAGTAAGTGGCATAAAGTGGCAGGTAGCACACAATGCCTTACCCATAAATAGGTTCATCCCAAGCTGTTCTTCTTTTGTAAAGTCAGAAACGTCACCGCGCATATTTTTATCAAATCTTGAATCAAAACCATTTAAAGTGCTTACGTATGATGAAATGGCTTTAATAACGTCTGTATTGCGATTGGAAATACCATCATATGCTTCATTAAATAACGGCAAATAGGTACTGTCTTGAAGGATATTTTCAGAAAACTGATGCACATTAGAATCAAACTCATCTCCATTGGTAAATACGGATGAAACCTGATCGATAAGAGTACTCGAGCGACCATCTGCAAAAAAGTTTTGCTGATATACTGTATTTATAAGGGTAGGGGTGTTCCGTTTTAACGTACCCCCTGAGTTGTTTTTATTTACAACAAGTCCATCGGTATACGCTTTTTCTGGAATGTGACAAGTAGCACAGGCCATTAGACCATCTGCAGAGAGCTTTTCATCAAAAAATAGCTTTTTACCCAGTTCAATTTGAGCTTCTGTTGGATTTTTATTTATACTTGGTGTAAAAAATGCTACATTGAAACTATCATCCTCAAAAAAGGTGGGAGCATCAAAATTAAAAGGAGTACTGTTAGTTCCTGCCCATAACCCGCTGGTCTTCCTTATATCAAGCCAGCTACGTGTGATCGGAGTAAGATGCTCTCTGATAAACGTATATCTGTCGAAGGTCTCATAATCCTCATTTGCATTTATAAAAGCCACAGCTTTTTTGATTTGTGATGTAAAAAGTGTATCAAGACTACGTTGCTTTGATATAATTATTTCTTGTAAGCTAGCTTCATACGTATCATATAAGTTTTGAAGGGAAATAGCTCCTTCGGCGATGCCTAAATTACTTACTGGCGTATCAAACCCAGAGATTGAAAAACTGAGTATCCGCAATAACTGTTGCTGTGTGGCTATAAAATAGCGCTGAGGGTTGAGTTCGCGCTTTTCAATATTTTTTTTCAAGTTTTGCAGTAATCCATAACTAATAGTAAGTTCCTTATCATATTGTTGTTGGGGTGTACCCCCTTCATAAATGCTTTCCTCTATTTTCTGGAGTCCTACGGGGTTCATTATTTTTCCGTTATCCTCTTTAAAGATGGGTAAGGCCGGGCCATTTGCTCTATGACCAACCTCCGGGTTGAGATAAGATGCATAAGGTTCTGCCTTTTTAAAGGCAGTTCTTAATGTTTTAAATACTGACTTAGCACGTTCATCTGTAGCTGCGATATTTTTGAGTGTATCTAGGCCCGCTATTGCATTTGAGATTTCTTGAAGGTAGATAGCCCGCGAGGCCTCCCAGTTAGGTTCAAGATGTATTGTATAATTTTCTGTTTCTTTTTTACAGCTTACAATGGCTATAAAATAAATGAACAAGTAAAAAATTTTAAAAGTAAAAGTAGAATATCTCATAATTTATGGAGTATTAAAGAAGCGCAATCTCCAGGGAAACTGCGCTTTTAAAATAAGTGGCTAATTCATTTTTTGCTATCTAGGTAACCCTCGTAACAAGACTACTTGCGATGCCTGGTCATCTTCATATGCACTGTTAGTGTGTCCGTCCAGTCCTTGAAAATTTGTATTCCTCCAATAGTGCGGTTGGATATTTAGTATAAATGTATTTGGCTCTCCTATTTTATCAGAAATATCAATAAGAGCCCCAAATTCACCACTTAAGCCAGTACTATTATCACTAGCCAGATCTTGTCTTACAACGAGCTCTAGTACTTGTTGGATATTAGTACCACTAAGATCTGATTGATAGATGTAAGCAGCGTGCCCTCTAGAAAACGAATTAGGATCTTCTTGAACATATATAAAGTTTTCCGTCACACATATATTATCAGGACTTTGTAGTACCGCAAGGTTTCCATCTTGATTGTTAGTATCTGTATTACCACTTATTATCTGAGTGAGCTTTCCCTCTAATGGATTGGTATCGTCAAGTTTTAGCTCGTACACAGTCCCCCAATCGTTATAAGTTCCTTGACCTGGACCACGTCCTGTAACGGCAAAGTATACGTTTCTTCCGTTTGCATCAGATCCCTTTTGGTAATCAACGTCCTCAACTCGCATAAACTGTGATGCAAATACATCGTTACAAGCAGTCTCCATTTCGTTTTTAGTAAACGAAGATCCATTAGGTATTTCAACAAACTCTACATCATATTGTGTTTGAAAATCTAATGAAGACTCATTATAAGAAGTATTGGCGATTACGTTCTGTACGCCACCAGCACCATCAGATACTTGCTTAAAGCGAAGGACGTAAATCGATCCACCCGTAAAATCTGCATCCCCATTCGTAGAATAATACATGGCAACTTGGCCTTCAGAATTACTAGAATCATCATCCCCACCCATAATTACGGTAGCACCTGGATAGGCATTTTGAGGTAATGGAGTAGCATTTTCCCAAGAAAATTCTCCTAATGCGTCGAGACCAAAATCTGCTTGGGGTGTAGGTGTAGACACTCTAGGATCAATTGCTTTTACATCATAATTAATACTCTCTGAGGCAGATAGAAAAATATCTTCAGACCCACCGTGAATGTCTGCTTCCCACATCGTAGCACTACACTGGCGAGCAAAATCTGCCACTCCCGAATCTAAGAGGTAATCCCCAGCAATAGGTACAAGGTTTGCATCAAAACGAATACGTGCAACGGCATAACTATCTTCACAGTTCGTTACATAAATATAGTCTTCACCATCTGCCAGAAACCCAGCACCATCTGCAGAACCAGCAAGTTGAAAATTCCCACCTATAACATCTGGCGTAGAAACAAGAGAATAGGCCTCGACATAGTTAAATTGGGGAGACATCGCTACTAATGGAGGGGTAGCAGATTTATCTGAAAAAATAGTGGTACCCATTTCAAAATCGTCTCCATCTTCACCGTCAGATCCATCCTGACCATCTAGTCCATCAGAACCATCAGTTCCGTTAAGTCCGTCCATACCGTCTACACCGTCCTCGCAACTGGTGAAGCAAGTGATTACTCCTACAACAAGAAGAGTTGTCAAAAAAATTGATTTTAATGTTTTCATTTTAGTTTTGATAAGTTGATTGTTTAGTTTAATTCGTTGGTATAAAATTAGGAGGTAAGTACCTTGAAGGGTGTAAACTAATCGCAACCATTTCTTTAAAAAAGTGTTGATTTAGTGTAAAGAGTTTACCTTTTGTTAAAGTCAAATTTTACAATCCCGTAAAGTGTAGAAGACGATAGTTCTTTATTTTTTAAAGCTTTTCAATCAAGTAAAAATGTTGTTTTATTTATACGATCATACTTGATTAACACTTCATAATTTTTTTGATATCAGTTTACTGATCCCTTAGGGAATTAATAAATGAATCATTTCACTATATTTAAGTATCTGAAAGCCTATCAATTGTGATATAAATATTCACTTCTTCTATTTAAATTTTAGGACTATGTCATCAAACAGCTACTACGTCGACCTTCATTGCCATCCTGCACTTAAACCATTAGGAAAAAGTTTTAACTACCATCCAAATGGCCGTAATAGTCCTAGAAGGACTGATAAACGAAGTATTTGGAGATACGATCCACCTTCAGTTTTTGATAAGGTCATTAACTACTTAAGTGGTTTGACAAAATTCTCTCAGGCAAACTTTACAAGTCTCTCGTATGGAGATATAGGAGTTGTAGTAGTTTCATTATATCCCTTAGAAAAATGGTTCGTACGTAACAAATTGAAGAATGAAATTATTCTTGATCTCGCAGCAAATTTTGCGCTTGGAATAGGCGATAAGCGCATAGATCATATTCAGAAAATTGACAATTATTTTGAGGACTTAATGCTGGAATATGATTTTTATAGACAACTAGATGGCGAAGTAATTACACTGCCAGAAGGAAAATACCGGTATAAGATAGTTCGCAATTACAGCGAAGTTGAAGCGATAAGAGCAAATGAAGATCTAAATAAAAATGTACGCACCATATGTGTGATTCTCAGCATAGAGGGCATGCACGTGCTCAACACAGGGCTTCAAAAGAAACCGCAACAAGCTGAGGTGCTTGCTAATGTTCAGCAGATAAAGAATTGGAAGTTTAAACCATTCTTTGTAGGAATTGCACACCACTTCTATAATGATTTATGCGGTCACGCAGAGAGCTTGAGTCCGCTTATACGCGGACTAGTAGACCAATCCGAAGGTATTAACACTGGCTTTACAAGTTTAGGAGAAAACGTGGTAGAAGCACTGCTCAATCCAGTTAATGGGCAGCGAATATTGATAGATATTAAACATATGAGTACGCTTTCGCGAAAGCAATATTATGACTGGCTAGACGCATCACGTTTTGGATCTGAAATAATTCCAATCATTATAAGTCACGGAGCTTGTAACGGACTTACCTCTGATGCAAATCCTGTAATGGGAAGACCAAGTACTGCTGTAAAAATGCAAACGGCAGATATCAATTTTTATGATGATGAAATTGTACGGGTTGCTAGAAGCGGTGGGATTTTTGGACTACAGCTAGATGAACGTCGCATCGCAAGCGACCAAACTCTAAAACAAACAAAGCATTCTGTAAGCCGTAGCAAAATAATGCATTATCGTTCTGAGTTGCTTTGGAATCAAGTGCAACATATTATTGAGCTACTGGATGCAAACGACCTTTTTGCTTGGGATATCTTAGCCATTGGAAGTGATTTTGACGGTATCATAGACCCGCTCAATAGTTTTTGGACCGCAGAGCAGATGCCTCAGCTGGCAGACTTTTTAGAACGTCACGCTTTCAATTACTTACAAACTGCTACTTTTAAAAACGATTTCAATAGGATCAATGCAGATGAAGCCATTGACCGTATTTTTTCGGCAAATGCAAACCTGTTCTTTAAAAAGCATTTCAAGTAACATCTCAGTATCGATAGTAGCTTAGGTCTTTGCACTCCACTGAATAATCAAAAGTCTTAGTAGCGTTTAGTGCAAAACAATTGGTATTTATTACAGGTTAGAATGAGCATTTGCAAGCTTTTCATCCTTACGGAAATCCCGTGATTACTAATTAAAGACAGCGCTATCGTTCAGAATCTTCCACATTGAAACATTAAAAGCTGTTTATTAAAAAAGCCTCTAAAAGAGGCTTTTTTTTGAGTATATAAATTTATAATTATTCAGTTTCCTTGCTCTTTTCAGAAACCTTTTTTCTGTTATCGCTAGAGCGTCTGTCGATCAACTTATTGTACGGATCAATACCCACTTCTACCGGCTTTTGATCTACGATAATATCAAAGTTATTATTAATGTCACTCACCTTTACTTTTTCTAAGTAGAGTAAAGCTTCATCTCCGGTTGCTGTATCTTCTTCTCCAAAAATACCCAGCTCGATATAATCTGCTAGCGGCAAAGAATTGATCGGTTCCTCTTCATCTTTTAATGTAAAGGTCAGACTGTCTCCCGAAATTGATTTAAACTCTTTTTTCCCTTTTTCAAAGCTACGATACTTACTTACGAGAGCATTTACGTTTACAGCATATTTCCCATTCGGCAATTCAGTAAAGCTGGCATCTTCTACTTTATTATCATAAAGAGTGATGGTCTCAAACATATCTGTGATGAGATATTGTAACGAGTCTGGTGTCACTTCCTTAATAGCTGCCACAAATTCTGTCGCTACAGGATAAGGAGCATCTTTAAATTGATACTTCTCTGCAAAGCGTTTTGCCACGTCATTAAATACGGCCTCTCCTAAATAATCACTCAGCGCATAAAGCACGAGAGAACCTTTTTGATAATGAATGTACTGCTGGTTCTCGTTATACATTAGTGGTTGTTCCTTAATACGCTCAGAAGTTCTTCCAGAAAGGTAACCATCCATCGCGTCTTTTAAAAAGCGACGCATTTGAGGTTTTCCATAGGTTTTCTCTAACACTTTAAGCGAACTATACTCTGACATACTTTCAGATAGGAGCGTTGCTCCTTTAGCTTGAGCGCCTATTACTTGGTGCGCCCACCATTGGTGTGCAAGTTCGTGAGCGGTAATAGATAAAGGATAATCTACAGCATCCTGATCTTCATCATCTACATCTGCTATAAAACCTACACCTTCACTAAAGGGGATCGTGTTTGCAAACGCTTGTGCAAAACTTCCATACTGTTTAGGAAACTCTATAATGCGCACCTGCTTGTGTTGATACGGTGTGTAATTATCGTTATAATAATCCAGGCCTTTTTTCATTCCATTCATCATACGGTCTAAATTGTAGGTATGATCAGGATGGTGATAAATCTCAAGATTAATTCCTTTGTATTTCTCTCGTAACACCTCATATTCTGCACTTAGGAAAGAATAGAAATTGAGCATCTTAGAATCCATTTTATAATGGAAATAATTACGACCATCTTCTTTCCACTCTTTTATAAGATATCCAGGGGCTATGGCAATCTGATCTGCAGAGGTACTCAAGGTAGCTTCAAAATCTATCCAGTCGCTATAACCACCTATGTAATTGCGATCTCTAGCTCCTGGTGCGTCTGGATCAGGTAACCTGTCTTTAGGAGCAAGGTCGTACTTCTCCCGTATTTGTGTATCTCGTATTTCAAAACCTTCATTATACCCTATAGACGGGAACATCCCATAATTTACAAACGTACCATTGCTAGAAATAGGTGACGTATCATCTAAGAACGTATTTGGTTCATTCTCCATCGTAAAATTAAAGACTAGCGTATCGCCAGGTTGCATTGCCTCGTTAAAGGCATACATCCTATAGTTGTAATCTTCATTATCATAAACAATTTTAGAAGAACGATCTAGAGTGATTTCTGTAGGATAATCTGTTAAAACAACGTGTAGCGTATCTATAGCCACACTGTCCCTATTGATCATGGTAAAGGTTGCCCCTGCTTTAAAATCACGAGAACCCGGATACATATCCATAAAGGTATTTACGGCAACGAGTCGTGGTTGTGGGATACCAGCAAATTTCCCTAATTCCTTTTCACCATTCACACGCAGGAGTTCACGTTCCTTCCCTGAAAGTAACTCATTTTTCACCGTATTTACATAGTACGAATAGCCACCGATGCCTAGAAATACCACGAGACAAACCACTGTAATAGAAATGATAGATGGGTTTAATCTCGCTTTCGCGAAAGCGAACCTAGACGTTACATCTGTACCCATACCACGTCTATAAAATAGTATCGCAGCCATTAAAAGGATAATTCCAAAGGCAATCCAATAAGCTCTAAATGTGTAGAAACGCACTAGACCACCGCCATAACCGTCAAAGTCTGAAGGACTGGGCGCACGACCCGAATTAAAATCAAATATGTCCTGTTCTACTCCTATAGCATTGAGTATTATCGGAACTCCGATAGCTAAGACCAGAAGCACCACTAAACCCAACCACTTGTTTTTTATGAGCGTGTGAACTAATAAAGCCATTAAGATCCAAGGAACGTAACTCCACACATTAATCAAAAATGATTGGAATAGATAAATATCAATTTGGAAATCATAAAAACCGCTTATCACTTGAAAAGCTAGTCCGCTAAAAATGAGTAGCAATTGTAAAAATGCAACCATTATAAATAACGCCACACCTCTCGAGGTTAAAAATACCCAGTTAGAAGTAGGTGTAACATCTACTATCTGGTTGAGGTGAGCTGCCTTTGCACGGTCCATCAAGAAGCCAGCATAGAGATATACAAGCAAGAAAGAAAACATAATCATATACGTAGAAGGCGTTCCGAGCATCGTCCATGTTTTAGGTAAGATAGCCGTGTTGTAAATGAGCTGTGAGAAGTTCATCATTACAAACGTGAGCACCACTGCTAAAAATGAAATAATAATAAAGGGCCAGCCTGTAATTATATATTTAGTGTCGCTCTTCACAAGGTGCCAGAGGGTCTTGAGCTTTCCTCCAAAAGAGAAATCAGAAGTTGCTTCGGGCATTGCAATGCGCTCTATTTTACTCGAGTTTTTCTTTACAGACTTCGTTTCCTTTCTTTTAAATAGTCGCAATGATGATGCACTTTGCGCAAAATTAAATTTGGCGATAATCCCAAATAAAACAAGTAATGAGAAAGTTCCCCACAGTAATCCGGTTATAAAGAAGATTCCCAGTCATAGGTAACGAGCGTTCATTTTGCTCAACGGGTGTCCAGTATTCAGTAGCATCAGCTAAGGCAACATTTGCTAATGGGTCAAAGAGCGAAAAGTAAAACGTATCATCAGCATTATCTGCCATACTTGTGGCTATTAATTGTATGATGATAAGGGTAAGCACAGTCATAAACCCTATATTCATATTGCGCGTAAAGACTACGATCGCAAATACAATCGCACTGTAAAAAACCACATTTGGAAATATGATAAAGGCAAAGGGCTGTATGTAATTCCATAAAGCGAAAGGTCCTAGTAAGGATTCATTTGCACCAGGTAAGACTGAGCCAATGAGTAATCCTATGACCATCGCAAACATAATGATCAGATTAATCGTTACCGCTGCTGTAAATTTTGCCAGTAAGTAATTAAACTTAGTAAGTGGGTAAGAATAGAGCACATTGTGCATACTATTCTTAAAATCCCGGTGTATGGTTCCTCCCGTGATAGAAGGAATCAAAAGATATGCTAAGAGTGCCAGCTGTGATAAAATACCCGTAATCGCTAGGGGACTATTTAAATAAGCATTACTCGTCACCGTAACATTGTCACTGCTAAAGACACCTAGCGCCACTGCCATCAAAAGCAGTGCTAGCAAAAACATAATCGCAGAAAATATATAAAAAAGTGGTTTCTTAAACCACGTTCTTATCTCGTGTAGATAGATAGTACTAAACATAATTAGGCGATTATCTCAGCGTTAGAATTCTGGTTGAGCGTCGTAAAGTACACGTCCTCTAATGTGGCAGTAGCACTGTCAAAGCCAGCGCCTGGCGAGGCGTCACTATAGACACGTACATCTAGGTCATTACTGTCATTGAAACTAGAAGAGATCACATTGTGCTGAGTTTGCAGTGCTTCCATTTGTTCTCTTGTCGCTGCCGTCTTCCAGATTTTTCCCTGTAAACTTGCGACAAGTTGCTTAGGAGTACTCTGCGCAAGAATGGTCCCCCCATTAAGAATCGCCATATCGGTACAGAGTTCTTTCACATCGTCTACAATGTGTGTAGAAAAGATTACAATGTGATTGGTTCCTATCTCCCGTAATACGTTGAGAAAACGGTGGCGCTCAGCGGGGTCAAGACCAGCGGTAGGCTCATCTACGATGATTAGTTTTGGATTGTTAAGAAGTAATTGAGCGATGCCAAAACGTTGTTTCATACCGCCAGAATAGCCAGCCACGTGCTTATCGCGCACATCACTTAGGTTGGTTACTTCCAGCGCTTTGTCTACGATAGCATTGCGATCACTTTTAGTAGTGATCCCTTTGAGATTTGCAAAATAATGAAGCAAGTCACTCGCACTCATTTTAGGATATACGCCAAATTCCTGCGGTAAATATCCCAACTGCTTTCTAAACTCAATTTTATTATTTAAAATGTCCAGCCCATTAAAATCTATATGTCCAGTATCTGGAGCTTGTAGGGTGGCAATGGTACGCATAAGTGACGATTTTCCCGCACCATTAGGTCCAAGGAGCCCAAACATTCCTGCATGGATATCAATAGTTACATCATCTAAGGCCTTAACGCCATTACTATATGTTTTTGAGACATTTTTTAAACTGAGTATCATAAAATTTATTTTAGTTATTCTGTTAGAGTGTGAAGATGGGAGATTGTTACAAAGCTTGTGAGAAGTACTTTATAAATTGCTGATGCTGAGAAGATTTAACTTTTTTACGCTTTCGCGAAAATGTATTTGGCATTTCAGAGAGGTAGTCATCTCTAGGTAATTTATTTTTCGAATGAAACAAGTGACTTCACCTCAATTTTAGAAAAAACTTCTATTTAGTAAACTTCAATAGAACTCACTCTGGGCTTACATTTAAATTCCTTTATCGTCTGGGGAGATCTCTATTTGGCTTCTATTTTCGCGTTAAGCGAACGAATTATTTTTAAAAAAGGGCCCTTCTAATCCTTAACATCTTTTTAACAAAACCTTATAGTTTCTTTTCAGTAAATTGTAGAACAGTCAATCAAATACCGAAACCAATGAAAAGAAGAAATTTTGTCCAACTAGCAGGTCTGGGAGCTGGAGCACTTATGGTGCCTGGGATGATGCTAGGAAATAACATTCCGACAGAGGCACTCCTTGAGCCAGGAATGGACGTGCTTATGAAAAAACAAATGGCAGATGTTGCCCTCAATACCGCAAAAAGCTTAGGTGCCACCTATGCTGATGCACGTATTGGTAGATATTTGAACCAATTTGTACGCACTAGAGAAGATAAAGTACAAGGCGTAGTGAATACGGAGTCATTTGGAATCGGTGTACGTGTAATTGCAAATGGTACGTGGGGATTTGCCTCTACAAACGATGTAACTCCAGACGGAATTAAGAAAGCAACCGAACAAGCGGTTGCAATTGCAAAGGCGAATTCAAAATTCCAAACGAATCCAGTGGTGCTCGCTCCCGTAGATTCCTACGGCGAAGTAAGTTGGAAAACGCCAATCAAAAAAGATTTTAAAGAAGTACCCGTCTCAGAGAAAGTAGAATTACTATTGTCTGCAAATGCTGCAGCGCAAGCAAACGGCGCAAACTTTGTAAATTCTGCGCTCTTTATGGTAAACGAGCAAAAGTATTTTGCTTCCACCGAAGGATCATACATTGATCAAGATGTGCACCGTATCTGGCCTACGTTTGGTGTCACTGCCATTGCAGATGGAAAGTTCAAAACCAGGGATGCGATGAGCGCTCCTATGGGAATGGGGTATGAATATCTAGATGGTCTAGAATCAGAAAAACTAGAAGGACCAGAAGGATTAAGACTATACAGAAAGAGTTACGACATCATAGAAGATGCAACAATGGCGGCTAAGCAAGCTAAAGAAATGCTTACGGCAAAGTCTGTAGATGCTGGTAAATACGATCTTGTGCTTGAGCCCAATCACTTGGGTCTCACTATACACGAGTCTGTAGGCCACCCTACCGAGCTCGACCGAGTTTTAGGATATGAAGCAAATTATGCAGGAACCAGTTTTGCCACTATAGATAAGTGGAAGTCTGGAGACTTCAAATACGGTAGCGATATTGTGAATATTGTCGCAGATAAAACGCAAGAAGGTTCCTTAGGAAATGTGGGCTGGGATGATGAAGGAGTTAAAACGAAGCAATGGGATATTATACGTGATGGTGTACTTGTAAATTATCAAGCGATACGTGACCAAGTAAAAATGATTGACCAGAACGAATCACACGGTTGTTGTTATGCGCAGAGCTGGAATGATGTACAGTTTCAACGTATGCCTAATATCTCGCTAGAAGCTGGGAAAGAACCATATGCTGTAAAGGATATGATCAAAGACGTTGAGAAAGGAATTTACATTGCAGGTCGCGGGTCGTACTCTATCGATCAGCAGCGTTATAATTTCCAGTTTGGCGGTACGATGTTTTATGAAATAAAAGACGGAAAGATTGTAGGAATGCTCAATGACGTAGCCTACCAATCTAATACGCAAGAATTCTGGAATTCTTGTGCTAAAATATGTGATAAGGACGATTATCGTTTGTTCGGATCATTCTTCGACGGGAAAGGACAGCCTTCACAAGTGAGCGCAGTATCACACGGGAGCTCCACGACACGATTTAATGATATCAATGTGATCAATACAGGTCGTAACGTTTAATTAGTCAATTTTTAAAGAAGAAACACAATGGGAATATTTTCAAAAGAAGAGGCTAAAAAGATAATGGAGAAAGCGATGAGCTTTTCTACATCAGACGCCTGCGTTATTAACCTAGGAGGTAGTGAGAGTGGTAACATACGTTATGCACGCAACTCGGTATCTACTTCAGGTCACCAGTCTAACCAGAGTATGGCGGTTACCGCTAGTTTTGGGAAGCAGTCAGGAACAGCAACTATAGACGAGTTTGACGATGCGTCACTTGAGAAAGTTGTAAAACGTGCAGAAGAGCTCGCAAAACTAGCTCCCGAAAATCCAGAGTTTATGGATCCGCTGGGACCACAAACGTATGAAGAGTCAAAAACATATGTAGAAGCTACAGCAACTATGACTCCAGAATATCGTGCACAAGTAGCAGAAAGCAGCATTCAACCTGCCAAAGCAAATGATGTTACCGCAGCAGGATTTCTAGACGGCGGTGCAGGATTTAGTGCCCTTATGAATTCCAATGGATTATTTGCTTATAACAAGGCGACCAATGTCGAATTTACCGTGACAATGCGCTCTAATGACGGTACAGGATCCGGATGGGTGACGAGAGACTTTAATGATGTGACAAAATTTGACGCGGCCGAAGCTTCAAAAATTGCTATAGACAAGGCGGTACAATCTCGAGAGGCAAAGGCTATTGAGCCAGGAAAGTACACTGTAATTTTAGAACCATCAGCTGGTTTAGGATTGTTACAAGGATTGGGACGTTCTATCAATGCCCGTTCTGCAGATGAAGGTAGAAGCTTTATGTCTAAAGAAGGTGGCGGTACTAAAATGGGAATGAAAATCGTAGATGAACGCGTAAACTTATGGTCAGACCCTTTAGATATTCAAGTACCCTCAGGAACTTGGAACGGTGAAGGACAACCGCTCAAGAAAACTACCTGGATAGAAAATGGAGTCGTAAAAAATCTTGCGTATGATCGGTTCTGGGCAAAGCAAAAAGGCGTTGAGCCAGTACCTTTTCCAAGTAATTTTATAATGGGAGGTGGTGACGCAACACTAGAAGATCTTATCAAGTCTACTAAAAAAGGAATTTTAGTAACGAGACTTTGGTATATCCGTTCTGTAGACCCTCAAACCTTGCTCTACACAGGGCTAACCAGAGATGGAACCTTTTATATCGAGGACGGAAAAATCAAACATCCCGTAAAGAATTTCCGCTTTAACGAGAGTCCTATTATTATGTTGAATAACCTAGAAACACTCGGAAAACAAGAACGTGTAGACGGTAGCTTGATTCCCTATATGAAAGTACGTGACTTTACGTTTACGAGCCTTTCAGATGCGGTATAGAAGTTAGATTAACGTATAAAACTGGTTATCGCGATAGTGGTAGCCAGTTTTTATTTTTGGTTCGCTTTCGCAGAAAATGATTTTTATATAATCATCGTTTGCGTAAAGAGATTATTGAGTGCTGGAATGGCTCAATCATAGAACTTCTTTTTAGTGCAAATGGAAATCGCTTGTGTCCTGTTTGTGGTGAAGAGTCATTAGATAGTGGTTGGAGGCCTTATGATGAATTTGGTTATCTTTCTTATGAAGTTTGTTCTTGTGGCTTGAAGTACGGCTTTAATGACGATAAAGTACCTCCTTCCAATAGACTAGAAAAGCTTGGGGGTACGTTGAGTGAATTTTATAGCATTCGAATTAATAAACAATGGAGAATTATGTTTATCTGGAATAATGGAAATGCAAGCAAAGTTGAAATCATAGACTATCATTAAAAATTGAGTAATGGAGAAATTAGCAAACATACACCCTGGAGAAATTCTACATCAAGAATTTCTTGAACCACTAGAAATAACGGCCTATCGTTTATCTAAAGATTTAAACATTCCACAAACGCGTATTTCCAAAATTATAAAAGGAAACCGTAGGATTACAGCAGATACTGCTTTGCGATTGAGTAAGTATTTTGGAAATTCGGCCAAATTCTGGTTAGGACTCCAAGATGATTTTGATATTGAGGAAGAGAAAGAATTTAAAGAAAAAGAATTGAGTGAAATACGACATTTTAAGAATAAGAACGTAGCTTAAAATCTGTGTATCATGTTATGAAAAGAAAATAAAGTGCTAACCTCAAAAAAGGCTATTAAAGGAGAAAGAGATAACGAAATAGCTAGTAATTTCGATAAAAAAGGCAACTTGAGTGCTTAGACTAAGATTCTCTCGTATGACAGGCAGATTGAAACAAATAAATAAACTAATTATCTCATTCCTCTAACTCGCTAATTAAACAAATGCCCAACAAATTCTTCTTCACACGCCTACAATACGAATCAGGAGACTGGGACGTAGATCAGCGGATGCCGTCTAATCTGTTAAATTCTTTGGTTGAGTATACAACCCTGCCCGTAGACACTAAAGAGAATATCATCCCCCTAGCCAGTGATGACATTTTTAAGTGTCCGTTTTGCTATATCTCAGGTCATAAGTTAGTGCAGTTTACAAAAAAGGAACAAGAGAACTTTAAGAAGTATATAGAGAACGGAGGTTTTGTTTTTGCAGATGATTGCAACCACGATATCGACGGCTTATTTGCCAAATCTTTTGAGCGTCAGATGGCAGAGATCTTTGGGGCAGATGCACTTAAAAAAATCCCAAACGATCACGAGATTTATAAGGTTTTTTTTGAGTTTGAAGATGGTCCTCCCACAACCTCCCAAGAGCTCAATGGCTGGGGTGATGACCTCGTACACGAGTATCTTAAAGCAATAGAAATTAATGGCAGAATAGGTGTGCTCTACAGTAACAAAGATTATGGCTGTGAGTGGGATTATGATTTTAGAAATAAGCGCTGGTATAAAATAGATAATACACGATTTGGGGTAAATATCGTGATGTATGCGCTTACGAGTTAGTAGTAGTGAGGAGTTCAGCGTGCTGATCTGGTAGCGATGAGTTTAATCTCTTATAAAAGAACTAGCCAAGGTGGTTGAGTGATTTTCGCAAAAGCGAAAAAAGTACCGTAAGCTTCCGAAATTAAATAAATAATCTAGGGTACTAGAGTGATTTTTTAATCAATTTTGAAAGAAATAATAAAGACCGATAAGACGATTCCCCTCGTTAAACTTGCGCTTCCCAGCAAGGTAGGAAAGGGATATTTTAACGTAGTGATATGACTGAAAATTTAAAAGAATTACAGCAAGAGTTAACGACCTTAACGACTAAACTTACAGCGCTCAAAAAAGAGATAGCAAAAGTCATTATTGGTCAAGAGGATACGATAGATCAGTTATTGATCACATTTCTAGCAGGGGGACACGCATTGTTAGAAGGGGTTCCTGGTCTTGCAAAAACATTGATGATCCGTACACTTTCACAGGCCATAGATTTGGACTTTAAGCGTATTCAATTTACACCAGATCTTATGCCATCAGATATTGTGGGTACGGAGATTCTGGAGGAGGATCACGCTACGGGTAGGAAATTTTTCGAATTTAAAAAGGGACCTATCTTTGCTAATATCGTCCTTGCTGATGAGATTAATAGAACACCGCCTAAAACGCAGGCAGCCCTACTAGAAGCAATGCAAGAATTTGAGGTGACGTATTCTGGCACAACCTATGAGCTAGACCGACCTTTCTTTATTCTTGCAACACAAAACCCTATTGAGCAATCAGGTACATTCCCTTTACCAGAAGCCCAGCAGGATCGCTTTTTATTTTATATCAAAATAGGGTATCCCACGGCTTCTGAAGAGACAGATATTCTCAAAAGTACCACTGGTGGCAAAAAAGAAAAAGTAGTACCCGTACTCACAGGAGTAGATATATTGAGACTTCAAGAACTTGTACGGGAGGTTCCTATAAGCGATGACCTCATTACTTTTGCAAGTACTATAGTAAGAGCAACACGACCTGACACCACTACAAATGAGTATGTAAAACAATGGGTAGGTTGGGGCGCAGGACCCCGGGCAGGTCAGGCAATGATATTAACTGCAAAAGCAAGAGCACTGCAGCAAGGAAGAATGGCTGTAACCTTAGAAGATCTGAAAAATGTAGCGCTTCCTGTATTACGCCATCGTATTATTGTGAACTTCAAAGCCGAAGCAGAAGGAATTACCTCAGATGAAGTGACTCAGCACTTATTGCAAAATATACATCTCACTTTAAAATAAATATCCGTGAGAGAAGATTATCGAGCATTACTAAAACCCGAGATAATAAATAGCGTATCTGGTCTTGCGCTCATTTCTCGTGTCATTGTTGATGGATATCTCTCAGGTCTCAATAACAGTAGAAGAGTAGGCGCGGGTTTAGAGTTTAGTCAATATCGGGGGTATGAACCTGGAGACGATCTACGATTACTCGATTGGAAAATGCTGGCGCGTTCGGGTAGGTATTACATAAAACAAGCTGATATTGATACTCATATACGTGTAAAGTTTGTTATAGACGCAAGCGCATCAATGCTACATCAAGAAGATGGACTTTCTAAAATGGACATTGCAAAAGTGCTCACAGCAGCCCTAGCTCATCTTTCCCACGGTCAGGGTGACGCTGTTGGTCTGGCGGCTATTAATGAATCAAGAATAGAGGAATTACAACCCCAAGTGAGCAAGCAACATTTTAAGAGGTTCTTATATAGTTTGAGCACGATTCAAAATATAGGTAAGTGGCCTCAAGATATTGCTAGTGAGCGATTACACAATAGGGCGGATCGAGAATTACTATTTTTTATTACAGACCTCTATGAGCAGGAATCAGAACTTACTGCGATGATCAGCCAACTAAAAACAGCACGAAATGAGGTTGTTGTATTACATCTTGTTGGGAAAAGCGAACTTCATTTTGAGTACAAAGGACAGGTCATTTTTGAAGATCTTGAGACAGGTGAAAAACGTAAAGTAAACGCTGCCGAAGCTAGAGAACTATATCTTACCTCCTTTGATAAGGCGATGGAGACAATCAAGAATAGGCTCTTTTCTAAGGGAATTAGTTATGAGCGCTTTCAACTAGATGTGCACCTAGGTGAGGCACTGCAAGTTTTTCTAAAAAAACGGGCAAAGCTGCTATAGTATGAGCTTTCTAAATCCATCATATCTTTTGGGCTTGCTGGCATTAGCCATTCCTATTGCCATTCATCTATGGAGTAAGAAAAAGGTACAAACTATCAAGGTAGGAAGCATACAGTTTATTAGTGATACCAAATCTCAGCAACAAAACAATATTGCGATAAATGAATGGCTGTTGCTTGTGACGCGTTGTTTATTAATTGGCTTATTAGTATGTATCCTAGCGCAGCCCCGCTTCGATAAAAGTCGCTCGCGAGAAACTATTACGTATCTTTTTGAACCTTCCCTACTTTCCGACGAAGACGCCATAGCCCGTTTTAGCAACATCCCTGAAGGTAAGAGGAGATTATTTACAGCAGGCTTTCCCCTTTGGGAAGAAAGCGAAGAAATCCCTCCACCCACTGAAATCTCACATTACTGGCAGCTTGCACAGCAATTAAGTACCTTACAAAGTGATAGTATAGTAGTCTTTACAAAAGCGTTACAATCAGGAATTAAGGGCAAACGTCCAGATGTTCAGACCCATGTAAATTGGGTTGTTATTCCATCAGAAAGTGAACTTGAAGAAATTGTTCAAGCGGTAGATATGGGTGATACTGTGCAATTTACTATCTTGAGAAGTAATGGTTTTGAGTCCGCTTTTGCGAAAGCGTATAAAAATAAATCAAACCTACAAGCTCAAATTAATACCACTGGTGACAGTATTAAAGTACAAAGCAATAACAGGGAAAAGTGGATAGCTTTAGAAGAACAGGAAATATATAAAGCCCAGCTCATCTATGAGGAGGCTTATGATTCCCAACGCGTATTTATAGAAGCGAGTTTACGAGCCATCGCCGAGTATACTAATAAAAAAATTGAGATTACTAGAGCTACCCCAGACAACTATGATCATACAAAAAATGCTGATTATCTGGTCTGGCTGAGTGACTCAGAAGTACCTCAATCAAAGGCTAAAACACTCATTAGAGCTGTAGATGAGTTGAGCGTAAAGAGTATCGTTTCCCTCCCTGAGGCAACTACGAGCTCCTTAACAAAGGTATTGACATCAAAGTCGATAACTGAAGGTGATTTTACTTCAGAGTTATTGCAATGGCTCGACTTTGATAAACAGGTAAAAAGAGACGCAATGATTTATGACCAACGGTCAATGGACATTGCACAGCTGGAACCAAACGTAACTTTAGGAAAAAAAAAGATACAACAATCTGAGCAGGTGAGTTTTGACCACTGGTTATGGATACTGCTCGTGATTTTACTAATAGGCGAGCGCTTTATCGCGCGTTTGAGAAAACAATAATGAAAGAAGGGAAGCACTTTATAAAACAATTTAAAACGCGCTGGCAATTAATGCTGGTAGTGGAGGCGTTACTGTATGCTTTAGGATTAGGAGTATTGAGCTGGTTTGTGATGGAGAGTTATTTAATTGCGTTAAGTGTCTCTATAATCGTTTTTATAGTAGCGATTCTTCTTCTAAGACCTTGGGCTATACAGATAACGCGCGCAGCAGCATATATTGATAAACATTTACCAGCTGCCGAATATAGTTCAAGCCTCACATTAGCCTCTCAAGATAAACTTACGGGATTAGCACAGTTGCAATATGATAAGGTGACTACGTTGCTTTCAGAACAGACCAAATCTCTACAACCCCAGACAGGGATCAAAAAGGCAGTAGTACTTGCGATGCTCTTTGTTTTTTTTGGTTTTCTACTTTCTAAAATGGGTGTTTTACCTATTGCTCACGGTTTACAGCCTGGCAATGGTGCTACCGAAATGGTCAGGTTTACAGCAGCAGATTCTGTCACCGCAGCTTATGATCCGCCGGTACTTAAAAATCAGTCATTACGTATTACATATCCTTCTTATACAGGGAAAGGCACTCTTACGAGCGCTACGATGAATGTTAAGGTGGTGGAGGGGTCTCGTATATCGTGGCAATTAGAATTTGAAGGATTGGTAAACTCAGTACGTATAGAAGGGATGGATAAAGAGCTTGCTATGGAGGTTTCTAAAAATGCTTTAGATGAGAAATCTAAGAGCATTTTCGCGAAAGCGTATTCACCAAAATCATCAGCCTATTATAATTTTAGATTTACAGATAGTTTAAACTACTCATATGTTTCTGACCTATATGCAATTGAAGTAATTGAAGATCAGGATCCTGAGATTGTGATGAAGGACGTAGCGCAGTTTGCTTCTTTTGATGTTGACGAAGATAAAAACCTGTCGTTCAATACTCAGATCACAGATGATTTTGGGATTGCTTCGGCACAGATAATCGCTACCGTGAGCAAAGGTTCTGGAGAGTCTGTGAAGTTTAGAGAAGAGCGACTTCCTTTTGATACCAGTTTTAGACAGGGGGACTTGTCTGTCAATCTTTCTAAAAAAATAAATTTGGATCAGCTTCAAATGGAAGCTGGTGATGAGCTCTATTTTTATGTAGAGGCTTCTGATCTTAAAAACCCTAATCCCAATGTGGCCAGAAGTGAGACGTACTTTGCGGTAATAAAAGATACTGTTTCAAATGGCTTCGGGGTAGAAGGAACACTGGGCGCAGACTTGATGCCAGATTATTTTAGAAGCCAGCGACAATTGATAATAGACACGGAGAAACTCATTAAAGAGCGCTCAAAGTTATCTGTTAAGGAATTTAAGTCTCAGAGCAATGATCTAGGCTTCGACCAGAAGGCCTTACGCTTAAAATACGGGCAGTTTATGGGTGATGAGGATGATTCTGGGATCGCTATAAATGTCTCGGTTCCCGAGGCAGAAGACTTTGATGCAGAGGATCCTACGGCAGGTTTTCGTCACGATCACGATGACGAGAATGAGCATAACATCGTAGATCACGCTCACGAGGAAGAAGTAGGGGAGGAAGAGGAAAAATCTCCCTTTGAAGAATATATGCATAATCACGATGATCCTGAGGAGTCTACCCTTTTTACAGAATCACTTAAAAACAAGTTGCAGCAGGCAATGGCGGAAATGTGGGATAGTGAGCTACACTTGCGACTTGGTGATCCTAAAACTTCCCTTCCCTACCAGTATAGCGCGTTAAAATTGATCCAAGAGATTAAAAATAGTTCCCGTATTTATGTGCACCGTATCGGTTTTGATCCTCCACCCATTAAGGAAGAAACGCGATTAACTGGTGATATTAAAGAGGTTGACAATTTTTATAAAACAGCAGATTTAGAACATGAAGATACTGCCCGTTATATGCGTTTAAGTATTGAGATACTCGAGAAGCGTATCCAAAATAATAGCGCATTAGATACTGAGGATAAAGACGTATTGGTAAAAGCAGGAAAAGAGCTCGCACAAATCGCCATAGATGAACCCAGCAAGCATCTGCTAACTTTACAAAATTTAAAAACCTTGACTGAAGAAAAAGCGCAGGCACTTGAAGTCCTAAAGTCTGTGCAAAGCGGTTTGTTTAGAGCGCTGCCGGCTAAAGCTGAAAGCCCTTCAAAAGCATCATCTTACGAAAGCAGATTAAAGCAACTACTCACCAAAGAATTAGAACAGCGTGAGCGATAATATGACTTTCATACATAGTGAATGGCTCGCACTCGTTGCTACGGTAGCGGTGGTTGTTTGGCTCATTTTTTTATGGAAAGAGTACACTCAGAGCGGTTGGAAGCGGTTCATTTTTAAATCAATAGTTGCAGCTATTGCCGTGTTTACACTAGCGATGATGGTGCTGCGACCGGCGCAACAGGGAGAAATAAAGAGTAGAAAAGGCGTGTTGATCACATCAGATTATAATTCTGAACAACTGGATAGTTTGAGAGAGCGCTCTAGGAATCTAAAGGAAATACCTTACGTTCATAATCACTATTTGCAACCAGTTTTAGATTCTATAAATGAACTGACCATTTTAGGGAATGGTGTTGAGCCTTATGATCTCTGGCAGTTTCAAGAAGTGAAAACAGTGTATCTCCCATCGCAGCTACCATCAGGAATAGTGAAGCTACAGTATGAAAAGAACCTTAACACTGGCGACTCTCTTATCGTTAAAAGTCTCTATAAAAAAGCAAAAGTTGGGACGAAGATTTTTCTGGAAGACGCAGGCGGAAATAAGAGAGATTCACTAATTATGGATGCTAAAGGAGAGCATGTATCCAGCTTAAAAACTGAGGTAAATGTTGTTGGGAATTTTATCTACACCTTAGTGACTACAGATACTCTTGATAGGATCCTCACTGCCGATCCTATTCCTATAAAGGTTTCAAAGAAGCAACCCATAAGTGTATTGATCGTAAATAATTTCCCAACCTTTGAGACCAAGTATCTTAAGAACTTTCTAGCAGCGCAAGGTTTTGAAGTTTTAGTGCGTTCTCAAATAACTAGCAACACCTACAAGTTTGAAAATTTTAATCGATCGCAAGGTGCGATTTATGGCTTTACAGAGCAGAATCTAGATGATTTTTGATATCGTCATTTTAGACACTCCTTCTTTTTCCAGTCTCACAGGCACGTCTAGATCAGCTTTACTATCGAGCGTAGAGCAACAAGGATTAGGTGTATTTATACAGCCCGACGGAGGATTTTTTACGCTTTCGCGAAAGCAATCATATTTTGAGTTTACAAGAAATAATAATGCTATTTCTTTAGTGAATTGGCCCCGTGCGGTGGTCACTACCTTTGATTATCGTTTCCAGGAAGATGCGCTTTTGGTTCCATTAGTAACCACAAATGATGATGTTCTTGCCGCCGCAACAATCAGAAATAATGGTAAAATTGCAACGGCTCTTTTTCAAAATACCTACCAATGGTTGCTTGATGGTCAGGACCAACTCTACAAATCAATATGGTCTGAAATTTTGAGTGGGATTGCAAAAAGGGACGAGCAACTCGTAGATTGGGAAGAACCGCAGCAACGCTCCCGTGTGGATGAGCCATTTACGATCATTTTTCAAACTCAAATTCCAACCCCTGATGTTTATTTAAACGACAGTATCCGCATCGCTATAAAAAATGATCTGCATCAAGATGACCTTTGGGAAGTTACAGTGTACCCTAAAGAAAAAGGGTGGAATACCCTATCGGTAAAACAGGACTCATTGCATAACTATTCTTTTTTTGTTACTGATAGCGCTGTTTTTAAAGCCAAAAGTACGTACGAAAAGCAGTTAGCCAATGAGGAATATTTTAACAGAGACAGGGCCCAAACATTTAGTAATCAGGGCGTCAATATACCAATACCACGAGTTTGGTTTTTGATCGCTTTCGTTTTGGCAATGGGCTTTTTGTGGTTTGAACCTAGGTTTACAAATTATTAGAAATACTAAAAATAGCCATCTTTTGGACGGCTATTTTACTGTAAATTACGAGGTTCGATACTTAAATACCAGCAATGATACGCATTACTTTAACTTTACCAATGCCTAATTCGCTTTTAACGGCGTTTATCACAGTTGTTACACCAAATTTTACCCAGCTATATAGTATTTCTACAATATCTTTTAGTGAAGACCTATAAATTGAATTTAATAATCGGGTAATCGTTTTTGCCGAATATCGAAAGGCATTACGTAACCATTTAGCAAAGTAACCAGCACCCACCTTTGCGATGCTACGCATATATTTTGCAATTTCTGCGATTGCATATTTAGCATTTTTAAGAATCCCACCTAATTCGCGCCATTTTGTAATTCTAAAAGTCTCTCTTAAGATTTCAGCGATCTCTAACATTGTAATTCTCATTCGTTTTAGGAAATTGACCATTTGTTGTACCGTTTGAGAGTAAGCAGTTCTCAACATTTGAGCGATTTGATCTATTTTTATCCGTGCAGACTTAAGCCATTGATAGACTGTAGTCATCGCCGTTTTGTATACACGACGTATTGCATTGACAATGTCTTCTATTTTAGCCTGAGCATCGCGCATCGCTTTAAAAAAAGCTGATGGTGCCATACCATAATATTTGCGCATTATAACTGCGATGTCCTGAACTTTGTAACGCATTCTGATGAGAAGTTCAATGATTTTTTCATCCGCCATTTTAAAGTACTTCTTAAGCGCTCTTGTGATTTCTAGAATTCCTTTACGTAACTCTGTGCGCATGCGGCGTATCATTTCAAAGGCCCCCAAAGATGCTAGGTAAGCGATACTCTGGTGTGGGTCGCGTAGTGGTGGGTTAACTAAGAAAAAGCCGTGTACCGTATCATCTGTAATATTTTTCATTTTTAATCTTGTAGGTTGTTCCATTAGAACTTTCTTGTCTTTTATCTCATAGCTAATAAATTCTTTATCAATAAGGGATGCATCAATCACATTTGGATCATAAATGTAAATCTTCCCTTTTTCGTCTTTTTCTTCAATGCCGTAGGCGAGTACTTGATGATTGTTCCACACTTTGTCTTCTCCTTGGGTGTGATAAACAATCATCATCTGGGCAAGTCTATTTTGTTTAATCATAAGCTTTAAGAAGGCTAGTTGTACCAAGCTTATTTTTGGCAGACGTTCTTTTCCATCCTTCATCCCGTGATAGTCTATCATCTTGCGCATATTACTCAGCCTAGTGCCAAAGGTATCAAGAAGTCCTTCTGTGATGTAATAATAAATAGGATCTGAAAGTCCTGGCTCATTCGTTATATTGGGGATAGGTTCTTTATGTAAGAACAACTCGTGGGCGCAATGTACAATTCCGCCACACAGACCGTAGGCGCTATCGCCTACTTTACTATCTAAGTTGATACCAAGATCTGGAACGAGGTTAGAAAATTTAAAACTGTTTTTAAATTTAAATGCGTGCTTAGAAGGTAGAAACTCTTTTACACGGTAGTTTATAGGTGTGCTCATAATAGTTTGTTTTACCTTTAGTGAGAATTTTTTATAAAAGGTTAACAAGCAGTATGTAAGAGGCTTATATTTTACGCTTTTGCCAAAATCTAAGTAGCATTTTCGCGAAAGCGTAAAAGTTCTTTTTTTAATCAATTCGCCCTTTTTCATCTTCAAGACTTCCATTACGTTTGGCAGCATCTTTTACTTCTTTATTTCCAAAGGTGTATTGTACGTAAAAATTGATATTGCGACTATCGCCTCCACCTCGACCGTCTATAAATAGATCTCCAAACTGAGTTGTACCACGCCAAGGAATAGTATACAATGCATCGTTGAGTGTCACTTTCCCCGTCCAATTTTTCCACGTTTTTTGAACGGCGAGGTTCAGAGAGCCTAGGCTCTCGGTTTGATATGTTCCACCCCAAATGGAGGGGCTGCTGTACCACCCGCTTATTTCCACTTTAAAATTTTTAGGTAGGCTAAACGTGTTCTGAGCATAAAAGCCAAAGGTCTCTTGTGCGGTGGATATAAATGCTGGATCTGTAGCAATATAGGTTGTTAAGGATCCATACATATTTGCATATGCACGCCACCAGTCGTTTACCTTGAAGGGATATGAAATGCTCATATTAAACACTTCTTGATCTGCCACATTACGGGTACTTAAAAAATTTCTATTTTCACCAACAGCCTCCGTAACTCGCGCAAAAAAGTCTGAAACGTAAGAGTAACTTAAACTGGATGTGAGGGTGTATTTATAGGTATGAGAGATTTTAAAATTGTCTGTATACTGAGGTTGTAAAAACGGATTGCCTCTACTGAAACTCAACTCATCAAGCTGATATTCGAAAGGGTTGAGGTCTTGATAACTAGGTCGCTGGATGCGTCTGCTATACGAAAGCGCGAGTGAGTTTTTTTGATCAGCCTGATATGTCAACCCCAGCGGAGGGAAATAGATTTGTGTACAGACGACTTACAGACTCATTTTCACCCTCTTCTGTAGCGGTAAGATCGCCCTGTGAATCGGTACTTTCTACACGGAATCCACCTTGAATTTTCCACTTACCAAAACTCGTATGGTACTTAAGATACCCCGCATAAATATTCTCATGGTACTCAAATTGATTGCTGCGGTTTGTATTGAGCAGATTTACATCATTTATAACATCGAAAAAATTAAAGCTATTGTCGGTGATTACTTGAGATACTTTAGCTCCTGTTTCCAAAGTTCCTTTACCTAGTTTTTGCTCATAATCTATTTTGGTTGCAAAGATGTCAATGAGTATCGGTGTTTCTTGATAGGTGATGATTGCGTTGAGTATTTCGCCTTCTGGAGATACATACAAGTTAGGCTGATTATTAAAGCGATCTCTAGTGTAACGGCCATAATCCAGATCTGCACTTAGACTTGTGCCAATGGTGTCTTGGTAGCGGTAATTTATATTTGTATTGAAGTTTACGGTATGTGTATTAGATCTATTGGGCGCACGGAGGATACTATCAATCGTGCTGGTCTGTCTGTCGATGATGGATGTTCTATTAGTTGATCGCGATTCTGAATCGTTGAGGTTGAGGGTAACAACCGCGCCTAGGGTACTTTTTTTAGAAAGGTAGTAATCTGTACCTGTTCTAAAGTTATTAGAAAAACCATCGTACTCAGCATCGTTTTGAGCATCAAAAATCTTATCTCCTTGTATTCTGTAGAGATCTAGAAATCCCGTAGAGCGGCCTAGATAATTAGAATAAGTGCCGTAGATATTCCAATTTTTGAGTCGGCTAGTGAGATTGATAGCGTTATTGGTTCGAGCAAAATTACCTACGGTTACTGTACTAGATACGCTACCTCGAGTTCCGAGTCCTTTTTCTCTTTTAAGTTTAATATTGATAATCCCTGCATTTCCCGCCGCATCGTATTTAGAAGAGGGTTGTGTGATAATTTCAATACTCTCAATCGTATCTGCTTGCAAGGACTGTAAAAATGCGGTAAGATCATCTCCTTGTAAAAAACTCTGTCTTCCATCTATATAAATAAGAACGCCCGTTTTACCTTCAACAATGACACTGTTATTGTTATCTAAGCGCACACCTGGAGCTTTACGTAATAATTCTAAGCCATTAAGCCCTGCACTGCTCACGGTACCAGCCACGTTAAAAATAGTTTTATCCGGTTCTACTTGTATCATAGGTTTTTCGGCAACGATGGTCACGGCGTCCAGAGATTCTGTAGCCAGCTTGAGAACGATAGCGGGTTGAATTGTAAGACTTTTATCGATGATTATTTCTCGTGTTTCAGTTTCAAAACCCACGTAGGAGATTTTTAAATTGAAAGTTCCATTCTTGATTTCTGTGATTGTAAAAGCTCCTTTTTCATTTGTGGTGGTCGCTTTTACAAGGTCCCCTTTTGGAGTATTCAAGATGACGTTTACAAATGGTAATGGCGCCTTGCTCTGATCTAGAACGGTGCCTTTAAGTGTTTGCGCTTTCGCGAAAGCGGAAAAAAGAATAAAAATTGTGATAAGCTTATAGGTAGATTTCATAGTCCATTATTTAAAGCAAAACTCTACAGAGATCTTCTATAACTTAAGATCAAACCGACCAGTGGTCTTATACCTCGACGGGCGGGCTTATGGCAACTGGACGACGCATAGGGCGCTTCGTCGAAAGGATCTAGATTTACTAGTATAATGCCTGTACTTTTAAACTGAACTAAAAACGTATGAACTATGAAAACGATAATTTCACTTTTGATAAGCCTTCTGTGTACTATTACGATCGTAACAGCCGAAACCACAGAAAAGCACACTTATCTAAAAATTAAACTTGACAACCATCAGGAAATAAGCTATCCACCGGGAACAGGATTTGTAGCCGAGGATGCCAGTGGAAATGCGGTACTATCGCCCAGTCAACTTGAAGAATTAAAAGAATATACAATAACAGAACCTATAACACTCTGGGTATTTACCGCTTGGAGTGATGAGCCTGACACTTATGAACTGTCAAGTGGAACACTAGTGATGGAGGAATCTGACTATGAATATGATGGTAGTAATCCGTATGATTTTGGACGTTTTAAAAAAGGTCAAAATTCCATTCGCTCAAATAAAGATGAAGACTATGTAACTTCTAAAAAAGGAAAGACTTCTGGAGCTTGGAAAGGAACGAGTAATGGACTTGTGATGACTCAAACACGCTTCTTTGACTATGACAATAAAACTGGATATGACACCAGTATCGAGTTCAATAATGACGTTGTTTTCTACTATAGAGATGGCAAAGCAGAAGCTTGGCAATATGGTAAATCTTTAAAAATGGAAGGAAAATACCTTATTTACACTAATTTAGGAATCATTAAATTGAGCTATAATCCTCAAAATAAAGAAATCTGGTATGTCTTTGAAAAGAACAACTAAATGAAAAAAGAGATTTTCGGAATTAAGATGTATGAATTAGGGGCTTTGTTGGGTACATACCTAATACTGTCCCTTATTTATCATATCACCCTCTATATAAATCGTTTAGGTTTTACGAGAGAGGAAGATGTTCTCTTTACTCCATCTAATTGGTTTGATGATTCAGGTCTGCAATATGGGATTATGCTTGTTGGAACTGGGATTATCTGGGTTTTTATATTTCGGATTTTTAGTCAGTGGTCTTTAGGAAAGCGACTAGCACTTCATATCATTGGTCTTCCTTTGTTTGTGCTTTTTTCGTGGCGTGTGTATTACTTAATTAGTGATTTGCTAGCGTTAGGCCACTTGAGCGGAGCCTTTCAAGTATGGGATATCTATATCCCCACGCTTATCTATTTGATACAGTTTGCGCTCATACACGCGTATGAGCACTATGTCATCAATCAGCGCAAGTTGCAATACGAGATTGAGCTTAAGAATACAGCGCTCAAAAGCGAGTTGAGTGCTATTAAAGCACAGCTCAATCCGCATTTTTTATACAATGTTTTTAATACCATTAATGCAAGCGTTCCAAAGGAAATGGAAGAAACACGGGAGATGATTGCAGAGCTCTCAGATCTTTTTAGATACCAACTAAAAGCAAGTAGGGAGGATCTTGTAACATTAGAAGAAGAGCTGGAATTTGTAAATAAGTATCTTAAACTTGAGCAGAAGCGGTTTGAGGATCGGTTGGAAATTAATATGCAGGTGGCCAGTAGGTTGCTTTCGCGAGAAATTCCTCCTATGATCCTGCAGCCACTGGTAGAAAACTCGATTAAACATGGGATTTCACCTTTAGTAAAAGGTGGAAAAATTGATATCATCATTACCGAAGAGCATAACAAACTTATCTTCGAAATTAACGATACTGGAGTAGGAGTAGCCGATAAGGAAGCTATCTTCAATCTTGGTGTAGGATTAAGCAATACACAAAAACGCTTGCAAAAAATGTATCAATCTTCTCTCAAGGTATCAGACAACTTTCCTAGCGGACTCAAAGTACAGTTCGAGTTATGAAGAAGGTGGTAATTGTAGATGATGAGAAGTCGGGAAGACTGCTTATCAAAGAATACCTAGAGAATTATAAGGATCTTATTCTCGTAGGTGAGGCAAACAATGGTGTAGATGCCATTAAGATCATCAATGAGTTTAAACCAGATCTGGTATTTATGGATATCCAGATGCCCGGACTCACGGGTTTTGATGTATTAGAACATCTGGAAGAATTACCTACTATTATTTTTAGTACCGCTTACGATAAATATGCGCTGAAGGCATTTGAAGTGCACGCGGTAGACTATCTCTTAAAACCATATACACGCGATCGTTTTGATAAAGCCATTTCGAAAATAAAGGATAATGCCCCACGACAGATTGCCCCACTTGCAGATCAACACATTATGAAAAAAGCCGATTTCCCAGATCGGATTATTGCAGAGAAGGGCTCAAAATATGTCACCCTAGCCACTCAAGATATTTTCTATGTTGAGGCGTATGGTGATTATTCTAAAATTTATGATGATAAAGAGGCATACCTCAGTAATAGAGGGATCTCATCACTCGAGGAAAAACTCAATCCTAAGCAGTTTATGCGTATTCACCGCAGTACGATCGTAAGTCTCCCTGCTGTAAAAGAAGTTGCCCGGTATGGAAAAAGCTATATTTTAATACTCAAGAATAATGAAAAACTTAAAGTAAGCAGGAGTTATGCAGATAGGATTAAGGAATTAATTTTATAGGATAGAAGAAAGATGTCCCGCGGCATATTTCAGTTCGCTTTCGCGCAAGCTTAAAACCTACATCTCAATCGCATAGAGAATTGATTCAACAGTAAACAGAAACTTTATAGGGCTTACTACTCCTAAGAACTGGTTCTGCAGCGATCTTTTGTTGTTATCTACTTAATTAATGGTTTGTAAAGAACTGGGCGATTACTCTGTTGATGGGACATCAATAGTGTGATACATTTCCATTATGACCTCTTTACCGTACTGTCTTTCTAACCTCTTGATGGTAAAATGAGCAGTAGCAACTTTTTGAAAGTGTGTTAGAAAAACCAGATTGAGACCAGCGCCTGTCGCGGCTCCCACGATTGGAATAGCCTGAGCGGCAAACTTGTCTAATACTTGAACACTATATCTCGAGATAATTTTACTGAGAAAACCTCCCGCTGCTCCTGGAGCATTTGCCGCAATGGCCTGCAAAAATTTTTTGGCTCCTTGTTTTGCCACACTAGAGGCTATTTGAGAAAGGGCCTGGTCAAGAGCGATCCGAATACCATAATAACTACTATCTAGCGCGTCATCATCTGGAGAACCTCCGCCTAAAGCAAAGACCTGTAAACATTGCAGCTGCACTTCTGGATCTGTAATATCCTCGCCCTGACTACGAGCAATGTCCATAATAGAACGCATTAAAAATTTGGTACTTAAGAGGATATCTGCTGTGAAACCAGCCAATCCAAAAAATCCACCCACAAATCCTGTTCCTGTGGTTACCACTTTGTACATACCATTAGAAGCTTTGATATTACTTTTACGGTCCTTGAACGTTTTAAGGTTAGCCTTCACACTTATCTCAAGCGCTTTCTTCACGGTTTCGGTAATCTTACTTTGATATTTTTCAGGCACCAAGGCTATTCCCTTATCTATAGGAGTTCCCAACGCATTGAGCGCTTTCATTGCAAATGGAACTTCTGTAAGATTTTTTTTAGCTTCACGCAATGTGATGAGCTCCTGTTCTGAAAGCTCTGTAAAGACTTGAGTGTTTTTTGCGGATATTTCATTCATAGATAAAAGCGAGCGTTTTTTAAAGATACTATCATTTTGAGGCAAATACATTGAGATACCACTAACTCAAATGCTCTTTGAAAAAAGAGATAGTTCTTTCCCAAGCAAGTGTTGCTGCGGGCTGGTCATATCGTGGTGTTGAGGTATTGTGGAAGCCGTGATTTACCTCTGGATATATAAATGCTTCATAGGTTTTATTGTTTTCCTTAAGAGCTTGCTCATAATCTGGCCATCCAGAATTTACCCTCTTATCTAGTCCTGCAAATTGCAACATAAGCGGTGCGTTTATAGCTTCTATATTATCTTTAGGTTGGCTACCATAAAATGGTACAGCTGCTGCTAAGTTGGGAAGTTTTACTGCCATCATATTAGAAACCCATCCGCCAAAGCAAAAACCTACAACCCCTATTTTTCCATTACAATCTGGATGATTTAAAAGGTACCTATAGGCTGCTATAAAGTCTTCCAGCATTTCATCCCTGTCCCGCTCCTTTTGCATAGTGCGGCCATCATCGTCATTACCTGGGTATCCACCTAAAGGAGTAAGTGCGTCTGGGGCGAGGGTGATAAATCCTTCTAGCGCAGCAAGTCTAGCAGTATCTTCTATATAAGGATTCAGGCCTCTATTTTCGTGTACCACCACAATCCCACCCATTCTACCGTCGTGACTTTTAGGTTTTGATAAAAGTCCTTTAATAGTCCCACCACCCTCTGGGGACTCATAGGTGATGTACTCTGAGAGGAGCTTCGGTTCCTGAGTGTCAACGATTCTTGTAGACTCGTAATCTGGCATCAAAAAGCTCATAAGGGAAGCGACGGTGATCCCACCTATGGCATATAGAGATAGCTTTTCAATAAATTCCCTTCTGGGCATTTTATCGTGTGCATAATCGTCATACAGATCAAATACTTCTTGCTTAACTTCTTCTTTTCTGAGCTTTTTCATTATGCTACCATTTTGTTTCTAAGATAGTCATTCTTATTCAATGGTAAGTGGTCCTTAAAGAACGTATTACAACCGCTTCGCCTTATGACAACAGTGTATTTATAAATAAAAATCAAATGGATGGACTTTAAAAAGTACTTATTGTTTTCTTAAAGGACGGAGGCAGGAGGCAGGAGGCAGGAGGCAGGAGGTAGGGTTGTGTGTCGTTTAAAGAATTTTGAGAAGTGCGCGGAATTTGTAAAGCCAATTTCCTAAGCAACTTCTTCGGTATTTTTATCTGAGTAGAGAAGTTGTCTTTTGGCCTCTAAAATCATTTATTCAAAATTTAAGGCTTCATCATTAGAGATCTATCTTAATGAACTACCGAGCATTTTATAAAACGTCGCGGCCATTTGTAGTGTTAAATAGAGATTACATTGGATAAGATTTCCTCGGTTTGTTCTGGATCGATCATTATGATAGGCTCCGAATAGAGTAGTGGCATCTCTTTGCCATACTGCGCTCTTAATCTCTGGTTGATTCGATTAAAAAGAAGGGATTTAGATATTCCTTTAAGACTATATTGTGTTGAGGTAATCACCTTATCATCCTTATCAATTGTTTTTGTAGTTACCTCTTCGGTAAGAAACGCATTAGCTATCAGTTTTTCTTTAAGAAGATCATCTGCAATAGTGTTAAGGAGATCTTTATCGTGCGATACAATTTGGAGCGTCATCATAATCTTGCAGTTTTGATTTAGTAAATATCAAAACTTATCCTGAGATACTTTCATAAAAAATAGTTAAACTTAATTTTGTAATAGTATTGCTATCATATCTTTGAGCTATGGAAGAATTACAAGTTCATATAACCATAGACGCTGCTCTGTATACGCGAAATCCTGAGACTACAGATCTGGGGCGTAATATAGTTAGTACGAGTATAGAAATGATAGATGAGCTGGGCTTTGAAAGTTTTACTTTTAAAAAGCTTGGCCAGCGCATAGGATCTAATGAGAGCTCTATATATCGATATTTTGAAAGTAAGCACGCCCTATTGGTTTATTTAATAAGCTGGTACTGGAGCTGGATAGAATATAAGCTCGTGTTTGCCACCACTAATGTCTCAGACCCAATGGTGCGGTTGCGTGCTGCGCTGCTTCTTATTACAGAAGATGTGATTCAGGACAGCACGGTGTCTTTTGTAAATGAGATTATTCTCCATAAAATCATCATCACAGAATCTTCTAAAGCCTACCATACTAAAGACATTGGTAAGGAAAACGCAAAGGGATATTACAAGACGTATAAGAGGGTCGTTCAAAGAATAAGTGATATTGTTTTAGAAATCAATAGTTCCTATAAATTTCCTCATATGCTTATAAGTACGGTTATAGAAGGAGCACATCACCAGCGATACTTTTCAGAACACTTGCCCTCGCTCACAAACGTGATAGACGGCGAGAATAATATTGTAAAATTTTATAGTGATTTAGTCTTTAGAGCGATTAAATAGCAATAGGTTTTCGCTTTCGCGAAAATTTTAAAAATTCACTTAATGAAAGAAATGACACCTTGGCAACGGTTTGTAAATATGTTAGAGCTAGATAAGCGAGACATCAAGCAAATCCTTTTTTATGCAATTTTTGCAGGTATAGTGGCCTTAACGCTGCCACTCGGAATCCAGGCTATTATAAACTTAATACAGGGGGCACAGGTATCTACCTCTTGGATAGTCCTCGTAGTCTTGGTAACCTTAGGGGTCGCATTCCAAGGGATCTTACAACTTATGCAAGTGCGTATCCTAGAAAACATCCAGCAGAAGATTTTTACACGCTCTTCATTTGAGTTTGCCTATAGATTTCCCAAACTCAAAATGAGTGAGCTAGATAATTATTATCCGCCAGAACTGGCAAACAGATTTTTTGACACACTCACAGTTCAAAAAGGACTTTCTAAAATATTGTTAGACTTTCCGGCAGCCATTTTACAGATTACGTTTGGCTTGATCCTGCTTTCCTTTTACCATCCATTTTTTATTATTTATGGTCTTTTACTAGTTATTTTGGTCTATCTCGTGTTTAAGTTTACGGCAAGAAAAGGATTGGAAACAAGTCTTAAGGAGTCTAAAAGTAAATACCGTGTGGCCCACTGGTTACAGGAAATAGCGCGATCATTAGTAAGTTTTAAATTATCTGGAAGAACATCTCTTGCGATGCAACGCAATAATAAGCTTACCGAGGAGTATCTAGATGCTCGTGAGAGTCATTTCAAGGTTTTGGTATTACAGCTTGTACAAATGATTGGTTTTAAGGTGCTTGTTACCGCAGGCCTCCTTCTTATAGGAGGACTACTCGTGCTGAACCAGCAAATGAATATAGGTCAGTTTGTCGCTGCCGAAATTATTATACTCCTTGTAATTAGTTCTGTCGAAAAGTTGATCACGGGCCTTGAGAGCTTTTATGACGTGCTGACTTCCTTAGAAAAAATAGGTCAAGTAGTAGATAAAAAAATGGAACCACAGGAAGGAATAGATCCTTTTGAGAATCACGATGAAGTCTCCATTCAACTAGAAAAAGTGGGGTACGATTCACTGGATAGCGGGACGGTTCTAAAGGAAATATCACTCTCTATTAAAAAGCAGGACCGTATTCTTATAGAAGGCCGTTCAGGCTCTGGTAAGACCACGCTTCTCAAGCTTCTTTCTGGAATAGTAGAACCTACGTCAGGGGTTATTTATATAAATGACTTTTCGTTTATAGGGATGAGACCTAATTCTTACCGCTCTCAAATAGGACAGGTTCTTCCAGAGCAAACTCCTTTTGAAGGGACGATACTTGAAAACATTGCCTTTGGAAATTCAGATATTACTATGGACCGTGTAAATGAAGTACTCAAAATAGTAGGTTTGGAGAAATTTGTGAGAAAGAAGAATAATGGTATTAAAACATTGATATTTCCGGAAGGACAGCAAATACCACACACTATTTCTAAGCGACTTCTTTTAGCGAGAGCCATCGTACACGAGCCTAAGGTGCTCTTACTCAAAGATGCGTTAGAGCATTTTGAAGCTCAGGAGGCGCGGGAAATAATGGAATATTTGGCCAGTCCAGATAGACCGTGGGCGCTTATAGTATCTAGTAACAACAAGGACTGGAGAAACGTATGTACGAGTAACATACAATTAGAAAACGGATTAATCCTCTCAAAAAATTAACTAAGCGATGCTTAATATTTCTCATAATCAACTTAATAAAAAGGTGAATGTAGATGGGTACTCCGCTTTCGCGAAAGCGCACAAAACCCGTCACTTCAAATATTTTAACCGTTTCCTTCTAGCATTCGCGCTCATAGGAGTGATCATTCTTTTCTTGCCTTGGACCCAAAATGTCACTGGTAATGGATATGTAACGACCCTCACTCCAGATCAAAGACCGCAAACCATACAATCCCAAATACCAGGAAGAGTAGAGGAGTGGTACGTTAGAGAAGGGGATTACGTAAAAAAAGGAGATACGATATTACGGATTTCAGAAATAAAGAATGAATATCAAGATCCACTCCTTGCCGAACGCACGCGCCAGCAACGAGACGCAAAGAGTAATGCGGTAGGATCTTATAAGTCAAAAGTACAAGCACTAGAAAATCAGCTAGGCGCGCTAGAAAGGGAGCGGGGCCTAAAACTGCAACAAGCAGAAAATAAACTTAAACAGTCCAGATTCAAGGTACAGAGCGATAGTATAGATCTCGTTGCAGCGAGTACTAATAAAAATATCGCCCAGAAGCAGTATGATCGTACCGCTACCTTGCAAGCAGAAGGGTTAAAAAGTACTGCAGATGTAGAAGATAAAAGACTCAAATTACAGGAAACTGAGGCAAAACTTATTTCCCAAGAAAATAAATACCTCGGGAGTCAGAACGAGGTACTTAATGCATCTTTAGAAATTTCCCGCATCAATGCTGAGTATGCAGAGAAAATAAGCAAGTCGCAGAGTGATAAATTTACGGCATCATCTAATCAGTACGACACAGAGGCCCAAGTCAGTAAATTAGAAAACGCATCTACTAATTATGAGATAAGAAGCACGCTACAATTTGTGCTCGCCCCTCAAAACGGATTTATAAATAAAGCAATTAAATCTGGTATAGGGGAGACTTTTAAAGAAGGGGAGCAACTTGTGGGCATAATGCCAGCAGACTATGACCTTGCCGTAGAGACTTTTGTAGAGCCTATAGACTTACCTCTCATACACACGGGAGAAACGGTGCGGGTCTGGTTTGACGGGTGGCCTGCGATTGTTTTTAGCGGTTGGCCAGACGCATCGTTTGGTACCTATGCGGGAGTAGTGGTTGCTGTCGAAACTTTTATTAGTCCTAATGGAAAGTTTAGGGTGCTTATTGCACCAGATCCCAATGCAGAGAACTGGCCTAAGAATGTAAGGGTAGGTTCTGGGGCTAAAACGATCGCTTTGCTCAAAGACGTGCCAATCTGGTACGAACTGTGGCGTAAACTCAATGGTTTCCCACCTGATTACTATTTACCTAACGGTACGGATACGACATTAAAAGAGAAGAAATGAAATTAAAGACTGTATATATAGGTATGGTGCTTTTGTTCGCCTTCGCGAAAATGTCACTGGCTCAAACCAATCTAGAGACCGACCCTTTTGTTCTTTCTTTTGAAGAATATTTGGGGTACGTTAAGCAGCACCATCCGCTCATTAAACAGGCAGAGCTCGTTTTGAGTACGGGGGAGGCAAATCTACTCAAGGCCCGTGGTGGCTTTGACCCAAAAGTAGAGGTAGACTACGACCGAAAGAAGTTTAAAGGAACCGAATATTACGATCAGCTCAATACTACCTTTAAAATACCTACGTGGTACGGTATAGAACTCAAAGGTAATTTTGAAGAAAACACAGGGGAGTTTTTAGACCCTAGCCTCACAGTCCCTGAGGACGGATTATATAGCGCAGGAGTTTCATTTGCATTAGCTCAAGGATTATTGATTAACGAGCGAATGGCAACGCTCAAAAAAGCGAAATTTTTTGAACGTCAGACCAAAGCAGATAGGGACTTGCTAGTAAACAACTTAATTTATGACGCAAGTCTAGCCTATTTTGACTGGCTGGAAGCTCAAAACGAAAGGATCATCTACGAGACGTTTTTAGAAAATGCATCAACACGATTAGAAGCTGTGCGACGCAGTGTAGAAGAAGGGGATAAAGCTGCCATTGACATTACAGAAGCACGTATCACCGCTCAAACCAGAAAACTTGGTCTGGAAGCAGCGCTTCTGAAAGCTCAAAAAGCGAGACTTGCAGTAAGCAACTTTTTATGGTTAGATGGGATTCCTTTAGAAATTCAGGAGAATATAAATCCAGAAAAACCAGATCTTTCCGTTTTAGATGTATCCTTATTACTAGTGGGTATTACAGATACCGCAGTACTACTAAACAATCACCCTAAGCTCAATAGCCTTGATGCCAAAATAGATGGGCTTGAAGTAGATCGTTTCCTCAAGAAAAATAAGTTATTGCCTAAAGTTGATTTACAGTACAACTTTCTTACTCCTGACGGAGATCAGCTCAGCACATTTAATACGGCAAATTACAAGGCATTTTTAGACGTAAGTTTTCCCTTATTTCTGCGCAAGGAGCGAGGTGATTTAAAATTGGCTAAAATCAAAGTGCAAGACGCCGAATATGAACGCACAGCGACTACGCTCGCCATCAAAAACAAACTGGAAGCGACAGAAGCAGAGATAAGTTCCCTTGCCGTGCAAAACCAATTAATTGTTGATATTGTTCTAGATTATCAAACAATGGTGCAGGCAGAAGAGCGTAAGTTTTTCTTAGGGGAGAGTTCGTTATTTCTTATCAATTCTAGGGAGCAAAAACTCATAGACTCTCAACTCAAAGCAAATACTTTAATAATTAAAGAATTGACTGCTAAAGCAAATTTGTATAATGCAGCGGGCTTGTAAAATAGAAATTAATTTTATTTTACTAATTCTGTCCTCAATAATAATTAGGAAAGTGCTATTTTATATAAATTGTTTATTTTTAGGCTCATATATAAGCAGTCAATAATAAAATTCATCTAATTACTATAAATCCTATGCAAATTTCCAATTCAATTTTTAAATATTTTTTCATCATTTGTTTAGCATTCGCTTGCATAAGTTGCGCAGAAGATGAAAACCCTGGATCAGACACTCAAGGTGAGAATCCTACAGAAGGTATGACACCTGACGGTGGTGACGGAGACGGAGGAGGCGATCAAAGCATTGCAATTCCTGGTACCATTAGGGACATTACTTCTGCCGAGCTTGTTGCAGAAATGGGAGTAGGTTGGAATCTAGGTAATAGCTTAGATGTCGAAAGTGCAGATAAAACTGCTTGGGGTAATCCTCTTCCATCTCAGGCTATAATAAACAAGGTGTACGATATGGGATTCCGTACCCTGAGAGTTCCAATTACTTGGAGCTATAACCAACTATCTTCAGCGCCTTATACGATCCAAACTGGATATTTAAGAACGGTTCAAGAAACAGTCAATTATGGTATAAGTAAGGGAATGCACGTTATTATCGATGTGCACCACGACAATTCTTGGATCCGACCTACTAATGCAGATGCACCAGCGGTAAAGGAGCGTTTAGGAAGTTTATGGACGCAAGTAGCAACACTTTTTGAGCCTTATGGTGATCAATTAATTTTCGAAACCCTCAATGAAAATCGATTATTAAACTCTCCCGAAGAATGGTCTGGAGGTACGGCTGAAGGTCGTGCTGTTTTAAATGAATATCATAAAACCTCTTTAGATGCTATTAGAGCAACGGGTGGTAATAATGCAGGAAGACATATTATGATTAGTACCTATGCTGCAAGTACTGTCCCTGTAGCTATGAACGATTTAGTGATACCTAATGATGACGAGAGAGTGATCATCTCTTTACATACGTATTTTCCTTGGCAGTTTACAGGACAAGATGGAGGAGTCGCTACTTGGGGATCCGCTCAAGAAAGAACAGCGTTAGAAGCAGAGTTGGACAGAGTATATAATAAATGGGTAGTGCAAGAACAGCGTCCAGTTATTTTAGGAGAATGGGGAGCTAGAGATCGAAATAATGTACCTGTAAGAGAAGATTATTTTCAGTTTTATGTAGAAAAGAGTTTAGAGCGTGGTCTGCTACCTGTAGTATGGGATGACGGAGGAAACTTTAGAATCCTGAACAGAGCCAATCTTACATGGCATTTCCCAACGCTGGCTGAAACAATAATTGAGGCAGGAAATTAAGAGATTGAACGCACTATTGATTAAAATAAATCGGCTTGAGGATATTCCTTAAGCCGATTTTTTATGTGTTTCTTTTCAAAAGAGATTGATTAGTTTTCATTTGCCTTGATCTTTTCTTCATCATTTACAAGACGTTCCTCTTCAATATCCACATACTTCTCGTGTTCTACCTCTGCATAGAAATCCTTCTTTCTATTATATAAGCTTTGAATACCTTCAGCTTTACCGTAAAGGGTAACCACATCGTGAGGTAAAACTTTAAAAGTTCCAGATGGGGAACCAAAGTATCCAGAATTTTTCCTGTGTACACCTAGAATGGTAATCCCTTCCTCACGTAAATTGAGTTCTTGTAAAGTGCGATTGCACATCCATCCATCACTGTCTACATTTGCTTCTACTACTTTAAAATCGTCTTTAAGATGGAGTACAGCGGCATAGTCGTGTATGTCAAGGTCCGTATATTTCTTGAGCATCTTATTAATTAGTCTTGAAAGACCCCTATCTACCCAAGCGCTGCGTATAGCTAGCCAAAGTAAGAGAAGTCCCGCGACAATGATAAGTAAGCCATAAAGCCTGGAAGCATTTGATTCTGGTAAAACAAAGGTAAGTATGAGCGAAGACATCGCTGTTACGATACCAGCATTTCCTATAAGCATCAGATTGTAAATAATTTTACGGCGTACCGGGTGATTCATTATATTTTCAGTTTCTGAAGTACTTAAACCTGCACCCGTATATGCAGATCTGGATTGAAATTTTGCGCTTTCCTTAGATAGTCCCGTATGTACAAGGGCAATGGTCGCAACTTTTGTGATCAAAACAGATAGTGTTACAATAAGAAAGAGCGATACTGCAGCGATCATAGTTTATATTATTTGTAATGAGCAAATCTAGGTATTCTTTTTCAACAGTTTACCGGTAGCAATTCTTAAACTATTTGTAAAAAAAGTTTTTAGTTATAATGGTTTTAATATTGTTTTTCAACCTAAAGCTCTTCATTCATTTAAAATTTTCGCGATAAGCAATAGACGCCGGCTTGAGAGCAGAAAAATTATTCCTTAATAAAATCTTGATATTCTAAGTAAAAGAGTTCGAGTTTGGACATAGTCTCATAAAAGAATTCAAAGACTTCTGGCCAGTCTTTTTTATTATGGATACTTACATCCTGCAGTATGAGATAGCAACGGCTTATGCTTTTACCATTGTCAAGCACATAATTTTCATCAAAAAGGAGGTCTGGGTGTACTTCACTTTTTAGAAGGTTTTTGAGACTTAAAATTTTATCCCAATAGTAAGCTCTGGTAAAATCGTCACTATGCTCGAAATCTAATACAACGAGAGCACGTTTTGTAGTGAAATCAAATTTAAGTGAGACATCCTTTATACCGGTATTGTAGCGTAGCCACTTGCGATCGTATCTCTTTCCAAAAAAGATCCAGAAGTCCTGACGTATCTGTTTTGACTCTTCTCTTGAAAACATCAGATAAAATATGCAATTAAAATACCGAGTAAAATCATCGCAAGTTTAGAGGCGTTAAATTGATGGTTTCTGGAAGATTCAAAGAGAATAGTTGTAGAAACGTGTAGAAGGACACCTATTACGAAAGCATTTACATAGGTGCTATATTCCTGTAAAATGGGGAACGTAGCTTGTACAAAGGCACCTAGTGGTGTCATTAATGCAAAGGTAATCAAGAAAATCGCTGCTCCCACCTTACTCAATTTTGAAGTGAGCAAGAAAGTGGCAATAATGACGGCAATAGGAATTTTATGAACAACCACTCCATAGAGCAAACTACTTTTCTCGCCTATAGGAAATCCTTCTATAAAAGCGTGAATACACAAGCTTATAAAAAGTAGGTACGGGAATTTTGCATTATCCTTATGATGTACGTGACCGTGCTCTGCACCTTTAGAGCCAAACTCAAGAAAAATCTGAACCATTAAACCAGCAATAACAAAAAGGCCTATATTTTCTTCAGAACCTCCATAAACTTCTGGTAACAATTCAAAAATTACGATAGATAATAGGAAAGCTCCACTAAAGGAAAGTAGAAGTTTCACACCGTGGGTGATAGAAGGTTTAAATATGACTGCGGCTATGGTGCCTAGGGCTACTGCAATTATAGGAAGTATTATTGCTATCAATGGATGGGTGGGTTGGGTGTTAAAAGGTTAAAATTAATGTATTTTTGCGGCATATGAGCGAGCAGAATAAAAACTTTAAAATGGTAGCCAAAACGTTTTTTGGCTTTGAGAGCATTCTTGCGGAAGAGTTACGCAATTTGGGAGCAAGTAATGTGGAGATGGGTGTGCGTAACGTATCCTTTGAGGGAGATAAAGGTTTTATGTATAAGGCAAATCTATGCTGTCGCGTGGCGATTAAAATCCTGAAGCCTATTGCAGAGTTTCGAGTCATGGGAGAAGATGATCTTTACCGCCGTGCGCAGCGCATTAACTGGCGTAAGTATATGGATGTGAATACCACTTTTGCCATAAATGCCACGGTAAGTGGTCCTACTTTTACACATTCTCAATACGTATCTTTTAAAACTAAGGATGCGATCGTAGATAAATTTAGAAAGGAAGAAAACACAAGACCTAACGTAGATACAAAACATCCAGATGTACGCTTTAACGTGCATATACAGGATAACTGGTGTACAATATCCCTTGATAGTAGTGGCGCATCCCTTCACCATAGAGGGTATAGAACTGCCACAAATATTGCACCTATCAATGAAGCACTGGCTGCTGGACTTGTGCTTATGAGCGGTTGGCACGGTCAGAGTGATTTACTAGATCCTATGTGTGGTTCTGGCACCTTGCTTATAGAAGCGGCAATGATTGCCTGCAACGTGCCTGCAAATCTCAATAGAAAAGAATTTGCTTTTGAAAAATGGAGTGACTGGGATCCAGATTTATACGATACCATAGAAGCTGGAGCACTTAGTAGGGTCAAAGACTTTAAATACAAAATTACTGGATACGATAAAGCGCCTTCAGTCATAGAAAAAGCCCGTGAAAATATAAAGAATGCCCAACTTTCTGATTTTATCACCATAAAAGAGCAAAACTTTTTTGACACAGAAAAAGAAGGTACAGACTTCTTGCAGCTTATTTTTAATCCTCCATACGGAGAACGACTTCCTATAGAGATGGAGGTTTTTTATAAGGAACTGGGAGATACTCTCAAGGCTGGTTACCCTGGATCTCACGCCTGGTTCATTACCTCTAATATGGAATCTATTAAACACGTGGGCCTACGACCGAGTAGAAAAATAAAACTGTTTAATGGAAGTTTAGAAAGTAGGCTTGTTAAATATGAGATGTACGAGGGCAGTAAAAAAGGAAAGTATATAAAGGACGAAGAGGAGTAACTTGTTACCGCTTACGCGAAAATGTTCTTCTATTTTTTAAAAATAGGAATAAGATAGGAGATCGTATAGCCGTATCCTACACCCACACTTCTTTCTTCAGTTACATTTCCAAAACCAGGAATAAAAAGGTTTGCATACCCCTCTGGTTCTGCAACCGTAACAATTCTTTTGAGTTGTACGTTAAATCCTAAGTAGATATTTGCAAAAAGTTCTACTTCAATTCCTGCTTTAAGTTCTAGCCAAGTAGCATTTAAACCAGTAAACTCTCTACTGTCAAGTCGTGTGTCATCTCCAAAGAAAGGATCGGTGGTATATATTGTATAACTATCCAGTTCCTGACTGAACGTAGAGAAACCTGCTCTAAGTCCCGCATAAACCAGATTGTTCATCCCGTACCAATTTTCATACGCATTATAGTTCAACCCAGCTTTAATATAGCTTCCTTTTGAGGTATTAGTGATGTTAGGAAGATCAGTAGTGCGAGTCTCATTACCCAGTTCTGCGGCTAGGTAGTAGTCTTTTTTGATTCTAAAATCTCCTACAATCTCAAGACCAATGTAATCTTCGTCGATAAGACTTCGTATCGGTTTAGAGAGATCTACACCTACTCTTAGACCATAATATTGGGGTTGTGCATTGATAGTAGAATCTTTTTTGACCTCATTTTCTTGAGCGCAGAGTATACTCCCGCCAAAGAAAATAAAAAGACTAGTGAAAAATACGTACGTGAGCTGTAGTTTCATCTTCTATAGTAGGATTAATAATCTGTAATTCGTCTATCCAAAAGCCGTCATCCTGAGGATTAATCTGGGAATCTAAAGTGGTGTATATCACTCTGAAACCACACGCTTTGCTCACGTATTCTTCTACTTGAATATATGAGAAGACAACGGTATCTATATTTGGTTCAGCAATATCATCTTCTCCAGCATTCAGAATAAAATTGAAAGACGTGGCATTTATACCTTCTCCTGTTTGGAGCGGGATTTCTATAGTTGTGGCTGCTGGAAACAACCTAGCTCTTTCAGGATCGTCACTTACTACCAAGGCGAGATTGTTTACCGCTTTAGGTTCAGCAGGGTTCTCAGCATCAAAAAAATCGATAATGAGAAGTGGCGTAGTAGGAGTGCTTTCCGCACAGATATCATCGCGCTCGCAAGATGCCGTGCTTAATACGAGTAGGATGGTTATTATGAAAACAGCGTAAATCTTTTGCACCCTAATTATTTTTTTTCGAGTAAAACCACGTTCTCTACGTGATGCGTTTGAGGAAACATATCTACGGGTTGAATACGAGTTACTTTATACATACCATCCATTAACGCAAGATCCCTTGCCTGTGTTGCACTGTTACAACTCACGTACACTACTTTTTCTGGTGCTATAGTTAAAATCTGTTGCACTACATCTGCGTGCATACCATCTCTTGGAGGATCTGTAATAATAACATCAGGGTGTCCGTGTGCATTTATAAATTCGTCATTAAAGACTTTTTTCATATCGCCTACAAAGAAATGTGCATTTTCAATATTATTGAGCTTTGCATTCTCCTTTGCAGCGACGATTGCATCCGGCACTGCTTCCACTCCAATAACCTTACCTGCCTGTTTTGCCACAAACTGAGCAATAGTACCAGTTCCTGTATATAGATCATACACAATATCATCACCTTTGAGCCCTGCAAAATCACGCGTAATTTTATAAAGCTCGTATGCTTGCTCAGAATTGGTCTGATAGAATGATTTTGCATTTATCTTAAATCGTAAACCTTCCATTTCTTCAAAGATATGATCCTCTCCGTGATAGCAGACCACTTCTTGATCATAGATGGTGTCATTACCTTTTGTATTAATGACGTAAAGTAAGGAACTAATTTCAGGAAAGCTTTCCGTTATATAGTTGAGAAGTAGTTCTCTTTTCTTAACATCTTCTTTATAAAATTGAACGAGAACCATCAGATCTCCTGTAGTAGAAGTTCTAATCATTAGTGTGCGTAGAAAACCTTCTTGATTCCGGGCATTATAAAACGCCATATCATTGTCAGAAGCAAAGTTCCTAATCGCGTTTCTTATGGCATTACTAGGGTCCTTTTGTAAATGACATTTCTCTATGTCCAGAATTTTATCCCACATTCCTGCGATATGAAAACCTAGGGCGTTACGGTCTTCTATAACTTCATCGCTTTTGATTTGCTCAAGGGTAAGCCATTTGCTATCTGAGAACCCAAATTCCATTTTGTTCCGGTACCAAAATTCATTTGCGCTTGCTGCAATAGGAGTAATCTCAGGGAGTTCTATTTTCCCTAATCGTGTAAGGTTATTGACAACCTCCTGTTGTTTGTATTCAAGTTGGTATTTATAATCCATATGCTGCCACTTGCAACCTCCACAGTTTTCAAAATGGATGCATTGTGGTTTTGTGCGCTTTCGCGAAAGCGTGCTTACCTCTACCGCCGTTGCTTCGTAGTACGCCTTGCGTTTTTTTGTGGTCTGTACCGTTACTACATCGCCAGGAACAGCATTGTTAATGAAAATTACTTTTCCGTCTGGCGCGTGGCCTATCGCCTTGCCTTTTGCACCAGCATCTGTTACTTCTACGTTTTCAAAAATTACGCGGTTCTGTTTTCTTCTGCCCATAGGACAAAAATAGAACAATTATGAATTATCCACGAGGTTTAGGATGCGCATTATATTATGTATTTTTATAATCAAAAATGGGATGATTTCTCTCCCTGATTTCCGTTTCTGGAAAAGTAGGAATCACAAGATTACTTATTTTAAAAATTACACATTATGGCGACTGTCCATCAACTCACTTCAAAACAGGCAATAGAATTAGAAGATAAACACGGAGCACACAATTACCACCCACTTCCTGTGGTTTTAAATAGAGGGGAAGGAGTATATGTCTGGGATGCAGAGGGCAAGAAATATTTTGACTTTTTATCTGCATATAGCGCGGTAAATCAAGGTCACTGCCACCCACGTATTGTAAATGCAATGACGGAGCAAGCAAAAAAACTGACCCTTACCTCCAGGGCATTTTATAACGATACGTTAGGGCCGTATGAGAAATATGCTACAGCGTATTTTGGTTTTGATAAACTTCTTCCTATGAATACTGGGGCAGAAGCTGTCGAAACGGCCATAAAAATTGCTCGTAAATGGGCATATGAAAAAAAAGGCGTTGAAGAGCACGAAGCGCAGATCATAGTTTGTGAGAATAACTTTCACGGGAGAACGACCACCATTATTTCTTTTTCAAATGATGAAGGTGCCCGCAAGAACTTTGGACCTTATACCCCCGGATTTATTAAAGTAGCTTACGATGATATTTCTGCTCTCGAAGACGCGCTCAAGTCGCACAATAATATTGCAGGATTTTTAGTGGAGCCTATTCAAGGAGAAGCGGGAGTGTATACTCCAGCAGATGATTATATGAGAGAAGCACAGCGACTCTGTAATGAGCATAACGTTCTTTTTATTGCTGATGAGATTCAAACGGGTATTGCGCGTACTGGCGCACTACTTGCTGTTTGTGGTAAATGTTCTTGTGAAGGACATTGTACAAAACAGGAAGATACCTATGCGCAGCCAGATATCCTTATTTTAGGGAAAGCACTTTCTGGAGGAGCCTATCCCGTATCTGCGGTTCTTGCAGATGATCATATAATGAATGTGATCAAACCAGGGCAGCACGGAAGTACCTTTGGGGGAAACCCTGTTGCTGGGGCAGTTGCAACTGAGGCCTTAGAAGTAGTGCGTGATGAGCACCTTGCACAAAATGCACGCAAGCTTGGAGATATTTTTAGATCAGAACTAGCAACGTTCATAGAGACCAGCTCTATCGCCACTCTAGTAAGAGGCCGTGGTCTTCTAAATGCAGTAGTTATAAATGATACAGAAGATAGTTCTACTGCTTGGGATATCTGTATGGCGCTACGTGATAATGGTCTCCTAGCGAAGCCTACTCACGGAAACATCATACGTTTTGCGCCACCATTAGTAATGACCGAGGAACAATTGCACGAGTGTATAGCGATCATCATAAAGACGCTTAAGCAATTTGAGAAGTGATCTTAGAACTGACAGCTAGAAAACTAAAAAGGGTTGGACGTAAGTCCAACCCTTTTTTAATCTGCAGTTTTTAGTACTACTGATATTGTGACATTTGCTCATTAGCCCACTCTTGGTAACCAGCATATCCGCCAAAGAATACCAGTGCACCAATGAAAAGAATAACGGTAAGTGCAGCTAGAACTAAACCAATGATTGCTATAGTACGAGCCGTTTTTAATTGACTATAATTCTCGTATAATTCTGGATTTTCCAAATAAGTTTTCTTATCCTTATTTGCTAGAAATAGTGCAATTCCAGAAAGTACTAAACCCCCAAAACCTGAAGATACGCAGCAAGCTATAAACGAGATTATCCCTAGTACGAGAGAAATTGTTACATTAGGTAATTTTTGTTGTTCCATTTTGATTGGTTTAATAGTAATTAGTAGTTAGTTGATTATTTTAATAATAAAACTACCTATTATGGTAGCGACCGTCAATATAGATAAAATTATAATACCCTTATTAGCGTATTTAAAAGAAATAAATTGATTTAAAACTAACATACCCAGCAACCCTATCAGAGGATAGATTGCTGGGTACATATAAAATGCTTCTGTAAATTCTCCTTTTAGAAGAAGCGCGATACTTCTCTGTATTCCGCATCCCATACACTCAAAGCCCATATATTTCTTATTAAGGCAAGGGAGCATAAATTCTTCCATACGGAAAGAGAATTTTTTAATTGTTTACACTTACTTTACGCCCTTTTCTTAGTCCGCTTTCAAGTGTGAATTGTACGACGTAAATTCCAGTTGCAAGATTACGAGTTCCAAAGATAAACTCATTTTTATCCCCTATATTGATTTCTTTAAATACTTGCTTTCCGCTTAGGTCAAAAAGGGACACATCTTGAATATTTCTGTTTTCTGGGTTGTAAATTTCTAATTGTCCAGCAGTATTATTTTGAACAATAGTAAATTTTTCAAGAATGCTCTCTCCTTCAAAAGGAGCTTGCTCGTCTACGCTAAGATCTTCATTGTCTATGGTCTCTTCTGTAGTTTCTTCATCAGTGTCCACAGTGTCATCTTCATCTTCTTCTTCAGCCTCTTGTGAAAATCTCACATAAAAACGTTCTCTATAATCTCCTTCTAACAAGGTATAAAGAACCTCACCATTGAGGATGTCGTGAAACTCATTTGTAAGTCTATCGTATAGATATACATTCTCGTATGGGAAATCTTTTGTTTCAAAAACCTTAAACTTAAATTCTGTAGGTCCTTCGGCTTTAACCATCATAGGAACCCACTGATATTTGTCATAGGGAATTCCGTTTATAACAAATCCATTATCTACTGCTGTTCCCATTGCTCCTTCTATATCAAATGAGGCATCTGTGGGTAATATTCCAATATTTTCTGCATCCATCGACGGATCAAAGCCTTCAGTTGCCCAGTCTAAAATACCAAGACCTAGCTGTCTTGTGTACGTATCATTTACGCCCACTGCTATGCGCAGTTGGCCAAAGGTGTCCATATTGTTTACATCACCGTAATAAGAATCAATACCAATACCAGCAACGGCTTCCTCAACATCCGTATTCATTGAGCGGAAGTCTGAGTTGTTACCTTCTTGTACATAAATTCTATGACGGTTGGAAAAAATAATTTCTTCTTGTTCCTGATCTGCTACATCTGCTCCAGCTACAAAAAATCCTTGTCCAATAGGAGTAAATCTTCGTTCGAGAGAATCTCCAGCACTATCTCCTGTGTTACCTGTGGATTCACCTAAGACATTATAAGTGTGGTAAGTAGCTTCTACGTACATTCCTTCTGTAAAAGGACTACTCATCGGTGAGAACGTGCCGTAGCCTCCTACGTAGGAAGCTATATTATGTGAGTCAACAGCTGGGTCACTCTCCCAGAAATAAGCAATACCAGTGGTAACTTCTCTAGCGTTTGGTATTGTGATATTACCATTTAGTGAACTCTGGTATACGATAGAACCCGATTGAGAATTTTCTAAAAGAAAATAAGAGAGGTCCATCGCAGATGGGTAAGGATTCCCTACTAAGGAAACTTTATTAGGACCTACTAAAACATTATTAATGGTACCATTATTTGCTCTACCTCTAAAATCGTATCGCTGTTGATCAGAACCTACAGGATTATTTTCAGTTGCTTCTCCCACATCTGTAGTATCATCTCCACTTACACCTTTCATGGTAAAGCCCCATCCAGCAGGAAGTTGTGTAGTCTGGTTTAAAGACTCCCACTGTGAGTATTCCTCAGAAGACTTAAAACTATATATCCAAGCCTGAGCAATTGTTAAGGCACCATTGTTTGAAGTTCCATTATAACTAGCAGAGGTAAGAACCACATTACTCGTTAATACCGTTGCAGGTGATTCTATAATTCTCTTTGTATCTTGATGAGAAAAATTACCGTTACCTCCTGCATCTGCCGTTGGTCCATTTACTAGTTCACTCCCCCCGAGAGAAATGGTCTCATTGTCGGTGGCAAGACCTACTGGAGAAGCCCAGAAGTTATAATCGTAATTATCTGTCGTTCCCTCTTGGTAAACTGAAATATTACCAGTACCAGAATTAGCTCTGGTATCATCTCTTTGAAGTAATTGTGCTTGATTCCTAAGCGCAATGCTAGGATATAATTCACCGCCTGTGGTTGCTTGATTTTTTACCAACTCAACGTCCTCATTAACGTAAAGAAAGGTATCATTTACATAAATGTAAGTAGGATCATCATCTGCTGTAGCGTTTGGAGTGGGTTGCACAAAAAGTTGTGCACTTGCAGTCAATGTAAATCCTAGAGTTAATAAAACTACGGATAGTAGGTTTTTCATAATTTAAAACTTTATAATTCAGTTAGATTTGGGGTAAACCTAACACAAAGGTATATACGAAGAATAGAATAGAATAGTTTTTAGCTCAATTTTCGATAGATTGGTTAATTTTGTCGTTCAACGGCACAAATATACAAAATGTTTAGAATAGGAGACACAGTAGAAGCTATAGATGAGGAGTTTAAGGGGATTGTTTCAGAAATTAAAGGTGACGATATAGGAGTGCAGGACGATGACGGGTTTATCTTATATTTTCGCGAAAGCGAACTCATTCCTCAAATAAACGTTTCCATTAAAAAAGAACTATCTCACGTGCCGGATGATGTCCTCAAGGAGAAAGAACATACTAAGAGAAAAAAGAGTGCTCGGGTCAAACCTAAAGAAAGGAATGCGCCTCCATTAGAAGTTGACCTCCACATCCATAAATTAGTAGACCGTTCTGGTGGAATGTCTAATTATGAGATTCTTAATCTTCAACTCGATACCGCTAGAGGTCAGCTGGAATTTGCAATCAGAAAACGTCTTCAGAAAGTTGTGTTCATACACGGGGTAGGAGAAGGAGTCCTTAGGGAAGAACTCTACACGTTACTGCGCAGATTTGATAATGTAAAATACTATGATGCCGATTTTAAAAAATATGGTGTAGGTGCCACGGAAGTCTACATATATCAGAATACTTAATTAAATTCTGGAAACACAGAAATAAGAGCATCCTCTGCTCCAGTATAAGTTCCGAAGGTGACCGTCTGGTCAAAACCTATCGCCTCTTCTCCATTACTATTGAGAAACTGTGGATTTATAAGATTTATAATTACTTCAACATTTGTGAGAAAGTAAAAATGCTCTCGGTAGGCATTTATAGTAGTGTTGATGGCAACTTGCGGATTTAGATAATCATCTAGGTTGGGATTAGTAGGGTCATTATTATCATTTGTGGGGTCGAGGTCCATATTTGCATCTTCGTTCCGGGTAAGAATACCGTCACCATCATCATCATCATCCAGATAGTTAGGGATCATATCACCGTCCGTATCCAGCGTGAGTTCTAGATTTATAGTACCGTCTGCATTTAAAATAACCCCTTCAGAAGCGGTAGGAACATTATCGCCATCATCATCAAAGTCAAGAATATCTACTAAACCGTCGCCGTCGGTATCCACTAAACCTGTAGGATCCTCGATTTCTGCGGCTATTCCATCAGCATCTCTTAAATCTCCCCCAGTATTTATTTCTAAAATTCCCGCATTACTAATATATTCCTCCACAACAATAGGTTCCGTAGGAGGGATGGGATTACAGAAAAAATCAGCAGGCACCTCCGCATCATATCTTCTAAAAATAGCTTGATTACCAGATCCAAGAGTGACAGAATAGTTTCCTTCCTCAGAAAGAATATTTTCAGTCGTTGCAAATGTGAGTGCTATGGTCTGATTGTTAGAAGGATTTACATTGTAAAATAAATATTCAAAATTCTCACAGTACGCTAATGGTAAATCCGAAAATTCAAGAGAAGTTGTAATAATATCACCATCATCACAGGAACAAAGGCTTGCTAATAGTAATACGAAGGTGGAGAACTTTTTCATTTGAGCTTTTATTTGAGACAAAAATAGGGAAAGGATTGTATTAGGCTTTCGCCAAAATGTAATTAACCTCACAAAATGTAGTTTTATTGTAATCGCTCTTTATAAAGGAGTATAATGAAATCCTATCTTAAGCATTTGAGGCGGAGATGTAGCTTTAGAAATTTACCTATTTTTGCTAGCTGAATCCTCTAAAAGAATAAGACAAATGACCCCCGTTTATTTTGATAATGCTGCCACGACAAAGATAAGAGAAGAAGTACTTCTAAAGATGGTTGATATTATGAGAGAGGTCCCTGGCAATCCATCTTCTACTCACGCAGTAGGGCGTACGGCAAAAAGTCATATAGAGAACGCGAGAAAAAGTATAGCAACCCATTTTAATGTCACAGCTGCCGAAATAGTTTTTACTTCTGGCGGAACGGAAGCAGATAATCTTGTGATAAATAGTGTTGTGAGGGATCTAGGCGTTAAACGAATAATAACGTCCCGTATAGAACATCACGCAGTATTACACGCGGCAGAAGAGGTAGCGAAATCCTATGATATTGTGTTAGATTTTGTACCCCTTAAAGAATGTGGTACACCAGACGAAGTCGCTTTAGAAGAGATGCTCAAAGTATCTGATGTAAAGACTTTGGTAAGTCTTATGCACGTGAATAATGAGGTAGGCAACATGATAGACATTAAATCTATTGCAGCGATGTGTAAAAGGTATGGAGCACTCGTACACTCAGATATGGTGCAGAGCATAGGCCATTTCAGATTAGATTTTAAGGAGATCCTTGTAGATTATGCGGCGGGTGCTGCCCATAAATTTCACGGTCCTAAAGGGGTGGGCTTTGCTTTTGTAAGAAAAAATAGCGGACTAAAACCATTGATCTACGGTGGCTCTCAAGAGAGGGGACTCAGAGCAGGTACAGAAGGGGTACATAATATCGTAGGTTTAGCCACTGCACTCGAGTATGCGTATAACAATCTAGAACAAGAGAAAGAATATATTCAAGGTATTAAGGATTATTTTGCTGAAAGAGTAGTGGAGGAAATCCCATCTGTAAAGCTCAATGGTAACTGTAGTGATGCAGAAAAAAGTACGTATACGTTGCTCAACGTTTGTTTGCCCATTCCATCCGAAAAGGCACTTATGCTTTTGTTTCAATTGGATCTCAAAGGTATTGCCTGTTCAAAAGGTAGTGCCTGTCAGAGCGGTAGTGATAAAGGCTCTCACGTTTTACAGGAAATTTTGAAGGAAGAAGATTTAAAAAAACCTAGCGTGCGATTCTCTTTTTCCAAATACAACACTAAGGAGGAGGTAGATTATGTGGTGGAGATACTAAAAGAATTTTTAGAAGCTTAAAACTTAGCGCTTATTCTAGCATTAAAAACTCTAGGGGTTAAAAAGTTAGGTATCGCAAACTGTTGCTTTGTACTGGCATCCCTAACAAAAGTATTTGTGATAGAATTTTGCTTATCAAAGATGTTGTAAATTTCAAATCCAGCCGTCAGTTCTTTAAAGATATGTAACCAATGGCCCTCTTCATATCTCTTTGAATCGTCAGTAAACACATACGAAAAACCAGCGTCTGCCCTAAAATAGTCAGGTAATCTGGGTAATTCATTAAAAATGTAAGGGTCTGCATAGCTCGGAGAACCGCCTGGAAGTCCGGTCTGATACACCATATTAAGATAAAGCTTCAAGCTAGGTAATCTTGGTGCATAATCCTGAAAAAGGAAGGCAACTTTAAGTCTCTGGTCGGTAGGTCTAGGAATATAACCTCTATTGTCAATATTTTCTTCTGTTTTAAGAAATCCAAGGCTAATCCAACTTTGCGTGCCAGGTACAAACTCGCCGTTGAGCCTAGTGTCAAAACCATAAGCTCTTGCTACAGCATTGTTACGGGCCCTATATCTAATCCTAACGTTCTCTAGTGTATATGGATTTACATCAGAAAGTCCTTTATAGTATGCTTCGGTGACCAGCTTAAAAGGTCTATCCCACATAGAAAAACTCCAGTCGTGTCCCGCTACAATATGGTAACTATTCTGGGCCTTTACACTAGGTCTTACGATTCCTAGAGAATCTCTTAGTTCTCTGTACAGTGGGGGTTGATTGTAAATACCTCCTGCCAAGCGAAAAATCATATCATCTCTCCAATCTGGTTTAATGCTGAGTTGAGCTCTAGGACTAATTATGGATTGGGTAACAGAGGTTATATCTTGTCCAGAAACCGTCCACTGCTGGGCTCTTACGCCAGCATTTAAATAGACCTCGTTGCTTCCCCATTCCATTCTTTTGCTATACTGTCCATAACCTGAAACACGATCTATCTGCACATCATTTCTTGCGCGCACATTGGTAAATGGCTCGATGGGAGATGCAAACGCATTATAGGGTTGATCATTGATAAAATCTGCGATAGGAGGGCGTATTGAAAATCCTGCAGAATCTATAATTTCATATTCCTCTAATCGATCCCTTATATCCTCTCTAGTATATTTAATTCCCCAGTCTATTTGAGATTCATCCTTTAGATAGGTTCCTTTATGTTGTACGTTAATAAATAACCCATCAAGGTCGTTTCTAGCGTGTGTGAGTTGCGACCCAATACCTTGTGTAAATTCTACTTCTCCAAGATTTTCATCACCTATATTAGTGTTTGGAGTTCCCAATCTGTAATCTGCAAAAATGTCAAAATATTCTTGCTCTTGGGTATGATAAACTGAGCCTAAGAATTTAAGGGTAAGATTACTATTTAATTCATAGGTAGCTTTTAAAGCTCCAAAATACGTTTCATATTGGTCACGCTCCTGACCTTGATATCTTACAATAAGAGCCAGCGGTTCACTTATGGTTCCAAAATTAGTTTGTCTCGTAAGTGGTTCATAATCATACTTATTGATGGCTACATTTCCTAGAAAATCTACTTGAAGTTTATTTGACACTTTGTAGGTTAAAAAGGATTGAGCATCAATAAAACGGGGTCTAAAATTAGTCTCTGTTTGTTTAGCATCTACCAGAAGACTATTATCACGATAACGGATCCCACCTAGAGCTGTAAACCGTCCGTTTTTAGAAATTGCTTCTCCAGAAATACTTCCTCCCAATAAACTTGCATCTACACTTGCTGCAAATCCTACAGGTCTTCTATAGGTTATATCCAGTACAGAAGATAGTTTGTCACCATACTTCGCTTGGAAACCTCCAGCGCTAAACGCTACATTACTCACGAGATCGCTGTTCACAAAACTCAGCCCCTCCTGTTGACCAGACCGTACTAAAAAAGGCCGGTACACTTCAATTTCATTTACATATACTAGATTTTCATCAAAGTTTCCTCCTCTTACAGAATACTGGGTGCTCAATTCATTATTACTACTTACGCTAGGAAGTGATTTTAGTAAATTCTCTACGCCAGCATTAGCTCCAGGGACTTTACGTATGGCTTCAGGTGAAAGTGTGGTTACTCCCTCTACCCGTTGTCTTGTCGTAGTGGTGATCACTACAGATCCTAATTGGGCAACATCAACTTTAAGTACTGGATTGAACTCTACATCTGCGTTAGGAGAGAGATTAAATTTTTGCTCTATTTTTTTAAAACCTAGATAAGAAAACGTTATAATTATTTCTTCTCCAGACGGGATTTCTATCTCGTAAAATCCATTTTTATTAGTTACTTTTCCTTCTAGATTATAGGAAATACTAGCTCCTGGAATGGGATTTTTGGACTCATCAAGCACAACGCCTCGGATGCTAGCACTTTGGCTTAAGGCAACGAGACTTGTACAGAAAAAGATAAGAAATAATAGATAGGTTTTTTTCAACGGATGTCTTTTCTAAAGAAAGTAGCTTCAAATGTAGTACTATTTCCTACATTATCAGTAACAATCAGTTTAAGCTTGTTTTCGGTATCCTTAACAACCTTGTCATTAAAGTCGTAAACTAGGGCCTTTGTTTTAGGGTCATATTCCATTAAAATGAAGTTTCCATTTACCGTAGCTCTATATCCGCTTATCCCACTTTCTGTGTCATCTATCTCGACAGAGAGGTATCTATACTTAGACATCCATTTCCCATCTGTTACATTCTTTCCTTTTATGATAGGTGGAGTTACATCTGTTGCGATCGTATATTCACCTAAAGTTCTGGTTCCCATTGTGAGTTTGTTATCCTTAATTCTTGAACTGGAATAATAAACATCTCCCCTATAATTTATTCTACCTAAATAGAGCTTATCACGATCTTCTTCTTTGTATTCGGAGATATCGTATGAAACTAATATGTTTTTGTGAACAGGTAATACGTCATCGTGTAACGTGAGCTTATCGCCATTTACTTTTATATCTAAAAAACTATCTTCATAGAGTGCGCCTTTCGGGATATAAATCGAAAATTTACCTGATTCATAATTATAGGCTTGGTCACTATACACGTAATGATCCGTTACTTTTTCCTTTTTAGGAGTCGTTAATGAGTCTTTCTTTCCTTGAATTGGTATGTTAAGGTGTATAGTGTTACCAGCATAATCACTTACATTTACGTGATATTGGTAAGAGAGATCCTCATCTATTCTAATCACACCATTATTAACCACCTTTCCATAAATACTCAAAGGGTTGTTTTTTTCGATAAAGAGTTTCTGAACTTTCTTTCTTTTTTCTTGATAGTACTCATAATCAATCATTCTGTTGAGGTACCTAGTTTCGGCAAAGGAAAATTTATCCATAGTAAGATTAAAATATTCTTCCCCATTCAAACTGCTGTTTATCTTATAGATGCCATTTTTGTTATTTGCTAAATCCAGCTGGTCTACAGTAGCTATCCCAAAGCCTATGTTGCCTATTGCTTCAATATTTTCTGCTTGAAAGGTTCCATCTGTTTTCCTTGATACCCGTATTTCTTGTGGCTCACCACGTTGATTTATAAAAGACTCTTTGTCTAAGGGATATGCAATGAGCTTTTCTAGAAGTGGCTCACGAGTATCTTTGGCCTGCATACCAAATAGAAAAGGATTCATAGGACGGGAATTCTTATCCCTTATCTCATAGTGTAGGTGCGGGCCTCCGCTACTTCCCGTATTTCCAGAATAGGCAATGAGTTCTCCCTGAGCAACCTCCAGTTGTCCGTCTTTAGGAAAAAGCTCGATCTCAAAAGATTCTTTTTTATACTGCGCTTCTTTGATATAATCTTCTATTTCTGGACATAACTTTTGAAGATGGGCGTAAACTGTTGTATACCCATTAGGGTGAGTGATATACAATGCTTTCCCGTAGCCGTAATGAGCAATTTTTATTCGAGTGACAGTCCCGCTTGCGGTAGCATATACAGGCAGTCCTTCTCTTCTTTCAGTTTTGATATCAAGACCACTATGGAAGTGATTGCTGCGCAATTCTCCAAAGGTTCCCGCGAGCACGGTAGTAATATCTAGAGGCTCTGTAAAATAGTTTTTGGGGATATCTTCTTGACCAAACACGAGCTCAGACCAAGAGAGCAAGACACAAATAACTAAAAAATAATGTTTCATACTCAGTACAAAATAAGTAATTGAAGGAGATAATGAAAGAAAGGGGATAATATTGTGATGCGCACTTAATTTTACTTGGATTGTGCGACATATCTTCCTTTAAATATGGAAAATTCAATCAAACACCCACCCGTTAACGAATTTAGGATATGCAAAAAAAAATGAGATTCTCTAGGTAAGAGAATCTCATTAGTTACATCATGATAAGTGCTATCCACTTACTCACGATGTAATAGCCAATTGTACTCCATATACGTTATAGGAGTTTCAGTAGAGATTTTGCCTTTGCTAGAATATTTACTTACAAAAGGCACTAGGTCAAAATCTTCTTTGTACCACTCAAATATTTTAGACAAGCTACTTCCTTTAAGGTTTATTTTATTTTTAGTTTCATCATCAAGAAACGTCCTAGTGGCAACATCGAGATCTAGGTCTAAAGTTTCTGCGGTATAAGCAGTTCTTTTCAAAACAGGTGAAGAAGTTGCCGTAGAATAAAGCGCAAAATGAACTCTAGGATCACCTAAATTCCTCAGTACTTTATGTTCTATAAGATCCAAAGAGATCTTATTTCCAGTAAAGTCAAGAGTTTCATTTTTAAAAGGTTCTCTAATATAATTTATACTCTTTATTGGATAGTTTTCTACTAAAAGTTTAATAATGTTTACATTATAAAAATTAATCCAGAAAGCTTTGTGTTCATTATTTGTCCAGCCACCGTTGGGCGAAATTTTAGAAAAATTCTTGGCAATAGTATTGAGTTCATCAATGTTTTCTAAAACTTTATCATAGTCTACAACCCCTTCCTTCGATACGTGATCTTTTAGGAAGTCATTATAGCTACTGAGATCAATTGTTTGGGCAAAGCCCTTAAAACTAATAAATAAGAATAATAAAAATAAGTACTGTTTCATTTTAAAATGATTTGGGTTTATATAAGTAAAAAATGTAGATGGTTAATGTGAATTTCCTGATGTAGGTCAGGTGTTGAGAATTTCGACTGTTTTTTAATGAATGTTTCATTACTCCCCCCCGGTCGTAGATGTATTTTAATTATTTAAAGATTGCTAAAATAGTTCATCAGAGTTAAACTACCAAAAATCAATTGAATACGTTTCGCTTTCGCGAAAATTTGATATGATTTAAAATTTTCGCGAAAGCATAAAAAATTTATTCTATAACTAGACTAGTTTTATATTCTTGTGAAATTGAAAAATATCCTAAAATAAACGAGTCTGGTCTGTTAACATTGTCAAAGAGATCTACGTTGTCAATATCGGTAACGTTGAGAAAGTTACCCCTTACGGTGGCCGTCGGGGTTTGAAAAGGCCCATTTTGACCTTGCTGACTCTGCTCGAGAAGACCATTCATATAATTAAAGAAATCTTCATTTGCACCTAAGATGCTTATCTCAACTTCATCACCAGGCTCTAAGTCAGTATCGTAGAAGTACGAAAAAGTAAATTGCTGACCTTCAAAAAAACGATCTTCTGAGGTGATAAATTCATTAAAGTCAAAATCGAATACGTAATAGTCCTCACGTTCTGCAACATCTGTAAGCGTTAGTACTACTTCGGTATCATCCTCGTCAAAAAGCTCCCCATCGCCTTGCTCTACATTATCAAAAGGGACTGTAGGAGCAAAGCTCGTGCGAGCAAAATACTGCTGGTCTTCATAAGTGACAAAGAGTATAAGCTCTGTATCTGGATTTGTAAGGGCGCTTGTTACAATCTTATTATCCACCACAGGGGAGATGGTTGTAGCAAATGGTCTGTATAAACCAGGAGAACCCGGCACAGGCTCATACGGGACTACTTGACCATTAGGGAACCCTTGAATAATTAGTTCATCTACCATTGCAGGTTGAATCTCTCCAAAGAAGGAATCAGATACAGATATCTCGATGCTTGCCTCTGTAAGATCTTCATCAATATCTACTCTTATCAAAGCATCCACTATAAGCCTAGGTGGCTCTTCATCTAGATTTACTTCTACAACGTCTTCACAGGAAACTAAAAATACGGAGAGCAGTAATAGAAGTATTTTGGAGTCTACTTTTATAGTCTTTATCATTTAATTGATCGTTAAGTCATAAATGCGCTCTTGTATGATAGCAAAGTATCCTAATACAAACTCTTGTGGTCGCCCTATATTATTAAAAATATCTATGTTGTCTATGCTTTCTACTTTGAGAATATTTCCCCTAATAGTGCTTACAGGTGTGGTAAATAACGGATTTTCACCCATCTCACTCTGCTCCAGTAACTTTTCATAATAATTGTAAAAATCTTTACCTACACCCCACAAGGTAATGTTCATTTCGTCCCCAGCCTGCAAGTTTTGACTTGAAAAATAAGAAAAGGTGTATTGTTGTCCATCAAAAAACTGATCCTCAATAGCAATAAACTCTCCATTACCAAATCCTATAATATAATAGTTATCTTCATCTGCGGGATCTGTTAGTGTCATCTTTATTTCTATATCATCTTCATCAAAAAGGGTAGCGTCTCCCTGGATCACTTCATCAAATGCGACAACCCTTTTATATTTTGTAAGCGCGAGGTAGAGTTCATCCTGATAGTAGAAGTATAAATAATTATCAGACTCAACGTCATCTATGGTGGGTAAAATAAGTTGGCTAGGAATAGGAACATTATCAGATCCAGGAATCCAATCACCTGGTATATCTGGATCTGGTGCATAATAAATGGTCCCAGCTGCTCCTCGATACTCTAAAACTTCAACACCGCTTGGTTCTATAGGATCAAAAAATGAGGTTGCCTTAGAAATTTTTATCCTGTTTTCATTGGGACTTTCTACGTTTACCCTAAGCACCGCATCCACTATTAGCTTTGCGTCTGTCTCTGGCAAATCTACATCTACAACATCCTCGCAGGATGAGAACAGAAACAGAAGAAGTATGACTTTTAAATGACGCATTTTTAAAATTTAAAATTATAGGTTACAGAAGGGATAATTCCAAATATCGACGTCCTTACAGCCTCATTATTTCCAGTTTCTTCGTTTTGCCTAAAGTTGATGGAGGCAGCATTACGACGATTGTAAACATTATAAATACTAAAGACCCACTCAGACTGCCACTTACGAGTTTTATTTGCTTCTGGTGTAAGAGTGGCACTTAAGTCCAGACGATTATAGGAGGGTAATCGTTGTTCATTTCTCGGTCCATACGTAGGAATCGTAATTCCTTGAAATTCAAATTGCCCTACAGGAAAGTTAGTGGGTTGTCCCGTCTGGAATAAAAAATTACTGCCAAACTTCCATTTATCACTCAATTCATAACTTACATTCATTGAGATATCGTGGGTTTTGTCGTAAGGGGTATTGTACCATTGCCCTCTATTGATACCCAGCTCATTCTCATTGCGTCCAGGTGTACGTTGTTCTGACTTCGATAAGGTATATGCTAGAAATCCTTTAAACTTTCCTTCATTTTTACGAAGTAGAAATTCTAAGCCATATGCCCTAGCTTCTCCCTGAAGTATTACTTGTTCTATAGCATCATTTGCAATAAGTTGTGCCCCGTCTATATAGTCTATCCTACCGTCAATATCTTTATAAAAAGCCTCGGTCTCTATAGTATATTCCCTTTCTCCAGCTCTAAAGTTTTTAAAATAGCCTATTGCATATTGATCCAGTAATTGAGGTTTTGCAAAAGGGCCACTGGGGGTCCAGATATCTAAAGGGGTAGGCGAACTGGTATTAGACAATAGATGTAAGTATTGCGATAATCTGGTATAGCTTCCTTTTATGGAGGTATCGTCATTAAAAGCGTAAGAGGCAGAGACTCTTGGCTCTAGATTATTAAAGGTAGCGAGCTTATCACTTCTGGAAGATCTTGACGTATCTACATTAAAAACATCAGAGCTTTTGTAAATAAGAAGAAAGGGATCAAAAAAGACCGGCAAGGAATTCTCTCCATTATTACCATAAACATTTATTTCTTCCTGCCCTTGGCGTATAAAGTTGCTATATCGTACCCCATACTCAATAGCAAGGTTTTCTGTAAGTTTATGCTCTATGTCGATATAAGCGGCAAACTCATTTGCATATTTCTTTGTGAGTTGCTCTTCTACAATCCCCGAATCCGGACCGTTGGGCTGTATCTTCCCTGGATTGAAGACGTAAGAAAGGTTGTTGAGACCTCCATAAATTTTAATCTTATCATTAAGATAATAGGTTAGGTCATACTTGAGATTCAGGTTAGAGATACCTGAATTCCATTCAAAACCTACAAAGTCAAGGTCAAGCCCATAATAATAGTCACTATAAATTATGGATGCGTTAGAAAACAGTTTGTCAGAAAATAGGTGGTTCCACCGGAGGTTTCCTACTGCGTTGCCATAAATATTCTTGAAGCTATCCTGAATACTAAAAAGATCCCTCCCAAAATACCCACTTACGTAAATACTATTATTCTCGTTGAGCTTGAAATTTAGTTTTGTATTCAGATCATAGAAATATGCCTATATTGTCGATATCCAGCAATGGTAAAAATAAATGTGCATAAGATGCGCGACCCCCTATTAAAAAAGCAGCTTTGTCTTGTATGATAGGTCCTTCGACAAGAAGCCTGGACGATACAGCGCCTATGCCTCCAGTAACTTTAAGTCTCTTGCTATTCCCTTCTTTTTGATAGATATCCAGAACAGAAGAAACACGACCTCCGTATCTTGCAGGAATCCCACCTTTATAAAGTTTTAGATCTTTTATCGCATCAGGATTAAAAACCGAGAAAAATCCAAAAAGGTGCGAGCTATTAAAAATAATCGCTTCATCGAGAAGGATCAAATTTTGATCTGCTGCACCACCCCTTACATTAAAACCAGAAGCGCCCTCTCCTGCACTTGTTACACCGGGCAAAAGAAGGATTGCTTTAATAACATCTGCTTCGCCTAAAACCACGGGAATGTCCTTAATCGATTCTGCCGTAAGGGCGTTAACGCTCATTTGAGGTTTTCTTATGTTCACCCGTTCCACTTTTTCTTCTATGACTACCTCTTCTAAAGTTTCGAGTGAGGGTGTCAGTGTGAAATTGCGCCTAATATTTTCCGAGAGATCAATGGTTTGAGTCACGTCTGCATACCCCAGATAGCTCAACTGCACGTCATAAGTTCCAGCGGGAAGCGTTATCGAGTAGAACCCGTAAGAATTGGTGACAACACCATTAGAAAGTGAAGGAAAAAGGATATTAACTCCTATTAGGGTTTCATTACTAGTGCTGTCTGTTATCGTGCCACTTAGCGTAAATTTTTCTTGAGAAAAAAGAGCCGTTGCCCAGAAAAAGCAAAGCAATAAAATAGATCTTTTCATTATATTTCTTTATACCGTAAAGCTAATTACAAAATAGCAGACATAAATGTTAAATAAAAACCCCTTCTTTTGAAGGGGCTTTTAAAAATTTGTAGAAGATCACTTTCGTGAAAATGTGAGATCATCCTACTTATTTTGGAGTATTAAAATTTTGGCGAAAGCCTATAATTCTTAATCAATTATAGTGTTAAACGTCTTAGAAGGTCGCATTGCGGCATAGGTTTTCTCTCTGTCAACACTATAGTAGCCACCGATATCTACAGGTTTGCCTTGAGCCGAATTAAGCTCATTTATGATGGTGGTTTCATTTTTTGCCATTGCATCTGCAATGGGAGTGAACTCCTCTTTAAGGGCTTGATTTTTATTTTGAGCGGCAAGACCTTGAGCCCAGTAAAGTGCTAGATAGAAATGGCTGCCTCTATTATCTAATTCATTTACTTTACGACTAGGAGATTTCTTGTTTTCTAAAAACTTTATAGTCGCCTCATCGAGAGTATCTGCTAGTATTTGAGCTCTCTCATTCCCATATTGGGTAGCCACGTGTTCTAAAGATACGGCCAGCGCAAGAAACTCTCCTAGAGAATCCCATCGTAGGTGTCCCTCCTCAAGAAACTGTTGTATATGCTTAGGTGCAGAACCTCCTGCACCTGTTTCAAATAGTCCTCCGCCATTCATAAGCGGCACTATAGAAAGCATTTTTGCACTGGTGCCCAGCTCTAAAATAGGGAAGAGGTCTGTGTTGTAATCACGTAATACGTTTCCTGTAACAGAAATGGTATCTAATCCATTTTTGATTCGTTCTAAAGAGAAGCGAGTCGCTAAAACTGGTGACATTATTTGAATATCCAGACCATCGGTATCGTGATCTTTTAAATAGAGAGTAACTTTTTTAATGAGTTCTGCATCGTGCGCTCTTTCTTGATCTAGCCAGAAAATAGCAGGACTTCCTGTAGCCTTTGCTCTTGTGACCGCTAGCTTTACCCAGTCTTGGATAGGTGCGTCTTTCACTTGGCACATTCTCCATATATCGCCTTCGCTCACGTTGTGCTCCATAAGCACCGTTCCAGATTGGTCTACAACTCTTACAGAACCAGCCGCTGGTATCTCAAAAGTTTTATCGTGAGAGCCGTATTCTTCTGCCTTTTGAGCCATAAGACCTACGTTTGGAACCGTACCCATTGTAGTAGGATCAAAAGCTCCATTCTTTTTGCAGAAATCTATTGTTTCTTGGTATATCCCGGCATAACTACTGTCTGGGATAACCGCTTTAGTATCCTGTTGTTTTCCAGCCGCGTTCCACATCTGTCCAGAAGTACGTATCATTGCTGGCATAGATGCATCAATGATCACATCACTGGGCACGTGCAAGTTTGTAATTCCCTTATCTGAGTTGACCATTGCAACATCAGGTCTATTTTTATAACAAGCTGCTATTGCATCTTCTATCTCTGATTTTTCATCATCTGGCAATTCTTGGATTTTTGAAATTAAATCTCCAAAACCATTATTGACATCTACACCAAGTTTGCTAAATGTATCTGAGTACTGTTGAAAAACAGGGGCAAAAAATACTCTTACTGCGTGGCCAAAGATGATAGGATCAGAGACTTTCATCATCGTAGCTTTCATGTGTATAGAAAACAATAAGTCCTTTTCTTTAGCGTCTTTTACTTGTTCTTCTAAAAAATGTATAAGCGCTTTCTTTTCTAATACAGACGCATCTACTATTTCCTTTGCTAAAACGGCCACAGAGTCTTTAAGTACTGTAACTGTACCGTTTTTGGAAACGTGTTCAATTGTTACGCTACCAGCTTCTGTAATAGTCACAGATTTTTCATTATGACGGAAATCTCCGTGACTCATCGTCGAAACGTGAGTTTGAGAATCTGCGCTCCAAGCACCCATCTTATGAGGATTGTTACGAGCATATTGCTTAACAGGTTTCGGAGCGCGTCTGTCCGAATTTCCTTCGCGTAAAACTGGGTTTACGGCGCTACCTAATACTTTTGCAAATCGGGCTCTTACTTCCTTTTCTTCAGCAGTTTTAGGTTCTTCAGGAAAATTTGGAATATCATAGCCGTCATCTTGGAGTTCCTTTATAGCTGCCACAAGCTGAGGTATAGAGGCGCTTATATTAGGGAGCTTAATAATGTTTGCCTCTGGACGTTTTGCCAAATCTCCTAAATGAGCCAACGCATCAGGTTGTTTTTGTTCTGCAGTAAGTCTATCAGAAAAATTTGCAACGATTCTTCCTGCGAGTGATATATCTTCCGTATGTACGTCTATGTTCGAAGACTGTATAAAACGCTTTACGATTGGTAAGAAAGAATGAGTTGCCAGCATAGGTGCCTCATCTGTTAGAGTATATTTTATAGTAGTATTTTGTGTTGCCATCAAAGGAGTTTTAAATGAATTTCAAAAGCTTTTACGAGAAGTTAAAGCCTAGCAAATATAGGCAATACATAGGCATATTTGCAATGTAACTATCAGATGAAACCCTAGTTAATTCTCTTAAAATATCATAAAATTTTAAAAAATGTGGTAGTGATTTTGCAACAGGGCAGATGGATTTGGATTTAATAATTTTTATTTTAACTCCTCCGGGTAGAAGTAACTTTTTTTTATAAAAAAAAGGAGTAGTGCTTCATTGATAGTCTAATCGATGGGATTATCAAGTCTTCGGGCAATTGTAAAGTTCTTTAATAATGAGGCAAAAAAAGATCAAAGACCAGATTTTTAAACCTAGATATGATTGGAAACTTCTTGAATAAACTAAAAAATCCCCACCATAGGTATGGTGAGGATTTCAATTAATTTTAAATTAAAGATAAGGACTACCCTCTTTTTTCTTTAATTCGGGCTTTCTTACCAGTAAGACCTCTGAAGTAGTAAATACGTGCACGACGTACAATACCTTTTTTGTTTATCTCAATTTTCTGAATGGCTGGTAAGTTAATTGGAAATACTCTTTCCACACCTACGGTACCAGACATTTTACGGATTGTAAACGTTTGCGTTCTTCCAGTTCCTCTTAGTTGTATTACAACACCTCTAAAAAACTGAGTTCTGCTTTTTTCCCCTTCCTTAATCTCATAGTATACAGTAATTGTATCTCCAGCTGAGAATTTTGGGAAATCATTTTTCGGGATAAATTCGTCCTGAACAAATTTTACTAAATCTTCCATTTTTATGGATTTAAAAGTTTTGAGTTATGATAACATTCACGCATTTCGTCAGAGGTTAGCACACTTTGATAGTAAATTTCAAATGAATGAAAATTTACACTAAATTATCGCTGATTGATTCAGGGATAACAATTTACAACCAACCCTCAATAAAAGGGAATTTCGATTGTAGTTAATTTTAGATTAAAGAGTCGCTACGTGCTTCGCTAACTTTGATTTTAAATTAGCGGCCTTATTATCGTGAATAATATTACGCTTCGCTAATTTATCAATCATAGAGATAACAGCAGGGAAAAGAGCTTCAGCTTCTTTCTTAGTAGTTAAATCACGCAGTTTTTTTATCGCATTACGAGTAGTCCTGTGTTGATAACGATTTCTAAGACGCTTTGTCTCGTTGCTTCTAATCCTCTTTAATGATGACTTATGATTTGCCATTATATATTTTTAAATAATTATAAAATAATCGTAGCCCGTAGGGGAATCGAACCCCTCTTACATGGATGAAAACCATGCGTCCTAGCCGATAGACGAACGGGCCTAGAAATAAATGAAAATATTAGAAATAAAATATTTCTAATATTTTGTAGCCCGTAGGGGAATCGAACCCCTCTTACATGGATGAAAACCATGCGTCCTAGCCGATAGACGAACGGGCCTAGAACAATTGCTTAAATTGCGGATGCAAAAATACAATTATTTTGACATCGCGCAAATCAAAAATGTAATTTTTTAAATCTTTTTTAATAAGCCTTTGCAAACAGCACTCTTCGTGGCGATGGAGCGCCTGAAAAGACACATTTCCCGTCTTCTGGATTGCTATTTATTGGTATGCAACGGATGGTCGCTTTAGTCAAATCTTTTATTTTTGTTTCGGTTTCAGGGGTTTCGTCCCAGTGTGCGCTAATAAATCCGCCTTTGTTTTTTAATACTCTTTCAAATTCTTCGAAGCTATTTACTTCTGTTATGTGAGCGTCGCGGTAGTTTTTTGCTTTTGTATATAGACTTTCTTGAATATCTTTAAGTAATGAAACAACTTCCTGAACAACATTTTCTTTAGAAATAAACTCTTTAGTAAGGGTATCTCTTCTTGCAAGCTCAACAGTTCGCTTTTCTAGGTCTTTTGGCCCAATACAAATTCTTAGGGGAACTCCTTTTAATTCATACTCATTGAACTTCCAACCGGGCTTGTGAGTGTCTCTATTGTCATACTTTACAGACACACCGTGAAGTCGCAAGTCATCGGCTATTTCATTTGCAACCTGCGAAATTGCCGCAAGCTGTTCTTCCCCCTTGTATATGGGGACGATTACCACTTGAAATGGAGCCAGATTAGGAGGCAGTACTAGGCCTTGGTCATCGCTATGGGTCATTATTAGAGCGCCCATAAGTCTAGTAGAAACTCCCCAAGACGTTGCCCATACATATTCTTGCTTTCCTTGATTTGACGTAAACTTAACATCGAAAGCTTTTGCAAAATTTTGACCCAAAAAATGTGACGTACCGGCTTGTAGCGCTTTGCCATCTTGCATAAGGGCTTCAATGCAAAAAGTCTCATCTGCACCAGCAAATCGCTCACTTTCAGTTTTAGTGCCCTGAATTACGGGGATTGCTAAAAATTTCTCAGCAAATGTGGCATAAACATTATTCATGAGTCGCGCTTCGTCTAAAGCTTCTTGCTTAGTTGCGTGAGCTGTATGACCCTCTTGCCATAAAAATTCAGCTGTCCTGAGAAAAAGTCTAGTACGCATTTCCCATCGTACGACATTGGCCCATTGATTAATGAGTAATGGAAGGTCCCGGTAAGATTGAATCCAGCCCTTGTAAGTATTCCAAATAATTGCTTCACTTGTAGGGCGCACAATGAGCTCCTCTTCTAATTTGGCATTCGGGTCAACGATTAGTTTGCCTTCATTATCTGGATCTGATTTAAGCCTGTAGTGAGTAACGATGGCACATTCTTTGGCGAAGCCTTCAGCATTTTTTTCTTCTGCTTCGAAAAGAGATTTTGGAACAAATAATGGAAAGTAAGCATTCTCATGACCAGTTTCCTTAAACATTCGGTCTAGCTCTGCTTGCATTTTTTCCCAAATAGCATAGCCATACGGTTTTATAACCATACAGCCTCGTACTGCGGAGTTCTCTGCGAGATCAGCTTGAACCACCAGTTCATTATACCATTTGGAATAATCTTCGCTTCGTTTTGTTAAATTCTTGCCCATAATTACTTACTTTGGCACAAATATTGTGTCTATTTTATCGTGAAAATAATTAAGCAAAACTAGCTATTTTTACTACGAACAACAATAAAACACTTTACAGATATGGAAAATACTTCTACACATAAAAGATCAATTACGACTTACATTTCGGCTACTCTAGCGGTTGCTTTTTTAGTTTCTTGTAGTTCATCGCAGCGAGTATATGATAATGATGGTATATATAGTAATGGTGGTGACTATTCAGAAGTAGTAGATGAGTCAGTAACAACAAACAGCGATAATCAGATTTATAAAAATTATTTTGAAAAGAAAGCTTCTGAGTTAGAAGAAATCTCTGATGATGGGGCAATTTTTACGGACGTAGATTCCTATTCTTCGGAATCTGCTGAAGAATACTACGTTGAAGGAACAAATTTTGAAGCTTCTACTGGATATGCGGCTTGGGGTGATGATGCCACTGTAGAGGTAAATATATATAATAACTCGCCTTATTTAGGATGGGGTGGATTTGGAGGTTTCGGTTTTAACAACTTTGGTTGGGGAGGTTATGGTTTTAATAATTTTGGCTGGGGTGGCTATGGAGGTTGGGGCTACAGACCCTATGGTGTGCTTTGGTCACCTTGGGCATATAATGGATTTTACAGCCCTTTTGCAGGATATTACGGTCTAGGCTTTCCCTATAATAGTCCATTCTGTAATTATGGAATTGCAAATAATGGATTTGCTTACACAAGAGGGGGTCGTAATAACGGGCGGATAGCCTACTCTAACGGTAGAAGAGGCGACGCTAGAAGTGCAATTGCTAGCTCTCGATCTAGATTGAGGGATAATGGGGGGAGAGCAGTTTCCTCAAGGAATCGTTCTACATACTCTAGAAATAGAGGTACAGCAAGACCCTCTTCAAGATCTAACGCTTACAGAAATGGAATGAACAGAGGTCGTCCGTCAGCTTCATCTTCAAGAGATGGAGTGAGCAGAGGTCGTCCCAATGTATCAAGAGATGGAGTAACTAGAGGTCGTCCTAATATATCAAGAGATGGAGCGTCACGTGGAAGACCTAATACCTCTGCTACAAGACCTTCGAGAACGAGACCTAGTGGAAATTCTAGACCAACGAGTAGACCGTCATCAAGACCTAATGGCTCTCGTCCATCTGCCACTAGACCAAGTAGTTCGAGAAGCGGGTCTTATTCTAGACCATCTTCTTCAAGCTCATCTAGAGGTAGTTCTGGTTCTTCATCAAGATCTGTGAGCCCAAGAAGCGGTGGACGCAGAGGTTAAATCCAATTTTAATATAACAAAATGAAATATTTATTTTACGTAATAGCTTTCATAGCTACAGGTACGGTTTTTTCCCAAAGTATCGCTGATGGCGTGAGATTTGGAACCAATAATATGACTGGAACAGCCCGATATAGAGCTATGGGAGGTGCCTTTGGAGCCCTTGGAGGCGATCTGAGCGCCATTGCTGATAATCCTGCTGCCAGTGCTGTTTTTACTTCTGGAAGTGCATCTATAACATTCGCTGGAGATACCTATGATAATAGAACATCGTATTTTGGCGGAAATACTAATGTATCAGATACAGATCTAAGTATAAACCAAGCTGGAGGTGTTTTTGTAATTGACGGAGCGCCTAATAGTAATTGGAAAAAGATTACCCTAGCCTTTAATTATGATAGAACTAATAATTTGGACAATTCCTTTATTGCCCAAGGTTTAGGCAACACATCGATTTCTACATATTTTACTGACTTTGCGCAAGGTGTTCCTTTAGAGCTGTTAGAAACAATAGACGGAGAAACTGTTTCCGACCTTTACTTATTTCTGGGAGAAAACGAAGGTTATGGGGCACAGCAGGCACTTCTGGGATTTCAATCATTTATAATTGATCCTGCGACAAATGATTTAGATAACACAACATACTTTGGAAACATAGGTGGGCAGTCATTTAATCAAGAGTATTCTTTTATATCGGAAGGTTATAATGGCAAGGCTTCTTTTAACCTTGGCGCGCAGTACAATGATAATCTGTATATGGGAATTAATTTAAATTCTCATTTCTTTGAATATAATCAGTCTAGCGTATTGAACGAGTCTACGAGTGCACTATCTGATGGAGAAATTTCTGTGCAGCAAGTGCGATTTGAAAACAATCTTAGAAGTTTAGGTAATGGTTTTTCTTTTCAACTTGGCGCTATAGGTAAAGTAGCTGATAATGTGAGATTAGGATTTACTTACGATTCTCCTACGTGGTTTACAATTTCTGATGAGAATAGTCAAAGGATACGTACTACGGCAGTAGATGATATAGGCTCTTTTACGACAGATGTAGATCCAAGAATTACTAATATTTTTCAAGACTATAATTTAAAGACTCCGGGTAAATATACGGGTAGTGTAGCTTATCTTTTTGGTGTACAGGGTCTCATTAGTTTTGATTATTCTTATCGAGATTTTACTAATCTATCATTTGGTCCAGAAAATGATCCCTTCTTTAATGCACAGAACAATCAAATTGATGATATTCTTAGGGGGGTATCATCCTATAAGCTAGGAGGCGAATATAGATTTGAAGAATGGAGTCTTAGAGCTGGGTATAGATATGAAGATAGTCCGTATGTAAATAAAACTACTGTAGGTGATCTAACTGGATACTCCGTAGGGTTAGGATATAATTTTGGTTCTGTAAAGTTAGACCTAGCTTATGATACTTTTTCACAGGATAGAAATCAACAATTATATACTACAGGCCTGACCAGTAGAGCAAATGTACAAGGCGATAATAGTTCTATAGTGGCAACGCTTAGTCTTAATTTATAGAGCCTTCAATAGTATTTGAAAACCGCCGCAATGGCGGTTTTTTTGTTTTTACTACTTTTACATGATATGATAGCAACACTCTGCGGAAGTAATAGCTCTAAGTCTATTAATAAAAGGCTTTTGGATTCAATTACATTGTTGATAGGCGATAAAATTCCTCATATAGATCTGAATTTTATGGAGTATCCTATGTATTCTATTGATCTAGAAGAAAAGATTGGGATACCATCAGAAATAATGGATCTAGCACAACAGCTTTCTAAGTATAGAGGTCTCGTAATAGCAGTGAATGAACACAATGGAAGTATCTCGGCGCATTTTAAGAATATTCTGGATTGGCTTTCCCGGGCAGATAGAAACTACCTAGCGGATAAGAAGGTGTTGCTTTTGAGCACATCCCCAGGAACTCGAGGTGGCTCTAGAGCTCTAGAATATATGAAAGGTACCTTACCACATTTTGGTGCGACTGTGGTGGAGAGCTTTAGCTTTCCTTCATTTTATGATAACTTTGATTTACAGTCCAATACCATAAATAATAAGCTGCTGCTTATGGGTGTAAACGGAGTATTGGCTACTTTTTTAGAGACATTGAATTCTTAATTTTAGTCGTGTACACGCTCTAGGAGCACAATATCGAAGGGCGTATCTAAGATAACCTTTCCATCTATTACGGACACCTGCTGTCCTGAATATGCGTCTGTGAGTTTTTCCGCTTTCGCGAAAGCGTAGCCCACTTCAATCTCTTTTTTACCAGCAGGTAGGTCAAGGCCTATAATCACCTTGTCTTCAAATGTTCCATTGGTATAGCTTCTTTCAATAATGTAGGGAGCGTCACTTAGTTTGGTATGTATTCCAGCCCCCACAGATGGATGATCACGTCGGAAGCGACCTAATTTCTGCCAGTGTTCAAGAATTTCTGCAGTGTCCTTATTTTCTAGCTCTTCCCAGTTCATAAAACTACGAAGGGTAGCGTCGCCATTAGCCCCTTCTATTGTTAAATCCCGAGCAGTCTCATCGCCATAATAAACTTGGGAGATTCCGGTAGTAAGCAAAAGTTTGGTTGCCGTTTCCTTAGCTCTTGAACGTTCTTTGTCAAAAGGTTGACCATCATCGTGAGAGGTGGCGTAGTTGACAAAACTCTTTCCTCTAAAAACAGAATCATTTATCGCAGAATATTTTGAGAAAAGTTCTTCATACGATTTTTGAGCGTCGTACTTAAATTGAAAATTAATAAGATTATCAAAACCATTTGCAAAATAATCTACTTTATGATCTCCAAAATCATACTCCCTCCCTCCATCAACGGAGTAGTTATAAACCTCACCGAACATAAAGAATTCATTACTATCCAAAATGTTGTTAGGGTTATTTTCTTTAAAATCCTGAAATGCAGTATCTGCTGCGGCTCTTAGGGCTACCCACGACGCTTCATCTACGTGCTTTGTGGTATCTACTCTAAAAGCATCTACGCCATAATCCCTGATATAATCTGTAAGCCATTTTATGATATAGTTGCGTGGGGTCCTTTTGAGATTGTTTGAGGTGAAATAATCGTTGAGTTCTTCCATCTCTTCATCGTAGCGATTTTCTTCTTTCCATTTAGCCACAAGATTTTCAGGAAGTTCTACTTCTTGATCGGATTCCGTACGTATGTCCGGTAGGTTTTCCACTAGACTACACTCGGTAGTATTCTCATAGGTAGAAAATGCACAATTGGGATTTTCACGTGCCCATTCTGAGCCCCAGAAAGGGTCTTCCTCTGTGACGGGTCCAGTATGATTGAGCACCACGTCCATCACGATACGAATACCTTTCTCGTGCGCCGCATCTATTACTTCTTCAAGCTCCTCGGGGGTACCAAAATTTGGATCTAGGGCCGTCCAATCCTTCGTCCAATAACCGTGGTATCCGTAAGTAACACCCGTCCCTTCATCTACAGCTCCGTGTACTTGCTCTACCACTGGTGTAAACCATATCGCATTAATCCCTAGGTCTGTAAAATACCCTTCTTCTATTTTTTCTGCAAGGCCTTTTAAATCACCACCCATAAATCCTCTGAGTATAGCAGTTTCTTTATCCCTGTCAAAGTTAACATCATTAGTTTGATTGCCATTACTGAATCTATCTGTGAGAAGAAAATACATATTTGCGGCTTCCCAAAAGAAGGGCTGATCGTCTGCAGCAGCAATTACTCCAGGTTGTGCTGGCTCTTCTTTACAAGAAAAGAAGAGGATGGCAGAAAGTAAGAATACTAGAAAAATAGTTGGTTTCATAATATAAAGTTGAAATACGAAGCTAGTAAATACTCACCAAATGTAGAACATTAGTGAAGACGATTAGGAAAAGCCTATTTTTGCCTCAAATCAAAAAAAGTTTATGCCATCATTTAAGATCTGGCTACAGGCAGCAAGACCGCGTACATTACCATTATCTATCTCTGGAATTTTAGTAGGAGGGGCAATGGCTTGTGGTGTGGGCACATTTGATCCTCTTGTATTTATTCTGGCTATCCTCGCTACTTTGGGGTTTCAAGTTCTTTCTAATTATGCAAATGATTATGGTGATGGAGTAAAAGGCACAGATATGGCTGGGAGGGTAGGGCCTGCAAGAGCTATGCAAAGTGGACTGCTCACTGCCTCAGATTTAAAGAGGGCAATAGTGATTACCTCTTCTATTACCATTGTCATTGTTATCGTTTTAATCTATAGGGCTTTTGGTCCAGATAATTTAGGAATCTCTTTACTCTTCTTCTTCTTAGGTCTTGCAGCAATATTGTCTGCAATTAAATATACGGTGGGAAAAAGTGCTTATGGTTACCGGGGTCTGGGGGATCTATTTGTTTTTATTTTTTTTGGGGTTGTAGGGGTTTTAGGTTCGTATTTTATGTTGTCAAAGCAACTAGAACTTATTAATGTCCTACCTGCAATTACCATAGGAGCTTTATCAACGATGGTTTTACATCTCAATAATATGAGAGATAGGGAAGCAGATCAATTAGTAGGAAAAAACACACTCGCGGTTATTTTAGGTAAAAGGGGTGCAGTGCGATATCACGTTGCATTATTATGTATTGCTTTGAGTTGCTGGGTCCTATATTTGATAATAAGCGATTATAGCATTCTCATCTATTTATGTTGCATTGCATTTATCCCTCTATTAATAAATATCAAGACGGTATTGGGTCAAAAGTCTCATCCTCTGCTAGATCCTGAGCTTAAGAAGGTAGCGCTTTCTACTTTTCTTTTATCTGTGCTGTTTTTCGGTATTTCTTATTATTTGAGTCATTAGGAATAGCGTATAAAAAAAGTGGACAATTGCTTGCCCACTCATTTATAATAGTTGTCGTACGGGCGACTAGTTTACCGCGTCTGCAAGATCAGAACCAGCTTTGAACTTTACTACGTTCTTAGCTGCGATTTTGATAGTTTTTCCAGTTTGTGGGTTTCTTCCCTCACGAGCATTACGCTTAGATACAGACCAAGATCCAAATCCTACTAAAGAAACACGTCCTCCTTTTTTAAGGGTATCTTCTACATTTCCTAAGAAAGATTCTAGAGCTTTTTTTGCTGCAGCTTTAGTGATACCTGCGTGCTCTGCCATTCCGTCGATTAATTCTGATTTGTTCATAATGTTAATTGTTAATTAATTATTGTGGCTTAGACATTCTGCCTAAATCCCTAACAAATTTATACGGATTATGCTCTCACGCAAGTGATAGCAAGGGAAATGCTTGTTTTTGTTGATAAATAGCTATGATTGTTAATAAAGATGGTCATTTTTCTTAATTCTCTTAACATCAATGTGGGCGCGGTCTTAGAGCATTTTTGCATTTTTGGCCAATTTATACCCGTTCAAAAGATCTTTTACTGCCATCTTTCGCTTCCCGGGAAGTTGTATTTCAGTGATACAAATATAGCCTTCTGGAGTGCAAACCCTTAATGAATCATCTTCTATTGTAACTGCTCCATTGGGTAATATGGGGGTGCCCGCTTTCGCGAAAGCGGCATATATTTTTACCCTTTCCTCTTTGTCGAAATTATCGAGCATTGTCCACGCTCCTGGATATGGACTTAGGCCTCTAATATGATTATATATATCTTGCAATGGGGCATCCCAATTAATGCGCATATTTTCTTGATTAAGTTTATAGGCCGTTTTTAATGTTACCTCACTGTGTTGGATCTGCGTGCTTACTGTGCCATTCTCTATGGCTCTTACGGTCTTGATGACCAGTTCTTTTCCAGCGATCATAAGCCTGTCGTGTAAATGTCCCGCATTCTCCTTGTCATCTATTTCGAGAGCTTCTTGCATAATTATGGCGCCCGTATCTATTTTTTCATCTATAAAAAATGTGGTAACTCCTGTTTCTGTCTCTCCGTTGATTATTGCCCAATTAATAGGAGCCGCTCCACGGTACTGAGGAAGTAGGGATGCGTGGAGGTTAAAGGTTCCAAATTGTGGCATCTTCCATACGGCTTCAGGTAACATCCTAAAGGCAACTACGATCTGCAAATTGGCATTGAGCGCTTTTAACTCTTTTAAAAAATCTTCATCTTTTAGATTTGTGGGTTGTAAGATTTTAAGATTGTGACCTTGGGCAAACGACTTCACATCACTCATCTTTACTTTCTGACCTCTTCCTGCTGGACGGTCTGGGGAGGTAATTACTCCAACTACATTATACTGTTCCTCAAGGAGGCCATTGAGAATAGTCACGGCAAATTCTGGAGTGCCCATAAAAACAATTCGTAGATCTTTCATAGTAATTTATAGGTATTGTTCTGAGTTATTAATATTTTTTTTTGCTCTAATAGTGCACGAAGGGTAGCAATAATCATTTCTTTAGGATAGGACAGTGAAGATAGTTCTCTAGACGATTTTTCTCCTTCACTCAGATAATCTAAAATATTTGTTTTTATATCTTCTGCTCCCGATTCATAGGTTACTACTTTTAAGCATACATCGCACTTTCCACAGGGAACTTCGAGTTTCTCGTCAAAATAAGCCATAAGCTGCACGGCCCTGCAGACTTTCTTATTTCTAATATACGATTTTACTGCTTCTACTTGGCCTAACTTATAAGCAGCCTGTTTTTTAATATACGGAGCTATTACATTTATTGTTCTATCATCCTCCCGTGGTACTAAAAAAGTTAGGGCAGTGTCAAAGTTTTTGTGTTCATAATCTATGATATCGTCCCTGTCTAACGTAAGAAGCACCTCGTGCACATAGTCAAAACTCTTACCAGACTTAGTTGCTATTACTGCATAATTTATAGTGGTCACTTGCTCATAAACCGCACCATAGGTTCTTAAGATAGTTTTTACAACTTCATCAAGCTGTGGATTTTTTATAAGGTAATAACTCAGGGCAAAATCCTTTACCTTAAAATTAATGGTTGCCCGTTTAGTAAACTCTTGGGCGAGACTGATCACACTATTTCTATCTAAAATTTGCAACGTATTAAAGGTGAGTATGGTATTGAGCTTATAGATCTGGCAGAACTCGTTAAAATTGAATCTGTGTGTTAGATCCTGTCCCTCACCATAGGAGATTTGAAAATAGTTGTTCAACCGTTTGTAAACTTCTTTTACGCCGCTTACTTGGGGGATCACTTTAATAAATTGATTATCGAGCCTTACCTCATCATTTTCATTATAGATAAGAATAGCTTGTGAGGGTTGACCACCTCTACCCGCCCTTCCAGCTTCTTGAAAATAGTTTTCTATACTGTCTGGTATTTCTAAATGAATCACGGTGTCTACATCTGCCTTATCTATGCCCATCCCAAAAGCACTGGTGCCTACCATTACCTTTACTTTATTTGTTCTCCAGCTCAAATACTGTTTATGTCTCAGATCCCGGGTCATTCCCCCGTGATAGAATGTGGCAGTAAGACCTCTATTGTTAAGATATTCTGCTGTGTTAGTGCAGGCCTTTCTGTTGCGCACATATACTATTGCATTATTTTTTGAGGATTTGAGAATAGACTCAAGAGCAAACATTTTGTCAACCTGATGAGTCGTACTGTAAATTAAATTAGGTCTGTGATAGGACGTTTTAAATAGTTGAGGATGATCTAGATGGAGCTGTTCTTCTATGTCCTTTATTACTTTAGGCGTAGCGGTTGCCGTTAAGGCGATAAATGGTACTTCTGGCTTGAGCTCTCTCAATAAGGAAATCTCTCTATAGGCTGGTCTGAAATCGTGCCCCCATTGTGAGATACAGTGCGCTTCATCTACGGCAATGAGGGAGACGTTCATCTGTTTTATGCGTTCTTGCACAATTTCTTGCTGGAGCCTTTCTGGACTTAGGTACAGCAACTTATAGTTCCCGTAGATGCAATTATCGAGTAACGTATCTAGTTCTGAGAGTTTAAGTCCGCTAGTAATGGATAGCGCTTTAATATTTTTTTCCTGTAGGGTGAGTACCTGATCCTTCATTAATGCAATGAGAGGAGAAACTACAATAGTGATTCCCTCAAGCAGTACCGCTGGCAATTGAAAGCAAAGCGATTTTCCTCCTCCGGTAGGTAAGAGTGTGATCGTATCGTTGCCATTCAGAATATTCTGGATAATTGCTTCCTGCTGCGGTCTAAAGGTATCATAGCCCCAGTATTTTTTTAATATTTCCTGTGGGGAGGTGCTCAATAATCCAGTTTTTTTAAGATATAATCTGCACGAGATGGTATAGGGCCAGTGGGTACCTCTATTGGGTCGTAATTATACTTCTTATAAGTTTCAATGAGATGGTCCTGTATTTTTCTCGCTTCGGTAAATGTTTCATACCGCTCGCTATCTGTCTCGTGTATTTTTTCCCATAAAGGAAGAATAAACACAACGTCGTATCTATATTCTTTACAAGCATCTTCAAAAGTAGAGGGATATTCTTGAGAGATATATTCCATATATGCCACCGTGTCAGGAATACCTCTATCTATAAATACCAAATCATTAGTATATAAATCTGCTTCTTTGTGCTGCTCAATTCTCGCATCTCTCAACAGCTCTGAAAAGAGAAGGGGTTTTTCTAAAAATAATTGATCAATTCCCTGGGCTTGTGCATCTTTAGTGACTTGTCGTGAGATTTCCTCGAGGCATACATAGCCCTGGTCATTGAGATAATTGATTAAAGTAGTTTTCCCAGTAGATGGACCGCCTATGAGAAGGACACGTTTTGGCATAGATGTGGTAGTTTATATAACAAAATTAAACAAACCCAAAAGAACCCTGTATTTGGTATCTTTGAAATTATAAGTTTACAGAATGAGCTCAACACAAAATCCTGAAGAATTTTACTCAAAACTTAAGGCACAACTTGCAGATACTTCTATATGGCCGGCTCCTTATTTATTTAAGTTTATTGTTCCTTCAGACAAAGATAAGGTAGTAGTGATAGAAAATATTTTTGACCACACTGGTGCCGTCATCAAGAAAAATAAATCGCGCACAGGCAAGTACACTAGTATTTCTGTAAATGTGCGAATGAAGAGTCCAGATGCCGTTATTTCTAAATATATGGAGGTAGGCAAAGTAGAAGGGGTAATCTCTTTATAAGTTTTTGGCTTTCGCCAAAATATTCTCGTCTTAAAATAATCTAGGAATAAGTAGATATTTCATTACTTCATCTACTTCTTGTGATATGTAAGACGCTCCAATGTTCTACGTTTTTTGATGATCTTACATTTTCGCGTCAAGCGGAATTTAAAGTAAAAATAGCATCTTAAAACTTAAACTTTTGTCAAAAAAAGCCTGAGTTGTATAAACTCTGTAATTTTTAGTATTTTGCACACGTCCATCAGAGATGGATAACTTCACTTAATTTTTTACAATTGATAGATCAATTAGAGTACAATACGGAGCGCGAGCACCTAATCATACCTGAATATGGACGCCATATCCAGAAGATGATTAACGATGCCAAAGGTATCGAAGACCCAAAGGAGCGCAATAAAATTGCTAAAGCAATCATCGCTGTAATGGGTAATTTACAACCACACTTGAGAGACGTGCCAGATTTCCAGCATAAGCTATGGGATCAGTTATTTATAATGGCAGATTTTGAACTTGATGTCGAGTCTCCTTATGGAAAGCCATCTCGTGAAGAGTTGGCAGAAAGACCAGAACCCCTTGAGTATCCACAGAATTTTCCAAAATACCGTTTTTATGGTAACAACATCAAGCGTATGATTGATGTGGCAAAAAGCTGGGAAGCTGGCGATATGAGAGAAGGTTTGGAAATTACTATTGCAAACCATATGAAAAAGTGTTTCCTTAACTGGAATAAGGACACTGTAGATGACGATGTAATTTTTGATCATCTCTTTGAACTCAGCAATGGAGAGATCAATCTTAAGGGTAAAGATGAGTCCCTAAGAGATTCTGAACGCTTGATAAGAGCTAATAAAAAAGCTAAAGCCTCAGATAATCCAGTAAAAAAATCAAAAAACACACGTAAAAAACGATACTAAAAATAAGTTATTAGCATATATGGGAACATTTCAGATTGAAGGAGGGCACCAGCTCAAGGGAGAAATCCAGCCACAAGGCGCCAAAAACGAAGCATTACAGATTTTATGTGGTGTATTACTTACCCCTGAAAAAGTAACCATAAGCAATATCCCAGACATTAGGGATGTAAATAAGCTTATAGAAATATTAAGTCACCTAGGTGTAAAAATTGAGAAGTTAGAAAAAGGCACGTATACGTTTCAGAGTGATGAGCTTGATTTAGACTACTTAGAAAGTGAGCGTTTTAAGGAAGAGGGAAGTGGTATAAGAGGATCTATAATGATCGTAGGACCTTTATTAGCACGTTTCGGCAAAGGATATATCCCGCGTCCTGGAGGAGATAAAATAGGTCGTCGCCGTCTCGATACACATTTTGAAGGTTTTATAAAATTAGGAGCGACATTCCGTTACAACCGCGAGGAACGATTTTACGGAGTAGAGGCGCCACAAGGTCTTACGGGTACCTATATGCTACTCGATGAGGCTTCTGTCACCGGTACTGCAAACATTGTAATGGCTGCAGTAATGGCAAAAGGGAAAACCACTATTTATAACGCAGCCTGCGAGCCATACCTACAGCAACTCTGTAAGATGATGAATGCTATGGGGGCAAAAATTACTGGTATCGGTTCTAATATGCTCCATATTGAAGGGGTAGAGTCCATGGGCGGTTGCGAGCATCGTATTTTACCAGATATGATTGAAATAGGATCTTGGATAGGTCTTGCGGCAATGACTAAAAGTGAGATCACAATCAAAAATGTGAGCTGGGATGATCTAGGACAGATACCTAACACTTTTAGAAAACTGGGAATTACTTTAGAACGTAAAGGAGATGATATCTACATTCCTGCTCACAACGACGGCTATCAGATAGATACCTACATAGATGGATCATTTATGACCATCGCAGATGCACCGTGGCCCGGTTTTACTCCAGACTTATTGAGCATTATCCTAGTGGTTGCAACCCAAGCAAGAGGAGAAGTGTTAGTTCATCAAAAAATGTTTGAAAGTAGATTGTTCTTTACGGATAAGCTGATTGATATGGGCGCAAAAATTATTCTTTGTGATCCACACCGTGCCACTATTATAGGTCACGATTTTAAATCTACACTAAAAGCAACTACTATGGTCTCTCCAGACATACGTGCTGGAATTTCATTACTTATTGCCGCTCTCAGTGCAAAAGGGACTTCCCTTATACATAATATAGAGCAGATAGATCGTGGATATGAAAATATAGATGAGCGCCTTAGAGCAATAGGGGCAAAAATTGTTCGATTGGATAACAACGGATAATCGGTGAATAAACATAGTACAATCTTAAAAGTCAGGCACTTATTTTTAGTGGGCCTGACTTTTTTATTTATTACCTGTAAGCCTACACCAAAAAATAGTCTGTTTATGGAAACTAGACCTCATAACAAACTCATTATAATTGCCCATCGTGGGGCTCAATCTATATATCCCGAGCACACCCTTGAGGCATATAAGAAGGCCATAGAAATGGGGGCAGATTTTATTGAGCCCGATCTTGTAATGACTAAAGATGGTTATCTGGTAGCCCGTCACGAACCCTATATTTCTAGAACTACAGATGTCGCTTTAAAGGAGGAATATGCCCATCTCAAAACCACAAAAGTAGTAGATGGTGTTGAGGTGACAGACTGGTTTGTATCAGACTTTACGTTAACTCAGATTAAATCCTTAAAAGCAAAGCAAGCGAGAAAAGACAGATCGTCTCAATATGATGGGCAATTTACTATTGCTACTCTTGAAGAAATAATTGACCTGGCTAAAAAGAATACCACGTCCTCTGGAAATGAAGTGGGCATTTACCCAGAGATCAAACATCCAACATTTCACAATGATCTAGGCTTGCCCATTAGGAAGAAACTATTAGAAGCTTTAACTAATGCGGGATGGAATCATAGTGAAGCTCCGGTCTATATACAATGCTTTGAGGTGGAGACCCTTCAAGAAATCCATAGAGAATCAAACGTAAAACTAATACAGCTTTTAGGTGCTGTAGGAATGGATACTTCTGGCAAACTCAAATTCAGAAATGATGATAATTCATATCATCCAGAAGGTACTCCCTATGACTTTTATTTAAAAGGGGATAAGAGAACGTATGAATATTTTACGACAGAAGAGGGTCTAAAATTTGCTGCTACTTATGCATCTGGGATTGGTCCTTGGAAGGGATTTATAATACCTTACGCAATTGTCGAAAATGGGACTATAGAAATAAAAGATCCTACAGATTTTGTAACGTTAGCGCACACCTATAATCTGTCCGTACATCCATATACGTTTAGAAATGAAGATGAGCAGTATATGACCGCTCAGGATCCTCAGAGTGAATACAGTTTATTTTTTGAGGCTGGAGTAGATGGTTTATTTTCAGATTATACAGATGAAGCGGTCAGGGCAAAGAATAACTTTTTAAACAGAAAATAAGGTGCTTTGTATATGAGGATTCAGGCTAGTGTTGTTTCTAATATATAAAGACTACCTTCGCAGCTTATAAGAAGTGGCTACATAAAGGTCATTTCACAAACCTTATTTATGTCATTTAAATCCCTAGGGCTATCTGATGCCCTGCTTAAAGCTATAAGCAAAAAAGGATACACAACCCCATCACCCATTCAATCTAAAGCAATTCCAAAAGTACTAGAAGGACGCGATGTCTTAGCCAGTGCTCAAACAGGTACTGGTAAAACCGCAGGTTTTACACTACCTATGTTGCATAGATTAATTAATAATCCACGTAGTGGGAAAAGGAAAATAAGAGCTTTGGTGCTTACTCCAACTCGCGAACTCGCAGCTCAGGTATATGAAAATGTCTTGGAATACAGTGAGTTTGTAGATATACGCTCTATGGTAATCTTCGGTGGAGTTAATCAAAACCCACAGGTGCGTACGCTCCGTCAAGGTGTAGATATTCTCGTTGCAACCCCTGGAAGACTTTTAGATCTTGAGAACCAAGGTCTAGTAGATCTTACTAATATTGAGTTTCTCGTATTAGATGAAGCAGACCGTATGCTCGATATGGGCTTTATACACGATATTAAGAAAATTTTAAAAATTATTCCTGCAAAAAGACAGAATCTACTCTTTAGCGCGACTTTTTCTAAAGAAATTAAGTCACTGGCAAATAATTTTTTAACAAATCCGGTTCTCGTAGAAGCAACACCAGAAAATACAACGGCCGAAAAAGTAGACCAAATTACCTACAGGGTAGACAAGGCTAGAAAGACAGAAATGATTACTCAGTTTATCAATGATGGTAATTGGGATCAGGTGTTGGTTTTTACGAGGACAAAACACGGCGCAAATCGTCTTTCACAAAAACTAGAAAAATCTGGTATTTCGAGCGCAGCTATACACGGTAATAAGACACAAAATGCAAGAGTAAAGGCCCTAGACGGTTTTAAATCTGGAAAAGTGCGGGTTCTGGTTGCCACAGATATCGCGGCCCGTGGTCTGGACATTCCTTTATTACCCCACGTCATTAATTATGAACTTCCTAACGTACCAGAAGATTACGTGCACCGAATAGGGCGCACGGGAAGAGCTGGAGCCACAGGGATGGCGATATCTCTGGTAGGGGTAGATGAGGTAGAGTATGTAAGAGGTATTGAAAAGCTTTTAGGAGAGAAACTAGAAAGTATTGTTTTGGAAGGATTTCAACCCACAGACACCATAGAGCAACTCAAAAAAGAAGCCGCCGAAAATAAAGCGAGACATAATGGCGGTCGTCGTAATAGCGGGGGAAGAGGTAATAATTCTAGCAATCGTTCCAATAAAAGTAAATCTGGAGGAGATTCAGGCTCCAGTTCGAGATCAAGAAATCGAAGTAGAAGATAATTTTGAAATAATTAAACTAATAACCGCTTACGCCAAAATGTAAGCGGTTTTTTTATGATTTTTTTTTAATCATATAAATTATAACAATTATAGAACTGGGGACTTCCCTAGGTAAGCAAGCGCAAAAAAATCACCACTATGAGCACATATACCTTTAATTTGCTTAGGAATAACGCTTAGTGGCTACAGTATAATGTTGCACGCAAAATTATCGTAAAAAATAGGGATGCTAGCATAGGCAGTGTTTTCAAGCTATATTACTGTTGTAAAGTGGGTAAGTTTACCCCTATGTTTAGTAAATGTTAAATCTTTTATTTTTATTTAGAATAATTACAGATAAGGTTGTGGGTTTTTAAAGTGGACTGTATTTTTGCATCAGAAATTAGTCACTATTCATATTAAGTCTAAATAATAATAAGATGAAAAAATTAATCTATACGGCCCTTTTACTCTCAATATTTGGTATAGTCTCTTGTGAGGATGATGATGTAAATCCCGTACCTACTGAAGGTTCAGAATTAGAAATTCCAGCCACCTATTCTTTTGAAAGAAATGGAGAAAGTACCGTGAGTTTTTCTGGTCAAACAGAGCGTATTTTGATGAGTGAGGAGCTCCTTACTGAGATGGTAGATTTTGATAATGCAACAGTTGCCTCCATTTCAGATATGTTTTCAAATGAAAATAATCCCTTTGAGAGTTCAAGTCTCAATACGTCCTCTAAAAATATAAAAAGTAAAGTAGCAGCTTCAGAAGATTACTATGCTAACGATGCTTCTGCATCTGCAGTGGTTAGAGCATATTTTGAAACACAATTTGCTGCTCAAATCAATGAGGTATTTCCTGCAGAAAATACTACTGCGACGCAGGGCAATGCTGGTCAGATAGCAGATGATACAAGCACGAGATACGTAAACGGTAAAGGTTTTGAGTATAATCAAATCGTCGGAAAAAGTCTAATCGGCGCTTTAATGCTGGACCAAGCGCTGAATAATTATTTAGGAACTGCGGTTCTAGATGGAGCCTCAAATAGAACAGACAATACGAATGGTGTTTTAGAAGTAGGAGAAAACTATACTTCTATGGAGCATAAATGGGATGAGGCATTTGGCTACGTATATGGAACTGCCCCAGATCCAGAAAACGCTATCGCAACAACTGGAAATGATGATAACTTCTTAAATAAGTACATAGGTCGAGTAGAAGGTGATTCAGATTTTGCTGGAATATCTCAAGATATATTTGATGCTTTCAAATTAGGTCGTGCGGCAATTGTTGCAAAAGACTATGATCTTAGGGATGAACAGGTAGTAGTATTGAGAAACAAATTATCTGAAATTATAGGAATTAGAGCGGTATATTATTTACAACAAGGTAAAAACGCTTTGGAAGTGGGAGAATTTGGTACGGCCTTTCACGATCTTTCTGAGGGGTACGGATTTATTTATAGCTTGCAATTTACTCGCAATACAGACACTAACGCTCCTTATTTTACAAGTGCAGAGGTAAATGATATCCTGGATACCTTAACAAACGGGGATGGATTATGGGAGATTACACCAGCAACGCTTGATTTACTTTCGTCAACCATAGCAGATCGCTTTGATTTTAGCGTACAGCAAGCTGGAAGCTAGAAATTTTCTTAAAGAAACCGTTCATAAGAGCAAAACATAAACACCTACAAACTATGAAAAAAGTTTTAAGCATATTATCAATCCTAGTCTTTATCTATGCGTGTACAGACGATGAAGGAATGACCACTCCAGATGATGGGAATTCTACGGGATCTGTAAACACATTTGACCGTAGTGCTATGCTGACCAATTGGTCTGATAACATTATTATTCCAGGCTACGTAGACTTTGCAAATAAAGTAGATGCATTGGAAACTGTAGCAGAAGCATTTACCTCAGAACCGTCAGATCTAACAGATATTAGATCAAAGTGGCTCGATGCCTATACCGTATGGCAAAGAGTTTCAATGTTTGAAATAGGTCCTGCAGAGAATGTAGATTTTCGACTAAGTGTAAACATTTATCCATCAGACGTTGCAGCGATAGAAGAGAACATTGCTTCTGGTTTATACGACCTTGAATTGTCGTCAAATAGAGTAGCCAAAGGTTTTCCCGCCTTAGATTATCTTCTCTTTGGTTTAGGTGATACTGATGCAGCGATACTAGAAAAGTATACAGGACCCAATGGGGTTTCTTACAGAACCTATCTAATGGATGTAATAGCAGATATCAATGAGCGTACCTCATTAGTGCTAGCTGCTTGGCAGGGAGATTACAGAGACGTCTTTGTTGCTAATAATGGAGCATCTTCTACCGCAAGTACAGATCGTTTCGTAAATGATTATATCTTCTATTTCGAAAGACACCTGAGAGCTGGAAAAATGGGGATCCCTGGTGGGGTATTTTCAGGAACAACAGAGCCTAATACCATAGAAGGACTTTATAACGGTAGTGTTTCTAAGCAATTATTTATAGAAGGTCTGGACGCTATGCAAGATTTCTTCAATGGGAAGGCATATACTTCTAATACTACAGGAGAAAGTCTTAACAGTTACTTAGATGAACTCAATGTTGTAAAAGACGGAGCAGATCTTAGTGCAATCATAAATAATCAATTTGATACCTCCAGAACGGCAGTCCAAGGCCTTGGGAATTTTAAAACGGAGCTTGAAGTAATGCCTCCAGTAACATTTTTGGATGCATATAGCGAGGTACAGCGTCTTGTACCGTTATTTAAAGTTGATATGGTGAGTGCCCTAAGTATAAGTATAGACTTTGCAGATGCAGATGGTGATTAATATATAAACCTTTCAGTACTCTCTAAATATATAGAGGAGGAAATGCCTAGATGTTAATGACCCATAAGATTATTCAATATATCAATACACAAACAGAGGCCGCTCCATTAGCGGTCTTTCGTGTGTTTTTTGGATTTTTGATGCTTGGCAGTATCATACGTTTTTGGAGTTACGGGTGGATAGATAAATTCTACATCACTCCAAAATTTCATTTTTCATTTTACGGATTTGAGTGGGCAAAACCCTTGGGCGATTATACGTATCTCTTATTTTTTATGTGTGCAGTAAGTGCTTTGTGCTTTGCCATTGGCTTTAAATATAGGTTGGCGATTATTACCTTCTTCCTGACCTTCACTTACATCGAGTTAATGGATAAAACCTTTTACCTCAATCACTACTACTTCGTGAGTGTTTTAAGTTTTTTAATGATTTTCTTACCTGCTGGTAACTATTTTTCTGTTGATGCGCTTACATTTTCGCGAAAGCGTAAAGAGCTCCCACCACAATATATCCCGCGATGGTCTATTGATAGTATAAAACTTTTACTGGCAATCGTATATTTTTATGCGGGTCTTGCCAAACTCAACAGTGACTGGCTCTTAGATGCGATGCCCCTTAAAATCTGGCTTCCTTCTAAATTTGATATTCCAGTAATAGGAATTTTAATGGGCGAGGAGTGGGTTCATTATGCCTTTAGCTGGATAGGTGCAGGATACGATCTCGCAATTCCTTTTTTACTCTTGCATAAACCTACTCGCATCTGGGCATTTATTATGGTGGTCATTTTTCATCTCCTTACTCGGGTCCTTTTTCCTATTGGGATGTTTCCATACATAATGATTTTTAGTGCTTTGATTTTTTTTGATACAGGTTTTCATAAAAAGTTGGTTTACGCTTTCGCGAAAATGCTAAAATATCCACGTAATTTATTAGAAACAGAGGTAAGTTATAAGCGAGATAATAACCTAAAACGCAAACTTATAGTGGGCGTTGTAGCTGTCTTCTTGGGAATCCAACTAGTGTTACCTTGGCGTTATCTGGCTTATCCGGGAGAACTTTTTTGGACGGAGGAGGGATACCGTTTTTCGTGGCGTGTGATGCTTATGGAAAAATCTGGTTACGCCCAGTTTAAAATCGTAGACGGTTCTAGCGGAAAGCGTTTTTATGTAAATAACGCAGATTTTTTAACCTCGCTACAGGAGAAGCAAATGAGCTTCCAGCCAGATTTTATTCTTGAGTATGCGCATTATCTCAGAGATCATTTTGAGTCTCAGGGGCACAAGGATGTTGAGGTCTATGTAGATTCCTACGTCACGCTTAACGGGAGATTGAGCACCACATTTATAGATCCCTCCATAGATCTCGCAAAAATTGAAGAATCCTTTTTACACAAGAATTGGATAAAACCATTTACAGATGAAATTAAAGGTCTATAGTATTTTAGCTTTCTTTCTAGTCGCTCTACCGGCAATGGCGCAGTATTCGTTTTCGGGCGTGGTGACTGATCCGGCGGGTGAACCTATAGAAGGGGTAGAGATTTACCTGCGCAATGCAAATAAGGTAGAGAGCACAGACTCATCAGGAAGATTCTCGATTGCTAACCTACCACTGGGAACATACTCAGTAGTTATTTTTGGTCTAGCATTTGAGCTCGTAGAAGAGCAAATACTCCTAGAAGGTGATGTATCAAAAAATTATACGCTGCAACCCTTAGGCGATTCCTTATCTGAGGTGGTACTAACGAGCAGGAGGGAAAAGATATTTGCTTTACGCTCGCTTAAGAAGGTAGAAGGTACAGCGATATACGCTGGTAAGAAAAGTGAAGTTGTGCTAGTAGATCAGCTCACGGCAAATCTCGCGTCTAATGCACCACGACAGATTTACAGTCAAGTAGTGGGACTCAATATTTATGAGAATGGTGATGCTGGGTTGCAACTCAATATAGGTGGCCGAGGCTTAGACCCCAACAGATCTGCAAATTTCAATATCCGCCAGAATAATTATGATATCAGTGCAGATGTTTTAGGGTATCCAGAAAGCTACTACACACCACCTGCAGAAGCCTTAAGCGAAATACAAGTGGTACGTGGAGCTGCCTCTTTACAGTATGGGACCCAGTTTGGTGGACTCATAAACTTCAAGATAAAGAAACCTAATCCTTCAAAAAAAATAGAATTAATTTCAAGACAAACTGCAGGAAGTTACGGTTTGCTAACGTCCTTTAATAGCTTGAGCGGTACGGTAGGGAAATTTAGCTACATCACCTATTTCAATTATAAAGAAGGAGATGGGTGGAGGCCTAATTCTCAATTTAATAGTAGAAATTATTACGCTCAATTAGGGTATACGTTTTCTGATAGGACTAAGATTACGGGAGAGATAACCCTTTTCAATTATTTAGCAAAGCAAGCGGGTGGTTTGACAGATGTACAATTTATAGAAGATCCTAGCTTTAGCAACAGAAGCAGAAACTGGTTTGACGTAGACTGGAAGGTTTATAACTTAAGACTTGATCACGCCATAAGCGACCATACAGATTTTAGTCTTAATGTTTTTGGGCTAGACGCAGAACGGAGTGCGGTGGGGTTTAGAACGAATCGTGTGTCACAGCCAGATGATCTTGAGCAGCCTCGCGAACTTTTAAAAGATAGATTTTCTAATTGGGGTGCAGAGGCCAGACTTCTTACCAAATATCAATTAGGAAGTAGGGAAGCGGTTTTTTTAATAGGTAGTAAATATTATGATGCCTCTAATAGCCAGCAGCAAGGACCGGGAACAAGGGGTACAGATCCCGATTTTTCATTTGCCACAGCGCAGTTTCCCAATTACGATCGTCAGGTACAATTGGAGTTTCCCAATAAGAATCTCGCTTTTTTTGGAGAAAACATTTTCAATATCACAGATAAACTTGCCATAACCCCCGGCTTTAGGTTTGAATATATAAGAACAGCTTCAGAAGGATTCTATAAAAATATCACTTTAGACTTAGCTGGAAATCCATTGCTGAATGAGGAATTAAGTGATAATTTTGACCTTGAGCGCAATTTTCTATTGCTAGGAGCAGGGCTTACCTATGACTTGATGGAGGGTGTAGAGCTTTATACAAACGTTAGTGAGAATTATCGCTCTGTTACATTTAATGACATTAGGGTCGTAAACCCATCATTAATAGTAGATGAAAACATTAAAGACGAAGAAGGCTATACGATTGACTTAGGGGCAAGAGGGCGTATAGATAACAAGTTTGCATATGATGTCAGCATTTTCGGGGTAAACTATAATGATCGTTTAGGAGAAGTTCTTTTTGAAGAGGATGATGGAAGTATAAAGCGGAGAAGAGGTAATGTAGGAGACGCCTTTATTTACGGGCTTGAGTATTTTAGTGATTGGAATATTAGAAACACTTTTTTTGAGGATTCTCAAGAGTACAAATTAAGTCTATTTACTAACTTAGCTTTAACAGCGTCAGAATATCTTACTTCTGATGTTATAGGGGTAGAGGGCAATAATGTGGAATTTATTCCCTCGGTAAATTTTAAGACAGGTGTCAATCTTGGATATAAAAATCTCACAGGAAGTATCCAATACACCTATTTAACTGAGCAGTCTACAGATGCTACTAATGCTGAGCTGGACCCGAATGATAATCAACGAGGTATTGAGGGAGCTGTGCCATCCTATGGAGTTGTAGATATATCAGCGGCCTATTCTTGGAACCGTTTTAAGCTTGAAGCTGGTGTAAACAATGCTCTGGATGAAACATATTTTACAAGAAGGGCGACAGGATATCCAGGGCCAGGTATTATACCTTCAGAACCAGTGACATTCTATACAACGTTACAGGTTAAGTTTTAAAATTTCTTTGATGCTGAGTTCGCCTCGTATCCATTAGTTTACTACTAAAAGCCTATCGGTAGTTGAATTTTTCTTATTTTTGCACGCAATTAATTGTTGTGTAGAATTTTAATAAGTCCGCTTTCGCGAAAGCTCTAAAAACTACTCTCACTTCATAAACAATAATTGCAATGACTGCACACGAAGACAAAATTCTAGGAGAAGGTTTAACGTATGATGACGTACTATTGGTACCAGCATTTTCTGAAGTTTTACCTAGGGAAGTAAGCATAAAGTCAAAATTCTCAAGAAATATAACACTCAATGTTCCTATAGTTTCTGCAGCTATGGATACCGTAACTGAAAGTCGGATGGCAATAGCCATAGCCCAAGAAGGTGGTATAGGAGTGCTCCATAAAAATATGACCATCGAGCAACAAGCTATGAAGGTCCGTAAAGTAAAGCGTGCAGAAAGTGGGATGATCATAGATCCTGTAACGTTGCCACTAGCCTCTACAGTAGGTGATGCAAAAGCTGCTATGAAAGAGCACAGCATCGGAGGTATTCCTATTGTAGATAAAGACAGCAAACTTATAGGTATCGTGACAAATAGAGACCTTAGGTTCGAAAAGAATAATGAGCGTCCTGTCAGTGAAGTTATGACGTCAAAAGACTTGGTCACAGCAGCAGAAGGGACTTCCCTACAACAAGCAGAAGAGATTTTACAGAATTATAAGATTGAAAAGTTACCAGTAGTTACCGGTGATAATAAATTAGTAGGACTTATAACTTTTAGAGACATTACAAAGCTTACTAAAAAGCCACAAGCTAATAAAGATCAGTACGGTAGACTGCGTGTAGCTGCGGCAATAGGAGTGACAGGAGATGCTGTAGAAAGGGCAGGAGCTTTAGTAAAAAATGGGGTGGATGCCATCGTTATAGATACCGCACACGGCCACACTAGAGGCGTGGTCGAAGTTTTAAAAGCAGTAAAAGCTGCGTATCCCGACCTAGATTGCGTGGTAGGAAATATAGCAACGGGAGAAGCCGCAAAGTACCTCGTAGAAGCTGGAGCAGATGCAGTAAAAGTAGGAATAGGTCCGGGCTCTATCTGTACTACACGTGTTGTTGCTGGAGTAGGCTTCCCACAGTTTAGTGCTGTACTAGAATGTGCGGCGGCCATAAAAGGTTCTGGAGTTCCCGTGATTGCAGATGGAGGAATACGCTACACAGGAGATATTCCTAAAGCAATTGCGGCTGGTGCAGACTGCGTGATGCTAGGATCCCTTCTGGCAGGTACAAAAGAATCACCAGGAGAAACAATTATCTATGAGGGCCGTAAATTTAAGTCTTACAGAGGGATGGGTTCTGTGGAAGCAATGAAGCAAGGCTCAAAGGATAGATATTTCCAAGACGTAGAAGATGATATTAAAAAACTTGTTCCAGAAGGGATCGTAGGTCGAGTACCTTATAAAGGAGAACTTAACGAGAGTATTCACCAGTTTGTAGGCGGTCTTAGAGCTGGAATGGGCTATTGTGGAGCAGGCTCTGTAGCTGCACTCAAAGAAAACGGAAAATTTGTGAAGATAACGGCGAGTGGAATAAATGAGAGTCATCCACACGATGTAACCATTACAAAAGAGGCTCCTAATTACAGTAGATAGTCAAATGCTATGCTGAGTCCGCATTTTCTAGCGCTGTTAGCTAGAGAGGTAGTTCTAACCATCGAAAAAGGAAATAATAAAAAATCCCAAACGTTAACGTTTGGGATTTTTTGAGTTTATTAGATTTTTTTAGTCTTTGTAGAAACCCTGCACTCTTAGATTTTCCTTGGTGATGCCCAGGACAGCAAGTCTATCCAACGCTCCGTACTGCACGGCTTTTGAATACCCTAACTCTTCATAATTCTGCACAACGTCCTTAAGCTGATTAATTGAACGTGCATCAAGAATTTTTTCTTCCTCAGCGGTGAGCGTGTACACAACTTTTTCTTCCGGGGGAGCAATGACCACCTCTTTTTTACCAAAAATCTTATCCTTGATATTGATAAATATATCTCCGTCAAAAAGGCCTTGATCTGTCGTAGCTCTATACGTTAGATAAACTCCTAGAGGAAGCATTATAAAAGTACTTAGCCAGCTAGCTGTAAAAGCAGATAGGGTTCCATCTTCAGCACTGTTTTTTGCAAAAATCCCTATAAAGTGAAAGGTTAGGAAGAGTACAACTCCCACCACGATAGGAAGCCCTAAACCTCCCTTACGTATAATGGCACCCAGCGGAGCACCTACAAAGAATAAAACAATACAGCTAAAACCTAAAACAAACTTTCTCGTGCAGTGAAATTTCAAATTTATTAAGTCGCTTTATATTTATTGCGAGCGTCTTTTTTCTATTATCTAGGGAACTGATCGTGTTATTGCTATTTGCCTTTGCAATCTCTAAAATTTTTACCTGATCTTTAAGATCGTAGTTTTCCAGGAGTTCAGTATTAGTAGAATCTTTTACCGCTACTTTCATATTATGGTCTAGAGATACAAAGCTATTTTTAGCGACTATATTTTCTGAATACTGCTTGACATCTTCATTATAGTTTTTAGAGAGTTCTACTAGACTGGAGTCGAGTAACTTGATATCCATCATCTGGTAACTGTCACTTATCTCTTTATCCTCGAGGTCTACATCGTCCAGATCGCTGAGGTCTATGTTTAGAGTATGGGTCTCAAAGTAACTCTTAGCAAAAGGCTGCTTCTTACGTTGCGCATAATCTTTTTGATATACTTCGCTATAATAATTACCATTTTCTAACTTAAGAGAGAGGATGGGAGATTCTAGCGAACTTATAAGCTCCCCTTTTTCGGCTTTAATAACGGTATAGTTTCCTCTTCGAGTGTTTTCTTTTTGATGGATGACCACATCTGTAAGGTATTGATCCCTATCGCCAGATTTTTCTGCAACCCTGATATTAAAATCTTCACCTATTTCATTAAACTGGCCACTACGTATGATCATAGCAGGTTTAAGTTTTCCAATATTCCTTCGTAGGTTTCTGAACTCGTACTGAGAAGCAGGTATCACGTGATTTGCAAATAAAAAGGAGAAAATACCGAGTCCTACCACAAATATGATAAGACTTCCCATCGCTCTTTGTAAAGAAATCCCCGTAGATTTCATTGCGGCAAACTCATAGTTTTCTGCAAAATTACCAAAGGTCATTATACTTGTAAGAAGGACAGAGAGAGGCAATACCAACGATACAAGGCTCGGCGTTACAAATAGTAAAAACTTAATAATCACACCAATATCCAAATCCCTGCCAGCAAGCTCCTGTATGTAGAGCCATACACTCTGTAAAACAAAAATGAACATCAATATTATAAAGATGCTCAAAAAGGTTTTTACAAAAGTAAAAAGGATATATCTATCTAGTATTTTCATATAAAAAGCTAGGGTATAGACAAAAATACAATGTCTATACCCTAGCCGCTAGTGATGTTATATTTTATTAATGTAATAGTCTTTGTACTTTGACTTGTCAAATACAAAAGTATTCTTAGCGATTGGTAAATTGGGCTTAAAGCTATTTACCGTTATAGTGATTTTTGTACCATTATTCTGGGTAATTATAAGCTTATGGATGTGCTTCGTCTGGGCGTCTATGCCCAAGAGGCTATGCTTGATATCACTATTAGAATCCATTGGGGTCAGTTTTACAAACTGAATCTGACGGCCGTTTACCTTTTGGGTAATATCCATCTTCTGGGTGTATCCTTCATTAAAGAAAGAAAGCATCTTAGAAGGTGTAATAGCGTTTTCATCCTGATCTGATATAGGACTTACCGTCACTTCTTCATCTTCTGGGACAATGGTGTATACATTCTTTCCGTCAAAGATCTGGGTAGTACCCATCAGATTGAGATTATACGTATTTCCCTGCATTACCACATTTCCTTTGGTTTCTTGGTTGACTCCTTCGGCTTCGTTAGTAAGTGCATATTTAAAGTCAATAGAGATATTGTCATAACTCTTTACCTTAGCATCCACCTCTTTGAGTAATGCTGGTGCTGATTGCGCTTTCGCGAAAGCGGATACAAAAAGTAGTAATGCTACTACTGGCATCGTACGTCTCGCAAATTTCTGATAGCCCTTTCTAGCCACAGGGACTAAAATTCTTTTAAAGAGAATAGGTGCTAGCCAAAAAATAATTCTTTTTTTCATCTTTTATATTATTCGTTATTGAGTAGGGTTTCCAGTGCTGCAATGTCAGAAACAAGCACCTGTCGCGCTTTGCTTCCTTCAAAGGGACCTACTACGCCAGCTGCTTCCAACTGATCTATAATTCGTCCCGCCCTGTTGTAGCCCAGTTTAAGTTTACGTTGTAATAAAGAGGCACTTCCTTGTTGAGCGATTACCAGTACTTCTGCGGCGTCCCTAAAAAGCGCATCTCTATCTGAAGCATCTATATCAAGACTTGTGCCACTATCTTCACCCACATACTCAGGTAATAAATGGGCGTCTGGATATGCCTTTTGGTTCCCTATATAATCTACTATTCTTTCTACTTCTGGAGTGTCTACAAAGGCGCACTGTATACGTACGACATCATTTCCTTGCGTATAAAGCATATCGCCACGCCCTATGAGCTGATCTGCCCCTGAAGTGTCCAAAATAGTTCTGGAATCTATTTTACTCGTTACCCTGAAAGCGATACGGGCGGGAAAGTTTGCTTTGATTATACCCGTAATCACATTTACAGAAGGTCGCTGTGTAGCTATTATCAAGTGAATGCCAATAGCACGCGCAAGTTGTGCTAGACGGGCAATGGGAGTCTCAACTTCCTTTCCAGAGGTCATAATGAGATCTGCAAACTCGTCTACTACTAAGACGATATAAGGTAGAAATTTATGACCGTTATTTGGATTGAGTTTACGTGCCTTAAACTTAGTATTGTACTCCTTGATGTTACGGCACATCGCATCCTTAAGCAAATCGTATCTGTTATCCATCTCAATACACATAGAATTGAGGGTGTGGATTACTTTAGAATTATCTGTAATTATCGCTTCTTCTGTATCTGGAAGTTTTGCCAGGTAATGGCGTTCAATTTTGTTAAATAAAGTAAGTTCTACTTTTTTAGGATCTACGAGAACAAATTTTACTTCAGCAGGATGTTTTTTGTAGAGTAGGGATGTGAGTATAGCGTTGAGCCCTACGGACTTTCCTTGTCCTGTAGCTCCTGCCATAAGGAGGTGTGGCATCTTGGCTAGGTCAACTACAAATGTCTCGTTAGATATAGTTTTTCCCAAGGTAAGCGGCAATTCCATCTCTGCCTCCTGAAATTTCTTGCTCGCCACTGCAGATCGCATACTCACAATACGTGGGTTCTTGTTAGGAACTTCTATACCGATGGTTCCACGACCGGGTATGGGTGCAATAATACGGATGCCTAAAGCACTTAAAGAAAGGGCGATATCATCTTCGAGATTCTTTATTTTAGAAATTCGAACACCGGCCTCTGGCACAATTTCATAAAGAGTTACCGTAGGTCCTACTGTAGCTTTGATGTTTGCAATGCCTATTTTGTAATTATTGAGTGTCTCAACTATTTTGTTTTTGTTTTCTTCTAGCTCTTCTTGATTGATAGTGATGCCCTGACCTTTTGTATAATCCTTGAGCAGGTCTATAGGAGGGAATTTAAAATTACCAAGCTCTAGGGTAGGATCAAATTCGCCAAAATCCTTGACAAGTTTATCGCTTAGATTATCTGCAAGCTCCTCTTCTTCAATAGGAGTTTCTACCTCGACTTCTATCTCGTCCTCCTTGGGCTGAGTAACTTCAAAAGAAGCTTCTTCCTTTTGGTCAGTTCCTACAGTGGGCTTACGGTTTTCCGCATTGAGTTCGAAGGCTGATTTATCTTGTTTTGCATTAGGTGTCGTTTCAGATATTTTCGCGGAAGCGTCCTCTACCTTTTCCTTCCCGTCTTCTATAATTTTTAAAAATTCTTCAGACTCGTGCGTGAGGCTATTATCTACTAATACTTCTTTGTTATCATCTTTAAAGTCTCCTGCAAGATTGTCTTTTTGGGATTTAAAATAGGCGCCTACCTTTTCTGGTGTCAGGCCTAAACGCAAGACGAGGTAAACAATAGCAAGAAAAGTAAGGACTATTATAGCTCCCGCCAGACCTAAGTAATCTTGTAAAAAGTCATTTACCTCATAGCCCACCATACCCCCTAATAGGTCATTTTCTTTATTGAAAAATCCTAAGGTAACCGAAAGCCAGAGCATCATAAGTAGGCCCCAAAACCAGAATTTCCTGATGCCTAATTTTGTATAATTGAAGAAGTAATATACTCCAGAAAGACCCGTAAGCACCGCGAGAATAATCGCCGAGATCCCAAAACCTCTATAAATAAAGAAGTGACTAATTTTTGCACCTAAGACAGAATTCCAGTTTGCCGCCTCCGTCTCGCGAGTAGCATCAGCAATGATGCTCTGATCTACCTTCCAAGTAAAAAGGTAGGAAACAAAAGAGAAAAAAAGTAGGAGGCCTAAAAAAAATAGCAACGCTCCCATTATAATCTGTTGTTTACGGGATAGGCCAAAACGTATAGGCTTTCTTGGAGCTTTAGTTGGTTTTTTTTTAGTCGTGGTTTTTTTTTTGGCCATAAAAAGTGGTCAGATTCTTCTAGATTGATTTTGGATAAAAATACAATATTGAAACGTATAAATAAGGACTAAAGTACCCGATGTTATAAGATCGGTATTGGCTTTTTATCATCATCTATAGCTACAAATGTAAATCTACCGCGCACGGCAATCTCACGATCATAACTATACATATCTTCCTTGAAGATTTCTATAAGTACCACACAGCTCGTGCGTCCTACTTTTTCCACCCTAGCAACTAGTTCTACAATGGTTCCTTGGGGAATGGATTTAGTAAAATCTATCTGGTCTGTAGCGATCGTAACCACTTTCTTGCGTGAAAAACGAGTAGCGCATATAAACGCAGCTTCATCCATCATATGCAATGCTGTACCGCCAAAGAGTGTATCGTAATGATTAGTAGTATTTGGAAATACGGCTTTAAAAATACGTGTTTCAGATGTTGAGATACGTTCTTGGAGATCATTCATTGTGATGGATTTATAGATAATAATTTGCGCTCCATAAGGTACGGCTCAATGGGCAATTGTATCTTTGCAATCTCAAAAAAGATCAAGAATGTCACAAGTAATAGAAGCTCTAAAATGGAGATATGCGGTAAAGAAATTTGACGCCAAAAAAATAATTCCCGAAGCAGATTTAGAGATTCTAAAAAATGCATTCAATCTCACTGCGACCAGTTTTGGACTTCAGCCAGTAAGACTTCTTATAGTGAGCGATAAAGAGCTCCAAAAAGAACTGGTACCGGCGTCTATGGGCCAGCAGCAGGTAGGAGATGCATCTCATATTTTAGTTTTTTGTATAGAAAAACAGGTAGACGGCGCTTATGTAGAAGCATATTTTGATAATGTTAAGCAAGTGCGTAGTACCCCAGATGAGGTACTTGCACCCTTTAAAAATTACTTACTAGATCACTTCGGCAAGAGTACTCCTGCAGAAAATGATGTGTGGGCAGCAAAGCAGGCTTACCTCGCTATGGGAAACTTACTTACTGTTTGCGCAATGCAAGAGATCGATGCGTGCCCTATGGAGGGATTTGATCCGGCAGCTTACACAAAAATTCTAGAACTTTCAGATAAGAAATTAGCACCTGTACTAGTGATGCCTGTAGGCTATAGAGCACAGGACGATATGTTTGCAGAATTCAAAAAAGTACGTAAGCCGTTAGAGAATGCAGTGCTAGAGTATTAGGAACTGGACACCGTATCATTTTCCGCTTTCGCGAAAATGTGATTTTTAGAAAAGAAAGAGGTTTCATTGAGTAATTTATTCTACTAAGGAATTTTGCATTATTGAGGTAGTGTTCTTGAGCAATTTAATGGTAAGATCCTTATTGTTTTGGTGTCCGTTTTTAAGTTTGCAATGACCTAAATTGTTAATTATGAAATCATTTGTCGTATTCTTTTTAATGCGCTCTCTGCAGGAATAGGTAATGCTTAAGGAGCACTATAGCTCACAGATTTTGAGAAGGCAAATAAAAACGCAAAGCGTCAGGATAAATCGCTCATAATGTATTTATAGGAAGCGATTGGTGGGTGCTTGCAAAATGCTCAAAGCAAACTTCTGGGAAAATGAGGCTTTTCTAGAGTAAGCAGAGGAGTTAGTACTGCTTGAAATTGATATTCCTTTTAGAGAGGATGTAATTCCACCAGAATTAAAGGCAAGGAACAAGAAATTACAGAAAAAATATAATAAGGAAAATTCATTTCCTGCCGTAGTGGTTTTTTGATTCGAATGGTATGGAGGTAGATCGCTTAAGTGCCTATGGGATGCTCAGAGATACCAGTCGGTACTCTGCATTTTTAGGTAAAACACCTACAATCAAATAGCTTTCAATTTGTAAACTAAAAGAGCTCCAACTGGAGCTCTTTTAGTTTATATATTTTTGAAATTTTTATTCTGTTTTCTCAACGAAAATAAGGGCGTCACCATTAATACAGTGCCTTTTTCCAGTGGTGTTTTTAGGTCCATCATCAAATACGTGCCCTAAATGTCCGCCGCAAGTAGCGCACAGCTCTTCCGTACGGGTATATCCTAGTTTCCTGTCTGAGCTATATACAACACTTCCGTCTATTGCCCTATCAAAACTAGGCCAGCCTGTACCACTATCAAATTTGTGTTCTGTCTCAAAAAGTGGGGATTGGCAGCCTGCACACAAAAAGGTTCCAGGCTTTTTAACGTCATTAAGTTTACTAGAAAAAGGTCTTTCCGTCCCTTCTTGTCTCAGAATGTAAAACTGGTCTGCGGTAAGTTGTGCCTTCCACTCAGCTTCTGTTTTCTGAACTGGAAATTCTTGTTCCTTAGTTTCTTCCTGTGCCGTTCCCTTACAGCTCGTAAATAAGCCGAAGAGCGATATTAAAATAACAATTTTTTTCATTTCTTCTTTTTAAGTAAAATTATGTATTCTAATTTCTTAGGTCGTTAAAACTGTTATAAATTACAAATGGGCTTCTTTTCAAAAGCAACTGCTCTAAATTTTTAGAAAAATTTAATTTTAATTCTATAAAATGCTTAGTATTTTAACATTTAACGGTAATTTAAGGGTCTCATAAAGAACATTTTTTGAACAAGTCTTAAATTTGAGGGTAAATAATTATTAAAAATGAATATTCTCCATATAAGTGCTGAATGCTATCCCGTGGCAAAAGTGGGTGGTCTTGCAGATGTAGTAGGTGCGCTCCCAAAATATCAAAATCGCTTAGGCCATAACGCTTCTGTGATAATGCCTTATTACGAAACAAAATATGTCAAAAAAGCAGATAGCGAAGTACTCTTCAGACACGACCTAAAGATTAAGGGAGAAACCTACTTTTCTGAAGTGCTCTCCGTTAAAAATGAGTTAGGTTTTCCGCTTTTTCTGGTTCGTATTCCTGGACTTTTAGATAGGGAGTTTGTTTATGGTTATGATGATGACCCCCTTCGTTTTGTAGCATTTCAAAGAGTAGCATTGCACTGGGTAATGAGTAGCAACACTCCAGATGTAATTAACTGTCACGATTATCATACTGGGTTTGTTCCCTTCATGATGCAACAATGTGATGTATTTAATTCACTGCGCAAAGTGCCCACTTTATTATCCATTCACAATGCACAATATCAGGGTAATTTTCCTCACGAGATGGGAGGTATCCTACCTCCTTTTAATCCAGGTGCGCTCGGGTTATTAGACTGGTATGGTCAGATAAATCCACTTGCCTGTGCTATAAAGTGTGCGTGGAGGGTTAATACGGTATCTCCGTCTTATATGCTTGAACTACAGGAAAAGGCAAACGGACTTGAGGGCTTGCTGAGACAAGAAAAAGCAAAGTGTATTGGTATTCTCAATGGTATAGATAATGAAACTTGGGATCCCGCTACAGATGAATATTTAGAGAAAAATTTTACTATTAGAACCAGAGCTGCTGGTAGAAAAGCTAACAAGGAATTTCTCTGTAAAGAGTTTGGTCTTGACGCTTCTAAACCACTATTTGGCTTCATAGGGAGGCTTGTTTGGGAAAAAGGAGCAGATTTATTACCAGAAATAATTGATACGGCATTGCAGCAGCACGATATTACGATGATATTACTAGGAAGCGGTGCGCCAGATGTAGAGCGCCAGCTTGAAGCCTTAAAAGAAAAATATAAAGGTCGTTACAACGCATATATAGGATATGAGGAACGTATGTCACATTTGGTATATGGTGGAGCAGATTTTTTATTGATGCCTAGTAGGGTAGAGCCTTGCGGTCTCAACCAATTGTATAGCTTACGATATGGTTGCTTTCCTATTGTAAGGCGCACAGGAGGATTAAGAGATACAGTGGTGGATATAGGCGATGGCGGTCATGGTTTTTGTCACGATGAAACTTCTGTGTTTGACGTAGTTTATAGCATCGGTAGAGCAACGAAATTTTATCAAGATCAAAAGAATTTTAAAGATAATCAGAAAGAAATGATGGAAACAGACCACAGTTGGGAGAACTCAGCAGGTGCTTATGTTTCTGTTTATAATCAATTAACAACGCCACAAGATGATAAATAAAAAAGTATTAGCGATTATACTCGGAGGAGGACAAGGGTCTAGATTATACCCGCTTACTGCTCAACGTTCTAAACCAGCAGTGCCGATTGCTGGAAAATATAGACTTGTGGATATCCCTATATCAAACTGTATTAATTCAAACATAAAGAGAATGTTTGTGTTAACACAATTTAACTCTGCCTCTCTCAATAAGCATATCAAACATACCTATCAATTTTCATATTTCTCAGACGCTTTTGTTGATATTTTGGCTGCAGAGCAAACACCTGAGAATAAGGGTTGGTTTCAAGGTACGGCAGACGCTGTGCGCCAGAGTATGCACCATTTTAAGGGTTATGAGTCTGAGTATATAATGATTCTTTCTGGAGACCAATTATATCAGATGGATTTTAAAAAGATGATACGAGCTCACAGGGATTCTGGAGCTGAGATAACCATCGCATCATTACCCGTAAATGCTAAAGATGCTACATCTTTTGGAATTCTCAAAACCGATGAGAACGAGAATATAACTTCGTTCATAGAGAAGCCATCAGAAGATTTATTACCGGATTGGGAATCTGAAGTTTCCCCGGCAATGAAGGAGCAAGGTAAAAAGTACTTAGCCTCCATGGGAATTTATATTTTTAATAAGAATCTTCTTATAGACCTCCTTACGGGGACGGAGACAATGGATTTTGGTAAAGAAATCATTCCACAGTCTATTAAAGACCATAAAGTATTGAGCTATGCCTATGAAGGATATTGGACAGATATAGGGAATATAGATTCTTTCTTTGAAGCTAATCTTGACCTGACATCAGATATGCCACAGTTTAATTTATTTAATAAGGGGCAGAGTGTTCTTACAAGACCTAGGGTTCTTCCTCCGTCAAAAATTTCTGGGACAGCATTAGAAAATACTATTGTAGCAGAAGGGAGTATTATTCACGCAAGTCGCATAGAAAAGTCTGTCATAGGAATTAGATCGAGAATAGGTAAAGGAACTGTTATTCAGAACTGTTATGTGATGGGGAGTAATCGCTTCTTAGATCTCGAAGAGATAAATAATGCAAGAGCAAATGGTGTTCCTCACGTTGGGATTGGGGATAGATGTTTTCTAACCAACTGTATAGTAGATAAAAATGCAAAAATAGGAGATGATGTTCGTATTACTGGCGGCAAGCATTTGGAAGATGTGGAAACTGATACCTACGTGGTTAGGGACGGTATTGTTGTGATCAAAAACGGAGCGCTCATACCTTCAGGAACTACTATATAATGTCTGAAGTAAAAGCACATAGTCTTTTTACAGACTTCGACATTAACCTTTTTAAAGCTGGAAAACACTTTAGATTGCACGATAAGATGGGAAGTCACCCTATAACACTCGAAGGTGTTAAGGGGACTTACTTTGCCGTGTGGGCACCGAGCGCAAACCAAGTCTCTGTAGTAGGAGATTTTAATTTTTGGCAAGATGGAGAGTACCAACTTAACGTGAGATGGGATTCTAGTGGTATTTGGGAAGGTTTTATACCTAACATTGGACACGGTGACACCTATAAATATAAGATACACTCTAATCATCAAGGGATAATTACCGAAAAAGCTGATCCCTATGCGCGTAGAGCAGAACATCCACCTCAAACCGCTTCTGTAGTTTATAATACAAACCATAAATGGAAGGATGCAAAATGGATGAAAAAGCGCCATAAGCATAACAGCTTGAGCGCACCGTATTCTGTATACGAACTTCATCTAGGGTCTTGGAAAAGAAAGGTGGATGAAGGCAATAGAAGCTTAAGCTATTCAGAGCTCGCGACAGAGTTAGTTGACTATTTAAAGAAAATGAACTTTACCCACGTAGAGTTTATGCCAGTGATGGAATTTCCGTATGACCCGAGTTGGGGCTATCAGGTAACTGGATATTTTGCGCCAACCAGCCGTTTTGGTTATCCAGAAGAATTAATGACATTAATAGATGCCTTACATGGCGCAGATATAGGAGTAATTTTAGATTGGGTTCCTTCACATTTTCCAGAAGATGCCCACGGCCTAGGTCAGTTTGACGGTACGGCTTGCTATGAGCATCCTGACAGAAAGAAAGGATATCACCCAGATTGGAAATCTCTCATTTTTAATTATGAGCGCAATGAAGTCCGTAGTTTTTTAATAAGTAACGCAGTTTATTGGCTAGAACATTTTCATATAGACGGACTAAGGGTAGATGCCGTAGCCTCAATGCTCTATCTGGATTATAGTAGGGAAGACGGGGAGTGGGAACCTAATGAATTTGGGGGTAGAGAAAACCTAGCGGTGGTGTCGTTTTTGAAGGAATTTAATGAAGAAGTTTACCGTAGTTTTCCTGATGTTCAAACCATTGCAGAAGAGTCTACCAGTTATCCCATGGTCAGTAAACCTGTTTTCTTAGGAGGTTTAGGATTTGGTATGAAGTGGATGATGGGATGGATGCACGATTCTCTAGAGTATTTTAAAAGGGATACGCTTTACAGAAATCATCATCATAATGAGATTTCCTTCTCTATGACCTACGGTTTTACAGAAAACTTTATGCTTCCCTTATCCCACGATGAGGTCGTTTATGGAAAGCAATCTATTCTCAATCGTATGCCAGGAGATGAATGGCAGCGATTTGCAAATTTGAGATTACTTTATACCTATATGTACACACATCCAGGAGGCAAACTCCTCTTTATGGGTAGTGAATTTGGACAAGTTTCAGAATGGAATTTCCAAGAGCAGTTAGATTGGTTTGTACTGGATTATGATATTCATAAAAATATGCAGACCGCATTTTCAGATATTAATAAGTTGTACACGACAACACCTACACTATTTGAAAAGCAGTTTGAGCAGGATGGGTTTGAGTGGATAGCACACGATGATAGTGAGAATGCAGTACTTAGTTATATTCGGAAAGGAACTGATGAGAAGAAAGTATTGGTTTGTGTATTTAATATGACACCTGTGCCTAGAGATCAGTACAAGATAGGACTACCTTTTAAGGGTAGCTTATGCGAAATTTTTAACAGCGATTCCAGTAAATACTCTGGAACTGGCGATTTTCATAATAAAAAACTAAACGTAGTCGCAAAACCTTGGAATGGAAAAACCCATAGCTCCGAAATAAAGATAGCACCTTTGGCAGGAGTTGTTTTTGAACTTATTAAAAAATAAGGTTCCACTAGCATTATTTAACTGTCAGATATAAAAAGTCTGACAGTTTTTTATTTTATGGTTTCGGTGACACCTTTAAAATTTTCGCGAAAGCGGAAAGATCAAATGAGTAGGGATTACCAATTAAACTAATATCAAAATCAAAAAAAATAGGTGCTCGATTAGTTAATTAACCCTACGAAAACGTTAGCGTTAATAAGTATTGCAGTTTTAACAAGGAGTTTAAAATTTAAATCTTTTATTTGATATACTAAAAAAAAACTATGATAGTAAATACTGAACTGCAACAAAAGGGCAATCAGTTTCCTAATACAGTAGTCGATTTTAAGAAAGAGGTCGACACGTTATATTTCACTACCCAAAACGAGGTCATTTTAGAACTTACGGTATTAAGAGATAGCGTTATCAGATTTAGATATGCTACTGGTGGTGTTTTTGAGCCTGACTTTTCATATGCGATCGATGAAGATGCGCACCGCGGTTACAATCACCTTGAGCTTAAAGATGATAAGGACTATTACCACGTTCATACTGCTAAGTTGCACATACGTATTGAGAAAGCGAGTTTACAAACTAGTATTTATGATATAGACGGTAAACTCATAAACGATGATGAGTTAGGGTTTCATTATGAAGAAAGCTTTCACCACGGAGGGAATGTGGTAAAAATGAGTAAGAAAGCGCAGCACGCAGAGAGTTATTATGGTCTTGGTGATAAGCCTATGCACTCTAACTTAAGAGGAAAACGAGTACAGAACTGGGCAACTGATCAGTATGCTTTTGGCAAAGATCAGGATCCTATTTATAAAGCAGTACCATTTTATATAGGCCTTAATAATAAGAAGGCTTACGGAATATTTTTTGATAATACATTTAGAACATACTTTGATTTCTGTCAAGAGCGTATGGGAGTTACTAGCTTCTGGGCTCAGGGTGGTGAGATGAATTATTATTTTATCTACGGACCAGAAATGTCTGAGGTAGTAACGAGTTATACAAACCTTACAGGTCTCCCCGAACTACCACCAATGTGGGCTTTAGGATACCAGCAGTGTAAGTGGAGCTACTATCCTGAGAGTAACGTAAAAGAGATTGCAGCAAAATTTAGAGAGCTTAAAATACCTTGTGATGGGATTTACCTAGACATAGATTATATGGAAGGTTTCCGTTGTTTTACTTGGAATAAAGAATATTTTCCTGATCCAAAAAGAATGGTGAAGGAACTTGCAGACGATGGTTTTAAAACTATCGTTATTATAGATCCAGGTATTAAAATAGATAAAGATTACTGGGTTTATCAAGAAGGAGTAAAAAATGATTATTTCTGTAAGCGTGCAGACGGTCCTGCGATGAAAGGGAAGGTATGGCCTGGAGAATGTAATTTCCCAGATTATACGAATCCAGAAGTGCGGGACTGGTGGGCTGGACTTTTTAAGGAGCTCATAAGTGAAGTGGGAGTTAAGGGTGTTTGGAATGATATGAATGAACCCGCTGTTATGGAGGTTCCCGATAAGACATTTCCGCCAGATGTGAGACATCATTATGACGGTCATCCTTGTAGTCATAGAAAAGCACATAATATTTATGGAACTCAAATGGCGCGTGCCACTTATGAAGGGGTAAAGAAGTTTGCGTATCCTAAGAGGCCGTTTGTAATTACACGTTCTGCCTATAGTGGTGCTCAGCGATATACATCTTCTTGGACCGGAGATAATATTGCTAGCTGGGAACACCTATGGGTAGCAAATATCCAGGTACAGCGTATGTGTATCTCAGGAATGTCCTTTACGGGGACGGACATAGGTGGGTTCGCAGAGCAACCCACAGGAGAGCTCTACGCTCGCTGGATCCAATTGGGCGTTTTTCACCCATTCTGTAGAACACACTCGTCTGGACATCACGGGGATCAAGAACCGTGGACTTTTGACGTAGGAGTTACCGATATCGCCCGTAAGTTCATTAATTTACGATATAGACTTTTACCTTACTTATATACTATGTTTTATGAGTATACGAAGAAAGGAACTCCGCTATTAAAGCCTTTAGTATATTTTGACCAAGACGATCCACAGACCCATTATCGTACCGATGAGTTCATCTTCGGTAATCATATCCTTGTGTGTCCTATTCTTGAGCCCAATTCAAAAGGGCGTCGTATGTACGTTCCAAGGGGACAATGGTATAATTACTGGACTAAGCAGGTAGTCGCTGGAGGTAAAGAGCAATGGGTAGATGCAGACATAGACTCAATGCCTATGTTTGTTAAGGAGGGTACTATCCTTCCTAAATACCCTATACAGCAGTATGTAGGAGAACTTAAAATTGAGCAAGTAGAGCTTGAAGTTTATTATGGTCTCGGTAAAAATGCTTCCAAGTTATATGAAGATGCTCAAGATGGGTATGATTACACAAAAGAACGCTATAGTTATAGAACGTTTAAAATGGTAGGTCGTGAAAATGACTGGATCATACAGCAACATAAGCGTGGTGATTTTATGACTACTTATGATTCTTTTAGAATTCATTTGATAGGGTTGCCATTTGAAATTACCGAAATAGAGTTGGATAATGAAACATTATCTTTTGAAGACGTACAGTTTGATCCAGTAGCTTGTGCGTTAATCATTAACAAAGATTTCACGGAATTGCATCTAAGTGGTAAGTAGGTTATTTGTAACTTTAAATTACATTAAAACCGAACTATGAAAACAAATAAAATACTACTATTAGTACTCTCGATTTTTATGCTGAGTGCTTGTAAGACCAGTCCTTTTACGGGTAAGAAGACGTTAAATTTTGTGAGTAACGATCAGTTATTCCCAATGGCTTTCCAGCAGTATAATCAATTTCTCTCTGAGAATAATGTCATTACTGGTACTGAAGAGTCTGAAATGGTTAAAAGGGTAGGACAAAAGATTGCCATAGCGGCTGAAAAATATCTCACCGCTCTTGGAGAACCTGGATACCTCAAAGACTATAGATGGGAATATAATCTCGTAAAGGATGAGGCTATTAATGCGTGGTGTATGCCAGGTGGAAAAATTGTAGTGTATACGGGAATTTTGCCTATCACCCAGTCTGAGACGGGTCTAGCAATGGTAATGGGGCACGAGCTAGCGCACGCGCTCGCAGATCACGGAGCTCAACGTATGAGTGCAGCCCAGTTACAACAATATGGGGCGCTTGGAGTTGCAGTCGCAACTTCTGGTCAAGACACAGCAAAGCAACAACAGATAATGCAACTTTATGGTGTAGGATCTACGGTGGGAGGTATGTTACCCTTCTCAAGAAGCCATGAGACACAGGCAGATGAAATAGGTATTGTCATAGCGGCTATTGCCGGATACAACCCCGAAGAGGCTGCAAACCTTTGGAGACGTATGAAAGCTGCGAGTAATGGACAATCACCACCACAAATCTTGAGCACTCACCCAAGCTCAGACAGTCGTATCGCAAACCTTACGGCAAAAGCGCCTATGGCTAAGCAAGAAGCTGCAAAATTTGGGGTGACGACCTTTAAATAGAAGTCTTAAATAATATTTAGAATAAAAAGCTGCGCAATCGCGCAGCTTTTCTATTTTAGTGCTATGAACACAGCTTTACCTAAAGGCGATAAAAAACTGCTCCACGCCTGGGCATTTTATGACTGGGCAAACTCAGTATATAGCCTTGTCATTGCATCAGCGATATTTCCTTTGTTTTACGGTGCCTTATTTAGAGGGGCAAACATTGAGGAGATAGAAGTTTTTGGGATGCTCCTAAGGCGTAGTCCGCTTATATTTTACACCACGGCTGTCGCATTCTTAATAGTAGCTATTATATCTCCCATTCTTTCTGGAGTAGCAGATTACTTGGGCAATAAAAAGTTTTTTCTTAAGCTTTTTTGTTACCTAGGAGCCCTTTCTACCATTGGGCTTTATTGGTTTAGTCTCGACCAGATCTATTTGAGTTTACTGCTCTATTTATTGGCACTGGTAGGTTTTTGGGGGAGTCTTGTTTTCTATAATAGTTACCTTCCAGATATCGCTTTTCCTGAGCAACAGGATGGTATTAGTGCAAAGGGATATTCATTAGGGTACATAGGGAGCGTTCTGCTTTTGGTTTTATGTCTAGGGATGATCTTGGGTTATGAGATCTTCGGCTTTGAAAGTGAGGCGTTCCCTACGAGATTATCGTTCATACTCACAGGGTTGTGGTGGATAGGCTTTAGCCAGTACACTTATAAGTACCTTCCGGAAGGTAATAGAAGTCAGGGCAAACTTACCAAAGCGGTGCTCTTCAATGGCTTTAATGAGCTCAAAGGAATCTGGACAGCAATGAAAAGACAGTTGCGTTTAAAGAGCTATCTATACGCTTTCTTTGTGTATAGTATGGCAGTCCAGACGGTGATGCTCGCAGCAGCTTACTTTGGAGAACAGGAGCTCGAGTGGGGAAGTGATGGAGAGCGCACGACAGGTCTAATCGTAAGTATCCTACTAATCCAGTTAGTGGCGGTTTTGGGAGCGTATCTCACCTCAAGACTTTCGGCAAAAATAGGGAACATCAGTGCCTTAATAGTGATTAATGTGATTTGGATCGTGATCTGCGCTTGGGCATATTTTGTTTATACCCCAATTCAATTTTATATTACTGCTGGATTTGTAGGGCTCGTTATGGGAGGAATACAATCACTGTCGCGGTCTACCTACTCAAAATTTTTACCAGAAACAGAGGATACTACCTCCTATTTCAGTTTTTATGATGTTGCAGAAAAAATAGGGATTATCATTGGGATGTTTTTATACGGATTTGTGGAAGAGCTTACGGGGAGTATGAGATATTCTATTGTTTTTTTGATTCTATTTTTTGCGGCGGGTGTTTTTTTATTACTCCGTGTTCCTAAGGATAGACAGATCGTATAGGGAGTTTTCGCTTTCGCGAAAACGTTACATTTCTTTTCCAGCAATAGGTTGATGAATAGTAAATTATTAATTGAGATTTTAAATTTTCGCGAAAGCGAACAAAAAAAAGGTAATGAGGAGCTTTATAAATGAATTTAAGGATTTTGCTATAAAAGGCAATATGATCGATATGGCCGTGGGTATCATAATAGGTACTGCCTTTAATAATGTGGTCAATACGCTTGTAAAAAAAGTGGTGATGCCACCACTATCCTTACTCACAGATGACGTTAACCTAGCTGAAAAAAAGTATGTTTTGCGCGTGGAAGATGGCGAAATATCAGAAGTTGCAATAGGCTACGGCGAGCTGGTGGAGGTATTGATAGACTTTGCGGTCATCGCTTTTACCATTTTTGCAGTAATAAAATTTATTAACCGCTTTAAAACAAAGTCAGAAGACCCTAAAAACAAGGAGGTAGTAACTCCTAAAAATATCGAGCTACTTTCGAACATCGAAACTCTTATGGCAGAGCAGAATGCGCTGTTGCGCAAAAAATCGTCCTAGTCCTCAGATGCCTACATTTATGACAGCCATAGTAATATTTTAATTAAGTTTGCGTTTTTAGAAGCAAATCCTATACACCAATCCTATTTTGATGAAAACTATACAATCTATATTCTTTTTCCTATGTCTCTCGGCTGCATTTCTCGTTTCTTGTGAGAATGAGCAGCTAGAAGGTGAGTTTAGTGCAACCGGAGATGGTTCTGTAATAGGATCACCAGATCCTAGCAGCGCTACTTGTCAAGAAGCTTTTGAAGTACTTACAGTAGCTCAAGTAAATTTTGCCACAGCTACCGAGGCAAACTATGCAAATGCTTGTGGAGCTTATTCTGCAGCATTACAAGCAGTAATTGAGCTCTGTGGTGATAGCAGTGGTGCATTACAGACTACACTAACTGGACTGGGTAATTGCACGGAGCCTAATGCCTGCTTGCAAGCTCAAATTGCTAGCGATGCAGCATTAACGGCGCTCAACGGGGCAACTTCAGAGAATGAACAACAATTGTGTGAAGCATATGGTGCCGCACTTTCTGCCCAAATTGCTGCCTGCGGTGATCCCTCTGGAAATCTTCAAACTACTATTGATACTCTTAATTGTGGTGGAGAATGTGGAGTGGCTCAGATAGCTACGGCAGAAGCCCAAGAAATTTTTGATAATGTAGATGGAACAGATGCAGATGCTTACACTGCAACTTGTACAGATCTTTTTAATGCGCTTCAGTCTCAAATTATTAGTTGTGGTGACGCAGATGGTGCTTTACAGGCGAGAATAGAAGTTCTAGGGGATTGCACTCCACCTGAAGATGATGGTCCCGTACGTTTTACTATGACCAATGGTAGTCAGAAAAACTTTAACACGGCCTCAGTCTCTATAAGTGGTTCCTTGCTTACCGTAGTCGCGACAGATGTGAGTTCAGGAGATGTTTTTGTTTTTGATATTGTTTTACAACAGGTTGGGGACAATGTAATGCAGAATACAACCATTACTATAGATGGAGTGACCTATGCCGCGACCCCTTCTGGAAGTACTCCTTTTGTAAATACGATTACTGAAAATACGGGATCAGTAATAGTAGGTACCTTTAGTGGCACTTTTACCGCAATGGGTGGGACGACAGTACTTACCGCAAACGGTATTTTGGATATAGCGTACTAGAAATAACAACGTAAAAAATGTATAGCGTCCCGGGAGGGACGCTATTTTTTTGTTAAGAACTGTGAGGCCGGTAATGAAAATTGTATTTTTAATGTTATGATGAAAACAGTAGTAAATTATTCAGTCTTTGCATTATGCCTTCTATTTACAGTGACGAGTGTCAGTGCACAGAACAAAATTAAAGGGAGTAGAAACGTTGTAGAAGAATCACAAAACCTGGGCATCTTCAGTAAACTTATAGTTACGGATGAACTTGAAGTAAAGCTTCTTAAAGGGTTACCGGGATATGATCTCGAGATGGACGATAACCTTATAAGAGAGATAGATTTTGATATCGATGGAGATGTACTTCGTATAGGCACTCGTGCGGAGATACGAAGCAGTAAGAAACTCGAAATAACCGTCCGCTATCAAAACCTTAATGAAATTACCTTAGAGAAAAAAGCTAAAGTAACATTAGAAAGTACTATAGAATCAAAGCAATTTAAAGGCATTTTTAGAGGAGGTTCAGAATTTGAAGGTGAGATAAGAGCAGACTCGCTTGCGATTCAAATAGGCGGCAATAGTAAATTTGAGGGCGATATTAAAAGCGACCGTTTTTTCTTAGATATGACAGAAAATGCATTTGCAGAAATAGATATAGATACTGATGAATTTACACTCACAGCTTCATCTAGATCAGATATAGAGTTAAAAGGAAACGTAAATGATGCAAATATCAATCTTACAGGTTCAGCCCAATTAAAGGCAAAATCATTAGATATAGATAAAATTATACTAGCAGGAAGAGAGAGCTCTGAGGCAAGCTTAAGAGCTGATAAGGATATTAGTATAGACCTCGCAGATAAGAGTACATTGTTTCTTTATGGAGATCCAGATATAGTTATTTCGAAATTTTCTGATAGTGCAAAAATTTTAAAAGAAAATTAAGATCATTTAATATATAAAAAAAGCCCTCATTATTAGGGCTTTTTTTATACACTTACTTTAAGAAGGTTTGGTTACATTTTAGATATGCCACCTGATCCAGTTACCTTCGTTTCTTTTTTAGATGGATTTCCTTTGTACTCGATATCCCCAGAACCAGTAACTCTAGCTTTAATAGTTTCTGCGGCGTAAACGGATACATCTCCAGATCCTGTAACATTCGCATTTACATTATCTGCTTTAAAATCTGCTGCGTGTATATCTCCAGACCCAGTTACCTTAGCATCAAAATCCCTAGTTTTACCTCTCAGCGTTAGATCTCCAGACCCTGTCACACTTGCTTTGGTATCAGCTGCATCTACATCGAGTACGAGGTCACCAGAACCAGCCACTGAGCAGCTAAAGTTTCTCGCTCTGATCTCTGCCTTTCCTACGACGTCTCCAGAACCTGCCAGTGATACACCAGATAAATCCTTAAAGGGTACCGTAATCTGGATACCTTTTCTGTTAGAAGGGCGGATATTTTTTCCTCTTTGCACTCTTATGGAAAGATTACCACCTTTTACTTCGGTTTCTATTAGTTCGAGTAAGTTACTTTCTCCTGTAAGGGTAATTTTTCCTTCTGGGCCAGCGACAAGTTCTACATCAAAGGAGCCTCCTACACTTACCTCATCATATTCTCCTACCTCACGATTGATGGTGATAACGTCTCCATTCCCTTTTTCTCCGCCGCCCCACCACTGGGCATTCATCTGAGTTGAGGCCAATAGAATGAGACTGAGTGTGATTAATTTTTTCATAATAGTTGTTTTAAGATTGATTAGTTTTTAGATAAGGTAACTCCTCCATATTCGGAGTTAATGTTTATAAAGTTTCGAGCATTTGCAGAGCCATAATATCCTTCATAATATTTCTCTGATTGCCGACTATTTTCCTGTTTAAAGCTGAGGTTCTCTTTTCCCGTGAGGCCTGCATATTCTAGTTTGATATCAAAAGTAAAGTTATATTCAGGATGATAACCAATTTTAATTCCTGTAAACTCACTTTGTATAGTCACATTCCCAGCATCTGAACTGAGCTCCTCAATACGTAATGAGCCATAATCTGCATTAATAGTTACCTCGCCGTGTACTTTCCCCAAACTTGCAGTTAAGTAATCCCCACGTCCAGTAACTTTTCCACTATTCTCAGTTTTTATCGATCCGTAGTCACATACGTAGTTGAGCGATTTAATATCCCCAAACTCGGATTTTGAATAATCTGCATTTAATTCTATACCGCCTCCCTTTTCTAATTTAAATCCAGAATAATCTGCATTGATCCGACCATTCTTCATATATCCTATAGTAGAGTTCTTAGTGTAATCAAAGTTAAGATAATTATGATCCCCCATTAGTTCTCCTAGATTGAGCTTGCCATAATCACAGCTTATCATAGCATTCCCTTCTATTCTATCCAAGGAGATGCTGCCATAATCATTACTGATGTCAATAGTGTTTGTGACCGGTAGTTTTATCGTATAATTAATTTCCATATTTACGGAACTGGATTTCCAGCTATTCCACCAAGAGCGACTAGATCCTCTGCTGAAGGTTGTTTTTGCCCCTACAAAGTTTGCTCCTCCTTCAAAAAGCACCTCTATCTCATCAAGTTTATCTTGTACTTTATCTTCATCATTTCCATTAGTCTTTACGACGACCTCGATGACAATGCGATTTTCATTCCAGCTGACCATATTTACGTTGCCGTAGCTGTTGCTTATTTGAAGTTTTGCATCTCGATTAACCTTAAATTCCTTCTTAATTCTTTTCTCTTTAGTATATTTCCCCTGCGGATCTGTACTAGAAGAGAAAGCTATAGCAGGAATTATGAGTAGCAGTAGTAAACTGTATATAATTTTTGTTTTCATTTTTTTAAATATTTAAGCAATTTTAAATAGTGGTAGGTTCTAAATTTTTAAGTTCTTTAAGAGCTTGCATTTGTTCTAATACTTGTTGCAATAATTCTATTCTGTTTTGGAAATTTTCAACCATAGCATAAACTACTCTTTGATCTTCTCCACTTGTTGCTAAGTCTTTTTTCAAATGATCATAATCTACTTCCAATATGTCTAGCTGCGCTATTGCATCTTCTACCATTTTTCTGGTTTCTGGCGTAGCTTCTTCATTTATTTGAAAAAGTTCCTTCTCTATTATCTGCGTAAAGAAGTCTTGTGTTTGCTCCATTTCGGGAGAGACATCTGCTAGCTCAGATACATTGGGATTACTGGTTAAACTCAAGAAGCTCAATGCAGCAATTAGTAGCATACTTGCAGCGATGGCAATGGGCTTCCAATGAGTTTTCGTTTTTCCGCTAGGGATCTCAAGTCCTTTAGACTGCGCTTGAAGTTTAGCCAGAAAATTATCTCTGTGCCCTTCCTTTGGATTTGCAGTATCTAACTGCCCATCTAGTCTATTAAAGAGTTGTTCTATAGTGTCTTTTTCCATTGTTATTTAATAATTTTCGTAAGCTCTCTTTTGCTCTAGATACCGTGGTACGGCAATTAGCGTAGCTAACATTCATTATTTCACTCATTTCCTCATAATCGTATCCCTCTATAAGATGCAATGACAGCGATTGTCTATACGAATCCTTAAGGTCATTCATGGCTTGCAGTACCTCTTGAACTTTAACAGAAGAAAAATCATCTTCTGAAATTCCTTCAGTGTCCTCCTCTATTTTATATAGATGGTTCTCTAGTGGAGTTTCATCCCTGCGCTTTGATTTCTGATAACTATTGAGACTATTATTTACTACAATACGTTTAAGCCAACTCCCAAACGACGCATCCCCATTAAAACTGTCTAGTTTTGTAAATGCACTCAAGAAAGAATCTTGCATTACATCTTCTGCCTCTGCGGTATCTTTTACTATCCGCAAAGACGTGTTATACATAGCCTTGTAGTAGCGATTATACACCTCGAGTTGTGCATATTGCTCCCCACGTTGACAGAGTGGTAATAAGTCGTTGATGTGATGGTTAGTCAGGTTCACTTTTGGTTAGTTCTGATATAAAGATGGGTCTTTCTAAAGATTGTTACACTTTCGTGAAAATTTTCTTCAAAATTCACACAATGATTCTATGAGAAACGATGTTAAGTCAAAAGAATAACTGAAGGGAAGATCTTCATTTGATATTATTTGTAACCCATACCCACATAAGCCACCCAGTGAGTACTATCAGCTTTTGCGGTATGCCCCATATTGAGATCATCTACTTTAATAGGTGTATGATGAATACTCGACTGCCAATCTATAAAGATGCCCTCTAGATTGGCACCATTTGAGAGGTGAGATAATTTAGTAGCAAGCAGTAAACCAAATGGAGTAGCATAGCGACCGCACCAAGTCCACTTATAGGCCTTATAATCATCGTCCATAATGGTGATATGGTTAAAAAGGGCAATCTTATCTATTGTGAGTTCTCCTTTTAGTGTAGTATTTATGATGTCCAAATCCTTTTGTTTTGCTTTAGAAGTGCCTAGACTATCAATACCAAAGGGAGCTAGATTTCCACCGCCCCATCCCTCAGAGCCATAGTGTATGGCATCATTAGAGATTACAATCGCTAAATCTTCACCAAATTTGAGGTTTTTCTCTTCCATTATAATAGCGAGTTCTTCTGCAATGTTTGCCGAAAAGCGCTGCATATCGCTTAAACTGTTGTAGGGTACGAGCATAGAGAGAATTTCTATCTCTGGATTTTGTCTTTGTAGAAAGGGTGTGATTGCTTCCAAAGAATGCTCAAGCTGCATCATCGAATCGTGTACGATGTAGGTTTCATCGTTGAGTTTAGAGACCAATAGATCTCGCAAAGGGCTCACTTTTATAAGACCGCTCGGAGCCTGCCAAGAGTCATAACTCCCAAAAATGATGTTATCCTGTAAATCAAAATTTTTCGCTCTGTGTGCCACACCTATTAAAACGATCGTTTTTGCCTTAACTCCAGAAAGTGTTTTAAAATAGAGCCCACCTGCATACCCATAATCATCGTGTGGGCATATAACTGCCTTGTATGTCGCAGCTGTAGGTACTTTGTCTAGGGGATCCATACGGGCAATAATACTATCTAATTGCCAAGAGTATTGAGCAAAGCCTATGGTATCTTCAATATGCCTTATGTGAGTATCCTGTAAAGAATGGGAAGTATTTATATTCTTTTTGCACGAAAAAACAAAAAACAATAGTAAGCCGAAGCTAAGAAACAGTCGCATCTTTATAAATGTTAGAAACTAAAGATATAAATTCCTAGGAGTCTTAGTTTGATACGTTTCCTACATCTAGTAAATTTTGTTCATTCAATTGATCCTGTGCGTTCTTCAGGTTCTGCTCTGTAGGCTTTTCTGCCATCTGCTCTTTTGCTTTCTCTGGCTCAAAAGTAAGTTCTGTAAATAAGGGAAAGTGATCTGATCCTATATCATTTGATTCAGAAAAAGAAGCCACTCTAAACTCTTCAGATATAAATATGTGATCTAGAGGCCAGCGCATAACGATATTCTTTGCATTGAATGTGTTAAAGAATCCACGCCCTATCCTTGGGTCCAAGAGCCTACTTACCGTTTTAAATAAGGTAGTAGTATTGGACCATACCACGTCATTAAAATCACCTATTACTATGGCTGGAAGTTTTCGATCATTCACGGCTAATGCGGTTCTCATCATCTCTGTATCACGATCTGAACTCATAGGGTTATGCTGCGGCATAGGCGGGGTAGGGTGTATAGCGTATAGCTGCACTTTATCGCCACTTTCTAAAGTTATTACTGCCTCCATAGAAGGTATTTCTTTATCGACAAGAAAACGGACCCGCTCTTCAGAAATAGGTAATCGTGAGTAAAATAACATCCCGTAGGTATTGTCAAACGGAGAAAGCATATGATATGGATACTCAGAAGATAGCGTGGGATGTACTGCGTTTTTCCACGGAGTATCTGTTTCCATAAGTAAAATGATATCAGGATTTTTTTGCGATATATCGTCTAAAACTAATTGATAATTTTTATTTTTTTGTAACACATTTGCAGAAAAAATAGAAAGGGTTTTTGAGGTGTTAGTGATGGTGCTATCGTTGATCTCATGAGGAGTAACGGGTGTATACCGGTAAATTTTTGTGAGTTGGAAAACAAAGCAAGCCGCAATTATTACCGCAAATAAGTAATCTTTATAATATTTAATATCAAATCGTAGGAAGTAAGCTAATAAAGCGAGAAGTGTAAATCCAGTAAGTTGGATGTGTGGAAAGTCAAAAACTCGTATCCACCAATAATCTACAGCGATAAGTGGAAGTAATGTTAAAATTACGGCAAGTATGCCAAACCCTTGAAGAAAGTTTTTAAATGTCAAAATAAGTCGTTTTATTGGTTAGTTGTTGTAAAGTAAAGGGATTACAAGACTTATTTTCTTAACAGACTCACAAATGGGAAAATCTTAATAATATGTTTTTCAAAACAAATGCTATTTTCAACCCCTATATAGTGCCCATAGTTTTTAATAATGGTATATCCCATTTTTTGGTAAAGGCCTATAGCATCGGGCATACGCTTTCCAGTTTCTAGAAGTGTACGAGTGGCACCCATTTCTGCTCCCCAATTTTCTAACGCCCTTACTAGTTGTTTAGCAAACCCTCTACCGCGGGCATTAGGATGTACAAACATTCTTTTTATCTCAAAACTTTGCTCATCAAATCTCTTTATAGCTCCGCAACCTAAGGGGACTCCGTTTTCATAAATAACAACACAATGAGCCAGCTTATCAATGGTGTTGAATTGATGATAGAATGCGTGTTCATCACCATCTATCTTTGCTAGATAACGGTCTAGTTGCATTACCAGCGCTCTAAAGTCTGGATTCTTACTATCTACGCGTTTTATCATTATTTAAAGGTAACTGCTGTCCCCATAACCGATATGGCTCGCGTCATTCCATCCCTGGTGATTTCAACATCCATTGAGACCCCTATTACCGCCATCGCTTGGAGTTCCTTAGCTTTTTCAGTAAGTTTTATAAAAGCTTCTTTTTTACCAATCTCTAATCCTTCCTCAAGATTTTCATACACTTTTTCAGTACTAAAAGCATCCTTAAAACTCATTTTGGATTGGTGATATCGTACGTATAACGTTTCCGTTACTATACCCAAGTATTGAGTGATTTCTTTTCCTTGAAGGCTAGTTGTGGTGGTGAGGATCATAGTTGTGTTTTCTGTGAATGAAAATATAATTTAAATCAGGCTTTCGCGAAGAATTTTGGTAAAAAATAGTTCATACGTATAAATTTGTTCCAGTTCCAGTTCCAGTTCCAGTTCCAGTTCCTTTTCTATTCCTATCTTTCCTATCTTCGTCGTATGCTCGCAACGATTGTATATTCGGTTACTACCTTGGTCTGTTTGATAACAGCGGTGGTTATCCAGCGCATATTTTATAAAGAATTGCAGGGCGGCGCCTCGTCAAAAGAAATTAACGGAATCAAATGGTTTGGCTGGGCAATTTTTATTTGGGGATTTGGAGCGTTGCTCAATATGATTCTCGTCTCTGGATTTGGGCTATCATATTCAGGGAGATCAATTATTTATTTAGGGGTTTTCATCTCTTTGCTCAACTCCTTGTTCATCTTACTTTCCCTACCCTCTATAGAACATAACAAGAGACGGAGTCTTGTTGTCCGTCTTGTAGAGCGCTTTTCTGAGCGTGAGTTTATTGTCGTTTTTGTTGGTATTTTAGTGATGATTGCCTTTGTATTTATAGCAACTTCATACAATAATTCGGAGATTAGTAACACCCTCATTTGGCTGATCGACATACCCATTTCGCTTGTCGTGGCGGTTGCGTTATTAAGCGAACTCCAAAAAGCATTTGCAAACCGTGGGATGCGTTTTATGGTCATTCCTGTGATCACGCTTTTCTTGCTCATTGTGGTCGCTGTGACGCATCGCATCATTCCGCAGGATGTGGTGGATGCGAGTCTCCTCAGAAGTAGCTGGGAGGCGATTGGGGCGGTGACTTCTATATCTTTTAAGTTCCTGTTTATCCTGCTATTTTCCATATTACTCTATAGTTGGAAATTTCTTGCTGAAAAAGAGCAGGAAGCCAGTAAATCCTTATCGCTCGCTGGGGAAAATATAAAACTTCAAAAGGACAAGGAGCAGCTTATGCTGGCTAACGAAAGTCACCTAGATACCATAAAATCAGTCAAGGCCGAACTTAAAACCTTGCGGGCAGCATCACAAATAGAACTTTCCGATCGGCAGAAAGAGGTATTGGGCAACCTAGGTACCTTTGGCGACACAATGTCCTATGGGGAGATGGCTGCGGCGATGCATATCTCACTCGATGGTTTTCAGGCGCACATTCACCAGATTAAGAAAATGCTCAACATAAGTGGGGCAGGAGGTAAGGAGCGTTTGATCGCTTTCGCGAAAGCGAATGACTTATTAATCCACACGTCAATAAAAAGATAGAACCTCCGTTCTAGGTGATCATCCTAACCATTCTTACAATGCCCAACGACCGAATACGTAACGTAAAAGCCGAAGTACTCTCAGATAATTGGTACACGCTGCGCAAAATGACCTTCGATTATCAAAAGAAAAACGGAGCTTGGGAAACCCAAGAGCGCGAAGCCTATGACAGGGGAAACGGCGCGACAATTTTACTCTACAATACAACGAAGAAAACCGTAATTCTTACGAGACAATTTAGGATGCCTACTTACGTAAATGGAAACGATTCTGGAATGTTAATAGAATCCTGCGCAGGTTTGTTAGACAACGATAATGCGGTAGATGCCATTAAAAGAGAAACTGAAGAAGAGACGGGTTATACGCTCTCATCCGTCACCAAGATTTTTGAAGTATATATGTCACCAGCCTCCGTTACAGAGATCGTCCATTTCTTTATCGCTGAATATACGGAGGCGATGAAAACAGCTCAAGGAGGTGGCGTGGCAAAAGAACAAGAAGAAATAGAGGTGCTAGAATTACCATTTAACAAAGCGATCTCAATGATAGAGAGGGGTGAGATCAAAGATGGGAAGACCATTATGCTGCTACAGCACTTGCAGATTAAAGGATTAGTCAATTCATAACCTCTCCCAGATTACCTTAAACTACCGCACTTAACGACTACTTAAGTACCGTGCTCTTCAATTTTGAGCAGTGCGTAACCTTTCGTGCTCAACAGAACTCTACCACATTTGTAGCATTCAAAAAGCAAACAAATGAGCATAGCTACTTTTTTTCAAGAAGGCTCTCTCGATGAGCAGATCAATCAACAATTTGACAATGCCACTCGCTGGTTTGTAGAGGCAATAATGTGGCAAATTCCCATCACAGAAAATGTAGGGCTCCCGTGGGTGTTGATCGTTTTAATTTTTGGCGCCTCCTATTTTACATTTTATTTTAAAGCCATCAACATTCGAGGATTTTGGACAGCGATTCAAGTAGTGCGGGGGAAGTATGATGATATCGAGAAAGCATATGATCCAGGGAACGTGTCACGTAGCGTGGATAGTCTAGATACTATCAAAGATGAGCGTGAAGATGGAGAGGTTAGTCACTTCCAAGCGCTTACCGCTGCTCTTTCAGCAACCGTAGGCTTAGGGAATATTGCTGGAGTTGCGATTGCACTTTCTGTAGGTGGACCTGGAGCAACGTTCTGGATGATTGTAGTAGGATTGCTAGGGATGTCTTCAAAATTTGTAGAATGTACCTTAGGAGTAACCTACAGGGAAGTAGCTACGGATGGAACCGTTTATGGGGGGCCAATGTATTACCTGAGTAAAGGTCTAAAGGCCAAAGGTTTTAAAACCGCAGGAAAAATCCTAGCAGTACTCTTTGCGATAATGTGTATAGGTGGTTCTTTTGGGGGTGGGAATATGTTTCAAGTGAATCAGGCTTTTAAGCTTTTTGAACACGTGACTGGACAAGAGCAAAGTTGGTTTTACGGTAAAGGTTGGCTATTTGGATTGATAATGTCTATTCTTGTTGGGATTGTCATCATAGGGGGGATCAAAAAAATAGCAACGGTCACAGATAAAATTGTCCCGGCAATGGTGTTGATGTATGTACTCGCAGTACTAACCGTGATTGGACTTCATATAGAAGAACTGCCTGCTGCGTTTGGGAGTATTTGGAACGGAGCTTTTAGTGCAGATGGGGTTGCTGGCGGCTTTATTGGTGTGATGATTCAAGGATTTAGAAGAGGCGCTTTTTCTAATGAAGCGGGAATAGGCAGTGCCTCTATCGCCCATAGCGCAGTAAAAACGAAATATCCCGCTAGTGAAGGACTAGTGGCGTTATTAGAACCATTTATTGATACGGTTCTGGTGTGTACAATGACAGCGCTGGCGTTAATCATCACAGATACGCTAGTGGTAGGTGCGGTGCTTAGCGATGAACAAGGAGTGCTTTTAACAGCTTCAGCGCTAGAAAGTGGAATTTCGTGGTTTCCTTATCTACTATCTTTTGCGGTGATTTTATTTGCTTTTTCTTCTATGATTTCTTGGTCTTATTATGGATTCCAATCGTGGAGTTATTTATTTGGAAGAAGTAAAAGAGCAGAATATACGTACAAGCTGCTCTTTTGCATATTTGTAGTCATCGGTGGGGCGGCGAGTCTGGGTGCTGTGATAGGCTTTTCTGACGCTATGGTATTTGCGATGATGGTTCCTAATATGATCGGACTGGTAATTCTTGCCCCTGTCGTGGCAAGAGAATTGAAAAGATATCGTATGGTAATAAAACCAGAATGACGTACCGCGTTAGGGATTGAGGCATCTGTTGGAGCTCTCCCGATTCTTTCATCGGGAAGCGACTGCCGAAAGCCTGACCGAAGGGAACGCCCAAAACCAAAATTTAAAAGTCCATAGGGACTTCGATCAGCAAGAGTTTAGAATCAGACTGGGCCGTGATTTCTACTTTGTCAACTTGTGAGATACCAATGGCATCGCGTCTCGCTAACTGCTCTCCTGCCGCGTGAACAGAGCCTTCGAGCACAAAAATGAACAAACCGCTGTTTGTGCCATTTAACGATTTAATAAGAGTGGTTTCTTCTGTAAACTCACCCATATGAAACCAGGCATTTTGGTAGATCCATACCCCTTCATCCTTTTTGTTAGGGGATAGGATTTGGACAAAATCATTTTTTAAACCTGCCTCATTTATTTTAATTTGGTCATATCTCGGCTCCACGGGACGGGTATTGGGCTGTATCCAAATCTGTAAAAATTTTACTTCCTGATCTGTATTCTTATTGTACTCACTGTGACTGATTCCTGTTCCAGCACTCATTACTTGGATATCACCCTCGCGGATTATGGTCTCATTACCCATCGAGTCTTTATGCTCCAGATCACCAGAAAGCGGGATGGAAACGATCTCCATATTAAGATGTCTGTGAGTGTCAAAACCACGACCTGCAGCAACGGTATCATCATTTAGAACACGCATCGCACCAAAATTCATACGTTCTGGATTGTGATAGTTTGCAAAGCTAAAGGTATGATAGCTATTGAGCCAACCGTGGTTTGCGTGACCGCGGGAGTCTGATTTATATAGTGTCGTTTTCATTTATTCTGGTGTATGTGCGTCTGCTTTAAAATCGACTTTACCGTGATTCCCGTTACAATAGGGTAAGTTATCTGAGGCCCCACAGCGGCAATAAGATCTTCTCACAAACTGCGTGTTTTCCGTTCCGTCTTGATAGGTGAGATTCATTTCTTTCTTACTTGTGAATGGGCCGTTTTTGAGGAGTTTGATTTTTACAGATCCTTCTTTTGCGTTGGCAACAGTTTTATTGTTTAGAGAGTAAGAAAGGGCTCCAGAGGGGCATTCTGCTATCTGTGCCTTAAGTTCTTGGGTAGTGGCGTTTTCTGGTTGGATCCACGGTTTTGCCTCTGGGTTATAAACTTTTGGTAACATTCCTACACAAGCCCCAAAATGCCAACATTTTTTTGCTTCCCAATGTACTGTAATCTCTCCGTTGCTGTAATCTTTTACGTCTGCCATAATTAGTTGATATTTATTCCCTTGAGTACAAGTTCTCTATATGCTGGATTTTTCTTGATATATGATGCCACAAATGGGCATAATGGTATGAGGGTGAGATCATTCTTCTTCACCCATTCTAGCGCTTTGTGTACCATTGCGGTTCCTACACCTTTTCCTTCTAGATCAGACGGTACTTCTGTGTGGGTGAGGTAGATTTTATCTTGCACTTTGATATATTCAATGTAAGCACGTTTGTTTTCGACAAGAAGTTCAAATTGCTTTTTTTCTTCGTTGTCCTTAAGGGCTAGAGAATCTAATGTATCCATTTTTATATGATTGTTTTCTTAAATGTAATAACTATCTAGAAGTAACGGGTGGGTTTTAAAGGTATCTTAACGCTTTCGCGAAAGCGTTCTACTTAGGATACTCGATATTTTTAATAGTAATGGCCCTCATTTCATTACCTATTTTAAATGAAACCCTCTCATTGAGCTTTTTTCCTATAAGGGTTCTGGCAATGGGTGCGGTAAATGAAATTTTCTGTTTAGCAACATCAGCTTCATCTACTCCTACAATTTGGATCGTCACTTGTCTGGAGCCAATGGTATACGTCACAAAAGCTCCAAAACGAATTTCTTCTGTATCCTTAACCTTTTCTAATAATCGTGCGCTCTGAATGCGCTCTACTAATACATTACGTTTCCCGTTAAGAACGGCTAGCGATCTTCTGCGCTCGCGCTCATCCTGTTCGTCTAAAGTGGTGATGGTATGATCCAGTTCTTCAAGCTCCGTTTTCAGCTCTTGCAAGCCTACTGCTGTTACATAATTTATTACTCCGGCTGGCAATGCAGCTCTGGGTGGTATTATAGGAGTTTCTTCCTGATCATCTTCTTTTACAAATCCTCTGCTCATTTTATAAAGTTAAGATTTCTGGTTGACAAATAGTTTGATAGACCGCTCTGCCCAACGCACAATGCGCTCCCCAAAACACTCTAAAACAGCATCAACCCCTATCACGCTCCCTTTTGAAAGTCGGCCCAAAACAGCGAGCGGTACAAAACTTTTTTCTTCGGGGACTTCTACATATCCATAATCATCTGTACGTATTCCTAGATCGGTGTGCTTAGGTTCTATAATTCTATCTTGAAGCAGGTTTTTTATGATAGGAGAATCTACGGTCACCAGCTGCGGTCTATCTAAAACGGCATTGAGCATCACATCTACGGTGATGGATTTACTGTTATTGCTCAACTCCCATCCTTCCTCAATCAAATCAATCTCGGGATCATTTACAAAGTCTAGATTCATACAACCTGCCTCAGAAATTGCAATGAGTTGCTGGATACTTTCTACAGGCGGACCGTATGAGTAGCGCTTTGATGATTCGTCCAGTGCAATGACTTCTGCAACCACATCATCTGGTAATTTTGGATATGAAAACTCTGAATAAATCGTAGGTTGGCAGTGTCTCCAGACTTGGCCTATGCAGTAGTCCAATGTAAATTTTTCGTTCCCATTTGCCATTCCTACCTGAAGCTCCATCATTTTTATGACAGGCGTCTTATGGGACAGAAGGAGATGATGTTCTAAAGATTTATGATTGAGATAATTTATCACTAGAAAATATACCTCTTCATCATTTAAATCGTGTGCGACTGCCTTAGTATCTAATCGTTGAAAAATAGGCACAACCACATCTGCAATGGCTTCCATAAGAAAATAGTGATGCGCTGTCTCGTGATCTCCACAGGCACCTTGATGGACTGCTTTCGCGAACATATCCAAAGCTTCATCACTCGGTTTAAAATGAAGATCAATGGTCTCATTATAGGGTTTGGGAACCATAGGCAGTCCATCTAGCGAAAAGGGAATAAACGTTTGAGGGTGTTTTTGAGAAGGGTGGAAGGTTACTTTTTTAGTGCGCTCCTCTTCAATCTCGAATCTAGCGCCATTTTGTAAGGTAAGAGCTCTTATCTGATCTATCATAGCAAGACCAAAACCTCGAAAGGCAACCACGCTTTCATTTGTAATGTTAGCGTCTAAAATCTTTTCTACTGGATATGCTTCTGTAAAAAGGATTACATTTTTATTCTTCTGTTGATGATCCTTCCATTTTAGTAACTGGTCAGAAAGCTCAGTGTCCTGATGGCCTATGGTCAGGACTACTTCATCTATATTAGTTATTTTTTTGTTTTTACAGATCGCTGTAAACTGCGGTACGTCATAGCTGAGATCTACGACAGCTTCTCTTACTATTTCGAGTAGATCATTTCCTAAAAGCGCTTGAGAGATGGTCTCAAAACGAGCATTTAGGTATGTTCCCATCTTAGCCCGCGGCGGAAATTGATCTGGATGATCTGCAGGAGGGTTTTGTTGTTCTTTGGGAAGCCACCCTGTATATGATGGAAAGCCCGGAATTATCACATCTCCAAACTTTATCTCCGGACGACCCTGCAAGTTTTGCAGGGCACGCTCTGTAATATTGAGCCAATTGCTCTCTACTTGCGCCGGACTCCAAACCCAGCCGGCGCCTGGATATTCAAAAGGCTCAAAGAGCGTGACTTTCAAACCTGTTTGTACTTGGGAATTATATAAAGCGACAAAAATGCTTTCTAATGCATAGAGTCCTCTGGGACCGCCACCAATGATGGCGAGATGTTTTGATGGTTGGTTCATAGTTCAAAGCTAAACCATCGAACCGTTTTACAGGGTGCGTTTAAGAACGTATTGGGAATTTCTACCCGCGTTTTCTAATCGCCGTCATTTTAGTAATCTTACGGTTCTCTACTTCGTAAATCAGTACAATTTCAAAAGGATCACCGCCACGGGCTCCTGTGATATACTCGTGGTCAATTACTTTATTATCAAAAACAGTGCGCTTTAGAATTTTAGAATGTAGCTGTGGTGAAGCCTCAAAATAGGGCTCATAAATAGCGCGGACAGCCTCAATGCCATTTGCAGTCTCTTTCCCATCGTTAAAGGTATACATCGCCACATCTTCTGAGAAGTAAGACATAAAGGCTTCTATATCGTGGGCGTTGTATGCGTCTAGGTTTGCCTGAACGATTTGTTCTGGGGAGTTAGTTTGGGCAGACCATAAGAAGTGGGAAGAGAAATATCGTGAAGTAGATATATTGTTTTCATTAACTAAAGGTAAAGGATTTTAATACAATCTTGGGAGGTCTTCAAAAGAGCGTACCCCTTATAAAACTGAATTTCATTACGGTTAATACCATTTTCGCGAAGGTAAGGTGAGCATTAACAGAGAAGATTAAGCCAGTGGCAGCGATAGATCCCAGCGGTAAGTAAGTTAACGCTCGGTTAACGATTACACAATGTTATGTGATATTAGGGTTTGCAATTACTTTTACATCGTAATCAACCCATAATGAAAAGCAAATTCTCCATCTTGATTCTTATCTCTGCACTTGCCTTAGTCGCGCTTTGCAGCATACAGGCGTACTTAATCAATAATACCTATCAATTAAAAAAAGCGGCTTTTCTGGAAAATGCAGATCGGGCAGTGTCAGAACTGAGTAATGAGCGAGAACTCGATTCCATCTATGACCAATTGATAGAAGAAGACCTAGAAAATCATCTCGTAGATTATCTCAATGATCGCATTACAAAGCGGCAAGCCATAGATCGGTTTTTTAGAACCGCAGATGAACTTAATACGCTGTTTCTACCTCGGTATAAAGAACTACTAAAGGAAATAAATTTGGAGTATGATCTCAAATTTAATTATCAACTCGAAAGTATCGTACTTATAAACTACCCTTACCGAGATACAATCTTTAAAAGAACGAAAGACAAACGTTCAAGAATGTTTGGGGAGCCATTTCTAGAAGGAGAAGCACGAGTTATTAATTCATCCCGTACCTACGATACCAATGAGTATATAAGAACAGAAGATGATGAAATAACGACAAGTTCCTATGATTTTGAAGTGCGCTCGCGGGAGTTAATCCAAGTACCAAACTGGAAGACGATTGTTCTTAAGCAGATGGGGGTGCTCATTGTGGGGAGTATTGTCTTGTTCATATTTGTAATCGGGTTACTATATTATTCCATAAAAAACCTGATTACCCAAAAGAAAATAGCAGAGGTGAAAACTGACTTTATAAATAACGTTACTCACGAACTCAAAACACCGCTAGCAACCTTAGGTATTGCCACCAAAAGCCTTAGGAATGAGGCTATCCTTGCTAATCCAGATGCCTTTAGGAATACCCTAGGAATCGTAGAACGCCAGAATACGAGACTTCAAAAGTTGATAGACCAAGTGCTTACAAATAGTCTGAGTGCAGAGGAGTTACAATTGCACAAGGAACAGGTTTCTGATACTACTTTTTTTAACGAGTTACTTTTTGATTTTAAAACTGCCACACAACACGGCAGTTTAGAAGTTATCAATGCGGTTTATGAGCCAGAAGTTTTATTGCGAGTAGATCGTTTTCATTTGACCACGGCGCTACTGAACATTTTAGAAAATGCCGTAAAGTATGGTAACGAAACGGTAAAAATAAAGGTAGAGACCGTACTTAAAAATAATCTGTATGTGATACGTATATCTGATAACGGGATAGGTATTACAGAAAAAGATCAGAAAGCAATATTTGACAAGTTTTACCGTGCGGGCAATGTAAATGTGCACAATGTAAAAGGACTTGGACTGGGATTATATTTTACACATCAAATCATTACCGCTCACGGCGGTACAATCGACATAAACAGTGCCGAGGGAAAGGGCACTACGTTCACAATAAAATTACCTATCTAGTTATGAAAAACCACGTGCTCTTAGCAGAAGATGATTTTGATTTTGGTAGCATCCTCAAACAGTATCTCGAGATACACGAATTTAAGGTGTCTTGGGCTAAGGATGGGGAAGAGGCAATGATTGCTTTTACGAAAGCGCACTCAAACAAAACCTCTTTTGATATTTGTGTTTTTGACGTAATGATGCCAAAAATGGATGGATTTACCCTTGCCGAAAAAGTGATAGAATTAGATCCAGAAGTACCTTTTGTATTCCTTACGGCAAGGAGGATGAAGGAGGATAGAATACAAGGGTTAAAATTAGGAGCAGATGACTATATCGTCAAACCTTTTGAAGCAGATATTCTTGTTTTAAGGTTACAAAATATTTTAAAAAGGGCGCGTAACGCTGCCGCGTCTCACGGGCGAAGTGCATTGCTTTCTATTATGGATGTCATTAGGATAGGTGATTATAAATTTGACGCTCAAAATCACACGCTTACCCTGAGAGAGACCGTACAATCCCTCACAGAAAAGGAGGCGTTATTGATTCAATTTTTCTATGAGAATAAGAATCAAATGCTCCGAAGAGAAGACATACTTACCAAGATCTGGCGAAGCGACGACTTTTTCTCAGGCCGCAGTATGGATGTTTTCATCAGTCGGCTTCGGAAATATTTTAAGGAAGATCCCGCCATCTCTATTGCTAGCACAAGAGGCGTGGGGCTTACCTTTAAAATAGAGTGATCTTCCAGTTGCGCTCAGGATACAGCGATGCATAGCTGAATGCTGTTGGTATTAGGAGGATAGTAATTGGGCGTTGTATTTTTCGCTTTCGCGAAAATCTTACATCCCTCAAACAAATGCGGATTAAACATCAAAAATCAAGAAATCGAACCGTTAACATTTTCGCGAAAGCGGAATCAAAAACAAACATTATGAAACATCTTAAAAAAAATGTGTGTATCGTATTATTATCTGGAGTGACAACACTTATGGCTCAGACGCCACCACCAGAGCCTCCTACCCCGCCTAGTAACGTCACGTCATCTACCTCGAGCAGGACTTCATCTAATGTTTCTGTCATTACTCAAAATGGGGATTATGGTCAAGGAGGGAATACCTCTTTTTCTGTAAGCAACTCTAACGATGAGTACCGTCTTAAATCGAGATACCCTAAAAACCGTTATCCGGCTGTAAAAGACTTTTTAGTCGAAGAAATAGGCACTAAAAATATGCAGTCTAGTGGTAATGATATGGTTTGGATCTTAGAGGCAGATAAAGGGACGGTGTATAATGTGGAACTCAGTGATACTAGACTTAAAATAGAATTGGATAAAACCCTCGCCTCTTCAGACCTGGAAGGAAAATTTGAGGATATGGGGAACATTCTTCGCACCTTGATTTCTGGGGGTAGTGAGCGCCAGCACATCGAGCGTTTAGAACGGGATGCAGATCGTGCACGACGTGATGCAGAGCGTATGCAAAGAGAAGCAGAGCGATTACAAGCTATGTCAGAGCGCGATGCGGCACGTCTCTCAAGAGAAGCAGCTTCACTAGCTAGAGAAGCAGAAAAACTCAGTAGGGTTTCAAAGCGTGGTGGCGGTATAGATGGGTATGTGCGTGATGTGCTAAGACAGCCTAGCACAAAATACCAAATAAATAGGAATGGCAGTAGTAGTTGGAAGTGGCCAGCTATGCAGGATGCACTGGTGGGCGAACTGGTAAAAAATGGTCTTGTAGGTCCTAAGGAGGACCTAGTTTTTGTAAAAGACGGAAACGGTATTTACGTGAATGGGGAGAAGATGGGACCCGCAATGTGGTCTAAGTACAATAGATTATTTCGCAAGTATGATTTTGGAAGTATGGAGGATATTAGTTTTTATAAGCAGGGAAATCATATCGCCGTGGTAGATGGTCCGGTAGATCTTGAAGATTTACTAGAGGAACTGGAAGACGAGGGATTGCTACGCGATAAAAATACCAAAACTGTTATTGAAATAAATGGATTTTCTACTGTGGTAGATGGACAAAAGCTATCACAGACCGAATCTGACAAGTGGAATATGCTTCTCCATAACGAAGACGTAACACCGGCACCAGGCAAGAAGATCATCATAGATAAGAATAGCGCGAGCATAGGCTATTCTTTTAATAAGAGCAATTTGGGGACTTGGATTAGTATAGATTAGCGACTTTCTATTAACAAGACTTTAGTGGTGCTCTAACAATCTTTTAAGAATCTATAGTAGAGATTTGTACAAACTAATTATTAAAAACTCAAATTTCAAATATGAAAAAATTAATGGTATTGTTAGGAATAGGGCTTATGTCGGCTGGTTCGTTAGTAGCTCAAGATGAAGTTTCTATTGGAGTAAAGGGAGGTGTAAACTTTGCAAAGCTTCAAGGAGATGATATAGAGGATGCAGATGGTCGTACTGGCTTTCATTTAGGAGCTATCGTAGAAATTCCCATTTCAGAGAAGTTTTCTATTCAGCCAGAGGTAATGTACTCACAACAGGGATTACAGTCTGAGAGTACTGAAAATGGTGTTGATTTTGAAAGCACATTAAAGCTCGATTATATCAACGTACCTGTAATGGCTAAGTATTTTGTAACCGATGCTTTTAGTGTTGAGGTGGGGCCACAATTTGGATTTAGAGCAAAGGCTGAGCAAGAGTTTGAAGTCACAAATAATGATGGAGGAGTAGATTTTGACTTTGATAGCACGACAAATATCGAAGACGAAATTGCTGCTTTTGATCTTGGTGCTGCTGCGGGAATAGGATATGAGTTAAATTCTGGTCTTTTCTTTCAAGCGCGTTACATTATAGGGTTAAGCAATGTAGATGATTCTGATGAAGATGGCGCTTTTGAAGATGACCTAACAAACTCAAACCTTCAACTATCGGTAGGATTTAAGTTCTAAATTATTAAATAGATATCATTAAAGCACCTCAAATCGAGGTGCTTTTTTTATATACGTTATTCTTCTTTGTTAAGTGGAGACCTCGCGTTTCTTATTTGGTCTGAATAAAGCTCAGGTTTACAATACATCTAATGATCTCCAATGTAGAGTTTCTACTACTGAGATTGATAAGGAAAATTTTGCTATCAAGATAGTAGCAGAGCGGGTATTGATTATTATTTTAATTATGGAATAATAACTCACGCAAGATATGTACGAGGATGAACGCAAACGGATGACACACAACGTGCGGACATTTTTGTAAATGACCGTAAGAATGTTAATTACCAACGTTCTGTAGCCTATTCTTTTAATTAAAGCTTTCTAGTGGTGGTGCCTATTTCATTCTATAAAATGTATTTTTGTATTTTAAAGAATTAGACATTACAATATCTTATGAAAATCATAATAATAAACGGACCTAATCTTAATATGCTGGGCAAGCGAGAACCAGAGATTTACGGTTCTGAGAGCTTTGAAGACTATTTTTCAAAATTACAGTTTAAGTTTAAGGATACGGAGCTTTCTTATTTTCAGAGCAATCTAGAGGGAGAGCTGATCTCAAAAATACACGAAGCCAGTGAGGCCTTTGATGGTATCATTCTCAACGGTGCTGCATATACACACACATCTGTAGGTCTAGGTGATGCGATTGCTTCTGTAGATACGCCCGTGGTAGAAGTACATATATCAAATACATTTGCTAGAGAAGATTTCCGTCATCACTCCTATCTTTCTAAAAACGCTAGAGGAATCATTATAGGCTTCGGGCTTGAGAGCTATGATCTCGCTATTAAAAGCTTTTTGAAGTAGACTCGATATTTTAGCATTGGGAAATGAGCTATAAGATTAGAGACTTAGTACTTGGCTCGCTGTGATCAGTCGTCCCTGAGATAGGACTGAAAGGAATCAGCAGACAAGATTAATTGAGGCAGGAATATTTTCGTTGCGCTCGTCCGAACGTACGGCATAGAAATAAAAGAGGGATTGCTGTCTTGATAAAGAAAAATAAAGGAGATTCAACAATGGGGACAGGTTAGACGAAAGCTAGCTGCTTTGAAGATTCCACTATAAAAATAAAACCTCGCAAAACGAGGTTTTTATTTTTTATTAGTCTCGCTTCCTATGTCATTTAGGCAAGGCGAAAGCAAATTATATGTTCTCAAAGTTTTCGGACCTTTCACCTGATTCCCTTAAGTCCTGAGTTTTAGTAAAAGTAACGGGTTTACAAGTGTATCACTTCCCCATAAGCATCTGCCACTGCTTCCATTACAGCTTCACTCATCGTAGGGTGTGGGTGAATAGTTTTTAAAACTTCGTGCCCTGTAGTTTCTAGCTTACGGCCTAAAACTGCTTCTGCAATCATATCTGTAACGCCAGCACCTATCATATGGCATCCTAGCCACTCGCCGTACTTTGCGTCAAAGATCACTTTGACAAAGCCATCCTTGGTCCCAGCAGCACTTGCTTTCCCAGAAGCCGAAAACGGAAATTTACCTACTTTAAGCTCATATCCAGCATCCTTGGCCTGCTTTTCAGTCATACCTACAGAGGCTATCTCTGGAGTAGCATAGGTACATCCCGGGATATTAGAGTAATCTATTTTTTCTACGTGCAAGCCTGCGATTTTTTCGACGCAGGTAATACCCTCAGCAGAGGCCACGTGAGCCAGGGCAGGACCCTTAGTCACATCACCTATAGCGTAGTAGCCAGGCATATTGGTCTGATACCAATCATTTACTATAATTTTATCTTTGTCGGTAACGATGCCCACATCTTCAAGACCTATATTTTCGATATTGGTTTTGATGCCTACGGCACTTAAAACAATATCTGCTTCTAAAGTTTCTTCCCCTTTACTGGTCTTAACAGTAGCCTTTACACCCGTCTTGGTTTTTTCTACTTTTTCTACAGAGCTGCCTGTCATTACTTTAATACCCGCCTTTTTTAAAGAACGTTCAAATTGTTTTGAAACATCTTCGTCCTCTACAGGAACTACATTGGGCATAAACTCTACGATGGTCACATCGGTTCCCATGGAGTTATAGAAACTTGCAAACTCTACACCTATAGCACCAGAACCTACTACAATCATAGATTTAGGCTGCTTCTCTAAGGTCATTGCCTTTCGATATCCTATCACCGTCTCACCGTCTTGTTTCAGGTTTGGAAGTTCGCGAGAGCGAGCCCCAGTTGCTATGATGATATGATCTGCGCTATATTCTTTGCCGTCTACATCTACTTTCTTGCCAGGTTTAATTTTACCGTAACCTTCTATAACGTCTATCTTGTTTTTCTTCATCAGGAACTGAACGCCTTTGCTCATTCCTTCTGCTACGCCGCGGCTACGCTTTACAACTGCTGTAAAATCCTTATCTGCACCATCTACTTTAAGACCGTAATCTTCAGCGTGTTTGAGATATTCAAAAACTTGTGCACTTTTAAGGAGTGCTTTTGTCGGGATACAACCCCAGTTCAAGCATACGCCTCCTAGGCTCTCTTTTTCTATAACAGCAGTCTTAAGACCTAGCTGAGAAGCACGAATTGCAGTAACATAACCACCTGGGCCACTTCCTAAAACAATTACATCATATTTGCTCATATCTCAATACGTTTTTTTCAATTTTTAAGTGTTACGAAATTAAGCATAATCCCGCTTTCGCGAAAATTTTAATCACCCCAAGAACTCCTATAAAATGAAAGTTTTGGTTTAAACGGTGGAGGCTCTGCTTGGTTCATAACGGGTACCCAAATGTAGACAGCTGTAAGATTCTGTCTCAAGCTGACTTGGTTTGAAACAGATACTTCATTAATTATTTCCTAAGAATTTGAAGATCTTGGGGATGTTTGAGATCTTTCAGATCCAATAATTGGATTTTGCTTGTGCCCTGAATTACTTCTTAAAATCTATACTGGCGCTGTTTACACAGTATCGCTGTCCAGTCTCAGTAGGCCCATCATTAAAAACGTGACCTAAATGAGAACCACAATTTGCACAAAGTATTTCTGTACGGATCATCCCGAGCGTACTGTCCCTTATATACTCCACAGTCCCTTCAATAGATTCATCAAAGCTGGGCCAGCCACAACCGCTATCAAACTTGCTTGTGCTTTCAAAAAGCTTTGCGTCACAAGCGCCACAGTGATACTCTCCATCTTCCTTATGCATATTATATTCTCCTGTAAAAGGTCTTTCTGTTCCTTTCTTTCGGAGTATAGCATAACGCTCAGGTCCTAATTCTTCAAGCCACTGTTCTTCGGTTTTTTGCACGGGGTACTTCATAGTGTTTTATTTTTCTATCAAAGATAATTATACTGCTTCATTTATGTAAACATCGAGGGTAAGTTTAGGGGATGATGAGATGATGATGAGGATGATGAATGATGAGAAGATGAGAAGATGAGAAGATGGGATGATGGGATGATGAGAAGATGAGAAGATGAGAGGATGAGAGGATGAGAAGATGAGAGGATGAGAAGATGAGATGATGAGAGGATGATGAAATACCGAGTCACTCAATTGCTTAAGGAGTCAACACTTACTTTCGCAGTTACCAGATTACCTAGTTTATCAATTACCAAATTTTCTGTCCAGCCATCCACATTGTTATCTATCTTATGAGCGTATGCTGGATTTTTTGATGTTAAGGGCATTTTCGCGAAAGCGTAGAAATAATCGATCTATCTATTGACAGATTTTCTTGCATCTTCTCTTTAATGAAGGGATATTTGCGGCCTAACCTTATGATATGTCTAAAGTAGTTTTAATTACGGGTGCTTCCTCTGGTATTGGCGCGGCTATTGCTCAGTATCTTGTTGCTCAGTCCTACACCGTTTATGGAACCAGTAGAAATCCTAAATCTGAGTGGAGCGATGGTGTGCGTATGCTGGCTTTAGATGTTACTAAGGTAGAAACGATACATACTGCCATTACAGAAATCATCAAGCGTTCTGGAACAATAGATTTTTTAATCAATAATGCCGGGATGGGTATTACGGGGCCTCTAGAAGAAACTCCGGATAAAGAAACGCGCAGGGTTTTTGAAACTAATTATTTTGGAGCTCTTGAAGTCATCAAAGCAGTTTTGCCATCAATGCGCGGCCAGCAGAGCGGTATGATCATAAATGTAACTTCGATCGCGGGGTACATGGGTTTGCCTTACAGAGGAATATATTCGGCCACAAAAGGTGCCCTTGCTATCACGACCGAAGCTTATAGAATGGAGCTCAAGGAATTTAATGTAAAAATGACCACAGTTGCTCCTGGTGATTTTGCCACTAATATTGCCGCTGGCAGGTATCACGCTCCAGTGCTGGAAAACTCCCCCTATAAAGAGAATTATAAAAACACGCTCGCCATAATGGATGAGCACGTAGATAGCGGAATGGATACGCAGATTATGGCTAAGGTCGTACACCGTATTATGAAAACCGAGAATCCAAAAGTGCATTACAGGGTTGGCTATTTTATGCAACGTTTTAGCATTGTCCTCAAGAGAATTCTACCAGATACTTGGTATGAAAAACTATTGCTCAATCACTATAATTTATAAATAGCCGTAAACCACGCAACCTTTTTATAAATAGTTTATCTTATAAAAAACTACCTTATTATGAGAAAATTATTTATCGCCCTGTTTGCCCTTTCATTACTTACTAGCTGTTCATCAGACGATGCAGATGCTCCTGTAGAAATTCGCGTTTCCAATGATAGTACCTTTACGTTTGATGAAATTTTAGTTTCAAATAAAACTTACGGGTCACTCGCTCCAGGTGAAGATTCTCAATATCAAGACTATGCGGTTGCCTACCGTTACGACTATATACGATTAGTCATTGCTCAAGATACGGTCACGTACCAGCCTATTGATTTTGTAGGTGAGACTCCGCTCAGTGGAGGAAAATATACCTATAGTCTTGATGTAGATAATCTTGGAGAGGAGAACTCAAGTGTGATTCTTACATTCATAGAAGATTGATTATAGCGACGTAGCTCATTTAATTTTAAAATACTTGTAGTCATAAGTGATGTATTACATTTAGTAGCCCCAGCTGCTTTATGCACTCATCTTTTCTATACATTTGTGTAAAAGCAATTACTAAAAGATAGAAATATGAAATTTTTTATAGATACGGCAAACCTAGATCAGATCAAAGAAGCTCAGGACCTAGGAGTGTTAGATGGGGTTACAACCAATCCGTCGCTTATGGCGAAGGAGGGAATCACTGGTCGAGAGAACATCTTAAAACATTATGTTGACATATGTAATATTGTTACTGGTGATGTGAGTGCAGAAGTTATAGCGACTGAGTTTGATAAAATGGTTGAGGAAGGTGAGGAGCTAGCCGCCCTACACGAGCAGATCGTTGTGAAAGTACCTATGATTAAGGATGGTATTAAGGCGATTAAATACTTTAGTGATAAGGGAATCAGAACTAACTGTACTCTTGTGTTTTCATCAGGCCAAGCACTTCTTGCTGCAAAAGCAGGAGCGACCTATGTCTCTCCATTTATAGGAAGGCTAGACGATATTTCTACGGATGGATTGAATCTTATTGCAGAGATTAGACATATTTATGACAACTATATGTTTGAGACGCAAATTCTTGCAGCCTCTGTACGTCATACGATGCACGTCATAGATTGCGCTAAGATAGGTGCAGATGTGATGACAGGACCTCTCTCCTCTATTGAAGGACTCCTTAAGCATCCACTTACAGATAGTGGCCTTGCAAAATTCTTAGAAGACTATAAGAAAGGGAATTAGCAAATCGAATCTCCTTAACAAAAAAGTGCCTCTTAATGAGGCATTTTTTTGTTAAAGATCGGCTTAACTACTGATTGAGATATGCGAGTAAGTCATTTTCAAACCTTGAGTTGTGAAGGTTTGCGTGACTGTTTAGAATTCTTCCATTTTTATCTAAAACGATGGTTTTACTCAAATCATTGATCACGAGCTTTTTTCTATCCTCGTTAGCGTTTTCAAATCGATACTCGTTAAAACCTTTGTAATTGTTTTTGGCCAAATGTTGTAACCACTTGTCCTGTTCCGTATTCATATTTATTCCTATAAAATTGAATTCGGGATACTTGTCTTTGAGATTAGTTACTTTCCTATGGGTGTTATCCATACGTGACTTACTATTATAGGACCAGAAATAGAGTACAGTAGGTTTTGTAATTCTACTTGAGAGCGTGACCATCGCAGAGTTTTGATCTACAAGCATCATATCTGGAATCGTATTTCCAGCCTGCATCGCTTTGTTGTTAGTGTACAATTCATCTACTAAACGGAGTGTTTCTTCAGATTTAGAATACTCTTTGATCTGAGCGTAGAGCTTTTTTACTTCCTCGTCGTTATTACTATTAGCAATAAAGAGTCTTGCCATCCTATTGAGAAGTCTTTCTCTCAGTTCATTATTAGTAACGAGGCTGTCAATAATCCCTACTTTCTCCAGGTTGTGGATGTAAGATAGCCTATCATAATTTTGATTGTCACCATAAGTCAAGAATGCTTGATGGTCTAAATAAGAATCTATATAGCGTTGGACAGCGTAAAGTTGTGTGATTTTAGGGTCATTGATATTTATCTTATTGCGAAAATCGTAGAAGCCTTCAGGCAATTCCTTAATAAACTCAAATTTATCTTTCCCATAACGTCCAAAAGGATACCACTCCTTACGTTGATAATTGTCATATTGAGACGCAGCAGTCGCTACTTCAATGTAATCATCAGTATAATCTTTATCCAGAAGAAATTTTTCTAATTTTTCCTGATGCTCTATAGTCATCGAGTCTATTAGCTTTTGAAAATTTTCAGGATTTTTCTGATAGTTTTCTGTAAAGGTCTTATTCTCTTCTTCCCAGTGAAGAAAAAGGTCTATGAGATAATTACTTTTATCGGCTCCATACCCAGAGTAGATGAGTGACTCGTCAAATTCTTTCGTATTGACACGCATCATAATACTATCTCCTTCTTCTATATAGATAATCTGACTTTCTCCGTGGTGTACCGTATATAGACCGTCTTCTATATTTTCTAATTTATGTAGAAATCTATTTCTTCTATCTAATGGAATGCTATCTACCGTAACAAGATTATTTTTAATAAGAACATAACTTTGTACGGGGTTAATAATCTCTCCCCCAAGATAAGTAGCATCGGTTTTTTTTGCATCATTGGAAGTACAGCTTATGAGCGCACTCACACAAATAATGATGAAAAATAAATATCTCATATAATTAATAAGTTTCAAACGATATCTATAATTTTTGTCAATTGTCAAAAATAGGTTTTCGACCGTCCTTAATTTGTTAATGGGGCGTTAAAAGCTTTTTGGGAAACTACTGATGTAAAACGATTAAAATTCGGTAATTTTGCACGCTCAAAATACACAAATAATTATGCTTTCAGTTTCTAATCTATCCGTTCAATTTGGAAAACGCATTCTCTTTGATGAGGTAAACACCTCTTTTCTTAACGGTAACTGCTATGGTATCATAGGTGCAAATGGTGCAGGAAAATCTACATTTTTAAAAATCCTCACAGGACAGCAAGATCCTACATCTGGTCACGTACATCTTGAGCCAGGAAAACGTATGTCTGTCCTTGAACAAAATCACTATGCTTATGACGAGTATAACGTTCTTGAGACCGTTGTTATGGGTAATAAGCCCTTATACACCATCAAAAAGGAAATAGATGCCCTTTATGCCGATTATAGTGATGAAAATGCAGATAGAATAGGGGAGCTTCAAGTTCAATTTGAGGAGATGGACGGGTGGAATGCAGATAGTGCTGCCGCCACTATGCTATCAAACTTAGGAATAAAGGAGGATTTGCATTTTACTAGTATGGCAGATCTTGACGGAAAGCAACGAGTACGTGTGCTTATTGCTCAAGCACTTTTTGGAAATCCAGATGTTCTCATTATGGATGAGCCTACCAACGACTTGGATTATGAAACCATAAACTGGCTAGAAAATTTCTTAGCAAATTATGATAATTGTGTCATTGTCGTATCTCACGATAGACACTTTCTGGATGCTGTCTGTACTCATATCTCAGATATAGATCACAATAAGATTACGCATTACAGCGGAAATTACACATTCTGGTATGAGTCTTCCCAACTTGCTGCACGCCAGAGAGCCCAACAAAACAAGAAAGCAGAAGAAAAGAAAAAGGAATTACAGGAGTTTATCGCCCGTTTTAGCGCAAACGTTGCAAAGTCTAAGCAGGCAACCTCTCGTAAGAAAATGATTGATAAGCTCAATATAGAAGAAATCAAGCCATCTAGCCGTCGTTACCCAGGTATCATATTTGATCGGGACCGTGAGGCGGGAGATCAGATATTTAATTGTGCTAATCTGGAAGCAAGTTTAGATGGAGATATCCTTTTTAAGAATATTAATATGAATCTTAATAAAGGTGACAAGGCTGTTCTATTTTCTAGAGATAGTCGTGCTACTTCAGCGTTTTATGAGATTATAAACGGTAATCAAAAAGCAGATGCTGGTACCTTTGACTTTGGGGTCACTACCACACAATCTTATTTACCGCTGGATAACGCTGAGTACTTCCAAAACGCAGATCTCAATCTGGTAGATTGGCTGCGCCAGTACGCACAAACAGAAGAAGAAAGAGAAGAAGTTTTTTTAAGAGGATTCCTCGGTAAAATGATTTTTAGTGGAGAAGAAGCACTTAAGAAATCAAATGTACTCTCTGGAGGTGAGAAAGTGCGATGTATGATTTCTAAAATGATGATGAAGCGTGCAAATATCCTTATGGTAGATGAGCCTACAAACCACTTAGACCTGGAATCAATCACGGCATTTAACAATGCCCTCAAAAACTTTAAAGGTACGGTAATGCTTACCACTCACGATCACGAGTTTGCGAGCACCGTAGGAAATAGAGTTATAGAACTTACCCCAAAAGGAGTGATAGACCGCTTTATGAACTTTGATGAGTATATGAGTGATAAGAAGATCAAAGAACATAGAGACGAGATGTACTCATAGTTCTTAGAGATACCATAAAAAAGCCTTTTTGTATATTCAAAAAGGCTTTTTCATGGTCCGCTTTTGCGAAAATTCCAGTACATCAAAAAACTTAGTCTAAACAAGCTTCCCACACCTTATCTCCTTCCGGAACAGCGGCGATGAAAGTCATTTCCTCTTTCTGGACGGGGTGTGTAAGAGTAAGCTTTCGCGAAAGCAAACTAATACTCCCATCAGGATTACTTCTATCAAATCCGTACTTAAGATCGCCTTTTATGGGACATCCTATAGCCGTAAGTTGAGCTCGTATCTGGTGATGTCTTCCCGTATGCAGGTCAATTTCTAAAAGGTAGAACGTGTTAAGTTTTTTTACCAATCGATAATCCAAGATCGCTTTTTTACTATCAGGCACCTCGTTTATATGAGCGTAGCTTTTGTTTTGTTTTGGATTTCTTTTAAGAAAATGCACTAAGGTTCCACTTTCTGCTGGAGGAGGATTTTTAACTAATGCCCAGTACGTTTTTTTTGTCTGGCGCTCTGCAAAAGCTTTGTTTAATCTGGGTAAGGCTTTACTGGTTCTCGCAAAAATGACAATTCCGCTGGTAGGTCTATCGAGTCTGTGCACAACGCCTAGATAAACGGCACCTGGCTTATTATACTTAATAGCGATATACTCTTTTACAACTTCGCTCAAAGGAGTGTCCCCAGTTTTATCTCCCTGCACGATATCTCCACTACGCTTGTTGACCACAATGATATGGTTATCTTCATAGATGACATCTAGATTTTGAGCGGTGGAGTGCATATCTTTTTCTATGATTTCTCTAAGACCTATAACGATACCCATAGTACTAACTACTTATGATTGGTTAAATGTCTAGCTTGTGATGTAATTTTAAAATTTTCGCGAAAGCAAACTTCTAATACTGCTCAGAGTCGTTAGGAAATTCCTGTGATTTCACATCTTTTGCATACTGCTCAAAGGCAGCTGTCATTGCCTCGTGCATATCTAGATACCTTCTTAAAAAACGCGGATTAAACTCGTGCGTCATCCCCAGCATATCGTGTGTTACCAAGACCTGTCCATCTACGCCGCCACCTGCTCCTATGCCTATTACCGGGATCGTAAGGCTCTCGGCAACTTCTTGCGCCAGCTTTGCAGGTACCTTCTCAAGGACCAGTGCAAAACAACCGGCTTTTTGGAGCATCAAAGCATCTTCCTTAAGCTGTTGAGCTTCTTGATCTTCTTTTGCGCGTACGGTATAGGTTCCAAATTTATAGATACTTTGCGGGGTAAGCCCTAAGTGACCCATCACCGGGATACCCGCATTAAGGATGCGTTTGATACTTTCCTTTACCTCTCTGCCTCCTTCAAGTTTTATGGAATGACCTCCAGATTCTTTCATAATACGTATGGCAGAACGTAGTGCTTCCTTGGGGTCACTCTGATAACTACCAAAAGGGAGATCTACAACCACAAGGGATCTAGTAATGCCACGCACTACAGAACTTGCGTGATAGATCATCTGATCTAGAGTGATAGGCAGGGTAGTCTCGTGACCCGCCATCACATTAGAAGCGCTATCCCCCACAAGGATGACATCTATACCAGCACCATCTACGATACTCGCCATTGTATAATCATAGGCAGTGAGCATTGAGATTTTCTCTCCGCGGGCTTTCATTTCTGTAAGTGACTTAACGGTAATTCTTTTGTATTCCTTTTTTGCTGTAGACATTTGGTTGATTTTTCTGTAACAAAAATAGTAAATTAGATACCCATACTTAAACTTTCTGGATGAAGCTTAAACATCTCTTTTTATCGCTCGTTGCTATTATTTTTCTTTCGGCTTTCGCCAAAATAGGAACTCTTACCACAAAACAGGCTGATAATACCGCGCAAGATGAAAAAGTGGTAAAAGGGGCCGTTGAGGAATTTTTTATAGGCTTCCACGAGCAGGACTCGCTTAAAATAAAGCAAGTGGTTCATCCTAATGTGATGATGCAGTCTATAGGAAGGAATCAGATGGGAGATCTAGAACTGAGTAAACAGGACTTTAGTGGCTTTCTCAAGTCTATCTGTAGTATCCCTAGCGGCACTAAATTTGAAGAGCGCATACACAGCTATGAGATCAAAATGGATGGTAAGATGGCAAATGTCTGGACCCCTTATTCATTTTATATCAACGGGAATCTTAGTCACTGTGGTACTAATAGTTTCCAACTTTTTAAACGCAATGGGGTTTGGAAAATTTTCTACATCGTAGATACCCGTGATAAAGAAGATTGTCGCGAGATGCGGGGATAGCTTAAAGTTTATACAAAAGCTGAAAGCTAAAGTTGAGCTCAATACCTGATCTTAACCCTTCTCTGGGTGCGTCGTCAAATAGAAAAAAATCATCACTATTAAAATCTATGGATGCGCCTTGTATATTTGAGAAACTCACATCTTTATATCTAAAGCCAAAGCCCACCGTAGTCCTTAGAGCCAGGGAGCTACTGATGTTAATGTATTCTCCGTAGTTGATGGTGAGTCCTTGCTTAATCCTTCCGTAATCTGCACGTGTATAATTGATAGCTTGAAACTCCCCGTTGTTATCATTTATAGGCCTGAAGCTTCCGTTAAATCGAGTTTCTGAGTTGCGTATAAAAAAGGCCTCTGCACTTAAAAAATGTTGGAACCTTCTTCCTTTACCTAAATTGAAGACTACTTGAGGCCGCACTTCCCAAAGTTTATAATCGTCTACATTTCTCAGATTTGCAAATTCTAAGCCTATTCCTGCACTAGTACCTACAGACCATTTTTCATTAATTTTATGGATATAACCTACATTTAATCTGGGATTCTCATTAGGAAAAATCACAGAAAAATCCCAAAATATATAGGAGTCGATAGGCAGGCTCTGTAGACTATCTCTTTTAATATTTTTGATACGTCTTTCTTCTATACGGGCTTCTTTGCGTTCTTGGCGCAATTCCTTGGTAATTTGCGCTTGGAGATTGCTACATAATAAGAATGAGAAACTAAGTATAAGGGTAATCTGTATTTTTTTCATAGACCGATAAGGTGAGTACATCATTAAGATGCACAAGTATATAAAAAGTTGCGTATGTTTAGACTATTATTGAATGCAGAGAAAATTTTGAGAGTCTAGTTGTACTTACTGGATTTGATCAATGGTTTTTTACAATGCTAGCAATCTGCGAGCGAAACGTTTATGGCTAAACCCCCTTCTGATGTTTCTTTGTATTTCGTATTCATATCTTGGGCAGTTTGCCACATCGTCTCGATAACCTTGTCCAAAGGAACCTTCGCATTTGCAGCATCTGCATCTAGTGCCATCTCACAAGCGTTTATAGCCTTTATGGCGCCCATTGCATTACGTTCTATACAAGGGATCTGTACAAGACCTCCTATTGGGTCGCAGGTGAGACCAAGATGATGTTCCATTGCTATCTCGCTGGCCATTAGTACTTGTTCTGGGGTCCCACCCATAAGTTCAGTAAGACCGCCAGCTGCCATCGCACTAGAAACCCCTATCTCTGCCTGACAACCACCCATTGCGGCAGAGATGGTCGCACCTTTCTTAAAGAGTGTTCCTATCATTCCCGAGGTAAGAAGATATTTTTTAATATCATTAAAATTTGCGTCGTGGTTTTCTATCACCATATAATACATCATCACAGCAGGAATAACACCCGCACTACCATTTGTGGGAGCAGTGACGACTCTACCTAACGAAGCATTGACCTCATTTACAGCAAGCGCAAAGCAAGAGACCCATTTTAGTATTTCCCTAAAGCGTACTTCTGTGCCTCTTATTGCTTGTACCCACTCATATTTATCTGCATATGCATTTCCTTTCCATAATTTTTGGTGTGTATCAAAGGCTCTCCTGCGCACGTTAAGGCCACCAGGTAAGGTTCCTTCCGTATGGCAACCTATGTACATAGAATCTAGCATCACATCCCAGATTTGCTTTAAACGATCGTCTATATCTGCTTCAGTATTGAGATAAAGCTCGTTTTCTAATACGATGTCTGAGATTGGTTTATTTTCTTTTTTGCAGAAATCTAAAAGATCAGTCGCTTTTTCTACAGGCCTAGGGAAGCATTCAAATTCCATTTTTTTTCGGCTAGCCCTTTTGCGCTCTTCTTGCACGACAAAACCTCCACCTATACTATAAAAAGTTTCTCTAGTAGTTTTTCCTCCTGTGAGCTTCGCCGTAAATCGGATACCATTAGGATGAAAGTCTAAAAATTTCCGGTTAAAAATGATGTCGTTTGCAGGGTCGAAAGTGATGAAGCGTTCCCTATCCAGTTGTATGTTTTTTTGAGCTTTTATCTTCTGTACCTCCAGAGGTATTCCAGCGATATCGCAAGTTTGAGGGTCTGCACCCGTGAGGCCCATAAGCACCGCAACATCCGTTGCGTGTCCTTTTCCCGTAAGTGACAAAGACCCATATAGGTCTATGGTAATGCTTTCTACTAGCTCAAAGCGCTTGGTATCCTTTAGTTTTTTTAGAAATCTGCGAGCGGCACGCCAAGGGCCAAGGGTGTGCGAACTCGATGGTCCCACGCCAATCTTGAGCATATCAAAAACGCTTATGGATTCTATTTTTTTTGATATTTCTATCATTGTACAAGCTCTTTACGCATTAAGTGGTCTGTTTGTGGGTCCGTTCCGATGTAATAAATATGAGTGTCAAATTTTTTAAAACCCATCTGCTCATATAGTCTTATAGCATCGATATTATGCTCCCAAACGCCTAACCAAATATACTTTTTATTTCTCTCTAAACTCCAGTTCTCTGCAAAGGTTAAGAGCTGTTTTCCGTAGCCAGATCCTTGGTGATCTTTGATGACATAAATGCGCTCTAGCTCAACGCCTTCTGCTTCTCTGAGTTCGCTCTGAGCATTATTTGTATTGATCTTGATATAAGCTATAAGTGTATCGTTTACCCTTCCGAAGTAAAAAAAGCTCTGTGGATCAGATAGTTCTTTTTGTAATTGCGCTTTCGCGAAAGCGTACTCTACATATTTATTAAAATCTCCGGGAGTATTCTGCGCTCTAAAAGCGGTGTCAAAAGTGCTCCGTCCTAGCTCGCAAAGAGTACGAAGTTCATCAGGTCGAACTGGAGTAATTACCATCATTAGTAACATGCAATTATAAACGAAAGATACGCTATCGAGTTAGGATAAGGATAAGGACGACAACACCATTATTTACAGCGTGCAGGGAGATAGACCAAATAAGATATTCATTTTTTATTTTTATAAGCCCCAACATAAAACCAGAAATGATTCTTGGTACAATGAGCGCAAAGAGCGCTGCATTTACATAGAAATCATCTACATAGTTGTAGATGTGAACGAAGCCAAAGACGAGTGAAGTCAAGACAAGCACGGTACTATCGTATTTGGATAAAAGCAAACGAGTCCTTAAGGAGCGCGCTGGTGCAATGAGCTGCTTTAGTATATAATGTAGTGTAAACAGTATCACCGCTGTAAAAGCTAGCTTAATAGCCCAGTGAACGTCTAAAGGGATATATCTATTAAGGTAGAATACAGGCCAAGAGCACACAAACAATATAAGTTCTGAATGTGTAGGTTTTAGTGCTGTCCTAAACATCATTTCTTCAATAATGGGCGCTACTATAACTGCGAGCACAAAAAGCTTGAAGGGATTCTCATCCAGTAACTCTTGAAGGAAATCTTGATTGTAATTTTCTAGAAATAGGTCTGGGTATAATTCCTTTACAATAGCTAGTGCAATGAAAAAAAGTATATAGAGCCCCAAAAGACGAAAATAATAAAGAAATAAAGTTTTCGCTTTTTCTTCCACGCAATGAATTTATAGATTCTAATCTTTAAGAAAATGGTTGCTCAATTTTAAAAGTGCCTATGCTCTAACACCATGTTATTTTACGGCAATAACAGAAATTTCCACATTCACATACTTAGGTAAGTTTGCAACCTCTACGGTTTCTCTTGCGGGAGCTGTAGCCTCGTCAAAGTATTTCCCATAAACGCTATTTATCTTACCAAAATTTTCCATGTCGCTTATAAAAATGGAGGTCTTTACCACATTGATAAACGTCATTTCTGCGGCTTCTAGAATTGCTTTTACACTTTGCATCACTAACTCTGTCTCCTCCTCTATACTTCCTTTAAAAAGTTCTCCTGTAGATGGGATAATTGCTATTTGTCCAGAAGTATACAGCGTGTTGTTTACAAGGGTAGCTTGATTATAAGGTCCTATTGGGGCAGGGGCATTAGACGTAGTGATGATTTTTTTCATAATATTAATAGTTTCGCGAAAGCGTGAAAGTTATAGTTATTAAATAGACTAAGATATTGGTTATAAACGCTCGTCTGGTCTACGGTTTTTATCGTACTTGATATCTTTTAGTAGGCTTCCTGAAATCCCAATAAAGAAATTCCAAGAGGTACGGGTGGTGTTTGCGTTTACAGGAGGCACCCAGCTAAACCTCATCGTCCAGCTCTCTAAGTCTCTTGTGAAATTTAAGGTTGTAAACGTAATGCCAGGGTTTGCAAAATCATAGCCACTGGAGCCCCCTATTTTCCATCTGTTACCCAACTCAACATCACCACTCACTACGAGAGAATGTGTGGAGATCTCACTTTGTCTAGCGTTATTTGAGTAGCCCACCTGATAACCAAACCTGAGACTCCAAGGGATCTTAAAATTATAAAATTTTACCTCGCGTTCTTCTCCATCTTTAGCGTCGTCATTGTTAAGGCCATTATTACCTCTTATGTCTACGCCCTGTCCTAAAAGGTCATCTGGTCTTCCTCCTTGGGCAAAGGTTTTATTTTCTGTACGGTCTGTGTTTTCCCCATCACCATTCTTTTTCTCAAAATCCTTACTAGAGAAACTGTAACCAAAATTTGCACGAGCTTGAGTAAGTCTGAATAAGCTTCCTCCATTATTTATATTAAGCCTGTCAAAGCGTCTATTGTTACTATCGATAGCATAGAGGTCAATTGCCCCACTAAAGTTTATATCCAGTTTTCCATCTATAATCGGAATTGCCCCACTAATAGCTATAGGAGCAAGTTTGAGGGTATCTGCGGCTATATTATAGGATGTTCTAAAGTTGAGGTTTTTGAGAAGTGCGACTTTTTTAGGCTCTGTAGCGGTACTATCTTTACTCTTTACTTTAGCTTCAAAGTTATTGGTTACGGCAAATGATAGTGTGTTGGATATATTCCTTCCTGGTGCACTAAAAAATCCGTTTTCAAATCTAGAAAACTCAACTTCATCTGTGAGCTCTGTCGCAGTCGGGTCTGTAGGATCCGGTCTCAAATAGCTATCATAAAATTGATCGAAGGCTGGTCTATAGCCCCAGCTTACGGAAGGTCTTACGGTATGTCTTATAGCTTCAATCCTGCTTTCTGGTTTAAATATAAACGTACCGTAGATAGTGGTTCCTAAACTTACATTTGCGCTATAGGTTCTAAAAGCATCAAAGCCATTAATGGTATCTGTTACTTCTTCTTCTGCTTGCTCATCATACCTTCTGTCAATAGTCTTAAAAACCCAATTCTCTTCAAAATTACCGCCTACTGATGTACTTATGTATTTAAATAATTTAAAGTTGGTCGTTAATGGCACAGAGTGTTGTATTCCAGAATTACCGTTTTTAAACATTTCCGCAGTAAAAAAATCATCGTCATTAGTGATATATCGATTATCCCCTCTCACTGAATAGTTGAAATTTACATTCTGTATAAGCCCTTTTTTTGAACCTGATTTATTCGCAAATAGATAAATCCTATCTACGTTGAGTTGTGCAGAAGGCAGGGTCATATTTACAATACCTGTACCCGTGTTTTGCTGGTGGGTAGCTGCTACTACTAAATTGATGGGTGTATTGCCAGGAAATGTCTTTCTATACGAGATGGAGGAACTGAAGTTATTGGTAAGAAAGTTTCCCGTATTGGCCTGGTTTAAAGATCGGGTAAAAAAATTGCTGCTTCCTAAGTTTACAGAGGCAGAAAACTGGCTGTTAGGGCTTGACTTTGTGTCTTGCGAATGCTGCCAATTTATATTATAGGTATTGGTTTCAGAAAAATCTGGAAGACCGCGTTCACTGGCAAGAATGCGCTCATTACTAAATCGAAAGCGGCCATTGAATTTATACCTAAGTTTATACTCGCTGTCTGCTCTAAAACCATAACTTCCATTTGTGAAATAGTCACCTTGGAGGGTAAGATTAAAGTAATCACTTATAGAAAAAAAGTAACCACCATCTGTCAACGCATACCCACGCTGACTACTGTCTTGAAAACCTGGAGGTATAAATCCCGAGACACTCTCTTCCTTTTCCATAGGGATATAGGCAAATGGCAATCCTATGGGGGTAGGCACGTCTGCTATATACATATTAGTGAGTCCAGCTACTAGTTTTTTACCGGGTACAAACTTTACCCTGCGCGCAAGGAAGTAATATTCTGGATCATCTAAATTTTTACTGGTCGTGATCTTTACATTGCCCATAAAGACCACGGAGTCATTAACTCTCTTACTCCGTTCTGCTTTGAGATTTATTTGCTGTCCTCCCGCTTGTTCCACCCTTGAACCATAAATAATGGCTCTCTGAGTCTTGAAATTGAATTTTATACTATCCGGTTGCACCTCATTAGGTCCTTGTACAAATACTGGAATTTGAGAATATACGCCTGCACTATCTTTTACCCCTTTAGCAAAAACGGTATTGGTTTCATAGTCTAAGATGATCTCACCAGCATTAATTTTCATATCCTCGTAGATGACTTCAGCCTCATTATAAAGAAAGATTTTTTTTAAGCGTTGTGAGATACGCTCGTAATCTTTGGCTTTGTAGGTTACCTTATCTGTAAGGGTTTCTTTTCTAGGGAGGATAGAGTCTGTAGTGATTTTTACAGAGTCTTGTAAAATCGTATTGGGAGTGGGGTTTTCTTGCTTTCGCGAAAGCGAATCTATGCTACTATTTATCTGTTCTTGAGTCGCGGGTATTTCTCTGGCATCGTTCTTGGGTGGTAGATCTTGACCCAGTGTGGTTAACGAGGATAGCAAGCAAAGCCCGAGCAGAAAAACAGTAAGAAATACAGATTTTGTTTGCAATACGATCAGTCCTAAAAGATTTGTGCGTCTAGCCTCTATTAAAGCGTCAAAATTACGTATATTTTTTTCGGTTAGAAATGGGATACTCGTAAATTTGAAAATGAAATAGTTCTTGAGAATTTCTTGGGAGATTTTCTCAGGATCAATTCAATAATAAAGAGGGTTGAACCGTTTCTTTATATAATATCATTTATGAATACCCTAACGTTTAAAAGAGACTTAATTGTTACCAAGGATGCGTAGAAAAGCAATTTTTAATAAAGTTTTAACTCTTACACTAGCCGTCGCTTTTGTAAACCCAACCTCATTAGTAGCCGAAAATAATCAAACTGAGCCTAAGAAATTCAAAGTGGTTCTGGATGCTGGTCACGGCGGTAAGGATAGTGGGAATAGGGGTAATGGGTATTATGAAAAAAATATTGCGCTCAATGTAGTTCTTGCGCTTGGTAAGGAATTAGAGAAACAAAAAGACATTGAGGTCATCTATACCAGAAAAAGCGATGTTTTTTTAGAATTATGGGAAAGAGCTGATATTGCAAATAATGCTAAAGCAGATCTTTTTGTGAGCATCCATTGCAATTCCCATTCCTCGCAAGCCAGTGGCACGGAGACGTTTGTTTTAGGTATCAATGGCAATGCTAAGAATATGGAGATTGCAAAAAAAGAAAACTCTGTAATACTGCTAGAAGATAATTATGAAGAGCGGTATGCAGGCTTTGACCCACAACGTCCAGAATCTATTATGGGACTGGAAATTATGCAAGAAGAGTATCTGGATCAGAGTTTAAATCTTGCGGCTGAGGTAGAAAATGAATTTTCTAAAGTAACTAAAAGTAAAAGTAGGGGTGTTAAACAAAATATTTTCTGGGTACTCCACAGATCTGTAATGCCTAGTGTGCTTATAGAAACAGGTTTTTTAACGAATAACCAAGAAGGCAAATTTTTAAATTCTAAGGATGGTCAAGAAAAAATGGCTGGGGCAATAGCAAAAGCTGTATCATCTTATAAAAAGAGAATCCAACTTAATGAAGCTGTAGGTCTGGTAGAGGAGAAAATAGATTCCAATCCAGAAAGTAAGACGGTATCCGTTGAGAAAGAACAAATTGTAGAGGGATATACCTTTAAGGTGCAACTGGCCGCAAGCAATAAAAAATTAGAACCTAAATCTTACAACTTTAAAGGTCTTCAAGAAATAAGTAGATCTGAAGAAGACAATCTTTATAAATACTTCTCTGGGGAGACTTCTAATTATACAGAAATCCGTAAAAGACTAGAACTTGCAAAAGATAAAGGGTATACTTCAGCCTTCATCGTCTCCTATGATAAGAGCAATATCAAAGTACCTTTAAGCCAAGTGTTAAATTAAACTTATTACTAGGAATAACTGTCACGGTTTCCCCTACATTTGCCCCTTACGTATTTACATTACATTATGTCAAAGGAAATTAAGACTGCCATTCTAGTTATTGCCGCACTTTTATTGGTGATTTTTGGATATAACTATTTGAAGGGCAATAATCTACTCGATAATAGCAAAATTCTATACGCAAAATACGACAATGTCGAGGGGCTCGCTCCATCATCTGCAGTAACCATAAATGGCTTACCCGTAGGTAAGGTTTTGAGTATTGATTTTGCTGATACTTCTGGAAAGCTGGTAGTCAAGTTTGTTGTGGAGAAAGATTTTGAATTTTCAAAAAATAGCCTTGCAAAAGTGTACGGAGGTAGTCTTATTGGGGGTAAATCCCTGTCTATCATCCCTGATTATGAGAGAGGTGAGATGGCTCAAAGCGGTGACACCCTTCCAGGAGAAATGGGGGAGGGTATTATGGAGCTTGTAAATGAGCGTTTAACTCCGCTTCAGGATAAAGTAGAAAAGGTTATTATAGATACAGATAGCGTGTTAACTAACGTAAACGCAGTGCTTGATAGAGATACAAGAGCAAATCTAAGAGATGCTATTGCAAATTTTACAATGGCATCCCGTGACCTAAAAGGAATTTCTTCTTCTGTAAATTCTATGCTTACGACTAACGAAGCAAAGTTTAATAGAACGTTCACAAATCTTGACGAGATGAGTGCAAATTTTGTAAAACTTTCAGACTCCCTTTCTAAAGTAGAAATAGGGACAATGGTAGCAGATTTGCAAAAAGTTATTAGTGATTTTGAGGAATTATCAAATAAGCTAAATAACAACGAAGGAACGATGGGTAAACTTTTGAATGATGATCAAGTTTATGTAAATTTGGAGCGTGCTACCGCTCAAATGGAAGAGCTTATACAAGACTTAAAACTCAATCCTAAGAGATATGTACATTTTTCTCTATTTGGTAAAAAGCCAAACGAGTACACTCCGCCTAAAGATTCGTTACGTTAGGCAGAGCTTAACTAACGGATTTTATGCAATATATACCTAACATTCTATTTCTAATCATCCTAATTCTAGGAGTAGGTTTTTTCTCAAAAAACGTAAAGAAACTCAATCGTAACATTAGTCTCGGGAAAGACGTAGACCGTTCCGATAATAAACCAGCTCGCTGGAGAAATATGGCTAAGATTGCTTTAGGGCAATACAAAATGGTCAAAAGACCCGTATCTGGTATTATTCACGTTGTTGTATACCTAGGCTTTATCATCATTAATATTGAAGTTTTAGAAATCATTATAGATGGTATTTTCGGTACCCATCGCGTTTTATCGTTTATGGGAGGTTTTTATGACTTCCTTATCGCCACTTTTGAAATTTTAGCATTTTTAGTATTTATAGGTGTTGTTATTTATTGGCTACGTCGTAATGTTATGAATATTAGACGCTTTATGGCTCGGGAAATGACCTCTTGGCCAAAACTGGATGCAAACCTTATCTTATACTTTGAAATGGTCCTGATGGCATTGTTCTTAACAATGAATGCCGCAGACTATCAACTACAACTTATGGGTGCAGATCACTACGCTGCAGCGAGTGGAGATATTATGGGTTCTTTTCCTATAAGTCAATTTTTACTACCCTTATTTGACGGTTTGACAGAAAGTACCCTTGTGATTATAGAGAGAGCGGCTTGGTGGCTTCACATCGTAGGAATTTTAGTTTTTCTTAATTATCTCTACTATTCTAAGCACTTGCACATATTACTTGCGTTCCCAAATACTTGGTACGCAAAACTTACCCCACAGGGTGAATTTAATAATGTGGATGCTGTTACCAAAGAGGTACAGCTCATGATGGATCCAGATGCCGATCCATTTGCAGCCCCAGCAGAAGGGGATGAGGAGGGGGAGCCAGAAAAATTTGGAGCCAGTGATGTTTCAGATCTTAATTGGGTGCAACTTATGAATGCCTACAGTTGTACGGAATGTGGACGATGTACTAGCGAGTGCCCAGCAAATCAGACGGGTAAATTACTATCTCCCCGCAAGATTATGATGGACACAAGAGACCGTCTAGAGGAAGTAGGTAAAAACTTAGATAAACATAAAGGAGTTTTTGTTCCAGATGGTAAGCAACTTCTGGATGACTATATTACTAAGGAAGAACTTTGGGCTTGTACCACTTGTAATGCCTGTGTAGAAGCGTGTCCTATAGGTATCGATCCACTGAGTATTATTATAGATATGAGGCGTTATATGGTGATGGAAGAGAGCAGCGCTCCTACAGATCTCAATAATGCAATGACCAATATTGAGAATAATGGTGCCCCGTGGCCGTTTAATCAATTAGATAGAGCAAACTGGATCAATGAAGCCTAATATTTTTATAGTCGCTGTAGGTTTGTTTTTTTTCGCTTTCGCGAAAGCGCAATTACCTACAAAAGATTATAGAATTGATAGTTTACAATTTAAGATGTATACACGCCTCTATTTAGGGGATCAGTTGCAGGTAGATAGCGTAGTAGTAAGAAAGGTTTTCTGTGATTATTGTTCAGATAGGCAAATGGAAGTTTTAAAACAAGAAGCCATTAGACAATCTACGATAGAACAATATAACCCTAAATACAGAAAGCCAGGGGAGCATAGGCTCGCACTATATGTAAGATTAAGTAAAGAAGATTTTAAAAATATAAACGACTAGTATGGATAAGAATCAAGTAGATAAGCTTTTGAGCGAGAAATTAGAAGATGGGGAGCACGTAAGTCCAGTATTGCCAGAAGGTGTTAAGAATTATCTTATTGACATAGATGGCACCATAACGGAAGATGTGCCTAATGAGGAGCCAGAGCGTATGGGTACTTGTGAGCCTTTTCCAGATGCTTTAAAAACATTAAACAAATGGTATGATGAAGGTCACATCATTTGTTTTTTTACGAGTCGTACAGAAGATCACAGAGAAGTAACTACAGACTGGTTAGACCGTCACGGTTTCAAATACCACAGTATTTTAATGGGTAAGCCTAGAGGAGGTAACTATCACTGGGTGGATAATCACTTAGTAAAAGCAACCCGCTACAAAGGGAAATTTACAGATCTCGTTGAGAGAGAAGTGACTATTGAAGTTTTTAAAGAATAATAGGATGAGTGAAGTTTTAAAAGTGCCTACGATGGCAGAATATATTGCCCAGGGAAAACAACCAGAAGTGCTATTTTGGGTAGGTTGTGCTGGAAGTTTTGACGATAGGGCAAAAAAGATTACAAAAGCATTTGCCCGTATTCTCAATAAGGCAAACGTAGATTTTGCAGTACTAGGGGCCGAAGAGAGTTGTACCGGTGACCCAGCTAAAAGGGCTGGAAACGAATTTCTCTTTCAGATGCAGGCAGCTATGAATATTGAGGTTCTAAACGGTTACGAGATAAAAAAGATAGTGACCGCTTGTCCGCATTGCTTCAACACTCTTAAAAATGAGTACCCTTCCTTAGGAGGGTCTTATGAAGTGGTACACCATACACAATTTCTAAAATCGCTTTTGGACGACGGCCGTCTTACCGTAGAGGGTGGTAAGTTCAAAGGAAAGCGCATTACTTTTCACGACCCTTGTTATTTAGGACGTGCTAACGGGGTATATGAAGCCCCAAGGGATCTTCTTAGAAAGCTGGATGTAGAGCTGGTAGAAATGCGCAAGTGTAAAACAAATGGCTTATGCTGTGGCGCTGGTGGAGCTCAGATGTTTAAGGAACCAGAACCTGGTACTAAAGATGTAAACATTGAGCGCACGGAGCAGGCACTGGAAACAAAACCGGATATTATAGCAGCGGGATGTCCCTTCTGTAATACGATGATGACAGACGGTGTTAAGAACAAAGAAAAAGAAGATAGTATTGAAGTGATGGATGTTGCCGAAATGATTGCGGCAGCAGAAGAACTGTAGACGATGAGATAACCGTATTTAAAACACCTCTTTTTGAGGTGTTTTTTAATTCTAATATAATTTTAACTAAAGGATATGCTTACTCAAATTAAAGATTTACCAGAGAATTCACGTATCTGGATTTACCAGTCAGACACTATGCTGTCAGATGAGCAAGTAGAGAAGATAGAAAATGATCTTACTAGTTTTCTCACGTCGTGGACAGCACACGGGGCAAATCTAAAAGCTGGTTTTGAAGTAAAATATAGTCGATTTATAATTATTGCTTTAGACCAATCTCAAGCGGCGGCAAGCGGATGTTCTATAGACAGCCAAGTGCGTTTTATTATAGCGATGCAAGAAGAACTAGGGGTAGATTTATTAGATAAAATGAATGTAGCCTATTACCAGAACGAGAGGATACACTATAAAACGTTACTTGATTTTAAGAAAATGATTAAAGATGGTGCGGTGGGCAAAAATACCATCGTTTTTAATAATCTAGTAACCACCTTAGGTGAGCTGGAAAATCATTGGGAAGTTCCTGCAATAGATAGCTGGCACTCGCGTTTCCTCAAGAAGTAAGAGGGCTCTATAACTGCTTTGATAAGATTGTGTTAAGATTCGTACGCTTTCGCGAAAGCTTGACTGAAACACATTAATTTAGTGGGATCAGTTTTTGGCGCAATTTCTGCAACTCACTCAAACTAACAAACTATATTTCTATGCAGCTCCGGCAGATTTTTATATTCTCATTACTTTTTGTTTATACAACCCTTACGTTCTCTCAAGAGAAGTATCCATTATATTCTAACGATACAGATGCTCAACGTAAGTGGGTAGATAGTGTCTATACATCGATGTCTACAAAGGAGAGAATAGGCCAGCTCTTTATGGTTGACGTTTTTTCAAGTGACCCTAAAGCTAAGGTCGATAAGATTAAAAAGCTTATTAAAGAGCAGCATATAGGTGGAATCATTTTTTCTAAGGGCGGCCCGCAGCAACAGGCAAAACTCAATAACGAATTTCAAGCGCTAGCAAAAACTCCGCTTATGATAGGCATGGATGCAGAGTGGGGGCTTGCGATGCGTCTAGACAGTACCTACGCTTTCCCTTGGAATATGACGCTGGGAGCAATACAGGATAATAAAATTGTTAAACAGGTAGGTAAGCGCATAGGCGAACATAGCAAAAGACTAGGGGTGCATATTAATTTTGCACCAGTGGTAGATATAAATATCAACCCAGCCAATCCTATAATTGGTAATCGTTCCTTTGGGGAAGACAAGTATAATGTTACAGACAAGGCAATATCTTTTATGGAAGGGATGCAGGAAGCTGGCGTTCTTGGGAGTGCAAAACACTTTCCCGGTCACGGAGATACAGATAAGGACAGCCACAAAACGCTCCCAACACTCGATTTTGACCTAAAAAGGCTCAAAGAAATTGAGTTATATCCTTACGGTCCCATCATCCAGAATGGAATCGCAAGTATAATGGTTGCACATCTCAATGTACCCGCGCTTGTTCCTGAAAAAGGCTTTCCTACCAGTATCTCCCCGACAGTGGTAACAAAAATGCTTAAAGAAGAGTATAAATTTAATGGGCTCATATTTACTGATGCCCTCAATATGAAGGGTGCAGCAAACTTTAAAGAGCCAGGAGACATTGATCTTGCAGCATTTAAGGCAGGAAATGATATTCTTCTCATTAGTGAGGATGTCCCTTCGGCTTCCGCCAAAATTTTAAAGGCTTTAGAAAGTGGCGAGATTACAGAGAGCCGTCTTAGGCATTCTGTTACCAAAATTCTGTACGCCAAATACAAAGTGGGCTTAAATAACTATAAACCTGTCAACACTATAAATCTTATTAAGGAGCTCAATAGTCTAGAAGATGATGTTCTTTATAGTCTGGCAATAGAAAATGCGCTGACTGTTACAAAAAACGAAAAGGCTCTAGTGCCAGTTACAAATCTTGACACTAAAAAAATTGCTTACGTAGCTTTAGGAGATGATGATGGCGCCGCATTTAAATTTCAACTGCGTAAGTATGCTTCTGTAGAACACATTCAAGGAGCAGATAGCGCAGATTATCTTAGAAAGTTGGAAAATTACAATTATGTGATTATCGGTTTTCATAGATCTAATGATAACCCGTGGAAGTCCTATCGCTTCACTGCAAAAGAGATAGAAATTATAAAAGCCATTGCCGCCCAAAAGGATGTGGTTTTAGATCTCTTCGTGAGGCCTTATGCGATGTTAGACATTCCTTCTACAGTCAATATTGAGACAATTATACATAGCTATCAAAATAGCAAAATTGCACAAGAAAAAAGTGCTCAGCTCATTTTTGGCGCAATTCCGAGTAAGGGGAGATTACCAGTAAGTTTAGGAGAGACACCTATCAAAACTGGCCTACAAATAGGAACCCTGCGACGTTTACAGTACGGTATTCCAGAAGAAGTAGGGGTAGATTCTGAGATGCTCAACAGTAAAATTGATTCCTTAGTAAATCACGGGATTAAAAGAGCAATGATGCCTGGCGCACAAGTTTTGGTCGCACGTAGGGGGAAGGTGATCTATGATAAAAGTTTTGGTCACCACACCTATAATAAAAAACGTAATGTGCTCCCTACAGACGTTTATGACGTAGCATCTATGACAAAGATTTTAGCCTCATTACCATTAGTAATGGAACTTCATAGTCAAGGCTCGTTGGACTTAGACGATAAACTAGGGAACTTAATACCAGAATTAAAAAACACTAATAAGTCCAATATCACGATTAAGGATGCCTTATCTCACTATGCAAGACTTAAGGCGTGGATCCCTTTTTATCTATACACTCTGGATTCTGTGACAAAGAAACCTAATAAAGATTATTATAGAAAGACCTACTCTCCAGAATTTAATATTAAAATCGTAGATGAGATGTATCTGCGCCGTGACTGGAAAGATAGTATTTTTAATAGGATCGCCCAGAGTGATCTTAGAGATAGACTGTCTTATAAATACAGTGATCTACCTTACTTCCTAGTAAAAAAATACCTAGAGGATTATTATAAGTCAAACTTAGATGTACTTACAAGCAGTCATTATTACAATTCCTTAGGCGCCAATTTTACAACGTATAATCCGCTAAGTAAATATAAGAAGGATATGGTCGTTCCTTCTGAAAATGATACGTACTGGCGCAATCAAAAAATACAGGGATATGTGCACGATATGGGTGCTGCAATGCAGGACAATATGGGTGGGCACGCAGGGTTATTCAGTAATTCTAACGATGTGGCTAAAATTATGCAGATGTATCTCCAGAATGGCTATTATGGAGGAAAGCGATATTTTTCTAAAGAAACAATGGAAGCCTTTAATAAATGCTACTATTGTGATAAAAATGTACGGAGAGGGGTAGGTTTTGATAAGCCTCAGCTATCTGGAGGTGGTCCTACTTGTGGCTGTGTGCCTATGACCAGTTTTGGACACAGTGGGTTTACAGGGACCTATACGTGGGCAGATCCAGAAAATGAACTTGTGTACGTTTTCCTATCCAATAGAACGTTTCCTACAATGGACAATAGGGCTATTATCAAGTCTGGCTTGAGAACTGACATACAACAGGTAATTTATGAGTCTTTAATTAACTAAATTTGTTGAGAAAAAGAAAATTTTCGCGAAAGCGTAAGTTCATACCACCCACCAAGACCAAAGATTTATGAATATTGCTATAGTCTGTTACCCAACGTTTGGAGGAAGTGGAGTAGTCGCGACAGAGTTAGGAATCGCCTTAGCTAAGCGTGGTCACAACATACACTTTGTAACTTATAAACAGCCGGTACGACTAGCACTCCTAACAGAGAATATCCATTTTCACGAGGTAAATGTACCTGATTATCCACTCTTTCATTATCAACCCTATGAACTTGCGCTTTCTAGCAAGTTGGTTAAAATTATAAAAAAAGAAAGTATAGATATTCTACACGTGCACTATGCCATACCACACGCTTATGCGGGTTATATGGCTAAAGAGATGCTCAAGCAGGAGGGTATAGACATTCCTATGGTGACCACCCTTCACGGTACCGATATAACATTGGTAGGAAGCCATCCATTTTACAAGCCAGCGGTAAGTTTTAGTATCAATAATAGCGATGTTGTCACTTCTGTGTCCCAAAGTCTTAAAGAAGATACGCTGCGACTTTTTGATATTACTAAAGAAATTGATGTGGTGCCAAATTTTATAGATTTCGATGCGATAGATAGCTCTTTTACAGACTGCCAGCGAGCACTTATGGCAGATGAAGGTGAGTTTATCATTACCCACATAAGCAATTTTAGGAAGGTTAAACGCATTATAGATGTAGTAGAAGTTTTTTATAGAGTGCAGCTCGAGTTACCGGCCGTACTTCTTATGGTAGGAGAAGGTCCAGACCGCGAGATCGCAGAAGAAAGAATTAAAGAGCTAGGTATAGAAGACTCTGTAAAGTTTTTAGGCAATAGTAATGAGATTGATAAAATCTTATGTTTCAGCGATTTATTTTTATTGCCATCTGAAGCAGAAAGTTTTGGACTTGCGGCGCTAGAAGCTATGGTAAATAGAGTTCCTGTGGTTTCCAGTAATGCGGGTGGTATTCCGGAAGTAAATAGAGATGGAGTTACGGGCTATCTTTCGAACGTAGGTAATATTGCAGATATGGCAAATAACGCCATAAGGATTTTACAGGATCCAGATACCTTAGAGGAATTTAAAAATAATGCCAAAAAAGAAGCGGCACAATTTGATATAAACAAAATTGTACCGCTTTATGAAAAACTCTACGAGAGAGCACTCATCAAGGTTTCTTAGAATGTATAGCGTATTCCGAGCGCTACATCAAATTCTAGACTATCATCATAATCGTTGAGTAATCCTATTTCTGGTCTAAAATCAAGAGAGAGTTGTAGCGGGAAATCAAAAAGATATTCTATTCCAATATCTCCAGCTGCGTTGATAAAAAGATCGCTATCATCTTCATTGAATCCAGGAAAATCATTATCTACATCAAAAGCACCCACGGCAGCACCCACACCAGCATACCAGTTAAAACCTCCATCAATGTTCCAAACCCATTGATAAAGACCCACAGCTTTAATAGCATCAAAATTTCTGGCTGATCTCCAGCTTAGTCCTAGTTCTAGTCTATTATTATCTCCTAAGGCTCTCTGGTAGTTTACCTCTGTGCTAAAACCATCATTATCTCCTACTCTTATCCCTATGGCATTATCAGAAATAGTTTGAGCCGATGAAGTCGCTACTAGACCGCAAAAAATAAGTACTGTAAAAATTATTTTTTTCATTGTTTTTTAAATTAAGTTGTAAGTAAAAGTATCTTTACTCTCCTTAAATAAACGTTAAGTAACCACTAATGTTTTCCTATTTTTATACTATGGAAAAACAGCTTTCTGAACTAGCATCTTCCCTCGCGGGAAATCTTCATTATGATGAACTTCACAAAGCGATTTATGCTACAGATGCATCTGTGTATCGTAAGATTCCTCTAGCGGTGGCTTTTCCTAAAAATGAGGATGACATCAAAGTCCTTATCGCTTTTGCTTCTAAACATAAGGTAACCTTAATACCACGCACAGCAGGAACTTCATTAGCCGGGCAATGTGTGGGAGAGGGTATCGTAGTAGACGTCTCTAAGCATTTTACAGAGATATTTCATTTTGATAAAGCAACGCAACAGGTAACTGTTCAACCGGGAGTCGTGAGGGATGAACTCAATAGATTTTTAGAGCCTTACGGTCTTTTTTTCGGACCCAACACGTCTACAGCAAACCGCTGTATGATAGGTGGGATGGTAGGAAACAATTCTTCGGGAACTACCTCTATCAAATATGGAGTGACACGGGATAAAGTGGTAAAACTTAGAACTATTTTGAGCGATGGTAGTGATGCTGTTTTTGAAGAAGTAGATGAGTCACGCTTTCGCGAAAATATGAATCTTCCCAACCTGCAAGGCTCCATTTACAGAACCTTGTATGAGTGTTTTGAGAGTAAAGAAGTCCGAGAAAATATCCATACTAAGTTTCCGAAACCAGAAATCCATAGACGAAATACGGGCTATGCCCTTGACGAACTGATAAACACAGATATCTTTCACGAAAGTGAAAGGAAAATAAATATCTGCAAGCTACTCTCAGGAAGTGAGGGAACTCTTGCCTTTACGACAGAAATTACGTTACAGCTAGATACAGTACAGCCAAAATATGGTGTGATGGTCGCCGCACATTTTACGGACTTACAGAGTTGTTTAAAGGCAGTAGTTCCTGCTATGAAACACGATCTATATACCTGTGAGATGATGGACAAGGTTGTTTTGGATTGCACAAAAAATAATCGTGCGCAGTTAAAGAATAGGTTTTTTATAGAAGGCGATCCTGCGGCTATATTGATGTTTGAGCTGAGATCACATACATTGCAAGATGCTCAAGAGCAAGCTGAAAATTTGATAGCCTCATTAAAGGTTAAAAACATAGGATATGCCTATCCTATACTGGAAGGCAATGAGATAAATCAAGCATTAGAATTGCGCAAAGCCGGATTAGGGCTTTTAGGCAATATGATAGGGGATAAAAAGGCTGTTGCTTGTATTGAGGATACTGCAGTAGCTTTAGAGGACTTAGAGGAATATATAGGCAAGTTTACTGAGATAATGAAACGTCATAATCAAGATGCGGTTTATTATGCTCACGCGGGCGCAGGCGAAATACACCTGCGACCTATTCTAAATCTCAAGAGTGAACAAGATGTCATCCTTTTCAGAAAAATCACTACAGAAGTAGCAGAGCTCGTAAAAAGCTATAATGGGTCTATGTCAGGAGAACACGGGGACGGGATAGTACGAGCCGAGTTTATAGAGATGATGGTGGGTAAAGAGAATTATGAATTGATGATAAAGGTCAAGACCATTTTTGACCCGAAAAATGTCTTTAATGCAGGGAAAATAATAGATCCTTTTCCTATGGATCAAAACCTACGTTATGTAGTGGGTCGTAAGGAACCTGAAGTAACAACCTTTATGGACTTTAGCGATAGCAAGGGGATCTTGAGGGCTGCCGAAAAGTGTAATGGTAGTGGTGATTGTAGAAAGCTACCAGAAGCAGGCGGTACAATGTGCCCAAGTTACCGAGCGACTAGAGATGAAAAAGATACCACCAGAGCACGGGCAAATGCTTTACGGGAATTCCTGACCACTTCAGAGAAGTCTAATACATATGATCATAAGGAATTAAAAGAAGTTTTTGACCTATGCTTAAGCTGTAAAGCCTGTGCCAGCGAGTGCCCTAGCAATGTAGATGTAGCGACCCTCAAAGCGGAGTTCGAGTACCAGTATATAAAAGAAAATGGTAGCAGCTTGCGCACCAAACTCTTTGCAAGATCGACGAGGGTAAACAAACTAGGTTCTAGATTGCCTAAAATTTACAACGGGGTTTTAAATGTATCTGGTGGCTTTGCAAAGTCTCTTTTAGGTATTGCATCAGAGCGATCCCTACCTGAGTTGAAACTATACACTAACGTTGCAAAAAAACGGCTAGCGAGAGTACGGGATACCACCTCAGGTAAAAAGAATATAAAGAGAGTAATCTTAATTATAGATGAATTCTCGCAATACCTAGATGGTGATGTAGCAGATGATGCTGTCTTGCTTCTCGCAAAGTTAGGTTATGACTTAACTGTGCTCACAGATTTTGACACCGGTAGAGCTCAGATTTCTAAAGGATTTCTGGATGAGGCAAAAAAGCTAGCTCAGGAAAACATAAAACGTCTGACAGATCTTGATTTAGAGGATGTGTCGATTGTAGGTTTAGAACCATCTGCTATCCTTACCTTGAGAGATGAGTATTTGAGATTGGCTCAGGATCAAGAGGCAGCTAGACGTATTGCTGATCGTACGTTTATTATAGAAGAATTTCTTCACTCAGAAGTAATACTGGGCAATATTCTGTCTAGCCAATTCAAAACCGATACTCAAAAAGTAAAGATTCACGGGCATTGCCATCAGAAAGCTTTATCTTCTGTCGCATCGACCTTTGCCATACTCAATCTGCCAGAAAACTACAAACCTACTATCATCCCTTCAGGGTGTTGTGGTATGGCAGGAAGTTTTGGGTATGAAAAGGAACATTATAAAGTAAGTATGCAAATAGGGGAGCAAACACTCTTTCCCGCTGTTCGTAAGGCAGCAACCGATACAATCATCGCTGCAAACGGAACCAGTTGTAGACATCAAATAAAAGACGGGACGCAGCGCAAAGCGCTACATCCCGTTAGTATCCTTAGAAATGCGCTATTGGATTAATCGTCTGCGGCTACTTCATAAGAAGTAACTTGTTGTACGATGATATTGCTTGACGTTTCTGGAAAAGGTAAGACGATCCCAAATCCTGAAAGATCAACAAATTCATAATCAAAATTGAGTGTAGAATCTACAAGGCCCACATTTTCTGCATAGGCGTTTGTAGCTATTATAACATCTTGAGGTGTTAGCAACGTCACTGGCACACCGAGTACTGTTGCCGTAATAGTTACATTGACTGTGAATCGTGCACTTAAAGCCCTATTAAAAACAAAGCCATTTACAGCAAAGTTTTCGGCAATGCCTAGATATTCTGTAGTGATCGTTGCATCTACAGTAACAGGTACACCATCTATCTCTTGAGTTACCGTCTGTCTAAGCTCATCTACTTGATCTCCTATAGTTGCGTTTTCATCATATAACGCCAGTAGAGGAATATCTAGCGATATCTCATTTTCTCCATCGAGCGTAACTACTAAGGCTCCAGTATATCTTAAAATATCATTACTTTCAGAAAGCGCTCCGTTACCGAGAAGCGTACTCATAAAACCTATATTGGTATCTGCACCTTCAAATTGGGCAAATGTAGCTCCGCCATTTGTGGTAGTCGATAAAATTGCAAGAAAGTCTTCTTGAGTGTCTAGATTATCTACTGTAACGTCATAGATCCAAGAATCACCTGTGCTAAGTGAGTAGTAGCTATAGTCTTCATCGCCTGGATTCGTAACAACTTCAATTAGTTCTTCGGCTTCATCTTGAGCGTCGCAGCTTAGAAGTAGGGGTATTGCTGCGAAAGCAATACTAAAAATGTAGGATAATTTCATAACGTAGTTTTTGAGAAATACAAATATAGGTTACAAGGTACGTAGTATTTGCTCAACAATGAAATAGGCATTCCCCCAAGTGATACGTGAGGGATTTTAAATGTGAGCATAAATGAACATCTATTATGGGAGTAAAATAACATTAACTTTCTTATTTTCGATTATCAATTGAAGAAAAGACAATAATGGCAGGAAACACCTACGGAACGCTCTTTAAGTTAACCACTTTTGGAGAATCTCACGGTAAGGCAATAGGTGGCATCATAGATGGCTGCCCAGCTGGATTAGAGATAGATTTTGAGGCAATACAGAGAGATCTGGATAGACGTAAACCAGGTCAGTCTAAGATTGTAACACAACGGAAAGAGCCGGATACAGTAGACTTTTTATCAGGTATTTTTGAAGGTAGGAGTACAGGAACCCCAATCGGGTTTCAGATTGTAAATACCAATCAAAAATCAAAAGACTATGGTCACATCAAGGATACTTACAGACCTAGCCACGCAGATTATACGTACGATCAGAAATATGGCAATCGTGACTACAGAGGTGGAGGTCGTTCTAGTGCCAGGGAAACTGCGAGTAGGGTAGTGGCAGGTGCCATCGCTAAGCAGTTTTTAAAGGATATAAAAATCACTGCTTTTACTTCTTCTGTGGGAGATTTAGTCAGTGACATTCCATATCAAAAACTTGATTTTGGCGAGATAGAAAAAAATAATGTGAGGTGTGCAGACGCTATTTTCGCGAAAGCGTGTGAAGAACGAATTAAAGTCATTAAAAAAGAGGGGGACACTGTAGGAGGTGTGATTTCTTGTGTGATACAGAACGTGCCAGCTGGGTTGGGAGAACCGGTTTTTGATAAATTACACGCAGAGTTGGGTAAAGCGATGCTTTCCATAAACGCAGTAAAAGGTTTTGAATATGGTAGCGGTTTTGCTGGTGCCCAAATGAAGGGTAGCGATCACAACGATATCTTTAATCCGGACGGTTCTACAAAGACAAACCGGAGCGGTGGCATCCAGGGTGGTATTTCTAATGGGATGGACATTTATTTTAAGGTGGCTTTTAAACCCGTTGCGACGGTTATGCAAAAACAGGAGACCATAAACAGTTCAGGTGAAATTGTAGAAATGCAAGGTAAGGGCCGTCATGATCCTTGTGTAGTGCCGCGCGCAGTTCCCATCGTAGAGGCGATGGCAGCCCTGGTGATGGCAGATTTTATACTGCGCGACAAATCTGTAAAATTATAGGAGTAGTTTAATAAGTATGCTTTCGCGAAAATGTGAAAGCTTCAAAACATACAGGAATATAACAATAAGCCTGAGCGGAATAGGAGTTCTGCCTGCGCGAAAATTTTAAAATATGAAATTAGCATTACACTGGAAGATTATTATCGGCTTACTACTTGGGGTAGTTTGGGCACTTGTTTCAAGTTCGCTAGGATGGAGTGAGTTCACCATCAACTGGATCGCACCTTTTGGAACTATTTTTATAAATCTCCTTAAGTTAATCGCAGTTCCATTAGTTCTTTTTTCAATTATAAATGGAGTAGCCGGTATAGGTGACCCATCAAGTCTTGGGAGAATGGGAGGAAAAACGCTGTTGGCATACCTCATAACAACTTTACTAGCTGTGGCCTTGGGTCTCACCCTTGTCAATATAATCAAGCCAGGAGCATTGGTTGATGATGAAAGTCGTATCGATAATAGGATCAGTTATGAACTTTGGGCGCAAGAGCAAAATGTAGAGATTAAGGATGGAATTAACTACTTACAGGATCCGCAATTTTTAGAACGTGCGGGCAGGATAGGAGAGCTTGTTAAAGAGCAGCCCGAAGATGCTACCGTTGCCGAAAAAATGCAAACTGCAAATGCCACTAAAGATGCTGGGCCATTACAACCACTGGTAGATCTTGTACCTCAAAACTTTTTTAACGCACTCACAGATAACGGCTTAATGCTTCAGATAATCTTTTTTGCATTGTTCTTTGGGGTGTCTTTACTTTTTATCGATAAAGAAAAAGCGGCACCCGTAAACAAGATCGTAGATGGGGCAATGGAGGTATTCCTCAAAATGGTAGACTTTGTGATGCAAGCCTCTCCTTTCTTTGTGTTTGCCCTTCTGGCTGGGGTGATCAGTAAAATGGCAGGAGATGATATAGGGAAAGTAGTAGAGATTTTCAAAGGGCTCTCTTGGTACTCCCTTACTGTGTTCTTAGGGTTAGTACTGATGATATTTATTATATACCCACTTATTTTAAAATTGATCGTGAGATCAATTCCTTATAGGGGCTTTTTTAAAGCAATGGGACTTGCTCAGACTACTGCTTTTTCAACGTCAAGTAGCGCAGCAACGTTACCCGTTACAATGGAGTGTGTAGAAGATAACCTAGGAGTAGATAAAAAGATAACCAGCTTTGTGCTGCCTATAGGTGCTACCGTAAATATGGACGGTACTGTACTTTATCAAGCTGTTGCAGTAGTTTTTCTTGCTCAGTTACATATGATAGACCTTACATTAGGACAGCAACTTACCATTGTTCTCACAGCGACACTTGCATCTATAGGATCTGCAGCGGTACCTAGTGCGGGTCTCGTAATGCTCATCATTGTTTTAGGGTCTGTAGATCTCAATCCAGCGTGGATTGCTATTATCTTTCCTGTAGATAGAATACTGGATATGTGTCGTACAGTGGTTAATGTCACTGGCGATGCTACCGTATCTTCTATCATAGCAAAGAGCGAGGGGATGTTACACTATGATGCTAACAAGGATCCAGATGATGCATTTGACCCAGAAAAATAATACTCTTACCGAAAAGTAAGACGAATTAAATGCTCGATTAAATTGTTGTTGTACATTTCTTTATAATTAGAAAGCTATTTATCTGATAATCTGCTTTCTATGAGGTGATTTTAAATCATAATTATGAAGAATTTTACGATAATATTTATATTCTTACTATCTGTTTACTCGTATGCTCAGGTCGGTATAGGAACCGTTAACCCCTCTAGTGCTGCAATGTTAGAAATAAGTGGTAGAACCACTGGGGGAGAATATAAAGGATTCTTACCACCTCGGGTTGAGACTTCTGCTAATCAAGCGAGTATATTACCTGACGCTACAGATATTGGGCTTACGGTTTTTGTAGAAGAAACAGGATGTCTGGATTTCTGGAATGGCACAGCTTGGGAAAATATATATTGTACAGGAGGCGCTGCCGACGTATGGATCAATGAATTTCACTATGATGATACAGGTAATGGTGCGAACCCATTTATAGAAATAGCCGGCCCAGCAGGTACGGATGTATCGGGCTATTACATTGTGAAGTATAATGGTCTAGATGGTGAAGCCTACGGAACCATAATAACGTTTGCTGGCGTTATAGATAACGAACAAAATGGGTATGGTGCTGTTTCAGCAACTACAAATACGTTTCAAAAAGGAAATGATGGATTTGCCCTTGTAGGACCCGACGGAAAAGTCATAGAATTCCTTAGTTATGAAGGCCCTGTTGGTTTTACAGCGGTCAATGGTCCTGCAGTAGGTATTACGTCTACAGATATAGGAGTATCTGAAGGCAACGCAACTCCCGTAGACGCATCTTTACATCTGGTAGGTACTGGTACTTCTTCAGCAGAGTTTACTTGGGCAGTTTCTACGGTAAATACAAGTGGGTCCATTAATACAGGTCAAAACTTTTAAGCTGCGTTATGAAATTAGGCCTCTATATTCTTATTCTCTCTTTATTCATCTCTAAAAGCACGCTCTGTCAAGTAGCTATAGGAACCTCAATGCCCTCACAAAAAGCAATGCTTGATGTACGAAGTCAGATTGATGGAACTGGTAGTTATCGTGGTTTTTTACCATCGAGAGTTCCTTCAGTCGCCGCGAGAGAAGGGATTAGTACAACTAGTACAGACAATGGAATGCTCGTTTATGTAGAGGCCACAGGATGCTTAAGTATCTTTAATGGTACCTTCTGGGAAAATATTAAATGCGCAGGATCACTACCGGTAAAAACTGATGTTTGGATCAACGAAATTCACTACGATAATGCGGGAGCAGATGTAGGAGAATTTATTGAAATAGCTGGCTTGGCAGGATTGGATATTACAGGATATGAACTTCTTTTGTACAATGGTGCTAATGGTAATGTATATGGCTCCCAGACGCTGAGTGGAATTATCCCAGATAGCACTTCAGGTTTCGGTTTTTTAGAAATTGATTTTCCTGGTGTCAATATTCAAAATGACATAGAAGGTGTAGCACTTGTAGATACTGCCGGAACAGTTATTCAGTTTTTAAGTTATGAAGGTGTTTTTACGGCAAATGATGGTGCAGCAGTAGGAGAAACATCAATAAATATTCCCGTTTCAGAAAATGGCACCGATACTGCTGGTAGTTCCTTACAGCTCGCTGGAGGTCCAGGTTCAGTCTACGCTGACTTTATGTGGTCTCCTTCAGCAACATCAACACCGGGAACTGTTAATAACGGACAAACGTTCAATTAGTTATTTTGATTTATTCACATTTTCGCGAAAGCGCACTTGACATCATTCGCACATTTAGCATTCATTTAATACGATCAACATAGATTTTTAGTATTTTGTTTGGTCTAAAACCAACTAAATGAATATCTGTTATATAATGTATCCTTGGGATGAGATAGACCCAGAAAATGACACGACACTTTCACTTATACACGAATGCTTTAAACGAGAGCACGGCGTCGCTATTACGACTCCTGCAAACTTAACCATACGGGATAGCGAAACTTTTGCTTTTTGCAAAGCGCTAAATAGGATGGATAAAGTACCTAGCAACCTAAAGTCTTTTCATAAAAAATCGTCGCTGCGGGACGAAATGCTTCCCCTGGCAGGTTTTGATGCAATTGTTTTACGGAGTAATCCTCCGCTGGATATGATTATGCTCAATTTTTTAGATTCTGTAAAAGATGATGTTTTTATAATGAACAATATAGACGGTATTAGAAGAGCTAACAATAAGCTATACACGGCCGCCTTTGAAGATAATACACGAGACTTTATACCACGTACACACGTCACAAAAAATAAAGAATACCTCATAAAAATGATTAAGGAATCTGATGAGGAGAAAATGATTCTTAAACCTCTCAATGGTTTTGGTGGTTCTGGAGTAATATTGATTGAAAAGCGAGCGATGTCCAGCATACGGTCACTACTTGATTTTTATATAGATAATAAGGACGGTTCTACTAATTACGTGATTCTACAGGATTATATAGAGGGTGCAGATCAAGGTGATGTGAGAATATTGTTACTTAATGGCAAACCTATAGGAGCAATGAAACGTGTGCCAGGAGAGGATGATCACCGGTCTAATGTAAGCGCAGGAGGGTCTGTTCAAAAACACTCACTTACAGACCAAGAAAAGGAACTGTGCCGACGTATAGGACCTAAACTTGTGAAAGATGGGCTGTACTTTGTTGGTATAGATGTTATAAACGGGATGCTGGTGGAGGTAAATGTGATGAGCCCAGGCGGGATAACGTATATCAATAAAGTGTACAAAACTAGATTACAAGAAAAGGTAATTAATTTTATAGAGGATAAAGTTTTGGAACGTGTCGCTAGACTTGAACGCCGTGCAAAACTTCGTAAAACCGTAGAAGATGCTTAAGCTCTCAGTTGCAGAAATGATTGCCAAAATAGGAAAAGAAGAGACCTTTACCGCAGTGGCAGACGATTATTCTTTTACGCTCAAAATTGATGAGTACACACACTATTTATGTGCTGCCGTACACGATGGTCACCAGTTTAGGAAAGACCTCTGGGATAATTGCTTGCATACTGAATATGAAAGATGGTACGAGGAAGATCCCTGTACCAAAAAAATAGTAAAAACGATGCCTATGGTGATCGCAGGTCGTGATAGCCGTTTTGAATACGACCTTAACCGAGCTCCAAATAATGCAATCTATGAAGATGCTTGGGGGAAAAAATTATGGAAGGAGCCATTGTCATCAGATCAAAGGGAGATTAGCTTACATAAACACAGAGAATTTTATTTCATTGTAGAAGCCCTGATTGCTAAGATTGAAGAAAAGTATGGTGCCGCTCTTGTGTTTGATATGCACTCCTATAACTGGAAGAGATGGGATAGACCCGTCCCGGTTGTAAATCTTGGTACCACTAATATTGATCATAATCGTTTTTCTGCTTTCGCGAAAGCGTGGTGTAACTCATTATCCCAACTTGAACTTCCTAATGATATAGCAACGACCGGTGCAATAAACGATACTTTTCAAGGAAATGGATACTTTCTCAAATTTATTACGGAGCATTTTAAGGAGACATTAGTCCTAGCGACAGAATTCTCTAAAATTTACTGTGACGAACTTGAATACATAATTTTTCCAGAAGTGGTAGATGCGATTGAGCATCAACTCAAATCAAAAATTCGCAATCAGGCTACAGAATTTTACAATGGATATATTCTTAAAAATAAGCTTCTTCCAAAAGTCAACTAAGCTTAGGAAATGCCACCCATAATAAAACAATAGAATGCACTTTCAAACACAGGAAATAAACAAATCTTTATTTGAAATAGATCAAAATCTTGATAAATTGGTAAGAGAAATTGAGCTTCTCAATTATTTAAACCCAATTAACATAGAGGTTGAAAAGAAGCGATTTTTTGCTTCAAAATATACGGAAGACCCTGTATTTAAATATAAAAAGATAAAATTCAGTCCCTTTAAATTACAGCGACAGTTCTTTAGTCAACAGTTAGAAAAAATAGAGGATAATGATATTAGAGCTCTTTACAGAGATATAGTGTACGACTATTCTGGACTTATCCAGTGCATTGAAACCATAGGCCAAGGGAAGCAGTTTTACTATAATTCTTTAAAAGTATTTGGAACTCCTAAGGAACGCGATGTGGAAAATGCGCGCTTTATACTTCACTTTGCAGATGAAGAGGGTGTAGCAGATTTTGATCCTAGATATTCTGTAGATGACGCTGAAGCATATTTTAGGGATTTTGGGAATCGCTATGATTTTAATTTTAATATAAAGCAGAGTACAAACATTGCTGCCGCAGCGATGGTGCTTAATTCTTCTGACACCTTAGTTCTCAAAAAGAATCATAAGTTTTCTGACAATCAAATAAAAGTCTTGGCAAACCACGAGATAGGGGTACACCTCGTAACTACTCATAATGGCAAAAACCAGCCTTTAAAAATTTTTTCTAATGGATTTGTAAATAATACAGAGACGCAGGAAGGACTGGCCGTTTTTAGCGAGTATATGAGTAATAATCTCACGATGCGCCGTATGAAAGAGTTAGCCCACAGGGTGATTGCGGCAGATAGCCTTATTAAGGGATATAGCTTTGCAGATACCTTTGATTTACTATTTAATCAATATAAAGTAGATAGGAATACCGCCTGGCAAATCACGTTGAGGGTACATCGTGGAGGAGGGTTTACCAAGGATTTTCTTTACTTAACCGGCTTAAAAAAGGTGTATGACTTTTATAGAAATGGCGAAGACTTATCTCTTTTACTTACAGGAAAAGTAACAGTAGAAGATCTGCCCACTATTAAAAAAATGATAAACCTCGGTCTAGCGGTGCCTAGTAAATTTGTGACAGACTCTTATGCCCAAAACCTTAATACCCATAAGAGGTTAGACTTTATTTTGCGTAACTTGAAATAGAAGACTTAAAAAGATCTAAAGATGAAAATACAACTTCTTGCATCCCTACTTAGTATTAGTTTTTTACTGAGTTGTGGAAACTCAGATACTCAAGGCTCTACGGCGCCAGAGCAAGAAGTGGTCGAGGAGACCGATCAGGATATTGAGGAAAATTCTACTTCTACCCTAGTGTGGAGTGATGAATTTGACGGTGATTTCTTGAACACAGAAGACTGGCGATTTGAAACAGGATCTAATGGCTGGGGCAATAATGAATTACAAAACTATACAGCAGGCGATAATTTAGAAGTAAGCGACGGAACCCTTAAAATTATCGCTCGCAGGGTTGGGATAGGTCAGAATGTAGGAGATTATACGTCTACTAGATTGCTCAGTACCCGCACATTTCAATATGGGCGATTGGAGATAAGAGCAAAAATCCCTAGCTATCAAGGTAATGGTCTCTGGCCAGCATTATGGATGCTGGGCGAAGATATTACTTCCATAGGTTGGCCAGATTGTGGAGAGATTGATCTTATGGAATATGTGAGCTATAACCCTAATATGGTGGTCCAAACGATACATAGCGTAGCAAATAATCATACTAATGGGACTCAAATATCTACAGACTTTGTATCGCTTCCTACCATAGAAGAAGATTTTCATAATTATGGTATTATATGGGAAGAAGATAAACTTCAATTTTATATTGATACCCCAGATAATATCACACTCACTTTTGATAGACCGGAAAGCTTTAATAACGATAATTGGCCCTTTAGTAAGAAATACTTTTTTCTTTTAAATATTGCTGTAGGAGGAAATTGGGGAGGTTTACAAGGGGTTGATGATGCAATTTTTCCAGCAATTATGGAGGTAGATTATGTCAGGGTTTATGAGTTATAAATTTTTTAATAGCCACTATGATTAAGAGTATAGCCTTTGATGCAGATGATACGCTGTGGGTAAATGAAACATTTTTTAGAGAGGCTGAGACAGACTTTTGTAAGCTTTTTGAAAGTTATTTACCTTTTGAGGAGTGTAATAAAAGGCTTTTTGAAATGGAAATGCGCAATCTTCCACAATACGGATATGGGATAAAACCCTTTACGTTATCGCTCATAGAATGTGCTATCGAGATAACAGAAGGTAAGGTCACATCAGAAGAGATATATAAGATTATCAGTATAGGTAAGAGGATGCTCAATGCACCGGTTGAGCTTATCGATGGCATAGAAGAGGTTTTAAAAACACTTGCTAAAAATTATAAACTTGTAGTCGCCACCAAGGGCGACTTGTTAGATCAAGAGCGTAAACTTGTCAAGTCGGGACTTTCAACCTATTTTCACCATATAGAAGTAATGTCAGATAAACAGGTGCCTAACTATCTCAAGCTCATCAAGCACCTTGAGGTTGCCCCAGAAAATTTTCTTATGGTGGGCAATTCCTTAAAGTCTGATGTGTTGCCCGTATTAGAGATGGGTGGCAACGCCTTCCATATCCCATTTCATACTACTTGGGAGCATGAGAAAATAGATTTTGAGATTAAACACGACCGATTTGAGACCTTTGAAAATGCAAGAGAAATTTTAAAGAAACTATAGGATATCAAAGCTGCTTTCGCGAAAATATTCTTTACGTAAAGTAATTTAAAAGAATCACAGATAATGAACTTTCATACCAGAAAATGGATCAAACCAGAAGATTTAAATCCAAATAACACCCTTTTCGGCGGAAGACTATTAGAATGGATTGATGAGGAGGCAGCTCTTTACGCTATAATCCAGCTTGAAAATCCTCGCACGGTCACTAAGTATATGAGTGAGATTGATTTTCGCGCAAGCGCAAAAAAAGGAGACATCATAGAAATAGGCCTCGTACCTGTAACATTTGGAACGGCCTCGCTCACCCTCAAATGCGAGGTGCGCAACAAAATGACCAGGGAGATTATCATTACCATAGATAAAATTGTAATGGTAGGTCTAGATGAGGAGGGTAAAGCACTCCCTCACGGCAAAACCACCATAGAATTTGTAAAAGATAGATTGTCTTAAACGTTCCGGTCTTAACAAAAGAATTGCTCCTTTATTGGGTGTTAATTTTTCTTAAAATTTTTAAGTCTTCCTTAGTGATAAAGTATTTTTAAGAAAAACAAATCCCTCCTTTAAATGAGAAGAATCATAGCCATATTTATTTTAGCTTCATTAGTTGCTTCGCCAGAAGCATTTGCCCAGCGCAAGAAAAAGAGCAGAAAAGCAAAAACTGAACAAGAAGATTCAGACAAAAGTAAAAAAGATGAGGACGCCCTTCAGTCTTATGATGAAGTAATCACAAAGGATGCTATTACTGACGAAGGCCTTTTTAAGGTTCATAAAGTAAAGTCAGATTACTTTTATGAAATCCCCTTTACTCTTCTCACTAAAGATTTACTGTGGGTAACTCGAATTGCTCAAATTCCTAATGGATTAGGAGGCGGCTACGTAAATGCTGGATCAAAAACGAACGAGCAGGTAGTGCATTGGACCCGTTTTCAGGACAAAATACTTCTCAAAATTAAGTCCTATTCTAGCGTTGCAGACAGCACCAAGGCAATTAGTAAATCTGTAAAGGTTAATAATTATGAGCCTACACTATATGCTTTTGACATTAAGACATTTAATGAAGATAGTACAGCTGTGGTAATAGACGTAACAACGTTTTTCTCCTCCGATGTTAAGGCTATAAGCGGAATTTCCTCAAGGCTTAGGAAGGAGTATAAAGTAAAAAAGCTAGATGACAGTCGGAGTTTTATTAACTCAATAAAGAGCTTTCCAGAGAATATTGAGGTAAAGCAGGATTTTACCTATGAGGCATCAGAACCACCCTCTGAGCGTAGCGCAGAAAGTATAAGTTTACAAGTGAACCAGTCTATGATTCTTTTACCAGAGGTTCCTATGCAACCTAGAATTTATGACCCAAGAGTAGGTTTTTTTACAGTAAGCCAGTATGATTATGGGAGTGACGCTCTAAAGGCAGATGAAAAAACATATATACGTCGCTGGAAATTAGAGCCTAAAGATAAAGAAGCCTACGCGAGAGGTGAACTGGTGGAGCCTGTAAAACCTATCGTTTACTACCTTGATCCGGGAACCCCAGAAAATCTCAAAGAATACATTAAACAAGGAATAGAAGACTGGCAAAAACCTTTTGAGACCGCTGGATTTAAAAATGCTATAATTGCTAAAGATGCACCAACCCTAGAAGAAGATCCAGAATTTAGTCCAGAAGATATACGCTACTCTGTAGTAAGATACGTTGCCAGTACCACTAGAAATGCAGTCGGACCTAGTGTTTCAGACCCTCGTAGTGGTGAGATTATAGAAAGCGATATCATCTGGTATCACAATCACCTACGCAGTTACAGAAACAGATACCTTCTGGAGACCGCTGCAGCAAACCCATCTGCAAGAACACTTAACACTCCAGATGAAGAAATAGGGGAAATGATGCGTATGGTAATAGCACACGAAGTAGGTCACGCTTTAGGTTTTCCACATAATATGGCCGCTAGCTACGCCTATGATGTAGAGAGCTATAGGGATGCTGCCTTTACACAAGAAAACGGTATCGCCGCGAGCCTTATGGATTATGCGAGGTATAATTACATTGCACAACCCGGTGACAGTGGTGTGCGCTTTATAAGACAGATGGGACCCTACGACCATTATGCAACAAACTGGGGTTATAGATGGCTTCCAGATGCTCAGAGTCCATTACAGGAAAAAGCAGTCCTCAATAAGTGGATAGAAGAAAAGGCAGATGATCCTATCTATAAATTTGGAAGACAGTCTAGCAGTTTTGACCCACAATCCCAAACCGAGTCTATAGGTAACGACGCGCTCAAAGCAAGTTCTTACGGCATAAAAAACCTACGATATATTGCTCAAAATTTGCCAGAATGGACATCAGATAAAACGAACGATTATGAAGACTTAGAAGAGCTCTATGGGGAGATGCTAGGAGTTTATAGTAGGTATGTAGGTCACGTAGTTAATAACGTAGGCGGTGTTTTTGAAAATATTAAAACACCTTCACAGTCCGGATTCATATACACCCCTGTAGATAAAGAGAGCCAGAAGGCAGCAGTGGTGTGGCTTACGAACAACCTTTTTGAAACTCCAGAGTGGCTTATAGACCGTGATATTTTACAAAATATCGATCACGCTGGATATTTTGAAAATGTAAGACGTGTGCAATCTAGATATCTTGATAGGTTATTGAGCTTTGATAGATTGGGAAGGCTAATAGATGCAGAAACGACCCAAGATGAGTATTATAGTGCGCTAGATATGCTTGGGGATACACGTAAAGGTATTTGGTCAGAAATGAGTAGGGGTACTTCGGTAGATTTGTACAGACGTAATCTGCAGCGCTCGTATTTAGACAGAATGGAATACCTTATGACAGATGAGGGACCCAAGAGAAGACCTAGCAGATCTGGATTTGAAGGTGGTCTCACCTATAACGTAAGTACTTCAGATGTTAGGCCTTTAGTAAGAGGGGAACTAAAGTCGCTGAGATCTCAATTAAGAGCTGCTAGGAATTCTGGAGTAGATAAAGAAACAAAGTATCACTATGAAGATGCAATTGCCAGAATCGATATGTTGTTGGATCCTAAGTAATTTTAGATACTTTTAAAAAAAATACCCGTCGTGCGAGTGCTCAACGGGTATTTTTTTTGAAATAACCTTAGTTAATCAGTACAGTCAAAGTCAACATCCATTATTTCAAGACCGTAATTTTTTTCATCATAATTAAAATGCCACCACTCAGTTCTTATGGGCGAGAAACCAAATTTCTTCATACCCTCCCATAAGATCTTTCGGTTTTCTATGATGACATCATTATGTGGATGATCTATATGTGCCTCTTTACCGAAGTGATCATAGTCACTCCCCATATCTAGAGGACTACCATCTAGCGTTACGATAGTCATATCTATAGCAGCACCTCTGTTATGTATTGATCCGCTTTTGTATGGGTTGCCTACATACCCAGGGTTTGGAAATATTTTCCACATTTTCTTTTGAACGGATAGCGGTCTATAGCAATCATAGAGCTGTATCATATAGCCTTGCTCACAAAAGTAATTGTTTGCATCTACCAGAGCCTCTGCCACCTCAGGTATTAATAAGCACTGGACACAATCATAAACAGCTTCCTTTAGAAAATTATCTTTAGTCGCATATTTTACATCATAGGCAAACGCTGAATCATAGTCTGCTATATTCTTAAGTTTTGGTGACGGCGTACTCTGCCCAAATAAAAAGGTAGGGATTATAAAAATCAAAAAAAATGGATATCTATTCTGCATAGTTGTAAATTACAATTATTTTCGTTTTTACGCTTTCGCGAAAGCGTAATTATTTAAAGCAACCTCATTGATAGACCTACCCACCATAAAATCATCAAGGCTCGCCATCAAGCTAAAACCTCAGGCCGAAAAACTTGTAAAGCAAGGCCATCCTTGGATTTTTGAAAATAGCATTTCAAAAATAAGTAAAGATGGGACCTCTGGAGACCTCGCTATATTATTTGATAATAGGGCAGATAAGGTTTTTGCAGTAGGCTTATATGATCCCGCAAGTCCCATTAGGATTAAAGTCCTTAGCGATAAGCCCGCTCAAATTAATGAGGCTTTCTTTGAGGAAAAGATCTACGCTGCATTCAAGCTCCGTCTACCACTATTAAAAACAAAAACGAATAGTTACCGACTCATCTTTGGAGAAAATGACGGTTTCCCTGGCCTCATTGCAGATGTATATGATACTGTTTTAGTGGTAAAAATTTACAGCGCCATCTGGTTTCCGTACTTAAAAGGAATTTTGCCATTGCTGCTCAAAGCGAGCAGTTGTAGTACCCTTGTGCTCAGATTGAGCAGAAACGTAGCGAAAGGAAAAACTCACGGACTAAAAGACGGCCAGGTAGTGCACGGAACACTAAAGAATGAGGTGGTACGATTTAAAGAACACGGCGTAAATTTTTCGGCAAATGTTATTTATGGTCACAAGACGGGATATTTTTTAGATCATAGAGAAAACAGAAGGAGAGTAGGGGCCTTATCTAAGGGCAAGACGTTGCTGGATGTCTTTAGCTACGCAGGTGGCTTTTCGATACACGCACTCGCAGGTGGGGCCACAGAAGTGACCAGTCTTGATATAAGTGCTCAAGCGCTAGAGGTTGCCCAGAAAAATGCCAAACTAAATCCACATAGCGGGACTCATAAAACAATGGCCGTAGATGCTTTTCTAGGCCTTCAAAAACTTATTGATGACAGAAAAAAATTTGACATTGTGGTCATAGATCCGCCTAGCTTTGCAAAAAGTGCAAAGGAGGTGCCTAGTGCAAAGAATAGCTATAGCCGACTAGCTAAACTGGGCGCTCAGCTCACATCAAAAAATGGTTTGTTAGTAATAGCATCTTGTTCGTCTAGGGTCGAGGCACAAGTATTTTTTGATATTTCAGAGCAGGCGATGAGAACAACTTCCCGTACTTTCAAAGCCCTGGATAAAACATATCACGATATAGATCATCCTGTAACCTTTAGTGAAGGAAGCTATCTTAAGTGTGGTTATTATAGGCTTAATTAACTCAATATGCGGTATATCATTTTAATTTTTTTAGTTTTTCTAGTGGGCTGTATGCCAGAAAAACCATTAGTAAAAACATCCTTAGAGGATACTATTTTTTTACCACAACCCAATGAGGTGAGTATAGAAGAATACGGTTTTCTCTTTGATAATCGCACGGTGTTATACTCAGGCACGTCGCCAGAGATAAGAGATATTGCTAATGAGTTTAGAGCATTGATTACTAAGAACACTTCATTTCCTTTCGCTTTAAGCGAAAATATAACTAGTAGAAACAATGCTGTTTTATTTGAAATCGTAAATGCAGATAGTATCCCAAACAGTGAAGGCTATATTTTAAAAGTAATACCAGAAAGAGTATCATTACAAGCTTCAAAGCCTGAAGGTCTTTATAGAGGGATGCAAACATTGATACAGATGCTCCCAGATGATTTTATAAATTATGGCGCAAGCCTAGATAGTCTTGTACTTCCAGGAACCATTATTAAAGATGCCCCTTCTTATGAATACAGAGGTATGATGCTTGATGTTGCAAGACATTTTATAGCGGTAGATGATGTAAAAAAAGTAATTGATGATATTGCAACCTATAAAATTAATAAGCTCCACTTACATCTATCGGATGATCAAGGCTGGCGTATAGAAATCAAGTCTTGGCCTAAGCTCACAGAAATAGGAGGAAGTACAGAAGTAGGTGGTGGTACAGGTGGTTTCTACACTCAAGAAGAATATAAAGATATTGTAGCCTATGCCGCCGCTCATTTTATAGAAATAATTCCAGAAATAGATATGCCTGGCCACACGAATGCTGCTCTTGCATCCTATCCAGAACTCAATTGTGACGACAAAGCAACAGATTTATATACAGGTATGCGAGTAGGTTTTAGTAGTCTCTGTGTAGATAAAGAACGTACCTATCAATTTATAGAGGACGTGGTTAGGGAAATTTCAGCATTAACTCCTGGAAACTATTTTCATATAGGAGGAGATGAATCTCACGCGACATCTGCGGCCGATTATAAAAAATTCTTACAGAAGGTATATCCTATAGTCAAAAGGTATCGTAAGAAAATAATAGGCTGGGAAGATATTTCAAACGCTGGAGTTGATAGTACGATGATTATACAGCATTGGACGTCAGAGAGTATCGCTACTAAGGGACTTTCTCAAGGAGCAAAAGTGATAATATCTCCCGCTAGTGAGATGTATCTGGACATAAAATATACTAAGGATTCTAGGATAGGTCTCACCTGGGCTGGATTAACAGAGGTAGATAAGGCGTATTCTGTAAGACCTTTAGAACTATTTCCCGATGTTCCAAAGGATCAGATTTTAGGCTTAGAATCTCCCTTATGGTCGGAGACGGTTACTAATCTAGATGATCTTCAATATTTAGCGTTTCCGAGACTTATAGGTCACGCGGAGATAGGTTGGACTGATGAGGAACATCTGGACTGGGAACATTATAAATACAGGTTAAGCAGACATGATGATAGACTAAAATATAAAGGGATCAACAGTTATACGTCTCCAATGATACATCAAGTAGACTAAACTTTATCAAATTCATCTAAGGCCATTTTGTATTGCAAAGCCCATTCAATGGCTTCTTCAAGCTCATTAAATTTTTTGATCCTGGCACTGAAGAAAATTTTCTCCAATGTAAGGTTAAAAAAACTCTTTTTATCATCGCTTACAATAGCAAAGGCGGTGATAGAATTTCTATTTTCAAAAAAATTGAGCCAGTCTTGAGGTTTGTAAGAGTAGGAGTTGATGCGGTTTGAAATATAACCCAGACGCTTCTTTTTTCCGTAATGAGCTTCTGCTAGATCAATGACCTCTTTTGCAAGTTCCCAATCAAAATTGATTCCCTCATTTATTTCTGAAATAACGAAGTCTTCAAAAAAGAAGTATGTGCCACTATCTAAGATATATATATCCTGTATTTCATACTTCAGATTAGAATCGGCTACTCGCATATTTCGAAGATAGTAAATTCGATCAATTAAGGAAAACTAACACAAAGAAAAAGCACTTGATTGACGAAAGGTTATATTTCGTCGACCAAGTGCTTAAATTGTATAAAAATAGTCTAAATCTTAGAGCGCAGCTTCCTTACTCGCAACCCCCTGTAAAACCGGTGGCGTCAAAGGAGGTTTGTACAATTCCCGTACGATCTCCGTCAATGACCTGAATCACTAAGTTACTAGAACCACTACCATCTCTTTTTGGACTGCAGTATTCAAAGAGATAAAAGCTGTTTGCCTGTCCTGCTATACCCTGAGATATATCTGTAAAAACATCCTGCAACTCACCACTATTACTAGCAAAAGCGCTTCCTGTTCTACCAATCGCACTTAACACTGTAGTATCTATCTCTTGGCCTAAACCTATTGTAAAGAAATTAATGTTCTCATCTGCATTATTTACGCTAGATAATGCCTCTTGTTGAGTATATCTCGCCGCTTGATCTGTACCATCAGTAAATAAAACGACAGAGACCGATGTAAATATCTCTTGGGCCTCTATGTCATTGAGCAAGATCTCGGCGGCATTTGCAGATTTTATAACGGCGCCATAAAGATCTGTAGATGGATCATTACTAATATCCTGGGCAATGCCATCTATGGCTTGCTGTAATTGTGGAGCACTGCTCGTGAGTGGTTGTAGTACGTGTAAAACATCTTCTCCATCAAACCAGTATATAGCCATTTTAGTAGACTCAGATGGAATGGCGGGCATTACAGAAGCGATAAAGTTAGTAGATGCCTCTTTTAACTCTTGTAAACTTCCTGCAAGAACACTATTACTCAAATCGAGAACTAAAAATGTATTATTCACAAAGATTTGAGAGTTAGGAGAGATACTTGCAGACGCTTCAAGATTAGAAATTTCATTATAACAATCATCATTACGTCCTTGCTCAAAAATTTTGAAATTGGAGGGTGTAAGTCCAGGTACTGCATCACCGTTGTTTTCATTTACTTTAAAAAAAACAGAAACTTTAGACGGTAACGAGGTAAAAGATTCTTGAATGGTAACATTAAGATCTTGAGGCCCTAAGTTGAGACACTCTATCCCACTTTCACCGCCTCCGTCATCATCACGAGAACTACATGCTGTTAAAGCGATAACTAAAACACTAAGAATTAAAATTGATTTGATTTTCATAAATTTTGCTTAAGATTGATAAAGGCAGAACGTCTTTTTTTTGTAATTATTTCTATTTGATAGTAATGGTTTCCATTTTAAACACACTTAGTAATTATTGTAAATAAACTCCCTATTCTTGATAAAGAAACCGCCGATAAAATGTCGATTGTGACAGATCTATGGGTATGAGAGCAGAATATTTTATATTTGAAGAAAATGACACATTACTTTTGTAAACCGTCATAGCAAGAGTTAAGAAGCTTTGTATTATCAAACGCCAGTTGGCATACTTTGTGCTTATAGATTTATAAATACCTACACAGCCAGTAATGAAAGGGAATACTCATAAGAATTATAAAACGTCTTTTTTACATCAGCTCTTTTTTTTAGGGCTTTTATGCGTTTCTTCAATTTCTTACGGTCAGGTAGATATTCCACAACGATCTATCGAGATAAAAGGTGAAGAGCCTAATGAAGTAAAATCTCCTGTCACCATTGCACCAAAAGAGGCAGACCTTAGCAAGATTACATCGGGTACGTTGAGTATAAAAAGTAAAGTAAAACTGGGCGATCCTTTTTCAGCTAAGGAGAAGAGAGAGGTATATTTTATGGAAGGAAATGACTTCCAAAAGAAGGAATATAAATCACTTGAGAAGAAAATGAATAAGCAACTCGCCTCAAAGGCCGATATAAAGTTGAGTCCAGATTCTTATAAAGATCAAAACCTAGGTAATTTTAAAAGCGGTTCTAAATTTGTGAACTTTGTCTACAGAGATCACCAGTATGTAGATGGAGATCGGGTAAGTGTAGCCATCAATGATACTATTGTACACCCTAACATATACTTACAAGGTGATTATCAGGGTTTTTATATGGATCTTAAAAAAGGATTTAATAAGATTGATATTAAAGCACTTAATCAAGGCACATCGGGGCCTAATACTGCTCAGTTTATTATGTATGATGACCAGAGACAGGTAATTTCTTCTAACGTATGGAATCTTGCCACGGGGGTTACTGCTACCGTAATTATCATTAAGGATTAGTTATTCAAAACTCTGCATCGCAACTAGTTTGTGATAAACACCCTCTTTATTCAATAATTCTTGATGCTTTCCCTGCTCAACGATCTCTCCTTTTTGCATCACAATAATACTATCTGCATTTTGTATGGTAGAAAGTCTATGTGCAATTACTATAGAGGTACGGTTTTTCATCATATTTTCGAGTGCTTTTTGTACGAGTCTCTCGCTCTCAGTATCTAACGCTGAGGTAGCCTCGTCCAGTATCATAATGGGAGGATTCTTAAGTACTGCACGTGCGATCGATAATCGCTGTTTCTGCCCTCCACTTAGTTTATTTCCGCTATCACCTATGTTTGTGTCAAGGCCAGATGGAAGATCCTTTACAAATTCCCAAGCATTTGCAATCTTAAGCGCTTCTATAATTTCATCATCGCTTGCATTTAAATTGCTAAGATTTACATTATTGCGTATAGTATCATTAAAGAGTATAGCATCCTGAGTAACTAGCCCCATAAGGCCACGCAAAGATTTTTTTGAAATACTGCGTATATCATTACCATCTAATTTAATAACACCTTGATTTACATCGTAAAAACGGGTGACTAGGTTTGCAATGGTACTTTTTCCAGAGCCAGATTGCCCCACCAGTGCTACCGTATGCCCTTTAGGAACTGTAATAGAAAAATCTTTGAGTACTGTATCCTGATCGTAGCTAAAGCTTACATTTTCTATACTTAGATTATTTTCAAACGTCTTTTTATTAATAGCATCTGGCGCGTCTTGTATGGTAGACTCAGTTTCTAATATCTCAAGAATTCTAGCTGCTGCAGCATCCCCTTTCTTAACAGAATAACTTGCCTTTGCGATCGCCTTTGCTGGAGTAAGAATTTGATAAGCAAGCCCCATATAAACAATAAACTGAGCGCCATCAAGGCTCCCAGAATTACTGAGCACCATATTTCCACCATACCATAACAAAACACCTATAACCGTAATGCCTAGAAATTCACTTACAGGGGAAGCTAGATTTTGCCTGTGCGTAAGGGTGTTACTGTATTTTTCAAATCTATTTGTACTTTCTTGAAAGGTTTTTTCAAGCCTCTCTTCGGCACCAAAGCCTTTTATAATTTTAAGGTTTGCTAAGGTTTCTTCTATTAAAGATAAAAAATAACCCTGTTCTTCTTGAACTTGACTGGATTTCTTTTTTAGGGTTTTACCTATCCGTGAGATCAAAAATCCTGCAACAGGTATAAAAATGAAGACAAAGATGGTGAGCTGCACACTCATAAAGAGCATCGTCGCAAGTGCAAAAACTATTGTAAGTGGCTCTCTAATGATAAGCTCAAGTATAGAAAGAAAGGAGTGTTGCACTTCTAAGACGTCTGATGTGATTCTGGCAATAGTATCCCCCTTGCGTTTTTCAGAATAAAAACTCAAATTGAGATTTACAACTCTCTTATACATAAGATTTCTAATATCTTTCAAAACACCATTACGTAGGTAAGTGATAAAGTAATTTGCTAGATAACCAAAGGCGTTTTTCAGTAAAAACGTAGTGATAACAAGCCCCACCATCAGGCCTAGTACATATACCTCACCGTGTTCGGCTATTTTAGTATTGATAAAATAGTTAAGGGAATTGTCCAGAAATTCTTTAAGCCCATTACTTTCATCAAAAACCGGTTTTACAGTTACCGGCTCCGTCTGCTTTAAAAGCACGGTAAGCATAGGTATTAAAGAAACAAAGGAAAGTGTACCAAAAAGTGCATAGAGGATATTAAAAAAAATATTTAATATTCCATATTTTTTATAAGGCACCGCAAAGCGCATTACTTTTTTAAAGTAGTTCATAGTTTGTTTTTACGCGTTCGCAAACATATAATTTCTCAAAATAATTTTGTCGCATTACTATTTTCGCGAAAGCGGAATACGTCTTAAACCCCAAGGTCACTTTTAATGCCAGCAATCTTTTTATCGAGAGCAGCAGAAACATTGTCATAGGCTGCCACGCTAGAAAGTGGCGCGTTCACACTGATGTAAAACTTTACCTTAGGCTCTGTACCACTAGGGCGGGCTGCTATTTTACTGCCGTCTTCGGTATAAAATATAAGAACATTGGACTTTGGGATATCTATAAGAGATTCTTTTCCTGTCAGGATATCTTTTGCAACAGAAGACTGGTAGTCTTCTACTTTTATTACTTTACTACCGTTAATCTCCTTCATAGGGTTCTGGCGTAAATCTTTGAGCATTTGCTTAATTTCTTCAGCTCCAGATTGCCCTTTTTTTACTAACGATATGAGAGATTCTTGATATAGGCCGTGTTTCACATAAAGTTCCTTGAGTTTCTCAAAAAGCGTCTGACCATTTGATTTTGCATCTGCCGCAATAGTACAGGCGAGTAGCGTAGAAGTGACTGCATCTTTATCGCGCACAAAGTCTCCTACCATATAACCAAAGCTTTCTTCCCCACCGCCCACAAAGTACTGCTCAGGAAAGTCCATAATCATTTTAGCAATCCACTTAAATCCAGTGAGGGCGGTTTTACACTCCACATCGTAGGACTGTGCAAGCACGTCCATCATAGGCGTAGAAACTATCGTACTTCCCACAAAGGGAGAAGGGTGTTGTTTTGCGCTTTCGCGAAAGCGGGATAACAAATAATCGGTCATTAAGATCATAGTCTGGTTCCCGTTTAGAATAGTGAGCTTCCCATCATCTCCTCGTACGGCAATACCTAGTCTATCGCAATCTGGATCGGTACCAATAACAATGTCTGCATTTTCTTTTTCGCCTAATGCTAAAGCCATCTTTAGGGCAGCAGTCTCTTCAGGATTAGGTGATTTTACGGTAGGGAAATTACCATCAGGTTTTTCCTGTTCTTTTACAATATGCAAGTTTGTAAAACCTGCCTGCTTTAGGGTATCTGGAACCAGTGTGATGGAGGTCCCGTGTAAGGATGTAAAAACTATGGATAGGTTTTTTTTGGTGGTAGCCTCAAGGCCAAAGGACACATTTGCAACACTAGCGTCTATAAACGACTGATCCACCTCACGATCTATGTAAGTAATAAGGGTATCATCACCAGAGAACTTAATATCAGAAAAGTCTAGGGATTCGATAACGTCTATTACTTCATTGTCCTGTGGCGGTACCAGCTGGCCGCCATCTTCCCAATATACTTTGTACCCATTGTATTCTGGCGGATTATGACTTGCGGTGAGTACAATACCGCACTGGCAGTCTAAGTGACGTACGGCAAAACTCAATTCTGGAGTAGGGCGTAGGTCAGAAAAAAGAAAAACCTCAATACCATTAGCCGAAAACACATCTGCAACAACCTTAGCCAGTTTCTTACTATTGTGACGACAATCGTATGCGATGGCTACTTTTACCTGTTTATCAGGAAACTGTGCTTTGAGGTAGTTTGATAATCCTTGAGTGTTTTTTCCGAGAGTATATTTATTTATCCGGTTAGTGCCAGGTCCCATTATGCCTCGCATCCCACCAGTACCAAACTCAAGATTTTTATAAAAACTATCTGCAAGTTCTTCAGGATTGTGAGCAATATTCTCTTTTATGGCATTTTGAGTTTCTTTATCAAATGTATCTGTGAGCCATAAATTTGCACTATCAAGAATGTGCTGGTCGTGGTGTATCATAGGTGTGGGATATTTAATATCAAAAATAATATTTATACCCAGATCATAAAGGGTATATGAGATATTAAACTTATGTATTTTTTATGAGAACGGAGACTGTGAATCGCAGGAATTAGCTTGATAAGCAAAAACAAAAGGAACAAATATTCATAAGATGAGTCATTAGGTTTTTAAGCTAGCTACTCACTTTCTGAAGAAAAAAGGGATAGTACTTCCCCCTAAACGATGGTTTCCTTAATAATATAGCGCTGCTTATCTCTTTTTGACCTGAGAATAATTTCGCCCAAGAATCCAGCAATAAATAATTGTACTCCTATGAGCATACTCACGAGCGCTATAAAAAATTGAGGTCTGTCTGTGATTAATCGGCCACCGCGATTGATAAAGATCTTGTCAATCCCGAGATAGGCAGCAAACCCAAAACCTATAATAAACATTATCACACCCAGCGCCCCAAAAAGGTGCATCGGTCTTTTTCCAAAAGATCCTAAAAACCAAATGGTAAGAAGATCTAAAAAACCATTTATGAAGCGCTCCATCCCAAATTTAGTCTCGCCGTATTTGCGGGCTTGGTGCTTCACTACTTTTTCTCCTATGTTAGAAAAGCCAGCATTTTTTGCAAGTACAGGGATGTAGCGGTGCATTTCTCCGTATACATCTACTGTTTTTACCACTTCATTTTTATAAGCTTTCAACCCACAATTAAAATCGTGCAGTTTAAGACCACTTGTTTTTCTTGCAGCAGCATTAAAAAGCTTACTCGGTAAGTTTTTTGATATAACAGAGTCATATCGTTTCTTTTTCCATCCAGATACAAGATCATAATTACCTTCAGTAATCATTTGATACAATTCTGGAATCTCTTCAGGATTATCTTGCAGATCTGCATCCATTGTAATTACTACATCGCCCTGGGCTGCTGCAAAACCAGCGTGCAAGGCCTGAGACTTACCAAAGTTGCGATTAAAGCGTATGCCTTTGATGTGATCCCGCTTTCGCGAAAGCGTACTTATAACTTCCCAAGACCCATCCGTGCTACCATCGTCTATAAAGAGTATTTCATAAGAAAAGCCATTGGACTCCAGAACATCTGAAATCCAACGGTGTAATTCTATAAGAGATTCTTGCTCATTGAGCAAGGGTATGACAATGGTGAGTTGCATTTATCCTAGATCTTGATCTTTATTATTTTTCATTGTTAAGGCAGCGATGAGCCCTATTACAGCCGTAAACAAAAGTACACCGGCATAACCGAAAAATATATTTTTAAGGGAATATGGATTTTCTTTACCAGACTCTTCAATCATTTTATCTATCTCAGATTCTGGAGCGCCAAAGCTTCTTGCCATTTCAACTCCTTTTTCTAAACTTATTTCTGCAAGAGTAGCTGCTGCCTCAGGATCAATAAAATTAAACAGGACAAAAAGGAATAAATTAGGTATCAAAAGACCTATTGCAATTGGAATAATATAGGCAGAGAATGCCTCTTTAAAACTGATAAAACCACCTTGTAAGCCTTTTACTTTTGCAACAGTGACAAATCCTAAAACGATGAATGCGACCATAATAACTAAGCCAATCCAAAAACTAGCGAGCATTTCTAAATCCATTACATAGAGTAGGGCGTAAATGACAAGTATTACTATTCCTGCGGTCGTTCCGTTCTTAAGTCCTACTGATTTTGGATAATTTTCCATATTTCTAAATATTGATTACTAATTACAGATAGTTAGTGCACAAATATATGATTATGTTACGTGCATATCATAAAAAGAGTACCTTGCATAAAAATGCGATTAATATTTGCAAAATAGTTGTAGTTTTTTAAAAAATATGTAAATTTGCACCTCGAAAAAATCGAATAATTAAGCACGAATAAGATGAAAGCAGGAATACACCCAGAAAATTTTAGAGTAGTAGCTTTTAAGGATATGTCTAATGATGAGGTGTTCTTAACAAAATCTGCTGCGGAAACTAGAGAAACGTTAGAAGTTGAAGGAACTGAATATCCTTTAATCAAACTTGAAATTTCAAGAACGTCACACCCATTCTACACAGGTAAAGCTAAACTTGTAGATACAGCTGGACGTATTGATAAGTTCAAAAACAAATACGCTAAGTTTAAAAAATAAGCGAAGCACTCACTTACAAAAAGCCTTTCCTTACGGGAAGGCTTTTTTTGTTTCCATTAATTTTTAGAGACTTTGTTCATAACCACTAAATTTCTGGAGTTGTCCCTCTGGTCAAAACCACTACAAATCCTTAAATTTGCAACCTTATTATAGCTAGAAGATATGTTTGATAATTTAAGTGATAAACTAGATAAAGCCCTACACGTCCTCAAAGGACACGGTAGTATAACAGAAGTAAACGTTGCAGAAACGCTAAAGGAAGTTCGTAGAGCACTTATAGATGCTGACGTAAACTTTAAGACTGCAAAGGATTTTACGAATCGCGTTAAAGAGAAAGCTCTTGGTCAGGATGTATTAACTACGCTCCAGCCAGGTCAGCTTATGGTCAAGCTGGTTAAAGATGAGCTTACCGAGCTTATGGGAGGTGACGCAGAAGGAATTAATCTTTCTGGTAATCCATCTATAATCTTAATGTCAGGTCTACAGGGTTCAGGTAAAACCACCTTTTCTGGAAAACTAGCTAATTTCCTCAAAACTAAAAAAACTAAGAAACCTCTTTTAGTAGCCTGTGACGTATATCGTCCAGCGGCAATAGATCAACTTCATGTCGTAGGAGATCAGATCAAGGTAGACGTATATTCAGACCGTGATGAGAAGAATCCAGTAAAGATTGCTCAAGATGGTATTGCTTTTGCCAAAGCAAACGGTCACAATGTCGTTATTATAGATACCGCTGGTCGTCTAGCTGTAGATGAAGTGATGATGAACGAGATTGCAGAAGTGCACAAAGCACTCCAACCCCAAGAGACTCTTTTTGTTGTAGACGCTATGACGGGTCAGGATGCGGTGAACACTGCAAAAGCCTTTAATGATATCATTAATTTTGATGGGGTGATCCTGACAAAATTAGATGGTGATACCCGTGGAGGCGCGGCGATATCAATAAAATCTGTTGTAAATAAACCTATTAAGTTTATTGGAACAGGGGAGAAGATGGAGGCAATAGATGTTTTCTATCCGTCTCGTATGGCAGATCGTATCTTAGGGATGGGAGATGTTGTTTCTTTGGTTGAAAGAGCTCAAGAGCAGTTTGATGAAGAAGAAGCCCGTAAATTACAGAAGAAGATTGCAAAAAATCAATTTGGCTTTGACGATTTTCTAAAACAAATTCAGCAGGTCAAAAAGATGGGTAATATGAAGGACCTGATGGGAATGATCCCTGGTGCCGGAAAAATGCTCAAAGATGTAGATATAGATGATGATGCATTTAAACATATAGAAGCAATAATACATTCTATGACACCAGGAGAGCGCACAGATCCATCTAGCATAAACGCAAGTAGAAAGAAACGGATAGGCAAAGGTTCTGGAACTTCTGTACAACAAGTGAATCAATTACTCAAACAATTCAATCAGATGAGTAAAATGATGAAAATGATGCAAGGTGGTGGTGGTCGCAAGATGATGCAGATGATGAATCAAATGAAGTAGCTTTCCTGCTTTCGCGAATGCAGAAGAAAACAAATTTCAATTATTGAGAAATAAAATGTAAGAATATGACAATTCTCGACGGTAAAAAAACCTCAAACGACATTAAAAACGAAATCAAAGCCGAAGTCGATAAGATGAAAGCAAATGGTGAGAAAGTACCTCACCTCGCGGCTGTGATAGTAGGTAATGACGGAGCTAGCCTTACTTACGTAGGTAGTAAAGTTAGAGCGTGTGAACGTGTAGGTTTTGAATCTACTATGGTTCGTATGCCTAATACCACCAGTGAGATCGAATTACTCGATAAAATAGAAGAGCTCAATGAGAATGATGATATAGATGGCTTTATAGTTCAATTACCGTTGCCACCCCAGATAGATACTCAGAAAGTACTATTGGCCGTAGATCCAGACAAAGATGTAGATGGATTTCACCCTACTAACTTCGGGAAGATGTCTCTGGATATGAGTACGTTCATACCAGCAACCCCATTTGGGATTCTTGAGTTAATGGATCGCTATGGAGTAGAAACTAAAGGGAAACACACAGTAGTAATAGGTCGTAGTCATATAGTTGGAAGACCTATGAGTATTTTAATGGGAAGAAAAGGCTTTCCAGGAAACTCAACCGTCACCCTAACTCATAGCCACACTAAAAACATCACACAAATTACATCTCAGGCAGATATTATTATAACAGCTCTAGGGGTTCCAGGATTCTTAAAAGCAGAGATGGTAAAGGATGACGCAGTTATAATAGACGTAGGAATCACAAGAGTACCAGATGATACTAAAGAGAGAGGATATTACATTACCGGTGATGTTGACTTTGAGCCTGTAAGTAAGAAAGCAAGCTTTATAACTCCTGTTCCAGGAGGAGTGGGGCCTATGACGATCGCTATGCTTTTAAAAAATACGTTATTGGCACGTGAGCGTCATAGAGCAGTATCTAAAGGCAAGAAAGGATAGTTCGACTTCAAAAACTGAAAACTGAAAATGCCCCAAGTAGTCTTGACTACTTGGGGCATTTATAGATTTGAAGGAATCTAACTTCTATTTACTAACGACGATATCTGTAAAGTATAATTTAAAGGATCCGTCCTCGTTTTTATGTTCAGTAGCGATATGTAGACCTTTAAAATTTTGATACCCTTCAAAGGTTGTAACCATTGAAGGCTCCTGAGCATTCCCTTTTCTAAATATCCATTCTGTGACCTTATAATCATCGTCATAGAAAAAATCATAAGCATCTCCAGGATTATATCCACCGTCGCCCTGATAAACTAAAGTAAGTTTATTTAAATTTTTCTTTGCCAGCGGACTCTCAACATCCTTTTCATAAGAAATAGAAGTACCCTCGTCCCACACAATTTGGTAAGGTGCAAGTAGCCAGTATTTATCATTTATAAATCCACGGTCAGCATTTATTGCAATACTATCCATAGAAGATCGATTATATTTCAAAGTGTCGGTTGCGCTCATCATTATAACATCACCAGTCTGGGGCTTCCACGACCACGATCTTTTTGCAACATTCTGACCACCGCGATCTACATTAAATGTAAAGTCAATTTGCCTAACATCTTCCCAGGAGTCAATTCCGTTTTTTTGAGCAAGTAGTTCTGCTTCTGAGAGCTCTTTCCCTTCTTCGGTGGTTGCTGTTTCCATATCAGAAGACTTGGATTCATGTTTACAAGAAAGAAAAATTACAGAGATGGATAGAATTAGGAGTACGTATTTCATATAATAAAATTTTAAAATCCAAAAATAGGCAAAAAACGAACCCATACCTTAGTATCGACATCATAAACTTCTACATATCATTTGGAAACTTATATCGGTTAAATTTGTGAGACTCCACCAAAATTTAACCCCCAGGGCGTCCCCTTCCTCCTTCTTTCGTGCCTCGATCAGTCGTTCAGGTCGGGCTATCCGTTCATACGCTTCGTCGTTGCGGTGGCATCGCCATCCCTCCCTAGATCGGGCCGCTCCACCACCTCCACTCCTGCAGGGTACCCACTCCTATCCCTCACGTAGAATTAGGTGTGAGATATTAGAGGTTAGAAGCTAGAAGCTAGAAGCTAGAAGCTAAATAAAGCTCCCTAATCACAATACCCCAAACAACCGATCCCCACAAAAAAACCTCTTCCCAAACCAGAGGAGCCATTCCCACTACAGTTTTATTTTTTGAATCCTGAATCCTGAATCCTCCCATCATCAAATCCACAAACCCTCTCATCCCCAAATCCCCAAATCTCTGCATCATCTCATCCTCCCATCCTCAAATCCACAAATCCTCCCATCCCCAAATCCCCAAACCAAAAAAAGGCCTCCCCTGGTTCACCAAGGAAGGCCGTTCTATATACTCTCTAAAGATCGAAAAGTCTATACTCTATATCCCATTCTCCATTCTCCATACTCCATACCCTATAGTCTATACTCTATACTCCATACTCCATACTCCATCCTCTATCCTCTAGTCTAAAATCTAAACTCCCCACCCGGATCACCTTTTCAGGGTAAAGTGCCCGTTGACGGTGCGCTGTGTCCCGGTCTCGTCGTTCTCGGTAAACTCCACACGGAACCAGTAGTCGCTCGATGGCATCGGCTGTCCGTTAAAGGTACCGTCCCATCCCGCACTGGTAGGGCTTATCTGCTTGAGCAGCTTTCCGTACCTGTCAAAGATAAAGATCTTCGCGTTCAGGTTGGGCGCCGTCCCCAGCCCTATGATGTTCCACGTATCGTGGAAACCGTCACTGTTCGGGGTAAAGAACCTCGGGTAGTCTATGATCCCTATCTCCACCTCAGAGACAGAACACTCCCCACTGGCGAGCCTTCCGAATATGGTGTGGGTCCCCGGGGTCACACCGGTAAAGGTGAACCCTTGCTCAAAGGCCAAGAACGGTCCGTCATCCAGCGCAAACTCATAGGGCCCGTCACCAAAACCTGTCACATTGATCACCGCCACCGTGTAGAGCCCACTGCTGTTAAAGGAGCCCTCCACCACCACGGCCTCAAAGACCGGGGCGCTCTGTGCCACGTACACCGCCTCCGCCACGTAGTCGCACTGCGTGCCATCGGGATAGGTGGCCGTCACGGTCACCTGGTAGGTACCCGCACCGCTTACCGTCACCTGTGGGTCGAGGGAGATCAGTGCCCCGTCCAGGGTCCACGCATAGCTGTAGGTCGCCCCCGGTTGTGGCGTTTCCACCGTACCGTCCAGTATGAACGGGTCCAGGGCCACGCCCGTATCCTGGTCCACACAGATATCCCCGCCCTGATCACCCAGGTCGGTATAAGGGAGCGGCCGTACGATCAGGTCGAACTCCACCACCTGGGTGCTCTCACACCCGCTGGCCGTGTTGACCGCCCTTGCGTAGATGGTCTGTGGGTTGCCCATATTCACAAAGGCCGTGGGCGCACCTATGGCGTTCTCCATCGCCTGTGCATCCGCAAGGCTGGTGTAGTAGACCACAGAGGTACCCGTGTTGCCACCGGTGATCACCGCGTTCTGCTGGGTCAGGTCAAAGGTCGCCACATCCTGGTCCGGTACCTGGTTCACACCGAGGTCGTCCGCACACTGTACGATAGCATCTGCCGGGAACACCCCGGGCCTGGTCTCCACCGTGACCACCACGCTGGAGAAGCTCACGCAGCCCGTCGCAATATTTTCAATGCGGATAAAGAGCTCCTCCCCATCTGCCACCGTGTAGGGACTGGTAAGGGCCGCCGCATTGTTCTGTGCCTGCACCGCCTGCTGGTGGTAGGTAATGTCAAAATCTGCCGTCGCCTGTGGCGCTGCCAGCAGCCCCATCATATCGGCAAGGGTGGTCAGCTCCAGCGATCCCATCGTATCGTCCCCGTCAAACTCCTCACAGAAGGTGTAGGTATTGTCAAAGGTGCTGCTCACGATGGGCAGCGGGCTCACGATCACCTCAAAGGGCACCACCACAAAACAGGGGTTGCCCGGCAGGTCACTGTCCACGCGGGCGTAGAGCGTCTGGTTGCCCGCCACGGTATTGGTAAAAGCCCAGCCCGTCGCAGCACTGGCCACGATGGTCATAGGGTCTATGGGGTCCGCTTCCGCGAAAATGGCATCGTCAAAGATAGTGACCGTCACCATCTCACCGCCCGCGATCTCCAGGGCGACCGCCTCGAGGTCAAAGTCCGTAAGGCCGTTGGTAGCATCCCCATCGGTATCATCATCGCACTCCTCCGGGGGGACAGGGTCTGTATTAGGGGTCGGTAACGGCAGCACGCGTATGTCAAAGCTCGTCACATCGGTACATCCCGCCACAGAGCTCACCACTGCCTGTATGGTCTGTGGGTTGCCCGTATTCCCATAGGCCGTAGGATCTGCAATGGGGGTGCCGCTGGCCAGGTCTGCAAGGCCCGCATAATAGGTCACCGTGAGCAGTGGGTCCATCCCCGTGATAGTGTCATTGTTCACCGTAAGGTCAAAGACCGTCTGTGGGGGCGCCGCCGCATCGTCATCACAGATGGCGATGTCAAGGGCCGCTCCCGTGGGGTTGGCCACCGGTGGATCTTCTACCACGATATCAAAGGAACCTACCGCGTAGCAGGTATTGCCACTGCCGTCACTGGTGGTGAGGCGCACCCAGATGGTCTCCGGGGAAGTGGCGGTGGTACCTGTATAACTGGCCGCGTTGAGTATCGGCGCGCTGCCCGCCCCTGCATCTGCCCCACTGTTGTGGTAGGTGATGGTAAACTGGGCAGGGTCCTGCGCCCCATAGATGGCAGCCTCGTTCTGGGTAAGGTCAAAGAGCTCATCGCCATCACCGTCATCATCGCACTCGGTCAGGGTATCCAGCGAAGCAGGGAGTACGGGTATGGGGAAGACCACTAGTGCAAACTCGTATATTTTCGCGCAAGCGGTCGCCGTGGCAGGGTCCGTATCGCGTGCCAGCACGTACAGGGAGGTCATCCCCGTGATGTTGTTGTAGGGCACGGTGATATCGATCTGGCCCGTGGCGGTGCCCGCCGTGGCATTGTCCAGGGTCTCATAAAAGAGCAGCTCCACGTCCATAAGGCCAGCGCCCAGTGTGGCCGCATACCCCTGGAGGTCGAACCCGCCAAAACCGTCATTGTCCTCATCACAGGCCACCGCATCTGCCAGCGGCGCTGCCAGCTGTGGCAACGGGTTCACCTGCAGGTCCACCGTGGTCTGTGCCGCGCACATCCCGGCCCCGCTGCTGGTCACCAGTATAAAAAGGGTCTGCGGGTCCGTCCCGTCATTGATGTAGGCACCCGGGGCCGCAATGGCGTTTGCCGTCCCAGCGTCCAGGTCTGCCTGGCTCTCGTAATAGGTCACACTCAAGGTCGTATCGCCACCGGTGATCCCGGCGTCAAGGCCGGTCAGGTCAAAGGTGGTCACCCCGTCATCATCCGTACCCACGCCGGCGCCGGCGCTGTCACAGGCCTCCAGCACCCCCGGGGGTGTGATCATAGGGATGGGCGTTACATTGAGGTCAAAACTGCCGATGGAACGGCAGCCCGTCGTATTGTCCTCCAGGCGCACCCAGAGGGTCGTGGTGGGTGCCACCGCAAGGTAGTTCACCGGGTCGCCCACGGGCATATCCATCGCAGTGCCCGTCTCCGCTCCGGCGCTGGCAAGGGTCTCGTGGTAGGTAAGGGTATAGTCTGTGGTGGGCTGTGCGCCATAGATGACCGCATCGTTCTGGGTAAGGTCAAAGAGCTCCTGGCCGTTGCCATCGCTGTCACACCCGGTGAGGTCCGGGATATCCGTGGGGAGCACCGGGGCAGGGTTCACGGTGAGCTCCAGCTCCACGATCCGGTAACAGGCGGTCGCCGTGGCGGGGTCACTGTCGGTGGCACGTACCCAGATGGTCCTGGATACCGTCTCATAATTTGCAGGGTCTGCGATCTGTGGCGTGCCGATCTCCGCCGCCGCAAGGGTCTGGTGGAAGGTAAGGGACACAAAGGCCTCCCCGTTGATGATATCGGTGGTCACCTGGCCCGTGAGGTCAAAGACCGCATCACCGTCACCGTCATCGTCACAGGCCTCTACCGCAGGGATGGTGGTGGGCGATGGCAACGGGTTGACCACAAGGGTCAGGGTGATGGTCGCGGGACAGCCCGTCACCATATTCTCCACCCGTGCCCAGATGGTCTCACTGGCCATTACCGTGTTCTGGTACATATCGACCAGCTCGGGCGTGCCCGCGATGGCCTCTGCCTGGGTGGCGTGGTAGCTCACCGTGAGGTCGTTGTTGCCACCGGTGATCTCATCGTCACGGCTGCGCAGGTCAAAGACCGAGAACTCATCGGTATCACTGCCACTGGCGAGGTCATCGCACAGCTCGTATTCGGCAGGCTGTACAGGGACAGGGAGTGGGTTTACGATCAGGTCGAGGCTCACGTCCTCGCTACAGGAGGTCGTGGGGCTCTGGGCGATATCGGTCACTACCGCCACCACGGCCTCTATCGTGTCCGAAGGGTCGTTGGTAGAGGCGCTCACATAGGCCGTGGGGTCAGGGATCACGGGCGTGCCCGCATCGGCGCTCGCCTGGTCCTGGTACCATACCACCTGGTAGACCGCTGGGTCCAGACCGCCCAGGATCTGCACCTCCTGGCTGGTCAGGTCAAAGGTCTGTAACCCATCCGTATCGTCATCACAGAGCGCGTAGGGCGCAGGCATCTCGTTGGGCATGGGCGTGTCCAGCACCACCAGCTCTAGGGGGACCACGCCAAAGCAGCCCTGGGCACTGGAGACCCTCGCAAAGATGGTCTGGTTGAAAGGATCGTTGTTGATGTACATCATCGCATCCAGCTCCAGTCCCGCAGGGGCGTTCTGGGCATCGGACATCGTGAGGTAATAGGTGACGGTGAGCCCGGGATCGCCCCCGGTGATCTCTGCATCCTTGTCCGAGAGCACGAAGGCGTCAAAGATCCCGTCGTTATCCGGGTCGCACTGCTCAAAAGGGGTGGGCGCCACCGGGGTGGGCACCGCAAAGATCTCGATGCGCAGCGGCACGGTAGAGGAACAGCCCGTCGTATTGTTCCCGACACGGGCGTACACCACCTGTGGGTTGACCGTATTGGTGAACATTGTCTTGTCGGGGATGCTGCCATCGGCCGTATCGGCACCGTTCTGGTCCAGGTGGTAGCTCACCGTGAGGTTCGCATCAAAACCGCCCGTGATCTCCGTGTCCTTACTGCTCAGGTCCACAAGGGTAGAACCGTCGTCCGTGCCGTCCGTATCACAGGCCTCCAGGTCGGAAGGGGCCACAAGGACAGGGTCCTGGTTAACGATCACCTGGAAGTTCATGGCCGTGTCAAAGGTCGTACAGCCAGAGCCCGAGGTGTCCTCAAGGCTATAGTAGATGGTCTGCGGGTTCACCGCATTGGTAAAGGCAGTGGGGGTTGCTATGGCCACCGGTGGGGTTGCCGTATAGTTGGCAATGCCGCTGTAGTAGGTCACCGCATAGTCGGGGTTGCCCCCAGTGGCCGCAGCATCGTTCTGGGTAAGGTCAAAGCTGGCACTGTTTGCGATAGGGCTGCACTCCTCCAGGTCAGGGACGCCAGGGGTGATAATGGGGTTGGGGTCTACCGTGAGCCTCACGTGAAGGCCCAGCCCCACACAGTCATTGTCGTCATCACTGTCGATACGTACCCAGATCCCCTGGACTCCAGAGGCATCTGTATAGGCAAGGTCATTGGCATAGGCACTGGTGTTGGTGATCGGGTTGACCTCGGTCTGGGCTTCCTGCTCGGTCTCATAATAGCTCACCGTGAGCGGCGGGGTGGGAGGGAAAAGGGCCAGGAAGTTTGCCGTAGCACCAGAAAAATCGAAAACGGCTATACCGTCGCCATCAGTGTCGCACTGGGAAAAATCTTCAAAGGTACCCGCAGGGATCTGGGAAGCAGTGGTATCGAGAATGAGGTCTGCGTTACGGCTACAACCGTTTGCGGTGGTCACGATCACCGAAATGTTCTCGTCAGGGACAGCGTTGGTAAAGTTGGTAGGGTCTGCAATGGCGTTGCCGCCAGCATCAAAATAGGTGAAGGTCTCGTTCACCGAATCTGCAGATAGCTCGGGCTGGGCCTGGGTAAGGTTATAGACCACGATACCGTCTGTGTCTGTGTCGCATTGTTCTAGGGTGACGGTCGTGGTTTGCAGGATAGGTAAGGGTGCGACTACAGCATTAAAGGTAGTTATGGCAAAACAATCTGTATCAGTTATATTAGATACTCTCGCAGTGATAGGTTGGCCTCCAGAAATGGTATTAGTAAATGGACTTGTTATAGGATTATCCCCTGCATTTCCATCTGCTGTAGAAGTATGGTATGTTACTGCAAAAAGCATTGGATCTTGTCCATTGAGAATGGTTGTATTTAATGTTGTAAAATCAAAATCAGTAAACCCATTTGTGTCATCACCATCAGAAATATTATCGCAAACTGTATAGTCTCCAGGATCATTCGCTATAGCTTGTGATATTACTTGAATACTAATTTCAGTTATGTCAAAACAAACGTTATTATTTACATTATTAATTCTCGCAAAAACGGTGGCAGTGTTTATGACTTCAAAATTAGAGGGAGTGGTTATCATATCATTTTCGCCTTGAGCGTCTGGCAAAGACTCGTAGTAATCTATCGAAAAGATACTGTCACTCTGACCATTTAAAATAGTATCAGAAAGTGAAGTAAGATCATAAAATGCTATACCGTCATCACTAGGGTCATCACAAATTGAAATATCAAGATTGTCTGCTGTTACCGGTTTCTCATCTACAAAGAGATCTAAGGTGGTAATATCATTACAATCGGAATCAACATTGTTTTCAATTCGTACAAAAATAGTTTGGCTTACAGATTCAAATACGTTTATTGCAGTAAACGCATTTGTATTATTTTCAGCATCTGTCTGTAAGGGATGATAAGTCACTGTAAAAATTGTATCACTTTGTGCTCCAAGAACTAATGGTGTGATTGTAGTGAGATCAAATATTGCCATTCCATCGTTAACATCATCATCACATAATCGATATTCAGGAGGAGTATTTGCAATAGGTTGATCACTAATTACAATATCAAATTGAATTTCAGCATCACAGTCAACTGGGCTAGAAGGATTATTGTCATAAATAAAAACGGTTATATTTGAGGTTATACCCTGCGTCCAATCCAAGAGGATTGTACTTGGATCAGATTGAGGTCCCGTATAGTAAAGCGGATTGACGAGATTACTACCTGTAATTGTAGAAGGATCCTGTAAAAAAAAGATGCTGCAAGCATTCATGTCATCTACATTATCTAAAATGGGATTTTCCACCAAAGTGATAGTTATTGTAACGTCAATGGGATCACAGTCCCCAATTGCCATATAATTATAGATAAGGCTAGGGTTTAATGTAGGATCAATGAGGGGGTCAAAAATGTTTCCGCCACTATCGAGAGGGGGGGACCAGGTCCCTCCAGTAGGTGGATTACCATCAAAACGATCTAATAAATTTACGGTGCCTCCATTGATGCATATTTCTGTATCAGTATCTTCTGGAGTAACTGCGAAGCCAGAGTAGTACCCTCCAAAACCAGCTGCAAAATTTCCTCCCACTAATCCAACAGCAATGGGACCATCTGCCTCAATCACGGTATCACCTGTGAGACCAGAAACGTTATAAGTCACCCATTCTATAGTTCCGGCATTCTGTAGCGCAGTACTATTAGGGAGTATATTGCCATTTACCATTACTACATTTCCAGTATATGATGTAATCGCTATGTTCCCGTCGAATCCAGTAATGTTTGGCGATATTTCATCAGCTGCTGGAATCAAATTAACTGAATTTTGGAAATAACAACTTAGTGGTGGTATAAAACTCATTCCAGGAGTAGCATCTGGAACATCGGGTGGCGTATTATTTGGACCCATACGTCCACCAAGAAGTTGGTAAACATATATGGGTTTATCTTCATCCTCTGTAGAAATATAGATATTTCGGTGAACCTCATTAACATCATTAGGTTGATAGTTAGAATCATCAAGAAATATATAGTCTCCTGGATTCGTTAAAGTCGTAAACGGTGTTACATCTCCATTTAAAAATATAGGTGTATTAGGTTGTGTAGCAATAATCAATGGTCGTTCTAATTCTGGGTTACCATTTCCGCGCACTAACAAATACTCAAAACCTACTTTTTGTTCATCCACTATTTGATCAATCATTATGTCAGAACCCGTAGTCGTTGGTACAAGAGGGTTATTAGCATTTAAATTTCCAGAATTAACAACGACAGGGTGGTCGTCGTCTTGGGTGGTTATCAATGCTCCAATAAATCCGGTTTCATTAGGTATGTGGTTCCCGTATCCAGAGATTGTATAAGACTCACCTTGATTTAAAACAAACGACAGGATATCAGCAGTAATATTAGGTTGAAAGATAATATCCGTATCATACTCAGAGATTGTTACGAGCGTGTTATCCTCTACAGCCATTATGCTGGTATAAAAATTATCGTTACTAGCACCAGATCTAAGTTGCGAGCTGCCCAATCTAAACCTACTTCCTAAGGCATCCTCACCTTTGGCGGTCAGATATCCCGAATGAAAGGTACTTGAAGACTGGATTCGTAAACTTGCGTAAAATAATTCTGTACTAGAAAGGATTAGTCCTTTATCAGGGCGTGCAGTATTAAGGTCAGCACCGTTTTCAATAAGAACATTTGTGCCTACATTAAATGAATTAGGATTACCTGCAGAAATTGTAACGGTACCGAGGGTAGTACCATTACCCAATTCTATACTAATATTAATTGGATCTGGTGAGGGCGTACTCAAATAAATATAAGCTGATCCTATATTCTGACTACCAGCTGGGTTTGCGTGTACTGGAGGTATATAGTGTGTACTTCCAAGTTGACTAAGGGCAATGATTGGTAAAAGTAGGAGGTTGAAGAGTAGTACTTTTTTATACATAAGACTTGCATTCAGCGTAAGTCTTTAAAAATAACATTTATTTGTGGTATAATTATTTTCTGAAAATGTTATTTCCCTCGAGCAAAAGTTTGTATTCCCGCTTTCGCGAAAATTTTAGCGTGAACAAATCAATTTTCGCTGATTGCATTCTCGAGTTATATAGAATCTTAAAATTTCTACATATTTATTACCATATTACTATGGCTCCCTCCATCTAAGGAAAATTTTTAGTAAAAAATATCCACTTCTTAGATTCTGTTGTTGTCTTGTAAATAGGATATAATTATTTGGGCATTAAAAAACCCACTCTAAGAGTGGGTTTTACGTGAGATAATAAGTTATTTAAATAGGCGTAGAGCCTTATTTTACTTTATTTATGATTGCTGCAAAAGCTTCTGGGTGATTCATAGCAAGATCTGCGAGCACCTTACGGTTAAGCTCGATATCATTTGCTTTTACTGCTCCCATAAACTGAGAATAAGACATTCCGTGCATACGAGCACCCGCATTAATACGAGTAATCCACAATGAGCGGAAATTTCTTTTCTTTTGGCGGCGGTCTCTGTATGCATACTGCATAGCTTTTTCCACTGCATTCTTTGCAACTGTCCAGACGTTTTTACGTCTTCCAAAGTAACCTTTGGCTTGCTTCATTATCTTTTTTCTTCGAGCTCTCGAAGCTACTGAATTTACTGATCTAGGCATAATTAATTGTTTTTTGTAGTAGGCAGTTCTCTTAACATTTACTCAGCTTTAATAGATAACTTGACGCTTCTCTAAAGCTGGCCATACTCCAGGGTTTAAAATATAGTTTAACCGGTTAAAGAGATTACTTAATATTAAGCATCAATTTAACATTACTCTCATCCGCTTTGTGCACGAGGCCGTCGTGGGTAAGAGCAAGCTTACGCTTTTTAGACTTCTTAGTCAGAATGTGACTTTTAAAAGCGTGCTTTCTTTTAATTTTACCAGTACCTGTAAGCTTAAAACGCTTTTTGGCACTAGATTTTGTTTTCATTTTAGGCATCTGTTCCTAGTTTTTAAATTATCTCACATTAGCAGTATATTGCTATACTGTTTACTTATTAAACCCTCCTTAAGCTACAAAGAGTCAGGAGGGTTCTATTATTTTACATCAATTAGCTTGATGATATTTCTATTTCTTCTTTGGTGCGATGAACATAGTCATACGCTTTCCTTCTAATCTAGGTAGTTGTTCTACTTTTCCTAATTCTTCTAATTCCTGAGCTAGTTTAAGTAAAAGAATTTCTCCTTGATCTTTATAGATTATGGATCGACCCTTAAAAAAGACATACGCTTTTAATTTCGCTCCTTCTTTAAGGAACTTCTCTGCGTGCTTCTTTTTGAACTCGTAGTCGTGATCGTCTGTATTTGGACCAAAACGGATTTCCTTAATAATAACCTTTGAAGCTTTTGACTTCATTATCTTCTCCCGCTTCTTTTGCTCATACACAAACTTTTTATAGTCTATGATTTTACAAACCGGTGGTTCGGCGTTTGGAGATATTTCTACAAGGTCTAGTTCCATTTCACTGGCTAGCGCTTGTGCTTTTTGGATTGGGTAAATGCCCACTTCCACATTATCTCCTACAAGACGTACCTCCTTGGCGCGAATTTTTTGGTTGATTTTGTGTTGGTCTTCCTTAATGATCCTAGCAGGACCTCTTGATCTTTTTCTACGTATTGCTATGGCCTATAATTTTTATGTTAAACTTCAAATTTCTTTATTGTGGTATCTATCTCAGCAGTTACCATTTTCGCGAAAGCGTCTACAGTCATACTGCCTAAATCTTCACCTCCGTGTCTTCGTACAGAAATCGTGCCATCCATCTCCTCTTGTTCTCCCACTATCAGCATAAAAGGAAGCTTTTGCATTTCGGCCTCTCTGATTTTTTTGCCCATAGTTTCTCCACGATTATCTACAAGAGCGCGAATTTCGTGATTTTCAAGCGAATTTAAAACATTCTGAGCATATTTTTCATATTTCTCGCTTAAAGTGAGAATACTAGCTTGCTGTGGCATCAGCCACAATGGGAAATTACCACCCGTATGCTCAAGTAAAATTGCAATAAAACGTTCCATACTGCCAAAAGGAGCTCTATGGATCATAACAGGTCTGTGCATTTCATTATCACTCCCTTTATAAGAAAGTTCAAAGCGTTCTGGAAGATTATAATCTACCTGTATTGTTCCTAACTGCCAGCTTCTTCCTAAAGCATCCTTAACCATAAAGTCCAATTTAGGTCCGTAAAAAGCAGCTTCTCCAGTTTCAACCACAAAATTTAGCTGTTTAGCTCTTGCAGCATTAAGTATTGCATTTTCTGCTTTTACCCAGTTTTCATCGCTACCAATATACTTTTCTGGCTTCTCTGGATCTCTTAGGGATACCTGGGCGGTAAAATCTTCAAATCCAAGAGAACCAAATACATAAAGGACCAAGTCTATAACTTTCATAAATTCATCGTCCAATTGGTCGGGCGTACAGAAAATATGTGCGTCATCTTGTGTAAAACCTCTTACTCTAGTCAATCCGTGTAATTCTCCGGATTGTTCATATCTATAGACAGTGCCAAATTCAGCAAAACGTTTAGGTAACTCACGATAGCTCCAAGGACGGCTATTGTAGATCTCGCAGTGATGAGGACAGTTCATAGGTTTGAGTAAAAATTCCTCGCCCTCTGCTGGGGTACTTATGGGTTGGAAACTATCTGCGCCATACTTGGCATAGTGCCCTGAGGTTTCATATAGTTCCTTTTGACCTATGTGTGGGGACACGACCATCTCATAACCTTGTTTCTTTTGGGCAGCTTTAAGGAAATTTTCTAAACGCTCGCGTAGAGCAGCACCCTTGGGTAGCCATAAAGGCAGTCCTTGACCAACTCTTTGAGAAAAGGTGAAGAGTTCTAACTCCTTGCCAAGTTTCCTATGGTCGCGCTTCTTAGCTTCTTCTAATAACTCTAGATACTCCTTAAGGTCCTTTTGTTTTGGGAATGACGTTCCGTAAACACGGGTAAGCTGCGGTTTATTTTCATCGCCCCTCCAGTAGGCTCCGGCGACACTCATTATCTTAACTGCCTTGATAATACCAGTGTTAGGTATATGGCCACCACGACATAAATCTGTGAAGGTATCGTGATCACAAAAGGTAATGGTTCCGTCTTCTAGGTTTTCAATGAGCTCAACCTTAAATTCATTACCCTCACTCTTGTATTTTTTGAGTGCTTCGTTTTTAGAAACGGATCGCATTTTAAACTCGTGCTTTCCTCTCGCTATTTCGAGCATCTTATCTTCAATCTTCTTAAAATCTTTATCGGAGATCGTTTGATCGCCTAAATCGACATCGTAATAAAAACCATTCTCAATGGCGGGTCCTATAGTGAGTTTTGCGCCAGGGTATAAGGTTAGGATTGCTTGAGCCAGAACGTGAGAGGATGAGTGTCTAAAAGCAGTTTTACCCTCTTTGTCATTCCACGTGTATAATGTAATGTCTCCGTCTTTATCTAGGGGAGTGACGGTTTCAATGATCTCACCATTAAATTTTGCCGAAATTACATTTCTAGCAAAACCTTCACTTATGCTTTTAGCCACATCCATTGGAGTAGCGCCTTTTTCAAGTTGTCTCACATTGCCATCTGGCAAAGTTATATTGATCATAATCTTTCTATTAGTAAGGAAGCAAAGATACTGTCTTGTTTAGGGACTTACAATAATTTGTTTTATGCTCCTTATATATAGACTTTAGTAATCTTGTTTTCCTCCCGCTTACGCGAAAATTTTACTTTCCCACCGTGATCTCGGTCCATTCCCCTGTCCCTCAGTCCCCTGTGTCCTGGCCGTGGTGTCCTTGGGATGTCCCTGTGCCCTGTACGGCCGTCCGGTCCCAAGGGGGGCTGGGGTATTTTGGGGCGTAAGTATATTGCGCTCAGTTGTTTGTGATTTATTTACATTTTTTTTGCTGTCAGGGTTGTGTATTGTTTATTTCGCTGTATCTTTGCCGTCCGTTTGCACGGGATGTTATTTGGATGTACGTTGTTGTTTTTGGGAGGTGACAAAAAAAAGTTTTATTTTTTTTTGGATAAATGTTGCCGGAACAAAAAACAGTTGTATATTTGCACCCGCTTAGAGAGACAGGGTTTGTTTTTCGGGTATGTTCAGGAGTTTTCACGTTGGGTTTTGGAAGTATTTTTTTGGGTTCGATTCCCTTTGCCCGGACTGGATTTTCCGGATCTTTTATGATCTGGGGCAAGTTCATTGATATATTGAATTGACAGCGCGTTTTATCTTTCGTGGGGGCCTTTGCCCTTATGATCAGATGAACCAACTCCTTTTGTTTTAAGGGGAGTATAAATAAGCTTGAAAACTAGAAATCATTTATTGACCGGAAAATTTCTTGGTTATCGTGACCGTAAATTTATTTAAGACACACGATGAAGAGTTTGATCCTGGCTCAGGATGAACGCTAGCGGCAGGCCTAACACATGCAAGTCGAGGGGTAACGGGGGTAGCTTGCTATCTGCCGACGACCGGCGCACGGGTGCGTAACGCGTATACAATCTACCTTGTACAGGGGAATAGCCCAGAGAAATTTGGATTAATGCCCCATGGTATCCTGGGACGGCATCGTCCCTTGATTAAAGCTTCGGCGGTACGAGATGAGTATGCGTCCTATTAGTTTGTTGGTGAGGTAACGGCTCACCAAGACTTCGATAGGTAGGGGTCCTGAGAGGGAGATCCCCCACACTGGTACTGAGACACGGACCAGACTCCTACGGGAGGCAGCAGTGAGGAATATTGGACAATGGGCGCAAGCCTGATCCAGCCATGCCGCGTGCAGGAAGACTGCCCTATGGGTTGTAAACTGCTTTTATATGGGAAGAATAAGGATCTCGTGAGGTCTGATGACGGTACCATAAGAATAAGCACCGGCTAACTCCGTGCCAGCAGCCGCGGTAATACGGAGGGTGCAAGCGTTATCCGGAATCATTGGGTTTAAAGGGTCCGTAGGCGGGCATATAAGTCAGTGGTGAAAGTCTGTGGCTCAACCATAGAATTGCCATTGATACTGTATGTCTTGAATTATTGTGAAGTGGTTAGAATATGTAGTGTAGCGGTGAAATGCTTAGAGATTACATAGAATACCGATTGCGAAGGCAGATCACTAACAATCGATTGACGCTGATGGACGAAAGCGTAGGTAGCGAACGGGATTAGATACCCCGGTAGTCTACGCCGTAAACGATGGATACTAGTTGTTTGGCCCTCGGGCTGAGTGACTAAGCGAAAGTGATAAGTATCCCACCTGGGGAGTACGTTCGCAAGAATGAAACTCAAAGGAATTGACGGGGGCCCGCACAAGCGGTGGAGCATGTGGTTTAATTCGATGATACGCGAGGAACCTTACCAGGGCTTAAATGTAGATTGACAGGTTTAGAGATAGACTTTTCTTCGGACAATCTACAAGGTGCTGCATGGTTGTCGTCAGCTCGTGCCGTGAGGTGTCAGGTTAAGTCCTATAACGAGCGCAACCCCTGTGGTTAGTTGCCAGCGAGTCATGTCGGGAACTCTAGCCAGACTGCCGGTGCAAACCGTGAGGAAGGTGGGGATGACGTCAAATCATCACGGCCCTTACGTCCTGGGCCACACACGTGCTACAATGGTAGGGACAGAGAGCAGCCACTTAGCGATAAGGAGCGAATCTATAAACCCTATCTCAGTTCGGATCGGAGTCTGCAACTCGACTCCGTGAAGCTGGAATCGCTAGTAATCGGATATCAGCCATGATCCGGTGAATACGTTCCCGGGCCTTGTACACACCGCCCGTCAAGCCATGGAAGCTGGGGGTACCTGAAGTCCGTCACCGCAAGGAGCGGCCTAGGGTAAAACTGGTAACTAGGGCTAAGTCGTAACAAGGTAGCCGTACCGGAAGGTGCGGCTGGAACACCTCCTTTCTAGAGCTTGTTGCCTTTGGCAACAGCGCGGGATTGATGACCGAGAGGTCTTTAAATTTTTTAGTTTTCAAGTTGCTGTCGATTTAATTATATTTTTTAGATTTCAGGTATGGGATTTGAGGCGTGGGATTTTTATCTGATATCCGTTATCTTTTATCCCGCATCTTATACAGTCTCATAGCTCAGCTGGTTAGAGCGCTACACTGATAATGTAGAGGTCGGCAGTTCGAGTCTGCCTGAGACTACTGCCCAGTGGGCAGACACCTTATAAAGTGTGTTTGTTTGTTGGATTTACGCTTTCGCGGAAGCATATAAACCGCGATGTTCATTAGATTGATAGAAGGAAATTTTAGAAGTTGGGTTTGTTGCGGGTATTGGTACTCATAACTCATAACTGATAACTCATGACTAAAGAAATGGGGGATTAGCTCAGCTGGCTAGAGCGCCTGCCTTGCACGCAGGAGGTCATCGGTTCGACTCCGATATTCTCCACCATTTTTCATACATTTTTTAGTGTATGACGTTCATTAGAAATTGAAATAGGGTTTTAGTCATACTTATTATGGGACTAGAGCGTCCCGAGCTTTGACTCGGGAAGGTCATCGGTTCGACTCCGATATTCTCCACCTTTTCATACATTTTTTAGTGTATGACGTTCATTAGAAATTGAAATAGGGTTTTAGTCAATTTTTTGGGACTAGGTAGTGACTCGGGAAGGTCATCGGTTCGATTCCGATATTCTCCAGGCAATGCCTGAATATTTTTCTGGTGTATTGCGAGTGAGGGCACAGATGGTTTTAATTGTCTGTCGCGACTCGCGACGTTCATTGACATATTGGGAAATAATTAAAGAATACGAGAAGTCGTGTTGCAGTTTAGTCACTGTGATACGCAAATCAATAATAATATGAATAACTCATTATAATATAAAGGTTTATGTATTTTATACATGAGCCCTTAAAAGAGCAATAAGTACAATAAGCTAATTAAGGGCGTATGGGGAATGCCTAGGCTCTCAGAGGCGATGAAGGACGTGATAAGCTGCGAAAAGCTACGGGGATCTGCACACAAGAACTGATCCGTAGATATCCTAATGGGGCAACCCGGCATATTGAAGATATGTCATCCGCAAGGAGGCGAACCCGGAGAACTGAAACATCTAAGTACCCGGAGGAGAAGAAAACAAAAGTGATTCCGTAAGTAGTGGCGAGCGAACGCGGATTAGCCCAAACCGGTATTGTTACGGCAATACCGGGGTTGTAGGACCACGATATTCT
>CAWDMZ010000002.1:0-145000 GCA_963803555.1 uncultured Alphaproteobacteria bacterium | reverse complement strand
GCTTGGGTCAAAGGAATATATTTTGCCTGAATTTTATAAGAAGTTGTAAAAGGGTTTCTTTCAAAACCTAGCTTGCTTTTACCATAAATTACATGTGGCGCAGCGCCTTCATCTGGATTATAGTCTAAACGTAAGCCCATTAAGCCTCCATTCTCTGGTCTACGCTCACTGTCATAAATATGATTTTCATAAATATCATTGATGTAGGTGGTAGCTTTACCTTTTGAAATTATAGAATTATCGCTGGTTTTTTGATCATATATAGAAATAGTTTTTCCTCCCACAATTTCAAATGAATCCTCAGCTAAACCTCCAATAAGCGTAATTTTTATAGCAGTTTTTTCTTTTGCATCTGCTATGAAAACATCTTTATCATCGAGCCCATAAATCCACAAATCCTTTGTCAACTTAGGATCGAATGTTCTGTCAAACAGGAGGGCACCATCTTCGCCGTCTTTTATTCTATGTGCTTTTACAGACACCCGTCCATCCTCAGTAACGGTGATGTAGAACCTATCGTCCTTATCAGTTCCTTTTAAAACCTGGAATTTTGAAAAATGTTTATAATAGCGTTCTACGATATTTTTGAGATTACGCTTACGCGAAAGCAAATCAGTCTGAATACCTTCCCATATTTCATCTTGTACTTCAAGAGGAACTTCACTAAAAGCGTTTTTTACAACCTCTTCATTTATATTTTTTTGAATGTATTCTACCTCTTGAAACCAAGTTTCTAGTGTACTCCGTTGTATTAGGGCTCTGTCCAGATTTATAGCACTCTCACTAAATTGTTCTACAAAGTCTATATCAGGACCATACTTCCCAAATTGTCTGGTGCCTCCCATAAACTTCTGAAGTGTTTCTAAAAAAGTTCCATCAAAGTTTGCAAATACTTGATCTCGATCTCTTGGTACTGCAATATACTCGGTAATTTCTACTACGCTATCGCGCTCTTTCTCCGCCCAACGCCACTGGTCTTCATGTCTATCCCAGTCTCCGATGAGCATATCAAAAATTCTGGCTCTTATATATTGTCTTTCATCCAGAACATTTTTTTCATCATCTCTCAGCTCCTCAAATAGATCTGGAGTGCTCTCTACTTCCTCACTCCTTGAGAACATATGTGATCCACTAAAATCACCATCTGGTTTTTCTACAATCATATATAATTTATCTCCGTGAGAATAATTGAAATCTCCTAAGGCTTTTTGTTTAGGAACGTAGAATAGTTTTGGATGTGTGTGGTTTACATTTATTGCCCCTGCTAAACGAGGGATCGCAAATGCTCCATATGGGTGTGCGGCTGTAAAGAAATCTTCAATGATACTTGCTGGTACCGTCTCGTCAAAATATTTTACTCCATCTAGATCGTTGTATCCCGCAGATTTTAAGAAGGCTATCGGGTCTTTGGCAATTGCCCGCATATTATATTCCCTATCATTTTTATCTACTAATCTCAACGATGAAGTTTGATTACCTCCACCAGCACGTTCTACTTTTAACCCTCCATAAAGCGTGTCTAAGATGGCTGTAGGGGCCGTTACATCGAGTCCATAGGAGTATCTGTAATGATCGCCCCAAAACTTTTTGTATTTATCACTAACGTTAACCTTTTCTTTGGGATATACAGATGCAGTATAGGTTGCTGGAAAGGTGTCTGGAAGGGTAGCGATGTCATAAGGTTCTGGATTGTTATATACCTCTGTACTGAAATTTTCTTTAAGAACGCCATTATTTTCAAGGACCAAATAGTGCACAGAAGAAGATCCATCTTCATATAGTCGTAATTCTACCATACCGGGTTTAGACGATGTATGTATACCATTTTTGCCTAATCTGGATGATTTTATACTGCTTCCAGTTCCTGAAATTATTTGCTTCAAGTTAGGCGTAGAAATATATTGCAGAGACCGGTCGTGTGCAGATAAAACAACTACTCTCTGTGCTTGTAGTGCTGATGTTTGAATGCTGTTCATTAGGTCGTTCATCAAAGGGTTATAGCGATCTTGTTTTGATAGTCCTCCTTGAGCTCTTAAAAATGACCAGGCACTTCCCGCAAACGGTATAAATAAGTTTTCAGAAGTTGGTTTATAAATAACGTCAGAAGGTATTTCTCCTCCATAAACACCGCCACTATACATAGGATGATGCATTGCTATAAGAACCGTTTTATGGGCAGCTTTTCTTATTTCGCTTGCAAGGAGCGTTTCAAATTGAACGCGCGTTTTGATCTGGCATTGATCATTAATATTTTTAATTTTGCTCCAGTCTTCTATATACCACTGAGAGTTTATGACAATAAGCTCAATATGATCATTTACATCAATGGTTTCTATAGGGCAACCATTTTTAGGCAGGAAATGATCATCTTCATCATAAAATGATTCTACTAGGTCTTCCATAGTTTCGAGACCAGATATGCCTTCTTCGTTCCAGTCTTTTTCTCCTGTTATAACTAATGATGTTCCTTTAAATTCTTTGGACGCTTTGAGTTGAGCCTGAAATGTCTTTTGATTTTGAGAATTATCTAAGTTATTATTATGGACATTATCTCCTAAAAAAAGTAGATAATCATTTTCTTTCCCTTCATTTTCTAAGTGCGTTTTTATAGAATTAAGCAAAAGCGTATTAAGACCTCTCTTATCAGCTCCAAAATTTCCTACAGTATAGATGCTTACGTATTCTTTAGGTAATGGCGTTTCTATTTTTTTTTCATCGTTATTAAGATATAAGTCTCTCTCAACACCACAGGATATTAAACCAAGTAAGAAAGAAAATAGTAGAAATAATCGAATAGAAAAATATGGAAAGCCTGATCTGATATAGTCGTTTTTCAAAAGGTTAAATTTTTGAGCAAGTTAATTTTAACATTCACAAGATTTTCACAACCGTACATCAAATATTTGTTAAAATAAAATGTCCCCTAGCTATGGAGCTAGAGGACATTTTTATCATCTAATTTAAAATATTAGATTCTTATAAAGTCTTTGTTCAAATTTGTTTCTTCTATCAGGTCTCTCGTAAAACTTAAATGACCTTTTGTGGTCACAATTCTAAATCTATAATCCTTTAAACGGGTTAACGTATCAAGTAAAAGCCATTTTGATTTCAAAAGTTTAGGCTTAGCAGATTTTAAACTAATATCAAAGAAATAAGGAATTCCTCTTTTAGTTGCTGTAATATCAGGCGTTAAAGAATTTCCAGTATTTTGTCTCTTATAAGATTTTGGACTTTCATACCCTTCTACATCTGCTTTGATATCTTCAAAACCTTTGTTTTCAAGGTATTCTATAGTTTCGTTTAAAAAATCTGTGTTTTTGCTATCTTCTTTGTCTAAATGTATCATAATCGTAATATACTGGTATTCGTAGGAAATGACTCCTAAAGGCAGGTTAAAATATTAGGGGTCGTTGTTAAATCAGCAATGAGCTTTCGCGAAAATGTTAAATGCTTCTAGAAAAATAGATTCTTAAGAATTCTATTTTTGAGAAACTAAAACACCCAATAACACTACATCTTGATTGGGAAGAGCATTTTCGCGAAAGCGTCTATATAACCAATGGCATAAGAATTGTCTATACTTTACAACTGCAGGCGTACTACGCATTGAATATTTGTAAACGTCTGTATTTTAATATTTTAATAACGATAGTAATAGCAATGCACCCTTATCTTTGGGCGACATTGTGACACATATATTTTATGGCAAAAACAAAATTTACAACTCTTGACAGATTGTCATTGCAAGAAATAGACGGCGATGCGGAATTAATACCGCTTATGACCCCAGAAGATGAAGATGCAATCAATAAGGAAGAGTTACCAGATAGTTTAGCATTATTACCATTGCGTAATACCGTCCTTTTTCCAGGTGTGGTAATCCCGATTTCTGCGGGACGTGATACTTCCATTAAGCTCATCAATGAGGCAAATAAAGGTGGAAAGGTAGTAGGAGTCGTGGCTCAAAAAGACGAGTCTGTAGAAAATCCAGGAGCAGATGATATTCACACTGTAGGTGTCGTTGCCCGTATTTTAAGAGTATTAAAAATGCCTGATGGTAATGTTACTGTTATCATTCAAGGAAAGAAGCGTTTTGAGGTAGATACTGTGACTCAAGAGGAGCCGTTTATGCGGGCGACTATTAAAGAGTATCCCGAATCACGCCCAGAAAGTTCTAATAAAGAGTTTAAAGCAGCAATAGACTCCATTAAAGAGCTTGCGTTACGGATCATACAAGATTCGCCTAATATTCCTAGTGAAGCGTCTTTTGCCATTAAGAATATTGAGAGTAATTCATTTCTAATAAATTTTGTGAGTTCCAATATGAATCTCTCTGTAAGTGAGAAGCAGAGTTTATTGCAAATAAGCGACTTACAAACGAGAGCTATAGAAACGCTCAAGTTTATGGATATGGAGCGGCAGAAGCTCGAGCTCAAAAACGACATCCAGAGCAAGGTGCAGAATGATATGAGCCAGCAACAGCGGGAGTATTTTCTTCACCAGCAAATGAAGACCATTCAAGAAGAGCTGGGTGGTACGTCTGCAGAAGATGATATAGAGGAAATGCGCTTACGCTCCAAAGATAAAAAATGGGATGAAAAAGTTGCAAAGCACTTTAAAAAAGAGCTTGCCAAAATGCAGCGGATGAATCCACAAGTTGCTGAGTATAGCATACAGCGTAATTATTTGGACCTGTTTCTTGACCTACCTTGGAACAAGTTCAGTAAAGATAAATTTGATTTAAAGCGGGCAAAAAAGATTTTAGATCGCGACCATTACGGTCTTGATGATGTGAAGCGTAGGATTATAGAATATCTAGCGGTCTTAAAATTGCGTAATGATATGAAATCTCCTATTCTTTGTCTTTATGGACCCCCAGGAGTGGGTAAAACATCGCTTGGGAAGTCTGTTGCAGAAGCTTTGGGAAGAGAGTATGTGCGAGTGAGTCTGGGAGGATTACGTGATGAAGCAGAGATAAGAGGACACCGTAAAACATATATAGGAGCCATGCCTGGGCGTATCATACAAAGTTTACGGAAGGCGGGGACGAGTAACCCTGTATTTGTTTTAGATGAGATAGATAAGTTGAGTGCAGGAAATCAAGGAGACCCTTCTAGTGCGCTTCTTGAAGTATTGGATCCTGAGCAGAACAGTGAGTTTCACGATAACTTCCTTGAGATGGGCTTTGATCTATCTAAGGTGATGTTTATTGCGACTTCAAACAGTCTCAATACCATACAGCCTGCGTTGCTGGACCGTATGGAAATTATTAATGTTACGGGTTACACGATAGAAGAAAAAACCGAAATAGCAAAACGCCACCTCCTACCTAAACAGCTCAAAGAGCACGGGATGGATGATAGTCAGCTCAAAATAGCCAAGCTTCAATTAGAGAAAATTGTTGAAGGATATACGCGTGAGTCTGGAGTGCGTGGCTTAGAAAAGCAAGTTGCTAAAATGGTACGTTATGGAGCAAAAAACCTCGCAATGGAAGAGGAGTATAACGTAAAAGTTTCCAATGAAGATATCATAGAAGTTCTAGGATCTCCTAGAATGGAACGGAACAAGTATGAAAATAATGAGGTAGCAGGAGTGGTGACCGGTCTGGCTTGGACACGTGTGGGCGGTGATATTCTTTTTATCGAGTCTGCGCTGTCTAAAGGTAAGGGAGCATTAACCATTACAGGTAATTTGGGAAAGGTAATGAAGGAGAGTGCTACCATCGCAATGGAGTACATTAAAGCAAATGCAGATACCTTAGGCTTAGATCCAACCATTTTTGATAACTATAATGTGCACATTCACGTGCCAGAGGGAGCAACTCCTAAGGACGGTCCTAGTGCTGGTATTACAATGCTCACATCTCTGGTATCCCTATTTACGCAGCGCAAGGTAAAGAAAAGCATTGCTATGACGGGAGAGATCACCCTAAGAGGTAAGGTCCTACCTGTGGGAGGAATCAAAGAAAAGATTTTAGCAGCTAAGCGTGCGAGAATTAAGGAAATTCTACTTTGTGAGCAAAACCGCAGGGACATAGAAGAAATAAAACAGGAGTATCTTAAAGGCCTGACTTTTCACTATGTGAGCGATATGAGCCAAGTCTTAGATTTAGCGTTGACCAAGCAGAAGGTCAAAAATGCAAAGGTCTTAAGCTAGATTTTTTACGCTTTCGCGAAAATGTGATTTTTTATAACATTTTAGCGAAAGCATACTCATCAGTAATTGGAAGGAGTCTCAATAGAGGCTCCTTTTTTATTTCATAACGTCTTGGTGCAGTATTGTGGTTTTTCTGGCAAACAATTTTTAGTCCCCACTCAAAATATCCTATACTTGCAGGCGTTTATTCTTTATCGCAGCGTTGCTCAATGAAAAAAGCTCTTATTCCATTATTTTTTATACTATCTGCTGGTGTCTATGGCCAGTTGGGAGGGAGAGCGACATACCAGTTTCTTAATTTAATGTCATCACCTAGACAAGCTGCGCTAGGAGGAAAAATCATTACCAATTACGATTACGATCCAGACTCTGCACTTTACAACCCGGCAAATATTAATTACCGGATGGACAATCAGCTGGCAGTAAATTATGTGAGCTATCTAGCGGGAATAAATTATGGAACGGCGAGTTACGCCTACTTATGGGATAGAAGAACTCAGGTATTGCATGCAGGTGTCACCTATGTAAATTATGGAACTTTTACCGGCCGTGACGAGAATGGAGATCTTACCAATGATTTTGGAGGGAGTGAAGCCGCCTTATCGCTAGGTTATGCAGTAAACATACCGTACTCTGACTTTTACGTTGGAGCAAATGTCAAACTTATAACCTCTACCCTCGCCGAATACTCATCAGTAGGAGGTGCGGTAGATTTAGGACTTACCTATAATTATGAAGATTGGGATCTCAATGCTGCTATCGTGGTACGCAATATAGGAACCCAGTTTACTGCTTATGTAGATACGATAGAAAAGTTGCCACTAGAAATAGATGCGGGTATTTCTCAAATTCTTCCTAATGTGCCCATCCGCTGGCATCTTACTTTTGAAAATCTCCAGCTGTGGAATATTGCTTTTGAAAATGAGGCAAGAGGTACTACGGATCTCAATGGAAATGTGACTTCAGAAAAAATAGGATTGCTCGACAACATAGTACGCCATACGATAGTAGGGGTGGAGCTCTTTCCAGAAAGCGGTTTTAATTTACGCCTAGGTTATAATTTTAGAAGAAGTGAGGAATTGCGTATTGTAGATCAGCGGAGTTTTGCAGGGATCAGTGCGGGCTTTGGTATCAAGATCAATAAGATGCGTTTTAATTATGCCTATGCTCGCTATAATAGTGCAGCGGCTAGCAGCTTCTTCGGACTGGGCATAGATTTACAATAATTCTATTTTCTTTACACCAAGTTTAGATAGTAGTTTACTGAAACTTTCCTTTAAAATGAGATCCCTAAAAATCTGTTTTCCTATTTTTGTTTGAAACACCATCAAGTGAAAATTACCATCGCCATAGACGGTTTTTCTTCGACAGGAAAAAGTACCGTAGCAAAACAACTAGCAGACTGGCTAGCCTATATTTATGTGGATACTGGAGCAATGTACCGCGCCGTAACGCTTTATGCAATGCAAAAGGGCTACATCTCTGATGGTTTTTTTGATAAGGAAGCACTTATTCAAAACTTAAAAAATATCACCATTTCATTTACTAGGGATACCCAAAGTGGCAATGCTGAAGTCTGTCTCAATGGCATCAATGTAGAAAAGGATATACGGAATCTAGAAGTTTCATCTTTTGTGAGCCCTATTGCGACAATTTCTGAAGTTCGTGCAAAACTTGTAGAGCAACAGCAGCGTATGGGAAAAGAGAAGGGTATTGTGATGGACGGTCGTGATATAGGAACTGTCGTTTTTCCTAATGCTGAGCTCAAGATATTTATGACAGCCAGTCCAGATGCAAGAGCACAGCGCAGGTATAGAGAGTTGGTGGAGCGCGGAGATACCATCTCATATGAGGCAGTATTGTCTAATGTAGTTGAGCGGGATCATATAGATACCACTAGGGAAGACTCTCCTCTGGTCAAAGCAGAAGATGCTATCGAGATTGATAATACTGAGACCAATATAGAGGATCAGTTTCACACTATTCTACAACTTGCAAAGGATCGTATTGCAAAGCGTGTTTAAAAACTAGAATGTCCAGATTACCTAAAAACCTTCATTTAGCACTGTCTGCTGCTATCGTACTCTCGATGGCATTTGTGTACGGTGCACATCCAAGTGTTATTTTATTGGAAATCTTTGGATTTGAAGTTCGCGATCTAGAATTAAAGAACATTTTTAGAGCGGTTATGGGAATGTACCTTGCCTTTGGTGGCTATTGGGTTTACGGGATTTTTAAACCCAACCACTGGAGATCTGCGACCTTAACAAACGTCTTGTTTATGGGTGGTCTCGCTGGTGGAAGGTTGATAAGCACGATCCTAGACGGATGGTCTCCACAGTATGGATCAGGTATGATAGCAGAAGCAGTATTATTATGGTGGGGGATTTGGAATCTTAGGAATTTAAATAAGTAATTTAACGGATTTCTAAACCCCCAGTCCAGCCTTACCATTTGGAGTTAGAATGCCGTTTTTTAATGAAAACAAACCTTTAAAGGGATCGTTTTCCATATCCAAGTGTCCGTCTAGATCGGCATAAAGGGTATTAGGTCTCGCTAGTGCAAAATGCAATCCAGCCGATATTCCTAATCTACACTCATCTATACAGCCTACCATTGCTTCTAAACCTGCAGCTCTTGCTACAGAATTAATGTGCATTCCTTCTAAAATACCGCCTACTTTTTGAAGTTTGATGTTCACCATATTCATACGGCTATTTTGTGCTAAGCGGAAGGCATCTTTCAGGGATTTTAAACTCTCATCTGCCATTACTGGGATATGTACACGTTTAGTCACTTTACCTAGGTTTTCTTCATTGGAGACAAGTGTAGGCTGCTCGAGCATCTCAATCTTCACCTCTTTGGTACGTTCAACAAATTGCACAGCTTGATCTACAGAATACCCTTGATTACCATCAAAGCGTAGGGTGAGGCCTTTAAAATTTTCGCGCAAGCGCACCATTTTTTCTACGTCTTCATCTATGTCTAAACCGCCTTTTACCTTTATAATATTAAAACCTTGAGCGACATACTCTTCAGCTTGTTTTAGGGTATCAGTAAGCGGTAAAATACCGATGGTGATACTTGTGGGAATACTTGTCCGATACCCTCCTAAAAACTCAAAAAGCGGTACATCCATTTTTTTTGAAGCGATGTCTAGCAATGCCATATCTACCATTGCGAGGGCAGAGGAGATCACAGAGAGAAAAGGTTTGAGTTCTTCTAAGAGATGAGCATAATGTAACGGATTTTTACCCTTGAGATAAGGTTGTATCACCAGCTCAATGGAGCGCTGTACGTCTTCTGGTCGTTCCTTTGTAACCTCGAGGTCTGGCGCCGCACATCCATAACCCACAAGCTTCGTGTCCGTTTCGATTTTAAGGATAAAATTGGTCGCAGTAGACACGGTCTCGTATGCGATCGTGTAGGGAGCGCTTAGGGTTAGATCTAAGCGCTCGTAAGAAATTTTTGTAATTTTCATTTTTTAGGGCAACTTATTTAAGTTGCTTTTTTAGAACTTCAATTAAGTCTGCTGCACCGTGAGCGAGCACATCAAAGGCTGGTAAACCAGTTTCTTCTGTAATTGCGTTACAAGCAGGTATGATTTCATCTTCCGTCATATCCTCGTGATTTACGGTGATGGCTATCACTTTCTTTCCGGAAATAACTTCTATAGCATTGATCTGCTCTTTTAGAGAGTGCAACTTATATCCTGGGAAACCGTCATATTCTACCCTTTTTGGGGCGTGTTGTAAGACGACGTAATCGGGTCTTCCCGCCGCTAAAATCTCAAATCCTCCAGGGTATGCTGGATTCATAAGGCTTCCCTGTCCCTCGATAACGATAACATCTGGGCTTTCATTTTTATAAGCGCTCACAACTGCGTGCTCAATCTCCCCAGAAACAAAGTCATTGATGCAGCTGTCCATCACCATACTGTATTTTGCTCCCTGCATCCACGCGGTCTGACCTGTACCTATCATCTCTGCTTTTTTTCCGCTTTCGCGAAAACCGTGAACTAATAACCAAGCCGTAGTACGTTTACCAATAGCCGAATCTGTTCCCAGTACCGCTAGTTTCAAACAGGCTACCTGCTCAATATCTCCAGTAAAAAAGTGCAAGGTGTCTCTATCTGGTGTCTTACGTACATCGCGAATTTTAACTCTATTCTCTTTAGCGAGATTGGCAAGATTCTCGTCATTAGACAGAAAATCGTGGAGGCCACTATCTATATTCCACTTCATTTCTATAGCTTTTGCAATAGTAGCCCGTGCCTCCTTAGGGAGACGACCACCATCGGGAGCTAAACCAATAACAAGTGATTTTGGAGCATTGTTACTCGATTTTAAGGTTTGGACCGCTGTCTCTATATTTTCAAATATGCGGATGCCATTTTTCTTTCCATCCAGTACTTCGCCAGCATCTTTCCCTGCATATCTTGAGTCTATAACACCTACTACCTCATACCGCTCGGTAAAGCGTACAAGGCCGTGTGCAGTTTTACCGTTTGCTGTATTAAAGGCACCCTCACAGTAAACTAGGGCTTTTCCATCTATTGATTTCTTCATAATGTGTATTGTAAATTTGAGGAAACACTGCTCGAGTGACCCAATTTTGTTCTTTTTTAAGCAAATAAGATTTAATGTTTTGCCGTAAGCACTGCTACAAACCTATCTGGCTCTAAGTCATTTGCTTTATCCAGTTCCAGTAATCCTATTAATCCTGCTGTAGATGCTGGGAGAATGCGCAACCCTTCCTTTTTGAGAAGTATGCTGGACATTTCTTTCATCTTTTTGTCACTTATATTAAAAGCTTCCCCGTCAGATTGCTGAATGGCATAGAGTGCTTCTTCTCCATCAAAGCTATGCCAGTTTATGAGTGGCTCATTATACTTAGTTTCCTTTATTTTTTCTGGGTCTAAATCTCTGCAGTTCTCTAACCCTTCTTTAAATGACTGTATAATTGGATTTTTACCGGTAGAAGAAGCCGCGATCATCTTAGGTATTCTTGAGGTTTTTCCTCTTTTGTATAAGGTAACAAAACCTCTATAGATACCTGCAAATAAAGTTCCGTTGGAGACGGGTGCTGCACAGTACTTAGGTGCGTCCCCCAGTTCTTCTACAATTTCTATTGCTATCTGGGAATATGCTTGTATTTGTAAAGGAGTATTTGCACCTCCAGGGTTTGCATCATACCAATCTTCTTTAGTGGCGCGTACACTACTAGCAGTCACGACGTCTTCGTAGCTGCCTGGCAGTCTTATAATATCTGCTCCTAAATTCTGCATTTCTGTGATACGCTCCGTGTGATAACTTTCTGGAATGAAGATCTTACAGTTCATACCAGCAAGATTTGCAGCTAGTGCCACGGCAACGCCATAATTACCACAAGTAGCCAAAGAGATGGCCTCATATTCTCGTCTTAAAGCATCATAGACTTGAGCAAATGCAATTCTGTCCTTTTGAGTGCCTGTAGGATTATCTCCTTCATATTTAATATAGAGCTGGCGTATATCAAACTCTCTCTCTAGGGTTTTAGCTCTTGTAAGTCCGGTGTCGCCCACTTCCAGACTTATGATATCCTCATAGCATTCTAACCTGTCGGTCAGGTTTTTTGTGGTGTCTTTTACTATCTCACTTAAGCGGTGAGCTTCTGAGGAGACTTTATTTTCGGCAGTTGTGACACCGTCTTTTAAATTCATTTTGTTTTGGTACTAGTGAAGTATCGTAAGTGTTGTGTTTAATAACTCAATTCAAAATCGCAAAATTCTAGTAAGGCTTTATCATTTTCGCGTAAGCAAAAGATTTAAAAAAAGCGGGAATGTATATACAATCCCGCTTTTACTACTTGTTAATCAAGCATTTCCAGCTCAGTAATGTGGTGAGCGTCATACTCTTCGTCATCTTCATTTACTTCAGTCGTGGTGACATAGGTAATTTTGAATTTCTTGCCTTTATACGTTGCATCCATTAAGTCATATTGAGAAGCGGCTTCCTTACTCACAGAATCGAAGGAATGAGTGATCTCATCTTCATCAGAAAAATAATATGTTTCTTCCTCAAAACCGTCATAAGTTGCCTCCACAGTCTCTGTAGTAACATTAACAGAAATATTGATAAATGCAAAAAGGGCAATAAAAAGTGTTTTCATCATAGTGATACGTAAAAATTAGTTAGAATTAATTTTTTGCCGCATTTGCGACCACTACTGTATAAAAACTATCTAAATAAGAAGATTACTAATCTTCGTCTTCATCATTATCTTCTCTATCTTCGAGCTCAAGATCCATATCGTCATCTGTATCAGAATCATCATAATCATCTTGGTCAAAATCTTCCATCGCAGCGACAAGTCTCTTACTTACCTTTACAAGATATAGCGTGTCTTCGGTTTTAACTTCAACACAGTCTACCATCTCGTTTTGAGCATTCCTGAAAGTAATGATATTTTCTTTATCGTATCCATACGGATATTTATTTACCAAAAGATTAAGGATATCATCATTGAGCTTTGCATAATCTACGATCACGCGTTTAAGGTTACTTGGTTGTCTCATTACAAAAATTACATTTTTAATAGATAGGCAAATATAAGAGGTGCTACTATCGTTGCATCACTCTCAATTATAAATTTAGGGGTATTTATGTCAAGTTTTCCCCAAGTGATTTTTTCATTAGGTACAGCTCCAGAGTAAGAACCATAGCTGGTAGTAGAATCACTTATCTGGCAAAAATAATTCCAGAATGGAGTATCTGTACGCTCCATATCTTGATAGAGCATAGGGACTACACAGATAGGAAAATCTCCTGCGATACCTCCACCTATTTGGAAAAATCCAATTCCTTGTTTAGAGTTTTCTGTGTACCAATCTGCAAGGAATGTCATATACTCAATTCCAGATTTGACTGTACTCGCCTTAAGTTCTCCTTTGAGAACGTAGCTCGCAAAGATGTTACCCATCGTACTATCTTCCCAACCTGGAACTACAATAGGTAGATTTGCCTTAGCAGCAGCATACATCCAGCTGTCTTTGATATCTATCTCATAATGCTCTTCTAACACTCCAGAAAGTAGCATTTTATACATATACTCGTGAGGAAAATAACGTTCTCCTGCGTCTTCTGCATCTTTCCAAATTTTAAAGATATGCTCTTGTAATCTTCTAAACGCTTCTTCTTCAGGAATACAGGTATCTGTTACTCTATTAAGCCCCTTTTCTAGTAAGTCCCACTCGTCTTGAGGAGTTAGATCTCGGTAATTAGGTACTCTTTTATAGTGACTATGTGCCACCAGGTTCATTATGTCTTCTTCTAGGTTTGCACCTGTACAAGAGATAATATGTACTTTATCCTGACGTATTACTTCTGCAAAAATTTTACCTAGTTCTGCGGTACTCATTGCTCCCGCAAGAGAAACGAGCATTTTAGAGCCACCTTCGAGCTGTTGCTCATACCCTTTTGCAGCGTCGACTAATGCTGCTGAGTTAAAGTGTAAATAATATTTTTCTACAAATTGTGATATGGGTCCTCTATTGCTCATTATAATCTTCTTCTTCTGATTGAAATTTCTTTGACTTCTCTTGTAATCCTAGAGTCTCATATTCTTCTCCTTCATCTGTCTCTGCAAATTTATAGCTCAGCATTTTGTAGTATAATTTTGCCGCGGCAAAGTCAGATACTTTGCTCGACTCATTAGGGCAAAGTTCTACAATATCAAAACCTACAACATTTTTCTCTTCAAAAACGCGTTTTAAAAAAGCAAGGGTTTCATACCAAAAAAGTCCGCCTGGTTCTGGTGTTCCTGTTGCAGGAAGTACCGATGGGTCAAAGGCGTCTAAGTCAAAGGTGATATAGATATTATCTGTACAAGCCTCTATAACCGTATCCATCCAATACTCGTCATTTGCCATATCGTGTGCAAAAAATACATTTTCTTCGTTCATTGCGAGTTTCTCGCTGGCATCCATACTACGAATTCCTACTTGAACAAGATTTGTATTTTGGTTTGCTTCATAAACCGCACAAGCGTGGTTGTATTTGCTACCCTCGTATGACTCACGTAAATCTGCGTGAGCATCAATTTGCAAGATGGTAATATCATCAAAAGTCTCATTAAAAGCTCTTATAGCTCCTATGGAGATTGAATGTTCTCCACCAAACATCGTTACAAACTTATTGCGCTTTATCTGCTCTTTTACCTTCGTATGCACGGCAGTAACCATAGCGTCTGGTGAGGCGTTTTCAGTAATTGCATCAGCTAGGTAAATACCTTGTTTGTACACTTCGCTTTCAGTTTCTATGTCGTAAAGCTCCATATTTTCTGATGCGTGCAAAAAGGCCTCTGGACCTTTATCTGCTCCTTTGCCCCAAGTGCTGGTGCCATCATAGGGAACTGGAATTAAAACGATTTTTGACGTTTCTGGTGATGCATATTCCTTAGGAATACCTGCATAAGTTTTTGCAGTTGTCATTTTGGTAAAGGTTAAGTTTAAAATTGTTGTTTATTGCTCTTATCTTTTTCTACTTACAACTAAAATGTTTTCGCGTAACGCGAAAATATTAGATGTTATAAATATACTCTTAAGATAGAGATTGTGCAGGATCTTTTTCTTCCTGTTTTTCCACTTTTTTCTTAGGTACTTTGTCAGCATTTTTTTGGTTTCTGTTAATGCCAAAATCATAGCCTAAAATGGAAAGCAACTGCTCATTGGTCTGCTGCTCAGCAAATATCTCCTTTGTAAGATTTCCGTCCTGATCCCTATCAATTAAAATATGTTTAGGTGAAGGGATGAGGCAATGCTGTAAACCACCAAAGCCTCCTATAGTCTCTTGATAGGCCCCTGTGTTGAAAAAACCTATATATAATGGTTTATCCTTTTTGTATTTGGGCATATAAATGGCATTCATATGTTGCTCACTATTATAATAATCATCACTATCACAAGTAAGACCTCCTAGAAGGACCCGCTCATACTCTTCATTCCATCTATTTACGGCAAGCATCACAAAGCGCTTGTTAATAGCCCAGGTATCTGGCATTGTAGTGATGAAAGAGGAGTTGATCATATTCCATTTCTCTCTGTCATTTTGCTGTTTCTGGTAGAGTACTTCATAAACGGCACCACCAGCTTCTCCTACGGTGAAGCTACCAAATTCTGTAAAAATATTAGGGACCGCGACACCAGCTTCATCACAAGATGATTTTATCTGGCCTATGATCTCTGTGATCATATATTGATAGTCATATTCAAATGCTAGTGAGTTCTTGATAGGGAAGCCGCCTCCAATATTAAGACTATCTAGGCTAGGACAGATTTTTTTAAGGTTTATATAGACCCTGATACACTTACTAAGTTCATTCCAGTAATAAGCGGTGTCAAAAATGCCTGTATTTATAAAGAAATGAAGCATTTTTAGATTTACCTGCTCATTATCCTTTATCTGATTATTGTAAAATGGAAGGATGTTCTTATACCCTATTCCTAGTCTAGAGGTGTAAAATTCAAACTTAGGCTCCTCTTCAGACGCGATGCGAATCCCCACATTGAATTTTCCGTTGATCTCGTCACTTAGAAGTTCTAACTCCTCATAGTTGTCTATTACAGGAATTGCGTTTTTATGGCCATTATTGATGAGACGGCCTATGTTTTTTACATACTGATCTCTTTTGAAGCCATTTGAGATCACATACGTATCATCTGTAATTTTACCCTGTGATTTTAGGTTTTCTACGATATCAATATCAAAAGCAGAGGAGGTTTCTATGTGAACGTCGTTTGTAAGAACCTCATTTAAAATATGCTTGAAATGCGAACTTTTAGTACAGTAACAATAGTTGTAAGTTCCCTCGTAGTTATGCTCCTTAATAGCGTTTGCAAACCAGGTCTTAGCGCGATTAATATTTTCTGAAATCTTAGGAAGATATGTAAACTTTAGCGGGGCGCCATATTGAGCCACAAGTTCCATTAGGTTAATACCGTGAAACTTTAATTCATTTTTATCTAATTCAAATTCTTCTTGGGGAAAATGAAATGTCTGGTCAATAAGGTCGATGTATTTAGTCTTCATTAATGAGGTAAAATTGTGTGTAAGATATAAAAGTAGATAAAAAGAAGGGTACGTATTAATTATAAACGTAAAGTTATTGTTAAACTCAGATAGTCATTGGATATAACGTTGGGGGAGAGGATATAATTTGTTGTAAACATCTGTTTATTAGAGTGCTATTATAAATCAATATAGTAATTAGCGTCCTATAAATCTTAGCGACTATATGATTATATTTCCTTGATACTCAAATTCCAATTATAAATAAGAGTTTTGATTAAGAGCACTTCAGCGCGCGTTAAATTCGGCTTTTTTAATTGCGCAAACATATATTAAAATCAAATCATAATATTGATTTAACGCAAATTTATGAATTCTTCATAGTATAAAAAATGGTTTTTGTGAGCATCGAAGTTTTCGCCATATCTAGAGATCTTATATCTCAAAAGTTTCATCGAGAGTTCGATTAAAAAATCTTGTTAATTATCACTAGTCCCCTTTAGTTAAATACCAGCCAAAATGGTTCTTGCAGCGTTAAATAACGTTAATAGAAATAAGATGCCGATCTAGGTGTCGTTTGGCAACGTAGTTTTGGTATTAATAATAATCTAAACAACTTAAATTTATGAAAATGATTAAAAGAATTGGTTTGCTCGCATTTGCGTCCGTAGCTTTTTTAGCTTGTAATGAAGATGATGATAATGACATCACTGGGAATGACTTAAGTGTAAACCTATACGCCTCAAGTAATACTAGCGGTGCCGTAGCAGCCTATGAATTCGAAAATGATGGAGATGTAGAATTTCGTTTGCTACCTACCGTATCTTCAGATGGAGAAGGTATTTATGTGAACACAGATAATAATGAATTAACGCAAGTGTCCAGAAGTGCTGGAAGAATTGAATTATTTGGCGATTTAGACGAAACAACTAATAATGAAGCCCTTGGACTGGTAAGTTCAGGTAGTGCAGATTTAGATAGTCCTCGTGATATAGCCGTAAGTGGTGATTTTTATGTAGTATCTGATAACAGTGATGTAGATGGTGATGATACCACAGATGATGGTAGAATTTTTATATATACTCGTAGCGGGAATACATTTACGTTAAGAAATACAGTGACAGTTGATTTTGCTGTTTGGGGTATTGAGTTTATAGGAAGTGATTTATATGCCGTAGTCGATAAGACATCTGACGTAGCTCTTTTCTCAAACTTTGTTGCAACTAATACAACGGATGCTGTAGTAACTCCAAATAAGAGAGTGACCATTGAGGGAATTGTTAGAACTCACGGTATTGGTCAAGATGGGGGCACTGTGATACTTACAGATATTGGAAGTGCTGCAGTAGATAACGATGGTGGTTTTCATATCATTACCGACTTTACAACTAAGTTTGGTGCCATTGCAGATGGTGGTGTTTTAGTAGTTGCAGGGAATCAAGTGAGAGTTTCTGGTGACGCAACTTTTTTAGGAAACCCAGTTTCTACAGATTATGATGCAGACAGCAATACGGTATATATTGCAGAAAGAGCAAATGGAGGAGGAAGAGTTTTAGCTTATACTAACGTTACAGCTGGCGGAAATGTAGTCCCAAATGTGAATAACATTTTTCCAGGAGCATCTTCAGTATATTTTTCTGAAGATTAATTTTTATAGTAGTCTTTAAATGTAGCCCTGAATTTCTAATTCAGGGCTATTTTTTTTTGAATATGTAGAGGTTTTTGTTTCCTATCCATTTTAGAAAAGACGGGTTGAAAGCTGTATTTGAATCTGCTTAACTAGCAGCTCTAAGCAGTAAAAGTACTCAAAGTACTCTTAATTTAAGTTAAATGATCATTTGTCAAAAACCCAATAGTGCCCAAACTTCGTAACTATCTCGTACTAACAATTTAAAAATATTATTTATGAAAATTATCAAAGGATTAGGTATAGCGATACTAGCGACTGCTAGTTTTATTTCGTGTAGTGAAGATGACGATACTACAACTGGAGGAGGTACGGCAAACTCAAGAACTGAGTTATTTGCGTCCAATAATAGTGATGGAGAAGTGACCGTATATGATGTAGAAGATCTCGCTAATATCTCATCATCATCTTTTGGAACAGTATCTTCAGATTCTGAAGGGATTTATTACGATGCTAGTCGCGATGAGGTTACTCAAGCCTCACGTTCTAATTTAAAACTCAATGCCTATGCAGATGTTTTTGTTGCCACTAGTGGTATCGATTTAGGGGTATCACTTACAAGTCAGGCTGTTTTGGTAAGCCCAAGAGATCTTGCAGTAAACGGCAATCTTTATGTAGTGGCAGATAATGCAGATGTAGACGGTGATCCTGCTACTCCAGATGGACGTTTCTTTATTTTCACACGTACAGATAACGGGTTTACGTTAAGAAATACGGTCACTGTAGATTTTGCAGTATGGGGAATCGAGTTTGTAGGAAATAATCTCTATGCAGTAGTAGATAAAACTTCAGACGTAGCTTTATTTGCAAACTTTACAGCAACTAATACTACAGATGCAACGGTAACTCCTACGAAGCGTATTACCATAGAAGGCATTAATCGCACACACGGTATTGCAGAGACTAATGGGACTATGATCTTAACAGACGTAGGTGAAGCTGCCTCAGATACCGATGGAGCCTTCCATATAATCACAGGATTTGAGTCTAAATTTAACGCCGTTGCTAATGGGGAGACACTCTTAGTAGCAAATAATCAAGTACGTATCGCGGGAGCTGCTACATTCTTAGGAAACCCAGTTGCTGCCGAGTATGATGCGGCAAATGATGTGGTATTTATTGCAGAGCGTGCTAATGGTGGAGGACGTATTCTTGCATTTGCAAATGCTTCCAGCAGTACAGGTGGTAACGTAACGCCATCAGTAAACAATACGTTAGCTGGTGCCTCTTCACTTTACCTATACCAGAATTAACTATCCTCAGATCTTTAGAAATAAAAAACCTCTGCCGTATGGCAGAGGTTTTTTATTATAACAACAATTTGTTACTCTTCTTCAGAATTGTCGTTAGACTGCATTGTGTGGTAGACGTTCTGCACATCATCATCTTCTTCTAGTCTATCAATCAGTTTATTTACGTCTTCTTCCTGTTCTGGAGTCACTTCTTTTGTTACCTGTGGGATCCGATCAAAGCCAGACTCGAGTATTTCTATCCCCTTTTCTTCTAAGGCACTTTGTATAGCTCCATAGCTTTCAAACGGAGCATAAATGTGGATCCCATCTTCATCTTCAAAAACCTCTTCTGCGCCAAAATCAATGAACTCCAGTTCAATTTCCTCCACATCCTGTCCCTCTGCATTCACCCGGAACGTACAAGTATGGTCAAACATAAACACTACAGAACCAGAGGTACCCAAGCTTCCGTCACATTTTGTAAAACAAGCTCTTACATTTGCAACCGTACGTGTATTATTATCTGTCGCAGTTTCAACTAAAATGGCAATCCCGTGCTGTGCATAGCCTTCAAAAATGACTTCTTTATAATCCCCTTGAGATTTATCTGAGGCCCGCTTTATCGCGCGTTCCACATTATCCTTAGGCATATTTACCGCCTTGGCATTTTGTATCACCGCTCGCAACCTAGAGTTAGAATCAGGATCAGGACCGCCTTCTTTTACGGCCATCACGATATCTTTACCTATACGTGTAAATGCCTTAGACATCGCGCTCCAGCGCTTCATTTTACGTGCCTTTCTAAATTCAAATGCTCTTCCCATATATTAATTTCATTATCCTTTCTGCGTAGGCAGAAATCGTTTATTAAAGCCTTACTTATCATTAGAAGCAGACTTTTATTTTTTTACATTTTCGCGAAAGCGGAAATCATAACGCTCTGTAGCCTCTCAACGAATAGCGTACAAACAGCTAGCTTGAGTGATCGTCAAATCCTATAATGGAAATTACTGATCGTATCGCTACCTTATGAACTAAAACCGCGATCAAAACAAACTGCTTTGATCGCGGTAAAAATAGGAAATCAGTTGATTCCTTAAAAATTATGCACCTAGTATATCATCTATTGCTGCGGCCAGGTCAAAATCCTTTTCTGTCACTCCACCAGCGTCGTGCGTGCTTAGTGAGATATTCAGTTCATTATAGACATTGCTCCAGTCTGGGTGGTGCTGCATACGCTCTGCCTCAAAGGCGATACGTGTCATCGTAGAAAATACTTCTCTAAAATTTTCAAACTCTATAGACGTATGGATCGCATCATCTTCAAATTCCCAATCTGGAAAATCTTCTAATCTATCTTTTATCTGTGCTTTTGTAAGTTTCATAATCTACGTTTTAAAGTTGTTTAAATATAAGTATTTCCGCTTTCGCGAAAATGTTCTGAAGATTAAAAGTTTGTTAAGGTAATGGGGTTGGTAAACGCACTACCGGTTCCCTCGAAGAAACGTAAAAGGACAAATGATACATCAGAAACGAACTTATAAATAGGACCAAGCAACGAATAGTAAAAAGACGCTGTTGATCGCCAAAAATGGGAGTAACCTTGATCTAAAATTTAGATTATAAAAAAATCGTGAAGCAACAGAAAATTCAACTGAATTTTTCGCTGCTTCACGATCATTATAATAAAAGATATTTCAGTTTACAACGGCACCTCTTCCAAACATTTTATCATAAAGTATCTTTGGATAGGGTAATTAGTTGGCAATGCTTTGAATCAAAGCTACTAGTTCTTCAGTAGTTCCAAAATCTATGTCAATATTAAAAACATCGTCACCTACTACGGTTATTGGTAAACTCCCAAACTTAAGATAATTATCTTCATCTACGGTGATTGCAATTAATGTTGCGTTGAGACCTGTAGGTATTGAGTTATCATATGTTTTTAAAGCAGTCATAGCCTCATTTAAGGAGGTGATCATAATGACCGAAGGAAAATCATCTATTACCATCCAGACCGTAGTTGAAGAAAAGTCGGTGACACCAGATACGGTAACCTCAAACTGAGTAGGAGCGTCCCCACTTAGGTCGTATAAGACATCACAATTTGAAAGTCCTTGCTCTAAGCCGAAGATATTAAATGTATCCTGGTCTATAAAGGCTTCATTATTGTCGCCATTTAACTCCCAGTTGACCATTTCTCTTCCATCTACCGTTTCATACTCGCCACTGTAGTATTGCATTTGGTTTTCATAACCGGTGATATCTGTCCCCACTGGCATTTGAGCAGAAATGCTAAAAGGAGCAATGGTTACGCCTGCACCATTTTCATCTTTAAAAGTTAAATTAAAGCTTCCTCCCGTTACCAATATCTGATTGCTTGAACTTGTTTGCGCATTAGCTAATAACATATCTTCAAGAGATAAATGTTCTCTCAATTCTACAGTTATTGGCGTTGATATCATAGTATCGGAATCATCAAAAAATGAGTTTTGACCGATAGTTATGATGGTGCCATCCGTTCCAGTTACCGTTTGGTCGATCGTAGGATCTATTGTAAAGGTCTGTACCTCGGGTTTTAAAGTTTGTACTAAATCATCGTAAGACGAGTACGTATCTGCAATGATCACCACTGGATCCACATCATCATCCTCCTTACAGGCAATGAATAAAGTTGATAATGATAGACAAATAAAGAGTAATTTACGATTGTTGATTTTCATAATGTATTGGTTTTCTGTTTATTATTAGATGGAGAAGAAGCCAAAAGGTTGCGTGGGATATCACAAAAAGACAGAATGAATAGTGATTCAAGAATATATAAAGGCTACTATTTTGTTACTAGGGTCTTGGGTGTAAAGCCTAAAAATCTCTTTGAAGGCTCGAGCTGTAGCAGCAGTTTAACTTTGGGAAAGCCACAATGACGTTTGGATTTGGGATTTACAATAAGCTTTTACTATTAAATCGTATCCCTCACTATGGAAGTGTTATAGAGGGAGAATAAAAAGCGAGAGGATGACACGAGCAAAAAACTAGCATTGATTGCAGTTGCAAATAAGCTTTTAAAACAAGCATTTGCGATTGCTCAATCAGGAAGACCCTACGATGAACATTATAGATCAAGATTAGCTTAAAAACCTGTACTGAGCAAAGTCGAAGTAGAATTTTTTTTTTAACCCAGTTCTTGTTTGTGGTGCGTTTCTTACGCTGACATTGGTTTAACGTTTATTTGACCGCCAATTGCTTTCAGAACTTTCATTATTGTTCCAAATTGAGGTTTTGCTCCGTCGGATAATGCTTTATAAAGACTTGGTCTACTCATTCCAGTTTTTTCCGCAATTTTAGTCATTCCGATTGCCTTTGCAATATGTCCGATTGCAACTATTAAGTCAGAACTTTCTCCATCTTCAAGAACTGTATTCAGATATTCAGCAATCATTTCTTCGCTGTCCAAATAATCCGCTATATCAAATTTAGTTGTTGCCATATTAATTATTTTTTATTCTTTTCCAGATTTTTTTCGCTTTTTCGATGTCTGTTTGTTGACTTGATTTATCTCCACCAATTAAAAGGATTACTATTTTATTATCTTTTTCTTTAAAATATATTCGGTAGCCTTTAGCGTAATTAATTCGCATTTCGCTAATTCCGTTTCCGACTGATTTGCAGTCTCCAAAATGTTCATCAGTTTCGAGTTTCTGAATTCGGAAGAGTATTTTAGATTTCGCCCGCATATCTTTGAGCTTTCTAATCCACTTGTCAAATTCTATTGTTTTCTCTGTAATTATCACTTACAAAATGTATCCATTTAGATACAAATATAAAATAAAGTTTGGAATTGAACAGGAATTTTGGGTTATTCTAAAAGTTCGTCTTAAATGTTTTGTAACGGCAGTCTATCTGATAACCACCTTTAATTTCTACCAAAGCACTTTTTTTAGTTAAGGAGCAGTTGTTGTAGTTGGGTTTTTAAGTTCTGATGGAATAATTGCCGTGGTAAAGAAGTTTTTAAAACAAGCATTTGCTATCGCAACATCAGGAAGACCCTACGATGAACATTATAGATCAAGATTAGCTTAAAAACCTGTACTGAGCGAAGTCGAAGTAGACTTGTTTTTTTAATTCAGTTCTTTGTTGCCATTTCGTTATTTTTTCAGAGTTAAATTTATTCGTCTAAATCTCGTTTTCCATTTTTCAGCGCAGGAGTAAATGCTGTTAGCATTTTATTCCTAAATATTTTAATTCAGATTGAGCAAGAAATTTGCTAAATTCAGCTTTTCGTAAACGTGGTCAAATCCGATTTCAAAAGAAACTTCCGATAGTAATGATAGAACAGATAGCTAGTGTTTAAACACTAATTAAAACTAGGAAATTCATTTGATTTTTTACTAGATATTTTGTTCCGATGATTAAAAAAACAATTTGTGCAATAAGAAATAGTATTGTCAAGAGTTCTCTAAAAACCCCAACTAAGACAAAGTCTATTTTGTAAAAGTTAATTACCCAGATCAGAATAAAATAAGATACAATTGTAAAATTCACAATGATCAAGTTTCTATTTGTTATTAATTTGTTCATTTTATTCGAGTTTGAGAGCGTTCCGCAATGAATGGCAACGGCAGTCTGTCTGATAACCACCTTTAATTTCTACTAAAGTACTTTTTTTAGTTAAGGAGCAGTGGTTGTTGTTGGGTTTTTAAGTTGTGATGGAATAATTGCTGTGGCAAACAAGCTTTTAAAACAAGCAATTGCTGTAGCAACATCAGGAACACCCTACGATAAATATTATAGATCAAGATTAGCTTAAAAAGACTTGTTTTTGTAACTCAGTTCTTCGAGAGTTAGTATGTGTTATTTTTTGATCAAAGTATTCCAAAATCTCACAAACTCGGTTTCGTTTGAGAAAATTCAATCTGTAAAGTTGTGTTTGGTGCAGTACTTTCTCCTTCATTGTTGTTTTATATGTCGGTCTTGTTCTCTTCTTTTCCACCTTCGATTGAAATTAAATTATTAAAATTATCAAACTCACTTTTTGACCATTTTAAACTTTTTCCATTATTGTCTTTTCTAATATAGAATTCCACGTTTCCGTTTCTATCAGTTTTTCTCTCTTCAGTTTTAATGTGCTTTCCGTAAATAAATAATTTCCAAATTTGAGACGTACCAACATATGAGTATTGATTTTCTTCGCTTATATTCCCTTTAGCATCAATTGTCTTTCTCTTTATTAGTCTTTTCTTTTGGTCGAATTCTTCTTTGATTGTTGCGTAAACTTTATTTTTTTCTCTGAATCGTTTTTGCTCTCCTGTTTCAGTATTCTCAGTAGTTTTATGGTCAACTTTTCCGTGTTCGTCTTTTGATATTTAAATTACTGTTTCATCATCTCGATATTGTTTTTCGTGCCATTCCCAAATTTTGTTTTCGGCAGTCAACTCAATTGATTTAATTTCTCTGTTTTTAGAATCGAATTCATGCTCAAATAAACTTGAATATCTCCATTTGAATTATATTCTTTTTTACTTATCCAATTCCCGTTTTCATCATATTCATAAGTAGAATAGAACTCTACATACCTTTTGTGCTTAAATAATCTTTCCGCTCTAAAAGTCCGTCAGAATTGAAATGATTAATTAAATACTCTTGTATTTTACCGTTTTTATCAATTATTTTCTGTGACTTGATTTTCATTTTTTTAATGCTTGCTAACGGTCCAATGTATAAAGCGTGCAGGGCGTTCTGCTGGTTTTCACTGGTTTTTGTTGTTGTATTTCTTGTGTAAGATAGTTATTATTTTGGATGTTGATCGCCCTGTGAGTAGCTTTTGGCTTGCCTCCGACGAGGGAAGTATGACCGAGAGGAAGGCATATATTAGAAACAGTTTACAGTGACCTATTACAGAGAGGAATATGAACGTAATATTGGACGGATAAAGAGCAACGAAGGACGCTATCTAAAAAGTAAGCGGCAGAGCACGGTAGAACCTGTCTTTGGAACCCTTACACAGTTTATGGGACTGCGCAAGATCAATACCATAGGACTCAAACAGGCAAACAAAGTGATGCACCTCTCTGCCATTGCCTATAACCTGAAGAAGTACCTAAAATTTGAACAAAAACGAGTAAAAAGTGAGGCAGGATCAGCACTTTTTACCGCATTGGTGAAAAGCACCCTATCACAATTAAAAAGAATGATTCTAAACCCTCTAGAAGATCAATTAATAATTCCGATCTAAATATAGAAGCGTGCTCAAAAGTGCTTATTTGAGACTTACTCTTTAGGTTTTATGCAGTTGTGCAACGGTTACCATTGTTGGCAACTGGCTTTTCCGTCCTGCTCCGTTTTTACTTGCTTATTCCGTTTCTCTTATTTTAAAGGGATTCTGTCTTGTGTCCGAAAACATGAGCGATGTCTATTCGGTTTTTTGGCTCGTTAATCCAGTAGATGATTTTGTAGCTTTTGAAGACTAGATACCCAAAACCTTGGGGTCGGTCGGATAAAAGCTCGTCTTTTTGTCCGATATACGGCTGTTTTTCAAGTCCTATCGTGTGGTCGATTATCGAGTCCACAAGTTTTCTGGCGACATTGACACTTTTTGATTTGCGTTTATAGTATTGAAAGATGTCGTCAAGTTTGTCCTTCGCGAATTCTGTCCAAAAAACGGTCAGTTCCATCTTTTGATTTCTTCTTTCAAGTCCCTTGCGCTGATAACCCTGTCATTTGCGGAATCCTCAAGTGATTTGTCTATGTCCGCATTAAATTGCTCCATTGACATGGGTTTGAGGTTCTTTTCATAAAGTTCCGCTCTGCGCTTTTTTAGCATTTTTTCAAGTCCGCTTATAATGTCCTCGTTCTGAATGCGCAGAAATTCCTGTATAAAGGTCAACTTTCTAGTCTGTAAGTCCATTTCTAATCCGTTTTACTCAAATTTACAAATTCTGTTCCGATTGTTTATTTTTTATAGAATTTTCAAGCTTGTTGCCAACGGTTCAATGTATAAAGCGTGCAGGGCGTTCTGCTGGCTTTCACTGTTTTTTGTTGTTGTATTTCTTGTGTAAGATAGCTATTATTTTGGATGTTGATCGCCCTGTGAATAGCTTTTGGCTTGCCTCCGACGAGGGAAGTATGACCGAGAGGAAGGCATATGTATGCTTTATGGTATGTTATTGTTTGTTACCTTTGGACAGCTATGTTTTTGGGTAGTATGCAGTGGTTTTAAAAGAGGCGTTTCACACATTGGACCGCTGGTGGTCAATTAGCAGTGTGGGAATAAAATTGACGCCTTGGCCTTTATGTGGTTTGGATATATTCGTGTTCTTGGAATTATCTTTATGATGAAAGTAAAGCGATGCTTACAAATTGTTTTTTGCTAATACCCCTAACATTTTGATTGAGTCTAGGTTATCTCATTTTATGGAGCACTGCGGCCGAAGGTAATGGACCACCAACGTGTTTGTGTATGATTTCGTTGCGTGTTTCAGCAACTAATTTAGCAAATACAAACCGAATAGAAAATCCGCGAGGATTTTCGTAAGTAGGCCAAAACCAAGCAATAAATTATATACGGGTCAACACACGTTTTTTATTCAATTATCGCAAATTGAGTTTGTTGATTAGAATCATTCACAATTTTTAAAATTCCATTTTCCTTAGAATAGAATAGAATATGATATCAGAAGAAGACCTCAAGAGATACGCATTCATAAATTCAACTCCTTCCACTTCAATAGCTGTAAAAATCTCATTTTGATATTCAAATGAAGAATCGGTGTTTCCAAAACAATCTCCGAGATAGACGTTAAATTCAAAACCTCCATCTCGATTTGCTTAAATTACGATTCTTCCGCTAAAGCAATTTGTTTCATCGATAAAAGAATAACCGCCACTTTCTATATAGGTATCTGCAGGCGGCCCAATTAATAAAGGAGGCCATCCAAGTGGAACTCTATTGTAACTGATTTCTTTTCTTGTGACAGTCACGTAATGATTTCATCAGTTTCCAAATTCTTGAGTTGAAATGTGTCATCAATTTCAAAAAGTAAAAGTTCTCTTGCCTCGTCACTCAAATTGTAATAAATATCATCAGGTTTACAGGAATATAGAGCTATTAAAACGAGGGGATAAAATCCAAAATGTTTAAATCTATTTTTCATAGCGCCTTAGCCTTCAAATGTTGGTTACTTATAAGCATAAAGCTAAGTTATCATACTTATTTTTATAAGACTTAGCACTAAGTGGGGCATCTAAAGGTTTTACATATTTGTATAACTTCAAAAAGATCCGCTATCAAAGAGTTTATAAGGTTTCTATTTTTAAAGTATCGTACCTTAATCCTATACTATTTTCGCGAAAGCGAAACTCTTACAATAACTCTTCAAAAAGTATTTTACTCTTTATACAAGAACCCCTTTGATTATCAATAAAAACGGCGTATTTTTGCACTCCTTTTTGGCAACCTTTAGAAAGCCGCCATTTGGGATTATAAAAATCAAAACAAACCCTTTTGCGGTTTCTTGGTTCATCGGGCTTTCGCGAAAGCGTAAAATACAAACCCCATCTCCTTATAAAACACTCGTTTTAAAGCAGATGTAATTTTAGCAAATGGCTGAAGAAACAACAAAACAAGAACTTGAGGCAGCTCAAGATGGTGTCACCAAAGAACAAGTAGCGCAAAAGGTAGAGAATGCCGATGTTGCTGTAGCACCAGAACCAAAAAAAGAAGAGCTCTCTCCAGCTCAAGAAAATCCAGAAAAATTCCTTAAAGAATTTAACTGGGAGAAGTACGAAGAAGGTATTGATACCGTAGATGACAAGCAACTTGAAGAGTTTGAAGCACTAGTGGCTCAGAACTTTGTAGATACGCTTGATGATGATGTAGTAGAAGGAACTGTAATAAACATTACAGATCGTGATGCCATCATAGACATCAATGCGAAGTCTGAAGGGGTAATTTCTCTTAATGAGTTCCGTTACAATCCAGACCTTAAAGTAGGAGATAAAGTAGAAGTACTTATAGACATCAGAGAAGATGCAACAGGACAACTGGTTCTTTCTCACCGTAAAGCTCGTGTGATTAAGGCTTGGGATCGTGTAAATGCAGCTCACGATGAAGGTACGATCGTAAACGGATTTGTAAAAGCACGTACTAAAGGTGGTATGATCGTAGACGTTTTCGGTATCGAGGCGTTCTTACCAGGATCACAAATAGATGTGAAGCCTATACGTGATTACGATCAGTATGTAAATAAAACAATGGAATTCAAGGTGGTGAAAATCAACCACGAATTTAAAAACGTTGTAGTATCTCACAAAGCGCTAATCGAAGCAGATATCGAAGAGCAAAAGAAAGAAATCATCGGGCAGCTTGAAAAAGGTCAGGTACTTGAAGGTGTGGTTAAAAACATTACTTCGTACGGTGTCTTTGTTGATCTTGGAGGTGTGGACGGTCTTGTACACATTACAGATCTTTCTTGGTCTCGTATCAATCACCCTAATGAGATTGTGGAGCTTGATCAAAAACTTAACGTGGTTATCCTTGATTTTGATGAGGCAAAAACACGTATACAGTTAGGTCTTAAGCAACTTTCTAAGCATCCTTGGGAAGCTTTAGGTGATAATCTTAAGGTAGGTGATAAAGTAAAAGGTAAGGTAGTTGTAATCGCAGATTACGGTGCATTTATCGAAGTAGAAGAAGGAGTAGAAGGTCTTATACACGTTTCTGAAATGTCTTGGTCTACGCACTTACGTAGCGCTGGAGACTTTGTAAAAGTAGGGGATGTAGTAGATGCAGAAATCCTTACGCTAGACAGGGAAGATCGTAAGATGAGCCTTGGTATCAAGCAACTTACTCAAGATCCTTGGACTGATATTACAGCTAAGTATCCTGTAGGTTCCCGTCACACAGGTATCGTACGTAACTTCACAAACTTTGGAGTTTTTGTAGAGCTAGAAGAAGGGATAGACGGACTTATTTATATATCTGATCTTTCTTGGACGAAGAAGGTGAAGCATCCATCAGAATTCTGTGAAGTAGGAGATAAGCTAGAAGTAGTGGTTCTTGAACTTGACGTAGAGGGACGTAAACTTTCTCTAGGTCACAAGCAGATAGAGGATAACCCTTGGGATAAATACGAAACTGAATTTGCAGTAGGAACAAAGCACACCGCAGCAATCACAGAAGTAGTAGATAAAGGGGCTACGATAGACTTTAATGAGGATATTACAGCATTCATCCCTACACGTCACCTTGAAAAAGAAGACGGATCTAAAGTAGGAAAGGGTGAAGAGGCAGTATTCCAGATCATAGAGTTCAATAAGGACTTTAAGAGAGTGGTAGCTTCTCATATGGTAATCCACAAGGAAGAAGAAGCAAAAATAGTGAAGCAAGCTGCTAAGAAAGCTCAAGCTCAGTCAGATGAGTCTAAGCCTACTTTAGGAGATGCAAACTCTGCACTTCAAGCACTTAAAGACAAAATGGACGGTAAGAAGTAATTCTTAAAGCCCAAGTCTATATAATAAACCTCTCGAGCAATCGAGAGGTTTTTTTTGTTAACCTTTTCAAGGTCGTTTTAACTAAGGAGTAGGTCTCACTATTGAGATATAACTATAACCTTTAAATGAATACGATTATGAAAAAAATGTTATGTACTGTTGCTTTTGTAGCACTAGGAACAATGGCAATCACAGCCCAAAATTTTAGCGCAAAAGCTGGATACACTAGTGGAACTTTTAAGGTCGAAAATGATTTTTTTGACGGTTCTGTTTCAGAAGGAGGCTTTCACATAGGAGTAGCCGCTACTTTTGAACTTACAGAACTCATTGATATCCACCCGGAGCTTATCTATACTAATATTAATGACGGCAGTCTTTTACAAATTCCTGTCTTTGGCCTTTATAAAATAGGCGAAAGTGGTTTTAATGTCCAAGCGGGGCCACAGTTCAATATTTCTTTAGAAGAAACGGGAGAAGACTTTAGCGTACTAGCCATTGCTCTCTCGCTGGGAGCCGGTTATGACATTACCGACGCGTTCTATGTAGAAGCTCATTATGCATTACAACTTACTAATAGTTACACGGGTGATGCCGTAAGCGAAGTAGGCGACATCACTTCAAAAACAAATTTTTTTAATATCGGTCTCGGGTATCGATTCTAATCGATCGGTAGTATGATATAAAAACGCTTCCTGAGGAATCAAGAGGGATTTTATAAAGCTGGCAATGAGCATCCTAAGCAAGACGTTATTTCCTATAATTTATAACGATTATTTATTCGGTGAAAAGATAGCGTGCTCGAAGCTAAATTTGTATAATTGTCATTAATAAGGATAAATTAACATATTATCCTTGCTATTAACAAACAATCAAACACAATTTTTATGAAGAAAACAATTTTAGTAGCTTTCGCATTTATCGGAGCTTTCACCATGACAGCTCAAGAAGCAAATTTTGGTATCGCAGCAAACTTTCAAACAGCTGGAGCAAAAGTATCTGTAGAAGATGTAGACGAGACGGATGGAGCCATAGGATTCTCCGTAGGGGGCTTCGTTGAGATCAATCTAAGTGAGAAGCTTTTCTTACAACCGGAAGTGCTTTTTACAAGTGTAAAAGGATCTGAAGATGATGAAGCGGTACAATTCTTACAAGTACCTTTATTTTTGAAGTACTATGCTGCAGAGAAGTTTTATGTACACGGAGGTCCTCAAATAACGTACACGCTGGAGGAAACTTTTGATGATTTTACAAAGTTTAACATAGGTATAGGTGCAGGATTAGGATATGAGTTTACCGAGAACTTATATGCCCAATTCAGAACTACCTACCAATTAAATAACTACTATACAGGTAATGCAGACGTTAAGAGTCGTATTAACTTCTTTAATGTGGGTCTAGGATACAAATTCTAAGACTTAGCTATCAAAATTAAAAACCTCTTGAGTGATCAAGAGGTTTTTTTATGACGTATTTTGAGTATACGCTTTCGCGAAAATTCTATCCTAGCGTTTACTTTGCAAAGGCATTGACAATCCCAAAGAAATCTTCTGCCTTAAGAGAAGCTCCTCCTATAAGACCACCATCTACATCTGGTTTTGAAAAAATTTCCTTAGCATTGGCAGGCTTTACAGATCCTCCATATAGGATGGAAACATTATCTGCTACAGCATTGTCATAGGTTGCAGCCACAGTTTTTCTGATAAACTCGTGCATATCCTGTGCTTGTTCTGGGGAGGCAGTTTCTCCTGTGCCAATAGCCCATACGGGCTCATAAGCAAGTACGATATTTTTCCAAGCAGCTGCATCTAGATGAAAAAGCGCATTTTTGAGTTGGCTTTCTACCACAGCTTCGTGATTGTTATTTTTACGATCTTCAAGTTCTTCTCCAAAACAGAAAATCACTCTCATATCGTGTTTAAGGGCCGTATTTACTTTTTCTGCTAGAAGGTCATCATCTTCATTAAAATAAGCACGGCGCTCGCTGTGACCAAGGATCACAGTCGTAATCCCGATACTCTTAAGCATTCCAGCAGAGATTTCTCCAGTATACGCACCACTCTCTGCTTGATGCATATTCTGCGCTGCTATTTTAATGGCACTTTCTTTTAAATTTTCGTAGGTAGTGTAGAGGTTTACAAATGTAGGCGCAATGATAACCTCTGCATCTCCTTCGTTCTTATGCTTTACTAAGTCCCTCACTAAAACATTGGTTTCAGCAATATCATTATTCATTTTCCAGTTTCCTGCTACGATATGTTTTCTCATAATAAATGGTGTTGCCGCAAGTGCGGATTCTCTAGTTGTTTATACCTATCTCAAATATAAGAAGCCAAAGCCGTCAACAGCCGACTTTTAGATAAAAGTTACGATAACGCTTTCGCGAAAGCGGATTAGAAACAACTGTTTTATGAGTTCGGTAATTTAAACACGCGTTCACTTTCCGCTAGGGTTCCAATTATAACCACTCAATCGCTTTTGAAAGTGAACTTTAATAGTATTAGAAATCCATAGAACCATCAAAGATGGTTGAGTGATTTAAAACCGTGCAACGGTTTTAACCAGTATGGAGCTGGGATGAGCCAATTTTATTTCGGAGATTTCAATCAATAGCGCTGTAAAAGGTGGTTGAGTGATTTAAAACCATGCAGCGGTCTTAATTAATATGGAGCTGGGATTAACCAATTTGATATCGGAGATTTCAATCGGAATTTTCAATCAATAACGCTGTAAAAGGTGGTTGAGTGATTTAAAACCGTGCAGCGGTCTTAGCTAGTATGGAGCTGGAATTAACCAATTTTATTTCGGTGATTTAATAGGAATTTTCAATGAATAGGGCAACATAAGGTGGTTAAGTGATTTAAAACCGTGCAGCGGTCTTAACTAATATGGAGCTGGGATGAATCAATTTGATATCGGTGATTTCAATCGAAATTTTCAATCAATAGCGCTGTAAAAGGTGGTTGAATGATTTAAAATCGTACAACGGTTTTAACTAGTTTGGAGCTGGGATGAACCAATTTTTTTCGGTGATTTAATAGGAATTTTCAATGAATAGGGCAATGTATGGTGGTTGAGTGATTTAAAACCGTGCAGCGGTCTTAGCTAGTATGGAGCTGGAATTAACCAATTTTATTTCGGTGATTTAATAGGAATTTTCAACGAATAGGACAATGTAAGGTGGTTGAGTGATTTAAAACCGTGCAACGGTTTTAAATAGTATCGAAACTACCGATTCACAATTCCCTAATCACTTAGTTTCCCAACTTAATCTTAGGATCGAGCCATCCGTAGATAAGATCAACTAGAATATTGATCAGGACAAAAAGGGTGGCTATAACAAGAACAGCTCCCATTATAATAGGGAGGTCAAGGGTATTGAGCGCATCAACTATCTCCTTACCAAGCCCATTCCAGCCAAAGATAAATTCTACAAAAACAGCTCCCGCCAGCATAGACGCAAACCAGCCAGATATAGCCGTCACAACGGGATTAAGCGCATTTTTAATCGCGTGGTTCTTTATAATTTTTACTGTTGAAAGCCCTTTGGCGCGTGCAGTTCTTATGTATTCCTGGTTATATACTTCAAGGAGAGAATTTCGCATAAGTTGGATGACCACTGCAAGCGGTCTGATACCGAGCACGAGCGCAGGTAACACAAGATTCTTCCACTGGATATGTGTGCCTTCGCCAAAATCATCCATCTCATATAAACTACCCGTCATATTAAGATGGGTATATTTATGAAGGACATATCCAAAGAGCCAGGCAAAAATAATAGCACTAAAGAAGCTAGGAACACTCATCCCGAGGGTACTTATAATCTGTATTAATTTATCTACCCAAGTATCCCGCAACTGCGCAGAGATAATACCAAGAAAAATACCTAAGACAATAGCGATTGTGATCGCACTCACCGCAAGTACCATAGTATTAGGGAGTGTTTCTGCTATGACCTGGGTCACAGGTTTTCCCGTTTTCTGGAAGCTTTCCCGCAAATAGGGATATTTTATCGCCACGGTAGACTTTCCTATATCAAAGAGTGGGGTAGCGGAGTACTTGCCTGTTGCGAGCGAGGTATAATTAGACGCATCAGTAGCGTGTAAGGATATGAGAGAAAGATCATTTAGATAGTAAAAATACTGCGTTGTAATGGGTTTATCAAAACCATATTTTGCCCTTACCATCGCTAGCTGTTCTGGGTTTTCATTCTGGTCTAGCATCATACGCGCGGGATCTCCCAGAATCATAAAGAGGAAGAAAATGACGGTTACTACGCCAAGGAGCGTGAGCAGGGCATATCCTAATTTGTATAGAAGATACTTTATCATAGAGAGCCAGCGCTAAGCTTTGCAGCTTCTTCAAGAGTGAGCGGTTTATATTCAAAATCTTCTCCAAAGAGATCCTTAGCATAGGTCTCTATATCTTGGGTAAATCCAGCTTCTTTGCGACGGGTATTTACATTTTCAGGGTCTTTGATAGGCCATATAAAGTCACGACCATTGTTATAGTTCATTCCCTGGGTGCCATAAATCTGTTCTTTTTCTTCCCCCATTAGATATCTGTCTTCCATCATTGCCACGAGTCTAAAAGGAAGTTCGCCCTCGCGACCAGCCTCTTTCATAAGACCTAGGTATTTTGGGATCTTATTCGAATGTTGTATCACATACCAAGCTGCCGTATTGGTAGGTTCCCCTACCATTGATTTGCCAGGATAGCCTTTGGTATCTAAAATATATGCTATCCTCCGTAAGTTGCTGGAATCTAGGGCAATCTGTCTCGCCCATAAATCTCCCTCATAATCTTCTGGTCCCATTCCCATTTTCTCTGCTTCCGCTTTACGTGCTTCGCCTTCGAGGTGCATAAGACGGCGGTATTTTTGATCAAGGACTCCTATGCTGTCCAGCTCGTGCTTGAGGGTAAAATCAAGATTTGGTTTTGCTGTGGGAAGCTCTTTAAGGTTGAGATCCTCTGCATCGTTCCAGTGAAGTTTTTGGAGGATCGTTCCTTTATCTAAGCTCACGATACCGGGGTTTGCCCGTATTATAGTTTTAAGTACGGTTTCATCTGTAAAGTAAAATGTATACGGAAGTTTAAAGTCGGTTACAAAAGCCGTGTTTTCATCTAGGCCTGAAGAGGTGAGTCCGATAACAGTATATCCATTTCTTATCGCCCTTTCAGCGGCATTTCTTATGTTATAATAACCCTCACGCTCCGTATTGAGCAGATTATAAGCTACGATGACAATCAAGTTTTCTTTTTCTAAAAATTCTGTAGTATAGTCTTCACCATCCCTTTCTATAGTAAAGTCGTGTACCGGCGGGATGTACCCTTCAGCTATTTGCCTGGTCTCGTAACTTAGGAACTCTCCCTCAACTTGAGGGAAGGCACCGGTCGTGGTAATTACTTTTTCTTCTCCGTCTATTTTAAATTTCCAGTCATACTCAAACACTGCTTCTGGCGCACCGTGGGGTACGATCATATTTTCGGCAATATTTGAACCCACCTTATATGCTCTAAAATCAAGCCAGGGCAGGTGCATTAGCACATAATAACCAAACATCATACATCCGAAAAAAGCTAAAAATATAATAATGGAGTTTATCGTTTTTGTAAAAATAGGCTTGATGTATGTGCTCGTTAACATCAAGAAAATGATGAGAACCAGAAGGATCACATCTTTTGCAAAGGACTCCCAAGGAACGAGCGGTATGGCATCACCAAAACAACCACAATCGGTAACTTTATTAAAGTAGGCAGAATAGAAGGTGAGGAATGTGAAGAAAACAATCATCACCAACAATAACCACAGTGTAATTTTTTTCTGATAGCCGAGTAATAGGGAGATACCTAAGAGTACTTCTACTACTACAAGAACAATGGCAATGAGAAGCGCATAGGGAGCTAAAAATTCTAGACCTAGAACCTCTGCACTAAAATATTCCTGGAGCTTATAACTAAACCCAAGTGGATCATTAAGTTTTATAAAACCACTAAAAATAAATAGCGCTCCTACGATGATACGCGCAATGTGATTGAGTATGTTCATGTTGTGACGTGTTCTATTCTATTGAGTCGGAGGTTTCGATACAAGTTACAAATAACGTGCAACGCTATTTGTAAATCACTCAACTGCCTTAGATGGTTTTTTTTCAAAGTAACTCGATCTTTTGTTTATTGAGCCAAAGGTCAACGATTACTCCTCTAAATGTATCAACGCAAAAACTGCATAGTTGATCATATCTTGATAATTTGCATCAATACCTTCAGAAACCAATGTTTTACCGCTATTATCCTCTATTTGTTTAACCCGTAGTAATTTCTGTAGAATCAAATCTGTGAGACTGCTCACCCTCATATCACGCCAGGCTTCCCCGTAATCGTGATTTTTATCCATCATCAGTTTTTTGGTCAGGGCGATTTTTTTATCATAGACTATAGTAGCCTCTTCGAGACTCAGATCGGGTTGCTCTACCACGCCCTTATCGATTTGAACAAGTGCCATTACACAGTAATTGATAATACCTATAAATTCTGATGGTTGTCCCTCATCTACTTTTTGTACAGCGTTTTGCTGTAACCCACGGATGCGCTGTGCTTTTATAAAAATCTGATCTGTGAGTGATGGTAATCTTAAGATGCGCCAGGCGCTCCCGTAATCTTTCATTTTTTTAGTAAACAGGTCACGGCATTGTTTTATGATAGCGTCATATTGAGCTGATGTATCTGGCATAATAGAAAAAGTGAATTTTGGTAAATTTCGCTTAAATGAGTTGAATTCAAAAATAATTCTCGCCCTGTTTTTATACGTATGTTCATCTTTTAGAAAACAGATGTGTAGCCTACAGAGGCTTTAAACTGCAGGAGTTTTATTCAATTATAGAGCCGTAGCAATTATATAGTTATAAGTTCACTTTCGTGAAAATGTTAGTTTTCAAAAAGAATCAGTCTTTTATCGACCTAGATAATGTTCCTCGTTTCAAATTTTCGCGAAAGCGGACAATAAGGTATCTTAGACTATCTAAAAATCAACCAATGAGAAAATATGTATGTTTAGTTGTGAGCCTTTTGGTTGCAACGTCTTCCTTTGCACAGTTTCTGGACTCAAAGTCTGATCTGCAATCGCAGGAAGGGTTCTTTAAAATCCATTACGACGCGAGCAAAGATGCTATGTATGTGGAAGTAGATAAGGTAGATGAAGATTTTCTATTTGTTCACTCCCTTCGCACCGGTCTAGGATCTAATGATATAGGTCTCGATCGCGGACAACTGGGCGGTACTGCGGTGGTGAAGTTTCAAAAATTTGGCAATAAGCTGTTATTGGTACAGCCTAATCTGGATTACCGTGCCATCACCGACAATACATTAGAAAAGAGATCCATAGAAGAGGCTTTTGCAAAATCTGTGCTTTATGGATTCGAAATCAAAGAAACGAAGGGGGAAACTTATGTGATTGATATGACCCCATTCTTAATGGAGGATATGCACGATATTTCTTCAAGATTAAAGAAAAGCAAAGAGGGAACTTACAAAATTGATAAGACCAGAAGTGCCCTATATATGGAGCGCGCTAAAAGTTTTCCCAAGAATACGGAGTTTGAAGCGTTGCTCACCTACAAGGGAGAGCCAGAAGGAAGAAATGTGAGAACCGTTGCGCCAGATGCAAGCGCCCTCACGGTAGTGCAACATTACTCCTTTGTAGAATTACCAGATGATGGGTATTCTCCTAGAAAATTTGACCCGAGAGCAGGTACTATTTCTACAACCTATTTAGATTACGCATCTCCCATTCAAGAGCCAATTGTTAAGAGATTTGCAAACAGGCATAGGCTTATTAAAAAGGATCCTACAGCGGCAATGAGTGAAGCAGTAGAACCTATTATTTATTACCTGGACCCGGGTACACCAGAACCCGTAAAGTCTGCACTCTTAGAAGGGGCCAGATGGTGGAACCAGGCGTATGAAGCAGCTGGGTTTAAAAATGCATTTCAGGTACAGATGCTGCCAGAGGATGCAGATCCTATGGATGTGCGCTATAATGTTATCCAATGGGTACACCGCAGTACCCGAGGTTGGAGTTATGGAGCCAGTGTAACAGACCCTAGAACGGGAGAAATCATAAAGGGGCACGTAAGCCTTGGGAGTTTAAGGATCCGTCAGGATTTTCTAATCGCGCAGGCACTTATGAATAAGCCCTTTGCAGAGAGAGACGATAATTATGAGCCTATGCTTGAGATGGCGCTGGCAAGAATACGTCAGTTAAGTGCTCACGAGGTGGGCCATACTATAGGTTTTGCTCATAATTTTGCAGCAAGTCCAGAAGGAAGGGCTAGCGTTATGGATTACCCGCACCCTACACTTACCTGGAAGAATGGAGAAGTAGATTTTTCTAATGCATATGCGACCGGTATAGGAGCTTGGGATAAAGTAACCGTACAATATAGTTATGGTATCGCTCCCCCAGGAGTGTCTGAAGAAAAGTATCTCAATGGAGTCATAAACGAAGCTCAGTCTAACGATCTCCGCTATATTACAGATAGTGACGCCCGTGCACCAGGAGGGGCGCATTATAAAGCCCACCTTTGGGATAATGGTCGTGATGCCGTTAAGGAACTGGAGTCGTTGCTTGCTCTTAGAAAAGGTGCGATAGCTAATTTTTCTATTGATAATATTAGAAACGGAGAGCCCTATTCAGTTCTTGAAGATGTTTTTGTTCCATTATATTTTTATCACAGATTCCAGACAGAGGCGGCAGTTAAATCTGTAGGAGGTCTAGATTATAATTATGCGGTAAAAGGAGATGATCAGCTCGTTGTCACGAAAATTTTAGATGCCGATAGGCAATCTGATGCATTAGAGACGGTTCTCAAAACCCTTACGGCAGATCAGCTCGCAATACCACAAGAGAAACTAGCGCTTTTTCCACCGAGAGCACAAGGTTTTGGTAGAACTAGAGAAAGCTTTAAGAGCAATGATGGTGTGGCATTTGATGCCTTGGGAGCTGCGGCAACAGCAAGTGATATGACCTTAGGGCTCTTGCTCAACGCAGATCGTGCAAATAGGTTGGTACAACAAAAAGCACTAGATAGAAAGCAAATGGGGCTGGATGGAATGTTGTCTGAGTTGGTCGAGGAGACCATCTTTGCAAAAGAAAGAGACGCTTATAAAGCAGAAATTCAAAGAAGTATCAATTATAATGTGTTGAAACACATTATGAACCTCTCTGTTAATAAGGATGCAATAATGCAGAGTAAAGCGTACGCTATAGCACAACTTAAAGAGATTAAATCAAAATTATCTGGTGAATCTTCTGATCCCAATGCAGCATTTATGGTAGATGAGATTACTAAGTTTTTGAAGGATCCTTCAGATTTTAAGGTAATTCCTTCACCTCAAATTCCCGATGGCTCACCTATAGGAAGTTCGGAGTGTTTTTATGAATAATCAAGCAATTTTTAGTTACAATTTACAGCGATCATATCCTCGTCATCCAGAAACCAAATCAGATTATCATTTGCTATTTGATCCTCACTCGCCTGAACACAAGTAAGCGGGTTATCTCTTATGTCAAAACGTAATAATTGCGGATTCTGAGAAACATTGATGCTTTGGAGATTATTACCATTGATCTCTAATAATTGAAGGTCACTATTTGCTGTGACATCAATAGTCTGCATCGTATTGTTTCTCAAAGAGAGTTTTTCTAGGAGCGGGAGATCACTGACATCAAGCGAACTCAAAGTATTATTATCTGCGTAGAAAAATTGGAGTAGGGGATTTTGACTTACATCTATAGAAGCAACATTGCAGTTTTGTAACCAAAGGTTGTAGAGATTAGGACAGTCTTGTATTCCTGTGAGATCGCTTATCTCTAAGTCGTCTACTATAATTTCTGTTACGTTTAAAAGATTAGACGTCACAACCTCGCCATCTATAGTGTCATCCAGATTCCTAGATATGAGGTAAGCCTCAAAAACGGGATCTGGGATACTGGTTTTTTCTACTACAGGATCTATAACAACTTCAGGTTCGGGTGTAGTAGTGCTCGTATCATCGTCATTAGAACAACCTATGATCGTTATAGATGAGAACAAGATTATATAAAAAATTGACGCTTTCATACCTTTTAGATTTAGACTTGAAAGTACGAAATGTTTAATAAAATTTCGTAATTTATAAACAAAATAAAATTTCTGTCGTAATTTGCTGTTAGATATGGAGATATTCCACTGAATAATACTAGAAATTTGCTATTTTAGACTTTTAAAAACTACACTATGAAAATGAATAAATTTTATATGCCTTTATTGTGCTTAGGACTCTTGTTAGGTTCTTGTGACGATAAAGAAGATGACCCGGATCCAGTGGTAATTACAGATGATATGGGAGGTGATCCAGTAGACCCAGTAGATCCTGTAGACCCAAATTCACCTACCCCTGATGTATCTGGTGTTACAGGTTTTGATTTATCTAGTACAGATGTTGCTGGATGGGAACTTGTTTTTGAAGATGAATTCAACGCAGGCTTAAGTAATTGGAATATCTGGACTGGTGGTGCATTCAATAATGAAAGACAGCACTATCAAGCTAGTAATTTATACACAGAAGGTGGCTACCTTTTTATTCAAGAAAAAAGAGAGAACGTAACCGGAGCTACAACTCCATTCAATGCTACTACCAGAAATTTTGATTTTACAAGTGGTCGTATAGAAAGTGCGGCTTCTTATAGTCCTGGGAATACAAGCGGAGCTACAAAATTGAGAATATCGGCACGTATCCTACTTCCTGAAGGAGCCGGTTTATGGCCTGCATTTTGGACGTATGGTGATCCTTGGCCAACTCAAGGAGAAATCGACATTCTAGAATTTAGAGGTATGAACACGACAGAGTACGTAAGTAATTTCTTCTATGGAACAACCGCTGGACAGATCGTTACCAACCCAGGTCAAACCACAAGAACTCATCAAATAGGGACAGATCTCACGATGAACTGGCACGTTTTTGAGTTAGTATGGTCTGAGGATACTCTAGAGATGATGTTAGATGGTGAAGTTCTCTACACGTATGCAGAAGCACAGTGGAACTATATAGATGATATGTTCAATAAGACACAGAGAATTATATTAAATGTGGCTGTAGGCGGAGATTTCTTTAATGGGATGAACCTTGATGTTGCAAGCATTCCTGATGAGTCTTTCTTAGCTGTAGACTGGGTGCGTGTTTATAAGCAATAGTCACAAGTCAAATTGTATTTAAAAGCAACCTTTTTTGGTTGCTTTTTTTATGTAAAGCACGTACAAAATACCTATTATGCTAAGAGGTTTAAATGCCATTTACCCTGGAAATTTCAAGCGATTTCTATTTTAGGAACCAAACTATATAAATGTAAGTTCAGAAATTAAAGTAGTAAAATTTAAGCGATACTCCCTAAAATCCTGTACTTTTACACCCCGTAAGTTAACGACACATTTCCCTATAATGGCATCTACAAAATACATCTTCGTAACGGGCGGAGTTTCTTCTTCTCTAGGTAAAGGAATTATTGCGGCATCTCTTGCTAAACTTTTACAAGCGAGGGGTTATAGAGTTACAATCCAGAAGCTTGATCCCTATATAAATATTGATCCAGGTACATTAAATCCTTATGAGCACGGAGAGTGTTACGTTACCGATGACGGTGCGGAGACAGATTTAGATCTGGGCCATTACGAGCGTTTTTTAAATGTTCCTACTTCCCAAGCTAATAACGTAACCACAGGACGTATTTATCAAAGCGTAATCGATAAGGAACGTCGAGGAGAATTTTTAGGTAAAACAGTACAGGTAATCCCGCATATTACCAATGAAATAAAAGAGCGTATTCAAATTCTCGGGAATAGCGGAGATTATGATATCGTAATTACAGAAATAGGAGGTACCGTAGGAGATATAGAGTCATTACCTTATATAGAGAGCATACGCCAACTCAAATGGGAACTTGGAAAACAAAATTCCTTGGTTATTCACTTGACTCTTATACCGTATCTAGCCGCTGCAGGAGAACTTAAAACAAAACCTACCCAACATTCCGTAAAAACCTTGATGGAGAGCGGGATACAGGCAGATATTCTTGTCTGTCGTAGTGAGCACAAACTAGGCTATGAGCTCAAGGCTAAATTAGCTAGATTCTGCAATGTTGAGCAGGAGGCAGTCATCGAAAGCCTAGACGCAAGTACCATCTATGATGTGCCTAATCTTATGCTAGAAGAAGGGTTAGATACCATATCCCTTAAAAAGTTAGAATTATCTGACACTACGCAGCCAGAACTTACTAGATGGAATGAATTTCTCTCTAAGCATAAAAATCCAAAATCTGAGATAACTATCGGCCTTATTGGGAAATATGTAGAGTTACAGGATTCTTATAAATCTATTTTAGAAGCATTCATACACGCAGGTGCTGAGAATGAGGTAAAGGTGAATATAGAAAGTATCCATAGTGAGCATATCACTCCTGATATTATAAAAAATAAAATTGCAACCTTAGATGGGGTCCTAGTCGCTCCAGGGTTTGGAGAAAGAGGTATAGAAGGAAAGATAAAGGCAGTTCAGTATGCACGAGAGAATAAAATTCCTTTTTTAGGTATTTGTTTAGGGATGCAGATGGCCGTGATAGAGTACGGAAGAAACGTTTGTAAACTTTCTAAAGCAAATTCTACAGAAATGGATCCTAATACTCCACATCCAGTTATAGATATTATGGAGGAGCAAAAGAGTATTACAGATATGGGCGGTACTATGCGACTGGGCGCTTGGGAATGTAAACTAGAGGAGGGAAGTATTGTGAGAGGGGTTTATGGAAAAGAAACCATCTTAGAACGCCACCGTCATAGATATGAGTTTAACGATGCTTATAGAGAGCAACTAGAGAAGGCTGGGCTTAAAGTGACAGGTACAAATCCAGATACTGGACTTGTAGAAATTATTGAACTTGAAGATCATCCTTGGTTTGTAGGAGTGCAGTATCACCCAGAATATAAGAGCACTGTTGCAAACCCTCACCCATTATTTGTTGCCTTCGTGAGAGCAGCGGTAAGCTATGTACAAGAAAAACGCTAGTGCCACTATGGCATACTGGTAATTGTGGTGGCATAATTGCTTTGAAATACTAACATTTTGGCGAAAGCCTACTAATTCCAATTTCAACCAATCTTTTGATGAAAAAAAATTTTGATACTACTTCGCTTATTGGAATGCTTCTTATGGGAGGTATTCTTTTTTATATAATTTATTTCAATAAGCCTTCGGAGGAAGAAGTTCAGGCTCAAGAAAAAGCTAAGCAAGAACTCGTAGAAAATACGGATCAAGCCGAAGTAACCACTACTAAGGAAATCACCAGCGTCCAGGATACCGTAGCTCCCGCTATAGATGCACAAAAAAAATATGGCTCTTTTGCCTACGGAGCATCACTTCCCTCTGCTATAGACGGGGCGACCACTACCATCAAAAATGACGTTTTACAGATCACTGTAAGTAATAAAGGAGGTCATATAGTAGAGGCTAAACTTTTAAAATATAAAACGTATGATTCTATTCCTGTCTATCTCATAAGAGATGGCAATAGTGTTTTTAACGTGAGCTTCAGCACTGCAGATAATCGTAACCTAAATACTAAGGATCTGTTCTTTGAGCCTCAGCTTTCTAATAATGGTGGTAATCAAGTTCTCTCTATGAAGCTCAAAACTTCTGCCAAACAGTTTCTAGAGTACCGCTATGAACTTAAAGAGGGAGATTATATGTTAGATTTTGGGATGCGATCCCAGGGTTTAAGTGCTAGCTTGAATACCAATAACCCAATGAGGTTACAGTGGGATTTTAAAGGAATGCGCCACGCAAAATCTGCCGAATATGAAAATAGATATACCCGTCTTACCTATGAGTACGATGGAGATAATACTAATAAGCTTTCTCAGACAGGTGAAGATGAAGAGATAGAAACAGATGTAAGTTGGATGAACTATCGCCAGCATTTCTTTAGCTCTATGTTGCTTACAGATACTCCTTTTAAGGAAGCAAAACTCTATTCAAACGATCTTTTTCAGGAAGCAGAGAAACGTGAGGAAAAATCAGAGTTTACAAAAGAGTATAGATCAGATTTGCTCTTAACGCCCAAAAATGGTGAGCTGGATTATACAATGAATATGTATTATGGCCCCACTGATTATCAGATTTTAAATAATTATGACCGTAATCTTGATGAGGCTATGCCTTTGGGATGGGGAATATTTGGTTTTCTCAATAAGTATTTTGTAATACCATTTTTTGATATCCTTACCGGATTCTTACCGGCAGGTATTGCTATTATTGTAATGACTATTCTTATAAAATTACTCTTATCTCCTGTCCAATATAAGCAGTATGTGTCTCAGGCTAAAATGAAGGTTTTAAAACCAGAAATTGCGGCCATTTCTGAGAAGTATAAGGACAATGCAATGAAAAAACAGCAAGAGACGATGTCTTTGTATAGTAAAGCAGGCGCAAGCCCGGCTGCCGGGTGTTTACCTGCCTTGTTACAGATCCCTGTCTTTTATGCATTATTCACATTTTTTCCTTCTGCTTTTGATCTGAGACAAAAGAGTTTTCTATGGGCAAATGATTTGTCCAGTTATGATGAGATTCTAAAGCTTCCATTTGAAATACCGTTTTACGGTGATCACGTAAGTCTGTTCCCAATTTTAGCAGCTGTGACTATATTCTTCTCGATGAGATTAACTACGAGCCAGCAAACAATGCAGCAACCTACTCAAGAGGGAATGCCTGATATGGCTAAGATGATGAAGTATATGATGTATTTTTCACCGTTGCTAATGCTTATATTCTTTAATAACTATGCTAGTGGCTTGAGTTTATATTACTTTGTCTCTAACCTTATTACTATTGGGTTGATACTTGTTATTAAAAACTATATCATTGACGAAGAAAAAATACGGGCTAAAATAGAAGTAAAAAAAGCGCAGCCCAAAAAGAAAGGACGTTTTGCTAAAAAGATGCAAGACATTATGGAACAGGCAGAAAAACAGCAGAACAAAAAGAAATAACGTTCTGACTTATATGAAAATAAAAGCTCCGTTGCGAAGAATGCAGCGGAGCTTTTTGTTGAATTGAGTTCCATAATGGGGGGAGAACTCTTTAGTCAACCAACCTTCTTTACTATTTTGAGAGCTTTATAATCCTATGAGTATAAGGCTCATTTATTATTTTCTTTACTCTCTCTCTCTCTATTATACGTCCAGAATTTATGTTTGGATCACGCAGTATCAATATTTTTTTAAATAAAAAAGGATAACAGAAAAAAAGGCTCTAACGCTAGTCATTAGAGCCTTTTAATAATGAAGATTATAGTTTATAAATCTCTTAGTACTCTACTTACAGCGTGTATGACACCGTTTGTCGCCTGTACATTAGTAGCAACAATTAGGTTTACTCCATTATCTGGATCAATAACTGCAGCTGGATCTGCCTGTATCGTAATATCTGCTCCTCCTAACGGACTTACAGCTACACCATCAAAATCTGGTAAATCTTCTGCTCTTACATTAGCTCCCGGTACTACGTGTAACTCTAAAGTTGCCGCGAGAGTAGCTGTAGGTATGTCAGATAACTCATCAACCTCAAGATCTGTCAATAATGCGGCGAAGGCATCGTTAGTAGGTGCAAATACTGTAAAAGGTGCAGGAGATGTACCATTAGGCGTCTGTAAAGCTGCTACATATCCAAAAGATGGATCTGCTGTTAAGGCAGCTACTAGCGTTGAAAAATTAGGGTCTGCTATGGCAAAGGTAGTGACGTCTGGTAAGGCTATTACAGCATCTACTACGTGTACTACACCGTTTGAAGCTACTATATCTGCTACAGCTACATTAGAAGTTCCATTTAAAGTAACCCCATTATCAGTATTAATATAAAGACTTATAGGCGCATCTGCTTCGTTGTTAAAAGTTGCAGCAGTATTTACATAGGTATTAGATAATCCAGTAGAGATAGCCACGGTTCCTGCCACTACGTGATTACTTAGTACTTGTACTAGTACCGAATTGTCTACATCGGCTAGCTCTGCACCGTCTAAAAAGGTGTCGAATGCAGCATTTGTTGGTGCAAAAACAGTAAAATCAGCATCTGTGTCCGATAGTAAGTTTGTAAAGGTGGTATTACCCTCATCAGTTAGTGCAGCAACTAAGGAACTCAGGGCAGGATTTGACGTTGCAAACGTTACAATGGTCGGCAGTTCTATTACGGTATCCACCGCGTGTATAATGCCATTATCAGTCATTATATCTGCAGTTGTAACTGTCGCTTGATCATTAATAGCGATTCCTGCAGTACTAGATGATATATACATACTAAGATTTGCTCCAGAACTAGGCTCTGTAGCTAGATTTTTTATGTATGGTGAAGGCAGGCTAGCTAGATTAGCCGCGTCGCGCTCCACGTTCAATACGTGATTGAGTAGGATTTGAGTAAGAACATCATTATCTACATCTGCTAGAGCGGTACCACCTAAAAAAGCATCAAAGGCAGCATTATTAGGTGCAAAAACCGTAAAACTTCCATTGGCATCAAGGGTAGCGTCAAGGCCAGTTTGTTGTAGTGCAGCCAGTAGCGAACTATAATCTGGATTTCCAGCAACAAAGTCTGCAATGGTCATCTCATTACCATCTATAATATTGTCATTATCATCATCGCCATCACACGATACAGCGACAAAAAGCGTTAGTGCTAGAAATGCTAGCTTTGAAATTCTTAAAAAATTTTTCATAATAGTGTAGTTTTAATTTAATTTTGTTTAACTCAAAAGTACAAACGTTAGACAGTTAATAATTTTAAGGTTCTGTTAAAAATGATTAGAATATCTTTCATTCTGTTAATAATTAGTGGTTTATCCTCCGTGGATGGCCTTTCTCAATCTTATAACCAAGTCGATGACCAAGGTAAAAGACACGGCCAGTGGCAAAAAAAATATCCTCAATCACAACAATTGAGGTATGAAGGAACCTTCGAACACGGAAAGGAGATAGGAGACTTTAAGTTTTATGATGAAAAAGGTGGTCATCCTACCGCCATCAAAAGTTATACGGTTGGATCACCACTTTTAGACGTTTCGTTTTACACAACTGCTGGAAAAAAGGTGAGTGAAGGTAAGATGCTAGAGAAAAAGAGAGAGGGTGAGTGGATTTATTATCATCAGGATGGTGATGAGGTGATGATAAAAGAAAATTATAGCGATGACCTCTTATCTGGAAAGCGCACCGTATATTATATAACTGGGGAAATTGCGAGTATAGAAAATTATGAGGCGGGTCTTAAAAATGGACAAGCTGTCAATTACTCAGATAAAGGGAAGCTATTACAGGAAGTTACTTTTAAGGAGGATAGACTGCAAGGATGGGCAAAGATATACGACCCAACTGGAGTACTTATTCGAGAGGGAACTTATAAGGATAATAAGAAGCACGGCTCTTGGAAGTATTATAAGGATGGCGTATTAGAAAAAACTGTAAAATTCCCTATTAATAAAATCGGAGTTCAAGATTAGACGTACCCTTTTCTCGATGCAGACGTTTTAAAACATTTTTGATCGTCAATGAAGGTCTGTTTACTTCCTAGCTGTACTGTTTTAGTCATTCTATTATTTGTAATTTTGTAGCCTCATTTTTAGTGAGGTAATCTTTAACATTGATTCTTTTCGCTTTCGCGAAAATTTTAAGAATATGAAAACGGTAGTTGTCGGATTAAGTGGAGGAGTAGATAGCAGTGTGACGGCACATCTGCTTAAAGAGCAGGGCTATAATGTGATTGGTCTTTTTATGAAGAACTGGCACGATGATTCTGTGACAATATCAGATGAGTGCCCTTGGCTAGATGATAGTAATGATGCAATGCTCGTTGCAGATAAGTTGGGCATTCCTTTTCAAACCGTAGACCTAAGCGAGGAGTATCGTGAGCGCATAGTCGATTATATGTTTAGAGAGTACGAAATGGGACGCACCCCTAATCCAGATGTCCTTTGTAACCGAGAGATAAAATTTGACGTGTTTATGAAAATTGCACTCAGTTTAGGTGCAGATTATGTTGCTACGGGCCATTATTGTCAAAAATCTACAATTATAAAAGATGGCAAAGAGATTCATCAACTTATTGCGGGGGCAGATGCCAATAAGGATCAGTCTTATTTTTTATGCCAATTGTCGCAAGAGCAACTTGCTAAAACGTTATTTCCCATAGGCCACTTACAAAAATCAGAAGTGCGCGATATTGCCTTAAGTCAGGACCTAGTTACTGCTGGTAAAAAAGATTCTCAAGGCCTCTGCTTCATTGGTAAGGTTAGATTGCCAGATTTTCTTCAACAGCAGCTGCAGCCTAAGGAAGGAGTTATTATTGAAGTGCCAGAAGAAGCTGTGCCCATAGTCGCTGGAGGAAATGAAGCAAGTAACGCTTTCGCGAAAGCAGACTTACCCCTTTTAGCACATAAACCCACCTATGAAATAGCCAGTGGAAAAGTAGTAGGGAAACATCAAGGCGCCCATTATTTTACGAAAGGCCAGCGCAAAGGTCTTGGAGTAGGAGGTACGGTAGAACCACTTTTTGTAATCGAGACAGACGTTAATGAAAATGTGATCTACACCGGTCAAGGTAAATTGCATAGAGGTTTATATAGAAAAGGGCTTTTTGTAAAAGAAGGAGAAATCCATTGGATTCGGGAAGATCTTACAATGAACATTGATGATACTCTAGAGGTACAAGCACGGATTCGGTATAGACAGGCTCTTGAGAAAGCTACACTTTACAGGGTTGAAGGTGGTATGTATGTCATTTTTGATACTCCACAGACGGCCATTGCAGAAGGGCAATTTGTTGCTTGGTACGATGGGCAAGAATGTCTTGGGTCAGGGGTGATTTCTTAACTATCTTTAGAAAACTCATTTGGGTACTACTTTATACATAACTTAAAAATACCAGCTATGAAATTAATACTACTTAGTCTATTTTGTATTTTCTCTTTAGGGGCTCTTGCTCAAGAAGACGCGTGGGTTTTTTTTACGGATAAAGAAAATGTGGCCGCCAGTATAGAAAATCCTATTACGATTCTCACTCAAAAAGCTATTGACAGGAAAGCAATGCACAATGTGACGATAGATGAGAGAGATGTACCGGTAAATGAGAACTACATCTCTCAGGTAAAATCACAAACGGGTATCACAGTCCTCGCTAAGTCCAAGTGGATGAACTGTGTGCACGTAAGGGGTAATCTAGAGGCGATAACTGCGCTAGAAAGTTTAAATTTTGTAGCGGGCATTGAATATGCAGATGATGATCTTACTAGGTCAACAGACGATTTCGGATTTACTAAGGAGGACCCTGAAATACCACAACAGAGAGTAGATTTTACTTATGGTAGCACAGAAAATCAAATTACAATGCTCAGTGTAGAAGCACTCCATCAACAGGATTATACAGGTGAGGGAATGACTATAGCGGTTATGGATTCTGGCTTTCCCGGAGTTAATACGGTAGATGGTTTCGCCCGTTTGCGGGATGCAGATAAGCTTCTGGACGGTTATGATTTTGTAGGCAGAGATGATGATGAGTTTGCTTTTGCCAGCAGTAGTCACGGTACCAGAGTTCTGAGCGACATTGTAGGTTTTATACAAGATCAGTTTGTAGGTACTGCCCCTGACGCATCAGTTTATTGTTTTAGAACAGAAGATATCGCGAGCGAAAACCCCGTAGAAGAATCATATTGGGTAGAGGCGGCAGAGCGCGCAGATAGTCTGGGTGTGGATGTTATAAATACGTCTTTAGGATACAGAACTTATGATAATCCTAATTATAGCTACACTTATGAAGATATGGATGGAGAGACTGCATTCATTTCCAGAGGTGCTACGCTAGCTTTTGAAAAGGGAATGCTCGTGGTAACAAGTGCCGGTAATAGCGGTACGGGTATGATAAGTGCGCCGGCAGATGCAGTGGGCGCTTTTACCGTGGGTGCTGTAAATGCAAATGGTCAGTATGCTAGTTTTAGTAGTATAGGACCCTCAAGTGATGGTCGCGTGAAGCCAGATGTAATGGCAAAGGGATCCGGAAGTGCTGTCATTGATCAGAATGGTACGATCACAACTAATAATGGGACGAGTTTTAGCTCTCCTATAATGGCAGGTGCTATGGCGAGTTTTTGGAGTGCACTTCCTAATGCAACTGCCGCTGAGGTGATGCAACTTGCTCGTGAGAGCGCAACAATGTTCAACAATCCTTCTCCGCAAATGGGTTACGGAATACCAGATTTTGAAGCTGCACTAGGAGAACTATTGACTGTTGATAGCAACGCTTTCGCGAAAATTTTAACGGTGTATCCTAATCCGGCCCAAAATCAAGCGTTCGTAAATATTCCTGAGAACGCAGAAAGGCTTCAAGTGGAAATATTTACTATGTTGGGACAAAGGGTTGCTTCAAAAACGCTTGCCGAAAGCGATTTCTCACTTCCCATACGACATCTTCAAAGCGGAATGTATCTCATCAGGATCCAGAATGGTACCAAAATAATAACTCAAAAATTAATCAAGTCCTAGTGGGAAAAATTACAGACTTATTTGGTGTCAAATACCCACTTATTCAAGGTGGGATGATATGGAATTCTGGCTGGAGACTAGCCAGCGCAGTAAGCAATGCTGGGGGGCTTGGCTTAATAGGCGCCGCATCTATGTATCCAGATATCTTGGTAGAACACGTACGTAAATGTAAGAAAGCTACTGATCAACCATTTGGGGTGAATATCCCGATGCTCTATCCTAATATAGAAGAGCATATGAGAACTATAGTTGACCATAAGGTTCCTATAGTTTTTACAAGTGCAGGAAATCCTAAAACGTGGACAAAAGAATTAAAAAAACATAATATTACGGTAGTACACGTAGTAAGCAGTGTCAAATTTGCACTAAAAGCTGAGGAGGCAGGAGTAGATGCAGTAGTTGCAGAAGGGTTTGAAGCAGGAGGGCATAATGGAAGGGAAGAGACCACCACATTTACCCTTATACCGATGGTCAAACAAAAAATCACCGTACCTCTTATAGCCGCTGGTGGTATTGCCACTGGTAGCGGTATGCTGGCTGCAATGGTACTGGGAGCAGATGGGGTGCAGGTAGGAAGTCGCTTTGCGGCGAGTGAAGAATCAAGTGCACATCATTTGTTTAAAAAAGTAATAGTAGATGCCCAAGAAGGGGATACAACGCTTACGCTCAAAGAACTTGCTCCAGTGCGACTGATCAAAAATAAATTTTACGAGCAAGTTGCCGAACTTTATACCACGTCGCCCTCTAAAGAACAACTCAAGGAATTATTAGGAAGAGCAAGGGCAAAGCGCGGTATGTTTGAGGGAGATCTAGATGAGGGAGAATTAGAAATAGGACAAATATCAGGACTCATAAATGAGATCCTTCCCGCTTCTCAAATAGTAAAGAATATGATTACTGAATTTAACCAGGCAAAAAAAAAGCTGGCTAATCTCAACGATTTATAAAATCGGCAAGTATTGTTAATTACTTTTCTTTGTCCACTTTGTCACGATAACCACCTGCTGTCCATTTATTTTACCTTCTATATGTTCTTCATTATCGTGTACTAGCGTAATATTGCGCATAAAGGCACCGCGTTTTGCAGTAAAATTTGCTCCCTTTACATCGAGATCTTTTGTTAATACTACGCTATCTCCTGCCTCTAAAATATTCCCGTTAGAATCTCTGTGGATTAGTTTATGTTCATCTGTGTCACCTTCACCAGTTGCTTTTGCCCATTCTAGATCTTCTTCTTCTAGATACATCATATCTAAAAGGTCTTGTGGCCACCCCTCCTTTCTTAGCCTAGTAAGCATTCTCCAAGCAATAACCTGCACAGCTTTGTGCTCGCTCCACATGGAGTCATTAAGGCAGCGCCAGTGATTAGGATCCGTTTCTTGTGGATTTTCTATTTGAGTGACACAGGTTTGACAAGCGAGTATCTGCTCATCTTTGGGCACTACAGTATAGGCTTGTAAGTCAAACTCGTTATTACAGAGCTCACAAACTATACTTCTTTTATTTAGTTCTCTCAAATCAGACATAGACGGTAGTATTAATTAGGAATAGCGCGAAGAAACAAAAAATAAAGTGATGTTTATGTTACTTATTTTCCATTTCTAGGCGGTAAATTTCTCTTCCTAGCTGAGCAAGAAACGGAATTCCCACTTCAGTATACTCATAGGTATCATCATTAAAAACACCATTCTTATTGACCAATATCGTCGCCGAAAGTATAAACTGAATATTATGTTCAACATCTTTTATATATGCGGTTTCTGTTAAGGTTCCATAAGCATAGCCCACTTTGTTATAGCTATGTAAGGTCTCAGGAATTCTGTCTTTAGAATCTCCGTAGATGAAGAATTTTACATAACTATCGTAAAATTCTGATTCATCATATCTTGCTTCTCTGGGAAGTGTTTTCATTGATTCGATGAGCCTTTCTCTTGTAGCAGGCTTGAGCGATAGGGAATTAGAAGGGTCAAAATATTCTGGAAACAACAAATGCTTCATTAAAGAGTGCTGTGATAAGAGCGGGAAATAGTTCTTTTCGCTAAAGTCAAAGGCTTTATTAATGCTAATTCCATCTTCAATATATCCTTGTCCCTTCTGCATTCCCGTAATTGATAAGTTGCTGATTGGGCTGTCTTTTTTATGTTGGATCACAATGGTCTCTGCTTCATATCCCGGGTAAAATTTGAAAGACGTTCGCTCGGCTGCATCTGTATTCTCGGTGGATAATCTATGGGCGATTCTTATGGGTTGATTCACATTTTCGCGAAAGCGTGTATTCACATAATCCCTTCCCACAAGTTCATATAATCTATTATAAGCTTCATTGTCACTTACGGTAAATATCTGGGTGATATCTTCAGCAACGGTGTGCAAAAGGCTGTCTCTCGAGGTTTTATAAGGAGTGTCTATATTTATATCCTTCTGTGAATCCATATAAGAAGCGGCCATCACTGCCATAGGAAATTTTACAGTGCTCGCAGGATAGAAGTACGCATTGTCGTCTACTTGAAACGTATGATCTGTAAAGGTAAGTGTGCCATCGTCTATGCTGTCTATCTCAGTATATAGTATCTGCACCTCATAGTTTTCAATATTTTTCATAACGCTACTGATGGCGACGTCTTTAGATTTAAGAGCCTTTTCTAAAGGTGTCTGGCAGGATATGATGATGATGAAGGGAAGAATGAGTAAACATTTTTTCATAGGTCAAAAATAATGTGTCATAAAAAAGACCGATGGGTGTCGGTCTTTAAGATAGTTAGTTAGTTACTTCTGCAAGCTCTTCTAGCGGAATTTGATTTGCAATTAAATCCTCAAAATTCTCACGCTTGCGTATGAGATGTGCTTTGCCATCTTTCCATAATACTTCTGCTGGGCGGTAGCGGCTATTATAGTTACTGGCCATTGTAAAGCAATAAGCCCCTGCGTTATCAAATGCAAGAATATCACCTTCCGATATCTCTGAGATACGACGGTTGTTTGCAAAAGTATCTGTCTCACAGATATAGCCTACCACACTGTAGAATCGCTGGCGACCTTCTGGGTTACTTATATTATGAATCTCGTGCTGGCTTCCATAAAGCATAGGGCGTATAAGATGGTTGAAACCACTATCTACCTGTGCAAAAACTGTTGAGGTGGTCTGTTTCACAACATTAACGCTGACTAAGAATTTTCCTGCCTCACTTACTAAGAATTTACCAGGTTCAAAGGTGAGTGTGAGCGGTTTAGCATACGAATCTGCAAAACTATTGAACCGTTCTCCTAGTTTTTCTCCTAGTTCTTCAATATTTGTTTCTATGTCCCCTTCCTTATACGGGACTTTAAAACCACTACCGAAGTCAATAAATTCTAGATTAGCAAACTTAAGAGCAGTTTCAAATAGTATTTCTGTGGCGTAGATAAACACGTCTATATCCAGAATGTCGCTACCTGTATGCATATGAATACCATTAATATTCATACCCGTATTCTCTACAATGCGCAGCACGAGAGGCAACTGGTGGATACTTATACCAAACTTACTGTCTATATGTCCTACAGAGATATTGGTATTTCCTCCAGCCATAACGTGTGGATTGACACGGATACATACTGGAACTGTAGGATGTTTAGTGCCAAATTGCTCTAGTATAGAAAGATTGTCTATATTGATCTGAACGCCCATTTGAGCTGCTTCTTCTATTTCTTCCAAGGAAACTCCGTTAGGTGTAAAGATGATCATTTGCGGGTCAAAGCCTGCAAGTAAGCCTAGTTTTACTTCTTGGATAGAAACAGTATCTAGACCTGAACCTAAACTTTTTAAGTGTTGAAGAACGGCAATATTGCTGAGCGCTTTTACAGCATAATTAAGCCGAAGCTGCTCTACCTGTTTAAATGCATTAGTAAGACGTTTATATTGAAAAGAGATTTTCTCAGCATCATATACATATACAGGGCTACCGTGGTCCCTCACTACATTTAAAAGGTCATTATTATTCATTAGTAGAATTACTTATAATTAAGCGTACTAAATTAATAGAGAACAATCAATTTAATGGACTTTTTGTAAAAAAATTAAACAACTAGGTTAAATATTAAAAAATCTATACAAGAACGTTATTCTTTGAATATTTTTAATAAAAAAAAACGATGCTAACTGCTATATTACCAATGTTTCCGCTTGAGCTTGTTGCTTTTCCACAAGAGCGACTCGCCCTGCATATCTTTGAAGATCGATATAAACAGCTCATAGAGGACTGTGAGCATAATGATATCACATTTGGAATTCCTACATATATAAACAATCAATTGCAATACGGTACAGAAATGCGACTCTTGGAAGTTTCTAAAAGGTATGAATCTGGAGCGTGTGATGTGATTTGTGAGGGATTAAGAGCTTTTCAGCTTAAGAACTTTGAAGCCACACTTTTTGATAAGCTATACGCTGGTGGGCAAGTGCTATTTCTCAATGAAAAGAAGGAATCAAACCCTCCACTTAAGGAATCTTTCATTAGGTTATTGAGAGCTTTTTATGCAGCACTTAAAATGGAAACCCCATTTATAGAAGATGAGGATATGAACAGTTTTTCTCTGGCTCATAAAATAGGCTTATCTATAGAACAGGAATATGAGTTACTTCAGATAACATCAGAAAATAAGAGGTATCAATATCTCATAGATCATCTTAATATTGTGTATCCGGCTTTAATGACCATAAACAGAACTAAGGAAATTATAAAGCTCAATGGACACTTTAAGAACTTTGATCCTTTAAACTTTGAAGACTATAAACCTGAATTCCCTAGTGAATGATATTTCAGTTCATCTCGGTTAACTCAATATTAAATTTATGTTAAATTCAATGTTTTAATGATAATCCAATAAAAATAGAATTTATTTTTCCTAAAAAACAATGCGTACATCTGAAAATAAGACCCTTTTACTACGATGATAGCGTATAAATTTTAATGGTGGGGCTAGAGTTAAATAAACTTAATTATTTGTTTTTCAGAAGGTTGTATTTAAGAAAGAGATGAGTTCGTAGACGCTATTATACTATTTACAAAAAAGCGATGATTTATTGAATTTATGACAAAAATAATAACGAAAACGTTGTAGTGGTATTAATACTTCATTTTATCTGTTAATTTTAGTTAATTTAGCGAAATACATTAACCTAATAACAAAATAATTAGATGAAAAATCAATTTAAATTTGGAACAATGGCGCTTGCGCTTATGGCTGTTACATTCACATCTTGTGAGAAAGAAGAGCTAGCAGAAGAAGCAGCTGTAATCGAAACAGCAGATCTTGCTGTAGTAAGAGAGGCGGTAACTGATGAAGGTATTTTAGGAAAGGTGCTTGATCTAGAAATAGATATTGCACAAGTAACTAAAGGAGATTTCCATTTTCCTGACGGAACTGTAGAAGAGCGCATCTACATAGGAGATGACATTGTAGTTACAGAAAAAGAACTTGCAATGATGGAAGTAAATGAAAGTCAAACCAGACAGTTCAGAACTTTTAATCTTGTTACGGGATCAAACAGAACTGTAGATGTAATAGGGTATACTGGTAATGATCAGTTTGGTCTATCTAACAAAGCACGTACTGCTTTACAGTGGGCTGTAAACAATTATAACAGTATCTCAAATTCTGCGTTACGTTTCCGTCTTACTTTCGGAACTAACTTTGATACTCAGGATATGGTAGTTTATGACAATACTGTAAATAACCCTGGATCTAACGGAGGTGTAGCCGGTTTCCCTAGCAACGGTCGTCCTAATAAGTTTGTACAGATTTACGGTCTTGAAGGATATAACACTAACGTAAATGAGCACGTGATCACTCACGAAATAGGTCACTCTATAGGTTTCCGTCACTCAGATTATTATGATCGCCAGAGTTGTGGTGGTGGTGGAGAGGCTGCAGGATCTGTTGGAGCAATCCAAGTGCCTGGTACTCCTACACGGGATTTTGACTCTATAATGCAAGCTTGTTTCTCTGCAAATGAAGATGGAGAATTCAGTAGCAATGACATTACTGCAATACGTTCTATGTACTAGAAGTACAGTAATTTTAAATAAAGAACACCTCGTCAGAAATGGCGAGGTGTTTTTTATTTGAATTCTTTTAACTTAAAGCGAAAATTTTAAACAGACTTCCAATCATTTAATGTAGAGAACACTATTTAATCTCTTCCCTACCATCTGCGTGGAGGGCAAACCTACCGCGATCGCGGGGGTGCGTATGGTCATAGGAAGGCCAAGGCCATCCGCCAAATTCGGTACGTCTAAATTCAAGAATGGCTTCATTGATTTCTTGATTAGAATTCATTACAAAGGGACCTTGCTGGGCTACAGGTTCTCCTATGGGTTTTCCTTGTAAAAGTAAAAAGGAAGAAGATTTGCTTCCATTGTTTATGATGAGTTTCTGATCTGCCATTAAATCAATACTATGTCCCTTAGGAATATGATATCCTTCTACCTCAATCTCATCACCATCATAAAAATATACTGATCGGTTAACAGAACTATCTTCTGTTGGGATTTCCCATTGTGCACCTTTCTCAAGTGTTATGAGCCAGATGGCTACTTTATTTTCATCTTCTGCGGCCCAAGAGTCGGGCGCAGCTTGGGGTCCCTTTACTTCCCCATAGTCTCCAGAAATTATTTTTATGCTAATAGTTCTGTCAGTAACATCTGTAAATGAGTGAGTCGGTATATCCTCATTCCACAACATTTTAAAATGTGGTGCTACAAGTTTGTTTTTCCGTGGGAGGTTGAGCCATAGCTGAAAGAGCAAAAGTGGGTTTTCGCCATCTTGATCGAGAAGCGGGAACATCTCACTATGTTGCACCCCGCGTCCCGCTGTCATCCATTGTACATCGCCATTGCCAAATCGCCCAGCTGCCCCCAAACTATCACTATGATCTGCTAAGCCTTGCTCTACTATAGTGACCGTTTCAAAACCTCGATGGGGATGAGCCGGAAAGCCGGGAACCTTTTGACCGTGGTACATTCTCCATCCTTCGTCATTCGGAGCAAAGTCAGATCCTAAATCACGACCAGCGAGTGATGCCGCGGGTCCCATACGTTCATTTCCCTTTGGATAGGTGTCTAAGTGATATGCGCAAAATAAAAAGGGATCTTGCGTTTCCCACTGAAAACCTAATTGCTTTATTTTTTTTATTGCAGTCATATGCTTGTTTAAAATTTTCGCTTTAAGCTATACATTCCAAGTTCTTTTAATGTTTTGCTCCGTTCTCTATACCTACCGATGCTTTTTCAATAAAATCTCGTAGATCATCATTAGCATTTTTTAAGTCTTCATTGCGGAGATACATCATATGCCCAGAGCGATATCCCTTAAAGCTCAATCGGTCAGAAAGTTTACCACTTGCATTGAGTTGCCACATAATATACTTTGCATTAAAGTAGGTGGTTGCGCCATCATAATAGCCACTCTGTACCATTACGTGTAGGTTAGGATTAATTCCCATTGCCTCTCGAAGGCTCGCGCCAGCATTATTGTTTGTGCGATCCCAAGGTCGCACAGGGCCAAACATATTATAAGTAAGGTCTGTTTTAAAGCCAAGTTCTTCATTGTAATAATAGTTGATGGCTGGTGTGAAGGAGTGCAACCACGAGGTTAGCTCGCTATTGTAGTCTGGTCCATCACCAGATTCTTTAACGTCCAGCCCTTTGTAACGGGAATCTAGTCTACCGATGGTAAGGCCATCACGTTCTCTTAATAGATCTTTCCAGAAATAGTTGAAAGGGACTTCAAGATTATTTTGACGTATGGTCGTCTCAGATAGCCCCGAGTAATAGGCCATTTTTTCTATGGCTTTTTGTTTTTTAATTGGGTCTAAATATCCAGATTTAACTAAGAGTGGTAAAAGTTGGTTTACAGCATAGTCTTCACTTTCTGCAAGTACTTCTGGTAAGTCTTTTTGTTGAAGGGCAGGAGGTAACATTTTATGATACCAAGCGGCAGCAGTGAAGTAGGGGAGCCTGTTTGCAACTTCTACAGGGCCTTCAAACTCGAAGCCTATCTCGGTAGGGGAGACCAGAACCACACCATTTATAAACATCCACTTTTCGTTTTGAAGGGCTGCAGCAAGACCAGAAACTCTTGTTGTGCCGTAGCTCTCGCCAATAAGAAACTTAGGCGATCGCCATCTGTTAGTTCGTGTAACAAATGTATTTACCCATCCCGCTAGATATTTTATATCTGCATTTACACCAAAAAACATTTCTTTATCTGGCATTTCTCCATCTTTACCGGGAATCATACGACTATATCCAGTATTTACAGGATTTACAAAAACAATATCTGCTATGTCGAGAATAGAATTGGGGTTACTTTTTATACCGTAGGGTTGTACTGGAAAACCTTCATCATCTATTTTGAGAATTCTGGGTCCTGTATAGGCAATATGCATCCATACAGAAGCCGATCCCGGACCTCCGTTAAAGGAGATAAGCAAAGGTCTTTCTTGATCATCCTTGATATCCGATCTTTTGTAATAGGTGTACAGTAAGGATGCGACAGGCAGGCCACTATCATCCCAAACAGGTTGGAATCCCACAGTCGCTGTATATGGAATGGTTTTTCCTTTTATAACGGTAGAGTGATTTGATACTATCGTAGTATCAACAGGCACTGCTATTTTCTGGGAATATGCTTTTGAAAAAGCTGATAAAATAAATAAAGACGTAAGTAAAAAACGAAAGCTCATAGTTATAAAATATTAGAAAATACTAAATTAAAAAATAGGGCAGAGGCTATAGCGAGGGCAAAACTTAACATTGTGCCAATTAATACATACTCTGTTTTCTGGTAGTCTCCTTCTTTAAAACGTAAAATAGACTTTGCGGTAATTAAAAATCCTACAGCGCTAAACTGGCCTATAATAATAAAGGTCACGACAAGCCACCGCTCTGTAATTCCTATAAGCCTGCCGGCGTTGGGTAAATCTTCTGCCGAGCCTGCAGGTATTTTTATTTTAAATATTTTAAAAATAGCCCCTATTACAATATTTGCTGGCTTAGTACAGAATAAAAATATAGCAAATAAGGTGAGTATTTGAGGGCTCAAATAGTCACTGAATAGTGGAGTCCAGCCTAGATAATTATAAAACACTGTGCTGAGTGTAATGAAGGTAATGATGTGAAGGATTTGATCTATAAAAAATGCTCCCTTACGGGTCAGTTTATTTTTAGCAAACTGTGGTTTGAGTCCGTCAATAATCCAGTGAATCCCAGCATTGAGGATTGCAAATGGCAAAAACCTATAGTCGAGCGCGAGAATGGCTGAGGTTATGAATACCGTTAAAATATGCCATTTGAGTAAGTTACTTTTAAAGCCTTTTTTGGCTTTAGATTTTGCCATCTTTTTAGACTGAAATGCATAATCTGCCAGTAAATGAGCAATAATCTGTAGTACGAAAAGTGTATATATTCCCATTATGATGGAGTACTTAGTGTTTTATAAAAATAAGTTATAGTGCGTTCTATGGCATTCCATCCTCCAGCGGTAGAGTGTTGATTTACGGAGGACTGGCTTATAGTAAGCATTTTTGCAATTTCCTTTTCACTCTTGCCCATAATCTTATGATAGATAACCTCATTCTGTTTATCTGTAGCACGTGCTAACAAATGATCAAGGAGGGCCAAGAGTGCTTCTATATTTTGATTAAGATCTTCATCCTCAGAACTAAAAAAGAGTGTATTCTTTATGACAATACGTTCTTTATTATGAGTGCTTTCATCACTTATAGCTCTACCACTTCTGTAAATAGCCTCCCCATCTATGACGTTTTCTTCCCGGTCATATCTGTCTAAGGTACCGTATCCCATAGCAAGCCTTATAGAATAGATCTGAAATACCCTTGATCTATTGCTCTTGATTTGATCCTCTATTTCTAAAGATTTTATATAGCTTTTTATAGCTAAAAGCACAGCCATGCCATCTGCGGGGTTGGGAACTACGCATTCTAGATAATCTCCTTTTATAAGCCTGCTAAAAGTATCATACTTATTTTCTAGCTCGTTAAAGAGCATTAGTAATCGTTCCTCTAAAAACTGCTTTTCTTGCGTATCTAAGCTGGTATAAGCTATAAAGTCACCAGATATAACTACGAATTTTTGTACCATCGTTCTATAAATAATAACAAATATAAGCATATTCACTTATAATATTATTTTATAAGTCTTTTTACTTATAAATATAGTTTATAAGCATATTAACTTATAAGTAAGCGTTATAAGTGTTTGGACTTATACTATTGATATTTTCTAATCATTCTTAGAATATACGACCATACCGTCTTTTACGACTAGATTAATATCCAGCGTATTTTTGATATTATCTAAAGGATTGCTATTGAGCAAAATCAAATTTGCAGGTTTTCCTGTAGCGATGCCATTATTGTATTTTTTTGAGAAGACTGCCCCTCTATAAGATGTATGTAATGCTTCAGCGGGTGTAAGACCTGCTTTTACCATTTGATGGAGTTCGCTGTGTAAAGAACGTCCTGGATATACATAACTATTATACGCGCCACTATCTGAGCCCGCTAGAAGTTTTACATCTGCTTCCTGTAATACCTGTACTAGTTCATTAAAGAATTTTTGGAGTGATTTCCTTGTTTCCTTAGCGTCTTCAGATGCCCCAAGGGCGCTTTTGATACGACCTTGATACGTTTCTATAAATGCAGATTGTAGTAAGCTCAAATATTCATCCTTAGAGTGATCTACCTCGTCTAGATAGCTCAGTACTTCTCCTATATAAAGGGTTGGGGTAACATAAACATTATTACTTTTTAGTTTGGCAAAGGTCTTTTGTGCTGTTTCCTCATCGTAAGTTTCAATAAGCTGAGACATACTGTTCCAAAAGCCCAACTCCCCACTTCTTACTTTTTCTGTGATTTCCTTTTCTTTGGAAGAGCATCCTTTAAGAACATAATATAAGTGCTCAATATTATCTAGCCCAGCATCTATAGCTTCATCTAACGTGACCGTAAATGGCATATGTCCTGAGGTAATCATCCCCCTGGATTCTGCTTGTCTTATGATTTCTAAATACATCTCCCGGGATATAGTGCTATCATAAATCTTAACATAATCTACATTGATAGACTGTAATGAATCTAAAGCTTGATGTACTTCTTGAGCAGTTTCTACTGGTATGGATCCTTCCCATCTAGCATTAGGTCCATCTAATTTCGGACCAGAAGTATAAATCTGAGGGCCCGCTAGGTTTCCCATTTCTATCTCGCTCTGCCACTCCCTTACTTGGGGAGTTAAATCCCCACCAGCGTCCCGTACAGTTGTAATACCATACGATAAAAATTGATTCAGAAATTCTTTATTTTGATCAATGAGGTTCTCGCCTCCGCGAAAATGTGTATGGTTATCCCATAATCCAGGTAAAAGAAACTTTCCCTCCCCATCTATTACCTTTTTTGCTTCAAAACGTATTTCGCTACTTCCTTGCTCGATAGCACTTATTGTATCGTTTGATATGTATAGATTTTGATTCTTTAGGATATCTCCAGTTTCTGTAATAATGGTCACATTCTTTATGAGCACGTTATAGGTAGCGCCGCTCTCTTTAGCCGTTTGACAGCTTATAATTAACAGCGATAATACTATGGTCAATATAAAATTTTCGCGATACGCTAAAAATGTATTTATAAAAGAGCGTACTAAGTAACGATTCATAAAATAAGCTTTACTGATGTAATATATTAATTACCAAACTTTTTACCCAATCACAATATTTCAAAGGTAGTTCCTAATAAGCGCACCGCAGTGGATTTTATAGTACCCTTTACGATATGGGTGATATAGTTGGAGTAGTACAGAGGCTCCGTTGCTTTAGTAAATAAGAAAGTATTTCTCGTGGTCTCATCTACGGTAGAAGTCTCGGTATATTTTATTTTAATCTCAGGATCTTCCGCTGAGCGTATAGCCATACCAGATTCTTTAGAAGCCCCCATCAATCGAAGTGGTCAAAGCAGCGCACAGTACTTACACTAATACTTTAAATCCTATATTACTAAATTCAAAATACGATTTTTGACCATATTAGTTTTAAGTCTTGCGTACCTCAATATAAAAATCTTCTGGCACTTCTATTTCCTGTGTCTTTCTGCCAATTTCTAATTCTTGCCACTTTATGGAGGGTGTAATCCAGTTTTTTGAACCATTAATAACAACATACATAGGCATTGTAAAATTATTATTGGCATTATTAAAACGATAGCTCAGGGTCCCTTTTTTAATTTTATATTCAAAAACCGGAATGTCACTCGTTCGTAAATATTGGTCAAAAAATGGAGCGAGATTTTTATCTAATTTTTGCGAAATATAGTTTTCAACCTGACTACTCGTGACTGTCTGGTGATAGAATTCTTTATTGAGACCTCTAAGGGTCTCCCTCCATAGTTCGTCATTATTTGCAATAGTTCTTATGGTATGTAAAATGTTGGAACCTTTATAATATATATCTCCACTCCCTCTGCTATTCTGTCCGTATGTACCTATAATGGGTTTGTCATTTTGGATCGCTTTTCGTGTTCCTATCACATACTCACGAGAGGCGTCTTTGCCAAAATGATAATCGAGATATAAATTTTCTGAGTAGGCAGTAAACCCTTCGTGTACCCACATATCTGCAACATCTTTGTTAGTAATGTTATTTGCAAACCACTCGTGTCCTGCTTCGTGTATGATTATAAAATCAAACTTCAATCCCCAGCCAGTACCAGAAAGATCACGACCTAAATAACCATTTGCAAACTTATTACCGTACGTTACTGAACTCTGGTGTTCCATCCCCAGATAGGGAGCCTGTACCAGTTTAAAGCTATCTTCGTAAAAGGGATACGGGCCAAACCAGTGCTCAAAAGCTTCAATCATAAGCGGGGCTTGTTTAAACTGCTCTTTTGCCTTCTCGAGATCTTGGGTGAGTACCCAGTAATCCATATCTAAGTTTCCATTTTCCCCTTCTACGCTTTCGCGAAAATTTACGTAATCCCCCACATTGATATTGACACCATAATTATTTATAGGGTTTACAACTTTCCAGTGATAGGTTTTTGTAGTCTTTGTAGAATCTATGCCTACCAAACGACCATTAGAAACATCTACCAGATCCTTAGGAACGGTAATATGCATATCGAGACTGTCTACTTCATCTGCTGGATGATCACGGTTGGGCCACCATACACTGGAACCGATACTTTGATTAGAAGTGGCAATAAAATGCTGTCCGTTTTCGTCCTTTTGCCAAGTCCACCCCCCATCCCAAGGCGGATTCTCTGCAGTAACTGGTTTTCCTTCAAAACCTAATGTTAACGTCTTCACCTCACCAGCGAGTTGGGCACGTTCCAGTTGTATAAAATGAGCACTTCCCACAGAGCGGATGTCTAGTGAAACGCCGTCCTGCATAACGGTTGTAAATTCCATAGGCGCCTGCAGGTCTATTTGTAATTCTGTAGTTCCCTCTTCCAGTACTCTATAGGTCATAACATTGGTGCCAATAATAGACTTAGACGCCGGCATTACTTCCACACTCAGATCATAATGAACAAGGTCCCACCAAGCACGCTGCGGAGTTATGGAACCCCTTAGTATATCCTGCTCAGAAGCTTCTTGAGCACAAGCCGTGATGATAACAAAAAAGGTAAGAATAGAAGTGTGGAAAAATTGTTTCAGTTTCATTGATGATTTTATAATTATGAAGAAGGTATCATCCATTGGGCGATACTGCGGTTTTTTACTATTTCTTTTAAACTTTAGAATTAATCTTAACGAACTAAAATCAAACGCTTAAAAAGCAATCATATGATATCCCTCCTCTTGACTTTGTATAAGAATGGTCATCGCGCTTAGGGCCACATCTATAATCTCCAATCTTCGTGCCGTACTTATATCCCTAGAGCCAGCAGTTTGACCACACAATATTAAGTCAACTCCCGCATCATCTAGCGCTTTTAGAAGTTCGATGTTGGGATTGTCTACACCGTATTTTTCTTTATAATATTCATTTTTAAGAAGGCCGTAGGCAGCACCTCCGTGTATCGCTGCCCTTACTTTGAGATTTTTAGCGGGTACGCCCGCATTCTGATGCATGTTTAAAAATCGAGCGAGCGTTTCTAAATAAGGATTTCGGATACTTGGATCTTCTGGAGCTTTAGCCACGTCAAAGACGGCTTTAAAAACTAAGGTAGTATCGGTTTTAAAATCGGGTGTTGGAACCGCAAAAGTCTGACCGAATTGCGGTACTATCTTTCCCTCAATCTTTTTAGAGGATTGGGAATTTACAGTGGCGGTTATCAATATGGAGAGAAGCAAAAAATAAGGGTTCATCATTATTTTATTTTCTTTGAAAGATACCCATAAACCTAAAATTCTCAAAGCCTGTAGTGTAATGAAACGCTACCTCTCAAGGGTGTGGCATTTTCGCGATACGCAAAAGATGTATTCTTAAAATCGCTTCCCAAAAAACAATGGAGTACATTATAATTAGTAAAAAAGTGTTGAAAAAACGTAGGAATATCCTAGTGCTACATTTCTCAATCCAGCCTTAATGCCGTATTTTTAAGGCTGGTTATGGATTCAAAATTAGAAGTTTACATTGAGGGCTTAAATGAAGCGCAACGCGCGCCCACACTGCATCAGAAGGGTGCTCTTATCGTGATCGCAGGTGCGGGTTCTGGTAAAACCAGAGTGCTCACGATGCGCATTGCTTATTTAATGGCACAGGGCGTAGATGCTTTTAATATACTGTCTCTCACTTTTACTAACAAAGCAGCGCGCGAGATGAAAAAGCGTATTGCAAGTATCGTGGGCTCGAGCGAAGCAAAAAACCTGTGGATGGGAACTTTTCACTCCATTTTTGCTAAAATCCTTCGTTTTGAGGCAGATAAATTGGGATACCCTTCCAATTTTACAATCTACGATACGCAAGATTCTCAAAGACTTATCAGTGCCATTATTAAAGAGATGGGGCTCGATAAGGATATTTATAAGTATAAGCAGATCCAGAATAGGATATCTTCCTATAAAAACAGCCTGATAACAGTGAAAGCTTATTATAACAACTCAGAATTAATGGAGGCAGACGCAATGGCTAAGCGTCCTAGAATGGGGGAGATTTATAAGGAATATGTAGACCGCTGTTTTAAAGCGGGAGCAATGGACTTTGATGATCTTCTGTTGCGTACAAACGAATTACTCAATCGCTTTCCTGAAGTTTTAAATAAATATCAAAACCGTTTCCAATACATTCTTGTAGACGAGTATCAGGATACAAATCACAGTCAGTATCTTATTGTAAAGGCACTTTCAGACAAGTTCCAAAACATATGCGTTGTGGGGGATGACTCTCAGAGTATTTATGCTTTTAGGGGAGCAAATATTAACAACATTCTCAACTTCCAGAAAGATTATGAGAATGTAGCGATGTACCGTCTTGAACAAAATTATAGATCTTCTAAAAATATTGTAGAAGCCGCAAACAGTGTTATTGAAAAAAATAAAACACGTCTCGATAAAACGGTCTGGACAGATAATGAGGAAGGCGGTAAAATAATTGTTCACCGTTCTCCCACAGATGGGGAAGAAGGTAGATATGTCGCGAGCAGCATCTTTGAGAATAGGATGAATCACCAGCTTATGAATGGGGATTTTGCAATTCTTTATAGGACAAACGCCCAGTCTAGAGCGATGGAGGATGCGCTACGTAAACGTGATATTCCTTATCGCATCTATGGAGGCCTTTCTTTTTACCAGCGTAAGGAAATTAAAGATGTCCTTGGTTACCTGCGGTTAATTATAAATCCACAGGACGAGGAGGCGCTAAAACGTGTTATTAATTATCCTGCAAGGGGGATAGGTGGTACGACCATCGATAAGCTGGTGGTTGCTGCAAAACATTACGGAAGATCCATTTTTGAAGTGATTGAAAAAATTGAGCAGCTAGGGGGCTCAATGAATATAAACAGGGGAACACAAACGAAGCTCATCAATTTTGTAACGATGATCAAGAGCTTCCAGATTCTCAACGATGGTGGAAATGCCTTTGAAGTTGCAGAAACGGTGGCCAAAAAAACGGGCCTACTCCAGGAACTCAAAAAAGATGGAACCCCAGAAGGCGTCGCTCGTATTGAAAATATTGAGGAACTGCTCAACGGTATGCGAGACTTTGTAGAAGAACAAAAACAGCTTGCAGATACCACAGGATCACTGGCAGAATTTCTTGAAGATGTTGCACTTGCGACAGATATGGATAATGACAAAGGTGATGAGGACCGTGTGGCCTTAATGACCATTCACCTTGCAAAAGGACTTGAGTTTCCATTTGTTTATATAGTAGGTATGGAAGAAGACCTTTTTCCAAGCGCCATGAGTATGAATACTAGGAGCGAACTAGAAGAAGAGCGACGTTTATTCTATGTGGCACTCACACGTGCTGAGAAACAAGCGTATCTCACATATACAGAATCTCGCTATCGCTGGGGAAAACTAGTAGATGCAGAGCCTAGTAGATTTATAGAGGAGATCGATGATGTATATCTCGATTATCAAACTCCTATGCAAAGCTATCGATACAAACCGCTGGTAGATTCAGATATTTTTGGAGATGTAGACAAGAGTAAGCTACGCCTTAAGAAACCTATAAGTGGCACGCCTCCTAGAGTAGGAACTCCTACGCAAGATCAATTAAAAAAACTGCGTAAGATCAGACCTTCAGGTAATTCTGAGCCTATGCCTAGTCTCGCTGGTGAACTACAGGCCGGGACCATTGTGGAGCATATCCGTTTTGGGAAAGGTATCGTAGCAGGGCTAGAAGGTAAAGGGCAAGATCAAAAAGCAGAAATAAACTTTGAAAATGGAGGCCTCAAAAAATTGCTTTTAAGGTTTGCTAAGCTTAAGATTGTTGAGTAGGAGAGAGGGTTTTGATATAATATTAGGTTGTTTTTAGATCTTCAGTATAGCGCTTTCGCGAAAGCGGAATACCTCCCCCAGCAAAGTTAGAAGCATTATAGCGATCACCACATCATCTTGGTAAATTAGTAAAGAAACAGTAAAGCCTGATGCATTGCATCAGGCTTTATAATTTGATATACTAAAGAAAATTATATTTTATGTTAAGAAGACAACTTTTTTCCAAGATCCTCCACATACTTGCGGAACTGTTTATCTGTAGAAGCTAGATTATCTACTGTTTTACAGGCGTGCAATACGGTCGCGTGATCTCGTTGTCCTATCTGCGACCCTATACTCGCAAGGGAAGCCTTAGTAAGTTTCTTTGCGTAAAACATAGCGAGTTGCCTTGCTTGAACGATATGACGCTTCCTAGTTTTAGACTGTAATGTTTCTACGTCCATCTGGAAATAATCAGAAACTACTTTCTGTATATAATCTATAGAAACCTCTCTTTTAGTATGCTTAACATAGTTATCTACTATCTTTTTAGCTAGATCAAGAGTTATCTCCTTCCTATTAAAAGAGCTATGTGCTATGAGTGAGATGATCGCACCTTCTAGTTCGCGTATGTTCGTTTTAATATTATTGGCTAGAAATTCTACAATCTCTTCAGGCATTTCCACACCGTCTTGATATAGCTTATGCTTTATGATGGCGATTCTAGTTTCAAAACCAGGATGTTGCAACTCAGCAGAGAGTCCCCATTTAAATCTGGATAGAAGTCGTTGCTCTATATCCTGCATATCTACAGGAGCTTTATCACTGGTAAGTATGACCTGCTTTCCGTTTTGGTGTAGGTGATTAAAGATGTGGAAAAATACATCTTGGGTTCCTGCCTTTCCACTCAGTAACTGAATATCGTCTACGATAAGGACATCTATTACTTGATAAAAGTGAATAAAATCGTTACGGTTGTTCTTTTTTACAGACTCTATATATTGCTGGGTAAATTTTTCAGCAGAGATGTAGAGAACCGTTTTTGCAGGATATTGGTCTTTAATTTGAACTCCAATAGCGTGGGCTAAGTGTGTTTTTCCTAGGCCTACTCCTCCAAAAATGAGAAGGGGATTAAAAGAGGTTCCTCCTGGCTTATTTGCCACTGCCATACCAGCAGAGCGCGCAAGGCGGTTAGACTCTCCTTCTAAGAAATTATCAAAATTGTAATTAGGGTTTAGCTGCGACTCTATCTGTAAATTTCTAATTCCTGGGATCACAAAGGGATTGCGCAGTTCAGGATTTTTGTTTTTTAATGGGGCATCAACATCTTGAGACTTCATAGAAGACCTATTGGCACTAGGTATCCTTTCTGTAAATGGTTGGTTATTACCATACGTATTCTCCATTTTAATCACATAGACGAGCTTTGCTTTTTCGCCTAATTCTTTAGTGAGAGATACTTTAAGAAGTTTTACATAATGTTCTTCAAGCCATTCATAAAAAAACTTACTAGGTACTTGTATACTAAGAGCGTTATCGGTGAGCTTAACAGCCTTAATGGGTTCAAACCACGTTTTGTATGCCTGGGGAGTGATGTTATCCTTTATGAAGGACAGACAGTTATCCCATACAGATTGCGCAGTTACAGTCATTAGTTAAATTAAATTATTGGTTTTGTTGTATTCAGACTTAAAATAAAAAAGGGGTCATAATTTATGTTATGAAGCGCCCTTTTAAAGCTTAGCAAATATGTGAACAAAAAAAGTAATAAAAAAATAGAATAGGGTTGTTTTTCTATTAAATTTTGTGCATCATTAACTTGATTTTAAAACTACAAAAAAATCATCCCTTCTCTTGGTAAATACACATAATACTTTTGTTAAAGTTAGATATGCAGAGACAGATCAGATGGGATTTGTCCATCACGGGAACTATGCGCAATACCTTGAAATTGCTAGGCTTGAGTGGTTATCTAACCTAGGTATATCCTATAAAAGTATGGAGGATCAAGGTGTTATGCTACCGGTTTATAACCTTCAGACAACCTTTAAAAAATCGGCGAGATTTGACGATGTTTTAAGGATAGAAACTACCCTTAAGAATATTCCTACGGTACGTATTCATTTTGACTATAAAATCTACAATCAGGACGAAGAATTGTTGACAATAGCGAGTACGGAATTGATATTTATCAATATGAAATCCAACCGCCCTATGAGGTGTCCAGAGTATATTTTAGAAAAACTTTAATCAGCTGTCCTTTAGGACTTCAATTCCGTAGACTTCGTCAAAGGCTCTAATCACTTTTTCTGCTTCTTTTCTTCTTATTTTAAGGTCAAAAGTGCAATTTAATTCCATTCTCTGCTCCACAGAAGTTACCTCATAATCATTTAAAAGTCGCATAACTTTATTGAGCATAGGATATTCAAAAGTTATGGTAAATGGGATATCGATGGTTCTCTCCACTATTCTGGAAGCATCCAGCGCCATCTGTGCGGTAGTCCTGTATGCATTTATAAGTCCGCTTACACCGAGTTTAGTTCCGCCAAAATATCTTACAACCACCACGAGTACATTCGTAACATCATAGGACTGTAACTGTCCGTGTATAGGGGCGCCTGCACTATTAGACGGCTCTCCATCATCATTTGCCCGGTAGTGCTCATACTCCTTTCCCAGCACCCAAGCATAGCACCAGTGTCTAGCTTGATAGTGGTCTTTTTTTAAGGTATCTATATATTCTTTTACTGCATCTTCATCCTGAACAGGAAAGGCAAAACCGTAAAATTTGCTATTCCTATCCTTAAAGAGCACTTCTGGAGAAGCCTTGGTAATTGTTCTGTAACTATCTTTTTGTTCGATACTATTATTTTTTTAACTTCTTAGAATTTGGCTATAGACGGTTTATAGTCCTGTCCTTATTATAAAGACTACCATTCTCATCTTTTCATCATCACCAGTGCATTAAGAATCGGTCTAGTCTCACGACCTTAGCAACAAATAAACCAAAAAGACTCCAAAGAACAAGAATAAATAGATTTAGATTTTTCCCTGACATACTTGGTTGCGTATACTGGTGAGTGTTTTTGCCGTTTTTTATAATACGCTTTTAGCGTATCGCGAAAATTTTAGGGCATTCTAAAACCTTCTAATATTAAATTACTTCCAGCCTCCAGCCTCCAACCTCCAACCTCCAACCTCCAACCTCCAACCTCCAACCTCCAACTTCAAATCAGCAACTTCTAACCTCTTGTCTCTTGTCTCTTGTCTCTTGTCTCTTGTCTCCTGTCTCTTGTCTCCTGTCTCCTGTCTCCAACCTCCAACCTCCAACCTCCAACTTCAAATCAGCAACTTCTAACCTCTTATCTCCTGTCTCCTGTCTCCCGTCTCCAGTCTCTTGTCTCTTGTCTCCCGTCTCTTGTCTCTTGTCTCCTGTCTCTTGTCTCCTGTCTCCTGTCTCCAGTCTCCTATCTCCTGTCTCTTGTCTCCTGTCTCCTGTCTCCTGTCTCTTTTTTCTTGTCTCCTGTCTCCTGTCTCCTGTCTCCAACCTCCAGCCTCCAACCTCTCAAGAGATTGTTTATTTTTGAACTATGAATATCAATGTACAAGGCACGCTTATCGATCTTTCGGAACCTAAGGTGATGGGTGTCCTCAACCTTACCCCAGATTCATTTTACGATGGTGGGAGCTATCAGGATCTAGAGGCGGCAATAGCTCAAACCGCCCGTATGCTTGAGGAGGGAGCTACTTTTATTGATGTGGGAGCCTATAGCTCGAGACCTGGGGCTCAGGATATTTCGGCAGCAGCAGAAGAAGCAAGGTTAATCCCTGTTCTAGCAGAGCTGGTAAGAACCTTTCCTCAAATGATAATCTCGGTAGATACCTTTCGCGCAAGCGTAGCAAAAAAAGCCATTGAGGCAGGAGCTTCTATCGTAAATGATATTAGCGCGGGTATGTTAGATTCAGAGATGATGAAAACCGTCGGTATACTTGGCGTACCGTATATAATGATGCATATGCAGGGTACCCCTCAGACAATGCAGAACGCGACAGAATATGGTGATATTACTAAAGAGGTGGCAATGTATTTTTCAGAGCGCATTAATGAGGCGAGAAAGTATAAAATCAAAGATCTTATAGTAGACCCAGGATATGGCTTTGCCAAAACTCCCGGGCAGTCATTAGAACTATTGGGAAAAAGTGATTTTTTCCAAAATTTGGAACTTCCTGTTTTGACCGGCATATCCCGTAAATCTATGATTTATAAAACGCTAGGAACCAAACCGAGCGAGGCTCTCAATGGTACGACCGCGCTTCATATGGTCGCTCTACAAAAGGGCTCATCCATACTGCGCGTGCACGATGTAAAGCCTGCAATGGAGTGTATAAAATTGTGTAGATCACTTTCGTGAAAATAGAAAATATTCAAATCAATCTATTTCATTACAATTATCTTCTTATATACCAACTTTTAAATTGAAGCGTTACTACAACAAAACCGCTTAGTTTTAACAAGATTTTATCAAAAAAATCCTACTTTGCATCCTTAAATCCATTTATGATGAAAATCCTACAATTTTCTATATTTCTTAGTGTATTAAGCTTTTTTTCAGTAGATGTTTTAGCTCAAGGTTCTCCGGGTGGTCCTACCTGTGCGGATGCTGTTCCTTTTTGTACAGCAGAGCTTAATCAGCCATTTGATAATTGTTATTCAGGTAGTCCCAATCCCGAATGTACAAATACTGGCGAGTCTGGAATTGACTACGGTTGTTTAGGTAGCGAACCTTTTCCTACTTGGTATTTCTTACAAATTGATGAACCAGGAGATTTAAGTTTTGAAATAGTTCAGAATACATCAATTAGTGATGAGGGGGTGCCAAATGGAACAGGATTAGATGTAGACTTTGCAGTATGGGGACCATTTGCTGATACTAATGTATGTGGAGGTCTCGGTTCTCCTACGTATTGTAGTTATTCGGCTGCTGCGGTCGAGAATTTCACAATAGGTAATGCACAGGTTGGTGATATTTACGTAATGGTAATCACCAACTTTAATCAGGATCAAGGGGAGATTTTTGTAACACAAACTAATGCAACCGCTGGAAATGCTGGTGCTACCGATTGCGCTATCGTGAATGCAACATTAGGTCCAGATCAGGACGTTTGTGAAGGATCAACAGTTACCCTTGATGGTACTTCTCCGGATGCTGCAGACTATGATTGGGCAGTAGATACAGGTGCAGGATTTATGGATCTGGATGCAAATGATGGTAATCCTACCTTAGATGTAACAACTTCAGGTACCTACCAACTCACAATTACAGATTTTTCGGGAGACACGGGAACAGATGAAGTAGTGGTGACATTCTTTGAGAATCCTACCCCAGCAACCCCAGTAACTCAATTTGAGTGCGATGGTCCCGATAATAATAATATAGCAACTTTTGATCTTGCGAGTTTAACAGCAACGATCCTTAATGGTTCTCCAGCAGCAGATTTTACGGTAACCTATTATACTTCACAAGCGCAGGCAGATGCAGGCACCGGTTTTATAACAGGCACAGGAGCTTACAATAGTCCATCAGATGAGATATTTTATAGAATAGAAAACAGTGGACTTGCAGACTGTTTTGAGACGGGAATGTTCAATATTGAAGTTACGACGCTTCCAGACGCTGTAACGCCACCACCCTATGAGGTCTGTGATGATGCAACAGGAGGTAGTGACTCAGACGGTATCGCAACCTTTGATTTAGGAACCTTGGACGCAACTATCTTAAATGGTCAAGACCCTACGCAATTTATCTTAACATACCACGCAACTCCGGGCGATGCTGCCTCAGGAGCAAGCTCTATCCCAGATACTTTTGTAAATACAAATCCTAATGCAGATCAGGTGTACGCTAGAGTAGAAAACTCAGCTTTTGCAGACTGTGCATCTACAGTAGTAATAGACCTTGTGGTGAATGCACTTCCTGTTTTCTTAAACGATAATGTCGTGTTAGAGCAATGTGACATTGATACAGACGGGCTTGCACTTTTTAATATAACTCAAGTGCAATCAGAAATTTCTGCAAACTCCGTAAACGAGATGTTTACCTATTTTGATGCAGGAGGGACTGCGATTGCTGATCCATCTAACTATGTAAATCAGTTCCCAGACGAGGTTGTGACCGTAATTGTGACCAATGCAGATGGGTGTACACGTACAGCCCAGGTAACTCTTAGTGCTACAGTTTCTCAGATACCAGCTGGAGAAATGTTTAATGCAACAGAGTGTGATACTAATAATGATGGTATCGCCACTTTTGATCTTTCGGCGGCACCAGCCCAGTTTGAAGCTATTTTTCCAATGCAAAATGTAACGGTTACATTTTACGAGACGCAACAAGAAGCTGAGGCAGAATTAAATCCTATCGGTAACCTTTCCGCTTACGATAACAATCTTACCTATACAGATGCAACGGGACTTCAAGAAGTTTGGGTACGTGTGGATAACGATGCAAATAACGATTGTGTTGGTTTAGGAATTCACGTATTTCTTAATGTTTTAGCAAACCCCATTATCACCCCTGGCGTCCCTGACCTGGAGGAGTGCAGCCCTATCGCAAACAGTGCCAGCTTTGACCTTACCCAGAACGATGCTGCGGCCACGGGGGGCAACCCCGACTATGCGGTGACCTACTACAGCGGCATTGCCAACTATACGGCAACCCCACCGGTGGCCATAGCAGCCCCCACTGCCTTTACCAATGCGGTGAACCCGCAGACCATCTACTATAGCCTTGAGGACACCTCGGGCTCTGGCTGTACGACCTTTGACACGGCCATGAACTTCCAGGTGATCGTTAACCAGGACCCTGTCCTTGTGGCCCCTTCCGACCTGGAGGCCTGTGATACGGACGGCACGGACGACGGTTCTACCCTTGTGGACCTGAGCAGTAAGGACACGGAGATCACGGGCGGTTTTGATGCGAACCTCACGGTGAGCTACCACCTGGACCAGAACGGTGCCGATACGGCCGATGGCAGCATCCCCGACAAGACAATGTTCACCAATACGGTCAACCCACAGGTGGTGTACGCCCGTGTCGGGAACAATACGACGGGCTGTTCCTCTACCGTGCCGCTGCGCATCGAGATCTTTGCGGTGCCCACCCCGGTGGCGCCCACCCCTTTTGAGCAGTGCGACCCGGATAACGACGGGATCTTTGACGCCTTCGTGCTCTCGGACAAGGATGCAGAGATCACCGGGGGCGATCCCGGGCTCACCGTCACCTATTACCTCACGATGTCCGATGCCCAGAACGCCCCTGCGGGACTGGAGCTGGATGCGATGATGTACATCAACAACGATCCTTTCAACCAGACCATCTTTGCGAGGGTCTCCAGTGCCCAGGGCTGCTTTGGCGTGGTCCCCCTAGAGCTGGTGGTGCTGGACACGCCCATGCCCAACGAGATGCCTGCGCCCTACGCGCTCTGTGATGACGATACGGATGGGTTACAGACCTTTGACCTGACCAGCCAGGAGGTGCAGATCCTGGGCGGTCTGGACCCAGCGGTCTACCAGGTGGTATGGTACCAGGACCAGGCGAGCGCCGATGCGGGCACGCCCGTGATCCCTGACCCCACGGCCTATGTGAGCGCCTCTACCAACGACCCTTCGGACACGATAGAGGCCGTGGTGGCGGTAGTGACCGATATCGCCCAGAGCCCCACGACCTCCTGTAGCGAGGACGTGAGCCTCGACCTGATCGTAAACCCACTCCCTGTCCCTGTACAGCCTGCCGAATACGAGCTGTGCGATGACCTCGCCAGTGGCAGTGATACCGATGAGTTCTCGGTCTTTGACCTGCGCAGCCGTGACGATGAGATCACCGGTGGCAACAACGACCTCACGGTGAGCTACCACGCCACCCAGGCAGAGGCCATCGCGGGCACGCCCGAGCTGGTCGATATGTACCAGAACACGGTAATGGCCAGTGAGACCATCTGGGCACGGGTGGAGAATATGGTGACGGGCTGTCCCGCGACCATCACCCTGACCCTTGTGGTCAACCCGTTGCCATCGCCCACCACCATCCCTGCGGTAGAGGCCTGTGACGATGACGGTGACGGTGATGCGGTCTTTGACCTCACGGGCCAGGTGACCACCGATATCGTCAACGGGGAGGCCTTTGTGTCCCTTACCTTCCACCAGACCCTTGCGGCGGCGGAGATCGGCACGCCACAGATCGCAGACCCTGCAAATTATGAGACGGTGTCCAGGACCATCTGGGTACGTGCCACCGACAGTGACCCCGCCACGGCGACCGCCTGTTACCGGATCGTGGAGCTGGAGCTCACCGTGAACCCTGCCCCGGTGCTCCCCACGGATATCCCGGACCTCACCGGGTGTGACAGCGATGGCAACGGCCAGGAGCTCTTTGACCTTACCCAGAACGATGCGGTCATCTATGGCGCACAGCCCACCACAGACTATACCCTTACCTACCACGAGACCCTTGCCAGCGCCGGAGCGGTGACGGGCACTGCGATGGATATGCCCGTGGGCGACCCGGTGAACTACCTTGCGGTGGCACCCACCACGACCCTCTGGGTGCGCCTGGAGGACAATACGACGGGCTGCCGTTCCATCGGCAGTTTTGACCTCAATGTAACGCCCATCCCTATGATCACACCCCCGGGGGTGCTGGAGGCCTGTGACAGCGCCGGCGCCGGCGTGGGTACGGATGATGACGGGGTGACCACCTTTGACCTGACCGGCCTTGACGCCGGGATCACCGGTGGCGATACGACCTTGAGTGTGACCTATTACGAGAGCCAGGCAGACCTGGACGCTGGGACGGCAAACGCCATTGCGGCCCCGGGTGCCTACATCAATGACGGGACGGACCCGCAGACCCTTTTTATACTGGTGACCAGCAGCGGGGCCGGGATGTGCGCGGCACAGACCACGGTGGACCTGCAGGTGAACCCGTTGCCACAGCTGGCAGCGCCGCTGGCAGATGCGGTGGCCTGTGATGAGGACAATGACGGTTTTGGCGGGTTCGACCTCCAGGGGTATGCGGCCACACTGGGCGCTGGCCTTATGGACGTGGAGCTGCTCTTTTATGAGACCCTGGACAATGCCACGGCGGGCACCGCCACGGGCCAGATCGATATCACCGTGCCCTACAACAACATCACGGGGATGACCTCCCTGTACGTGCTGGCACGCGATACGGACCCTGCCACGGCGACCGCTTGCGCGAAAATATACGAGTTTGCACTAGTGGTCTTCCCCATACCCGTACTCCCTGCATCGCTGGATACCCTGACCGAGTGCGATGATGACGGTGATGGCGATGAGCTCTTTGACCTTACCCAGAACGAGGCTGCCATCTATGGGGCGCAGGACCCTGCCCAGTTTACCATCACCTACCACAACAGTGGGGCAGATGCAGGGGCGGGCAGCGCGCCGATACTCAACGCGGCCAGTTATACAGGTACCACCGCCACTTCCCCGGAGACCATCTGGGTGCGCCTCACCACCAGTGACGGCAGTGGCAATACCTGCTACGCGGTAGGTTCCTTTGATATCGTGGTAGAAGATCCACCGGTGGCCAACCCCACGGGAGCGGCCCTTGACATCGCCATCTGTGATGACGATGCGGCGGCGCCCCCACAGACGGTCTTTGACCTTACGGTGAACAATGACACTATCACGGGGATGGACCCACTGCTCACGGTGACCTATTATGCGGGCCTTGCAGACCTGGCCAGCGGCACCCCCATTGCAGATCCTACGGCCTATGGGAATACGGGCAACCCACAGACCATACAGGCAGTGGTGAGCTCTGTGGCGGGATGTACCGATGTGACGAGCTTTGACATACGCGTGCTGCCGTTACCGACCCCTAATACAGACCCTGTACCCCCTGAGGAGTGCGATGATGATACCGATGGGGATGCTACCAACGGCCTTACGGACTTTGACCTCGAGGCGGTCGCCCTGGAGATCGCGGGCGGTGAGATGGTGACGGTCACTATCTTTGACGATGCCATTTTCGCGGAAGCGGACCCCATAGACCCTATGACCATCGTGGCCAGTGCGGCGACGGGCTGGGATTTTACCAATACCGTGGCGGGCAACCAGACGCTCTACGCCCGCGTGGACAGTGACCTGCCGGGCAACCCCTGTTTTGTGGTGGTGCCCTTTGAGGTGATCGTGAGCCCGCTGCCCATCGTGAGCAGCACCTTTGACAATACCTACACCTTCTGTGAGGAGTTTGACGGGGACGATACGATGGGATCGCTGGAGCTGACCACCCTTGCCGATATGATGGGGCTGCTGGCAGCGCCACAGGCGACGGCAGATTTTGACATTACCTACCACCAGCAGGCGGTGCAGGCACAGAACAATGCGGCGGCCCTTACCAGTCCCTACACGGTGGCAGATGGGGAGGAGCTCTTTATCCGCATTGAAAATATTGCGACGGGCTGCGTGAGCTTCTCCAGCGTGGTGGTCACGGTGGAGACCAGGCCCGGGGTGTTCCCGGCAGATGCTATCGTACAGTGTGCGGACGACCTCGGTGTGAACCAGGTACCGGACCAGGATGTGGCGACCTTTGACCTGACCCAGCAGAACGCGGTGATCACCGGTGGCAACACGGGTACCTCTGTGGTCTACTACACCAGCCTTGCGGATGCACAGGCGATGGAGAACGCCATAGGTGCGCCCACGGCCTTTGTGAATATGGGCAACCCACAGACCATCTACGCGAGGGCGGTCAACACGGCCAGCGGGTGTGAGAGCACCCAGGTGGTGGAGTTCGACCTGATCGTACGGCCGCTCCCTTATACCGACCTGGGTGATCAGGGCGGGGATATCTGTGTGGACCGGGATACGGGCGTGGCCCTGGACCCGTTCATACTGGACGGTACGGTGGAAACGCCACAACCGGGGGCGACCTACAGCTATGCGTGGACCCTGGACGGGGCACTGATCTCCCTCGACCCACAGGTGACGGTAAGCGGTGCGGGTACCTACCAGGTGACCGTGACGGCCACCTATCCCGATGGCACGCAGTGCGACTACGTGGCGGAGGCGGTGTACGTGGCACAGAGCGCCCCGGTCTTTGAGGCCGTGGTGGTGGAGGGCTCCTTTAACAGCAGTGGGCTCTACACGGTGGCGGTGATCAATGTGACAGGTTTTGGTGACGGGCCCTATGAGTTTGCGCTGGATGACGGACCGTTCTTGGCCTTTGAGCAAGGGTTCACCTTTACCGGTGTGGCCCCGGGGACCCACACCATATTCGGAAGGCTCGCCAGTGGGGAGTGTTCTGTCTCTGAGGTGGAGATAGGGATCATAGACTACCCGAGGTTCTTTACCCCGAACAGTGACGGTTTCCACGATACGTGGAACATCATAGGGCTGGGGACGGCGCCCAACCTGAACGCGAAGATCTTTATCTTTGACAGGTACGGAAAGCTGCTCAAGCAGATAAGCCCTACCAGTGCGGGATGGGACGGTACCTTTAACGGACAGCCGATGCCATCGAGCGACTACTGGTTCCGTGTGGAGTTTACCGAGAACGACGAGACCGGGACACAGCGCACCGTCAACGGGCACTTTACCCTGAAAAGATGATCGGGTGTGGGTTTTAGAGTATAGAGGATAGAGGCTAGAATATAGAGTATAGAGTATGGAGAATAGAGAATAGACTATAGAGTATGGAGAATAGAGAATAGAGAATAGACTTTTCGATCTTTAGAGAGTATATAGAAAGGCCTTCCTTGGTGAACCAGGGGAGGTCTTTTTTTGGTTTGGGGATTTGGGGATGAGAGGGTTTGTGGATTTGATGATGGGAGGATTCAGGATTCAGGATTCAAAAAATAAAACTGTGGTGGGAATGGCTCCTCTGGTTTGGGAAGAGGTTTATTTTGTAGGGATCGGTTGTTTGGGGTATTGTGATTAGGGAGCTTTATTTAGTATTAGCTTCTAGCCTCTAATATCTCACATCTAATTCTGCGTGAGGGATCGCAGTGGATACCCTGCAGGAGTGGAGGTGGTGGGAGCGGCCCGACCTAGGGAGGGATGGCGATGCCACTGCAACGACGAAGCGTATGAACGGATAGCCCGACCTGAACGACTGATCGAGGCACGAAAGAAGGAGGAAGGGGACGCCCTGGGGGTTAATAAATTACCTAAAAAGTTCCCAGTCTAACTTGAGAGAAAATACGTTAGAATAGATAGCAGCGCTCTGATCGCCTATATCTGTTAGGGCATAATCTACGTGGATACCCTTGTATTTAAAGCCAACCCCTATATTTGGCTGAAAGCCGATAGTGGTACTATTATCCAAAGATGTGAGTTCTTGAAAATTACCTACACCAGCACGAACATATACAAGTTCTGCATATCCAAACTCAACGCCTACCGCAGGAGTTGCACTAACTGAACTAGAAGATAAGATATCATTAGTCTGTGCGAAGCGAAAGTTGAGATCTACTTCTGCCCTGAGGGAGTAATCGTAGTGGAAAATCCACGAGCGACCCATACCTACCTGTAGTTTGGGTATGGTAATCTCTGTTTTTTCTGGGAGTTCTTGGTTTTGACCTTCTACAGCTCCACTTATGGTTGCAAACTGTTCTTCATCGATACTCCAAGCATTTACTGTAGTCGTGATATCTCTAGCCATCAGACCAAAATCCCAGTTCCCTTTTTTAAACTGAAGTCCCACATCCAAACCAAACCCCCAACTGCTGGCAAAGTCACCGATGATACGTCTCACAACTTTTGCATTTGCCCCCACATTTAAACCGTCTAGGGGTAGCTCGCGGGCGTACGATAGTGTTACGGCATAGTCTGCAGTAGAAAATAGGGATATACGGTTATAATCTATATTGCCTTGATCATCTATGAGCTGTGTGGTATTGAGAATATCGTCTACACCAAACCGAATAATAGACACCCCAAAAGCACTCTGGTCATCTAGCGGTTTTGCAAAAGCGATGTAGTCATAGTTTGCAATATTTGCAAAGTAAGCGGCGTGCATTAATGAGATCTGATTATCCTCTAAGTTCACCAACCCTGCAGGGTTCCAATATCCAGAATTTACATCGCTGGTTCCCGATACAACTGCATTACTCATTCCTAAGGCTGCGGCATCTACTCCGATATTGAGAAATTCATTAGAATATTTGCGTACTGCTTGCCCAAAAAGAGTAAGAGAAATCAAGAAGAAAAGTATGGTAAATTTCTTTTTCAAAAGCAGGATTTATAAGCAAATATCAATCTTTTATTACACATTGTAAACAATTAATCACTAGACTTATTGCCTAGTGGGACCGTAGATTGATTTTCTTTTCTATTTTTACCTAAACACAAATTATGACCTTATCTAAATATGTACCTAACGCTATCACAATGGGCAATTTGCTCAGTGGTTGTGTTGCTGTAGTTTTTGCCGTTAATGATAGACTAGAGTACGCGGCATTGTTTGTAGCTTTGGGAATATTTTTTGACTTTTTTGACGGTTTTTTTGCTCGATTATTAAATGCTCAAAGCGAGGTAGGCCTGCAGTTAGATTCTCTTGCAGATATGGTTACGAGTGGCGTAGTTCCCGGCGTAGTAATGTACCAATTATTAGAAGACGCTAGTGGGATTCCCTGGGGTGCGGCACTGGAAGAGCAGCATATTCATTTTGGCTACTTTGGTTTTTCGATTACGCTGGCATCTGCTTATAGGCTTGCAAAATTTAATGTGGATGACCGTCAAACCAATTCCTTTATAGGGCTCCCTACACCAGCAAATACGCTATTTATACTCAGCTTGCCATTAATACTTATCTATGAGGATTATGCTTTCGCAAAAATTTTATTAGAAAATCCATTGGTTCTTTTGGTTATTACTGCGCTGAGTTGTTTTATGCTAAATGCCGAATTGCCCTTATTTGCGCTAAAGTTTAAGAACTACTCCTTTGGGGATAACAAAGTGAGATACGTATTTCTTTTGTCGAGTGTCCTGCTCATCCTCTTTTTACAATATTTGGCAACACCAATCATCATCATTCTTTATGTATTACTCTCATTAGTTTTTAAAGAGGGTAATTAGAGCTTGTCTCCTGCACATAGTATCTTTGTAAAAAACAATAAAATGACTAATCAAGATATAAGAAATCTAGAGCCAAAAGCACTCTGGAATAAATTTGCAGATCTCAATGCCGTTCCTCGTCCTTCAAAAAAGGAAGCGCGTGTGATTGCTTTTATGAAAGACTTTGGAGCCAGTCTTGGACTGGAGACCATAGAAGATGAAGTGGGCAATGTGATTATTAAGAAACCCGCGACTAGGGGTCACGAGAATAAGATGAAGATTGTGATGCAATCCCATCTAGATATGGTACACCAGAAAAATAATGATACGGAGTTTGATTTTGACACTCAAGGTATCGAGATGTACATAGATGGAGATTGGGTACGGGCAAAGGGAACTACACTGGGAGCTGATAACGGTCTAGGTGTAGCTACCATAATGGCAATACTAGAGAGTAAGGATATAGAACATCCAGCCATAGAAGCCCTTTTTACTATAGACGAAGAAACAGGAATGACAGGTGCGATGGGACTCAAAGGAGGAATCCTTACAGGGGATATACTTCTTAACCTCGATACCGAGGAGGATGACGAAATAGGAGTAGGTTGCGCTGGAGGAATTGATCTTACGGCAACAAGTTCATATAAGGAGCAGGGTCTGAGTGGTGACTTTAAAGGTTATAAAATCAAAGTTAAAGGACTTAAGGGAGGTCACTCTGGAATGGATATTCATAAAGGATTAGGAAATGCTAATAAAATTATGAATAGGATCTTGCACCGTGCATCAACAAATTTTGGAATAAGAGTAGCCGAAATAGATGGCGGCAGTCTCCGCAACGCCATACCTAGAGAGAGCAATGCCATTGTTACTGTAGATAATTCACACGCTAAGGCTCTTGAATTTGATATTGAGGAGTTTGCAGAGATCATTTTAAAAGAGTACGCCACAGTAGAAGAACATCTAGAGATTATAATAAGCGAGGTGGATACCCCTTCTAAAGTGCTTCCCGAAGACGTGCAAGATGCTCTTATTAAATCCATTTATGTAGCCCATAATGGCGTTTACCGTATGAGCCCGGATATAGAAGATCTTGTAGAAACTTCAAATAATGTGGCGAGGGTTTTAGTAAAAGATGGAATGATCAAGATAGGATGTCTTACACGCTCCTCTATAGAGAGTGGAAAAGTAAACCTTGCCAATTCACTCACAGCAGGATTTGAACTCGCAGGATTAGACGTAGCGTTAAGTGGAGATTATCCTGGGTGGGCACCTAATATGGAGAGTCCTATTTTAAAAGTTCTAGAGAAAAAGTATAAGGAAATAAATGGAGAACCTGCTCACGTTGCTGCTTGTCACGCGGGATTAGAATGTGGTATACTAGGTAAGAATTATCCAGATATGGATATGATTTCCTTTGGGCCGACAATAAAAGGAGCCCATAGTCCAGACGAGAGAGCAAGTATATCTTCTGCAAAGAAATATTGGGATTTTGTAATTCAAATACTAAAAGATATTCCGCTGAAATCTTAGATACAGCGCTTTAAACTCAAAATGCCGATTCTTTACGAATCGGCATTTTTTATTAACTAACGTTGAGTTTGCCTAAGAAGGTAATAGACAACCTTCTTATTTTACAACCTCTAGTAGTTTTAATACAAAAATCAAATCTGCTTTAGGAGGTATAGCTCCCGGGTACCCTTGATCTCCATAAGCTAGGTGGTAAGGAATAAATAAAGTTGCCTTATCTCCTACAGACATTTGCTGCAAACCTTCTTTAAATCCTGCAATAAGTGATGCATCAGGACTATACTTGGCTTCCATTGGTTTGTAAGCTCCAGCTGCCTTGCGACGCTCGTCTATTTTCTCTTGCTCCTCTGCGGCAGCTTCCATACTTGTATCAAACAGTTCTCCTGTACTGGCAAAATATCCTGCATAATCTACTTTTACTGTTTGCCCTAAATTAGGTTTTACTCCTTCTCCTTTCTGATCAAAATATATTTTGAGACCGCTAGCGAGTTCTTCTGCTTTCTCTCTTTTTTCGTCAAAAGCCATTTTGTAAGACTCATATTTTTTTGCTCTCTCTGCTTCTTCTGCTGCTTTCTTTTCTTCATAATCTGCTAATGCAGTCGTAAAGGTTTTAGCTGCATCGTAATCTTCAAAAGCGTCTCCTTTTCTAACGATATTAACCTGCTCGATAATTACTTTTTCCATAGGTTCAGAAGATCTTGGCTCTTTCATTTCTGTTGTTGCGATAGAATCCAGTACGTCCATACCTACTACCACTTCTCCCCATACCGTATGACAGCTTACTCTAGGATTCTCACAATTCTTTAAATTTCCTGATGCGTCATAACCATCTAAGTGAGGTGTTTCTTTATGGGTAATAAAGAACTGACTTCCGTTAGTTCCATACCCAGAGTTAGCCATTGAAAGAATCCCCTTTTTATCGTGACGACGGTCTGGAGTAAGTTCATCTGGAAATTGGTACCCTGGGCCACCACTTCCTGTGCCGGTAGGATCACCACCTTGAATCATAAAATCTTTCATAATGCGGTGAAAGGTAAGTCCGTTGTAGTATGGCTTTCCAGCATAAGCGGTATCTGCAAGAGGGTGCGTACCTTCTGCAAGGGCTACAAAGTTTGCCACCGTCGCGGGAGCATCTTCATTGTAGAGTTTAAGCACCATTGTACCTTTATTAGTTATCATTTCTGCGTAAAGGCCATCTTCTAGGTCTGGATATTTATCATTACAAGCCAGTAATGTAAACATTGAGACAAATAGTAAAATCATTGCTTTTTTCATCGTTTAATAATTGTTTAGTCTTTGGGTTGATCTTTAATTTCTAATAATGTAACTGTTGTTTTAATAGGTATGTTACTTCCTATGCTATTTTCTAAGCCATAATAGCCAAAGGCTTTATGACTAGGTAAAAGGAATGTCATCGTTTCCCCTTCCTTCATAATTTTGAGACCTTCTCTTATCCCAGAGATGAGATCCTGATTGCTTTGATCTATCTGTGTTACTTGATTCCCTATCTCTTCTTTACTCTTTATGATCCGTCCATCCAAGGTTTCCAAGTTGTGCGAAAATAACACTAAATCTCCAACTACGGGATTCTGTGCATTAAGGGTATCCTTAACTACATACGTATACCAAAACCCATTGGCAGACGCTTCATAGCTATTAAGCGAATCTGCAGCTATCATATTCTGGATGAATTTTTCCTGGGCAGCGATCATTTCCTTATTGCGTGCTACGGATTCATTAATATACGAGCCAGAACTCTGGGAGACTGGTTTTCGAGCAAGAGGTTCAGCGCAAGAAGCAACTACAATAGCAGATATAATGATAAGTAAATTTTTCATTTATGTCAATTGGTCTTTATAAGAGGGTAGAAGATTTTTAAAATCACTGACTGTCTTTTGCATAGGGTCATCACTCTTCCCGCCAGCTGCGTTCGTGTGACCTCCGCCAGAATAGTGGGCTCTTGCAAACTCGTTTACAGAAAAATCTCCTTTGGACCGTAGTGACATTTTAATGATGTTCTCAGATTTATTTTCAATAAAAATAACTGCAAAAATAATGCCCTGTAGCGACAGGCCATAATTTACTAGTCCCTCTGTGTCACCTTTTTGAAAATTATGATCGTCAAGCTCTTTTTGGGTTAACGTTATATATGCGGTATGATACTCGCCTATAATCTTAAGATTTTTGAGAGCTACCCCCATTAATTGTAGTTTTGAGTAGCTGTTAGTGTCATAGATGTTTTGATGAATCTCACTATTATTTGCACCTTTCTTAATCAGGGCTGCTATTACCTCGTGGGTAACCGCTGTAGTGGACGCAAACCTAAAAGAGCCCGTATCTGTCATTATACCTGTGTAAATGCAGGTTGCAATAGCTGCGGTTATATAACTCGTATCATCTAGAGCGGCTATAAAATGATAGACCATCTCACAGGTGCTACTCATAGTTGTATCGCTATACGTAACCGTTGCATAGTCATCTGGTTGCTGGTGATGATCAATCATTATAAATGGAGCAACCACTTCCTTAAGAACTTCCTCCATATCACCCGTACGAGACAAGTGGTTAAAATCTAGTGTACATACAAGATTTGCTTTCTTAATGAGAGATTCAGCTGCCTCCTTCTGATTTGAATACACCACAACCGAGTCGTCACCAGGAAGCCATTTTAGAAAATGAGGATATTCATTTGGAGTTATTATTACAGACTGGTGACCTTTTGCTTTGAGATAAGCATTTAAGGCGAGGGTACTACCCATAGCATCTCCATCGGGATTTTTGTGCGGTATGATCACTATACGCTGAGGAGACTTCAATAAATCTTTTACTGATGCAACTTGATTCAAATTCATAAGCGACGAAGATACAATTTCTATCAACTTTCATTTAACGCCTTTTTAAATATTTAGTATGGAGTAGAATGTAAACTTAACATTGCCATAATATAGAAAATGGGTATTTTTGCACCCGATTTGAGCAGGGTATAACGCTTTCGCGAAAATTTTAAATGGATTTTATTAATTGAGTTGATTTTTACAGCTCATAATCTTAGATGCTCGCGAGCGGGTATTATTACATATGGCAACAAATAGAACATTTACAATGATTAAACCTGATGGTGTTGAGAATGGACACATCGGTGCAATTTTAGAGAAGATCACGGCTAGCGGTTTCCGCATAGTGGCTATGAAGCTTACTCAAATGACAAAGGCAGATGCTGAAGAATTTTATGGTGTACACGCAGAGCGTCCATTTTTTGGAGAGCTTGTAGAATTTATGACCCGTGGTCCTATCGTAGCGGCTATTCTTGAAAAAGAAAACGCAGTGGCAGATTTCCGTACACTTATTGGAGCTACCAATCCAGCAGACGCTGCAGAGGGAACTATACGTGCACTGTATGCTACATCTGTAGGCGAAAACGCAGTACACGGATCTGACAGTGACGAGAACGCAGAGATTGAAGGTAATTTTCATTTTTCTGGAAGAGAGAAATTTTAGATTACAGTAAATAGACTCTTAATTTGCAGACGGTGATTAATTTTTTTTAGCTGGTGCAGTTAGAGAATAGAGAATAGAGAGTAGAGAATAGAGAATATAGAGTATAGAGTTTTGAAAACAAGCTCTATGTTTTAGATGATGTAAGAAAGCCTTTCCTTAGCAGGGAGGGCTTTTCTGTTTTTTAGAACACGTTGCATTTTCTTTTGATAGTAATCAGGATGTTTAGGTTACCTATGTTGCCTTTAGTATGTATACGGCATAAGACATTATTTCTCAACATAGCGTATAACTTCAACCTGTATATTGCGACTGCAACCTAATAACGGCTGGCCGCGTTAAGGATAGCAGCGGTTACCCCGCAGGAAAGGAGGTGATTGAGGCACGAGATCACTGGAGTGACGAGGAGTATGAGCGTATAGCCTGACCTGAACTCCCAGTATACCTTATGATTACAATGGACTTAGGGGTATTTGGGAGTTAAGGGAACGCCCAAAAAATTCAATAATTTAAAGATGAGATAGATAGGACTCGTTCAACTACTAGGGCCCTCTGAATATTACTAAAACGTTACCTTTTTTAATATCTAATTGAGATACTTATTTTTTAATTAAAAAAGAGTACTTTTGCACCGCCAAAAACACGGCATTAATACTACCTATTATGGACATAAGGAATATCGCGATTATCGCCCACGTAGACCACGGCAAAACAACCTTGGTAGACAAAATTATGTATCACTGTGAGCTTTTTAGAGAAAATGAATCTAAGGGTGAGCTCATTTTAGATAACAACGACCTTGAGCGTGAGCGCGGGATTACGATTACTTCTAAGAATGTGTCTGTAATGTACAAGGGTACTAAAATAAACATTATTGATACTCCTGGTCACGCCGATTTTGGGGGAGAGGTAGAGCGTGTATTGAATATGGCAGATGGTGTGTGTCTTCTTGTAGATGCATTTGAGGGGCCTATGCCACAAACCCGTTTTGTATTGCAGAAAGCGCTTGACCTTGGTCTTAAGCCTTGTGTGGTAATTAATAAAGTAGATAAAGAAAACTGTACTCCAGATATCGTACACGAAAAGGTTTTTGACCTGATGTTTGAACTAGGTGCAGAAGAATGGCAACTAGATTTTCCTACTGTTTACGGTAGTGCAAAAAATAACTGGATGTCTGAAGATTGGGAAAACGAAACAGATTCTATCGAGCCATTATTAGAGATGGTGATGGAACACATTCCTGCTCCAAAAATAAAAGATGGTAACACTCAGATGTTAATTACATCTCTTGATTTTTCTTCGTTTACAGGTCGTATTGCCATAGGTCGTTTAAACCGTGGGGAGCTTAAAGAAGGGATGCAAGTATCTCTTGTAAAGCGCGATGGATCCATTAAGAAAACAAGAATAAAAGAACTTCACACTTTTGACGGTCTTGGTCGTTTAAAAGTAGAAAGCGTGCAAGCAGGTGATATCTGTGCTATTGTAGGTCTTGAAGGTTTTGAGATAGGTGATACTGTTGCAGATTTTGAAAATCCAGAAGGATTAAAAACTATTGATATAGATGAACCTACGATGAGTATGTTATTCTCTATTAATGACTCACCTTTCTTCGGGAAGGACGGGAAGTTTGTAACCTCACGTCACATTAAAGATCGTCTTACAAAGGAGCTTGAGAAAAACCTTGCCTTACGTGTTAATGATACTGACAGTGCAGATAAATTTCTAGTATACGGTCGTGGTGTAATGCACCTTTCTGTTCTTATCGAGACAATGCGCCGTGAAGGGTATGAATTACAGATAGGACAGCCACAAGTAATCATCAAAGAAATAGATGGTGTAAAGTGCGAGCCTATAGAAGAGCTTACTATTGACCTACCGGAGAGCGTATCTGGACGTGCAGTTGAGTTTGTAACGATGCGTAAAGGAGAGATGCTTTCTATGGAAGCAAAGGGAGAGCGTATGATTATTGAATTTATGATTCCATCACGGGGTATCATCGGTCTCCGTAATCAATTGCTTACTGCTACGGCTGGTGAAGCAATTATGGCACACCGTTTTAAAGAATATCAGCCATTTAAAGGAGATATTCCTGGGCGTATAAGTGGTTCTTTAGTTTCTATGGAAAATGGGAATGCAATCCCTTACTCTATTGATAAACTTCAGGATCGTGGCAAATTCTTTGTATCTCCGGGTGAGGATATATACGAAGGACAGGTTATTGGTGAGAACTCTCGTCAAGACGATATGAATATTAATATCACAAAAGCTAAAAAGCAATCTAACGTTCGTTCTTCTGGAGCAGACGATAAAGCAAAGATTGTTCCTGCAATTAAGTTTTCTCTTGAAGAAGCGTTAGAATATATTCAGAAAGATGAGTATGTGGAGGTAACGCCTAACCACTTACGATTACGTAAAGTATATCTGAAAGAGGTTGATCGTAAGCGCAACAAGATAGCGTAAGGAATCTCCGATAGTAGATGTGAGATTTCAGACTAAAATAAGAAGAGGCTGTCTATAAACAATATAGGCAGTCCTTTTTATTTACGCTTATTTGTGATTTTCATTTCAGAGATTGAGTAATTGAGTAAATAGTCATCAGCTAACAGTTTGCGGTCTGCTTTTAGGTAGCTAATGTGACCTTTTTGAGGTTATGAGCCATTGCTATAAGCCCTATTTCAGTATTGACTTTATCAATTCCTCTCAACATGAATCGCTTAAAGCCCATATTGTGTTTAATGTTTCCAAAGATTGCTTCTACGTCCCAGCATCTTTGCTTTCGATGTGCAATCCCGCGTTTGCTCAGTAGCTTTTCTTTTGCTTTGGCCCTTAGCCTTATAAGATCGTAGTTGCGTTCTATGATTCGGTTCCCTTTTGCTTTAAAACAGGATCCCCGTAACGGGCATCCCCCGCAGTTACTAGCTTGATAACGGGTATAGGTCTGTAGGTGTCCATTTTTGGTAGTCCGTCCAAAGACCCCTATGTTTTGCATCTGCTGTCCCATAGGACAGTAATAGCAGTCCTGTCCTATGTTGTAGTGGAGCTCGTCCGGATGAAAAGGATCGGGTTGTTTTTTGTGTTGCTTTTGTTCTTTGTGGAAGTAATTATACTTTACAAAGGCTTCTATATCCTGATCCTCTAAATACGCGTAGTTCTGCTCACTACCGTAGCCTGCATCTGCCGTAACGATTTCCGGATGCTGCCCGAAGCTTTCTTGGTGTTCTTCTAGATGATCGATCAGTGTTGTGGTATCTGCAGTAGTTTGTGCCAGGGTATAATTGACGATGAACTGATTGTTCGAGGATGCCTGTAGGTTATATCCGGGCTTGAGAGCTGTCCGTTCTGCATATGGTCATCTTTCATACGCATAAAGGTGGCATCGGGATCGGTCCTGCTCATTGAGTTGCGATGGCCCATTTCCCCTTGTTGCCTATTATATCTCGCAACGTTCTTTGGCCAGTTGTTCTTGGCATAGTTGAGCTTTTGCTTCACCTTCTTGTCTATGGTCCTACCTTCTAATGCTTGGTTGATCTTGTCTATGGTCTTAGATACTTCTTCAGGGTCTACGGCATCAAAATTATCTGGCCCATTGGGCTGCTGTGCTTCATCTGCATAAACAGTCTCTACATAGCGCCAGAGTTCTTTGAGCTGTTTCTCGATACGCCCGCGTGAGTTGTTTATGCTCTTGCCCCACACAAAGGTGTAGCGGTTTGCATTGGCCTCGATCTTAGTGCCATCTACATAAATGTCTTTTATATTGAGGTATCCCTCACTGGCAAGAAGCAGTACGACTTGATTGAATATCTTCTTGAAATTTCCTTTGAGCTTACCAGAGCGGAAGTTGCTTATCGTGTTGTGATCTGGTTGGATACATCCACTGAGCCACATGAAATGAACATTCTCACCAAGAGCTTGTTCGATCTTACGGGAAGAGTAAAGGTTGCGCAGGTAGGCATAGATCAATATCTTGATCAGATCCCGCGGGTGATAACTCGAGGTGCCGCCTCCCTTATAGGTGCGCTCGATAGCACTTATATCTATCTGGTCAATGATCGTATTTACAGTGCGGACGGGATGATTATCCGGAACGAAATCATCATAACTTGGTGGAAGGAGACTTAACTGAGACTGATTGTTGGTCTTCCATACAGGGCTAGCTTTCATAACATTAAGATACGAAATACCAAAAACTAATCAAAAAAAAGAGGCCGCCTTTTTAGACAGCCTCTTCTTTTTTGACCATAAGTGCAATTAAATTATGTGCTGTGCGCATTTCGTTTTAAAGCGTAGCGGTTTCGTTGGAAAAGGTGATTTTTACCTAGAGCCTAGAGCCTAGAGCCTAGAGCCTATGATGCCCTACAGTTGGATACGTACCCAGATTTTTGATGAGATGGATTTCAATGACTATAAACACCTATGCCACCATAGCTCATAAGGGTAATTATATTTGAAGCACGAATTCTTACTGCGACACCCTAAGTTTTCTCGCTTAAAAAAACTATTTTAGCCTATCACCCGTTAGGGTATAAATGATGAGCAAATGAATTTTCTATATTTTGATCCAGGATTAGGAGCGATGATTGCGCAAGGACTTGTCGCCATCGTCGCTGGTGTGGTTTTATTTTCTAAAACAGCCCTATATAAAATAAAGAGTGTTCTGGGTTTAATCAAAGAAGATGATGACTACGATTCTATAGACATAGACGATACAGATACTGAGGTGGATGACCGGAAGTAGTAACGCACATCAAGCATCTTTTCGCGATCCGTCAGGGTATATGTTTTATGACGGCGAAGTCTTACGCAGAAGAGTACTTCCTATTTATTTTGATCAATTTGAAAGGCTTACAGAAAGTGGTTTTTTTGAGACGCTTTCGCGAAAGCGCTTACTCATACCCCACAAAATAACTTCCCGCACCGCCGAAGAATTAGTAATCACCCCAGACGTAATCCCATTTATTACAAACCCGTATGAGTGGAGTTTTGAGCAGTACAAGCAAGCCGCCTTACTCACACTACGTATCCAAAAATATGCCTTATCAAAGGGGTTTATTCTCAAAGATGCCTCTGCTTACAACGTCACTTTATTTCGAGGTTCTCCCATTTTTATAGACACCCTATCATTCGATTTTTATGAGAGTGACTCTCCCTGGAGAGCCTACAAGCAATTTATAATGCATTTTTTTGGCCCATTGGTACTCGCTAAATACCACGGAGTAGAGATTTTTAAAATGATGCAAACTCACGTAGATGGGATTCCCTTGAAGCTTATCTCGTCTATGTTACCTTCTAAAACGAGACTAAGCCCCACACTTTCCAGCAACATCCATTTGCTCGCAACATTAGAGCGTAAACATAGCACTGACTATAAAGCTGAAACCAAGGTTGCAAAATTAACCTTAAAAGCTCAAAACAATATTTTAGAAAACCTTTATAACTATATAAAGAATTTAGAATGTACAGAAATATCAGAATGGAGTGACTATTATGATAAAACCAATTATGAGTCGAACGCCTTTGAAGAAAAGAAGCTTCTCATAAAATCTTGGGTAAAACCCCTGCAAGCCAAGCGAATTATTGATATAGGAGGAAATGACGGTACATTTGCCAGAGCCTTAGAAAGTGACGCACAACTCATCGTCACCGACATTGACGCAAATGCTGTAGAGCAAAATTTTAAGAAGGCACAAGTAGCGGGGGAAACTACTATGCTTGCTTTTGTATGTGATGTATTACAACCGGCTCCAGGTGTGGGTTTTAACAATACGGAGCGCCAGTCGTTATTGAGTAGACTCAAAGATTACTCGCCAGATGTCACAATGGCTTTAGCATTGATTCACCATATTACCTTGTCCGGTAACGTCCCTTTTGAGAAGTCGGCTTCCTTTTTTGCTTCATTTTCAAAAAATCTTATAATTGAATTTCCTAGACGTAATGATTCGTGGGTGACCTCATTGCTTGTACGTAAACGCGAGTTTATAAACCATTTTGATTTCTATAACGAAGCGCAATTTGAAAAAGGATATTTAAAATTCTTTACACTTGAGAAGAAAGAACAAATTGCTGGAACAGAAAGAATACTTTATTTTTTTTCTACCTTGTAAGTTATGCCTCCTCAAAAAGAGTCCACATCTAGCTTTTTAAAAAATCATAAGCAGTATCCTATACTCGCAGGAATACTTGCAGGATTGTATCCAGCAATCTTTTATGCGAGTAATAATTTTACCTTAGTAAATACTTGGGGGCACTTAGGGTTTTTTGTGATCACGTATATAGCGCTTCCTATCGCCCTTATCGTCTTGACCTATCAAATAGTCAAGAGAACGCCTTTACGTCAGTATAGCCACCTTATTATTCCTTTTTTTGGTACCTTCTTCTTTCTCTTCTTTATGCATCTGGCGTATTACGGGGAACTTAAGAAAAAAATTACAGTGGGACTTATTCTGGTGGCTGTTCTCGTCGCTTATTTTCTCTGGAAACAGTTTAAAAAAATAATGATTCTTCAAGGATTGATGGTTATCGTAGGTCTTTTTGCGCTATACCCTAGAGTAATGGAGGCGATATCAAACGATACGAGTTGGCAAGGAATTACAGACTCCATTGAAGACACTGCGTTCGTAAAAAAACCAAACATTTACTTTATTCAACCAGATGGATATGTAAATTTTTCTGAATTATACAGAGGTCATTACAAATCAAAAGACAGCAGCTTTCAAAAATACTTGGAGGGTAATGAGTTTAAACTTTACCCAGATTTTAGGAGTAATTATGCGTCTACGCTCACTTCTAACAGTGCAACATTCTCAATGAAGCATCATTTTTATAATGGCGGGTTGAGCTTAGAGACCTATAATGCAAGAAATATTATAATCAGTGACAACGCTGTATTACGTACTCTAAAACAGAATGGGTATGGTACTAATTTTATTACTGAACTCCCGTACCTACTCCTCAATAGGCCAGAAATGGGGTATGATTATAGCAATATAGACCTTAACGACGTACGTTATATAGGAACTGGCCTTGGAGATAAAGTAGACACCTACGCGCCTCTAAGATCTCGGCTAGAGAATAATTTAAAGAACCCACAGTTTTACTTTATAGAAATTTTTGCTCCTGGTCATATACACGGGAGTCCACTCAAATCTGAGGGTATAGCAGGGGAACGCAACTTGTGGTTTGAGAGTCTCAAGGAGTCTACAGAAAAAGTAACAAGGCATATTGATTTGATCTTGGAAAAAGATCCCGAGGCACTTGTAGTTATAATGGCAGACCACGGTGGCTTTGTAGGTATGGGTTCAACTTCCGAAGTGTATGCTAAAATACAAGAACGGGATAAGCTATATGCTGTTTTTAGCGCAAATCTGGCTATAAAGTGGCCAGAAAATAAAGAGTATGGACGAGAACACCTTAAAAGTGCAGTAAACGTTTTTAGAGTTCTATTTTCATATCTTAGTGAAGAAGATCAATACCTTAAAAACGCAGAGAATAACGCAAGTTACCTTGTCATAAAAGAAGATGCGCCGCAAGGCGTTTACGAAGTAATTGATACGGATGGAAACATCACCTTTAAAAAGCAATAGACTATCTACACCATAAAAACATATAAACACTCCGATCGTGCTGCGTGGAATGATTTTATCGCTTTCGCGAAAAATGCTACATTCCTTCACCATCGGGATTTTATGGAATATCACTCAGAGAGATTTAAAGATCATTCATTGCTGATTTTTAAGAAAGAGAAAATAGTTGCCTGTTTACCAGCCAATAGCGTTGAAAATATATTATATAGTCATCAAGGTCTCACCTATGGAGGCTTACTAGTTTCCGAAAAATTAAAAACAGCTCAATTCTTAGCTATTTTTAGGGGACTTCTAGCTCATTTAGAAGCTGAAGGACTTAAAGAATTATACCTCAAGCAAATTCCTTCCTTCTACACGACGCAACCATCTGAAGAAATTGATTATGCGCTTCATTTGGCCAAAGCAGAGTGCTATAGGGTAGATACGGCATCGGTGATAGATTATAGAAGTAACATTGACATTTCGTCCAATAGGCTTGAGGGAGTAAAAAAAGGAATTAAGAATCAACTAAAGATGGAGGAGTCTAAGGACTTTAAACTTTTTTGGGAAGAAATTTTAGTGCCAAATCTAAAAGAAAAACACCAAGCACAACCAACACACTCACTCACTGAAATAGCATTGCTTGCAAAGAATTTTCCAAAAAACATACGGCAGTTCAATGTTTTTTTTAAAGATACACTCGTGGGGGGAGCCACTATTTTTGAAACAAAAACAACTGCTCACGTACAGTATATTTCTGCAGGAGAGGAAAAGCAGGAACTAGGGACATTAGATTTTTTATTTCATCACTTGATTACAGATACCTTTTCGCGAAAGCGGTATTTTGATTTTGGCATTTCAAATGAAAACGAGGGGAACTACCTCAATCAGGGACTGTCCTATTGGAAAGAATGCTTTGGTGCCCGTTCCTATGTTCACCGCTTTTATAAAATTAAAACGGCAAATCATACACTTTTAAACGATGTGCTCCTATGATTCCGTTCTTAGACCTACAAAAGCTCAATGCTCCTTACGAGCAAGAATTTAAGACTAAATTTGCGTCTTTTTTAGAAAAGGGATGGTATATACTAGGAGAAGAAGTAGGGCTCTTTGAAAAGGAGTTTGCAGCCTACTGTGGGGCATCTTATTGTGTGGGAGCGGCAAATGGTCTAGACGCTTTGAGAATGATTCTTGAAGGCTATAAAATATTGGGAAAACTCAAGGAGGGGGACCAAGTACTGGTCGCTTCAAATACGTATATCGCTACTATATTAGGTATTAAACAAGCTGGATTAACACCAGTTTTGGTAGAATCAGAGTTACAAGATTATAATATTGACTTTGGTGATCTAGCCAGGAAAGTGACCCCAGATTGTAAGGTGATAATGCCCACTCATTTATACGGTAAGCTCGCCGATATGGAAAAGGTTTCCGCTTTCGCGAAAGCGCACAAACTACTGGTAGTGACCGATTGTGCTCAGGCCCACGGAGCGACAGACTCTAATGGAAACCGCGCTGGAAACTTAGCAGATGCATCTGGATTTAGTTTTTATCCTACCAAGAATCTAGGAGCTTTAGGGGATGGTGGTGCGGTAACCACTAATGATAAGTCGCTGGAAGAAGTCATTAAAAAATATAGAAATTACGGATTCAAGGAGCGCTATGTAGCTGAATATTCAGGGATAAATTCGCGATTGGATGAGCTACAAGCAGCTTTTTTAAGAATAAAACTACGAGATTTAGATACTCAAAACAGTAGAAGACGGGAGATAGCGAAACGATATCTAGCGTCCATCAGGAATCCTTTGATTGATCTTCCACACTGGGATGGCAGTAATGGTCATGTGTTTCATCTGTTTGTGATACGTTGTAGGGAAAGAGCAAAGCTTGTGAAGCACTTATCTAAAAATGGTATAGCAACCATTATCCATTATCCCGTGCCGCCTCATAAGCAAGAGGCATTGCAAGAATTTAAAAATCTCACGTTCCCCGTTACGGAGCAAATACATAGCGAAGTGGTGAGCATTCCGCTCAATCCTGTGATGAGTGACGGAGAATTGAAAACCGTCATCGAAGCTTTAAATTCCTTTATATGTTAAGGCGTTTCCGTGCTGGTATGGCTAATAATCTATTACTTAAGGTTACCTCCTTTAATGCCGTAAGTGTTGTGATTCAAATTATAGGAGGGTTGATTACATCAAAGCTCATCGCCATTTATCTAGGTGAACGCGGGATGGCATTTCTGGGCTATCTCCGCAATTTTCTGACTGCAACAACTGCAACCGGAAGCCTTGGTCTCACCAATGGAATCATAAAGTACAGCGCCTCCTTAAAAGAGGAGCAACGTGCACTTTCTAAGATTTTGAGCACTACGGTACTTTTGAGTCTTTTGGCTACTTTAATTGTCTCGAGCATCCTTTATTTTGGAGCAGATTACTGGAATACACAAGTTTTTGAAGAAGCTGGAGAGTACACCTTTATTTTTAAATACCTAGCACTGGCGCTTCCACTTATTACGTTAAACGGTATCTTTTTATCGGTTGTAAACGGTCTCTCTAAATATAAAAAGGTCGTTTGGATACATATCATCTCTAATGTGATAGCCGTTGGAATCACGATTATATTTATCGTCACATTAAATATTGAAGGAGCCTTAATAGCTTTAGTGATTGCGCCAGCTATTATATTTCTTGTAACCTTGATAATGTCGGGTAGAAAGGTGATTCAGGTAATTGATTTTAAATGGGCACATGTTGATGTAGCGGCAATAAGAAAACTGGGTTCCTATTCCATCATGGCAGTATTTTCGATGATTGTCCTTCCGTTGGTGTATATCGCGATAAGGCAGGAGATTGTAGCTGTAGATGGAATAAATCGTGCTGGATATTGGGATGCAATGTCCCGTATATCAGACTACTATTTGAAATTTGTTGCAACGGTTATGACGCTCTACATTTTACCGCAGCTTGCTAAGGCTTTAACGGACAAGGAATTTAGACAAGAAATCAAAAACTTCTATAGTACTATTTTACCGCTCTTAGGAGCCGGATTAATTGTCATTTATGTAGTACGTGATTTTATAATTAAAACGCTGTTTACGGACGATTTTCTCCCGATGGAGTCTTTGTTTAAATGGCAATTACTGGGGGATTTCCTCAAAGTGGCTTCTATCGTAATAGGTTATCAGATAATTGCAAAAAATATGTTGAAGTTGTTTCTTATCACAGAAATCATTTCTCTTATAGTGATCTATTTTTCAAGTGTTTATTTTATTCAAAAGTACGGATTTGAAGGTGCGACGATAGCACATTGTGTTAGTTATGGTGTGCACTTACTGCTTTTACTGTTTATATTTAGAAAACCTTTATTTGGAAAAACAGCAGAGATTTGAATCGACTAGGAGCCATTATACAATTCTTTAGAATCTGGAAATACAGATTGCTTTCTACTAATCATAATGTAGAAGGTGACCTAAAGCGCCATCAAGCGGTTCAGATCAATGGTAGTGGAGTGGTACGCTTTCGCGAAAGCGTAGAAATAGGTGTTTACAATTCGCCACAGTTTTATAATAGTTATGCTTATATAGAGGCTCGAAAAGCAGGTTCCGAAATTGTATTTGGAAATAATGTGGCCATCAATAATAACTTTTGTGTGATTGCAAATGAGGGTAGTATAAGCATAGGTGATGATACAACTATTGGACTTAATTGCTCAATCTACAACTGTAATTTTCATCACCTTGATCCAAAGTTAAGACGTCTAGATGCTGGTAAAAGCGAAGCCGTTAGTATCGGAAAGAATGTCTTTATCGGTAATAACGTGAGTATTTGGAAAGGGGTGAAAATAGCAGATAATGCAATTATTCCGGCCGGCACCACTATTTTTAAGGAGTACTAGAACCCGGTCAAAGACATCTCACAATCATATCAATTTAATTTTTATTCTGCCTGATTCCAAGTTTGAATATATCTCTGGGCAATAGTCTTATAGTGATGCTCCTGCTCGATAAATGCACGGGCGTTTTTGCCAATCTCAACAATAAGCTGCGGATTTTCTATAAGCTTGGAAAGTTCTTCTATGAGATGGTCTACATTGGGAGTAGCATCTATACAGACGGTTTTTGTAAGATTATAGTTGTTTTTAAAATGTATCCCAGCTCCTGTAAAGACTACTTTACCCGCTGCCATTGCTTCTAAGGCGTTGTATCCCTGATCGTGTGAATATATCTGATCGAGAATGATATGAGCGCTATTATAGGTTTTAATGTATTCGTCATAAGGCAGACTTTCTACCGTAATAATAGTCACGTTCCTTTGATATTTTTTATTAATACTTATAAGGGCCTCTTCAAAAACATCATTCCCCTTTTTATAATAGTTATGCCTATTTATACCGTGGAAAATGGTGATCGGTTCTAAATTTGAGATTTCTTTATAGGATATTTTATCTGTGTTTATGGGGTTAGGGATGAGTCCTAGGTACTTTTCATTTCCTTGTAGTGGAATGTGGTAATCTAGGTCTGTAGCGATGATCCCATTTACTAACTTATGTAATTCCCTGCTATGATATTTATGATCGTCATTTAAATACTTTAGAATAGGGGCAAACTCCTTAGGGTTAATTTTTTCCTCTTGATAGGGTGTAGCGATGCTATATGGTAATTCTTCGGAGAACGCGTGTTCTACACTTGTGTAATCTGTTCCGCAGGAGAGTAAGAAGAGTTTTTTGTTGTGTTCCTTGAGAAAGCTTATAATTTTCATCTCAAGTTCTGGAGAAGCGCCAAAGCTCGTTTCATTTATAAGTTGCACGATATCATAACCCGCGACATCATTTTTAAGTCTCTCAAATTTTCGCCTAAATACTACTTCTGCAATATCAATTCCAGAAAGTTTGAGAATGGCAAGTCTAAGTTTTTTTTTGATGCCTGATTGAAAGCCTATTTCTAAGGGTATGTCAACAGGAAACCCTTTAAAACCATCTCCAGACCCAACGATGACAACCTCGTGACCGAGCGCCAGTAAACCTTCTTTGAGCGAATTATGTAAACGGCTATACTCGCCTATAAGTAAGATGCGCATTTGCTATATTTGATACTCTTAAAAATCTCTTCTCTTGCCGAAAGATACTCATAAAAAGATTGCTATAGTTGTTACTTCCCTTGCGGGTGGTGGGGCTGAGCGATCTACGGCATTACTTTCAAGAATGCTTGACAAGAAAGGGTTTCAAGTCACCATTATTACACTAAGCGACGGTGTAGATTTTGAGTATGCTGGGCAATTGTACAATATGGGAACTTCAAAAGTAGGTGGAGATTCTCTTATTAAAAAAGCAAGGAGATTTTACAAGCTGCGATCTTTTATAAAAAAAGAAAATTTTGATTTCATAATAGACAACAGGACTAGACCTAATGCCCTCAAGGAAAAATTTTACCTAGATTATCTTTATAAATATCAGCGGGTTGTCTATGTAGTGCGTAGCTTTAGATTGGATAACTATTTCCCTGAGAATAGCACTATTTCTACAAAGATGATAGAGCAAAGTGCTGGGATCGTTGGGGTTTCTAAAGCTATTAGCGGGAAAATTAACCAAAAATATAATACCTCTAAAGCGCAAACAATTTATAATCCTGTTTCCGTTTCTTTGAAAAATTCACAACCAGCAGGCGAGCAGTATTTTATTTTTGTGGGAAGACTTGTAGATGCTATAAAAAATGTGAGTTTGCTTATAGATGCTTTCGCGAAAGCTAAAAATATCCACTCCACAACTACGTTAAAAATATATGGTGATGGAAAAGATAAACGGAGCTTGCAGCAAAAGGTGAAAGCATCAGGCTTAGAAGAAAAAGTAAATTTTTATCCTTTTAGTAAGGAAATTGAAACAAAAATTTCAAATGCAAGAGCACTTGTCCTAACCAGTCATTATGAGGGATTTCCAAGGGTCTTAATAGAATCGCTTGCACTTGGAACTCCTGTAATTTCTGTAGATTGTAAAAGTGGTCCAAATGAGATTGTCAAGAATGAAAGTAATGGCCTTTTAATCCCTACTGAGAATACTGACGCGCTAGCAGATGCGATGGAGCGCATTATATTTGACGAATTACTTTATGAGCAATGCAAGCAAAACGCACAGCAAAGTGTGTCTCATTTAATTCCAGAAATAATAGGGAATCAGTGGGAAAATTATCTGAATAGCCTATGAAACAAGAAGGAATAGCAAAGTGGATTCATATCCCAAAAATTACAGATCCTCGTGGCAATCTCGCTGTTATAGAAGGCGACACACTTCCTTACCAGATTGAGCGCGTATATTATTTACACGATGTACCTAGTGGCGCTTATCGTGGTGGCCACTCACATAAAGAATGTAAAGAGTTATTGGTGGCCATAAGCGGGAGTTTTGAGGTAATTCTCGATGATGGAATAAATAAACAGAGAGTAATGCTTAATAATCCGACAAGGGGAATATTGATTGGCGTAGATATATGGCGCGAACTTGAGAACTTTTCCTCTGGGGCGGTTTGCCTTGTTCTTGCTTCTCACGGCTTTAATGAGGATGATTACGTGAGGGATTATGACGACTTTATAAAGTTAAAAAGCAGATAGTTTTATACCCACCTTTTCTAAAAATCGTTGGGATCTGAAGGCAATTTTCAATAAAGGTGAAGGTAAATTCAGCAAAAATTGCTGCTTTTTATTTAGATTTTTTACGTCGAGATTATTGTAGTGAGTTTGAGCTTCGTTACTTTCTCCCCAAAGACGCCCCCTTATAACAAGGGCATATCTATTCAGGTCTATAAACTTTTTTAAGGCGGGGTCGCTAAGTTCTACCGTCTTAAATTTTTCATATTTAGGGCGTTCTTTAAGAGATTTGACACTTTTGAAAAGACTTTGAGGAGCATATCTATAAGTCACTAGTGGTCTAGTGCTAAAGGCAATCCTATAGCTCATCCCGATGCGTATCCACAAATCGGTGTCTTGACCGCTTTTTATAGACTCGTCGTACATACCTATTTCTGTGAATACGAGAGAACTAATAACAGTACTACTACTTGTAAGTAGTGTGTTCTTATAACTGCTCTCAAAGTAGTTTAGGTCTAAAAATCTCTTTTTTTCAGGGTTTTGATACGTATATCTAGATGGCACAATTGTATTCTTATGCTCTTCCAGTACTGCTGTCGCGAAAATTTTATGAGTAGGGAAGTTATTTATGAGAAACTCTATTTCCTTGAGATATTCTGGATACCAAAGATCATCACCGTCTAGCAGCGCAATATATCTTCCGATTGCAGATTTGATTCCTGCATTTCGAGAAGCTCCAGCCCCAACATTTTGAGGGAGTGAAATATACGTTATTTTATCAGAAATTATATTCTTTATAACTTGCTCACTACTATCTGTGGAGCCATCATTTACTATGACAATTTCAAAGTCTTGTACCGTCTGCTTGAGAACACTATTCACAGTTTCTCTTACAAAATCTTGTTTGTTATAGACTGAAATAACTACAGAAAATTTGACCACGGGATAGTTTTAATTCTTCTCACAAATATAATAGAGTCTTATCATTTTAATTGGGAATTCAATCCTTCTAATTGCTCAAGTTGGACTTTAATCTATGGAATAAATTTATATTTACTTTTTAAAACAAGTTTATCGCTACCATATCTATCATATTACCTACTTTCAACAATCTTGAGTTACTTGAGAAGTGCGTATTATCTATAGTTTCCCAAACCTATCACGATTATGAGGTGTGGATTATAGACGGCGGCTCTACGGATGGAACGTTACATTATTTAAAAACGCTCACCCTTCCATTTAACTATATCTCTGAAGAGGATACAGGAATTTATGATGCTATGAATAAAGGTATTGATAGAGCCGGTGGAGAGTGGCTTTATTTTATGGGGGCAGATGATGTGTTTTACAATACAAGGGTGTTAGAAACGGTAGCAGCTTCCATTCAACCGGACGTAAAAATAATCTTAGGTAAGATCGTTTCGGGAAAAAAAGTTCTCGACTCAACGTTTTCATCCTTGCTGTGGATAAAAAACAGCGTCCCTCATCAAGGTGCTTTTTACAGTAAAGAGCTTTTTAACAACGCGCGTTACGATACCTCCTTTAAAGTTCTGGCAGATTATAAATTCAATGTCGGTTTATATAAAGAGAAAACACCTTGCAAAAAAATAGACCTCATCATAGCAGCTTGCGGAGCAGACGGTATCTCAAAAAAATATAGTTGGACACTCTACAAGGAAGATATACGTCTTAAGGTAGAAGAATCTACAGTGCTTTTATGGCCACTTTTCTTTAAGCTCGCCTCGCTTAAGTATCTTTTAAAGAAGTTTTAGATTATTTTATTCTTCTGTACAAGGTTACATCTATAAGAGACTTACTTATACTTTTTACTTCTATCCATTGAGAATTCTCGTTAAAGAGAGCTTCGATTACATCGTCTTCTACATTTAGAGCATTAGAATATAAGATAAAATCACTTTCTAAAACAGTAAGGGTTCGATGGTAGTCTTTTCCATTTTTTAAATAGGTGATCTTGTCAGGATAATATGCCGGAAAGAAGGTGGCAATTTCTCCCTTATCTATTTTAGAACTTTCGATAAAGTCCTGCATTTCATCATAGGCTTGCAAGTATGACCAATGCAAGGTAGTTGCATCAAACCCTTGTGAAATTTTCTTAGGATATAACCAGAAGTGTCCACTGATTAGAATCCCAAAAATAAGAGGTAACCACAAATACTTCTTTGTTGTGTTATGATATATCCAGTATACCACAAAGACCGAAACACAAACCATTATGACAAGAAAGTATCGGTTTGCAAATGGATTTTGATACATCACAATAATAGGAAAAAAGACCAATGTCTGACCTAATGCTATTAATAGGAGAATATTGAGTGTTCTATCCAGTTTCCTCTTTTGAAAAAACATTTTGATACCTATTAAGCCAAAGGCAATAAAAATTCCTACGCGTCCTAGATCAATTAACCTCCATATAAAGATTCCTGCATTGCGCAGCATTTGAGGAAAGGAAGCAAGAGCTCCAGAATCTGCCCATTTATTGGATACGGTATTGTGTATCATCCACCCTTTACTCACTTTAAAGGCAAGGAGAAATAATAGCAACGCTATAATTCCAGGAAGATAGACTATGAATGGTTTTAGGCGTATTTTTTTATCTTCAAGATATTGATATAGAAAATGAAACAAAACGAGCCCTCCTGCCATCATTGCACTTCGTAAGCTTATGAGCATTAGTAACAAAAAGTAAAAAGATAGTAGAAATCGTCTTTTCGTTAAGATCGCATTCATACAAAGAAAGAAAAGAAATAGCTGGATGACATCAAAGGTGACAAGCGAAAGCTGAGCTAGTATAGTAGTATCTGCCACTAGAAAGATTAATATAATGAGCTGCAACTTACTATCTCTAATAGTAAGATTGTGGATAAACCTTCTCAGCTGAAACAAGGTTCCAAAAATAAAAGGGAACATTGCAATATGAGATACCAAAAGCGATCTCCCAAAAAGTTTCCAAAGCCCTGCAAAATACATACTCACAAATGTAGGATGACCAGTAGCAATAGCGTCAGGAATAAAAAAATGTCTAAAATCAGTGTCGTAATAATAATTTGCAGGAACAGATAATTGCACGAGATTGTCCCAATATAAAGGAAAGTCTTTTGTAAAATAAACTAGTAAAGCGCTAAAGAGTAAGAACGTAAGGTTAACATAGATGCGATAGGATTTTTCTTCACGCATCATTAAACTGTCCTCTGTACCACTTCAAAAACTTTATTACCGTCACACTTAAGTGTTTTTGACGGGTATTTGAGTAAGAGTGCATAGTCGTGAGTAGCCATTAAAATGGTGTTTCCATTTTTATTTATTTCCTGAAGTACCTCCATAATTTCAACACTGGTCTGAGGGTCGAGATTCCCCGTGGGCTCATCTGCAAGGATGAGCTCTGGGTCGTTTAGTAGCGCTCTCGCAATAGCCACCCGCTGCTGCTCACCCCCAGAAAGCTGAAAGGGATTTTTAAAACCTTTACTTTTCATCCCCACTTTGTCCAGCACAGAATCAATCTTATTTGCCATCGCCGCTTTATCTTTCCAGCCTGTCGCCTTGAGAACAAATTTTAAATTTTCATTGACCGTACGATCATTAAGAAGTTTAAAATCTTGAAATACAACGCCTAGTTTGCGGCGCAAGAAAGGAATATTTTTTTCTTTTAATCCATTGAGCGTAAAACCTACGATCTCTCCATTCCCTTCCGTGAGTGGTAAATCTCCGTAAAGAGTTTTCATAAAACTGCTTTTACCAGATCCTGTCTTACCTATTAAGTACACAAAATCTCCAGGATTAATGGTCACATTTACATCTGAGAGAATGAGATTTTCCCGTTGATAAATAGCGGCATTTGAAATCTTGAGAACAGGTGATGACATACGAACAATTTAGAATATTAAAAATACTTGATTTTCTAGTAAACCCTGTGAGATAGACAGGCATAAATCAAGCATTTATTAACAACGGGACATCTCTTTTGATATGTTAGAAACCTTAGTTACTACAGCATTCTTTTTGCTTTTTTAAGCAGATTAATAGGGAAGTTGCTTTCTAAAATTAACGGGAATATTCATAATCTTGGAAACATCAAGTCTTAAAGTAATCCTAACATATAGGGCTATATTTCACAGAATGAAACTTTTGGATCCTTGTTAATTTCCTTTTCACAACTCCCTATAATTATCTAGATCTTTCAACGTTATGGAGTTGTGGGTAAGGTATCTTTGGGAAGGTGGTAACGCGCTTTCTTATTGAAATACATAAGATTTTCGCGATACGCTAAAACCGTACAATTAAAAACGTAAAAATCCCATCATCAAATCAAAATAAACTGTCACTATGCAGAAAATGAAGCTTTTACTTGCTGGATTCTTATTGTGTTCAACGTTAGGAATTGCGCAGCAATCGGCTATATACACGAATGATCTAGCCAAATATAACAAAGCCCTTTCCCTTTATAATTCGCAGCAATATCTTGCTTCTCAAAGCTTATTTGAAGAAGTAAAACAGGAGACTGCAGATTATTCTATAAAAGGAGATTGTGCCTATTATATTGCAAATGCGGCGGTGCGTCTCAATCAGCAGGGCGCAGATGATCTTATGCAGAGTTTTGTAGAAGAGTATCCCACGAGCACTAAGCGCAACTCAGCATATCTGGATGTCGCTTCTTACTATTTTGATAACGGTAAATATTCTTATGCACGCAAGTGGTACGACCGTGTAGGTGAAGGGAATTTATCTGGTGCTGAGCTGGAGACCTATAACTTCAATAATGGGTATGCCTATTTTAAAACGAGCAATGAAGAAGAAGCAAAAAAGTATTTCAACCGCGTCCGTGACTCAAAAAAATACGGTTCGCAGGCGAAGTATTACTTAGGTTTTCTTGCCTATGAGGGCGATGATTACCAAGAAGCGACAGAGCTTTTTGACGAAGTAGAGGAGCAAACGGGTGGCGAATACAACGAGGATCTAGCATATTTTAAGGCAGACCTGAACTTCAAGCTAGGGAAATTTGATGAGGCTATTGCAGAAGGTACATCACAACTCGCAAATGCAAACCCAAAAGAAAGATCACAACTCAACAAAATTATAGGAGAGAGCTACTTTAACCAGCAAAAGTATGCTGAAGCGCTTCCTTATCTTAAGGAATATAAAGGAGAACGCGGGAAGTGGAATAATACTGATTATTACCAATTAGGATACACCTATTATAAACAGGGAGATTATGAAAGTGCCATTAACGAGTTCAATAAAATCATAGATGGTAATAATAGCGTGTCTCAAAATGCATATTATCACCTCGCAGAATCCTATCTAAAACTAGATAAAAAACAGGAGGCTCTCAATGCTTTTAAAAATGCATCAGAAATGGAGTATGATGCAAAAATTAAGGAAGATAGTGGTCTTAACTACGTAAAGATCAGTTATGAGATAGGGAATGCATACGAACCAGTACCCACTGCAATTACAAATTATCTTGATGATTATCCTAAAACACCAGCAAAAGCAGAACTGGATGCACTGCTCATAGATTCTTATATATCGTCAAAAAATTATAGAGAAGCGATGCGCCTTCTGGAAAGCAATAATAATTCTGATAACAAAGTGGCTTTTCAGAAAGTAGCTTTCTTATTTGGGCTAGAACTTTATAACGAAGGAAATTATAAAGAAGCACAAGAGGCTTTTAAAAAATCCCTTAAAGAACCCCGAGATCCACTATTTGTTACAAGAGCAACGTATTGGAATGCAGAGGTAGATTACATAACAAACAGATTTAATGAAGCCGTTGTAGGGTACAAGCAGTTCTTAGGGAAAAATAACGCCAGAAGCACACCAGAATATGAGGATATAAACTATAATCTGGCCTACGCCTACTTTTCCAATAAAGAGTATGAGCAGGCTGCAACTTACTTTGAGCAATATGCCGCTCAATCTCCAGAAGATAAGGCTCGACTCAACGATGCGTATTTAAGGCTGGGCGACAGTAGATTTATTTCGTCTAAATATTGGCCAGCGCTCGAGGCTTACAACAAGTCAATCGCACTTAATCTTGCAGATCAGGATTATGCGACGTTCCAAAAATCTATGAGTTATGGATTTATTAAAAAGGATACAGAGAAGATAGAGGGTTTAAAAGGTTTTGCAGCTAAGTTCCCACAATCTTCCTACCGCGATGATGCGCTTTATGAACTAGGGAATGTCTATGTTTCTCAAAATAAAAATGATGACGCTGTATCGGTGTACAATCAACTAAGGAGCGATTTGCCAGGGAGCACGTATGCGTCAAAGGCTATGCTTAAAACGGCGCTTATTTATGATAATAGCAACAGATCTGATGAGGCGCTGAGTCTCCTTAAAAAGGTAGCTGCAGATTTTCCGGGTACTCCAGAGGCACTACAGGCTGTGACTACGGCAAAGCTTATTTATATTGATCTAGGTCGCGTAGATGAGTATGGATCTTGGGTAAGTACGCTCGATTTTATAGACGTAGAGGATGCAGAGCTTGATGATGCCGCATATGCTCAGGCAGAGCGGCAGTATCTTGATGACAACGCAAATCAGGCAGAGCGGCTTTTTGACAATTATTTAAAATCCTATCCTAATGGTCAGCACGCATTACAGGCTCACTTCTATTTAGGTCAGATCGCTTTCGCGAAAGCGGAGTACGCTAAAACCATTCCCCATTACAAATATGTAGTACAGAGAGAACGTTCAGAATTTACAGAACAAGCGCTTGCACGATTAGGTCAAGTCTACCTTACAGATAAAAAATATGCGGATGCTATTCCGGTTTTAAAAAGGCTAGAGACAGAGGCAGATTTTCCGCAAAATGTGATTTTCGCCCAGTCCAACCTTATGAAGTCTTACTACGAAGGAAAGGACTACTCGCAAGCAGTCAACTATGCAGAAAAAGTAGTATCTAATTCTAAAATAGACAATACGGTAAAAAGCGATGCACAAGTAATTATTGCTCGATCGTCTATGAATACAAATAATGAAGCCAGAGCAAAAACAGCGTATGCAGCTGTAAAAAGCATTGCAACGGGAGCACTCGCGGCAGAGGCGTTATACTATGACGCTTACTTTAAAAATAAAGAAGGAAACTATGAAGCTTCCAATACCACGGTACAGACCCTAGCAAAAGATTATAGCGGTTATAAAGAGTTTGGTGCGAAAGGCCTGGTGCTTATGGCAAGAAATTTTAATGCTTTAGGAGATGCATATCAAGCTACCTATATTTTGGAAAGTGTGATTTCTAATTTTGCAGATTATCCCAAGACAGTAAAGGAAGCAAAAGAACTTCTTACTTCTATTAAAGCAAATGAGGCAAAGACCAATGCGTCTGTAGAGAAGGGCAAATAGCATTTTTAAAGTAGTTAAAAGTATTTATTTCTGATAAAGAATCAATCAATATGACAATCAACAGAAGAACGATATTAAATGTAATGGTGTTTGTGGGGATGTTTTTCATTTTCGCGCAAGCGGCATTCTCACAAGAGGAAGAAAGCACCATAGGTACAGAAGTAGTAAATGTGGTAAAACCTTATACTCCCACCATAAGTGATGCTTTTAAAGTAAAAGCCACCCCAGTCATAAATGACTCCATAACCACTGCAAAAAAGAAAGTAACCTACAGTATCTTTTCCGTTCCCGTGGCGAGTACGTTTACGCCTGCAAAAGGAAAAGCAGCAAATGTAAAAAAAGTAAAAAAGCCTAAATTATATGATAATTATGCAACCCTAGGGTTCGGGAGTTTTACTTCTATACTTGCAGAGTTTTATAGTAATTTTCAGATCAGTAGAACAGAAGATTTTGGGGTCTTTTTAAATCATAATAGTTCGCAGGGAGGTATTGACAGTGCGATCACAGATGATTTCTTTTATGACTCGCGACTCAATCTTAATTATGGTGCCAGAGAGCGTGATATGGCTTGGCGTACAGACCTAGATCTTAAACATCAGGTTTTTAACTGGTATGGAACTCCAGACGGAATTCTAGGCATAGGTCCCGCAGATGGTCCCGTGATAACCGAAGATTTTGATGTAGCTCATTCTTATCTTTCAGCGGGACTTAATGGCTCCATAGATTTTAAAGACTCGTTCTTTAATGGCGCAAAGGCAAACCTCAGATATTTTACGGATTCTGAAGAAAGTAATGAGATACGTGCTATAGTAAAACCTACACTTGAATTTCCTATAGCTGGAGAAAATATCACGACAAAAATTACAGCAGATTATCTCAATGGCTCATTTGCAAACACAGGGTTGTCTAATGATGGGAATGAGTTACCCTATAGTATTCTCAACGTAGGTATCAGTCCAAGTCTCGTTATCTTAAGAGATGATCTTAAAATTAACCTTGGAGTGAGTGCATTTGCATCTTTAGATACAGAAAACAGCGATACAGACATCTACGTATATCCGCAGATTAATGCTTCATATAGAGTTGTCGGTGACTATTTTATAGCTTATGCCGGACTGGAAGGAGATCTTAAGCAGAATAGCTATTATGATTTTGCACAGGAAAACCCTTTTGTCTCCCCTAATCTTAATATCACACCTACAGATAAGCAATATGAAGGTTTTTTAGGCTTAAAAGGTAAATTATCTAATTCTATAAGCTACAATCTTAGAGGAAGCTATACCGCAGAGAGTAACAGGGCTCTCTTCCTCCATAATGCATATTCTCCTACGGGCGTGGGCTTTGGAGCAAACGGATATAGCAACGGCAATTCCTTTCAGGTAGTGTATGACGATCTGAATACCTTAGGTGTATTTGGCGAACTTAATTTTGACGTAAATTCAAATTTTAAGATGAAACTCAATGGGCAGTTTAACTCTTACACTTCAGATAATCAGCCTGAGGCGTGGAACCTACCAGACCTTCAAGCCTCTGTCTTTGCAGATTATCAAATTACAGAAAAGTGGTTTGCAGGTATAAATCTATTTTTTGCTGGAGAGCGCAAGGATCTTGTTTTTAGCAATAATCCGTTGGACATTTTAGTGACTCCTACGGTGGCAACACTAGATAGTTATTTTGATGCAAACGCACACGTAGGGTATCGTATTAATGACAGGCTGAGTGCTTTTGGCCGGGTGAATAATATTTTAAATAGCGACTATCAGAAATGGTTAAACTATGAAGTGCAAGGACTTCAGGTGATGGCAGGAGCGACCTATAGATTTAATTTTTAAGGGTATCGTTACCGTGAGCTGACTACCGCTTTCGCGAAAATTTTAAAGGTTTTGTGCTATTTTAGTGCAAAACCTTTTTTTATAAAAGTTATCATAAAAGCAAAAGGTATCATTCCTCAAATAATTGTATTGGTTTCGTAAATTCGTACAAAACCAAAAGACAATGCTTAGAACTCTTATTATTTGTGCCCTTTCATTTTTTGTCATCTCCTGCTCTCAAAAAGAGGAGGTAGATCTTATTGTAAAAAATGCAACTATTTATACGGTAGATTCTGCTTTTTCTAAGGCGGAGGCCTTTGCTGTAAAGGATGGGAAATTTATAGCCACAGGTACTTCAGCAGAGATCGATGAGAACTATACAGCCGTAAACGTGATAGACGCTACGGGTAAGACTGTTCTCCCTGGACTTATTGACGGGCACTGTCACTTTTTTGGTCTTGGCCAAAATCTGCAGGTAGCAAATCTAGTGGGTACTTCTAGTTATGATGAGGTTCTTGATACGATGAGCATTTTCGCAAAAGCGAACCCAGAATCAACCTTCTTACGAGGACGCGGTTGGGATCAAAATGATTGGGATATAAAAGAATTCCCTACAAAAGATAAGTTGGATTCCCTATTTCCAAACATCCCTGTAGCGCTCGAAAGAGTAGATGGTCACGCTTATCTAGTGAATCAAAAAGCCCTAGATCTAGCAGGAATTACTGCAGAAACTATGGTAGAAGGAGGGGAGATAGTAATTGAAAATGGCGAGGTTACCGGAGTGCTTATAGATAATCCTCAAGGCTTGGTAGATGCTGTGATGCCAGTAGCGAGTAGAGCTCAAAATATAAGTGCCTTGCTGGATGCTCAAGAGGTATGTTTTAGCTACGGTCTGACCACTGTTAATGATGCTGGTCTTAACAAGGACATCATAGAACTCATAGATAGTTTGCAAACGACCGAACGTCTGAAAATGCGCGTGTATGCTATGATATCTAATAATGATACAAATCTTGATCACTATTTGCAAACAGGTAAGGTAAAGACAGAAAGGCTCAATGTGCGATCTGTAAAAGTGTATGGGGATGGTGCGCTAGGTTCTAGAGGAGCTGCGCTCAAAGAGGAGTATACGGATAAGCCAGGACATTTTGGTGCGATGGTAACTCCGGTAGATAAAATTAATGAGCTCTCAAAACGTATCGCAGCGGCTGGTTACCAGATGAACACCCACGCCATAGGTGATAGCGCAAATGTAGTAGTCCTACGCGCTTATAAAGAAGCACTGAAGGGCATAGAAGACCCAAGATGGAAAGTAGAACACGCTCAGGTAATTACCGATGGGGATTTTGACTTTTTTAATGAAAAAATATTACCGTCTGTACAACCTACCCACGCGACTAGCGATATGTATTGGGCTGGAGATAGAGTGGGAGAAGAGCGGGTAAAGGGAGCTTATGCTTTTAAAGACTTACTTAAGAAGAGTGGTATTGTAATTTTAGGTACCGACTTTCCCGTGGAGCAGGTAAGTCCGTTTTATACATTTTATGCTGCAGTGGCACGAAAGGATCTTAAGAATTATCCAGACGGTGGTTATCAAATGGAAAATGCACTTACCAGAGAAGAAACCCTGAAAGGAATGACAATATGGCCGGCATACTCAAACTTTGAGGAAGCAGAAAAAGGGAGTATAGAAGCAGGAAAATATGCAGACTTTATACTAATGGACGAAGATATTATGACGGTTGAAGAGCGTAAAATCCCAAATCTTGAGGTGAACGAGACCTTTGTAAACGGCGAGAGCGTTTTTAGTAAAACCAAGTAAATAACTTCTATAGATGTCCTTCCTAACTGCCGCTTGGCGCCAACTCGCATTTATAAATTATGAGGTAGATCCTTCTATTTTAGAGGAGTATGTCCCTTTTGGCACTGAACTCGATATGTATGATGGCAAATGCTTTGTGAGCATTATTGCTTTTCTATTTGCAGATACCAAGGTATTGGGAATAAAAGTTCCTTACCACGTTAATTTTCCAGAAGTAAATCTCAGGTTTTATGTGAGATATAATGATCACGGAGAATGGAAGCGAGGTGCCGTTTTTATCAAAGAAATTGTACCAAAACCTCTCATTACCTTTGTTGCCAACTCGCTATATAATGAAAATTATGTAACTCACCCTATGGAATATACTTGGGACAAAAATGATCATACCAGAAGTGTAGATTATCGCTGGAAAGTAGATAACAGCTGGCAATACGTATCCCTCACGGCAGATAGAACGTCTGTAGAAATAGAAAAAGGGAGTGAGATGGAATTTATTACCGAGCATTATTGGGGGTATGCAGGAGTTTCAAAGAGCAAGACAAACCAATACGAAGTAAGACATCCCAGATGGAATCACTATCCTGTGCAAAAAGTGGATTTTGACATAGACTTTAAAGGTCTTTATGGAGCTAAATTTGCGCAGCTCAAAACCACAGAACCTTCTTCTGTATTTCTTATTGATGGTTCCGAAATCAGTATAGAAAACAAGGTGGTAATTAAATAAGTTATGGTTCCTCATCAAAAATCACCACAAGACAGTCTTATAGAATTGGCACATTATAAAATGCCTTTTGGCAAATATAAAGGTCAATATCTCGTGAGTATTCCAGAAGCTTACTACACTTGGTTTAGACAGAAGGGATTTCCAGAAGGTAAACTGGGCAATTTATTAAAAGAGATGCACGAGATAAAAATAAATGGACTGGAACCGCTCATTTATAAAGTGCAACGGGAATTTCCTAAGCCGCGTAATCTAAAATAATACGTTCGCTTTCGCGAAAATGTAATTAGTAACTTACGATTAAATCTCCTTAGCTTGAGTGATTGATTAAGATTTTATAAAACATCAGTATCGAGATCTAGGTCTGATGGTTTTTCATTTTCCTTACCGTATTCATCCTTATAGATCTTTACGATAAGTAGGAATAAACTAACGAGTATCGGGCCAAAAATGAGTCCTATAAAGCCAAACAAGGGTACTCCGACAATGACACCGATAAGGGTAACGAGCGGATGTACGTCTGCTAGTCGCTTTTGAATGACGAGTCTAAAAAGATTATCTGTAGATCCCACTACTACGCTACCATAGATAACAAGAGCAATTGCCTGCCACACATCTCCTCCTGCATAAAGAATGATACAAACGGGAATTATCCCTAAAGCGGTACCTACAAAAGGAATCATAGATCCCACAGCCACGATAGCAAACCAAAAGAAGGGATCTTCTACCCCTAAAATGAGAAAACCTATAAGGGCAACTACACCTTGCAAAATTGCTACGAGTGGTATTCCTATAGCGTTTGATTTTACGAGGTCTACACTATCTTGACCTATCAACTTGAGATTGGACTCGCTAAGCGGGATATATTCTAGCATAGATTCTCTCAACGCACGTCTATTAGTAAGCATATAGTACAGTAAGAAGTACATGATCCCTATAGCAATAAAAGCATTAAAAGTGCCACCAGCAAGACTTTGTAAATTACTGCTTACCCAATCTGTAATACTTGCAGTGTCAATAGAACTAGCAATGTCTCAGATTAAAACGCTGTTCAAAATCACGTATACTTTCTTTAACAATATTAGTTACCCTTTCGCTATTTTTAGTGGCTTTAGAAATTTTTGAGGTAAGCATTAACGCAAGTCCCGTTACCGGCAATAGGATTACTAGAAACGAACCTACCATGAGAAGCCCAGCAGCCAGGCTAGGATTCCATTTACGTTTCTTTACTAAATATCCCTGAAGCTTTCTGAGAAGTACAAACAGAGTAACTGCGCCCAAAACACCAGAGAGATATGTTGCCATCTCCTTAAATATTAACCATCCCAACAATATAATTAGGAAGATTACAAAAATCTGGCGTATTAGTCTCGGATTGATTTTGGTCATATAATGTTTATTTGGCAAAGATTTGATTATCGTCTTTAAAGGCTTTGAATTCCAATGCATTTCCGCAAGGGTCGTAAAAAAACATCGTGGCCTGCTCTCCCACGAGACCTTCAAATCTTACATAAGGTTCTATTATGAAATCGATATGAGGCCTTAACGTTTTCGCGAAAGCGTGAAAATCATCCCATTCCAATACAACGCCAAAATGGGGAACGGGAACCGCCTTACCGTCTACCTCGTTTATGTGGACTTCTTCAGTTTTTGGTTTGTAGTGAATTACAAACTGGTGCCCAAAAAAATTAAAATCCACCCAGTGATCACTGCTGCGTCCTTCGGGTAGATTTAAAATATCTCTGTAAAATTTTCTAGCTTTTTCCAAGTCATCTACTGGGACGGCAAGGTGAAAAGGGCGTAAACTCATAGCTTTGGTTTTAGAAGCACTAAGCTACAAATAAATGGCTTTAGTTTTAATTTTCGCTCGCTATAGTATCGGTATCTTTTCTGTATTTGAGTAAAGAAATTCCTGAAAAAAAGAAAATTACACCGAGAATAGTAAAAGCCCAAGGGCTTATACCCGTTTGCATACTTCCAAAGATCCCTAGCACCCCTAAGACCAGCATCACTGCACCTGCTACTAATCCTACTACTCCTATAATTTTAATCATGATCTGTAAAGTTATGTTGTTAATTTGTGTATAAATGTATGTTGATTCCCATCAATTTAGTTTTACATTAACAAGAGATTACAAGAGCCTTAATAGTAGTTTGTGAAAAGCGCTTGTGCTTTTATAAGATTTTAAGAAATAAGCTCATTTGAAATACTCATTTTTCTTTCAAGCTGGCATTACCATTCGTACATTTGGGGCGTGATAACAAAAAGAATAATTCCCTGTCTTGATATTAAAAACGGACGAACGGTCAAGGGTACCAATTTTATAAATCTTAGGGATGCAGGAGATCCTGTAGAACTGGCAACGGTATATTCAGAAACGGGTGCAGATGAGCTTGTTTTTTTAGACATCTCAGCTACGGAGGAGAGACGTAAGACGCTTAAGGATCTTGTGCTTAGAGTTGCCGCTCAAATCAATATCCCCTTTACTGTAGGTGGAGGGATTTCTTCTGTAGAAGATGTAGATGTATTGCTACAGGCTGGGGCAGATAAAGTGTCTATAAACTCAAGTGCCGTAAAACGTCCAGCGCTTATTAATGAACTTGCAGCTAAGTTCGGTTCACAATGTGTGGTGGTCGCTATAGATGCAAAATTTATTGAGGGCGAGTGGATAGTCCATCTGGTGGGTGGAAAGGTTCCTACAGAATTGCGTCTTTTTGACTGGGCAAAAGAAGTAGAAAGTCGCGGTGCGGGAGAAATTCTTTTTACATCAATGGATAATGATGGGACCAAAGATGGGTTTGCAAATGAAGCCCTTGCTAGACTTTCATCAGCATTGAATATCCCCATCATAGCAAGTGGCGGAGCGGGGAATATGCAGCATTTTGCAGATACGTTTATTAACGGAAAAGCAGATGCGGCCCTAGCGGCAAGCGTTTTTCACTTTAAGGAGATAGAGATACCAGATTTAAAGAAAGCATTGAGCTCGCAAGGAATTGCGGTCAGATTATAACAATATAAACCTATAGTTCAGTACCAAACACTGAATGTTCATATCCAGAATAACGTAATGGAAATAAGCTTTGACAAATATCAAGATGGTCTCGTACCAGCAATTATACAAGATTCTCGTACCAAAAATGTACTAATGCTAGGTTTTATGAATAAGGACGCTTATGATAAAACTATAGCTTCTCAAAAGGTTACATTTTACAGTAGATCAAAAGAACGTCTTTGGACTAAAGGTGAAGAAACGCATAATTACCTGCACCTTGTAGACATTAAAAATGATTGTGATAACGATGCACTTCTCATACAAGTGCAACCTCAAGGACCTACTTGTCACAAGGGCACAGACACTTGCTGGGGAGAAAAGAACGTGACTAACTTTGGGTTTCTTTCTCATTTAGAAAACATTATAGAAGATAGATGGAACAACAAAGAAACTGCAGACTCCTATGTAGCGTCTCTCTTTAGAAAAGGAATTAATAAGGTCGCTCAGAAAGTAGGAGAGGAGGCAGTAGAAGTAGTAATTGAAGCAAAAGACGATAATGACCACCTATTTTTAAATGAGAGTGCAGATCTTCTTTTTCATATAATGGTATTACTTCAAGCAAAAGGTTTTCATCTCAAGGATGTGGAGAAAACCCTTATCGCTAGACATAAATAATAGAGATCACCTTATAGAGAAAACCCGCAATCCTAAAGATTGCGGGTTTCTTCGTTTCTGGAATAATCACGTCCCAGAAAACGCTATTCTTTTGACTCTATAATATCGAGGGTTTGCTCAACCCAGTCTTTATCAAAATCTAGTGTTATCTCGGGCTTCACACCTACATACTCATAATCTATGTACTTATGGAAGTTCATATCCGTAGGATAGATAGCAAACTCACCAGAAGGTGTTTCAAGTAACGTACCATAATTACTCCCGTAGGCTATTGCTCCGTAGGTGCGCTGTCCTAAATGCTTTGTATTCTTTAGACGTTTTAGTTTTAAGGTAAATTGCTCGCCATTGCTTGCGGTATAGAAATTAGTAATGACATATACATTCATTTTATTCCTCTTAATGATTTTATAAAAAGGATCAGAATACTTAGAGTTACCCCCTGAATTATCCCTCAGGTCTACTATTATATTTTTTGCCGTAAAAGAATCTCTATACCTGTCATAAAATTTTTGAAAAGCAGCAACATTGTCATCTGCGTTACCAAAGGTTCCAAAATACACATACTGCGTATGGTCATTGATTTGTTCGAATACCCAGGGGTTTTGATCATTTTGCATATGGGTAAACTCCATTCCTCTCTCTTTTTTCAGCATCCATATGCGACCATCATAGTGAAGAGCGGCTCTTAAGATTCTCATTTTTCCTCCAGCGTGATCTGACGTTACGACATCGTACATATCTGGAGCAACCTTTCTGAGCGTATACTTTACGTGCCCTGGGACCCAGTATGCTGACGACGATTCAAGAACAACACCTTCATAGATACCTCCTTTCTTTACAATCCCCACAGTAAGTTTTTCTGCATAGTTATAAATACCCTCTATGTCATTGTAATCTTTCGTCTGAAGTACGGAGGCGAGTTCCTCTAGATTCTTTTGATATTTCGGATGGTTCAAGAAGGCCTTAGATTGAATATAATCAGCAGTAGCTTTATCATTTTCGACCATTTCTTTGGTTACTGGATTTTTTATATGAAGAATTCTGGCGTGCTTATCTTGAACTATAGAAATAAGCTCATTAAGTTTTAAGTAGCAATCTGCGACCGTGATTTTTTCTGTTTCAGCGCTTAGCAGTTCATTTAAGGTACTCTCATACTGCTCTAGTTTTTCACCTTTGATCTGTTTTTTAAAAGAGATCATTTCCCGCACTTGTGTGTCTATGAATGCAAGATCCTTTCTACAGTCACAGGTATCTTGATCTGAAGATGCTGTGGTTGATAATTCCGCTTTCGCGAAAGCGCACAAAGTAACTAAAAAAGTAAGCGTGAGTGATAATAGCGTTTTCATAAGGTGAGATTTTAGTGGATGTTTGTGATTAGTTGATGAGACAAATCTATCACGATAAAATCTAAAAAGTCAATGAATACGGTGCTTTGGGGTAGGATGCTACTATTCTGTGGCGAAATTCAATGCTGTTTTTACCGCTGTGGTGTAGGTCTTTGATACTGGGGCAAAAACATTGTGGGATAAGATGAGTCCCATCTTACTATTCTCGTTTTTGTAGGAACTAAAGTGCTCAGTATTTATTAAAAAAGATCTGTGTGTACGTATTAAATCCTGATGCTCTTTTTCAAGTTGAGAAAGTCTATTTCTTATAAGTTGCTTTTTATAGTTACCAGAATTTTGATAATGGACTTCCACATAATTATCAGAAGCCTCTAGCATTATTAAATCTGAAAAGAGTAAGCGAATACCCTCATAATTACCGTCCCCTTTTAGTTCTATTTTCTTTTCTTCCAGCTGTTTTTCCTTGTATTTCCCAAAAGCAAAACGACCTATGAATACAATAGGAAAAATAACCAATGCTGCAGGCAGGAATATACTGCTCAGGTAGTAGCTAATTGTATAAGGATTGGGCTGCCCATAAACGATAACGTAAAGGTAAAAAGTGCGCATCACAAAAAATGTCACAGTGATAAAGCTTACAAAGAATAGGATTTCATTTTTTAAGGTCCATAATTGATTTGACTTTCTATACAGAAATGTCTGTAAAGGAAGCATCCATAAATAGCATAGCGCTCCTAATAATCCATATAGCGGTAAATAAATAAGCTTTTCTGAATTGCTAAATTCATTTACGTCCAGTGGCTCCGTGAAAAAAAGAAATAGAAATATCCATAATGCTAATCCTAAAGAGATGAGGAGGTGATGTTTTACAGATGGATCAAGGGGGAATTTCATACTAAATTTTAAATGGATTATCGATTCTCTTGGAGAAATGTAAAGACAATATAATATTTATACAAGGGAACCATTAGTTATCACCACCAGACCACAAAACACTTTTCAATGGAGCCGTTACCGTTTTTGATCCAGACCATAGGAGCATTATTTTTAATATGGCGCATATTTATCTCCATTAAGGTGTTGAAATGAGATTGCCATTGTACGTCAGTATGAGGGTGGTGTATCCATTCATATTTAAGAGGGATGTAAAAAGTAAAGCTCTTAAAGTCGTTGGAATTAAACGTTTCAAAATCCATCCAGTACCCCACGATAGCCTTCGTATTAAGAGGTCTTATACTTGGGTACTCTTTTATGTAGGGAGTAAATAACTGCCCTAAAAAATAGGTTTGTTGGGTTATTTCTTCAGACTGTAAGTGAAGCGATCTAAGAAGTTCTTTTCCTTCTGGGCTGTGGAGTAAGGGCAACTGTTTATCTCTGGTTTTCTCCATTTTTGTAAAAAACATATCCCGCCGGTTGGGCCCCATAAGCCTGTGTATTGGTTCGGAAATGGTGGGATCTAGAAGATAAAATTTATAGGTGAGCTCAAGGTGTATGAACTCGCTTTCGCCAAAATTTTCTTCCCCATTACCACGATCCCTCAAAATAAAATCTAGCTCTCCTATGGTCTCTTTTCCGCGCTTGATCTGTACATTATGGGCGAGTACATCGTAGCGTTTTGAATAGTCAAGCAGTTGCTTGAGGATATATTCCACACGATGGCCTAAACGGATGTTTTTAGGAATAGGTTGCGGTTTAAAATTTTCTAAATCTATTACTGGAAGATCAAACTGTGTAAGGTTAAATTGAGTATTCTTCCAAAGGGGAGCTGTATCAAGAAAACCTCTGTATTGTTTCATTACCTAAAAATACAAAAGACTGAGATAGGAAATTCTTTTGAAGTCATTACTATGCTTATTTTTCCTCACTGTAAATATCCATACAACAGGTTATCTTAACCAACCTCTGGTCTGAGCAAACTTACTGTACCACCAGAAAAATAGATCAAGGATAATAATCAATAACGGGAATATAAGGCCATTACCTATACCAAAGTTATTCATCCCGTCCATCCCAAAAATGATGTATCCAGAGTGAACAATAGAGGCAAGGAGGGAAAGGAAAAATAAGCTCACGGCCCACTTTTTTCTGGCTACTAGGGCGATTGCTCCTAGTATACCTGTAATGGTCGCTGCTCCATAAGCTACTTTAGACCAGATCGGTGCGGCTAGGTGTACTTCTTTTTGAGCTTCTGTGTAGCCTTCCATCATCGCTTCTGCGGCAAATGTGTCTACCAAGAAAGCAGTGATACCCATTAGATTCCAGATAAGGGCAACGATGGCCACGATCCAAAAAAGTGCATTTGGCTTCGTCATAATAATTAGGTTTTGGTGGTTTGTGAGAACAAAGTACAAAAATTCCGACGTTTCACAGATATCAGAAAGGAAGAGCTCTTCGTTTAGTGATATTTATATAAAGCGATAGCGATACGAAAGCCTTGTAAGAACTCATATTTTCGCGAAAGCGTACTCTTTATCTTTGAAAAATTAAATAATTGTAACAAAAAACATAATGAGTCGTCTTCCTTATAACTAACCAAAAGTAATGGATCAAAAATCCTTCATATCACTTGTAAATCCTTTTAAGGACAAAGTCTATCGTGTGGCCAGACGATTGCTTGTCTCTGATGATGAAGCGCAAGATGCCACTCAAGAGATCTTGATGAAGCTTTGGGTAAAGAGGAAGAAGATCAAAGAGTACCGCAGTGTTGAAGCATTTGCTATGACAATGACTAAGAATTACTGTTATGATAAGCTCAAGGCCAAGAGTAGTAACAACCTAAAAATTGTCCATAATAATTATGAGGACCACTCTGGAAACACAGGCCGGCAGGTAGAAGCTACAGATGAAGTGTCCATATTAGTTAAGCTTATGAAAGACCTGCCTACCCAGCAACAGCTCATTGTGCAGCTGCGTGATGTAGAGCAGTTTAACAATGCAGAAATTGCAGAAATGCTTGAGATGAATGAGACCGCAGTACGGGTTGCTTTATCAAGAGCAAGAAAAACATTGAGAGAAGAAATGATTAAAAAAATGAACTATGGAATCCGCTAGAGCAGAAAAATTAGTAGCGCGCTATTTTGAGGGTGAGACCACACTTTTAGAGGAGGCTCAGCTTAGAGATTACTTTATGAGCGGTACTGTGGCAACACATTTAGAAAGTTACGCACCCCTTTTTAAAGCTTTTGCACAAGCCCGTAAGGAAACGTATGATCAACCTGTGACGGTACCTTCTAACAAATCGTATCTCTTATATATAAGTAGTATTGCATCTGTGGTCGTACTTGCTATAGGGTTGTATTTACAAAGTACTCATACGGAGGTGTACCGTGGGACCTACGAAAGTGAGGAAGTAGCCATTTTAAAAACTAAGCAAACGCTGGGAATGATGTCTCAGATGTTAAGTAACAGTACTGCACGGCTGGAGGTAGTAGAAGAATTTGATAAAGCATCCAGCACCTTATTTAAATAAACAGAAAAATTAAAAGAAATGAAAAAGATAGCAACAATAGTAGCTTTTGTGTTAGTAGGACTCACGGGTTTTGCGCAAAGTCAATTTGACAAATTTGAAGATCAAAAGGGAGTAACTTCGGTGGTGATGAACCAGAAGATGTTTAAGCTTCTCAGCAAAGTAGACCTCAACTCTTCAGACCCAGAGATGAAGGCATATATCAACTTAGTAAATAATCTGGAAAATGTTAAAATGTTTACCAGCACAAAAGAGGATATAAGAACTCAAATGGGCAGCACGATGAAGGGGTATATTTCTGGATCGGGCTTACAACAACTTATGCGCGCTAAGGATGATGGGAAAGATGTAAAGTTTTATTACAAACCCGGTAGCAGCGATGATTTTGTAAAGGAATTTGTAATGTTTCTAAATGGGAACATTGATGGAGAAGATAGAACGGTTTTCTTTCAAGTAACAGGAAATATAGACCTGAAGCAAATATCTAAACTTGCTCAAGAGCTTGATTTTAAAGGAAGTGACGCACTCAAGGATGTTGAAAAGTCTAAAAAATCATAATATGAAAACACTTATAAAAATAGTAACGGTAGCGGTTGTCACGGTCTTTACCCTTACCAGTTGTAGTAATGAGCAGTCCCTACAAGAATATTATGTGGCAAATCAAGAGAATAATGACTTTATTCTTGTAGATGTTCCTACGAGTATTATAACCAGTAATAAAGATATGCTTACTGAGGAGCAGCAACGAGTTTTTAAAACGGTACGCAAAGTAAATATTATGGCGTATCCTCTCAAAAAAGGCAATGAGGCTTCTATGGAAATAGAAAAGGCTAAGGTAGTTTCTATAATCGAGACAGATGATTATGAGCAGCTTATGAAGGTAAACTCAGATCAAGGGATGATGCGTCTGTATTTTAAAGGCGAAGAAGATGCTATAGATGAAGTTATTATGATGGCTGGAGGTGATGATAAAGGCTTTGTGATTGCCCGTCTTTTAGGAGACGATATGAATGTGGGTGATATGATGAAAATGGTTCAATCGCTAGAAAAAGGAGATATAGACCTCTCTCAATTTGGCGATGTGATGGATGTTTTTGGGAGCTCAGTAAGAGATTCTATCAATATAAACGTTCAGACTAACTAACACAGATCAATGTGTTGAACAACAGAAAACCCCGTTTGGCGACGGGGTTTTTTGCTTTTGTAATTGTTCAAATCTTCCGCTTTCGCGAAAATGTTCTCTTTGTTAAAAATTAAAGTTCTCAGGGCAATTAGTGACCCCATTTGATCTAGCGATTTTATGACCTATAGCTCGTCACTGGCCTCTTCCTGACCCATAGCCATTAGATATCCTTTTAAGAATAAGTCGATGTTGCCGTCCAGCACAGCGTCTGTGTTCCCAGTTTCTACAGCTGTACGCACATCTTTTACGAGCTTATAGGGGTGGAGTACGTAGTTGCGTATCTGTGATCCCCACTCAATCGCCATTTTATTTGCCTCAATCGCATTACGAGCTTCCATTTGCTTGCGTAACTCTAGCTCATAAAGCTGGGATTTAAGCATTTGCAACGCTTTTGCGCGATTGTCGTGTTGCGATCTACTATCCGAACAAGAAATCTGAATACCTGTAGGGTGGTGGGTCAGTTGGACCTTAGTCTCTACTTTATTCACATTTTGACCACCAGCCCCAGAAGATCGCGAAGTGATAATTTCATATTCTGCCGGATTTAATTCTATTTCAATACTGTCATCCACTAATGGATATACGTACACAGATGCAAACGAAGTATGTCGTTTTGCATTACTATCAAAGGGAGAGATGCGCACAAGTCTATGTACACCATTTTCTCCTTTTAACCAGCCAAAAGCAAAGTCACCTTCTATCTCAAGGGAAACCGTTTTTATGCCTGCGACATCCCCTTCTTGAAAGTTAAGTTCCTTTACCTTAAAGCCCTGCTTTTCTGCCCACATCAAGTACATACGCATAAGCATACTCGCCCAGTCACAACTCTCTGTACCGCCAGCGCCCGCTGTAATTTGTAATACAGCACTGAGCTCATCGCCCTCTTCAGAAAGCATATTTCTAAACTCGATATCCTCTATAAAGTCTGCAGCGGTATCGTAGCGGTCCTGTACATTTTCTTCGGGAGCCTCACCTTCTTTGGCAAATTCATAGAGAACCTCAAGATCTTCTACATACGTTTGAGCGTCTTCATAGTCTGTCACCCATTTCTTTTTAGACCGCAGCATTTTCATAAAAGCTTCAGCTTCCTTAGGGTCATTCCAAAAATTTGGGTCAAATGTCTTTTCCTCCTCGTTTGCTATCTCGATACGTTTACGATCGATGTCAAAGATATCTCCTTAAGCTCTCTACGCGCTCTTGGAGTGATTTTATGTGTTCTGTAGTTATCATAGTAAACAAAAATAAGTGCTTTACCAGAAACCAAGAAGTTTATCACTTGGTATTATGTAAAAATACTTGGAGCAAGAGATGGGGGCGTTTTTACGGAAGTAGTTTGCCGCTTTCCCTTACAACGCCTCATTACGCTAGCGCTTCATTACGGGGTTTCCATTGCAATCGCGGCTAAGAGCAATGCAACGTTTTGTGTGCAACAGATAGGCATTCAAAGAACCATAAATGCGCTCCAAAAACTAATGATAAAGGAAATATGATTTATAATTTATAATGTTGCCTTCTTCACTCTCTTGAGAACTAAAAAGTTTTGAGCATTTGTAGAAAACCCTGAAATCGTTTTCTGGGTGAATCGCACCACCTCATCATAATAGAGGGGTATGATTGGGGCTTTTTCTATAATGAGACTATCCATTTTGATGTAGAGTTCTCTACGTTTGGCTATATCTGTGATAGAGAGACTTTCTTCATACATACGGTCAAATTCTTCACTTTTAAAGTGCGTGTAATTAGGACCATTTGGTGTGAAGTTCTTGCTATAAAAGAGGCTCAGATAGTTTTCAGAGTCTGGGTAATCTGCAATCCAACTCGCACGGAAAGCGTCTAAGTCGCCACTACTTTTCATCTGCCTTAGCGTAGAAGGGGGCATCACATCTATCTTTATAGCAATACCTATTTTCTGTAGTTCGCGCTGTATGTATTCACAGATGTCCAGATATTGGCTATTGGTACCAATGGTAAGCTCTGGCTGGTCATCGCCAGACTCTTTTATGTACTTTTCCACAAGGTCGCGAGCCTTTTCTGGTTGATAGTCATAGCCCTCAAGGGCTCCAAAACCTTGTAATCCTTTTGGGATAAAGCCGTGTATGGCGGGTTCACCGATTCCGTTGCGTAGGTATTTGATCATTTTTTCTCTGTCGAAGCCATAATTAATGGCTTGGCGCAGGGCTTTAGACTGCACCTCTGGCGTATCGCTACCTAAGAAAAAGCCTATATACTCGGTATTGAGATACGGACTTTTTACAAGATTGATGTTGCCCTTGTACTTTTCGCGCAAGCTACCAGAAACTGTAAGGAGTTCATCTTTATAGGATGGGTCAAGACTATTTAAAAAATCAAGATTTCCTTGAGCAAATTGTAAAAATTCACTTTGCTTATCGGGTAGAAATGTAATAGCAATAGATTCTAGATAGGGGAGTCTATTCCCATCTTCATCAAGCTCATAATAATTGTGATTTTTGCGAAGTACAAGTTTTACTCCTTCTTCCCATCTCTTAAATGTAAAGGGTCCTGTTCCTATTGGATTTGCTCTAAATTCATTTCCATAAAACTCAACAATCTCACGAGGGACGACAGAACAATACCTCATACTCAGAAGTCCTAAATAAGCGGGAAATGGTTTTTTGAGTTTTATTTGAAAGATAGAATCATTGAGTGCTTGATAGCTCTCTACATTACTGAGAACCCAACTTCCAGGAGAAGCTAGCTGCGGATCTTTAAGCCTGTCAAAGCTATAGGTAAAATCAGATGCGTTTACGGTACGCGTGCTGTCTGCCGTTGCAAATTGCTCGTGTTTATGAAAATACACATCATTCCTAAGCAGGAAGGTATAAGTAGTTGCACTATCTGTTACCTTCCAGCTCTTAGCAATATCGGGTTGTACGTTTAGGTCATCATCTAATTGTACTAACCCGTTAAATAGCTGATTCGTAGGCCAAATTATAGGAGGATTTCTAGCAAATGCAGGATCGAGCGTCGCCACTTGATATTGCTCATTGTACCTAAAAACCTCGTGATCCCTATGTACTTTTTGACCATCTGAACAGGAATACATAAGGAGGCTCCCCAGAATTAGGATAGTAATCTTGAGAGTATGAGTGGCTGTTATAAATATATTGTTAAGAGGTTGAATCATTAAAGTTTTAAAGTGATTTGTATTAAGGGTTTTGATTTCAGTACTAATACCAATGCGCTCTTTTATTGATTATAAACGGAATCATAGATAGACCTACCAATTACGACAAGCAATAACGATGTGATCAAGATTATTAGCAAATATCCCATAACTCCTAATAGTACCTGAGCTCCAGCAACATCATACTTCCCATCATAATCACTGTTTAATGCAGAGTCCACCTTTTTGCCGTCACGATACTTAATCCAAAGATATAGCCATCCAACAGGATAGCATAAAAGACTAGAAATTTCCAATAGCGCTATTTTAGAATTGTCGTTTTTGAAATTTAAAATTCTGTAAAATGCTCATAAATATATAATGATCAATATTCTTCACTACCAACTACCAACTACCAACTACCAACTACCAACTACTCCTCCCATTTCGTATGGAATATTCCCTCCCGATCAAGCCTCTCATAGGTATGTGACCCAAAATAATCACGCTGTGCCTGAATTAGGTTAAGGGGTAGTCGGGTAGAGGTGTAGGCGTCAAAATAGGTTAAGGAATTAGACAATCCTGGTAACGGTATCCCATTGATCGCACCAAAGGCAACAAGCGCTCTCGCAGAGGCCACGGTGCTTTGTATTTTTTTTATAAAGGAGGGTGATAAAAGTAAGTTTGGCAAATCGCTATCTTCTGTAAAAGCGTCCGTAATATCTGCGAGGAGCTTAGCTCTTATGATACAACCTGCTCTCCAGATTTTAGCAATTACTGCGATGTCAAGATGGTAGTCATATTCTTTGGAAGCATCTGCCAGCTGATGTAATCCTTGAGCGTAGGTGATTATATATGAGAAGTATAAGGCTTCTTCTGTAAGTTTTATAAGTTCATCTTTATCTATGGCAGCAACTTCTGGACGGTCATATAAAGAGTCGGCCACGGTGCGCTCATCTTTAAGTGCAGAGATCTCCCGCATACTCACGGCAATGTCTATTGAAGGAACGGGAATCCCTAAATCCATTGCGTTTTGAGAGGTCCATTTTCCGGTCCCTTTTTGTTTTGCTTTATCTAAAATTTTATCAATCAAGTCACCACTGGTCAGATCATCTTTTTGGGCAAAAATCTCAGAGGTGATTTCTACTAGAAAGGATTGTAATCTCCCTTCATTCCACGACTTATAGGTTTTATGAAGTTCTTCATTAGAAAGTTGTCCTGCTTTTTTAAGAACATCATATATTTCTGACGTAAGTTGCATAAGACCGTACTCGATACCGTTATGCACCATTTTTACATAGTTGCCGGCAGATTTTGGACCCAAGTAAGCAACACAAGGTTCTCCATTGTATTTTGCCGCTACCGCTTCAAATATAGGTTGTACAGCGGCATATCCCGGTTTGGACCCTCCAGGCATTATGCTCGGTCCCGTGCGGGCACCTTTGGCTCCGCCAGAAACTCCCGCTCCAAAGAAATGGATTCCCTTTCCTTGTAAGTATGCCTCGCGTCTATCTGTGTCTGTAAAAAAGGAATTTCCTCCGTCTATAATGATATCACCTTTTTCAAGATGAGGTAAAAGATTTTCTATAACAAGATCTACCACTTTGCCGGCAGGGACAAGCAACATAATTTTACGTGGAGTTGTTAACATTTTCGCGAAAGCGGAAACCTCAACGGTAGCATTTACTCTCGTTGCATCGCCTCCTTCTTCTATAAGCGCTTGTACTTTCTCAGGGTCAAGGTCGTTGCCATAGGCCGTAAAACCGTTATCTGCTACATTGAGTATAAAATTGCGACCCATTACGCCCAGTCCCACTAAGCCAAAATCATAAGTACCTTCCATAAAAGTATATCGTTTTGAGGGAGAAACCCCCTCATCTATTTTCTGACTCAAAAATAGGGGAAATAATCCGTTTTCTGTTAGTAAATGGCGTGCTTGTGCGTTGGTTGAGGGCTAACTTTTCAATACTTTTACCTCATAATTTTATAGCTTGATATGAAGAAAACTGAAAATCAATTGTTAGTTATTTTTGGAGCATCTGGCGACCTAACGGTGCGTAAGCTTATTCCTGCACTGTACAAGCTATTTAAAGAAAAACACCTTCCAGAACACTTTGTCGTACTAGGCGTGAGCCGTAGTTATATGACAGACGAGCAGTTCCGTAAAAAAGTGGTTTTTGAGAGCCGCTTTCTAGAGGACTCAGAAGAGTTTCTCAAGGCCTTTGCAGATAAAATATTTTATGAGGATTTGCATAAAAAATACGATGTAGACTATCGCGAACTCTATGAGCGCATAGAATATCTGAATACTACGTACCAGACAGATAACAATTTTATTTTTTACCTCTCAACGCCACCTAGCCTTTTTGAACCAATAGCTAAAAATCTAACAGCCAAAGGTCTTAACGACGAACGATTGGGTTGGAAACGATTGATTATAGAAAAACCATTTGGGTACAGTCTCGAGACGGCTAAAGGTCTTAACGAGGATCTCCATAGGTATTTTAAAGAAAAGCAAATTTACCGTATCGACCATTATCTAGGGAAGGAAACGGTACAGAATATACTCGTCACAAGATTTGCAAACAGTATTTTTGAACCCCTATGGAACCGTGATTATATTCACCACATAGAGATCACAAATGCAGAGAGTGGAGGCGTAGAGTCCCGTGGTGGTTATTATGACAAGTCTGGCGCGCTGCGTGATATGTTTCAGAGTCACTTGCTACAACTCGTAGCACTCATAGTGATGGAACCGCCGTTAAGTGCAGATGCAGAAGAGATACGTAATGAAAAACTAAAAGCACTCAAGTCCCTTAGGCTTATGAAAAGCCCAGAAGTGATAGAAGCAAACACCATACGCGCCCAGTACGTAGCAGCAGAGGTAGATGGCGAGATGGTAAACGGCTATCGTGAGGAAGAAGATGTAGATCCAGATAGTAAGACCGAAACCTATGCTGCAGTAAAGTTTTTTGTAGATAACTGGCGTTGGGCAGATGTGCCTTTTTATGTCCGTACGGCAAAGCGTATGCCCACTAAGGTGACAGAAGTGGTGATACACTTTAAGTCACCACACCATCAGATTTTTAAGAATTCCAGTGCGCAGAAGGATAATAAGCTTATTATCCGTATCCAGCCAGATGAAGGTATTCTGGTTAAGTTTGGGGTAAAAGTTCCTGGGCAGGGATTTGAAGTGGAGCGCGGTAACCTAGATTTCTATTATGACAGTTTAGGAGAGACACATATTATGGAAGCTTACGAGCGCCTGTTACTCGACGCGATGCAAGGGGATGCTACCTTATACGCCCGTGCAGATGAGGTTGAGGCGGCTTGGCGTTTTGTAGATCCTATATTAGAACATTGGAAAAACGATAAAAAGGCACCTATTTATGCGTATTCAGCGGGATTATGGGGCCCTGTAAATGCAGATGAACTCATAGACGGAACGCATCAGTGGCGAAACCCGGGAGCCAAAATTATAGACGATCCTAACTTCTGTGTGATTAAGTAGAGATTCTGTTAGGCTACCCAGGAGCTTGATCTTCTGGTATTTTTGGGAAGGTCGTTTCCCGCTTTCTGTTGCAATTCCTCACTTCGCTACGCTACGTTGCGGGATTTACACTTCAATCGGGGCTGTGGAGTTTTGGAGGTGATGATCAGGAAAAGGTATGAGCGAAGTTCGTCATCTAATCGTATAAAGTTAGAAACTATGAAAACAAAACAATTTTGGTTCAATCTACCCGTAAAGGATGTAGCTAAGGCAAAGGATTTTTATAGGGCATTGGGTTTTAGCGAAAGCGAGATGCATCCCAGCAACGACCATATGGGACGGTTCTTTATAGGAGAAAACAACGTAGGAATGATGCTTTTTCCAGAAGCAACGTTTGAAGACTATACCAGTCATAAGGTTACAGACACTGCAAAAAGTAGCGAAGTCCTCCTCAACATAGATGCGCAGAACAGGGAAGAAGTGCACGAATACGCCCGTATAGCTGCAGCTGCAGGAGGGACTGTTTATTTAGAGCCTGTATTACTACAAGGTTGGATGTACACCTGTGGGTTTACAGATCTGGATGGTCATCGCTGGAATGTGTTGTTTATGGAAACGAAAGAGAAATAAATGATGAATTCCGAATGATGAGTGGAAGATGTAGGGTTATCTCTGGTACTCTGTATAATGAAGGTTCGGTAGTTTATATAACATAGTAATCAATTTAATAGATTTCTGCCCAAGCAGGAAAAGACAAGAAGATGAATCTACATATATCACAAACAAAACAGGACGTTGCAGAGGAGTTTGCAGCATTTTTTGCAGAGCGCGCTTCTGGCGGCGATACATTTACGGTTGCGCTATCTGGTGGTAGCACGCCTAAGATAGTTTTTGAGGAACTCGCGAGGTACTACAAGGAACATATAGACTGGACCCATGTGCATTTTTATTGGGGAGATGAGCGCTGTGTGCCGCCTACAGATGCAGACAGTAATTATCTTATGACGGTAGATCACCTACTTTCTAAAATCACCATTCCGCAAGGCAATATTCATAGGATTATGGGTGAGAACGATCCAGAAACCGAGGCGCTTAGGTATGCAGAGGTATTAGATAAGACCTTAGCTTCAGAAAATGAAGTACCTCAGTTTGATCTTGTGATTTTAGGAATGGGAGATGATGGCCACACAGCTTCTATTTTTCCGCACGAGATCGAGCTCTGGGATTCAGAAAACTGGTGTGAGGTAGCTACACATCCAGACTCAGGACAGAAACGCGTGAGTATCACGGGAGACGTTATAAACAATGCAAAGGAAGTCGCATTTTTAGTAACAGGAGCAAGCAAGGAAGAAAAGGTAAAAGCAATTTTAAATCAAGAAGAAGATTTTAGGGATTTCCCAGCCAGTCTTGTTGCCCCTATTTCAGGAGCGTTGCACTGGTTTATGGATGAAGCCGCGGCAAAAGTAATACAAAAGGCTCGTAAGTAAAATTTTAGAAAAGGTCATCATTATATGTTTCAGAAGATAGAGCGTACGAGTCATATCCCTCAAAAGCAAACGTTGGTTTGGGACGGGGACTGTACGTTCTGTAAATTTTGGAAGACACGGTGGGAACTTAAAACAAATGACAAGATTCACTTTGAACCCTATCAAACTGCTTCGGACAACTTTCCGGACATACCACTCAAAGAGTTCAAAAAAGCCAGCCGATTTATAGATACAGACGGCAAGGTCTATAGCGGTCCAGATAGTGCGTACCGCTCTATATACGTAGGAGGTGTTTTTTTCTGGCACAATTTATATACGTCTCAAAAATGGTTTACAAAGCTGAGCGATCACGGCTATAATCATGTGGCCAAAAATAGATCGTTCTATTATAAAGTAACGATAGCACTATTCGGTAAAAACCCCGAGAAGCTTAGCCATTATTGGCTACTATATCTTGTAGCGATCGTTGTGTTGGTTTATTTAATGAGTTGAGTGTTGAGTGTTTAGTGTTTTTGTGAAGTGCGTTCTGCGTTGTGTGCAGTACGTCAAGAATCGAATATTCAGAATTTCGAATTATTTTTCAGTTTGATTATTTCAGTTCTCCAGCCTCCAGCCTCCAGTCCCCAGCCTCCAGCTTCCAACTTCTCCACGCCCTTCCCATTAATGAAAACATTTAACAAAACGGAAGGTAGCCAACCTAAAAGAACAAACTTCTTTCGCTATTTTTGCACGCTTAAATCTAAACTATGATTGCAGTAGATAATCTCGCCGTTGAGTTCAGTGGTGATACGCTTTTTAAGGATGTTTCTTTTACCATAAACGAGAATGATAAAATCGCTCTTATGGGTAAAAATGGAGCGGGTAAATCTACGATGATGAAGATTATTGCAGGGGCTCAAAAGCCCACTCGCGGCAACGTGCGCACGCCAAAGGACGCGGTCATAGCGTATCTCCCTCAACATTTACTCACAGATGATGATTGTACCGTGATGGAGGAAGCCTCAAAGGCATTCGGTCAGATTTTTGAGATGAAAGCAGCGATGGAGCGGCTCAATAAGGAACTGGAAACGCGCACAGATTATGAGTCTGATGCGTATATGAACATCATAACTCAAGTTTCTGATCTGGGCGAAAAATTCTACGCCATAGAAGAAATAAACTATGAGGAAGAAGTAGAGAAAGCGCTAAAAGGGTTAGGGTTTAAGCGTTCTGATTTTACACGCCCTACGTCTGAATTTAGTGGAGGATGGCGTATGCGTATTGAGCTTGCAAAAATCTTGTTGCAAAAGCCAGACCTGATACTTCTGGATGAACCTACTAACCACGTAGATATTGAATCTGTAATTTGGCTAGAAGATTTTTTGATTAATAAAGCGAAAGCCGTTATTGTGATCTCTCACGATAAAGCTTTTATTGATAATGTGACCAACCGTACTATAGAAGTAACTATGGGACGTATATATGACTATAAGGCAAACTATTCCCATTATCTAGAATTACGGAAAGACAGGAGAGCGCACCAGATAAAGGCATATCAAGAACAGCAACGATTTATTGCAGACAACCAAGCATTTATAGATCGCTTTAAAGGCACCTACTCTAAGACTAACCAGGTCTCTTCCCGAGAGCGTATGCTGGAGAAACTAGAGATCATTGAGATCGATGAAATAGATAACTCATCCCTTGCCCTACGCTTTCCACCCGCACCGCGCTCTGGTGACTTCCCGATCAAAGTAAAGGAGCTAACTAAAAAGTATGACGACCATACGGTCTTTAGTAACGCCAGTATGGATATCGCTCGAGGCGAAAAAGTGAGTTTTGTAGGTAGGAATGGTGAAGGAAAATCTACAATGATCAAGGCCATTTTAGGCGAAATAGACGTTGAAGGAGATTGCGAATTAGGTCATAATGTAAAAGTGGGCTATTTTGCCCAGAACCAAGCGGCGCTCCTCGATCCAGAGTTGACTGTTTTTCAAACAGTAGATGAAGTTGCCAAAGGAGATGTGCGCACACAGATAAAGAATATTTTGGGTCGCTTTATGTTTGGCGGTGATGATATTGAGAAAAAAGTGAGCGTGCTTTCTGGGGGAGAAAAAACAAGACTGGCAATGGTAAAACTCCTGCTAGAGCCCGTGAATCTGCTTATTCTTGATGAGCCCACAAATCACTTAGACATTCGTTCTAAGGATGTTCTTAAAGAAGCGTTACAAAGTTTTGACGGGACCGTGATACTTGTTTCACACGACAGGGATTTTTTACAGGGGCTTTCTAAAAAGGTATTTGAATTTAAAGAAAAGCGGGTGATTGAACATTTTGAAAGTATCGATGATTTCTTACAACGTAACCGTATTGAGAACCTTAAGGAAATAGATTTGATGAAGTAAACATCAGACTTTTGATGCTGAGGGTTTACGTTACTTCCTACTAAAACTGCTTCCCATCATTAACTTCAATCCAATACTCATCTGGATCTTGGAAATATAACTGTCTTATGTTATCGGGGCGCACGGAGATTTCGCTCATAGCTCCGGGCCAATCTGAATAGGGAATGTTCTGGTCTGTAATATGTTCGCGAAAGCGATCAAAATCCCTTGCTGCCAGTGCCAGATGCACCCCTTTAGGTACCTTTTTATCTAGACTATCTACTTGTATGATATGTAATTCCTGAGATGTTCCCAATCTAAACCAGCGTATGTGGGGTTGTCCCGTACCGTTTGTGATCTCCTTGAGATCAAATACGTTCTGATAAAAAGCAACGCTCTTTTCTAGATTTTTTACATTTATTGCATAATGATCTATTGCAAAATCTGGACTTGTAGACGTCATAGTTTCTTGATTGTTCTGAGAAGATTTTTCTTTACAGCTTACAGCGAAAATGCTCAACACCAGAAAAATACATACATTAATTTTCATAGCTATTCTCATTTATTGACCCTGATTTGCTGGTGGTGGACCTTCGGGAACAATAGCTTTATACTTCACATCACCTTTGCGCTCTTTGTACTCAGCTTTTACTTCCTGCACGAGTTTTGGACTTTCGAAAAGGTCGAGCATAGTCATTCCCATAGCCTTACTCGCATAGGCCATTCCCTTATGACCGATGGACATCCCACCACAAGCAACAACGGCCCAAGAATGCCAAGGAGTATCCTTAGGTGCCGTGGTCACCCCTAAATTTATAGTTGCCACATTCCAGCTCACGTCGCCCACGTCTGTACTGCCACCCCCGGGATGCTCTGCTGTTTCCTTAAGCGGATTAATTTCACTATCCATCCCCACTTGAGGTTTCCCAGTGACTTCCTGTATTTTCTTTCCAAAGGCAATTTCTTCAGGAGTATAGTTTATAGGACCTAGGAGTTCTAGATTTTTCTGCATCACCGCCCCGCCAGTTCTATTTACTAACACTTCATAAATACCAGAAATAAGAGAAACTTTATAATCTACATTTGCCATTATGGCTGCTCCTTCTGCCATCTCTTGTACGCGTTCATAAACGGGCATCATCCCTTCACGTTTGGTATCCCGTACGCGCATCCATAATCTTGCGTAGTCTGGTACCACATTTACAACTTGCCCGCCATCTTGTATATGGTAATGCATTCGCACGGTAGGTTGAACGTGTTCCCTGTAGTAATTTACCCCTGTAGTATAAAGTTCTAGCGCATCTGAGGCTGAGCGACCGTTCCAAGGATCTGCACTGGCGTGAGCTGCCTGACCAAAAAACTCTATCTTAAAATCTACGAGTGCGAGCGAACTCTGAACATCTGCTTGAGTAGAGGCAGATGGGTGCCAAGAAACGTTAACATCTACATCATTCCAGATGCCCTCACGTACCATCCAGATCTTACCAAAAAACTTTTCTTCTGAAGGAGTTCCCATAAATTTTACGGTTCCCTTTATTTTTCCGGCTTCTATGAGTTCCTTAACGGCAATGGCTGCGCCGAGACTCCCTGCTCCAAAAAGGTTATGACCACAACCGTGTCCTGCCTCCCCTTCCTTGAGCGGATTCTTTGTAGGCTCCGTTTTTTGAGAAAGACCAGGGAGCGCGTCAAACTCCCCTAGAACACTTATTACGGGACTTCCAGACCCATAAGTAGCGACAAAAGCGGTGGGCATTCCGGCAACGCCTCTTTCTACGGTAAAGCCTTGCTTCTCTGCATAATCTGCAAGAATTTTTGAAGATTGGGTTTCTTCAAAAGCGGTTTCTGCCAGTGCCCAGATAGTATCTGATATGTCAATGAGTGCGGCCTCGTGTTTTTCTACAGAAGCGATGATCGCTTTCTTATTTGCAGACATTTTTTGAGCACTGAGCTGCAGGCCCATTGCCGTGATTAAAAGAGTAAGTAAGTATGTCTTTTTCATAGTCAGGATTTTTGGTAAATGAGAAACTAAAGTTAACGAAAAATACTAGGCTATTTATAGTACCTTAGATGCTGATAAATTAGACTATATGTTAGGGTTTTGGCAGATATTGCTTTTGTTGATCGTTGTTCTAGGCTTTGTAAGTGCCATAGGAATTTTAGTCTGCCTTGTAATGCGCAACAAGAAAAAATAATTATTCTAAACAGATTTTCTTAAAAATCGGGCATAAAAAAGCCGAGATGTTAATCTCGGCCCCATTTTCTTTACAAATTGTAAAATCTTACACTACTTGAAAGTCGTGTACTGCTTTTTCAATGTTTTGCTCTCCAGATAAGATCTCAAAGGCTTGGTTCTTGGCAACCTCATTATCTAATGATTTAACTAAGGTCCTTGCTACATCCCATCTTGGAATTTCACCTTGTCTGTTTAGTTTATGTTGTAACTCGACCTTTCCTAACCCTTCTTCATTATTGAGCGTTCCTGGACGAACGATGGTGAATGTAAGTCCGCTTATATCTAAGTATTGATCTGCATTGTGCTTAGCCTGCAAATATTCCTTTAATTCTCCCTGTGGGTTATCTGCTCCCATAGAGCTGAGCATTACAAATTTATTGATTCTCTCTTTTTTGGAGGCATCTATTAATCGTTTTGCCCCTTCTTGATCGACATTTATAACGTCCTTTCCTCCAGATCCTGCGGCAAATATCACTTTATGAATTCCTTTGGTCGTGTGAGATACATCTTCTGTAAGATCCCCCATAACGGTATCGATGCCATCTGCGTCAAATTTAGATTTCTGACTTTCCTTTCTGATCATTGCCACTGGGTGATACTGATCTGAATCGTTTAACAATTGTATTACTTTTTGTCCTGTGGTGCCTGTTGCCCCTGCTACTAATATCTTTTCCATAAAATCAAATTTATGGATAGACTTGTATAAATCAATGTCGCTTAACGGTCTTTAACGTGAGGATTATGAATTTTTAACGTGTATTATGGATAAGAAGGCGGTAAACAGGATATGTGAAGCAGACGGTAGTGGGCGCTTGGTAATCCCCCTTGCTTGAAATTGTTTAATTGATAGGGGGGTCTATGCTTATCTTAGTTGATTTAGGTGCTCCAAAACTCAGTATTCCATCATTTTATTTGTAAAGTGGCTTTCTTATCTTTAGTCAAGACTTTTGGTGTTTTCCATTTTGATATTTACATCTAATTAAAAATAGAATGGCAATGAACATAGTTACAAAAGTACTTTTAATAATCTCAGGAATCATTGGGATTGGCATTGGATACTCCCTCTTATTTTCTACAGTCGCTTTTGAGGCATCGGCAGGTATCAGTATTGGAGAGAATATTAATTTGTTAAGCGAACTAAGAGCTCCTAGCGGACTATTACTGATAGGTGGAATAATCATTTTTTTAGGAGCATTCTTTTCTAAATTGACATTTACGTCCATCTTATTATCCTCATTCATTTATCTGTCCTATGGCTTGTCTCGTTCAGTGAGTGTTATATATGATGGATGGCCAAGCGAACCACTTCAAATAGCTTTGGTTATAGAACTTTTAATTGGATTTATAAGTCTATTTGTGCTTTTTAGATCGAAAAGAAAGGAGATTAGTCTTATCTACTATAATTGAATTTATTTTGATTTTTCCTTGGTTATAATCCTTTTCCTAATTCTACTCAGTGATTCAGGAGTTACTCCGATAAAACTCGCAATTAAATGCAATGGGATTCTATGGAGAAGCATAGGACGGGTTTTGAGAATGATCTGGTACCTTTCTTCGGGACTGTAATGGCTGAGTAATTCGATATGCTCTTGAGTTTTGTTAAAATCACTAGGCATTAAAGTGTTTATCAAGTTTTCAAGGTTGGGATGATTTTTATATAATTTCTCTTCCGCTGTTCGGGTTCCCGTAGTTAAAATAGAGTCTTCGATGGTAGATAAGTAATATTTTGAAGGTCTTTTTTCTAAATAACTGGAATATAAAACAGCTGCTTCTCCTTCACAGAAAAATGCAGTTGTTTTTTCTTCTCCGTTGACTATTCTGTATTGTCTGAGACATCACTCTATAACGAAAAAGCATTTGGTACAGATTTGACCTTCCCTTAAAATTGTAGTTCCTTTTTTAAAACTTTCCAATTGAGTATGTTCTACAATAAGATTTATTTCCTCTTGGGTAAATTTTCCAAACTGGGATATAAAATGAATTAAAGAGTCTTTCATATTCTTATTTTGTCATTTCAACAAATGTCTTGGATTTTAATTTTAAAGGCATTACAAAAGACTACAGCCTAAAGCGAGCGAGCGATATTGGTGGTGTGCTGTTGCTTTGAGACTTTGTACTTCTTTTTCTAAATATACGAGGAATTGTGGATTGAGCCGCCGCACATAGCGCTTTCAAATCCCGCCCGAGCGGGAAACCTACAGATGCACCTCTCTGCCATTGCCTATACCCTGAAGAAGTACCTAAAATTTAAACAAAAACAAGTAAAAAGTGAGGCATGATCAGCGCTTTTTACCGCATTGGTGAAAAGCACCCTATCACAATTAAAAAGAATGATTCTAAACCTTCTAGAAGATCAATTAATAATTCCGATCTAAATATAGAAGTATGCTCAAAAGTGCTTATTTGAGACTTACTCTTTAGGTTTTATGCAGTTGTGCAACGGTTACCATTGTTATTTGTGGTGACTCTATTCTTCGTTTGGATTAATTCATCTATTCCACCATATCTCCCATCCCATAAAAATCTTTTGGCTATCTATTTGAAAATAAATATGTTGTTATGATGCCTAGTTAAATTCAGCTTTTAGGGCTATATTCTTCTGATTCAATATGACAATTTCAAAGTCGGATTTATCCAAAACCAATATAACCTTCTTATCATCCGTCTCTTGTATGTCATAAGGAACGGCTTTGCCGACTTTCTCACCTTTTTTGTAGGCAAGTACCAAACATGGGCACTCGATATTTTCTTCAACAAATGATAGTTCCACTTCTTTACGATCACCATACACCATCCATTGCGGACGATCGTACTTTTTACTTCTTGGATGGAAAACTGCTATGTCATATCTGAACGTGCCCATAGGTGGTAAATCAAGAGAGGCTTCCTTTCGTTGCTGACCAAATAGCTCACCAGATTCATTGACAAAAACACTAGGTCTTTCTAGATCTGTAATCTGATAATACGAGTTTTCGTAATCCCTGTTACCCTTTTCAGAATAAATGGTCTGACTTATGGTTAATGGGTCGATTCCTGTAAATTCCGTCAATCTCCCTGCCATCGCCTTTCCCCAACCCATGGAATTGTTAGGCATAGCTCCTTCGTACACATGATCAAATCCACAATGAATTAATATCTTTTCGTTGGGGTATTGATTTAGATAGGATTCAATATTCCGGGCTTGATTAATTTCTCTTTCCTTCCCATTAGCATGTCCACTGCTTTCGTATCCAAATATATTGAACCCCATATCAAAGGCAGTTCTTATTAAATTGCCAAATTGAGGTTCTTGTGTAGTATATCCAGAATCAAGAATAGGATAACCATTGGCTTGCATAATTGAATCTGCTTGAGGCGTATTAAAATATCCTTCCATTCCTAAGTGCTTAAAGCCTCTTCTTTTGAGTCCTTCAAGTAGTCGAGTGGTAAAAATTCGATGTTGGGGCATTTGATGAGCTTCATTTATGATGACTACTTGGTGCTCTTCAGCTTCATTCAATATGTAATCTATTGCATCCATTGCTTTGTAGAGGCCAAAACTATCTCGTTGTTCCTGCGTAAGTCCAATTTCAATTGATTCTTTCGTGTCCCAAATCTCATGCATCCTTTCTATGTTTCCGATTTTGGCAAATTCCCATGCTGTTCTATCGACAATTGTAGGAAAGGTATCCCAATATGAAGAAAAATTGTACGGCATCTCATTTGACTCTGTATCAAAATGAAAGTCAAACTCCACAAAATCTAACTTTTTCTGATCTTTATTTTTGGTATTACAGGCAATGCTCAGCAAAGAAATAGCAATAATAAATAAATGTTTCATTAATTAGTTTTTTATATTTTCGGTGCTTTGGGTTGTTTCTTCACACATAACGGTCGTGTATAAGAATAGTAGGGCTGAAAAAGAGAGCAAACCATTCTGATGAACTCAAGCCGAATTTTTAAATTTTTCTATTTATCTTTCTTTTCTCAAATAGCCAAATTAAAAAATTTGGCGGACTAGTAAATATACCTTAACTTCGTTTAAGCAACTGACTATCTATGAGATATATACGTTGTTGTAAGCTTTTTTTTTCGACTATACTTTTGACGCTGAAGCTTTTCTCGTTGCATCTATTGTTATAATATTTTCGTGTTCTTCTTTTTTAATTTCTTTCAATATTTTATTTACTTTTCGGTAAGTCTGAAGCTGTGTAGCAAAGGATTACTGAAATATCACTCGCAGATTTCGAAGCTGACTTGTAAATGTCTGTTTGGTTTTCTAAGTTTCTTTTCAAACAGGAAGATTTTGCTAACTTAAACTCAATAATTGTTGAATCTCCACTTCCGAAAGAAACTTTGTAATCTGCTGGACCACGTCCATTATTTACTTCTGCATTTACGTCATAAGGTGAAGCATACCAAGTCAATCTAAAAATCCTTTGGATAGTGTCTTCCTTTGCAATTGGTTTATTACCGTCATAAAAAATACGATAACCATCATTATTTTCAATTACATCTTTTAGATATAATGCTCTTTTAAGGGATTCTTCATAGCTATTAGTAACTTATAAAAATCACTATTCTTGTCTAACAACTCACATAAAGGCGTAAGAGCGTCCACTAATTTTTCTTTCAGTTCTTTTATTTGCGACAAAGAAGCCGAAGTAACCTCATATTTATTGTCCTCTTTTAGTTTGATGTAAAAATCTACTAAATCAGGAAACTTCCTAATTGTTTTTAGAAAAGCATATTCTTTATCTCTTTTCTTTGGTTTTTTAGGTAAATGAGACCTAAAAAAATCATTTATTGCGGAACGTAAAGATGAGTTTTCTAATGACCTTGTTACGTTATGGAAATTTGAATAGAAATCGGAATTATTAATTACTGCATCATCTATTATTAAAATATCTAAAGGTGTGAGAATAATAAAATCTCCTCCTTTTTCTCTAAAAAAATATGGAAGTCTAAAAGTACGAGGTTGCCATATTTTAGTTTCTTTATCAAAATGACATCTAATTGAAAAGTCTTTAGTTTGATTTTCTTTTAAATATTTTTTTGCAAACTTCTCGGTAAATTCAAGCAGATATTCCTGAATTAAGTTTGTTGTAAAGTCACTAATAAAATCTCTTCCAACTCCAGAATTTAAAAGAGTTAATTTCTCAATATGTGTTTCAGCAGTAATTTCTTCTTCTCCAAATGTTCTATAAAAACCATTAAAGGCAGTTATCGCTCCATTCGCAAACTTTTTTCCTAATCCTTTTCCGCCATTTCCGTACTTAGAAAGTCCTAACCAATTTTGCTTTATTTCAGGGAATTTGAACAAATTAATATTTACGTCAATTCCATCATTTTCAGTTGCATAATCTTTTAAAATAAGTAAATGCTCAACTACTTTTTTATGAAGCAATTGGTATTCAGGTTTTTTAGATGCGAATAATAAGAAAGGGTCAATAAACATTGGTAAGTCAGAACTTAGGCAAATGTTTAATGCTCCAAATTTTTCTAAAGTCGAATTGTCAATTTCAAAATAATCAGAGAAAAGTAATTTAAAATTGGACATATTCTTTTTTTAGTTCAATGGTTCTTGGTTTGGTCAAATGGCTTACAACACGTTATAAAATGTAATTTATGTATTTTATACGGTAATATAAACCTGTTATCAACAGTTTATTATGCATGTTTATAGGATTTGTTATTCAACCTAACTTACTTTCCTATTTTTAAAGTAATAGTAAAAACTAGTAAGTATGGCAAGTGAGGAAACGATGGTCATAATTGTTCCAGGAACAAAATTTACATAACCGCCAATATCAAGAAATAAAAAGTACCCTAAATCTGCCAAACCTCCTGTAAGTGCTGCGAGGAAAATGGCATTTTTGTTTCCTTTCCAAATAAAGAAAGCGGAGATAAAAGTGACCAATCCAATCCAAAATAAATTGAAGCCATGTTGTCCAATAACGGCTCCTGCTGCATTTGGATACTCCATTTGCAGGGTTGCTGGATTCACCGCATCTGCTATTCCGGCAACGGAAGAAGCAATGTCACCCGATAGAATAAAATTCATCGTTAGCACTCCCGCTAAAATATGAACCAGTCCCCAAATAATCCATAGCACTGCCGAAACTTTTAATAAGATGTTTAGATTTTTCATAATTAGATAGTATTTAAATGTGTTTGAAATTTCAGGAATGCTGTATCAAATAATTCTTTTTGTTGGGGCTCAACAATGTTACCTTCATTAAAAAAATGACTAAAAGACGGTAGGTGAAAGTCCGCAATAATGTTTACACCAAAATTTGGAAATAATTCTTTTGAAATTTTCGAAACGTTATTTGTCGGTCTTTTACTTGGGCGCGTTGAAAGAAGAAACATTGGTTTGTTATCCCAAATATTCATGGGTTTTTCCATCGGAATTCGAGACAACCAATCCCAAAGATTTTTAAAAGCCGAAGTATGTAAACAATTGTGTTCGGCTACTGAAATTATAATAGCATCACTTTCCTTTATGAATTGCGAAAACCGAATAGCATTGGCTGGTATGCCCGATTCTTTTTCTAGATCAATTGAATAAACAGGCAACTCAAAGTTATTCAAGTCAAGATTAGTTATCTCAGCGCCTTTTAATTTGCTCGCAGTATATTGGGCAAATTGTTTGTTTATGGAATTTTTGCTGTTGGAAGCTCCAAATGCGATTACTTTTTTAGTCATTTTGCTCTATTTTTAATTAGAGCAAATGTCTAACTTCTAAAATAGCTGTGCATTATGATTTCATAAGAAATAAGACTATTTACTTTTTGTACCATTCTTTTTTCGCGGCACTCAAAGTTTCGGGAGTCACTCCTAAATACGAAGCAATCATCCTTTGGGGAACTCGCTGAGCAATATCTGAATAGGTATCTAAAAAATGCTGATAACGCTCTATTGCAGAAGCACTCATGAGCATAAGGACTCTTTTTTGCGAAACATGTATTCGTTTTATAAATGATTGCATGTCCGTTGCTTTTTCTATTCTTTTTTCAAAAACAACGATTTCAGAATCCTCTAATGCTTCGATAAATAATTCGCACGGAACTTCAGCACTTACGTTATCTGCAATTTTCCAATTTTCAGGAGCAAACATAAATAAATGTTCTTTTCCCTTATCGTCTATATAATAGCTGCGCAACAAACCTTTTTTCACATAATAAACTTTGGAGTTTATTTCTCCATTATGCTGTAAAATTTGCCCTTTTTTAACGCTAGTTACCTTCAATGACTAAAACTTTTTTAAAGATTGAGTGTTTCTGGAAATATTCAATGCCCATTAAAATATCCATATAATTGATATCCAAATAACATGATACCTGCTGCAACCAAATACCAATTCATTGCTTTGTAAAATGCTGGAAACTGTTTGTGTTTTCTGAAAAGTGTAATAATAAAAATTATAGGAATCAATGCCAGCACCTGCCCTATTTCGACACCTAAATTAAAACATAGTATTTTTGCTAAAAATTGATCTTGACCCATATCAAAAGACTGTAATCTCGTGGAAAGTCCAAAACCATGAATGAGTCCGAAAAGCCCCACCATGAATAATAGGTTGGGTGATTTCAATTTTAATTTTTCAAAACCTCCTAAATTTTCAAACCCTTTATACAAAACACTGAGAGCAATAACGGCATCGACGAGATGTTCGTTTGCTGAGATTCCTGCGTATGTTGCGCCAATTAAAGTAACGCAATGTCCTAGAGTAAATACAGTAATGAACTTCAAAATATCTTTGAAGTTTTTCAAATAGAATATAACTCCAGCTAAAAAAAGTAAGTGATCATAGCCTGTGAGCATGTGCGTTGCGCCCACTCTTATGTACGCCCACAATCCTCCATTTTGTAAAATCTCTTGATCTGCACTGGAAACATCATGGGCAAATCCTATAAGCGGAATAAATAATAACAGTAGTAAAAGCACTCGCTTTTTTGAACTACGCATGATTATTTCTTTTTTCTGAAAGCGAAAAACAGGACTCCAATAACAACCAAACTACCAATTACAAGCATCCAAAGAGGCAAGCCTTCTTCATGTTCATGGTCATGAGTATGGGTACTTTCATCATGCTTGTGGCTCACTTCAAACGTGAGCGTTGCCCATTTTGATTGGTGTGTCAACTCATCGCTGTCAGCAACATTTGTCATATAAATACTACGTATATAATAAATGCCTTCTTCCGGTAAATCGACAGTCACCATCCCTTTATCATTGGTGCGCAATTCTTGTCCTCCAGTATATGTGTGTGCGTCTTCGTCACCTTCCGAATGTGAATGCGTGTGGTCACTATCTGCGTGCGAATGGTCATCTGAGTGCGAATGACCTTCTGAATGTTCCTCATCTCCGTGACTTGACTCATGACTATGCGCATTTTTTAGATAATCCGCATAAACGAGTTGATTTGATAACGGCTTTCCGTCTAGCAACAACTGTACGTCTAACGTTTCGCCATTGTATTTTTCATAAGGGTTGGCCTGTGGCACAAACTCAATAGGATATCCCAAAACAGTACTCCAATCGTTGGTTTTAACAGCTCCTACTTGATAGATAGCTTTTACATGTTTTTGATAACTCTCTACTGCGTCTTGTTCCAACAAGCTATCGTTGGTGCGTTTTTCAAGCATATCCAACACGCCATCGTGTCTAAGATAGTCATTGAATTTTTCGGCAGTAAGTGCTATATTTCTTGGTTTGGTTGCAACACCCACCACATACGTTCCCACTGCACCCGTATTAAAAGCTAGTTGAGTAATAGTGGTGTCTTTATCTGTCCATTGCTCTGGATTGATAGACTTCCTATTACCTTGCCCTACTATGGAAGCATCCATCATTCGATCGCGCGTGATGGTGTTTTCGCTCTTTTCAAACGTGCCATTGTACAAGTTCAAAGTCGCTTCTTGATTGGGTTGAAAAAAATAGCTATCCATTTTTATATACAGATCATGACTGCATAAAACCAAGATAGCCAGCGCTAGGTAAAACGGTTTAAATTTTTGATGAAACATTCTGGTAATTAATTTCATATTCGTGTGTTGATGGTTAACGATACTGACTCAAGGCTTTTAATATGAAATATAATCACATTACTATAAATTCATTTCAATGCAAGCGCAAGGCCGATTTTAAAATTTTCTATTTCGAAAATATAATGAATAATTCAATTTTGCTGTTATTGTGATTATAATTTTTATCTAGGCGCTATTTTTAGTGATGTAATGTTTGATTTTATTGAGTTCGTCTTCAGAATTAATTTTTTCCTCTGCATCAAAATCGACCTAAATCAACGTAAAAACTTCAAAAAAATAGCACAAATAAATCAAGTCTTCTGCTTTTTCTTTTTTGCTGCGGGGAATAAAACGTTGTTTAAAATCAACCGATAGCCCGGGGAGTTGGGATGCAGAGCGAGTTCGGTTTTTGCATCGCCTACTCTATGTTGATAATCCTCTGGATCGTGACCACCATAAAACGTAAAAAAGCCTTTTCCTTTTATTCCGTGAATGTAACGCGCTTCGCCCGTAGCCTTGTGCTCGCCCATCACCAACACATTACTTTTAATTTCATCGCGTTCATAACTTGTAGTTTGCCCCATAAATCCTTTCACCAAAGAAGTATGATTTTGAACCAACATACAAGGGATTGGGTCCCATTTAGCCGAGTAATCCATCAATGAAAAGTAGTCTGTTTCTTTGCGCACTTTTCGCTTGGTCGTCATGTCAATGGATGAAAATTCATACACCATTGGGCTTCGCTCTAACGTAAAGTCTTTAAAGGCAAACGTTTTTTTATCGTCAATTTTGTTTTGGTAATTAGGTTCGCTCGGGTCTCCGTCAAACATAGGTTCACAAATATCAACACCTTCTGCGGCAAGCGCGATGTCAAAACTATCGGTTGCACTGCACATGGCAAACATAAAACCACCACCCACAACATAATCGCGTATCTTGAGTGCAACGTCTCTTTTTTCTTCGGAAACTTTACTGTACCCCAACTTAGCCGCTAGTTCTTCACTTTTTTGCTTTTCCTCAATATACCAAGGTGCCGAACGATAGGCTCTATAAAATTTACCGTATTGGCCGGTAAAATCTTCATGGTGCAGGTGTAACCAATCATATAGTTGTCCGCTATAAATTCAATCTCTCCTATGATTAAGTCGTAATATCTATCAGCTTGTTCTTTAGACCATTTGTGAAAAGTATAAACCCAAATATCATTTAAATCTTCAATAGCTTGTTTACTTATTCGATATTTGTTTTTGCTCATAAGTGTTGGCGATGTAATTTATTCAGATTTTGCTTTGGGTCAAAATTTTCAACAAATCCGCTATTTTCTCCAACTTCGAGAGCTTTGATCAGTTCTCTTTCCTTTTTTTCTTCGCGTTCTAACAAACGTAATGCTGAACGAATTACTTCGCTTACCGAACCATATCTACCAGAATTCACTTCTTCTCTGATAAAATCCTCAAAATGATTTCCGAGTGATATTGATGTGTTTTTTCCCATTTTGGCTATAATTTTATTCGAATATACCAAATCTTGGTAACGCAGC
>CAWDMZ010000001.1:0-1085878 GCA_963803555.1 uncultured Alphaproteobacteria bacterium | reverse complement strand
ACTCTGCTGCTCCACAATTTGTCTGGAGGCAGAAGCATTTGATAATACTGAATTTACGGCTTCAATCATAATATTTTCCCTAATAACATGTAACAAATTAGATTTTTAATATAACTACACGTAACCCTATTATTATAATAGCAGAAATTTACAAGATATGTCAAGTTTAACTGTATTATAATGGTTTGAATTTTATGGATTAACCCTTTGTTAACACTTAATTTTTATTAAGAAATTTAATTTGTTAAGGATATAGGCTTTTTCCACAAAAAAAGGTATAATAAATAATATAAGTGATTTGTGCGTCTATAAATCATTTTCATATCGCTTGCCCCCTTGTCGTAAATTTATCTTTTAGGGTGGTCGAGCATTTACGCGAATAAATTGAACAAAGGTACGTTGCGCCCAATGAACAGCTTTTTGGAAACATTAAAACAATTAGGTCCCACTCGCCTTGGTATTATGGGGGGTATTTTATTTGCTCTTTTAATTTTCTTTATTTTTATTTCTATGCGTGTTTCAACGCCTGATTTAAGCTTACTTTATAACGATTTATCTTCTGCAGATTCCAGTGCGATTGCCGCGCAATTGGAAGAAGCGCAAATCAAATATCAAATCTCCGAAGATGGATCACGCGTTACCGTTCCCGATACCGAAGTGGGGCGCGCCAGAATGTTATTGGCCGAGGCAGGATTGCCTAATGGCGGATCATTAGGGTATGAGATTTTTGATAACTCCTCTGGATTTGGTACAACAAACGATATTGTAAATTTAAATAAAGTCCGCGCATTGGAGGGGGAGCTTTCCAGAACCATCAGCTCGCTTGACCCTGTCCGCAGTGCGCGTGTGCATCTTGTCCTCCCCGAACGTGAATTATTTAGCCGCAAAAGCAGAACCGCAAGCGCCAGTGTCGCCCTTGGTTTACGCCCCGGTGCATCCTTAAACAACGATCAAATTATGGCGGTGCAATCTTTGGTTGCCTCCGCTGTTCCAGACTTAAAGCCTGAAAAAGTATCTTTGATTGATCAGGCGGGTAATTTACTTGCCCGTGGGGATGAGGAATCGGGCAATTCCGCCACAATAAAGGCCGAAGAACAACGGATCAAATATGAACAACGCATGCAACGCGCCGTGGAAGATTTGGTCGGCCGTATTGTTGGGTACGGCAATGTTCGTGCAACCGTTAGTGCCGATTTAAATTATGACCGCGTCAGCACAAATGAAGAGCTTTATGATCCAGAAAGTCAGATTGCCCGATCCACCCAAGCCATAGAGGAAAATAATATCGAGCGTGATGCGAACGAGCAAAATGTTTCTGTAGAAAATAATCTTCCTGCCGTAGGGAATGATTTATTCTTTGATGATGCCCCAAGCTTGGAATCAAGCCGTATTGAAGAAACCACCAATTTTGAAATCAGCAAAACCATTCGTAATGTTGTGCGCGAGGCAGGTGAAGTGCGCCGTTTATCCGTTGCGGTTTTAGTTGATGGAACCTATACCACCAATGCCGAAGGGGAGGAAGTTTACGTTCCCCGCACCGATGCGCAACTTGATAAAATTGCCGCTCTTGTTCAATCAGCCGTTGGATTTGAAGTAGACCGCGGCGATAGCCTTGAGGTCGTCAATATGCAATTTGCTGATATTGAAGTATCCGATACGCCCTATGATAATTCCCTGTTTGGATTTGATAAAAACAAATTGCTTGATATCGCAGAAATTCTGACCTTTGCCATTATGATTATTTTGGTCTTGCTTTTGGTGGTGCAGCCGATGGTTGGCCGTGTCTTGGCCGTGGAAGGCAAAGATGATGAAGGTGCCGATGGCAAACCCGAACTTGACCTTTTAACGGGTGAGTTTAAACCCGCCCTTGCCGCCCCGATTGATACGTCCAATATGACGGAGGAGGAAATTGCTATGCTAGAAAATAATACAAATGAAGGCATGATTGATGTTGAATCCGTACAAGGAAAAGTAAAAGCATCATCTGTTAAAAAGATTGAAGATATTGTTGAAAATTATCCTGCCGAAACTGTTTCTGTTATCCGCAGTTGGATGGCCGAAGATTAAGACGATGAAAAAAATAGAGATGTAAAAATTCAAGTGATTGTATAAACATCACGAACAAGGTATTTTAAATTTATGCGCGTAAGAGAAGATTATAGAACACTCACTGGCCCTGAAAAAGCAGCCATATTTATGCTTGCCTTGGGCGAGGAATATACAGCGCGCATTTTTGAACATATGGATGATGAGGAGATTTTGGAAATCTCTCAAACCATGTCCAGTTTGGGTAAGGTCGATGCCAATGTCATTGAACGTCTATTCATTGATTTTGCCGAACAGATGAGTGGCGCAAACGCCCTTGTCGGATCGCAAGAAAGCACGGAGCGTCTGCTTGCCAAAGCAGGGATGAGCGCGGAAAAAATTGAAACCATTATGGAAGAAATTCGCGGCCCTGCGGGTCGTACCATGTGGGAAAAATTAACCAATGTGAATGAAGAAATTTTGGCTAATTTTCTTCAAAAAGAATATCCGCAAACAGTTGCCGTTGTTATGTCGAAAATTTCAACCGATCATGCCGCGCGTGTTTTGGCAATGTTACCCGATAATTTCGCGCTTGAGGTTATTCACCGCATGTTAAGGATGGAGGCTGTCCAACGTGAAGTCTTGGACGATGTTGAACGCACCTTGCGTACCGAATTTATGTCCAACCTTGCCCGTACCGCCAGACAAGATAGCCACGAAGTCATGGCCAATATCTTTAACAATTTTGACCGCACGGCAGAGCAAAGCTTTATGGAGATGTTGGAAAAAACCGTTCCTGAATCGGCGGAAAAAATTCGCTCGCTTATGTTTACATTTGAAGATTTACAACATCTTGACCCGGGGTCGGTTCAAACCCTTATTCGTGCCTGTGATAAGGATAAATTGCCCACCGCCTTAAAGGGTGCAACAGAATCGCTACGCGATCTATTCTTCTCCAATATGTCCGAACGGGCGGCAAAGATTATGAAGGAAGATATGGCCGCCATGGGCCCTGTCCGATTAAAAGATGTTGAAGATTCACAACAATATATTGTGGGCGTCGCCAAAGATTTAGAAGCACGGGGGGAAATCACCATCTCAACAGGCGCCGAAGAAGACGAGCTTATATATTAATCACACTTACTTATTTTAATTTAAAATTATTTTAAAGAAACCGATAGAACGCATTGAACAAAAACAACAATTCAAGTCATAAATTTTTATTCGACCTCAATAAATTTGATGCAGATGAGCCTGAAGAAGAAATCATTGCCGAAGAAGAAGTGTTTGTTGAGCCGCCCGCCCCTACCTTTACCGAAGATGATTTAGAAGCAGCAAAGGCCGTCGCCCATAATCAAGGGAAAGCCGAAGGACAACGGGACGAACACGCAAAACGTGAGCAATATCTTGCCGATAATCTAAAAAAAATAGGCGAAAGTTTTGAATCTTTATTTGCTGCTGAGCTTTATCGTGAAAAACAATACGAGGAAGAATTTATTCGTCTTTCTTTACAAATTTTGGAACAATTGGCCCCTACCCTTGTCAATCAATTTGGCCAAGATACATTAAAGCAAATCATTAAAGAAACCTTGGAAACCCAAGCGGACCAATCAGAAATACGCATTGAAGTCCACCCCGATTATGCCGCCGACATAGATCAATTTATTGAAACTATTTGGTCAAATAATGACAATGCCCCCCGATGTAAAGTGGTCGCCAACACTAATATTGAATTGGGTGGCTGTGCGTTATCATGGAAAGATGGCGGCATGGTGCGTCGCCCTTCTCAATTGGCGGAAAAAATAAAATTTACCCTTGAAACCTTATTAAAAAATGACAGTGAACCATCACCCGATAATATTGCGCGGGATGAAAACAATGGGGGTAAGACCAATATTCCACCCAAAGATGGTACGGATGCACAAAATAATGCTATAAAGGAATCAAATAAAAACAACGTGTCTGCACCTGACACTGACCCCATCCAAAAGGGAGAGCAAGAATGAGCGATGAAAATAATAAAGATTTAGATAAAGAAGCGCTAAAAAAACAAATGGAAGAAGAAGAAAAAACGGCTAAAAGTCTTTCTTTTGATGAAATTAGCGACACCAGCCAATCCAACACCGATGATGATCAAAATTGGGAAGTGGGCGAAGCCATGGCCAATGATGTGACGGCAATTTATGATATTCCTGTTCAAATCTCCGCCGTTTTGGGGCGTTCTTCAATGCAGGTGAGCCAGTTGTTAAAATTGGGTCGTGGCGCTGTTGTCGAATTGGATCGTAAAGTGGGCGAAGCCATTGACATTTATGTAAATAATCGTTTGGTTGCACGCGGTGAAGTTGTGGTTGTCGATGACAAACTAGGCGTCACCATGACAGAGATTGTTAAATCGGAACGAAATTAAGGCTTTAGCAAAAATATGGCCACCCCCATTAATTCCCCGCAAGATATTCGTATTATTAAATCCAAAGTCACCTTGGATTTTACAACTGTGTTTGGCATTGTTTTAACATTCGCCTTAATCGCCACGGCCATCGCCATCGGGAAAAGTGATGCAAATTTCTTTAACATTCCATCTTTTCTTATCGTTGTTTTAGGGACGATGACGGTTACGGCCATTTCCTTTTCGGGTGAAGAATTATTAAATGCAGGGAAAGTGATTGGAAATTCCCTTTTCCGAACACGCCTTAGTGCAAAAAACTATGCCAATCAATTAATGGATATTGCCGTTTTGGCAAAAAATAAAGGGCTTTTAACCCTAGGGGCGATTGAGCCTGAGCTTAAAAAAGATGAACATCTTTATAAATCAATTCAAATTGTAACCGATGGCTATAAACCCGAAGAAGTAGAAGTGATTTTGGCACAAGAGTTAGATGCCCTTGTCGAACGGCATCGCCGCAGTGCCAACATTCTGCGCCGCGGTGCAGAAATTGCGCCTGCGATGGGTTTAATCGGGACGCTTATCGGGTTGGTGCAAATGCTTGCCAATTTACAAGACCCTGAAACCATTGGCCCTGCCATGGCGGTGGCATTGTTAACCACCTTTTATGGGGCGATTTTGGGAACGGCTGTCCTCTCCCCCATGGCGGCAAAGTTGGAGCGTAATTCAAATGACGAGGCGATGATACGCGGCATCACCATGATCGCGATGAGCTCGATCTCCCGTCAAGATAACCCACGCCGTTTGGAAATTCTTTTGAATAGTGAACTTCCCCCAAATGAGCAAATAAAATATTTTGATTAAAAGAATTGACGCTGAAAACATGATCGTAACCACAAATAATTTTGGTGATTTTATTTTTTCAGCAGGCGCGAGTCACAAATTGGCGCACACAAAGTAAGAGAAAGTAAGAATTATGAGATTAATGTTGGTTGGACAATTGGAAGGTCACATTGGTACGGCAGGCAAAATCGCCTTGCAACGCGGGGCAAAGGTTATCCATTGTGAAGACACTTTTGAAGCCTTGGGCGCATTGCGCACGGGTAAAGGTGCCGATGTTGTTATGTGTGATATCAAACAAAAAATTGGCGAGCTGATTAAAAATCTTGAGGCTGAACGCATTTTCATTCCCGTGGTTGCTTGTGGTATTGGAACCGACAGCCGCGCCGCCGTTCGTGCCATTGAACAAGGCGCAAAAGAATATATCCCCCTGCCCCCCGATGCCGATTTAATTGCCGCGGTTTTAGAGGCGGTTACCCAAGAAAACAACACGATGATTGCCAATGATCCGGCAATGCAAAATGTTCTACAATTGGCAGAAAAAATTGCGCCTTCTGATGCCACCATCATGGTCACAGGGGAATCTGGGACAGGAAAAGAGGTGATGTCCAGCTTTATTCACCGTAAATCAAAACGAAAAGATGGGCCATTTATCGCCGTCAACTGCGCCGCCATTCCTGAAAACCTTTTGGAATCCGAACTTTTTGGCCATGAAAAAGGATCATTCACGGGCGCAACGGGTCGCCGTATTGGTAAGTTTGAGGAGGCCAATGGCGGCACTATCTTGCTTGATGAAGTCTCCGAAATGCATCCTTTATTACAAGCCAAATTATTGCGTGCCATTCAAGAAAAAGAAATCACCCGTATTGGCAGTAACGATGCCGTAAAGGTCAATAGCCGCATTGTCGCCACATCAAATCGTGATTTGGAAAAATCCGTTCAAAAGGGCGAGTTTCGTGAGGATTTATATTTCCGCCTGAATGTGGTGAACATCAAACTGCCCGCGTTGCGCGAACGCCCCGCCGATATCCTGCCGCTTGCAAAATTTTTTAGTGATAAATTTGCCGATGATAATGGCGTGCCTAAAAAAGATATTTCAAAAGAAGGCATTCAAAAATTAGAATCCTACCATTGGCGCGGCAATATTCGTGAGCTTGAAAATACCATGCACCGCGCCATTTTAATGTCGATGGAAGATGAGATTGAGGCCGACGCCATCCATTTACAAGAAAGCAATTTTAACAGTGGATCAAACGATGTTACCGCCCCTGTTCATGCGCCAACCCTTACCCCCACCGATACATCAATTTCCGAAAATGTAATTGAAAATGTGAGCGGTGTTGAAAACCTAATCGGGAAAACAATTTCCGAAGTGGAGCGTGATATGATTATCAATACCCTTGAGCACACCCTTGGCAACCGTACCCATGCGGCAAAAATTCTTGGAATCTCTATCCGTACGCTGCGAAACAAACTAAATCAATATAGTGACGATGGTGTTGATATAGAGAAAACAGGTAGCTAAAAATATCCTTGACCTGATAATAATTTAATTATAGCTTCTTTTTACATATCAAAGAGGAACGTTTATTATGTCCGTTAAAGAAGAAATTAGTTTTGAACAATCAATGGGTGTTGAAGTTGCAAAAATTGGCACTGACAGATTTACACTCGCTAAGCTTTGGGAACTTAAAGATCAAGGTAAAGCCGAACCCATACACGTAGAGGCATTTAAAGAATTACGTAGTAAGGTTTATGCTAGATTACAATCATAACCATTGTAATTCTAACAATACTCTAAAATATCCTTGACAATGATATTTTGATGTTATACATAACGTTAAGTCGTAGATAAATTGAAAGTTTAACCATGTATAAAACAACACCAGATAACATTGATGCATTTCCTGACAATGCGTATAAAGGGTTTTAAGTTAAAATATCAAAAGATGATCGTATTACAGCAGTAATGTCATTGACAAAATATTTCCCTAATGGTCGATCCAACCATGAATTTACTTTGAAACAATTGGTTCAAAGACTTGAGATTTTTGACCTTGTAGGTGAAGATATAGGGATTTCTCAAGAAGCTATTGATAAAATGAAACAAGTTCAAACAAATGCAGCAACACTTTCATTCTAAAACTTGATTAAACCCCATCAAAATTGTAGTTATTAATAACCTCAATCTGGGGCATCGTTAGCTTATTCATACTTTCTTTAAATTGTGTTTTACAGGTTAGTTTTTCTGGATTTTCGGGCCATTCTTTGGCTTGGTCTATCCAACAATCAAATCGTGTTTGCGCCAATGCCAATGCAATACGGTTTTGGGGTATGGCATATTCCCTAATCGCAATCATTAGATTTTTACGGGCGGCTTTTAACTCTGGCCTATATGCAACGGGAACCTTTGCCCCTTTTACCTTATCGGGCGAAACCATATGCCCTGATGCCAGCTTCTCCGCTTTTTTAAGGTAATGGCTGGCGGCTTTATAATCATACATTTGGTTATGCTCGTACCGTGCCAAATTATAATATTCTACAATCAAATAATCACTAAATGTTTCGGGCTGGTTAAAGGTGGATTGATTAATGGTTAAATCAGGGGTCATCTCATCATCCATACGGGTAGAATAATGATCACATCCACTTAAAATCAATAAAGACAGTAATCCGACAGTAATTGATAGATAAGCGTTCATTATTTTCTCCAAATTATGATACTATAATAGTATTATAATTTGTTTTGGGTATGGGGGCAATCGCGTCTTTACCAAATTTTCAAAAGTTACAATGCCGATTTCGGTGAAATTTATAAAATATGGCTGATAATAAAAACTTAACCACTGGTTCAACCAGAATGTCCAACGCCCGTGATGTGGGTATGGCGGGCGCACGTTCAACCATGGGCGGAATTTTTCGTGGTGATGTTGTTTTGGCCATGGGTATTGTGGCAATTTTGATTTTTATGCTTATCCCCATTCCTACATGGCTGTTGGATATGGGATTGTCTGTTTCTATCTTGCTTTCGGTTTTTATTTTGATGTTGGTTTTATCAATACAAAAACCGCTTGAATTTTCAACCTTCCCCACTGTTTTATTGATCACCACTTCTTTACGCCTTGGGCTTAATGTTGCCTCCACCCGTCTTATTTTGGGTGAAGGTCATGAAGGCAAAGATTCCGCAGGTGCGGTGATTGAGGCCTTTGGTGGATTAATCATCCAAGGCAGTTATGTGGTGGGCGGTATAGTATTTGCCATTTTGGTTATTGTAAATTTTGTGGTTATTACAAAAGGATCAGGCAGAATTGCCGAGGTTGCGGCACGTTTCACCCTTGATGCGATGCCTGGTAAACAAATGGCAATTGATTCTGATTTATCTTCGGGTTTATTATCTGAAGAAGAAGCCAAAGGCAAAACGAAAAGAACTTGAGCAAGAAAGCAACTTTTTTGGGGCCATGGATGGTGCGGCAAAATTTGTCCGTGGCGATGCCATCGCAGGACTTTTAATTGTGTTCATCAACATTGTTGGCGGTATCATTATCGGTACGGCGCAACAAGGGATGACCATGAGTGAGGCCGCCGAAACCTATACTATCCTAACCATTGGTGATGGCTTGGTCAGTCAGATCCCTGCGCTTATCATCTCAATTGGGGCGGGTTTATTGGTGTCTAAGGCTGGTGTTGAAGGGTCTGCGGATAAGGCATTATTATTCCAGTTTACCAAAAATCCAAAGGCGATGGCTTTAACTTCTGTTCTTATGGTGATGCTGGCCCTTATACCCGGTGTCCCCTTTGCTCCTTTTGCTTTTTTGGGGTTTGGTTTGGCGGGATTAACTTTTTGGGCATACCGTAAAAAAGAGAACGCCGAGGAGGTTTTACGCCTTGAAACATCTGTTGCTAATGGTGGTGCAGGGGGCGGGCCAAATGCCCCTGTTGCGGAAGAGCCGATTTCCAAAGCCCTCGCCATGGATACCATTCGCCTTGAATTGGGCTATGGCCTCCTCCCCCTTGTCCAAGGGGATGACAGCAACAAAGTCACAGACCAAATCAAAGGACTGCGCCGTCAATTGGCCGAAGATATGGGCTATGTCCTTCCTGCGGTACGTATCCAAGATAACCTACAACTGCCCGCCAATACCTACACCGTTCGAATTAAAGAAATTGAGGCAGGGCGCGGTGAAGTACGCCCGGGTATGCTGATGTGTATGGATCCCACTGGCGCGGCAATCACCCTACCGGGGGAAAGCACGACTGAACCCACCTTTGGTCTTCCCGCCATGTGGATTGATGAACAACATCGTGAAGAAGCGCATTTTAAAGGCTATACTGTTGTTGATGCGCCAACGGTTATCACCACGCATATTACCGAGATTGTAAAAGACAATATGTCTGACCTGCTTTCATATGCCGAAACACAAAAATTATTGGATGAATTGCCGCCCGAATATCAAAAATTGGTGGGCGATGTTATTCCTGCGCAAATCTCTGTTGGGGGTCTACAACGCCTCCTGCAAAATTTGGTGTCCGAACGCGTATCGGTGCGTGACCTGCCCACTATATTAGAGGGGATTGCAGAAGCTTCGGCCTACACCAAAAATATTGCCTTTATTACTGAACATGTACGCTCCCGTCTTGCACGTCAAATTTGTGATCAAAATACAAACGTTAACGGCTTTGTCCCGCTTATCACCCTTTCCCCCGAATGGGAGGCCGCATTTAGTGACTCTCTCATCGGTATGGATGGGGAGGAAAAACAACTGGCAATGGCACCAACCCAACTTACAAGATTTTATTACCGCCGTGCGTAAAATATATGATGAATTTGGTAAAGAAGGCGAAACCCCTGTTTTACTAACCAGCCCCCAAATTCGTCCCTATGTCCGCTCGGTGATTGAACGGTTCCGCCCCCAGACCATGGTGATGAGCCAAAATGAAATTCACCCCAAGGCAAAAATTAAAACTTTGGGTCAGGTTTAAAATTCACAATAAATAATGCGCTTAAAACTTAATTATGCTATAATTGATTATTAAGAAAATGAAAGGATAGTTTATGTCTGATAATTCAAACAAATGTTGCGACCAATGTACCTGCACATGCAATTGTTCATGTTGTTGCGGTAGCAAATAATTTATTAAAATTAAAAAAAAGGTAGAATTTATTTCTGCCTTTTTTATTGCTCATAAACAATAATATGACTATTCAGATTCGGCGAAGCACGATATAATAAAGAGTATGAATCGGGCGAGTATCAACTATGCGGTTAAAATCTTTTACGGCAAAAACAATGACAGAGGCAATGCAAATGGTGCGTGAAACTTTGGGTGAAGATGCAATTATTATTGCCACACGTGAAGAAAAGAACGCTGTTGGCGGTATGATGGTGCATTTAACTGCCGCCATTGATGAAGATGCGTTGCGTAAAAATGAATCTACCGATCAGGCCTCTGCCGATTGGATGTATGATGATGATGATAATGAGGCCGTAGTGGTTGAGGAAATCACCGAAACCATGCTTCAACATGGTGTTCCCGATGATATTTTGGATCAGGTCGTGTCCTGCGCCGCCGTGATGGATATGGAAGATTCCCGTTCCGCCATTTTGGCCGCGATGGAATCAATTTTTAAATTTGATCCCTTGCCCTCGCGCCCTTCGAAAATGCCAATCATGATGATTGGCCCACCGGGCAGTGGTAAGACACTAGCCGTCGCAAAATTGGCGGCGCGCTCCTCTATGAATGGTTTAAAAGTTGCGGTTATCACCACCGATATGGAACGTGCAGGCGGACGTGAACAGCTTGAGGCTTTTACCGCCATGATGGATATTGACCTTCAAATCGCCAAACATACCACCGCATTAAAAGAGGTATTGTTAAAGGTCAGCAATGCCGATCAAATCATTATTGATACCGCAGGGACGAACCCCTTTGATACAAATAGTGTAAAATCCCTCGCCCGCCTGATTGGTGCGGCAGAAATGTGCCCTGTCTTGGTACTGCCCGCAGGAATGCAGGCAGATGAGGCAGGGGAAATGGCACAGATATTCGCCACCATTGGCGCACAAAAACTTATTCCCACCCGTGTTGATGTCGCCAGACGTCTTGGCAGTTTGCTTTGCGCGGCCTATAATGGCGGGCTTTCCTTCGCCGAGGTCAGCGCAACACCCAAAGTTGCCGATGGGTTATCCCCTTTAACTTCAAAAAGACTAACTCAGCTCTTGATGCCGCGTGCAAATACGGCGAATATGCTTAAGTCGAAAAACGCGTAGGTAGATATGTCAGAAGCCGCACAAAATTTAGCAAACCAACAAAAGAGTGATGCCGTTAAAAATGGCTCGCCCCCCGTTCGCCGTGCCAAAAACGTCATTGCAATCGCCAGTGGCAAGGGCGGTGTTGGTAAGACATGGTTTTCTATCACCCTATCCCATGCATTGGCCAAGGCAGGAAAAAAAGTTCTCTTATTTGATGGCGATTTGGGGCTTGCCAATATTGATGTTCAATTGGGCCTAATGCCCAAACGTGATTTAAACGATGTTATTCGTGGCCGCCTTAGCCTTGATAAAGTGATCCAACCTTTTGAAGAAGGGGGATTTGATATTATTGCAGGACGGTCGGGGCAGGCTTCGCTTTCTGCCCTTCCTTCACAACGCCTTACCATGTTGCGCGACCAATTATTGGATGTTGCCGATCAATATGATGTTGTTTTATTGGATCTAGGCGCGGGTGTTGACCGCACGGTGCGGATGCTTTCCGCCTCTGCCACACGCACATTATTGGTGACAACGGACGAGCCTACATCGCTCACCGATGCTTATGCCTTTATTAAATTGGGTAGTGCGGTTGGTATGTCCAAAAATGTTGGTGTTGTCATTAACCAAGCCACCAATAGTGTTGAGGGACAAAAAACCTATAAAACCTTGCTCAAAGCGTGCGAAAATTTCCTGCGGCTCAAGCCACCTTTAATCGGTATGGTGCATTATGATAAAAAGGTGCGTGAAACCATTCGCCACCAATCGCCTATCCTCACCCGCTCCCCCAACAGTGACGCCGCCGAAGATGTCGAACAAATCGCCAAAGTTGTCATTCGTGATTTGGCGGAACGTAAACGCAAAGCCACCGCAGCCAATAGCTAATGAGATTTAAAATTAATCCCTAACCAGGATTAAATGTATAGGTTGCTTTGCCATAATCAGCATTTCTTTTATTCAATTCTTTGCTGGCCTTCATAAGGCCATCTAATCCAGGCTCGATTGGAATCTCTCCACCATCTTTTGCTTTAAAATAGTGTTCAGAGAGTGTTTTATTTAAAGTATTTAAATCATTACTCATATTTTATTTCCATTGAATTTTCAAAAATATACCTCATTAACGTTATTATGTCAATAATATTAATAAAGTATCTACGATTATCTTATGTTTTGTTATAAAATATTTACTTGTGCAACAAAATCTATAGCAAATATGCAGTTTTTACCCATACTAGTTTGTTAATAAGCGGCTTTACCCAAACAGCATTTTTCGACAAATGTTGTTTAATTAATGAACATAGATTTTTATAGAAAAATTTTTGATTAGATTATTTTATTCCCCTTATTTTAGTGTTTTATGCGATAATAAATCCATGTTACAGCACAAGGTGAAAAGATGAGCGGGGGATTTAAAGTTGGGTTAAACCCGCTATCATCAAAGGGGGGAAATGGATCTGGACAGATTGTTCAAATCATTAAACTACCACAAGCTTTAAGCAACAACGCCAAAACCCTACGTCTTGAAGGGCAAATCACTCAAGTCAACAACAATTCCAATACGGCGCGTATCCAAACCGCACAAGGCGATGTTGATGTAAAAGTTCCAACTAGAGGACTGGAGCAAGGACAACGCCTTATTATTGATGTTCCCGCAGGTCGCCCCCCGCGTCAGGCACGTATTGCCCCCGAAGCAATTGTTCGACCACCCGAAAATAATGCACCACGCGCCTCAAACACTTCACGGGGTGAAAATATTACTATTCGGACGCCACAACCACCTCCACCACAGGCGCAACCATCACTTACCCAAAAAGTAATCCAAAAAATTTCACAAAAATTATCGGCAGGCACTCCCCCGCCCCAAAATTTGGGGGAACAAAGTGAAGGACGCCAAATTTCACAACAAAATCAAAGCATTACACGTGGCAGCACAAGCCAAAATACAGCCGATCAGGCTCAAAAAATTGCACAACAGATTGCCGCCCAAGCAATAAAAAATATTCCCGATATGCCGCAACCTTTAAAACCAAATGACGTTGTAAGAATTTTAAGCGCACCACCAAATTTGGCACAAAATATTGCCACGCAAACCGTTCAAAATTTAACAAGCCAAAGTCAGAATCTGACATTAATTAATAATTCCAACACCCTCACTTTACAGATAAATAATAGTGGTGTTTCTGCTCTACAAACACCAGCTGTACCAATAAATATAAATGCTTTACTCTCAAATACGGCGCTCAATCAACCTGTTTTAGCCAACAATATTGCGCCGTCAACACCCATAAATAATACCGTTTTGCAGACAACATCATTGCCGCCTTTATCTGTTTCGCAATTGGTTAGCGCGTCACAAACGATTAATTCTGTGCAATCAAACGCATTGATTCAAACGATTGCTCAATCAGGTACAAATATAGCTGCCGCTTCATCCGCGCAAAACGCTCCGCCTTCTGTATCACAAAATATTGCGGCATCGTTGCAACCTATTGTATTTGATCCCGCCAACCCAAATATTGTTACGGTTAAAAACACGCCACAATTAGATGTACAAATTGTAAGAATTTTACCGCCATCGACTCAATTGGTATCCCCATTAAATGCCTTACAAGGCGCGGTTCAATCACAACCTGTCTCCATCATTCCTGCCGCTACTCAATTTACAACGCCAATTCTTAGCAACGCCTCCGCGACTGCAATTACCGCAAAGGTCACGGGCATTACCGCTCAAGGATTGCCGTTAATAACCGCTAAATTTCCCAATACGACTTTACCGCAAAGCTTTATTTTACAATATAAAAGCAATAATTTGGTTTTGGGATCGCAAATCCAAATTTCTCCAAAATCAGCACCGGTTTTAACGCCCCTTGCCGTTGCACCCCAACCGATTAATCCGTTATTACAAGGATTTCAATGGCCCGCCTTGGACGAGCTTTATAATAGCTTGCTTCAAATTAGTCCGCAGGCGGCAAGCTCCCTTTCCCGTTCCCTTCCATCGGCATCAAATTCATCGCAAATGGGGGCTGCGGCCATGATGTTTATTTCGGCCGTTAAAACAGGCGATATGAGTGGATTTTTAGGGGATAAGAAAATTGATTTATTGCAACGTGCGGGGCGTGAAAATTTACTCTCCCGCCTTGTTCAATCGGATGGTGGTGCGCGTGCCGCGCCCGAGGCGGCGGTATCATCAGAATGGCGCGCCGTTCCCCTGCCCATGTTTTGGGAAGGTGAAATTCAACGGATTACTTTATATACACGCCACGAAAACCAAGGGGATGGCGAGAATAACCAAAACGATAAAAACGGTTCAACCCGTTTCGTATTTGATTTGGATTTAACCCGAATGGGTAAAGTGCAGCTTGATGGATTTTTAAAAGATCAACGCCTAGATTTAATTATCCGCACCCAAAATGCATTTAGCCAACCCATGCAACAAACCATGCGCCAATCTTATTCAAGCGCCCTTGACCAAACCACCTTATCGGGAGATTTAAACTTCCAAGGTAACATCGACAATTGGGTTCAAGTCCTTGAAAATGAAAAGAATTTTGGCGCGGATGCTTAAGGTTAAATTTCCTCTTTCCTTCGAAAACCTTCGATTCCGATATCGTCCATTTGGGATGATTCTTTTGCGTCGCGTTCGATGCGTTTTTCGTCAATTCGACGTTCATTTACTATTTCAACGCGTTTCATATTGGCAAATGCCGCGCGCACTTCTTCTTGTGCCAAATTTAATCTTGTTTGAAGTGCGGCCAATTGCGCGTTAATTTTGTCAATTTTTTCACGAATGACGCCTTCAAAACGACCGTAAAATTCACGCGTTTCTAAATCCAAATTTTCATCTAGCGCGTTTCGTTCGCGTTGAAGGCGTTCGCGTAATTCTTTCTTTTGCCCTTCGTAAATTTCAACTTCGCGGTAAATTTCTGCCAAAATCTTTTGTTTTTCATCAACATTATGACGACGAAGGCGAATAAGCGATTCTAAATTAGCCATCTATTTCTTGTCCTGATTGCGCATGATAATATTTGCAGGCTCGTAAACCAAGCCAACCGCGTTTGCAAGCATGGTAAAGCTTTCCTCGATCGTATGTGGATTGTTCTTTATCTTGTGCCAAAAACTCTTCCAATTGGGGATAGCGTAAAATGGCTTCGTCCACTTCAGCATCGCTTCCACGACGATAAGCGCCAAGCTTGATCAGTTCTTCCATGTCTTCATAACGGCTAATGAGACGCTTGGCTTTTTTAACAATTTTATGTTGTTCATCCGTTAAACAGCCCGGCATCATACGCGATACGGATTTAAGTAAATTTATTGCGGGATAGCGCCCACGATCGGCGATTTTACGTTCCATAACAATATGACCATCAATGATACCGCGCACCGCATCAGATATCGGCTCGTTATGATCGTCCCCTTCAACCAAAACGGTGAAAATGCCCGTAATTGACCCCTCGCCCGGTGCGCCAGGGCCTGCGCGTTCCAATAATCGTGGCAATTCGCCAAATGTTGTTGGCGGATATCCTTTGGAGGTTGGCGGTTCCCCTGCTGATAATCCGATTTCGCGTTGCGCCATAGCAAATCGCGTCACCGAATCCATCAAGCATAAAACATTTTTACCTTGTTTTCGGAAATATTCAGCCGTGGCCATGGTGACATAAGCCGCCTGCCGCCGCATTAAGGCGGGCTCGTCCCCTGTTGCGACAATTACAACGGATCGCGCAAGACCCAATTCGCCCAAATCATCTTCCAAAAATTCTTGTACCTCGCGTCCCCGCTCCCCGACCAATCCAATTACGGAAACATCCGCCTCGGTATAGCGTGCCATCATGGACAGAACGACCGATTTACCAACGCCAGAGCCAGAGAAAATACCCATTCGTTGACCATTACAAGTCGAAAGAAAAGTATTCACCGCGCGCACGCCCAAATCCAATTTCTCCCCAATACGTTGACGCGAATGTGGTGGTGGCGGTGTATTGCGTAGAGGAATTGCTTCACTTCCCTGAATAAGTGGCCCTTTGCCATCAATGGGTTCACCCAACGCATTTATAACCCGCCCAAGCCACCGTTCATCAGGCTTAATCGAAGGGGGTCGTTTGTTGGATGATGGCTTGGCACCCCAAGCCTACCCCTTCCAAATTACCAAAGGGCATGAGCAAAGCGCGGTTATTTTTAAACCCGATTACTTCACAAGGAATGATCTTGACCATTTTTCGGGTGAAGATGCACGTGCGCACCCACCGTCAACGCCTCCCCAAAGCCAGCGATTTCAACCAATAACCCCAAAATTTTTGTCACACGTCCAAAAACTTCATGATCTTCGAGAGGGGTAATAGCGGCAATCGCTTTATCGGCAAGTCTATCCATAAAATTATAATACCGCGAAAAGAAATTTTCCGCTAGCCGTCAATCGGCATATGGATAGACGTTATTTTAGAAAATTTAAATGACAAGCTGTCAATATTTACAAAAGGTTAATAAATAACTTTGTTAACTTTTTCAAAATATGTTAACCTTTATTAACAATCGTTAATTTTATTAATTTTTATGAGGGCAAGAAATGCGCGTTTTATTAGTCGAGGATGACAGTTCCACAGCAAAATCAATTGAGCTTATGCTTAAATCCGAAGGGTATGTTATTGATAGCACCGATTTGGGTGAAGATGGGTTGGAGATTGGCAAGCTTTACGATTATGACATTATTATTTTGGATCTGATGTTACCGGACATGGATGGATATGATGTGTTAAAAACATTCCGCGCGTCCAAGGTTGATACCCCTATTCTTATCCTTTCTGGGTTAACCGAATTGGACAACAAGATTAAAGGACTTGGGTTTGGTGCCGATGATTATTTGACCAAACCATTTGATAAACGTGAATTAATGGCACGTATCCAAGCCATCGTCCGCCGTTCACAAGGACATTCACAAAGCACGATTGCCACAGGAAATATTACCGTTAATCTTGATAGCCGTACCGTTGATGTTGATGGCAAACCCCTTCATCTGACAGGTAAGGAATATGGAATTGTTGAATTGCTTGCCTTACGTAAAGGCACAACATTGACCAAAGAGATGTTTCTTAACCATCTTTATGGTGGCATGGATGAACCCGAAGTGAAGATTATTGATGTTTTCATCTGCAAATTACGCAAGAAAATTGAAAATATGAATGATGGGGAAAGCCATATTGAAACCGTTTGGGGACGCGGATATGTTATGCGCGACCCTGTTGAAGAAAAAGCAACGGCTTAACTATAATTTAATTGACATAATTAAGGTTTTTTGATAGGTATTCTGCATGATTACCAAACATCAAAGTCACATGCCTTCACCCAAAGAATTTGATTATTCTTTATTGGATAGGATATTTAATAAATTCCCATCTTTTTGTGATGCTACCGAAGAAAATTATGTGCCAAATTCTGATGCATTGAGATGTTTGTTGGATAGAAAAGTAGTAGATGCCTATCTTTCATGGTGTCTTTCGCAAGATATAAAATTTACCAAATCACAGCTTAAGCCATCGGACGTTGTAGAAAAAGTGACGCCCGATTTTACAAATTCAAATGTTTTACGCTATTTCTCCGAAGGTTATGTGGATTTAAATCATAAAGAAAAGCTGATGGGGACATTACCTTTAAGCGAGCGTGGATATATAAAGGCAATTGATACCCTTTCAAAAAAACCCGAATTTTTTAGAGCCATTCAAACATTTGAATTTTTTATGCGCGAATATGTTAGATTTTTAAGAGAGGCGGCCAGTGAAAGCCCCCTTCTTTGCAGTGAAGGCACGCCATCTGTAAGGATTACTTTTTTGAATGCTATCCAAGAATTGCATAACGGCATCAATACAAATAGTTTTTCAACAGATTTTGCGACTGTCTTTGGCTTTCATGCGGATAAAGAGGGGGTGAATTACCCTGCTGCGCTGCACCATCTTTTTTCCAGACCCAGCGCATTTTCATCTTATTCAATTGATCCGGACACACAAAACCCTAAATTGGCAAAATGCCCTTTTCAACCTGCCGCCGCCGCCGCATTGACAACCGAATTTGATTCACAAACAGGTCTATCATCTGATCGCAAAATTGCGGGCGGTATTTTAATCGCTATTATAAATAAATATCGTCTGATAGAAGGCAATGCGCCCACACATAAACCTGTAGACCCTTAATTTTAATACTAGTGAAGTATATTCTTCACTGCTATAACTTAAGCTATGAAAAATATTCCGAATTATCTGACTTATCTTCGTATTATCCTTATCCCTATTGTGATTGGGTTTTTATTTATTGATACCGCATGGGCGGCATGGACGGCGTTGTTCTTTTATACGGTGGCAAGCGTTACTGATTTCCTTGATGGATATTTGGCACGCAAATGGCAAGTGGAAAGTGCGGTGGGCAAATTCCTTGATCCTATTTCGGATAAGATCTTTATTGCGTCGCTTTTGGTTGCACTTGTTGGGTTTGATCGTGCCGATGGGATTTGGATGATTCCCGTCATTATCATTTTAATGCGGGAGTTTTTTGTTTCGGGCATGCGCGAATTTTTGGGGCCAATGAATGTTCAGTTGCCCGTTTCAAATTTGGCCAAATGGAAAACAACCATTCAGATGATTGCCCTTGGGTTTTTGGTTATGGGTAATTATGGCGATGTTGTTTTGCCCTATACCCTTGAAATTGGGCAATGGGGATTAACTATTGCTGCAATTTTAACTGTTATAACGGGGTGGAGTTATTTAAAGGCGGGTTTTGCCCATTTTCCACGATAAATCGCCTATAAGGTTGTCCAAACATTGATTTTGCCTTGATTTTGCCCATTTGATGCTGTTTTCTGTTGAATATGACCTTACCTTTTAAAATGAATTTTGCGACCATTCGTCCCGCACTGCATATGATGCCACCAGAAATGGCGCATACCGCCACTATAAAGGCATTAAAATTTGGCCTTACACCGCGACAAATCATTATTGAAGATTCACGATTACAGAGTGAAATTTGTGGATTAACGCTTAAAAATCCTGTTGGGTTGGCGGCTGGCTTTGATAAAAATGCCGAGGCGATTAAAGGGTTATTTGATTTGGGATTTGGTGCAGTGGAGGTGGGAACCGTAACCCCCAACCCCCAAGCAGGAAACCCTAGCCCCCGCGTTTTTCGGGATAAAAAAAATTATGCCGTTATCAATCGTATGGGATTTCCCAATCGAGGTTTGCGTATTTTTAAAGAAAATATTGAGCGGTATTTAGAATCAAACGATAAAAAGCAAGGTATCCTTGGCCTTAATATTGGTATGAATAAAGATCAAACCGATGCCGCCGATGATTATTGTAATTTAGTTAGTGCGCTGAACCGCTATGCCGATTATTTTACGATTAATATTTCATCACCCAACACCCCCGGCCTTAGAAATTTGCAACAACGTGATAATTTATTACCATTAATTGAACGCGTAAAAGAAACCCAAAATAAGTTAGATGATGATAATCAGCCGCCGTTATTTATTAAACTAGCGCCTGATTTGATTGAAAATGAGCGTGAGGAAATTACAAAAACATTGATTGAAGCGCAAATTGATGGGGTGATTTTATCCAATACAACATTGGACCGACCCGATTTTTTAGAGGATAATTTTAAAGGACAAGCAGGCGGGTTAAGTGGTACGCCCCTGACCCAAAAATCAACACAAATTATTGCTGATTTTTATCGCCTTACCCATGGTAAATTGCCTATTATTGGGGTGGGCGGTGTTTCAAACGCGCAAGATGCGTATGATAAAATTTGTGCAGGGGCATCGTTTATCCAAATTTATTCTGCCCTTATTTTTCAGGGGCCTGATCTAATCCATTCGATCAATAAAGGATTATTAGAATTGCTGTCCAAAGATGGTTTTTCAAACATATCCGAAGCCGTTGGGTCAAAAAATAAAATTTAAAAAAGGAATATAGAAATGCGTTTCTTACTGCTTAGTCTTTTAATTTTGATCCCTGCAAATGCGCAGGCGGAGATTGTTAAAAAATCATCCATCGCCATGCATGGTAAGGCAAAATATGAAAGTAATTTTAAACATTTAGATTACACCAATCCCGACGCCCCCAAGGGCGGAACGCTTAAAAATTCGGCAATTGGAAATTTTGATTCATTGAACCCCTTTATTATTAAAGGCACACCCGTTGCGGGAATGACATTTTTAGGGCAAAGCATGATTTATGACTCCCTGATGGAGCAAAGTTATGATGAGCCATTTTCAATGTATGGATTATTGGCACAAACCATTGAATATGACACCGATGATCGAACATGGGTTGCCTTTAATCTAAACCCTGCCGCAAAATGGCATGATGGTAAACCCGTTACAGCGGAAGATGTTGTGTGGAGTTTTAATACATATATAGCGCATGGCTCCCCCTTTTTTAAAGCGTATTATGGTGATGTCACCAAAGCCGAAGCCACGTCGGACAGCCGTGTAAAATTTACATTTAAAGATGATGGAAATGCCGAATTGCCGCTAATCTTGTCGCAAATTTCAATCCTGCCCAAACATTATTGGACGCGTGAGGAAAATGATTTTACCAAAACAACATTAACGCCCCCCTTGGGCAGTGGCCCTTATAAAATTGAGAAGATAGATGCGGGGCGTTCCATCACCTATAAACGGGTGGCGGATTATTGGGGTAAGGATGTGCCGATTAACAAAGGAAAATTTAATTTTGATCGGATAGAATTTGATTATTACAAGGACAGCAATGTCGCGCTTGAGGCATTTTTTGCCAATGAATATGATTATCGAATTGAAAATACTGCGAAGCTTTGGGAAACTGCCTATACCGCACCGCCTGTTAAAAATGGCGAAATTATAAAAGAGGAAATCCCCCATCTACGCCCCCAAGGGATGCAAGCGTTCATCTTTAATCTGCGTAAACCGATTTTTGACGACATCCGCGTGCGTCAGGCGTTGGAGCAAGCATTTGATTTTGAATGGTCAAACAAACAATTTGCGTATGATGGATATAAACGATCCAACAGTTATTTTGAAAATTCTGAATTATCATCAAAAGATGGCGCACCATCGGGACGTATTTTAGAAATTTTGGAAGAATACCGCGGCAAAATTTCGGATGATATTTTTACCGCGCGATATCAACCACCCAAAACAGATGGCAGTGGCAATTTGCGTCAAAATTTACGTAAAGCCATGAATTTATTGGATGCGGCAGGATATAAATTGGCCGATGATGGTATTCGTGTGCATGAGGAAACGGGGGAGCGTTTATCATTTGAAATTATTGACTCAAACCCGTTGTTCGAGCGGTGGGTTCTACCAATGATAACCAATTTTAAACGCATTGGGGTGGAAGCCAATTTTCGTACCCTTGACCCCGCGCAATATCAAAACCGCATCAATGATTTTGATTTTGATATGACGGTTATGTCGATTGGCCAATCTGATTCTCCTGGGAATGAGCAACGTGATTTTTGGGCATCGTTTAAGGCCGATATCCCAGGGTCACGCAATTATATGGGAATCAAAGATCCTGTTATTGATGATTTAATTGAAAAAATCATAAAAGCGCCAAATCGGGAGGAATTAATCGCCCTAACCCGTGCGTTGGATCGTATTTTATTGGCGGGACATTATGTGATACCGCATTGGCATGTGGATTATTGGCGTGTTGCGTATTGGAACAAATTAGGACGCCCCAAAACCTTGTCCAACCTGACCCCTGCTGTCGCAGATACGTGGTGGGTGAAGGAATAAATTAAGGTTGTCTTTGAACACCCAAAAAGTCACCTAATTTTCGAATAGCACGAGCAGGCATTGAAGTGGATTCTCCTTCTTTTTTAGTTGCCGTTGCAAAAAGTTGATCTGTAAGATTTTCAACTTTTTCAAATGGTGGTTTTTGTGACATAATAAAACTCCTAAAATAATTATGATTATTACTTAACATAATAAATATTAAGGTGCAATAAATCTATGAATATTTCTATTATTATTCCTGCCCGATATGGCTCCACGCGCTTTCCTGGTAAGCCGCTTGTTAAAATTGCGGGGCAATCAATGTTAAGCCGCGTTGTTGATATTGCTAAACAATCCGCGATTGGACATGATACAATCTCCATCGTTGTGGCGACTGAGGATGAGCGTATTTTAAAACATGCCGAAGAAATCGGTGTTCATGCCGTGATGACATCAGATAATTGTGCCACGGGGTCAGACCGTGTTTTAGAAGCCGTTTTGAAAACCAACCCCAAATGCGATTTTGTTTTTGGCCTTCAAGGGGATGCCCCTTTCACCCCCGCCAATGCCATTTCAACCATGATTGATGCGGTTAAAAATAACCCTGATATCCAAGTCATTACCCCCGTTATAAATTTACGGTGGTCTGAATTGGATGCATTAAAGCATAAGAAAAAACAAACACCATTTAGCGGTACAACGGCCATTATAAATCACGAGGGACAAGCCCTTTGGTTTTCAAAAAATATTATTCCCGCCATTCGCAATGAAGAAAAATATAAGAAAGATGAATATTCCCCTGTCTATCAACATTTAGGGTTATATGGATTTCAACTTAAAACATTGGAAAAATTTGTTGCCCTCCCCCAAGGAAAATATGAAAAATTAGAAGGGTTAGAACAGCTTCGCCTGTTGGAAAATGATATTCCTATTCATACGGTTACCCTTGATGTTGAAGCAGGGTTGGCACAAGCAGGGATCGATTCCCCCGAAGATGTCACCCGCGCTGAGAAAATTTTGGAACAGATAAAATGACCATCCTTATTATTGCACGGCATGGCAATACGTTTGAGCCAAATGAAACCCCAACCCGTGTTGGCGGGCGCACCGATTTGCCACTTGTTGAGGCAGGGCGCGCACAAGCGGCAAAATTAGGGGTATGGTTAAAAGAGAATAATTTTTTGCCCGAGGTTACGTATTCTTCGGACTTACAACGCACCAAACAAACCGCAGAAATTGCGATACAAGAATGTGGATATCCGCAGCCTGTTTTCCCCTTAAAAATCTTTAACGAAATTGATTATGGCGTTGATGAAAATTTAACCGAAGATAAGGTGATTGAGCGTGTTGGCGCCAATGCCATAAAGCAATGGGATGAAAATGCCATTGTTCCCGATGGGTGGGATTTTGATGCCGATGAATGTATCCAAAATTGGAAAGGCTTTGCCGCGCATATTTTAAAAGATGATCAAGATACAATTTTAGTGGTGACATCAAACGGAATTGCGCGATTTGCCCCGCATCTAACCAATAATTTTGAAGAATTTAAAAAGGCACATTCAATGAAATTATCAACGGGTGCGATTGGCCTGTTAAAATATGAAGATAATCAATGGCATGTTGTGGCGTGGAATGTTAAACCTTAAGCCATGGCAAATTATCTTTTAAAACGACTGCTTTTGATGGTCCCCACCTTGCTTGGGATTATGTTGGTGAGTTTTATTATCGTGCAGTTTGTGCCCGGCGGCCCGGTGGAGCGGATGATTTCGCAATTACAAGGGCATGGCGTAGAAGCCACCGCGCGTTTTGGCGGCGGCAGTGGCGGCGCCGATATGAGCGCAGGGTCAGCCAGCCAATCCACAGGACAATCCAGTCAATATCGCGGATCACAAGGGTTAGACCCCGAATTTGTTGCAGAGTTAGAGGCGATGTATGGCTTTGACAAGCCAACCCATATTCGGTTTTTTGAAATGGTCAAAAACTATGCCACCTTTGATTTAGGGGAGAGTTATTATCGGGATGTTTCAGTTATCGATTTGGTTTTGGAAAAATTGCCTGTTTCAATCTCACTCGGGCTTTGGTCAACATTAATCATCTATCTTATCTCTATCCCGCTTGGGATTAAAAAGGCGGTTACAGATGGGCAAAAATTTGATATTTGGACATCGGCGGCAGTGTTTACGGGATATGCTATCCCCTCCTTTATGTTTGCAATTTTATTGATTATTGTGTTTGCAGGGGGGCGATATTTGGATTTATTCCCGCTGAGGGGATTAATTTCGGATGGATGGCAAGATTGGCCGTGGTGGAAAATTACCTTGGATTATCTACATCACATGGTATTGCCCGTGGCGGCCATGGTGATTAGTGGTTTTGCAGGATTAACCATGCTCACCAAAAATTCGTTTTTGGATGAGATTAACAAACAATATGTATTAACCGCCCGCGCCAAAGGATTGGCAGAAAAACAAGTTTTATACGGTCATGTCTTTCGCAATGCGATGTTGATTGTAATTGCAGGATTCCCCAGCGCCTTTTTGGCAATCTTCTTTACAGGGTCACTTGTTGATCGAAGTGATCTTCTCCCTCGATGGGTTGGGATTGTTGGGGTATGAGAGTGTGATTAACCGCGATTACCCCGTTGTTTTGGGAACTTTATATATATTTGCCCTGTTTGGATTGATAACAACACTGATACGTGATGTTGTTTATGTTGTGGTTGATCCAAGGATTGACTTTGAAGCTAGAACAGTTTGATTTTAATTTTTGTGTGGAAGAAACCCGCTCCCTTAACATAATAAATTGACATTATGGTTATTAGGGCGTAGTTTATTTTCATTCATCCAAAGCAAAGGTTACCCCCATGAATTTAAAAAAAGTTACAAAAAAATTAGCAGAGATTCGTGACCATGTTGGGGAGAACGGAAAATTATCTGATAAAGATAAAACCGAGTTAAAATTATTGGTTACTGAAACCATTAAAATTGCCCAAGATAAATCAAAAAAGAAAAACACCACAATGGTGATGCCCGATTTTGAGAATATTGTCGTTCATAACGATAATCAGGCGTTAAATACCGATCAAACATTTCGCCTTCGCCTTGTTGAAAAAACGGGGACAGGCAGCCACCTTATCCATTAAATGTTTTGATATAACGCGTTATTTTCGATACGTTATATCTTATGATTTCATTATCCCCCATTACCAAACGCCGTCTGTCGCAATTTAAAGCCAACAAGCGTGGCTATTGGTCTTTTTGGATATTTCTAGTTTTGTTAATTTTATGCATTGGGCGCGGAATTTATTGCCAATGATAAACCACTCCTCCTAAAATATGATGGTCACTTTATACGCCTGTCTTTCAAAATTATCCCGAAACCGAATTTGGCGGTGATTTCGAAACCGAAGCCGATTATCGCGACCCTTATGTGGCAGAATTGATTGAAAAAAAGGGTGGATGATTTGGCCGCCTATCCGTTTTTCATACGACACAATAAATTATAATTTACCCACCCCCGCCCCGTCTGCCCCAACATTTGAAAATTTAATTGGCACCGATGACCAAGGGCGCGATGTTGCTGCGCGGGTTATTTATGGGTTTCGTATTTCAGTTTTATTTGGGCTAGCCTTACAATCGTCAGCTCGATTATCGGTATTACCGCAGGCGCGTTCCAAGGATATTATGGCGGGACGGCTTGATCTGATCATGCAACGCTTTATAGAAGTATGGGCGTCCCTTCCCTCGCTTTATATCCTTATTATATTTTCGGCGATGTTTATACCAGGGTTTTGGACGTTGCTGGTTATCCTCCTTCTCTTTTCATGGGTAAGTTTGGTGGATGTGGTACGGGCGGAATTTTTACGTACGCGTAATTTTGACTATGTGAAGGCGGCGAATGCGCTTGGCGTATCAAACCTAACCATTATGCGCCGCCATGTTTTGCCCAATGCCATGGTCGCAACGCTTACCTTGATGCCGTTTATTTTGACAGGGCTCGATTACTGCGCTCACCTCGCTTGATTTTCTTGGGCTTGGGCTTGCCGCCTGGGTCGGCCTCCCTTGGTGAATTACTGGCGCAGGGCAAAAATAATTTACAAGCGCCATGGCTGGGCATCACCGCCTTTTTATCGCTTGCGATTATGCTCTCACTTTTAACCTTTATTGGTGAAGCGGTGCGTGATGCATTTGACCCGCGAAAAACAAATTTATAATTGACAGCATACTATAAAACAGGCTTATTAATAATAATGAACATCAGAAAACGCAAACAACCGACGCCGACGTCGCAATTAACATCACCCAGCAATGGGGGATGCATTTGTGCTGACCTAATCATTTCAATTTTCATACATCTTAATCCTTCATCTCCGGCAATTACATTATAACTATATTAAAGGTTAAAGAGAACTAAACATGGCAAAAATTAAAGTTTCTATTATTGGGGTAACAGGGTATCACGGGCATGGAATTGCTGCGTTGCCTGTTTCAACATGATCATGTTGAATTAAAATATCTGGTCTCGCGTCAGCATGAAGGAACAGATCTCAAAACACTTTTCCCGCGCCTTTCCCATATTAATGGCTTAAAAATCACCAATACCGACCATGATACGGTAGCGCAATGAAAGTGATGTTGTCTTTTTATGCCTGCCGCATAAAGCCGCGCAGGAAGTTGCACCAGCATTTTTAGGCAAAACAAAAATCATTGATTTTTCTGCCGATTTTCGTCTTCAGTGATAAAGAAACATACGAAAATTATTATAATATTCCGCATCAACATGAAGATTTATTGAAGGGTCGTTTTGTTTATGGTTTGCCTGAAATTTATCGTGATGAGATTGCCAAGGCGGATGCGGTTGCAAATCCTGGTTGCTTTGCCCTTTTGGTGCAACTGATGCTTCTCCCTTTTAAAGATAAAATGAAAAGCGCGGATGTGATTGCCATTTCTGGCACATCTGGCGGCGGCAGGGCGCGCGCGACCCTGTCGATCACCCCTATTGTCGCAAAACATCAGAAGCTATCTGATTAATGAACACCGCCATATACCTGAAATTTTGGCGACCAGTGGTTTGGCCGAAGAAAAATTTAATTTTGCCCCAACGGTTGGCCCTTTCCTACGTGGGATTTTTGCCACTGCATTTGTTGATAGCGACATTTACCTGATGAAGGTGTTTATAAGTGCGATCCTTTTACCCGTATAGTTGAAAAAGTTGAATTGACCAATGTGGTCAGTACCAATTTTGTTGATCTGAATTATACCAAAGGACAAAACGGTAAAATAATTGTTCAAGGCGCACTTGATAATTTATTACGCGGGGCATCAGGAACCGCCGTTCAAAATATGAATATAATGTTTGGTCTAGATGAAGGAAAAGGATTGCAATTTAACACTCCATTTTATCCGTAAATGATTGATACTTTTAAAAAATATTATCGTAAATTTTTTGCAGAAAAACTTTTCATTATAAAAGTTAGCGGGAAAATTGTGACTGATAAAGTGGCGCGTGAAAATTTGGTTCAAAATATTGCTGAATTTATTGCCGATGATATTAATGTTTTGTTGATTTATGGTGGTGGCGACGCGATTGACGCCGCGTTAAAAAAAGAAAAAATTGAAAGCTTAAAAATTGATGGGCGACGCATCACCCGTGCCGAAGATATTAAAGTGATCAAAAAAACCCTTGTCGGTGATTTGGGGTTTAAAATATTGGAAAGTTTTGTAAAATTTAAATTACCTGCCAATGTTTTAAACGCCTTGCCGCCCCATTGGTGTTATGCAACGCAACGCCAACCCCATGATAATATTATACGTTTTGATGGCTCACTCAATGATATAAATAGTGATGCCGTGCGGGAAAGTTTTTTAAGCACAAATATTTGTGCTTTCCCCTGCCTTGCGTTGACCGATGAAGGAACAACATTAAATGTAAATGCCGATAATATGGCGATTGCCCTTGCCACCCAGACCAATGCGGACAAGCTTATTTTAATGAGTGATATTGATGGGGTAAAAGTAGATGGTAAGGTACAATCAGTTCTAAGCGCACGTGAATGCGAAGGACTAATTGCAAATAATATCGCCACCGATGGGATGCGTGTAAAATTAGAAAATTGTATATTTGCCGTGCGCAATGGGGTGCAACGCGTCCACATCCTCAACGGTTTCTCCCTCAATGCACTGCGGGATGAAGTTTATAGCAATAAAGGGGTTGGAACAATGATTGTCCGCGCCGCCGAAAAAGAACAATATATGCAAGAAGAATTAGAAGGAAATTTATCATGAGCCAAAAAACGATTAAAGAGCGCACCGAAGAAGTCATAATGCCCCTATACCCGCCCAAGGGTGTAACGTTGGAGCGTGGCGATGGCGTTTATCTTTATGATGATACAGGCAAACAATACCTTGATTGTGCGGCGGGTATTGCCGTCAGCTCATTAGGGCATAACAATAAGGCTTATAATGATGCGGCGATTGACCAGCTCAATAAATTTATCATGTGTGTTGGGTCTTTCCCAACACAACCCAAAATTGATGCGGCAGAATTATTAATCTCTGAATGTTGCGCCGAACAGATTTTCTTTTGCAATAGTGGCGCGGAGGCGGTTGAAGGATCGCTCAAGCTGGCCCGTAAATGGGCGCATAAAAATAAAGGTGAGAATTGTAAGGATATTATTGCCTTTGATTGCTCTTTCCACGGGCGAACCTATGGTGCGGTCAGTTGTACTTATAAATCAACCAAGCAACCAGAATTTGGCCCCTATTTACCCGGTGTTCATTTTGCCGAATTTAATAATTTAGAAAGTGTGAAGGCGCTTATTAATGATAATGTCTGCGCGATACTTGTTGAACCTGTTCAGGGTGAAGGCGGTATTCGTCCCGCAACAAAAGAATTTATGCAAGGCCTGCGTGCGGTATGTGATGCACATGATATTGTGCTTATCTCTGACGAAATTCAGGCGGGGATGGGGCGCCTTGGTACAGTTTTCGCCCATGATTATTATGATATTGAAGTGGATCTTTGCACCATTGCCAAGGGCATGGGCGGTGGTTTCCCCATAGGTGCATTTTTGGGTAAGAAAAAATTTACATCCGCCTTTGATCCAGGCGATCATGGGACAACCTATGGCGGAAACCCCCTTGGCACGCGCCTTGTCTATGAAACGGTAAAGCAAATTCGGGAGCCTGCGTTTTTAAAAAATGTGGTTGATACAGGTGAATATTTGATGGATCAGCTTCATAAGTTAAAACGTGATACAAATTCAATCGAAGAAATTCGTGGGATTGGATTGATGGTTGGTATTGATACCGTTTTTGATATTAAAGAAACGCTTGGGTCATTATTGGATAATGGTTTAATCGCCACGCAAGCGGGCGCAAAATCATTGCGGCTGACCCCGCCCCTGATCTTTAACAAATCAAATGTTGATGAGGCGATTGAGAAAATCAGCCATGTGATTAAAAAGGCGGAATTAGCATGAGTATTAACACAAAAATCGTAAAGCATTTTTTGAACCTGACCGATTTTGATGAGCAAACCTTGCTTGGTATTTTAAAACAAGCACATGAATTAAAAGCGCAAAAATTTAATCCGCCACAATTATTTAGCGGGTCTGTCCCTTGCGATGATGTTTGATAAATTATCCACCCGCACGCGCATGTCGTTTGAGGTTGCGATGAAACAATTGGGCGGTCATTCCATTGTGATGAATCGAAATGATATGCAATTGGGCGGCGCGGAAAGTATTGAAAGTACGGCCAAGGTTATGTCCCGATATGTTGATGGTATTATGATACGGATTAGCGACCATGATGCGTTGGAGGAGTTGGCCAAACATTCGTCCATCCCCGTTATCAACGCGATGACCGATCAATCCCACCCCTGCCAAATTATGGCGGATATGATGACCATTCAAGAAAAACTGGGTGATATTAAAGGTAAAAAAATTGCATGGTTTGGGGATGATAATAATGTCAGCAAAACATTTGAACAAGCGAGCGCAATTTTTGGGTTTGATTTTGTGATGGCCACGCCGTTTAATAACGTAACGGCAGAAGAAGCGGCAAAAGATGCAGATGTCTTGGTCACCGATACATGGGTATCATTGGGGCAAGATGGCAAAGCGATTAAGAAATTTTTACCCTATCAAGTGAATGCCAAATTAATGGCTTTGGCGAAGGATAGCGCCATTTTCATGCATTGCTTGCCTATTCATGAGTGGGAGGAAGTGAGCGAAGAGGTTGCAAAATCGCCCGCATCGGTTATTTATGACGAAGCAGAAAACAGGTTGCACGCACAAAAGGCTATTTTAGCTTATTGTTTCGAAGAAACAGGTGTGAAGATTTGATATGCAAACATCATGAATGAATACCAAAAAACATCTGCAAAAAAAGACATTATTCGATTGCTGGCTATTATCGCAATTATATTGGTGTGCACAACCTTAATTCTTAAAATGACCAGTGATATGGTGTTCAATGGCTTGGAAAAAAGTGATAGCGATTACATTGATATTTTGGAGTTTCACGCACAAGAACAAGAAATATTTTCGCGTTATCTGACCTATAAAGATGCGGATAAATATATCCCTTTGATGGAAACACTTTTATCACGAGGGCTAAGAAAAATAGATCCGTATCATGAATATATTGGTGATGCCTATTATCACTTGGCGATGATGCAACAAGATTCAGGCAAATCAAAACAAGCCGAAAAAAATTATTTACAAGCGTTAGAAATATTTAGAACACGATTCAGCGAAACACATAAATATATCGGGCCAACCTATGGAAATCTTGGGCATACACAATATTCACAAGGTAATTATGAAGAAGCCTTGAGATATTATGAACTTTCACATAAAAGAATGACAAGTTACTCTTTACCACCAAAACAAGATTTGGAAATGGTGGAGCAAATGATTATTAAAACTAAAGAAAAATTAAAAGAAAAAGGAAATTATTATGAGCAATAAAGGTAAAATCGTCCTCGCCTATTCAGGCGGATTGGATACATCTGTCATTCTAAAATGGTTTATTGAAGAAGGATATGATGTTGTGGCGTATATCGCCGATGTTGGTCAGGTTGAGGATTTTGATGCCGCCCGTAAAAAGGCTGAAGATATTGGCGCGTGCGCGGTCTATGTTGAAGATTTGAAAGAAGAATTTGTTGCCGATTATATTTTCCCTGCCATTAAATCACAGGCAATTTATGAGGGACGTTATTTATTGGGGACATCGGTTGCGCGTCCCATTATTGCCAAACGTCAAATTGAAATTGCAGCAAAGGAAAATGCACAATATGTATCCCACGGTGCAACGGGAAAAGGAAACGACCAAGTGCGTTTCGAACTTTCCTATTATGCATTAAACCCAGAGATTAAAGTGCTGGCTCCATGGAAGATGGATAATTTTCTTAAGCAGTTTAAAGGCCGTACCGATATGCTTAATTATGCCGATAAATTTGATATTCCTGTAAAGGCTTCTCGTGCGATGCCTTATTCAGAAGATGATAATCTTCTGCATATTTCTCACGAGGCAGGAATTTTGGAAGACCCAAATGCGCCCTGCGCCGAAGATGTGTATTCCCGCTCAACACAGTATTAAGAACACCCCAGATGAACCTGCAATTTTAGAGATTGAATTTAAAGAAGGCTTGCCCGTTGCCGTCCATAATAAAGATGATGGAAATAAGGTGACTGGCGCGTTAAAGATTTTTGAATATCTTAATGATCTTGGGACTGAACATGGTATTGGTCGTTTGGATATGGTTGAAAATCGTTTTGTTGGCATTAAATCACGCGGTGTTTATGAAACGCCCGGCGGTGACATTCTTTATAAAGCGCACCGTGATTTGGAAGGATTGGTTATGGATCGTGAAGTGATGAAAATTCGTGATAAACTGTCCATTGATGTGGCGCATATGATTTATAATGGATTTTGGTTTGCGCCAGAATTTGATTTGCTAATGCATACGATGGACAAGGCACAAGAAGTGGTCAATGGCGTGGTAACCATTCAATTGTTTAAAGGAATGGCATACCCCCTCGCCCGAACATCGCCCAACGCGCTTTACGATCCCTTACAATCATCCATGGATGAAGAAGGCGGATATGATCAAAAAGATGCCGATGGATTTATCAAAATCAATGCGGTGCGCTTAATGAACAATACAAAAGTTCATGGCGGTCAATGCAAAGATAAAAATAAGAAAGCAGCTTAATTTCAATGAGCAAAAACGATTCTAATACAATGTGGGGGGGACGGTTTGATGCCGCCCCTTCTGATATTATGACGCAAATTAATGCATCGATTGATATTGATAAACGTCTTTATAAACATGATATTACGGCATCCAAGGCACACGCCGATATGTTGGCCACCCAAGATATTATTGGGGCAGATGACAATCAAAAAATCCAAGATGGTTTGGATCAGATATTAGATGAAATTGAAAAAGGCGAATTTAAATTCAGTGCCGCACTTGAAGATATTCATATGAATGTGGAAAGCCGCCTAAAAGAAATTATTGGTGATGTAGCGGGCAAACTTCACACTGCTCGATCCCGCAATGACCAAGTTGCCACCGATTTTAAATTATGGGTGCGCGAGGCATGCGATATTATTACCCAAGAAATTAATGCGCTTCAAAATACCCTTGATAAAATAAGCAAAGATAATAGCGATGTTATCATGCCGGGGTTTACGCATTTGCAAGTCGCACAACCGATTTTATTTTCAACCCATATGATGGCGTATCACGCCATGGTGGCACGGGATAAAACCCGCATTGAAGATTGCCGTAACCGTCATAATACATCCCCCCTTGGTGCCGCGGCCATGGCGGGAACAGGATTTCCGATTAACCGTAAGGCAACCGCAAAAGCACTGGGGTTTGATAGCGTTGCACAAAACACAATGGATGCCGTGGGTTCACGCGATTTTGCCACCGAATTTTTATTTGTTTGCGCCCAAGCGGGTTTAAACCTATCTCGTTTGGCCGAAGAAATTATTATTTGGAGCACCCCACAATTTGGTTTTATCACATTAAGTGATGAATGGAGCACAGGAAGCTCCATCATGCCGCAAAAGAAAAACCCCGATGCTGCAGAATTGGTACGGGCAAAAACAGGGCGTTTAAATGGAAATCTTATTCAATTAATGACCGTGCTAAAAGCGCTGCCCATGACCTATAACAAGGATTTGCAGGAAGACAAAGCCGCCGTTTTTGAGAGTTTTGATACGCTTATCCTGTGCCTTCGGGCGTGTAATGGAATGGTTGATACAATGACCCTTCATAAAGATAATATGTTTAAGGCCGCGCAAAGTGGATTTTCCAACGCAACCGAAATTGCAGACTGGCTGGTCCGTACCCTTGATATGCCATTTCGTGATGCGCATCATATTACAGGGCGCGTAGTAAAAATGGCAGAAAACAAAAATTGTCGCCTTGATGAATTGTCTTTAAGCGATATGCAAGAAGTTGAGCCCAAAATAACGAATGACTTGTTAGAATCATTAAACATAACAAATATTGTTCAAAATAGACAAAAATGACTTTTTAGTGACATTTTCAAAAATCATGGAACGAAAACGCGTGCTGTTCATTTTCTAAACATTAAATCACTCAAAAAAGGAAAAAAAATGTTTAACAAATTTTTAGCACTAACCGCCGTTTCTGTATTGGCAATTGGTACAACTGCTGCACATGCCGGCGACTATGGTAAATCTTCTGCCGATAAAGATATGGCAAAAATTGAAGCCAATGCAGGCGCAGACAAATATTCATCTAAAAAATTAAATATTGTTGAAACTGCAATGGGTAATGATAATTTTGATACATTGGTTGCAGCTTTGAAACAAGCCGAGCTTGTTGATGCCTTATCAGCCGATGGTAATTTCACCGTATTTGCTCCAACTGATGAAGCATTTGATAATGTTGATGAAGATACATTAGCGTCATTATTAAAAGATGAAAATCGTGCAGATTTACAAAATCTATTAAAATTCCACGTTGTTCCAAGCAAGATCAAAGCAAAAGACATTGCAATGGGAACAACACGTGTTGCAACATTACAAGGTACAGAAATCGAAATCATCCGTACCGCCGATAAGATTACAGTTGATGGCGCCACAGTGGTTATTCCAGATGTAAAAACATCAAATGGTATAATCCACGCAATTGATGCAGTTGCAATGCCAGAGTAAGGGTATCTCCCTATAACAATTTATATCAAAAAGCCCTTTTATAAGGGCTTTTTCTTTTTGTGATATTCGGATAAGCTTTGTGTCATGAAAAAATTGCTTACTGTCAAAAATCTTGATGTTCATTTTAAAACGTCAGAACGTGATTTTCACGCGGTAAAAAATATTTCATTTGATGTTAGCGAGGGACAAACCGTTTCATTGGTAGGGGAAAGTGGGTCTGGTAAATCTGTTACCGCCCTTTCCATCATGCAATTGCTGCCCTATCCTTTGGCGCGTCATTCTGAACAATCCAGTATTCAATTTAATGGTGAAGAATTGGTGGGTAAAAATGATGGCTTTATGCGTCATATTCGCGGCTCCCAAATTGGAATGATTTTTCAGGAACCGATGACCGCGCTTAATCCCCTTCATTCGATTGAGCGTCAAATTGGGGAGATTTTGCGCCTTCATCAAAATATGAGTGAAAGCAAAGCGCGTGTTCGGGTTAAAGAATTACTGGATATGGTGCAACTACCAAAGATGAAAGAACGTCTTTCCGCATACCCCCACGAATTATCGGGGGGGCAACGCCAAAGGGTGATGATTGCCATGGCATTGGCCAATCACCCCGAATTGCTTATCGCAGATGAACCCACAACCGCCTTAGATGTCACCGTCCAAGCCGAGATTTTAGAATTGCTCGAAGAATTGCAACGCGAACTTAAAATGGCGATGTTAATGATTACCCATGATTTAAGCATTGTTGAAAAATTCTCAGACCATGTATGTGTGATGCGACACGGTAACATTGTTGAGCAAGAAAGCACCAAAAAGCTTTTTGCAACGCCGCAAGATGGCTATTCTAAAAAACTGCTGGGTGCGATGCCAAAGGGTGTTGTTTTAAAAGGCGATAAAAATGCGCCCGTGATAATTTCGGGTGATACTGTGAAGGTACATTTTCCATCCAAGAAAACATTTTGGGGCAAAACATCTGAATGGGTCAAGGCCGTTGATGGCATAGATGTCGAGATCAAAGCAGGGCATACATTAGGCATCGTGGGGGAAAGTGGATCGGGAAAATCCACCCTTGGGTTTGCTTTGCTTCGCTTGCTTTCCTCCACAGGGAAAATAAAATTTAATGATATTGAAATCTCAAATTTAAACCGCAAGGAAATGACCCCCTTGCGTGAAGATTTACAAGTGGTTTTTCAAGACCCATTTAGCGCGCTATCCCCGCGGATGAGTATTGCCGATATTATTGGCGAAGGATTAAAGGTGCATCAACCCAATTTAACAGCAGCCGAGCGTGATGATCGTATTGTTGAAATATTAAAAGATGTGCATCTTGACCCCGAAACGCGCCATCGTTATCCGCATGAATTTTCGGGCGGGCAACGTCAACGCGTGGCCATCGCCCGCGCCATGGTTTTACACCCCAAATTTGTTGTATTGGACGAGCCGACATCTGCATTGGATGTTTCTGTTCAAATTGAAATTATTGATCTACTTCGTGATTTACAAAAGAAACATAATTTAGCTTATCTATTTATCAGCCATGATTTACGCGTGGTTCGTGCGGTTGCCCATGATTTGGTTGTGATGAAAGAAGGCAAAGTGGTTGAAAGTGGTAAAGCCGCCGATATTTTCGCCAATCCAAAACAGCCCTATACCAAAAAATTATTAGAAGCCGCCCTTAATTTAAAAGCTAAAGATGTAGCTTAAGTTTTTATTGACATAACAACTTGTTTTGTTTATATAAATTTATGTTTTATTCTTCACTACGTATTATCACGCTTGCTCTTGCAACGACTTTTAGCTCTCACGCATTGGGACAAGAAAGTCCTTTATCTGCGCCATTTGATAGTCAGCATTTTTCTGATGAAGAAAATTTACGAAGTGCTTTAGGCATACAAATTCAAATCACTGTTGATGGTAAAGGTAACCCTTTAGATTTTTATACCTTGGATTGTGAACATCCACTTGAACAAGTTATTGATAATTTTTTCCATAGTCTTTCGTATAATGGTCAAGAAATGCAAGTGACAACGCGCGCTGCTGTTTATAATGAAACAACAGATGACTATGATGGCACAGCATCTATTGTGTTTCATGACCCTATAGAGATTGAAAAAGACCATGGCGAATTTTACAACTCCATGCGCACCCTTTTAAACCAAGAATTTGAAAATCATTTACAAAATCTTTTAAAAAATTCTGGTTATAGAACTAAAAAGCCTCCCCCCCAATGCGCGCAACTTTTAGGCTAATCACCCATCGCAATCCCATCGCGGCGGGGGTCTGCGGCGCCGACTTTTAAATCACCAATTATTTGTATGGCGGTTAGTCCGCTATTCATATCACCAACCAAAACTGGATGACCAAAGTCTTTTAAAGGTTTGGCAAAATCAACACCGCTTATCTCCACCTCTAATTTTTTACCGCGATGCAGAACGTGCGGCATTGCAATTGCATTTTGGATATCCATATCCCAATCAATGGCGGCAATGATACGTTGCAAAACATATCCAATAATACGGCTGCCCCCCGCCGATCCCAGTGCCATATAGGGGTTGCCATTGGGGTCAAAAATAATAACAGGTGTCATGGAAGATCGGGGGCGTTTGCCGCCCTCCACCCTATTGGCGATTAAGGTGCCTTGTTCATTCGACGCATCAAATGAAAAATCGGTTAGTTGGTTATTAAGCAAGAATCCATTCGTCATAATATGCGCGCCAAAGGCATATTCAATGGATGATGTCATCGACAATATATTGCCATATTGATCCATGATTGACATATGGGTTGTACCGCTATCCTTTACCGTCCCATCGGGCATTTGTTTTTTATCATTCCATCCCGCAGGTACACCGTGAGGTATTTCCATCAATGCCTTATCAGGGTTAATCAGCGCGGCGCGTTTTGAAATATAATCTTGTTGAAGTAATAATGTATTGGGCGTTTGAACAAAATCGGGGTCCGCCATATAATGATTACGATCGCTAAATGCCAAACGGCTAGCCTCCGCAATCAGATGATAAGATTTTGGGTTGTCTTTACCCAAAGATTTTAAGTCAAAATTTTCTAAAATCATCAAGGCGTTGATGAGCGTTAAACCTCCGCAAGATGGTTGCCCCATCGAACAAATTGTATAGCCACGATAAAACCCACAAACAGGAACGCGTTTTTTTACTTCATAATTTGAAAAATCTTCGATGCTTAAAAGGCTTTTGTACTCTCGTGCCTTTTCAACAATATCTAATGCGATTTCACCATTATAAAAATTGGTGGATTTATTATTCTTTATATTTTTTAAGGTAAGGGCATAGGCAGGATTATTCATCTTACTTCCTGCCGCTACTGGATTTTGGCTATCGGGGTAAAAATGTAAGAATGTTTTGGTATCTGCTTGGAACCTTGCGCGTTCCTCAATCAACATTTTATGCATTCTATCGGTGACGATAAATCCTTGCTCCGCCAGATCAATGCCGGGGGTAAATAGGGTTGACCAGTCCATTTGCCCATAATTTTTGTGCAACGTTTCTAATAATTTGGGAATACCCGGCACACCAACGGCACGCCCGCCAATGGCGGCTTCAAAAAACCCCATGGCTTTACCATCTTTTTGGAATAAATAACGCCCTGCGGTTTCGGGCGCGGTTTCACGCCCATCATAACTATGCAATATTTGATCCGCAGCATTATAATAAAGCGCAAAGGCACCCCCACCCAAACCAGAGGATTGAGGCTCCACCAAGCCCAAAACGGCTTGCGCGGCAATGCCCGCATCGGCGGCAGTGCCCCCTTTTGATAAAATATCATAAGCGGCTTTTGTGGCGTCGGGATGCGCTGTGACCGCCATGATTTTTGAGCCAATTGCAAAATCAACCTCTTGTACCGCGCCCGCACTTTCAGGGGCGAGTGGTCTATCTTGTGCAAAAACGGGCGTTGAAGGGGGCAAAAACCACAGCATTACTGTAAAAATGAGCAAATAAATAGTTTTTGTGCTATACTGCATAATCTTATCTTTTTTCTTGCGTTGATTGGTACTTCCCTGTACCAAAGACGCTGTGTTATACCATTATTGGTAAATTTTATAAAGTTTAGAAAAACGCGGAAGGCGGTGAATTTAGTTTGGTAAGTGTATCAGTACGTGACAACAATGTTGATCAAGCACTACGTGTCTTAAAGAAAAAGATGCAACGCGAAGGAATCTTTCGTGAAATGAAAGAACGCCGTGATTTTGAAAAGCCTTGTGAAAAACGTAAACGTGAAAAGCAGGAAAATATCCGCCGCTCTCGTAAAGCAGCCCGCAAAAAGGGTGACTACTAAAAATTCATTACGCTAACAATTAATTCTAAAACCGCTAAGTTATATTAGCGGTTTTTTTACATTTGCGCAGTAGCATTTTTAAGCCAAGCCGTTTCTTGCGCATCTAATAATGATGATAATTTATCAAAAACATTTTGATGATAATTGTTCAGCCAATCAATCTCATTTTGATTTAATAAATCTTTATCAATCAGGTTTTTATCAAGGGGTGCCAAAGTAATGGTTTCAAAATAGAGCCCCTGTTCGTTTTGTTGTGTTAAAACAAGATTTTCAATGCGGATTCCAAATTCCCCTTCTTTATAATATCCAGGCTCGTTTGATAGTATCATACCTGCGGATAAAGATTGTTCCCCACGCGGGCTTAGGGATGATGCTTCCTCATGCACTGATAAATAACATCCAACACCGTGCCCTGTACCATGGGAATAATTCAACCCCTGATCTATCAAGGGCGCACGCGCCAGCGCATCAATATCTTTTCCCAATGTATCTTTATTAAACTTGGCAGATGCCACTGAAATATGTCCTTTTAAAACCAGTGTGTTGCACTTAATCATTTCATCCGTTGGCATTCCAACGGCAATGGTGCGGGTGATGTCTGTTGTGCCATCTTCATATTGCGCCCCACTATCCAATAATAATAGATTGCCTTGCTTGATTTGTTTGTTTGAGTTTTTGTCCGCGCGATAATGGACGATTGCACCGTTGGAGCCATATCCTGCAATCGTGCTAAAGCTAGGCTCTTTATATTTTGGTGATACTTTACGAAAGCTTTCAAGTTTTTTTTCAACAATTAACTCGGTTAAAGTTTCGCTGTCTTTATCGCTATCAAACCATTTTAAAAACCGAACCATAGCAACGCCATCACGAATATGGGCATTTTTCATCGCCAATTGTTCAGCATGGTTTTTACACGCACGCGGATGAATAACAGGGTCGTCCCCTTCAATAATATCAACCCCATGTTTATCAAATGCATTTCTAAAATAAATGCTAGAACGTTTGGGGTCATACCAGATTGTTTGTCCTTTTAAGCTGTCAATATATTCTTCCATCTTTGAAGGAAGTTTGAATTCTACAATTTCGGACAAGGCCGTTTTTATATGTTCCGTTAGCTTTATCGGATCAATAAACCATTGCGCCTTCCCTTGGGCAGGTAGGATTAAGTATGATAGAGCCACGGGAATAAATGGCAAATCCGCCCCACGAATATTGAGCAACCATGCAATTGAATCACATTGGGTCAACAATAAGCCATCGCATTCTTCCTGATTTAAAAAATCTTGGAAAAGGTTGATTTTGTCTTTTGCGCTTTGCCCTGCATATTTTTCATCAAACAAAAATACTTTGCCTTTTGGTGAGGCGGGACGATCATGCCAAATATTATCAATCAAGTTGGGATAAACAGGTTTTAAAATCCACCCTTCATCTTCTAATTTTTCAATAAAATTTGGGGTATGTAATTTTGAATAATACCCAATAACAATTTTTTTATCTGCCTTGCTTGATAGCCATTCTTGCGGTGTTATTTCTTGTGAATTAATGGTTTCAAATAATTTTGTGTCCACTTGTTGTTCCAATTGAATGGTGTAGCGTCCATCACTCATCACACAAGCGGTATCGGATAAAATAATTGCAATTCCCGCAGAACCCGTAAAACCCGTCAGCCATTGAAGGCGTTCGGCATTTGGCGGAATATATTCCCCCAAATATTCATCCGTTTGGGGGATAAGAAACGCATCAACCCCCGCAATTGTTATTTCAATACGCAATTGTGCTAGTTTTTCGGATGTGGTTTGGTCGGACATAATCATTCCCCTTTATCAATATCCTAAAATGAATAAATTGACGTTCGCTTTTCCTCCTTTTAAGATAAAGATAAGATAATTTTCATGCAACCAGATTAAATCCTTATGTCTAACCCATCATTTAAACCAATACGCAAAGCTGTCTTTCCCGTTGCAGGGTTGGGCACAAGATTTTTGCCCGCAACCAAGGTTATGCCAAAGGAAATGTTGCCCATTGGTGACCGTCCCCTTATCCAACACGTGGTGGAGGAGGCCAAAGAGGCAGGAATAGAAGAATTTATCTTTGTCACGGGTCGTCATAAAAATATGCTCGAAGAACATTTTGATTATCAGCCCGAATTAATGGAAACATTAAAAAAACGTGGCAAAGATGAAAAATATGAACAAGTGCGCGATTTTGTTATGCCTGAGGGAAGCTTTTTCCTGACCCGCCAAGCAAAACCATTGGGATTAGGTCACGCAGTTTGGTGCGCTAAACAGCTTATTGGGAATGACCCCTTTGCCGTTTTATTGCCCGATGTGTTAATGAAGGGCAAGACAGGATGCCTCAAACAAATGGTTGAAGTTTATAATGACCAAGGGGGGAATATCATCTCCCTCAAAGAAACACCAACCGAGGACATCCATAAATATGGAATTGTCGAAACAGGTGAAGTACACGGCCACGCCATTGAAATTAAAAATGTAGTGGAAAAGCCAAAGGCCGAAGATGCACCCTCTAACTTGTCCGTTGCAGGACGCTATATCTTACAGCCCGAGATTTTTGATCATTTGGATAAGTTTGAGCGTGGCGCAGGCAATGAAATTCAATTAACCGATGCCATGACCAAATTAATCGCTGCACAACCCTTCCATGGTGTTCAATATGAAGGACAAATGTTTGATTGCGGCGGGCGTTTGGGCTTTGTCGCTGCCAATATTGCCTATGGTCTTGATGACCCTGATATGGCTGCACCATTACAAGCAATTTTAAACTCATACCAATAAGGATTTAACCCTATCAATGCACGATAATAAACATACCGCCGCCGTCCTTGAACTGCTTGCCTCCCGCATTTGCCACGATATCATCAGCCCCGTGGGTGCCATCAATAATGGTATTGAATTAATGCAAGAGCTAGGGCCTGATGGCATTGAAGATGGGCTTGAGCTGGTGGGATATAGTGCGGAACAGTCTGCCGCTAAATTGTCCGCCTTTCGCCTTGCCTATGGTGCGGGTGGACGTGACCCGCACATTAAACCCGAAAATGTGCAAAAAGTTTTTGGCGAATTGGTGCGTGCTGAAGGAAAAATTTTCCAAGCATGGGACCCCTTTGGTAAATTAGGGCCAGATCCCCTACCCCCCGGTTTTTGTAAAATTTTGATGGGCGCAATGATGTTGGCTATGGAATCACTACCCAAGGGGGGATATATCTCCGTTCGTCCCGCAAGTGACAGCGCAACCCTTATTATTGCCGAAGGGGAAGGTGCGGTTGTGCGCGAGAATGTTGAGGCGGCCTTAAAATTAGAATTATCGCCCGATGACCTCGACCCGCGATTGGTGCATCCTTATGCATTAAGTGTGATTGCCGATTCTTATGATTTTAAAATCTCCCTCAAATCTGAAGCCGAAGGGCGCATTGAATGGCTCATTGATTGCCCTGTGGTTGAAGTTGAAGATGAAGCTAGGGATGATGACGCACAAACACGAGAAGGCTGATAAAATATAGTATCTTTCACAAAAAAATATACTTAAACCTTGCCTTTCCGTATTCATACGCTATAAATTCTTCATTCTATAAACCTTAAATAATGATGGATCTATTATGTCTGATGCCGCGTTAAAGCAACCCTCCCCCGCTATGATTAAAGACCCCAAGGCCGTAAAAATCAAACGTGCGCTTTTGTCCGTTTCAGATAAAAAAGGATTAATTGAATTTGCCGAGAAATTAAACAGCTTTGGCATAGAAATTTTGTCAACGGGCGGTACGGCAAAGGCGATTAAAGAGGCAGGCATCAATGTAAAAGATGTGGCAGAACACACAGGCTTCCCCGAAATGATGGATGGGCGCGTGAAAACCCTTCACCCCAAGGTGCATGGTGGTATTTTATCCCGCCGCGATAATGAAAGCCACGTTCAGGCACAAAATGACCATGATATTGGCGATATTGATCTGGTTGTGGTCAATCTTTACCCCTTTTCCGAAACAGTGGCAAAAGGCGCGGATTATGATACTTGTATCGAAAATATCGATATTGGTGGGCCCTCAATGATCCGATCCGCCGCCAAAAATCATGAATTTGTGACTATTATTACTGATCCCCAAGATTATAATGATGTCCTAGAAGATATGGCGGCAAATGGTGGATCAACCACTTTTAAATTGCGCCAAAAATTGGCGGCAAATGCCTTTGCCTTAACCGCAACTTATGACAGTAACATATCAACTTGGTTTGCCAAGTCATTGGAAGAAAAAGATTTTCCACGCCGCATCAGTTTTTCAGGCACATTAAAGCAAAATCTGAGATATGGGGAAAACCCCCATCAAAAAGCAGCGCTTTATTTGGTTGATGGGCATGACCGTATGGGCGCGGCGCTTGCTACCCAAGTGCAGGGTAAAGAGCTTTCCTATAATAACATCAACGACACTGATGCCGCATTTGAATTGGTGGCAGAATTTGACCAGCCTGCCGTTGCAATTATAAAACATGCTAATCCTTGCGGTGTGGCGACTGCCGATAATATTTTGGATGCTTATGAATATGCCCTTCTTTGCGACCCCGTTAGTGCATTTGGCGGTATTATCGCCATGAACCGTACCTTAACGGCAAAGGCCGCAAAGCGTATTATTGATACGTTTAGTGAGGTGATTATTGCTCCCGATGTTGAGGCCGCCGCGCTTGAAATCCTCTCATCCAAAAGCAATATCCGCGTTCTGACCACTGGTGGAATGCCTGATATTCACGAGCAACGTAAAATGGTGACCCGTGTTGCAGGTGGATTATTGGTGCAAGAAAACGATTTTGGTGTAATCACCCGCGAGGATCTTAAAGTCGTTTCCGAGCGTGAGCCAACCGAGGAAGAGCTGAATGACATGCTTTTTGCCTTTAAAGTCGCCAAGCACGTTAAATCAAACGCCATCGTCTATGCCAAAGATGGCGCAACCGTAGGCGTGGGTGCGGGACAAATGAGTCGCCTTGATTCCAGCCGTATTGCCGCCAGAAAGGCGCAAGATGCCACCGAAATGGCAGGATTAGAAATATTGTTAACAAAAGGGTCAGTGGTCGCCAGCGATGCGTTCTTCCCATTTGCCGATGGTTTAATTGCCGCCGCCGAAGCGGGCGTGACCGCCATTATCCAACCCGGTGGATCAATCCGTGATGAAGAAATTATCAAAGCCGCAGACGAGCGCGGATTGGCGATGATCTTCACAGGAATGCGACACTTTCGCCACTAATGAAAAAGCCGTTATGCGCGCAAGCGCGAGGACGCTATATATAATTAAAAAGCATTTTGCTTTTTAAAAAGGATCAGGCGCGTATACGCGCTACGCCCCCATCTGGCTGGATTCCCCATCACATCATCATACCCCGAATTTATAAAATAATTTCTAGGGGTATCTATAGATTGCCTTAAAATTAATAAAAATTCAGGCAATAACATCAAAATTTAGCCGTCAATACGAAAAGCACAACGACGCGACAATCTCAACCATTTCAACGGATGCAGCGTAGGTCGCCTGCGACCCTGAGCAAGATAGACAAGCCAAATTTGCATTTATCTTCATTAATTTATTAGTATTAAGGTCTCATTAACTTTGTTTCCATATAATAGGGGCAAGACAACGAGAATTATGTAACCAAAAGATATTTGTTTACGAATATATTTATAAGAAACAATAAGATTTCTCGCAAAAGAGAACAAAAAGTTAAAACAACTTAACATACTGATTTAAAATAATAATTAAGCATAAATTGCAAGTTAAACAAGATTTTCAGTATATTAGGGTAAATAAGAAATAGTCCATAGAAGGACAGAAGTAGGAGAATAAAATGCCATTACCATTAGTACCAATTGCACTAGCATTCGGAAGAGCAGCAGTAATGAGAGCAGCCCCAGTAGTTATTCGTGGTGTTCAAGGTTTGTTCAGCTCTAATGCTGCAACAGCAGGGGCTGGTGCTTTGGCACGTGCGGGTACTGGCGCAGCAGTTCGAACAGGTGGCCTTACAACTGGTAAAGTTTTAGGCGCAACTGCGATAGGAGGTACAGCTTTAGCGGCAACAAGTGCTTACAATGCCGTTACTGGCATAGTTGATAAAGTTAAAGGAGCATTTCCTGACTGGATGGATATGGACGAAGTTGGGCCTATTGGTGCAGGTATTTTAGCAGCGGGTGGAGCTAAGGCAAGTTTTGAATTAGCGCAAGGTGACATTGGTTCTGCCATTAAATGGGGTGCTGTTACAATGGCCGCAAAAGAATTTTTAGAAGGTGATTTTAAAAATGGTGCGATGATTTTAGCTGGTGGCTTAGCCGCAAGTAATGCCCTTGAAGGGGATTATATGCAAGCCGCAGCATTTGGTGCAATGGCATATGGCGCAATGAAACTTTTATCAAACTCTGGCCCTGAAGCCGCTCCAGCAGCAGCCCCAGCCCCAGTAGCAGCGTTAGGATAATTTAATGGTAGGAATTTTATCAGGCATTTTTGGTGGTGAAGCAAATAATTTGCCAGAAACTTTTAGTATGAGTGGAAGTGCTAAAAAAAGTGCGTCAAGAATAGCGTATGACGTAGTATCAGAAACACGAAGTAACTCTAGATCAGGTATATTTCAAACACCTGATGCGGATGCTTCTACATACTATAGTGCTTCGCAACAAAGGCTTTCTGATCTAAAAAATAAAGCCGTTAGATATAATACCTTTATTCAAAAACATAATGGTGATTATAGTTACTCATCAAATGATACGAATGCTCAACATAACGAACTTCTTTCTATGCAAGCCGCGGCTCAGGAATTTAAGGATCATGGTATAGATCCTAAGCAGTTTGCATCACTTTCAGATCAGGAAATATCAGGCATTAGTCAAAAAGCAGCAAAAAACCAAGGTAAAAGTAGCTATTTATTTAACGGCGCAGCTTTAATTGGAGGCATTGCTATAGCTGATCAAGCTTTCACAGGTGGTGAGGGGATTAAAGCGCTAGGTGGTTTAGTCGGATTAGATATACCTAGTTTTCAAAAAGGATATGAAGGCGAAGGATCTCCTGTATCACTATCTGGTCATTTCCAAAATGGTTTAGGTGAAATTTTAGATGCACCAACAAGCGTATTAGATAATTTTATGCCAACAAGTGCTGCTAAAATCATAACATTATTAGGAGCCACTGGATTTTCAATGGCTTTAATGAGTAGAACTAGTAGCGAAATGGGAATAGGAGCTGGTTTAGGTACTGGATTAGCATTGGCTGGTATGATTTATACAGCAGCTAATAATTCTGATTTTGATGTCAACTGGGAAGAAAATCCAGTCGTAGGACCTTATGCTGAATTTGCGAATAAAATTTCATCTGGTGCATATGGACCTGGATTAGGGTTATTTAAATAAACTTATAAGATATTGATATATAATGATAATGTAAGTTTTTTTGTAATAAAATTTATGCTGTCCTATAATTAGTTAAATTAACAACAAGCAGGAAATTATGACCGATACAACTTTTCAAGAACGTCTTTTAGAAGAGCTAAGCTTAGAAGAAGCTTCTTCTGTAGGTTGGTTATTAGATAAAGTTGGTATTCGTGATGCTACCAACATTGCTAATAGTGATGATTTTAGAGAAGCATTAGAAACAAAATCTCCTACTGAAATTTTAGATGCAATTGGTAATGCAGATGAAAAACTTTCAAATCTTACAGATATTATTAAAGCAGATCCTGAATTAGCAAGTGCATTTAAAAATGCCCTTGTTAGAGACCCTACAGTATTAGAAGGATTGAAAGAAATTGCATCTAATGAGAGTGGTGAAGGTTTGAGTATTGCAGCTTTAGAACAAGGTTTAAGTCATCCTATTGCTGGTGAAATTGCACGTGGAAAGTTAACAGATGCACTAAATCATGTTGCAGATACAGATGCAGAATTCTCACATATCATAGCGATGGGCAATGAAGCGAGTAATTTAGCCAATAATGATGGCATGGATTTTTTAGATATGATTTTAGAGGGTGGCGGCGATATGATCCGTTCAATTGGAGCTTCACTAGGCTTACCTCAAGAATTAATAGATATGATTGCCGAAATGGTAGATAAAATTTCAGGCGTAGTTGGTGTTATCAAAGAGAAATTAGATTTTGATACTCCTTCTTTTCAAGCTGACGCATCTGCAACAACGGGTAACGTTATTGATTTTAATTCAAAATTTAAAGATGCCATGGAAGGTAAAGATTACACTAACGTAGAACATATTCGTGATGCCGCAGTTACAGCGGATCCTGAACTTGCAGATGAAATGCAAGGCATTCAAACAGATGTTGCGTTGACAGAAAAATTCCAACAATTTGCTCCTATGCCTGCTGCTGAAGTTCAACGTGAAATGGCCGAAATGTATAAAGATCTTGCCAACCCAGAAGTTACAACGCGTGAGGCAGTGAATGGTATTGGAGCTTCAGCTCCCGTTCCTGGCATGTAATAACTAATCTTACAATTAAACACCAATCACTCCCCCCTTTAAATATCTTGTATTTTAGGGGGGAAACTTTATTGTCTGGTCTATAATTTTTATAGATTGAGCAGTACAATAATATCATGTCAAAAACGCCCCCTAATAACGACAAAACCACGCCCCTTGCCCATATTCGTAATTTTGCGATTATTGCCCATATTGACCATGGGAAAAGCACGCTTGCCGACCGCCTGATCCAAACCTGCGGCGGGTTAGAAGAGCGTGAGATGAGCGAGCAAGTCCTCGATAACATGGATATTGAACGCGAACGCGGCATCACCATTAAGGCGCAAACCGTTCGCCTTGCCTATACCGCCAAAGACGGCATTGAATATCAACTAAATCTGATGGACACACCCGGGCACGTGGATTTTGCCTATGAAGTGTCCCGCTCCCTCGCCACTTGCGAAGGCTCGCTTCTGATTGTGGATTCCACCCAAGGGGTCGAGGCGCAAACCCTCGCCAATGTGTATCAGGCGATTGATAATAATCACGAAATCGTCCCCGTGATTAACAAAATTGACCTACCCGCCGCCGATATTGAAAAAGCAAAAGAACAAATTGAAGATGTCATAGGCCTGCCCGCCGATGATGCCATTCCTGTATCGGGTAAAACAGGGGAGAATATTGGTGCATTGCTTGAGGCGATTGTTACCAAATTGCCCCCACCCCATGAAGGCGATGCAGAAAAACCAACCAAAGCGTTATTGGTGGATAGCTGGTATGATACGTATCTAGGTGTGGTCATTTTGGTGCGCGTGATTGATGGCTACCTGAAAAAAGGCCAAAAGGTCAGATTCATGGCGACAAAGGCCACGCGAGAGATTGACCGCGTCGGTATGTTCACCCCCAAACACGTCATCCTCGACGAACTTAGGGCCGGGTGAAATGGGTTTTATCACCGCATCTATCAAAGATATTAGCGAAACCAAAGTGGGCGACACGATTACCGATGAAAAAAGACAATGCACAGAAAAACTACCTGGGTTTAAGCCTCTGTGCCGATGGTGTTTTGCTCCCTCTTCCCTGCGGATGCAGGTGATTATGAGAAACTGCGCGATAGCTTGGGCAAACTGGCGCTGAATGATAGCTCCCTTCATTATGAAACTGAAACATCACAAGCATTAGGTCTTGGTTTTCGTTGTGGATTTCTGGGATTGTTGCATATGGAGATTATTCAAGAGCGTCTAGAGCGTGAATTTGATCTAGACCTCATCCCCACCGCACCCAGCGTAGTGTATAAAATCAACCTGACCGATGGCTCACAAATCGAGCTTTATAATCCTGCCGATATGCCCGAGGTGCAAAAAATTGAAAGCATTGAAGAGCCATGGATTAAAGCAACCATCTTGGTGCCTGATGAATATTTGGGCGGTCTATTACAACTGTGTGAAGAACGCCGTGGGGAGCAGGTGGAACTAAATTATGCGGGTAATCGCGCGATGTTAATTTACCGTATCCCGCTTAAACGAAGTCGTGTTTGATTTTTATGACCGCTTAAAATCCATTTCTCGTGGGTACGCCTCGTTCGATTATTCGCTTGATGGGTATGCGCCCAACAATTTGGTAAAATTGGAAATTCGAGTCAATCAAGAACCCGTCGATGCGTTGGCGATGATTGTCCATCGTGATGTTGCCGAAGGGCGCGGCCGTCAATTGTGTGAACGTTTAAAAGAGCTTATCCCCCGTCAAATGTTTAAAATTGCTGTGCAGGCCGCCTTGGGCGGCAAAATTATTGCGGCAGAGCATATCAGCGCGCTGCGAAAAGATGTAACCGCCAAATGTTACGGCGGCGATGTATCCCGAAAACGCAAATTGCTAGACAAGCAAAAAAAGGGAAAGAAAAAGATGCGCCAGTACGGCAATGTCGAAATTCCCCAGAGTGCGTTTATCAATGCCTTAAAGATGGGTGATGATCGGTGAGCGAAATAGAAAATTCAGGCTTTTTTAAAGCCTTAGATTTTGAATACAGAAATCTAAGGAAAGATATTTTGGATTTATTTTGTTACTTTGAAGCATGTTCTAATTCACCAAGTCAAACTCATGACGATTTAAGAAATCTAAAATCAGAATTCTTTTTCGAAGAAGTATCTCGATTATTATTATCAATATCTGTCCTAATTAGAGAAATAATCAATAGAGAAGAGGCGGATCAAGATGAAGCTGAAGGCTATAATTCATTTTGTGGTAATTTAGAAGAGAACACAGGTGATGAAACAATATCTTTAAGTATAAGAGAGGCATGTAATAAAATTATACATGCTGCAAAAATTAATTTTGATGACAATAATTCTATAATTTATTTATACGGATTTAAATTTAAGAGAGAATGGAAGGCATCTATTGATATAAAAGAATTTTGCTTGCATTGCTCCAATCTTGCTAGCGCAAGATCTCTTACAGAACATATGAGTAAAGACCAGCTTGAAAACAGAGCTAAATTTCTCCCTTTTGAATAAAACCACAAAATCGCCTAAATCATCGCTATAATAACCTTATCTTTAATAATTATAAGGAAATTTCATAATGCGCTCCCTTCTTCTATCAACTATGGCGATTGCCACATTCCTCCCTTGCTCAATCGCAAAGGCGGATCAGCAAGACCCGATTTTGACGTTGCCCGATGGGCAAGTGATTTTGAATATTAGTGCGACGGTGCGCGAGGAGGTGGAGCAGGATTTTTTGGTGGCGACACTTCAATATTCTGCCGATAATACAGATGCATCAAAATTGCAAAATGAAATTAACGAGTCGATGCAAAAGGCATTGGCACGCGCCAAAAAAGAAGATAAAGAAATCGTCAAAATTAACACAGGGTCCTATAACGTTTATGAGCGCACCGATCAGCGTACCAAAGAACGCAAATGGTACGGGCAACAAACCCTAACCTTTAAATCCAAAGATGCGGAAAAGATTTTGACCTTGGCGGGTGATTTGCAAGAAATGGGCTTAAAAATGACAGGTCTTAATTACACCCTCGACCCCAAAACCGCCGTAAAAATTCAAGATGATTTGATGGAAGATGCCATTCGTGAATTAACCACCCGCGCCAATCGCGTGGCAAAGGCGTTGGGCAAATCTTCGGCAGAAATTCGGGAATTAAACACGCAAAGCCAAAGTTATTATCCCCAAAACCGCAATTTTGCGCAATCCGAAATGATGATGGACGCATCCTCAGCCAAAATGGCCGCGCCCGTTGCCGAGGCGGGTGAAGATACAATTGGCATGACCGTCATTGGCCGTGCGATTATCAAGCCGTAGGTTTTTTAAAGGCTCAGGGTCGCGGGCGACCTACGCTTTTTAAGGGCTCAGGGTCGCGGGCGACCTACGCTTTTTAGAGGCTCAGGGTCGCAGGCGACCTACGCTTCATCTGTTTAGATTTAGTATTGATAGATAAAAGCCGCCCAGTTGAAGGCGGCTTTTTTATTTTGTTCTGCTTAGAAAAGCTTTAATCTAAAGACGCTCTAATCTCGCCACATGCAATACGATCCCCTGCTGCGCCGCTTGGTTGGCTCATATGGTCATCTGCACCTGCGTGAATCATCAGGGAGGAGCCATCTTCATCAAATAAAGGGGCGCGACCCAAATCGCTTACTTTATTATCTAATGTGACATTAACATTTAAAACACTTGTTGCGATTTTACCATCTTTATCAGGGCTCAGATTTGGCATATCGCCAACATGTTGTCCTTCGGGGTGTTTCATACCATGTGCCTTATCAAATAAATTATAATGCCCCCCTGCGTTTGTAAAACTTTCAATCGGGGTGCAATCGGCGGTTTCATGAATATGGAATGCGTGTTCCCCTTCTGGGGTTAATCCTTCCACTTCTAAATACATTAAAACACCCGCCTTTGTTTCAGTAAGTGCGATTGTGCCAACCACTTCATTGGCGTTATTTTTCATTTCAACGGTTAATGTTTTTTGATCTTTTGGCCCCAAATTGACCAACAACCCAATACCAATAAGGGTAAGGAAAACAACCGCGCTTATAACTATAATTTTTTTCATTTTAAATATTCCTTGTTTAAATTATCAGTAGTATAGAAAGCATCAGTAAAAACACAATGCCCTTTTTGGCATTTTGGGTATAGGCCATATAATTAGCTTATGTTAGAATCAAATATTATGGATGATTTTAAAGCTTCTCTTTTACGTGAAAAATTTACGCTCACCCCCGAAAATGACGGGGAAGAGCCGATAATTGCGTTGAGCAACCGCCTTTCCATCCCCCTCGTCAGTCCCGATAGGATTGATAATGAAACCTTTATCATCCGCACCCAAAATATGCATAGTTGCGCGCGCATTGCCGCCGTTATTGTAAAAGAATTTACCGAGAAAGGTACATTGGCCAACCGCGCCCGTGATGTGCCATGGAAATTCTTATGGGATGATTGTATTAAGGGGTTTGAGCGTATTTGGAACCCCAATATATGGGTTTGTATTTATCACAAAGGCCGCATTATTTATCAAGAAGGCGAGCATCACCCATTTTTGGATATTATTGAGCAATGCGATGCATCAAATTTAAACAGCTATTCGCAATCCATTAAAATTGCCGAAGATATCTTTGCCCAAGCGGGAAAGAAGGTTGATATTGAATATGATTTTAATATTGCCCTCGTCAGCCATATTACACCTGATCTAGCAAAATCAGGCATTATTGCCCGCGCCGCAACAGGGACGACCACATTTAATTATACAACTAAACCCGTAACCAACGCGACGCAAAAACTTCACCCTTATACCTCCCTCACCGTTGCTGCCGCGTTTTTGGAGGCCATACAATTGGCGTTTCAAGTCGGGTTTATGATGCAGAAAAAAGAATTTAAGCTGATTGATAAATATTCCGAAGAAGATAAAAAATTACGCCGCAGTACGACACGATTGGGCAATCTAAATCGTGCCATAATTATTTATGAGAACAAGTTTGATGTCACTTTTCGCCCCGAACGTCCTGATTTTAATACCATGAAACAACGGGCAATGGAGGCCTCCGCCAAAATGCTTCAACCCCTTGTCGAAGAAAAAATTGCAGCAGGTGAAATTGACCCCAAAGGATGGGTATTTTAAGTATTGACATAAAACATATTTTTATATATTTTCCTGCTTATGACAAAAAAACCTCCTTTTTTAAGTTCTTTTAGTAAATCTCAAAAAGCGTTTCCTTCATTAAAAGCAATTAAAGAGGGGATGATTATGTTTGCTGAGATACATGGACGCGCCCCTACGCCAAAAGATGAAAATACTGATAGTCCTAAAGGCGTAAGCTGGCACCGTATAAATGTTCATCTTCAAGAAAAACGTAATACCAGTTTGGTAAAGCTGTTTGATTCTATGCAACAAGAACAAAATTTAAATGTGGGTCAAGATATCTCAGCCGTAGATTATTTTAATATCTGCGCAGATACGGTTACTAATACTACCGCTAAGTCTGGCGAGTTTAATATTGATACTGTCATTGATGAAATTGATGGTAAGGCCAAATTTAGTGATGTTTCTGGCACATTAGAATTGCTTCATCGTGGAATTGTTGCGGATGAGCGGGTAATGCCATCTCCCCCTACATCAACCCGTAGTTTTTTAGAGGCAACAGGATTAATAAATCAGGACGGACAACCCAATTTTAAGCGTGCGGCCACTAAAGTTATGCCAAAACCAACAATATTAAATTAATAAATTACGCGGCGGCTAAATCCCGTAAAACATAGTGTAAAATTCCACCATTTTTATAATAATCAATTTCATCTAACGTATCGATACGTGATTTTAGAGTCACATCTTGGGTATCGCCATTGGCGCGGGTGATTTTCATCATAACCGTTTGATTGGGTTTTAAATCACCATCCAATTCAGTGAGGTCAAAAGTTTCTGTTCCATCAAGGTTCAGGCTTTCGCGTGTTACCCCATCATCAAAGACAAGTGGCAATACACCCATACCAACAAGGTTGGAGCGGTGGATACGCTCAAAACTCTCGGCAATCACGGCCTTCACCCCCAAAAGATTTGTTCCCTTTGCCGCCCAATCGCGGGAGGAGCCTGTTCCATATTCTTTGCCTGCAATAACGACCAAGGGCGTACCATCTTGTTCATACTTCATCGCGGCATCATAAATGCTCATCTGTTCACCCGATGGAATATATTTGGTATAGCCCCCCTCAACATTATCTAACATGAGATTTTTAATCCGCACATTGGCAAATGTACCGCGCATCATCACCTCGTGATTTCCACGGCGCGAGCCAAAGCTATTAAAATCTTTGACGGCGATCTGATGGTCTTGCAGATATTCACCCGCAGGGCCATCCCGCTTTATCGCACCAGCGGGGGAGATATGGTCGGTTGTCACGCTATCGCCCATAATGGCTAACGCACGTGCATTATTTATATTTCCTGTTTTGTCTAATTCCATAGTCATCCCATCAAAGAAAGTTGGGTGTTTAACGTAAGTTGATCCCGCCTTCCAATCATAGGTTTTACCAGAATCGTCCATTTTGATGGCCTGCCATTCTTTGGTGCCTTTAAATACATCGGCATAGCGTTCTTGGAACATTTCTTTGGTCAGGCATGATTCAACAGTTTCACGAATTTCTTTATTGCTTGGCCAGACATCTTTCATATAGACATCGTTGCCATCGGTATCTTGCCCTAAAGGTTCATTATATAAATCAATTTTCATTGATCCTGCCAAGGCATAAGCCACCACCAATGGCGGTGATGCCAAATAATTTGCCTTCACATGGGGTGAGATGCGGCCTTCAAAATTACGGTTTCCTGATAAAACACCACAAACGGTCATGTCATCTTTTTCAATCGCAATACGAATAGGTTCAGGCAATGGGCCAGAATTTCCAATACAAGTGGTACAGCCATAACCAACCAAATTAAAACCAAGCGCATCCAAATCATCTTGTAGATTGGCTTTCTTAAGATACTCCGTCACCACTTGTGACCCAGGGGCGAGTGAGGTTTTCACCCATGGCTTAACCTTTAATCCCTTGGCCAAGGCATTACGTGCAAGCAATCCTGCGGCAACCATCACATCGGGGTTTGAAGTATTGGTACAGCTGGTGATGGCAGCAATAACAACATCGCCTTCATCTAACGGGTATGCTTGCCCTTCGGGGGCATCGTTATTCATGGCTTCGGCCAATTCAATACGTTTATGGGCAGGAATTTGCCCTGCCTCATCCAACATTTTGCCTTCTTCACCAATGGGTTGCACTTCCAAGTCACTGCCGATAATCGTATGGAATTCTTTTGCAGCATCGGTCAGCGCAATTCGGTCTTGCGGCCGTTTTGGCCCCGCGATAGAGGGAACAACATCGTTCATATTTAATGATAATGTACTGGTAAATTCAGGCTCATGCTCATCAATACGCCATAGACCTTGCTCTTTTGCATAGGCCTCAACCAATTTAACGCGGTGCGGGTCACGCCCTGTAAAATTAAGGTAGCGGATTGTTTCTTCATCAATTGGAAAAAATCCACATGTCGCCCCATATTCAGGCGCCATATTTGAAATGGTGGCACGATCCGCCAATGACATTGCGGCCAAACCATCACCGTAAAATTCAACAAATTTACCAACAACGCCTTTGGCACGTAACATTTGGGTCACGGTTAAAACCAAATCTGTTGCGGTTGCGCCTTCTTTTAATGCGCCTTCCAATTTAAATCCAACCACTTCAGGGATCAACATGGATATAGGTTGGCCTAGCATTGCGGCCTCCGCCTCGATACCGCCAACACCCCATCCAAGGATGCCTAAACCATTAATCATGGTCGTGTGGGAGTCTGTACCGACAAGCGTATCAGGATAGGCAACGGTGACACCGCCCTCTTCCTCACCCGTCCAAACGGTTTGACCCAAATATTCCAAATTCACCTGATGGCAAATTCCAGTACCCGGCGGGACAACGCGAAAATTATCAAATGCATCCTGACCCCAACGTAGAAATTCATACCGCTCCCCATTACGTTCAAACTCACGCTCAACATTTATTTCAAACGCCATATCATGACCAAAGGCATCGACCATCACTGAATGATCAATAACCAAATCCACCGCAGAAAGGGGGTTAATCTTTTCAACATCCCCGCCCAATTTCTTCATTGCCTCCCGCATGGCGGCCAAATCGACCACGGCAGGAACGCCTGTAAAATCTTGCATTAATACGCGGGCGGGACGATATGCGATTTCTTTTTTTGATGATTTTGTTTCAAGCCAGTCGGCAATCGCCTGAATATCTTCGGTTTTGACCGAACGGCAATCTTCGTGACGCAATAGATTTTCAAGCAATACTTTTAATGAATAAGGCAGTTTTGAAATATCACCAATATGCTTCTCCGCTTCTTTTAAGCTATAAAACGCATAGCTTTTCCCATCTACATCCAGATTTTTGCGGGTTTTAAGCGTATCTTGGCCAGTGCGTGTCATAAATTTATCCTTTGAACAGTAAAAAATTGAAAATTCGATTAATATAATATCATGCTTTTTAAACAGATATAAGGAAGATAACGCATTGAAATATAATAAAGTCTTAAGATTTTTAAAATTATTATGAAATATGACCTAATTTTGCCATATTCTTCGGTCAAGATTAAAGGGTAATAAAAATATTTAGTATCTTTTATAAAACAAAAATTCTCGTCTCTCAATTTACAAAGCCGTTTCCCTTCGTCAGGAAACGGTTTTGTCGTTGAGCCTTGATTTTTTTATCGTCTTTCTTTGGGGCATCGCTTGCCGATTGATTCATATTCTTCAAAACTATCAATGGCTTGTTGGCGATCACGGCGTTCGATATTCATACGGTCATTATATTTTTTTAGAACACTATTAAGTGAGTTTTGAATGTTTTGCTGCACCAATGGTATGCGGTCTAACTCATAAGGACCAAAGGATGCGCCGCGACTATTGACCGCTTGTTGCATGGCACGGCCAATAATACCTGTATATTTATTGACGATCTTTTGATCCTCGCGCACATGCTTGTGTTCGTGCGCCAAAACGGCGTTGTGCATACATGTTCCTTTGGCATATTCTGCCGCGACGAATACAGTAGGCTCCACATGGACATTTACATCAACGGATCGAATGTAAAGACACCCTAAATCTAGCGACATATATTTTTGATGCTCAAACCGCATTTCATGTTTAACTTGGATTGATCCACTCATCAGGCCGCTCACTTCTGTTTTATGCTGTGGGCCATAGGGGGAAATTGTATCAACGTTAATACTATTTAATTGTTGTTTTCGTTTTGTAAAATCATATCGAACGCGGCTTTTGGATGGTAGGACATTAATTCGGGGGGCATTTCGAGTTTGGCAGGTTACAACTTGTGATACAGGGGCAATCATTGGTTTTTGCTGGGTCGCAATCCACCCTGCCACTATTATCTCTAATCCAAACACCGCTTACTCCCGCAAAATCATATTTTTTATTTCAATGCTTTCCATTATACATCAACTCGTTTAAAAAGTTGTTAAATAATATTGCTTGATAATGGTTAAGGAAAAAATCATGGCTTTCACAATTGGACAAATTCTTATTTTACTGCTGGATATATTCTTTTGGATTATTGTGGCGCAAGTGGTGATGAGCTGGCTTATCGCGTTTGGTGTGATGAATGTTCAAAACCCTAATGCACGTAAAGTCATTTTAATTTCACAAAAAATTACCGATCCTGTTTATAAACCCCTTCGTAAAATTATACCATCTATTGGGGGAATTGATATTTCACCCATTATTATTATTTTTGCCATTTCGATATTAAAAAATATCATTGCAACCAATTTAATGTATTAGGACTTTAAAATATGTCAGCCCAAATCATCAGCGGAAAAGATATTTCAAAAATAGCGCGTTTAAAAATTGCAGATGATGTAAAGAAATTATCAAATGATGGTGTTACCGTTGGCCTTGCCGTTATTTTGGTCGGCGACAACCCTGCATCACATGTCTATGTGCGCAATAAAATCAAGGCGTGCGAAGATGTTGGAATCATCAGCAGTGAAAAACGCCTTGGCGATGATGCAACAAAAGAACAAATTCAAAGCGTTATTAATGATTTAAATAATGATGATGCGGTTCATGGTATTTTATTGCAATTGCCCTTGCCCGACCATTTAAAAAATGATCAAGAGAATTTGGTTCAAATGATTACCCCTGCAAAGGATGTCGATGGATTAACAACTATTAACGCAGGGAAATTATTTTTGGGTTTAAATGATGGGCATGTGCCATGCACCCCGCAAGGGTCACTGCACCTCATTAAAGAAGTAAAGAAAGATTTGAGCGGTTTAAATGCCGTTGTTATTGGACGATCAAATTTATTTGGCAAACCGATGGCGCAATTGTTATTGAATGAAAATTGTACCGTAACCATGGCACATAGCCGCACCAAAGATTTGGATAAGGTTTGCGCGACCGCCGATATTTTGGTGGCCGCCGTCGGGCGTGAAAAAATGGTCAAGGCCGATTGGGTTAAAGAGGGCGCAATCATAATTGATGTCGGTATTAACCGCATGGAAAATGGAAAATTATGCGGTGATGTCGATTTTGATGATGTGATTGATAAGGCGTCCGCCATTACCCCCGTCCCCGGTGGCGTTGGGCCAATGACGATTACTTATTTACTATCAAATACGGTAAATGCAGCGCGATCAACATTGTAGAAAGTTTTATGAAAGAAAACATTATGAATAAACAAATAAATTATCTTACCTTTTTAGGCATTTTAGGGTTGCTAGGGTGCGCCACACTTATAATTGGTAGTGTGATTGCCCCGTTTTTTGTTCCTGATTATAATTGGATTTCTGATACGATTAGTGATTTAGCCGCTGGTAATTCAGAAATTATTATGGATACATCCTTATATATTTTTGGGGCAGGATTGTTTGCCATTTCTTTAGCGGCATCATATGCACATTCACAACAAAATCGATGGTCCGTTGGTGTTTTAAGTTTATCTATCATTGCTGCTTTGATTATAATTATTGCCGCAAGAAACGAATATGGCGATAAAGATAATGAAGGAATTGTTATTCATATTTATCTTGTTTATGCGATGGGTCTTTTATTTTTTATCACGCCGCTTTGTTTTGCAAATTATATTGGAAAATATAATCTTTTATTCAAAAAAATACTCATAACGGCTGCCATTATATGGGCAATAAGCACGCCTATTTTCTTTTTTGTCCCAACAGCAATTGATGGCTTAATAGAACGGATTTTGGGTTTAATCGCATGTTTAATGGTTAGTATTTGGAGTATATTTTATATTCGTTACAATAAAATAATTAAATCATAAAAACTATTTCTGCTTTAGGGGTAACATTCTTCGCAACACATTATCGCGACGGATAAAATGATGATAAAGCGCGGCAGCAATATGAACCGCAATTAACATCCATACAATTGTTGCGCCGCCTTGTTTATGAATAAAATCAATTGGTGGTTCAAACGTTTCCCATGTTAATCCCAAAAGTTCGATGACAACAATGTTATAAATTGCTGTATCTTGAAATCGTGGGATTTCGAATAAAAAGAAAAAATCAGTATCCAACCCCGTTCCAAAATACCCCGTAAGGGGCATGGTAATCATGATAGCATATAACAAAATATGTGCCGATTTTGCCACCCAATGTTCAAATTTTGACCCCGGCACATCTTTGGGGGTTTTATCAATAAATTTGTATATTATTCTTAATAAAACAAAGACTGCAACCGTTATACCGATGGATAAATGCAAATAAAGCGCCGTCATATTTATATCTGTCGAAGGTTGGGTAAACCATTGTCGGTAATATACGGTTATATAAGATAATAAAAATAATATTGCGACAGACCAATGAAATATCATGGCAATTTTGCCATAGCGTTTATCTGTATTTTTCCATGATAAATCGCCCATCTTATTCACCTTGCGCTTTGGTATATCCTTTTACCCCATTAAATTCGTGCAGCATCAATGCACTAACAAAATTCATGTCGGATTGATTGAGATTGGCAATAAGTTCTACCACTTCGGATGTGCGAACATTATCGCCATTTTTGCTTTCAAATCTAAGACGCCAATTATCGGTACAAAATGTTTCTTTTGCCCCATTGGGCCATACTTTTACCCCACGATTAGAAATAAGGGAAAGGTTTAAATTTTCGGTGATGCACGGTTTAACCATATTGGCCAAATCATCTGCTGACCCTTCATAATTAAGACCGATATCAACGCCCACACGCTTTTTATCTTCTTCTTTAATTTTTTTCAATGGCGCAAGGATAATGCCTTTGCTTTCCTTATCATATTCAACTTTAGTCAAAGTGGCGGGTTTTTGACCCAAACGTTCAATCACAGCATCGGTAAATTCGTCCGTCCCTGCGCGTGACTTGCTTTGCCCTTCACGGAAAATATCACCTGTGTGAATACCATCTTCGATTGTTTTTTTCCATGCATTATGAATTTTTTCGGCCACTTCAGTTTGACCGATATGTACCAACATCATGACCGCGCCCAATAATAATCCCGATGGATTGGCAATCCCTTTGCCCGCAATATCGGGGGCGGAACCATGCACCGCCTCAAACATTCCAAAATCTGTCCCAATATTAGATGACCCACCAAGACCGACAGACCCCGTCACCTCCGCCGCCACATCGGATACAATATCACCATAAAGATTGGGCAGAACAATAACATCAAACATACCCGGATGCGCCGCAACCTTGGCCGTACCAATATCAATAATCATGTGGTCTTGTTCGATATCTTTATATTCTTCGCCGATTTCATCAAATACCTTATGAAACAATCCATCGGACATCTTCATGATGTTGTCTTTGGTCATACAAGTGACTTTTTTGCGGCCATTGGAACGCGCATATTCAAAGGCGTAGCGCACAATACGCTCCGTCCCTGGGCGGGAAATAAGCTTGAGCGATGCCATCACTTGTTGAGATTGGCGATATTCAATACCCCCATATAAATCTTCTTCATTCTCACGAATAATAACCAAATCCATATCAGAATGATTGGTTTCAACAAATGGGTGATAGGCAACACACGGACGCACATTGGCAAAAAGCCCTAAGGTTTTACGCACGGTTACATTCAAGCTTTTATATCCGCCACCTTGCGGGGTTGTAATCGGTGCCTTTAAAAATATTTTGGTACGGCGAAGCGATGCCCAAGCATCATCATCAATACCGCCTGCAACGCCACGTTCATACACCGCCTTGCCAATTTTAATTTCTTCAATATCAAGGTTGGCGCCCGCCGCCTCTAATATTTTCAATGTGGCATCCATGATAGATGGGCCAATGCCATCCCCGCGGGCGATTGTGATTGGTGTTGCTTTTGACATGTGATATTCCTTTACATCATTGAAAATAAACGCCTATAAACTATACGCGGAAAATAGATTCAGTCGAGATGAAAATAAAAAATATGCCACAACTGACGGGTGAAAGCCTAAAAATTATTGCGATTATCATTTTGGGCTGGACTGGATTCGCCCTTGCGGATGCAACCAGCAAGTATCTTTCATTTGAATATGATCCTTCCCTTATTTTATTATTTAGCGGATTAACAAGCGGCCTTGGCCTTGTCCTTTGGATTTTATTTGATAAAGGGTGGCGCGGTTTTTTAAGCCCCAATTGGAAATGGTTAATGGCGCGGGGTGCATGCATTGCCGTGACCGCCACAGGAATAGTCAATGCGGTAGCGCATATTCCGCTTGCTGATCTTTATGGGATTACATTTTCTGCGCCGTTTATTACGGTTATTTTGGCCGTGATATTCTTGCGCGAGGAAGTGGGGCTTCATCGGTGGATCTCTGTTATTGCGGGGTTTATGGGGGTGATCATCTTACTTGGCCCACAATTTGATGCGCTTAATATTGGAATTGCCTTTGCCATTGCGGCAACATTATCCATTGCGGTAGGCACAATTATTATTCGTAAAATTGGGAAGAATGAGTATTTACCGCTTTTTATCCTCTACCCCTATATTGGGATTTTGGCGGTCAATATACCGCTTTCTATTACGCATATTGAACCCATTGCCCTGCCCGATTTAGGATGGTTTATAGCCAGCAGCTTTTTTGTATTGGCGTCACAATTTGCAGTCACCTTTTCAATAGCACATGCAAAAAGTACGGCAAGCGTTGCGCCCTTTGTTTATATCCAAGTAATTTGGGGTGTGATATTGGGATATTTCTTCTTCAACGAGATTCCTACGGTTGCGACCGCCATTGGATTAATTATCGTCACCGCCGCAGGGCTTTATATGGTTATGCGCGAACGCCAATTGAACCGTATTAAAATTGCGCGGTAGTAGTTTAATTAAGCAAAATTAGTGGACGTATATAGACACTGTCTATAAAAGTCAGGCCAAGTACAGATAAAATTATAGCGGCATGAATTAGGTTTAATTTAAATAATAACTGGCTTTTTTTATAAAAATAAAAAGACTAAAAAATTACAATTAACATTGTAATTTGATATACATTTAAATTAATATTATTCGTAAAATCTATTCAGGCTCTATATGTTTCAATTTCGTTTTTTTGAAACGCTAAACATGTAATTACATAAGTTATACGTTGAAATCAAATAAGAAAAATAATGATGTAAAAATACAGCTCAGAAATGATAAGGCGAGAAAAATAATAATAATTCTATTTTTTTTGCTATAAATTGTTTTATTCTTTGTCTTTCTATTCAAAATCCCAATCAATTATTTTGTCATTTTCTATTTTTAAATATTATAAATTTACTGATAGAAGAGTGTTATAGTAATAAAATAAGAAAAAAATGTTAGAAACCATATTGCCAAGAAAACAAAAGATTTTAATTTAAATTTCTTAAACAATAAAACAAAAAATCCTACAAAAAAGAATAATAAAAATAATTCTAAAATTATTGTTACTGTTGTTTTAAAAGATTCTGGGTGTATAAAAAACTTTATACTTTCTTCAACAAAATCTGTAAGTGGAAATTCATTATTACTTTCAGAATAGAACAAAGAATCCATATATGAAAAAACAAATACATATATAAATAGAACTAAATCTATAAACAAAATAATAAATACTGGAAATTTAAAGAAAATGAAATTTTTATTAGATTGAAAAATTCTATTTCCAATCAAAATAACTTTTTTTAATTTTTCCATTTTCAATTTCAATTTTACCTTTTAACCTTTCATGTTTTTTTCCTTCTACAATATAATTTTTAGCAAAGCCATATTTTTCTAATTTTCCTAAATATTTTAAAAATTTATTATTTTCTTCGAAATTATAGATATCGTGAATTTTATGAATAACGTCACCATTTATTTAAATAATATTTTTATTACGTTTAGCTGTTATAATCCCAAAAGATTTCAAAGCAATACTCCCTGTAGTAAGAAATTCATCCAAACCATTTTTTTTTCTGTTTTTTTTACTGCTAATAATCACTTCCCATTTATCACTATATTTTTTTACATCAGGATTGTTTAATCTTAATTCTTCACCATCATTCATATTTAGTACTTGAGAATAAAAGCTTGATTTATTGTTTTCCTTTAAAATAATACTATTTTCAAATCTTATTCTATTTTTTTCTACTGCTTGTTTATAAGTCTTTTTTTCTTCAAATTCATTTTCGTGTATAGTTACAGTAGAATTATCTTTATTTAAAAATTTTAAAAATGCTTCTACGGAATTTAAATCTTTTGCATATATTTTAGATTTTTCTTCTCTTATAGTGCTTTTATCATCATCGTTCTGTTCTTCTCTTTCCTTATTTAAAACCTCTTGTACGATTGGCTCATACGCTTCTTCTTTTTCTGTAATGCGTTTGAATAGATTGGCAAAGCGTTCGGTTTCGGTTTTTGGTTTCGATTCTGTTTGCGATTTGTTTGGTAAACTATCGTCACCAACCTTCTTTCTTTTTTCCAACGTTTGGGCAAGCGCTGTTTCGGTTTCACCGCCAGGATTGATGTGGCCATCAACGCGCAAATCATTCTTCTTTTGAAAATCTTTAATTTGTGTATCCAAACCACGGGTTATAATCCCCAATGTTTTACCATCCTCTTCCCATTCCATTTCAAAGGCTTTATCAGTATCCGCCTTGTCTAATTTTTTACGAATGTTACGGACATCATCTTCTTCATTCTCTAAATTATTACCGACGGCATTATTGATATAATTACCAACTTCTTTTATTCCATCCCAAAATGACATGGTGTTCTCCATTTCTATTCGTTTAAATTTAATTCACGTGAGTTTGTTTTGGTGGCACGGGGGATAGGTTTACGCGGTGATAATGATGATTGCGGTGCGCGGGGCATATTATATTCTGCCTCTGCCGCAATTGATTTTTGAACGGGGGCGGAGAATATTTTTTTATCCTCGCTCCGCTTATAAACATAGATACCAAGGACAGATAGACCCACCGCCCAAATCGTGCTAAGCGCTGCCATGCCTTGCAAAACGATTGCCGCACTTTGGGTTTCAAAAATAATAACATAGGCAATAGCAAACATTTGTGCCGCCCAAGTAGCGGCCATTAAATACCCAAAGGTGGGGCGCATGCGCCGCACATATTTATCATCCGATGCAATTTCGGCACGAAGGGATTGGTTCACTTCCGAAAGGCTTGCCTCATATTGTTGCATATTGATACGTGCTATTTCTTCGGCATGGCGGTTGGCTTCGGCCATTTGATCGGGGGAGATAAGCCCCCCTGCCAAGGCGCCCTCCACCTGTTCCAACGCCTCTTTTGCATTTTGGGCAACGGGATGGTTCACACGCCCCAAAGCTTGCGCAACAAATTCGATTAAGATGGGCAGCCCAATTTTACTTAGGATAGTTGAAAGCATTTATCCCTCCACCAATTTATAAAAAATATGACGGCCAATTTTCTTTACTGGCTTTTCCCCTTTAATCCAAAACGGTGTCACATAATCGGCGTGGTAATGGGTTGCGCCATTGGTGCAGTCCCATAATTTTTCATTTACCGCATCGGTTGCAATACGAAGCGCAATTTGAAAATTTTTATCTTTATCCGTTACAGATGTCAGGCGTTTATAACTGGGGTCATTTTTATTCCAGCAGGAAAATTGGTAGGGTTTTTGGCATACCCCGATGATATTATTGCCCCACCAATACCGCCCCTTTTTCTTGGCGATTTTAACGCGATTTAAGATAACGCTTGCTACCGCCTCTTGCCCTTCAAATGGCTCACCCCGCGCCTCCCCAAAAATGGTACGGGCAAGCACATCTATTTCTAATTGTTTATAATATTCTTTTTGCTCATTAAGGGCGGAGATTGGTTTTGAGCTTTTACACTCTTGTTTATCGTTTTTACCAAATAGAAAATGAAGCATGGGCTATTCCTTTCGTTTAAGTTTTAGATGATTGTTTATGTTTGATTATTGCGATTTGTTGCCTCAAGAACCTCGGCTTTCATTGCTGTTTTATCTAGCTTTTCTTCGATACGCAGAAGATGTTTAACAATGCGTAATTCAACATCCTTTACGTCATTGATATAGGCATAAGTGCGCGCCGTTTCTAATTTAAACGCGGAAAGATATTCTTTAAGTTGATTGCTGCGTAATTCTAAAAGCCCGCGCAATTCGGTGATGGATTGCTCGTTCGTGCTTCGCGCTTTAAACACCATATAAAATAAGGTGGATATGACAGGAATTTCGATGACGGTGATCCACCATATCATTCCACTATCAAGGATTGTTTCCATGTTTATTCCCTTTCTTATTTATTTAATTTCCTCAGGCGCGTAGACGCGCTACGGCTTATACTGGCTAAATAACTTTATCGTATTTTGTCGGCGTAGCGTGTTTACGCGACTGAGCTTTTCAAAAGCTAGACTTTAAAATCTGTGTCGGCTTTAAATGATTGGCCACCCGAAAACCATTTGCGTTGCGCGGTTACGACAGATCGTTGAATCCGAATAGGCTCAAGCGATAATGCACCTGCCACGGCATCTAGCCCATCATCACGCATATTTTTCTTACTTGGTTGCCATTCTGTCATTTCCATGATGAAGGGGGTGTCCTTAACACTGTCATGCACATTGAGCGCAAGTGCCGCCATGGGCGCATCAAACCCTTCAATAATTCTATCGCTTTTGTCTTTTGTGCTAACCTTTTTGATAACCGCGCAGGGGATATTTTTTTCTGATAAAACACGTTTTAAAATGGCGGGTAAAAATTGTCCTAATCCATTTGTTTCAATGGCGATGGAGGGGATAAAAAATTCCTTTGCCAAATTTGCAACATACTCACATTGCAAGGTCGCCTCATCTTCATTATTTTTTGGCTTAACTTTGATATAAGAAAGATGATGAATATAATGATGCCCAACTTCATCGGTAAATACAATGGCGACAACACTGCTGTCCCCCCGATCTAAACCACCAAAGGCGGGGTCCCACCATGCACTACATGACACTAATTTTTTATTCCCAATGCTAAGGTGAATTCTTTTTTGAGACTCGGTATATTCCAAATCATCTTTATAAAATCGAAGCAGTTCAGTATTAAGCCGACCATTTAAAATATTCATTGGTTTTAACATCATTTGCGCGGCAAATTTATTTGGCCCTGCCTGTTTACGCACCCGAGCGATAATTTCATCTGAAAATTGTTCGGGCCAAACGCTTTTTTTATCTTTGCCCAATATGGGTTGTTGGTATCGTTTAAAACCACTCAGGAAAATTTCTTCTTCCCCAATTTCACGCCGTGCCCGTGCCGCATAAATCGAAAAATAACTATGTGGAGTTCCAACATAAAGTTGCAAGCCACCAGGCACCAAAATAAAGTTACTTTCACGTAAACGGTCACGCAAATTCTCACGCTTATCAACCGAGTTTGATGTATTGGGCACCTCCACATCATCATAGATAATGATATCGGCACGGCTTCCCGTTATATTAGCGGTAATACCAAATGCCAAAACCGAAGGGTCGCGCAATTCACGATTGCGATTAATTGTAAATCTGTCTGATGCCCATTGATCTTTTTTAAGTGGCACCAGATGCGGCGTTAAAGGATGCTGTTCTATAATCATACGAATATTGCGGGCCATTTTTGATGCAAGGCTGGATTCGGCAGCTAAGACCAGGATGCGGTAATCCGGTTGACGATATAAGAGCCATGCCGAGAACAGCCCGATCAGTGTTGATTTTCCGCACGCGCGAAACGCCATCAACAACAGACGCGTCTGTCCAGTTTCGTAACAATGTTGTAGCCAATTGGCGATTTTGATATGGATGGATGGTGTGGTGTAATTTTGATAGATATTCCATTGATCCAAAAATTCCTTAAAGTTATATTTTTCCAAGATTTTTCTCTACTCTTCTTACTTTTTATGAATGGTGGTGACAGGGCATATAAATGCAATGGGCAAGCGCCGTTGCCAAGGCACAGTTTGGCCAGCCACAATTACAAAGCCGATTGAATGTCAATTGACATGGCTCTACTTTTTGTATTTATTTATGTGATGAAATATTTATTACTTACCGCTTTTATCCTGACAAGTTTTCCGCATATCGCCACCGCAGATGAAACCTATGATGAGTTTGCACGTGATATGCAAAAACTGCGTGATATGCGCGAAAAAGAAGATCAGGAGTGGCACGATCGCTATAAAAAAGAGGATCCCTTTGACGTTATAAAAACACCAAAGGAAGACAAGCTTAAATATTATTCTAATGATAGTACAACAGTTGAATTAAACAATAATATGTCACCAAAGGGTAAAACATCCGCAGGTGTATTTCGTGATATGTTTAAAACGGTTGACGATTAAAATATACTCAATAAATCTTCGGTTGCGCCTAATAAATTAGATGTTTGGTTAAGTTTTTGACGCGCATTTAATTGTGTACGTTTCAGCGTATTGGTTGCCCTACTTTGCGCTAATCCTTGATCTAAACTTTTAAGTCTAATTTTATCAAGGCGCAGGCGTTGTTGCTTTTCTTCTTCTGATTCATCGAACAATCCTAATAAAACCGCTTCGGATGAGCCTGCCCCTGCGCTAACCCCGTTTGCACCAAATTCGGCACGGCGTTTTGCGACAGAACGTTTGAGGGCGGCTTTTCTAATTTCTTCTGCATTGCGTGCCTTTGCGGCAATTTCATCGCGTGTTAATTGTGCATTTTGTGTTGCCTGCTGTTGTTGTAAGACTTGTTGATTTTGTAGTTGTTGTAAGGCGAGTTTATTGTCATCGCCACCAAAAACCTGTGCGACAGATGAAATAGTTTGAAATGCTTTTACGGCCTGAAAGGCGACTGGTACCATGCTTCCCATGATGTATTACTCCTATAATTAATCGTTTATTTTAAGTTCAAGGCTGACGGCAAGTAAGGTAAAATGATAGGGATCATCTTGCTTAATCCGCCATAAAGGTTGATTGCAGTTATTCTGCCATCCCAATGCGCGCACCTTTACATCACCAGAAATTTTTGCTGGTGCGATGTTAGGAGCTGATATTTGACCACATTGTTTTAATGAAATACTGCGTAATCCTTGCCCTACATCTAATTCCAATATTTGTGAATTTTGCAATCGAAACAATCCTTCGATTAATCGAATTTTACGATTTGCAAGACGTTCATTTAATGGTGGTGGTAGGGGGATAATCTCATTCGTATATTTTAACCCTGCGGCAATTTTTTTGGCGGCATCATCCAAAATAATTTGACCATTGATAACAAGGTGCATTTGTGGCAATGCAATATCATCGGCAACGATACAAATATTTTGACCTTCTAAGTGATCCAATCCTGTCCAAATTGTTTTGGGAAAAATATCGGTAAAAGATAAGGCAGAGTCCAGCCCCATATCCTCATTAAATTTTTCGATGAAAAAATTATTTTCCCGCTCTATTAATAAATAAACATCTTCGCCCACCACTGTCACGGCATGTACGAAGCCTTTTGTATCATGTAATGTCCATGCGCGCACTTGTTCGGCACGGTAAAAGGTCATGGTGGCAAATTTGCCATCATCCCGCACTACAAAAACCAATCGGCGTCTGGGGTCATAATCTTGATCAATCACGCCTTTTGGAATGTGCCGTGATGCCAATGCCAAATCAACGGCGGTGTAGGCCTGTTCAATATCGGTATATAAAAATTCCCGAATTTCTTGCCCATCACGTCCAATAAATACTGTTGCCCCATCCACCGTAACGGGGGGTATATAACGGTCAATAACCGACCCCACGCGTGTTTGACGATTTAGCTGAACTGTGGCGGGTGTCAGGGGCGATCCTGTAACCATCCATTCCGCGCCACTGGTAAAAATTTGTAAATGGCGGCCTGAAAATATACCGCGTATTGCATTGACTTGGTCAGATAAAATGGCAAATTCAATCGCCTCATCATCCAACCCTGTGCCCAAATCAAAATTAAATAAATCTCCCGATTTGGATAGCCATAGGCGGTTGGGTAAATCACGACTACCGCCAATAACCAATCGATCTTGATGAAAAGCAACGGTTGTGGGATATCCTCTTAAGCTTGAGAATGCCTGTTCTTGCCAGTCAATTGTTGAATCAAGCGAAGGCAAATCACGCACCATCTTTAAACGAATTTGCGTTGGCGAGATGTAAGATACAATGTCCCCTTGCTCCCCACTAATCTGAAGGCGTGTTCCAACATGCGCGGTAACAAAAACATCGGCAGATGCGGTTAGGGTTAATGTCCCTTTTAAATCATTGGGTGTAACGGTCACATCGCTTTTTGCAAATTTATAATAGGGTTGGAAAATTGTAAATTTTTCCTCATGAAATACCCAATCTTCTAGTACAAAAATATTACCATCATTGCGAAGAAGTTTTTTTGGCGGATAATCAGGATGCACTAATAAAAGCGTATCCGCACTTTGTGTCCAAGCCAGTTGTTTAATATCATTTTCACCCCATGGGGTGAATAATGTTTCAATTTTATTATCGTCAAAATAAATATCAATTTGCCCATCTGTAATGACAAGTAAAAATGTTTGTTCCGCATTAAAAGCAAATGGTATCAATCGTCCCTTCCCCAAAACCGTATCAATATATTGCAGCCCTGCACGGCGGGTTAATCCACCCGTGGGGTAGATAAACATATTGCGAATTTTTTGTGCGCCATTATCATACGCAACCAAATCGCCACGCCCCATCAGATCACCCGATACTTCGCCCGCGGTAAAGTTACTTTCTACTTGTTTGATTCTAGTCATCACTACCCCCTCACATCAATCAGGTTAAAGTTTTCAATACGGTTTGGGGTATCTTGTTGGGCATCCACCAAACGTGCTTTTTCAATTTCTTTTTCTGCTAGGCTATAAAGCATTTCTGTGCGTGAAGTGCTTTCAGTCACAGGAATACTAAATTCTGCGGCTAATTTTGTAATTAAGGCTGCGGTAAAAAAGGCGGGAAAATCAACTTCATCAATTTCTGCAATATAGGTTAAAATCACATCATTATAATTTGTATGCAAAACGCCGTTGAGAATTTTAAATTCAATACCGCGCCCCCGATTACCCGCCCCGCATGATATGGCACGAAGAATATCGGTTGGTAAATCATAGGCATATTTAAAATCAGCAATGGGAGTATTATTAGATAAAACCAATTTAATTTGCCGCGTTGAAAATGACCAAGGGTAACTGGATAAAAGGGCATTTTTTGTTGACCCATATAGCGCGTAAGCAATTTCGGATTCTGCAGAGCCATCGTTAAATGCCGCAATCGGGGTTGCGCCCAATCGGATAAGCGCGCGGGAACATATTTCAATATTTGTAAGTGCCATGGTACTTCTTTCTTTTTTAAGAAAATTAAATTAAATAAAATAATGGCCCCTCCCTTGTTCAAGTCATTGAAACATAAGGAGGAGCCATCAGGGATGAAATATAAACAGACATTGATGTCATAACCCCGGAGGATAGGGGCGAAGGAAAATATAAAGCGAGCAAAAGAATTTAATACATTCAGGCTCAAGCTTTATTTAAATCACAATCATCTTGCGTTAATTATAAGCGCAGATTGTGACAACATCATCGGAAATATCTGCCACAATATAAAATTGTGTCGCAGCACGCCCGTCTATATTTACATTAGCAATAATCAAGTCACCTTTATTCATGATATTGGCGGCCGGATTAAAATAGTTTGAGGCCATAATGGATTTGGATGTGGTTTTATAATGCCAAAGGGTAAAGTCATTGGCATAGGCAAGCACACTGAGATTTTGCAATCGTAACATCATTTTATTTCCTCAAATTTTAGTGTTTTAGTTTTTGTTAATCAGGTGTTTCGTCACAACCGATTTTAATGATGCCTGCCTCGTCAATTAAAACAGACCCTTGGCTCATCATATTATTTACAAAATGGGCGGCGCGATCGCCGTGCCAGCTAATATCTGTTTCAATATCGCTGCCTACCGCATGACCCACGGCCGTTTTGTGATAGAAATAGCATGAGCGCACATCATTCCCATCAATTGGTAAACCAGAATGAGGAACCCAAACTGTTCCCAACCACATTTTGGCTTGGGTAATACCGCTATAGGGTAGGTCTGTATTGCCGATATAATCCGAATTAATAAATTCTTCAATTTGCAACAGATCACTCCATTGTTTCCACCCCACAACACCAAAACGCTGCCCATCATCGGGTACATCGGTGCTGCCGAATGTTTCAAAGGCTTCCAATACTTTATCTTTGGTAAGGCCGACATTGCCGTCGCTAATGACATTTGCACTTGCCCCTTCAAGGGCGGTGATGATCATCTCATCACTTTTGCGGCCCAAGGCATTGGCCCCTGCATTGGCGATTACTTGACGTTCATCAATATTGGTTTTCAGGGCATCAAGATGGTCAATCCAATCCCCTGCATAATAATCTTGTAAGACACATTCAACGTTCGAGTGATCTAAATTCATAATAGGAACCATGCCATGTTGTGCTTTGGTCGATGCAGTTCCTTTTCCTACCTTTTGAAAAACGGCGGAAGACCCTTTTACATTGTTAATTGTTCTTACAGTGTTCCTTAATTTGGACCCTTGGCGTTGAAATGATTCATGAACTTCACGTTCAAATTGTTTAATAAAAGCCTGATCAATAGTTGGCATATTTTATTCTCCTGTTATTTGATTGATAAAAATTAAATCCCAGATACGGCAAAGTTTTCGCAAAAAACCGTTTAAATGGTTTGCGGCAATAAAATCAGGCGAAAAATGTTTTCTGATTGTAACAATGGGGAACAACGCACGAATAAGTGTAAAAGTCGCAATTATGGCGTTGATAAAAACAATATAGGAATAAATTCACAATTATATACTTGACTGCACACTATATTTGTGGCATTATAATAGTATGAATATTACAGATAAAATATACCATGATGAAGACACAGCCAGAGCGCACTTAGAAGAAATGCGTTGGAATGGTGAAATTAATTGCCCTCACTGTGGCGGTCTTGAAAAAATTAAACCTGCTAAAATGATGAGTAAGCCCACTAAGGCTAAACCTACTCCAGAGCCTTTAAAGGGCTTCTATCATTGTGGCGATTGCCGTAAACGCTTTACAGTCCGCACTGGCACTGTTTATGAGCGTTCGCATATCCCTTTACACAAATGGATATTAGCTACTCATTTATTATGTGCTTCTAAAAAAGGTATGAGTTCGCACCAATTGCACCGTATGATTGGCGTTACCTATAAAACCGCTTGGTTTATGTCGCACCGTATCCGTGAAGCTATGAATGATAGCAACCCTGACATTATGGGCGGTGAAGGTGAAACAGTGCAAGCTGATGAAACATACTTTGGTAAAAAAGACGTTGTTAAAAAACGCACAATTAAGGGTAAGCCTAGCCATTCAAGTAAAATGTCTGTTGTTGCTTTAATTAGTGGCGGTAAAAGCCGTACATTCCATGTTGATAGAGCGGACGCTAAAAGCATTTACGACATTCTTAAAAGCCATGTATCTATGGATAGTGTTTTATGGACTGATGAAATCCGCTTATACACTGAAACAGGCAAAAGCTTTAAGGGTCACGAAACAGTTAAACATACTGCGGGTGGGTATGTACGTGATGGCGTAACGACTAACAACGCTGAAAACTTCTTTTCTATATTTAAACGCGGCATGAAAGGCGTATATCAACACTGTTCTGAAAAACATTTACAACGCTATTTAAGTGAATTTGACTTTAGATATAACACACGCGACATGACAGATAGTGAACGCGCTTACAAAGCCTTACGGGGCATAGTAGGCAAGCGTTTAATGTATGTGTAGCTGATGAATGAAAAACAGGATAAAGAAAAAGCTATTACTTATCCGCGTCCTTCTCTTTAAGAGGTTTATTCAAAGTTGGTGGAGTGTTTAGCATTTTAGCTAGCACTTCATCTCGCTTTTCTTGTTCGGTTTTTTCTTCTGTCATAATACTTTTACTAATTCTGATGAAAGCTTAACAATTGTAGGCTTATAAATTTCAACATCATACGCTCTTGCCCTGTTGTTATCTAAATAGTTTGACTGGCTTTCCTTAAGTTTAGACATTTCTTTATACGAATCTTTTAGTTTATTAAATATATCAATTTTATCAATCGGAACAGCATCGATACTTCTATTAAAAATAAGCATGTTGGATGTGTAATTGCTTCTTACGTCGCCCCAAGACTTCCAGCTCAATAAATCAGCATTAATATCCTCTATAATTGATATAAGGGACATTCTTTTTTTACATTTTTTATGTTTGATGTAATCAAAAAGCGTTAATATGCACGCCGATATAAACACTATTGCAAAAAACAGTTGTAAAATAGGAACGTATAATTCTAAAAAATCAGGAGGGTACATAGATACTAATCCTGCCCCGCCAGAAGTTGAAAACATAAAAGTATTTTTAGATATATCCACCTATAATTCATAACATTAATCTTTCTATATTTCAATCCGTGCAGTCAAAGGGATAATTGTGAATAAATTCTTATTGTGTCAAGTGTATAATTAAATTTTTTTACTTTTTATTTGTATGTTATAACTATAGAATGAAAGAAAATAAGGGAGTACAATGATTACTGATATTTTAGAAGGCTTAAAAATTTCAGCCAGCAACGATGATTTTGATTCACGCCGCACGCACCAACGCCGCGAAATGGATAGTTGTATCGCCATTTTGGATGGTATGTCCTACCCCGTTGAAAATTGGAGCCAAGGCGGTATTTTGTTACATGGTGATGATCGTGCCTTTGGCGTGGATGAAGTAAAAGAAATTACCATTAAATTTAAAGTTGCTGATAAAATTATGAATGTGACGCATATAGGTCGCGTCATGCGCAAGGGTAATGGAAAATTTGCTATACAATTCTCCCCCCTCACCCAACAGGTTGATAAACAATTTCAGCATGTTTTGGATGATTATATGGCTCAAGAATTTGCAAATTCCCAAGCATAATAAGTTTTTTAATTTATTTTTAGATAAGAAAAAGGCCCTTTTCACAGGGCCTTTATTTTATTTATTGGGTAAATTATTTACTTACCGCCATACAAAGTTTGAAATTTTTGTGTCACTTCAGCAATAAATGATGGGTCTTTATCACGCCAGTATTTTGGATCACGCATCATGGACTGTATTTCATTTTCTGATCCTATATTTGGACTATTTTCAGAATCGCTTATCGTTGGTTCTGTCCCCTTCATCATATTATAAAGGGCAATGACACCATCGTAAGAGCTAGATAAACTATCTAAAACATCTGCGGAAAGATTTTTTTGTCCATACATCAAAAGTTGTTTGGAAACCTCTTTCCATTTTTCAACACCGCCAAAATGTTCGATTAATTTTTCAATCTCTCGATCGGCTTGAAAATCACCTGCAAGCTCAACCGCAAGCGGTACAATTCTTTCGGCTGCGATATCATATACAAATTGAACTTGGTCTTTGGTAAATCCCTTTTCAAAGAATTTTTTGTTTAATTCTTCATCTTCTTCAAATAATCCATGCTCACAATCCACGCAATATTCTTTGTGGGAGTTTGGCAAGGTTGGGGATTTTGACATTTTCTTTTCAAGCTCTTTATATGATTTTGCCATGGCGGGTATATTGACCTCGCCCGTTTGTTTATTCTTAAACTTTTCGGGGATTTCATCGTCAAGTAATGTATCATTCATTTTTATGTTCTCCTTTTAAATGATTGGTTATTTTGTAGAAATAATGCGTAATAAATTGGTAATTAAGGCGCGTTGCCCTTCAATAAAATAAAGCTGTTCTTTTGATGTATTAAAACTATGCGCTTTTTGAAGGGTGATAAATTGAAGATAGGCTAACGCTTTTTCCCCTTCAGCTGTGGTAAAAACACGCTTTAAAATTTTCTCAGATTCTGCTTTATCAATTCTTGAGAAATAAGTGATATATGATTTATTCTTTAGTACATCTTCAGTTTTGATAATCTTTAGTTTGGATAAAAATTTAAACATTGTTTTCTCCTAAATCGGGTAAGGTTGCGGACATATCATCTTGGATTAAATTATTAAGTGACATCACAGATTTTTGTATCAACTCTGGCGGTACGGCTAAGGCATCGGCCAAATATTTAACCGTTTTATCAATATTAATGCTTCCACTCGCTTGTGCCCCCATGGCGGAAAGGGTTTCAATCCACATTAAAATATTTTGAATATTCTTTTGTGATTGTGCCTTGGCCAATGGGGATCGGTAATCTAACATCACAGTGCGTCCATCCAATTCAATATCGGGAATCTCGCCACGGCGTTTTAAGATTGAAAAGACACGCTGAATTAAGGGCGTTAAAAGCTCGGATTGTAGGCGTCCGTACGTTGCGCCTAGTAACAAACCCATCTGTGCCGATCTTTCGATCACTTCGGTTGCGGTCATCCGTTTATCCAAAACAGGGCCTATTTTATCCGACAACAATGCATTGCGGATACGGTGGCGCAAATCTTTTAATACCAATTCGGACACATCAAACCGCCCCGGCATTTCCAATGGCCTTAACCCTTGTGATCCCACGGCTTTAGGGATAATTGCGCCAGGCACCAATTCAATATTGGCGGGGTTTAAAACACCATCATCATCCGCCTGCCAAATTCCTGTAACGGCGATAGACGCATTTTTAAGGATAAGCTCAACCACCTTGTTCGCGGTTTTAATATCGGGCAATGCCTTCATGACAGGGGATCGTCCATAAACCTCCCCCGGTGATTTCATCCACCGAAATGAAATGGCGGGCGATTGATCAAAATATCCTGTTGAAAGAACGCTATGATTATTCCCATCCATTAAAATGGCATAAAATTGATAAATATTATTCTTGGGCAAGATTATTTCAAGAATGGTGAATTTTTCTGCACTATCACTATTATTTTTGCGTAAAATATTTGCAGGTATTTGTGCCTCAGGATAACGTGATTTTATCTGCGGAAGGCTTAAAGAAATTTGGCGATAAGATCCTTTTAAAAATCCATGCTCCCCTTCCTCCAGATAAATTTCTTGAATAGGAATGGATGTAAATTTAAGGGCGGATAATGCCCCCGGGGCGGTTTCTTCCACATATAATGTTGCCGTTCCTGCGATGGCCAAATCTAAAAAACATTGGTGAATTTCAACAGTAAAATTTGATCTATCCAAATGTGATTGGATTTTCTTTGCCATATCTTCAAGCAAGGGGGTTATTGTCTGTGCCTCTTGCTCGCTTAATTCTGGGCCTGCTTTAAACCCAAACCATTGTGACCATGCGGGCGTTAAATGACCCAGTAAACTGGCGGCCAGCTGATCAACCGCATCGGTTGCGGTTGCATCATATAGGTCTGTTTTAATACTGCCCGAATTGCTAAAGCTGGAAAATGCAGGCTTTTGTGGGTAGGTATAATCATAACATTCACGAATTAAATTCTCCCACGGTTTACGGGTTGATTTTGCGCGATCATATCGCTCAATTAAGGGGGTAAGGTCAACCTCCTCCCCTTTGTTTTTTATGTTTTTATGAATCAATTTTATTCTCCCAATAATGTTTTTTGTGGTTGTTCATCTTTGTCGTTTCCTAAAAGCCCACCGAACCCTGTTAATATTGTGCCGAATGACCCACGGCTGCGCTTAAGCAAGTTTTCTTCACGGATTTTACGCGCAATCTCGCTTTGGCTTGGTTGCTTGGGTAAAGGGGGTTGAACTTGGGGGCGTTGTACAATTATTGGACGCATTTTTGGCTGTTTAGGGCTACTAAATATACTTCCCATTTAATTATCCTTTCTTTTATTTAAAAATTTATAAAGTTGGTATGGTGTAATTATTGTAATTTTATGAATACCCAAAATACGCTTTGCCATCTCAACACAATTGACAAAGGCAAGGGGGGCAGATTTTGAGTGATGATTGTAGAATTGACCTTGGACAACCCTAAACCCAGCCTCCTCAAAAAAAAGGGGTAAGCTTTGCGTGGTTTTTTTGGCGATGACTTCAATTTCTGTGTGTGAGGATAAGGGGTCAACCGTCACCCAGTGGTCTGTATCTTCCATTACAATAAAACAATGACGAAAATCAGATTTTAAAAACCGCAAATACCACAATGAGTTTTTACCCGTAAAAACAATCCAAATTTTTCTCTTTTGCACGTTCTTCATCGTGGTCATCATTGTGGTCATCGGCGTGCCTCAAGCTTAAATTTTGAAACATTGTCACGCTCGATTTTTTGGAAGGTTGAGATATTTTGATCTCGAACAATTTTCTTTTCAATTAAAATTGGCTCAATCTTCTCAAACGCCTCGATCCATAATTTATAAGCGATGGCCTCTTTAACGCGTTTATAGTTGGGTGGTAATTGACGCCGCCCATAATGGCGCAGCACCAATAAATGATCGCGCAATAATATGCGGTTGCGATAAAGCCTATCTAAAATCTTTAAAAAATCCGATGGCTCACACGGGCGGGGTAACAATGATAATCCAGAGGTATAGCGCGCGCCATCGTTGCGTGCCTCTTGTGCTTTTACAAACCAAAACCATGCCTCGATCGCGTCATTAAAAGGAACAGTTTGGGGAATTTGATTTCTGGATTGTCTTTTCATTTTTACTCTTGTTTCCTTTTTATAAAAGTTTTGTGGCTAAAAGCTATAAAATAGGATAATATACCTAATGTCAAGAATTAATATGAATTTTTTCCTATTTACTTTTCTGGTTATAAATGGGAGTTTAATCCTAAGGAGTATTTTATGCTGACACATGAACAAATTTGGAATGCCGTTGACCGCCTTGCCGCAACCTTTGGGTTTAGCCCTTCTGGCTTGGCAAAACAGGCGGGTTTAGATGCCACATCTTTCAACAAAAGCAAACGATTTGGCCCCGATGGAAAACCACGATGGCCGTCCACCGAAAGTATCTCACGCATTTTGAACGCAACAGGCGCACAAATGTCTGAATTTATGTCTTTGGTGGAAGAGGATGGAAATATTACAAAACGTAAATCCATCCCCGTTATTGGTTTTGCCCAAGCGGGTAGCCAAGGTTTTTTTGACGAGCAAGGATACCCCGATGGCGATAGTTGGGATGAAGTCGAATTTCCCGAATTTGATTCTGGCGATGAGGTTACCTACGCGTTAAAAATTAATGGCGATTCGATGGAGCCGCTTTATCGTAAAAATGATGTCTTGGTGGTCAGTCCCAAATCATCCCTTCGCAATGGCGACCGCGTAATTGTCAAAACCACCAATGGTGAAGTAATGGCCAAAGAATTGGTTAAACAAAATGCCTCAAGGGTTGAGCTTTTATCTCTAAACCCCGATCATGAAAACAGAAAAATTCCTATGCATGAGGTCAGTTGGATTGCCCGCATCATTTGGGTGAGCCAATAATTGTTGTTATCAAATAATGAGAGAATAAAAATGAATAAAGAAGAAATCGCAAAACAATCTGCCAAAATCTTACTCAGCACAAAATCAGTTTTGGTTAATACCAAAGATCCCTTTACCTATACTTCGGGTGCAAAAGGACCCGTTTATGTTGATTGCCGTCGTTTAATCTCGTTCGTGGAAGAACGTCGTCAGTTAATGTCATTTGCGGGTGAAATTTTGAAAGATTTAGGGGTCGATTATGTTGCAGGGGGCGAAACAGCAGGCATCCCCTATGGCGCATTTTTATCTGAAGAAATGGGCAAACCCATGTTATATGTGCGTAAAAAACCAAAAGGATTTGGACGTATGGCACAAATTGAAGGGTATTTTGACGAAACAAAAAATCCCAATGTCATGTTGGTCGAAGATTTACAGCGTGATGGCGGCAGTAAGGTTCCCTTTATCAAGGCACTGCGGGATGCAGGGGCAACCGTGACCGAAAGTTTTGTAGTATTTCATTATGGCACCTTCCCAAAAAGCGAGGAGCGGATGAAAGAATTAGGTGTCAATTTACATGCCCTTTGCACATGGGATGATATTTTAAATGTTGCGAAGGAAGATGGCATTTTTGATGATGAAACCATTCAATCTGTGCGGTCATTTTTGGATGCCCCCGATGATTGGTCAAAGAATTTTTTAAAACAGGCGGCAGGATAATGTCACTTCCCGCCTCCCCCAAGCTTTGTTTTTTTGCATCGGATACAGATGATGCACAACAGGCGTTAAAAACGCTTAAACAAAAATATGATCATCACGATGTTGAGGATGCGGATATCGCCATTGCATTGGGTGGGGATGGCACCATGCTTGAAACATTGCATAAATTACATGAGTCAAATTTCAATCTTCCTGTTTATGGATTAAATTGTGGGTCGGTTGGCTTTTTGCTTAATCCTTATTCATCAGAAAATTTAATTGATAAGATTACGCATGCAAAAACGGTTGATATCTATCCTCTCAAACTTTCTTGTATCTCTGAAGATGGCAATGAAAAAGATGTTATTGCGTTTAATGAAGTGTCCCTTTTGCGCGAAACGCGTCAGGCAGCAAAATTAAAAATTATTGTCAATGATGTCACCCGAATTGAAGAATTGGTTTGTGATGGGATTTTATTGGCCACCCCTGCGGGCAGTACAGCGTATAATTTATCCGCCAACGGCCCAATTCTGCCTATTTCTGCCAATCTTCTTGCGTTGACACCAATAAGTGCGTTTCGACCGCGTCGTTGGCGTGGGGCATTATTACCATCGGAAAGTTGTATAGAAATTCATGTGCATAATCCACAAAAACGACCCGTAAGTGCCACCGCGGATTCAAAGGAATTCCGCGACATACAATCGGTTAGGATTAGCCAGTCTGACAAATTTTCAAAAACGCTTCTTTTTGATCCTGGTCATAATTTGGGCGAACGGATTTTAAAAGAACAATTTTTAACCTGCTAAAAAAAACTAATTTTTTCGTGATGGTTTGGTTTTTTTGACGGAACGTAATTTGCGTGCTTTGGCTTGCTCATTCTCAATTTCTTCTAGCTGCTCTGCCACCTCTTCATTGATACTGCCGCCTTCAATGATGCCTGATTGAGGGATAAGCCCAAGGCGTTTGGCAATTTCTTGGTATCCTTCAACCAAATCACCTAAATCTTTTCTAAAGCGGTCTTTATCCATACGCTCCCCCGTTTTTGAATCCCAAAGACGGCAATTATCGGGTGATACTTCATCGGCCAAAATAATATAAAGCTCATCATCCTCACCCCATAGGCGACCAAATTCCAATTTAAAATCAATAAGGCGCAATCCAATGGCGGAAAATAATCCTGTTAGAAAGTCATTTACACGCAAAGCAAGATGAACCATTTCTTCCAATTCATAGGGATCAGCCCATCCAAATGCCAGAATATGTTGCTCTGTAACAATTGGATCATTCAGTTCATCTTTTTTATAATAAAACTCAACCAATGGCTGTTGGAACACTGTTCCTTCATCAACACCCAAACGCGGCACAATTGACCCTGTTGCAACATTACGAATGACCAATTCAAGCGGCACAATCTCAACCTGACGCACCAATTGTTCACGCATATTGAGGCAGCGTATAAAATGGGTTGGAATACCCAAATCTTCCAATTTTGTCATAATGTGCGCTGAGATACGGTTATTCAACACACCTTTCCCTGCAATAATTGCATGTTTTTGAGCATTAAATGCCGTTGCATCATCTTTGAAATATTGAATAAGCGTCCCAGGCTCTGGCCCTTCATATATTGTCTTTGCTTTACCTTCATAAAGCGCTTTACGTTTGCTCATAATATTTCCTATCTAAAATAAATTTCTTATATATAAGCATGGATTTCATACAAATCAAATGATAGGTTATAAACAGATCATAGTTATATAAGGATTTTTAAGAAAATGAGTGGTTTAGACGATAGAAAAAATGCTTTTGAAAATAAATTCGCCCTTGATGAGGCCAATTTATTTAAGGCAGAAGCGCGCGCTTGTAAGCTTTTTGGCTTATGGCTTGCCGAAAAAATTGGATTAGACGGTGAAGCCGCCAATAGTTATGCCGTAGATGTTATTGGCGCCAATCTTGAGGAACCTGGGTTTGATGATGTGGTTCGCCATGTAACCCCCGATATTGAAAAAAGCGATTTTGATATGACTGCTGATGAGATCTTGTCCAAAATCGAAGGTTTTTTTGTTATGGCACAAGAACAAATTAAAAACGAAGTTTAAAGACTGCAAGGTTAATATCATGGCGATGGAAAGTAATGTAATTGAAGAATTAATCTTGGAAGGTATTCCCAATTCAAAAGTAACCATTACAGATTTGCGTGGTGATGGTGACCATTATGCCGCGCATATTGTGTCGCCCGCCTTTGAAGGAAAATCAAAAATTCAGCAGCATCAAATGGTGTATAAAGCGCTCAAAGGTAAAATGGGCAATGAGCTTCATGCCCTTGCCATTCATACGGCGGCTGAGTAATAAATTAATAGATTAAAAATTTGTAAAATAATAAAGGAATTTAAATAATGGAAAATATTCATTTCGACCAAATTAGAAAAGAAATTAACAATAATGATGTGGTTCTTTATTTAAAAGGAACATCAACATTTCCACAATGTGGTTTTTCTGCCGCGGTTGTTCAAATTCTGGCGCAAAGTGGTGTGTCTTTTAAAGATGTAAATATTTTAGAAGATAATGTTTTACGTGAAAATATTAAAGAGTTTAGCGAATGGCCTACCATTCCCCAATTATACGTTAAAGGCGAATTTATTGGCGGATGTGATATTGTTCGTGAGATGTATGAAACGGGTGAGCTTGCACAATTATTTGATGACAAACAAATCCCCCATACCAAGGCAGCATAACGCTTTAACCAACCCCCCGAAAATCGCTACATCCTTAAAAGCTTGCTGTCTTTGTGAATATTGCATGACAACATAAGCCCAAAGGCGACCAATGCCGCCAACATAGATGTCCCTCCATAGGATACAAGCGGTAATGGCGCGCCCACCACAGGGATTAGGCCCATGACCATTGCAATATTAATACACGCATATAAAAAGAAATTTGTGGTTAGACCAACCGCCAATAATCGGCCAAAGGCATGGCGACATTTAAACGCAATGACAAACCCATAAACTAATATAAGTAAAATGATAACCAACAGGAACAATCCGCCCATCAATCCCCATTCTTCGGCCCAAAGGGTAAAGATAAAATCAGTTTGCTTTTCGGGAAGAAAATTTAGTCGGCTTTGTGTTCCTTCCAAAAATCCTTTTCCATCAATCCCCCCCGACCCTAAGGCGATTTTTGATTGGGTAATATGATACCCACTACCCAATGGATCAGACTCGGGGTCTAAAAATGTCATTACACGGGCCTTTTGATAATCATGCATAAAGGTCCAAATGATGGGAAGCGATGCCAACACACCTATCCCCCCTATAACAAAAATCCATAGAGGCAATCCCGCTATAAAAAACATGGCAATCCCCGCCATAATAATCATCAATGATGTCCCCAAATCAGGTTGTAACAGGACAAGCCCAACAGGTAGAGCGATTAAAATACTGCCAATTGCCAAAAATCGAATATTCCGCATATCTTGGTAAGACGCCGCATGAAAATATTTTGCCAGCGCAAGCACAACAGCAATTTTCATAAATTCAGATGGCTGTATTTGAATAAAGCCTAAATTAATCCAACGTTGCGCCCCCATCCCCGTTTGCCCTATGATTTCAACAAAGATAAGGGAGATAAAACCAATAATATAAATGGGATAGGCAAGGTGAAACCACCACTTAATATCAATAAGGGCAATGACGAATAACCCCACCATGCCCACGCAAAAACGAACAAATTGTTTTGATGCCCATGGATCAACATCACCCCCCGCCGCAGAATAAAGGGACATAAAACCAATAGTCGCCAAAATACAAATAAGAACTATTAAGCCCCATCCCATATGGCTGAATTTTTGCATCAGGGTCAGGTTATTATTTAATTTTATTGTATCAAACATTATAAATAACTTTCTTAAGCGCTGCGCATAAAAGGATTACGTTTTTGTGTTTCAAGTAAAATATCACTTGCGATTGGCGCGGCCACGGCAGATCCCCCGCCCCCATGTTCCACCACAACCGAACAAACATATCGTGGGTTAACCAATGGCGCATATCCAACAAATAACGCATGATGACGAAATTTCCACTCCAAATCTTCATTCATAATCCCTTGGGCGCGTTGTTTACGATCAATACGTTTTACTTGCGCCGTTCCTGTTTTTCCACCGAACGAGAATGCTTCATTCTCACCTTTATATCGTGTGGCATGGGCGGTTCCATCTTCATGGGTGACAACTTTATCCATACCGCTTTTTATGATTTCAAGATTATTTTTTTCAATGTCAATTTTTGGCCATTGCAGACTTTGTTGTCTAACGTCATTAATTGTATCAACCAGCCATGGCTTTACTGCCAATCCACCGTTCACTAAACGTGCTGTCATCACGGCTAATTGCAGGGGTGTCGTTAAAATATATCCCTGTCCGATGCTAGACACAATGGTTTCACCCGGGCGCCATTGTTTTTTCATCTTATCCATTTTCCATTGTTTGGTTGGGATAAGACCCTTTCGTTCATCCGAAATATCAAAGCCGTAAGATTGCCCTAACCCAAATTTTTGTGCCATGGCGGCAATATTATCAATGCCAATTTCCGTTGATAATTCATAAAACCACGTGTCGCATGATTTCATCAACGCCTCCTCAACATCGACATTTCCGTGCCCTGTTAATTTCCAACATCTAAATTTATCGCGCCCCATCACATAGATACCCGTACAGCGAACATTTTTTTGTTGTGTGGCAAATTTTCCTTCCAACGCTGCCAAGGCGGTAATCATTTTGAATGTTGATCCAGGGGGGTATTGCCCCGTGAGCGCCTTGTTATTTAATGGAAAGGCGGGGTTGTTTAAAATTTCTTGCCATTGGCTGGTGCTAATCCCGCCTGTAAATAAATTGGGGTCAAAACTGGGATGGGATGCCATGGCGTAAATTGCACCTGTCTGCGAATCCATAATAATGGCAGAGGCACTTTTATGTTGGGACAGCCTATCTTGAACATAACGTTGCAACTCAGAATCAATTGATAATGTAATTGATTTTCCTTGTGTGCTGCTGATCTGGTCAATTTCACGCACCGCGCGCCCACGTACGTTCACTTCCAAATTTGAATTGCCTGCTTTACCGCGTAAAATTAAATCATAATCTTTTTCCAGACCTGTTTTACCAATTTTGAAACCGGGCGCTCTTAATAACGGGTCATCCGTCATATCCCCTTTGCTGACCGCGCCAAGATAACCCACAATATGACTGGTAATATAGCTGTGGGGGTAGTTCCTAATCTCCCCCTCTTCAATAAACATACCGGGAAGGTCGGATATATTGACTTCTAATTTTGATACCTCATCCCATGTCAATCTGTCGCGCACTTCAATAGGCAAAAAGGAGGCTAATTTTTTTGATTTTTCCAAAACATCTTCGATGCGCCATTCTTCAATTTCAATCACATTTTTTAAATCTTGAAGTGCCTTATCAATATCATCAATTTGCTCAGGCACGATAAGTAAACGAAAATTTTGGTTGTTTACGGCAAGGGGTACACCAAAACGATCAATAATCTCCCCCCGCTCAGGCACAAGAAGTTTGGCATTAATACGGTTTTTTTCGGCAAGAGTTTGATATTTCCCCCCTTGAAAAACCTGCAACCATGCCAAGCGTGCCGCCAATACTGATAAGGCAACACCTTGCAATGCCCCCAATATAAAGGCACGGCGACCAAAGCTTTGCTGGCGTTTATTATCAAAATCCATTTTTAATTATCCAACTTAACTATCTACTGTTGAAACGGCATTTATCATACGATGTAACATCATCAAAAGATAATTTATAACAGGATATAAAAAAATTGTTACCGCACACGATGCCACCAGCGTTCCATATTCAAAAAATGTAAAATATCGAATTGAAAAAAATAGCCATTCACAAAAGATAAATCCAAATGCAGTCATCGCAAAAAATAGCCACAAAATAAAATAAGCCTGTCCCATCAGGTAAAGCCGTTGACGCGTTATTAAAAAATAAACAAGCAGATAAAGAATAGAGTGCAATCCAATAGGGTATTCAGAAATTAAATCTTGTAATATCCCAATACCAAAAATTAAAATCGGCGGTATTATGCTAGGGCGGTTAATGGACCAATAAAAAATAACAATTAGGATAAAATATGGTTTGATATCAATGGGAAATGAAAGATGAACAAATGATATGATAAAGAAAAACGCAGTTGTTATTTGAATTAACGAAGCCCGCCAAAGCCAACCCATATTTTCTAATGAGAAAAAAGAATTCATATATTAATTCTTGCTAAAATCACCGCGGATTAAATTGATGGGGGAGGTGGTATCAACAACACGGACAAATGATATTTTATCAATCTCACCATAAAGCTTCACCCCATATCCACCATCGGTTTTAACAACGCGGCCAATAGGCAAGCTGGATGGGAAAATTCCACCATCGCCCGATGTTACGATACGCGCACCTTCAACCATGCCTGTATCTTTTGGTAAATGCTTTAATAAAGGGATGTCGCCATTTGTACCTGTCAATATTGCTTTTTGGTTTGTGCCTTCAATTAAAACAGGAAGGCGTGAATTAATATCGGTTAGCAATAAAACACGCGCTGAATTTTCGCCTGCCTCAATAACGCGTCCAATCATTCCCTCACCCGATAAAACCGCTTGGTTTTTTTTAACCCCATCATTTGCACCTGATGAAACAATAATTGTTTTAACAAAATTACTAGTTAAATCAGAAACAATGCGTGTTGTAATAAAATTTTGATGAGTTTGTGTTTTTACATTTAATAATTTTTGTAAAGATTGATTTTCCGCCTGTAACATTAATGCCGTTTGATACCATTCTTTTAATCTAGCATTCTCGGATTTTAAACTGGTGTTTTCTGCACGTAATGAGGCGAACCCCGAAATTGAGCTAATATTATGTGCCACCAATTGAAATGGTCTGCCTACAGATGAAATAATTGGCGTTACAAAATCTGTTGTAACGGTGCGTAATGATGATAATTGTGATGGGTTAAAAATACTGCTTAACAATAAAAATATAGATAAGATCAAAAGAACCATATAGGCCGCACCGCTGCTTAATGTATATGGGCTTGCCACACCAGCGATAGATGATTTTTTCTTTGAATTATATTTTTTCATGATAAACGTGCAAAGTTTGTTGTAAACGTATTATAGCAATGAAAAGCCCCAATCAACAAGGGTCAATTCAGTTTCATTTTTTTAATAATTATAAGATCCGATGAGGACGTTTTTCAAACTATTCATTTCTTCCAACGCATGTCCTGTTCCCAATACGACACAAGAAAGCGGATCATCTGCAATTGTAACGGGAAGCCCCGTAGCATGACGCAATACAAAATCTAAATTAGAGAGAAGCGCACCACCACCTGTCAACACAATACCCTTATCAACAATATCTGCGGCCAGTTCGGGCGCAGTATGTTCCAAGGCAACTTTCACCCCTTCTACAATTTGTCCTACGGGTTCAGAAAGGCTTTCTGCGACTTGACGTTCGGTAATAACAATTTCTTTAGGGACACCATTCATCAAATCGCGTCCTTTAATATGCAATTGGCGCCCTTCGCCATCAGCGGGTGGGCAGGCCGATCCAATTTCTTTTTTAATACGCTCTGCCGTACTTTCCCCAATCAACAGATTGTGAACACGGCGGATATAGGCGATAACCGCCTCATCCATTTTATCACCACCCACACGAACGGAACGCGCATATACAATGCCGCCCAATGAAATTACGGCAACTTCGGTAGTTCCTCCACCAATATCAACAACCATAGATCCCGAAGGCTCCGTCACGGGTAGCCCTGCGCCAATTGCGGCGGCCATTGGTTCTTCTATCAATTGAACTTGTCTGGCTCCTGCGCTTTCAGCAGATTCTTGGATGGCACGTTGTTCCACAGCGGTGGAGCCTGATGGCACACAAATCATCATGCGGGGGGAGATGAAAGAACGGCGATTATGCACTTTACGAATAAAATGTTTAATCATCGCCTCGGTCACTTCAAAATCGGCGATGACACCATCACGTAAGGGGCGCGTTGCCACAATATTACCTGGGGTACGACCCAACATTTGTTTGGCCTCGTTCCCGACAGCTAAAACATGTTTTTTGCCATTCACCATAGAAATGGCCACCACTGATGGTTCGTTCAAAACAATACCCTGATCTTTTACGTAGACAAGTGTATTGGCTGTCCCTAGGTCAATTGCCATATCGGCAGACATAAAGCCAAAAAGTTTTGAAAACATAGTTTCCCCAGATCATTAAATGTTGAATGTGTGCGTTTATACCAAATTTATGCGCAAAGCGCATTAGATTCTTTTATAGTTAAACACAAAAAATCCGCCAAAAAAGCGGATTTTAATCATGAATATATAATGCTCGCCTTATCCTTGGCGCGCTTTAAATCGTTTATTCATTTTATTAATCACATAAACGCGGCCTTTACGACGAATAACACGACAGTTTCTGTCACGTTTTTTTAATGTTTTCAATGAGTTAACTACTTTCATGGCCGTATCTTTACTATTTAAATGTCAATTGAATGGTGAATATAGTCGCCATCCCCCCGCATTGTCAAGCGTTTGCGTAAAATTCATTCCACAAAATATAATTTGATTGTTTGGGTATTTTATTCAATATAATTGTCTAACAATATAAAAAATAATCAATATGCCTGACACATTCCCCTATACTATTTTAGAAGAACGCTTTATCCCGCCCGATAATTGGAAACAATTTTCTTTTGAAAACCCAACATCGGCGCATATTGTTTCGATCAGTACGATGATTGCGCCTACCCACAAAAAAACAATCCTTATCCTTACGGGGTTGAGCGAGTTTAGCGAGAAATATGTTGAAACGGCGCGGTTCTTTTTTGATAAAGGATTTGATATTTATATTATTGATTGGGCGTATCAGGGTCGATCCACCCGCCATTTGCAAAATCCGCATAAACGCCATTCGGATGGATATGACCAAGATTTATCGGATATAGATTATCTCATCACTCATTTTGTAGAGCCCCATAAAGATTTATTTATTCTTGCCCATTCAATGGGCGGCCATATTGCCATGCGATATTTGGCGGAGTATGAGCATGAGATTAAGGCGGCATCTTTTTCCGCGCCTATGTTGAAAATAAAATCACTTAGTTTTGCGCAAAGAATATATCATCGTATTTTATCCACCTTCCCTTTTTTAATGGAACAGTATGTACCGGGTGGAAAAGATTGGAGCGAGCGAAACCAAAATTTGGTTAATAAAGATATCTTTAGCTCGGACCCTATTCGCAAAAAACTTCATAATCAATGGAGCAAGTATATCCCCGAATTACAATTGGGAAACCCAACATTAAAATGGGTGAATGAAACCTTAAAATCAGTTTTTATTTTAGAAAAAGAATATCAAAATATTCATATTCCAATCTTTATCGCCATTGGTTCGGATGAGCGGCTAATCTGTAATGATGAGATTGAAAAAGCTGTGGCATTAATGCCCAATACCACAGTAAAAGTTTTAAAAAATTCAAAGCATGAGATTATGATGGAAGTTGATGAAATACGTAATATTTTCTTAACCGAAACATTACAACTTTTTAATGAAAATAGCTCAAGCGATTAGATTAAGCCATTCTTGCTCGGTCAAAATCTCAACACCCAAATCTTTGGCCTTTTTTAATTTTGACCCTGCTTCTTCGCCTGCGACTAGATAATCGGTTTTCTTTGAAACTGATCCTGATACTTTTACGCCCATTTTTTCTGCGGTGGCTTTGGCTTCGGAACGCCCCATTTGGGTAAGGGTTCCTGTAAAAACAACAATTTTGCCTGCCACCTTACTATCCTCCGCAATATCAATTTTATAGGGAAGGATGGTTAAATGTGATTTTAAATTATCCAAAACATTTTGATTATGCGGCTCACTAAAGAAACCAATAAGGTCATCGGCGACCGATGCGCCAATATCTTCTATATTGATTAATGTTTGATATTCCTCACCTTCAAAATCCTGTGCCGCAATCATTTTTGATTTTAATGTGTCGATATCTTGGTAATATAGCGCAAGTTTTTTTGCCGTCGCCTCGCCAATTTGACGAATGCCCAAGGCATAAATAAATCGGTTAAAGACAATTTCTCGACTTTGATTGATTGAATCAAAAAGATTTTGAACAGACTGCGCCCCCCACCCTTCTTTATGTTTTAAGAAAATCTCTTCTTTTTCTTCGCGCTGTTCAATTGTAAAAATATCTTCGGGGGATCGTATAATATTATCATCCCAAAATTGTTCGATAATTTTATTGCCCAACCCATCAATATCAAATGCCAATCGACTGACAAAATGTTTTAGTCGTTCTTTGGCTTGCGCTTCGCAAATTAGACCGCCCGTGCAACGACTTGCCACTTCACCTTCCTCGCGGATAGCGTGAGACTGGCAGATAGGGCATGTTTGTGGAAATTTATAAGGCTGCGATTCTTTGGGTCGCTTATCCAAAACCACCTCAACCACTTGGGGGATAACATCGCCTGCGCGTTGAATTACGACATGATCATCAACCCGCGCATCTTTACGTTGAATTTCATCTTCATTATGTAAGGTTGCATTTGATACAATCACCCCACCCACACCAACAGGTTCCAGCCGCGCAACAGGAGTAAAAACGCCTGTTCGCCCCACTTGAATTTCGATATCATTAATCTTGGTAATCGCTTGTTCAGCGGGAAATTTATGCGCGGTTGCCCATCGTGGGGCGCGCGATACAAAGCCCAAACGATCTTGTAAATCCAAATCATTAACTTTATAAACCACCCCATCAATTTCATAATCAAGATCGGGACGATCCGTTTTAATCTGGCTATAATAACTAAGAATATCATCAATAGATTGGCAAAGGGCGGAAGGGTCAGCCGCAATAAATCCCATAGATTTTAGGCTTTCCCTTATTTGCCATTGTGTTTTACCGATTGGTGCGCTTATCTGACCCAAGGCATAGCCAAAAAACTATAGGGGACGACTTGCTGTGATAGACGCATCCAATTGACGTAAGCTTCCCGCCGCCGCATTGCGCGGGTTTGCAAACTCGGGCTTACCTTCTTCTTCTTGACGTTTATTCAGCGTGATAAAATCTTCGCGGGACATAAACACTTCCCCGCGTACTTCTATAATATCAGGAAAATCTCCACTTAATTGGTGCGGAATATCAGCAATCGTTTTGATGTTTTGGGTGATATCTTCCCCTTCATATCCATCGCCACGCGTTGCCGCATAAACCAAATCACCATTTTCATAGCGGATGGAGCAAGACAAACCATCAATTTTAGGTTCGGCCACAATTTCAAGTTTTGTATTCTCATCTAAATTTAAAAACCGATAAACCCGCGATAAAAAACTTTGAAGCTCCTCTTCATTAAAAACATTACCAAGCGATAACATAGGGACATTATGTTTTATTTTTTTAAATTTTTTAGATGGGGTTGAACCAATTTTTTGGCTTGGGCTACTCTCATTCACCAAATCTGGATAATCCGCCTCAATCTTTAAAAGCTCTTGATACAATGCATCATATTGCGCATCTGTAATTTCGGGCGTATCTTCTTCATGGTATTTTTTATTATGCTTATCTATGGCAAGTGATAGGGTGGTATATCGCTTTAAAATTTCGGAATTTGGCATAGCTTATGCCGCTTTTTTCTCTAATAATTTTATTGCTGCTGCGCGTGCCTCTTTGGTAATTTCTTCGCCCGATAACATACGCGCAATCTCTTCTTGGCGTTCCGCTTCGGATTGAAGGGGCGTAATTGTTGTAATAATATCTTTGCCGCCCGATTTGCTTACAATCCATTGATGTGTTGCCTTGGCCGCCACTTGGGGGGAATGCGTAACAACCAAAATTTGTTTAAATTGTGATAGTTTTGAAAGGCGTTCCCCAACAGCCGCGGCCGTTGCACCGCCAATACCGCTATCAACCTCATCAAAAATAAGGGTTTGAACATTGCCCGTATCGGCAAATACCGCCTTTAAGGCCAAGGTTAACCGCGCCAATTCACCCCCTGATGCAATTTTATTTAATGCCCCTGCGTCTGAATTGGGGTTGGTCGCAACTAAAAATTCAACCTTATCAATGCCATTCTTGCTCCATTTCTCTTCATCATGAGGTGATATAGAAATTTTGAATCGTGCTTTTTCTAATTTTAATGCGGGTAATTCTTTCATAATATTATCTTGAAGTTTTTTTGCCGCCGCTTTTCGTTTTGAGGAAAGCAATTGCGCTTCCTTCAAATAATTAATTTTTTCTTGCTCATAATTTTTGATAGATTGCGCATAAAGTTCTTCAATATTGTCAATTTCATCCAATGCATTTGCAAGTTCGTCACGCTTTTTCGCCAAATCATCAATTTTGCATTGATGCTTACGCGCTTGTGCTTTTAACGCAAAAAGACGATCATCTATTTCTTCAAGCGATTGATCATTGCCATCAATATCTGAAACCAAATCGGTCAGATTGTTAATCACCTCTTCAATTTCAGAATTTGCACGTTCAAATCCTTCAATAATGCCTTGCGCGCTACTTTCAATTTTTTGTAGGGAACGCCATACATCTAAGGCTGTTGTTTGCATTTCTTCTAATTTGACAGATGCTTCTTGTGCGCTTTGAACAATATTAACAGAATCTTTTAATGTCGCCTTTAATTGCGTCAGTTTTTCTTCCTCCCCTGCCTCGGGCGCAAGGGCATCCAAATCATGGATGGATTGTCTTAAATATTCTTCTTCATCATGGATAACCAATGATTTTTCTTTTAAATCTAACATTTTTTGACGCGCAGATTTTAAGGTTTTCCAATTTTTTGATACGGCTAAAATCTTATTATCATAGGCACCATATTCATCTAAATAATTTATATGTTCTGCTGGATTAAATAATTTTTGATTGTCAAACTGCCCATGAACTTCGGCAATCATATCGCAGCAGATTTCATTAACCCCAGTGATATAATTTGATCATTAATGTACGCCTTTGACACGCCTGCCCGCGTCAACGTTCTTTTAAAAACTAAAATTGGTTCGATATCAAGATCATTATCGCTTAAAAATTTCATTACAGGATGATCAAGGCCAAGCTCAAAAACACTGGTCACGACTGCTTTTTCCGCATCTTTACGGATAAGCGATGTGTTGGATCGTGCCCCAAGGGTAAGCCCAAGCGAGTCTAATAAAATAGATTTCCCTGCCCCTGTTTCACCCGTAAGCGCACAAAGTCCATTTTTAAAATCAATTTTTAATTGTTCGATTAAAACAATATTTTTTATTGTTAAACTGGCGAGCATAATGTCGCCTCCCTCTATTCAGAATCAAAGAGGGAATCAACAGTTTTGTTCCAAAATGATCGCTCTTCCAAAATTTGTTTGCGGGATTCTTTATCAAGAATTTTATAGGTATCCTGATACCATTTTGACCCTGGGTAGTTATAACCCAAAACCGATGCGACCTTTACCGCCTCACTACGCAATCCTAAAATTAGATAGGATTCAACAAGGCGGTGTAACGCTTCGGTAATATGGGTGGTAGTTTCATAATTTTTAACCACGGCTTGGAAACGGTTGATGGCCGCATTAATTTGATTGCGTTTTAAGTAATAACGCCCAATTTGCATTTCCTTACCCGCCAAATGATCCAATGTTAAATCACGTTTTAATTTGGCATCACGGGCATATTCACTATCGGGGAATCGTTTGATTAAGGTATCAAATGCCTCTAACGATCGTTGTGTTATTGCCTGATCACGGGCGACATCAGATATTTGTTCATAATATGCCAATGCCTTTAAATAATAGGCATAATCAATTTCATCATTCCCCGGATGCAATTCAATAAATCGATCAAGGGATAAAATTGCTTGATCATATTGATCATCGTCAAAGGCAGCTTTTGAAGCCATTAATTGTGATTTTGTTGCAAATTTTGAATAAGGATACTCACGCTCCACCTGTTCATATAAGGGAATTGCAGTTTTATATTCACCATTTTGCATGGCGATTTGCGCTTCTTCATATAATGCTTCAGCAGATTTGCCTTGTGATGCGGCACTTTGTTCTGATACATCGACATCTTTGTCTTTACCAGAACATCCCGCAACAATCATCAGGCAGGGAAGAAGAAGGAAATAATATTTTTTCATAGACACATATTTACCGTGAAAAGCCTGCAAATAAAAGACAAAATCACATTCCAATAACAATAATGTAAAAAAGGGAGTTTAATGAGCGGCCGCAAATACGGGTGCGCTTGTGGCATATAACGCTTCATCTGATGCTTCTGGGTTGATATATAAATCCATATATTCCCATGCCGTATCATCGGCAAATAACGCATGAAGCAGCTTATTATTCATATCATGGCCAATTTTGTTGCCTTCATACGCACCCAAGACCAAACCACCAGCCAAGGCAATATCGCCAACCGCATCTAAAATTTTATGACGGATAAATTCGTCATGGCACCGTAAGCCCTCTTCATTTACAATGCCTGTATCATCGACAACGATTGCGTTCTCTAACGATCCACCAAGTGCCAAGCCATTTTCCTGCATTTTTTCAACATCAGATAAAAGGCAAAATGTACGGCAATCTGAAACATCATGCTTAAAATTACCATTCACCAACATCATTTCGAACCGTTGCGTACCGATTGATGGGTGGTTATATTGAATTTGACCTGTGTATTTTGGGGTTAATGAAGGGGAAAGTGAAACAAACTTTCCATCATTTTCATAAGTCACTGTTTTTAAAATACGAATGGCGCGACGCGGGGAAGATTGTTCAACCAACCCAGCCTTATCAAAGGCCGTTATAAATTCTTTTGAGCTGCCATCTAAAATGGGTACTTCTGGGCCATCAATTTGCACAAGAACATTATCAATACCGCACGCACGAAGGGCGGCCATTAAATGTTCAATCGTTCCAATTGTAACCCCAGATTGATTACCAATTAAGGTACAAAGACGCGTATCAACAACATTGCTCCATAACGCCTCAACAATATTATCTTTATCGGTAATATCGGTGCGTTCAAAAACAACACCATGGCCAATTGCCGCAGGATGCAAAACTAATGTTGCAGGCTTCCCGCCATGAAGGCCAATACCGTGAATTGTAATTGATTGTTTTAGTGTATGTTGCATATCTATTTTTCCTATTATCAAGGTACAGGAAGATATGCGGCAACAAAATTCACTCTTTGTATCTATATGTTACAAAAAAAGAAGCTCCGAAGAGCTTCTAAAGTGTACTTATCCGGAGGACACCAGATAAAGTTAGATAAAACTATTTTAATTCGCTTTTTAGTTCGCTGTTAATTCGCTTGGCGTCTTAAAAAAGCAGGAATATCCAAATCATCTTGATTATCGACGCGCTGCGCAGACGGTGAATCAATACTTAATTTTCCTTGTGCCGGCGATGACGTTACCTTTGTGCCACCGTGGAATGTTCCTTGTGCGGATTGACCGCCTTCAGATTGTGTTTCTTCACCACGCTTTTCTTGGCCATATTGTTCATCAAACCCTTTATAAACGCTTGTGATACGCTCAAATAAAGATGGTGTTCTCTTACGCTCTGTCGAGGTTGCACCCGGAACAGGGGGACGAAGAACCAATCCTTGTGTTGATTGCACACGATTTTGTTGTGGTGCTTGTGTTGGTTGTGTAGAAACGGGTGATTGTGCCACAGGGAACGTCACCTGCTGTGGCTCAACAGCTTGAGGCTCATAATTTGATTTTGCGCCTATTGATGCAGAAAGATAAGAATCTTCTGATTTTTCAGGAACAACAGGACTGGGTGGAATAAAACTTCCTTGGTGAATTGTCGCCTTTTGTTGTGCCACATAATCAGTAGTGGCAGATGGTGTTGCCGCCGTAGGGGCAAGCGCACGAAATTCTTGTTGTTCAAACATTTCCTTTTCAGGATCTTCCATTTGAAGTGAACGTGTCGGCACAGATTTAGGTTGATATGATTCATGGCGCGCCTGCATTGTCATGGCGCGTGCTACTTCAGTTTGTGGAATAATTTTTTTTTCTTCTGTCGCTGTTGGGATAGCCGCAGTTTTAGTGGTTTGTAAATTTGTAACCCTTACCCCGCCATTGCGACCATCAGTCGTGCGTGCAAATTCGGCCATATCAATCCCTGTTGCAACAACAGAAACGCGCATGGATCCTTCCAATTTCTCATCAAAGGTTGAACCAAATATAATATTCGCATTCGGATCAACCTCATCACGGATACGGTTACATGCCTCATCCACCTCATAAAGGGTCATATCAGGGCCACCAGTGACGTTGATAATAACGCCGCGGGCACCTTTCATAGAAACATCGTCAAGTAATGGATTGTTGATAGCGGCTTCGGCAGCTTCGGTTGCGCGTCGTTCCCCTTCGCCCTCGCCTGTACCCATCATGGCTTTACCCATTTCAATCATCGCGGAACGAATATCGGCAAAATCAAGATTGATAAGACCTGGCTTAACCATCAAATCTGTCACCCCTTCAACGCCTGATCGTAGAACGCTGTCTGCCATTTTGAAGGCTTCGGCAAAGGTGGTTTTCTCGTTCGCGATACGGAATAAATTTTGGTTTGGAATAACGATTAATGTATCAACATAATCTTGCATTTCTTCGATACCGGCTTCGGCCTGACGCATACGGTGCGTGCCTTCAAAATGAAATGGCTTTGTCACAACACCAACAGTTAAGATGCCATTATCACGACATGCTTTTGCAATGACTGGCGCGGCGCCTGTTCCAGTACCGCCGCCCATACCTGCGGTAATAAAGGCCATGTTTGACCCTTCAAGATACTGCATCACTTCATCAAGTGATTCATGTGCGGCTTTATCACCAATTTCTGGTTTTGCACCTGCCCCAAGGCCGCCCGTTACATGTGCGCCCAATTGAATTGTATTATCGCAAAGCGATCCTTCCAAAGCTTGGGCATCTGTGTTGCAGACTAAAAATTCGCATCCTTCCATTCCAGAAGAGATCATATTATTGACGGCATTTCCACCGGCACCGCCGACGCCGACTACTGTAATTTTGGGAGACAATTTTTGTACCTCTGGTGTTTGAATTCGAATATTTAACATGTTGTTTGAAACCTCCGTGCGCAAATGCGTTGAACTTGATTCGCTTGATAATTGATTCTAGGGGAAGTTTTTTTGAAACGGAATTGTGAATTTCCAGTTGAGACAAAAAAACTTATATTTTCTTTCTATTTATGCAGCTTTCTCTCTCAGAAAAAGAATGACAAAACCGTGCTAACCGACTCTAAATGAATCATTTTTTAAGTGTGTCATACGCCGCGCATTGCGCCAATATAATATCAGAAATTGTCTGTGGATAAGTTATGTATTGAAACGGAATTATTTACCAATTTTCTTTCCACCAGAATTTTACCTTACTCCATACACTTTGCGCATCAACATTTGCAACAATTTCTGCGGGCACTTCATGTTGTTTTGTGGCGTAATATGTTAACAATCCCGTTACTGTGGAAAAGGCAGGGCCAGATGCGGCATCGGGAAGATTGTTAAAATGAATGGGGCGCCCCAAACGAATTTGTTTGTCTAAAATAATTTGTGCCAAATCACGGATGTTAGGCAACTGACTTGCCCCACCTGTTAGAACAACGCGCTTACCAATTTGATATTGCCCGCCAAATTCATCTAATTGATCACGGATCATCTCAAAAATTTCCTCAATACGCGGCTGAATAATTCCGATAAGGAGGGAGCGTGGAATATGGCTTGTTTCTTTTTTATCAATATCACCAATTTGGGGGACATCAATTAATTCTTTATCATCGTTGCTCATCATCATCGCACACCCATAAAGGGTTTTGATACGCTCCGCATCTTTGAAGGAACAGGTCAGCCCCTTTGCAATATCATTGGATACATGCCATCCCCCAATAGGGACTGAGCCACTAAAAATCATTGTGCCATTTTGGAATACTGAAAATGTGGTATTGCCCGCGCCCATATCAATAAGCACGCACCCCAAATCCATTTCATCCTCAACCAAACAGGATAAGCCAGAGGCATAAGACGCACTACAAAGACTAACCACATCCAAATGGCTTTTTTCAACGCAAAGAACCGTGTTTTTGATGGATTTTGTATCGCTTGAAACAAGATGAATATCCATCTCTAATGTTTCGCCCATCATACCAATTGGGTTTTGAATATTTGTTTTTCCATCAAGGCCATAACCAAAGGGAATTGTATGAACCATTTCAATATTGGCGGAGGCAATTTGATTTTGTGCCTTTAACAATGCCTTTTGAGTATCTTGTTCTTCAACAACATCATCGGCCAAATCAAGGGTGATATTCACAATATCAGATCGTGATTGTGCGCCAGATACATTGACAATAACATCACGCAAAGGGTATCCCTTTATCGCATTTGCAGCCATGGTTTCGGCCGCATGAACAGTTTGACGAATGGCATTATCGGCGGCATCAATATTGGTGACATCACCATTTTTAATCCCTTGGGAGCTTTGATAGCCTACACCCAAAATTTCAACATTTCCTTGATCATCAATAATACGGCCGATTAAACACGCATTTTTGTGCGAGCCCACATCAAGTGTCGCAATAATCGTACCTTTGGGGTGAAATTTTCTTTGCATGGTTTTAAATTCTATCTCCGTCTTTTGAATAGTCGGAATATCCAGTATCATATTTTTGAACAGTACCAGGTTTGGTTTTAATGGTTATTCTTTTTAAATCGCGCACATCTATAAAATCAAGGTTTGATTCTAATATTTTATCTTTGGCATTTAACTTTTCTAAACTGCTGAGCGCCAGCGGGACATTATCCTCGGGCAGTTTGATGAGGGTTCCATTTTTTAAAACAACATCCCAGCGTCGTTTTGAAATAAAGTTAGCGGTTTCAATCCTATAAAATATATCAGGTACGGCTTGGAAATAAGATAATAATGTTGGTGCAAATTGTGGTGCTGCCTCTCCCGTTAAAATAATTAAATCTTTAAAACTACCCAAATTTTGGTCAGTGATGATATTGCCATTGCTGTCTATTAATGAGAGTTTTTTATCTTTTTGCCACAAGGCCATTGGAATACGCTCTATGATTTTAACAGAAATTGTATCTGGTAAAATTCGTTTCACCGTAACATTTTCAATCCAATTTTCTTGCAACAATATATCTTGTGCTTGTTTAGGGTTAAAAGATAATAATGCGTCACCCTTTTGTAAATTTATGGCTGATTTAATTGACGATGCGGGGGTATAGTTTCTTCCCGTGACCAAAATATTTTCCAATTGGTAACCCGATGATTGTGTCACGCTAAAGATTTTATTTTGCGACCATTGATATGTTTTGTTTGATGCATCGGATAAGAAAAACCAAGACCCAAACCAAAATAGCGCCACAATTAACGCCACCCAAATTCCAATTTTCTTAAACAAAAATATGAGATATTCAGGATTAATAAAGCCGCGTTTTTTTATGACGCGTCTTTTAGTTTTTCTTTTTCTTGATGATTTATTGAACCATGGCATTTTGCAGTTTCCACCAGATGTGAGCAAAGTTGAACAAAGGACATACCGTTATGCTCTGGCTGAAGCAGGGCAACGGAACCAGGGGCAAGCCCCGGCATTGTATTAATTTCTAAAAAGTATATCGCATCTTTGCCATTTTGCGAAACATCATATCGAAAATCGGCACGGGCAAGCCCCGAACACCCCAAGGCATTAAAAACTTTTTCTGCATTTTCCATGGTAATCGCCGCAATATCATCGGGAATGTCCGCGGGCGTAACCAATTGTGTGCTTTGATCATGATATTTTGCCTCATAATCAAAAAAACGCCCCGGGAATTTTATTTCTGTGACCCCTTGGGCTACGCCATCAAGAACGGCAACGTGAATCTCGCGCCCTTCAATAAATTTTTCAATTAAAACCTGTTCCCCAAATTGCCAATTATTTTCATCAAGCGGTTTTTGATTTTCACCCTCTAGGATAATAGTAACCCCAACACTTGACCCCTCGTTAATGGGTTTTACAACATAAGGTCGCGCCATTACATTTTCATCAATCACATCTTTTTTATTTGCAATTTTTCCTTCGGCGCCCTTTACCCCAACGCTCTGCGCTATTTTCTTCGTCAGCATTTTATCCATGCCTACGGCGGATGCCGTGACATTAGAATGGGTGTACGGAATTTGTAAGGCCTCCAATATCCCTTGCATAACGCCATCTTCGCCGCCTTGACCATATAAATTATTAAATACAACATCGGGTTTAGGGGTCAAATCATTGATTAATTTTTGTATGTCAGTTGTTACATCTACAATACGAACCTCATAGCCCCCGTCGATAAGCGCCTTTTCAATAGATTTTCCTTTTGTTAAAGACACCTGTCTTTCGGCGGACCAGCCCCCAACCAATAGTGCCACTGTTTTAGCCATCTGCATTCTCCCCCACGCGTTTAATTTCCCATCGTAATGTGATTCCAAATTCTTTTAAAACACGCGATTTTATTTCATCGCCTAAGTTTTCCAAATCTTGCGCGCATGCATCACCTGTATTGAGCAGAAAGTTACAATGCTTATCGCTCATCTGTGCGCCACCGATTGTAAGTCCGCGCCCGCCAACCTTATCAATTAATTGCCATACTTTGGTTTCGGTAGACAAATTCGCCTTTTTTAAATCATCTACAAATGGGTTAGCAAAGGTTGAGCCACCTGTTTTTTCGCGGATGGGTTGTGCCTCCTCGCGCTTTTGCTTAATTTTTGCAATGCGGTCTTGGACTATCTCTGATGTTTCGATTGTCCCCTTAAATTTTGCGGATAGAAAAATGTAATCATTTGGAATATCCGTATGACGATAGGTCATATTCATATCTTCTGGCTTTAGCGTGTGGATATTACCCGCACGGTCTATCGCATCACAAGAAATCAAAACATCCTTTGTTTCAACGCCATAGCAGCCTGCATTCATTTTTAATGCGCCCCCGATTGATCCGGGAATGCCGCTAAAAAACTCTAACCCGCCAATTCCAGCCTCTGCCGATTTAATGGCAACATTGGCATCCAACGCCAGCGCGCCAGCGGTGATAATATTGTTTTTAATTTCAATAGATGAAAATTCACGCCCCAATCGTATGACGACACCATTGATACCACTATCACGAATGATGACATTCGACATTGCCCCAAATATAGAAATGGGAATATCGGCAGGACAATTTTGTAAAAAATTTTGTAAGTCTTGCTGGTCTTTAGGTTTAAAAAGAATTTCGGCGTTTCCACCACATGCAAACCAACTTTTCAAACCTAGGGGTGCATTTTCAGTATAGCGTCCCCGCACCTGTGGCAATATATCTATTGAAATTTTACTCAACGCGTTTAAGCCACCCCTTTTTCGGATTGCGCATTGATAGCATCAAGCTGTTTTGGTAACTCATACGCCCATGCACTAATACTTCCCGCACCAAGGCATATAACGTAATCCCCACTCACCGCACGTTTAGAAACCAGGGCAGGAAGATCATCTAAGTTAGGCAGAATAACTGCATCTTTATGGCCTAGTTTTTTAATACCGCTGACCAAGGTTTCTTTATCCGCCCCCTCGATCGGGTCTTCGCCTGCGGCGTAGACATCGGCGATGATCACACTATCGGCATCATTAAAACTGCCGCTAAAATCATCCATAAAATCTTTTAAGCGTGAGTAGCGGTGCGGTTGCATCACAGCGATCACTTTGTTGCCTGTGTCATTTACGGCCTCACGCGCGGCTTTTAACACTGCTTTTATCTCAACAGGGTGGTGGGCATAATCGTCAATAACGGTAATGCCATTGCTTTGCCCTGTATTGGTGAACCGTCTTTTTACACCACTAAAATTTTTCATTGCAGTTTTCATGGTGGCAACAGGAACCCCCATTTCTTGCGCAATAGCAAGGGAGGCAAGCGAGTTTAAAACATTGTGTTCCCCCAACATGGGAAGGAAAATATCACGGACAATCAATTCATCATGGTTATCATGAAGCCAAGGCGCAAAAGTCACATCAAACGTATTTCCGTTTGAGGAGAAGCGCACATTCGATACACGCACATCAGATTGTTTGTTAAAGCCATATGTTATAATACGGCGATCAACAATGTTTGGAATTAACGCCTGCACCGCAGGGTGGTCAGAACATAAAACCGCAAATCCATAAAACGGTAAATTATCAATAAAGCGGCGAAAGGCAGCCTTGATATTATCATATGTACCATAATGATCCAGATGTTCAGGATCAATATTGGTCACAACCGCAATGGTCGCGGGAAGTTTTGTAAATGTGCCATCGCTTTCATCTGCCTCGGCAACAATCCAATCACTTTCACCGATACGCGTGTTTGTACCATAACGATTGACGATACCGCCATTAATAACGGTTGGATCGTGACCCGCCTCTTCCAACATTGTTCCTACCATTGTGGTGGTGGTGGTTTTGCCATGGGTGCCTGCAATGGCGATTGACCATTTTAACCGCATAATTTCCGCTAACATTTCGGCACGGCGAACAATGGGTTTGCGTGCGGCGCGGGCGGCAATTAATTCTGGATTATCATTTTTAATGGCGGACGATATTACAATAATGGAGGCATCCTTAATATTCTCTGCCTCTTGTCCGATAAAGACTTTTATTCCCTCTTTTTTAAGGCGGGCGACATTTGCGCTTTCCGATAAATCAGATCCTTGCACTTGATATCCCAAGGCATGAAGAACTTCGGCAATGCCGCTCATCCCAATGCCGCCAATGCCGACAAAATGTAATTTTCCAATATCTAATGGCATTGCGCGCATGATATGTTTCCCCCAATTAAATACTTATAATAATGAACTGTCTTTATTTTTATTCCACCCACTGGCCAATGCTGTAACCAAATTACCCAATTTACGGGCGGCATCAGGCTTGCCACAACTGCGGGCATTTTCGGCGGCATTAAATAATGCCTCGGGATTTTGTAGGAATGTTTCGATACGCGTTAATAATGCGTTGGCTGTAAATCCTTCTTCGGGCATAACCCATGCGCCACCCACATCAAATACGGCATTTGCGTTACGCTTTTGTTGTTGGTCGGCATGATGCGGATAAGGAACAAATATTGCAGGACGACCTGCGGTTGCCACCTCGGATACAGTGCTTGCGCCTGAACGACCAATAAATAAATGACATTGCTCTAGCTGGCTTGGGACATCATCAAAAAATGTTTTTAAATCAAATTCGATATTGGTTTCATTATATGCCTTGCGTACCGCTTCAATATCTTCTTCGCGGCATTGTTGAACGATTGATAATCTTGATTGTTGTGCGGGCGGTAACATTTTGATTGTTTCGGGTAAAACCTTGCTAAAGACATGCGCGCCTAATGACCCACCCATAACCAAGATTTTCAAAATGCCATCTTGCTCCAACGTAGGATAAGGTTTGGCATAAAGGGCGGCAATATCGGGACGAACAGGATTGCCCGTTACAATGCATCGCATCGAATCTGTTGTGTCCACACCTTCGACTTGGGGCCATGCAATGGCGATACGGTCAACCTTTGGCGCAAGATACGCATTGGCTTTCCCTAAAACTGCGTTTTGTTCATGAATAACAGTAGGAATCTTTTGTTTTGTTGCGGCATAAACAGCAGGAAATGCAGGATAGCCACCAAAACCAATGACAACATCAGGCTTAATTTTCTTTAACAATTTTGCCGCTTGTAAATATCCAACACCAAGGGAAAATGTGCTTTTTAACTTGCTCATCAATCCTGCATGTAAACCGGCGGAGGATGTAACATAGACAGGAACGCCATTGGCAAAATCTTTGTATTGTGCGCCACGTTTATCGGTAATAAGCGTGACATGATATCCACGATTTATTAAATCAAGCGCCAATGCCTCCGCAGGGAACATATGACCGCCTGTTCCCCCTGCACTAATTACTATTTGTTTTGTTTTTGCCATTTTTATCGCTGCCTTATATATGCGTTACTATTATCGTTTTAACACGCCTGTATGTGTTTGTCGTCGGGTTAATCCCAATACCATACCCATTGCGAAGCTAATCGACAATAAGGAAGACCCCCCATAACTTAAAAAAGGCAAAGTCATCCCCTTTGCGGGGATAAGTTGCAAGGCAGACCCCATGTGAATAAACGCCTGCAACCCAAACATGGTTAGCAATCCCCCCGTTGCCAGCACCGCAAACAGGTTTTTATTTTCATAAAGATTATTAAATCCACGATATAGGATTAGAACATATAACAGCACAATAACCAGCGTCAGAATAAGCCCAAGCTCCTCCCCCGCGACAGAAAATACAAAATCGGCATGGGCATCGGGAAGGGAAAGTTTAACAGTCCCCTGTCCTGGTCCTACCCCCATCACCCCACCTTGGCGAAAGGCATTGAGCGATTGATCCATTTGATAAGTATCGCCCACTTCGGGATTTAAAAATCTATCCACCCGACTTTGCACGTGGGAAAAGCTGAGATAGGCCATCACCATTGCCGCCAATCCGATACCAATAATAATGGCAACATAACGCAATGGGAAGCCTGCCAAAAATAAAATACTTAATAAACAAGCCGTAATAACAACCGTCATTCCCAAATCAGGTTGCGACAATAAAAGAACAGCCAAAAAAGCATAAAGCCCCAAAACAATTTTCACTCCGGGGAAATTTTCACGCTCCATTTTCAAATGTGCGAACCATGCCGTGACAACAATAATGGCCGGTTTTGCAAATTCACTAGGTTGTAATGAAAATCCGGGCAAATGGACCCATCGCTGCGCGCCCTTAATCTCCATCCCGAACATAAGTACATAAATTAGCAATCCAAAACTGCCCAATAAAACAACGCTTGATAATCGCCATATCTGACGCGCATTCAAGAATGATACGCCCAAAAGAATAAATAAAGATGGGATTAGCAATACCAAATGGCGCAAAACAAAATGAAATTCATTTAACCCAATACGCGTCGCCACAGGGGGACTGGCCGTTGTTACCAACATAATACCCACCACCATAGTGATTAGGATAAGCAACAGTAATTTACGATCAATCGTCCACCACCATTGTGATAATAAAGATGTATCTGCCCGTGAAAGAAAACTCATTTTATTTTGTAATTTCTTTCACTGTTTGTTCAAATGCATTGCCGCGTTCTTCAAATGATGCAAATTGATCCCATGAGGCACAGGCAGGTGATAATAAAATCACAGCATCTTGGTCAAATTGATTGGCATCTTGATAGGCTTTTTTTGTTGCCTTTTGAATCGTGTTACATTTTTCAAAAATGAAATGATGCGCCTCTAACCATTCGGCAAATCGGTCTGTCGCCTCCCCAATAACGTAGGTTTTGATGATTTTATCTTTAAAAATTTCTAATCCTTGTAATCCATCTTTTTTTGCGCGTCCGCCAATAATCCAAAATATATCATCATAGGAGGATAGCGCCTTTGATGCTGCCTCGGCATTGGTTGCCTTGCTATCATTGATAAAAATAATATTATCTTTTTGGGTAACTAAATATTGACGATGCGGCAATCCTGCAAAATTTTGCAAACTATCAAAAAAATTTTGATCCTCAATCCCAATTTCATTGCAGATAATATAACAACATATAATATTTTGTTGGTTATGCACCCCGCGTAAGGTGGGAAGACTCTCAAGCGATCCAATCAAATGATTTTCGCCGTGACGATTTTTATAGAGATTATTTTTCTTTACAAAAAATCCTTCTGGAATTTCATAATGTACCGATGCAGGAATATATTTTCTTTTGCCTTCAATAAAATTTTTATCAAATAAAACTTGATTAAAATCATCATCAATATCGACAACGGCAATACCCTCGCCTTCCAATATATAAGACTTACTTTTTATATATTCTTCAATGCTGCCGTGCCGATCCAAATGGTCGGATGAGATATTTAGTAAGATAGAATAATCAGGTCTAAAATTTGGACATAGATCAAGTTGATAAGATGATAATTCCAACACCAAAAAATCATAATTTTTGATAAAATCAATATCAAAAACGGGAATACCAATATTACCCGCCATGATAGCATTCTTGCCATTCTCATTTAAGATATGAGTCATTAAGGCCGTTGTTGTAGATTTACCATTTGTGCCTGTAATCCCAATGGTTTGACAAGGCATTCCAATTTTATGAAGCAATTCCACATCGCCAATAATTTGAAGATTATATTTTTGAGCATTGATAACAATATCATGCGGCTCAAACGTATAGGGGATACCCGGTGCCAAAATGAGATAATCATAATTTGATAAATCATCTTGGGTTAGATCGGAAATTTTTGCGCCTAAGGCTTCGGCTTTTTTTCTGCTTTCCTCGTTATCATCCCAAACGGTGATGTCTATATTATTTTCAACACACGCTTTCGCGGTTGATAATCCTGATTTGCCTAAACCAAAAATGGCAATATGCTTATGCTTTAAATTTTCTTTAAATGATTTCCAATTTAACATTTATCGTAACTTTAATGTTGATAAACCAACCAAGGCAAGGATAAAGGCAATAATCCAAAACCGAATAACAACAGTGGGTTCAGACCATCCCTTTTTTTCAAAATGATGATGGATTGGCGCCATTTTAAACACACGCTTTCCCGTTAATTTATACGATGCCACTTGGATAACAACGGATAATGTTTCAAAAACGAATAACCCGCCAATGATTGCCAAAACCAATTCATGCTTAACCAACACGGCAATCGTACCCAATGCCGCCCCCATTGAGAGGGAGCCTGTATCGCCCATAAACACTTTTGCGGGGGGTGCGTTAAACCATAAAAAGCCTAACCCTGCGCCAATTAATGCCCCGCATAAAATGGCCAATTCCCCCGTACCAGGTACAAATTGAATGCCCAAATAATCTGAAAAAATTGCATTCCCTGCCAAATAAGCGATAAGCCCAAAACATGCCGCCGCAATCATAATGGGAACAATAGCAAGACCATCCAAACCATCGGTTAAGTTAACCGCATTTGATGCGCCCACAATAACCAGCATTGCAAAGGGGATAAAGAAAATACCAAGGGGTAAAATCAATTCTTTAAAAAATGGAATATATAAACCTGTTGCGGATTCAATCTCCATAAAATTTAAATAAGCCGCAACCGCGATAAAGGCGCAGAAAAATTCCAACAATAATCTTAATTTTCCAGGGATACCGCGATGTGATTTTGTAGTCAGCTTCGCATAATCATCGGCCAAACCGACCATACCAAAAAACGCCATAACCCCCGTTACAATCCAAACATACGGGTTGGTTAAATCAGACCATAATAAAATTGAAATGCCCGCAGATATCAAAATCATAATACCGCCCATGGTGGGCGTACCTGCCTTGGCAAAATGGGTTTCGGGGCCATCTTCACGAATAGGCTGCCCTTCTTTTTGCTTTTTCTTAAGCCAGCGAATAAAGAAAGGGCCAATTGAAAAACTAATAATCAGGGCCGTCATAATCGACGCGCCCGTACGAAATGTTATATATTGAAACAAGTTAAAAATACTAAACGTATCCGCCAGCGGGTAAAGTAAATGATATAGCATAGTTTAAATTTGCCCTTCTGTGGCTTGCTTGAATTTAAGGGGTAAGGCACGCAATGCCTCAACCACCAAACTCATCTTACTGCCCAATGATCCTTTTACCATCACAACATCACCCGGTATCAAAACATCAGGGACGATTTGCGCCAATTCGCGGCTGCTATCTTTGTGCGCGCCGCGTTGATTGGCAGGTAAATTATCATAAAGTTTACGCATCTTTTTACCACAAGTGTAAACCAAATCAACATTTGCCGCCTTTAATGGTAAAGCAAGATCAGAATGCATATTATCGCTATCTTTACCCAATTCCAACATATCACCCAAAACCGCAATACGGCGCCCACCACGCCCGGGGTCAATTAATGCCAAAACTTTAAATGCCGCCTGCATTGCCGTGGGCGATGCATTATAACTTTCATCAATAAGTGTTACGGGGTTTGCTGCTTGTCCTATATCTAAAAACTCCCTTTTCCCGCGCCCCGATACAGGTTCTTGCCTTGATAAAACATTAACTGCCTTATCTAAATCTAAGCCAGAAATTTTAATCGCGCTTAAAATAGATAAGCAATTAATAGCTATATGACGCCCTGCAATTTGAAGGGAATATTTTATGTGTTCACCAATAATATTCGCCTCGACACGTGATCCATTTGCCGCCTCTATAATTTTAACAAGCTGAGTATCAGCATCTTTATTATCCCCATAGCTACAAATTTTTAAACCGCGTTTATTTGCATTTGTCTTTAAGATGTCAAAATAATCATGGTCGTTATTCAAAATGGCGATTGACCCATTTTCCATTCCACCAAAAATTTCTGATTTGGCATGGGCTATTCCTTTAATGCCATCATCAAAATTTTCAATATGGACAGGGGCGATTGTTGTAATAATTGAAATATCAGGCTTCACCATCTTGCTCAGAGGGGTAATTTCACCACTATGATTCATTCCAATTTCAAAAATTCCATAATCTGTACCTGCGTGCATCCGTGCAAGGCTTAGGGGTACGCCCCAATGATTATTATAACTCTTAACACTTGCATGGGTCTGACCATATGCGGATAAGGCCGCGTGTAATAATTCTTTTGTACCTGTTTTTCCAACACTTCCCGTAATTGCAAAGATTTTTGCACTTGTTCGTTTTCGTGCCGCACGCGCCAACGATTGAAGCGCGGTTAATGTATCCTCCACGATAAGCAGATTTTTTTCATCTACGCCCTCAATTTTTTGGGAAACAATTGCTGCGCTTGCGCCCTTTTTAAGGGCTTGTGCAACATAATCATGACCATTGCCCGTATCCCCTTCGAGGGCAATAAACAAATCGCCCTGCTCGACCGTACGACTATCAATGGATACGCCTGTTGCGCTCCAATTTGATTGGGGCTCTAACCCTAATACCTTTGATGCCTCGATAGCTGTCCAAATTATGTTTGATTGAATCACTTTGTTTTTATTCCTTCTATTACATCTTGGACAATTTGTGCATCGTTAAAGGGGTGAATGGTGTCACCAATAATTTGGCCTTCTTCATGTCCCTTACCTGCGATGACAAGGACATCCCCTTTTTTTAAATTTTTTACGGCGGTTTTAATTGCTTCTTTTCGGTCGGCAATTTCGATGGCATTAGGGGCCGCATCCATAATTTCTTTCCGGATATCGCTTGCCTCTTCATATCGGGGGTTGTCATCGGTTACGATAATGGTATCGGCCAAACGGTTGGCGATTTCGCCCATAATGCCACGTTTGCCTTTATCACGATTTCCACCGCATCCGAATACGCAGACCAAACCATTCGTTGTGTGTTCCCGTAATGTTTTTAAAATTGTTTCTAGGGCGGCAGGCTTATGTGCATAATCAATATAAATCGCACCCTGCTGACTTCCCTCAACCAATTGCAAGCGTCCGGGAACGCCACGCAATTTGCCCAAACTTTGCACTAGCATATCAACATCATCAACATACGGCATGACCAATGCTAATGCGCAAAGCGCGTTCATCACCTGAAAATCCCCAACAAGGGGGAGTGTGATTTTATAAGATGACCCTTCAAGCATAAATTCTAATTCTTGCCCTGTGGGTTTTGCGGTTCGATTAAGAATTTTTAAATCTTCCCCTGCATATCCGAATGAGAAAACTTTATGCTTTTGCTTTTCACAAATATTTTTAAGCTGTTCAAAATATTCGTCATCTGCATTTAAAATGGCGCGTCCATTTTTTTGCAAAACATCAGAAAATAATCTGGATTTTGCATCAAAATAAGATTGCATATCGGGATGATAATCTAAATGATCGCGCGATAAATTGGTAAAGGCGGCGGCTTGAATATTTACACCATCCAGACGATATTGATCCAATCCGTGGCTTGATGCCTCCATCGCCAAATAATCAATTCCTGCGGCCGATAAATCCGCCAATGCCGCGTGAAGGGATTGTGTATCGGGTGTGGTTAATTTACCCGCAATACGCATTTTTGGACCACGAATGCCCAGTGTTCCCAACGATGCGCAATTTTCAAACCCAACCAAATGCCATAATTGTTGTACAAATGATGCCGTCGATGTTTTTCCACTTGTACCTGTAATTGCCACAATATTTTTAGGTTGTAATTTATAAAATTTTGCCGCAATTTTTGCAAAATCTTGTCGCGTGTTGTCAGATAAAATTATTGTCACTTTATCTTTATGTGTATCGGGTAACGTATAATCAGATGGCGCCAAAATATAATCTGACCCATGTAAAATAGCATCTTCAATAAATTCTGATCCGTTTGATTTACTTCCCGGTAAGGCGGCAAATAAATACCCTTTTCGTGCCTGACGGCTATCCGATGTAATACCATTTATAGGAAGTGTTTCTAGGGTGTCTAAAAAATTAGTGAGCTGCAATTTGACGCTCCTTTTTAATTTGTTCTTTGGTTTTGACATAGCGTAATAAATTATCGCCAAAATCTTGATTTTTATCTTTGGGTGCCATGCCCAATACCGTTGTCATGGATGCAATAATCCGTGATACAGTTGGCGCACCAACCCACCCGCCTGTGGCATAACCAAAGGTTTTATCAATTCCCTTTGGCTCATCAATCATGACAAAAATAACATATTGCGGCGCGTCCATAGGAAAGAACCCAAGAAAAGATGAAATAAGTTTTTTGCGGTTATACCCGCCCTTACCTGGCTTTTCTGCCGTCCCTGTTTTACCACCCACAAGATAACCGCTCACATCCGCCTTTGATCCTGTACCATTCGATACATTAAGGCGCAGCAATTGACGCATTCTGTGTGATGTTTCAGGGGAAATTATTTGTTCGCGTAATTTTTGTTTTTGCGTCCCTTTAATTAATGTTGGTTCAATCTTATATCCGCCATTTACAATGGGGGCGGCGGCCTTTACCAATTGTAATGGTGATACCGCAATCCCATGTCCATAGGATGCCGTCATGGTATGCACATCCCCCCACGGGGATGGAACCATGGGTTGCCCCACTTCACTTATTTCAAAATTGGGCTTGTCCAATAAACCAATATTTTTGTAAAAGGATTTGAGATAATCCGTACCCATATCTTGCGCCATTAATGCCGTACCAATATTTGATGAATGGACAAAAACCTCGGGCAATGTCAGCTTTCTTTTTTCAGGGTGAAAATCACGAATTCTAAACCGTCCAATTTTTATGGGCGTACGTGCATCAAATGTTTTTGTAAAATTGCTTTTATCTTTTTCAATCAACGCGGCGATGGAAAATATCTTAAATGTTGATCCCATTTCATAAACGCCCAAGGTCGATTTATTAAAAAGGTAATTATTTTTTTGTTCGCTGTATAAATAAGGATCATAATCAGGCAGGGATGCAATGGCGATAACCTCACCCGTATTGACATCCATAACGACCCCTGCACCGCCAACCGCCTGATGCAATTTGATTGTTTTATTGATTTCACGTTTTAAAATATGCTGCACCCGCACATCAAGTGTTGTTTGTAGGGGTTTATTCTCACTGGCTAATAGGCTGTTAAATCCACTTTCAATACCTGATAATCCTTGCCCATCCACACCAGAAACACCAACCATATGTACGGTTAAGTTTTCTTGAGGGTATATGCGTTTTGTTTCAAGTTTAAATGATAATCCAGGACGCCCCAGCTCATTCACCTTTGCTTGTTCACTTGGTTCGATATTTCTTTTGATCCAAGTAAACCGATTATCTTCTTGTAGTTTTTTTAGAACAGTTCCATAGGTCAAATCAGGAAATATTTTAACCAATTCTTGGGCAACATTTTTATGTTCCATGATCAATTTTGGATCTACGTATAAAGATGGCATTTCTAATGATCGCGCCAGTAAAACACCATTACGATCTACAATATCGCCTCGCGTTACATTCTCTTTATCTTTGGTAGCAGCATAATGATTTGTAGGCTCCTCGATTAATCCGCCTTGCAATACAGATAAATCAAATATCCGTGCGGCGACTAAGCTATAAAGAACAAAAAAACAAACACTTAATAGCATTAAACGCCCCCTTGTTTTATCAAGAGAAGATTGTTTTTTATTCTTTATAAAAATTCTATTTGATGCCACCTAACGCTCACTTTCCGTTAGATCTTCGATCATTGACGTAAATTTCTTCTGCTCAGGTTTGCGAATAATATTATTCGATTGCTCAACAATCTCTGGCTCAATAACTTTTGGCTCAATCATTTTCTTTTGATTAGAAACCAAAGTTAAAATCTTTTTTGGTTTTGATAAAGGAACAATAGGCGCAATTGAATTTTCAATTAATTCAGCCGAAGTTAGGAAATTTTTATCGCTAGATTGAACCCGATCAACTGCCAAAAACTCTTGCGCCAATTTTTCAAGGCGATTAGGGCGATTTAAATAATCCCATTCCGAGGATAAAACGCGAACCATTTCAAATTCGCTATAATTTGATTGTTTTAATTTCTTTAATTCACGTTCGGTTTTTTGAACAGACTGGCTTGTCCAAAACAACAAAACTGCCGTCCAAATCGCCATGATACATACAATACAGTGGGAAATTTTTATCATGCTGCAACCTTTGTATTAATACGGATTGCCATACGCAACTTGGCGGAGCGTGACCTTGCGTTGACGCTCACCTCTTCATCCGATGCTTCAATAGCTTTGCGTTTTATAAGTCGAAAAAATGGCGGTGTATCATCATGCTGCGCGGCAGGAAGGTGGCGCGATTGATTAACCTGACGCCCCGATTTTTTATCAAGAAAATTTTTAACAATACTATCTTCCAATGAATGAAATGAAACAACAACCAAACGCCCCTCTTCATTTAACAAAGCTTGCGCTGCCTCTAACCCCTTTTGCAGCTCCCCCAATTCATCATTTACCGCAATGCGGAGGGCTTGAAATGTGCGTGTGGCAGGATTAATTTTATCTTTTGGCCCACGCGGTATAACCGCATTAATAATATCGCTTAATTGTTTTGTTGTGGTGATATCTTCTTCTTCACGCTTTAGACAAATACGATGGGCAATATGGCGTGATTTACGCTCCCCCCCATATTGATAGATAATATTGGCCAATTCTTCCTCGGGCAATTCCATCACTAATTTTTGTGCGGTGATATTGTTATCTTTTGTATCCATGCGCATATCAAGGGGACCATCTTTTTGAAATGAAAACCCTCTATCCGCTTGGTCTATCTGCATGGAGGACACCCCCACATCCAAAACAAAACCATCAATATTTTCAAATCCAGATTGACGCACCAATGCCACCGCATCACCAAAACGCCCGCGCGCAAAGATAAAGCGATCACCATATTTTTCCTTCAAAATCTCAGCTTGCTTTACCGCCGCAGGATCTTGATCTATTGCAATAACGGTACATTGTGCATGATCTAAAAATGCTGATGTATAACCGCCGGCACCAAAAGTACCATCAACAATTACATCACCATCTTGAGGGTTAATAGATGCCAAAACTTCGGTCAACATAACGGGAAAATGATCAGTCATCATTCCCCGCTTTCTTTTCTTTATTTTTTGGAATAGTCAGGGATTTATCCTGAACCGCTTTACGTGCCTTTTGTTGACGCGCTTGAAAACCTTTTGGGCACCAAATTTGAAATTTTGTTCCCATTCCGACAAAAGATGCCTGATCCTCTAAATTGGCGAACTCAATCAAATCGCTTGGCAATATAATTCGTCCGTCGCCATCAACGGCAAGCTGCACGGCATTTCCAAAAATGGACGTTGCCAGATCATCTTGCTCGCTTGAGAATAAATTAAAATCATCCAATCGGCTGCTAATCTCATTCATATAAGACCAAGTAAAACCCTCAAGACATTCATGCGTATTGGATTTGAAAAGAACAACGCCCTGAAACGCCTCCTTCGCTAATTCCGCACGAAAAGATGACGGGACAGAAACCCGCCCTTTTTTATCAACCTTATTAATATGTGACGAAAGAAATAACGCCATAGAGCCTAACTATACCTTTGAAAATTATAAATTGAACCTATCCATGGAAATTTATGGATATCTATGGAATAGCATGGTTTTTGGGTATAAATCAATTATGATTCATATTTGAGAGGATTTCATTCACATGATAATATAAGAAAGCAGTATTTACGTAATTTAAGTTAATTTTGTCCTTTGAGGTGATTTTAATCTATAACCTATTGATTTTATTAAAAACTTGTTGACATTATGAAAATAAATAAGTATAAAACAAATATCTAAATATAACTGTGGGAAAGATAAAGGGGAAAAATTATCATGCTTACAACATTTTTGATTATGACATTATCTGTAAATGGTGGTTTGTACATTGGTACAATTGCTTATACAGCGATGAAATCTAACGAATTGTAAAATAAGAATTTCTTTGAATGGGGAGAAATAACGCTCCGCGAGGTTTAATCTTCGCGGAGCGTTTTAATTTTAGCCATCAAAATAACACTACGGCTTTGCCCTTTATAAAAGGCGGAAAGCTTTGAACATCCCAATAGCTTTAATAAAAGCTATTGGGAATAAAATAAGAAATGGAAAATCTATAAGCCGGGTTCTGTTTTCTAAGCACTACGTCCTTGCGCTTGCGCGCATAACGGCACTTAAAAAGGTAACCATTCATCTAGGCACTTTGTTACCAAAGCACTCATGCGACCTACCCGAATGACGGAGGGAAAATGCTCCATATGCCATTCCTATTTGGTCTTGCTTCCGACGGGGTTTACCATGCCATTTTTGTTACCAAAAACGCGGTGCGCTCTTACCGCACCCTTTCACTTTTACTTTTTTAAAAGCCGTCAAACGCGTAAACGCGAGGACGCTAGCTATAAAATAGACCTTATCTTAAAAAGAAACCTGCTCTCTGTTGCACTTTCCGTTGGGTTGCCCCACCCGGGTGTTACCCGGCATCGTATTTTCCTGAAGCCCGGACTTTCCTCACCTGTAAACAAGCGCGGTTACCCGATTTTCCATGATGGTGTTATATCGCAATAAAATTATGAAATCAAATGGTTCGCCAATAATGCGTAAAGTCGCGCTTTGGTTAAGGATGTTGGCTTACCCTCGCTCCCCCCTTTAAACACTTCGGGTACATAGTGACGTTGAAAAGCAATAATCATTTTTTCATGGCTTTCTGATTGATACCCATAATCTTGTAATGCCCTTACCAAATCCATACCCGATGATTTAACAAAATCCTCATCCGCAACAGATGGCCAAATTCCTATTTTATTTTCTGCCAATTTCTTCCATGGAAATAACTCCCCCGGATCTTCCTTGCGGTCGGGTGCGATATCGGAATGCGCCAATACATGCTCAATTTTATATCGTTTTTGTATGTCTATACATAAATCTATGACCGATTGAATTTGGTCATTGGGAAATTCTTGATATCCATGTTCATGCCCATGATTAACAATTTCTATACCAATAGAACGGCTGTTAATATCATTTTTCCCGCGCCAATATGCTTTACCTGCGTGCCAAGCCCGATTTGCCTCATCAACATGCTGATAAATTTTACCTGCTTCATCAATGGTGTAATGCGCGCTCACTTGTGATGCTTCATCGCATAATTTTTTAATGGCCGCTTGCGCTGTTTTCATGCCTGTATAATGCAAAATAATATGCGTAATATCTTGGTCCTTACGGTCATTAAAATTTAGCGATGGTTTTTGTATTATATTCATTCAATTATTTCTTTTACTTTGAATAATAAGATTAAGCCAACAATCCAAAATAATATGATAGACCCCATCCCCGCCAATTGTGTGTTAAAAATGCTTGTCGCTAATCCGTAAAATAATGGCCCTAAAAATGAGATTGATTTCCCTGTAAGGGCATAAAAACCGTAACTTTGCGCGATCATATCTTTGGAGGCAATTTTAGTGACCATCGTACGGCTCGCCGCTTGAACAGGGCCGATAAAAATTCCGAGCCCCAATGCCAATAAAATAAAACTATTCTTATCTTCAATAAAAAAGACAAGCGCGCCCAAACCAATCAACCCCATTAACGATACAATAATTGTTTGTTTTGACCCCACATAATCATCCATAAATGAGAATCCAATCGCCCCTATCCCCGCCGATATATTTAACCCAATAGCAAAGATAAGAATCTCCGTAAAATCCATACCATATTGATCGGCGGCAAAAACACCACCAATGGCGAATAAGGTGACAAATCCGTCACGGTAAATCGCGCTTGCGATTAAAAAACGAATTATATTTTTATATTGCTTAAGATTTTTGAAATTTTGGACAAGCTCCCTTATCCCGTCTTTAAAGGCGTTTTTTGTATCAACCGTTTTAGCTTTTACCTCTTTTGTAAAAAACAAAAGTGGCATCATAAATACAAAAAACCATAACGCGATAAACGGCCCCGCAATGCGAATATGCTCAAACTCATCACGTGGTAAATTAATTAGCGGCGGATTATCCCCCACCCCAATAAAGAAAAACAGCATTATGCCCAAAGCCGTTAAACCACCTAAATACCCAAGCCCCCATGCCCAACCGGATAATCGCCCAACCATTTTTTTGGGCGCAATATCGGGCAGCAAGGCGTTGTAAAAAACTTGTGATAATTCCAACCCAATATTGCCAATCGCAACTAGCATCAGGATAAATAATATATGAGGGGTTTCACTGTTTGGCGTGGCAAACCATAATAGTGAAGATGCAATAATACACATCATGGAAAAAAGCAAAATCCAACGTTTTTTCGAACCACCCTGATCCGCCATTGCGCCAAATATTGGCGCAAGAATGGCGATGATTAAACCAGATGCGGCAATTGTATAACTCCATTGCGCGCTGCCCAATGTTTCATCAACGGCGATCTCGCGGCTAAAATATACGCCAAAGATAAAGGTGATAATCACCGTGCTAAACGCTGTATTGGCCCAATCGTAAAAACACCATGCGGCAATTGATTTTTTATCTTTTTGAATAGACTTGTTCATAAAACAAATACTATATCGAACCCTTGCGTAACTATAATCATTTTTTATCGAATAGAGTGTTATGAAATATTTTATCGCTATCGCATTGATTTTTATGGGCATCACCGCCTTATATATCACACCCGCATTTACGAAAGGAATGGAAGTGGCCGAAACAATTAAAACTGAAAAACCTGATAATTACCCCATTGCAACATTTGCAGGGGGGTGCTTTTGGTGTGTGGAAAGTGAATTTCGCGCTGTAAATGGTGTCGTTTTCACCATATCTGGCTATTCTGGTGGGGAACTGGACAACCCAACCTATCGCGATATTACCACGGGCAAAACGGGTCATGCCGAGGTTACAGATATTTATTATGACCCCGAGATTATCTCATACCGCGAATTGACCGACTTTTTCTTAACCAAAGCGCACGACCCAACACAATTAAACCGCCAAGGGGTTGATGTAGGAACGCAATATCGTTCTGCCATCTTCTACCACGATGATAAGCAGAAAATGATCGCAGAAGAAGCGATTGCCGCAGTTAACAGCAGTAATGTATGGAAAGATCCTATTGTGACAACGCTTGAGCCATTACAAAAATTTTGGCCTGCCGAAGAATATCATCAACAATATTATGAGAAATATGAAGAAGAAACAGGCCGTCCTCATATTCGTGTGTTAATGAAGCAAAAGAAAAAAGCTTTATCCCGTTAAAAAACTACGGTAATTATTGTTTTTTATAATAATAAATATAGGTTTCTACCTATGATACATCAAATTGATGCGCAATCCTTATTCGATGAAGATGCCGAAACGCTCAAAAATCTTCGTGATGCCATCGAAAATGTAGGATTTCTGACTTTATCAAACAGCTTTATTACTTCCTTAGAAGTTGAAAATACAATTAACGCTTATAAGAAATTTTTTAAGAGTGAGCATCGCAATAAAGAAATTGTTGATATGTCACAAACGGGTTCTAATCGTGGATGGGGGAAATCGGGGCTTGAGCAAGTTGACCCAAATTCCAACCCTGATTACAAAGAAATTTTTGATTGTGGGGTAGAGGTTTCAAAAAATGATCCTCAGGCATATCATTCCGTTTATGCCAATAATATGTGGCCGCCCTATCCCGATAATTTTAAAATAGAGATTGAAGATTATTTTAAAAAGACGCGGCAGCTTGCATTTCAATTGTTAAAATCTATTGCCTTTTCTATTGGTCAAGATGCGACCTTTTTTGACGATAAATTTGATAAACCGATGGCGTTATTAAGGGGGAATTATTACCCCGAACGCCCTGTACATGCGACTGATAAGGATTTTGGTATTGCACCGCATACTGATTATGGATGTATAACCTTACTTTCCACTGATGGAACACCCGGGTTGGAGGTACAACTTCAAAATGGTCAATGGAAATCTGTTCAGGCCGACCCTGGAACATTTATTATTAATTTTGGGGAGATGCTTGAAATTTGGTCTGGTAGTAAAGTCCGCGCAACACCCCACCGCGTATTGGGTGGAAAACATGAAAGAATTTCAATTCCTTTATTTTTTAACCCCAATTACGATACCAATGTTGCCGCGCCAAATGCAGATCCTGTATCGGCGGGGGAGTATTTATCCCGCCGCTATAACGAAACATACACGCATTTGAAAAAGTAATTTATTTTGAGATTAATGGCTGTTCATTGCCATGGCGGCGTTTGTAATCATCAATAAGAAAATCGCGGCCTTGCTTTACTTTGAACGCCCCATCGTAACAAATGATATCTGCCGTGGCATACGTTTCATTCCAAATTTCAGGCAAATATGATCCTGTTCCAATGACATCAATTGGCGCATTTGCCATTTTCATCGCGCGGCATTTTGCAATATTGAAACCCGATGATGCTGTTATTTTTACATTTTTAAACCCTGCCTCATCCAATTTTTCACGCATATACCAAATTGCTGCCGCTGACACGCCTGCACCTGTTAAGAATTTTAATTCTTCTTCGGTGCGATATCCACGAAAAGCTTGTGGTGCATATTTTTCTAAAATTTTATAGGAGCTTTGCTGATCAAGCCCTTCAAGATATCGTGCTCCATGCGTATCCAGACGAATATTAATTTCACCCTTCGATGCAAGGTCGCCAAAATGCGCGCATACGGCCAATGAATCGGTTATCTCTGTTCCAAAATAATCAACCAATATCGTTAGTGGGCTTACATTATTTGCTGTTTGAAAGGCAATTGCAGCATGCAAGGTGCTATCATATGCCCCAATAAGCGCGTGCGGCATTGTGCCTAACCCTTTATCATTCTCAAAGAAATGCGCGGTTGCATCTGTTGCATTGCCTATAAACCCTTTTGCCCCATTTTGTATGGCCATTTTACTACCAACACTTGCGGCGTAGGCCATCATTTCGGCCATATCCAGCCCCGCGCAATGTCGCGAGTCCATTGCCAAAAATTTTATATTGGGCAACGTCATACATATTTCATAGGCATTCATTGCCGCCACACATGGTGCGCCAAGTTTTTGCAAAAGAAGCGTTTCTGTTTCGACCAAATTATGCATATATCCTGTTAAATAAAATAAAGGATCGCCTGCACCAACATTGTCCCCTTCCTTATAATTCTTTTGAATAACAATGGGATATTCTTCATTTTTTGCTAATTCATTTAACCAATCTTCCGCAATTGCAATTGCCATTAAACATGGTCTTCTTACAAAAAATCCATAGGTAACAATAGGCGATTTTTTTAAAGTTTTCTTGGTTAACGTAAAATATTTATCTGTCCAATTTTGAACAGATTGTGCGCAAGCCGTCTTATAATTATCAATTTTTTTGGTCATATATTGTTTTACTACAAATTTAAAAAATTCCTAATATTATAAAATTTTAAAAAAGTGTTAACAAATTAACTATTTTGGTGTAAGGTAGTTTTATTCAATAAGGGAAACATGAAAAAGACTTTATCGCAAAACCTGCACGATATTTATAATCAAGCGTCATTTTATTTTGGCAAACTTTTAACAGATGAATGTTTTCTTGATTTTCAAGGCACCCACCACACATCCAGTGTTTTTGCAAAAGCGGTAGAATTTACCAACAAATCAAAAAAAGCAGCGCAAAGAAAAGCGTTAGATGTTCTTGTCACAAAAACACAGAGTGGCGATATTGCCCCAAAACCAACCCTTAATGTATTAATAGCGTTATCTAAAGAGGTGGCATTTATTACAAGTAAAGCAACTCCGTTTTTGAGCAAGACAATAAATTCACCATTGGCAATTGGGTTTGCGGTTGCATCATGCGGCGCCATTATTATTTTAGATGATACCACACGCACAATGTTTATAGAACAAATTAGCCAAGTGTTAGCGTTATTTCAAAATGATAATGGGAAGGTTACAATGCCTGAACAAAACGACAATTTGGGCGATAGCTTGGGCGTAAATGCACCCTCTCCCAAAACGCCAAGTTAAAAAAATAATGTTAGCTGTGTTTTTCAACCATCAATTTTTTAATTTCGGCAATTGATTTGGCAGGATTTAAATCTTTTGGACACGCATTGGTGCAATTCATAATGGTGTGACAACGGTAAAGCTTAAACGGATCTTCTAATTGATCCAAACGTTCATCCGTTGCCTCGTCCCGCGTATCGGTAATCCAACGCCATGCGTTCAATAAAACCGCAGGACCCATAAATTTCTCAGGGTTCCACCAATATGAGGGGCAAGATGTGGTACAGCAAAAACATAAAATACAGCCCGCAGGGCCTTTACCATCTGCACCATTTAAAATTTGTGCATCTTCAGGACTTTGCAATCGCTCCCGCGCGGGCGCAGGTGTTTCGGTTTTCATCCATGGCTCGATTGATGCCAATTGTGCATAAGCATGGTTCAAATCTGCAACCAAATCTTTAACCACAGGCATGTGAGGCAACGGTGTAATTTTCGCACCATCGCTGATATCTGCAATAGGGGTTAGACATGCCAATTTATTGCGGCCATCAATATTCATTGCACAAGACCCACAAATCCCTTCCCGACAAGAACGGCGGAAGGTAAGCGTGCTGTCGATGTCATCCTTTATATGAATGATGGCATCCAAAACCATGGGGCCACAATCATTCAAATCCACCTCATATTCATCAAGGCGTGGATTATCCGTATTTTCAGGATCCCAGCGATAGACCTTAAAATTCTTTACGTCCTTGGCATCATCGGAAGCCTTAAACTTCTTGCCTTTTTTAACTTTTGAATTTTGGGGTAGTGTAAACTCTGCCATGATAAACCTATTTATTTAAGATTAAGTATTTCGCCTAAAGAGCGTGTTTCGGATGCATTCTTACTCATCGACCATAAAATTGCCACGACCCAGAATATAACAGTCCACCCTAAAAGGAAGTTAACAAGGGACAATGAAACCAAATTATTATGACGACGAATAACCGCGATGCCCATTGGTGCAAAATACACCGTAGTAATTAAAAAAATTCCAATCCCAAATCGAATCCAATCGCCAACCATTAATAGACCCTCTTCTTGGGGGGGACGGCTTCAACCTCATCCGTTAGGGTATGAAGAATGACAGGGCGATACCCAATATCAAATCCACCTTTATCATCAACGGTAATGGTTGTGTGTTTCATCCAATCTTCATCGTTCCGTTCGGTAAAATCTTCGCGCGCATGTGCACCACGGGATTCTTTCCGATTATTGGCCGATGCCATGCTTGCAACAGATTGATAAAGGAGGTTATCCAATTCCAACGCCTCAATTAAATCTGTATTAAAGATTAGAGAGCGATCAGAAATTTTTAGATTTTCACGCTTTTTAAAGGTTTCGATAATTTTTTCTTGTCCCTCTTGCAATGTTTCACCCGTACGGAAAACGGCTGCGTGATCTTGCATAATATGTTGCATTTCACTGCGCAATTCTGATGTTGAAATCGTGCCTGCCGCATTACGGATTTTATCAAGACGGTGCAACGCCTTGGTTCCATCATCCCCTTTTAAGGATTTATGCGGCGTTCCTTTTGGAATGGTTTCTGCGGCACGAATGGCAGCCGCCCGACCAAACACAACCAAATCAAGCAAAGAATTTGACCCCAAACGGTTTGCCCCATGCACGGATACACAAGCCGATTCACCAATCGCCATTAAACCCGGCACAACACGGTTTGGGTCTTCTTTCGTCGGGTTTAACACTTCTGTTCTAAAATTAGTTGGTATGCCGCCCATATTATAATGCACGGTTGGCAATACAGGGATTGGATCTTTAGTCACATCAACTCCTGCAAAAATTTTGGCTGTTTCAGCAATACCCGGCAGGCGTGAATTAATCACCTCTGGCGCCAAATGCATTAGGTTAAGGTGGATATGATCTTTCTTTTCCCCCACGCCGCGCCCTTCACGAATTTCGATTGTCATGGAGCGGCTAACCACATCGCGGGACGCTAAATCTTTTGCACTTGGGGCATAACGCTCCATAAAACGCTCCCCTTCGCTGTTGGTTAAATACCCGCCTTCACCACGCACCCCTTCGGTGATCAAACATCCTGCACCATAAATACCTGTGGGGTGAAATTGTGTAAATTCCATATCTTGTAAGGGTAGCCCTGCGCGGGCAACCATACCACCACCATCACCCGTACAGGTATGGGCAGAAGTACAAGAGAAATAGGCACGGCCATAACCACCCGTTGCCAAAATTGTTTGATGCCCACGAAAACGATGGATTGACCCATCATCCATATTCAAGACACATCACACCAAGGCATTCGCCATCATCACTCATGATTAAATCAAGGGCGAAATATTCAATAAAAAATTCTGCCTTATGCTTTAACGATTGTTGGTACAAGGTATGTAGCATAGCATGACCCGTACGATCCGCCGCCGCACATGTGCGTTGCGCCGTACCTTTGCCGTAATGGGTTGTCATACCACCAAAGGCACGTTGATAAATTTTACCCGCCGCCGTACGAGAAAACGGAACACCATAATGTTCAAGCTCAATAACCGCAGGGATAGCCTCGCGACACATATATTCAATGGCATCTTGATCACCCAGCCAGTCTGACCCTTTAATCGTATCATACATGTGATAACGCCAGTCATCTTCACCCATATTACCCAATGCGGCAGAAATCCCGCCTTGCGCCGCCACAGTGTGGGAGCGTGTTGGGAATACTTTTGAAATTAACGCGGTTTTTAAACCTTTCTCAGCACAACCAAAACCAGCGCGAAGCCCCGCACCGCCTGCGCCTACAACGACAACATCATATTCATGATCAATAATTTCGTAATTTTCAGTCACTTTAATAAATCCTTCTATGCGCTAATTTTTATGATCCAAGGGATATTTTCAAAATAGCGACGATTGTTGCAACGCCAAGGGCGAGCATAAATAATTTTAATCCATAAATTTTAATGCGGCGCAAAACGGAACAAGAAATATAATCTTCCATAATGACCTGATTACCCAAAACCGCGTGCTTAAATGTTGATAGCACAAATAAAATGGCCAACACCGTATTCCATGGCGTGGAAATCCACGTTGTAAATTCGGCATAGGTTGCATTTTGTAACGAAAAAATGCTGTAAACCGCCCAAAATATTAATGGTATATTGGTAATAGCGGTAATGCGTTGCATCATCCAATGATGCGTTCCTGAATGGGCGGAGCCTAATCCTTTCGCTTTTCTAAGGGGAGAAACAAGTTTGTCATTTGTTGTGACCATTATTCAATCTCCTCAATTGCGATGCTTACGTTGGTTTCATCTGCATCAATAACGTTGTTGGACGCAAAATACCAAATTCCTACCGTCATACCAATGGCAAACAAAATAACAAGGATACCAGATGTCCGTGCCGATTTTATAGAAATACCCTTACCCAAATCCCAAAACAAATGACGAAACCCATTACCCATATGGTAGAAAAGCACAAACGCCCATGCAAAAAAGAAATATTGCGTAAAGGGTGTTTGTATCAATGCCATTCCTTGATTATAAATTTCTTCGCCTAAACCTGCAGTAATAATAGCCGCCGCAATTAAGATAAGACCAAATGTTAAAATCACCCCTGTAATACGGTGGGAAATTGACATTTTTGCGGTCATTGGCAAACGATAAACTTGCAAATGGGGCGATAAAGGCCGTTCTATTGTTTTTGGTTTATCAGACATTAAAAATCCTTATTCAAATTATGCTTTATCATAAGGGTTTCTGTACTGTATTCCAAGGGGAAATAAGCGTAAATAAGCCTAAATTGGCAATAATTTTACAAATAATCTTTAATCAAAGTCTCGGCAATTTGAATTGAATTTAATGCCGCCCCTTTACGCATATTGTCAGAAACACACCAAAAATTTAAACCATTTTCAACGGAGATATCCTCACGAATACGGGAGAGAAAGACATCATCCTCACCCGAAATTTCGGCAGGGGTTACAAATTCCATTTCACTTTCTTGATCAATAATACTGATACCTGGTGCTTTGCGCCATAACTGCATGGCTTCTTTACGGGATAAGGGGCGTTCCAATTCAACATTAATCATTTCGGCATGACCGATAAAGACAGGAACGCGGACACAATTGGCGCAGATTTGAATTTTTTTATCCAAAATCTTTTTGGTTTCAACAACCATTTTCCATTCTTCTTTGGTTTGATGGTCATCCATAAAACTGTCAATTTGTGGAATAACATTAAAGGCGATTTGTTTGGGAAATACTTCCTGCTTTGGCTCGTTATTCATAAAGAATGTGCGCGATTGATTAAAAAGCTCGTCCATTGCCTCTTTTCCTGCACCTGATACGGATTGATAGGTGGATACGACAATGCGTTTGATCTTTGCCGCATCATGGATGGGTTTTAACGCCACCAACATTTGAATGGTCGAACAATTTGGATTGGCGATAATATTTTTCTTACCATAATCTTTTAATGCTTCGGGGTTTACCTCGGGTACGACCAACGGGACATCAGGGTCCATGCGAAAATGGCTGGTGTTGTCAATCACAATGGCGCCTGCTTTGCCTGCCTTTGGTGCAAATTCTGCCGAAATTTTTGCCCCGGGGGAGGAAAAAACAAAATCTGTCCCTTTAAAATCATATTTGGCCAAATCTTGGATTTTTAAGTCAGCATCCCCAAATGAAACTTCATTCCCTGCGGAGCGTGCGGACGCCAAGGCGACCACCTCTGATACAGGAAAGTTACGCTCATGCAAAATTTCAAGCATTTCACGCCCAACGTTACCCGATGCACCCACCACTGCTACTTTATATGACATCTTAATCTGCTTTCTTATTTTTGTTCGTCTTTTTGTTCTTTGCAATACAATAATAGAGTACAATAATAAGCACTACAATTTATGATGCCTTCTTCATACCGCGAACCTGTAACCTTTTCAATATGATAAATGACCGATAAAGACACACAATCCCAAATTGATAAAATTAAAAAGCTTGAGCGAAAACTGGCGATTGCCGATGCGGCGACCCTGCAAAAATCAAACTTCCTTGCCACAATAAGCCACGAGATACGCACCCCTATGCAGTCTGTTTATGGATTGCTTGAACTTATTGGACAAGAACGACCCGATCCCGCAATTATGAGCATGGTTGATACCGCCCGCGATTCCGCCAGTGGTCTGCTTGAAATTTTGGATGATATCTTGGATTTTGCCAAAATGGATGCCGACCAAATGGAGCTTGATGCCTTTGAAGTGCCGCTACGGACATTGGTACGCGGCATTAATGAGGCGTTGGAGGTCAAAACCCAAGGTAAGCCCATTCAATTAATTGATGATATTTCACATGACGTTCCCTTTGTTGTGATGGGGGATCCTAAGCGACTGCGTCAAATTTTGATGAATTTGGCTGGTAATGCGATTAAATTTACCCAAGAGGGTCATGTCACCACAAAAATCTCTACCAATACGCAACACTTGGCGTTTGGGAAAAACCAAATTGGATTAAGATTTGAAATTATTGATAGTGGGATTGGTATGAATCAATCCGTTGCTGATAAGCTTTTTAATCCCTTTACCCAAGCGGACAATTCAACCTCCCGCAAATATGGGGGTACAGGATTAGGGCTTTCGATTTGTAAAAAATTGGTTGAAATTATGGGCGGGCAAATTGGTATTCTCTCATCCGAAGGTAAAGGTTCAAACTTTTGGTTTGAAATCCCAACGGAGGAAGTGACTACGACCAATCAAACCGTTGATTTACCCAATTTAGAGGGGCTTTCAATTTTATCGGTTGAAGACCACCCACAAGGGGCAAAGGAAATTCAACGATCCCTCCAATCCATGGGCGCACAAGTTGAAAGTTGCCCCACCTATGCCGAGGCGATTGAGTTAATTATCCGCCGTCCCTTTGATGTGGCAATTATTGACCAAGGATTACCCGATGGGTTGGGATTAGACCTCATCCGTGAAATTATTGAAATTCGCCCCTTTACGGGAATGATTATGTATACCGTGCGTGATGATGCGGGGTTGCAACATACTTTGCAATCATTGGGCGTAACATATTTGGCAAAACCTGCCAGCCGCATTGGGTTGGGCGAGGAAGTTAAAGAATCCGCCAATAAAGTAACAAAAATCTCTATTGAAGGGCCCACAAAATTATTAATTGCCGAAGACACCGCCAGTGTGCGTGATGTCTTGCAACGCCAATTGGACAGCATCGGGGTTGAGGCCACCTTTGTCGAAAATGGTAATGAAGCATTAAGCGCGGTACGCAGTGGGGAGTACGGAATATTGCTCACCGATTTACACATGCCCGAAATGGATGGGTATGAAGTTATTCAACAAATTCGCAGCGATGATGAAAAGCTTGATCGTCATTTTCCCGTCATTGCCTTAACCGCCGATGTTCAAATGAACCATCGACAAGTTTACATGAAACATGGCTTTGATGAATGTTTGTTAAAGCCAGTATCATTAGGCCAATTCAAAAGATTATTGGTGCGATGGGGATTATTGGGTGAGGCACAACCCAACAAACAACAAGTGCCCGTTTCCAGTGATCAAAACTTAAATTCGATTGATAAAAATGCCATCATTCGTCAAATGGGCAGTTTTGATGATGGCGTTATCGAGATGTTAAAAATGTTTGTCGAAATGACGCAGCCATTAATAAAAAATATTGAAACCGCGCACCAACAAAAAAATATAAATGAATTGCTAGAATTAGCGCATAGTTTAAAGGGATCGGCGCGATCCGCCTGTGCCAATAATTTGGGGAATTATGCTGATAAGCTTCAAATTAAATGCGAAAGTGGGCAAAGTGACGATACCCTTGTCCAAAAAATTCGTAGTGAATTTGAAACCGTTAAAGATGAAATTAACGCCCTTTAAAAAATTATTTTAAGGAAATTATTTTAAGGACAAGAGGCTTCTTGCCCATCTGTATCCCCATTGTAAACGGCAGACCCTTTGATAATAAGCCAAACACGAAAACATGTTTCATCATCAAGGCATTTGGGGTCATCAACCCCTGCCGTGCTGGTTAATTCAATGTTACCGCTTGAGGCATCAATGACATCCGCCTGACATTCAGAATAATTTTCATCCAATTTTTCCAATGCCGATTGTAAGAATGAATCGGTTTTACTGGTGGATGTAAAAAAGAATACGCCATCTGTGCCATTGTAATATTCCCATTCATCAAAAAGATCAGGCGGGGGTGGCATAAATTTTCCTGAATTTCCGCCAAAGATATTTTCATGATCTTTTGTTGTTCCTGGATTGCCGGGGCATCCAATATTTTTCATTGTATCATCAGGCTTTACCGCACTTGCCGCCCCTGCCCCACTGGTTAAGGTAAAGTAATTATCTGTTGGCGTTAAAGGATAAGGTTGCGAAACATTGGTAGGCATATTGGAAGTATCAGAATCATCACCCGAAGGGTAAATTAAAATACATTCTTGAATAGCCGATTGGATAAAATCAACCTGACTACTAATAGATGAAACAGATTGAAAAGAATTTTGTGCGGTTGTTTGTTGACTGGCGGGACGCATAAAAGATGCCGTTAATGCCGCCAATAATGCAATCGCAATTAAAATATAAACAAACGCACTACCATTTTGTGATTTATGTGGCATTTAACAGCAACTAGAAATTATCGTTCAAGAAGCGTTGAATAAAACACATTTCTATCATTTGCTCTATCATCAAAACAACCTGTTGGTTGACCAGTCATAGCGGTACAGCCCGTCAAGACCAAATCTTCTTGGTCAGCAGTTGGAAAAACATACGGAGTTCCAGTTTCAATCATGTTTTCATCAATATTGGCTTCTGTAATATTTACATCTATATCAGGTATTCCATCACTATCCGCGTCAGTACACCCCGTAATATCAATATTTACTTCATTATTAATTTGACGACAAATAGCCCCTGTCACATTAGGTAAAAAGGCAATCAAATCATTTGCATTCGCTTCATCGGTTGTACCAAGTTCAGCAATATCAAAATTACCATTAAATGACCAACTCCCTGTGCCAGCTGCCGTTACAACATCTGCAGGAGCCGTCTGAAAAACGGCACCACCACCCGATGGATGAAAAACAAATGTTGTTGTATCAGGCGTAGTAAGAGCAGAAATTTGCCCAGGAGAATCAAAATTAATCTCTTCTACGTTTGTTCCGTTTAATATCATTCGTATTACAGATGTTCTAAGCGCGGCAGGATATTGTGTTAGTGTTGCGGCATTTAGAATGGATGTTTCTCTGTCGGCACTCCCACCACCTGATCGGGTTGATTGTGTGACTGCATATGACAATGCAGCAAAAAGAGCGACCGCAATTAAGATTAGAAACAAAACGTTTCCACTTTGGGTATTATACTCTTTTTTACTATGAATCATATTTTCTCTCCTAAAGAATAATCTTAACATTATATCCATTGTTTATAAAGATGGATTTTCGACTGATACCTTGTTAATTTTTAAAGATGCCATCAGCATACTTCGTTTATCACATTCGCGGCCTACACATAATTTTTCAAGTGTTACACGCCAACCATTACCGCCATTTTGCATATGTCCAATTGCTTCACGAAATTCAGAAAAGAATGCCGTGCTTTGTGCGGTAATTAAAATGGTTGAGTTGTTTGCTTTCAAATTAATATCTCGATATGACTTTTGCGCTTGTTCAACAAATTTTTGAACCTCAGCCGCAGGAATAGCAACATTTGTAATTGTTGGAACAGAAGGCTTTAAAGCCTCCGTTTCCTTAAATTCTGCGCGCAATTCAGTTAATTTTTGTGCTTGTATCGTTGCATATAGCCCCGCCGCCGCCGCCGTCCCCCATGCAATTGCTGCTGCAATTAAGACGGTTTTACCTGCATTGCTTGGCAAATTTTCCAAAAAGCGATTAAGGTCAGCAGAAGAATGTGACCCAAAATATTTTTTTAGCTTTGCAAAATCGAAAGATTTAAAATCCATAACGCTTTGTTTTCATTACCCTTTTTATTGTTACTTATAGTATATCAAATAAGTTTTAAAATCATCTTATATATAGATAAAATTTTATCTATTTTGTTCCTTTTAACCTTACGCGTCCGTCAGTTTCAATTCCGGGTTGCACTTGCCCACGAATTGTTCCCACCCCTTGACCATAAGCAGGGGGAATAAGAACCTCCCAATTACGGCGCCCGCCATCAACCTCATATTTAACAAGCGTTCCATCAATGGTTTGAAGTTCATCCAGCAATTCTTGTATCCGAACCATATGTTTAATTGAATCACTTTGAAGGGCGTTATAAGCCTCAATCAAAAGGCTTTGTGATGTGCGCTGTGTTTCCAATTTAACTTTATCTAAATCCCGTGCGGTTGTGTTGGTTACAAAAAATTGCATGATTAAAAACGTCATAATGATAAAATTAAGCAAAACCCCACTGAGCAATAACATCCGTGACGAGGCGCGTGACAATTGCTCCGTCTTTAACATTCGGTTTTTCCATGGGGTGATATCGGCGCGTTCGGCATCAATCGTAACAAAATTTGCATCCATGCTTTGAATACGGGGCAACAATGTGCGCCCTGCGCCCAAAAAGACTTGCATTCGTCCTGTTTCAGGATCCCACCGTAGGGCGGAGGCTAACCCCTCTTGCTCATAAATATAAACGGTTTCTTTATCCCAATATTCACTATTGCCAGGCAAAGCCGCGGATAAAGGACACCAACTATCTGGATTTGAAGCAAGGGTGGAGGATGGACATGCCAGATACCAACAATATTTATCATCGATCGTATAAGTAAAATGTACTTTTTCCGTGCCACACGCTTGGGACGCTGCATTCCAGACTGACTCTTCTTCCATCCCGGCAATATAAGGGACAGATCCCCCAACCATTTCATGCGGTAGATAGGGCAAAAGATTATCAACAAAACTTTTATTCTCCCCCGCAAGGTAGGATGATGTTGAAGGTTTGGGGCGGCTTGGGATTGAGGATTTCTTATTCCCTTCAATCATATCGTTATTTTTTTTCTTCAAAACCATTATAAACCACCATCCAGTAAACCACCCATCATGCTATCCATGCTCATATTCATAACGGTTAGGGCATAAATCGCACTACCAAATGCAATGACTAAGAATACCCCTGTTAATGCAAAGGCAAGCCACACAATTAATGAGTGTTTTGTTTTTGCCGAAGATGTACGCATTTCAGCAATTGATTCGAGGATTGTAGCAACCTGATCCAAATCTGCCAAGCTAGCAAGTTCCAATCGCTCGCTTCGGTTTAACGGGGCATGATCCAACGCATTCCCTAAGGGCATACCACGGTTTAATTTCTCATTTGCCTCATCCCAATATCTTGATACTTCAGGAACAGTTGTTGCCTCGGATGCTTGTACCAATGTTTCATCAATGGGGACAGACCCTTTTAACATACGTGATGCCGCCATCATTGAGTCTGAAAATCCTAAATCCCGTAAATACGCACCGATTAATGGAATTCTGCGAACAACACGTGCCGTTGGCCAATCACTTTTCCCGCGATTCATAAAGAATGAAATAATTGTCCAAACCATAAATGCCCCGATGGCAAAGGCGGTGTAGATTAAAACATCCCAAGTTAAGGCAAGGTTCGATGTCACACGCTCATACTCTTCCAATTTACTCTGGGTCGGTTGGGGCGTTATCTAAAAACCATTTTAAAACCATGTCTTTCCCCCAATAAAGGGATTGAACAATGGTAATCACATCAAACCCTAGCCACCCAAGCGTCCCCATAATGGCACGATTATTTTTCTTTTTCTGGGTGATGGATTGGATGGCATGCGGAATACCTTCTTGAAGTTTGTTGGCCTTCTCACTCCCTGCCAAAATTGCGATTGTTCCATGGTCAAAAATATTAAGGGCTTTTAACGCATCAATCACCCCTAATCCACGCGATAATGCCTCCCTTGCGGGGGCTAGAATATTTTGACGTTGGGGGTTTGTTTCGGCTTCAATAATTTTCCACAAGGCGACACCAGGGGAGGATACAGAAGTGGATCGGAACATAATACCGCGCAATAATTGCACTTGCCACCACGTGGATCGTGCCAATAACCGTTCAATAGGGGTACGCGAATGAGGGCGAATAAGTAAGGCATAGCCGCCTTTGCGGGCAACTTCGTATCGCACATCTTCTTCGGTGGGCAAGTAAAAGCTTTCCGTTACTTTTTTTGCACCGCCGCTGCTTTCATATGCTATCTCTGCAACCCATTGCTGCATGATTTAAATCCCTATCCTTCCAAATATGATATGGCAGCGATGGGGTCAATCATTCCTGTGACAACCAGATCAATTAATCCTTCGCGCCGCGTATGCACAACAATTCCTTCTTCCTCAGGTAATTTGTTAAGATTACTGAGCAAGCATTCATAAACGGCATTTCGTTGTCCTGCACCCGAAGTCAGTAACATCGCATCAAGCAACAAAGTACGCCCCAAAATTCCTGTTCGATTGCAAAGCTCGCACCCTGCGCTGTTATGCGTTTTTATTTTTTCACTGCCATCAAAGTCAAACTGTCTTAAATCGGCTTCTTCCAAAACTTCTTTTGATTCTTGTGTATGCGCGCACCCTTGGCAAAGGGTTCTAACCAATCGTTGATTTAAGATCGCCTTTACTTGCTGTGCTAAGGTATAGGTTGATGATCTCTCCCGCTCTGACGGCATTAAAGATCGCATCCGCTCAAACGTTTGTAAGGCCGTATCGGCGTGAACCGTTGATATCACAGTATGTCCCGATTCTGCGGCACGCAGGGCGGTTTCAACCGTATCCATATCCCGCATCTCCCCAATAACAATATAATCAGGGTCATGCCGCATGGAGGCACGAATTAAGTCTGCAAATTCTCCACCCTTTTGATTGGCGCGCACTTGCCATTGTGTGGCATAACGCAACTCATACTCAATCGGGTCTTCGATGGTTAGGACATGTTTTCGGCGGCGATCAATTTGTTGAACACACGCATAAAGCGTTGTGGTTTTACCAGACCCCGTTGGCCCAGATAATAAGATAAGGCCACCGCCCCCTTTGATTTCGGGTGATAATAAATTGGCCAAATAATCACCCACATCTTCATGGCGGCGGAACAGCTCATCAAACCCTTTTAAGGCAGCACGATCCAAAAGACGCATGGTGATTTTTTCACCTTCTTGCCCTTGGGGACCAGCGGCCACACGAACATCAATGGATCGCCCTTGCCAATTAAATCCAAAACGACCATCTTTTGGGGTTACACGATCCCCAAAATTTAATCCCGCATTTCGTTTTAGCAAGGTGGTTAAACGTGCCATTGCTTCCCCCGGTAAAAGATGAACAGGGATAAGGTCGCCATCAATTCGATATTTAATCCAATTGGGGGCATCGGGTGTAGATTCATGAACAAGATGAATATCGGAGGCACGCATTTGCAATGCTTCGGCCATCATATCGCGTTCAAAACGGTTTAATAAAATACCATTATCAATATCGCCAATCCATTGCGCCAATGTTTTTTCGGTACGGTCGGCAGATAAATCATTGACAGCGCGCAGGGTTTTAATTAATTCCGCCCGATCGCGTAATTCGGTTTCAACACGCTCAACAAATAAACCGCTTCGTTTTGCCGTTGAAATAAGATTTTCTTTTTGTTTGTCACTTAAATCTTCAAGCGGGGCAATTTTTAAAACCCCTTCTTGTAAGTTCACCAGATGAATATTCATCGGCAACCATGATTGAACAGGAATGATGGAGCGTAATTGGTCGCCTGTGGCGCGCATACGCACCCCTTCAATCTCAGCATCAATTTCCGATTGATCAAGCGATACCGCGCCCGCCATATCCAACAATTGATCGGTTGATTTTGAAACGCCCTTATCTGCCAAAAGGGAGCGTTCACGTTTGACCATATCCAAATATCGCTCCCGCCCCTCTTGGGAGCGAAGCTTACGACGGTCTTGCCAATGGCGGCGTTCTAACCCATTGGGGCCACCCATATCGCCTGATCGCCTATCACGCCTTTCATCGCGGCGTTCGGCAACCATTCCATCTTGTTCAACAATGGGGTCAAATTCATCCATCTTTAATTAACATTCTCGGCTACGGTGGAAGATTGGTTATTTGTTGTTGTTTGGTTTGCTGTTGATGAGGACGACGTTAAAGAAAGTGATTTATCAAAGAGCAATAATATCTTCTGATTTTTATCTGTAAATTCAACCGCGCTGTCGCGGATATTAACACGCCATAATGCCGCACCAATCACTGCCTCTTGCCCATCGGAAACAACACGACTGCCACCGGGGCCAGAAATAATGGCGCGTTTTTTGCCCAATGATGTAATACGATACCCCTCTAATGATGCATTTTTGGAACTGGCGGAAACAGTATTACGCGATGCTGGTTTCTTTTGTTGAGGCTTATCATCTAATCCCAAATCACTAACCGATAAAGGCGGAACATTTGAAAGAGCATCGTTGCTGTTTAAAACAATAGCTTGATTGTCTTTGTTTACTGTATTGGTTGCAACACCACGAATGGGCAATATTAAAATACCACGTGCGCCATCATGTTTAATTTTTACATCATCTAAAACATTCCCTTTACGTACAGGATCCCATTTGATGGTAAGGGGGCACGCCTCCACTGGTTTTAAAACCAATCCTTCACGACACCCAACTTGTGAAATTTCTAGACCACTATCTGCATTGGCCAAGTCAATATCTTTCAACGTCACAGGTTCATCCCCAACATTAACAAGAGATACGGTAATGGCAGAGGTGGATTGTATATCATTACCAAAATCAATTTCGGTTTGTGATGAGGTGAGTAACCCCTTCCCCGGGATTGCATCAGGAAAGATACCCACTTGTGAGGGAGCATTAGGGGCATATTCCCCATCCAAAACAACACTCACCACGCCCGTTGGCCCATCATGTTCAATGACTAAAACGCCTGTTGATGGCCCTCTTTGACGCGGTGCCCATGAAACGGTTGCGATACAAGCCTCCCCCGATAATAATGATTCACAATCGGAGCGGAGGGTATATCCCGCCTGTTCATTTGATTCGATAAATATATCTTCAATTTTTACTTCTTTTGACGTGACATTTCGCAACACGACAGACCGTGTTAAAGGGCGACTTTCATTTAATGTTCCAAATGCAACCTCGGATGGTATGGTTTCTAAATCATTAATAACATCATAGGTGGTATCGGCCGACCGTTCGACCAACCCTTTGACAACGGCGGTGATAAGTTTGGCACGACCACTATGACGCAAAATCATTTGGATTCGAAAATTACCAGGCTGCAATCCCTTAACCGACATTGAAATGGCGCAAACCGCATTGGACGGTAATGGCGCAGAAGAACATTCATTCTCCCCAATATTTGCAGATACGTTTGATGAGGGGTAAAGACTAATATCTTGAATAACAATCGGCTTATTACCATCATTTCTAAATAATAAAACCGCTTGTGATGATGAGCCAAGGGTAATGTTACCCGCGTCTAAATCACTGCTGACGGCGACCAAATCGCCCCCTTGGCCTGTTGCATTTCGGGCATTGGGATCTTCAAATGCAGATTGCGCATTGGCATTCATTCCATTTCCATTGATCAAAAGAAATGCCGTAACCAAGATGATAAAACGCGTTATAAAATACTTCAAAATTTATTACCCTTTAAAAATAGACTCCTTTGAACAAGAAATCCTTTATCTTCGATTATAGTTTAGCATAGAAATCACTAATATTTTGTAACGATGATATGTAAACTATTTTAGTGACTACTTATTTATACTATTGGCTGGCGACACTACGCTCATATGCATCATAAACATTTATCGAAGTGGCTTGGTTGTAAATATTTTGTGGCAATGGTGATGTGTTCATCGGTTGCGCCATAACGGGGGTTGGTGCAGGGGCAACCGCAGGCTCATTTGTATTAACAATATTCACACCACCCGAAGAAATTGACTGGTCAAAGAATGGTTGTGATAAAGATGTCATAGGCGCAGGATTTGCAATCATCTCTTGCTCAACCATGCCTGAATTTCTCGATACATAACCGGGGGTATAACCACTATTCCTTGGTATGTAAACACCACCATCTTGAGGATCTAAAGCAGGTCTTTGTGTTAAAGAAGGCATAGTTTGGGGTGCAATTGATGGCACAACGGGTTGTATAGCCACTGGCGCAGGTAAAGGCACAGCTGCGGGCATAACTGGCGCGATGGCAATTGGTGCAGGCGCTACCAAATTTGGCGCGGGTGAAATTACTGTCGCGGGCGCGACTGGTGCAACCTCAACAATGGCAGGTGCAGGGGCAATTTGCGGTATAACGGGCGGGGCAACGGCAACTGGCGCGGGTAATGCAACGGCAGGAACAGCAACCGTTTGTGACACGGGCATATTTGCCATTTCTGGTTTCACCATTTCACCATCTTCTGGAGTTGTATAAACAATCACACGCGGACGCAATAAAATTACCAATTCTAAATTATCTGTTTGCGCGGTTCGGCTGTCGGGAATAATAGGCTTCATAAAACCAGGCCCACGCGTGTCATAATTATCACGCTCACGTACCAACCCTGCAATAAAAACAGAATCGCCTGGACGCACACGAATTTGCGTTGTTAATTCACGCTCCGTTGTTTGTGGCAACTGAATAATTGTATCTGTTCCGCCTGCGCCACTGTCTGAAAAGGTGAAATCTTCAATCTGATCAACATTGGTTAAGTTAACATTTACATTGGCATAAACGGTCGATTTATCCCAAGAACTGCCAATTGTAAGGGTAAATCCACTATCCACGGAATCGGTATCAACAGACGTGGTTGTATTATCGCCATTAATAGTTTGAGAAACTTCAGACACATAATTTTCCGTATCTGCCACACGCAACTCCGCAGACGCGCCCGATAAAACAGTGATTTGAGGTTGTGAAATTGTTTTAACCGCCCCAAATTGTGATAAAAATTGAATTAAATCAGTTGGGGATGCCCCAATTGCTTGGGTTGTTGGCAAACCAATACTAATCGGGTTGGTAAAGTCTGCACCAACAGATCCATTAACATCGATGCTGGTATTAAATTTACCAAAAGCATCAATTTTTTCCCAATCAATCCCTGTCGAATTACCAGAGTTCAATGACACTTCCCAAATATATGTTTCAAAAACAATCATCGCCGTATTGGCGCGAAGACGTTGAAAATAATTATCTGCCAATTTTGCCGTTCTTTGGGTTGCAGAATAAATTAACGTTCGTGTTGTCGGATCAGGAACAGGCGCAATACCACGCCCAATAACTGCCGCTAAGCCCTGAATAACATCATCAATAAATTCTTGCCCACCCTCTAAATCCGCCAAAGGTGGCAATGTTACTGTAAAAGTTTGCGTATCTTTTACAACAATGGTCTCATCTTCATAAGAGCAATATAGATCAGCCAATGAGCAAACACGTTATACCACCTTATCCAACGGTCCATTTAAATTAGCAACCGTCACAGTGCGCGTTAAACCCTTATTCGATTCAAAAGCAATTGAAACATCATAATCCGCCAAAATTAATTGCAATGCCCCAGCCAAATGTTTCCGAACGTAATTCAAATGGCCCAACCCTATCAGTTGGTATTACATCGCCTGTAATTCGTTCAGGAACCAAAACATCTTCGCCTAAGGGAAGATACATAACACTATCAGGACGCTCATTAATCGCATCTTGACGTTGTTTTGCCGAAAGGGGGAAGGAATTTCAACATTACGAGGTTGCGGCACGGTTGCATCCGCAGCATGTCATGCAACATAACGCACAAGTTAGTCGGCATAAGATAACAAAACTACATTTTATTTTTTAAACCAATCATTATTTTTTGCCTCTCATTGCCAGCGTTCTTTCAACAGCCTTGAGCAATCGTCTTTTTCAACTGGTTTAGTGAGCATTGCGCTAACCTTTAATTCCCCTGCCTTATTCAAGATGTCAGGATTATTATCACCTGTCACCAAAATTACTGGAATTTCTAAATCAAGACCATGAAGGGCGCGGATAAAATCAAAACCATCCACAGGCTCCATTCGACATCCACAATGGCACAGCGATATTTCCGATGATTTCAGCATTTCGATGGCTTCATCACCATTTGCCGCCTGCAAACATTTATTCACCATCTTTGAGATATTTTAAAATTTGCATACGAACAAAATCATTGTCTTCTGCAACCAATATGGAGGCTGTTATTTGTCATGATTTTAAACCGAAATTGTGAAAATTAGAGATGATTCGTTATTTATAGAATAATCCACAATCATTTTTCTAGCAAACACTTCATTTAAAGTGTTTTTTTTGAATTAATGTAGAATTAAAATATGTTCGAAATTTTAATATTATTATGTCTTGCGATCGCGCTAATTTTACTTGTGATTTTAACCGTCATAGATTTTAAATCTTATTTACTGCCCAATATTTATGTTTTTCCTTTCGCGCTTTTGGGCATAGTTTTTCATTTTCTCAACGATTTTTAATTACTAACCGTCAATGAAGTTCTTATAGGCGGCGTGTCGGATATGGCATTTTATATACAATCCGATTTTTGGGAAATAAATATTATGGTCAAGATTCTTTAGGGTTAGGCGACGTAAAACTTTTAGGAGCATCAGGCCTATGGCTGGGGTTGGAAGGCGTTTTAATCGCCATGACTGTTGGGGCATTTTTTGGTCTAATCCATGGATTATCCTATGCGGCTTATCTCTCTATCAAAAACAAAACCACATTTTCAATTACGCGTTTAACAATTCCCGCGGGTCCTGGGTTTATCGCGGGGATTATTTTGGCGTTTATCTGGCTGTATCATGATTTTATCCAGCGTTTGTTTTTTACACTGGTCGCTTAAATTCTTGCCAGTTTGCATAAGCTGTGGTTATAGTCGCCTTTGACATGACTGGCTTATCGCAAAAAAATCTTATCTCCCCTGTTGACCTTTCGGTTGAAGATATCCGCCTTATTTTAGATACGGCGCATGATTTTAAGTCTAGAAAAACAATACCCCCCATCGCTTATGGGTAAAAATATTCTGTCTTTATTTTTTGAAGATTCAACACGCACCCGCATTTCATTTGAAATGGCGACCAATAATTTAGGTGGAAATTTTGTGCGGTGGGATGTTAAAAACAGCTCGGCCAATAAAGGGGAAACGCTTCAAGACACTATTTTAACCTTAAACGCCATGCGCCCCGACGCCATTATTGTACGGCACAGCGAATATAACGCTCCCTATTACATCTCAACCATTACAGATTGCCCCGTCATTAATGCAGGCGATAGCTGGAATGACCACCCAACCCAAGCTTTGTTGGACGCCCTTACGCTGGAAGAACATTTTGGTTCGGTGGAGGGATTAACCATCGCCATTTGTGGTGATATTGTCCATAGCCGCGTTGCGCAATCCAATATGGTCTTGCTTCATAAATTGGGGATGAAAATTAAAATTGTTGCGCCCTCTTATTTATGACCTGAAAAATTCCCAATCCCCGATGTTGACGTTTTTGATTCAATGGAAGATGGGCTAAAAAATTGTGATGCCATCATGATGCTACGCAATCAAAAAGAACGGATGGAGGCAGGCCTGATTAAATCCGATGATGAATTTTTTAAAAATTATGGCTTAACCAAAGATCGCCTTGCGCTTGCCAATAAAGATGCGGTTGTCTTGCACCCTGGCCCCATGAACCGCAATGTTGAAATTGCCGATGATGTGGCAGATGATAAAAACTGCTCGCTCATTTTAAAGCAGGTTGAGAATGGCGTATTTATGCGCATGGCGATTTTAGATTTACTAATCAATAGGAACAAATAATGGCTTATCTTCTCTCCGCCCTTTTGGGATATTGTCTTGGTTCTATTCCTTTTGGGTTGGTCTTATCGCGTATGGCGGGATACGGCGATATTCGCAAAATTGGCTCTGGCAATATTGGGGCGACCAATGTGCTACGGACAGGAAATAAGCCCCTCGCCCTCGCAACATTAATTTTGGATAGCGGTAAGGGCGCGATTGCCGTTATTATTGCCCTAGCATTGGTCAATTATAATGCTGCGCTTATCGCTGGCTTTTTTGCGCTTTTGGGGCATTGCTTTCCCCTCTGGCTTAAATTTAAAGGGGGTAAAGGGGTCGCCACCACTTTGGGAACGCTCATTGCTATTCAACCAATATTGGGGGCGATTACTTGTTTAATTTGGTTTGTTGCTGCGCTTATTTTTCGCATATCCTCCTTATCTGCACTTATCGCCGTGGGGTTAACACCCGTTATTTCGCATTTTCTATATCATAATTCAAATCTATCGGGCTTTTGTGCCTTTGTTGCCGCGCTTGTTTATATAAAGCATCGCGAGAATATCAAACGGCTATTTGCTGGCACCGAACCCAAGATAGGAAAAAAGAAAACGACCAAAGAAATAAACAAAAAAGAAACAGATAAGGAAGCCGATGCTTAATCTGTTTGATAAGCCTAATATTAACGCCAACGCCAATGAAAAACTTAATTGGCTTCGCCTTAGCCGCACCGAAAATGTTGGACCTATTACTTTTTACAAATTAATTGATCGCTATGGCTCTGCCGCTGCCGCGCTTGAGGCACTCCCCGATCTTGCCAAAAAAGGTGGGCGTAAAAAGCCGCTGACCGCGCCGCCAATAAATGTCATTGAAAAAGAATATTCAAAATTGCAAAAAATTGGTGGTGATTTGGTTTGCGCAAACGAAGCCGCCTATCCCCTTGCCTTGGCATCCACCGATGATGCGCCACCCGTGCTCAGCTATCTGGGGCATATTGATATGGTTAAGCCCCCTTGCCTTGGCATCGTGGGGGCACGAAACTCCTCCCTCAATGGTCGCAAATTTACCCAAAAATTGGCACGCGAACTGGGTGAAGCAGGGCAAATCATTGTGTCTGGTCTTGCGCGTGGTATTGATACCGCCGCCCATGAAGGGGCGTTAAAAACAGGTACAATTGCCGTTGTGGCGGGCGGCATTGATGTAGTTTACCCCCGCGAAAACCAAAAATTATACGAAGAAATCATTGATCACGGCTTGATATTGGCGGAAAGCCCACTGGGTATGCAGCCCATTGCCCGCCATTTCCCCAAACGGAATCGAATTGTCAGCGGATTATCCGCAGGCATCATTGTGATGGAGGCAACGGTAAAGTCAGGCTCCCTGATCACCGCCCGCATGGCCGCCGAACAGGGCCGCGATGTTTATGCCGTTCCAGGATACCCGCTTGACCCCCGCGCCCAAGGGCCCAATAAACTTATCCAAGATGGCGCAGTTTTGGTACAAAATAGCCGCGATATCCTTGATAAGCTGATTGATTTCTCTGGTGGAAATACGCTAAACGATAATAATTTTATGGCTCAAAACGACCTCTCCGCCCCCGTTCCACTATGATGAAAAGCAAGGGGAGGAGATCACGCATGCGATTTTACAAAATATGTCACAATTGCCTGTTGGTATTGACGAATTGGCGCGATCATGTCATGTCTCAATCCCTGCATTGCAAATGGCGATGCTGGAATTGGAACTTGCGGGACGCATCAATCGCCTTCCGGGCAACCGTGTTGTTTTGTTGGATGAATAAGGGTTAGATGGCTATCGAGTACGAATTTATAAACACCGTTTCGCAAGACGCAAAAGACTTTATCAAGCGCGAATTTCGCGAAAGATCATTTTAACAAAACAGGAATTGAAACGGATAAATACACACTAAAAGTAACACAAAATAATACGATTATCGCCATTGCAAAAGGCGCAGTTTTTGACAAGGCTTTATTTATATCAGAATTTATTGTTGCCAAAACACATCGCCAAGACGGTATTGGAAAAGAATTAATGAGCCGTGTTGAAAAATACGCAAAAGACAAAAAATGTAAGAATATTTGGGTCGATACCTATAGTTATCAAGCGCCCGAATTTTACTCAAAATATGGATTTATTGAAAAAGGAAGAATAGAAAATTATCGTGGCAAGCACGCCCGAATTTTCTTTGAGAAAAAAATATGAGCGCAAGTAATGTAGTAATTGTTGAATCCCCTGCAAAGGCAAAGACAATCAATAAATATCTTGGATCTGACTATGCCGTTATTGCATCTTACGGTCATGTTCGCGATTTGGTAAATAAAGATGGCTCTGTCCTCCCCGATGAAAATTTTAAAATGCGGTGGGAGCTTGGCGATCGCGCCAAGAAAAATGTCAATGATATCAAAAAGTTAGTGAAAGCTTCTGATACTGTATATCTAGCAACCGACCCCGACCGTGAGGGAGAAGCAATCTCATGGCATATTCAAGAAATTCTTCAAGATGCTAATCTCCTCAAAGGAAAAACGGTTCGTCGCGTAGCGTTTAACGAAGTCACTAAAAATGCAGTTCAGGAAGCATTTAACCAAGCACGTGATTTGGACCAAGATTTGATTGATGCGTACATGGCACGCCGTGCCTTGGATTATCTTGTTGGCTTTAACATCTCCCCTGTTTTATGGCGCAAATTACCGGGCAGCCGTTCTGCAGGCCGTGTTCAATCCGTTGCCCTTCGCCTTATGTGTGAGCGTGAAAGCTGAAATTGAAGCCTTCAACCCACAAGAATATTGGAGTCTTGGAAACCCTTCTTCATAATAAAGATGGGGCGCCCTTTACCGCCCGCCTAACAACTGTTATCAGGCAATAAGCTTGGCAAATTAGATATCGGTATCGAAGATCAAAGCAATAAGGCCGCCGCCCGTATCCGTGCCAAAGATTTAAAAATTCATAAGATTGAGAAAAAGCAAACCCGCCGCAATCCTTATGCCGCCATTTATCACCTCATCTTTACAAATGGAAGCTTCGCGTAAATTGGGTATTTCTGCCGCGCAAACCATGCGCCTTGCCCAAGGGTTATATGAGCAGGTCTTATTACCTATATGCGTACCGATGGCACGACCTTATCCCAAGATGCGGTGGAGCAAGCACGTAGAATTATCAAAAAAGATTATGGCGATAAATATCTTCCCGATGCACCGCGTCTTATATAAATCCAAAGCCAAGAACGCTCAAGAAGCACACGAGGCCATTCGCCCTACTGATTTAAGCAAACTGCCAAAAAATATAAATACTGGATTATGACCAAAAACGTCTTTATGACCTTATTTGGAAACGTACCATGGCATCACAAATGGAAAATGCGGTTATGGATCAAGTCGCCGTTGATATGTCCGATGGCACAGACGATGTTGTTTTGCGTGCCAATGGCTCGGTCATTGCCTTTGATGGTTTCTTAACCCTCTATATCGAAGAAAATCTTGACGAAGATGAAGAATAATCTGCCGATGATAAAGACCGTATCTTGCCCCCCTTGAATGAAGGCGATCCAATTAAATTAATGGAAGTGCGCGAAAACCAACATTTTACCCAACCACCGCCCCGCTACACCGAGGCAACATTGGTGAAGAAAATGGAAGAACTTGGTATTGGTCGCCCCTCCACCTATGCCTCTGTCCTACAAGTTTTGCGTGACCGTAATTATGTGTGATGGATCGCAAACGATTTCGTACCCGAAGATCGTGGTCGTTTGTGACCAGCTTCCTCAAGAAATTCTTTGCGCGCTACATGGATTATGACTTTACCGCCAATCTAGAAGAAGAGTTAGACGCTATTGCCGCAGGACAAACCGCATGGACAGAAGCATTACGCCAATTTTGGATTGATTTTTCCAAAAATGTTGAAGATGTCAAACCACTGACCATTACCGAAGTGATTGATTATCTAAACGAAGAATTAGGAAATCATTTCTTCCCCAGCCGTGAAGACGGCGCGATCGCACGTGATTGTCCCGCCTGTAAAAAAGGACAAGTTATCACTTAAGCTCGGTAAATTCGGTGCCTTTATCGGTTGTTCCAATTATCCAGACTGTCGTTTCACGCGCCACTCATCTGTGAAGACGGCCCTAATGATGATGGTGCAGATTTGGTGAATGAGCCTAAAGAACTCGGCAAATCCGAAACAGGACGCAGCGTTTCATTACGCCGTGGCCCTTATGGCCCTTATGTTCAAATTGACGGCCCGCCCGAAACAGCAGAAGAATTAAGGCTTATGAAGAAAAATTGGCAAGCTTATGAGGAGTCGTTATGCCAAGCGTGTTGAAAAGGCGAAGGAAAAAGGAAAAGATATTCCCGTTCATAAGCCACCCAAACCGCCCAAGAAAAACCAAAACGTCAGGGTCTCCCCAAAGAGGTTGCCGTTGATGATGTAACACTTGAAATCGCGCTTGGCCTCCTCGCCCTACCGCGCGATGTCGGCACACACCCCGAAAGTGGTAAACCTATTCGTGCGGGTATTGGACGATTTGGTCCGTTTGTTGTGCATGATGGAAAATTGCCTCCATCCCCAAAGATGAAGATGTGATGACCATCGGCATGAACCGCGCCGTTGATTTAATCGCCCAAAAAGCCGAACGCGACGCCGTAAAGCCACAAAGGCGGTGCAAAAAAATCCCAACGAAGAAGACGTGCCAAAAAATCCACCAAAAAAAGCGACAAAGAAAAACTGCGTCTAAAAAGTAGCGAAAAAATCCTCATGACATTCCGCATACGGACGAAATTTATAAATATATCGAAAAAAGCGACAAACCGCCAACAAAGCGTGAAATGGTGCAAGGCATTTGGATTAAAGGTGATGCGCGTAAAGGCTTTAAAGAAGTGTTACCAATCTGGAACAAACGGCCGCATCGCCAAAGGCGATAAACAAGCCTACAGCGTGCCTGATGCCCTCGACCATATCTCAACCATTATTGTGACCAAATTGATATTGATGGTGATATTTTTGCCAAACCGATGGACTGGGATGAAGAAACCTCAAGGCCACCACCCCGCATTGAACTTCTCTCTGAACTCCCCTTGAACGAAGGCGATAGTGCGCTTGGCGCGCCTTAAAAAATTACGCCAGCAACTTTATGAAGGGCGCGTCATACGCCGCATTGACCAAGAACGTGTTACGGTCATTGGTGAGATCGCCCAAACCGCGCGCAGGCTATATTTTAAAACCGATTGATAAACGCGCAAAATATGATTTTGTAGTGCACACAATGATATTAATGGCGCAAATTAGGTGACTTGGTCGTCCGCAGAAATTTTCCCCTCCCGCGGGGTGAAACAACGCAATGTTAAAATCACCAATGTGATTAGGCAAGTCGTGATGATGTCAACGCTATCAGTATCATTGCCCTTCACGAAGCTGGCTTGCATGAGGGTTTTCTTGGACCATGTCCTTGCTGAAACCAAAGGATTTAAAAGTGCCGCCATTGGGAATAAGAAATTTAAGCGTGAAGATTTGCGCGATATCCCCCTTGTGACCATTGATGGGGCAGATGCCCGTGATTTTGACGATGCTGTCTTTGCCGAAAAAACCAATGAAGGGTTTTCATCTAATCGTCGCCATTGCCGATGTGGCACACTATGTGCGTAACATGGAACGGCCCTTGATCATGAAGCCTATCGTCGCGGCAATTCCACCTATTTCCCTGATCGCGTTGTGCCGATGTTGCCCGAGGCCTTATCCAATGATTTATGCTCGCTTCGTCCTCATGAAGATCGCGCCATCTATGGGGTTTCATCTTTATATTGATAATCATGGCAACCTGACCAGTTTTAAAGTGTTTCCGTGGGCTTATACGCTCCCACGCGCGTCTAACCTATGAACAAGTACAGGCCGCAAAAGATGGCGTGAACCGATGATATAACCGCGCCTTTAATGAATAGATGTCATCAATCCACTTTACGAGGCCTACGACGTATTGGATAAAGCGCGTCAAAAGCGTGGCGCATTGGATTTAGATTTGCCCGAACGCCGCATCGTAATTGACGATAATGGCGAAGATGACTGGCGTTGAAAAACGTAGTCCGTCTTGATGCACATAAGTTAATTGAAGAATTTATGATCTTGGCCAATGTTGCCGCCGCCAAGCGTTAGAGGCAAAAAACGCACCTTGCATTTATCGTATCCATGACCGTCCCTCGACAGAAAAACTGGATGCGGCGCGTGAATTTTTGGAAAGCTTTGGGCTGACGCTTGCCCAAGGTGGGATTGCCAAACCATCGCAAATTAATCATATTTTGAACAAAGCGGCAGAAATGGAATATTCGCAACTTATTTCTACGGTTATTCTTACGCACCCAATCCCAAGCAATTTATTCGTCTGAAAATATCGGGCATTTTGGACTGGCACTTGAACGCTACGCCCATTTTACCTCCCCTATTCGTCGCTATGCCGATTTGCTTGTCCATCGCTCCCTTATCGAGCCTATCGTTTGGGCAATGGTGGTTTGACCGAAGAAGAAGTGGTCAGCTTAGAGGAGAGCGCCGACCATATTTCAAAAACCGAGCGTATTTCAAGCGATGCCGAACGATCCGCCGTTGACCGATTTACAGCCGCATGGATGAGCGAGCGCATTGGCGCAGAATTTAGCGGCAGGATTAATGGTGTTACCCGATTTGGTATTTTTGTAACCTTGGATGAAAATGGCGCAGATGGCCTTATACCCATGCGCGCCTTGCCCGATGATTATTATATCCATGATGAAAAACAACACGCATTGGTTGGGCGAAAACATAAACGTATTTACCGTCTTGGCGCGTCCATGAAGGTTAAATTAAAGGAGGCGGACGGGCTAACGGGGTCCTCAATTTTTGAACCTGCAAACGATAAAAGTGCGGATATTGAAGGGATTACCTTTAAAAAAACCAAGATGGGCTATGATAAAGGCAAATCAAAAAAATTCCAAAAAGCGCAATGACAAAGGATTTAAATCTAAAAAAGGTAAAAAATTTACGGGCAAGCATAAGAATAAGAAAAAATAGCTATTTAAAGCGTCGCCCCCTTGACTTTGCCCATAAAATCCCTATATTCCGTGGTCTAATTTGAAATTTAAGGACATAACCGATGGCTAAAAATGCAAACGCTGTAAAAGTACGTATGGAAAGTTCCGCAGGAACAGGATATCGCTATTACAAAAAGAAAAACCCAAAGACAGCGACAGAAAAATTGAAAATGATGAAATACGACCCATGGGCCCTAAACCCAAATACAGGTCGTAAAGGCGTGCATGTTCTTTTTGAAGAAAAGAAAATGCCACCACACAAGAAATAATTTTTTTGTATTTAAAGATTTTCAAAAGCGCTCTTAACCAAAGGGCGCTTTTTTATATTCCAAGAACATGCGTGGCTCTGCTTTATGTTCTTCGGGTTGCAAGCGTCCTTTTTCATGGAAGAATGATGCATTGCGTCCATCATCTTTTGCTGCATAAAGGGCATCATCCGCTTGCTTTAATACATCTTCTGGACTGGCATGGGTGCCTTCTTGAACAATGGTACCCCCAATGGATGTTGTGATGGACAATTGACCATCAGGTACATTGCATTTAAATCCTTTATCCGCAATGGCGGCACGTAAGCGTTCGGCAACGGTATGCGCCATATCTTCGGTCACATCAGGAAGCAAGATACACAAATTCCTCACCACCCAAGCGGGCAACCATGTCAAACCCCCGTAATTTATCTTGGATGCGGTGGGAAAATTCTTTTAAAATTTCATCACCAACACCATGACCATAGGTATCATTCACAATTTTAAATTTATCAATATCCACCATTAAAACCCCTAATGGTTTACGACTTGTTTCATTTTTTTGAAGCAACTTTTGAAAGTGGACATCAAAATAACGGCGATTATAAAGCCCCGTAAGCGCATCGGTTAGCGCCATAGAAAGGCTGATCTCGTAACTTGATTTTAAACGTTCTTGAAATCTTTTACGGCGAACTTGGGTGCGAACCCGTGCCAATAATTCATTTCCATCAATAGGACGTAAAATATAATCATGTGCCCCAATTTCTAAACCATGCGCAATGCGGGACATATCATCTTCTGCCGCCACCATTAAAATGGGAATTGATCGTGTCCGCTCGGTTGATCGCAAGTGCGAGCAAAGGCGCAACCCATCTTCCGCTTCAAGGTTAAGGCTGACGACCATTAAATCAAATTTATTCGCCATAATTTGTTGCATGGCTTCGGCGCCAGACTCTACGATAGTTACAGTATCATTATCTTTTTTGAGGGTTTTTTCAATTTTTTCACTGTCGTATGATTGGTCTTCAATAATTAAAACATTTGCGCCTTCATCAGGATTCGTCCATCGCGCTTTTATTTTCTTCGGTGACACCCAATTGGGAGGCGGTATTTTCACGAACACGCCATTCATCCACCGTCATCTTTAAACGCACGAGCGATCGCACACGCGCCATCAGGGCGGTATCATTTAAAGGCTTGCTTAAAAAATCATCTGCCCCTGCCTCCAAACCCTTCACACGGTCGGTTGCATCGGTAAGCGCGGTGACCATGACCACAGGAATGTGAGCATAGGCAGGGTTTGATTTTATTTTATGGCAGACTTCAAACCCATCCATCCCCGGCATCATCACATCCAAAAGGACAATATCAGGCGCATCATTTTTCACCTTTTCCAATGCCTCAAGCCCGCTTGTCGCGGTTAGAACATCGTAATATTCACTGGATAACTTTGCCTCCAGTAATTTTACATTGGGTAATATATCATCGACCACTAATACACGTGCAGACATCTTGGTACTCTTTTCTCTAGTTCAAATATTTTTGGATAACATTTAAAAATTCGGTAATGGAAATGGGTTTGGAAAGATAATCTTCACATCCCCCTTCCCGTATTTTTTCCTCATCACCCTTCATGGCAAATGCAGTCACGGCAATAACAGGAATGGATTGTAATTCTTCATCCTCTTTTAACATTTTGGTTACATCCAATCCCGAAATTTCGGGCAATTGAATATCCATTAAAATAAGATCAGGTTTTTTTGTGCGCGCAATATCCAAAACACTGTTCCCATCATTGGTTTCAAGGGTATTGATATTATGCGCCTCTAACAAATCGCGAAAAAGCTTCATGTTTAATTCGTTATCTTCAACGATTAAAACGGTTTTAGGCAAATTTTGTGTGTTTTCTTTTTCGGACATAGCGTTAAAGATTATACCTTAAATGTTAAAAATGAATAAAGAAATTGTACTCTAATACCCTGATTTAAAACTTATTTACACGATGCAGGCTCAATCTTTTCCAATGCGATCAATTTTTGAGTGATGGAGAAATCATCATAATCAACCAGCATATCCGAAATCACACCATTTTCATGAAAAACAATACTCATTTCATAATCCGATGTTGAAAGATCAGATTCCAAGGGGAACACCGCCATTCGGATGTTTTGGGCGCGGGGTTTTAATAAATCTTTTTCAATTGCATCATCTTTTAACAGTGCGGAATCAACGTTTGCTTCCTTACCGATAAAGGCATTAATCTCAACCGCGCCTTCATCATCGCTACCATCAAAAACAACGGCGTTAAAGAATTTATCATTATTCATCATATGTTTAATCATTTTAATTGTATGGGCCATGGGGAAATTTGAATCCTCATATAAATCAATTGTAAAATCTTCGGGAATGGTAAATTCTGCCTTTCCTTTATCGCCTTCAACCGTGGCTGTCCCGCGAAATTCTTGATATAACTCATCATTTCTTTTGCGTTGCGCAGAAAAACTAAACTCTTTGCCATCTGTTGATTCAAATGTTGAAAAATCAGATGTAATCGCCATGGCGGGACCATCGGCATATTCGTAAAATAAGTTAAAACGATGATTGGCAATCCACCCTGCGCAGCTTGCCCGCCACTCATAAAACATTTTACCGCTTATATTAATAATGGGTGATCCGCTGCGTGTGGCCACCAAATTGATATCATAGATGGCTTTATGGGGTTGCAATTGCGCCTTGGCTTGCTCAAACGAAGTTTCTTTTTTACCAAACAACCCTGCGGCAAATGCGGATTCATGAAAGAATAAAATAGCACAAAGACAAAGGACACAAAAACGCAAAATCATAAGATAAAACCAATATTATTAAATTAAACAATCATCATACGTGAATAATTCATTTTGGTAAATTATTTCCCATTTTATGTGGTTGTACGGAAAACCTTGCCGCTTTTTTATAATTTTAACAACAGCTGGGCAATTTTCACCCTTTGTAAAACACGTAAGATATGGGTAAGCCATTGTAAAATAACAAATTTAAATATGGCACATCATTCGCAATGTGATTAATCAAGGAATAAACGGTTCACAATCACAGGGTCAAAATGCAAACACAATCACCAAAACAAAATTTGGGAACAAATATCAAACAGCGCGGCAAATGGTTAAACAATGCCGATGAAGTTTTCTCATACCTGCAACCTGAAAAACCAACATTAATTCGAAAAGAAAAATGGTGGTCATCACGGCATTTTACCTTATCGCTTTTAAAACAAGCGCGTCACTTAATTGTGCAATCTGAAAAACGGATAAAGGAGCTTGAAAAACTTTGCAATACGGATGAGCTGACGGGTATTTTAAATCGTCGTGGGTTTATGACCGCACTGGAAAAAGAATTGGATCGAACCAATCGTGGTTTTTCAAAAGGTGGTCTTTTAATCATGATTGATCTGGATAATTTTAAATTGCTTAATGATCGTTTTGGTCATGATATTGGCGATCGTGCATTAAAATTGGTCGGCAGCACATTACAAAGTGATATTCGCACCATGGATTTTGTTGGGCGTTTGGGCGGCGATGAATTTGTTATTTTATTTTCAGATACAACTGGGAAAAAAGCATTAAATCGCGCCGAAAAATTTATTCGTAAATTAAACAATCTATCCTTTTTAAAAGATCAAAAAGAAATTCATGTGCGCGCATCGCTTGGGTTTGTTGAATATAAAAAAGGCGACGCCCTAGAAGATATTTTTAAAAAAGCCGACCGCCAAATGTACCAAGATAAAAACAATAAAAAGACGGAGGCCATTGCCATCTAATCTCTTTTAAACTGTTTCGTCTGCCGCCCTCCCTAACCGTGAACCCCTTAAGGCAGACGTTTTTTGAAGCCTCGAAATTGCATTCCCTTGCTTTTTCGGGGCTTTCTTCTTTTTTAAAAGCTACTCACCACTTCCGCTATCTTTATTCACATTCGTATCATGGGGAGAGTTTTTTTTCTTATTTGATTTTTTGGATTTCTCCTTTGGCTTTTCCTTAAAAGTTTTATTTTCAAGGCGGATTGGCGCGGCGGGCGCGGCGCCCATTTTATCTTCACCAAAATAAATTGTTTGATGCGGGAATGGAATTTCAACGCCATGTTTATCAAATTTAAATTTCATACGGCGGTTAAATTCACGCCCAACATCCCATTGACGAATGGGTTTTGTTTTTATCCGCGCCTTAATCACCACCGCACTATCAGCAAATTGATCAACGCCAAGTACCTCAATCGGGTCAAGAATAATGTCTTTAAAGTCATCATCATTACGCATTTCTTCGTCAATTTCGCGAAGATATTTGATAACATCATCTGTATTTTCACGATACGCAACACCAACATCCATCAAATAATAACTGAAATCTTTGGTTAGGTTTTCAACGATACTAATCTCGCCAAATGGAACGGTCATAACGGTTCCATCCAATGCGCGCATTTGCACTTTTCGGATGGTGATGCGTTCGATAAATCCCGTTTTTCCACCAAGGCTTGCGACATCGCCAACTTGGATTAAATCTTCCAAAATAATAATAAAACCCGTAAGGAAATCTTTGACCATTGTTTGCGCGCCAAAGCCAATGGCAATTCCCAAAACACCAGCACCAGCAAGAAGTGGCATAATATCAATGCCAAATTCGGACAATACAACCAAGATAAATAGGATTGAAAAGGCGATTAAAAATACATTACGAAGAATCGGCAAAATTGTTTGCATCCGTGTTGAGTTTTCTTCACCGACCGAGCGCATGACTTTTTCAAGGCCATAATTAATCAATTCCCAAAATGCAATTCCAATTAAGATAATTAAACCCAAACTGGCCATTTGCCCGACAAATTTTGCAAAAAACTCATCGCTTAAGAATGCAATATCAACCAAATTCCAAATTGAATTTATGGTGTAGATTAATAATCCAGTCACAACCAAATATCCAAAATATCGTAACAAGCGTGAATAAAGACGGAAACGATTATGGGTAACATTACAATTTTTATTAAAATCTAAAACCTTTTTGCGCAAAACCCCCCCTATTTTTTGAACAAAAAATAAAAAGAATAGCGCGACCAACATGGCAACAAATGTGGTTATAATTTTACCCAAAAGCGTTTTATCCATACCATATTCTTCAAGTGTATCTTCATAAACACGCGTTATTTTACCCGCAAGCGTATCAATGCCAAGCGCATCAGAAATGGCCGTAACTTCATCATCATTTTGTTTCTCATCAGCCTCAACCAATGTTTTTAAATTATTGATAAAGTCGGCGCGCGCAGAATCACTTTCAAGTGTTTCAATCAGGGTACTGACATTTTCGGTATCGATGGAAACATTATTTTGATCATTTTGTGCCAAAACTGGCGATGATAAAATTGCTAGCAAGCCGAATGTGAGGATTAATAAACGCATGATTTTCCTTTTTTTAAGGTAAATATTAATAAAGATCAGGTTTCTTACCATTTTTAACGCAAGCTGGCTATAAAGGTTCATCTTTATCAGTTTGTTTGAGCGTATTAGAAGAAATGGATAACTAACCCTTTGAAAAGAGAGCGTCTTTATCAGTTTGTTTTTGTACGTGTTTTAAAAAAAGGCACGAAAGTTAACCCCTTCGCGCCTTTTGAAAAATCGTATATTTAATAATTATTAAGCGTGGCGTAATGCACGTGCTTCTTCTCTACAACGCTGCGCAATACGTAGAAATTGATCCATCGCCGTAGATCCTGCTTCAGGTAAAACTGTTCTATCAACGACAGAGGCAGTTGCTTGGTAAGATCGAGTAAGATTTTCTTTAGTAGTAATTGTTGGCTCTTGTGCCATAACACTCTCCATTATTAAGGGTTAATGAGCAAAATTTTACGCCTAAATTACAAAAATTTCATCTATTTTATTTGTGTTTCGGAAAATAAATTTCTTGACGTAATTTGGAAAATTAGGTGATTTTTAAAAGATGTTCCACTTTGTATCGCAAAACTGGCCAATGCGTTGTCTCTCGCAGGGCGGTGACGTGGGTCAAACACGTACAGTAAGGATAGAATAGCACATTGCGCTAGTATTTTCGCCCCTGTTCTTTATGATTTTATAAATAGAGATAAAAGGAACGAATATAATGCCCAATGAAGATGACAAGGTTTTGGATAGCAACGGCAACGAATTGGTTGATGGCGACAGCGTCACCCTGATCAAAGATTTAAAGGTCAAAGGCGCAGGGCAAACATTAAAACGCGGCACATTGGTTAAAAACATCCGCGTGAACCCGTATAAACCCGAAGAAATAGAATGCTCAACCAAACAAATTAAAGGATTGGTCTTACGGACGGAATTTTTGAAAAAAGGTTGATTTAATTCTCTAATAAAAATTTAGTAACAACCTCAAATGCCTTGTCTTTGGGAATATCATTGTGACCAATTCCGATTAAAGGAAAAAGTTTTTTTGGCTCATTCGCCTTATCAAATAATCTTTGTCCAAATTTAAATGGGATAAGGCGATCCTCTTTTCCATGAATAATAAGCGTTGGAATATTAATTCCCCCAATTTTTGCTTGGCTATCAAATTTATCTTTTAATAATAAAGCTGTCGGTACAAAGAAATATTTTTCAGCCGCGACATCAACCAAACTGGTATAGGGGGATTCTAAAATCAAAGCTTTTGCTTGCGGATATTCAACCGCCATTTGAACGGCGACACCCGTACCAATAGATTGTCCATATAAGATAATATTATCTTCAGTGACCCCCCGTAATTTTATATCATTGATAAAGGCGCGGCTGTCGGCATAAAAACCTTGCTCGCTCGGTTTACCCTCATTTCCGCCATAGCCGCGATAGCCAACGGAAAGAAAGCCATACCCCTCATCAATAAATGGCATCATTTTATAAAGACTGTTGAGATGATTGGACGCATTGCCATGAAAGAAAACGATGGTAGGATTATCGTTTTGGGCGGCAATATACCACCCGCGCAAGTTTAGCCCGTCTTTGGCTTCAACGATAACAGCATCAATTGTCACATTGGGAATATTAGGAATTTCTGCGACAATTTTGTCAGGGAAGTAAATTAGATTCCGTTGAGCAAAATAAAGCCCTGATATAATACAGAGATAAGCGATAAGGATAAATGATATTATTTCTTTAATCAATTCTTTTTAAAGAGCCTTCAATTAGATATTCTTTTAAGATACCTGATTGAATGTATTCTCTCTTTCCTAAATTAATATGATGAGGCAAATCAACGGTAACTTCATTACAATTCCAATAACTTTTCCAAATTAACATAGATAAATCATTATTACATATCCCTTGTGTATATGCTTTTCTAGCAAGGTCAAAAATTAGCATGTTTGTTTTTACAACTCTTGAAAATTGATTATTTTCTAATGTAAACTTAGCAACGGAGTGAATATTCCAACCTCGTTCGGTTGCAGCCCTATTACATGTTTTCTCATCTGCAAAAGCATATATACATGACAACCTTGATGGATAGAGAGAGTTAATACCTTTACGAGCATATTCACAATCATATTCAATTCTGAGATTGTTTATCAGCTTATGTCGCCAAGGAGAAACACTTTGAACATCCATTTTTTCAGGATTTTTAAAATCGAAAGGTAAATAATTTAGATTTCCATTTTCGTATTTCTTTACAAAATTTTCTTGTTCTGGAGTTTCAAATCCCAATTCTCCATAAGCAGAACTAACTAAATGCCTTGTTTTTTCAAATTGCCATTCTGCATGCCATCCACCTCTTTTAAAAATGTAAAATTCTTCAGGAACATTTTCTTCAGGAAAATTTAATAATTTCATAGATCTAAGCCGCGTTTTCGACCTTTACTTTCGCTTTTGGCATATCCAATTTGATGTGCAGGTCTTTTAATTGCTTTGGTGTGATGTCGCTTGGGGCGGACATCATTTGGTCTTCATATTGGCCGTTCATGACGAAGGCGTAAACTTCGCGTAAATTCGGCTCGTCCGCCAAAAGCATTATCATACGGTCAATCCCTGGGGCGATTCCGCCGTGGGGTGGGGCGCCAAAACGAAACGCATTTAACATTCCACCAAATTTTTCTTCCAATACTGATTTATCATAGCCAGCGATGTTAAACGCCTTTTCCATGATTTCTGCCTTGTGATTACGAATTGCACCAGACGCCAATTCAAACCCATTACATACCAAATCATATTGATAGGCCAAAATATCTTCGGGGTCTTTGGTTTCTAAATCATTCATGCCGCCTTGGGGCATTGAAAATGGATTGTGGGAGAAGTCAACAACGCCTGTATTCTCATCCCGCTCATACATTGGATAATCAACAATCCAACAAAATTTAAACAGGCCAGATTGGCGCTGTGCCTCGTGCCCTTCGGGTAGTGCGGTGCAAATGGCATCGCGGGCGCGCCCTGCAAAACTGGCGGCTGGTTTTTCGTTGTTACAGACAAAGAATATGGCATCGCCATCTTTTGCATCGCATAAATCGCGCAATTTCTGCTGTGCCAATTCGGGGATAAATTTGGCAATTGGCCCTGCGCCTGCGCCATCTTTGAACATGACATATCCTAAACCCGGTGCGCCTTCGTTTTGTGCCCAGCCATTAAGCTTGTCAAAAAAGCTTCGTGGTTGGTCGGCAACGCTAGGGGCTTTAATCGCGCGGACAACGCCGCCTTTTTCAATTGTGCCTTTGAACGCTTTAAATTCAACATCATCGCGGGCGAATACTTCGGTAACATCAACAATTTCCAATGGGTTACGCAAATCAGGCTTGTCAGAGCCATATTTGAGCATGGAGTCTTTGTATTTAATATGTTGGAAGGGCGCGGACGATACGGTGTGCGCCGTCCCTGTAAAGTCGTTAAATTCTTCAAAAATGCCACCGACAACAGATTCCACAAGGGTAAAAATCTCTTCCTGCGTGACGAATGAAAGCTCCATATCCAGTTGATAAAATTCGGCCAAGCGGTCGGCACGGCCATCTTCATCGCGGAAACAAGGCGCGATTTGGAAATATTTATCAAAGCCAGACACCATCAGCAGTTGTTTGAATTGTTGTGGCGCCTGTGGCAGGGCGTAGAATTTACCCGGGTGCAAGCGTGAGGGGACAAGATAATCCCGCGCCCCTTCTGGGCTGCTGGCTGTTAAAATTGGGGTTTGGAATTCTTGAAAATTTTGGGCGTGCATCCGTTCGCGCAAGCTGAAGATCACTTTATTACGCAGGCGGATGTTTTTTTGCATCTTTTCACGACGGAGGTCGAGGTAGCGGTATTTAAGGCGGATATCCTCGCCCGCGCCATCATCTTCGGCCACTTGGAAGGGGATAACATCTGCCGCGCCTTGAAGTTCAACTTCTGAGATATAAAGCTCAATCGCGCCTGTGGGCATATTATTATTTTGGGTTTCACCGGGGCGGCCACGCACTTCACCCGTTACGGTAATCACTGATTCAACGCGAAATTTCTCAATTTCCGCCAATAAGGGGGAGCCTTCATCAATGACGCATTGGGTTAAGCCATAGGTGTCACGCAAATCAATAAACAAAACCCCGCCATGGTCACGGATACGGTGAATCCACCCCGAAAGTTTTACGGTTTGGCCAATATGGTCGGCGCGAAGTTCGGAACAATTATGGGTGCGGAATGGATGGGTCATAAAATCTCTCTAAAATGCTTAAAATATAGCAAATTTATAGCGGATTTTGCCCCTTTTTGGAAAGGGTTAATTTAAGATAGTGCCATTGTGTTAGGGATAGGACAGTCGCGAAGCATTCTATCTAACATTTTTGCATTTTTTGATCCCTCAATCTCATGCCCTCCATTATAGGCGTTTGTTTGGAATGGTTGTGCCGCATGATCGGCTCGCATGAGGGATGATGTATCAAAATTTATATGGGATGAGCTTTGGAAAATTGAACCTTTTTGGGGATGATCTTCGCGTTTTAGAACCTCCATCCAATCTATCGTGACCATTTCACTTTCGGTATGTGCGCCCGAAAAATGTACGATGGTGTCATACTGCGCTGATATTCCTTTAACCCAGCTTTCATTCGGCTCTAGCGTGGTTTCTTCTGAGGCTAAAAAATTTACAATTGTTTTATCAATACATTCCAAAGAGGTTTGGAAGGCTTGGCCATTATAATTTTGTGTTTCTTCGTAAATTTCATATAAATCAAAGGGGTCTGCCAATGCCACCGCACTGGACATTCCAATCGCTGCCACTGCCCATGTTAATCTAAACATCGTTTTTAACCTTAGAATAGTAATTTTTCATAATTTATAAATAAATTCTTTTGTAATGATTTAATCATTTGTATAAACAAAGTCTATGATTATACAAACGCAAGAACAACTGAATAATATTTGTGACACACTTTCCAGCAAACCGTATTTGACGATTGATACGGAATTTTTGCGTGATAAGACTTATTATTCCAAACTTTGTCTTGTGCAATTGGCGGCGCAGGGCGTTGACCCCGTTGCCCTTGACCCGATTGCGACGGATTTGGATTGGACGCCCTTTTTTGATTTGATGCAAAATCAAAATGTTTTAAAGGTTTTTCATGCCGCCCGCCAAGATTTAGAGATTTTTTTTCAAGAAAAAGGCAAAATCCCGTCTCCCATTTTTGATACGCAAGTGGCCGCAATGGTTTGCGGATACGGTGATTCAATCGCCTATGCCCGATTGGTCGGCGATATAACAGGGCAACAAATTGCCAAAAACGCCCAATTTACCGATTGGTCGCGCCGCCCTTTATCGGAAAAGCAGCTCACTTATGCCTTGGGGGATGTCACGCATTTGCGTGATGTTTACGAAACCCTTACCGCGCGATTAAAAAAGCAAAACCGTATTCATTGGGTTGAACAAGAAATGGATATTTTAACCAATCCCGAGACCTATATCATGCGTCCCAGTGATGCATGGATGCGGGTAAAAATTCGATCTGATAAACCCCAAGTTTTGGCCGTTTTAAGAAATTTGGCCGAGTGGCGGGAAACGCTTGCCATATCAAAAAACCTACCCCGTGGGCATATTATTAAAGATGATGTTTTGGCGAACATCGCACTTTATATGCCCAAAACAAAAGACGCGATGAGCCGTATTCGCGGTGTCCCTGCCAATATTATAAAAGGCAAACACGCGCCCATTATTTTTGATTTAATACAACAAGCATTAAACAGCCCAAAAGAAAAATGGCCGACGGTACAGCGAAACAAACCCCTGCCAAGCGAATTAAGCCCAACATTAGAAATGTTGAAACTTTTATTAAAGATTAATTGTTCGCAAAATAATGTGGCGTCTAAGTTGGTCGCGAATAATCAAGATTTGGAAAAAATCGCCCTTGATGATTTTGATGATGTAAATTCCATGAAAGGGTGGCGATTTGAGGTGTTTGGAAGTGATGCAATTGCCTTAAAAAATGGTGAAATATCGTTGGGGTTAAAAGATAATAAAATTTATAAATTTAATGTGTAAGAAGAATCGGTAAAAAATTGATATGAAAACGCTCTACCTTTTACGTCATGCGCAATCCGATATGGGGTTTAATCAAAAAGATTTTGACCGACCATTGACCGAACACGGATATGCCCAAGCCAAAGAAATTGCAAAATATTTTTCCGATATAGATATGGCACTCAGCTCCAGCGCGGTGCGAACGCGTGAAACACTGGAAACCATTATTGAAGTTGGGACAACGCCAAATAAGATTAAATTTACCCATGATTTGTATAATGCCGAGGCACAAACAATTTTTGAAGAAATTGGCCGCATCAACGCACAAAGTCTTTTGATTGTAGCGCATAATCCAGGCATTCATCTAACTGCGTATGATTTGATGGAGCCTGAAAATTCAAGCAAGCATGACATGGTGTCATCTTTATATCCGCCATGCAGTTTATCTATTTTTGAATGCCCGATTGATGATTGGGCATTGATTGAGAAAAAGAAGAATAGATTGGTTGATTTTATAAAGGTTTGAAATCAATCCTCAGTCTGGCGGTTAAGAATATCGCGAATAAAAGGAATGGTGATATTGCGTTTTTCAATCATTGCCTGTTGATCAATTAAATCCACCAAATTACGCACCGATTCAAAGGAGCGTTCAATCCGCGGCAAAATATATTGTAGAACATCGGCGCCCAAAACAATTTGTCGGTCATTAAAACTTTTTACCAAAATCGCGCACAGTAAATCCTCATCAGGTTCACGAATTGCGACACTGGGCGCGGCACGAAGGCGTGAGGCTAAATCTTTAACTTCAAAACCTTGCCGAATGGGGGGGTTGGTCATGGTGATAAGGAAGGTTTTATTTTCTTCCTTAAAAATATTATAAAGATGGAATAAACCCGTTTCTGTTTGACGGTTGCCAAATAATCCATCGGCATCTTCAATAATTATATTTTGGGAAAGATTGGCAATTTCGCGTGCTGTTTCAAACTGAACCGATGACGCCTTGATACAAACCGCTGAGGAGCGTTCCGCCCAAACCGCGCCCAAATGTGTCTTCCCACTGGCGATGGGGCCATAAAGAACAAGACAAGGCGCAGGCCATTCAGGCCACAAATCAACCCATGCCACGGCATCACGGTTGCTGTCGGTGATTAAAAAATCATCACGCCCCAGCGCATTGCGATGCCCTAAATCAAGCGGGAGTTGTTCATGTATTGCAGTGGTCATTGTAATAAATACCCCTGCCCTTTACACATCAATTGAGTTTTCTTTTGGCTTGTCTTCTTTTGATATATCTTTTTCGACAACTTTTTTATCAGAGATCTGATTGCGTTGATATAATGAAGTGCGTTTATATTGTTGAATGGCAAAGCCACCAATCACACCAACCACGGCCGCAACAGGAACCGCCAGCAACATACCCAAAATGCCAAATAATGCGCCCCCTGCCATTAAGGCAAATAAAATCCAAAGGGGGTGAAGTCCGACACTATCGCCCAATAATTTGGGGGATAGGATATTGCCTTCGACAATTTGACCGACAATAAAAATGGCCGCGATAATGGCAACATAGCTAATCTCACCCGCCTGAAACCATGCGACAGCGACACTGATTAATAATCCAACGGTTGAGCCAACAAGCGGAATGATAGAAAGCACCCCTGCGGTTATCCCGATGAGAAAACCATAGTTTAACCCTGCAATTGACAGGGCAATGGCATAAATAATCCCAAGCAAGAAGGCGACCGTTAATTGTCCACGGATAAAGCCAGAAAGTTTTTCATCAATTTGTTCTATTATATCTTGTATCATTGTTTCATGCTGCCTTGGGATTAAGTCTTCCACCCAATCGGTGATTGCGGGCCATTCGCGCATCATAAAAAATGACACCAATGGGGTTAAAATTAAAATTGTGGCCATACCAATAACTGCCTGCCCGCCTGCGGCAATGCCGCCTGCAAGACCGCCAGAAACGCTTAAGATTTTTCCTGCGTTTTCTTTTACAAATTGTTTGGCATCGGTAATATATTGTGCCCCAATATTTTCTTGGATCCACAAAGTATAGGGTTCAATAAGGACAAAAAACCTATCCAAATATTCGGGGAATTTATCAATTAAATCTGTGCTTTCTTTGGCAACAATAGGGGCGATAAAGACAATAATGGCGACCAGCAAGCTGTAAAATAAGAAAGTAACCAGTGCCGCGCCCGTGGTACGTTTAATCCCCTTTTTTGAAAAGCGTTTGATAAGGGGGTTCAAAAGATAGGCGATAACGATGCCCAAAACAAAGGGGGTCAAAATATCATTGAACAGCCAGACAAATCCCAAAAACAGTGCAATGGCACCGCACCAAAAGATAAAATAAGTTTTTGCAGAAACAGCCATTATATATCCTCCTATTGTACTTTTGTAATCTGATAAATGGGGGATGAACCATATTGACCATTACCACGAATGGGGGATTGTAGCATCAATTGTTGTTGGCGTAGATTTTGCGCCAACATTGGTAAATCACCGCGATAAGAGATATCGACAATCGCACTTTGTGCGGTCATGGATTTTATCGTTAAAGATGTGATGCCTTGGGTTTTTTCAATATTGCGTTTGATGGCGACCCAATCGCGCATAGATGAAAAACTTAATTGTGCGGACATGCTTCCCGCCGCGCCCAACAATACTGGCGCTGCCGCAATTTGCGTTGGTGCGGGTTTTCTGACCGTTTTTGTATCAATCGCAACTTTGGATTGTTTGGCCACACGTGAAAATAATTCATCTGGCATTTCACCCGCATAAATTGGCATAGTCATCTCATTTAAGAATAATGGCCCACCTGATTTTGCCTCATATAATTTTACGGTCGCGGCAGGCGCACCATTTGATGTGGATTGCGGGTTGGTCACGGCAATAAATGTTTGATCGGCATTATAACGACGAATAAGGGTATTGAGGCGATTATAGTCATACGATAACGCCTCATCATCACGAATGGCGGTGCGATCTTGGGCATCACCCATGGGAATAATCACATTGGTTTGGGTTGCAAGGGTTTTCCAAGCCTCCCGATAGGGTCCATTGGCCCAAATAAAATTGCGCCCATCTTTTTGAATAACAGGTATCACCAAAACTTTTGCCCCTGATCGGGCGGTGGAATTCATGTTTGATTGTAGGATATTGCCCGATGGCGTTTGTGCGGCCTGTTGTTTGCCCCCAATAGAATGCGGGCGAAATGAGATTTCGTAGGTGCCACTATATCTTGTGGCGGATAATTTCTCGTCCGTGACTTGAAAATTCTGCACAAGGCTTGAGATTTTAGACAAAGAGGGTGTTTCAAACCCCTGACGCTCTTCTCCACTTAAAAATCGTTTAGATAACATTTCGTAGGCCTTTATTTGAGCGGCTTCAAATGCTTGCTCACGTGCCTGTACGGCGTTATCGGCGGTAACATCAACACGTACATTATCAACGGTATATGATGGTTTTTGCGCCTGCGCGTGATGCGTAAAGAATGATGGTATAATAAATAACGATAGAACAACCCCATAAAAGACTGTACGAGTGTGGATCAAATGCTTATAAAAATGACTGTCACGAGTAATCATAGTGTATTTCCCTATATTAATCTGATGGGGGGTTTGTATCCCATAAAAATTTACTATATTGCTGAAAAGTGACTTTTTTATATAGAATTTAAGGAATAATTACAATGCCAGATAATGCCAACCAAAATGCATATAAAGATGCAGGCGTCGATATTGAAGCGGGAAACACATTGGTGGAGCGTATTAAACCCGCCATTAAAAAGACCCATCGCAGCGGAATGATGAGCAATATTGGTGGATTTGGCGCATTGTTTGATCCCAAAGCGGCAGGATATAATGACCCTATTTTGGTTTCTGCCACCGATGGGGTTGGCACAAAACTTAAAGTTGCGATTGATATGGGCAAACACGATACGGTCGGTATCGATTTGGTTGCCATGTGTGTCAATGATTTGGTTGTACAAGGGGCAGAACCCCTATTCTTCCTTGATTATTTTGCGTGTGGCAAATTGGATGTTGACCATGCCGAGGCGGTAATAACAGGCATTGCAAAAGGATGCGAAGAAACGGGTTGCGCGCTTATCGGTGGTGAAACCGCAGAAATGCCCGGCATGTATGATGATGGTGATTATGATTTGGCAGGATTTGCCGTAGGCGCGGTGGAACGTAACCAAAACATAACAGGTGAGACTATTCAAGAAGGCGATGTGGTTTTATCCCTTGGCTCAAGCGGTCTTCATTCAAATGGTTTTTCATTGGTACGTAAAATTATTGATACAACCCAAGGATATGATTATACCACCCCGCCCCCGTTTGATAGCGAGCATAAAACATTGGGTGAGGCCGTTCTTGTACCCACAAAATTATATATCAAATCACTCTTATCCGTGATTAAAAGTGAAGAAGAAAATGCGCCTATTATCAAGGGTATGGCCAATATTACAGGTGGCGGATTGCTTGAAAATATTCCACGTATCGTGCCCAAACATTTGGGTGTAACGCTAGATGCAAACAATTGGGACTTACCCCCCTTATTCAAATGGTTAAAGGATGCGGGTAATTTATCTGACCATGATATGGCGTTGACGCTAAATTGTGGGGTGGGCATGACATTGATTTGCGATAAGGATGATGCGGACACTCTTATTGACCTGTTAAAAAAACAAGGTGAGAATGTATCAAAAATTGGGTATATTACATCCCATAATCCCAATCAGGTTGATATTAAAAATACAGAAAGTGAATGGTTATAATGGCAAAAACAACAAAACCAGAATATAGCAAAGAAGAGCTTCAAAATGCTCAAAGTCTTTATCATAAGTTTTTAAGTTTTTCAAAATGGGGCATTGTTGCAACCATTGTAACTTTGGTGCTTTTGGCTCTTTTTTTGGTAAATTAAACCAATTTTAATCATTGCGTGATATTTGTGGTCAATCGACACTTTGTTTTTAGGTCATTAGATGGCATAATACATATTCGGTTTATGGCCAATTTCAAGATTTTATCACCATGAAAATTCAAGCTCTCTTTTTCGTTTTTACGATTATTTTATCATTTATTTATATAAATGGTTTCGATAGCACTTTGGCCAATGCGCAGAATATGCCCAATAACCGATTTTTAATATTAACTGATGATTATAGTGAGCATTATCTATCCCCTTATCTTTATGAATATCAAACGCAAGAAGATTCCGATATTTATACCATATTGAATGCCCCCAAAACCCCCATAATAAAAAATGAAACACCTTATAAAATTATTAAACTACCATTTAGTAAGGATGCAACTTGGTTAGGATTTGATGTTCAAAATAAATCAACAAAAACAAGATGGGCAATTAATTTAGGCACGACAACCGAAGGGCGATTTGGTTTGTTTGACCAATTAAATATTTTTGTAAAACAAGAAAATTCGAGTCAATTTGTTAAATCGAATTCTATCATTTCAAATGGTGTATTTCCACTTTCCATTAACAAAGCAGGCAAAGCAAAAGTTTTAATTCAACTAAAATCTAGCGGGTCTTTACCTTTGATGGTTCCATTTAAAATGATTGAACTTGATAATATAAATACAAAAAATAATTATGCATTAATCATTTTTATGCTTCTTATTTTAATAGGGCTAACCTTTTTCTTTGCCGCTGTTGCATATGTTCAATCAGAATCTGGGTATTTATATTTTAGTGTTTATTACATTTTATTAAGTCTGATCTTATCTATACAAAATAATTTTTTATCATTAGATAATTATTTTACAGGGCAGATGATGGTGCTTCTTTATTTTGCCGTTGCCTTTACAACATTATTTATGACCAAGTTTTTTTGGGGTATAAGCCGCGACAACAACAAACTTATTCATTTATCAATAACAATGGTTGCTTTTTTTGGGTTCATCAGCGCTTTAACTGGTTTGTATTTTATTGACAATATTTTATTATTTAAATCAATTTTTATATATTTCCCTTTAATTATCATTTTTATTACCAATATAATTGTAACAATATATTTTTTACAAAATTATGAAGATAGAAAAAATTCACTCCTTTATGGCTGGCTGATTATTTTATTTGGATTTATAATTTCTACCCTCCCATTCCTTAATGTAGTACAGCCAATTTCAACCGCCTTAAATGCATTTTGGTATGCGATTATTCCACAGGCATTTTTCTTTATTATTGCAATAAAAGAAAAAATATTAAAGCAAAGCCAAGAAGTTGTTTTATCTAAATATATGCAAATTAATGAAACAGATTCTGTTACTCGCCTTCGTGAATCACGCGAAAGTAAGGAGCAAGAAAGATTGCTTCGAGTTATAGAGCAAGAGAGAAAAGTTCTTGAAAGCTTGAAAAAAAGAGAGGCAAAACGTACCGATGAAATGCGAAAAGCCAAAGATATTGCCGACCAAGCCAATCAGGCAAAATCTGCATTTCTAGCGGTTGTAACCCATGAGATACGAACGCCGATGACGGGCATTATGGGCATGGTGCGCCTTTTGATGGAAAGTAATCTTTCAAAAGACCAAAAAACATATGCCCAAACAATACAAGATTCTAGTGATGCCATGCTCGCTTTACTCAATGATATTTTAGATTTTGAAAAAATTGAACAAGGGAAGATGACTTTTGAAACAATTACTTTTGACCTTCATCGTGTTTTAAATGGTGTTGCAACTTTAATGAACGGTCATGCCATTCAAAAGAACATTGAAATGCGTATAAAATTGGGTGACGATCTTCCTCAATTTGTAAAAGGTGATCCCACACGCTTGCGTCAAGTGCTACTCAATTTAACAGGAAATGCTGTAAAATTTACCGAAAAAGGATATGTCACCATAAGCGTGGAGAGAATAGAAAACGAAGATCAAAGCGATAATGAAACTTGCGAAATTTATTTTAGTATTATTGATAGCGGTATCGGTATTTCTAAGGATGTTCAAGAAAACCTCTTTAGGCCGTTTTCGCAAGCGAATAATTCAATTTCACGTAAGTTTGGTGGAACAGGGCTTGGTCTTGCCATTAGTAAGGGACTTGTCCAAGCCATGGGTAGTGAGATTAATATCAATAGTAATGAAGGCGAAGGCAGTACATTTTTCTTTATTCTAAAAATGCCTATTGCTAACTCTGATCAGGCAATATCTAAAAAAATTAAAAATCTAGATGATAAAATTGATACGATCATTCAAAAGAAAATTTTGATTGTTGATGACAATGAAATTAATGTGAATGTTGTTCGTGGCTTACTTGCAAAATTACCGCATAAAATTATCTCCGTCAGCAGCGCCGAAAAAGCAATAGAAATCACAAAAAATGAAAAATTTGATTTAATTTTGATGGATATTGAACTTCCCAATATGAAGGGGGATGAGGCCTCTGTAAAAATTCGTGAAGATAATAACAATTTAAATAATCTCACGCCTATTATTGCGCTAACGGGTAATTTAATGCCAAACGATATTGAACAGTATAAACAATCACAAATGAACGATGTATTGGAAAAGCCAATTAACCCAGAAAAATTGATACAGTTTGTAAATAAAGATTATAAAAAAGATACGCCCCCTGTAACGAAGGAAAATACCTTTAATGGGCAAGAAGAAACTAATGAAACAAAAGAAATACTTGACCCTTCTGATATCAATACCGAAGTTTTAGATATGTTAAAATCACATTTAAAACGAAGCGATATTGAGGATATGTTGAATGATGTTATTATTAAATCAAACGAAATTGTGCATAGCATTCGAAAACATTTTGAAGATAAAGATTTTCAAAAAATTATGGATCGATGCCATGAATTACGCGGAATGACCGGCAATTTTGGTCTTACAGACCTCAGCCAGTTTGCCCATGTGATTGAGCGTAATATAAAAAATGACGATGTCACGACACTTGAGAACGACTTAAATGCCCTAGAAGAAAAAGAAAAGAGAGCCGCGAAGGCTCTCCAAACTTGGTTAAAAAATAACTTTTAAAGTTATTTAGTTTTTAGCCAACAATTTCTTCTGGCTTGAAAAAATATTCGATTTCGATGGCTGCATTCTCTTCTGAGTCAGAGCCGTGAACAGAATTTTCACCAATACTTAATGCATATTCTTTGCGAATTGTTCCTGCGTCTGCTTCTTCTGGGTTTGTTGCGCCCATGATTTCGCGGTTTTTTGCAACGGCATTCTCGCCTTCTAAAACTTGAACAACAACAGGTTCAGAAATCATAAATTCAACCAATTCACCAAAGAAAGGGCGTTCTTTATGAACAGCGTAAAATCCTTCGGCTTGGTCTTTTGTCATGTGAATGCGTTTTTGTGCAACAATGCGTAAACCATTTTCTTCAAATTTTTGATTAATTGCCCCTGTTAAATTACGGCGCGTGGCATCTGGCTTTAAAATTGAAAAAGTTTGTTGTGTCATGATAATCCTCTTTTTTTTAATTTTCAAATATGCCCGCTTTATATCAGCCCTATAGAGAAGAACAAGCTAAAATATATTGATATTTACATAATTTTATAGTATAGTTTCTGGATATTGATATTATTAACTTGATTTGCAGTATATTATTGATATGCTTTTTTTAAATAAGAGACGTGAATTTTTATGAGTACACTTTCTAAAGTTTTGAATAAAGCTTCTGGAGCAACAGGGCAAAATAATTGGAGTCTTCCTCAAGTTGTAAAACTTGATAGGACTTCTGATTATATTCAATTATCTGAACAGTTACTACCAACATTTCAAAATACCGTAGATAATTTAGTCGCTCGTTTAGGCGTTCAAGTTAAAGCTGGTAAAGCTTGTATAAAGTCTCAATCCTCTGCTGATAGAAAATTAGTTGATGGCACTGTTTTAGGGTCACCTGAAAGAATACGCGATTACTTGCGCGTAAAAATCGTTGTACCCAACAATGGATCCCAAAGCGTTGATGATTTAGAGGCCATTAAAGAAGCCATAAAATTATCCCCCATAACACGAGGATATAAAGATCAATTTGCATTCCCTGAACCTGAAACAGGCTTTCGTTCTTTTAAGGCGCATGTCGTAGTTGAAGATAAAAATGTTTCAGAAAATCCAATTGTTGCTGAAGTACTTATAGAACATGCGGGTATGGAAAAAGCGAATTCAGCTACTGCAACATTAAGATCTGTTGAAAGACAATTAAGGGTTGTGACAAGTGGATTAAAAGGTCTTTATCAAAATGTTGCTGGACCTAGGATTTGCAAATCAGAATCGCTAGCGCGAGAAGCTAGAAAAGATATTCATGATATTGCAGCTTCCAGCGCTGGTCTGAATAGATTAATAAACTCAGAATCTGGTTATACGTTATCCGATAGCATCCAAGAGTTGCATGACAAATGTGATGGCGCCTTGCACGGCGTAAAATCAGCAGTATATAGAGCAATAAAAGTTTGTAGATTTTGATCTAACCCAACTTACCTTCAATCGCATTGATGGCATCATTTGTAGCATTTCCATTTGGGCCGCCGGCTTGGGCCATGTCGGGGCGTCCGCCGCCGCCTTTGCCGCCTAACGCTTCTGCGCCAATACGCACCAAATCAACGGCATTAATTTTGTCTGTTAAATCATTTGTGACACCAACAACAATAGATGCTTTGCCCTCTTGGGTTGAGATTAAAACGATGACGCCTGTCCCGATTTTTTTCTTTAAACTATCAGCCATTGATTTTAAATCTTTGGCAGGAAAATCGGTAAATGTTTTTGCCAAATATTGAATATTATTAACGGTCTTGATATCATCGGCGGGTGACCCTTGCGCTTCACCACCGCCACCCATGGCAATTTCTTTGCGTAAATTTGAAACTTCTTGTTCCAATTTCTTCTTCTCACTCGCCAATGTTTGCACACGCTCTGCCACCTCGGCAGGGCTTGATTTTAAAATGCGTGCCGCTTCATTAAGTCGCGCCTCTTGTTCTTCCAAATAGGCCAGCGCATTTGAGCCTGTTAACGCTTCAATACGGCGTACGCCTGAGGATACCGCGCTTTCGCTGATGATTTTAAATAAGCCAATATCGCCCGTACGTTTAACATGGGTTCCCCCACAAAGCTCGACTGAATAGGGTTTATTCTCCCCTATCGCTTGCGTTCCCATGGATACAACGCGCACTTCATCATCGTATTTTTCACCAAATAATGCCATTGCGCCACTTTCCATGGCATCGTCAATGGGCATCACGCGGGTGTTTACCTCGCTGTTGGCACGAATTTCGTTGTTAACAATCGCTTCAACCTTTTTCAAGTCATCATTTGAAACCGCCATTGGTTGTGAGATATCAAATCGCGTACGCTCCGCATCTTGTAATGATCCCTTTTGTGATACATGATCACCCAATATGTGGCGTAATGCTTCGTGCAATAAATGGGTTGCCGAATGGTTAGATCGAATAGCCGTACGGCGTGTATGATCAACTTGTAAGGCAACCGCATCGTCGGTATTTAATGTGCCCGTCTCGACTTTCACCATATGGGCAAAAAATGACGGGACAGGCTTTTTAGTATCCGTAATAACTGCCTTGGCTGTTTCGGATTTCAATGTGCCACTATCGCCAACCTGCCCACCAGACTCACCATAAAATGGAGTTTGATTTGTGATTACAAATCCTTCATCACCTTTTTTAAGCGTTTCAACGTGCTTGCCATCTTTGACCAAAGCTAAAATTTTTCCTTCGGCGTTTTCGGTGTCATATCCTAAAAATTCTGTTGCACCGTGTTTGTCGAACAAATCAAACCAAAGCTTATCCGTGCCTGTATCGCCTGATCCTGACCATGCGGCGCGGGCCATTTTCTTTTGCGCATCCATGGCGGATTCAAACCCATCCATATCAACCGTGATATTTTTTGCTTTCAACGCATCGGCGGTTAAATCAACAGGAAAGCCATAGGTGTCATAAAGTTTAAAAGCGACATCACCCGATAAGGTATTATTTGTCACATTGCCCGATTCTTCTTCAAACATTTTAAAGCCGCGATCCAATGTTTGTTTAAATCGCGTTTCCTCATTTTTCAACGTTTCTGAGATAAGAGATTCCGCCCGTTTTAATTCAGGATAGGCCTCGCCCATCATCGAAACCAATGTCGGCAATAAGCGATACATAAGCGGATCTTTCGCGCCCAATAAATGCGCATGACGCATACCGCGGCGCATAATACGGCGTAGAACATAGCCCCGCCCTTCATTCGACGGCATCACGCCATCAGCCATAAGAAACGATGCACAGCGTAAATGATCGGCAATCACGCGATGGCTTGCGGCATGGTCGCCATCTGCCGCTACACCTGTTAGGTCGGCAACATTATCAATGATGGAGCGGAACAGATCGATATCATAATTGCTGGTTTCCCCTTGCATTAATGCCGCCATACGTTCCAAGCCCCATTCCTGTATCAATAGATGGTTTGGGGAGCGGGCGTCTTATGGGTTTGCCATCTTCATCTGGTTCTTGTTCATACTGCATGAAAACAAGATTCCAAAATTCTAAGAAACGGTCACCATCTTCATCGGGAGACCCTGGTGGGCCGCCTTGTAATTGTTCGCCCTGATCATAAAAAATCTCGGAACATGGACCACACGGGCCAGTATCGCCCATTTGCCAAAAATTATCGTCGGTGGGAATGCGGATAATACGGTCATCTGAAAAACCAGCAATTTTCTTCCATAACCCTGCGGCTTCCTCATCTGTGGAATGAACAGTGATGAGCAATTTGTCCTGTGGCATTTGGAAATTTTTGGAGATTAACTCCCACGCATAAGATATCGCTTCTTCTTTAAAATAATCGCCAAATGAAAAATTGCCCAGCATTTCAAAAAATGTATGGTGACGTGCGGTGTAGCCAACATTGTCCAAATCATTATGCTTGCCCCCTGCCCGCACACATTTTTGTGATGTGGTGGCACGGGTATAATCGCGGTTTTCTGCGCCTGTAAAAACATTTTTAAATTGCACCATGCCCGAATTAACAAACATCAATGTGGGGTCATTTTGCGGAACAAGAGGCGATGAGCTTACGTGGCTATGGCCGTTTTTTTCAAAAAAGCCTGTAAATTCATTACGGATGTCATTAACGGTTTTCATAGCCAGTCCAGATGTTGTTTTAAATCAATCATCTATAATGCGAGAACCAGCATAAAAGGCAAGATTTAAGTTGTTAATTTATTGGTTATTTAATGTAGGGAAAGCATCAACGGCTCTTAAAATTTTACTTTCCCTATCAACACCCATATCCCTTAAAATGTTTTTAAGAGGTGGAACAATTTCTGGATCTGGTCCTTGAACACATAGACCAGTAATTGATGATAAAATTTCCTGCGCGCGTTTACGTATATCATCATAATTAATATTACCTATTACTTTTAAAAATCTCTTCATTATCGACCAATACACCTTGATTTTCATGTAAGGCCTTCATTAATTCATATATTCCTGCATCAAATCGCTCAGGTCGAGAGAAGGTTTCTCTATCTTGCTGTAAAATAGATGCAATTACACCATCATCTATATGAGCATCAATATCATTATAAAAATCTACCAAACCATCTAAAGCGACTTTTGAATCTTCTGGAATGCTCTGAATTGTTAAGGAACGAAAATCAATATTTCCTTCATCCGACCAATTGGAAAATTCTGCATTATAAAAACATCCATATTGCATTCTTAAAGAATCGACTAAGGTTGCTGATAATGCATTTATTGCAGTATAATTTACCATGGCCTCATATAATGTTTGCGGCATTGCAGGGGCAAAAATAATAGCGATTTGATTTTGATTTAACCATGCACTTTGCACTCTTAAATCTGAATATTGTGTGGTCAATGGCGGGATAGATGGTTTTGGTTTACCCAAATTGGGAATTGAAGTTAATGTTGCCTCCAATGCTACCAAGGTATCCTCCAAAGAATGAGGTGTAACAACATAAAGGGTTGCACTGCTAGCATCATAATTGGCATGCATAAATCTTTTCAAATCATCTGATGTCACAGACGCTATTGATTGTGGCGTTCCCAAAATATCTACAACCTGCTTTCTATCAACTTTAATAGAATCAAAAATATCTTTTTTGGGTTGATAATCAGGGTTGTCTAAAGCTTCAGCGCGCTCATTTATAATAACTTTTTTTCTATTTCTAACCGCTGTGCGTCAAACACAGGTTCGGTTAAAATTTGGCGCATAATATCACACATTTTCAAAATATTTTCAGGATCAAATGCATGCGATTGAATTAAAAATTGGGTTTCATCTAAGGTTGTGTAGGCTTCTTTGTTTGAGCCCAAAGCGTGATATGCTGATGTAAGTTCAAATTCGGATGACTCTTTCGTTCCGCAAAATACTGTATGCTCCAATATGTGCGCCAATCCTTCTTTACCATCAGGATCTTGTCTAGAGCCAACTGGAAAAGATACGCAAAGCTTACTATTTGGTGATTTTGGTAAATGAAGATAAACAACTCTTATCCCATTTGTTAATTCAGTTTCTATCGCCTTCATGCCAGATCCTAATTTAACAATATAAAAAGCAGATTATGCAAGCAAAGTCAAGGTTTATGTAAATCACCTTAAGGCCAATTCTACAATATCAAAATCTTGAGCGATATATCGTGCCCAACGGCCTTCGGCGACATCATGAAGGGACGGGGTTTTTTGGTTATAGCGTATCCTATATATCCAATAATTGGCCATCACACGGTCAACAAAGGCGCGTGTTTCATGGAAAGGAATTGTTTCAATAAATAAAAGCGGGTCTGTCATATGCTCACGCTCACGCTTCCACTTTGATAAATTTCCCGGCCCTGCATTATAGGCCATCGCCATCGAAAATAAATCTTGCCCTACCGATTTATGATTAAGCAAGTAATGCAGATAAGTCTGCCCAAATTCCAAATTAATTTCGGGGTGGTGCAATTTATCAATCGCATTGGCGTCGGTGTGATTGGTTTTTGTCAAAATATAATCGGCGGTGCGCGGCATTAATTGCATTAATCCTGTTGCGCCACTTGGGTTTTTTGCGCCCGCTTGGAAACGTGATTCTTGTTTGATGATGGCATTGATTAAGGCGCGGTCAACCTTATACCCATTTTGGGGTATCCACGACACTTCGGGATAAAGCGCGGCATCATAAAAATTATGCTTTGTTGGCTTTATTGCATTACCAAGACGCAGCGATAAATCCGCCAAATTATACTCTTGGGATAGGGCAATAAGCGCGTCTTTTAAATAAGGTTTTTTGTAGATGTTGAGATAAATTAATTCTTTTTGCGCCAAATCAATACGCCCTGCCTCGATCAATAATAAGGCGCGTCTGCCAATTTTTGTACCGCGAATTAAATCAAGATGTTTGGATTTAAGAACAGGCGTTTCCCAATTAAAGGGGTCTTTTTCACCCAAGGCATAATTGGCTATAACGCCATAAAAACTGTGGGGATATTCTGCCGCTTGCTCAACCAATTTGCGGACTTGTTTTTTATTGCCCGATCGCAAGGCCGCCCGCGATGCCCAATATGATGCCGAGGATTTTAACCACCCGTTAGAATAAGGTGATTGTGCCGCTAATAAGAATGCCTTGTATGATGATTTATAATCTTTGGTTTGCCATGTGGCGAGCCCTTTTACCCATGCGGCTTGAGGAACCTTGTCCCCTGATCGTTTAAGGGAGGCATCGGCCAAACGAATGGCGTGATTTAAACGATTGGCATAAAGATAACCCGCAGCAATATCAGCGCGCATTAAATCATATTCCACATCATCCATAAGTGATGTTGAATTCACATCATTGATAAGGTTTAACGCATTTGTTGGCTCGCCCACCTGTACCATCATTTTAACAGAATGTTTTAAATCAAAATATTGGCGCGTCTGTGCCTGATTTCTATTCTTCTTACTTTGGTAGCGTTTTGAATGATAATTCTTGGTCGCCAAATTCCCCATGATGGGTGTTAACTTTGTTGGTTTCTTAAGAGATGATGCACTTGCCCCTTTACGAACAGCAAGCTTGTAAATCTTACGAGCCTGCGGATAATCATTATAAAATTTTAACCACTGCGATAATTCAAGTGGGGTTGAAACATAAGTATCAGAGTTTAAATATCGATCGGCCAGAATATATCCGCGCAATTGAGTGTTTTTAATTTGACGCAATTTTATATTGGCATTTACAAAATCATCTTGCTCCTGCAGGGCAAAAATTTTGGATGCCAATGCCGCTTGTTTTTTATCATTTTTGCTGAAAGACAATGCGGTTGTAATTTGTTGTGGTGTATCGGTGGGCAAGACCATCGCCACTTCAAAAGGTTGGGCAGTAATATCAAAATTTGGTTTTTGCGGTGGGACGGGAACGTGTAAAGAAATCTTATAAGGCGCACCGCTTAAATTAAATTTGGCCTTTGCCATTTGTTTATGCGCGTGTGATGACATCGCACCATATACCAACCCAGGGATCAGTATCGCCACAAGCAAAAAACAAACACCTATCTGTTTTCCCAAATTATTCTTTTGAAATAACTGTGTTTTACGCGTCACAAATTTTAACATGAAGGGTTTTCTAACGAAAAACTCTCCAAATGTCCAGCATAAAAGGAATTATGTAATTAACTAAGGGCTTTAAGCTTTGTTTGAAGCATTAACATATCTTGCCAAACCGCCCGTTTTTGGGCAGGAGTGCGTAATAAATACGCAGGGTGATAGGTCACTAGGCATTGTATATCGCTAATTTTATCATTTTCGTTCTTATAATTATAAAATTTACCGCGTAATTTAGAAATGCTTGTTTTTTCACCCAATAGGGATTTTCCAGGGACTGCACCGCATAAAATGAGGTAATCAGGATTAATCAACGCAATATGACGTTGTATAAAGGGTAAGGATATCTCAATCTCTTGGGCGGTGGGCGTTCTGTTGCCCGGGGGACGCCAATTGAGAATATTTGAGATATAAACCGCCTTGTCTAAATCCTCGCTGTTTCGATCCAAATCAATGCACGCTAATATTTTATCAAGCAATTGACCACTTGCGCCGACAAAGGGTTTGCCTTGGGAATCTTCATCTGCACCTGGCGCCTCCCCAATTACCATAATTTTAGCATTAGGGTTGCCATCGGCAAACACCATATTGGTTGCGGTTTTCTTAACCGATAAACCATTAAAATTAGCGATCGCCTGCTGTAGCTCTTCCAAATTATTACAGGCGGCTGCAATTTTTTTAGATTTAATGATGGCTTCTGCCGCGCCAATCATAGGTGGGACTTTATTATCTTTTAATGCAGCAATCTTTGGTTTCACCTGCTCAATTTTATCTTGGATCTGGGATAAATCAGGGGGGATTGTGCGGTCAACGGAATCTTCCATTAAACAATCGGCAATATCATGATCCAGATGCCATTGAAGCGCATGCATGGCGGCATGTTTTTTTGCACTTAGCTTTTTATTCTGTTGTTCCAATATTTTGCCTATACGTTATGCTTTACCAATATTCATACTCATTCTATACTTAAAGAATATTCGTATTAAACGAAAATTCCTTCAAAAGGTAAAGCAGGGAATATAAACCAATTGAGATTTAAGGATTTTTAATGCCAGACCCAATACGCAACGACCGCGAAGCCATGGAATATGATGTTGTTATTATTGGCGCGGGCCCTGCGGGGTTATCAACCGCCATCCGTTTAAAGCAATTGGCCGATGATGCCGATCAAGACATCTCCGTCTGTATCCTTGAAAAAGGGTCAGAAGTGGGCGCGCACTTGCTTTCTGGCGCAGTATTAGACCCCAAATCATTAAACGAGCTTATGCCTGATTGGAAAGAGCGTGGCGCCCCCCTTAAATGTGAGGCAGGCAAAGACGAATTTTTATTCATGAGCGAGAAAAGCGCGTTCAAATTACCCACACCACCCCAAATGAAAAATCATGGCAATTATATCATTAGCCTTGGTGAATTAGGGCGTTGGATGGCGGGTCAAGCCGAAGAATTGGGCGTTGAAATATTTGCAGGATTTGCCGCCGCAGAAATCCTTTATGATGCCAACGATGCCGTTATTGGCGTTGCCACTGGTGATATGGGCATTGGTAAAGAAGGCGAGAAAACAGAACTTTTTGAACCGGGTGTTGAGATTCACGCACGGCAATCTGTTTTTGCCGAAGGATGCCATGGGTCATTAACCAAAGAATTGATCAATAAATTTAATCTACGCGAAAATTCTGACCCGCAAACCTATGCCCTTGGCGTAAAAGAGGTGTGGGAAATTGCGCCTGAGAAACATGAGTTGGGTAAAATAACCCATAGTGTGGGGTGGCCGATAGATAATATCACCTATGCAGGGTCATGGATTTATCACCAAAATGACAACCAAATCTCCATCGGGTATGTCACAGGGTTAGATTACGAAAACACCTATCGTTCTCCCTATTGGGAAATGCAGAAATTTAAAACCCATCCCAAAATCGCCACATTGTTAAAAGGGGGAAAGCGTTTATCCGCAGGGGCAAAAACTTTGGTTGAAGGGGGCGTACAATCCCTCCCCAAACTAACCGTTGCGGGGGCGTTATTAACAGGCGACAGTGCAGGGTTTTTGAATGTGCCAAAGATTAAAGGCAACCATACCGCTATAAAATCAGGAATGATTGCGGCAGAATCAATTTTTCAATCCCTTAATGATACAAAAAATGATGGCTATGGCTGGGAATGTGAAAGCTATACCGATAATATAAAATCATCATGGATGTATAAAGAATTGCATAAGGTCCGTAATATTCGCCCTGGTTTTCATTGGGGTCTATGGGCAGGAATGGCGCATGCGGCCTTTCAAACCATTGGCGGGTGGATGCTGCCTTACACCTTAAAAAACCATGCCGATCATGCACAGTTGAAGGAGGCAAAAGATTGCCAGCCCATTGATTATCCAAAACCCGATGGTGTGCTGACCTTTGACAAATTGACCAGTGTGCAATTGACCAATACCAACCATGCCGAAGATCAACCCAGCCATTTAAAATTAAAAGATCCTTCAATTCCCATTGATGTAAACTTGCCAAAATATGATGAACCCGCGCAACGATATTGCCCTGCGGCGGTTTATGAAGTTATTGAGGAAAAAGGCGAAAAGAAATTTCAAATCAACGCGCAAAATTGTATTCATTGCAAAACATGCGATATCAAAGACCCATCACAAAATATTGTTTGGACCGTACCCCAAGGGGGCGGCGGCCCCAATTACGGTAATATGTAAGGAAGAATATGTCTGGCATTAATAAAAATACATTAATACCCCTTTGTTTAATTGCCCTTGCGGGTGGTTATTTTGGGGCGGAATGGGTTATTCCCAAGTATTTTAAACCCAATCAAAATGCGGCCTCTTATGATTTTATGCATACAGATAATGGCGATAAGGCAGACCAATTTATTGCCATGCTACGCCAAAATGGACAATATATTCGTGATACAAAATCAGGCAATTATTTAGCAGGAAAATTTGCCCAAAATAATAAGGATTGGCAATCTGCTAATAAATTTATTGGTAAGGTTCTGCCCCCCCTTCCCCAAGAAGACGAAGAAAAAGGTGGTGCCTCCAAAGATTTATATAGCCATGCCATGATTTTGGCGATGGGTGCGGGCGAATATAAAAAAGCCATAAGTTTGGCAAATGATGTTCATGAATTGGACGAAAATAATATTTTTGCCACCTTATTTATTGCCGTTGGATATTTAAACAATGCCCAATATATTGAAGCCGATAAAATCTTAAGCACGCTGGATCAAAATTCTATTGCAACCTTTATTACGCCGATCCTCTCCCTTTGGGCGAATAGTGTTAACCGCGATGGCAGTTTAAATGAAAATATCACAACGGAAAACCTGCCTGCGACAAACATATATGCCTATCACGCATTATTGGTGGGTCTGTTTACAGGACAAAAACAGGCGGTGGAGGAGTACGCTATTCGCGCCTTCAACCCTGATGAATTAGATGCGCGTGATGCAGAAAAATTTGCAGATATCTTTTTTCATTATGGTCAAAAAGATGTTTCTCTTTTACTTTTAAAAACATTGCAAGAGCGTAATTTTTCAAGTGAAGCTATTGATAAAAAAATCTCCGCCCTAGAAAATGATAAAGATCTTGTTGGTTTATTTACCCTGCCCCAAATTGAAACACCAAAACAAGGGGCAGCCCTTATCCTATCCGATATGGCCGAAATTTTGGTGCGCGAGATGAGCGATGATGTCGCCAATATTTTTGCACAGATGGCATCATACCTTAATCCAAAATTAGAGATGCCCCATGCGGTGATTAGCGATATCTACGCCCGTAATAATCGGTTTGATGATGCTATAAAACAATTGGGTAATATTCCCACCAACTCCCCCAACTTTATTTTAAATCAACGTAAAATTGCTGATTTTTACAATCAGATGGGTAAGGATGAACAGGCGATAAAAACCTTAAACCTAATTTATGAGAACACTCAAGATATTGATGCCTTGAATCAAATTGGCGATATTTATCGTTATCAAGAAAATTATGAAGAGGCGGTAAGAACATATTCTAAAATCCTTGATACGCTTGATCCCCTTCCTGAAAAATATTGGTATATTTTATATGCACGTGGGATGAGTTATGAGCGTTTAGGCAAATTCAAAAAATCTGATGAAGATTTATTACGAGCGTTAGAGTTTCGACCTAATGAGCCTTATCTTCTTAATTATTTAGGATATAGCTGGGCCGATCGTGATATTAAATTAGATCAATCCTTGGAACTTATTAAACAAGCACACAACTTTCGACCCGATGATGGATACATTGCCGATTCCCTTGGGTGGGTTTATTTTAAATTAGGCAATTATAAAAATGCCGTAACCTATTTGGAACGTGCGGTTGAATTGTTGCCTTACGACACAACGGTCAATGACCATTTGGGCGATGCCTATTGGCGGAATGACCGTAAAACCGAGGCTCAATTTCAATGGCAACGTGCGCTAAACAATCAAGAAGATGTTGATTTAGAGTTAACTACATCTTTAAAAAACAAGATTTCAAGCGGATTGCCCAAAAGTGAACAAGAGCTGTCAGAATTGCCTATTCAACCCAGCCAATCCCCTAATAAGATTTCAGAATCAAATTCTGATTTATAAAATTTACGAATGATAAAGCAATTCTCTCCTGCGAAGATAAATTTATTTTTGCATATCCTTGGAAAAAGAGATGATGGGTATCATCTTTTACAATCGCTTGTTACTTTTGCAGATTTTGGTGACTGGATAACACTTACCCCTGCTAAGGCTTTTTCACTACAGGTTACAGGCCCTTATGCAGACTTTACGCCTGTTGAAAATAATATTGTTGAGCGTGCCGCGCGCCGCCTTGCACAAATTACAAATAATACTATTAATCTATCAATTTTGATTGAAAAAAATATCCCTGTGGGTGCGGGTTTAGGCGGTGGGTCATCCAATGCTGCGGCAATACTTCATGCTTTGCTAAAATATTGGAGTATTGAAATTAAACCCGATATTTTAAATCCTATATTATTAGAATTGGGCGCAGATGTTCCTTTATGCTTTATACAAAAAACGGCATTGGTTTTTGGTGTTGGCGAAATTATCAATCCTGTATCAATTCCAAATAATCTTTACGCTGTTTTGATTTATCCTAATAAACATTGCTCAACGGCAGATATTTTTGAGGCGTATGGTCAGAAATTTTCTTCAGTTCTAGAATATAATTTGGAAGATTGGAACGATGATTTTTTACACCGATTAAAAACGACAAAGAATGATTTAACATCGGCGGCCATTAATAATATTGCCGACATTCAAAATATTTTAACTGTTTTTGAAAAACAAAAAGATTGTATATTTTCGCGTATGACGGGAAGTGGATCTTGTTATTTTGGTCTATTTAAAACCAAAGATGCGGCAGATAATGCGGCAAAAGAGATATCAAATAACAACCCACAATGGTGGGTTAATTCCGTTATATTGAACCCAACCGCATAATATTATTGCACATTGGCAAGTGTGTTATTTACCATATGGTTTAACAAGGTTTTTGATGGGACGCCCGTAACATTCATATTGTTTTGGGCTTGATAGGTGCGAATGGCCGCCTTTGTTTTTGCCCCATTAATTCCATCTGATGGGCCATCATATTTGTTTGCTAATGATAAATATTCCTGAATTTGCGCCGTAATCGCTTTATTTGATTGTAGCTTAACCTGCGCGGTTTTATTCATGTTGGGACCTGCCCGCTTCCCCTTTACCGACTGGTTAATTTGTTGCATACGTTCAACAAAATTATCAATATCATCGGTGCCGATTTGAAGTTTATTGGCAATTTGTTCCATCGCCTTTTGTGCCTCTAAATTCCCTTGGGTAGCGGATATATTATACCACAGCATCGCCTCCTCTAATTTTACATTACCCAGTAATCCATTCTCATAGATAAGACCCAAATTATACGCCGCTTCAATAATACCATTATTTGCCGCGCGTTCAAAAAAACCAGCCGCAAGGGCAGGATCATAATCTGTTCCGATGCCTTCGATATGGGATATGCCTAAATTATATTGTGCTTCGGCATGGTTTAATTTTGCTGCCTCGCGATACCAGTAAAGAGCTTTATCTAAATTTTGCTCAACCCCTAACCCTTGATGATTAAGAACACCTAAATTATAGATGGCATTAGGGACATCTTTTTGTGCCGCTTGTAAAAACCAAAAATTTGCCTTTTCAAAATTTTGGGTAATATCACCCGGCCCTGCCGTATAAATGGCACCCATGTCATGTTGTGCCTCCGCTTTACCTTCAAAGGCCGCAGTTTCAATTTTCTTCACCTGTGGGGGTAATGTATCATCTTTTGGAAATTGTGATAAGGATGGGGCGCTTTTTATAATCTCATCAATCTCATTGGCGATATCCATATCTTGTTGATATGCCTTATCATCAAAATTTTTGATGGGATTGGTAACGGTCATATCCAAATTTGAAAATGCGCTTTCTTCTACCGCTTCAACCTGTTCAGATTGATTAAGGGGAATTTCTACATTCGCAGGTGTTTCTACTGGTGATGTAAGCTCTTCCCCTTCACTTAAAGCTTGGGGTTCAATACCATTTAATTGGGCGGCCAACGCATCAGGATCGGCATCGAACGCAGCGTTAAGCTGCTCATCTGACAATTGGGTAACATCTTCGGGAAGTGGCGTTGTCATCGCCGCTTGCTCTGCCAAGACACGCTCCGTTGTTTTTTGGGATTCGATAGTGTTCACATCACTGACCCCTGATTGAAAATCATTATTTTCTTCAACAAAAGAAACTTTTTCTAAAGATTGGGATTGCGTATTGGGAACAGTTTTTTGAATTTGACTAATCGCCCATCCCGCCAATAACGCCGCCAAAACCATGGAGGCAATACCCATTGTTTGCAAATTAATATATTTTTGCCATGGCGCAGGGGTATCGTTGGCAAAGGCAGATTGTTCAATTTGTGGGCTGCCGCTTCCCCATGCGGGGGCGTGTAATTGCGCCTTGCTTGATGCACTTTTGTCCGTCAATAAAACCATCGCCTTGGCGCGTAAGGTATCTTGCGTATCTGTCATCATTTCTTCAAGGCGTTCCATTTTACGCAAAAGACGAGATTTATCTTGAACATTCATTTCAATTTGATGTTCAATTTTCTTTTGATCATCCATCGATTTTTCAATCTGTTGATGGATCATCATCTGTTTTTCTTCGGTATCTTGAAGACGTTTATCGATTAATGCTTGCCCTGCAATGGCTTTCACCATTTTTTCTTCGGTTGCTTTTAAAGTTTTTTCAAATTTGGCCTGACGGTCTGAAATTACCCCTTCATCACTTCCTTTTGTGGAAAGGCGGCTTTCTAATTCTTGCAACGCTCGCTCGGACGTGTCTGCCTTATCCTTTAAAGTCGTCAATGTTTCCCGGTAATCACGCAATTCGGTTAGTAATTTATATCGTTCGGTTTCACTGCGCTTTAATTTGTCACTAATTTGCGCCAGCATAAGGGCGATCTCCCTGCTTTCATTATTAGATGAAGCTGGTTTTCTATTTTGTTGTTCGGGTGGCTTTACCACATGAACTCTATCTGGTGTTCGTTTTGAGCGCATAATCGAAACCCCCTGTTATTACTTATTTCTACCTTATGTATATTAAAAACATATAGATTTTGTAAAATAAAACCAAGGAAAAAACGCGGGGCATCCCCATTTACATACAGATATGTAATTTTATTGCGTTTGTTTTTTAATCATTTCGCGTGCTTTTTCATCTGCATTGCGCAATAAATCTGGGATAAGCACCGTTTCAGGCATATTTTTCCAATATTTTTTTGGCATTTGCGACAACATCGCCCCCTTTTTTGGCCGTGCAGGATTAAAAATACTGGCATAATATCCCAGCCAATATTGCTCAATTTTATCTTCTTTGGGATAAAGGGCGGGGTCTGGATTATCTTGTAAGGTCAAATTTTCCTTATCCCAATGTGCCGCACGATAGGGTGTAAGGATTGACCAGCGCATATTTTTGAACCGCGTTTTAAAGAAGTTCATTGATCGCTCTAACGTATAAAATTCGGGTTCGTACCAAGCGATAAAATATTCTTCACCATTATAATCTACCTCCCTAAATCTTAAAAACGCTGTAATTTTATAGGCATCACGCCGTACATTTTTGACCATTTTGGTCATGGCAATAATATCGTTATCTGTTTTGAAAGAGAGTAGGTTTTTATTTTCAAAATTAAGGCGCCATAGGATACGGTAGAGCAAATCAAAGCGTTTATTATCCGTATGGCAACAAACGGTTTGCGCCATTTCCAAAAACGCTTTGGGGACAAATATTGGTTTTTTTTCAATAAATTGTGCCTGAAATTCATCTTCGGCAAAAAGGTTATCTTGTCTATCCGTTTGCTCATTAAGCCAGAGGATTTCATCGGGTTTTAGACCAAGCATTATCGCCTCCCGCGCGGCATCACGCCATTCTACAAACCCCGGTATTTGATGGATATAATATGTTTTCATGTTAGGTGACGGCCGTAAATAATTCTTGCTGAACAGGTTGTTTTAACATCAGACCCAAATTATTAGAATCCAATAAATGTGCCGCAGGTTTATAATTGGTCACGGTGACAAATGGTTTAATTTTATCCAATGGCAATCGCATTTTGGTCAAATCTTCCCACGATAAATTGGTATAACGCCGAATAGAAAGAATTTTTTGAACCGTTCGCGCCCCAATACCCGGCACACGAAGCAACAGCATTTTATCTGCCTTGTTCAAATCAACGGGAAATAAATCCCGATTTTGTAATGCCCATGCCACCTTGGGGTCATGATCCATGGACAACATATTATCTTTTGATCCTTGTAAAATCTCATCTAATTTAAAACCGTAAAACCGCAACAGCCAATCCGCCTGATATAAACGATGTTCGCGTATTAATGGCGCGGGTTTGAGCGGCAACATTTTGGAGGCATCGGGGATCGGACTAAACGCAGAGTAATAGACACGGCGCAATCGTTGGTTTTTATAAAGTGAAACACTTGCCCTCAAAATGGTTTTATCGTTCGACCCGTCCGCCCCTATAATCATTTGGGTGGATTGACCACCAGGGGCAAAACGCGGGGGACGCTTACCACTAAATGATTTTGATTTTTTGGCCTCGGTAATTTTATTTTTCAAATTATCCATCGCGCCATTGATTTCTTTTAATTCTTTTTCAGGTGCATATTTTGTAAGCCCTTCTTGTGTTGGTAGCTCAACATTTATACTTAATCGATCGGCATAAAACCCTGCTTGTTCCTGCAATTCGGGGGAGGCATTAGGAATGGTTTTCAGATGAATGTAACCTTTAAATCCATGCTCCTCCCGCAGGCTTTTGGCGATGCGCACCATGCTTTCCATCGTATAATCGGGGGTATGAATAATGCCCGAGCTTAAAAATAAGCCCTCAATATAATTGCGTTTATAAAAATTTAGGGTTAAATCCACCACTTCTTGCACCGTAAAGCGTGCCCGCTTTACATTGGATGACACGCGGTTAATGCAATAATGGCAATCATAAATACAAAAATTAGTCATTAGGATTTTAAGCAAGGAGATACAACGCCCATCGGGCGTAAAGCTATGGCAAATTCCTGTCCCCCCTGTGAGCGAGCCAATATCATTGCCGCCTTTCTTCGCCTGACGCTTTCCCGCCGTACCCGAGGCGCAAGAGGCATCATATTTTGCTGCATCCGCGAGGATTTCTAATTTTTTCAATACTTTATCAACCATAAAATTATTATAGTTCATGTTTTGTTCTTTTTCAATTAATTTAAGTTTAGGAACTTTCACCGCGCTAATGTGTTTTAAAACCGAACCCATTAAATGAGGAGAAAATTTATGTCAGACAATATACAAGGTAAAAAAGTAGCATTTTTAGTGACCGACGGTTTTGAACAAGTCGAATTAACCCAGCCGTGGGATGCAGTAAAAAAAGCAGGTGGTATCCCCACCTTGGTTTCGTTAGAAGAAGGTCAAATTCAAGGATTTAATCATTTTGAAAAAGGCGACAAATTTGATGTTGATATGACGGTTGAAAATGTAAAGGCTGAAGATTTTAATGCATTAATGTTGCCCGGCGGTGTTCACAACCCCGATACATTACGTATGAATGAAAAGGCCGTTAATTTTGTGCGTGACTTTTTTGAACAAAGCAAACCAGTAAGCGCAATTTGCCATGGTATTTGGTTATTGGTCGAAGCAGATGTTCTTCAAAATCGTAAAGTGACCAGTTGGCCAAGCTTGCAAACCGATGTGCGCAATGCAGGCGGTAATTGGGTTGATGAAGAATGTGTATGTGATAAAGCGCTTGTCACCAGCCGCAAACCCGAAGACCTTGATGCATTTTGTTCAAAAATGATTGAAGAAATTGCAGAAGGCAAACATGAAGATCAGGTTGCAGATGCAGCATAATTAATTATGAAGAGTGAGGGATACCCCCTCCTCTTTTTACTAAATCTTAAAAAGAAAGAAGAACAATAAATGTCATCCCCCGAACACAAGCAAAAAATTTGGAATTTAATCAAAGAAATTAAAGTGGGAATGTTAACCACGCAAGATGGTGAGCATTTACGCTCCCGCCCCATGTATTTGGTTCAAGATGAATATGATGGAACAATTTGGTTTTATACCAATAACCAATCAGACAAAATTGGTGAGCTTAAAAAAGATCAACATGTCAATTTGGTTTTTGCGGATACTGATGACGACACCTATGTTTCAATGTGCGGTCAGGCCAATATTACCAACGATCAGGCATTGATTGATAAATATTGGAATCCCTTTGTTGATGCATGGTTCCCCGAAGGAAAAGAAGGGGATAATGTTTCCATGATTGAGATTAAAATTCATTCGGGTGAGCATTGGGACAATGAAAATTCACAAATTGTTCAAGCTTTTAAAATGATGAAAGCAAGCATTACTGATGAAAAACCCGATATGGGCGAGAATGAAAAATTTGGTGCGGCATGATGGATTGGTTTATTTCTGATTGGAAAACGGTGGGTGGTATTTTTGTATCTGTACTTCTCGTTTATGCTGCATTAGTTGTAATTATTCGAATTAATGGTATTAGAAGTTTTTCCAAAATGTCTGGTCATGATTTTGCTGTCACGGTTGCTATTGGTTCTATTTTTGCCAGTACAGTGCTTTCAAAAGAACCTGCAGTGTTAAATGCGGTTATTGCTATAATTGCTTTGCTTTCTATTCAAACAATCTTATCAAAAATTAGAATTGCCACTTCCAATACCTATTTAGAAAATAAGCCTTTATTGCTTATGGATGGAAATAAAATTCTCTATGATAATTTAAAAAAGGCAAATATTTCACATAGTGATGTAATTTCAAAATTACGTGAAGCAAACGCTTTAAACTTTGATGATGTGCATGCCGTTATTATTGAATCTACGGGCGATATTTCTGTACTTCATGGTGATGGGGATTTTAATCGTGAGCAACTATTACAACACGTTAGGCTTAATTAATAAAAAAGGAGTTTATAAATGGCTAAATATAATGAAGGTGACAAAGTTGAGTGGAGCTGGGGCAATGGGAAAGGTACAGGAACCGTACAAAGCCGCTTTACCAAAAAAGTAACCCGCACTATTGATGGCAATGAAGTAACAAGAGATGGGGATGAGGATAATGCCGCCCTTTACATCGATACAGATGATGCTAACAATGTTCTAAAGCTTGAATCAGAAGTGAGTAAAGCTAGCTAATCATTCATTTGTAAAAGGTACACCTAATCTATGTCCGACCTCGATAAAATAGTAGAGCGCATTAAAGAAAACACCCAAGGTGAAGATGACTTTCACCAAGCGGTTGATGATGTAATGCACGATATTATTCCATTTTTAAATGACAATCCAGAATACAACAAAAATAATGTGATTGAGCGCTTATTAGTGCCCGATCGTATTATTCAGTTTCGGGTCACGTGGATGGATGGTGAGGGGAATATAAACGTCAATAATGGATGGCGTATTCAATTTAACAATGCAATTGGCCCTTATAAAGGGGGTTTACGCTTTCACCCCTCCGTCAAGCTTGATACTTTTAAATTTTTAGGGTTTGAGCAAACATTTAAAAATGCCTTAACTGGTCTTCCTATGGGTGGCGGTAAAGGGGGGTCAGATTTTGATCCAAGCGACCGAAGTGACGAAGATATTTATCGTTTTTGTACTGCATTTATGATGGAGCTTTATAAGCATATTGGCCCCGATGTAGATGTGCCAGCGGGTGATATTAATGTTGGCGCGCGCGAGATTGGGTATTTATTTGGTGCGTATAAACAACTAACCACTCAATTTCATGGTGTGCTAACGGGTAAGGGACAAGCCTTTGGCGGTAGTATTCTTCGCCCCGAGGCTACTGGATTTGGTGCGGTCTATTTCCTTAACCATATTTTAGATGAGGATGGCAAAGATATTAAAGATATGCGTTGTGCTATATCAGGCGCGGGAAATGTTGCCTTACACGCCGCCATGAAATTAATTGAACTGGGGTCAAAGGTGATTACTTTGTCTGATAGTAAAGGATGCATTTATAAAGAAGATGGTTTGACATCCGATGAATTGGATAAAATTTACGACCTTAAAGAAAACCAAGGTAAGAAATTAAAAGATTTAAGTATTGATGGTATTGAATATACCGATGGCGCAGAGCCTTGGGATTATGAGTGCGATGTGGCCTTCCCTTGTGCCACCCAAAACGAAATTGATGAAGATGAAGCCAAATCTATCAAAAAAGGTGGCGCGCAATATATATGTGAAGGTGCGAATATGCCCCTTACCAGTAAAGCGACAGAATTTTTATTAAAAGAAGGTTTAATTATTGCTCCCGCAAAGGCGGCAAATGCAGGCGGCGTTGCCGTATCGGGGTTAGAGCAATCCCAAAATGCCATGCGCCGTTTTTGGAGCAAAGAAGAAGTAGATACCGCACTTAAAGAAATAATGGAAAACATCTTCAACACCTGTAAAGAAAATGGTCAGGAAGATGGAAAAATTAATTATATCAAAGGTGCCAATATTGGTGGATTTAAAAAAGTTGCCAATGCAATGAAGGCATTTGGTACGTATTAAGCTGAAGCTTGTGGTTTTGGTTTTTTCTTCTTTTTTTCTGGAGATGGCTCATCTTTGCGCCGCAATCCTTCACTATTATATCCTTCTTCGGGCGCAGGCTCGTCCTTTAAATCTTGGCTACGGCGGGAATTAGGGTCACGCGATTCATCAAAATCATGTTCTAATTCTTTTTCGGCTTCTTCCATATCGGGGGTTAATTCTAATGCGGATGAATCTTCATTTGGATCGGCATCAGTAAGCCCATCAGGGGAATTTTTTACATCTGGATCAACAGGGGAAACTTCAGGCGCAGTATTTTTTTTATCTACAGGTTGAGCGTTCACGTTATCTGATTCTTGAGCCAATTCTTTTTCATCCAAAACAGGTTTGGTTTGTTTTACCAAACTGACCCGTGCGTGATGTTTGCCATCGGGTGTGGTCCATGTGGCATCTATTTTAACCTCAACAACATCGCCTTCTTCAAAAGGAATAGTATCGGGGGAAAGTGCCGCTTGAGCAATTGCTTGTTCTGGGCTATCGGCTTGGCCATCTGTTTCTACATATAATGCAATACCACCCATAATAATTATCCTTTTTTGCGTTTTTGATTAAGCTTTTTTATTTAAGTAATTTTGTTTTGTGTATTCGGCGCCCAATAATAAGATCATGCCCGAATAATAAACCCATAGCATCAGTAAAATTATCGACCCTGCCGCCCCAAATGTGGAGGCGGGTTCAGCCATCTGGAAATAAGCATTTAGCGCATATTCACCAACATGGAATAACAATGCGGAAAGGATACCACCTTTAACGGCAAAACGCCATTCCACCTTAATGTCAGGAAGGATTTTAAACAACATTGTAAATAGGAGCGTTATTAGAGTGATTGAAAAAATAAAATCTGTAATTTGAAGAATAAAAATAAATGACGTTGAGATTTGGTTTGAAAACCATTCATTTAACGCAGAAATAAATGCTGTTATTGTTAAAGATATTAGCAATAAAAAACCAATTACAACAATCATACTAAATGAAATAAAGCGGTCTTTTATAAATTTAGGCGTATGCCCTTTTCGATCCGGTATATATGCCCCCCATATCCGATTGAGGGAGCGTTGTAATTGAACAAACAAACCCGTTGCCCCAAATATTAAAGTGGTTAAACCAATAATCAGTGCCCATATATTTCTGTTATCAAGGGATGTTTCTTGCACAATTGATTGAATATTATTGGCAACATCATTGCCTAATATCTGATTTATATTGTTAAAGATTTGTTCTTCAATAATATCTGCCTCAAAAAAAATTGAGATTAGTCCCAAGATAATAACCAACAACCCTGGTATAGAAAAAATGGCGTAATATGCGATGGCCGCACTATCCGTGAAGGGGTCATTTGTCCACCATGATTTAAGTGTAATTTTAAGCGTTTTTAACATCTAATAAAATATCTTTGGCATGTTTGGTGTTGAGGTAGTTCAAAAAAATTTCTTCTGATTGTCTTAAACCAGCTCTAATTTTTTTTGGTTTTTCTAATAATTTCCAATCATCCGTTTTTACAGCCTCAAGCAACCCAGGATGAATATAACTACTTTTTAAAATTGAGGGGGTGTTGCCGCTTATTTCCGATACAGTATCCAAAATTGCCGTCAATGTGGTGGGGCTATTTGTATTTTTGGCAGATAAGGCTTTTTCAATAAAATAACAGCTAAATCGCCAAGTCCGAAAATCTTTGGCTGAAAAGCTTTCATCCATTAATTCTTTTAAAAAACGGTTTAAATCTTGGGAGTTTAAAAATTCTTTTTCACCCTTTTCATTCATAATTTTAAATAATCGCTGCCCTGAAATTTCGGCGCAATTATCGATCACTTGGGAGATTTTAGGATCATTTAAAAATCGCTCAATCTCTTGTCCACCTTTGCCGATATAGTCTAAAGAAATCTCATTTTCATCAATATCGATATGTTTTTTTTCGAGGGTGGTTAAACCATGGGTATGGTTTTTTTTTGTGGCCTTGTCATTGCCCACACGCATTCCTGTTTTATCTAACAAACGTGCCATTGTTGCCAAAACAGTCTGCTTATCAATATTTTTTAAATTGATCTGTTGGTTTATTTTACGTCTGAATGAGGGAAGCTTTTGACCAAATTCATATAATGATTCAAATTTTTGAGCGTCTTGAATTTGGCGCCATAAGGAATGGTAAAAATATTGCTTCTTACTGGTTGAATCAAACCCTGTTGCTTGCAAATGCCCATTGTCTAAGGGGCAATACCATACCTTTTTATATGTTGGTGGGACGGCAATGGCTTCTAACCTTTTGCGAAGGTCGGATTGTTTAATAGTCTTATTATTCTTATCAACATAAGAAAACCCCCGGCCTCGCTTTAATCGGCGAATACCCGGGGGTTCTTCATATACATATTCTAAATTATAACGGGCAATTAATGGGGAAGTATCCTTGTCCAACGAAGTGCACCGCTACAAAAATTATCGTGTTGCAATAATATAAATTGCGTGAATAACACCAGGAATAAATCCTAATAATGTTAACACGATGTTTAGCCAGAAATGTAAGCTTAAGCCTACTTCTAACAATACACCCAATGGGGGTAGGAATAATGCAACAATAATTTTTACAATATCACCCAATAGGCTATCGCCTGATCCTGTTAAAGCCATAATATTTTCTCCTTTTTTATTTTTATAATTTACTCTTGTGTTGTAACTGCATCTGCATCGACACTTGTATCATTTGCGATTGTGTCTTCTTCAGGGGCATCAATAGAAAATGTTGGTACTTCAAATGTTTTTTCTTCCATTTCTACATCAACATCAGGAACGTCAACTTCAACTTCTTTTGTTCCCATATTAACGTCAACAACGTTAACATCAACTTCTGGTAATGATCCGCCTTCGGCGTCCATATCTGCATCAATTGATGGAAGTTCAAAATCACCCGTTACTTCAACATCAGGTATATTTCCACCTTCTGCATCCATATCTGCTGTAATTTCTGGTAACTCAATACCTCCATCTACATCAACATCAATTGCCCAAACAGCGATTAATGCCAAAGCTACGGCAATTATAACTGCCAAAATTGCTTTTTTATTCATTTGATAATCCTTTCTCGTTTTTTATCAATTTCTTAACAAACTGGTTTAAGTTAATTAAGTTCCTGAAATACCCTATATTTTTATAAATTTATTGCAATAGGGTAGTGATCAGACCCTGCATTTGGCCCTGTGGTGAAATCTTTATATCCCTCACCTTCGGGCAATAAAATATGATCCATTGGAATGCCAAGCGGCAGAAAATATGTGGGCCACGTAATTTTATACCCATATCCTTGCGCTGTACTTTTAAGACCTGTTTTATGACAAAAGTCTACAAAATGACGTTCCCAAGGCACAGAATTAAAATCACCCAATACAATCGAGGGCAGTTTTGTGTGTTGAATGATATCGACAATCTCATGAAAATAAACATGGCGTTCATGATACCAATCTTTATTAAGGGCTGGTTTTGGGTGTGCAGAAAATACATGATATAAAGTATCATGAAGCTCTATCTCCGCATGTAATAAGGGCGTTTTGCCGGGGCCATGAAAACTAATATCCGGATTATTCATTTTATGCTTGCTCAATAAACATATACTAAACCCATCACGAACGGGGGTTTGTAAACGATATTGATAATCGCCAATTAGTTTTTCCAGATTATCTTCTAATTTATCTGTTACTTCTAATATCAACAAAACTTCGGGATCATAGTGACGCAAAACTTTGCGTAATCGATCAAATTTTTCATTATCTTTAAAAACATTGATACATAAAATATCACGTTTTGTATTTGTCGGTTTTTTGACATATTTGGGCAAAAAATCCCTTATGCGATAAAGATTTAATGCGATACATACGCTGTTTAATAAAAGGGAGGGGATATTCATTGTCAAAATGGCAACAATAAATAAGATAAGTTGAATTGTTATATATTGAAGACGAAAAAAATCAAAAATGGTAAACCACCAGATTTTTCGACTAAACCCAATAATTGTTAGAGCTGTAAAAATTATGCTTATTATTGTTAAGATCATAAACACATAAACATTTTAAGATGGGTAAAAGTTCACTTTTTAAACAATAATATTTCCACTAGCCTCTAAGGCGGCCTCATCTGTTAAACCAGTGACGCTCAATAATGTTGCAATTTGGGTTGCAGGTGTAAAATTTCCTAATCCATCTATATCAACAGATAACGTTGAATTTGCACCATTATCCAAAATTTGTACAAAATTGGTAATATTTCCTGAATTGACTCCAGATAATAAATCACTCAGATCCAGAATATCGTTATCACCCAATGAAAAATCACCAATGATATCAATATCGTTAAATGCATTTGCATCTTCAAAAATAAAGATATCTGATCCACCAAATCCATATAGGGTATCTAATCCATCATTACCGCTAAGGATGTTATCCCCATTATTACCATTTACGGCATCATCCCCTGCGCCTCCACTTGCAATGTCTGCGGATAAATCACCACCAACACTTTCATAAAATGTTATGTTCGCAAAACTGCTATTTCCATCAATGCCACTACCATCATCATCATTCGCTAAGAATAAATGCGGGAAAAATCCTGTGTAGTAGGATCCGATATCAATTCTATAGTGAAACCAATCTCCAGACCCGTCATATGTATCAAAATCTCTATTACCAGAGCCTGAACCATTTTGATCACCATAAATTTGAAAATAGCGCTCAGGATTATTTATAACACTATCATTGTCAAATCCAATTCCAGCAACCTCTGGTTCTAATGTACTCCTAAAATCAAATTCTAAAACTGTATTGGTCGTAATGGTATAATCCACTTGAAATTTTTTCCAAAGATTACCATCAAGCGTCACACCATTACCTTCAAATGTTACCGTTCCACCTACATCTTGACCTCCGCCATAGGATGTTAGTGTTGTGGCATCAATTATCGTACTTTCAAGTCCAACAATTGTATCATTCCCATCACCACCATCAATAACATCAATGCCTAAACCACCGATAAGCAAATCATTGCCTGCTCCACCGTTTAGATAATCATTCCCAGACTGACCCAATAATGTATCATCTCCGTTACCACCAAAAAGAATATCATTATCCGCACCACCATCTAAAACATCATTGCCACCATAACCATAAAGTGTGTCATTCCCTGCCCTACCAAATAAAATATCGGCGGCATTATCATCATTCATCAACCCTGCATCCCATTCGATAACATAATCATTTAAATCTGTTGCTGTCTTATCACTCCAATCATAAACTGGGTTGTTAAATGTTAATCTATCTTGACTAGTGTTGGTTGTACCCGCTGTATTATCGAGAAAATTGTTTGTTTGTACACCACTAGTAGTAAATTGTGCGCCCGCTTCAGCGCCCAACTCCCAATAATAATTTCCTTCACCAATTTCAATTGCCCCTATCCATGAATTTGCTGTTACTAATGTTCCAATGAAGGCGTTTTCAACTGCTGTTGTAATATTCGCAAGATGTCCACCTATGCCATTAACTATAGATGCGGAAGCGTTTGCATCCGCAGTTGCATAATTGGTTTCGGAAAAAACTATTTCATAAAAACTATTAGTATTAGCATTAAATTCTAATGCTGGATTGGCTCTTAATGTGGTATAGATTTCTTGTGGGGTAAGACCGTTGCCATGAAGAATATCATTGCCTGCGCCGCCATTAATGGTGTCTGTGCCATTGCCGCCAATCACCACATCCGCGCCTGCGCCACCATCAAGGGTGTCATTGCCATCATGACCATTGAGCAAGTCATTCCCCGCCCCACCGCGTAAGATATCATCATCATTTAAGCCATAGAGTGTGTCATTGCCATCCCCGCCATCAAGAATATCATTGCCATCATTGCCGACCAGAACATCATCATCATCGCCGCCAAATATTGTATCATCCCCATTCCCACCATAAAGCAAGTCATTGCCTGCGCCCCCATCAAGGGCATCATTGCCTGCGCCGCCGCTTAAATTATCGTCGCCATCATCACCAAACAGGCTGTCTATTCCATTACCGCCCGCAAGGCGATCATTGCCCGATCCGCCAATTAGAATATCATTGCCATCATTACCGCTAAGGTTGTCATTCCCATTACCGCCATAAAGCGTATCATTGCCATTCCCCCCATAAAGATGGTCATTATCACCCCCGCCATAAAGCGTATCATCACCCTCTTCACCAAAGAGACGATCATCGCCCGCATCACCGAAGAGTAAATCATCGCCCGCGCCACCGCGTAAGATATCAAGCCCTGCACCGCCACTAACCCGATCATTCCCCGCCCCCAAATACGCGGCATCGCGCCCATCAAGCATGGTAAAAATCTCATCCGTGGTGGAGCTTCGATCAGAGAATCTATTGTTTGTGGCATCAAAGGTTTGCGTGGCGCCTGCTATAAATAAGGCGCTTGCGGGGCTATTGGGTTCAAATAAGAAGGTTGGGTTTACCACATCAACCGTGGCGGTTTGACCACTGGTCAGGGTGTCGGTGGAAAGATAGTTGTTCTTGGAAACAAAGCGATTATCAATTTTTACGCTATGGATCTCAATCGTGCGCCCTGCCTCGGCTCCATCATTTAAAAAGCGAAACGATAAGGAGGTTGGCAATGCGCCACCATAATTAATATTGAGAATATAAGAAGATCCCGCAGATGAGACAGAATAGCTGTTGAATAACGTGCCATCCTCATACACCTCCAAAATAGGCATCGCACCAGTATACGATCCCAATAATTCTAGCTCTAAGGTATATGTCCCTGCCATTTAAATATTTATGTTCCCTTGTTATCCTCTTAAGCTTGATAAAATGCTACAGATACACCTCTCAAAGCTTACCTATAGAATACAACAGAATGATTGAAAAATTGTTAAGATTACCATGTTTTGATTAGAATACTAATATATTGATATTACACGATAAAATTATAAATTAATACATCCGCAAAGAAAATAAATATAACTTTTAAATAAATCTTACTTTTTATGACGTTTTTCTAAAAGATGAAGTACATTTTGGATGCAAAGTTCGTTCTTTTCCAAAAGAACCATTAAATGGAAAATTAAGTCTGCCGATTCATTTAAAAGCTCATCCTTATCTTCTTTCATTCCTGCAAGGGCGACCTCGACCCCCTCTTCCCCCACTTTTTGGCACATACGCGATAAGCCTTCGGCGAATAAGGAGGCGGTATAGCTTTGTTTTGGATCATCATTTTTACGCGTTTGAATAACGTGCTGTAATGTGTTGAGAAAATTATTATCATTATGAATATCGTTAAAACATGTAAAATCACCTGTGTGACATGTTGCCCCAATGGGATTGGCCTGAATTAAAATTGTATCTTTATCACAGTCTAACTCGGCCGAAACAAACCTTAAAAAATTCCCAGATGTTTCACCCTTTGTCCAAAGGGATTGTGTCTTACGGCTTAAAAAAGTGACCTTTTCAACCTCAAATGTTTTATCCAATGCGTCTTTATTCATATATCCCATCATTAAAACTTGTGCAGTTTGCGCATGTTGAACAATGGCGGGAATTAGACCATTTCCACCCTTATTCCAATCAACATCAGATATATTTTTTTGTGTTAGAACGCTCATAATCTTATCTCTATCTTTTCTTGAATTAAGTATTTTTTTAAATCTTGTATCTCAATCATTTTTTTATGAAAGATGGATGCCGCCAGTGCACCATCAACATCGGCCTGTTCAAAAACATCTTTGAAATGATGGTCTGCACCTGCACCCCCCGATGCAATAACGGGAATGGACACTGTTTGTTTCATCTGTTTTAACTGCGCAATATCATACCCTTCGCGCATACCATCTTGGTTCATGCAATTAAGGACAATTTCACCTGCACCCAATTGCTCCACCTGCTTTGCCCATTCAAATGTATTGCGCTTGGTGTGAATTGTTTTTGCCGCGTCCCCTGTATATTGATACACTTTGTAGTTGCCCTCATCTTCACGGCTATCAATTCCAACCACAATGCATTGTGTGCCAAAGGCATCGGCAAGGTCGCCAATAAATTCTGGACGTTCAAGCGCGGGGGAATTAACCGATATTTTATCTGCCCCATTATTTAAAACAATGCGCGCATCTTCAATGGTGCGGATACCGCCCGCCACGCAAAATGGTATATTAATCACGCTTGCAATATCGTTAATCCAACTGCGGTCGACAATGCGACCATCGCTGCTGGCGGTGATGTCGTAAAATACCAATTCATCGACACCTTCATCGCAATAGCGTTTTGACAGCTCCAATATATCGCCGACATCTTCATGGTTGCGAAATTGTGTCCCCTTGACCACGCGACCATTGCGCACATCAAGGCAGGCAATAATACGTTTGGTTAGCATCTATTTCCGCTCCGCAATTATTTGTAAGGCTTGCTCCACCGTAAACACATTTTCGTATAAGGCCTTGCCAACAATAACGCCACCCGTATTTAATTTTTGTAAATCTTCTAGGGCATGAACACCGCCTGATGCCTGAAACTCAAGATTGGGAAATTTTTCATTCAACGTTCTATAGAGCTCAAAATTACATCCTGTCATTGTGCCATCTTTTGAAATATCGGTACAAAGAACATGTTTTAAACCAACGCTTTGATAATCTTTTATCAAATCTTCTAATAAAACATCACTGCCTTCTTGCCAGCCATGGACAGCAACATAGAATTTCTCATTTTGTGGTAGAACATCCATCGCAAGACAAATTTTATCTGCCCCAAATTCACTAATAATCTCTTTGGTATCATCAATTTTTTGTACTGCCATACTGCCAATAACCACGCGAGATACGCCCAAATTAAGGAGGGATTTAACATCTTCTTTTGACCGAACACCGCCGCCTGTTTGAATTTTCAAACCGCTTTTTTGGGCAATTTCCTGCATCAGTTTGCTTTGGCGATTGGCGGTATTCTTTGCCCCATCTAAATCGACGATATGAACCCATTCGGCTCCTTGGTTTTTGTAAGTTTTAAGCACCTCAAATGGGGAGACATCATAGGTGGTTTTTTGGTCAAAATCGCCCTTATATAAACGCACGCATTTACCATCAATTAAATCAATTGCGGGATATAAAATCATAAGTCACCTATAATAAAATTGTTTAAAATAATTGCACCATTTTTTCCCGATTTTTCAGGATGAAATTGGCACCCGTAAAAATTATCTTTTTGAATAATTGCCGAAAAATTATTGGCGTAATCGCACGATGCGACAGTATACTTTTCAACAGGGGCATAATAACTATGCACAAAATAAAAATGACTTTCTTCATCAATATTTTTTAGAAGGGGGCATTGTTTTTCTTGCTTGATCGTATTCCACCCCATATGGGGCACAGAAAATTGGGTATTTTTATCAAAATGCTTAATCGTTTGCGGCAATAAACCCAGCATATCAACATCCCCTTCCTCAGAGAATTGAAACAATAATTGCATACCCATACAAATCCCCATGACAGGTTGTTTAAGCGATTGGATACACGCATCTAATTCCAATTTTTGAATATTATCCATGGATGATTTGGCCGCCCCTACACCGGGAAATAAAACACGGCTTGCACCTGTGATAACATCAAGATCGCGCGTTAAAATTGCATGAGCGTCCAACCGCTCCAACGCAAACATAACCGATGCCAAATTGGCCGCACCATAGTCAATCACTGCTAAATTCACCATTACAACATTCCCTTGGTGGAGGGCAGCGCGTCTTTATCGCCTTCAAAACTTATGGCTTGGCGCAATGCACGACCAAATGCTTTAAAGCATGCCTCAACCATGTGGTGGGCATTTTCACCTTCAACAGTAATGTGACAATTCATTTGCATATTTTCGGCGAGGGAGCGAAAAATATGTTCAATCATATCGCAAGGTAAGTCCCCTACATTTTTGGCAGGAAACTCCCCTTCAAATTTTAGGAAATATCGACCACTTAAATCCAATAATGCGGTTGCATTTGCCTCGTCCATGGGCAGGGAAAAGCCATATCGACCTATACCACGCTTGTCCCCTAATGCTTGGGTTAAAGCTTGCCCTAGTGCGATGGCGCAATCTTCAATTGTGTGATGGGGGTCAATTTCTAAATCACCATCACATTCCATGACCAATGAAAATCCACCATGCTTGGCAATTTGTTCCAGCATGTGATCGTAAAACCCAACACCAGTAGAAATTTTTATAGGTGAAGTTTGATCCAAATTCACAATAACGGAGATTTTGGTTTCATTCGTGTTACGGGTTACTTTTGCAAGACGATCTTTTGTTTTTACAATTTTATCACCACGCAAAACGCTTAATAATTTTTCCATTTCATCATGCGTTCCGATGGAAATGCGGATGGCGTTTTCCAACCCTTTTTGTGATGACTGGTCGCGGATAATAATGCCGCCTTTTAAGGCTTTATCATAAAATTCTTTGGCATTTTTAACTTTTATTAAAATAAAATTGGCATCTGAAGGGTATATTTTTAGAACATCGCCCACGCTTTCAATTTCTTTGACAAACCAATCACGCGTTTCCAAAATTTCTGCCCGAATTTCTTTCATTCGTATTTGGTTTTTATCTTGTAATATTCGCCCCACTTCTTTGGCAACTGGCGCGGGGATGGGGTATGGCGCCAATATTTTTTTCATCAAATCAATTAAATCGGCATGGCCAATGGCAAATCCACACCGCAAACCCGCACTGGCAAATGATTTTGATAGGGTACGGAATAACATAAGATTTTCATGCGCGTATAAATAATCATCCAACCCGTCACCATTAGTGAATTTGTTATAGGTTTCATCAACCGCAATAATTACATCGGGATGTTTTTTGCTTAACGTCAAAATATCATCCCGATCCATCACATTTGCGGTGGGATTATTGGGGGAGCATATAAAGATAATTTTTGTTTTCTTTGAAACTTTTTTTGATATTTTTTTAATATCCAATTGAAAGTTTTTTTGAAGTGGCACTTCCCTGACATCAACCTGATTAACGCGTGCCGATTGTGCATACATCGGGAAGGTTGGCGGACATATTATAATTTCATCTTTTTTGGGCTCGCAAAATGTGCGGATTAAAATATCAATCGCCTCATCCGCGCCGCGTGATATCATTAAATTTCGTGTTGAAATATCATAAAGACGCGCCACATCTTTGGCCATTTTATCGGGTTGCTGTGCGATATATCGGTTAAGTCCATCCGCCCCAATATATGGCTCATACGGGATTTCATTGGCATCAAGATAGATCATACCTTCATCATCCTGGAACATTGAGCGTGCGGATTTGTATCCTTGCATCTCCATCAATGATTTTCTCACTTTATCTAAAATTTTTGCAGCAGACATCGCCTATTTTCCGTTAATTTCTTTAAGTATTTTATTGGTTGTTTCAATGTTTCTTGTGACCAAGAAGTTGTATTTATTGGCGTTAAAGTCAAATTTATTATCATTATAATGGTTGCCTTCAAAATCTGTTGCGATGCACCCCGCCTTATTAACAATCGGGATTAACGCCCCAATATCATGAAGGGACAGGCTTGCCTCAATCCCAACATCTGCATTGCCGTCAATCACATCTAAAAATGATTTTGCATTTCTATGCTCTACGACTAAATGCGCAGAGGAAAGAAGCGTTTGAATTTGGCCTTCATATTTGTGATTGGAAAACATTTTATCAGGCGCGGTGGAGGCAATTACCATCTGACTAATGTCTTTATTCTCACTGGCTGTTTTTTCTTTATTCATCCAAACCTGACCCGATAGGGGGTCGCTTGCCGCGCCAATGTAAGATTTTTTATTTTTGAACAATCCAATTAAAACAACAAAACATCCATCTTGCTTTGCCAAAAATTGTTTTGTGCCATCAAGGGGGTCTAAAACCCAGACAAATTCGGCCTCTAAATTCTCACCACCAAACTCCTCCCCCCAGATTCCATGATCGGGATATTGCGCATAAATAAGTGCGCGCAATTCTTTTTCCGCTTCACGATCGGCAAGGCTGGCGGGGCTTTTATCTGATTTAAATTGAATATCAATATCTTTACCCGCACAATATTCATCATAATATTGGTTTAGAATTGCGTTTGCCTTTGGTATTAATGTTTGCAGTATAAATTTTTCAAGTTCCATTACATTATATCCTTCATTCGAATGGCAACAGCATTGGCGTGCGCATCCAACCCTTCCAAATTTGCCAATGTTTGAATTGTATTGGAAAGGTTTTTTAACCCTTCTTTTTTCAAACTTTGGAAAGTGATGGTTTTTTGAAACGCCTCAACATTTAACCCTGAGTAATTTTTGGCATAACCATTTGTTGGCAAAACATGGTTGGTGCCACTGCAATAATCACCTGCCGATTCGGGTGTCCATTGCCCAATAAAAACTGATCCTGCATTTTGTATTGCGCCTAAAATATTTTCTGCGGCATCAAATGCCAAAATTAAATGTTCTGGTGCGTATTGATTTGAAACTGTAATGGCGGTGTCTTTGGTCTCAACAATAATACAAACCGAATTGGCAATGGCTTGGGCGGCAATCTCTTTACGGGACAAACTTTTCATCTGCTCTTTAATTTCTGATTGTATCTTATCTGCCATGGTTTGATTGGTTGAAATCAGTAACACTTGCGACATAACATCATGCTCCGCCTGTGATAATAAATCCGCCGCAACATATTGCGGGTTCGAATTTTCATCGGCAATAACGCATACTTCGGATGGGCCAGCGGGCATATCCAATGCCGCACCATCGGGGGTCATTGATACTATCTTTTTTGCCGCCGTAACATACGCATTGCCGGGGCCAAATATCTTGTCGACTTTGGGAACGGTTTGCGTGCCATAGGCCATGGCGGCAATGGCTTGTGCGCCCCCAATTTTATAAATCTGTGTAATACCACATAACGTTGCGGCATAAATTAAATGGGCATTTACCTGACCTTGTGCATTACACGGCGTACATAAAATACGATTTTTACATCCTGCAATTTGTGATGGTATCCCATTCATCAATGCCGTTGATACCAATGGCGCCGTACCACCGGGGACATAAAGCCCTATATTCTCAATCCCCACAACGCGGCGGCCACATGTGACGCCCGTCATGGTTTCACGCTCATAACTTTGGTAGCCTTGCGCCTCATGAAATTTTTTGATGGTGGTATAGGCGGTATCAATCGCGTCTTTATTAGTTTTTGAAATTGATTGAACAGCGTTTTGAATTTCACCATCGCTTAATTTTAAATCTGTTAAATCACATTTATCAAATTTTTGTGCAAATTCACGAACCGCATCATCACCATCTTGGCGTACTTTATCAACAATATCTTGGGCAACGCCTTCGACATTGCCATCATTTTGGCTGCTTGGTCTTTTTAAAATATCGCTTTGCTGGTCAATGGAAAGATCATTCCAGATATAATTCTTCATGGCTGCCCTCTCTATCCCAACATTTTTTCAATGGGCAGTACAAGGACTGAGCTTGCGCCTTTGGCTTGCAATTCTTCCATTGTGTCCCAAAATACACCTTCATTACATACCGCGTGAATGGCAACCATATCGTCCCGCCCTTGGATATCCAAGATGGTTGGACTTTCCGCGCCGGGCAGTACATTTTTAATATCATCAATCGCATTGCGGGGCGCGTGCAACATAATATACTTGCTTGCGCGGGCTTCATTGACCCCTTTAATTCGGGTTAAAAGACGATTGAGGATTTCTTGTTTTGCCGCGCTTATATTATTGCCTTCGATTAAAACCGCTTGGCTTTGCATCATCACTTCCACTTCTTCCAACCCATTGGTGGCCAACGTGCCACCCGTTGAAACCAAATCACAAATTGCTGTGGCCATGTTGATACGCGGGGCAATCTCAACCGATCCTGACATTTCAATGATTTTGGCTTTAACATTTTTTTGATCCAAATAATCTTGTAAAATCCCTGGATAGGACGTTGCGATGGATTTATTGTTTAAAACATCAATACCGCTATACTCAAAATCATAGGGAACGGCCAGCGACAATCGGCATCGACCAAATCCCAATTCTAAAACTTGGTTAATTGATTTGATATCATCATCATTACGGGTCAATTGCTCCTCAACCAAAACATTTTGCCCGACAATGCCAATATCACATGTGTTGGACGATACAAACGCAGGAATATCATCATCACGCACAAAATATACATCAAGGGGAAAATCTTGTGCCCGACAAAAAAGCTGATCCTTGCTTTTAAGCAATTTAATCCCACATTTTTTAAGAAGCTCTGTTGAATCCTCTAACAATCGACCTGATTTTTGGACGGCAATTCTGAGGCGTTCTTCTTCAATTTTTTTCATGTTTTACTCTTTATTTGGTTCTATTGTAAATTATTTTATAGGCGCTATTATCTTCATTAAGGCATCGGGCAACGCGTGTTACGGTTGTCACACTTGTCCCCGTTTCTTCGGCGATGGCGCGGTATGACAACCCATTTGATAGTTTTTCAACAATTAACCACCTGTCTGCCATGGCTTCCAATTCCGAAGGGGTGCAAAGATTATCCAAAAATGCGTCAACTTCATCCATATCTTTTAAAGATAATAAAGCCTTATATAAAGCTTGTTTTCTATTATCACTTTGTGGTGTTTTACGTTTCATATTATCTTTATCATTAGTGTTTCACTGTTTTAGTGCGCTAAAACATACTTTGTCAATAAAATAATCAAAGAATTTGAATTTTTAGTGATCTTTGCTACAACAACAATATGACTTATTTTGTTACAGGAACGGACACCGATGTAGGCAAAACCATTGCCAGCGCGTGGGCAATGCTTCACCTAAACGCCAATTATTGGAAACCCATTCAAAGTGGCCTTGACCAAAAAGATATTAATACGGTTCAAAAAATAACCGCACTGCCCAATGATTGTTTTTTCCCTTCCACTTTTGAATTAACACAGCCCCTCTCCCCGCATGAATCCGCACGGCGTGATGATGTTAAAATATTTTTAAGTGACTTTACCCTACCGCAAAGTGATAAGCCCATCATTGTTGAGGGGGCGGGCGGGTTACAAGTACCGCTCAATAAAACTCATTTTGTTTCTGATTTAATTAACCATCTTGATATCCCAACTATTGTGGTCTGCCGCAGCGGCCTTGGCACCATCAACCATACGCTTCTCACCCTTGAAGCGTTACGCGCGCGCGATATCAAAATCAAAGGGCTTATTATATGTGGTGAAAAATCTCCCCATAATCGCCAAGCGTTGGAAGAATATGGACAAGCGCCCATCATTGCCGAAATTGATTTTCTTCCCACGATTACTGCGCAAGCGTTATTGGATATTAAGCCTGAGATTACCTTATGAATTTTGCGCCCAAAATAATTAAAAACCCACCCACAAATTGGTCACAAAAAGATGATCAATTTACATGGCACCCCTTTACCCAACATGGCACAGAACCCCAAGTGCCCGTGATTACACACGCCAAAGGCGCAAGCCTATTTGATGAAACAGATCGAGAGATTATAGATTGCATTTCATCATGGTGGACATGCACCCATGGCCATTGCCACCCCCAATTGGTTACGGCCTTAAAGAATCAAATGGAAACATTGGATCATGTTATTTTTTCTGGCTTTACCCACCCCCCTGCCATTGAATTGGCGCAAACAATTATTCAAAAATTAGACAATGATTTAAAACGTGTTTTCTTTGCCGATAGTGGGTCAATGGCGGTTGAGGTTGCCCTTAAAATGGTTATACAATTGAGCCAGAACCGCGCACCAAAAAACACAAAATCCAAACGAAAAACACTTATCGCGTTTGATCGTGGATATCACGGGGAAACATTTGGCGCGATGGCGGTGGGTAGGAAATCTGGCTATTTTAAACCCTTTGAAAATATGATGTTTGATGTCAAATTTATGCCCTACCCCGCAACATGGAATGATGATGAACAAGGCGCGAAAAAAAACGCTGATGCCCTAAAAATCTACGACGATTATCTTGCCACCCATCATGATGAAATTATTGGCGTTATTATTGAACCCTTAATGCAAGGCGCAGGGGGTATTCGGTTTTGCACCCCTGATTTTATTCACGATATTACAACCCACGCGCAAGATAAAGATATACCCGTTATCTTTGATGAAATTGCCGTTGGCTTTGGCCGTACGGGCACCATGTTTGCCCATCAACAATCTGATGTAACCCCTGATATTATTTGCCTGTCAAAGGGGTTAACGGGGGGAACACTGCCCCTCTCCCTCACCATCACGACGGAGCGTATATTTAAAGAATTTTATGACGCCGATTATGATCGCGCCTTTGCCCACAGCAACAGCTTTACAGGAAACCCCCTTGCCTGCGCCATTGCAAACCGCGCCATTGAATTATTTGATGAAGAAAACACATTAACTAAAATTAAAGAGATTGAAAATTCACACCAAAAATTTGCAAAAAAATTGCAACAAATTGACTCTATCCACCAAGCCCGCGTCCTAGGAACAATTCTTGCCTTCAATTTAAAACAAGGCGGCGGATATAAATCAAATTTAAGCGAGGAAATGCGTTTTTACTTTCTGAGTGAGGGATTTAACATTCGCCCCATTGGTGATGTTATCTACCTCATGCCCCCCTATTGTATTACGCAGGAACAATTACAATCAACCTATGACGTTTTGTTAAAAGGGATTAAAAAGTTTTTTGTATAAAATAAATTTTTGCTTTAAAATTGTTTCCTAGATTTTATAAAAATCTATTACCCAGCTTATCTCACGGCTACCGTTATCAAATTGCTGACATAATTTACGCAGCTGCATTGGGTTTAAATTTTGATGCTCGCTGTTTGTTCCATGCGCCCCAATTTTTTTAATATGATGCAAAAAATCTAAGGCATTTTTATATTGTTTTTGATATATGGCTGTTTGCACATCGCCCATATTTATAGGCGTCACAACAAAACCCGAAATAATATTATTTTTTTGTAAAACCATATGCCATTCGGGAAATGATTGCGGGTTTGGAAGTGAAAAATAAATCTGCCCTTGCGCTGTCAGCAAGCGTTTTAGAACCTCTAATGCCTTTGGCAAATCTTCAAACCACTGAAATGTCATACTGCTTATAATCAAATCAAATTTTTGATTTATCGTAATATTTTCACCATCTATAACATCGAAGGTTATATTATCACTCTTCAATTTTTGTTGGCATTTTGCAACCATATTTGGTGCAATATCTGTTGCCAAAATCTTTACATCGGGGAATTTTTTCTTCAGCTCCTCCGTCAAAAAACCAGTGCCACATCCAATTTCTAAAATTGTTTTTGGATGGCCTTCTATTTTATGGCACAGATCAATCGCAATTTGTTTTTGAACATCAGCATAGTCATCATAATAAAATGCGCCTGCATCAAAATTGCTGATTACTTTTTGTTTAAAGGCACTCATATTTTATGCCGCCTGCATCATTTTATGCTGGGCAATCGCCTCTAAAACCTGATGAATATCTTGTTCTTTATGGGTTGTATTTATCGCAAAACGAAGGCGGGATTGCCCTATGGGAACCGTGGGTGGGCGTACCGCACCCACCCAAAACCCTTTTGATTTTAACATATCCGACATGGCCAATGCCTCCCCTGCATCCCTTAAAATCATGGGAACAATCTGGCTTTGTGATTGTGCCGTATCATAGCCCATTTTTTTCAAGCCTTGGTTGAGCAATGCTGATAAGGTTTGCAAATACTCTCGCTGTTCGCCCATCGTTGGTACAATATCCAGTGCCGCCTCAATACCCGATAAAATACACGGCGGCAATGCGGTGGCATAAATCAACCCGCCACATTTATTGACCAAATATTCTTTTATAATGGTGGAGCAGGCGACATAAGCGCCAAACACGCCAAACGCCTTTCCAAATGTTCCAATAACCAAATCTGCCTGATGTCCTAATCCTTCGCCATGCGTTCCAAATACCCCTGTGGCGTGGGCCTCATCGGCGATTAAAAATACGTTATATTTGTCGGCTAATCTTCGTAAATCATCCATGGGGGCGATATCGCCATCCATGCTAAAGACTGTTTCGGTTAGGATAAATTTTGGCTGGTCGCTATCTTGATGCTTTTCGAGAAGGCTTTTTAAATGATCCATATCATTATGACGAAACCGAATTTGCATTACACCTGCCGCTTTGCATCCCATATGCATACTGGCATGGATTAATTTATCGGCAAAAACCAATGGTGATTTGCCATACGCCTCACTATCAAAAAGCGCGGGCAAAACACTGGCATTTGTTTGATACCCCGATACCATTACCAATGCGGCGTCTTTTTGTTTAAAGGCAGCAATCTTATTTTCAACCCGCGCGTAAATATCTAAATTACCAGTGATAAGCCGTGATGCGTTTGCACCTGCCCCATATTCTTGCACGCCATTTTGAATAGCCTTGATAATATCGGGGTGGAACGTTAGCCCCAGATAATCATTTCCCGAAAAATTTATATATTCTTTATTACATACACTAATATGTCGTGATGTTTCACGTGAAACAACCTGAAGTTGTCTTTTTAAGTTTTGATTTTCACGCTTGTGTAGAAAATTTTTAAAAGCACTTTCGATATCGGACATAATCTTGTAATACTATGCTTTATCAACTCATACAAGATATAAGGTAGCCGCAAAATGTCATCACAAATTCGTACCGATTGGACCACCGAAGAAGTATTGGAAATCCTTCAATCCCCGTTATTGGATTTGGTTTATCGCGCACAAACCATTCACCGCGAACATCATGAAGACAACACCGTTCAACTGGCTAGTTTATTAAGCATTAAAACAGGCGCCTGCCCCGAAGATTGCAAATATTGCCCACAAAGCGCGCATCACGCCAAAAAGACAGGGATGAAAAAAGACCCGTTAATGGATGTAGATAGCGTTTTAGCAAAAGCCAAAATCGCCAAAGCAGCAGGCGCATCGCGTTTTTGTATGGGCGCGGCATGGCGCCATGTGAAAGATGGCGAAGAATTTGACCGTGTCTTATCCATGGTTCGTGGTGTCCGCGCTTTGGATATGGAGGCCTGCGTCACATTAGGCATGGTGAATGAAGATCAAGCCAATCGTTTGAAAGATGCGGGGCTGAATGCGTATAACCATAATCTTGATACCTCCCCCGAATTTTATACGGAAATTATTACAACCCGCACCTATCAAGAACGCCTTGATACATTGGATTGTATCCGCAAAGCGGGCATTACAATTTGTAGTGGCGGTATTATTGGTATGGGGGAAACCCAATGGGATCGTGCCCGTATGTTGCAAATCCTCGCCAACTTAGATCCCCAGCCAGAGAGCGTGCCGATTAATGCCCTAGTATCCGTTAAAGGAACACCGATGGAAGGGTTAAATCCTGTTGACCCAATTGATATGGTACGCATGATGGCGACGGCTAGAATTACCATGCCAAAAACCCGTGTGCGTTTGTCCGCAGGGCGGGAAAAATTTAGCAAAGAAACGCAAATTTTATGTTTTATGGCGGGCGCAAATTCAGTCTTTTATGGGGAGAAATTGTTGACCACGGCCAATAATGATACAAACGCCGATAAAGATATGATTGCTGAAATGGGATTACAAGTTGCGTAGATTTTTATAAAAAAGGCACGAAAGATTGCTCCTCCGTGCCCCATTAATTACATATTATACTCAGTATACGAGAGAAAAACAGTTGCTTTCACACCCTCTTAAAAAATATAAAAACGCTGCTAGCATGAATATGTTAATGCTTTATTTCTCTCACCATAGAAAAATAAAATCTTCTATATAAATATAATAGTAAATTATGGTTTATTTTTCATGTCCCCTAGGTAGGGTACAAGACAACTAATGATGCAAAACCCCTGTTAAAACACCCGAGATTGCCGCGCCCCACTTGCTTGAAGCGTTCATTTTATTTGAACTACGGCGGATATAGGTGTTTACAGTATGTTCAGAAATACCCAAAATTGTGGCAATTGACGAATTGCTTTTCCCTTTTAAAACCCATGTTAAAACTTCTTTTTCGCGCGCGGTTAATTTGGCAATGCTCTTATCCTCCGACGAGGTTATATTCAAATATTGGCGAAAAATGCTTGTACAAATGTGACTCAATAAAACTATATCTTCAGCATTATTATCGTTAGATTTTTTTTGTAATTTTGAAAAAGAAAAATATCCAAAACTATTTGAAAATCCAAATATTGGTAATGTAAAACCATTCTTAAACCCATAAGGCTCCAGCATTTCAAAAAACATTTTCAATTCTGATGTGATTTTTACATTTTTTTGATTTAATAAATTAGACCAAATTATAGGTTTGCCTGTTGTTTTTGCTTTTTCAAAAACAGGGCCAATGCGATAAAATTCATTTTTTAAATATGCAGAAATTAATTTCTCAGGAATATTAAAATAAGGGCAAGATGGAACAGTTTGACTGGCATCTCGCACGGGCGGGAAAAATATAAACACTTGAAAATCGAAGCCAAACTGTTCTATGGCCTCATCATAATGTTTAAACAAACCACTCAAAGTTTTTATTTTAATTGATTTTTTTATAAATTCGTCTAAATCAAATTCCATCGTTTATTTCCTTTAATGAAAAGCAAACCAACTTAGAAAAACGCAATATACGAAGAAACTATAGCATTATATAAAGAAGTTACCAATCTATTAGTAAATTAAAATGTGCAGTTTGATAAATTTAAGAAAATAAATCTAAGATATTAGATTGCGATGTTAAAGATAACGCTTCAAATTGAAGCTGTTGGCGGGTTTGCAAGGCCAAAAGACTACTGCCCTTTTCATTCATATCACCATTGACCAAATCACCCCCACCCGATTTTAGCGTGCTGATTGTTTGTTCGGTATAGGTACGGCGGGTTTTGATAACATTTAAATCACTTTGTAAACTTGCGCTTTGTTGTCTTAATTCCGTCCTTGCCTTTTGAAGTTCGGTTAAGATTTTTGTCATCTCGGTCTTGCTGATAAAATTATCATTGGTTAGCCCCAATCCAATAGAGGTCGCATCAAAACCATCGGTTGTCAGGCTGGTTTTTGTGTCCCGATTAAAATCCGTTTTTATATCCTCATTTTTTAAAAGTTGTATGCCGCGATACCCCGCATCTTCGGCGATAGAATCCATTTGGCTTAATAATGCTAAATATTCACGGCGGTAATCCATCGCTTCTTTCGACACATTAATATCTGGATTATCGACCAATAAATCGCCACCCCACTCAATAATATAATTAAGGTTTTGGCTGCTTGGTAAATCATTCCATGTACCATCGGCGCGCATGTGGGCATAATTTTCAGGATTGGCCGCCCCGAAAAATTGGTTCGGCTCCCCCGGTGCCCAATTGGTGTAGGCGCCATTTACGGGTGTTCCTGCAACTTCGCCTTGCCAAAATTGTTCCCCTGCCTCGGGGCCTTCAACCCAGCGCCATTCGCCTTCAACTTCATTATCACTACCGCCCAGCCAACTGGTCGCGGTGAGGAGGCCAAAGATAACATCATTTTCTTCTTGGGATGTGATTGTTGCCAAATGCCCACGAATTTCTGGAACACCTTCCAAGACTGCTTGCCCCGCGCGGGCACTAGCATTTTCCCATGTGGTGAAGTCTGTGGTGTTTTGGTAGAAATTATTTGTACCTGCAAAATATGCTTTTTCAGGGTTTCTATCCAAAATATACTGGATCGCTTCTGCATCGGGAATTTCATCGGTACGGGGAAATAATTCAATGAGGCCTTCTTTGACTACCGCCTCGGCCTGATCAATCATTTTGAGCATGGTTTCAATACCAATACTGGCTTCTTGGATCGTTCTGATACTGGTGCTGATGCCATCAAGAATTTTGTTTAAATCCCCTGCTTCCCTGAACAAAGCCTGACTAGAAAAGAAATTTTGGGGCATATCTAGGGCAGAATTTACATCCTTACCTGTAGCGAGTGAAAGTTGGGTATTATCCGCAATTATTGCTGTCCGCTTGATTGCGGTTATCACATTTCGTTGACCTGATGATAATACAATATCCATTTTAAGTGTTTTACACTGAATCCTTTTATTAAGTGTATCATATTATACCTTAATATTTACCTAAAATGTAGATGTAGATAGCGCTTGAAGAGATTACATAAAAAGAAAAATGGCTGGGGTACCAGGATTCGAACCTGGGATGTCGATACCAAAAACCGATGCCTTACCGCTTGGCCATACCCCAACATTTTATAGAAGCATAACGCATAAATATGTTTAAGCCAGACTATAATAGTGGCGAAATGTCCCATAAGTACCCTATGGAATCAAGCATTATTTTCAAAATTATGATGATTTATTAAATACTGTTATTTTTGCGAAGAATGTAAGTTTACATGATCTTAATAAACACAAAATAGTGGTGATTTATAAGAATTTACAACAAAAATTATATGCGATTAATCACATCGCCATCAAATACAGATAAATATTAAGACACAGCTTTTTCTAAGCCATAAAACACACTTACTTTATAAATCACCCTTTTAAAACGGTTGCATCTGCTTGGCTTTGTTCAAGCTGATCACGCACTTGACCTTTTAAATTTTCTAAAGAGTTTTTGTCATTTGCCTCACACCGAACAATAATGGCGGATTCTGTATTGGATGCACGGGCAAGCCACCATCCCTCATCACTTAACACACGTACACCATCAATTTGGTCAATTTTTGCGCCTTGCGCCTCTAAACGGGCTTTAATTTCAGCGATAATTTCAAATTTGCGTTCTTCAGATGTATGAATACGAATTTCTGGCGTATTAAAGACAATGGGTAAATTATCCATTGATTGTGCCAATGTTTCATCATTATGCGCCACCCAATTTAACAAACGAATGGCGGCATAAACGCCATCATCAAACCCAAAATAGCGATCGGCAAAAAAGATATGGCCACTCATTTCCCCTGCTAATAATGCTTTTTCTTCATGCATTTTTGATTTGATAAATGAATGCCCTGTTTTCCAGATAATGGGATTACCGCCATTCTCTTTTATATCGGCAAATAAAGATTGGCTAGATTTAACATCTGCAATAATTGTGGCGCCTGGATTATCTTTTAGAATATCACGCGCAAAAAATGTCATCATCTGATCCCCCCAAACAATGCGGCCCGTTGAATCAACGGTTGCAACGCGGTCACCATCGCCATCAAAGGCAAAACCCAGATCACAATTTTGTGTTTTAACAATATCAATTAATTGCTCAAGATTTTTGGGGACCGTGGGGTCTGGATGATGGGCGGGGAAATTGCCATCAATTGTTTCATTAATAAGGATATGCTCCCCAGGTAATTTTTTTACTAAGGCAGCCGTCACATCGCCAGCCGCGCCATTCCCTGGGTCCCATGCTACTTTTAATTCTTTTGCACCATCAACAATATATCCTGATAATAATGACTCAACATAATCATCAAAAATTGATATTTTTTGTGATGTACCTTTCCCCTCTTCTAATTTATCGTCTGATAATATAGCGGCAAAATTCTTTATATCTTCGCCATAGAATGATTGTTTGCCAATCATCATTTTAAACCCATTATAATTGGATGGATTGTGTGACCCTGTGACCATGATTCCTGCATCTCTTTCATATTTGAAAACTGAAAAATACATCATGGGGGATGGGCCGCATCCGTGATTAAAAACTTCTGCGCCACTATCCATTAAACCTTTTTCAAGGGCATCACTTAATTTGGGGGAGCTTAAACGCCCATCAAACACCATTGAGATTGAAGGGTTTTTCTTCCCCGTCTTTTGAATTATAGAAGTCGCAAAACACCGCCCTATATAATAAGCATCTTCTTCAAACAACATTTCATCAACAATACCGCGAATATCAGATGCACGAAGGATTGTGTCATTAAATTTATGTTGTGCCATGGTTTTGCTTTCTTAATATATGTTAACCGTACCTTACGCTTTGAAAGTTTATAATTTCATTAACACAATCAAGCAACAAGATAAAATAATGATTATGAAACAAATAATTATTTAGCTTGACTACTGTATCAATATACATAATAAAACGGTTATGAGGTTTTATTTTATATTTAAAATTGTTATGTGCTGTTTGTTGATCAGCATTATTACGCCGTCAACAACGAATGCCTATGATTTGGAGCGTGGCGATTATAAATTTATACCTCTAGAAAAAGATAAACATACATTTGAAACACCCCAGCTGCCTGATTTAAAAAAATATACGCTTGATGCTGTTTTAAAAAAAATTCCTGAAAAAGAAGATGGCATTATCGATATTGCAACTATGTCAAAAGTACCAGAATTTTGGAAATTTACCAAAGGGCGCCCCTGGAATGTTATCAAAGATTTACAGCAAAACGACAATCCTGAAGCCATTATAATACAGTCTGGTGTTTTGGATATTGATACGCTTTACACCCAAATCAACAATCCTAAGATTTTGGCAAAGGGTTCGGATCAAGATAATTATGCTTATATTTTAAAAAGACCTTTATATATTAATAAGAATGCAACTTTTATCATTCAAGGGAATAATACCAAAAAACTACGTTTGGCCGTTTCATCAAATGAAGGCGCGTTTATAATTAATCACGGAAAATTATTTACTCTTCATGCTGATATTTATGCATGGGACATTGAAAAAAGAAAATATCAATCCTTCGTTAACAAAGAAATCTTTAGACCTTTTTTATTATCCATCGCAAGTTCGCAAACATATTTGGCGCACTCTATCTTTAGGAATTTAGGATATGCACAGTCAAAGGCATACGGTATTTCTTTTTCAGCCGATATAAAATCAAAAGGAAAACCATCGGGTTGGATAATTGATAATATTTTTGAAGGCATCTATTATGGGTTTTATTCTTACGAAGCAGAAGACGTTGTTATTTTGTCCCGCCCCCTATAAAGGAGTCCAGATTTAGCAGATGTAATGCTAGATATAATTGGATCACTATAGGAGGAATAGAATATGGCCAGAAAGCATTTCAAGCCTGAACAGATTATCAGTAAATTACGCGAGGCGGAGGTTTTGCTTTCGCAAGGTCAAACGCAAGAACAAGCTATTCGAACAATTGGTGTGACGGGAAATACATTTTATCGATGGCGCAAAGAATATGGCGGCATGGGTCTTGACCAAGCCAAACGGTTAAAAGATTTAGAAGTCGAGAATAATCGTTTAAAGAAAGCCGTAGCCGAACTGACGATTGATAATCAGATATTGAAAGAAGTATCGAAGGGAAAGTTCTAACCTCCCCCAAGCGCCGACAAGAAGCTGTGATATATGCACAGCAGATACTGGGATACTCTGAGAGGAAAATATGTCGAGCGTTGGGACAAAGCCGTGGCGCTTATAGAAAGCCTACAAAAATAAAGCAAGACGAGCAGTCGTTAACGGAAGACATTGTTCGTCTTGCAACTAAATATGGTCGCTATGGTTATAAGCGGAAAACATCTTTATTATGGGTCGAAGGCTGGGACGTCAATCATAAGCGGGTTGAGCGTATTTGGCGACAAGAGGGCCTAAAGGTACCATCCAGACACAAGAAGAGAGGCCGTTTATATCTAAACGATGGTCATGTATGCGCTTGCGGGCTTGCTGGCCGAACCATGTTTGGAGTTACGACTTTGTGGCTGACAGATTGATTGATGGTACAAAGATTAGGTTCCTAACACTTATTGATGAGTTCACGCGCGAGTGTTTAGCGTTGAAGGTTGATTACCGTCTAAAATCAGATGATGTGATGTCTGCGCTGACAGAAATATTTGTGACGCGTGGTATGCCAGATTTTATCCGCTCTGATAATGGTTCAGAATTTACAGCCCAAATATTACAAGATTGGTTGGAACGCCTTGAGGTGGAAACGGCCTTTATCACACCAGGCAGCCCGTGGGAGAATGGCTATAATGAGAGCTTTAATGGAAAGTTTCGTGATGAATTTCTAAGCTGTGAAGCTTTCTACACATTGAAAGAAGCTAGAATATTAACAAATGAATGGCGCTATGGTTACAATCATATCCGTCCGCACACATCTTTGGGATATAAGCCACCTGCACCGCTTGCCCGTTTTAAAGAAGGGTTCTCCGCTAACGCTACAAACCCTTCTTTAAAACCACAACCCCATGCTCTAACTCACTTTAAACATGGACTCCTAAACGGGGGTTGACACATATGGCATCCCACGGCCTTGAAATAAATGACAGCATCGGCGCGCATATTAATAATTACACCGCCGACGGATCGTTTAATAAAGGTGGGGGTGGAAATGGTTATGCCCTTCATATTAAGGGAACATCACATAGTACATTTGAAAACTTGACCATTACCGATACACGCCACGCCGTCACATTCGGAAGTTGGAGCGCGGAAACAGATAATAATATTCATGTTTTATATACAAACCGCGATATTAATTATCATGGCAGTCCCGATCATTCCAATACCGTTATTGTAGATGTGGTTGATTATGACGCCAATGCAAATAAGGCATGGTCAATCATTGATACGGGCGGTGAAATACATCCCTACACCGATATTTATGCCAACACCACCCAATTTACCTATGCCTCCGCAGGGGATCGGGATGATATAATTTTTGGAACCGATAATGGCGCAACCTTATTGGGAAATAACGGTAGCGACACAATTTTAGGGGGTGCAGGCAACGATGTAATAAGTGGCGGGACTGGGGATGATACCCTGACGGGGAATGCGGGGTCAGATAATTTTATAACAAATTATGCCTCAAACTATGATGTTATTACCGATTTTACCATTACCGATATTATTACAATCCAAGGATATTATAGAGTTGAAAATTTTGATGATCTGCATATTCAACAAGATGATAATGATACAGTTTTAACAATATCAGCCTCGGATGAGTTTTATAATTCCATCCGATTAGAAAATTTTAATGTCCAAGATTTACAAAGTCAGCATTTTAATTTTATTGAAACCCAAGACACACCAGATTCTGCAACTATGCGTTGGACATCATTGTGGGATTATATCAATACGGGTGATGGGGACGACTTTGCAACAGGGTATTTTTCAGATATCTTAACCGATGATTTTATCGATTTAGGTACCGGTGTTGATACAATTGAATTTCTTACAACAAGTTATAATTTTGATACAACAGGATATAATAATTTAAAAGGTGTTGATATAATTGATGCGACACAATCCACCCGCGCACGATTTATTTTAACTGATGATCTTTTATTCCAATACCGATACAGGCACGATGACCATTCTTCATGCACAAAATGGTATTGAAAAAATTGACACCTCTGCCGTTTCAAATATTTATAATGTTATTCTTCAAGGAACAGGTGATATTACACTGGCACATGCCAATAATATAATTTCAATTGCGCAAGGCTCCACCGGGACAGTTTATGGTGGCGGGGAGGATGATGTTATCACCACAAACAGCGCCCTTTCAGCCGTCTATGGCGATAATGGTAATGATACGATTACAGGCGTTGGTGACAATAATGATTTATTTTACGGCGGGCGTAATAATGATGTTTTATTGGGCGGTGCAGGCCAAGATACCCTTTATGGTGATGAAGAAGACGATCAGTTAAATGGGGGCTCAGGCAACGATATTTTATATGGCGGCCAAGGAAATGATATTTTAACGGGTGGTACAGGCGCCGATATATTCTCAATCTCAACTTTTGATGGGAATGATAATATCACTGATTTTTCAAGCGATGATAAAATAGAGCTTAAAAATTTCTACGGTTTATATTCTATCGATGATATTTATATGATCCAAAATGGGGATGATACAGTTCTAAAACTTGCCGATAATCAGGGGGGATATAATTCTATTACCATAGAAAATTATAATAAAGTTGATCTTAATGCTGAAAATTTTATTTTTATAAATGACGCAACTACGCCCACACAAATGGATGTTCGGTGGTTAAGCGATGTTGATTTTATTCAAACAGGAAATGGTAATGACCGCGTTCATGGCTACTTTTCAGATTTAGACCAGAATGATTTTATAGATTTAGGGGCGGGTCACGATGTTTTAGAATTTCTGACAACAAGCTTTTCTTTTGATACCACTGATTTTGATTTACACGGTATTGATGAGATTGATGCAACCAATGCATCGCGCGCTCGATTTGATTTAACAGATAATATTGTTGCAACATCCGATACAGGCACATTAACCATCACATACGGATCAAACGGGATTGAGCGTCTAGATACAAGTGCCGTATCCGCAAACTATACCGTAGATTTAGAGGGGAGTGGCGATGTTTATCTTGATGATTTTAACAATAATATTCGATTGCTACAAAATGTTTTAGGAACCGTTATGGGGGGCGCGGGGGAAGATATGATTACTTCATTCTCCTCAAACACAACAATAATGGCAGGGGCAGGAAATGATATTTTGGTGGGTAAAGGATACTCCGAAGATATATTTCATGGCGGTAGCGGCGATGATTTAATAAAAGGCGAAGCCGGTGATGACCTCTTATTTGGTGATGAAGGACAAGATATTATCCGTGGTCATGGTGGAAATGACACTATCCATGGCGGTAGTGGGGATGATTTGTTAGAAGGATATGCTGGGAATGATACAATTTATGGTGGAGATGATAACGACCAAATCCATGGGCATATTGGCGCAGATTTATTATATGGCGGGGATGGCGATGACCTTATCTTTGGTCAGCAAGATAATGATATTATCCATGGTGGATTAGGAAACGATACCCTTTATGGGGGATATTTATATTCCGACGGGTTTAGTAGTAATGATTTAATTTATGGTGATGGGGGCAGTGACACCCTTCATGGTTTGTTAGGGGATGATATCTTAAACGGTGGAATGGGGGATGATACCCTTCTTGGGGGATATGGGAATGATATGTTACATGGCGATAAAGGAAATGATTCCATCCGTGGCGGCCGTGGAAATGATTTTATTTATGGCGGTGATGGGGATGATTTAGTTTTAAGTGGTAATCGCGGTGACGATACCGTCCATGGCGGCGCAGGTAATGATATAGTCGCAGGATCCGAAGGACATGATTTTGTTTATGGCGATGATGGGAACGATATTGTTAAAGGCGAATCTGGTAACGATCATGTCTATGGCAATGATGGGGATGATGATGTTCGCGGACATGAAGGGCATGACAAACTTTTTGGTGGCGCAGGAAATGACATTTTAACAGGGTATAGCGAGCATGATGAATTAAATGGTGGGGCAGGATTTGATATTTTATATGGTCAGGAGGGGTGGGATTTATTTATTTTTGATACCAGCGCAATGGATGGCACATTTGATTATGTGATGGATTTTAACCCCTTATTTGATCGTGGTTTAAAATTTGAAAATATTTTTGAATTTAATTCTGATATCGATTTAATATCCGATTTTGTTCAACTTACATCTACTGATAATAGTCAATTTGATCTTTCAATTCGATTGAATAATACATCACCAGATTTTACAAAAATTGCTGAACTGCATAATTACACTATTGATATGGGGGATATAAATTCACTTTATGATGATGGTAAAATTTTTATCGAATAAACTTTTCTATCTGATTTTGAAAAATCATTCTCCATAGAATAGGCAAAATTTATATATAATATTTTTATTATTGAAAAGAAATGGTGCCGCAACCAGGATTCGAACCCGGGGCCTGATGATTACAAATCGCTTTCTAATCAAAACGCCCAAATGCCACAACACTAATTTTAAAACAATATCAATAACTTAGTTAACAATCGGTTAAATTCGTTATTGCACAATATGCCTTAAACTTGAGGCGAAATGTCCCACAAGTGTCCCATGGAATCAAGTCTTAATTTAGTATTTTCAAAGTTTTACGTCAAAAAGAACTAAACAACGTATTGAGCTTTTAAACAACATTAAATCAAGCCTGACTGTTTATAAAACTTCTTCAATAATTGTTATGCTGGTTTTAAAGCTATACCTTATTTTCATGGAAATAAGCGTATTTAACATTCAAACAACTAGGCGATTATCATTAAGCTTAATCATAATTTCTGGAACGCTAATTTTTGCGGCCTTTGATATGATCGGCGTTGGCATAACATCCAATAACTATGATTATTCAAAAGCCATCTCTGGTTCACTTCCAAATCTCATGTTGACTGGTTTTTGTGGGATATTGGCTTTAGTATTTGTGTCAACGCCCGTTTTGATAAATTTTAATGGCTGTATTAGTACAGCTTAAGCACTAACAACACCTCTCCACCTTATTATAACCTTTTTAAAAAAATGATTTTTTTATGTTGGTGGCACGCAAATTTAATATAGATACATCATCAACTCCACTCGTTACTAATGTAATGGCACCGTTAATAGCAAGCTCTTGCATTGCTGCCTCTGGACCTTCTGTTACATACATATTCGCAACTTCTAATGCCTGCCACGATAAGCTGGTCTTGGATATTGGTCAGCACCGCATCAGCAGCAAAGAAGTCAGAGGATAAATCTAAAAACTAATCGCCTTCTACAAGGCGTTTCTTTGCTTTTTCTATTACTGCTAGAAAAGTTTCATATTCAAATATATAGGGTTTGTTATTTGTTGTAGGATATATTTTAAGTCTTAAATTACTTGTTTCTTGATCTAACTGCGCCAATATACAGTTTTTATACCATACCTCAGCAATAAGTTTTTCAAATCTATCATCACTAGAAATAACTATCTCAAAATTATCTTCATTCATTAATCTAATAATCCTATAAGTTTTTTACCATCAGAACTAAACCTAGCTCCTTGGCCATTTGGTGCCCGTATATCAAGTATTTTTCCTAATGTATCATGATTTTTGTACGTGTAACTAGACTTTGGATTACTTACAATATTATCCAATATCTTTTGACCTTGTTCATTTTTAAGTTTAGCAGATCCTTTAACTTGAGGAAACTTGCTTCCTACTCTATCACCATGTTTTTGTATAGCCCGCCCAGCTTTTGTTAAACCATTTTTGTCCATCTGCTGACCAGCTTTAAGCAAATCATCAATATCGATTTTCTTACCTAATTTAGCAGAGTTTTTAGCAATGTCATCGGCTGAACTCTTCAATAACTTTCCACCTTTGACTAAAATTTGTAAAAGTATGCTAAGGTTATTATTAGCCGCAGCAATACCACCTGCTTGGGAACCTAGGTTGACGTCTATTGCACTGCCGCCCGCAAGGGCTGCTGCTATAGCTCCAGATAAGCGTGCTATATCAATATTCTGTGTTGCCCAATTCTCAACAAGGGCATCTGAATTATTAATTAAATAATCACCATGTAGGATTGATGTTATCTCTCCTGCTAGCTGTCCTGCTGCACCAGCCTGACAATTGCCTGTTCCAACAAGTCCCGCTGCGCAACCTGTTGCAGCATGGGCAATAAGTTGTGCTGTACGGTCAATATTATTCTCTCTAAAAGCATTGCCGATTTCTTGGGAAAGTTGTGTTCCCAAAACAGCCGCACCCGCAAAGCGAAGATTGTTTTTTAACGTATCGGAGAAATCTGCACCTGTTACAACGCTGTCCACACCACTGCGGATACCTGAGGCGATAAGCTGATCTTGGATATTTGTTAGTACGGCATCAGCAGCAAAGAAGTCAGAGGATAAATCTAAATTAGAAACATTTGCTTGATCCAAAAATCCCGCCGTAAGTGCAGCTGCGGCTACATTACGAACCGTATCTGCACTAGCGAGTTCTTGAAATACATCGCCCAGGTTGCCTTTGTTATTAATGAGAGAGATAGTCGCCTGTGACACTAAAGCAGAAAATCCTGCGCTTGTGGCCAAACCAGCTGTAGATGTTGTTGACAAACCAACCAATCCTGCGCCCATACCTTGCGTCGCTACAGCGACTGCAATCGCTATCACTGCTGCTGCAGGGCCACTGAGCCCTTCATGTTCTTCATGCCATTCGCGGTAGGTGGCTTCAACGGCTTTGAAATTGACATTGGGGCCATCTTTAAGGGCGGCCATCCATGCGAGTTCTGGCGCTTGGGAGAGTTGGGCGATATCGGCGTCTAGATTTCCAGTATGCTGATATTCAACCTCAACACCATTGGCGGCGATAATGTTAAGCTCGCCTTCGCCCGTCAATATCGTATGGCGAATGGTTTCAATTTCATGACCTTTATTCTCGTAACTTTGCCAGACAGCGTTAGATTTGGTTTTGGTATTATCCTCAAAGTCATAATCTTTTTCAGTGAGAAGAGCGACGCTACCTGTTGTGGCTTCCAAATTAATGTCATTGCCACTATCCAGCTCCGCCGCTTTTAAGGTGACGTTACCCAGTGTCGATTTAATATTAATATCGCCACTTTCAGTGCTCAGTTCTGATGCCTGATGTGTACGCGTCATAATTGTATGGTCGCGTGTTTCAGATTTACCACGGGAGTAAGAGCTCTCTTCCGCAGCATCAATTAAAACACTCCCCGTTAAAGCGTCAATATTAATATCATTCCCTGCACTCGCATTACTACCCCGAACACGGATATTTTCTAGTGCATTAATATTAAGATTGTTGCCTGCGGATAAATTGGCGCCGTCTTGTTCCACTTGATTAACTGCTAAATTGCCACCTTGAAACATGCCACGGTCAAACCCAGATTGAAGCGTCAGAGCGTCAACAGAAACATTTTTTGCACCAATATTTAAATCATTACCCGCATTAACATCTGCACCAATAACAGCCGCCAGTTCACCTGCCGTTAAATTCACATCATTTGTGGCTTCAATTAAGCCTGTTAAGTTTTTATTTGAGCCAATCTCTGTTATCCCATTGCCAATCCCTGCAACACGTGTGGTTAGAATAATATCATTGCCTGCACCTAAAGAGACGTTCGTGCCGTCAACTACACCGCTTTGTATAACGATACTATCATTGGCGCTCACATTAATGTCTTCTAACGCTGTGATACGCCCCATGCTCAGGTTTACATTTTCAGCGATTAAATTCACATTACGGCCACTAATTGTACTGCCACGAAGCTTTTGCCCTTGTGCATCCAATGTGGCACTCGCCAAATAAAGCTGTGGCACAATAATGGTTTCACCATTTATCACACGCTCTTCATACCAAACAATATCTTGTGTTAGCGCATTTTGTTGCTCAACTGTTAATGCGATTAGCGGTGTTAAATTTAAGGCCGTATTCGCGGCAATTCCACGATCTAATAACGCCTTCACTTGATCCGTATCACTGCCAAACGCCGTGTCCAGATATTTGCGCCCTGATTGTGCAATGACTTGCTCGGTAATATAACGACTATCAATATAAGCATCGCCTAAACGCTTTGAAATACTGTTCGGATCATATCCGCCCAATACACCGTTTAAGAAATAATCTGAGCCAAAGAATGTTCCTAAATTGGTAAAATCAAACCGTGTTTCATAAAGAAAATTGGTATCAGTTGCAGGCACAGCCAATGCCGTATTATTAAAGATTGTTGCCTGCTTGTTTCCTGTTTGCAACTTGGATCGAATAACGCCAGACGAAACACCGCCAAAATCAAAATCTGTGACATTGCTCGCATTGCTCGATACTGAAACAACGTCTCCTGCAAGATTAATTGTATTACTTCCACCTGCGGCAAATACGGACGGCACAGTATCTAATAGAGTATCTGATATTTGTACTGCTGTTGTAAAACTAAACCATGTTCCCCATCCAATTTCACGTACTTGGGCGTTTCCAAATCCAGATGTGCGTTGCACAATACGTTTGCGCAAATCCAATGCATTATTATTCAATGCGCCATTACCCGTAATAAGTAAATCCTGCGCCGAACTAATTATTGAGACTGTATTATTAAGCTCAGTCTCAATATTTAAATGAACATTTCCTGAGCGTGAATTAATCTCCGATGATGACTTTGTTCCATTTAATAATCTATCAACATAAGACTGTGATATGATGTAACTACCTATAACATCTTCTGGTGCAAACAAAGCCCAGCGATCAAGCTCATTTATTAACGTGGACGCATTGCTCGGTGCCAAAGCCAACCATTCAGAAACATTAAAAATATAGCGATTATTTGCTGCATCATAAAAATCATCTAAGCTTTGTCCAGAGTCCTCTACAATAGTTTGTACAAAATCGGGATGCGCTGCAAAAACATAACTATTCGTATCGCCATCATATAATTGTGCATGCCCTTCAGGACTAATACCAACCACAGGAATCCAGCCGGGGACACGCGTGCCTCTCACTTGGAACCAATATGATGCGATATCTGTTTCTACCTGTGCATTACCGATATTATTAAGAATATCTGCATCAATAAATATATCGCCATTTGTGGATTCAACAAAACCTTCTAAATTATCAAATACAGATGTCGCTGTACCAGAGGTCACACCTTCTATTTTTATATCTTCGCCAGCAATAATAGCACCCTTATTGTTGACAAGCTGAAGCGCATTTATCGATATGTCACCATAGCCTAAAATAAGGCCTTGAGAATTTGTGATTATATTATTGGCTTTTAACTGTGTATTGGGGCCTTTGGATTCTATAATGGTATCACTTGATAAATTAATATCACCAGAAGATCTCAACACTGTATTATCATTACTTGATAGAATGCCATTGATATCAATATCACTCGTACCTGTTGTGGTAATTTTTACATCACGATTAGCTGAGGCATTCTTCATCTGAATTTTACCATCATTGATAATAACAAGATCAGTTGTTGAGGCCGCCATATCGCCATCAAGTTTAAAGCCAACACCACTTTCTGTTCCTATCAGCGTAATTTTTCCTGCATACATTCCACCAAGAGCAGAGCTATCAATTGCTAAGGCTGGTTTTATGGACGCATCAGGGGCTTTGGGCGTTACAACGCCTGAGGCATTTATATCATTACGCCCTGTGACGAGGTTAATTTCACCAGCATGAATGTCGCCGTTAATCTCAATCGCGCGTGATAAAATTTCTGCTTTGTTATTGCCTGTGACCTCTAAACCAGTTCCTTGAATTGTAATTGTTCCATTATTCACAGAGATATTAGAGAGTGCGCCCGCGCCATTCAATTGAGGCGTTCCTGTCGTTAAAGTTGCTTTGGGTGTATTTATAAACCCGCAACCATTACAGCTAATTCCATTTGGATTTGCGACAATAACATTTGTCGCAGGACCAAAAACTTCCGTTGCACCCTGCAATGAAGATGAGTTAGCGCTTGTGACTTCATTAATGATTAAATTAGCAGTTCCGCCCGCAACATTCGGATTGCCAATCATGGCTCCACCTAATTGTGACACCCCCACCACACTACTATTATTTAAGATTAATCCTTGATTGGTCACATTATAATCAGTGAATTGATTATGGGACACACCTGCCCCATTGGGGGTGACAATATTAACAACAGGCACACCATTGGGCGCGGTTGTTAAATTTGCTTGGTTTGAAGCAGGCGCACCACCATCAACCGTAATGCTTTGCGCATAGGTTGGCGCGATTTGATTGAATATAATCAAGAAACATAAAAATCCGTGTAGTGCTTTATAGGCTGCTCTTTTAATCTTATTTTTCATCATCACTCTGCCATCCTCTAAAACTTAATTGATACGCGGAAAAAAGCTTCTTCACTTTCTTTATTCACGTAAGCAGGCGCAGATAAAGGTTTTGAATAAGTAAATTCAAAATCTAATTTACCGCCTTGATTTTTAAAACCAATAGATGCACTGCTGACACGTCCGCCTTCAAATGCATTTTTACTATCCGACGTTATCGCGCCTACATCAAAACCAACAAACGGACGTATCGTGCCAAACATTTTGTTAAAATATTCATCCGCTGTTTGTGGCAAGGGAATAGAGAAATTTGTTACTAAATAAGCCCCGCGATCCCCACTAATAGATTGCTTTTTAAATCCTCTTACTGTGTAAGGGCCACCAATACTAATTTGTTCTGAACTAAATAAAGTATCGGGACTCATCTGCCACTGCGCCCGCCCTTCAAATAAAGGGTTATATTGATTAAGGTTAAGATTTAATAATTTTGTTAAGCTTAAATCTGCGATCAATCTATCAAATTGACCTTTAGGGGCTTGGTTGCTTGAGGTTGTGTCTTCATGCGCCCCAAGCCATTCAAGCCCGCGACTATATCCTAATGCACCAAAGATAAAGCCATTCGGAATTTTACGTGAATGAGAAATTCCTATATTTGCAATAGAGAGTTTTTGGGTTGAACTATCTAAAGTTGTTCCCGCCAATTGGTTAATCGCATCTTTGACTTCCAATCCGCCATTGATTGTTGTCTTACCATTGGCATCACGGTGAACAACACGCGTAAAACCAAAATCATGATTACGTGTTAAACCATTTGTTTTAAAATCTTGTGTCAACGCACTAACCTCACTGACATAGTCAAAATAGCTCAACCCATAATGAAAATTCCAATATCCATAAGGAACTTCATATCGCCCAGAAATATTACGACTATGCTTACGGCGCGCCCTATCTAAATCATGCTTGATGCTTAAAAAAGCATAATCATTTAAACCCAATAAATTGTCGTATCCCGCGGAAAGACTACCTTGTAAAACGCCTGTACTTTCAGACCCTGAATTATCCACCCCCATCATAATTTGCCAAGGCTTTGTAAATTCATTGGTAATGGTGATAATCGATCCACCTGCATTACTGCCTGGTTCTAAATTCATCTTTGCGTTGTTACTTTGCAGGCGATTAATTTGATCAAGCCCTTGCTCTATATCACGTAAGTTTAAGGTAGTCCCCTTTAAATAAGGAAAGGCAATCTGCAATTCTTGTCTTTTTAAACTGCCGTCAGATTGAATATCCTCGACTTCCCCTTCAATAACTTTAATGATTAAAACACCACTTGATAAATCTTGTGCAGGTAAATAACTACGGCTGGTGATATAGCCTTTATCAATATAAATTTGATTAATGGTTTGCGTGATTTCATTGATGTCCGCCATATAAAGGCAGCGTTTCATAAATGGTTTTAAGTTTTTAAGAACCGTGTTGTTTGATACCAACGTCACACCATCAATCTTGATGCTCTTTACAGTGACGCAGGCGCCAGTGCGCGGCATTTCTGATCTTTGATATTTTAAGTCCGTGCCAAGGGTTTTCTTTTCTTGCTCGATAAGGCGTTGTTGTTCTTCAAAGCGCTCTTCTTGCTCAAAATCTTGAATAATAGATTGATTTTGAGTTTGCGCCCGCTCTTGGGCTGTTTGCGAAAAAGCCGTATGGGAATATAACACCAAAGAAATCAATACATAGGCGGTGGCTTTATATTTGCTTATTTTAAACACGCTGTTTCTTTCGTAAAAAGAATATAAAGATGCTTTATTGTTAATATACTCAAAAAATTAACACAAAACTCTGCAGTTATTAAGTAAAACGTTAAAATTATCCTCTTTTACACCAACCAGCAGGTAAATTTGGATGTTTATACAACTATATGGTGTGAATTAAGGGGTAAGGTTAAGATAAAATCACCCTTTGGTGCTCAAAATTCTTCAAGTCGCACCGAAACGGAAGCAAAGGCAGCTTAAGCCTTTAACTTCCTTCTTACTTCCTCATTATTCGGCATATTGGATGATTTATTTATGGCTCTGGCTAAATAATAAAAGCTTTTACGAACATCATCATTAGGTAACGCCATAATTTCCGCCGCTACCGTTAAAACAGCCTTATTATATTGTGGTTGCTTTGCCTCATTATCCGTACCAAAGAAATACTCAATCGGTACTTCTAATATTTTGGCGCAAGCCGCTATTCGCTCTGGTGGCATGCGCGTTGCACCAGTTTCATATTTTTGGATTTGCTGATAACGAACGCCAAGCTTTGCCCCTAAATATTCTTGTGACATTTTATGGCTCTGTCGTAGCGTCATAAGCCTAAAGCCCAACGCCTTATTAAATTCTTCTTCATATCGTGTATTCATGGTTTTTCCCCCACCGTGTTTACGCTTTTGTAAATATTACGCGGCCATTTTCATTTCTGTTGGCTTTGTATATTTATCGTAGCGATAGGTTGTAGGGATTTCACAGACTTTCATGGCGCGGTTGTACGCCTTATAAAAACCATGCTGAACAAGCCAGTAACAATCAAAGATGTTGTTAAGGTCATTTTGAAGGCGTTTTGCCTCTAAATTAGCAATTTCGCTTGGCAGTGGCTTAGAACGCTCAATTTTTAACTTTTTAACGATTTCTTGTGCGTCGGCTCTAAAAACCTCTAAGACTTCCGATAAAGCCTTAACAGCCATAAATTCTGGCTTATTGTCTTGATCTTCGGTCTTTTTAATTTGATCAACGATTTCTTGGGCTAAACCTGCGCCATAACGCACTTCTAGCTGTTCATAAAGAGCCTGTAGGCTCATTTCTTGGTTTTTCTTATCAGTGTTACTCATTTTACGTTTCCCCTGTAAATTTATTAACATAATTAACTAATGAATATGTTTTACTCCCAAAAAGGTTAATAATCGGTTAAAAAATAAATTGATTTTATAAAATATAGTGTTTATACAGATTTTATGTTTAAAGCATGGCAATTAAGAGCAATAAGAGAAGCGAGAGGTTGGTCACAGGGTCAACTGGCCAAACAGGCTGGCTTAACGCAACCTACTATCTCAGGTTTAGAGCGTGGTGAGATTGCTGATCCAAACACTAAAACTATTTCTGCCATTGTTAATGCCTTTGAAGCAGACGGTTTCTTTTTTACACCAAACGGCATTGAGCACAGAACAACAAACACTTATACCATTGAAGGTACAAACTGTTATTTACAGTTGTTAAAAGAAATTGAAGCCACGCTTAACAAGGGCGACGAAATTTTAAAAAGCGGTGCTGATGAACGCAAATCTTCTCCTGAAGTTATAGCTCAAAATCAATTACTGCGAGATATGGGTATTAAAACTCGTTCTTTAATAAAATCAAATGATACTCATATCATGGGTAATCTTAGTGAATATAGATGGATGGACGAAAGCCTTTACGTTAAGGGTGACGTAAAAGTTATGTTTAGCAATAAAGTTGCTTATCTTGTGACTTGGACAGATGTTCCACGGATTATTGTTATCGAAGACAAGGTAATTGCAGAAGAGGCAAGAAGAACTTTTGAATATATCTGGGGTCAATCAAAAAGCCCTGATACTTCAACATCCCCTAATAAATTTAATGGGGTAAAATAATGGCTATAGCAAAAGCAGCAGGCGCAAAAAAAGCGTGGCAAAGCCTTATCAGAGATACTGGCTATATGGGTATAAGCCTTCATAGTCGCAACCATCAGGGCGAAGGTCTTGATTCAATGGTGGATTGGGCAAATCAACAGGGTTTTAAACGCTTCCGAATTGGTCTTTCAGATACCTTAAACCGTTTTAATTACGCACAGGAACATAATGTTCCCCTGCAAGAAGCATTTGCTATGGTGGCATTAACTGGTGATAAGTGGCTAGAGCAGAACCGACCTATTCTTGATAACCTTACTATGCCTTATGATGTTGTCCGTTGGTCACATTGGTTGACAAATCATGCACCAGAAGTTGAAGAAAATAGACAGATTTTTAATTGTGCATTAGAAACTGACTCTGAATTTCTTCAGTCGGTAATGGCAGATGTTCATGCTTTTTCACTCAGAAAGAACGGACATCCAGAAACAGATACCGCCAAAATAAATATTAGTATTAAATATCTTATCGAAGAACTTGCAGTCTACTCTGTTATTTTGAGAGAGCTTCCTGCTACAACAATATATCCAGGAAAACAACTTAATTGCTTTGCTTATCTTCGAGATAATCAGCCAGAACATTTACCGTTAGCTATTTCTAAAACAGGCTTTATTCGATTGGCGATACACGGAGTAGAACAGCCATCAGAAAGACATTCTCTGGTTACCAACCAACATCCTGCGGCAAACCAAAATACAACAATGGTTGCGGCGTATAAATAAGTTTCCCCACTACAGATGAAGCCGTCCTTGTTTATTCAGGGGCGGCTTTTTCTTTTATTACAACCTACACCACACTAAATAGTTGTAAACAAAGTAAGTAATAAACGCTGTGGGTTGTGAAATGACCTCTCTGGTCTTCTTTACTAGGCACTTTCATTCTCTCCGAATAAGAATGAATAAAGCTATGTGGAGGAAAACATGAACGATAACAATTTACCTAAAAAATATGCTTCTTTATCACAACAATTAAGTGGAATTTTTGATCACATGGATGAAATCAATATGTCTTTTAAAAAGATTGAAGCCTTTATAGATCAAGGATATAAAAATATTGAACAATCCATCAATCCTGAAAAAAGCCGTGATGTTTCGAAGGAGCTTCAATATCACATGGAAAACTTCTTGCGTAAACTTGCCAAGGATTATGAAACAAAAAACAAGTTTCTTGATTAGACTTGATCGTTCATTGCAGATTTTTCCACCCTTAAAAACACCCCATACAGTTGTAGCGAAAACATGCACTACTTCCTGCTGGTTGTAAAATCACTTGTTTGGCCTATTGTACCTTGCGCGAGTAAATCTGGTGGCATTCATGGTAACGTACACTTTGATAAAGCCTATCCGGCAAAGGATGCTAGAAATGCGCTTGTAAAAGTAGCCGAAGCACTCGGCTATAAAGGCACTGAAGTCTTCCCTAAAAAAGTAAAGCACAATAAGGGAAATAGCGTTGGTGGATTTATTAATTTGCCCTATCAAAATGCAGAAAACACAACGCGTTACTGCCTTAAAAATGGTAAAAAAATTTCCTTCGAGGAGTATTTAGACCATGCGGAAAGCAAAAGAACTAGCTTAGATAGGGATATGGGTATTCAGCGTAAAAGCTGGTCCACTGCACTTGGAATGATGCTTAACAAGCTATTTCCTGAAATCAGAACAGTCAAATACGAAGATGGTCTTTATTATTCATTTCCCTCTCTTAAAAGATGCAGAGAGCGCTTCGAAGAAGCCATGAATGATACCCTTGATTGGCCTGAAACACTCACTAACGACGATATCGACAATACGGGCGATCAAGTTGACATTGACTAGCCCTTATCCACCTTTTCGGCCTTAAATTAATACAAAAGATTATATTCTTTAATGAGATGTATTTATTTTTATTTCTTAAATTAAGGTCGGAAAGGTTATTAAGGTTCTTAAAGCGGGTTAACTCAACAATTTCTATAAATATATAATCTTATTTGGCCATCAATAAATCAAAAACTACGCGTGCGAAGTTTTGAGCTTTTTTAGGATCTGATAAAAGTTGCATCATTTGATTTTTATGTGCATCACTGCTATCCAAAACTGCGTCATCAATAGCTTTTGAAAAGTCTCCAAGCATCGCTTGCTCAGGGGTATTACTAGATATTTGTTTCATTACCCGTTCATTTTCAATGACCTTATCTCGGATGGTATATGCATAGTTAACCAAATCTTTTTCTGTAAGATTGTCTGTAAGAAAAACCTCGTTTAGGCGTTCAACAATTTGTGACAGAAACTCTTCTTTTTTATCTTTAGCTGTAGCTGTTCCCATGGCATCACCAGGAGTTAGACGATTATCAGAATTAACTTCCAATTTAAGTGATTGCTCCCTCATTTTAGAGGCTCTGTAGTGGCTTAAAACGATATTGTCTAAATCTATATCGTCTTCACTTGTAACCACTTCACGAAGCATAGGGCGCAAGTTACGGGCATATAAACTAAGTTTCTCTAAATCTTTGTTATCATAGTCAACAATTTGAGACATGAATTCATAAAAGCTAACAAAAGTAGATAAATCCTTCTTAAATATCTCAAGAGCATCTTTTTCTTTCTTACACTCTTTTAGGCTATTCTCCGCATTTGCAATCAAAACAGCATCTTTAGTCTCTTTCTTAATACTGTTAAATATATCTACGGCTTGGTTGTAAGCGGTAATGGCTGAGCTATAACGAACACTCCATCTTTCAACTGCAGGCTTACATATATTGGCAATTGCGGCATTACTCTTATTTTTAACAAAGAACGCTTCGCAGAATTGTTCAACTTCTTGCCATTGAAAAATACCTGCAGCACAAAGTTTATCATACAAGTCAAAAATAAGGTTAGGGTTGGAAACGTCGGCTAATTCTGCTGTTTGGAAGTAAGGCTGAAAGGCCTCTAAAATTTCTTCTGGTTCGTTGAAAAAGTCGAGAACAAATGTACCTATTGTTTCTTTGCTAGGGTATGTACGGTTTAGGCGGGACAAGGTTTGCACACACTCCACGCCACCTAATTTTTTATCGACATACATTGCGCATAACTTAGGCTGATCAAAACCAGTCTGAAATTTATTGGCAACAATCATGACTTGATAATCATCAGTATCAAAGGCTTTACGCATATCGCGGCCTTTAAGATTAGGATTCATATTGCTTTCAGTGAATTTTTCTCCAATTACCGTAGAGCTATTAGGATCTTTATCATTAAATTCAACTTCTCCAGAAAAAGCCACCATAGCCGATATTTTTTGATATTTGTTTTCACTAATATATTTATCAAAGGCTAGTTTATATCTCACGGCTTCCTTACGAGAACTCGTTACAACCATTGCTTTAGCCTGACCTCCAAGTAAGCCCATTACATTATCTTTAAAATGCTCAACAATAATTTGAACTTTTTGTGAGATGTTATGTTCGTGTAATCGCACCCATTGGTTAAGCTTTACTTTAGCTTTCTTGCTTTCAACCTCTTGATCAGCGTCTTTTATTTTTAGCGCAAGATTGTACGCCACCTTATAATTGGTGTAGTTCTTTAACACATCAAGGATAAAGCCTTCTTCAATCGCTTGGCGCATACTATAGACATGATAGGCTTCAGGTTTATTAGTAATAGAGGGTGCTTCATCAGGCTTCGGCAGACGTCCAAACAGCTCAAGCGTCTTTGTCTTAGGGGTTGCCGTGAAGGCAAAGTAACTCAAATTAGGCGATGCCTTACGAGCAGATACGGCCGCATCTATAATATCATCTGCACTTAACTCTTCATCATCGTCTCTCTCATCGATCATCAAAACTTCTTTAAGCTGACGCGCGGTAGATCCAGTTTGAGAAGAATGCGCCTCATCCGCAATAATAGCGTAATTACGCTCTTTTAAACTCACACTGTTTTCTATGGCTTTTAAGACATGAGGGAAGGTTTGGATAGTCACAATGATAATAGGTTGAGATGTTTCTAATGCCGCCGCAAGCTTTTCAGATTTAGATCCATCGCCTTCCTGATTGTTAATACGCCCTACCGCACCATCAGCATGTTCAAATTGGTAAATCGTTTCTTGTAGTTGATCATCTAGAACTGTTCTATCCGTTACAATAATAACAGAATGGAATCGCTTTTCACCCTCACCATCGTATAACGATGATAGTTGATGGGCCGCCCAAGCGATTGAGTTTGATTTACCAGATCCAGCGCTATGTTGAATTAGATATTTATTACCTGGCCCTTCTATATAGGCAGCATCAACTAATTTGGTTACAACATCCCATTGATGATAACGGGGGAAAATCATTGTCTCTTTTTTGAACTTACGTCCTTCCCAATCTTCTTTTTCTACAATTTCCAAATGGATAAAGCGGGCAAGGATGTTGAGTAAATTATCGGGCAATAAAACTTCATTCCATAGATAATCTGTGGCGTATTTATTGATATCTTCAGGAACGTCATTGCCTGCACCACCATCGGCCGTCCCTTTGTTAAACGGTAGGAAGTAAGTATCGTTTCCCTTTAATTGAGTGGTCATATGCACTTCATATTGGCTGACTGCAAAATGGACCAGCGCTCCACGTTTAAAGGTTAATAGTGGCTCAGGTTTTTTGGTGGCAGGATCAATAGGAAAGCGCGTTCTTTTATATTGGTTCTTGGCGTTCTCAACAGATTGTTTGAACTCTGATTTCAATTCTAATGTTGCAATGGGAATGCCGTTAACGAACAAGACAAGATCAATGCGCCAAGCTTTGGCTTTAATGCCGGTTTCGGATAAATGCGCATCCGTTGCCCATGGGCTATAGACAAGCTCTGGCACAACGCGAAGGCGGTTTTTTTTATAACGCGCAAGTGTATCGGGGTTTAAATCATGCTCTGGTTTAAACTGAACTAGATTAAAGCGTGTACCACGGTCACGAAGGGCATGGCGTAAAACGCCCAGCGTACCAAAGGTGCGTAAGTCTTTATGGGCAGCATTAGGGTCTGCTTTATTAAGCTGAACCGCTACACGTTCAACAAATTTGCCTTCCGCATTATTGGGGTAAATCTTACAAAATTTATCCCATTCTTCGGCTTGCGTATCTTGGACAAAGCCAAGCAAGTCTTCTTCATAGAGAGCCAACTCACGGTTATACTTTGAAGCATCACCTAACAACCAACCATTAGCAAGCAATTGTGCAATCATATCATTTTGAAAGGTTAGCTCATTAGCTTTACCATGATTAAATATGGTCATGCGGCTTGTTCCTCTTGTTCTTGTATTTGTTCTGATGCTTGCCAATCACGAACGTCAATTTTACCAGTTACAGCAGCAGAAATAAGGGCTGTGCGACGTTCTTGCATTAACGTAATGGCCGACTGTGCTTTTGAAATAAGACCGTCTAATTTGGCGGTTCGGTCACTCAGGAAGTTAGTAATTTTTATAGATTCTTCCAAAGGTGGGCTTAATATCGAAAAATTATTAATATTTTCTTGGGTCATTGTGGGCATACCGCTTCCCGTATTACTAACAATAATTAACGCTTTTATAAAATGTGAATTTAACAAATAGCTTAAATATAAAGGGTTTAGTTTAGAATTCTTTATCAGCGCCATTTGAGGATTTATAGTCATTGGCTCATTTACCTCTTTTACTATAGAAGATTTCCCGTAGGTTGAGCCTGTTTTAACTAATAGAATATCATTTTTGGTAACTATAATTTCTGGAGATTCATAATATTTTCTCCAACTTAAATATGACTTCTTGTTAAGACAAAAAATATTTTCATCAACATTTGAAGGGCTTAATACGATGGCACCTTCTCCTTCGCTTACTATATCATCTACAGTATACCCTCTAAAACCTATACGACCGAAGATAGATGAAATAAATTTTAGTTTTGTTAATTGCCAATGTGCAGGTATATCACCAAGCCATTCAACGCCGGAGGGGCGCATAGGGGCATCGGGGTTTAAGCCTTTGGTGACGGCGTGAGAGATCACGGCCTGACGCTTTTCTTTTAACAATTCAATCAAGCGCTTTTGCTTTTCAATCAACGAATCAATCTTCTTCGTTTCATGATCAAGGAACCCAGCTATTTTATTTTGTTCGCTTATAGTTGGTAAAATAATAGATATATTACCAAACTGCTCAAAAGTAATTGATTTCCCATCTCTGAGGCTATCCGTGGTTGCTTGTAAAACTGATACAAACGGTTTGCTTTTAAATAAGTATTTATAAAAAGAAGGCTCTATACTTTTTATGGCTCTCAAAACAGTATATGCAGGAGATACACAGCCAGTATAAGAACTATGCTCAATGCCACCTTCAAAACTTCTTAGACTAATTACAAAATCATCTTTTTCAACATGTCTGAAAGAGCTAGTCCCTTTGAGAGCCAGCATAACCTTAGCATCATTTAACTTCATCATTAATGATTGAGGAATTACACCATATTTTTGACTGGCGGCAAGTTGCTCATCATTTTCTAAAGCGCTTTCACGCATATTTTGAAAAATTCTTTTTCCATCAAAGACATTCCACGACTGAGGAATTTTTCCAAGCCATGGAATGTTCAAATCTTTATATTCACTATATTCCTTGTACTTCTCTTCCATTACGAATGAACCTCACGTAGAAGCGTCATAATTTTACTACTGACGAGATCAAGGTCTTTATCAATATCTGGTAGATTACGTGGTGGTTGGTAAACATAGAAATGACGGTTGAAGGGAATTTCATAGCCGACAATACCTATCTCCCCATCTTTGCTGTCTGTCTTGCTAGCATCTATCCACGCATCGGGCACGTGCGGTATAACTTCACGCTTGAAATACTCTTCATTTAAATCATTAACGGGCTTTGTTGGGTCTAACACAACATTCTCATTATCACGTAAATCACCATCTGGTTTATATTCGATTGTTTTGCCATCGACTTCAAACAGGCCATAAAGCGGATTAGCTTTTGTATTTTTATGGATTTTCTTAATCACTTTAACCGCATCTTGGTTTTTCCAACTTACGGCATTCGTGATTTGTTTTTTCTGTGCGGTATCCAACGTCACGCCCGATACCTTTAAGGCATCATCATAGGCGTTCATATCATCATGTTGATCTTTACCAATGGCTCTTTGTAAGGCTATCGCCTTTTCCATGAGTTCTTTTTGTGTATCCCATGTTTTAGGGTTTAGCACATCTTTAATCTGTTTTTCTTTTAGCTCGCTAAAGCTATCCTTGATATAAGCGCGTATTTCTACTTCATGTCCCGCCCATTCTTCACCATATGTTTCATAGACCCACTTCATCGCGGCATTTAATGGTTTTGGTGCAAAGCGAAGCTCTTCTATACGCTCATCGCTGAATTGATAAGACTCACGCAAGGGGCGCTCAATTGTAATACGGCGATATCCAAATTCATGGCTATCAAATATTTTACTGGCAAATGTCTTGGGCGCGTCTGCCGTTTTATTTTCAGATTGCCTACCGCGATTACTTTTTTCATCCGCAGGTTTATCTAATACCTGAACGTCAGTTTGCTCAAAATTACCAAAGCTACGTGTTATTATCGCGATATCTTCTTCGCTCATTTGTTTACGCTTTGATCCTAAAGACTTTTGCATTTTGCTATATAGGTCTGCACCGTTAATGAGCTGTACTTTGCCTTTACGTTCTTCTGATTTTTTATTTGAAAGAACCCAAATATAAGTTGAGATCCCTGTATTATAAAACATGTCAGTTGGAAGTGCGACAATACCTTCCAGTAAATCTGACTCCAAAATATAACGACGAATTTCAGATTCACCAGAACCCGCACCACCAGTAAAGAGGGGTGAGCCATTAAGGATAATACCTATACGCCCACCACCTTCTTTTGTATCGCGGAGCTTGCTTATAAGATGCATTAGAAATAGCAGGGATCCGTCGGATACGCGCGGCAGTCCAGCGCCAAAACGACCTTCAAAACCTTTCAGGGCATGTTCGTCTTTGACATCTTTTTCAATTTTCTTCCAATCCACCCCAAATGGTGGGTTAGATAGCATGTAATCAAATTTATCGGCATAAAGTTGGTCATTAGATAAGGTGTTACCTAGTTTGATGTTATCGACTTCTTGCCCTTTGATAAGCATGTCTGCTTTACAAATGGCGTAGCTCTCAGGGTTCAGCTCTTGGCCATAGGCACGCATTACAGCTTGCGGATTAAGTTCGTGCACATATTCCATACCAGAAGATAAAAAGCCGCCAGTCCCCGCCGTAGGGTCATAGATGGTACGGATGATACCAGCTTTGGTTAAGGCATCGTTATCTTCCATAAACGCCAATGATGTTGTAAGTCGGACGATATCACGCGGGGTAAAGTGCTCACCAGCCGTTTCATTAGAGCTCTCAGCAAAGCGGCGAATTAGCTCTTCAAATACCACACCCATTTCATGATTGGATATCGCCTTGGGGCTCAAATCTGTTTCTTTAACTTTTTGGACAACTTTATAGAGCAAGTTAGCATCATCTAGCTGTCCAATAAATTCAGAGAATTTGAAATGCTCAAAAATCTCACGTGCATCTTTTGAAAAACCTTGGATATATGATTCTAAATTATCTTTTATTCCTGCTTCGCCAAGTTTAGTAAGATCCATTTTTGATGTGTTGAAAAATGAAAGGCCTTTGGTAGTTCTTAATAATAATTTTTCTTGAGCTTCCTCTGACACGTCCATTTTTTGGACTTTTGTATACTCTGCAAGAACTGCTTCTTTGCTATCTTCGAGAACACCCTCTAGGCGGCGTAATAAGGTAAACGGTAAAATAACACGCCCGTATTGGCTTTGTTTAAAATCACCTCTTAGTAAGTCGGCCAATGACCAAATATAAGCGGCGAGATTGTTGGTTGATTGCGTCATGCGTAATGCTCTTTCTATGCTGTTTTTCTTACAGGTTCGTTACGGGTTAAATTTTCTATCTGATCACGCCTAAAACGCCATGTGCCACCAACTTTAAACCCTGGCAATGTTCCTTCAAGAGCATAGCGATAGGTTGTTTTTTCTGTGAGGCGCAGATATTTCGCTACTTCTTTAATTGTCATGATTTCAATATCCATTGATACCGCCTAACTTAATTGCTGGTTTTGAAGGTTTCTTAGCTTACTTGAGAAAATAAAGGAAAATTAGGAAGATCACAAGATTATATACCCCTATACAACGGGGTTCCCCTAATTTAGCAACAAAAGAGGGTATTTCTCGGCGGTCAGTATTCGGTCACACACACTTAAAAACAATAACGATTTCAAAGCCTATAGATAAACTATTCGGTTATGCACCCCTAAACCAGGCAATAAAAATCAAGAGGTTTTGTTTTTTAAGAGCATATTAATTTCATTGATTAGTATTCTTTCTAATAACCATTCAGCCTGATATGTAAGGCTTTTATCTGCTTTAGTTTTAATATCTACATTTCCATGCACAACCTTCGACCTTAGACTGTAGATACTCTTAAAATTACCATATATTTCTTTACGCTCCTTTTGTGACTTCCCCAACATATAAGACGCCCTATCATAGAGTCTCTCACTTTTGACGTGTTCGCTGTCGCCTATAACTGCTTCTAAACCAATACAAGTTTGTATAAAACCCGCGTTAAGATCATGATTAGTTTTCCCCATAAAGCCCCATTCTATTGCACGTGAAATAGATGTGGTTTTAGATTTTTTTATTGATAAAAAATTAGTTACCCATTTAATTTTTTCTTGGAACCCTTGCTCAATAGCTTCAGCATATTTTTTATGGCCCTTTTCTGGAGCCGTATTCGGAGATATAAGTAACGCACGAGCACTTTTAGCTCCTAATGGGGGCAATATTTTTTTAGGCTCCCAAATAGAATCCTTAAAAGAAAAATTTTCTAAGCCATAAATAGTACTCTGGCTAATTGAAAAGTTTTTTCGTTCGCTTCCAGTTATTCCAGAAACATAAAAACAATCTGGCCAAAGTGAAGGACGTTTATAAGCATTCATCTCTCCACACTCTAGTAAGCTTGATAGATATATAAACTCACGTAACTTTTGAACAAATTCTACAATAGCGTGCCCATCACCATAAACACCGGGGTAACCATTTGTTTCAATGCAAAGGTAATACTGCGCATTATAATGTGCACCTCCAACTAATGCATGGGCAATAGGGCTAGTTTTGTCTTTATAGAGCCTATCAATTTCTTTTGATTTCAAAATTTTAATATTATTGGAGATCTTTAAAGAATTAATTTCTTCCGGAATTTGTAGGCGGAGGGGGAAAAAGGTTTTGCATTTATAAGGAAGACCTTCCAGCATACCAATAAGCTTGTTTGCTCCTTTATCGATTTCTGATGCTGAAATAACGTTTTTTATTTCTTCACCAAATTCCCAGTCATCTTTTTTCTCTGAATTAATATGAACCCAATTATTAATAAAACTTAGAATTTCTTCCTTTGTTATATTCGTCTCAACTATAGAGTTAGACAAGATTAGTTCGCAAAGTTTATTAAACTCCCCAGGTTGGCTTTCTTCTCCATAATACAGAGACTCCATTGTTGATTGGGATATAAACTCTGCCCAGTATTTCTTTATTTTGTCTTTGTAAGATTTATCCAACACCATAATAATTTTTTCCAAATAGCAGGGATTTGTTTTACCTCATCCTATATCCAACAACCTTTATGTTATCGGCTCATTAACCAGAGGTGTCCATTTTTATACTAACTCTTTCGGAGAGAATGCAAAGGCGGCACAACGAACAGCTAGCGATTTAGTTCACTCTTTACCACACGCTCAAACTCAACTTATCAAGAAAGAAAAGCTAATGCCTAATGCTATTGGATTAACTTTTTTACCATCATCATTGATTATTTTATCTTTTTGATGCCCTATTTTAGTAAAAAATTTTTCTAATTTTGCCAAACCAGTATAAATATAAATATCATGCTTTAGGCTTTTTGTAATTTTTATTGGCTTGTTTTTTGAATTAGAAAAACCACATAGAGTTTTCGCGTCATCTTTTGATAAAAAGCAATCGTGAATTGGTAGGAAGTCATTTTTACTAAAAAAGCTAAAATTTGATATCTGGATGAAAGACAGATCTGCATCAATTATATTTTTATCATGCAGAACATCTTTTACTGAAACAAACTCCCCTCCAACTTGAAATAAAAAACCTTTATACTGAACATATAGAGGTTTGCTTTTATGTTCTTTAATCAAATGATTTGCTGTAACTAAAAAGTAATATTCTTTGTAACTTATTAGACAACAAGATCCACTATGAACAGCTAAATCATCATGAGTAGCTCCATATACAGATAAACAACTATTCGCGATAAAATTGTTTATTTCTGCTGTGTGATATTTCCAAAATTCATCAATCATTTATTGCACTTAAAATTAATTTAATTCTAAACCTCAATATTTTTTTTACTTTTATAGTGTAGTTTTATGATATTCACGCATTTTCAATTATTAATATTTTCATCACTATTTTTCTCATCATTAATATTTCTTTTTTCATTTCTTCTGATATCTCAATATTCCTTTCAAGCCTTTTAATTACTCCCCAATTACTTTGATCATGATTACCATGCTCATTCATGATTTTTAACTCTCTATTTGAGTGAAATTGATTTTGATTAAATAAACTTCCTAGTTTCATTAAATGAATACTCATATTCGATAATTCTTGATAAAATTTTCTATCTAATGGCCGATTTCCTTCTCTTAATATCCACCGACAATATCGACTAAAGTTTGGAACACCTTTACCTTTAGTAAAACCTAAGTGATATGCTTCGCGTACAAGCTCTCTTTTAAATTTGGAAGTTACTTTTAAATTTATTCGTTGGTTTTTGTTCAAATTTTATCTCCTTAAAAATACGAAGTAGGACAATAAGCTATCCTGCAATATAAATCTTCTCACAAAATAACCCTCATCACCTAGCACTTTTTAACACCATTTAGCGTTTCAATAAGTGGCAATAAACCACCATAAAAAATAATTTTTGGGGATGTATAACCCCATGTAAAATAACGAATTTATTTGACCAATACGGCTACAGACCCTATTGTTGTCATGAGCGAAAGCTTGGGGCTTTGTAACCTCTCAAATGCGATCTATCGGCATCAGATCGTTAAAATTTAGATGCCGCTTTCTCGACATATGGTTGGGGAGGCGGCGAAATAAAATAGCGTTCGCGTGAATACGTCGTGCCGCTCATTTGACGGTTACAAACTCCCCAGCTACCAGAGAAATCTGGTGGCTGTTTTGTTTTAAAATTAGGCGAGTTTGTAATGCAAGAAACACCACCAGAACAAATAGAAAATGACGAAAAAACTACGTCAAAAACAGAAGAAATTAAGCGCCGCCCCACATGGCTTAGGGGCTTAATTTATGCCTATAAAAAGCTTCTTTTTTTAGGGCTTTACGTCTTTGTTTTCTTCGTAAATAGGAGCATTTTTGCTTTAACAGCATTAGCTTCTTTTAACATTATTTTACTTATTTTCGTATTTGTTGAATGGTGGTTTTACCATGCATTAGTAACCGAAATTATCCCAAATTATTTCACCAAAACACCCAATTCCCCTCCCCCAAATCTTACAGAAAGGTCGATAAAATGACTTATAAATACACAATAAATGACGTGCAGAAATGCGCTAAAATAAGAGAGTTCAAACTCCATGGAACTGAATATAAAGGAACAAAGCATAAGTATGCTTTAGAATGCCCCTTCGGGCATACATGGAACGGTTCTTTTGAAGGCTTAAAAGAAGGAAAAGGCTGTCCTGATTGTGCAGGAAGCAATGGAGAACGGCTCGCAAAATCTATCCTCGAATCTATGTTTGAAATGCGATTTCCAAAGAAAAAACCATCATGGTTATTAGACTTAACAGGGAAAAGATTAGAGTTAGATGGTTATAATAAAGAAGCAAAAATGGCTTTTGAATATCAAGGAATCCAACATTACAAGGGCTATGGTATTTATAAAAAAATTGATATGAAAAAACGTCAAAAAGATGATAAATCAAAAGCCAATGCTTGTAAAAAATATGGCGTAAAATTAATCGTTATTCCTTATTTTAAAAAGTTAGATAACTTAGAAAGTATCATAAAATCTGTTGAACAATGCGTCAAAAAATCTGGATTAGAAACCCCTAAAGATTGGGATAAAAGAAAAGAAAATTACAGTTTTTATGGCTACTGCCCAGATTTGAAAGAATTGCAGAAAATAGCCTTAAGTAAAGGCGGGAAATGCTTAAGCAAATACTATCTTAATGCTCGCACGTTATTAGAATTTACATGCTCAAAAGGTCATACATTTGAAATACACGCCAACTCTGTTCGTGGTGGCAACTGGTGTTGGGAATGCGGTGGTTCGCACCCCTTAAATATAGATATTGTTAAAGAATTGGCTTCCAAACGAGGCGAGATATGTTTATCTGACACTTACATCAACCAACGCCATAAAATTACATTTGTATGCGCTCAAAATCATCAATACATCTGCACCACCAAGAACTACAAGAAGGGTCGTGGATGCCCCGAATGCGCCAAAGTTAACCGTCAAAATAGCCGTCGTTTAGGAATTGAAAAAATGCAAGAAATTGCTCACTCTTACGGTGGAAAATGCATATCAAAAACCTATATTAACAACCGCACCCCATTAAACTGGCAGTGCAATAAAGGGCATAAATGGTCTGCCATCTATCAAAACGTTATCTCTAACGGTACTTGGTGTTCCAAGTGTAAAAATTAATCATTAATGAATGGAAAGCCTATTTAGGCTTTCCATTACTTTCTTTTATCCATTGATTAACCTTTGCTTCATTAATAACTATTTTAGCACCTAATTTCTCTTTGCATTTATCAAAGTTATTTTTCTTACTTGAAAACAATAATTGACGCAAAAGAGAACTATTAATCTTTTTCATTTTTGTTATCCTTTTTTTGCGTTATTATTGACTGGGTTCATTATCTACAGGCTTTTCATATTTTATACCTTGTTCAAAAACCCATTTTCTAAACAAATCATCGTCAATTACGCGCTTACTTCTTATTTTTGAAGTACATTTATGAAACCCGTTCTTTTTTCTATGAAAAACATAATCCCATAAGGCCGCCTTAGAAAATGCGGGATAACGTTTCGCCATTTGTTTTACTGAATATATTGCCATTGCTCTAATTATTTCCTTTTTTTGTTTAAAATTGCTCGTTGCAAAAGTCGCAACGTAGAAATGAAAACATGGTTTTGAAGTTAAGAAAAGGAAAAGTGCATAAGCGACAATAATGACAAAAATGTAAGATTTTTAACATTTTTGTAACTCTGTTTTTTAGGTTTTTGATGGCTGATATAGCTTTTTTCAAAATGCTAAAAATGGGTACATTTAACATTTCTGTAATTTTAAAAATCAAAAAAAGTTCAATTAATTTTAATCGGTGGTGTAAAAAGGGTGCTTAAAATAAATTTTTGCCATCAAATTCAACAACATTTAGAATCTTGATTCGTTTTGTTAGAAAACAACTTTTCATTCATACTCGCCACAACTTTAGACGTATGTGCTTCCGATAAATGAGCATAACGCTTCACCATTTGAAGGGTCTTATGCCCTAATACCTCGGCAATATCTGTCATACTTGCCCCATCCATTGCTAGGTATGACGCTGTCGAGTGCCGAAGGTCATGAAATCTAAAATTTTCAATCCCTGCTCGCTTAATAGATGTTTCCCAAGCCCGCTTTATTTCAATTGGCTTTAATGTTTTTTTGCTCGGAAATAAATATTGGGTATGCTCATTTATATTTTTTGATAGCTTATAAATCAATTCATAAGCATATCCCTGTAATGGGAGTAATCGTCTTTCACCATTTTTTGTTTCATGAAGCGTTATGACTTGCCTATCAAAATCAATATTTTCCCATTTGAGGGTTAAAATTTCATTGCGCCTTGCACCTGTACTTAATGCAAGGACAACAATCGTATAAAGATATTCATTATCACTTTGCTGACACGCCCATAATATATCTTCACGTTCATTATGCGATAAGAACCGAATACGCCCCCTACTTTCTTTCAATTTAGATACACGAGAAAATGGATTTTCATTCACCCACTCCCATTCTTTCATGGCAATGGTGAAAGCATGACTTAAAGCCGCCATGTAACGATTAACAGTTGCGGGCGATCTCTTTTTACCGCCAGATCCATTCGATAATTCATTTCTAACAGCAATAATCCGAGAAGGCGAAATTTCACTTAATGCTAAATCACCAATTTTTCGTTGCCAATACTTCAACTGCTGGGTTTGCGCCCTAATAGCTTTTGGCTTTAAAGGAAGCACCTCATCTATATATCGTTCAATTAAGTCAGATACAGTATTGTTCTTTGATTGGCTTTGAGGAAAGTATCGTCCCTCATGAATGGCACTCTCGGTATTCTGCCCCCATATCCGTGCATCTGTTTTCCGCTTAAAAGAGGCAGTTTGGACTGGAAAGCCTTTAATACGTACTTTCGCCCGAAAGGTTTTCTCCCCTTTAGCATTTGTTCTTTGTTCAATAGTAGCCATCATTTATTCCTTTCAAAACCAAGTTAATCGAAAAAGGTTAATTTTTCGTTTTAAATCAATAGCTTAAGGAAATATAAAGTTCGTTATGGTGAGGTATGGTGACTTATAAAAAATATAATGCCCTGAAATAAATCTGGGTAGATTGTCCCATATTTACCTCAAGTGTCCCATGAGTGTCCCACAAACAAAAAACCGCCCCTTTGGGACGGCAGATATTGTGCTAAGTGTTTGAAATTAATGGTGCCGCAATGAGGATTCGAACCCCAGGCCTGATGATTACAAATCAACTGCTCTACCAACTGAGCTATTGCGGCATAATGTTATGCTTATACGGAAAGATAATTTAAAAATCAATCCGCTTTATCCAAATTTTTACAAAAATTATCGCTTCATTGTATATTTTATTCAAATCATATGGTTTCTTTTTGTTTTTAAAGGGTTTATTTGCTAAAATACTATTTAAATTAAATTTTCTTATTTATATCAGTTAAAGGGTGCTTTATGTCGGACGGCAAACAAGAAGGTGGCACGGAAAAAATGCTTGGATGGTTGATGATTTTTGTCGTTTTCTTAATCTGCTGTTATATCTTTTATCGTGCCAATGTGCCCGAAACACATAATATTATTCGATGGATTAGATATGGTGAAATGTGGCTTGTATCCTTGATTACATCGGATAGTTATGCGGTTAAGTTGCCCGCAGGGGATGAAATTCCTCTTGATGAATTTATGAGCATTGTGCGCCGCGTCCCCGCCGAAAAGATTGATGTTCCGATGTTAAGCGCCATGACAGGGGTTGCGCTTATCCCCTATCGTTGGTTTTTCGCAGGGGTTTTAGGGTTAATGGCACTTTGGGCCTATACAAAAGGGCCAGGTACGCATTTTATAAAGATTTTTAATCTTCATACTTTTTTAAAATTTCAATCAAAAGCGTTCCCCGTTATTGCTCCCTTTGTTGGATTTAATCCATCTAATCAACCCCCTCGTGCGCCAGGATCACCTGTTCCTGCGGAATTACCGTTATTTGCCGAAGCGTTAGGGCCTGAAGAATGGCTTGCCTATAATCAAATTCCCGTCCCTGATGGCGTTATTGATGAAAAAGTTTGCTTTCAAGCGTTTTCAAAACAATTGGGCCCGCGTTGGCAAGGGCCGATGAAATTACCCCCCTATCAACAAGTTTTGTTGGCAGGATTCTGCCTTAAATCTGTGAGAAAGCGGGACGCCGCAGATGATGTCATGGGGCGATTGGCCATGTGTTGGTCAAAGGAAAAAGGATTGCAGCTAAGCAAAGATCCCAAATTGTTAAAATATGCGCGCTCTATTTTAAAGAACAAAGAAATCTCGCATAAGGTATTAACGCAGTGTAAACAACACGCATGGCAAACTACCGCAATGCTTCGTGCATTATTGGTGGCCCGTCTTGAAGGTGGGGTTATGGCGCCTGCACAATTTGTATGGCTTCGTGGTCATAATAGAACATTATGGTATCCGCTTAACAATCTAGGGCGGCAGTCCGCCCATATGGAGGCCATTGGTGCAATGGCACATTTTAGGATTGAGCGCCGCGCAAAACGCCCCATCCCCCGCCCCAAGGTACAAGAGGCCGTAAAATCAATTGTTGATTATATGGGTGGGTTGGATGCGCGTCCTATTCCTGCGCTTGATTACAGTGCATCGAAGAATAAAAGCGGTATCAAAAAACTTAAATCCGCATAAAGATAAAAAGGAAATATTATGCTTTCAAAGAAAAAAACAAACCAAAATAATTCAGTAACCGCCACAGTTGCGGATGATCATTTGGTTTTATCATTACCCAATGCCATCGAGCCTATTATTTGGCGTAAATCTTTGGAAAAAATTGGCTCCGCAATATTTGAAGTAAAAAAAGCGGCTGGAAAAGAAATATATAATCTGACCTTAAAGAAAACCAAAACATCATCAGAAGTCATTGCATCTTTTGATGAAAAAGATGAGGCGGTTGTTGCGTTAAATGCGGCATCAAATGCCTTTCACGGACGAGGTCATCAAAATAATGTGGCGGCGACAGGTAGTACAATCACCCCCGCAACAGTTCCTGCACAAAGTCAGGTACAGCAAAATCCACAAAATAATGGACAAAAATGGATTTTTGCGGCCATGGCCGCGGCTGTTGTTATCGGTCTTTATTTATATATGATGAATATTATGCCCGTCCCCAATGTTATGGGTGATACGCAGACGGGCGCGTCTATTCAAGGGCCTGTCACCCCCGATTCAACAGGTGTTCCTGTTTCGGCAGATGATTTTTTAAATAGTATGTAATTTTGAAAATAGCGTTTTTAGAGTAAGAAAGTATAAATGGCACTCGATAGAAAAAAATATGGATATGGTAAAAAGGCGATTGTTCGGGATATTCGCCCGCTTTATGTACGCTTGGGCGATGCATTACAACTACCACATTATTCATCTTCTATCTTCTTTATGGGGGCGGCGTCATTCTTTCTTGCGCCCGGTGTTTATAAATTTAGTGATATTATTCTAATTTTATATTGCTTGTTTTTTTGGTGGTTAAAAAAACGCGATCGAAAATTACCGGGTAAAATTCCATTAGGGTCAAAATACCACGACTCCAATAATATGAACCCCGGCAGATCTGGAAAATCAGAAGGGATTTTATTTATTGGAAATGAGAAAAAAACCAAACAGCAAATTTGGTATTCAAACTCAGATGCGCGAACCCATATTTTATACCTTGGGACAACAGGGTCGGGTAAAACCGAAGGATTAAAATCATTTGTGACCAGTGCCATGTCTTGGGGCTCTGGGTTTGTTTATATTGATGGTAAGGCCGATACAGATTTGTGGTCATCCTTGTCATCATTAGTGCGCCGTTTTGGGCGAGATGATGATTTATTGGTTCTTAACTATATGACGGGGAACTCGGATGCGCGTGCGCCGTCCAATACGATGAACCCGTTTTCAAGTGGGTCTGCCTCTTATCTAACGCAAATGTTAATCTCCCTCATGCCTGAGGCCGAGGGCGATAACGCGATGTGGAAAGAACGTGCGGTTTCCTTGCTCAGCTCGCTTATGCCTGCGCTAACCTATAAACGGGATAATCAAGATTTCCCAATGTCGGTTAACTCGATCCGAAATTATTTGAACCTTAATTATATTATCATGTTATCGCGTGATGAAATGATTCCCGAGAAAATTCGGGAGGGGTTAAAAGGATATTTAGATACATTGCCCGGATATGTTGATGATGCGTTTGATGATGAAGGAAAAGAAAAACCAGCAGGCCCAGACCAGCCAATGATTGACACCACCACGGTGCGTCAACAACATGGGTATTTGACCATGCAGTTTACCCGTGCGTTACAATCATTAGGGGATGATTACGGTTATATCTTTGATACGCAAGCCGCCGATGTGGACATGATTGATGTGGTTCTAAACCGCCGTATTATGATTGTTCTTATTCCTGCGCTTGAAAAATCAGGGGATGAGACTGCAAACCTTGGTAAAATTATTGCGGCCACGCTAAAGGGGATGATGGGGTCAACCTTGGGTGCAACCTTGGAAGGGGAAAGCTCAAGCGTGATTGAGAATAGACCGACAAACTCCGCCACGCCCTTTATGGTGGTTTTTGACGAGGTTGGGTATTATACAGCGCAAGGGATGGCCGTAATGGCCGCGCAGGCGCGTTCTTTAGGATTCTGCCTCGTTTTCTCCGCACAGGATTTACAAGCCATGGAAAAACGAGTGAAGGAAGAGGCACGATCCATCACCGCCAACTGTAACATTAAAATCTTTGGTAAATTGCAAGACCCAACCCAAACGCGTGAATTTTTTGAAAACCATATTGGTAAAGATTACATCGCCAAAGTGTCTAGTTTTCAATTAAGTGGCGGCGGTATGTCAAGCGGTGGATACACCGATACCAACCAAGCCAGCATTGAAACAGGAAGTCGTGCCGATTATGACGACTTAAAAGACATGAAAGAAGGCGAGGCCATTGTATCCTTTGCCATGGATGTTATTTCAGCCAATATCTTTTATTCCAACCCCGGTCATGCAAAGGCGATGCGTGTAACACGTTATCTTGCCTTGCCCGAGCCTGACGAAACATTAATCAAACATGCGTCTAAAATTACAAAATTACGCGATGCGTTGATTAAAAAAGATTGGACGGCGATGAAGGCCGATGTGGCCATAGAAACGCCAGAAGAAATTACCGCGATTAAGCAAGGGTTTGATCTAGGACAAAATAATTTTGACAATGCGATAGACCATGGAATTTCTGCGTTATGCGCCCTTCATGCGAAGCTTTATCCTGTGGAGGCGCAAGAGGCCATCCGCGCCCTTTCAGAAAAACCTGCGACACAAGAAGCAACAAAATCTAATGCTACCCAGCCAAAAGAGCAAGCTTCAACGCCTCCTGAACAAGTACCTGCCGCGCCATTACAAAAAAAGCCTGTTAGCTTTCATGAGTTGAACCAAACCGAAGAAGCGCCTCAAATACAAAATGTTGAAACGACTGTGGCACAATCGCCAGAGGTTGAAAAAATAAAAGTTAATTTGGATAATGATGTCAAAAATATTTTGTCTAATGCAGGCGAAGATATGAAAAAATCTTTATTCAAATCATCACAAAAAGATGATCCCATCGATGCCGCAGAATAAAAAATTACAGACCCAGTCGGGTAATGTATTTATTATCATTTTAATTGGCATTATTTTATTTGCCGCCCTTCTATATACCTTTACCAACAGTACGCGAACAGGGACGGGTAATTTATCCGCGCAACAGTCAATGATTGCTGCACAAGAAATTTTAAATTATGCCCGATTAGTTGAGGGTGCAGTCAATCGCTTACGTCAAAATGGCTGTTCAGAGAATGAAATTAGTTTTGATAATACAGCTGTTAGTGGCTATGAAAACACAGATGCCCCAATAGATAACAGTTGCCATGTTTTTAATCCAGCTGGGGGAGCTATAACAAATATTATCCCACCCGATACTTATTTTGACTCCTTAAATAGCGCAGATCCAGTATATGGCTCATATACGTATACAGATAATTCTACAATTTTTAATATTGGCTCAACAAAGCAAGAAGCCACAGTTTTGTTAAATTTTATTGATAAAGATATATGTATGAAAATAAATAATCTTTTAAATATTAGTAATCCATCAAACTCTCCCCCAATTGATATCGGCACTATGAACTTTGATTCATTGTATGATGGTAACTTTCCAAACTCACCATCAAGTTCTTTTAATGCGCCTGAAATTATCGGTAGGAATTCTGGCTGTATATCAGATTCATCTGAAACAACCTTTCATTTCTATCATGTACTGTTTGCGCGATAGTTTATTTATGAGGGACAGGGTTGCTTGACAGATTGAGCAAATCAGATTCTAATTACAATCATGGCAAGACAAGCACGCATTGTAATTCCCGATCAATATCATCATGTTTCACAAAAAAGTGCGGATGGAACACGCATTTTTTTTGATAAGGAAGATTTCCAAAAATATGATGAGATTATACGCACTCAAACGAGGCTTAAAGATTTAGATATCTATAGCTTTTGCTATTTTCCTAATCAAATTCAAATCCTTTGTACGCCAAAAAATAAAAATGATCTGGCGACTATTATTGGTGAGGTAAACCGCCAATATACAAAATATTTTAACGAAAAAAATGATCGGACAGGATCTGTTTTTTACAGCCGATTTTTCTCTTACACTGTTGATGAGCTTTTTGCCATGCGTGCGGCGCGGTATATTGAACGGTTTCCTGTGACACGTATTCTTACAGATAAGGCTCAAAATTATTTATGGAGCAGCGCAAAATTTCGGATTAAAAACACACAAGATGATTTTTTAAATCATTTTAAAAATTTTCATGCCATACAAAATTGGGAAGATTTTTTAGATCGCCCTATGGATCTTGATGAGATGAAATTGGTTGAAACCCATCTTCAAACGGGTCGCCCCCGTGGTAACGACTTTTTCCTTGATATGGTGGAGCAGGAAATTGGGCGGTCTGTTCGTCCCCAAAAACGCGGGCGCAAAAGAAAATCTGCCCAAGCAGCTTAAAGAGAATTACATTCGCGTTGGCGTTTCAATACCCAAAATTCCTAACCCTTTTTCAAGGATATCAACGGTCATTTTTGATAGATGCAATCGGCTTTGACGAATAACTTCATCCTCTTCGGATAATATATGACATTGGCTGTAGAACGAGCTGTAAGCTTGGGCGACACGGTAAATATAATCACACAAATGATGCGGTGAGTAATGACGCAATGTAAGGGATATTGCATCGGGAAATTCCGTTAAGATAAGTGCAAGCGCCCTATCTTGCTCTTGTAAATGTAATGCGGTATTAGTATCAAAATCTTTTGCTTTGGATAAAAGTGATTTTATACGTACCGTTTGATACAAAAGATAAGGCCCTGTTTTGCCTTCAAAACTAATAAATTTATCAATATCAAAAACATAATCTGTTTGGCGTGGGTTTTGTAAATCGGCAAATTTAAGGGCGGCAATGGCAACCTTTTTCGCGACATCTTTATATTCTTCCTCATCCATATTGGCGGCAAGGTTGGCGTCAGCCAAACGATCAATTGCTTTATTCGTTGCGGTTTGGATTAGATCGGATAGGCGTAAAACACCCCCTTCACGGGTTTTAAAGGGCTTTCCATCTTGCCCATTCATTGTACCAAAACCAGCATGGGTTAGCTCAATATCATCGCCAACAATTCCTGATTTTTTTACCGTTCTAAACACTTGTTCAAAATGAAGCGATTGGCGTTGGTCCACAAGATAAACAATACGTGATGGATCATAAAGCTTAACCCGTTCCACGATTGTGGCGCAATCGGTTGTACCATACATCACCGCCCCATCACGTTTATATAAAATCATCGGGGGGATTTTTTTATTATCATCATTTTGTTCAAGGGGGACAATGATGGCACCATCATCCTCCATCGCATAACCATCTTTTTTAAGAGATTCGACCATGGGGGCGATATAGTCATGCACATCGGCCTCGCCCTTCCACAAATCAAAATGAACACCAAGACGACCATAGGTTTGTTTCATCCCCTCAACTGACACTTCACGAATTTTTTGCCAGATGGTATAATAAGGCTCTTCCTTATGTTGTAATTTCAGGGTGATGTCGCGTGCCTGTTGCATTAATGCATCGTCAGATTTTGCCGCGCCTGATGCGGTGGGGTAACGTACCGCCATATCTTCCATCAAATTTTGAACTTGGTTGGCATTTGATGTGTCGGTGTTGGTTACAATATCTTGTTCATCATTGCGCATATAATCACCGATCAGCATACCCATATGCGTTCCCCAATCACCCAAATGCACATCACTTAGGGTTTTATAACCAACAAAATTCATGATGCGGCGCAAGGCATCACCAATGATGGCGGCACGTAAATGCCCCACATGCATAGATTTGGCAATATTTGGCCCGCCATAATCCAAGATGATGTTGCTGTCATCATCTGTAAGTTCAACACCAAAATTTTTGGAATTTTGAAGATGGTCTTGAATGGCGGTGTCAGTAATATTTAAGTTAATAAACCCTGGTCCTGCGATATCAATTTTTTCAAATAAAGGATTTTGGGAAAGTTTTTCAACAATCTTACTGGCAATTTCACGCGGATTGGTTTTGGCAATTTTTGCTGCCGCCATCGCGCCATTGCATTGAAACTGTGCCAAATCAGGACGATCCGAAATTCGCACATCGCCCAATTTACGCGGCAAACCTATGCTTTCAAAAACTTGGCCAACAATATCTGATAATTTATGTGTTAATGATGTCATACCCTAAGGGTTTACAATATTTATTCTTTTAGGTCGATAGGAATTAACACCTCATTACGGCGCATCCATGGTAAGGTAAAAGGCGCATCATATCCCGCCTTACGATAATCACCAGTGATTTTATAGTTATTAACATTTAACCATGTCATAAGAATATCTCTATGTTTTCTCAACATTGCCGTCGCTCAACAGACCGCTAAAGGTTATTGCGGCAACGGTATAATCCTCAAGCATACGCGTGAAACCATTTCATTTGTAGGCATAGGCGCAGTTTCAGGCGTGTATTTTGATGGCAAAACAAAAGACATCATTGGTTTTGCATCTGTATCATTACCCATAAAAACAGGGGCAGTCATGGGAATTTCTTGGCTTGAATTTGTATCTTTTTCATCCATAAATACGGGTGCGGTCATTGGGATTTTTTGACCTTCTTTTGCCTCTTTTTTCTCATCCATCACAACAGGGGCGGTCATCGCAATATCAGATTGGGTAGTATTCTCGCCCGAGATATAATTGAATAAACGGCGAAACGCGCTGTTGCGGCCATCATCATCCATAGGTGTTTCAACCAACATTACAGGATCATATTGACGGATTTCAATTTTTTGCTCAGCCACAGATTCAATTGTTTTATAAGATGCTGTTTCAATATCATTTGCAGACACACTACACCCCGTAAGTATTAAAGTTGATAAAATAGCGACAGATAATTTTTTCATTGGATTCCTATGATTTTAAATTCAAAACACCAATGGTAGAAAAAAACTTAAGTTCCAATTTTAAATATCAACATCCGCTTTTAATGCGTTATTTTGAATAAATTCACGGCGTGGTTCAACCACATCGCCCATGAGGGTTGAGAAAAGTTCGGACGCTTTTTCGGCATCTTTGACATTGACTTGCAATAAAATACGCGCTTCTGGGTCAAGAGTGGTTTCCCACAATTGTTCAGGGTTCATTTCACCCAAACCTTTATAGCGTTGCATTTGAAGGCCTTTTTTACCAATCTCCAAAACGTTTTCAAAGAAACCAACGGGCCCAGTTACGGTGGCATAGGATTTTTCATTCAAGATCACTTCTGCAGGATTCATAAAGTTTTCTTCAAGCAATTTACGATCTTTATTCAATTTAATTGCATCGGGAGAGCGAATGACGTCAAATGACATCCGCAATTCTTCGCGCACGCCGCGTACCATTCGTTTCAACATATAACCTGCAACAGGGGAAAATTCCCCTTTCCAAGTTTGTTCATTACGCATGGATAAATCATTCATACGGGTCTGCCAATAAATCAGCACGTTTTTGCCCCTCTTTTTCATCATCCATAACAACTTCATCAAATGCGCCAATAATGGCGGCTTGTTCAACAATATCCTTATTGCCTGTTTTACGAACCATGGATTCAATACGCCCCGCGAATGAGACGCACATCCATCAACATTTGATATAAATCATTGCCTGCGCGTTCAGACCCATCGCCCGCACGCAATTTTAAATCGCCCAAGGCGGCATTGATAAGATATTCTTCCATTTCATAATCATCTTTTAAATATGTCTCCCCACTATTGCCACGCTTCACTTTATAAAGGGGCGGTTGCGCGATATAGAAATAACCTTTTTCAATCACTTCGGGCATATAGCGGAAAAAGAATGTTAAAAGAATGTTCGAATATGCGATCCATCAACGTCCGCATCGGTCATGATAACAATCTTGTGATAACGAATTTTATCAATATTAAATTCTTCTGGGCCAATACCCGTCCCCAACGCCGTAATCAGTGTTCCCACTTGTTCAGAGCCAAGCATTTTGTCAAAACGCGCACGTTCCGTATTCAAAATTTTACCACGCAAGGGTAAGATAGCCTGCGTTCTACGGCTCCGTGCTTGCTTGGCAGAGCCACCAGCGGAATCTCCCTCAACAATAAAAATTTCAGAATCCGCAGGATCTTTGGACTGACAATCGGCCAATTTACCCGGCAGGTTTGAAATATCCATAACCCCTTTACGGCGGGTTAAATCACGAGCACGGCGTGCGGCTTCACGCGCAGTGGCGGCCTCAACGATTTTACCGATAATCATTTTTGCTTCGGCAGGGTTTTCCTCCAGCCATGTGCCAAAATATTCAGCCATCGCGGCCTCCACCACGGGGCGCACCTCGGACGATACCAATTTATCTTTGGTTTGTGAAGAGAATTTAGGATCAGGAACTTTCACAGAAAGAACGCAAGTCAGCCCCTCGCGCATATCTTCCCCCGTCAGTTTAATTTTTTCTTTTTTGAGTAAGCCTTTTTCATCGGCATATTTTGTCATGACACGGGTTAACGCGGAACGAAACCCAGCCAAATGTGTTCCCCCATCGCGTTGCGGAATATTGTTGGTAAAACACAAGCATTGTTTCATGATACGCATCTGTCCATTCCATCGCCGCCTCAACCGTAATGCCATTTGCATCATCTTGAGCATCAATACGAAATTGGATCTTTAATAATCGGTTTTTTATTACGGTTTAGATATTCAACAAAGCTTTTAATACCGCCTTCATAATGAAGATGGCGAAACGCGTCGATTCTTCCCCACGGTTATCGGTCAGATAAATATTCACGCCAGAATTTAAAAACGCCAATTCACGCAAACGTTCCTCCAGCGTTTCAAAATCAAATTCAACATTGGTGAATGTATCAGTTGACGGCAAGAATGTAACATGTGTTCCATTACGTTCCCCCTCATCCAAATCACGGATAGGTTTTAAATCATCGCCCGCATCCCCATGCTTAAAACGCATTGTCCATTCCTTGCCATCACGGCGAATGGTCAAATCAAGATATTCAGACAAGGCATTAACAACCGACACACCAACCCCGTGCAAACCGCCAGAAACTTTATAAGAATTTTGGTCAAATTTACCACCAGCATGAAGCTGGGTCATAATCACTTGCGCGGCTGATACCCCTTCCTCCGTATGGTTTTCCACAGGAATACCACGGCCATTATCTTTTACCGTGCACGAGCCATCGGCATTTAACATCACATCAACACGGTCACAATGCCCTGCCAAGATTTCATCAATGGCATTATCGACAACCTCATACACCATATGGTGCAAGCCTGTGCCATCATCCGTATCACCAATATACATTCCAGGACGTTTACGTACAGCCTCAAGCCCACGTAAAACTTTAATGGAATCCGCGCCATATTCATTATTTTCGGGCGGTAATATCTTTAGTATTTTCTGGGGGCATTTTTGGGGCTGCTTCGCTCATTTTATCGGTTCAATTTGAAGGTTAAAATTCACATATTTTATTTTATAGCATTTTGATTATTGCAAAATAACAGGATAAAACCCATCCTTTTACACAGTAAAAAATCATTGAATATCAATAATTTAAATAATAAAATTTGGTATAAATTACAAGTTAAGCTCTTGTTAATTTTTGATGACTTATTTCTGCAGATTTTATTGTGAAAAATTGGGCGGTATCTTTGATTGATTCAAATAAAATAGGGTCTGTTCCTGTCATCCAAACTTGCCCACCCATTAATTTTAAGCTGGTCAAACAATGCCTCGCGACGGTCCTCATCCAAATGTGCGGCAATTTCATCAAGCAATAAAATGGGCGGCGCGCCACGCTCCGTCTTCATCAAACGTCCATGCGCCAAAATAATACTGATTAAAAGTGCTTTTTGCTCCCCCGTTGAACATTGGGCGGCGGGCATATTTTTGTCAATATAAACAACATCTAAATCTGTTTTATGCGGCGCCGTTTTTGCGCCGCCTGCAACGCAATCATAGGGGCGCGATTGTTCCAATAATTGGCAATATATTTTCTTCCGCCTCCAGCGCGGGATATTGTTGCAAGTAAATTCTTCAAGTGTACCGATAAGCGTTAAATCCGCCTTTGGAAAATAACCTTTTCGTCTCATCTTCATCTAAAAAAGAGGCTGTGAGCCTATCTAAAAAATCAAGCCGTGCGGCGGTAATCGCAATGCCTGTTTCAGCCATTTGTGTTTCAAGCCCTGCAATCCAGCTTAGCTCAGCTTTGGTTTCTCGCAGAGAAGTTTTGAGCGTTGGCGCATCGCATTTTCATAGCGTGTCACCCGCCCCGAATGGCCGGCATCAAAGGTAAAAATCATCCGATCCAAAAAACGGCGGCGACCCGCTGACCCTTCTAAAAACAATCGATCCATTTGCGGGGTTAGCCATAGGCAAGAAATATAATCAGACAACGCCATTTGGCTTTTTGCGACTACGCCATTAATACGTGACATACGGCGCTCAGTTTCAGGGTTTAATCCTGTACCAAGGGTGACCTCAATGCTTTCTGATCTGCTTTGCAATGTTTACTTTGCAGAAATTCCCCATGGCACGGGACTATCACTTTTTTGAATATCAAGTGGCCTTGCGCCTCGAATCCCCGCCCTGGGGTAAGAGAGATATCGCCTCCAAAATATTGGTTTTACCCGCCCCATTTGGCCCGCATAAAACAATCAAGCCAGATTGAAGATTATCCATTCCGAGCCTGGCTCGTAACAGCGAAAATTCTGTAAGCTAAGCTTGGTTAGATAAGACACTCTTTATTAAAAGATATCTATCAAACACGAAGAGGCATTAAAACATAAAGAGAAGAACTATCACCTGTATCTTCGATAATTGTTGGGCTTGCAGAATCTGCCAAAGTTAGACGGCATCCATCCCCTTCGATTTGGGATGTGATATCCATCAGATAACGGGCATTAAAGCCAATCTCCATATTATCATTACCATTGATTTCTAAATCTTCTGTCGCACTACCGCTTCGGGGGAATTAGCAGACAAGGTCATTGTTTTGCCTTCAAAGGTAATTTTAACCGCGCGGGATTTTCCATCAGAAATGGTCGACACACGGTCAATCGCAGAGGAGAATGCTTTTGGGATTTACTTCAACAATTTTGTCATTCCCTTGGGGAATAACACGTTGATAATCAGGGAATGTCCCATCAATCAATTTTGATGTCAGAACAATATGATCAAAACTAAAACGGATTTTGCTTTCAGATAAATCAATTTTAATTGAATCACCCGCCTCTTCAACCAATTTACGAATTTCAGCCACGGCCTTACGGGGTAAAATAACGCCTGGCATATTCTGCCGCCCCTTCAGGAAATGGCATTTCAAAACGTGCCAAACGGTGACCATCTGTTGCAACGGCGCGAAACACTTTAACGCCATCTTTATCCGCCGCATGAATATAAATACCGTTTAGGTAATAACGGGTTTCTTCCGTGCTCATCGCGAATCGTGTGCGGTCAATTAATGGCGCGCAAATCATTTGCGGGCAATGTAAAGCTGGTCGGCCATTTCCCCTTGACCTAATGCAGGGAAATCAGCAACAGGAAGACATGAGAGTTTAAAGTTTGAACGCCCTGCCTTGACAGTCATTTGATTGCCGACTTTCATCCAATTCCATTTCAACTTGGGACATCGTCGGCCAATTTTTTAACGATATCAAATAATGTGCCTGCAGGCGCAGTTGTTGCGCCATCTTTTCCACCTTTGCGGCAACAGATTCGTGAATCTCCATATCCATATCGGTGGTCGAAAGCTTAATGTACCATCTTCAGCCTTGATCATAACATTGGATAAAATTGGAATTGTATTACGCTTTTCCACGGCACTTTGCACGTGGTTGAGGGAACGAAGAAGAGATGCGCGGTCAATAGAGAATTTCATGCCAGTAAGTTTCCGTATGTTTTAAATGTTAATATAGATTTAAACTATACAAACAACACATGAAACACAACGCATTCACCCCAATTATAACGGGTTTTCCCCTGTTTATATTGAGAATAGAAAAAGCGGGAAAACCCCGCTTTTTCTAAAAGAGACTTAGGCGGGTAAAACCGCTACGGCCGCTATAAATTTATATCTGACTGCTTTAACAAGAAACAGATGCAGCGTAGGCGGTTTACTTCCCTGAGCTTTTTAAGAAAGCATTATCAGCCTGTTAAAGCGCGGCTTAGACACATCTACATCTTGAGCGAACGAAGGATCATCCCCTGATAATTCTTCAATTTTACGCACCGCATGCATCACCGTTGTGTGGTCACGTCCACCAAATTTGCGTCCAATTTCGGGCAAGGAGCGTGCGGTTAACTGTTTGGCCAAATACATCGCCACCTGACGCGGACGTGCCACACGACGCGCACGACGTGCAGAATGCATATCCGAGAGGCGAATATTATAATGCTCCGCCACTTTTCGCTGAATTTCATCAATTGTGATACGGCGATCATGAGAGCGTAGAAGATCTTGTAAAACTTCTTGCGTGGATTCCAATGTAATCTCATTCCGTGCCACTTCAGCATGGGCCACAATACGGTTTAACGCGCCTTCAAGCTCACGAATATTTGATGTCACTTTCAAAGCCAAAAATTCAAGAACAGAATCAGGAATTTTTGCCTGTAATTGGTCGCGTTTTGCCTGAACAATACCCAAACGCAATTCATAAGTGCTGGGTTGAATATCAGCCACCAATCCCCACGCAAGACGAGAGCGTAAGCGTTCTTCAATACCTGTTAAATCACTCGGTGCTTTATCGGCAGAAATAATGATTTGTTTGTTCTGATCAACCAGCGCATTAAAGGTATGGAAAAATTCTTCTTGGGTGGATTCTTTACCCGCGATAAATTGAATATCATCAATCATCAAAACATCAACGCAACGGAAAAATTCTTTGAAAGCCATTGTTTCGTTAGAGCGTAATGCTTTTACAAACTGATACATAAATTTTTCAGCAGATAAATACATCACTTGTTTTTCAGGTGCCTGATCCCCAATCATCCACGCAATAGAATGCATCAAGTGTGTTTTACCCAAACCAACACCACCATAAATGAAAAGAGGGTTGAAAGGAACGCTTGCACTTTCCACCACACGGCGCGCGGCGGCATGCGCCAGTGCATTTGGTTTACCTACAACAAAGCTGTCGAATGTAAAACGTTGATCTAAAGGAGACGCAATTTCAAATTGATCGACGGCTTTTTTATTATTCTCGTTCGATTTTTTTGCTGTTTCTTGTGGGGCATCATCAAGAGGGATGGCATTTTGCACAACAACAATTTCAAGACGTTTAATCTCATTCGATTTTTCACATGCCATTTCCAAAATACGTTTTGAATAATGTGTTTGAATCCAATCCTTCATAAAACGGGTGGGAACGGATACTTCCATTGTTCCATGATAAAAAGCTTGAAGTGTCAAAGGTTTGAGCCAGCTACGAAAGACTGCCTCCCCAAACTCACCACGTAATGCTTTATGCACTTGTTTCCAAGTGGCGATAATTTCCTTGCTTGGCTTTAATGTTTCCGCACTATAATCTTTGTCGATTGATGCATTTTCGTTTGCCAATTTTACTTCAGTTTTAGACATATTTTATTTTCACTCCACGTTTAACTTAGTTATAATTTTTTTATTCAAACTTTAAAAAAGACATAGAAATAGTGTTTACAAAAAACATATTTTTTGCATTTTTTTTAAGTCAAAAATAATAATTTTTAAAAAGGCACTATTGTAAATTGTAAGAACGGAAGTTCTTTTTCGATTTATCAGACGCCTGTGTTTTCGTGATTATCTTTTAAAAAAAGTTTCTAGTAAAAAGACAATAACTAACGGGAAAATTCCCCCCAAAATTATTCACAATTTTTTTAATGAAATATAAATAAGTTGTGAACAATGTTTGTGACCATAGACAGATTTTTTTTTCCATGCAATGGCAAAATCGTAAAAAAAGGCAAAAAAAAAATTTATTTAACTTGACTCATGGAACCAAAAAAAAATCATGCACAGGGTTTTTAAACAGCGTGTTGAAAAACAATAAGAAATAAAAAAACAAAAAAAAACACGAACAAAAATTCGTGTTTTTACCTGATATAAAAAAAGAAATAAAATTTCTTATTATGACGCTTTTAACGCTTTTATTCTTGCAGACAAACGAGAGATTTTTCGACCCGCTGTATTTTTGTGCAAGATACCTTTTGAAACGCCACGTTGAATTTCTGGTTGGGCATTTTGTAATGCTGTTTGTGCTTCGTCCGCTTTTCCTTCGGAAATTGCCATTTCAATTTTCTTAATAAATGTGCGGATACGATTGCGGCGGGCGCCATTGATTTCGGCACGGCGCGCATTACGGCGGATACGTTTTTCTGCTGATTTATGATTAGCCATTTGTTTAAAAACTCTCTTCTTTAGATTAAATTCTTTTTCGCTCAATTAATAGCGCACACCCCTTAAATCATAGGGTTGTGCAGTGTTTTACGCATAACGAGCCGTTCTGTCAAGTATTTGAACGCTTTATTCTTCTTTTGGGTTCAAGGTAAAGCGAACAAGCAGCGGTTTGTCTTGAGAAGTATTTGATTTTTCAAAAGAAATTATCAGAATCTCATCATCGCGGACATATTTTCCTTGTGTTTGCTTTTCCCATCCCATTTGGGATAATGCGGTGTTATATCGGCTAAGAATATCATCTTTACTCGAAAAATCGCTATAGGCAGACGCACTTGCGATACGTCCCGATGGCTTATCAAAAGACAACGCCTCTTCGGAAATTTCCGTTAAATCCAACAAAACGGGTACATCATACAATGTTTCAAAAAATTTGTTTTTTGCCAAAGCTTGTTGGTTATTGAACATGAACACAGAGATTAGAATTAAAAAAATTCGTAAGGGGGACTTTTTAACTTTTCTCACGATGTAGCTTTCTTTTGTTTAGTGGCACAATAAAATGTTGATCGTCCTGATTGCACTATTCTTTTTACGCCGCCAGTTTTTTCGATATTACAATTACAATCACCGCATGGCAAACTTTCCCGATCATAAACTTTAAATTGATGTTGAAAATAACCAAGATCGCCTTGCGTATTTTTAAAATCTTTTAGAGTGCTGCCCCCTGCTTTTATGGCCGTGGTCAGAACATCGCGAATGCAGGCTGTCAAAATCTCTAATTTTTTTAGTGATAATTTTCCCGCTTGTGCTTGAGGATTTATTTTTGACATATAAAGAGCCTCACACGCATATATATTGCCCACCCCTACCACAACCCGTTGATCGAGCAACGCTTGCTTTATACTCACCGTTTTATTTTTTAACCGCTGCTTTAAAATAGTGGCGGAAAATTCATTACCCAATGGTTCTGGCCCCAAATGTTCAAACGCCTTGTGGGTTGTCATCTCGGCCTGTTGTAAGGTAAAAATCATGCCAAAACGACGGGGGTCATTATAAATAATGCGTGTTCCATTTTTTAAAATCATCTCAAAATGATCGTGTTTTTGAAGATCATAATTATCGCCAGATAGAACAATCTTAACACTTCCAGACATCCCCAAATGGATTGAGACAAGATAGCCATGTTCAAGCATTATAAGGATATATTTTGCCCGACGATGGAGGGATAAGATTTTCTTACCTCCAACAGTTTCCTTGATATCGGTGGGGAAGGGAATACGCAAATCCTTACGATAGGTTTGAACCGTTTGAATTGTTTGATTTTGTAAATGGGGTTCAAGCCCCCGTAAAACGGTTTCAACTTCTGGTAATTCTGGCATAGAACGCTTTTATGATATTTAAGCTCAGAAAGCTATTTTAAAAGTGAAAATTCAACAATCTCATCTGGCATAAGCGCGAAGAAAGGATGTGTGGGGGGGACGTAAACGCCAAAACTTCTATCAGGTTTATATAAAACAAGTTTGCGCCCACTTTTTGCCACGGCAATGGGGAATTTGGCTCTGGTTAAATTGGCATATCCTGGAAATTGTACGCGTCCTTCTTTTCTATTGATACTAGGGTTTAAGATTAATAAGCCATTATTAAGTGTATATTGACCCATTGAATATCGATTGGGATTTCCAATATTATCACTAATAAAAGCGAATTTATAATATCCATCGGAAGATAATTGCAATAATGCGCGACCCTTTACACTGACCATATCCCATGATCCTTCAATTTCAGAGGTTGCGATCCCTTTTTGTTTTTTATATTTTGGCTTTTCGGGTTGCACTTCTTCAACAAATTCTGGTATGGGGGTGGGAATATTAGCCGCGCTATATAGGGTTTCGCCCATATCAATGGATGGGAAATATTGATTATACGCCTTGATACTGACCCAAACCAGCGCCATAAAACCAACGCATAATATTATGACACCTAAACGGTTTTCTTTTGCCGTTAAAAACTGGCGGTATGATTGGCTTTTTTTACGCTTTATGCTCATTACACCCATTATACCCCGAACAGCTGTTCTATCACAAAAAATATTTGACAAATTTTATATTTAAGCCATTCTTTACGATAAGCATTAAGAAAAGACGTATTGTCTTTGCCAACCTGCCAACTTTGGGCAAGGTGGTTCTCTTATTAGAATTTTAGCGTCCTCGCGCTTGCGCGTTGATGGTTTCTTTTAAGTAATGTGGTCAAAATACTGGCAACAAAGCAAAGTCCGTTTTTCACCTCATACCAATACAGCTTTTCTTTATGTGTTTAATTTTATACGTATGGAGAAAATACAATGATTTTTAGTGACCTCAACAATATCTTTTATATTGCCAGTTATTTTGGCAAAGGGATCTATGAAGAACGATTGGCAAATCAAAGCTATCGCATTATCGCCCCTATGAAATAAAAAGAGCGGAGAAATCTCCCCGCCCTTCTTAAATTCTTATTGTGGTGACACAATCGTATAGTTCAAGAGTTTTGTGACGTGGTTAGGAAGATAAGGCGAAGTTTAGGAAAACCCAAACGAGGCGAAATCTAACGCAATCCACGACGCAAAATCGAAAACTACATCATGCCACCCATACCACCCATGCCGCCCATACCGCTCATGTCAGGCATTCCACCACCAGCAGAATCATCTTCGACTGTCGGTGATAACGGCTTCGGTTGTGACCATTAGGCCAGCAACAGAGGCAGCGTCTTGCAAGGCAGTACGCACAACTTTCACAGGGTCAATAATACCGGCTTTAATCATGTCAACATAGTTGTCATTTTGGGCATCAAAACCAAAGTTATTGTCTTTTTGCTCAAGCAATTTACCAACAACAATTGATCCTTCACCACCCGCATTTTCAGCGATTTGGCGAATTGGCGCTTGAAGCGCACGACGGATAATTTCAATACCAACTTGTTGGTCATCATTATCTGTTTTCATGCCTTCCAATGCTTTTGATGCGTATAAGAAGCGCTGTACCACCACCTGCGATAATGCCTTCTTCAACAGCCGCGCGTGTTGCATGCATAGCATCGTCAACGCGATCTTTACGCTCTTTCACTTCAACTTCAGTTGCACCACCGATACGAAGAACAGCAACACCGCCAGATAATTTAGCTAAGCGTTCTTGTAGCTTTTCTTTATCGTAATCAGAGTCAGTGTTTTCAACTTGGGCGCGAATTTGATTTACACGGGCTTCAATTTCTTTTTTGTCGCCAGCACCATCGATGATTGTTGTTTCATCTTTGGTGATTTGAACTTTTTTAGCAGTGCCTAGCATTTCAAGTGTTACGTTTTCCATCTTGATACCAAGATCTTCAGAAATAACCTGTCCTTGGCAAAGGATAGCCATGTCTTCGATCATCGCTTTACGGCGATCACCAAAACCAGGAGCCTTAACAGCAGCAACTTTTAATCCACCACGTAGTTTGTTAACCACCAATGTTGCAAGCGCTTCGCCTTCAACATCTTCGGCAACAATCAATAATGGGCGGCTTGATTGAACAACAGCTTCCAATACAGGCAACATCGCTTGTAGATTTGAAAGTTTTGATTCAACAAAAAGAATGTAAGGATTTTCAAGCTCACATGTCATTTTTTCGCTGTTTGTAATGAAATATGGAGATAAGTATCCACGGTCAAACTGCATTCCTTCAACAACTTCTAATTCGTTGTGAAGTGATTTTGCTTCTTCAACAGTAATAACACCTTCATTACCCACTTTTTCCATTGCTTCGGCAAGCATTTCACCAATTTCTTTGTCACCATTGGCTGAAATAGTACCAACTTGTTTAATCTCTTCATTGGTTTTGACGTCTTTTGCGCGTTTCTTAAGATCTTCTACAACGGCCAAAACAGCGGCATCAATACCACGTTTTAAATCCATTGGATTACGTCCTGCAGAAACGGCCTTCATGCCTTCGCGAACGATTGCTTGAGCCAAAACAGTTGCTGTTGTTGTACCGTCACCCGCTTGATCATTTGCTTTTGAAGCCACTTCACGGATTAATTGCGCGCCAATATTCTGACGTGGGTTTTTTAATTCGATTTCTTTTGCAACGGACACGCCGTCTTTTGTTGTACGTGGCGCACCAAATGATTTTTGAATAACAACATTACGACCTTTTGGCCCCAAGGTTACTTTTACAGCGTTGGCAATAATATCAACGCCTTTCATCATTTCATCACGAGCATCTTCGTGAAATCTTACATCTTTAGCTGACATAGTTTAATTCTCCTTTAATAGAATTTTGTTAGCCCTCAGGCGTGTAAACACGCTACGGGCGGTATAAATAAATTTAATAAAATACTTAAATGCAGAGTGTTTATTGGTGGCTAGGCAAATGAGGCGAAGCGTATAATTTATACGTAAGCCGAATTTAACGACGCCAGCAATGAACAATCGAAATTTAAGCGGCGATAATTCCGATGATGTCTGATTCTTGCATCACCATTAATTCTTCACCATCGACTTGCACTTCTGTACCAGCCCATTTTGAGAAGATAACGCGGTCGCCTTCTTTAACGGCCAATGCGCGAACATCACCGTTATCATTAACGTGACCTGTTCCAACGGCAACAATTTCGCCTTCCATTGGTTTTTCTTTGGCTGTATCGGGAATAATAATTCCGCCAGCTGTTTTCGCTTCTTGCTCTATGCGACGCAATACTACACGATCATGTAAAGGTTTAAATTTCATTTGTTTTTCCTTTTAAGTAATTGTTTTAAAACAATAAGCTAACACCTCACCATGAGCGTATTAGCACTCCATTCTCAGGAGTGCTAAAGATATAACATAGGCCACTGTAACAATTCAAGGATTTAATAAAGGCAAGTTTGTGGCTTGATTTATTTTATTGCCTCAGGCGCGTAGACGCACTACGGCCGCATAAATCTAATATTTATTATAACTTAATTAATATTTACCAGATGCAGCGTAGGCGGTTTACCGCCCTGAGCTTTTTAAAAGTAAGTAAACCGCCTATGCTGCATTTGTTTAAATTTTATAAGGTAGCAATAATTATAATTTTGATGGATATTTTCAATATGAAAGATAAAATACCTGTTGAGAATTTAACGCCAGAAATTAGCCATATTATTGAAATGGCGTGGTGCGATGAAACTAGTTTTGATGCCATAGAGTTTCAAACAGGAAAATCGGAAGAAGATGTGATAAAAATTATGCGCACCCACATGAAACCATCCAGTTTTCGGATGTGGCGCAAACGTGTCTCAGGACGAAAATCTAAGCATCAAGCGCTATAACCCAATACATGTTTAACAAAGTTACAAATTTTAAGTGGCCGTAGCGGGTTCACCCGCCTGAGGCACATCAACCAAGCCTTTTAGCAAATTTTAATAAAAATCTGTTATAATTTAAAAATGAGTGACTTTGTTTTAGAATTGCAAGGATACAAATTAACCACGGCGCAAATATATTATCGTTTGCCTGACCACCCCAGCGTTCTGCAAGAATTTATCTGGCAGCATTATGACCTTGCCCCAAAATTTCCAAAATTATATGGATTTTTAGAGTATTGGGAAGCCCAAATTGATGGGGAATTACACAGTGTATATGTCGCCCGAAAAGAATTAATCAAACCAAATGATAGTAAATTTTACGATGTAGAATTATTGTTGCAATAAGCGTTACTTATAATTCCGTCCCTGGTGCAATGGTCACTTTTAATCCATCAAATTCTGGTGTCATTAAGATTTGGCATGAAAGGCGGGAATTATCTTCCACATCTATTGCTTCATCCAGCATATCTTCTTCTTCATCGGTTTTTTCGATTAATCTATCTTGCCACTCTTGTGCAACATAAACGTGACACGTGGCGCAACAACATGCCCCACCGCATTCGGCTTTTAATGGCAATCCTGCATCCTTAATAATTTCCATGATGCGCCACCCCTCCAACGCATCTAATTCATGTTCAACCCCATCGGGGTCAGTCACAAAAATTTTTAGATTATCTTCTATTTCTGTTTGCATTTGAATATTTCTAATAATGCATAAGCAATCCCCGCCGTTACCAAAAGGTTTTTAATCGTATCAAAAAGCACGCGGATCAAAGAAAGAATAATTTCTATCGCGGGGGAAGGATCGCCCTCACCAGCTGCCGTTAAAATAAGACCACCCAAAAATTGCATGGAAATAACGGGCGGAATAAAACACACAAGCCATAGAGCAATCAGCGAAAAATTAAACTTTAATGGTTGAGAAATTTTTACATATTTTTTAAAGGAAACCCCAACCGAAAGGGGAATATATATCCATGTAAAGCGGAACAATAAGAACATCACAACAATTACAAATAATGCAAACAACCCAATCATCGGGTCTGCCTCTTCTGGGTTGATATCCAGCGGCATAACCAAAAATACAGCCGCAAAAAAACCAGCCATAAGAAAGTTCACACCAACAAAAGCGACCGTTCCGTTGATAATACCACTACTTCGGCTCTTGATTTCTGCGCGATCCTTAGATGCATCACCCGATGGGATAAAGGGCCAGCGATGGTTGGTCATCACGGTACGCGCCCAATGCGCCATCATCCACCCTTCCGCAAAATAAGCGGGAATCATAAAAAGGGAAAGCCGTAATATATCGCGCGGCTCAACATATAAAAGGGCGGCGTAATAGCATAAAATTTTTATAACAACAGGGAATAAGGCAAGACGTAATAAATATTCTCGCTCTGCCCATGTGCGTTGAAATGCATATCCCACACATTCAATAACATCAAATTTTGCCACTTGGTTTGTCATGGCTTTAACCTAAGCGGGTTTTATCATTAACGCCAAGCTTTCCTTGCAGGCTGGTGGAGGATGTTGTGTATTGAAAGCGTAATTTCTTATCTGGATAGACATAGCGAAACGCCTGTTGCGCCATTAATGCCCCTTCATGAAACCCAGAGAGGATAAGTTTTAACTTCCCCGGATAGGTATTAATATCACCGATGGAGAAGATACCCGCCGTTTGCGTTTCAAATTTTTCGGTATCAACGGGGATAAGATTGGCATCCAAATTTAAACCAAAATCGGCAATGGGCCCCAACTTCATGGTTAATCCATAAAAACAAAGCAAAGTGTCACATTCAACTTGATACGCATCTGCGCCCTTGGGTTGAACCGTGACTGAGTTCATATAGCCATTCATGCCATGAATCTCTTTAATATCTGCTACATGAAAATGCATCTTTTTTTCTTCAACCAGTTTCATCATTTTACCCACGCTATCTGGGGCGCCCCGAAAATCGGCACGGCGATGGATAAGCGCGGTTGTGTTGGCGATGGGCTGTAGATTAATCGTCCAATCAAGCGCAGAATCGCCGCCACCCGCAATTAAAAGGTTTTTGTTTTTAAATTTATCCATCTGACGAACAGAATAAAAAACCGACGTCCCCTCATACTCTTCCAAATTTGGAATGTTTGGTTTTTTGGGCATAAATGACCCACCACCAGCGGCAATAACAATAACGGGCGCTTCCAACACCACATCATCATCGGTTTTTAATTCCCAATTGCCATTCTCCATTTTTTGTAACGCAACCGCCATTTGATTAAGGTGAAAGACAGGGTCAAACGGTTCAATCTGTTTCATTAAATTATCCGTCAACTCTTGCCCCGTAATAATGGGAAAGGCAGGAATATCATAGATTGGCTTTTCAGGATAAAGTTCGGCGCACTGCCCCCCCGGCTTATCCAAGATATCAACCAAATGTGCCTTCATATCCAAAAGCCCAAGCTCGAACACCGCGAACAACCCAACAGGCCCTGCGCCAATAATAATTACATCTGTTTTATAGCTTTGAACTTTATTTTCACTCATGATAAGAGTATAAATGCGCAAACGGAGTATCAATGTCAATATCACAAGTAAAAACTTCTTATAAATCTATTTCAAATTGGCTGTTCTTTGTCGCAGCGATGGTTTTAACCATGGCTGTGATTGGTGCCATTACACGCCTTACGGGCAGTGGGTTAAGCATGGTTGAATGGCGCCCTCTTATTGGGACATTGCCACCCATGAACGAGGCAGAATGGATGCGTGTCTTTACGCTTTATCAAGACAGTCCTGAATATCAAAAAAAGAATTTTGGGCTTTCGCTTGATGAATTTAAACAAATCTTTTTTTGGGAATGGTTTCATCGTTTGTGGGGGCGGATGATTGGAGTGGCATATGCCCTTCCCTATTTATATTTTCTTATTGCCAAAAAAATTCCTGATGGTTTTAAATTAAAACTTTTTTTTGGCCTTATCCTTGGTGGGCTTCAAGGATTAATGGGATGGTATATGGTTAAAAGTGGCCTTGTTGACCGCCCAAGCGTTAGTCATTTTCGACTTGCCGCGCATTTGGGGTTGGCTTTTATTATATATGCCTACCTTTTATGGCTTGCCTTTGATATTCGAAATTTAAAGGCAACCGCAGGAACATTTTGTCAAAAACGCCATGGCTGGATCGCCTTCGCCGCCTTGGGCGTTACAATTATTTGGGGTGCATATGTTGCAGGTCTTGATGCTGGGCTGGTTTATAATACATGGCCAAAAATGGGTATCCACTGGATTCCACCCGAATTATCATCTTTGATCAGTATTTTTACAGATCCTGTTGCCGTTCAATTTACCCATCGTTGGCTTGCCATTATTGCCTCGTTTTTTGTGTTATCTTTTGCATGGCGGGTAAAAAGCATTGCATTGGGCGCGATGATCTTTATTCAAATTGGGTTGGGCATCGCAACATTATTAACCCAAGTTCACATCCATCTGGCGGCAACGCATCAATTTGGTGCCTTTATCTTGGTTGGATTAATGGTATATCACATGCACCGATTAAGACGCGGTTAAAACTTAATTCCGCTGTAGCCGTTTACGAACAACTTCTTCAGGGATTAAAATTGTTTGGAGTAAATCAACCAATTGATTTTCGGATTTATTCATACTTTTTATCAATGACTTACATGATTTTAGCGAGCTGACAGGTTTCTTTTTAATTTGATCTTCTGAAAAATCGAATGCCTTATCATTCAGTTTTGATACTTTTTTAAAGTCACTGATGTGAAATGCTTCTTGTTCTTTTAATTCTTGGTTAAGGAAATCACCCGCATCTTTTATAATAGGGTTGATTGCATTTTGCCATTCGTCAAAACGTGTATTTATCTCATCACTAATTTCTTTGTTTTCTGCTGCGCATGATTTAACGGCGTTGCTGATATCACGTTCCACCATACGAACACTGCGCATGACATTATATTTATTGCGCATCACAAAAAATACTTTTTGGTTTTGCTCGGGCAAGCTATCAATCATTGCATTTTCTGCGGCAATCCATTTTGTAATGGGGGTTTCATCACTTGATTTATCTTGCGCAAAAGCAAGGGGGGATTGGGCGATCAAGCATGTTGTTAAAAGTATAAGGGCAATAAAAATACGCATGGCAAAACTTCCTTTATTAATTAAGAGATAGTCTTATCATGGTTTTAAGGCAAAAAAAAGCCGTCGGGGGCAAACCCGACGGCCAAAGGGACGAAAAAAGTGTATTTTTAACATAAATAATTTGATCAACGCGGTTAAATATAACGCGGGGCACGACAATTATATTTTGTACAACATTAAGGGGCACAAATTTATTACGCAAAAATAAGCGATTATAAGATTGGCTAGTAGAACCAATAAAACAACCTTCACTTATTATGTTAAATAATAAAAGTTAATGATATTTGAAGAATAGATTAAATTTTATCTATTTTTATTTTATTGAGAATGCTTCATCATCGCTAAACTAATCAACAAGGCGGTTCCACCAGCCTTTTTTCTTTTTTGCAGGCTCTTTATTTACAGTTTCATATGACTTTTGTTCTTCATTCTGTGGTGAAGATTTTACGTCATTTGATGCCTTTGCAGGATCTGATTTAGGTTTTTTTGATACTGGCTTTTTCTTTGTTGATTTTGCCGTATCTTTTGATTGGTCATTATCAGATTTTTTATGCTTATCAGGATTATGTTTCTTGTTTGATTTTTCCTTATTGTCATTGGGTGCATCATTTTGTGAAACATCATGCTTTGCTGCATTTTCTTTTTGGTTTTGTGGCGCGGCATCTGATGTATTATTTTGTGTATCACCATTTTCATTTTGTTGATGATTACGATTATTTTTACGTCCACCACGACGACCACGACGACGAGATTTTTTCTTAGGCTCCCCATTATTATCATCCCCTTGATTGTCATCATTACGATGATGATTTTGGTTTTGATTTTTTTGGTTTTGATTCTGATTGTTATTTTGCTTTTTCTTTTGTGGCTTTTCTTGTGTTACCAATGGTTGGCCATCGCGTCCTTTTATAATATCAAGGCGAAATTCTGATGGTTTTAACGCATCATCGGTACGAATATGAATACGAAAATCATAGCGTTTTTCAATATCGGCCAACATACTCCGCTTATTGTTTAAGATATAAACAGCAACATTGTTCGGCACGTTTAGTGAAAGTTCAGCCACATTATTTTTAATGCCCTCTTCCTCCAACGCACGCATGGCGGTAATGGCGGCAAAATCGAGTGTTTTAACCGTTCCAACACCTTCACAATGCTCGCACTGCTGAAATTGTGCCTCCATCAAGCTTGGGTTTAGGCGTTGACGCGATAATTCAAGCAAGCCAAAGGATGAAATGCGCCCCACTTGAATTCTGGCACGATCGGATGATAGCGCATCGCGCAATCTATTCTCAACTTTGCGGTTATTACGGCGATCTTCCATATCGATAAAGTCGATAACAACCAACCCACCCAAATCACGCAGGCGCAATTGACGCGCTACCTCATCTGCTGATTCTAAATTGGTTTTTAATGCGGTTTCTTCAATATGGCGTTCTTTTGTGGCGCGGCCCGAGTTCACATCAATCGAAACCAAGGCTTCGGTTGGATTAATAACCAAATATCCACCTGATTTTAAAGTCACCGAAATATGACCAATTTCACTGATTTGTTTTTCAACATGATAGCGGTGAAATAAGGGAACACGTTCGTCTTTATATTCTTGCACCTTTTTCGCGTGGGAGGGGACAAGCATTTTCATAAAGCTTTTAGCTGTTTTGTGTCCCTTTTCACCACTCACCAAAACCTCATCAATATCGCGTGTATAAAGATCGCGGATGGATCGTTTAATCAAATTGCCCTCTTCATAAATACATGATGGGGCAGATGAATTAAGGGTATCCTCACGAATGGTATTCCATAAGCGGATAAGATAATCTAAGTCACGTTTAATTTCAGCTTTTGTTCTTGAAACACCCGCGGTTCTTAAAATAACGGACATCCCTTCGGGTACTTCCAATTCTTTTAAGATTTCGCGCATACGCTTGCGGTCTTTAAAATTACCAATCTTACGGCTGACGCCACCACCACGTGGGCTGTTTGGCATTAAAACACAATAACGACCAGGTAAGGAAAGATACGATGTGACCGCCGCCCCTTTATTCCCACGCTCCTCTTTTGAGACTTGGATAAGGACAATTTGACCACGTTTTACAACTTCTTGAATTTTATATTTATGACGCAGATTAAAGCGAAATGGTTTCCCACTTTCATTATCATCGGTTAGTTCATCCGATTTTTGTTTGCGCATATTGGCGCTTTTTGGTTTACGTCCTTTATAGCGGCTATTTTTACCACGTGGTTTTTTCTGACCATCATTGCCTGATTGACCACTAGTGTCCTCAAGGGCGTTTGCCTTTTTCAATGCAATAGCATCTAGTTCTTCGTCTGATAATTCTTCATCATCATTTAGAATTTGTGGCTGCGCATCTTCATCATGAATTGCATCTGCCTTATCGTTATTTTTGTCATCATCTTTGGCATCGTTTTTCTTTTTAGATTTTTTTGCGGCTGGCTTCTTCTTTAACGATTTTTTTGCTTTTTTCTTGGCCGCTTCTTTTTTTAGATCCGTGTCTTCATCATCGGCAGGCTTATCAGCGCCGCCCAATTCAACAACATCATCCTCATCATCTTCATCATCTATGGCTTCTACAATAGCGTCATCACCATCAAGATCAGCATCTTCAATATCAACAACATCATCATCGTCATGCCCGTTTACAGCATCTAGTCTTGCAAGCTCTTCTTGTTGTGCGGCTAACAAGGCTTCACGGTCACTGACGGGGATACGAAAATAATCAGGGTGAATTTCCGAAAAAGGTAAAAACCCATGACGATTGCCACCATAATTCACAAATGCCGCCTGCAATGAGGGTTCAACCCTCGTTACTTTGGCAAGGTAAACACTACCCTTTAATTGTTTTCTAACAATGCTTTCATAATCAAATTCTACTAAATCTTGTCCTTCGACAACGGCGACCCGCGTTTCTTCTTTATGGGTGGCGTCTATCAACATCTTTTTTGTCATAATTTTATCTCCACGATTCTGGTTTGGCGCATGCAAAATCAACATCATTTTGAAACGACAATCAAAATGAAGAAGGCAATGCGCCTTATTTATTTTTAAATCCGGTTTGGAAAGTGGGTTTTGTGATAAATTTCACGCGCCTAACAATGTCCAATTCACCATTTATTCAAAAATCTAAAAAAGGGTTTTCCTTCTTCATCTCTTTGGTATCTGGCGCCGGGAAATTTTTTCTTATTATTTGAAAATATAAAAAAATTTCTTTCCATTGAAGCTAGCGAAACCGTATAAAAGTTAAATAAATCAAATAATTATGCTAAAGCCACAATGTGTCGCAATCCAAACACTACTCCCAATATCGTAAACATACAAGCAAGAAAATCATCTATAAATGAATAAAATTTAAAAGGTCGTAATTAGGCCTTCGGCATGACATATTTTGCATGCTATATTATTAACAATCAAAATTATTCTTTTTATTGTCTTGGCTTATGGCGTTATATCTTAAAAAATTCAATTTATTATTTCTCTTTTTATGCGCTTTATGTTTTTCACATTCTGCATTTGCATTATCAGTTGAAAATGTCCGTTTTGGGGTGCATCCCGATAAAATTCGGACGGTAATTGAACTAGATCAGCAATCAGATTTTAAAGTTTTTGCTTTGCCAAGCGATGGAAACAATCCGTATCGAATTGTCGTTGATTTGCCCTCTTTTATTTGGAATGCAGGTACGGTTGATTTGCCAAAAAACAAAACGGTTCTAAATGTACGTTCGGGTGACGCCGCACCAAATATTATGCGCGTCGTCATTGATATGCAAAATCCTACATTAATAAAGGGAGCTTTTATATTGACTGCATCGGCAGGAAAATCGACCCGATTGGTGATTGATACAATTACGGCATCCCCCTATGAATTTGAAACATCCAAAAAACAAATTATTGGTAATCTTTCCATCCCAACAAAGGATTTAAACAGTATTATTGCCGAACAAAGCAATATTAGTCATGAGAACCCTTCAGGTTTTGATAAATTTAAAGAATCTATTGGTATTATTCCAAATAAAAAGCCCAACTTCTCCAATAATAATACGGAGGCTGCTACAAGCCCCCTTCACCGTCCGCTTATTGTGATTGATGCGGGGCATGGGGGCGCAGACCCCGGGGCAATTGGCAGTAATAACTCGCGTGAGAAAGATATCACCTTATCAGCCGCAAAAATTTTAAAGAAAAAATTAATCGCAACAAATAGGTATCGTGCCGAATTGACCCGCGATACAGATCGTTATATTAAGCTTTACCAACGTGTTGCTATTGCGCGGGATAAGGAAGCAGATTTCTTTATCTCCCTTCATGCAGATTCAATTGATAAATCAGATGTACGCGGAGCATCCATATATACCCTATCTAATAAAGCATCGGACAAGCAAACCGCACGATTGGCCGCGCGAGAAAACCAAGTGGACTTAATCGCAGGGGTTGATTTAAGTCATGAAGATAAAGAGGTTGCCAATATTCTTATTGATCTTGCCATGCGTGATACGATGAATCAGTCAAAATTCTTTGCCAATACAGCCGTTGAGAATATGGGTCAATCTGGGGTTAAAACCCTAACCCGCCCACATCGTTATGCTGGATTCGCAGTTTTAAAGGCGCCTGATATTCCATCTGTATTGGTAGAAATGGGATTTATGTCGAATAATAATGAGGCAAGATTGTTAGCAACAGACAATTATCAAGAGAAAATTGCCGATTCTTTAATTAATAGTTTGGATACTTATTTCTCAAAAGTAAGGAAAAACGCGCTTTAGCGGTTGAATACTAAATTTTAACATTAGTTCCATGATATTTTTTGATTCAAAACCATTGAAATACTTGATTATTTTTTGAAAAAATCTATATTACTTGGAACGCTTCTTTGTTTAAGAGTGTTAGGTTTCCAATAGGGAGGCCGAAATGTTGAAAATGACAGCTTCCCTGTCTTTTAATTAAATAACCTTAAATTAGGTAGAAGGAAAATAAGATGAAAAAAATTATGTTAACAGCAATGGTATTAGGCTCATCTGTAACTTTGGCTGCTTGTGCAGACAACCGTTACAACAATGATGCTGACCTTACAAATGCACCTTACGCTGAAGACCGTACAGTTGGCGCAGACAACAATGTTGTTCGTCGTCCAGTAGTACGCTCAGCTGAGCCAGTATTTGTTGACAAACAAATGAAATAATCTTTAACGATTATTACAAATTACGAAAGATTGTCTGATAATTTTCAGGCAATCTTTTTTTTATATCTATATTTTATTAAACTTAATTTTTAATATACACTGTTATGATGACAATAAATTATTCTGATTTAGCTTTCCGTATTGTAACGCTTCTTATTGCTATTGCTGCGGGGTGGGTGTTGTTTCCCTTTACGGCCAATATCCTTATCTATCTGGGGTTGTATCCTGAAAATGCACTGGAAAATAATTTTGGTCTGCAAATGATACAAAAATCAATTGGCATTTGGGTTTTAACGACATTATTGAGTTTTATATATTTATTTACAAAACGAAAAATACGATATTTCTTTTTATTATTGCCTGTTATCGCACCAAGTTTGTTTGCTTTTCTTTATACTTTGAACACATAAGTTAAAAGCAAAATAAAACCCTAATCATTTACCGAAGAACGGCGCAAACCAACATTTGTTAATGTTGTTTCCATCTGGCTGTCGTGACGATATACTGTCACACGCTCTTGTGATGGTTGTACCGATCTTTGTGTTTTTGGTGGAGTTTCCTGACGAACCTGTTGTGTATTTGATGGCTTATCTTGTTTTACATTCTGAGTGTCGGCTTCTACTTTTTTGTTGGTATCAATCACGGCAAAGTTTTTTGATCCGCCTGTTTGCGCCTGAAATTCTTGTCCCTTACCCGTAATGGATACGGGATAACCACTATGATTTTTAACCGCGTTTCTTACCGCTTCCCAATTTACCATCTCTTTTTTGCTACCCGCTTTTTTATTGATAAGCGCAATATCATCTTTGGTAATTTCATAGCTATTTAAAACACCATTTTCCTCAATCGCCTTGGCTTGATCTTGCGATGGGCTGACTTCTATATAAAGTTCATCACCAATCCACCCTACTTTTACAGGCTGATCGACAACGGTAACGGGTGTTCCAACAGGGACTTGTGGGAATAAAGTTTTAATATCTTCTGGGTACATACGCATACACCCACTGCTAACGCGGCGACCAATGCCATATGGTTTATTTGTTCCATGCATCAAATATTGCGGCCACCCTAAATATAGCGCATGTGTGCCCAATGGGTTTTCTGGCCCTGGTGGAACAGAAACAGGCAATGTTGGGTCTTCTTTACGCATTCTTTCGGTGGGGCGCCATGTTGGGCCATCTTTTTTACGTACAATAGTTGTTGTTCCTGTTGGTGTTTGCAATCCTTCACGCCCAATACTAATCGCGTATGTTTGTGGCTCTTCACCGGGTGTTTTAAAATAGTAAACCCGCATCTCGGCCAGATTGATAACCAATCCATCACGCGGTGCGGCAGGTAATAAATGTTGTTTTGGTAAAATAATTTTTGCGTTATCACCCGGAATCCAAGGGTCCAATGTGGGATTGGCGGCACGCAATTCAACAAACCCAAGCCCATTATTTCTGGCCAAATGAATAAGCGTATCTTCAAATTCGGCATTATAAACAACAGTTTCGCCAAAATAATCTTTGGCATATGCCGCTTTCGCATTTGATGATGGAAGGAGAGTCACAAAGACCAATGCCATCACAAAAGATTTAAAAGATAAATTTATCATTTTACGAAACTTTCTGTTTAAAATTTTGTTCGACTTTGTCCATAAAAGCCGCAGTTGTCAAGAATTTCTGGTGTTTACCAACCAATAACGCAAGGTCTTTGGTCATATACCCTTGTTTAACTGTTTCAACGCATGATTGTTCCAATGCGCTTGCAAAATCAATGAGGGGCTGGTTGTCATCAAATTTTCCCCGATATTGTAATCCTTGCGTCCATGCAAAAATGGATGCGATAGGGTTGGTTGAGGTTTCATTGCCCTTTTGATGCTCTCGATAATGGCGGGTGACTGTACCATGGGCGGCCTCCGCCTCCACTGTTTTACCATCAGGCGTCAGCAGCACAGATGTCATCAGCCCCAACGATCCAAACCCTTGTGCCACAATATCAGATTGCACATCACCATCATAATTTTTACACGCCCAGACAAATCCACCCTTTGATTTAATGGCAAAGGCAACCATATCATCAATTAAGCGATGCTCGTACCACAGGTCTTGCTCCACAAATTTAGATTTAAATTCATCATCATAAACGGACTGAAAAATCTCCATAAATTTTCCATCATATTGTTTGAGGATGGTATTTTTCGTCGAAAGGTAAACAGGATAGCCGCGTTGCAACCCATAATTAAAACAGGCGCGGGCAAATCCCATAATGGATTCATCCAAATTATACATTCCCATCGCCACACCCGCGCTGTCAAAATCAAAAATATCCCAGCTTTGTGCATCTCCGCCATCGGCGGGTTCAAACACCATTTTTAATTTGCCTGCACCTGGGATTTTCATATCGGTTGCCTTATATTGATCGCCAAAGGCATGGCGGCCAATGACCATCGGCTTTTCCCAAGTGGGGACATATTTGGGAATGGAATCAATCACAATCGGTTCACGAAACACTGTCCCACCCAAAATATTGCGGATTGTACCATTGGGGGAGCGCCACATTTTTTTAAGCTTAAATTCCTCAACTCTTCCCTCATCTGGTGTAATGGTGGCACATTTAACACCAACACCATGTTGTTTTATGGCATTGGCGGCATCAATTGTAATTTGATCGCTGGTGTCATCGCGATTTTGAACAGATAAATCATAATATTTAAGGTCAATATCAAGATAAGGATGAATAAAACGATCTTTAATCATTTTCCAAATGATGCGGGTCATCTCATCCCCGTCCAATTCAACCACTGGATTATTAACTTTTATCTTGTCCATATTACTATCGCTCCTTTAACCTGTTCGGATTAAAATATACAAAAGTTTCATAATGATTGATAGAGCGGAATGCTTACTCGCCCCGTTGGGAATAATTACCCGTTTGAGCATTTTTGCCACTTTTGGAAACATTGCGTAAAATTTCAATTTTACCACCCAGCTGACGAATAAAAGCATCAAGCTTTTCACTGCGTGTAATTTCAACGACTTGATTTTTTGGCGCAGGGGTTGTGGCAACAAATAACACTGTATTTTGCCCCAAACGCCTTTTTTCAATCGTAATCAGCGGCGTTTTCCCTGCTTCCTCACGAAAGGAGATATAATATTTTCCCTTACTCTCCAAAAAAGAGAAATCTTTGAACAGACCTTTATAGACATTTTGACTATAAAGTTGAAAAATTGCGCCAAATTCCTTGCGCGTATAACCAATTTTGGTGGGATATGGTGGGGTGGTTGTCATTCTTGTTATTATACCTTATTTTACGCTGGAACTGTTAAAAATTATGCTTACAGTGTAAGGCATAATTAAATTTGAATAAGAATGGAATAAGATGGCTGATATTTTTCAAGAAGTTGATGAAGCGATACAAAAAGAAAAATTTGAAAAAATTTGGCACGACCATAAGGAAAAAATTGTTGCCGCTATTTTGGTTTTGATTATTGCAACGGGCGGTATATCTTTTTACAAAAGTTGGAATGAAAAACGTGATGGCGTTGAAACCGCACGGCTTCTTGATGTATTAGGGGCAGATATTTCCCCCGAAACAATTGGTGAGGTTTCTAATAATACACGCAGTGGGATTGCAACAATCGGCAATTTCTTAAGTGCGGGTTTACAATTGGAAGCAGGACAAAATAATGATGCCGTTGAAACTTATGCAACGATTATTGATAAAAATAATGCCCCCGCCGCATTGGAAGATTTGGCACGTATTTTAAAATCACAATATAGTGAAGATAATCAAGCCAACCTAAAAACACTCAAACCTTTATTGGCTGATCAATCAAGCCCTTTTCACTGGCATGCAAAATTACAAGCCGCAACAATTGAGGCAGAAAATAAAAATTTTGATACGGCGATTGCCTATCTTCAATCTTTTGAAGAAACGGATAAGGTTTCCGCCACCTTAAAACAACGCGCTGATGCTATGCTTCATGTGTATCAAATAAAGCAATCACAAATAAAGAATGAAAAATGATGATCCGATTTTTTTATATCCTTCCTTTAATCGTCACCTTTCATTTGGGTGGCTGTGCCTTTTTTACTGGTGAAGACGAAACCCCGCCACTTGAAGGGGAGCGTATCTCTATCTTGGATTACCAAAATGATTTAACCCCAGTTTCTGCTGCTCAAGATATTAATATTAGAATCGGTTTAGCCAGCCCCAATACCGCATGGGAACAGGCCGGAAGGAATGCACAACATTATATGGGCAATATCGAAAGTGCGCCTTTATCAAATTTACAACAAATTTGGAAATCCGATATTGGTAAAGGCGGGTCAGATCGCCTCCCCCTTATCGCAAAGCCAATTATGGGCAATGGGAAAGTTTATACTCTTGATATTAAATCCAATCTACGCGCCTTTCACGACCAAACTGGTAAAATGATTTGGGAAAAGAATATTCGCCCCAAGAATGAAGATGAGGCCGTTATTGCAGGTGGATTGGCCTTTGACCAAGATGTCCTTTACATTAGTGGTGGGTATAATGAAACCTTGGCACTAAATGCTCAAAATGGTGAATTTATATGGCGTGCATCTATGGATGCAGGGTCACGCGCCGCGCCAACAGTTTATAATAATCGTGTCTATGTTAAAACTTTGAATAATAATCTACTGGCCTTTAATTCTGCTGATGGTCAAAACCTATGGAAATATGAAGGGGTCGGTGAAAGTACGGGTTTGCTTGGAACCGCCAGCCCTGCTGTGGATGATCAAATTGTTGTCGCTGCCTTCTCCTCGGGCGATGTTGTTGCCCTTCGTGTTGAAAATGGCAGCGTGGTGTGGAGCGATCGTTTAATCAACAGCCTACAATTAAACAGTCTATCAACCTTGGCCGATATTCGCGCCCATCCGATTATTAAAGATAATGTTATCTATGCCATCAGTTACGGTGGTAAAATGGTTGCTATTGACAAACGAACAGGCACACGCCTTTGGGCAAAAGACATCAGCAGTTCTGAAACACCATTGTTAGTTGATGATTATCTGTTCATTCTCAATGCAGACAATAAGTTGGTGGCCTTAGATAAAACCACAGGGAATAGTTTATGGATTAAAAACATTCCAAAATATGAAAATCCAGAAAAACGCAAAAATCAAATCTTTTGGTCTGGCCCAATTATGATTAATGGCAAATTGATTTTGGTTGGAACCAATGGCATTATTGCAATTTATGACGCGCAAAATGGTGGTTTAACCCAACAATTGGCAACAAAAAAGAGCATGAGTCTTTCGCCTATTATTGCAAACGGCATTATTTATATGGTGTCAACAGATGGAAGCTTGCTTGCCTATCGCTAACACTCTATAAATCCTAATTAAAATACATTGTGGTTTTTAACATGTACAATGTTTTAAGGATAAAAATTATGACATTCACCATTGCAATTGTTGGACGACCCAATGTTGGTAAATCCACACTTTTTAATCGATTGGCAAAAAAACAATTGGCAATCGTTGACGATACGCCAGGGGTTACCCGCGACTGGCGGGAGGCCGAGGGCTATTTGCTTGATAAAAAAGTTCGCATTATTGATACAGCAGGTTTGGAAGAATCGTTTGATGAATCCATCGAAGGACGTATGCGCCGCCAAACCGAAGATGGTCTGGCGCAGGCCGATGCCGTTTTATTCCTAATTGATGGGCGTGCGGGCGTGACCCCTACGGATGAACATTTTGCCAATTGGCTACGTAAACAAAAAAATTTAGAAGGCAAAAAGAAGCCGGTTATTTTGGCCGTCAATAAATGTGAAAGTGATGCAGCCGTTGCAACCGCAATGGGTGAAGCTTACTCCTTAGGGTTTGGGCAACCAATTCCTGTTTCCTCTGCCCATGGTTATGGGATTGAAGATTTATATCATGCGTTTGAACCGCATTTTACCGATGATGTCGATCTTCAAGCTGAAAAAAGGCTCCAGCTTATTGATGAAGATAAAATTGATGATTTAGAAGGAAAAGCTGATTTTGATTTTGCCGAAATTGAAATAGAAGATGATGAAGAAAAAGCAATAAAGGTTGCCATTGTGGGTCGCCCCAATGTTGGAAAATCTACGCTTATCAATGCGCTTTTAAATGAGCATCGTGTGATGACTGGCCCCGAAGCGGGGATTACACGTGATGCGATTGCCATTGATTGGGAATTTAATAATCGCAAAATTCGCCTTGTTGATACCGCAGGAATGCGCCGTAAATCCAATATCAGCAACAAAATTGAAAAAATGTCGGTGGATGATTCCCTACGCGCTATTCGTCTTGCTCAGGTAGTAATTTTGGTTATTGAAACCGAAAATATTTTGGATAAACAAGATATTCAAATTGCTGATCATGTTTTAAAAGAAGGCCGCGCCTTGGTTCTGGCTGTTAATAAATGGGATCTGGTCAAAGGCGACGAAAAGAAAAAAGAAACGATTGAATTTATTAAATATCGCCTTCAAACCTCCCTCGCCCAAGTGCGCCATATCCCATCGGTCAGTATTTCTGCGCTACACAATAAAAATCTTGGGTTTTTAATGCAAAGCGTTCTGGATATTTTCGAGGTTTGGAATAAACGCGTTTCAACCAGTAAAATGAACAAATGGCTGTCCGCAAAAGAAAGCCAGAATCCTGCACCATTATATGAAGGACGATCAAATCGATTAAAATATATTACGCAGATTAATATTCGCCCCCCAACATTCACCGTTTGGGTATCACGCCCCAAAGATTTACCTGATAGTTATAAGCGGTATTTGATGAATGGTATCCGCGAAGATTTTGACCTTAAAGGAATACCCATTCGTTTATTGGTACGCACCAGTAAGAACCCATTTAATTAAGATAGAGGAAGAATATGGAACAGCTTAGTTTAGAAAATCTTGATATTACCCGTGCAACAGATTTAATCATTCAATATGGGTTTAGCGTGCTTGGTGCCATTCTTATCCTAATTGGTGGTTGGATTATTGGCGGATGGGTTAGCCGCCGCATAAAAAATATGAAAAAATTAGATGATACCATCTCCTCATTTTTGGGTGGCTTTGCAAAATATGTTGTTTTTGCTGTTTCTATCGTTGCTGTACTGGGTCAATTTGGTGTACAAACCGCCAGTTTGCTTGCCGTGCTTGGTGCTGCTGGTTTGGCGATTGGGTTGGCCTTACAAGGCACATTAAGCAACATTGCCGCAGGCACAATGATCTTAATTTTACGTCCTTTTAATGTGGGCGATTATATTGAGTTTGGGGGAACGGGCGGCACTGTTATCGCTTTAGGATTATTTGGAACAGAAATGAATACGCCTGATAATAAATATATTTATGCCCCAAATAGTAAAGTTTGGGGGACAGAGATTACCAATTATTCACGCAACCCCGAACGCCGCCAAGATTTAACAATCGGCATTAGTTACGATAGCGATATTGAAAAAGCATTCCAAGTCATCACCACTGTGGTTGATAAAGAAGAGCGTTTAGACAGAAGTGAAGGACGCGAACCCGTTATTGTTGTGGGTGCATTGGGTGGATCATCTATTGATATCAAAGTCCGCGTTTGGACACCACGCGCAGATTACTTTATTGTGCAGTGGGATTTAACAAAAAATATTAAAGAAGCATTAGATGCCAACAATATTGGTATTCCATTCCCAACCCGCACCTTGGAATTTGCCAATCCTGAAGTTTTTCAGGCTAAATAAATCCATTAGTTTGTTATTATATTTTCAGATGGAGGGGGCACACCCTCTCTCTAAATAATAGGTTGAAAGAAATATCCACTAGTTTGTTTCAAGCTATAAATGTTTAGTTTTGGCTAATGATTTTCAAAACTATCATTACTTTATAATTACAGAAAAATTTTATAAAATTTTTGTGATTTCTACCGCAACATAATGTTGCGGAACAACCCGAACAGTAAGTCAATGATAGCATAAACATATGTTGATTTAAATAATAAGACTTTGTGCATCTTGCAAATATTATAATGCAAATAAAAAGCCCCGATAAATCGGAGCTTTTAAACCTATTCCCCACCAAGGGTATAAATTACTTATTAATTTTAGAGGCTGCCTCGATTGCCGCGTTACGACGTTCGGTTTTCTTGCCTTCTTTTTTATTTGGGTATTCTTTAATGGCAATAATATCAACTTTACCGCCCGCTTTTTCAACGGCTTCGATAGCTGATTTTGTCGCCTTTGCAACAGTTAAAGTTACTTTGGCTTTCAATTCACCATTACCAAGAAGTTTAACACCATCTTTTTTACGATTGATAATTTTTGCTTTTAATAAAGCATCTTGATCAATTGTTTTTGAAGAATCAATTTGTTTTGAATCAATCGCTTGCTGTATACGAGCTAAAGAAACAGTTTCATAGGTCTTTGCAAAATTATTGGTAAATCCACGTTTTGGTAAACGTTGGTATAAAGGCATTTGCCCCCCTTCAAAACCATTAATAGCCACACCAGAACGTGCCTTTTGACCTTTTTGACCAACGCCACAGGTTTTACCTTTACCAGATCCAATACCACGTCCAACGCGTTTTGAATTTTGGCGAGAGCCTTGTTTTGGTTGTAAATCGTTAAGTTTCATAACTTTATTCCTTTTAATAAATCTCTTTAAGCAGCGTCTTCAATTTTTACCAAATGTGCTACTTTGCGGATCATGCCGCGAACGCTTGATGTATCTTCCAATGTTTTGGTACGACCCATTTTGTTTAAACCTAAACCCACCAATGTTTGGCGTTGTGTTTTATCACGACCAATAGGCGATCCTGTTTGTGTCACCGTCACAGTTGCGCCAGATTTTTTTTGTGCTTTAGGTGCAGCAGTTTTTGCTTCAGCTTTTTTTGCAGGGGCTTTCTTCGCTGCTGTTTTTTTAGCTGGTGCTTTTTTTGCTGCTGTTTTCTTTTCTTCAGTCATTATCTTAATTTCCTATTATTTGTTTAATCCCAAAATTTTAATTATTTATTGGGTTTAAAAAATCTTTCCTTATGCTTTTTCTTCTGCTGCGGCTGCTTTACTTAATGCGCCTTCGCGCCCTGCAATAATATCGCCTACTTTTTTACCACGGCGTGATGCAATTTGACGCGGGCTTTCCATTTTTTTCAATGCTTCTAATGTTGCGTTAACCATGTTGTAAGGGTTGGATGAGCCAACAGCCTTCGCAACAACATCCTGAACACCAAGACAGTCAAAAACTGCACGCATCGGACCACCTGCAATAACACCTGTACCAGACGGGGCAGAACGCATAATCACCTTACCAGCACCGGAGCGGGCACTAATGTCATGGTGAATTGTACGACCTTCACGTAAAGGAACACGGATCATTTTTTTCTTTGCTTGTTCTGTCGCTTTGCGGATTGCTTCAGGAACTTCCTTTGCTTTACCGTGACCAGAACCAACTTGACCTTTACCGTCACCAACAACAACCAAGGCCGCAAAACCAAAACGACGTCCGCCTTTTACAACTTTCGCAACACGATTAACTGCAACGAGTTTTTCGTGAAATTCTGATTCTTCGCGCTCTTCGCGTTTATATTTTGTGTCTGATGGGTTTGCCATTATTTTCTTTGCTCCGTTAACTCTTAAAATTCTAATCCGCCTTCGCGGGCACCGTCCGCAAGGGCTTTTATACGACCGTGATAAACAAAACCACCACGATCAAATTGTACTTTTTTAACGCCTGCTTTTTTTGCACGCTCGGCAACCAATTTACCAATTTGTGCGGCGGCATCAACGCTGTGTCCTGCTTTGATAGTATTGTCTTTTTCAATTGTTGATGCAGATGCCAAAGTAACCCCTTGGATATCATCAATCACTTGCGCATAAATCCCTTTGTTTGTGCGGTGCACAGACAAACGTGGACGAATAGCACGTGTCGCATTGCGATCAACGTTGACACGCTTTAATTTTGAGCGCGTTCCCATCTTACGACGATTAAATGGTGTATTTCTTTTAGCAGTCATCTTCTTATTCCTTGTTTTCCTAAAACCCTAAACCGATATTCTGGTTTATAAATTTTAAAAAGTTAATTATTTCTTCTTACCTTCTTTACGCATCACATATTCGTCATTGTAACGAATACCTTTACCTTTATAAGGTTCAGGTGGTTTAAAACCACGGATTTTTGCGGCAACCTGACCAATAAGCTGTTTATCAATACCTGTAACTGTGATTTTAGTTTGATCTTCAACAGTAACAGTAACACCTTGTGGAATGTCATAGCGAACTTCATGAGAAAAACCAAGCTGCATAATAATTGTGTTTCCTTGCATCTGCGCACGAAGACCAACACCATGAATTTCAAGTTTCTTTGAATAACCTTCAGTTACACCGATAACCATATTATTCACCAAAGTACGCATTGTCGGCCATAGCTTTTTGGCATTCAATGACTTTGAACGTGCTGCTAAAACAACAACGCCATCTTCATTTTTGATGGAAACATCATCATGCACACGCATATTCAATTCGCCTTTTGCACCTTTTGCTTTTACGTCTTGGCCATTTAAATCCAAGGTAACGCCTTCAGGTATTGTAACAGGCTGTTTTCCAATTCTAGACATTCTTTTTTCCTTTTATTAAATCCCAACGAAGGGTTTAAAATCCTTTAATTAATCTTAGTAAACTTGGAAAAGAACTTCACCACCCACATTTTCGTTGCGTGCCTTATAATCCGGCATCACACCACGTGGTGTTGAAATAATTTTCACGCCCAAACCATTATGGAAGGGTTGTAAATCAGCAATTTTTGAATATACACGACGACCAGGTTTTGATACGCGCTTAATCTCACGAATAACAGGCTGACCTTCATCATATTTTAATTCGATATCAATTGATTTTTTATTGTTTTCACCGTCAACAATATTAAATCCACGAATGTAACCTTCATCCGCCAAAACAGCACAAACAGATTCGCGCACACCAGAATGCGGGCAAGACGTCACGGCTAAACTGGCGCGTTGTGCATTACGGATACGGGTTAACATATCTCCTAAAGGGTCACTCATTGACATTGTTTTATTCCTTCTTTTTAACTTAAAGCCCGTTTTATATATTCGGGTTTAAAATACTTTCTTTAAAATTTGTTTCTTACCAACTAGCTTTTGTAACACCAGGCAATTCACCACGTGAAGCCAAGTCACGAATGGCAATACGTGATAATTGGAATTTACGGTGAACACCACGGGGACGACCCGTCAAAGCACAACGGTTTTTAATACGTGTTTTCGCAGAATTTTCAGGCAATTCAGACAAAGCCAATACAGCCGCAAAACGGTCTTCCATATTAGTTTCTTTGTTTTTAATAATCGCCTTTAATTCCGCACGTTTTGCAGCATATTTTGCTGTCAATTTGCGACGTTTTAAATTCTCTTTGTACTGCACTTACTTTAGCCATTGGTTTTTCCTTTTAATCCTTATTTTTATCTTGAAAAGGCATATCAAATGCACGAAGAAGTTCTTTTGCTTCATCGTCATTTGTTGCCGTTGTACAAATAATAATATCCATTCCACGAATTTTATCGACTTTATCATATTCTATTTCAGGGAAGATAATATGTTCTTTAATACCCATGGCATAGTTACCACGACTTATCAAAACTTTTATCCATTAATACCGCGGAAGTCACGAACACGAGGCAATGCAATTGTTACCAAACGATCTAAGAAATTCATACATTTGTGCGCCACGGAACGTCACTTTACACCCAATATCCATACCTTCACGCACTTTAAAAGAGGCATTAGATTTTTTGGCTTTGGTAATTACTGGCTTTTGACCAGCGATAAGCGCCAAGTCATTGGCTGCATTATCAACGGCTTTACGATCTGTTGTTGCTTCGGTAACGCCCATATTGATAACGATCTTATCCAAGCTTAGGAATTTGCATTTCATTTTTAAATGAAAACTTTTCCTTCATCGCTTTACGAATTTCTTTTTCGTAGCGTTGTTTAAAACGAGGCTGTTCTTTTTTTGCCGCTGCACTCATAATCTTATCCTTTTTTGTTTAAGCCCACACCCGTTGCATTCGCGTCGCCTGGGTTTAAAATACTTTCTTTAATTACTTAATGTTTCGCCGGATGCTTTTGCAACACGGATTTTTTTGCCATCTTTATCAATTTTATATCCAACGCGTGTTGGTTTATCCGTTTTTGGATCGGCCAAAGACACATTAGAAATATGAATTGACAATTCTTTTTCCTGAATACCGCCTGGTGCAAATTGTGTTGGTTTTTGATGCTTTTTCGCAACATTCACCCCTTGCACAAGGACACGAGATTTAGTTGGGAAAGTTTTTAAAACTTCGCCCTTCTTGCCTTTGTCTTTACCGGTATTGACGATAACAGTATCGCCCTTTTTAATTTTTAATTTTGCAGTTGTCATTTTATAAAACCTCTCCTGCGAGTGAAATAATTTTCATGTAGCCTTTACCACGTAATTCACGGGTAACAGGGCCAAAAATACGTGTTCCAACAGGCTCACCATTCGCGCTAATTAAAACACAAGCATTTGTGTCAAAACGAATTTTTTCACCATTATGACGGTTTAATCCGTGACGTGAACGAACGATGACTGCTTTATGAACAGTACCTTTTTTAACACGACCGCGTGGAATAGCTTCTTTAACGGAAACAACAACAACATCACCAATATTGGCGGTACGGCGGTGTGATCCCCCTAAAACTTTAATACATTCAACGCGGCGGGCGCCTGAATTGTCTGCTACTTCCATATTTGATTGCATCTGTATCATGGCAAATCTCTACTTCTTTTGTTTCTTTGTTAAACGACTTATCTTTTAATTACTTATCAGCTTTTTTAGTAGCGGCTTTTTTTGTCGCTGTTTTCTTAGCTGGTGTTTTTTTAGCTGCTGCTTTTTTTTCGGCTTTTGGTGCAGCTTCTTTTTTATCTGACTTTGCTTCGGTCTTTTTTGTTTCGGTTTTCTTTACATCAGCTTTCTTATCCGCTTTTTTAGAGGCTGCTTTTTTTGCAGACGATGATTTTGCATCTGCCTTTTTCTTTTCTGCGGCTAAATCTCTATCAAGAGGCGTTTTGGAACGCGGAGATTCTTTACCTTCAACCAAAACAGTCCAGCTTTTACGCTTTGAAATTGGAGCACATTCAATGATTTGAACCATGTCGCCTTCTTTAACAACGTTATTTTCATCATGCGCCGCATATTTGGATGAGCGTTTAATATATTTTTTATATTTTGGGTGCATAAAGCGACGTTCAACAGAAACAGTAATTGTTTTGTCCATTTTGTCACTAATGACTTTACCTTCTAATACACGACGGGGCATGTTTTTCTCCTACAATCCTAAATTCTTTATGCAGCTTTTGACTGCTGGTTCATTGCTGTTTTGATGCGGGCTATATCACGGCGAATTTTGCGCATCTTTGACGCATCTTCCAATTGACCACCAGAAAGTTGAAAACGCAGATTGAACTGCTCTTTTCTTTTATCCATAATCATTTTTTTTAGTTCGTCCGCAGACTTCCCTTTTAATTCTTCAGCTTTTATCATTTTATTCGTTCCTTATTAAACCTTTTATCGAGCGTACCCGATTTGGCAAATCTTATTCTCCAACACGTGTCACAAATTTTGTTTTGATTGGCAATTTTTCTGATGCCAATGCTAATGCTTCACGCGCCAATCCTGGTTCTACACCATCTAATTCAAACATAATACGACCTGGTTTAACACGGCACGCCCAATATTCAACAGATCCTTTACCTTTACCCTGACGTACTTCCAATGGTTTTTTGGATACAGGCACATCGGGGAAAATGCGAATAAAAACTTTACCCTGACGTCGAATATGACGCGTAATCGCACGACGAGCGGCTTCAATTTGGCGCGCTGTAATACGATTAGGGCTCATCGCTTTCAAACCACATGAACCAAAGTTCAATGTTGTGCCGCCTTTGGCATTTCCATGAATACGACCCTTATGGGCTTTTCTAAATTTTGTCTTCTTTGGCGATAACATCTGTCTTATACCATTTTCTGTTTTAATTCAATAATTATGTTAATTACTTAACGTTTCTTGGTTTTACCCTCTTTTTGGGGCTCCACCTTGTGCTTCTTGCATCTTTTTATCACGCGCCATTGGGTCATGGGTCATAACATCACCTTTATAAAGCCAAACCTTAACACCAATAATACCATACGTTGTTAATGCTTCGGCAAAGCCATAATCCATATCCGCACGCAATGTATGTAAAGGAACACGTCCTTCACGATACCATTCAGTACGCGCGATATCTGCACCACCCAAACGACCTGCAACATTTAAACGAATACCTAACGCACCCATACGAAGCGCACTTTGTACAGCACGTTTCATGGCACGGCGGAAAGATACACGGCGTTCAAGCTGTTGGCAAACACCTTCTGCAACCAATTGTGCATCAAGTTCAGGTTTACGAATTTCAACAATGTTTAATGCAACATCACTCCCTGCACGTTTTGATAATTCTTTACGCAATGTTTCAATATCAGCGCCTTTTTTACCAATAATAACACCTGGGCGTGCCGTATAAACAGTCACACGTGTGTTTTTAGCGGCACGTTCAATAACAACTTTAGATATACCTGCTGCTTTCAATTTCTCTTGAACATACTTACGCAACTCAAGATCTTGAATAAGCTTATCAGCATAATTACTGATCATCGAACCAACGTGAGTCCCATGTCCGGTTGATACCGACGCGTATTCCAATTGGATTAACTTTTTGACCCATTTTTCAAATGCTCCTTAAATTCCTATTTATCGCTTCCGCGATCCGTTTTCTGTTTGGGATCAACCTGATCCTTTGCGTTTGTGTGTGCAGGCTCATTACTTTGAGGTTTTCCCGCTGCTGGTTTTTTCTCAGCCGTTTTGTTTGGTGTTAACTTATCTGTTTTAGCTGTCGCAGGAGATTTTTTTGCCGCTGCTTTTTTTGCAGGTGCTTTTTTCTCTGTTGCTGGCTTATTGTCAGATTTTGTTTCTGTTTTCTTTGGTGCTGCTTTTGCAACATCAACTTTTTTTGCCTTTGGTGCTGCGGCATCATCACGTTCACGCACAATAACAGTCAAACGTGCAAAAGGTTTCAAAATTCTTGCAGCACGACCACGGGCACGGGCACGGAAACGCTTCATAGTAATCGACTTCCCAGTAAATGCCTCAGCAACATACAAACGGTCAACGTCCAAACCATGATTATTTTCCGCATTTGCAATTGCACTGATTGCAATACTTTGCGTACATCTTGTGCAACACGACGCGGTGAAAATTCCAAATCAACAAGCGCCTGGCCTGCATCTTTACCACGAATAGTTGCGGCAACAAGGTTAAACTTTTGTGGAGAAGTTTTAATATACTTCGCCATTGCCATCGCTTCATTATCGGCTGTTCGTATCTTTTATTTGCAGTTTGTCCCATTATGAGATTCCTACATTATTTAAATTCTTATTTTCTTCTTGTCTGCTTGGTGACCAGTATATGTACGGGTCGGAGAAAATTCCCCCATTTTATGACCAATCATATTGTCTGTTACCAAAACAGGAATAAATTTATTACCGTTATGTACACCAAAAGTTATACCAACCATTTGAGGCAAAATTGTTGAGCGACGTGACCAAGTTTTTACAACGCCTTTAATTGTGCCTTCACGATGTTGTTCAACCTTTTTCAAAAGGTGACGATCAACAAATGGGCCTTTCCAGATACTACGTGACATATTTTAATTCCTTATTTCTTCTTACGACGACGAATAATAAATTTATCAGTCGATTTATTTTTACGTGTTTTATATCCTTTGGTTGGTACACCTGAAAATGATACGGGATGACGACCACCAGAGGTACGACCTTCACCACCACCATGGGGGTGATCAACAGGGTTCATCACAACACCACGAACAGTTGGGCGAACACCCATCCAACGTTTACGTCCTGCTTTACCCAAATTTGTATTCATATGATCAGGGTTTGATACTGCACCAATAGAGGCAATACATTCCTGACGCACGCGGCGCAATTCGCCAGAGGCCAATTTCACTTGCGCATATCCTTGATCACGTGCAACAAGCTGTGCATATGTTCCTGCGGAACGACACATCTGACCGCCTTTGCCGGGCTTTATCTCAAGATTGTGAATAATTGTTCCAACAGGCATACCTTTTAAAGGCATTGCATTTCCTGGTTTAATATCTACTTTTTCACCCGCAATAATTTTATCACCAGCGTGCTAGACGTTGAGGCGCAAGAATATATGCTTTCTCACCATCTGTATATTCAACCAATGCAATAAAAGCTGTACGGTTTGGATCATATTCCAAGCGTAATACAGTTGCTTCAACGTCAAATTTATTACGTTTCCAGTCAATAACACGATATTTTTGTTTATGACCACCACCTTTGTGACGACAAGTGATACGGCCAGTATTATTACGTCCACCATTCTTTTTCTTACCTTCAAGAAGAGTCTTTTCAGGCGCACCTTTGTGAAGATCAGAACGATCAATAGTTACCAAGGAGCGTAATCCTGCGGAACGTGGTTTATATTTTTTTAATGCCATTTTCTTATCCTTTTTATGCTCATTATCGGCGATGCCACCATAGTTAATATATTGTTCTTACAATCCGTTTGCCAAAATCAATTGTTTGGCCTTCTTTCAAAGTCACAATCGCTTTTTTCTGATCGCCGCGAAATGCTTTAATCCCTTTAAAACGTTTTGTTTTGCCTTTTTGAACCAATGTATTTACGCCTGTCACATCCACTTTAAACAAAGTTTCAACAGCGGCCTTAATACGTGGCTTTGTTGCATCTAAAGGCACTTTAAAAGTCACCTGACCAAATGCAGAACCATTTGTTGATTTTTCTGTCACAACAGGGGTACGAATAATTTCATACATCCATTCTGCGATTTCAACTTTTTCTTTTTTTTTGCAGCAGCCATAGTCTTTAATCCTTTAATCTTGTCGTCAAATCATCAACCGCTTCTTTGGTTAAAACCAAAATATCGCGACGCATGATGTCATACACGTTTGCACCTTGTGATGGCAATACATCAATTAAAGGAATGTTTGCACATCCACGGGCAAAATTATTATCTAATTCTTTACCACCCACAATAACAGCAGAAGAAACACCCATCTTTGTCATCGCAGCAGCCATAGTTTTTGTTTTATGATCTTTTGCTTTTGCATCATCAAGGATAATTAACTTTCCTTCTTTTGCCTTTGCAGAAAAAACAGATTTCATCGCCATTTGACGAATACGTTTTGGCAATGCCGTTGCGTGTGAACGAACACGTGGACCGTGAACAACACCACCACCACGGTCAATGTTACGTTTCAAGTCACCCGCACGCGCGCGACCTGTTCCTTTTTGAGCGTGAGGTTTTTTACCTGTGCCAGATACTTCATGGCGCTCTTTGGCTTTATGTGTTCCTGCACGGCGTTTATCCTGCTGATAAACAACCATTTGGTGAATAACATCGGGGCGCACTTCGATACCGAATACTGATTTATCAAGAGTGATATCACCAGCCGCTTTGTTTTCAATATTTACAACTTGCATTTTCATTGTCTTTATTCCTTATGCTTCTTCATTTGAAGCGTCTGCAGTGTCGGCAGGTGCTTCTTCTTTAGGAGCGTCTTTTTTTGCATCTGCATTTGCAACTTCTAATACAGCCAAAGGTTTTGGTGTATCGTCCGGTGCTTTACGTTTAACAGCATCTGTAATCGTTACCCAGCCAGATCTTGGACCTGGGACTGACCCTTTAACAAGGATGAGATTATCTTCTAAATCTACACCTGCAATCTCAAGGTTTTGTGTTGTTACACGTTTATTACCCATTTGACCAGCCATTTTTTTGCCTTTAAAAACCTTACCAGGATCTTGACATTGACCAGTTGAACCAAGTGCACGGTGAGAAACAGATACACCGTGTGTTGCGCGCATTCCGCCAAAATTGTGACGTTTAATACCACCTTGGAAACCTTTACCTTTTGATGTTGCACAAACATCAACTTTTTGACCCGTTACAAAATGCTCAGCACTCGCCATTGCACCAACTTCTGGCAAATTTTCTGCGCTTACACGAAATTCAACAACTTTTTTCTTAGGCTCAACTTTTGCGTTCGCATAGACAGTGCGCATCGCTTTTGAAGTACGGTTAATCTTTGCTTTACCCGAACCAATTTGAACAGCGTTATAGCCATTCTTCTCTTCGGTACGCACACCAACAACTTGTGTATCTTCAAGGCGTAATACAGTCACAGGAACTTGTTGCCCATCTTCAGTAAAGATACGCGTCATTCCTTCTTTTCTTGCCAGTAATCCAGTTCTCATTTTTCTTTTCCTTATCAGAGGAGGACTTTTGTCCTCATAATCTTTCCGCACCATTGCAAAAAGTCTTTTTTATTTTGCCTCACGCGGGTAAACCCGCTACGGCCTCATTAATCAAACACCTCTATTACGCAGCCATTTGGCCTACTTTAATTTCAACATCAACACCCGCAGCTAAATCAAGCTTCATTAGCGCATCAACAGTTTGTGGTGTTGGGTCAATAATGTCCAAAACACGTTTATGGGTGCGCATTTCAAAATGCTCCATTGAGTTTTTGTTCACGTGAGGTGATTGAAGAACCGTAAAACGCTCTTTACGTGTCGGTAAAGGAATTGGGCCACGAACAGCCGCACCCGTACGTTTTGCAGTATTCACAATCTCATCTGTCGATGTATCCAAGATACGGTGATCAAATGCCTTTAGGCGAATTCTAATTGTTTGTGCATCCATAATTTTATTCTCTCTTTTAACCAGCTAATTTTTCTTTTACTTCATCGGCAATCTGCTGTGGCACAGGCTCGTAACGATCAAACGTCATTGAGAATTGCGCACGTCCAGAAGACATTGAACGAAGAGGATTAATATAACCAAACATATTTGACAATGGCACAGATGCTGTAATCACTTTTGCATTACCGCGATCTGTCATTTCATTTACCTGACCACGACGTGAGTTTAAGTCACCAATGATATCACCCATATATTCTTCGGGGGTAACAACTTCAACTTTCATCATCGGCTCAAGCAATTGAGGACCCGCTTTTTGCATTGCTTCTTTAAAACCTGCACGACCTGCAATTTCAAAGGCAAGAGCACTGGAGTCAACATCATGATACGCACCATCAAACAATTCAACCTCGATATTAATAACAGGGAAGCCTGCGATAATACCGGTGTCTTTGGCCATAACCATTCCTTTTTCAAAACCAGGGATATATTCTTTTGGAATAGACCCACCAACGATTTTGTTAATGAAGTTATAATCTGCAATTTCACCTGTTTCAGGATCAGCAACAGCAGGTCGCATTTTAAATTGTGCGCGCGCAAATTGACCAGAACCACCAGATTGTTTTTTGTGTGTGTAATCAATTTCGGCTTCACGTGTAATTGTTTCACGATAAGCAACCTGTGGCGCACCAATATTCGCTTCCACTTTAAATTCACGTTTCATACGGTCAACCAAGATGTCCAAGTGAAGCTCACCCATACCAGCAATAATTGTTTGACCAGATTCATGGTCAACCTTCACGCGGAATGATGGATCTTCTGCAGCCAAACGCTGTAGCGCAGTTGACATTTTCTCTTGGTCAGCTTTTGTTTTTGGCTCAACCGCGATTTCAATAACCGGCTCAGGGAATTCCATACGCTCTAGCACCACTTGGTTGCTTGCATCACATAATGTGTCACCAGTTGTTGTATCTTTCATACCAACAAACGCAACAATATCACCTGCAAATGCTTCGGATAATTCTTCACGATTGTTTGAGTGCATAAGCAACATACGACCCACACGCTCACGTTTTCCTTTAACGGAATTTTGAACGTATGAACCAGATTCAATTTTACCAGAATAAATACGCGCAAATGTTAATGATCCAACAAACGGGTCATTCATAATTTTGAATGCCAATGCTGAGAAAGGCTCACTATCTTTTGGCTCACGGTTTTCAACTTCATCTGAATCAACTTTAAGACCTTTTGTTGTACCGATATCTGTTGGCGATGGTAAATACTCAACAACAGCATCCAATAAAGGCTGAACACCTTTATTTTTAAACGCTGAACCACAAAGAACAGGAACAAATTTATTTGCAATTGTACCTTTACGAATACACGCTTTTAAAGTTTGCTCATCAGGCTCTGTGCCTTCTAAATATGCTTCCATTGCCGCATCATCATACTCAACAACCAGATCAACAAGTTTCTCACGATATTCTGCCGCTTTATCAGCTAAATCAGCAGGAATTTCCTCTTCGCTGTAGGTAGCGCCAAGTTGCTCCCCATCCCAAACGATTGCTTTCATTTTAACAAGGTCAACAACACCTGCAAAATCATTTTCAGCACCAATGGGAAGCTGAATAACGCAAGGTGTTGCGCCCAAACGACCAACAATCATTTTAATAGTGTTATAAAAATCTGCACCAATTTTGTCCATTTTGTTAACAAAACACATGCGTGGCACTTTATACTTATCGCCTTGACGCCAAACGGTTTCTGTCTGAGGCTCAACCCCAGCATTTGCATCAAATACAGCGATTGCACCATCAAGAACACGCAATGAACGTTCAACTTCAATTGTAAAGTCAACGTGACCTGGTGTGTCAATGATGTTTAGACGAAAACGCTCCCCATCAAACTGACCTGATTTTGGGGCATCCCAGAATGTTGTTGTTGCAGCAGACGTAATTGTAATGCCGCGCTCTTGCTCTTGCTCCATCCAGTCCATTGTTGCGGCACCATCATGCACCTCACCAATTTTATGGGATTTACCAGAGTAGAATAAGATACGTTCCGTTGCCGTGGTTTTACCCGCATCAATATGCGCCATAATACCAAAGTTACGGTAGTTTTCAATTTCGTGTTCGCGTGCCATCTTTATATATCTCTATTTCTTTAAATTCTTAAATTACCATCTGTAATGCGCGAATGCTTTGTTTGCATCAGCCATTTTGTGGGTATCATCACGTTTCTTAACGGCGGAACCACGGTCATTTGCGGCATCCAGCAATTCACCTGCCAAACGCTCAACCATTGTATTTTCACTGCGCTTACGTGATGCACCGATTAACCAACGAATGGCCAAGGCTTGCGCACGTTCGGAACGCACCTCAACAGGAACTTGGTATGTTGCACCACCAACACGGCGTGAACGAACCTCAACCTGTGGGCGCACTTTACGAAGGGCTTTGTGGAATACACGAAGACCTTGTGAGCCTCCTTGAACTGACCCTGCGGCAGAACCACCTTCATCATCAGAATCATCTGTTGAAATGCTGGCTCCCTTATCATTCATGATGTCTAATGCACCATAAACAATACCTTCTGCGATAGATTTTTTACCATCTAACATAAGGTTGTTCATAAATTTTGAAAGAATAACATCTCCAAATTTTGGATCTGGTAAAATTTCTCTTTTTTCTGCTCTATGACGACGTGACATATTTTTAAACCTTCATCAATTATTTCGGACGCTTCACGCCGTAACGTGAACGTGATTGTTTACGATCTTTAACCCCTTGTGTATCTAATGATCCACGAACAATTGTGTATCGAACACCAGGTAAGTCTTTCACACGACCACCGCGCACCAACACAACGGAGTGCTCTTGCAAATTGTGGCCTTCACCGGGGATATAACAAATTACTTCAAAACCAGTTGTCAAACGAACCTTTGCAACCTTACGAAGTGCAGAGTTTGGTTTCTTTGGCGTTGTTGTGTAAACACGGGTACAAACACCACGAACCTGTGGGTTATGCTTTAACGCACGGTTTTTCTTAGATTTCATCGCCTTTTTCCCGCCAATGGCGCGAGGTTTACGAATAAGTTGTTGTATCGTTGGCATGAAGCCTTCTCCTTCTTTTTGGTTATCTCTTACGAGAATTCCTTAATTTTATCGTTAGCGTCCTTCCGCTTGCGGATTGACGGCACTTAAAAATGTTTCGGATGGTTAAAACGCAGAAAAGAAAAATATTCGGACTTTCGCTTTAAGTCCTTAAATTTTAAAATATTGCTTTTGGTTAAACAATTGTTTTTCTACAAATTTTCAAGAAATTGAGCTGCGTCTAGCTTTTGTTTTTATCAAACGTCGGCTACAGCCAACCCATCCGATTTCTTAAATTTCGCCGCAATATAAGGCGAAAGACCGTCTAAGGTCAAGCATTGTTTCATCTTTTTTTAATCTTTTTTTAATTTTATTGCTCTTTCATAAAAAAAGGCTAGAAAAACAACGTTTCTAGCCTTTTATAAATTCTTATGTAAGAAAAACTAATTAAGCAGCAACTTGTAAATTTGTTGCAGATTGCTTACCTTTTTCTTCTTTGATTTCGTATTCAACTTCTTGATTGTCGTCAAGAGTACGAAGACCCGCTGCTTCTACTGCGCTAATGTGAACAAATACGTCACCGCCGCCTTCTGCTGGTTCGATAAACCCGAAACCTTTTTGTGGGTTAAACCATTTTACTTTACCTTTAGCCATAACATATTCCTTTATCGTTTAGCGTGTATTACGAGTTTATAATTAAACTCAAGAAGTAAATAACACTAAAACACAAACAATGTCACGCATTTTCTTATAATAAATAAAACCGCTCCTAATTTAATAAGAGCGGCTTTACTTATTTATTATGCCTCAGGCGGATAAACCCGCTTTGGACTGATTAAATTAGCTTTGGTTAGAACCAAGCCTTAACCATTAGCGGCTTCTTTTGCATCGCTGTCCATTTCTGGGGCTTCCAAGCTTTCTGGGGAAAGATCAATTTCATCTTGCTCTAATGCGGCGGCTTGTTGTTGTGCGGCCAAAGTGATTTGGTCACGATCAGAAGCCACTTTACGGATTTTATTCACGTAAGCACCAGTTCCCGCAGGAATTAAACGTCCCACAATCACGTTTTCTTTTAAGCCATTTAAGCTCATCCACTTTTCCGTTTACTGCCGCTTCGGTCAGAACACGCGTTGTTTCTTGGAATGATGCAGCAGAGATGAAGGAACGTGTTTGCAATGATGCCTTTGTAATCCCTTGAAGAACAGGTTTACCAACAGCACACTTGTTTACCATCAGCGACATATTTCTGGTTCTCAGCTTCAAATTCTTCACGGTCAACATTCTCACCCACAAGGTATGTTGTGTCACCAACTTCGAAAGAACTTCAACTTTTTGCATCATTTGACGGGCAATCGTTTCAATATGTTTGTCATTGATGTCAACACCTTGGAGACGATAAACATCTTGAATTTCGTTCACAAGATATTCAGCCAATGCCTCAACACCCATAACATCTAAGATATCATGAGGTACTAAGCGCACCATCAAGCAATGGATCACCTTTACGAACAAAGTCACCTTCTTGAACAGCCATCATGACGACCTTTTGGAATCAGATATTCGCTTGGCTCCATCGTTTTGTCGGTTGGGTTTACAATCACGCGACGTTTTGTCTTGTAATCTTTACCAAATTCAACCTGACCATCAATTTCAGAGATAATCGCGAAATCTTTTGGACGACGGGCTTCAAACAATTCAGCCACACGTGGTAGACCCCCTGTAATATCACGGGTTTTACCTGCTTCACGTGGAATACGTGCAATAATGTCACCTGCTTTTACCTCGGACCATTTTCAACCGACATAATCGCACCAGTTGAAAGATAGTAATTGGCTTCCAAACCATTTGGCAATTTAAGCGCATTACCTTTTGGCACCAGTCAGTTGAATACGTGGTTTTAAATCACCACCTTTAGGCTGACTTCGCCAGTCAATCACAACTTTAGATCGGAAATACCTGTTGCTTCATCCGTTTGGTCAGAGATTGAAACCCCTTCAACCAAGTCGAAATATTTAGCAATACCGTCTTTTTCAGTAATAATTGGCATGGTGAATGGGTCCCAATCGGCCATTTTATCGCCAGCCTTAACCTTACTCACCATTTTTGACCAAGCAAACGCGCACCATAAGGAATACGGTGTGTTGCACGCTCTTTACCTTTACTATCAAGCAACACAATTTCCGTATTACGTGCCCATAACAATTTCAATACCTTCGGAATTTGTAACAGTATTTTCGTTATTCATCTTCAATCTTGACCATCAATAGCCGCTTCGTAAGATGATGTTTCAACACCACGTTGCGCCGCCCCACCAATGTGGAAGGTACGCATTGTCAGCTGTGTTCCAGGCTCACCAATTGATTGAGCCGCCATAACACCGACCGCTTCGCCCATATTTACCGGGGTTCCGCGTGCCAAGTCACGACCATAACAATTTGCGCAAACACCTTTACGTGTTTCACAAGTCAAAACAGAGCGCACTTTTAATTGATCAACACCAGCAGTTTCAATCTCTTCTGACGTTACCTCGTCAATGATTTCACCAGCAGGAACAATAACTTTCCTGATAAAGGATCTTTCACATCTGTTGCAGGAACACGACCAAGAATACGTTCAGCCAAAGATACAACAACATCTGCGCCACTCATAACAGCGCGCAATTGTAATCCCTTCTTCAGTACCACAATCTTGTTCAATAACAACCGCATCTTGTGCCACATCAACCAAACGACGTGTTAGATAACCAGAGTTCGCAGTTTTCAACGCCGTATCGGCAAGACCCTTACGTGCCCCGTGGGTGGAGTTAAAGTATTCAAGAACGATCAAACCTTCTTTAAAGTTAGAGATAATCGGTGTTTCAATAATTTCACCAGATGGTTTAGCCATCAAACCACGCATACCAGCAAGCTGACGAATCTGCGCCGCAGAACCACGCGCACCAGAATGTGCCATCATGTAAACACTGTTCAAACCAGCTGTTTTCAAGTCAGAGATAATCGCCATCATCTCATCGGCAACATCATCAGTACATTTTGACCAAATATCGACAACTTTGTTGTATTTCTCACCTTTGGTGATCAAACCATCTTGATATTGTTGCTCATACTCAGCGACTTTATCTTGTCGCATCGCTGACCAATTTTCTTTTTGCATTCTGGGAATAATCAAGATCAGATTTACCAAAAGAAATACCCGCCATACAAGCATTTTTGAAACCAAGTTTCATCATACGGTCACAGAAGATAACCGTTTCTTTTTGACCACAGTGACGATAAACAACGTCAATCAAATTGGTGAGCTCTTTCTTAGTCATCAACTTGTTAATCTCATCAAAAGAGATTTTTGGGTGACGTGGTAAAAGTTCAGAAAACAACATACGACCCGCGGTTGAATCAACCAATGTTGTACGTTTTATTACCATCTTCATCAACATCATGGTAACGACATTTGATTTTTGCATGCATAGATCAAATGACCTTCAGTCATGGCATGTTGAATTTCACCTGGACCACGGAAAATCATACCTTCACCCTTTTGATCATCAAGAGCAATTGTCATGTAATATAGACCCAAAACAATATCCTGTGACGGAACAATAATCGGCTTACCATTTGCAGGTGACAAGATGTTGTTTGTCGACATCATCAAACAACGCGCTTCCAATTGTGCTTCAATAGAAAGAGGAACGTGAACAGCCATTTGGTCACCGTCAAAGTCAGCGTTAAACGCTGTACAAACTAATGGGTGAAGCTGAATCGCTTTTCCTTCAATCAATACTGGTTCAAACGCTTGAATACCAAGTCTGTGCAATGTTGGCGCACGGTTTAGCATAACAGGATGTTCGCGGATAACTTCTTCCAAGATGTCCCAAACTTCTGGACGTTCTTTTTCAACCATTTTCTTGGCAGCCTTAACCGTAGAAGCCATGCCGTAGATTTCAAGTTTGTGATAAATAAATGGTTTAAATAATTCAAGTGCCATTTTCTTTGGAATACCACATTGATGCAGTTTTAATTCAGGACCAACAACAATTACCGAACGACCAGAATAATCAACACGCTTCCCAAGAAGGTTTTGACGGAAACGACCTTGTTTCCCTTTTAACATATCGGACAATGATTTCAATGGGCGTTTATTCGCGCCTGTAATCACGCGACCACGACGACCATTATCAAATAACGCATCAACAGATTCTTGCAACATACGTTTTTCGTTACGCACAATAATGTCTGGTGCTTTTAATTCCATCAAACGTTTCAAACGGTTGTTACGGTTGATCACACGACGATATAGATCATTCAAATCAGATGTCGCAAAACGACCACCATCGAGTGGTACAAGCGGGCGTAATTCTGGTGGAAGAACAGGAACAACATCCATAATCATCCATTCAGGACGCGTACCAGAAGAAATAAATGCTTCTAATAATTTTAAACGCTTTACCAATTTTTTACGTTTTGCTTCTGATCCTGTTTCACGAAGTTGTTCTTCAACATCGACTAAGCTCTTCTTCCAAATTAATAGCTTGTAGAATTTCTTGCACCGCTTCTGCACCAATACCAGCACGGAAATTTTCTTCGCCATATTCATCTTGGGCATCCATATATTCTTCTTCGGTTAGAAGCTGTTTTGTTTTCATCGGAGTCATACCCGGCTCAATCACAATATAGCTTTCAAAATAAAGAACTTTTTCCAAAGACTTTCAACGTCATATCAGTCATCAAACCAATACGTGATGGCAATGATTTTAAGAACCAAATATGGGCAACAGGAGAAGCAAGTTCAATATGTCCCATACGTTCACGACGGACTTTGGTCAATGTCACTTCAACGCCACATTTTTCACAAATGATCCCTTTGTATTTCATGCGTTTATATTTACCGCAAAGACATTCGTAATCTTTTACTGGGCCAAAAATACGCGCACAAAATAAGACCATCTCGTTCTGGTTTAAATGTACGATAGTTAATTGTTTCAGGTTTTTTAACTTCACCAAAAGACCAACTCATAATCTGTTCTGGCGAGGCCAAAGCAATACGGATGGAATCAAAGCTTTGTGGGCCTTGGGGGTTACCAAAAAGGTTCATTAGTTCATTCATTGTTCTTTACCTTCGTTTAAATCTTATTTCTAAGTTGTTATTCTTTAAAAATGCGCCACCGCCATAAGGGCGGTGAGCATTAAATTATTTATTTCCTGATTGCTTCATATCAACATTCAGACCCAAAGCTTTTAACTCTTTGGTTAGAACGTTAAATGATTCTGGCACACCGATTTCAAATGTATCTTCACCACGAACGATGGATTCATATACTTTTGATCGACCCGCAACGTCATCTGATTTGATTGTGAGCATTTCTTGCAAGCGTGTAAGCAGCACCATAAGCTTGCAATGCCCAACATTCCATCTCACCAAATCTTTGACCACCAAATTGTGCCTTACCACCCAATGGTTGTTGCGTAACAAGGAGTACGGTCCGATTGAACGGGCGTGAATCTTATCATCAACCAAGTGGTGCAGTTTCAACATATAAATCATACCGACAGTCACCGGACGGTCAAATTTCTCCCCCGTACGACCATCAATCAAGGTCATTTGACCTGTATGTTTCCAAGACCCGCTTTCTCAAGCAAGACATCAATGTCTGCTTCAACCGCGCCGTCAAAGACGGGCGTTGCCATTGGTACACCTTTACGCAAATTACCCGCCATTTCGACAACTTCGTTATCGTCAAGCTTGTTCACTTTTGCATCCATTTCACATTCGCCATAAGCACCACCTAATGTCACACGAAGATTTTTAACTTCATCCTTAGCTTGGGTTTTTCTTATCCTGAAAGGCATCCAGTGCATCGCCAATTTGTTTACCCAAATTATCTGATGCCCACCCAAGATGCGTTTCCAAAATCTGACCCACATTCATACGTGATGGCACCCCAAGGGGGTTCAACACGATATCAACAGGTGTACCATCTTCGGTATATGGCATGTCTTCGGCAGGCATGATACGGGAGACAACCCCTTTGTTACCATGACGACCCGCCATTTTATCACCCGATTGCATTTTACGCTTAATCGCAACGAAGACTTTAACCATCTTCATCACGCCTGGCATCAATTCATCACCACGCTGAAGTTTTTCAACCTTGTTTTCAAAACGGTCTTTAATATCATCAACTGATTTATCAACCGTTTTAGACATTGCTTCAATTTCGTCCATTGTATTTTGATCTTCGATAACGATTTGACGCCAATAGCCACGCTTCATATCTTCGAGGTTTCTTTGGAAAGCTTATCACCTTTTTTCAGATTCGCCTTCTTTGAAGGTTTTGGCAACGGTTTGACCCAATAGCAATTCTTCCAAACGACCATAGAAACCATCTTCCAAAATACGGCGTTCAGCATCACGGTCTTTGGCCAAACGCTCAATTTCTTCACGTTCAATTGCCATCGCACGGGAATCTTTATCAATGCCGCGGCGGTTAAACACGCGAACATCAACAATTGTTCCAACCGCACCTGAAGGAAGACGTAAAGATGTATCTTTAACATCAGCAGCTTTTTCACCAAAAATAGCACGAAGCAATTTTTCTTCTGGTGTCATTGGGCTATTCACCTTTTGGTGTTACTTTACCAACCAAGAATATCGCCTGGGCCAACTTCGGCACCAATATGGACAATACCTGATTCATCCAGATGCTTTAACGCTTCTTCACCAACATTTGGAATATCACGAGTGATTTCTTCGGTACCCAATTTGGTATCACGCGCCATCACTTCATATTCTTCAATATGGATTGAGGTATAAACATCATCACGCACAATACGCTCAGACAATAAGATTGAATCCTCAAAGTTATAACCATTCCATGGCATAAACGCGACAAGCACGTTACGACCCAAGGCCAATTCACCCATTTCAGTCGAAGGACCATCGGCAATAATGTCCCCTGCGCGGATTTCATCGCCAACTTTCACCAATGGTTTTTGCAACATACAAGTTGATTGGTTTGAACGTTGGAATTTTGACATTTTATAAATATCAACAACCGCTTCGGTGGCATCCAATTCTTCGGTCGCACGAATAACGATACGTTTTCGCGTCCACTTGAACAACATTACCAGAACGGCGGGCAGTAACAGCCGCGCCAGAGTCACGGGCAACAGTTGCTTCCATACCTGTACCAACCAATGGCGCTTCGGCTTTTAATAATGGCACCGCTTGACGCATCATGTTTGATCCCATCAAGGCACGGTTCGCATCATCGTTTTCAAGGAATGGAATAAGAGATGCCGCAACAGATACAATCTGTTTTGGTGCTAACATCCATAAATTCAATATGTTCAGGTTGCGCCATCAAGTTGTCGCCATCTTTACGACAAGAAACAAAATCAGCTTCAAATGTATTTTTATCGGTTAAATCCGAGTTTGCTTGCGCAACCGTATATTTGGATTCTTCCATCGCAGACATATAAATCACTTCGTCCGTAACATTGCCGTTTTCAACACGGCGGTAAGGCCCTTCGATAAAACCATATTTATTCACACGCGCAAAAGTCGCAAGCGAGTTAATCAAACCAATATTTGGTCCTTCTGGTGTTTCAATCGGACAGATACGACCATAATGGGTTGGGTGAACGTCACGCACTTCAAATCCTGCACGCTCACGCGTTAAACCACCCGGTCCAAGCGCCGATAAACGACGTTTATGCGTGATTTCGGATAATGGATTTGTTTGATCCATAAACTGTGACAATTGTGATGAGCCAAAAAATTCACGCACTGCAGCAGCGGCAGGTTTTGCGTTAATCAAATCATGCGGCATATAAGTGTCAATTTCGACAGAAGACATACGCTCACGAATGGCACGCTCCATACGAAGTAAACCAACACGAATTTGGTTTTCCATCAATTCACCAACGGAACGCACACGACGGTTTCCAAGGTTATCAATATCATCAACTTCGCCTTTACCGTCTTTTAGATCCATGCAAATATTTCAGCATGGCGATGATGTCGGCTTTGGTTAAAGTATGCGTTTCATCGGAGGTATCCAAATCAAGACGCGTATTCATTTTATTACGACCAACATCAGAGAGGTCATAACGCTCTGCATCAAAGAAGAGTGAATTAAATAATGCTTCTGCTGATTCCACTGTTGGTGGCTCACCCGGGCGCATAACACGGTAAATATCAATCAACGCTTCTTCACGTGTTTCACATTTATCAATTTGCAATGTGTTACGGATATAAGGACCAACATTTAAGTGATCAATCGCCAAGATAGGAAGATGATTTGATAGAGAAATTTTCAAATTCCGCTAAATCTTCCTCGGTCAATTCATGACCTGCTTCAAAATAAACTTGGCCTGTTTCTGCATCAAAAATATCTTCCGCTAAGTATGAGCCTAAAAGTTGCTCATCTTGAACCAAGATATCTTTTAATCCATCTTCAGCCATTTTTTTCGCTTTACGTGGTGTAATTTTCTCACCCGCTTCGGCGACAACTTTACCTGTTTTTGCATCAATTAAGTCATGCGCAAGCTTTACACCGCGATAGCTGTCTGCATTAAAAGGTGTTTTCCACCCTTTATCCGATTTGTCATAGGCAACAGTTTCATAAAAAGTCGCAAGAATTTCTTCATTTGACATTCCTTGAACCATTAACGGATCAATTTCTTTATCATTTTCGGCCGCTTCAGCACGAAGCTCTTGAGTCTGTTTTGGAATCAAGCGCACGCATAAATGTTGTCACGGGCAATTTACGGCGACGGTCAATACGTGTATACATCATGTCTTTGGCATCAAATTCAAAATCCAACCATGATCCACGGTAGGGAATAACGCGGGTTGAGAAAAGATATTTACCAGATACATGGGTTTTACCACCATCATGGTCAAAGAACACACCCGGTGATCGGTGCATTTGCGAAACGATAACACGCTCTGTTCCATTTACAACAAATGTACCGTTATCTGTCATCAATGGCATATCAACCATATAAACATCTTGTTCTTTAATATCGCGAATTGAACGAAGGCCTGTATCTTCATCAACATCAAAGACAGATAGACGTAATGTCACACGCAATGGCGCAGAGAATGTCATGCCACGTTGCTGACATTCTTCAACATCATATTTTGGCTGTTCAAGTTCGTAAGAAACATAATCGATTTCCGCTTTATCAGAGAAATCTTTAATTGGAAATACTTCTGTTAAAACTTTGTGCAAGCCTTGCATTTTACGTTCCGCAGCAGGAATACCCGCTTGTAAATATTGCTCGTATGAATCACGTTGCACTTCAATCAGGTTTGGCATTTGTGCCACTTCACGAATTTTACCAAAAGAACGACGAACGCGTTTACGCCCCGTGTAACTGTTGATATCGTTTGCAACACCTGTATGTCCGCGGGTTATGTCTGTTGCCGCGCCGAGTGTTTTACCTGCTTTTTTTGCTTGTTTTGCCATGAGTGTTCACTATCCTTTTGTAAGGTTATGGTTATATCATTGTCACCGCATATCAATTGCGGGATATTATTCGTCTATTAATAATGCGCGTTTTTTAATAACACCTAAAACGGCAAAGTGGCGGGCCATCATGCGAGCGTTCAAAGCAAATAATGCTAAAAACATAAGAAGGCGAAGGGATAAAAACTTATCCTCGCCTTAAAATTTGTTTGTTATGTAACTGAAAGTTGTATCAATGTCTACCCTAAATAATCAAAAAAGTTAAAATCGTTATTTGGGAAGAGCATCATGCCCTTCCCAAATCGTAAAGATTATAACCAGATTATTTAAGTTCGACAGTCGCGCCAGCTTCTTCAAGTTTTTTCTTGATTTCTTCAGCTTCGTCTTTCTTTGCGCCTTCTTTAACAGGCTTCGGTGCGCCTTCAACAAGTTCTTTTGCTTCTTTCAAGCCTAGACCTGTAATCGCACGAACTTCTTTAATCACAGCAATTTTGTTACCACCAGCAGCAGCCAGAACAACATCAAAGTCTGTTTTTTCTTCAGCAGCGTCGTTTCCCGCAGGAGCAGCAGCAACAGCAACTGCAGCAGCAGCCGCTTCAATACCCTATTCTTCTTTTAGAATGTTGAAAGCTCAGATGCTTCCATCACAGTTAATCCTAGATTTCATCAACTAATTTTTTATATTTCAGCCATTTTCTTTTCTCCTTATATAAATGAACTTAAATTAAATTATTCTGCTTTTTCAGCCACTGCTTTAACGGCACCAACCAGTTTTCCACCTGGTGCGTGTAATGTGCCAGCAATTTATTTGCAGGGGCTATAATCAGCCGATAATGTTGCACGCAACTCGTCAAGAGATGGCATGCTTGCAAGGTGCTTAACACCCGCTTCGTCAAGAACGATATCGCCGTAAATACCACCTAAAATAACAAGTTTGTCATTTTTCTTGGCAAAATCTTGCGCTATTTTTGCCGCAGCAACAGGATCTTTTGATGTCACCATGCCAACAGGACCAGCAAACATATCAGAGATTTTCTCTGCATTGTTTCCTTTGGCGGCAATTTTCGCCAATGTGTTTTTAACGATTTTAAAGCCAACTTCATTTTTACGCATTTCAAGACGCAAATCAGTAATATTTTTTGCATTCAACCCTGTATTTTGGGTTAGAACGATAATTTCGCTTTCTTCCATACGGGTTTTCAGATCTGCAATCTCATTTTGTTTTTTTTCTCTGGTCATTGCCATGATGTTTATTTCCTTTTAAAAAAGCCTGAGGCGGGCAAACCCGTCGCGGCGTTGTCAATCCAAATCTGTTATTCCAATAAAAAAGCGATTTCCGAAGAAACCGCTATCCAAATAAATTAGGTTCATAACGAAAAGGTTTCTTATTTAAAAGCCATCAATCGGTAAACCGAAGGACGCAAATCCGAAACCTTTTACTTATAGAACCCCATCTATGCAGGTTTATTAAGTGTACTTCACCCCTGCAATCTTGGATAGAATTAACGTTGTTATAAAGATTTTGAAGTATGCGTCAAGGGGTTTTGTTTATTTTTTTAAAATTTTTGCATGATGGCGAATATGATCATCCATAAAACTTTGAATAAAATAATAGCTATGGTCGTATCCATCATGCATTCTTAGAGCAAGATTTTGATTAGATGCAACACAAGCCTCTTGGAAAAGATGTGGCTTTAACTGCTCCTCTAAAAATTGATCTGATGTGCCTTGGTCGATTAAAATTTGCGGGAAAGCTTGCCTATCATCGGCTTGTTTCATTAAGACTGTCGCATCATGCTTCACCCAATCTTTTTTATCATTACCTAGGTAACGAGAGAATGCTTTGTCCCCCCAAGGGACTTGGGATGGGGCGACAATAGGTGAGAATGCAGAGCATGATTTAAATTGATTGGGATATTTTAAGTGGAGTGTTAACGCCCCATGACCACCCATAGAATGGCCGCTTATGCCTTGCGCGTCTGTATTGAGAGGAAATTCAGCGCAAATCGAGCGCATTTAGCTCCTCAACAATATAACTTTCCATATGATAATGTTTTGCCCATGGCATTTGGGTGGCATTGATGTAAAAACCTGCGCCTTTTCCAAAATCATACGCATCTTTATCATCGGGAATATTATCACCCCGTGGTGATGTATCGGGTGCAATAATCGCTATGCCTTCCTTTGCGGCATGTGCATACGCACCAGACTTGGTTGTAAAATTTTCGTGATTGCACGTCAGCCCCGATAAAAACGTAATAAATAGTATTTTTTTATTGTTAACGATAGGCGGAAGGAAGATAGAAAACGTCATCGTACAAGAAAGCGTTTTGCTTTCATGTTCAATAATATTCAGCGTGCCGTTATGGCATTTGTAGGTATCTGTGATTTTCATTTTAATATTTTATAACGCTTCGGATACTTTTGCCTTCATGCATTAAGTCAAAGGCCGTGTTAATTTCATCAAGGGGCATAACATGGGTAATCATGTCATCAATGTTAATCTTGCCTTCCATGTACCAGTCCACAATTTTGGGCACATCTGTGCGTCCGCGTGCACCACCAAAGGCAGACCCACGCCAGACACGCCCCGTAACCAATTGGAACGGGCGGGTTGAAATTTCTTTCCCTGCGCCTGCAACGCCGATTACAATACTTTCACCCCATCCTTTGTGGCAAGATTCTAAGGCTTGGCGCATTACATCAACATTGCCAATACATTCAAATGAATAATCGACACCGCCATTGGTTAAATCACAAATCGCTTCAACAACATTATCGGTTTTATTCGGATTGATAAAATCAGTCATACCAAATTTTGTTGCCAATTCAATTTTGGAAGGGTTGATATCAATCCCAATAATTTTGGACGCACCCACCATTTTGGCGCCTTGGATTACATTGAGACCAATACCGCCTAGCCCAAATACGGCAACGGTTGACCCTGCCTCGACCTTTGCGTCAAAGACAACTGCGCCAATGCCTGTGGTGACGCCACATCCGATATAACAAATTTTCTCAAAGGGCGCGTCTTTGCGCACTTTTGCCACTGCTATTTCTGGCAAAACCGTAAAGTTTGAAAAGGTCGATGTTCCCATATAATGCATAAGAGGTTTCCCATTAAAGGAAAAACGGCTTGTGCCGTCGGGCATAAGCCCCGCCCCTTGGGTAGAACGAATGGATTGGCATAAATTGGTTTTGGGGTTAAGGCAAAAATCACACTCACGACATTCAGGCGTATAAAGGGGAATGATATGATCGCCCACCGCAACTGATGTAACATTTTTGCCAATCTCTCGCACAATGCCCGCACCTTCATGCCCCAATATTGCGGGGAATATACCTTCGGGATCTTCGCCTGATAATGTAAAGGCATCAGTATGGCAAACACCAGTTGCCATATTTTCAATCAGGACTTCGCCCTCTTTTGGACCTTCAAGGTCAACAGTCTCTATCACAAGGGGATCTCCTGCTTTATAGGCGATTGCAGCGCGTGTTTTCATAGATATGGCTCCTTGAATATTATTTTATAATGGTTAAACGCTACCGAATATACGTTTACAAGACAACTGTTCGTCATAAAAAAAAGCGCCCTTAAAATTAAGAGCGCTTTTTAAAAAATTATTTTTTACCTAGGCTGCTTTGGCTTCGTTTTTACCTGTTGCAGAATCAATATCCAATTTGATACCCGGACCCATTGTGGTTGAAAGGGTAATTTTTTGAATAAAAGTACCCTTTGCACCTGTTGGGCGTGCCTTTTGGATTGTTTCGATAAAAGATAGAATATTTTCTTCAATCTTTTTTGTATCAAAACTAGATTTACCAACACCAGCATGAATAATACCCGCTTTTTCAGCGCGATATTCAATGGCGCCGCCTTTGGCTGCTTCTACTGCTTTAACAACATCGGGGGTTACTGTTCCCAATTTGGGGTTTGGCATCATGCCTTTTGGTCCCAAAATCTGACCCAATTGACCAACAAGTGGCATCATGTCAGGGGTTGCAATCACACGGTCAAAGTTCATTTCACCCGCTTTAATTTGATCCATTAGATCTTCCGCACCAACAATGTCTGCGCCTGCTTTTTTGGCTTCATCAGCCTTTGCATCGCGTGCAAACACAGCAACGCGTATTGTTGCGCCTGTTCCGTGTGGCAATGTCACCATGCCACGAACCTGTTGGTCGGCGTGCTTAGGATCAATACCCAAATTCATTGCGATATCAAATGATTCATCAAATTTACGTTTTGATGCCAATTCTTTGAGCATCGCAACCGCGTCAGATACAGTGTAAAGAGTTTCTTTATCGAATTTCTCATTTGCTGCTTTTAAATGTTTTGAAATTTTAGCCATTATTTTATCCTTCCGCAATTTCTACGCCCATGGAGCGTGCAGACCCTTCGATAATGCGCATTGCGCCTTCAATATCGACAGCGTTTAAATCAACCATTTTATCTTGAGCAATTTGTTTCACTTGTGATTTTTTCAAAATACCAGCAACTTCTGTTCCTGGATTGTTTGATCCAGCTTTGATGTTTAATGCTTTTTTGATAAAATAACTATTGGGGGGTTGTTTCATGATGAAGTCGTAAGAACGATCTTCATATACAGAAATCACAACAGGAATAGGGATACCCTTTTCCATGTCACCTGTTTTTGCGTTAAATTCATCAGTGAAGGCTTTGATATTGACACCATGTTGACCCAAGGCTGGACCAACGGGTGGTGCAGGGTTTGCCATCCCTGCGGGGATAATCAGGTTAATTAAACCTGTTACTTTTTTTGCCATTTTATAGCTCCTCGGTTGTTTGGCCTCAGGCGGGAAAACCCGCTACGGCCGACAAATTAAATATTGAAGTATATCCTCATATCAAATTTGTCTGTTTAAGTTGCCCCCGTGGTACAGCGCTCTACAAATGGTCTTAGTTATAAAAATCGTCAATCGGTAAACCGAAGGACATTTATAAATCGTCAATTGAAAATCAAAAGACTATTGAGCAAAGCCACCTTCCACAGGATTTATAATCGGTGTTATAGCGGTTTAAATGGATAAATCAAGAAAAAAAGCCCCACAATAATGCAGGGCTTTTAAAATTATTTGTAGATTATTGATTAGAAGCTATAACCCAAACCTAAACGGATATTATCTTCATCTGGATTAAAGCCATTTTCACTACCGTAGAAAACGTGTGTATATTCTAGACGTACAGCAACATTATCATAGGCAAGAACTTCACCACCTAAACCAAGTTCGAAACCATGGTAGTTATCATCTGAACCACCCACTTCAAATTCTGTATTACGGTAACCAACAATTGCATAAGGTTCTGCAATCACTGGTAAATATTGATCTACAAAGCTAAATCCTGGTTTAAAGCTTACGCCCCACTCGTTTTCTTTTTCAACACCATCACCATCTGAGCTAGACATACCGTAATGACCTTCTAAACGGCCAGAAAGACCAAGACCAACACGGTTAATTGTGTAATCTAGTAAACCATCAGCAGAGACACCAGCATAAATACCATAGTCACCGCCATCTAAGTCAGCGCCATCATACTGCCATCCGTAACCACCATAAGCACCTACATAGGGACTAATATCATAGCCATTTGCGTTATATTCTTGCGCTTGTGCGCCAGCTGTTGTCAGGGCAAATACTGCAACAGTTCCTAATAATAAATTTTTCATTGAACATTCCTTCTTTTTTCTAAAGTTTTGTGAATTATAATAAATATTTTAAATTTTGAAAGGATTAATTTATTTAATACAAATTAACCTATTGTTTTTCAACCTGAGCATATTCTAATTCAACAGGCGTGGCGCGACCAAAGATTGATACAGAAACTTTTAATTTTGCCTTGTCTTCATCAACTTCTTCAACAATACCGTTGAAAGAGGCGAATGGACCATCGGCAACTTTAACTTCTTCACCAATATCAAAGGTAATTGATGGTCTTGGGCTGTCCACACCTTCTTGAATTTGTTTGATTAATGCATCAGCTTCTTTTTGAGAAACAGGGGCGGGTTTATTATTTGCCCCTAAGAAATCAGTAACCTTTGGCGTGTCTTTGACCATATGCCAAACACGGTCGTTTAGATCCAATTTAATAAGAACATAACCGGGGAAGAACTTACGTTCGGAGTTTACTTTTTTACCACGCTTTACTTCAACAACTTCCTCAGTCGGCACCATAATTTCGCCCAAGTGGTCTTGAAGTTTTAGCTTACGGGCTTTTTCCTCAATGGCTTCTTTCACCTTTGTTTCATACCCTGAATAAACATGTAGAACGTACCAACGCATTGCCATGATAAATCTCTTTCTCTTTTTAAGTGCCGTCAATCGGCAAGCCGAAGGACGCTAAGTTTTAAGTGCCGTCAATCGGCAAGCCGAAGGACGCTAAGTTTTAAGTGCCGCCAATCGGCAAGCCGAAGGACGCTAGTTTTTTAAGTGCCGTCAATCAACAAGTCGAAAGACGCTAAGTTTTTAAGTGCCGCCAGTTGATAAGCCAAAAAGCGGTTTATAGCTGTTTTAATTCCCCAAGCTTAGGATAAAATTGACCATAAATGCCAAAATCTGATCCGCAAAAAATAAAAATAAAGAGGCAAGTGTCACCATAATAAAGACAGCAATTGTAGATGTAATGGTTTCTTTACGGGTGGGCCACGTTACTTTTTTTGTTTCGGCTTTAACCTGCTCAATAAATTGAATCGGATTTGTTTTTGACATTTTTTTATACCTCCGTCGTGTAAACACGACTCGGCCTCCTAAATTTTATAATTTATACCTTTTTGACCATAGGTTCGTAAAGCGGCTATCGCTTTTTTTAGTTCCTATAATGAAGGGAATATGTTTTTCTACCGTAACGAAAATCAAAAAGCCAGCGAAAAGTTATTTATGGGTAAAACAATTGCAATTATTGGAAGCGGTATTTCTGGAATGTCTGCAGCATATGCGCTTAATAAGGCAGGCCATAATATTAGCGTTTTTGAAGCCAATGAGTATATAGGTGGGCATAGCCGTACCATTGAAATCACCGAAAATGATAAAAATACCGCCGTTGATACAGGTTTTATCGTTTTTAACAATCGAAATTACCCCAATTTGGTAGGGCTTTTTGACCATCTTGGTGTCAAAACCGAAAAAAGCGATATGTCATTTGGGGTGGATATTTCAGATAACGGTAAAAAAGGATGGCTTTCCTATAGCAGTAAAAATATGCTGAAACCACGAAACCTGATGCTTGGTGCCTATTGGAAAATGATTTTTGATATTATAAAATTCAACAATACGGCAAAAAAGGTCATAAAGAATTATCCCGATTTTACAATGGGTGAAATGCTTAACCATATGAATTTGGGGCAATGGTTTCGGGATTATTATCTACAAGCCATGGGCGCGGCCATTTGGAGCACCCCTTCCCAAAAAATTGAGGATTTCCCTGCCAAAAGCTTTATTACATTTTTTGATAATCACGGGTTGCTTACCCTCTTTCGTCAGCCACAATGGTACACGGTAACGGGGGGAAGCCGCGAATATGTTAAAAAAATTACAGCCTCTTTTAAGGATAAAATCTTTCTCAATTCACCCGTTACGTCCGTTACGCATATCAATGATGGCGTGGCCATAGAGATTGAGGGGCAAGAAAGCCAAAATTTTGATCGTGTTGTTTTTGCCTGCCATGCCGATACAGCCGCAAAAATTTTACAAAACCCGACTGCCGAGCAAAAACAGGTTATAGAGGCGTTTTCGTATCAAAAAAACCATGTTGTTGTGCATTGGGATAAAAATTTTATGCCTACCGATAAATCAGTTTGGGCCAGTTGGATTTATTTGGCGGATAAGAATAACCAATCACAAAATGTGTCCCTTACCTATTGGATGAATAATTTACAAAATTTGAAAACTCAAAATCCGTTATTGGTTACGCTTAACCCTCAAACACTCCCCCCCGCCAGTATGATTTATGATCGGCATGATTTTTCACATCCTGTTTTTGATAATAAAGCCATCGCAGCACAACAAAAAATTGCCGATATTCAAGGGGTCAATAATATTTGGTTTGTGGGGGCGTATCAACGGTATGGCTTTCACGAAGATGGAATATTAAGTACGGTAAATATCTTAAAAAAAATGGATGTTCACATTCCATGGTATTAAATTTTATTGCAGATTCCCATTTTATTTTTGGTCATGTGATGCATAAAAGAATGCAGCCGAAGATCAACCAATTTAGATATAGTATTTATTACATCGCCCTGCCCCTTTCAAAAATAAACCCAAAATTTGAAAACAGATTTTTTAAGTATAATAGATTTGGGCTGTTATCTTTTCACAACAAAGATCACGGATATCGAAACGATACGTCCCTCCACAAATGGATAGGCGATGTTTTTGAAAGTTGTGGCGGTGCAAAACCAAACGGTGAAGTTGTTTTGGTCACGATGCCTCGGGTTTTGGGATATGTGTTTAACCCCGTTAGCTTTTTTTACTGCTATGATACAAATCAAAATCTTTGTGCGGTGATATGTGAGGTAAATAATACATTTGGCGAAAGCCATAGTTATCTTTGTCTGCCCCCTGATAATAAAAACCAAATTTCTGATGGCGATATTTTGGAAGGAAAGAAAATGTTTCATGTTTCCCCCTTCATTGACCGTACAGGCCAATATAAATTTAGATTCTCGCAAAAAAAAGAGGCTTTAGGCGTATGGATTGATTTAATTGATGATAATGATGCGCCATTTTTATTGACAGCAGTTTCGGGAAAAATGGCTGAATTTAATGTTCAAAATACACGCAAAGCATTTTTTCTTTATCCCCTTGTAACTTTTAAGGCTATTTTCCTAATTCATTGGCAAGCTATAAAATTAATGATAAAGGGAATTAAATATATTCCAAAACCGTTACAATTTAAGAACAAAATTACCCATACCACCCCCCCAGCAAAGAAATAGAGTTTTGATGTTGCATAAAATATTTTTTGATCAAATTTTAAAAAAGGCAGAGAATATCCACACAGGATCTTTAACGTTTGAAACGCCAGAGCATAAAATTTATGATTTTAAAGGCTCAAACACTGGATTAAATTCAAAAATTATTATTCATGATTGGTCTTGCATCACACAATGGGTCACAAAAGGCGATATTGGTTTTGCCGAAACATATCGGGATGGGTTGTGGGATACGCCTGATTTACTGGCAACCTTGACCGTGGCCATGATGAATAAGGATGTTGTTGACCCCTATTTAAAATCAAACAAGCTGCAAAATTTATTTTATCAATTTTTATATTTTTTCCAGCGCAATTCAATTAATGGCAGCAAGAAAAATATTCACGCTCATTATGATTTAGGGAATGAATTTTATAAATTATGGCTTGACCCAACCATGACATATTCATCCGCCTTATATAATGGATCGAACGATCTAAAAACCGCACAAAATAACAAATATGATCGCATTTTGAACCAATTAAGCGCACCATCAGGGCGGGTTTTGGAAATTGGATGTGGATGGGGCGGTTTTGCCGAACGGGCAATTGCAAATGATGGTGATTATGATGTAAAGGGCATTACCCTATCAAAAGAACAACATGATTTTGCCCATAATCGCCTCAATAATGATGCAAAAATTGTTATTGAGGATTACCGCCATCAAACTGGTCGGTATGATCATATTGTATCTATCGAAATGTTTGAAGCCGTGGGTGAGCAATTTTGGCCAACCTATTTTTCAAAAATGAAGGAATTATTATCCGATAATGGTAAAGCAGTTGTTCAGACCATTACCATTTTGAATGATCGGTTTGAGGCGTATAAAAAAGAGACAGACTTTCTACGGTCTTACATTTTCCCTGGTGGGCTACTCCCCTCCCCCAAACGATTTGATGAGGAAGCGGCAAAGGCAGGATTAAAAACATTTAATAATTTTGAATTTGGTCAAGATTATGCGCGCACATTACATCAATGGCTTGATAATTTTGATGATGTGGTTGCCGATATTAAAAATATGGGTTTTGATGAGAAATTTATTCGTTTATGGCGGTTTTATCTTGCGGGGTGTTCTGCGGGTTTTGCATCCGGTTACACAAATGTTCAACAGATCGAGTTACAACATGCATAAGGTTTTTATGGTTTTTTCAGTATTATCTACATTATTTATCTCCGCCTGTTCCGAGGCGGCATTTGGTGTTGCCAATTTACCCTTAAAATTAAGCGATGTTAAAGTTGAAAAAAATATTGCCTATGGTGATAAGGATTTTCAAAATTTAGATATTTATATTCCGGCGGATTTGAATGATAAAAAAGCGCCTGTTGTTATTTTTATTCATGGTGGGCGTTGGACATTTGGGAATAAAGATCAATATGCCTTTATCGGTAATAATTTTGCCCAAAAAGGATATATTGCTGTTTTAATAAATCACCGCAAATACCCGCAAGTTAAATTCCCTGTTTTTGTTGAAGATGCCGCAATGGCAACCGCATGGGTGCATAATAATATTGTTAAATATGATGGCAATGTCGATAATATATTTATCAGCGGCCATTCGTCGGGGGCGCATATTGGTGCCTTGATTGTTGCAGATCAACGTTATCTTGCCCCCTATGATTTAACGCCTAATATTATCAAAGGGTTTGCAGGAATGGCAGGGCCATATGATTTTGAACCTGGCGAGCAAGACTTAAAAGATATGTTTGGACCACCTGAGAATTATCCGCAAATGCAAGTTCCCACCTTTATTAATGGAGATGAGCCGCCGATGCTTTTATTATGGGGCGAAAAAGACGAAACCGTTATTTACAGAAATATTGATCGGTTAAAAAATAAAATAAATGAACAAAATGGTCAGGTGAGCGTTATTACCTATGACGATATGAATCATGTTGGAATTATCAAAGATTTTGCATGGGTTAACATAAAAGAAAAAATCGTCCTCAATGATATCGTTGATTTTTTTGATAAATATAAAGAATAAAGGAACTATAAAATGACATTTTTAATCGCATATATTGCCGCGACAATTGTTTTTCTTGCTGCTGATGCTGTATGGCTTGGCGTTATTATGAAAGATGCTTTTCAGGATGGTATCGGTCATTTAATGGCAGAACAACCCAATTGGGGTATTGCCGCAGGATTTTATGTTGTTTATGTTATTGGTGTTGTCTTCTTTGCAACCCTTCCTGCCGTCCGTGAAAGTAATTGGGTGATTGCGGCAACTTATGGTGCGATGTTTGGATTTTTTGCTTATGCCACTTACGAGATGACAAATCTGGCAACTTTAAAAGACTGGCCTGTTAAAACTGCCATTATGGATATGGCATGGGGTGCATTTTTGTCTGGTCTTTCTGCAACTGCGGGATATTTTGCCGTTACGTTTTTTAACAAATAGTTACTGCGTTTTCATTGCAAGAGTTTCAGCCATTTTAATGGCCGCAATTAAGCTTGATGGATTTGCCAATCCTTTACCTGCTATATCCAATGCTGTGCCGTGATCGGGAGATGTTCTGATAATGGGAAGCCCTAGGGTAACATTTACGCCCCCATGAAAATCAAGCGTTTTAATGGGAATTAACGCTTGGTCATGATACATACAAATTGCAACATCATAATGAATGCGTGCTTCGGCGTGGAATAACGTATCGGCAGAATGCGGGCCAGTAATATGCATTCCCTGAAATTTTAGTTTTTCAATGGCTGGGGCAATAATATTGATTTCTTCATCCCCCATCGCGCCCCCTTCGCCCGCATGGGGATTTAATCCTGATACGGCAATACGCGGATTTTTCATACCAAATTTTTCTTTTAAATCGTGATAAACAATTTTTATTTTTTCAAAAATAAGATCTTGGGTCAACATATTAGGTATATCTTTAATTGCATGATGAACCGTTAACGGAACAACCCTTAATTCTCGCGTTGCAAGCATCATGACCGATTGCGCATTGTTACAAAGCGACCCTAAATATTCTGTATGTCCTGCAAAATCAAAACCAATATCATATAATGCCGCTTTATGAATGGGGTTTGTAACAACTGCACTTATTTGGTTATCAAGGGCAAGCGCAACCGCCATGCGAATAGATTCAATAACAGCCTTCCCATTATGGGCATTTAATTGACCTGCAATGGAAGTTTGAGGTAAATCAAGATGCAGTACAGGGATTGCCTGCGTAAAGATATCTAATGCTTGGTCAGGGGTATCAATTTTTACAAAACTGACATTTGGCGCAATTATTTGTAATCGTTCAATATTATCAATTAAAAAAAACGGCGTGAGTTGATGTATCTCACGCTGTTGCCAAGCCAAAATACTACATTCGCCCCCGATCCCTGCGGGGTCGCCCATTGTAATTGCAAGTGGTTTAAATTTTTTGCTCATCTTCGAAGACTATAATCAATTTATACTCAAAAAATCAAACACCAATAATTACATATTAAATCCTCAGTGATTGACGAATTGACGCTGATGCCATATTAATATGCGTTTTTACCCTACATAAGTATTCTAAAATTGCGCCAATTATTTAAAATATTACTATTTATTTTATTATTTTGTTCTATCCAAAATAATGCTGTTGCGGGGTTAAAAACCTACTCGTTATTAAATAATCAGATTAAGCCAGATAAGTTGGCACATACTCTAAATTCTGGTGGATTTATATTAGAATTAAAAGAAAATGAAATTTTTACGCATCAAAATTTTGAAATTTTAGCAACGGCTAACAGTCATATTTATATAAGCGGCAAAGACCAAGTTTTTACAGCTGCTCTTGTTGGGGGCGCTGTAAAAAGCAATAAAAATCGCACTGCTAAAATTGGTGAAATATTTATTTATAATAAGAGTACAAATATAACAACTGTAGAAAATTTTGATGTTAAATATTTTCTCAATCGTAATAGGGACACCCTTCCTTTAAATTTAATTGAACAATTAACAATTACTTCTAAAAAACAAAGTACTAAGAAAGCTTTAGGTCTATTTGAAAATGATAAAAATAAAAGGATCACATCAAAGTCTGCGCTCAATAATATAATTTCTTCATTAAAAGATCAGGATATTTCTAATGTTGTAATTAACGAACAAACAATGGATTTATCACAATTTGAAACATTCGTTATTGAACAAAATTTACCAATACATATTTTGGTTTCTTGGGGATCGAGCGTCACTGATTTAGATATTCATCTTACAGGGCCACAAGGATCTGGTCGATTTCATATCTTTTATTTAAGCACTGGAGATTTAGAAAATGCGCCCCATGCCGCAATTATTGATGATTGTATTTCAACAAATTGTAGCGAGGTTATTCGAATTAATGATTTAAATAAAAATGGTGTTTATCGCGCCTCTGTTTATAATTTTGGTGACCAAGACAAAAATAGTGACAGTTTATCTTCATCGAATGTAGAAATTGAAGTTATACGGGGCGGTACATATGTTCCGACTGATGGCGATACTGATGCGGGAAATTTAGTGAGTGGCGGACAATCTATTTTCAAAGGAAGTCCCACAGCGGGAGAAGTTGGTAATACTTGGCAAGCAATTGAGATAAACTCAAATAGTGGCGATATAAACTTTATCAACAAAATTACAAATTTTGAAAATTCTAGAGATGTTCAATAATGAAACTTTTTATCTTCACTCTAATATTATTTTTCTTTTGTAATGATATAGTTTTTGCCCAAAACCAAACCATTGAGAACCGTGTTTCAGAAAATTTATCACAGCCTTATGTCCTTAAAAATGACGATCCTTTTATAATTGATGAAAATATTATTATTTTAAAGAAACCTGATCTTTTTACTTCTTATATTGATTCCTCTTTATCCTATACGGATAATGTCTTTCTTAGTGAAACAAATAAGAAAAGCGACTTGATTGCATTTTTATCAGGCGGTCTTAATTTTGATCTAAAAATGCAAAATGGCATTAAACTATTTTCTGGAATTTCTACGAGCCAATATAAATATAAAAATAATAGCAATCTTAGCTATAATAGCTTTCAAGGAAATGCTGGGGCTTCCTATTCAAAGCATAACTGGCTTTATTCGGTTAGCTATACCCCTACTGTTATTTTTGACAAAAGCTACGAAAAAAAATCAATTTCACTTCATAGATTTTCAGCTTTGGTTTCTAAAAGTAAGATTTTTTGGTCAAAAATATTTACATCTACATATAGCTCAGCTCAATACACACAAACAAACCCTAGTGATTTTAGCTTTTATCAATTTGATAGTGGTGTTCAGGCAATTTACCCTTTGACATCAAAATTCTATATTTCGTTAAATCCCAGTGTTTACCAAAAAACATATTTAGATTTTTTTGAGCAACAAACAAATATAGAGCGAAAAGATATTGGTGCACGGATTAGCGGAAATTTAGTTTACAAACCATCAGAAAATATGGATTTTTCTTTTTCTGTTCGTTATACGAAAAATAAGTCTACTTTACCTAATTATAATTATGATGCCAAAAATATCTCTCCAACTTTACGTTTTTCTTATCGTTTTTAATGCGGATTTAGAAATTGTTGAAGAAAGATTATAACCTTAAGCAACCATGATTACGTAAAAAGATAAAATTTATTGTTTTTTGGTAATAAAGACTTGATTTTATATGTATTAAAAGACTATAAAGCTTTGTCTTTAAGACTATTTCTATGCGTCCCGTTCGTCTAGGGGTCTAGGACACCGCCCTTTCACGGCGGCAACACGGGTTCAAATCCCGTACGGGACGCCAATTAAATCAATAACTTAGCTGATTTTCACTTTCTCCGTACGTAACTTATACGTAATATATGGGGGAAAATTCGTACGAATTTCTGCGAATTTCAACGAACAATCTTATCACCACAAATATCATTTAAGCCTAGAAAAAACTTTGGGGGGCATATTTGGGGGTATCAAATTTATTTAAAGCAACACGGGTTAGAAGTTGTTTTTGGGATTTGAACTGGTGTTGCTCCAATTGCCTCACATTCTTGCTAAGAAAGCGAACTAGGGCTGGCAAACCGTACTACCCACCCCTAAGGGGCGGCACCGCCACGCAAAAGAAATCTTATCTGATAGCTGCTTATAAAATTTTTATTTTAGGGTATTAGGAGACAAAGTGTAGGGAGTTAATTTTTACCATTATAAAATAATTCAGTGGGTATAAGCCTTAAAATTAAAATATTTTTCGTTGGGTTGTTCTTACGTATCTGTAGAATAGTTTAATGATTGAAACAACGTTCCAAGGCAGCCTATTTACAAGTGATTTTCTTACTGAATCTGTGAAGGACAACGCTGATTGGAAGAGCATTAGTGATCGTGATGTAGAAGAGCTTAGCAAAGCTCTCAGAGCCATCTATGAAGCTTTTCCAACTGACCAAACACCTAACGAGCAACGTACCGAAGACGATCTTATTTGGAAAATTTTAGCCTGTTTGGGTTGGAATCAATTCATGCGCCAACAAAATTTAACGGTAAAAGGTAGAGATGATGTACCTGATGGCCTTTTGTTCGCCAATGAAGACGCTAAGAAACGTGCAGATACTAACATTGAAGAGTGGAAAAGATACCAGCATGGAATTGCAATCGTTGAATCAAAAAGATGGAAAAGGCCCTTAGATCGGCGTTCTAGTAAACGCGGGGAAGAGCTGGCCCCTTCTTCTCAAATGCTGAGATACTTGCGTCGTGTCGATGATATTACCAAAGGAAATCTTAGGTGGGGAATTTTGACTAATGGAGGACGCTGGCGACTTTATTATCAAGGAGCCCGCTCCGTATCTGAACAATTTTTTGAAATAGACCTAGCTGCAGTCCTGGGCGTTGAAGGCCATGGTGATGGACTATTCTCTCTTAGTGATGAAGAAAGGCACCACGCTATAAAAATATTTTTCTTAATATTTAGACGTGAAGCTTTTCTACCATCAGCATCGGACAAGCGAACATTTCACCAACGCGCTCTTGAAGAAGGTAAGTTTTACGAAGAACGGGTTGCACAAGATCTCTCAAATTTAGTTTTTGAAAATGTCTACCCTCTTATTACAAAGTCAGTAGCAGATAGTGCCCCTGACGGCGCGACGTTAGACTCAGTAAGAGAAGCATCTCTAATCTTATTATATCGCTTATTATTTATACTTTATGCTGAGGATAGGAACTTACTTCCTGTAAACGATAGTAGATATGATGACTATGGATTACGTGACAAAATTCGCATGGATATTGGGAAACGTAAAGATGAGAGTGATGTATTTTCGGAAACTGCGGCTCGCTATTGGTCAGGTTTAGACGACCTCTGTCGTGCTATAGATAAAGGCGATGCGTCAATTGGGCTTCCTCCTTACAATGGTGGTCTATTCAATGGAACTAAAACCCCTCTATTAAATGATATTAGGCTCTCTGATGCAGTAATGGCAGAAGTCATTGATAAACTATCATTTGAAGATACAGAAAACGGTCGTAAATATATCAACTATCGTGACTTAACTGTCCAACAACTGGGCTCTATTTACGAAAGATTATTAGAATATGAGGTTGTGAGAGTTGATGGCGTAGTAACTATTCGGCCAAACATATTTGCTAGAAAAGGATCAGGTAGTTATTACACTCCTGATGACTTAGTTGGGCTTATTATCCGTGAAACAATTGAGCCAATTATAGAAAAAAAGAATGAGACCTTTATTCAAAAAATAGAAGAACTTGGCAAAAGCGAGCAGGATGAAGATCGTCGCTTAGGAATATTAAAGCGATTTGACCCAGCGGAAAAACTATTAGATTTAAAAATTTGTGATCCAGCAATGGGCTCAGGGCACTTTTTAGTTAGCTTAGTAGATTATATGGCAGACCAGGTCATTACTGCCATGGCAGAAGCTGAAACACTTGTGGAGTGGTCAGATGAAGATAATCCTTATATTTCTCCTTTAGCTGAACGTATAGAAACTATTCGTCAAACAATTTTAGGTAATGCAGAAGAGCGTCAATGGACTGTAGATCCAGAACAACTAGATGATCGTCACATTATTCGTCGTATGGTCTTGAAACGCTGTGTATATGGCGTAGATAAAAACCCAATGGCCGTTGAATTAGCAAAAGTAGCTTTATGGCTACATAGTTTTACAGTTGGAGCACCGCTATCATTTCTAGATCACCACTTACGATGCGGTGATAGCTTATTTGGTTCTTGGGTTCATTCTGGCATACAAAAAGCAACAGAGTATGGAAGCCCTTTACTACTTCACGATCCAATTAAAACGGCTCTTGGTTCTGCCGCTTCTATGCAAACAATTGAAGCTCTCCCTGACGCAGAAATTGCGGAAGCACATAGATCTTTAGAAATCTTTGAAGGCGTACAAGTTATGACCGCCCCATTAAATTCATTCCTGTCTCTAGCACATGCAATTGAATGGCAAAATTTAAAGGGTAAAGAAAATAAAGCGGCCATACAGGGATTTTTTGATGGATCCTATGGAGATCCTTTTGATATTTCTATGGGTAAGCGTGAAGCACAGCTAAGAGGCGAAAGTGGGCAGTTGTTTTCTGAGATATTAAAAGAAGCTAAACAACTAAAAAAGGAAGAACGCTTTTTAAACTGGCAAGTTTCTTTCCCTGGTGTCTGGACAAATTGGGAAGAAGAAAAACCTCATGGTGGTTTTGATGCCATAATTGGTAACCCACCTTGGGATCGTATGAAACTTCAAGAAGTTGAATGGTTTGAAGCACGTCGGCCAGAGATAGCAAAAGCTCAACGCGCTTCTGATCGTAAAAAAATGATTAAGACCCTTAAAGAAGCTGATAATCCACTTTATGCGGATTATGAGAAAGCAAAAGATCGAGCAATTGCAGGAACTAAAGTAGCAAGATCATCTGGTGATTATCCTTTACTCTCAGGCGGTGATTTAAATCTGTATTCCTTATTTGTTGAACGAGCGATGCAGCTTGTGAAACAAGATGGTATGGTCGGCTTACTAACACCTTCAGGGATTGCATCAGATTTAACAGCTTCAGAATTTTTTAAAGGCGTTGCGACTGAAGGGAGATTGAAAGCTTTATATGATTTTGAGAATAAGAAAGTATTCTTTCCTGATGTTCATGCATCATTTAAATTTTGTGCTTTTATTGCAAGTCCTTCCGAAACAAGGCATCCCGCAAAATGTGCTTTCTATCTGCATAATATTAATGAAATAAAAAACCCTGATAGATGTTTTGAGCTTACATCGGAGGATTTTGCAAAAGTAAACCCAAATACGGGTACCGCGCCAATTTTTAAAACTAAAAGAGATGCTGAATTAACCACTTCTATTTATAAAAAACTTCCTGTTCTTGTAGATAAATCTTCAGATGCAGAGGAAAAAGCATGGCCTGTCACGTATTTAAGGATGCTTGATATGACCAATGACTCCAATCTTTTTAAAACTCGCACAGAACTTGAAGAAAAAGAAGGCGCGTACCCTGTAGGTGAGAACAATTACAAATCAAATAGTGGGAAGTGGCTCTCATTATATGAAGGTAAAATGGTACAAGCTTACGATCATAGAGCTGCTAGTGTTGTTGTAAATGAAGACAATCAGCACAGACCAGCACAACCAGTAAATGCTAACTTAAATCAACACCAAGATCCTGACTGGATTCCAGATCCTCAATTTTGGATTAATGAAAATAATCTAAAAAATTACCCCAAAGTTAATTGGTGGTTAAGCTATAAGATGATTACAGCAACGACAAATATGCGTACTTTTATTGCTTCTGCAATTCCCATTTCTGGCGTTGGCAACTCCATGGGGGTTATGCTTCCTGAAAAAGGGACAGATCTAATTCAATTTAGTAAATCATCTATATTGTTACTAGCTAATTTAAATGCAACGCCATTTGATTTTGTTATTAGACAAAAAATTCAAGGCCAAAATATAAATTGGTATATGGTAGAGCAGTTACCTGTAGTACTCCCAGGAACCTATAAGAAAACCAATTTTGGTAAAAACTCTGCAGAAGAGATTATTAAAGAAGCTGTATTGGAACTAACATATACAGCACATGATATGGCACCATTTGCTAAAGATATGGATTACACTGATGCTAATGGTGAAGTAAAGCCACCCTTTATATGGGATGAAGAGCGACGGTTGAAATTACGAGCTAAGTTAGACGCGCTATATTTTCACTTATACGGTATCACGGATAGAGATGATGTTTCTTATATATATGCCACTTTTCCAATTGTAGAAAAAAAGGAAACAGAAAAATACGGTAGTTATAGATCGCGTGATCTTTGTCTAGCATACATAAATGCTTTTGCTGCAGGGGATCCAGACGCAGATATTAATTTATAAGGGTTTAAACAGCTATTTTATCGCCTTTAGATTGATTGTGATAGCGACATAAAACCTGAGCGTTTTTAGTATCTGTTCTTCCTCCTTTCGAATGTGGAAAAATATGATCTGCTTGATAATTAGTCCAATCTACTTCTGCCTCTTTTTCGTCTTTACCCTGATTTAAGCAAATCTGACATTTTCCTTTATCTCTTCGATAAATCATAATTTTTTCAGATTCATTGAACATCCGTTTTTCATCCTTCATAATAAATTCAATATTATGATCATTCAGATAATCAAAGAAAAGTTGTCTGGTTATTCTATCTCTTATTTCTAAGTTACTATGATTTTGTTGGCGATTGTTACTGAAGGCCATAATATCAATATCGGCTTCAGAGCCATCACGCCAACGCTTGTGAAATTCATAAAAGAAGCTTTTAATTGTATCTTGTTCTTTTTCTGTGATTACATATAATTTTCTGAGGTGTCTAACGAGCATATAAAATGAAACAATGAAGTATTCTGTGCTTAATTCTTTAATTGACGAGCCATTTTTAATCATTGGGTCGTTTTCAAATATTTTACAAAGAAGGTTCAATGTTTTAAGAGTTTCTTTGACAAACGATTCTTCTTCTAGTGAATAATTTCCAATACCGTTTTTGTCGATGTAACTTTCAATAAAATCTGAAACATATATATCTCCAATATCTGCGTACCCATCTCCTTTTTCTATAAGTAAAAAGCTAGTGAAAAACTTTAGGTGCGCCATACGGTCGTTATTTTTGTTAATTAGACTAAAAAATTTATGCTTATTTGGATTGCTATCAATAGGCTTATATTTCTCATAATCAAACGTAATGTCATCGCTATACTTTACAACTACATTTCTTGAAAGGCTAGAGAGCTTAGCATGAGCTACCTCCATAAAATTTAACGTTTCACCTTGTTGTAGACGCCAAAAAATGTCAGTTGCTATTTCTTGATGATTAGCATTATTAGGATTATCAATATTTTTTATAATATCGGCTTTAAAAATTATTTCTTTATCAATGAACTTTCTTACTTCTGCGGGTAAATTCTTATAATATTTTCCTGCGATATCAGGATGTATATCTTCTAACGTTTTAGAAACTTTAAACTTATTATCAAAAAATTCTTGAACAGTTGTAATGCGTTGTTGACCATCTATTATTTCGTTAATAGTAGTATTTTCGTCTAATCTAACTTCCCTGATAACTAATTTTGGAACGTAATATCTACGAAATAAGCTATCAATTAAATCTTGTTTCTTTTTTTTACCCCAAACGCTTTTTCTTTGATAAGGGGGGCGCGTAATGTAGCTATCTGAATACTCATAGAAGTCTTTTATATCGATATCTTTGGACGTAACTAAATACTCTGTTCTTGGGTTAAAATTCATTTTTAATTCTTATCCTTTATTTTTATTGATTTCTTTTACTAAAAATGAAACTTCGCCTATTGGAAGCGTAACTTCAATCTCTTCATTTTTTTCAGCGCCAAGTAAAGCTCTTCCTACAGCGGAGCTTTTACCAATTGTTCCTAGAGTTGGATCCCCAAGTGATGGTACAATCTGCACAGATCGTTTTTCTTTTTTACCATTATCTTTGATTATAAAGTACGTTACATTGTCGTACATTTCTACAATTTCACTCTTATCTTTTTTAACAACGCTGAATAAATCGTCTGGCTCATTATTTTTTTCATCCGGCGTAAAGTCATGTTCAATAACTTTGTTTTCTTTAGGGGAGGAAGTTAATTTATTGCTATCAGTCAGTTCTTGAATGTAAATTTTTAGTTTTTCAAATTCCTGCACTGGATTAGAGAACCAATCAGTTGACCAAATGCGATATATACGCCAGCCTAACCCTTCAAGCACTTGTTGGCGTATCACGTCACGCTCACGCGCAGATTTTGAAGAGTGGTATGTGGCGCCATCGCATTCAACGCCCATAAGATAGCCATGCGGATACTGAGGGTGCTTAACGCCGAGATCAATACGATATCCGGCTATACCAACTTGAGGGTGAACTTCGCAACCAATGCTTTCTAGTTTTTCTTTAACCCAGATTTCAAAATCGCTATCAGGAATTTCATCTGACTTATGCTGTCCTTCATCAATAACGCCTTTTGCGGCATAAGTTAAAAAACCTTTTAAAGCACGTATGCCTTCAGAGGACGTATCGCTAACGTTGATATCTTCTGGTTTGAGTGATGTAAACACCATCATATTTTTCTTTGCGCGCGAAAATAACACGTTCAATCGTCTATAGCCTCCGGCGCGGTTGATTGGCCCAAAGCGTTGCATGACCGTCCCGTTTTTATCTGGACCGTACACAGTAGAGATAAAGATGGCGTCGCGTTCATCGCCCTGAACACTTTCGAGATTTTTTACGAAAAAGGATTCAAGGCCACCTTGCCATTTGGTTTTGTAATTTGCAGCATGCATGTTGTCGATAAAGGCACGATCCATCTCAATTTCAATAAGGTCTTTTTGCACCTGGTTCATTGTGGCAATACCCAAACTGCGGTCAGGATGCTTACGCATGAAATCCAGAGAAGCTTTAACAACAGCCTCGACCTCATCCATATTTGAATTTGCCGCATATGTGCCGCCCACATATTCGAGTTTTACACCCAGCTCGTCAGGGTTTTTGACAGGCGATGGAAACAGTACAAGGCTCTGATCGTAAAAGTGATAATTTGAAAACGCTATCAGGCTTTCATGTTGTGAGCGGTAATGACGGCTCAATGTACGTGATGGCCTAAAGGATGACAATGCCATATCCATAATTGCCTCCGACGTGAAATCTTCTTCAACAGCGTCATCATCTTTACCCGCAGATTGGAAGAATGATGTGGGAGGAAGCTGTTGCGGATCTCCAACTACAACAATCTGATCTGCGCGCGCCACGCCGCCCAAGGCATCTTCTGGACGCATCTGCGATGCCTCATCAATCACGATAAGATCAAATTTAAACTTCCCGGGTTCGAGATATTGCGCGACCGTTAACGGCGACATCAAAAAACATGGTTTTATTTTCTGGATAGATTGGCCGGCACGCTTCATTAACGCTCTTATTGGGACATGGCACCGTTGTTTATTGATTTCATTCAGCAGAAGCGCGCCTTCTGTCCATGTACTTTTCCTACCGCGTCCGTTCCCGCCCATAGGCTTTGAAGCGTTTAACTTACTGCAAAGCTCTGTTTGTTGAAGCTCTAATACCTCTTTATCCAGCTCTTTTATTCTGGCTCTAGCTTGATTTAAGCCCATGCCAGTGGTTTTCGAAATCACCGGATTACGCTGGTAAATCTCTCGTGCCACAGCACTATAGATCATATATTCAAACGCCATAGGCAGAGTTCCAAAATCAAGGTTTTCCTGATCATATGTTTGAAGCAATTCGCCTTTTATATCTGTAGTTGCTTTGGCATAACAGCAGCTAAATTCAACCCATTGATTAAGGGTGTCTGGTTTCTCCAAGGCTGTCTCTAAAAATTTGACCAGTCTTTCGATCTCGATATCTCGCCAGTCGCCATCTTTTTTTAACCCAAAATTAAAATCAATATCTTCCACATATTCATGGAAATCGTAAGCAATATCAGTTTGATCTGGAGCGAGGCCTATCAAAAACTCAAGCTGCCCCTTAAATTCTCCCCATGTTTTTATGAAACCCTTATCCAAAAAACTATCAAAGCCGTTCTCCAGCTCCGGTATTGCCAAACAGTCGCCAATAAAACATGACGTCTCGTCAATATCTGTGATATCAGTCTCAGCACCCTTATAATCGTTCCCGAAAAACTTTTTAACCATATTGTCTTTATCGGCAGCATCACGTGCGTCTTTAGCATTTTGAAGACGGGGTATATCCTCGGCAATATCGGCAAAGGTTATGGCTTCACCGGACGCTATACTTTGAAGCTTATCTTTTAAGGTACCCAGCTTGTCTGCTTTATCCATTAAGCCGTCTAGATATTTTTTAACCGGAGTATCAGGTGGCACATTATCTTTGATCTCAGCAATTTTAGTTTTCAGGGCAATAAAATGATCATCGTTGGCCAATTCCCTTACAGAATCCAGCTCTTCCATATCGCCTTTTAATAGCCATTGACGGACACTGCGAGAAAATTCATCACCGGACGCATAGCGTTTGCGAACATTGGTTGCCCATTCATTGATATCCTGTAATTTTTTGAAATCAGTTTGTATGCCGTTAAATGAGGATCCGCATATCGTTTGAAGCTGATTGTCTTGCTCAATTTTTTCTTTTTCTTCTTTATTGTCAGCGATAGAGCGCAGTGTATGGGCAGCATTTTCAGGATCAAATTTTGATTTTTTCTTAGAGGCCAGTGTGACAACCTTTTTTGCTTGACGATACGACGAGTCAAAAATTGCGAAAAAGCCTGCATTGCCAAGCGCAGCAGCATGCATACGAATTTCATGTGGTTGCCCCATCATTGTAAGGTCATAATGTGCTTCCTGATCTTCAAGACTGAATTGAATGCGCTCCTGTGTCTCGGCGGCGACTTTAAGGCGTGGTGCGTTGGTTTCGTCAATAATATTGTTTGTGCGGAATAATAAATAATCACGCGGTATGGAAGCGATATAATCCGGTACTTCTGCCAGAGCATAAATTTTATCCAAGTCTTTATTTTTCGATACGCCAAAGCGCTCCCCGATATTCAGAAGCGTTTTTAGGTTCTTATCCCAGAGCTTGATCTCTTCTTCCAAATCTTGAATCTGCGCCCGTATGTCAAGCGCAGTCAAATTATCGGCCTCAATATCTTTTGCGGCCAGCGCATACTTTTCGATCTCTTTAATATTATCAATCGTTTCGGATAAATTTTGCAGAGATTGAATTTCTTCTAAAGCCGATTTGTAAATATAAATACGTTCAACAAAAGTCGAGAGTGCTGCCGCTTCTTTTTTGTTACCCAGATTTGCAATAAATGTTTCATTCAGCTTATCCGTATCAAAATTGATAAGATCATCGAGGTGATCGTAAAACGCATTGATATCTTGCGTGGTGCCACCTATAGACAGATCAAATGCTTTGTTAAATGCGTTCAATTCAGTTTTTATTTTTTTAAGGTCGTCCTTCCATTTTTTAATCAGCAACTTTAACTCATCCTGTTGAAATGGATTGAGGTTGGCGTTCCCCACAAAACCCCATGGATGTTTCCCTTCTTTTGAGTCGTTTTCAACCTGTTTTTTAAGAGTCGCGATGCTTTCCAGCTCATCGATGTGTCCGTTCATTTCACTTATTGTTAAATCTGCTTGTTCAAATGGAATTTTGCACTGACCGATTACGGAAATCAAATCACCGATACGATCTTTGCGGAGTTGTGCGCCCCATAAAAAATCATGAATCGGTTTATCTTGTCTGCCGAAGCTCGAATTTAACGCACTGATATATTCCGTGATATGATTTCTATGCCGTTTAAAATCCTGCAATTTGGACGATAGATCCTTACAATTATTCCTTCCAGAGCGAAGGTTTAAACGCTCTTCTATAGATTTCAGCACTTCTGTTTTCTTCGCCTTTGTCGAGTGCAGTTCTAGACAATACGGCCCCAAATTTGCGTCACTTAAACGCTCATGTACTACATTCAAAGCCGCCATTTTCTCAGCCAAAAATAAAACAGACTTTCCAGCGGCAAGCGCGTTGGCGATGATATTGGTGATTGTTTGTGATTTCCCGGTGCCTGGTGGCCCCTTGATGGCAAGATTATCGCCTTTCATTACATCCACCAGTGCGCTGTGCTGAGAAGCGTCAGCGGACGTTATGAGCATGGGAACGACCGCCTCAACTTCCGGCGTATCGATATCATAATCCTCTGCATGACCGCCATCGGATTCCTTGCCCGATCCAGCAAATAGATTTTGGACGATCTCATTGGTCGATACATCGCTATCACCAGGCCATTTCTTAGGGCTTAAATCATGGAACATTACCAGCCGCGCAAAACGAAAGCGGCCTATGGTTATAAAACGGCGGATCTTCCATTTTTCTTTTTTCGGGACTTTGGTATCTTTGATAAGCTCGTCCACTTTACGCATGTAATCTTCCGGCCCATCTTCTCCGGTAAATTCTGGCAATTCTATACCAAAATCATTGCGGAGGCGCTCAGACAGTGAAAGATTGATTTCAGGATCTTCTCCAGTGGCTTCAACACGGTATGTGTATCCTTCACGCGATTGTATCTTTTCAACTTCAAGCTGGAGAAGTAATAGCGGTGAAATACATTTTTTGTTTGAATTGGCTGACTCGTACCATTCTAAAAAGCCAAACGCGGCATAAAGTGTGTTAACGCCGGACTCTTCAATATCTGAGCGGACATAAGAATTCAGGCCGCTCAATTTCCTGCTCATCTCTTCGGGTTTTAAGAGCGTCTGGATGTATTTATCAGTGTGCCGTTCCGCATCGCCCTGATTTTCTGGAGTTGGTTCCGGCATTTCATAGCTGGGATTAAGGTAGTGTTTTTTAGCAACCTCTGCATTGGTTAAGCTTTTTTGCTCTTTCCATACGGGTAATTTTAATTCTTTACGGATTTTATTACGAAGCTCACGTTCTATTTCTTTAATATTATCCAACGCACCGTCTTCATCTTCGTCGATGGCATCAACGGCTTCAATATAATCTTCATCGGTTAATTTAGCTTGTTCAATATGGCGTATGAATTCGGGCGTTTTTTCATCCGGAGGTATTTGATCTTCTTCGGGTAGAGGGAGGAAGGTGAGCTTTTTACCGTCCAAGAATTCGCTGTAAAGAAAATCGGGCAATTCATCGATGACGCGAATATGCTGACGCGATCTTTCGCTATGGTTAAAAGATATAAGACTGTTTCTACGGGAGGTATCAAGAAGCTTTGATCTATATTTTTCTATGCATTCTTTTACAAAAGCAGGGTCATTAGACATTAGGCAGCTCCTTTTTCCTGTTTTTGTATCCATTGATCAATAACTCTTTTACGAAATCGCCATGTACCACCGATTTTGAATCCTGGAATAGTGCCTTCAAGCGCATATCTATAGGTTGTCTTTTCAGTTAGCCTTAAATACTCGGCTACCTCTCTCAGCGTTAATATTTCAGTGTTCATTTAAAGCAACCTTGCTTAGTTTTTCGTTTTGCCAATCTTCATATGTTTTGTTTGTACCTTTTACTTTCCAACTAGTGCGACCGTTTGACGCGCGACCATAAATAACTGCAGAGGCTGCACTGGGGCTATTAAATGTAACCTCCTCTTGGAAAACACCTATTCCATTAGTGTCTTGAACCTTGATTTTATTTTCTTCATATAGTGTAGATTGTAAGCGAGCATAACCAGTTTCTTTGCCATTTTGACCAATCCAATTAGGCTGTGCATTAGAGCCTGTCAAAACAACAAACTCTCCTTCAATTTCTTTGGCTTGGGCATGAATTTCATGTTTTTTACTAATTATTTCAAAAGTAGGGGACGCTGTGTTATCGCCATCAATTGGGAAAATATTGTTTTGTTGGTTTTGAGAAGTCAACTTAGCTTTTTCACGCAAGAAGTTTAATCCTAAAACAGGAAGGATAAGGCGTACTTGCGCAATAAAGTACTCCATGTCTGCTATATCAGCCTCGGGTAAATTTTCATTTTTAGGTGCTGTGCTGTTAAACAGCTTTGCGCTACCTACGTCTTGCGCAATACTAATAAAGCGTCCCTCTAAGTAACGAGCGTGCGCTTTAGTAAGATTTTGGTCTTTACTGGTTATAATAAAAGCACGCTCCCAGAAATCTTTAACTTCATCTTTATTATGCTGCTTTAAGCGCGTTCCAACATTATCGCTTTCACCCACATAAACCATTGTACGAGAGCTGTTATCAGGATCGGGACCTGTAAGAAAGTAAATTCCCGTTTTACCCATCTCAGGACGCTGAACTAACTCTGCAATCTTAGTGCGTGGCCCAGCAAGTACGTGCCCTGTCCAATTCATCATCTCAAGTGTTAAAATTCCCTGCGGTGAACCGTCAACCATGAACAGTTTAATAGATTTACCTTTTACATTGTTCATAATGGAGTTCCTTTTTATATTTGAGAAAATAGGGGAAAATTAGGATTAAGGCAAGCCAAGCTTACAATAACTATTTTCCTTAGCATTAAATAGCCAGGATCCAATCTGCAAGATCTGTTACAAACCGTATAAAATCTCTTATTTATTTAATAATTTGTGCGTTTTAGGGCGTAAGTGTGGCTATGCAATATTCTCTGAAAGAATGTTGCGTTATGAAACCCTTATCCACTGCGAAAAGGCATATTCTTGGGCAGAATGTTACCTTTTAAATTGTCTCGTCACTTTCAATTCTTTAATGTAATTACAGAAACGGCAAAAAACCGTTTTCGGGGCTAGTTACCTCACCACTGCGGCCTAATACAGCGTCAGGCCGTGATCAATGACGCTGCTTTTCAACCTCTGGTTGGGAATGCAGCGAAATATAATAGCGCTTGCGTAAATACGTTGCGCCGTTCAGTGGACGGTAACTAATTCCCGGCTACCAGAGAAATCTGGTGGCCGTTTCGTTTAGAAAATGGGAGTTATTCATGAAAACAATACTAATTATATCTATCACACTTATTTTGGCGGCTTGTGCGGCCCCGAGATCAACTACAAATGAATTGGAACTTGGAATGTCCAAGCAGGAAGTTAAGGCTCTCATGGGTGAGCCTGATAGCTCTGCGGCGGTAAAAGGGCAAGGTGACTGTTATTACTACAGTATGTGGCGTGATTTTTGGAACCGACGCCCAGGCGATTACTCAGATCGTTACTACGTGTGTTTTCAAAACCGTAAAGTTTTTTCTTATGGGCGTGTGGGGGATTAACGTTATGATTGTAATACCTATGATTTGCTTAGTAGTTGGGTTTTCATTAGTAATAGCCGCAGCATGGAGCGGTCAGAAAATGGACGGTAATAGAGCTTCTGCACCCGCATCTAAAAATATGTGCTTATTTCTTCGTTATGGCAGCGGATTTACATCAATCCTAGGATTTATATATTTTGTTGCAAGTTTCTTTATTTTCGGCTGGTGGACTATATTAATATTTTTAAGCGCTTTGCTAATTCAATACGTACCCCTAAAAATAGCCTTTATATATGAAGACTACCTTCCATTAGTTTGTGGTGTTTATATCATTACTGCAAATATTATTTGTATGTGTTCGTTATTGTATGCTTTATGAATTTAGGTGTGATAAGTGCGGTTTTGTTTAATTAAGATATTTTTACTTTATTATTATTTAAATTTATCTTACATCAACAAGAAAAAATAATATTTTACACTTTTTGCACTTATAGTAGCTCTAACCCATATATTCGAATACAACCATTTATTTTCTTATTATCAAATCCTTGAGCTTGAAGAACTACCTTCAAAGCTTGCTTGGACATTGGTTTACTGAATCCATTGTTAAGTTTCCAATTATTAAAATAATTGTAAACCTCTAGGAGGGAGACATACTGATTTGGGCTTTTTTTACAGCACTCATCTAAAAAAGCATTAAAAGGATTAGCATTAATCAACCACTCTTCTTTCGCCTTTATACAATCTTCAGGTTCTAGAAAATCACCCCTTTTTTTCAATCTTTTTAGACCCTCTATAAACCGATTTAGTACGCCAGACATTTCATTTTTCCAAATATAAGGATAAAGTGAAGAATCTTTATTTTCTCCTTCAAACCTACGTGTGAATGGTATTATTCTAACTCGACGCCTTGTCCCATGAGAAAGATCATCGCAAAGAGGATTGTTATTGCATAAGAGTAAAACTGCGACAGAAGATATATATTCGAAGGTATCTTTAAATTTTTTCTCTCCAGTTATTAATTTCCTTTCTGACAGCTTTTTTAGCAAACCATCAGGTAATTTTGTACCATCATTAACATCGTCATCAACAAACAATGATTTCCCCATCATACCACCCAAAGCAAAGCGATTTTTTTCTAATGTTGATATACGTTCAGAGTAAATAGAACTCCGACTCATTAAACGCTCTATTGTTTCAAACAAAGTTGTTTTTCCGTTAGATCCCCCACCTTGCCACGTAAACCAGCACGTTAAAAAACGATTAGGTTGAATAAAATATCCTATAACTTCTTGTAAGTGGCGAACCATTTCTTCTGGGTTAGAGCTATTAGAAAATGTTTCAAATAATGCATTATCAAAATTTGGGCATGTTGCTTCTGGAAGATATTTAAATTCTAAAACATATTGTAAATAACTTTCTGGGCTATGAGGTTTCAAAATTACATTTCCATCATCTTGTAGCCATAACTCACCATTCTGACAGTTAATTACGGCAGGAGATTCTCCAAGATGCTTGAAAAAGTCAATGTCAGCAGATTGCCTGCTAATAAGGAGATCTAACGCGTTTTTTAACATTCTACGATACTCTTCGCCATGAGCATATCTTTTAACCATTGTTAAAATATAGTTCTCAATCTTTTCATTACTTATAGGTTTCCAATATTGCCCTGTATATCTCCAAAAGGATCTATCGTCAGCCCTTATAAGATGAGCTCCACCCTTGAAATATGCGTCTAATGTTTTCTGAACAATTAAATACGCGATGTCACATGACTTACCTTCTTTTACTACTTTTAAAGACTTTTTTAATGTTGATAGATTTGATCCAGTTTTCTTCTTTATAATATCAAATAAAAAATCATTATGAATAGGATCTAAGTCAGCTTTTGCCATCTCATCTAAAGTATTTTTGATATCATCAGGTGAGCTATTATTATTTAAAGCTTCACATATTTTTTTTAAATCATCGTAATTCATAGCAATTACACATTGATCAATTTCAAGGTCATCAAGCGTTAACCAGCCTTCTTCTAACATTTTTTTTATAAAATATAATCTATCTTCATTACAGCAGTGTGAATGCATGCAATGACAAACAAATGAGTTACTACTTGAATGTTGTGGGGAAACGATAAAGGTTGCGTTGTCAGGCTCTTGTTTAGTATGCATGCCCTGATTTATACAATTAATATGATGCTTGTAATCATCAATGACATAGCCAGTAAACACGTCAGGTTTTTTTGTTTTTAATATTGAGACAATATCAAAGTGATCCGCATTCGTAGCGGCCCATTTAACCAAATCTATATCAAATCCCTTGTTAGGGTCTTTATATACAAAATCTTGATTAGATGTGTTTTGATTAGAATTATTCTTTTTGATTTTATGATCATTGATTGAATAAGACGATAAAAACATATTAAAATTAATTGCACCTCCATTTATGACCTCAGTTATAAATTCACTACCATTTGGGTGGCGAGGTAGAAAATATAGGCGAGAGCTATCAACGCAAGATTGATCGTGATGCAGCCCAAGTTCTTTAGCTACGTTAATAACAAACTGTTTCCAAACAGAGTTGGCTATATCTTGGGAAGGAAAGTCAGCGGCTCTCCAAGGTGATGATAGGGGTATTACAACTCTAAACTTGGGGCATGGATTGTGCTCAATAATAAGCTTATTTGTATAACCATTTTCTATAAAACTTGACCTGTGTGCAACGGCTGCTTGCATACCTTTCTCTTTAACAAGAAAATCGTCAGAATTTGTGTATTCCTTATCATAGTAAGCTTTTTTCGACACTTCAGTGTGATTAGTGAGATGTGAGTGTGTTGAGTAGACAATTCCTGCCCAGCCCATACTTTTGAGTGCAGAGGTGATTTGTTCTAAATTTTCTCCGGTATCACAGTCTAAAACTAAAAGACTAATTTCTTCAGTTTTGCTCTTTGTTCGTTTTGTTCCTGAAAATATACCTGGAATAAAACAATAGCCGTCTTTTTCACCAACTTGATGATCAGTTAAATTTTGACTTAATTCATCCCAAGTAATTGTTCTCTTGTCTTTCCATACTCTTTGCTTACTCGATTTTCCTAAAGTCACAAGGAAGGATGCAGGAATATTGTTTTGTATATCTTTCGACATATTATTTTATTTCGTTTTTATTACTGCCAATAATCCAAATTATTTCTTGTCCTTTGTAATTAATGGTAACCGTTAATGTCCCTCCGTTTGACAAAACTGCTTGAGCAAATATATCTTGACCAATAGCGCAGTACCTCTCAGCAAAAGCCTCAAAAAGATTATAGCATATTAGGCTTGGAAAGTTTTTTTGAACAACATCAGTTATAATTTTTTGATGATCCGTATCAAGTGATTTGAAATAAGACATAAAAATTAACCTCCTAGATTTTGATTTGATGTAGGTAAGCTGTTAAGCCAATCTTGAAGGTCTTTAGCTAAAATTAATGTTCTGGAGCCACATTTCCGAGAAATTAAGCGCCCTGACTTAATCTCGGAGTAAAGCTTTACTCTTTTGATGCCAGATTGAATTACAGCTTCATCTACAGAGTAGGCTTGTTTAGGGGGAAGGTTTTCTTGTGTCATTGTATCCTCATGAGTTTGTTAGTGGTTTATTTGAACCTCTAAGAATTCTCACGAGAAATTAGAACGTAAAAGATAATTTTAATTATGTTCTAGTTTTATTTTTATTATATCTGTAAACATCCTGTTTAAAATTTTTTGCTAAACGCTTTATTTCATCTTTTCTTAATGATTTATGAGAGCTAATCCATTTTTCATCAATAAGCAGTTTTTCTACTATAGGGTCTTTTAAAGCTGTCTCTACGGCGATCACATATGCGGTCATATCTTTTTCGTTTTTTTTCTTTCTTCTCAAAAATTCTTCAGATGTTTTAATTTTTTCTATTCTTTGCGCAAATGATTTAATTGTTTCATCAGAATATATCTTGGGGGCTCCAGCATTACTTCCTTTATTTTTTTTGAGCCTATTTTTGTAAGTTTCATATTTTTCTTTCAACGTATTTACTTCATATTCCTGAATTTCGATTGGTTTAGAATCAAACTCTTTAAATAATATTTCTTGGAAAAAAATGTCTGCCAAATTCATTAGGTTAAGCTTTCATATTTTGAATTGAAATAACACTATCTTCTTCAACAATACCCAAATCAGGAAAGTTAGCGCGGATAGTGTCGGCAACGTAGTTTGGTGTTAAGTGCGCATAATGCTTTTCACAAATTCGCGTATCTGCATGGCCTAGCTGATGAGCAATAACTGGTAAGGGTGTCCCTCGCTGAGCTAAAAGACTGGCATGAGTATGCCGAAGGATATGAAAGCTGATCGCTGGTTTGATCTTTGCATGCTTGCACGCGTCTTTGAGACGACGCGTTTGGTGAGAGCGGCCCCATTTACTGCCGTCCTCTCTAGCAAAGATAAGGTCATTGCCCAGTTTCCCTATCGTTTCTTTTGTAAAGAATTTTTGCGCGTCTTCTGTGAGCGTTACATGGCGGGGCTTACCGCTCTTACTGTCAGCAATGAATAACGTTCCAGATTCTGAATTATAATCATTTACACGTAGGTTCGTTAGCTCACCATATCGGCAAGCCGTATAATATCCTGCCGTAATCATTCCTCTAAAATGGGGATCACAAGCATTAATTAGTCTTTCAACCTCATATGGTTTTAGAAACCTAATTTTAGCGCTCTCTACGTTTCTAAAAGGCTTCACGCGGCGCCAGGAATCATCACTGGCCACTGAGCCTTCCTGATAAGCACGATTAAGCGCAGCCTTTAAAATAGTAAGAATACGGTTGGCAGAACTTTTACGTTTGCGAAAGTAATCATCCTGTTTTTCAGCGTCATCATTAAGAGCTATTTCACCTTGCTTACCGCGTTGTCTTGGCTTTTCATTCGCAAGTTTCTTATGCCAGTCAGATATCTGTTTAGATGTTAGTTTTGTCACAAGCGTTGTACCAAAAGTTGGACGTATATAAGCATCAATACTATATAGAGCACGCTCTGCAGATTTACCGTGCGTTTGTAAGTAATCTACGTAAGCATCTAAAACATTGCTAACAGTTAGCTTGGCATTTCCAATACCTTTTTCGTTTGTTTTAGATTCTTCATACCATTTTCGCGCAAGCTCTTGAGCCTGAGAAAAGTTAAGCACAGCCACACCATCGGCATCTTGAATATCGTCGGCTTTACCTATTTGGCTAAAAATATATTTATTATCCTGCGACCTGGTTCTCGCAATCCAGGAGCCTCCACCATCTTTGTGCTTCCGATAACCAATATGAAAGCCTCTATCAATAGATTTCCAATGTGGCTCTCTTTGCGCCTTGAGTGATTGACGCGCTGTTCTGGAGTCTAATTTCTTATCTCTAACCGTCCTTGCCATGACTATTTCCTATTCATAAAAATCTCGTACGTAACTTGTACGTAATATATGGGGGCGAATCTTGGGATACAAGAAAAAACGTATACAAACTAAGTTATTGATTTATATAGTTTATAGGTGTTCGCGTGAATTCGTGTTTATGCATGTTGTTGCTCTTTCACGGCGGCAACACGGGTTCAAATCCCGTACGGGACGCCAATTTTATTCAATAAAATCAATGACTTAATAAATCCAGCGCTAACAACGTAGTACTATTTTTGCCTGAATTTTCCTGAACATTTATGAACAAATACTCCCAGCAAATCATTTTGGGAGCTTTTTTTGGGGGCATCAAGTTTTTTAAAAGCAACCCCAGTTATAATCCCAGTGGAATTCAAACTCGTGTTGCTATGTTTTATATCTGTAACGATCGATTTTATACCTACAAATACTCTTTAAATATTGCTGACTATAATTACTCTACAACTTCAAAAACGCTTGCAGCGGTGACATAAAGAAGCAGACTAAGCAAAAATTAATAATAATATTAGTTGAGATATTTTTATTTTAATTTTCTTTATTTTAAATGTTCAAATATCTTTTATTTATAGCTAGCCTGCCAATCAGCAATAACTTGCTTTACAAATTCCTCATCTAAATTATGCTTTTCAGCAATGTCTTTAGTAATTTTTTTTGAATATTTTTGCCATTGAAATAGGTTTAAATCTTCTAATTCATCATATATTTTTTGTTTAGTATCTGAGTGGGGCATAAATCTAACAATGCTTATTGGTACTTTTGGACAACATTTTGAAATTAAATTAGTTCAGAATAATTGTTAATATTCCCATTAATTATGGTAATAAACCCAATTATCTAGCATTTTTTACTAAATAATATATGTTGCTATAACAAATAATATTTTTTGAAAGACCATGAATGGTGAAGCCTCTAAATGAAGCTATAGATTATACAACAAATTTAACAAAAGAACTCACTTGGAGTGAAGAACGCTTTAGGGCGGCTATTAGTGCAGTTAACGGCATTTTATGGACAAATAATGCTCAAGGCCAAATGGTTGGTGAGCAAACTGGGTGGGCATCTCTTACAGGTCAAACATTAGAAGAATATCAGGGTTATGGTTGGACAAAAATGGTTCATCCTGACGATGTAAAATTAACTGTTGAAATTTGGGAGAAGTGCATATCAACCAAAAATACATTTATTTGTGAGCATCGATTAAAATGTCATGATGATAAATGGCGACGCTTTTCAGTCCGCGCGATTCCAATTTTAGAAGAAAATGGCGATGTTAGAGAGTGGGTTGGTGTTCATACTGATATTACTCAAGAATATAAAGCTCAAGAGGAATTAAAAGCAAGTGAACAGCGACTAAGTCTTGCTCTTGAAGCTACTCAAATTGGTGAGTGGGATTTAAATTTGATCACTAATGAAATAACTAGATCCAAAAGACATGATGAAATCTTTGGATATTCAAAAAGCAAAGAAACGTGGAATTACAAAGATTTTTTAGCCCATGTTCACAAAGATGATTTAGATCGTGTAGATAAAGAGTTTGAGTATGGTATTCACAAAGGTCTTTTAGAATTTGAATGTCGTATTCAACGTAGAAATGATAATGCATTACGATGGGTATGGATAAAAGGAATAAGTTATAAAGCTTTAAAAGGCAAAGCTAAAAAAATGACAGGTCTTATCATTGATATAACTGATCGTAAAAATAATGATGAAGCCTTAGAAAAAGCTAAATCTGAAGCAGAATCTTCTAATCTAGCAAAAACAGATTTTTTAGCCAATATGAGTCATGAAATTAGAACTCCTATGAATGCTATTGTAGGTTTATCAAATATTCTTATAAAAGATGAAAGTCTAACTTCTAAACAACAACATATGATTGACACTTTAAAAGTTTCAGCAGACACATTAATGGATTTAATTAATGATTTACTTGATTTGACTAAAATTGAAAGTAATAAATTAGATCTAGAAAAAATACCCTTCAAACTTACTGATGTAATTAGCCATGTTGTAAGTATAAATCAAATTAAAGCGAATGAGAAAAGTATCACGCTTAAAAATTCAATTCCAAGAGAAGTCTATAAAGAATATATTGGAGACCCTACCCGTATCCAACAAGTAATTTTAAATTTAGTTAGCAATGCTATTAAATTTACGGATAAAGGGGAAGTGCATATAGATTTAAAACTTCAAAAAAACCCTAATGAAGATTTAGATGTTATAAGAATTAATATTAAAGATACAGGTACAGGGATAGAAAATGACAAGCAAGATCTTGTATTTGAAAAATTTACACAAGCGGATACATCAATCAATCGCTCGTATGGTGGAAGCGGATTAGGGTTATCAATTGTAACAAAACTCGTTAAAGCTATGGGGGGCGAAATTTCTTTAGAAAGTGAGTTTGGCAAAGGATCTACATTTAGCGTCACTCTACCTTTATTAAAAAGTAAGAATCAAATACTCACTCACGATGTGGTTGAAAATGTGGATTTAATTTTAGATAAAAAAATCTTATTAGTTGAAGATTATGAGCCGAATATTGTTGTAGCAGGCTATGTATTAGAAGAACTTGGTTATGAATATGATGTTGCCAGAAATGGGGAAGAGGCTATAGAAAAATTTAATGATTTTTCAGGTTATTCTGTAATCTTGATGGATGTCCAGATGCCTATAATGAGTGGGTTAGATGCAACAAAGGCCATTAGAAAGTCTGATAAAGAGAATAATCAAATTCCAATAATTGCCATGACTGCAAATGCAATGAGGGAAGATAAACAAAAATGTCTTGAAGCTGGAATGAATGCTTATTTAAGTAAACCTTTAGAGTTTGATAAATTAAGAGAAACAATTGAAAAATATACAATGGGAACCTAATAATTTTTTCAATATTAGTTAATTAGTAAGTTTAACAATAAAAAGAAATATCATTATGTCTTAATTAATTACAGCTATATTTAAAATACGTACTGCAGCACAAGCTTCATAAAAGAGAGAAGGATTCCTATAATATGGCCGCTTAATTTTAATTAAATAACTGCCAAATAAAAAGGCCTTCTAATAATAAAGAGGCCTTATTTTTATATCAAAATATATGATTTATAATAATTCAGAAATTAAATTTCTTTTTTTAAAAACCAATTAATGCTATTTTATTTTTTTTCAATTTGAGAGTACTCTTTTCTTGTATCAAACTTTCTTTGATATCGCCGTAGCCGCTTTAGGTTACAATTTTTGGAGATTAAAATGACAAATTCCAATAAAAAAGAAGCTTCACAACAAAATCAAAACGCTTCAGCAAAACCAGCAGACAAATCAAACAAACCTGCTGATAATAAACCAGCTAAAAAAGCCTGTTAATTTATAAAAAACTTTTCTCATTTCACAGACCCTATCAAAATTTATTTTGATAGGGTTTTTTATTGTTAGATTTAATTTTAAACTCTTAATTTAAATTAGCATTTATATTTGATATATATAAAATTATCTTATTCAATTAATATTGGTTTAATAGTTGAAACTTGATTATGAAAGAAACAATTATTAATAAATATTTTATCCTTAGATGAAAATAATAATTTTATTTAAGATAAAATATCTAAACAGTTTCGCCCCTTGATTGCATTTGATAGTGGGGTTTTATCGCAAGGTAATATTATTGGTTCATCCCTAACTCTTATGCTTAAATTAATTAAAAGTAAGAGTGTTTGAATTCAATGTAGATGCGCCACAACCTTTATACGATAAACATTCTTTGACAAATATTGAATGATCTTCTTCGCTTATTTTTAAAGCTTCAAGTGCTCCAATTCGCGAATTAATTGCTGGATGAGAAGAGCTTGCAGTAGGTGCATCCTTTTTACTCTCCGCAAGCTTTGATAAGGATCTGATTCCTGCATCTATATCACCCGTAGCAAGAACGGCTCTTTTATCACAGTCAAACTCCATAAGGTGGCTCATTTTCGTTGTACGGCGCACAAAAATAGGAATATATGATACCATTGCAGCCAATCCGAATGGCAATGATGCTGTAAATTCATTAATCAAATTTCCCTGAGACATAGTATCTCTTATAACTCCAGTTCCCATCATTGATACAAAACCAAAAGCACTTGTAACAAAACCATAGAGACCAGCTTTATAAGTAATATTGTCATTTCTTCTAATATGGGAAAATTCGTGAGCCCAAACAAAATCTTGCTCATCTTGATTCAAATCTTCAAAAAAATTCTCGCTCATTATGGCATTGTTGAAGGTTGCAAAAGCATTCTCGTCAAATCCGTTTTTGAGGGAGTACATCGGAGGAGTTTTACGAAGTCCTATTTTGTATGCAATTTCATTTTCAACATCATCAGGTTTTAATTTGGATAAGCTATCCATTTCAAAACCACTGTGGCTTATATGATTTCTTATTACATATAGTAACGATCCAACGATTACGGGGGCGATAAGAGATGGCGGCCCATAGAGTAACGTAGATGAAATTCCAGCAACCATAGTCGGCATTATAGCCGCGGCACCAGATGCGTTATTCCAAAAAATACCAGACAAATTCATGCTTCGGACATTATCAAAAATACAGTCAAAAGTCAATTATTATGTAAAAATAGATAGGTTTTGTATTTGTTTAATACATCTAAAAGCATTGCTGTGTAATGTTTTGCATTAAAGGACGGTAAGCCCCGAGGTATCTCAACATTAGTAATGCTTGGAAAGCCGCGGTTTAATGGCAGGGGCAGAAGGATTTGAACCCTCGGCCTACGGTTTTGGAGAATGTTTTATAGAAAATCAGAGTGAATCTGAATTAAGTTTTTTAACTATATATCAATTACTTAGTTAATTTTTAATTAACATATTAAATTAAGCTTTACCCTCATTTGTGATAGCAATTGTCCCAAAAGTGTCCCATTTGCGGCCTACGGTCTTTCGATATTATCAAGAATTAGTAGCACTTATGGATAATAAATGCCAGTTAAAATATCATGCATCTTTTACGATTTGGAGTTTCAATAAGTGGTTATCAATCACATCAATAGTCTCTTGAGTGAATACCAAATTTGCCTTCTCTTTTTGCCACACCTCTAAAAAATTTGAGACTGTCTCTTTTGCCGTATCCAATACCATCTTTTCAGGTAACTTTGCTTTATCTGCCATTCGAGAAAGTTCACGCAAATTAAACTCACTCATTTTATTCGTACTGACATAATTCAAAGCGGCTGTTTCACTCGGCATATAAACTATCGTTGAAAGTAAATCATAGGCAGGTGATAAGCTTGGTTTTCTTTTATCGTAGTAAATTAAAGACCAATTCTTAAGGTGCATATCATCATTACCAATGAGCGTTGAGAATACTAACCGTCTAATGAATTCTTTTACATCATCATCACTTGTTTCTGCCCCTAATACATTTGCTATATTTTTATAGTTTGCTTTACCATACTTATCATTTGGAAACAGACCAAAGACTTGAGCAAAGTCTTCTATGTGAATTGCATCTTCATCAGCTCTATCAAATCTTTCAATAGCAAACGCTTTATCACCATGAAAACGAAAATTTTTTGGTATCCCAACAATATCTGTAATTTCTAACAGTTGAGTATTAGGTACATTAATATCAATCTGCCTTGCTAACTCCATACAGGAAAACTCATTTTCAGGGACACCCTCATAACGATCTGCTGGTAACTTTACTATCCACGAACCACCAACTCCCTCCGCAGGAATAATTAACTTGTCCTGAGTATTAAAAGCAGAGAATTTAAGCTGAACTCCAGCCAATGAAAATCTTAATGCGTTTTCTTTTCGACGTTGAAGCTCTTGGCGTGTTTCTTCTGCATTATTTGAAGGCCATGAATCACCATCACTCGGTGATACGGTAATAGCACCAGGTAAATCGTCTCCTAATGCCCATAACAAGTAAAGTTCCCGTATAGATTTAACACCTGCACGTTTAGCTAGGTAATCTCGTAAGGCGCCTTCTGGTAACAAATTAGAAAAGAACGGCATAAGATTAGGGCCAGTTGTAGAAAACTCTGTATTAAGCTCTCCGTAGGGATTTTTAAAGGATAGACTAAGAGTGTCTCGGTTGGTATTCTCTATATAGTCTTCTTTAAAAGAAAAAATAGAACGGTCACCAGGTAAAATTATAATCTTACCAATAGGCTTACCATGCAGATTAATATCTAAAGAAGTTATATCAGTCATTTTCATTCTCCAATGAATAAAGTGACAATTGTGTGTCTCTATTATCAAATTGAGAGTGAACAAGAGTATTTCTAAATTTTTCTAATTCTTTTGATAACTTATTATTTTCAAAAAAATCTAAAGTTTTTTTCTTATCTCCAAAAATATTCTCAATTTTCTGAGTTGATGATAGTATTTTTTTCAGTTGTACATAAGCACTCGTATCATAGTTCAATGATTTTAGAGAGCTTAAATTTTGATTAAGCCTATCTATGGAAGAACGTATATCATTCGAATAAATTTTATTTTCAAAATTATTGTTTTGTAATAAATGGTCTAAAAAGTTTTCTACTTTCCGAATTTCACTAATAGCTACATTTGTTCTATTTCTTGGAAAACCACTGGTTGATTTTATGATGGTATCCACCGCAGGCAATGATTTACGAGGTACAAGTCTAACTTCTAAATCAAGCGCACGTACAATCTGCGTTAAGCTAGATAACTGAATATCCACCCCACCATTTTCAATATTTGATATATGTGCTTGGGTTACGCCTGTAAGCTTGCTCAAAGCCCTTTGAGTCAACCCCTTAGAAGACCTAGCCTCCTTAATCGCTTCTATGATTTCACTTTCTTCACTCATTGATATTCTTTAATATATAATTTTATTAATATGATATAGTTTAATATATCAATGTTGAGTGAAAAAAGCAATAAAATTAGAATATTGATATATTGTACTATATCAATAAATATTTCTGATATTGTAAAGAGTATCAAAATAATTACTATTTGCATAGAAAGTCTGAATGATTTTTACTATTTTGGATAGAGTTGATTGATGATCTCAGGAGCAACTAACTTATAACTTCACTAAAATATGGGTCAGCTTTCGGCCAATAGCGGACATTGAACAATGGGATAAATTGGCTGAAGGATTAGGATCACCCTCAAAAAATCTCTAAGTAAGGATATTAATAATTATGGACTCTTTGGGCCATCTTCAGATGGAGATTTGCTTGTCATTGCTATGATATTATCCAACTGCAAACCTCGCATTGAGAAGATAGCGATAGCGGCTTGAAGTGGGCTTCCCAAGAAAGCACTGAAACCGTTGCTCTCCTGTCCAATCTTATATAATTGATCTCCGTGATAAACAATAATTGCATCATATGATCCTGCAATGAAATTACTTGGCCCTGACCACCGATGAAGCTGGCTGGCATAAGTTACTTCGTTTGCCGCATTTAAACCGAATACTTTCATCAACTTGGGTTCAACACCATCAACATGCTTTAAATTCGAGCCGTCATCACGATCTGTTCCTGTATTTAGTGCAAGGTCAAGGCGACGTGCATCAAACATTCTCACCTTCAACCCTTTAGTGTCGTATCCCAAGCGAGTTATACTCTCACGAATATAATCGCTTATGCCCTCTGCCTCTCTTTCGCCACCCTTTGCAAAATCGGCAGGATTAATATGAATATGATGTATATTTTGTGATCCAATTTCTAACCTACTGCTTCTATCACGAAACTCTGCAATTGCGGGTGCGTAATTATCTTCAAGTGTGCGTTGCTCATCCAATTCTGCTTGCTTACTTTGGCCGAAGGCATAATTTCCACCTTGACGTTGAATGTCAGCAAAAACTTCATCGGTAATGGTACAACCACCAGAAACACGTTCCTCAAACAATCTTAATTCAAACTGCGCCCGCTCTCCGCTCAATCCCCTGATCTTATCATATTGTTCCTTCGTGATATGCTCATTTGATAATAATGCATTCAGTCTGTGTGTATTGCTCTCACGCACTGCTTGCGCTTGAGTGAAGTCGTTGGCGCCAAAAGGCTTAAACGAGTTATAAAGTGATCCATTATTCATCGATAAAATTATATAAAGATTTACTTAACATTTCATTAGTATTGTTAATTAAACAATATAAAAAATAAAAAGTTAATAGGCGTTATTAGGATAGGGTAATGTCCGCTTTGGGTCGAATGTGGCCATAAGCTGACATTAAGTAAAGTAAGAAAAATTATTTTATAGTTCTAATTAATATTGTATTTTAATGATTGTTGAGAGACTTTTTTAATGTATTTAAATTTAATGACTACATATGGCAATATAAGCTAAACAATAATGTTACCATCAGCAAATAATGTATTTTCATCTAAGCCAGTAAGTCCATTAAGACTAGCAATCGTTTGAAAGCTGCTGCCTCCTGTTAAGCCATCACCATCAACTTGGACGAGAGTGTCAGATCCACTAATAGTGAATTGAACATAGTCTGTGATTATTCCACTAAATCCACTAATCAAATCAGATATATCTAAGGCATCGCCATCTATTGTCGAGAAATCTATAATATCATCTATATTTGCAACACCAAACGCAGTCGCTGATTCAAAGACAAAGTTATCCGCACCACCACCTCCATAAAGCGTATCATTGCCTGCCCCTCCTGCAATACTATCATTGCCATCACCCAATGGCCCAGTTATAAAAGGACTGCTTACATCTGTATAATTTTCTAAGTTTACAAATACATTACCTGTATCTGGGCCAGACATTTCAACTTCCATAACCTCACCACCGCCTGCTTCAAAGAATGTAGCTTCTAATAAATATGTTCCAGCAGCTAAAACTTGACCTGCACTTGTTACTGTCACTGCTCCATGAAGCCCGTCATTATTAACAATGCTAACGCCATCTAAAAATAATTGGCTTCCATCATCTGATCTTGTTGTAAAGGTGTAAGTACCGCCTGTCGTCACTGTTAAAGTTGTTGTAAATTTTAACGCGTAATTACTTGTACCATCAAATATATTTGGATCAGTATCTAGCGTAATGCCAGAAGCATTAGAGGCGTTTGTATTATCTCTCCCGCCATTTAATGAAAATCCTGCTGTTGCCAAATTACTTGGTGCTGATCCTAAATCATAATATTGGTAGAACCACCCTTGTGTGCTTCCAGAAATAGAGGCGGAATTATCAAAATCTCCAAATATAATATCATCTCCATCACCACCAGTAATAATATCGTCACCCGCTTGCGGTGATGCTAAAACACTGTCTGCTTGCCATTCAATAATATAATCTCTGTTATTTGTACCCCTTAAATCATTCCATGTTCCATTTGTACGAATTGTAACATGATCTTCATTTCCACCACTATTATTAGGTTCTCCTGCATTCCAATTTTCGTAGAACCCTCCAAGGGACGAACCTGCTGCAGCTCCTGCCCAAAATTGTTGTCCTGCCTCACGGCCATCTTCCCAAATCCAAACACCTTCTGCTGTTGAATTTGAGCCCCCTATCCAAGTATCAGCAACAATCAAATTATCAATGAATCCATTTTCAGCTGAACTTGTTATATTTGCTAAATATCCATTTACGCCATTTAATGTTGCCGAAAGAGCATTAGCACGCGCTGTTGTGTGGTTAGTACCTGCCGTCATAAGTTGATAAAAACTATCCGTTGCGACACTATAAACAACACCCGCGTTATTCGCTAAAACATCTTCAATTGCTGCGGCGCGATCAAAACCTCCATCGCCATAAATAACATCATTACCATCACCTGCATTTATGGTGTCGTTTCCACCACCACCATCTAAGCTATCATTTCCATCACCACCATTTAATGTATCGTCATCCTCTTGCCCATATAACGTATCGTTACCTATTCCTCCATTCAGAATATCATTTCCTATCCCGCCAAATAAAATATCATTATCCGCATCACCATTTAGAATATCTGCGCCACCATAACCGTAAAGAAAATCGTTTCCATCTCCACCATTTAAAGTATCTATTGCAAGATCATAGTCCATAAGACCTGCATCCCACTCAATTATATAGCTTCCTGTTGAAGCAGCCCCTTCAGCTTCCCATGCCCCGCCTGGACTTAAATCAAAATGATCTCTATTCCCTGCATTGCTTGGTTCACTGCCTGTCCAGTTTGCGTATGCATTATTTACAGCGACTGCACCGTTGCTAAATTGTAACCCTGCTTCGGCACCATTTTGCCAAGCCCACTCCCCTTCAGTTCCGCTGTCAGAACCGCCAGTCCATGCGTCAGAGGCTGTAATAAGGTTTTGAGCAAAATCATTTTCAGCAGCACTTGTAATATTTATCAGATGGCCATTTATACTATTCAAAACAGTTGTTCGTGCAGCATTATTGGCTTGATCATAAGTTAAGCTACCTACGACATATTGATAAAAACTGTTTGAGTTCTGGATTAAAAACAACGCCAGGATTACTTCTTAATATTGTATAAATTGTATTAGAGTTCAGGCTATGGCCATGGAGAGAGTCATTCCCATCACCTCCATTTAAAACATCGGCTCCTAAACCACCAATAAGAACATCAGAGCCATCATCTCCATTTAAGGTGTCATTCCCATCCCACCCATGTAGATAATCATTATCATTGCCACCAAATATTTCGTCATTGCCCTGATTGCCATGTAAAATATCATCGCCCTCATTTCCCTGAATAATATCATTACCAAGGTTACCAGAAATTATATCTTCACCCGCACCGCCATTAAGGGTGTCAATACCTGAGCCTCCATAAATAATATCATCACCATCGCCACCATCAATAGTGTCATCACCATCTGCTCCGACTAGTTGATCATTATCGTCTCCACCAAATAAATAATCTATTCCAGCACCACCATTTAATTTATCTGCGCCCGCTCCACCAGTAATAACATCATTACCGTCATGTCCATTTAAATTATCATCACCATCACCACCATGGATTTCATCATCACCACCTTCGCCATGAATTCTGTCATCTCCATTACCACCATAGAGTTTGTCATTTCCAGCACCACCATAAATACGATCGTTATCATCCCCTCCAGAAATAAGGTCGTTTCCTGCTCCTGCGTAAATAATATCATCACCAGCATTACCTAAAACCTTATCATTACCTGATCCCAAATAAAAAACATCTCTGCCAGCCAAGGCATCGAAAATTTCATCAGTTGTTCCCGTAAAAGCACGAAGCGCGTCATTTCCCTGTCGTAAATGTTAGGGTTGATCCTGTGGTGAATTCAGATAAGGCAGGATCAGAAGAATCAAAAATAAACGAGCTACTTACTATATCAACTGTTGCACTTGCGTTTTTTACTAAGCTGTCTGTTGATAGGTAGTTTCCTGTATTTACATACTGATTATTGATTTTAACCGAGCGAATTTCAATTGTACGGCCTGCCGCCGCAAAGCCATCATTAAATGTTAATGCAAGTGAACTTGGAAGAGCCCCACCATAAGTAATGGTCACAGATATTGTTGATCCAGAAGAAGAAACAAGATGAGTTAAATCAAGAACGCCATCCTCCCATATTTCTAAGGAGGGCATATTCGTGGTATAAATACCAAAAGCCTCAATTTCTAACGTATATGTTGGAATACTGCCTAAATCCTCTTCTTTTCTAATTTATTTAAACAAATTACACAGATAACTATAGTATCAGAATACCATGATACTATTTATAATAAATTAACTAATTAAAGAAAATTAATGGTAGAAATTTCCGCTTTGGGCCATAGCGGACATTAAAAGTATTTAAACTATCTATAATGACTTCGTTTGTTCGTGTATTGATGATAACACCACCATCACTTCTCTTATCTTTCCAACCAAGATTTTCATTTGATATACCAACCGCAGAAGCATATGCTAGACCTTCCTCATCAAAGCAAAAACCATTTAAATGACAGCGGTCTTCATCAACCATTTGGGAAATAAAATTTGATGTCCAAACGGTAGTAAAATTTCCTTTTTTTTGATTGGTAATTCGAGCGATACAGTTGTTTTTAGTAATGACTGCAAATAAATCATTCTTATAATCTACGCACAAATCATGGATATCAACATTGCCTGTAACATGAGATGTTCTGGGAAGATATAAACGCTCCCACATTTCATTAAACCTCTGCCCTTTATCTAATCCATTCTCCATTTTCCAAATACTGTTGAGCGTAGAAATCCAGATGTTTTTTTCTTCATAATAAATCGACATGGGACGATCAAATCTACGCTCAATAATAACGGTTTTATTATCAATTCCTGGCGCAATAACAATGCATTGTCCAGATTCATAGGTTGTAAATATAAGACTTATAGCCTGTTCGGTAAGCCAGTATCTCGTTTTTTCAGAGATATCGAGGTGAAAGGGGTTTTCTAATTTGTTTGTTGGGGCGGGGGATCGTGTTTTATCTGTCATAATTATAATTATAATTATAATTATAAAATGATTTTAATCATTCTGGTAGGAGTTAAAGCTTTTTTTTGTTTTTTATTAACTTTATTCGTATAGAATTGTTAAGAGAGGGATAATTTATGTCGAAGGGCAATCTATTAATTATTAATAGTCAAGATACTATTTTGGAGGATTCTGAAGCGGTGAATGCCCTATTGCTCAATCAATTAGAGGTCCAAGCAGGTGACAATCAAGACGCACCCCCTACTCAGCCAAATAATCCACCTGAAGATACAAATGAAAAAACAGATCAGCAGGATGAAGACTTAATAGAATTAGAAGCTATTGAGCCCTATATACAATCAAACTTTATTGGTAGCAAACCTGACACCAAGGTAGGAGTGCAACTTGAAGGTAGCGCAATTGATTTGCAGCTTGTTGATTTTTCTCCCCTCAATCAAGATATATTGAGTGCAGAACAAGCATTTTTATTAGAAGAATTAGGTTTTTCGGCATTTTTCAATCAAAACACCCAAGGCGCGTTTCAAAACCTTGGGCTTTTATTCTTTGATAGCTTTATAAATAGCTTACGTAGCAGTAGCGCGCTTAATTATGACGGCTTTGGAAATACTAGTTTTGGTCGATTTAATAACCAGAATAGCTTTTTAGCATTAACATCAATGCCAACTGTTATAGCGTCGCCCTATAATGGGCCAACCTTAGCCAGAAATTCTGCCCTATTAACTGTTGAGGATACCGCGGGGGCACCTATTTCTAATACAATCCTTCAAACAATAGATTTAAATAGTTTAAGTACTAATTTAATTTACACTATGACGAGTACCCCGTTGTATGGACAGCTTGAGCTTGCGACAAATGCGGGCGTTGCTATCACATCATTTACCCAAGATGATTTAGATAATAATCTAGTCATCTATGTTCATAACGGTAATGAAACCCCAAGCGCGGATGGTTTTATATTTGATATAACAGATGGCACCACGACACTAATCGGGCGAACGTTTGATATCACGGTTAAGGATTTTACAGGAGCCGATGATTTAGTAACGTTGAGATCTCCAACACCAGATCTCCAAATTAATTTTGGTGGTAGTGGGATGGATATAGCTGGAAATATCATTATAATCGCAGATAATAGACTTGAGGTTTCAGGAGATGCCAATGTTGGAAAAATTTACCTTTTCGATAGCATATCAGGCGATTTAATTACAGAAATTATTAATCCAAACCCAGGTGTAAATGATCAGTTTGGGGATCAATATAAAATTTCTGGAAATAATTTAATTGTTAGCGTTTCAAATGACGATACAAACGCAACAAATGCAGGGTCAATATATATTTATGATATTCCGACAGGCACGTTTTTACACACAATTAATAATCCTACACCTGAATCAAATGATAATTTTGGAGAGATAACATTTATTGATGGAAACAATCTAATTGTTGGCGTAGACGAGGATAATACAGGCGCTATAAATGCGGGTTCAATTTATATTTATGACATCCCTACAGGCGCGTTGTTACATACAATTAATAACCCTACACCTGATACAGATGATAATTTTGGATCTAGAACAACTATCAACGGAAACAATCTAATTATTGGCGTTGAAAATGATGACACAGGTGCCATAGATACAGGGGCTATTTATATTTATAATATTTCAACTGGAGCGTTATTACACACAATTAATAACCCTACACCTGAAGCAGATGATCGTTTTGGAGCATATACAACTAACGAAGGAACCAATTTAATTGTTAGGGCTTCCAGTGATAATATAGGAGCAACAGATGCGGGGTCAATTTATATTTATGATATTCCTACAGGAGCGTTATTACAGACAATTAACAACCCTACACCTGAAGCGGACGATCGTTTTGGATCTAGAACGACTATCGATGGAAATAATTTAATTGTTAGCGATTCAAATGATGATACAGGCGCATCAGATGCAGGGTCGATTTATATTTATGATATTCCTACAGGAGCATTATTACAGACAATTAACAATCCTACGCCTGAAGCGGGGGATCGTTTTGGAGTTAGAACGACTATTGATGGAAATAATTTAATTGTTGGTGATTACAGGGATGATACAGGCGCAACATTTGCGGGATTGATTTATATTTATGATATTCCTACAGGCGCATTATTACATACTATAAATAACCCTACACCTGATATTGGTGATTTTTTTGGATTAAGAACCACTATTGATGGAAATAATTTAATTGTTTCTGTTTATCGCGACGATACAGGCGCAACAAACGCGGGATCAATATATATTTATGATATTCCAACAGGCACTTTATTACACACAATTAATAACCCTACAGCTGAAGCCAGTGATCTTTTTGGATTAAGAACCACTATTGATGGAAATAATTTAATTGTTTCTGATTTTCGCGATGATACAGGCGCAACAAATGCGGGTTCGATTTATATTTATGATATCCCTACAGGCGCGTTGTTACAGACAATTAATAACCCAGAACCTGAAGCAAATAGTGGTTTTGGTAGCAATCTAAGTATTGATAATAACACACTCATCACAAGCGGGGATAATTCTGCAACGGGTAGAGTTTTTTACAAATATAATATTGATTTTGATGACACTGATGTGTTAAACGGTACTGACGTTTCAGATGTTCTTTACGGCCTTAATGGCGATGATATGCTCTATGGCGGTGGCGGCTCAGATATTCTATTCGGTGGGAATGGCGCAGACACATTTGTGTTTGAAGCTGGCGCCGTCTTTGCAGCCGAAGATCGTATCGAAGATTTCTCAGTTGGTGAAAATGATGTACTAGACATCAGCGATATTCTCACAGGTTATAATTTTAGCACAGATAATATTGAAGATTTTGCACGCTTTGTTGATAGTGGCGCAGATAGCTATCTTGAAATTGATGCCAATGGTGCATCAGGTGGCGCTAATTTCGAATCTGTAGCTTTAATCGTTGGAGGTGCGGGATTAGATACCGCAATACTAGAATCCTCTGCTAATTTAGATGCTGTCGTTTAATCAAATATTAAAAAAAATAGCAAATTATGTTTCTAAAGAATATAAAACGGCATCGCATTTATGTGCTTGCGGTTGCGGTATAAAAGTTAATACTCCATTGAAGCCAACAGAATGGTCATTTCAAGAAAAAGGTTCAAAGCCTTCACTATCTCCGTCGGTAGGAAATTAGCAGTTGGCGTGCAAATCACATTACTGGATTCGAGAGGGTGAAATTATGTGGTCTAATCAGTGGACGTCACAGCAAATCTTATTAGGACGAAACAGTGAAGAAAAAAGAAGAGAGTTATATTATTCATCTCTTATTACAAAAACATTATTTAATAAATTTATTGATTGGCTCAAAGGATTGTTCAATTAAATTTAAAAGTAAAATATAATTAATCAGCATCATTATTAGAAAATATTTTATCATTCATGTTTTTTACAACACTTGACGTATGACTCTCACTTAGGTGAGCGTAACGTTTAACCATTGCTAATGTTTTATGCCCTAAAACTTCTGCAATTTCAGCGAGTGTTGCTCCATTCATTGCGAGATAAGATGCCGCGCTATGACGCAGGTCATGGAAACGAAAATCTTTAATATTGGCTTTGCGTAATGCTGCCTCCCAAGATTTTTTAATTTCGTATGGTTTATCGGGATTATTAAGCGACTTGAAAACTAAGTCGTTTTCATCAAACCCTACGGGCCTTAAGTTTTTCAAATATTCCAAAGCTTGATTGTGCAGGAATAACGCTCTGGATTCCTTATTCTTAGTTTTGAATAGATAAATAGTGTTACGGGCAAAATCGACTTGATTCCATCTTAGAGTAAGCACTTCACTGCGCCTTGCACCTGTACTTAAAGCAACAACAACAATAGTAAGCAGATAAGGGTTATTAGAGGTCTTGCAAGCATCAAGAAGGGCGATACGTTCTTTATCTGATAAGAACCTCTTACGACCTTCTGGTTCTATCAATTTGGATATATTGGACATTGGATTAACCATCAGCCAATCCCATTCTTTAACAGCCGTATTCAAGGCTGTTTGCATAGCGACCCAATATCTATTAATTGTTCCACTTGATAAACTTTGCTTACCCTTTTGAGACGTTTTTCTTACTCTAGATTTATTCTGTAAGTTTTGTCTCGCCCTAATGAAAATATCCTTATTCAGGTCAGACAGATAATAGTAGCCAATTTCTTCTTTCCACCAATTTAACAACCCTGCAACGTCTTTAGCCCTTTTAGGGTTATTCTGCTCTAATATGGATAAATAACGATCTATAACATCTGCAATAGTATATTTCTTTGAAATGGCCTGTTTGAGGTGTCTGCCTTCACGAATATCAGTTTCTATTTTTTGTATCCATTTCTTGGCATCTGATTTTCGATTAAATGTAGCCGACTGAGACGGCGTACCTTTTATCCTTACCCTTGCACGGTAAGTTGTGTCATTTTTATTGTCGCCAATGCGCTCTTCTATAGTTCCCATACATTAATGGTAACCGCATTTTAAAAATAAAACTAGGAAAAAGTGTCCCATATTTGTCCCATGGGAGGGGACGATCCTCTGAAAGTGGCAGGGGCAGAAGGATTTGAACCCTCGGCCTACGGTTTTGGAGACCGTCGCTCTACCAACTGAGCTATACCCCTATAAGACTTTCATGTTTTACTGAAAATAAGAGTAAAAAGCCAGAGTTTTTTATTCTAACTTAATATAAAATGATCCCGAGGCAGAGCGCCCCATTGCTTTTTTGACAATCGATCCTCATCCAAATTATCAAAACCAGGGGTAGGCTTAGATTGGTAACAAGGGACTAATTCAGGGTATTTCTGCATTAGTTTCCTACGCTCTTCCAATAATATTCGCTTCGTTTGTTTTGTCAGACTTATTTTCTTTTATTTCAAGCTCTATTTGGTAAAGCGGCCATAAAAAACCTTTTGTATTAATGCCTGTCGCTATATCAGCAGCAAATTCAATTGTTACATTTTTATCTCCATCGGGGTGGTATTCAAGTTTACGCCTGCCCGATTCAATTGCGATAACAGGTTTTATAGCCCCTGCCTTGTGCACGGATCTTTTGAGAAAATCGATTGTTTCTTGACGTTTATCTACATTTTTATCAATTGCAGAAATTCGGGCCCGTGACGCCCTCAATTGGGCGGGATATTCAGGGCGTTTCATTACAGGACGCTCTTCAGAAGCGCAATTTCCTATTTTTATAACTTGTTTAAAAGCCCCCCCCTTTGGTTCAATACGCAACTCTACTTTATCATTAAATAAAGATTGCAGCCGTGTATCATAATAATAACGATATCGGAGTTTAGACACTTCGCGTGGGGTGGCATGTTGCGCATGAGAAAGGCTAGACCAATTCACTTCATCTAATTTATTTGATCCAGTATGTTTGTGAAACGAGGGAGAAAAGTGATCTGTATCAGAAATTACATCCCACCAAATTTGGTCTATTAAATCTGCATTTGGGGCATCTAGCTTAACCTCATCTTCTTGAAAAGTGGCAGAAGTAAAAATATCGACGAAGTAGTTACCTGATTTTGGAAAATGAAGTGACATAGTTTTACTTTTTAAAAATTTAATTTGTAGCGCAAAGTGCCAAATAAATAAAATTATGTCAATATCAATTTAGGATAATCCTAAGCGTTTTTTCCAAACTGCCAAAGCTTTTGTTTTTAAAGGCTCAGTTGCTTTGTCAAGATGTCCATTTAATTCTTGATACACAGCTTCCCGCGCATCTAAAGACATTTTTAACCAATCTTTTTGAGGTGAAACATTTGACATGATATTTTTTAAATCTCCATCCATATAAACAAAATAGTAAAAAAAGGCCGCTAAAATATAGCGGCCTTTGAATTTGTAAATTTTATTGAACCCTAGAGCGTTTTCACACCTAAGATATTCAAAATTATTCTACGATTTTCGCTACAACACCCGCACCAACTGTACGGCCACCTTCACGGATAGCGAAACGTAAGCCTTCATCCATCGCGATTGGCGCAATAAGGTGAACAGTCATTTCGCAATTATCGCCAGGCATAACCATTTCTGTACCTTCAGGCAAAATCACTTCACCAGTTACGTCCGTTGTACGGAAGTAAAACTGTGGACGGTAATTTGCAAAGAATGGTGTGTGACGGCCACCTTCATCTTTAGACAAGATGTACGCTTCAGCCAAGAATTTAGTGTGTGGTGTAATTGTACCCGGCTTACAAAGAACCTGACCACGCTCAACATCTTCACGTTTAGTACCACGTAAAAGCGCACCAATGTTATCGCCAGCTTGACCTGAATCAAGAAGCTTACGGAACATTTCAACACCAGTACAAACAGTTTTTTGAGTGTCACGAATACCAACGATTTCAATTTCGTCGTTAACATTCACAATACCTTGCTCAACACGGCCTGTACAAACAGTACCACGACCAGAAATTGAGAATACATCTTCAACAGGCATCAAGAACGGAAGATCAACCGCACGCTCAGGCTGTGGGATATAGTCATCAACAGCTTTCATCAATTCAGCAATGGCATTTGCGCCAATCGCTTCATCGCGGCCTTCAACAGCAGCCAAAGCAGATCCTTTGATGATTGGAATATCATCGCCAGGGAAATCATATGATGATAGCAATTCACGAATTTCCATTTCAACCAATTCTAACAATTCTTCATCGTCAACTTGGTCAACTTTGTTCATGAAAACAACCAATGAAGGAACACCAACCTGACGTGCAAGCAAAATGTGCTCACGTGTTTGAGGCATAGGACCATCAGCAGCATTCACCACCAAAATTGCACCATCCATTTGTGCCGCACCAGTGATCATGTTTTTCACATAATCGGCGTGACCTGGACAATCAACGTGTGCGTAGTGACGGTTTTCTGTTTCATATTCAACGTGCGCAGTAGAAATCGTGATACCACGAGCTTTTTCTTCTGGTGCTTTGTCGATTTTATCAATTGATTCACCGTTACCATAAAGACCAGCAATCGCTGCGGTCAATGTGGTTTTACCATGGTCAACGTGACCGATTGTACCAATGTTACAATGCGGTTTATTTCTTTCAAACTTTTCCTTAGACATAAGGGCTCCTTTAATTAATTTAGCTTTTTTAGGTTTAAACAGCTTCGCGTTTTTAGCCATCGGATCCCTACATACACATTGCATATAAAAACCGCCACGAATTCTAAGCTCTTGTATTAAAAAAACTGCGACCAAATGTCAACGGGTTTTTATGATAAAAGTAGAGAAAGTTATTGTGAAACAAAGCTTTTGCCGTGAAATAAATCTTATATTTTTGATTAACAGATTTTAAATCCATTAGTTTGATTGCGCATTTTATATAATAGGAGGGGGGTAGACACTATAACCCATTGAAAAATAATGCTTTTAAATAGGGCATCCATTAGTTTGTTCCAAGCCCAGAAATTAATAAATCTATAGTTTTACAAAATCAAAAAATGTTTTGCGATTTCTCCCACAAAGCGATGCGCGTATTCACACGACAATATCCAGAGTATAACATCATTTGATGAAAAGAGTAAGAATTTGGAGCGGGTGAAGGGAATCGAACCCAGCGCAAGCAAAGCTTACGCCTATGTAAAGGATGAGCGTTCGTATGAAGCACTAAACATATCCGCATAAAATATTTTTGAAGGTTATTAGAATTTGGAGCGGGTGAAGGGAATTGAACCCTCATAGCCAGCTTGGAAGGCTGGAGCTTTACCACTAAGCTACACCCGCTTATCAAAGTGCCATCAATCGGTGAGCCGAAGGACGCTATCTTTAGATGCAGTATTGTTATGATGCATTGCGCCTTATTTTGTCAAGAGTGATTGTAAAAGAGGCGCCATTTAATCATGTAAAATACATTCATTATGACGGGCATCGTCAATGTCACCTTCGGGATCCATGTGGATGATGACTTCGGCATTGGGGAATTGCGCGGTGATTTTGTTATCCAAGGCGCGAACAATATCGTGCGCACATTCAAACGATAGGGTTTTATCCAATTCCACATCGAATGAGATATGAAAATGTTTGCCGCAATCGCGGGTGCGTAAATCATGCATGCCTAAAACCCCCTCATGATCATTGGCAATTTTAAATATGCGTTGCCGGGTTTTTTCGGGCAATTCTTTGTCCATCAAAATATCGATGCTTTTAAAGGTAATGGTATAAGAGGTATAGAAAAAATACCCTGCGATTAACAATGCCATCAAAGGGTCAATCCATATTGGCCCATTATAATAATGAAACGCCAAGGCGAAAATCACACTAGCGTTTAGATAAATATCAGTTTTGTAATGCGCAAAATCAGCCTCCAATATCAATGAGTTGGTTTTTTTCAACGCACGTTTTTGCACCCATAACACCATCAGCGATAATATCATTGAGGCAGCAATAACAACCATTGCAGACGAATGATGGGTAACAATGATGGGATCTTGAAATCGGCTTAATGATTCAAAAATGACAAATAATCCTGCCGCTGCCATTAATGCCCCTTGGAATAAGGATGCCACCCCCTCCATTTTTCCATGGCCATAACGATGGTCAATATCCGCAGGTTTAAATGAATATCGAAGGGCAAAAAACAAAATGCAGGAAATAATTACATCTACAATTGAATCGACAAAGGTTGCCAAAACCGCCGCAGACCCCGAAAGATAAAACACATATCCTTTTGCCACTGATAAAATCACAGCCGTGATTAAGCCATAAAGCGAGGCAAATAAAACCGTTCTTTGGTGGTTTTTTTTATTCATACTTATTTATCTTGCAATACCAACGCATGGAATCGCAATATTTTATTTTAAGTGTGCTAGATTAAATTGCATTTAAAACCGTGTCTTTCATCTTTTTATAATAATCAAGCTCATACTAAAAATTAGTAAATTATAATATGACCGTATTCTATTGGGGCAAAAAATGTTATCTGATATAAATATAAAAAATAAAATTTACACTAACCGCCATGCCATTTGATACCGTTGCTTTAAAGACAATTGAATATTTAAGAATCCCTTCCGTGGTTGGCCATGAAGCGTTTTTCTTAGATTACCTAAAAACTGATTTTGCCAAATTAGGCTTAACGGTCAAGCAGCATAATGGATTGTTAGAAGTAAGCGGTGCAAAACCAAGATCAAATATTATCACCGCCCACACCGATAGACATGGGTTAATCAGTATCGGAAATGACCGATATGGATATGCCGCCCAAATTATAAAACAGCAAAAATATAATGATCAAAGTGAGTATACTGCCACCACCCTTGATGCCATAAAAGAACGTTTTATTGGCGAAGATGTTTTGGCGTATTGTCCCAAAACAGGCCATATTTTAGATAACGGCATTATCATGGGGGCGGAGATTGATGCCGACACAGGACAATCATATTTCACTATTGATGAGATGGTGATTGATAACCCCGACATTCCCGTATCATACGCCCGAAATGCCGAGGTGCGGGGTAATTTATTTCGCGGGCAAATTGATAATGTGGTGTCCCTTGGTATTATATATGTGTTGTTTCAAAATGGGTTTTTGGGAACAGCCCTTTTGACATGTGAGGAAGAAATCGGCAAAAGCTGGATCTATATGAAGGAATGGTTTGAAGAGAATGATGTTCAGACCAAAAATCTTTTGGTGTTAGATACCAGCCCCTATCGTGAAAAAACCCCCATTCAAGAGAACAAAGTAATCTTACGCAATCGGGATAAAAGTGGGATTTTTCATGCCGATCTGGTACAAGAAATTAAATTACGATGCCAGCGTTTGGGATTATCTTATCAAGTCAAAGATGAATATTTTTTGGCGCAAGGGTTAGAGATAAAAAATTTAGGATCAACCGAATTGGGACGATTGGTATTGGAAACCAACAATCAATGGAATGGAACAACCATCCAAATCCCCACGACCGAATATCACACTAGTTATGAAACCACCAGCCGTGGGTGTATTGAAAGTTATTATCGAATATTAAGCGATTTGGTCATTCATAACCCCCTAAAATCTTGATTTTAATCTGATTAAGTCAAAATATTCTTTTCATTTACCAATAATTTGTGAAATATTACGTTTTTTAGAAATAATAACCATAAAATAATGACCAAAAAGGCGCCGTGACATGAATGTAAAAATTGGAATTGATTTTGGTGGCACAAAAACAGAGATTGTTGCATTGCAGGGGGACAATGGAAAAGAGTTGTTTCGCAAACGCATTCCAACCGCGCGGGATAATTACGATCAAACAGTATCCGATATTCAAGAGCTGGTTAACGAAACCGAAAAAACCCTTAACCGAACATGTAGTGTAGGAATGGGCATGACAGGATTGGTTGATCGCGATACAGGGTTTGCCAAAAATGCCAATACCACATGGGTAAATGGCCGCGCCTTACGCCCCGATTTAGAAAAGGCGTTAAACCGCAAAGTCCGCATTGAAAATGATGCCAATTGTTTTGCCGTATCCGAAGCGATCGATGGCGCAGGAAAAGGGTATGAAGTTGTATTTGGTGCCATTTTAGGCACAGGATGTGGTGGTGGTTTGGTTGTGAATAAACGTGTGATTGCAGGGGTGAATAATATTGCAGGGCAATGGGGGCATAATCCCCTTCCCTATTCGCGCCGCGTGGCACGCATGGGTATGGGGAATGAGAAATATTTTAATCAATCCGAATATGAGGAATCGCGCGGCATTAAATATACCATGACTGATAAGGCATGGATGGAACACCCCGGCGAGGTTTGTTTTTGTGGTAAACGCGGGTGCCTTGAAACTTGGATTTCGGGCACAGGGTTTAAAATGGATTATCACCGTGTTGAGAAAAGCGATCTTTCCACCCATGATATAATTGCCAATGCCCGAAAAAAAGAGAAAAAAGCTGTTTTCGCGCTTGAGCGTTATACGGATCGCCTTGCCCGCGCCCTTTCCACCGTAATTAATATGATTGACCCCGATGTTATTGTTTTGGGTGGCGGGATGAGTAATGTTGAAGAAATTTACGATATAGTTCCCAAAATTTTGGGCAAATATGTTGATTCCGACACCATTAAAACAAAAATTGTTCCCCCCCGTTACGGTGATTCATCTGGGGTTCGTGGCGCGGCATGGTTGTGGCCCGAAGAAGAACATAAATTGGCGCTTCCCCATGCGACTTAATACAAAATAAGTGTCGCTATATTTTATTGAATGTTTTGTTGAAAAACGCGTCCTTAACGCTTACAACACATACATAACAATGAAAAATTATCTTCAAAATACTAAAAGTTGGATAAAGAAAACCGCGCAATTTATTGCAGGCCCCCATATCATCTATTGGGTGATGCCATGGTTTATGCTGTTGCTTGTCATTGCAACGGTTGAGCAAAAGAATATTGGTCTTTATGACTCTGTTCAGATTTACCTTTATAGTTTTGTTGTTTGGTTTGGTGTTATTCCCCTGCCCGGTGGTGGGGTTGCCCTTGCCCTCATTACATTTTCATTGGCTGTGAAATTTTTATTTTATAGCCCGTGGTCATGGAAACGATCAGGAATTATTGTTAGTCATCTGGGGTCGCTTATGCTTTTAATTGGGGGATTTATTACCATCTTAAATACCCAAGAAGGGTTTATTATTATTCCCGAAGGGGAAGAACGCGCCTATTTTTCCGATTATTATAAACGCACCGTTTTTATATATGAAGATGATAAAAAATTAGTCAGCATTCCATTTGATGATTTTACCAAGGGGTTTGAGGTGGATGATGAAGTCTTACCCTTTACAATTTCTATCAAAAATACATGTGATAATTGTGCGATTAATCCCATCCCTAAAAAAATTGAATTGCGTAAGAATTTAGCAGCGGAGATTGAAATTACCCCGCAGAAGTCTGAATTAAATAAAGAAGAAAATTTTTCTGGGATGACGTTTAGAATTTTAGAAAAAGAGCGAAATAAAATTATTGGTGAATATATTGTTTTGGAGGATGTTAAACAGCCAAAACCCTACAAAAATTTTGACATTAAAATTGAGCGTGACAAAACGCCCTTGCCTTTTTCCATTGCGTTAGAAAATTTTGAGAAAATTGATTACGCAGGAACAACCAAGGCGGCAGATTATATCTCCCAATTAACATTTAATGAGAATGATGTGTCGTGGCCTGTTAAAATTCAGATGAATAAACCCTATCGGTACAAAGGGTACAGTTTTTTTCAATCTTCATTTGATCAACGGGATGGGGTTGAAACAACAGTGATTAATGTTGTTCAAAATTCAGGACGCTTATTCCCCTATATTTCTTCATTCTTAATATTTTTGGGACTGTTTATGCATTTAATTAGCCGTACAGTGCGGCGCAATAAATCGGTTGAGAAACAACGTAAAAAGGAGGCGGAATATGCATAAATTTGTTCTTGCCCTTATGTCTTTGTTGTTTTTTACAAATTGCATTTTTGTAAAGAATGTTCGTGCGCAAGATACCATAAATTCTTTTAATGAATGGTCTGGAATTTCTGTTCTACATGATGGGCGCGTAAAACCAATTGATAGTTTTTCTGCCATTATTTTGGAACAAATATCTGGCGCGCGATCTGCGAATGAAATTGATCATAATCAATGGTTGGCACACACTTTGTTCCTGCCTGAGGAGGCAATATTTAATCCTATTTTTAAAATAAAGGATGCCCAAAATTTTGGGTTGGATAAAAAACAACGCTATGATTTTACAGTGGTAAGTAAGATTATTAATGATAATAAAGAAACGATTGATAAATTACGCCTCATTCCTTTTAAAGATTTGTCAATTGAGCAGGCGAACCTGCTTTCCTTGCATGATAATTATGGGGTATATAATCAATTATTGCGCAGCATGACCGCGCTTATCCCCCTTAATATTCAAGGCGAAGAAGATAAAAAATCGTATTTTGAATATTACAAAGATGATGCGGCCGATAAATATACCGAATTAAAAATTATCCGTGCCGCAGGGGGCAATAATATTTACTTTAAAGTGATCCCAACACAAAATTTAAAGCAGCCTTATTCTACAATTTGGCAAGTTTTGTTGGGCGAGGTTAAGGATAAAAATGCTGAGGCGATGATTGAAAATTGGCATTCAATGGCACTTGCCTATCGTGCGGGTGATGATGATAAGTGGCAAGATGCGATAAAAGATATTCATAATAATCAATCTGATTTTACGGTTTTATTGGAAAAGAAATATAATGATTTTAATCTCACCTTTTGGTCATTTATCTTTTTTATATCATGTTTTATTTTTCTTATGCTGTCAGGCGTAGTAAGAAGATTAAATTTTGAAAAAATATCTACATTATTTTTAGGGTTAGGTAGCGTTGCGATTACAATTGATATTGTCATGCGTATCATTATTTCAAACCGTCCACCCGTGGGGACGTTATATGAATCAATTTTATTTGTTTGTATGATTACCGCAATTGGCAGTTTGATATTCGCCCTTAAAAAAATTGATAAAACCGCCTTATTTATCGGCAGTATTTCGGGAATTATATTGTTACCCACGGCAACATCGTTTGTTGGGGTGGATAGTTTTAGCCCCCTTGTCGCGGTTTTAAATACAGACTTCTGGCTTGCCACCCATGTGATCATTGTTACGGCGGGATATGCGTTTTGTATCTTGACGGCATTATATGCCCATATCATCATGTGGCGGCAAGATTATAATAAGAAATTGGCTCCTTATAAAAATTTAAATGTTCTGGCCATTCTTTCATTATTATTTGTAACGGTGGGTACCGTATTGGGTGGGTTATGGGCGGATCAATCATGGGGGCGATTTTGGGGATGGGATCCCAAGGAAAATGGCGCGATGCTTATCATCTTATGGATTATATGGTTGTTGCATGGAAAAATTACCCATGATTTACCCATTAAATTTTACATGGCGGGTATTGCATTTTTATCGGTTATTGTAGCGCTTGCGTGGTTTGGGGTGAATTTATTAAGTGTTGGATTGCATTCTTATGGCTTTGTTTCTGGTATTGCCTTGGGCTTGGGTTTATTTTGTAGCGCAGAGGTGCTTATCATTTCCTATCTACTATTTTTTCATCGCAGAGCAAAAGTATGAAGATAAATATTATAATTATTACCATCATCATAATTGGGGGCGTTGCCACTACATTTTTTTTAGACAAAAAAACAACCATGCAAACGCAATATCAAACCTTGCCCAATATTGAATTTGATTTGTTGGAGAATAAAAATATTTTCCTTAATAATTTTGACCATGGTGCGGTTATTATTCATTTTTGGGCAACATGGTGCGCCCCTTGTCTAGTAGAAATCCCCAGTCTATTTAAAATGGCAAAGGAAAATAAGGATAGCGTTCAAATTATTGCCGTTGCGGTACAAGATTCCCCCGAAAAAATTCAGGCCTTTTTTGATCGTACAAAGGTTCAAGTGCCAAATAATGTTCATATCGCACAAGACCCCGATTGGAAAATTGCAAAATCAATTTTTAATACAACCCGATTACCCGAAAGTTTTTTGGTATCGTCAAACCAGGAAATTATTGGTCGGCATAATGGCGCAATAGAAAATTGGGGTAAAATGCCATGGGTTAAGGATTTCAATAGGTTACAAGTCGATAACTATGTGGATAAATAATAAATAACTTGTTGAAAACTAATTTCTTTTTTTGCGCGACTTTTGCCATGGCCTAATGAAAGCCTTACTTATGATAAGGTAAGTTCATTTCTGGCAGACCATGCATGCATATAAATAAGAATAAAATGAATAAATTTAATTATTCCTACGTTTTTAAAAAAACGCGTGGGGTTCGCCATGCTTTCTGTCTTAATCCTTAGCGGTTGTGGTGACACATCTCTTCCCCCTTTACTTGGTGGGTCTGGTAAGAAAATTGTTGTTCAAGAAAATACCGTTGCCCAGCCCAATGTTGTTGCTGTTGCGACAGGAACGCCAGATCAATTATCCAATATGGCTAGTAATAAAAATATGTTTGCCAATTCTTTACGTACAGATAACGAACGTCTTGATAGGCTTGAACGATCTGTTCAATCGTTGCGTAATGATTTTGACACGGTTCAGCCCTCTATCCGACGTTTAATGGCGATTGAAAGTGATATTCAAGAATTAATTGGTGAATTGCGCGATTTATCAGCAGAGCCATCGCGCATGACCAGCAATAACGCACCTGCCCCTGTAATCGTGCAAACACCAGTGGCCGCACCAACGGTAAAGGCATCAACATCAAAAAAATCATCTTATCAACGTAAATCTGCCCCACCCGTACAAGGGGGAATGGCAACAATTTACGATGTAAGAAGTGGAGAACATCCAGGTAAATCCAGATTGGTTTTGGATACAAATGCCAATGCCGCCTATACGGTTGATATTGATAATAATGAAAATGTGATGGTTGTTGACCTGCCTAATACATTATGGACAGCGGCAACCACAAAAAACTTTCCAAAATCATCTATTATTTCTTCCTACAGTGTCGAAAAATCAGACACGGGTAATCTTTTAATTATTCAATTAAAGAAGAACGCCAAAATTGGATATAAAGCGGTGTTGCCATCAAATTCAGGGTCGGGCAAACGGATTGTGATGGATGTGGTTGCGCAATAAATCTTTGCCTTCACTCCCCCTAAAACGCTTAAATATGAATTTTCATTACAAATCATCCTTGTCGGAATTTATAAATATCCCTATTATTTGAGACCGTTATAATTCATTTTAGAGAATCACTATTCATGGCAAAAACTAGTCCTACGTTAAAATCGTTTCTTAATATCTTTTATAAAAATGTCCCTGATGAGGATGTTAAATTAATGCGCCCCGAGCATATCAATCATGCGGGCAAAACACATTTGGATATTTCATTAAACCGTAAATATGGATCAAATGCCAAAGTTTTGGTTTACACCCCAACAGTTAAGAAAAATGGATGGGATTCAAGCTGCACAATTATTGATATTATAAATGATGATATGGCATTTTTAGTGGATTCTGTTGTGGCCGAAATTATTGCACGCGGATATCATATTAATGTATTCCTTCATCCCATTTTACATGTTGAAACAGATAAGAAAAATGCTGTTACCGCCATCTATGCAGAACGTAAAGATACCACAAAGGCGCAATCGCATATTCATATTGAAATTAACCGCGCCATTGGCCAAACCCAAATTGCTGATTTACAAAATAGTTTAAAAGATATTTTAAATGATGTGCGTCTTTCCAATCAAGATTGGCTACAAATGCGCGAAAAAGTTGTTCCTACAAAAGAAGTCCTAAAATCTGCCCCTTCAAAATTTAAGAAAAAGCTTATTGATGAATATGAAGCGTTTTTAGATTATCTTCATGACAATAATTTTACATTTCTTGGGTATCGTGAATATAAATTTCACCATGGTAAAAACGGTATTAAAAGCAAAATTGTTAAGGATTCAAGCCTTGGCCTTTTGGCGGATGAGCGCCAACCTGTTTATATAAACGAGGCACGCCTTAGCCTGACGGATAAGCAGCAAAATTTGCGTACAATACAAAGCCCGCTGACCATATCAAAGGTAAATAAACGATCAACCGTCCATCGCCGTGTGCCATTGGATGCCATTACCATTAAAAAATATAATGATAAGGGCGAGGTCATTGGTGAAATTTTATTTATCGGTTTGTTCACCGCCGTAACATATTCCCGCAGTGTTGAAGATATTCCATATCTACGCATGAAGGTGAACCATGTTGTTGAAAAAACAAATTTTGAGCATGCCTCCCATAATCGTAAGGCCATTCGCCACGTTTTGGAAAAATATCCCCGCGATGAAATTTTGCAAATGCCAGAAAATCTTTTATATGATCACGCGATAAGCATTCTACGCCTACAAGAAAAACCACAAATCGCGCTTTATACGCGCCCAGACCCCTTTGGACGTTATATTTCATGTCTTGTTTATGTGCCACGCGAACGGTTTGAAACCAAATTACGTTTAAAATTTCAAAATATATTGGAAGAAACGCTAGGCGGAAAATGTACCAGTTTTAAAGTATTGCAAGATGATGCTCCGCTGTCACGCGTGTTGTTTTTAATTGATGTGAATGCACAAGAAAAAGTACCAAAATTTAATAATGATACACTTGAAAATAAATTAATCAGGGCGGCACAAAACTGGTCAGACCGATTAACGGAATCGATTGAAGATAATATCATCAATACCGAACATTCTGCATTTCTTATAGATAATTATGCCAAGGCATTCCCCGTTGAATATACCGAAAATTACGCGCCTGTTCAGGCAGTATTAGATATTCAAAAAATTGAAAATGTGATTGCGCAAAATGATATTGATATTGAATTATATGAAGAAGAAAAAGCAGGAAAATTAGAAATTCGCCTTAAATTATATCGCGCGAATAATCCCCTTGCCCTATCCGATGTACTACCAATTTTGGAGAATACGGGATTGGATGTGATTACCGAATTTCCATCTGAAATTTCCCCTGTTCATTATGATGGAACAGTTTGGATCCACGACTTCTTACTTGAAACCCGCGACAGTTTACCTGATGTAGATATCAATGGGGCAAAGCAATCATTCGAGGATGTTTTTAAGAAAATTTGGAATGTGAAGTTAGAGAATGACGCGCTTAATATGTTGTCATTTTATGCCGAAATGCCATGGGAAGATATTACAATCCTTCGCACCTATTTACATTATCTACGCCAAACAGGCATCGCCTACAGCTTGCCATACATGGAAAGTGCGATTACCACCTACCCGGATATTGCACAAAGTTTGGTGACCTATTTTAAAGATGCGTTTAATGTAAAAACCAAGCCTTTATCAAAAACCCAGAAACAAAAGCGCGTTGATACGATTTTTAAATCATTGGATAAGGTAAGCGCGCTTGACCATGATCGCGTTTTTAGAAGCCTGACGGGTTTAATTACTGCAACATTGAGAACTAATTTTTATCAATTGGATGAAAATGGCAATCATAAAGCGCATTTGTCTATTAAATTAGACAGCTCAAAAATTGAAGAACTGCCACAGCCAAAACCATATCGCGAAATATTTGTGTATTCCGCACGGGTTGAAGGGGTGCATTTACGGGGCGATAAAATTGCCCGTGGGGGTTTACGTTGGTCTGACCGTCACGAAGATTTCCGTACTGAAGTATTAGGATTAATGAAGGCACAACAGGTTAAAAATGCCGTTATCGTCCCCATGGGGGCAAAGGGTGGATTTGTTGTTAAAAACCCACCCACATCGGGCGATAGACAAGATTATCTGAATGAAGGGATTGAATGTTATAAAATATTTATCCGTGGCCTTTTGGATATAACAGATAACCGTAAGGGGACAAAAGTTATACCACCAACAGATGTTATTCGATATGATGAAGATGACCCCTATTTTGTTGTAGCCGCCGATAAAGGGACGGCAACATTTTCCGATATCGCCAATGGTTTGGCCGAAGAATATGGATTTTGGCTGGGGGATGCATTTGCGTCTGGTGGGTCGGTTGGATATGACCATAAGGTAATGGGCATTACTGCCAAAGGCGCATGGGAATCGGTGAAACGCCATTTCCGTGAATTAAACCACGATACCCAAACTCAAGATTTTGATGTTATTGGTGTGGGGGATATGGGCGGTGATGTATTTGGGAATGGAATGCTGTTGTCCGAACATATTCGTTTGGTCGGGGCTTTTAATCACTTACATATTTTTTGTGACCCAAACCCCGATACCGCAAAATCATTTGCCGAGCGCAAAAGATTGTTTGAAAATGTCAAAGGGTGGGATGCGTATGATCATTCTGTTCTATCCCAAGGGGGGCGCATTTATTCACGTAAAGATAAAAGCCTGCCGTTAACCGAAGAAATTAAAAAACGATTTAATATTACCGAAGATGTGATATCGCCCAATAAATTAATGCGTGCCATGTTGGGCGCAAAAACTGACCTTCTTTGGTTTGGTGGGATTGGGACATACATTAAATCAACATCAGAAACCCATCTTGATGTGGGGGATAAAAGTAACGATCACCTTCGCCTTGATGCGCGTGAGATCCAAGCCAAAGTATTGGGCGAAGGCGCAAATCTTGCCATTACCCAAGCGGGGCGTATTGAATTTGCCCAACATGGGGGGCGTTTAAATGCAGATTATATTGATAATGCGGGGGGAGTTGCCTCATCCGATTATGAGGTCAATATCAAAATTTTGTTAAACGAAGTTGTCCGCCAATCAAAATACAAAATGGATTATAAAAAGCGCAATAAATTATTGGAATCGATGACACCATCCGTATCATCCCATGTATTGCGTGGTAATTACCAACAGGCACAAGGTATTAGTGTCATGGAATATAATGCCGCCGATAAATTATCAGACCATCGTAAATTAATGCGGTACTTAAAAGAAAAAGTAAGTCTAAGCCGTACCTTAGAAAACCTACCCAAAAAGACCGAGATTGATAAGCGTATTCAAAATGGAAAAGGGCTTACCCGCCCCGAATTAAGCGTTTTGCAAAGTTATGCCAAAATTGCCTATACCCGTGAATTTTTGAACAGTGATATTCCAGGCAGTAAGGCAATGGAGGAACGGTTATTCCGTTATTTTCCCGATAAATTGAGCAAGAATTACGAGGATGAAATTTTAAAACATCGCTTGCGTGATGAAATTGTCGCCACCACCCTTGCCAACGGCATTGTAAACCGTATGGGTCCCGATTTTATTCGTGATCGTATGGACCGATGCGGGGTTAGCAGCGCCGCCGTTGCCAAAGGATATATTATCACCCGTGAGGCATTCAAATTGCGTGAAATCTGGAATGGGATTGAGGATTTAGATGGCAAAGTCCCCGCGATGGTTCAAATAAAGGCATTAAATGAAACAACCCGCATGACCGAACGCGCGGTGACTTGGTTCTTAACCCGTATTGGACGTCAATTGGATATTAATCGCGATACGATGTTGTTTGAAGATGGTATTCAAACCGTTAAAGAAACATTGAATGATGTTATTCCCGACCGCCTGCGTGCAAAAATTGATGCCATTGTGCGTACAGGCACTAGCGAGGGATTACCCCATAATTTGGCGCGTGACATCTCCCTTATGCCTGTTTTGGGATCGGCGTGTGATATTGTGCGTATCTCAATCGACCATGGATATGATATTCCGACAACGGCAAGTGTTTATTTTAATTTGGGTGATCGATTTAACCTTGATTGGATGCGTGAAAAAGCGCGTCAATTGCCCATTGATGGGCAATGGTCTGACCAAGCCATCGAAGGATTGGTGGATCAGCTTTATACCTGTCAGGCGGGGTTAACCATTCGTATTTTAAATGATATGAAAAAAGAAATAGCGGGAAAGAAAACCAAAAAATCAGGACATAAAATTATGCAAGATTGGATGAATCAACGCGGTGAAAAAGCCAAAATTATTGAACCCTTCTTTGCCGAAATTTACCGTACAGGAACACTTGATTTATCAATGTTGATTATTGCAGAGCAAAGATTACGCAGTCTTTATGGTGGATAGCATTTAAGCAATCATAAAAACCAAAATCACAACAATCCCCAAATTACGATTTGATTTAAAAATATCAAGCGCGGTTTGGGGATTATTTATATCAATATCTTGGATTTGCCGAATAAAGAAAAATACCGTCAAAGACATTAATAAATATGCCCACCATGCCGCATTTGCCAAAAATAAAGTTATAATCAACAAAGCAAAGCTAACCATATAAAAAACACCCACCGCCTTTCTGACATTTTGCCCAAAGAAGCGCGCAGTTGATTTGATACCAACCAGCGCATCATCTTCCTTATCCTGCAATGCATAGATTGTGTCATATCCCAATGTCCAAAATATCCCTGCGGCATATATTGTGAATGCTTGGATGGACAGTGTTTGTGTCACCGCACTAAACCCCATTAAGGCGCCAAAATTAAAAGTGATTCCTAAAAATGCCTGCGGCCACCATATTATGCGTTTCATCAGGGGATATATGATGACTAAAAACACAGCAAATAATCCAAGCCATATTGTTATTAATGGCAACTGCAAAAGAATTATCAATGAGAGCATGAGCAAACCTGCCAAAAATATAAATGCCTTTGGGATACTAACCTCGCCGCTTGCGATGGGTCTTGATTGGGTGCGGGAAACTTGCTTATCCAAATCCCTATCCCATAAATCATTGATAATACACCCCGCCCCCCGCATTAAAATTGCGCCGATAAAAAATAAAATAATAAGAAAAAGATGCTCTACCCCTAATTTTATCGGGCTATTCACCGCCAGTGCAATGCCCCATAAAGACGGCAGAAGTAACAGCCACCAACCGATTGAACGATCAAGCCGCATCAAAATGGCAAAGGGTTGCCAATTTTGCGGTAAATGGGCAATCCATCCTTCTCTCTTGATATCTGTATGGGTCATGTGATTATAATATGCTCAATGAGTGATAAAAACTATTTCAAATTACCCCGCCTGTTTAGCGCAGAAAATTTAAAAGACAAAGAAACCATTTGTCTTAACCAAAATCAAAGCCATTATTTAAAAAATGTCATGCGCCGATCAGCAGGCGATGACATTCGGGTTTTTGATGGTCAAAATGGTGAATGGCTAGGGCAAATTGTAAAATTTTCAAAAAAATCAGTTTTGGTTGATTTAAAAAAACAACTTAAACCACAGCCAATTGAAAATCGGATTATCCGATTTGTTTTTTCCCCGATCAAGAAAAACCGCATGGATTGGATGATTGAAAAAATGGTTGAATTGGGCGTAACCGAATTTCAACCTGTTTTATTTCAAAACACCGAAGTGCGTAAGATAAATGAAGATCGCATGACTGCACAAATATTTGAAGCATCCGAACAATGTGAACGTTTTACCATTCCCATTCTTAACCCAATATTAAAATTAAATTCATTTTTATCAAAAGATAGTTTTGAGGGTGAAAATTTTGCGTGTTTGGAAAGGTTTGATGAATCAAAACCATTTGAACCCGCGCCACAAAATAATATGTCATTCCTTATTGGCCCCGAAGGGGGATTCACAGATGAGGAGAAAAAATTAATTGCATCATCAATGCAAGCCATTGATTTAGGCAAAACAATTTTGCGGTGCGAAACCGCAGCGATAAAAGCACTTATCCTGTTAATCTAATTATAAATAGCCAAAGATATTATAAATCGCAGCAATTATAATGACGATAAAGGTCAAAATCATACCGCCTGCGCGCGCAATGGATGCGCCATCCTTGTTCAATAAACCAAAAATATGCACCGTTCTGCCAATAATAAGGGTAATGCATAAGATATGGATAAACAGAGCATTTGCCTCCAACACCTCCATCAAGAAGACGAGGAAGAGGGCAAGAGGGATATATTCAATAAAATTACCATGGGCGCGAATGCGTTTTTGCATATCGACATTATTATTATCACCCAAACTAACGCGGTTTTTAAATCGTCCCCGAATGACATAGAAGCTTAACGCAACATAAATAAGGGCCAAAATTCCTGCATATAGTGAAATAATCATTGTATTGTTCCGTTTTTTGTTCTTTTCACTTTAAATTATAAAATTAAATCTGTAAGTAAGGGAGGAAAAAATTTATACTATAAGTGATTTAAATATCGACATATAAAATATCTAGGACATACTTCTTTATGAAAAAAATTAATCTACTCTTACTGACCCTCCTTGCCGTTTGCATTATATCTACAGATACAATCGCACAAGACACTGCTGAGCCTTTATCACAGACAGAAGCAAACATTGTTTTACCCGCCCCCACACAGATGGGATTAATGGAACCTGCCAGTTCGCGAATGGAACGTATTGTTGATTTTCACAATAATTTATTAATGTGGATAATTACAGGGATTGTAGTTTTTGTTATGATATTGTTGGCGTGGGTGGCCATTCGGTATAATAGAAAAAGTAATCCTGTCCCATCCAAAACAACGCATAATGTTTTGATTGAAGTTTTATGGACTGCGATTCCTGTTCTTATTCTTATTATCATCGCCATTCCCTCCTTCAAAATGCTATATTATTTAGAGCGTGTTGAAGACCCCGAAATGACCGTAAAGGTCACAGGATACCAATGGTATTGGGGGTATGAGTATGTGGATCATGATAATATTAACTTCCTCTCATATATGATTCCCGAAGATGAAATTGATGTGTCAAAAAATCAAGTGCGCTTGCTTTCCACTGATAATCCAGTGGTCTTACCCATTGATACGACAATTCGTTTTATTGTAACGGCGGCAGATGTGCTTCACTCATTTACCGTCCCCCCATTTGGGTTTAAAAAAGACGCTGTGCCTGGGCGTTTGAATGAGACATGGGTGAATATTGATAAACCTGGCATTTATTTTGGTCAATGTTCTGAAATTTGTGGAACAAACCATGCCTATATGCCGATTGAAATTCATGCCGTAACCAAAGAAGAATTTGAAGCGTGGCTGATTACCGCAAAAGAAAAATTCGCCTATAACACGCAAACTGCGCCTATTGAATATGCAATGAACACTGCACTAAATAATATAGTAATTGAAGGAGTACGATAAGATGGCCGATCACAAACCTGGATTTTTTACACGGTGGTTCATGTCCACAAACCACAAGGATATCGGAACACTTTATATCATCTTTTCCATTCTTGCCGCGTTAATTGGTGGATGGTTTTCTATGATGATGCGTCACGAATTGGGTGACCCCGGCGTTCAATTAGCCGAAAGCGGCCATGAGTGGAATGTTTGGATTACCGCGCATGGTCTGATTATGGTTTTCTTTGTCGTGATGCCCGGTCTTATTGGTGGGTTTGGGAATTGGTTTGTTCCGCTTATGATTGGTGCGCCTGATATGGCGTTTCCACGGTTAAATAATATTTCATTTTGGCTGATTGTTCCTGCGTTCTTGTTGCTTTTGGCGTCGGCCTTCGTTGATGGTGGCCCGGGAACAGGTGCGGGAACGGGGTGGACGATATATCCGCCCAATTCTGGCATACAAGGGCATAGCGGGATGTCGGTTGATTTGGCGATTTTCTCGCTTCACTTGGCAGGTGCAAGCTCGATTTTAGGGGCGGCAAACTTTATCACGACAATCTTTAATATGCGTGCACCGGGTATGACATTGCATAAAATGCCATTATTTGTTTGGTCAATGCTGGTCACGGCGTTCTTACTCGTGCTTTCACTACCTGTATTGGGTGGTGCGATTACAATGTTGTTAACCGACCGTAACTTTGGGACAAGCTTCTTTGATCCTGCAGGCGGTGGTGACCCGATTTTGTTCCAGCATCTATTCTGGTTCTTTGGTCATCCTGAAGTTTACATTATGATTTTACCTGCCTTTGGTATTGTATCGCACATTGTTTCAACCTTTTCCAAGAAACCAATTTTTGGGTATTTGGGCATGGTCTATGCGATGATTGCGATTGGTTTTGTTGGGTTTATCGTATGGGCACACCATATGTATACCACAGGTATTGCGGTTAATACCCAAGCATACTTTACCGCGGCAACATTGATTATTGCCGTACCGACGGGGATTAAAATCTTCTCATGGATTGCAACGATGTGGGGCGGATCAATCCGTTTTGCAACGCCAATGTTATGGGCGATTGGTTTTATCTTCTTGTTCACCGTGGGTGGTGTAACAGGCGTTGTTTTGGCCAATGCAGGTATGGATACCAGTTTACATGACACCTATTATGTTGTGGCGCACTTCCATTACGTTCTATCCCTTGGGGCAGTATTTGCATTATTTGCAGGATTTTATTATTGGATTGGTAAAATGTCAGGCCGTCAGTATCCTGAGACTTTTGGTAAAATCCATTTCTTGGTTACCTTTATTGGTGTGAACCTTGTGTTCTTCCCACAACATTTTGTAGGGCTGCAAGGAATGCCTCGTCGTTATGTGGATTATCCTGCGCCAATCCCGCCTGAAGAATTACAAGGTGTGTTTGTAAACCCGATTACCAAAATTCAATGGATTATCTCCCAAGATTACGGTATGCATTTGTGGAATTACATTTCCACGATGGGTGCCTATCTTACAGGGTTTAGTGTGTTAATGTTCTTGGTTCTTGTGTTCTACACGCCTTCTTTGGTCGTAAAGTTGGTGCCAATTATTGGAATGTTGAACCACAAACCATGACATTTGAATGGACAGTTTCATCATCCCCCACCATTCCACCAGTTTGAAATTCAACCTAAAGTGAAATAGGATTGAATTATGATTTTAAAAAGCCCTTCTCATTAAGAGGGGCTTTTTTCTTGCGTGATGTTATAAAAAACTGTTTCTCTTATCGCCATGACAGATGACTGTAATAAAAAGATTATTTGACGAAGTGCCAAAGGCGCGTGATGTTATCTATGATGTAGGCGATCCGACCCCTTAGAACACGTACAACTTAATGGAGAAGATTTTAACCTTTACATCAAACGTGAAGATTTAGGACCTATTAAAGCCTATAAATGGCGCGGTGGATATAATGCTGTTCTCAACCATCATAAAAATACAGGATGTCATACTATTGTCGCCGCCAGCGCAGGAAACCATGCTCAAGGCGTTGCCCTTGCCGCAAGAAAATTAAAGATACAAGCCAAAATCTTTATGCCGTTGGCCGCGCCGATTATGAAACAAAAAGCGGTGAGCACCATGGCGGTGAATATGTAGAGCTTATCTTAACCGGTGATACGTATAACCAAGCAGGCGATGCCGCAAAGGAGTATGTTCGAAAACATGGCTATACCTACATACATCCATTTGATGATATGTATACCATGGCGGGTCAAGCCATGATTGCCGATGAAATTATTAAGGATTGCGGACACGCCATTTGATTATGCCTTTCTTACAAATTGGTGGCGGGGGTATGGCGGGCGCAACCGCCGCGATGCTTAAAACCAATGGCCTGATATTAAAATAATTGGTGTTGAGGGCATTGATCAGGCATCAATGAAGGCGTCGGTTAAAGCAGGGTCACCCTGTAACGCTTGAGACCGTTGATACATTTTGTGATGGGACAGCCGTAACGCGCCCTGGTGATTTAACGTTTCAGCTTTGCCAGAATTTTATTGATGAATTTATAACGGTATCGAATGAAAATGTATCGGCTGCCATGCGCCAATTATGGGATTCTATCCGCCTTATTCCCGAACCATCAGGGGCAATGGGGGTTGCAGGGATAAAAGAATACGCCGACCAAAACCACAATGCGTTAAAAGGTAAGAAAGTCCTGTCTATTATTTGTGGGGCGAATATGGATTTTAGTAAATTATCCATGATCGCCCAGAAAATCTGCCGTGGGGAATAATACGCGCCGCTATTACCGAATTAAAATGCCAGAGGGCAAAGGCGCACTTTTAAAAATATTGGAAAAGCATTTTCAAAATTTAAATGTATCCGAATTTATGTATGGTAAAATCGATAAAAGTGATGCATGGCAAACCATTGCCATAGATGGGCAAGGCGAAGATTTTGCTGGCTTAGAAGATAGTTTAGCCCAAGATAACTTAGAATTTTCAAATATAACTAGCGATGCAGATATTCGATATAAAATTATTAATTACAATCCATCCACTTTTGTAAACCCAGTCTTTATGAATGTTCAATTCCCCGAACGAAAAGGTGCATTGCGTGATTTTTTACGCAAAATATCAGGCAACGGCAAATATTTGTTATTTTAACTATGCCTATTCAGGTGAAGCCATCGGGAGGGCGTTAATGGGGTTTGAGTTTATTGATGATACAGATAAAAGTAAATTTTTTGATGCGATTAAAGAAACTAATACAAGTTGCGAAGCAATAGATGCGAACACAGAAAAACGCATTTTAAAGCATTAAATCTTTGCTCCCCCTTGGGTCTATATGATACATAAACATCTATGGTCGAGCAGACAAAAAAAACCGAAAGTTATATGACAGATGCAAGTGTGTCTGATTATTTCTCATTGCTAAAGCCAAAGGTGATGAGCCTTGTTATCTTTAGCGGTTTTGCTGGCTTATTGGTGGCGCCAGGGGCGTTTGATCTGCACCCTCTTTTAATTGCAGTGGCAATGTTGTGTTTGGCCATCAATGCAGGCGCGGCAGGGGCAATTAACATGTGGTATGATCGCGATATTGACGCGGTGATGAACCGTACAAAGGAACGCGCCCTACCCAAATCCCTGATCCACCCTGATGAGGCATTAAGTTTTGGTATAATTTTATCCGTTTTATCCGTGATGTTAATGGGCATTGCATTAAATTGGATGGCGGCAGGAATCCTTGCGTTTGCCAATTTCTTTTATGTGGTGATTTATACCATGATGCTCAAACGCTCCACCCCGCAAAATATTGTTATTGGTGGTGCGGCAGGGGCATTTCCCCCCATGGTTGGGTGGGCGGCGGTAACGGGGGATATTACGCTTGTCTCCCTCTCCCTTTTTGCGATTATTTTCTTTTGGACACCGCCACATTTTTGGGCACTCGCGTTATTTATGAGTGACGATTATACCCGCGCCAAAATTCCCATGATGCCCGTCACCCATGGGGAGAGATATACAAAAATTCAAATGCTGATCTATACGCTTATTTTATTACCCATCGCAATAAGTCCTTATTTCCTTGGGTTTTCGGGAATGGTTTATTTAATTGGGGCAGGATTATTATCAGCATTTTTTGTTTTTACAGCAGTGAAAACATTGCGTGATTCTACCCTTAAAAGTGCAAAATTGATGTTTGCCTATTCCGTATTTTATTTATTTGCTATCTTCCTCACCCTCATTTTAGATAAGGTAATATTATGACTAAGACAAACAATAGTAATCTTCCAAAAAAAAATATGCAAAATAAGAAAAATAAAAACTGGACAATATTAGCGATTATTGCCGCATTTGTTGTGATTATTTGGGCAGTCACCATGATTAAAATTGGAAATATGAGCTAACGATTTTGTCCTATCCTAATTATACCCCTTCTGTCGTATTTATTACTGGTGCAACTGGTGGTTTTGGCGTGGCCATGGCAAAGCGTTTTGCCGCGGCAGGATCAAAATTAATTCTGCATGGTCGTGATGCGGAGAAATTGGACAAACTCTGTGTTGATAATAACGCTGAAATCCATCCTATAATTTTTGATATTACAAATAAAAATGAGATTTTAGAGGCGATTGATGCCATTCCAAATGATTTTAAAAATATTGATTTGTTGATCAACAACGCGGGTGGAGCGCTTGGCCTTGATAAATTTCAAGAGGCTGATTTAGACGATCTTGAAAATATGATTGTAATGAATAATACATCCCTTATCCAAATTACACGTCAAATTCTGCCTCTTATGACTGCCAATAAAAAAGGGCATATTATTAATATTGGTTCCATCGCGGGAAATTGGCCATACCCCGGTGGTCATGTTTATTGCGCGGTGAAGGCCTTTGTAAAGCAATTCTCACTTAGTTTGCGTGCCGATTTGGTGGAAACAAATGTACGGGTTAGTAATATCGAACCTGGCATTGCAGAAACGCCCTTCTCCCTCAACCGATTTAAAGGCGATGCAAAAAAGGCCAATGCGGTTTATGCCAATACAATCCCTCTTACCGCCGAAGATATTGCGGAGAGTGTTTTTTGGACCGCATGTTTACCACCCCATGTAAATATTAATACCATGGAAGTAATGCCAACACAGCAAAGTTTTAACCCCCTTGCCATTGAACGAAAAAGCGGAGTTTAGATATGGATAGAAACACAAAAACATTATTAGCGGTTTTGATTGCCGTAGCGGGAATGATTGGATTAGCGTTTGCGTCTGTCCCCCTTTATGATGCCTTTTGCCGTATTACGGGATTTGGCGGTACAACGCAGGTATCACAAAGCGCGCCCAAGGCAGAAGAAATTTTGGATCGCAATATGACTGTATATTTTAACACCGATACCAATAAAAACCTTAATTGGGATTTCAAATCCGAGGATAAAAAGCTGACCATGAAAATTGGGGAGCAAAAATTAATTAATTTTATTGCCCAAAACAATGATGATGAACCCGTTGCAGGAACAGCCGTTTATAACGTAACCCCACCTAAGGCAGGAAAATATTTTCATAAAACCCAATGTTTTTGCTTTGATCACCAAGTTCTAACGCCCAATCAAAAAATGAATATGCCTGTGGTGTTTTATATTGACCCTTCGATTGCCGAAGATGAAAATATGAATGATGTTAAAACAATCACATTGTCTTATAGTTTTTTTAAAGCAGACTCCAAAGCCCTTGATGAGGCGATGGAAGCGTTTTACAATAAAGAAGAATAGCGGTATAACTATTGCGCAAAATAATTATAAAAAGTATTTTTTAGGAAAATAAAATGTCAGCCTCCCCTCAATACGACACCACTGGTAAACCGCACCCTTATCATATTGTCCGCCCCAGCATTTGGCCGTTTGCATCATCCTTTGCGGGTATGTTATTGGCCATTGGTGCAGTGCTTTATATGCATGAGGTAAAGATTGGTGAATTTGGCCTTGGATGGCCTGGTTTGATTTTGGGTTTTTTGGCTGTGAGTGCTTGTATGTTTTTTTGGTGGAAGGATATTGTTTATGAAGCATTTGTAGAGAAAATCCATACGCCTATTGCCAAAATTGGCCTTCGTTATGGGATGTTATTGTTTATTGCATCAGAAGTCATGTTTTTTGTGGCGTTTTTCTGGGCATTTTTTGATGCCAGTCTTTATGCAGATCAAGAGAATTTGGTGGGTCGATTGGAATATACCGCGGGTCAGTGGCCGCCTCCACAAATTGAAGTCATCCCTGCGCTTGATTTACCGCTTATGATGACCTTAATCCTTCTTTTATCGGGATGTACGGCGACATGGGCACACCATTCCATAATGGAAGGACACCAAAAGGAATTTATTAAAGCATTGGGCATTACCGTTGGTTTGGGTGTTATCTTTCTTTTCTTTCAAGTGTTTGAATATAATCATGCCAAATTTGGCTTTACCGATGGGGTTTATGCCTCCACCTTTTATATGGCGACAGGGTTTCATGGATTTCATGTTTTAATTGGGACAATCTTTCTTTTTGTTTGCTGGCTTCGGGCGCGTAAGGGACATTTTACCCGCGAAAGCCATTTTGGATTTGAAGCTGCCGCTTGGTATTGGCATTTTGTGGATGTTGTTTGGTTGTTCTTATTTGTGACCATCTATTGGTGGGGTAGCCTGGGCGCAGAACATGTAGGCCATTAAAAATAATGGAAGAATTTCTCAAAACGCTTTGGCAAGGGGTTCAATGTAAATGTCCCCAATGCCAAAAGGGAAATTTATATCCATCTTTTTTAAACCTTTCTTTAAAAGATAACTGCGATATATGTGGCCTAGATTTATCAAAAAATGATAGTGCCGATGGCCCCGCCGTATTTTTAATCTTTGTTTTGGGCTTTTTTATTGTTCCGCTTGCCCTTTGGGTTGATGCTGTTTTTTCCCCCGCCTTATATATTCATGCCATTTTGTGGGGTATTGTTTTAACCGGATTGACCATTGGATTGTTAAAGCCGATTAAATCCTACATCATTTTTTTACAATATAAATATTTGCCTGATAGCTGGAATACCCAATCAAAAGATTCTGATTAATGAAAAAATTTATAACAATTATTATTCTGTTTGGGGCGGTTGTAACGCTCGCCTTTCTTGGTACTTGGCAGGTGCAGCGGTTGCTTTGGAAGCAAGCTGTTATCGCCGATTTACAAACCGAATATCAAAAAGATCCCAATGATAATATTTATGATGTAGATAGATTAAAAGATTTAGATGATCAAAAAACACCGATTTTATATGGAAGTGTTCAAGGAAATTTTATAGATACTAAACAAATTTTCTTAAAGCCAAAAACCCATGAAGGAAAAGTTGGCGCGCAGCTGATCCAACCTTATTCTTTAATCCAAGGTGGGTTTATTTTGGTTAATCGAGGATGGGTAGAAGAAGGACAGATTAATAGTTTAGATTTATTAAATCAAAAAAATGATAGCGTTATTGGTATTTTTAGAAAACCCGATTGGAATAGGTTCACATCCAATAACAGACCCGATTTAGATATTTGGACAAAACCAGATATCAACGAAATGGCAGATTTTTTTGAATTAGAGAATGTAGCCCCCGTTATGTTGTACGCGACAACAATTCAAAATAATGAAGGTTTAATCTTACAAGATCAAAAATGGTATCCGCGCAACAAGCATTTACAATATGCTATATTTTGGTATGGAATGATTTTTGTCTTGCTCATTCTGGTTGGATTTGTGGTTCGATCCAAAGAAACCAATTAATTATATTTCTTCTTAGATAGTTTTCCTGCCACGCGTGTGCCGTCCAATTTTGCAACAAACTCTTGATGCAATTTACGAATGGCCAGTTGAAAATTCTTTTTCTCGTCCCCAGCAAGCTCTTGCCCAGTCGGTAGATTAACCGAACGCGGGTTTACTTGCTGTCCATTTTTGTGAACTTCGTAATGTAAATGTGGACCTGTTGATCGACCTGTTGTTCCAACATATCCAATAACATCCCCTTGAGATACGCGAGAGCCATTTTTAACTTTAATTTCACTCATATGGGCGTAGGCGGTTTTTAATTTGGAATTATGACGGATTTTTACATACTTACCATATCCTCCGACCCAGCCTGCTTTTTCAATCACGCCATCACCTGCGGCGAAAATTGGCGTTCCTGTACGGGCGGCGAAATCGACACCTTTATGCATTTTATTATACCCAAGCACTGGGTGGCGGCGCATACCAAAACCCGATGACATACGCGCCCCGTCAATAGGAGTCTTCATCAAGGTACGCTTAATGCTGATCCCATCTGGTTTAAAATAATCAACACGGCCATCGGCCATTGCAAAACGATAGAGGGGAATATCTTTTCCTTGGGTTAACAAACGCGCATATAAGATGTCACCATTTTTGGCCACATGACCATCTTCGGTTTCATAACTTTCATACATTACTTCCAAAATATCGTCCTGACGGATATCACGTTGAAAATCAGTATTCCAAGAATAGATGCGGATGGCTTCGGCAATGATGGCATCAGGGATTCCTGCTTTCGCGGCAGATCCATATAAAGATACGTCCACTTGCGCTTGTTTGGCATGGATTACTTTTTCAACTTTTTTCTCATCAATATTTGATGTAAATCCTTGATCTGCACGTGCCACAACCAATGTTTTAATTTGGTCTAAGTCATATTTCATTTCTTTAAAAATAACAGAATCCTGATTGTTCTTTTCAAAGTTCATAATTAATTTTTGACCCACTTTTATTTTACGTGGGTCATGATGCTCTGCCATTGCCTTAATAATTTGTGTCGACTCGGTCGCTGGAACGCCCTCACGCTCCATTACAACACCCAAAGAATCACCTGATTCAATTGTAATTTCACGATTTAATGGCTCTGTTTCTGGTATTTTTCCCAATATGGTGGAGGCTAAATTAAAGCTTTTATGGATATTTGATTTTAAAAAATCTTCTTGGATAACCCCTGCATTATATCCAGCCAAAGGTTCAATATTTGCAAACTGCGCGCTATATTGATTGAGCAAAGTTTGATTATGATTGGTGAACGCAGATGCCGCAAACCCAGTTAAAACAAAGAAAACAAAAAGCGATACATAACGAGTGCGCAATGTGTTTCTTTTGGTAAAGAAATAACGGTTTTTGAAACCCAACTTCCATGACGAAAAATGCATGATTGATTTAAAAAGATTTTTGATCGTTACAATTATATTTAACATTAAATTTTTCATTATTTTGTACAAATTTAGATGAAGCGAAAATATTAGATGAATGAGGAAGGATTGATTACTGTATTTATAGGATGTCATTCAAATATTAACAAAATTAGTATTTTATCTTCGATTTTATCTATTTTATTCCTTTTTATAATATTTCAATTTTATATTTTTATAAGATTTAGACACCACATTCTTGTGATATTGTTTGATATGCCTTGGTTGACCCACTCAAGCTAAAATTATCGGTCGTGACTGTACCGCGTGATGATGTGCCAACAACAACCATTTTTGATCCTGCTTTTATATCATTTGTAATTGAGTTATCTGCCGCCGCATCGGCCGTCCATGCGGTATCCCCTTGTGTAAAAAGGTTATAATTTGTGTTATCGATTTTAACGCTCACGCTGCTGTCTGGTTTATAAGAATATCCCGTCATATAGCTAAAGACATTTTTTGTCCCTTCGGCGGGGCGGTGCGTGATGAGCGCAAAAATATCGCCACGTTTGGTATAATTGCCAACGGCGGTCTTAGGTTGAGAGGTCATATAGCAAACTTTATTACCATTTTCGGTAAAGCTGTATGCTGACCAATCCCCATAGGTGCCAATTAATTTGGGGTCTGATGCCATTGCGGTGCTGGCAAAAGCCACGATAAAATATAGATATATTGGCACGTGTAATAAAATACGCATTCTTTAATTCCTATTTTTCCAGATTATATGATTTATTACCTGATAATGGCAAATTTAAGGTTAGAACATGTAAGCATTGTAGCTTTGTATATTATTCCACATAAAAGTCGAAAATTATATAATTTCCCTTAGTTTTTAAGGATTATCCCCTTAAATTTCAAGTCTTTTTTGTTTTGATTTTACGGCGATGCGGCCTTGATAAAATTGTTTCTTTAAGCTCTGGCCCGCCTGATTTTACAGGGCGTTCGGCAAATCGTCCCATACTTAACTGTCGGTCGTACATTGTAATTGCGCCTGCAATGCCAACATTAATACAAAAATTCATCGGTATTTTTATAATATGGTCGCATTTATCCAACATTTGTGGGGATAAATCCCCCATTTCAGGGCCAAGTACGTAGGCGGCACGGGTGGGGTGGCGAAAACTAGGCAATTCAATGGATTGGTCGGTTAATTCAATACCAACCAACTGGCATCCTTGGGGCAATTCCATGGTTTCCACGCTTTCCCATATATGAAAAGGCATATGGTCAAACGCGCCCGTGGTGTCGGACGCACGAATTTTATACATATCAATTTCAGGACGAATCACAAAAAAGAAACTGGCACCAAAGGCATGGGCGGAACGGACAAGATTGCCTAAATTGGCTTCCTTACTAATCCCCTCGACCCCAACGCCAAAATATCCACGCATAATTATTCGCCTATCACTTTTTCTAATCTGGAGAGAGCATCCAAAAGTTTCTTTTCAGATACAGCAAAACAAAGTCTTGTCCATCCAATCGAAGTTTTGCCAAAGGCACAGCCCGGTGCCAAGCTTAAACCACCCTCATCAATAAGCTTTTTTGCAAAATCAAGGCAGTTTTGTTCATTTTCAAGCTTAAAATACGCATAAAAGGTAGATTTTGGTGTGAAAAACTCAATTGAATTCCGATTTTTGAAGAATTTTGCAACAATATCCCGATTTTTTTGCCAATTTTGCATTTGACTGGCAATAAAATCCTCGCCTTCCTCCAATGCGGCAATACCGCCAAATTGGGCAAATGTATTGGGCCCCATATTATCATATAGTGCAATATCACGAATAATATCTTCGGCAAAGGCAGGCCCTGTGAGCCACCCAAGGCGCCAGCCTGTCATTGCCCAACTTTTTGAAAAGCTGTTGATGGTGAATACTTTATCATCCTTATGGGTAAATTGATTAAAGCTTGGGGCGTGCTTACTATCATAAACGGATCTGTTATAAACCTCGTCCGAAACAATCCAAATATCATTCTTTCTTGCAAATTCAAGGATTTTGACCATGTCCCCTTTATCAAGTACCCACCCTGTGGGGTTTGATGGGGTTACAATTAATATGGCTTTAGTTTTTGATGTGATTGCGGCAAACAGCTTTTCTAAATCTAAAAACCACCCTTCATCAGGATTAATTTCTAAGGGTACTTGTATTGTGGTCGCTTGCGCCAAATGCACCGCACCCAATAGATTTTTCCAAATGGGGGTAACGGCGACAACCTCGTCCCCTTCTTCTAAGATTGAGCTGAGGGATAAATGCATCGCAGTTGTGCCAGATCCCGTGATAAAGATTTGTTCTTCGGCAATATCAACATTAAAAATTTTCTTATAATATTGTGAGATCCCTCGCCGAAGGGCGGGTTGTCCTAAGACTGGACCATAAAAGGTTTTACCTTCATTCATTGCCTTATTGGCGGCTTGGATAATAAAATCGGGTGTGGGGTCTGAGCCTTCGCCTTGACCTAGGGATAAAATATTTTTCTTTCGCCAACCATAACGCAAGATTTCTGCGCCTGGGTTGTCGGGCATATTGCGAACAATTTTTTTAAAATCTTTTTGTGCCATAGATATTCTTATATACTGCTGATGATTTGGATTATATCAAAAAAAGCTTGGTTTTGACTAATATTGTAACCACTGGGGTGCTTTGATCGAATTTCTTTACTAAACCTATATTAAATTTAACGAAAGATAAAATTATGAAATCACTTCTCACAATTATGGCTTTGGCATTAATTGCCGTGATGCCTGCGGCATTTGCCGATGATCATGCCATGATGGACAAAATGGATAAAGAAGCGCAAAAATTGGATGTTGTTGTATTTTATTCCGATACTTGTGGCTCTTGCAAAATTTTAGAACCAAAAATGATGGACGCTATGGCGGTTTTAAATAAAGACAGCTTTAATGTCATAAAATTTGATTTTAGCAATAAAGAAACAATTGCAAAAACAAGAGCGATGGCAACCGAAAATAATGTTGATGCCACCTTACAAGCCTATGGTGCGAAAACAGGGTTTGTTGTTTTATTGGATAATGATGGCAATGAGATTGAAAAGCTAACTGTAAATGATAGCGCGGCAGACATTGCAGCAAAACTGACATCATCTGTTTTATCTTTAGATGAAAAAGCATAAATCTATTTAATTTTCACCCTTTTTAGGAATACCAATTATGTTTAAATGTATAACCAAACCCTTTCTCGTTTTTTTAACATTTGGACTGATTGGTGTTTCTATCCTTTCCCCGCAAAATGCTTGGGCACAAGGCGCGCAGGATGAACCTGAACAATATGTTGTTACCCGTCTTTTGGCAGATAAAACAAATAATATCCAAGCTGGCGAATCTATTTGTATTGGTTTGGAACAAATTATATATCCCAAATGGCATACCTATTGGAAAAACCCTGGTGATTCTGGCCTTGCAACATCCATCACTTGGGATTTACCCGAGGGGTTTTCGGTTGGTGAATTAGAATGGCCAACACCACAAAAAATTCCCTTTGGCCCGCTGACCAATTATGGATATGAGGGGACTGTTACTCTTCTTCAAACACTAACCGTTCCTGATAACCTCAGCGATATGCCGTATCAATTGGATGCGCGCGTTGATTTGTTGGTTTGTCATGATATTTGTATCCCCGAATCTTATGATGTTTCAATTATCTTAAACGGGACAACCCCCGCCGAACCCGACAAAATCGCAGCGGCGGAAGAATTACTGCCTATCACTCAAGATGTTAATGCGGGTTTTTATGCGAATGGTGAAAATTTAGTTTTAGATATCACTGGTGATTTTATAAATGCGGATAGTGTAAAATCAATCACGATTCTTCCCGAAGAATGGGGATTGGTGAAGAATACAGCCGATGCAAAAATCAAAAAAACAGACACTGGATTTTCAATCTCTCAAAACATCGGTGAACGTGATTTTGCAGAAATAGAAAAATATAATGTTATTGTAAACGCCAATAAGAATGATGGCACAACAGAAATTTTTCGCATTAGCGCGGTTGAAATAGAAAACCCCACATTAAATAGTATAACAAATGAAAATAATGCAGGTGGCATTGGGTTATTTTTACAAGCGTTTATCTTTGCGCTTTTGGGTGGGATTGTTTTAAATCTTATGCCTTGTGTATTTCCCGTTCTGTCGATGAAGGCATTAAGTCTTGTTAATCTTCATAAAGAAGAAGAATCAAAAGCCCGCGCGCATGGCATTGCCTACACTCTTGGTATCTTGATTTCATTTGCTATTATTGGTGGTATATTGCTTGCGTTGAAGGCAGGCGGCGCACAAATTGGGTGGGGCTTTCAATTACAAAGTCCTGTGATTATTATGGCGCTTGCTTATCTTGTTTTTATTATCGGACTTAATCTGGCAGGATTTTTTGAGTTCACGAATAAGCTTTCAAATATCGGTCAAAAACAAACTCAAGGTGACGGTACAAAAGGTGCATTTTTTACAGGGGTCTTGGCAACGTTGGTTGCCACCCCCTGCACTGCCCCCTTTATGGGTGTGGCATTAGGGTATGCATTAACACAACCCGCTATTATTGCGATGAGTGTTTTTCTTGCCCTTGGGTTTGGGTTGGCTTTGCCGTATTTGGCGCTATGTTTTATTCCCGCCCTCCGTTCAAAATTGCCGCGCCCCGGAGCATGGATGGATACATTTAAGCAATTTTTATCTTTTCCCTTATTCCTTACCGCGGTTTGGCTAATTTGGGTTTTGGCGCGTCAGGGCGGTGAAATGGCTGTACTTATTGCTTTATTAGGCATGGTTACGATTGCCTTTATTTTATGGCTTGGGCGACATATTCCAAAATCAGGTATCGCCAAAACAATTGCCGTTGCGGCGCTTATCATCTCAATCTTTTTTACGGTTAGTACGTTTATTACCGTGGGTCAATTGGGTGTTGTTGATAGCGTTGCTGAATCAGGCGAAACACAAAATTGGGAAAGTTTTTCAAATGAAAAATTATCTTCCTTATTAAAAGGAGATCAGCCTATTTTTACCAATATGACCGCCGCATGGTGTATTACATGTCAGGTAAACGACCGTATTGCTCTCAAACCCAACAGTACTAAGACATTATTTAAAGATTTGGATGTTGCCTATTTAAAAGGGGATTGGACCAATAAAGATGCCCAAATCACAAAATATTTGAACCAGTATGATCGTCAAGGTGTTCCTTTATATGTGTATTACGGCGCACGCGACCCAATGACAGGAAAACGTCCTGAGGCAGTTGTTCTGCCGCAAATATTAACAACAAGAATTGTAAAAAATATTGTAACAAAATAAACTATAGATCCGAATGATGAATAGAAAACTTTTTTGAAAGGAAAAATAATGAAACTTAAATTTTTAATGATGGCGGCACTGGCAACAATTGTCAGCTTTTCACATACCGCTAAGGCAGAAATTGTTGTTGGTGAGCCTGCCCCTGACTTTACCGCAACCGATACAATGGGTGTTGAACATTCATTAAGCGACTTTAAAGGTAAAACTGTTGTTTTAGAATGGTCAAACCATGAATGTCCATTTGTTGTAAAACATTATGAATCAGGCAATATGCAAAAATTACAAGAGGCCGCAACCACAAATGATGTTGTCTGGCTAACCATTGTATCCTCCGCCGAAGGCAAACAAGGTGCCACATCTGCCGATGAAGCAAATAAAATTATGGAAGATGTTGGTGCAAAATCAACTGCCCGTATTTTGGACCCTTCAGGTGAGATTGGTAAAATGTATGATGCAAAAACAACACCACATATGTTTGTCATTAATGAAGAAGGCAATGTTGTCTATGCCGGTGCAATTGATAGCGATTCTAGCTTTAAGCAATCATCTATTGAAGGGGCGACAAATTATGTAACGGATGCCCTTGCTAGCTTAAAAGCAGGCGAAGAGGTTAAAGTTGCAAGCACAAAGCCATATGGTTGTTCTGTTAAATACTAATAACTACTAAATTCCCCCTTAAAAAGCCGTTGATTATTCAGCGGCTTTTTTTATTTTTGTTTTTCATATCATCTTATTTAATTATGCGTTATAATTTGATTCTGATTATTCAATCATTTCAGATATAAAATGTCATTAGCACACTTGAAACATAACCAATCTTCAATTGAAGATATAAAAAGAAATTTTGGGGTCGAATTAGAAATTCACCAAAATGAAGCGCGCCTTTTAACAAATGATGAGGGCATTATTATTTATGCCAGCGATAACTTTTCAAAAATATGCGGCTATAAGAACGAGGTTGATGGGTTACGTGTTACTGACTTGATCACTTTTGATACGCCAAAGGCGATTACACAAAATGGGGAGTTCTCTGGACGATTTGTTCATTCAGGCGCCAATTTTTCATTTAATTTAAATTGGGTTGTCAGCGAACATCAAAAGATTCTTATTTTATCTGCGCAACCCGTTTTGGAATATGTTGAACAATCCTCAGCAAATAATGAAAATCCATTTTCAACCTTGTCTTTTGATGCACAAATAACTTGTGATAATACGGGCATGATTAGCGATACCAATCAAAATTTTAAGACTGTATTTGGGGATTTAGCCCCCATACGAATTCATGATTTGGTGCATTGTGATGACCAAGGTATTTTTAATGATTTTTTTAATAATAATAATGCGCAACATCTTACAACACGCGCGATTAACGATAAAAACCAACCTCTTTGGATTATGTGGGCATTGCAAAGAAATAAAGATAAGACATATCTTATCGCCCGCAATATTACAGAACGTGAAAATCACCGTATTGAGTTAGAAGAACATAAATCCCATATTATTGAAGCCGAAGCCATCGCAGAAATGGGACAGTGGGAATGGATTGTTGGACATGAAGAAATTAATATGTCTGAGCAGCTTTTTACAATTTTTGGCTTTGATATTGGCCGTGATAAACCAACATTACATGATATCAATGATATGATCCATGATGCCGATGATGGCCGCATGATGCAGGTTTTCCAGCGGGCCATTATTGAGCAAAATAATTATGATATGGATTTTCGTATCAATCTGCGCAATGGTCAAACCCGTTACATTCGATGTGAAGGGCGTTGCCGTGTTGATCATGAGGATGATGTCATTGCGCTGTATGGTATTATGCAAGATGTAACCGTAACCATGATGCGCGAAAATGATTTGGTTAAGGCAAAAGAAAATGTTGAAAAGGCATATGCCGCCAAAACGCAATTTTTGGCCAATATGAGTCATGAGTTAAGAACCCCCTTAAATGCCGTTATCGGATTTTCTGAAATGATGGAACGCCAATTACTAGGCCCCATTGGCAATGATAAATATTTGGATTACATCTCAGGTATCCGAAAAAGTGGAGAACATTTATTATCCCTTATCAGTGATATTTTGGATATGTCAAAAATTGAGGCAGGAAAATATGAACTAAGCCTTGAAGAATTTAACCTTACAAAAACTGCACGTCTAGCCGTTCATATGGTTGAAGGCCGTGCCATGAACGACAATGTTAAAATTATTGTTCAAGCCGTTTCAGAAAAGATAGATATCGTTGCTGACCGTAGGGCAGTCATGCAAATCATTTTAAATTTACTTTCTAATGCAGTTAAATTTTCTCATAAAAACAATGCAGTAACGTTAACAATTGAAAATCGTAAAGATTTTGCGTTCATTACGGTTCAAGATAATGGCATTGGCATTCCTGCAAACAAATTAGCATGCATTACGGAGCCATTCGAACAGGTTGAAAACCATTATAGCCGCGAATATGAAGGTACAGGATTGGGTCTTTCCATTACCAAAGAGTTGACCGAAATACATGGCGGTGAAATTAATATCGAATCTGCAGTTGATGTGGGAACAACGGTATTAATCAAATTGCCTCTAAAGACATGTTACTAAAACTTAAATTATTTTTGGCTGCTTTTTAATAAAATTTTCTTCGGCATTTAAACACCCCTGCAATCCATCGCGGTAATTTGGATATTTTAGTTGCACGCCCAATTCTTCTTTTATTTTATTGTTCAAAACATGTTTGTTATCTTTGTAAAAGCTCAATGCAATGGGGGCCATATCGACCTCATCAATTGGGGTTAAGGGCGGCACAGGCATATTTAATAATTTGCACGCTTGGGCAATTGTTTCATGACTCGGTGCGGGCAGATCATCCGTAATATTATAAATTGACCCTGGATTGGGATTTTTAAAAGATTGGTACAGGGTTTGGATAATATCATCAACATGAATACGATTAAATTTATGTCCTGGTTTTTCAATGCGGCGCGCCGTGCCAACCCTCAAAGAATCGAGGGCACTGCGCCCCGGGCCATAGATGCCCGATAATCGAAAAATATGAACTGGAACGCCATAACGCTCATACAATGAGAGCCACTGTCGTTCAGCCAAAGCGCGCCTTGATCCCCGTTGCGATGTGGGGCGTATTTCGGATGTTTCATCTACTTCCGCCCCATCACGGTTGCCGTAAACATTTGTGCTTGATAAATACCCAACCCACTTAAGATTCTTCAAATTTATTAAATCTTCAGCATGAATATTAAAAACAGGGTCACCTTGATCATTAGGGGGGGTTGAAATAAGAAGATGTGAGAATCGATTAAATAATGTTTTTGGATCTTCAATGGGGTGTTCGTAATCGAATATTCTTGCGCGTATACGGCGCGCTAATAATTCATTACGACGTTCTTTATCGCGCGTGGTTCCACCGATCGTCCATCCTTCATGATTTGTTTGTAGATCATGACCCAAATAATCCGCAGTATAGCCATAGCCAAAACAAAATAATCTTTTACGGGGAAAATGCATAGAAATTTATACTTATTCAAAGAGATTAAAAATCAACATTTTCGTAATGTGTGGACGGTTTAAAGCCTGGGACTTTATCTTCTAATAACGCCTTAAAACTTGGGCGTGATTTTACGCGGGCGTACCATTCTGCCGCACTTGCATGTTCTTCCCAAGGGACATCACCAATATAATCAATTGCAGAAAGATGGGATGCCGCCGCAATATCAGCCAATGAGAAATGATCCCCCGCCAACCATTTGCGTTTTTCAGTAAGAAATCCAATATAATCCAAATGATAATGAATATTGGCATTCCCCGCACGAATTGAAGGGGCATGTGGCTCCCCCAATTTTAACATTGGTTTCATCAATTTTTCACCAATAAGATTTTCTGTAACTTCACGGTTAAATTTTACATCAAACCAAGCCACCATACGCCGCGTCTCCGCACGGTGAAGGGCATCTTCACCTAGTAAATTATTGGTCGGATAAACTTCTTCCAAATATTCACAAATTACTTGAGAATTTGATAAAACCGTTCCATCATTTTCAACCAAGACGGGAACATCCCCCGCAGGATTCATTGTTAAAAATTCAGTACGGCGTTCCCAAATTTTTTCAATTTGTCCTTCAAATTCCAAGTTTTTTTCCGCTAAAACTACGCGAACTTTTCGGGAATAGGGATGCAGCCAAAGATGGTAAAGTGTTCTCATTTCAATATTATGATACGCGATATTTTTATGTACGCCTAGGGGCAATTTGCCATTGTGTTTTAAAAAATAATCAACCGAACCATTGCACCAATAAAAATTACAAAAATGAAGAATATAAAAATTGTAAATAGCCGAACAGGCTTAAACACCATACGTTTTAATGTATTATCTTTATCAATAAAATGATGTTTGAATGCCCCGCTTGCATGAAGGGATATGCCAATAACCAATGCGTAAGCTAAAATTTGATGGATTTGCCATGATAAGGCATTGATATCCGAATCTTTATCTATAAAAGATGGGACAGATAACCCAAAAAAAGATACAGGATATCCGCCACTCATTGACATTATCCATCCGCTTAACGGCATACCGATAAGCGCAAAATATAAAAACAAATGCGTTATTTTAGCCAAAATATGTTCCCATTTTTGATGGGAGGGCAATGGGCTGGGCTTTTTGCTCAATCTATTCCAAATAATGCGCAAGGCGACCATCCATAAAATCAATAAACCAAATGATTTATGCAAAGACAACAATTCAAACTGATTGGCACCATACGAAATCTCATCAAAATAAAAACCAACACCTAAAAGACCAAAAATAATTAGTGCCATACTCCAATGGAGCGATTTACTAATTATCCCGTACGTCTTTTGGGTGTTTTGTAACATTATTTGCCTTCTTCTTTTTCAAGGCGCATGGCTTCAACTTCTAAACGAATCTCTACCGTGTCCCCGATACCTGGAAGGCCATAATCCATTCCAAAATCAGAACGCTTAATATCCGTAGTTGCAGAAAAACCAGCGACATATCGTTTTGAATAAGGGTGTATGTCTGCTTTATTAAAAGTAGTTTTTAAGATCACTGGGCGCGTTACGTCTAATATTTTTAAATCACCTATTATATTTGCCGTATTTTCACCTGTTTTTTTGATAGACGTACTTTTGAAAGTCATGGTTGGGTATTGTTTTACATCAAAGAAATCCTCATTCTTCATATGTTTATCCCATTTTTTATCATCCATATCGATGCTGTCGGTTTGAATTGTCACCTCAACCATCGATTCTGTAGGGTTTGTTTGGTCAAAAACAACCTTCCCATCATAATCGTGAAATTCACCTTGCGACATTGAAAAGCCCAGATGATCGACAAAGAATAGAATTTGTGTATGTGCCTTATCAAATTCATACGTTTCAGGCGCGGCCTTTGCCGTATTTGTAATTAAAAATGTTGCTGTGATTAATGTGAGAAGTAATTTCATATCGTTTTCCTTAATATTGTGAATGTTAAAAATATGCGTTGTAGGTAATAACCGCAATGCGTAAACCGATAAAGCCCAAAAACCATACCAATAATCCATATTTCCATTTATACGATTTATTGGCCTTAATTTCATCAATTGATTTTTTGCGTAAAATTACATTTACAAGACCCAATCCAATGGCGAATCCAGTGACAAAACCGATAAATGCAAAAATATAAACCATCTTTGTTCTTCTTTGTGATTAATTGCGTTACAAATTTTGTAAAAAATATTACTCTATTTTATGATTTTTTACCACATCATCCTTCTGGCCATTATACAAGGCATAAGCGAGTTTTTACCCATCAGTTCAAGCGGTCATTTGGTTTTAACCCATGCGTTACTTGATGGGGAAACATCAAATTTATGCTGGGTAGAAAATCGTATGATGGATGTTGCGGTACATGTTGGTACGCTTTTATCCGTATTAATATATTTTCGCCGTGATATTTTTGGCATGGCAAAAAATGCATTTGTGGTTCAATCCAATGATTCAAAATTGCTTCGGTATATTATTATTGCTTCCTTGCCCGTTATTTTTATTGGCTTGCTTTTACAGCTTTGGCAACCCAGTCTTTTATGCTCTTTAAAAGTAATGGCATGGATGACATTGATTTTTGGCGTTGTTTTGGGGTTTGCCGATACATTTAAGACCAATAAAACTTTGTTAAATATGTCGCATTCAAACGCATTGATTATTGGTTTATCACAAGCCTTAGCCCTCATCCCTGGGGTAAGTCGTTCGGGGATTACCATGACAAGTGCGCGTTTTTTAGGGTTTAGCCGTGTCGATGCTGCAAAATTTTCACTTTTGCTATCCATTATTGCCATTAGTGGGGCAGGGTTTTTAACCTCGCTTGATTTAATTCAAACAGATAATTTATCATTTGGGATTGATATTGCGTTTGCTATTATATTCTCATTTATTTTTGGATATATTGCGATATCATTGATGATGAAATGGTTAACAACATCAACCTTTAAACCCTTTGTCATCTATCGTATTTTATTGGGGACAGGGTTGCTTATTCTTTTATATAGTGGCGTTTTATAGATTGAGCGTTGCATACCAAATCATAGTATCACCATATTTCTTTTGATTTTGAATATCTAAATTGGAGTGAAAAATAACTTCTGATTTATCCGTTTCAATCACAAAAAATGCATCTTTTTCTACCCAATCGCCCGATATAAGATTATCAAGTGTTGGATTAATCATATTTTTATCATAGGGCGGATCTAAGAATACTAAAGTTGCTTTAGAATATTTATCACCACGCGGTTTTAGTTTGGTTGAATCAGCCAGTAAAAATTGAGCATCTTGACTTGCCCCAACCGTTTCTACATTTTGTTTGGCGAGGGTCAATGATGGCGCGTTTTTATCAATAAATAAACATCGTGCTGCCCCTTGTGATAACGCCTCAATCCCTAATGCGCCTGATCCACAAAATGCGTCTAAAACAATTGCACCTTGAACAATATTGCGCGACAAAAGGCTGTTAAACATCGCTTGGCGTACTTTATCAGATGTCGGACGAATGGCGTTATTCTTTGGCGTATTAAGTCGCCTACCCCCATATTTACCCGCAACAATCCGCATTAATCAAAAAATCCATCAAGCTGGCTTTTCATCATGGATGTTTTTACCTCCATAATTGCTTTCTTGGGTAATTTGCCTAGGTGAAAGGGTCCATAAGATACGCGGATAAGGCGGTTTACTTGTAAATTTATTGCTTCTAACACATTTCTAACTTCACGATTTTTACCTTCTTGTAAGGTAATCTCAATCCAGTTATTGGCTTGTGATTTCTCATTATTGTTTTCATCTAATGTTGCATCTATCGGGCCATATTGTACGCCATTCCATTTAATCCCTTTTTTCAAGACATCAAGTTTTTCTTGGCGTACCTTTCCCAAAACACGTACACGGTATGTGCGTTCAAATGCATTGGCGGGCAATTCCAAATATCGTGATAACTCGCCATCATTGGTTAAAAGCAATAAGCCTTCGGTATTAATATCCAATCGCCCAACTGTCATTACACGGGGCAAATCCTTTGGCATCTTATCAAATATAGTTTGGCGCCCTTGCTCATCCTTATTGGTTGAAACAAGACCTGCAGGTTTGTGATAGAGAAATAGGCGCGTATTTTCGCGTGATGGGATTGGTCTTTTATCAACCAAAATCTCATCTTTTGATGTAACCACGCATGCCGCACTATCCAATATACGGCCATTAACACTGACGCGGCCATCTTCAATCCAGCGTTCGGCCTCTCGGCGGGAGCATAACCCTGCCCTTGCCATAACTTTGGCGATACGTTCCCCTTTATTTTTATTCTCTTTATCCATAGAATTATTATATGCCTTATTTAGATAAAAATAGCTATATGAAGATTGCAATGGATGAAGCCATCGCCGCACAATCGCGTGATGAAGTACCCATTGGCGCGGTCTTAGTCGATAGTATTACAGGTGATATCATTGCCCAAAATGGCAATCGAACCATTGAATTATCTGACCCCACCGCCCACGCCGAAATTCTTGTGATACGCGAGGCGTGTAAAAAAGCAGGGAAACAACGTATTCCAAATCATGATTTATATGTCACGCTTGAACCCTGCACACAATGTGCCGCAGCCATTTCATTTGCCCGCATAAGAAAAATTATTTTTGCAGCAGAAGATGTAAAGGGTGGCGCAGTAATAAATGGTGTTCAGTTCTTTAACCAACCAACTTGCCATCATAACATTGAAATTGAAAATGGTATGATGGCGGAGCAGTCATCATCATTGCTCAAAAATTATTTTAAATCTAAACGAAAATAGGGTTATGCCGCCTTTTGTTTTTCGCGTTCAATATCACGCCATCCAATATCGCGGCGACAAAATCCTTCGTCCCATTTAATTAAATCAATTCCCTGATACGCATTTTGTTGTGCCTCCAATGTTGAATTACCACTGCCAACCACACCCAAAACACGCCCGCCTGTATTCACCAATGCGCCACTATTATCCAGCATTGTACCGGCATGAAATAAATTTACATTTTCAAGTTCGATGATGGCCGTTGTATTTTTAATTTCAGTTCCTTTTTGGTATGAGCTTGGGTATCCTTTTGCCGCCATAACAACACAGAGTGCGGTTTTATTTGACCATTTTATTTTATCTTTATAAATATCTAAATTTTTATTGTTTGTTGCCAATAAAATTTCAACCAAATCACTTTCAAGGCGCATCATAATGGCCTGACATTCTGGATCACCAAAACGAATATTATACTCAATCAATCGCGGCTCCCCATTTTTTATCATCAACCCTGCAAAGAAAATTCCTTGGAAAGGCATACCATCTTTTTTCATCCCCTCAACCGTTGGGGCAATAATTGTATTTAGAATTTTTTTCTCAAGTGCATCATCCATAAAGCGAGCGGGGCTATATGCGCCCATTCCGCCTGTATTGAGGCCTGTATCCCCATCACCCACACGTTTGTGATCTTGGGCAGAGGTTAAGGGCAGATAAGTTTCACCATCGGATAGGGCAAAATAACTCAATTCTTCCCCTTCCATAAATTCTTCAATAACAATTTCCTCACCCGCCAAGCCAAAGGCATGACCAGACATCATTTCATCAATATTTTTTACGGCCTCATCAATTGTTAAGGCAATAATTACGCCCTTACCCGCGGCTAAGCCATCTGTTTTTAAAACGATTGGTGCGGTTTGTTCGCGTACATATTCTTTGGCTTTTTCAACAGAAGTAAATCGTGCGTAGTTCGCGGTTGGAATATGATGACGCGCGCAAAAATCTTTCATAAATCCTTTTGATCCTTCTAACTGTGCGGCGTTTTTATTAGGGCCAAAAACAGCAATGTTTTTCTCGCGTAATTTTGATGCCAATCCATTAACAAGAGGTTGTTCGGGGCCGACCACAACAAAATCTATTTTGTAATTTTCAACAAATTCTAAAATAGATTTTTGATCTTCGGCACCAATATCAACACATTCAGCGACCTCAGATATGCCTGCATTGCCCGGGGCGCAATATAATTTTTCGCATTGTTTTGATTGGCTTAATTTCCATGCCAATGCATGTTCACGTCCGCCTGATCCAATTAAAAGAATTTTCATTGTTTGCCCCTTTATTTATACTTTTTATAAGTCGCGATAATATGCCTTTAATCCTCAAGCATGACAAGGGAGGCATTACCCCCCGATGCCGTGATATCGCGGCTTATCACCTTTTCAAATGCGAATGCACGAAGATATTGTGGCCCCCCTGCCTTTGGCCCTGTATCCGAAAGACCACGTCCACCAAAGGGTTGTACACCAACAACCGCGCCAATTGTTGATTTATTAATATAGATATTCCCTGCCTTAATACGGGTGGTAACTTTTTCGATAAAGCTTTCAATGCGGCTATGAATACCAAAAGTTAGGCCAAAGCCAAGGGCATTTATATCATCAATTATAGTATTAATATCGCCTGCTTTATAACGAATAATATGAAGAATAGGGCCAAAAATTTCTTTTTCTAAGATACTAATATTTGGAATTTCATAAGCGACAGGCGCAAAATAACTCCCCTGATTTTTGAGGGTATCATTCAATGGCACTTCACCAATTTTCTTGCCAAAACCATCTAACCTTGTTTTATGATGTTGGACAACCATTCTGGCATGATCATTTATCATCGGGCCAATGTCGGTATGTATCTTTGATGGATTATCAATTACAAGGGTTTGCATTGCACCCGCCAACATTTTGATGGTTCGGTCGGCAATATCATCTTGCAAATATAATATACGACAGGCCGAACATCGTTGCCCTGCCGACCCAAAGGCAGAATTTATTACATCATCAACCACCTGTTCTGTCAGCGCAGAAGAATCTACAATCATCGCATTCTGTCCCCCTGTTTCAGCAATGAAGCGAGGAATAGCACCCGATTTTTGTGCCAAGGTTTGGTTGATAAGATGGGCAACATGCGTTGACCCCGTAAAGGCAACACCCGCTAAGTTTTTCATCTCCATGAGTGCGCTGCCAACCTTTGCATCCCCTAATACTAAATTTAATGTTTGCGCGGGGACGCCTGCTTGATGCATTAATTGAGTGATAAAATACGCGGTTAATGGGGTTTGTTCGGCCGGTTTTGCAATGACGCTATTCCCCGCCATCAAGGCCGCAACAATTTGTCCTGTGAAAATGGCGATTGGAAAATTCCATGGGGAAATACAAACAAATATTCCACGGCTTTTTAAATAATAATGGTTGGTTTCACCCGTAGGACTGGTTAGCGCACGTCCTGCCTCATCAAAATCACCTTGTCCCATTGCAGCGTAATAACGACAAAAATCAATGGCTTCGCGCACTTCATCATCACAATCTTTTAAGGTGCGCCCCCCTTCTTTATTACAAAGGGAGATAAGCTCCACCCTATTTTCATTCAAAAGAGTGGCAATTTTTCTTAGCACTTCTGCCCGATGCGCGGCTGGTGTTTCGGACCAAATTTGATGTCCCGTTATTGCCGTATGTGCAGCATCATCAATATTTTCATAGGATGCAAAAATCGCCTGACCCAAAACATCTGCGGTTGCAGGATTTGTGATAGAAATCTTTGTACCATCTTTTTTATTTTTGCCATTGATTGAAGAAAAGGCGGAATATTGTTTGTTTTTGAATAACGCTAACTTATTTTCTAAAGTTTTAATCTCAGTTATGTCATCAAAATTTAACCCTAAAGAATTTGTTCTCTCGCCCCCAAATAAATTTTTGGGTAGGGCGATTTGTGGATGGGCAAAATTTTCTAACTCTTTTAATTTTAAAATGGGGTCTTTTGCAATTTCCTCTGGCTTATATTCTTTATCATAAATTTTATGAACAAAGGACGAGTTCGCCCCATTTTCAAGCATACGGCGCACAAGGTAAGGTAACAAATCACCAAACGGGCCCACGGGCGCATAAACGCAAATTTTTATTTTTTCATTTTGCGCATTTAAGTGCGTGTAAAGGGCATCGCCCATGCCATATAATTTTTGAAATTCAAACCCTTTAATATCCTCAGCCATATTAAGAATGGCATAAACTGTATGTGCATTATGCGTGCCAAACATGGGATATAAAACATCGCGCCGTGCCAACATTTTTTGTGCGCAATATAAGTACGAGGCATCGGTTGTATTTTTACGTGTATAAACGGGATATTGGTCATGCCCCATTAATTGGGCGTGTTTAATTTCAGTGTCCCAATATGCCCCCTTTACAAGACGTATTTGCAATGGTCGTTCATACTCATCCGCCAAATTAATAATGTAATCAATTAAATCAGGGGCAGATTTGTGATAGGCCTGCACCGCAACCCCTAATCCATTCCAATTGCGCGGCAGATCAGAATCCAAAACAGATTTTAAAATATCATAGGTAATTTCAATCCGCGCAATTTCTTCAGCATCAATGGTTAGGGTCAAATTATTTTTTGCTGCAATTTTGCACAAAATTAAAACTTTATCCATAATTTTAGGAACAGATTGTTCACGATGTAAAATTTCAAACCGAGGGTGAAGCGCTGATAATTTTACCGAAATCCCAGGACGGTTATTTTTATCAAATGTATCTTTATTCTTCGCCAATGTTTCCAGCGCAGATTTATAATTTTCAAAATAATATTGTGCATCATCATTGGTGCGTGCGCCCTCACCCAACATATCATAGGAAAAACGAAATCCTTTTTCTTGCCAAGATTTTGCATTTTTCATTGCGCCTGTAATTGTTTCACCAACAACAAATTGCTTGCCTAAAATCTTCATGGCACGGCCCATCGCCTCGCGAATAATCGGCTCCCCCAATTTTGAGAATAAACCGTTCATCGTACTTTGCGATGCTTTAAGGCCAAAACCTGCGGCGCGGGTCATCCAATCTTTCTCGTCCGACCCTCGCAACCAATTTGTACCTGAAATTTTATCGCGGATTAATGCATTGGCAGTTTTACTATCAGGAACACGAAGCAATGCTTCGGCCAAGCTCATTAATGCCAACCCTTCTTGGGTATCCAAACCATATTGTTGGAAAAAGGATTCTAAACTGCCCGATTTACGGCGGGTTTTGCGAATGGCTTCAATTGCCTGAACCGCATCAAGATAAGATTTTTGGGCGATTTCTTCATCCCATTCAAAATTGGAAAGCAAGCTTTCCACGCGTTCTTGTTCAGGAAGATGGAGGTTTTTTAAATTTAGATTGTTCATAAATTACATTCTACCAAAACAATGCTGGCGCGTCAGTGACAATTCATAATTATACAAAAGCTTTTAAACAGTATTTTATTTGAGCCCTATTTACGATACGCTAATTTTATGACTGATGATTTATTTTCCGTGGCCGCAAATAATCCTTCCCCTGTAAAAACAAAATCTGGGGCAGGATCAAATGTGCCTGAATTAAGCGTATCTGATTTGGCGCAATCCTTAAAAAGAACATTGGAGGATACCTATGCTCGTATCCGCGTGCGGGGTGAGTTATCGGGATTAAAAATTCCCAGTTCGGGGCATTTATATGGTGATATAAAAGATGCCGATGCCAATATTAATATTATTTGTTGGCGTGGCACTTTATCCAAAATGACCTTAAAGCCCGAAGAGGGGATGGATGTTTTAATTACGGGTAAGGTATCAAGCTACGCTAAAAGCTCCCGCTATCAAATTATTGTAGAGAAAATGGAATTGGCGGGAGAAGGCGCACTTTTAAAACTATTAGAAGATCGTAAGAAAAAATTGGCCGCCGAAGGGTTATTTGATGCAAGTCGTAAAAAAATACTCCCTTTTATACCGCAGAGGATTGGGGTTATCACATCCCCCACAGGGGCGGTGATCCAAGATATTTTACATCGACTAAAAGACCGCTTTCCCCGCCATGTTTTGGTATGGCCAGTTAAGGTACAAGGAAACGGTGCGGCAGAACAAATTGCAAAGGCGATTGATGGGTTTCAAAGATTAGATAAACATCAACGACCAGATCTATTGATTGTTGCCCGTGGTGGCGGATCTTTGGAGGATTTGATGCCTTTTAACGAGGAAGTTGTTGTACGTGCCGTTGCAAATTCATCTACTCCTATCATTACCGCCGTGGGGCATGAAACGGATACGACTATTGTTGATTATGCCGCAGACCTTCGCGCACCAACCCCCACAGGCGCGGCAGAAATGGCGGTGCCTGTACGTCTAAATTTACTGGCGCAAATTCACGATAATTATCAGCGATTATTACAAGCATCAACACGTCTGACCCGCGACAAAAAAGCACGTCTTGATACATTATCGGCTCAAATGGGTAACCCCAATACGATATTAGAAAACAAGGCACAAACGGTAGATTATTTAGGGGGCAAATTAATATCGGGATTACAATCAAATTTATATGAAAAACGTACGCATTTGCAAAAATTATTATCCCATTGGCAAAACCCCCTTCAAAATTTTCAGCAATATCGTCAAAACTTAAAATTTTTGCAGGATAAATTGCTTTCTGGGTTGCAAATAAATATAACAAAGAAATCTTCCGATCTTCATTATAAATCAAGCCAATTGCGTGAACCAAACCAAAATTTTGATACATTAAAGAAAAATTTAGGGGTTTTAGAAAAAAGATTAAACCACTCTTTGCATTCTGAAATAAAATCAAAGCAAGATCGCTTGAATGCGACCTTTCGACTTTTAGAAACACTATCCTATCCATCTGTATTAAAACGCGGCTATGCTATTATTCAAGATTTAGATGGTAATATTATTCGAAACAGTGGTGAAGTTGGCAACGCGCAAGAGATTAATATTAAATTATCAGACGATGATAATTTGCAAGCCATCACCAAAAAGCCCTAGAAACCCAAGCTTTCACTAGATTTTTGCAAACTTAATCTATATAAAGAATGTTATGCGTACATCATTAAAAGAATTATTGGATAAATTGGGGGTCGGTTACACCTTGGCCGCCTATGATAGTTGTCCATGGTCTGCGTATGATGATGATGCAGGTTTAAGTTGCAATGCCGAGGTTCGTATGGATGCCGACGGCCTTGAGTTAGAGGCAGAATTGCTTTTTATGCGCGACACCCCCCAAGGGGACGAAAAACCAGTTGAGCGTATCTATTTTATGACTGCAAAACCTGCCACTCAAGGCAAATGGGATGTAAAACAAGCCCTTATTCGTGGAGAAGGCAATAAAGAAGAAACGTACGGTTTTGAAGAGAAATCAGTCGATTTTTTTAACGGATGCGTTCAAGAATTGCAAGCAGACAAAATCCCCGATATTGATGCGCTTTTGGAAAAACATATGAAAAACAATGAACGCTTTGGCAAAAAAGGCGGTAGTGGTGGGAATAAATCGCCAAAAATAAAGCCTGCGTCTGTTTTAGGCATGAAATCAAAAATGTAAATTTAATGGTTTAATTCTAGTACATATTTTCTGCAACAATTATACCATATTCATCTGCTATTTTACTTAATCCACCTTTTACAGTTTCACCCACAGCATGGAAAATCCATTCCGCGCCAATCCGTTCAAGATGCCCTATAATAAGGCCTTCATGGTCGCTTAATTCCTCATCCAATTCGTAACGGAAAATTTCATGATTGGTATTTTGATTGACGATACGGCAAAACACATTCTTAACCAACGAAAAATTATGGTTTTTATATTCTTCATCATAAATTGAAAGAATAATGGGTATTTTAATAACTTCATAAGACAATGCGGCCAAATTGATAACGATTTGTTCATCATCACCATCTCCTGCCCCTGTTCGACTGTCACCTTTGTGATGGGCTGTTGCATCTTCATTTTTTAAATTATTATAAAAAATAAAATCTTCATCAACACGTGTTTTATCATTTTTATCGAGGAGGAAAATACTGGCGTCTAAATCAAGGGGATCTTGGTCAAAGGCACGTAAATCCCATCCTACACCTATTGTAATCTCTTTTAATGTAGGATCTTTATGCGTTAAGTTTACCTCTTGCCCACGTTTAATTTTATTGCGTGGCTCATCCCTATGCAAAATTTCAGGTGTATCACTTAAAACATTTTTGGGCGTGTAGTCATTATGATTGCGATCTATATCATCATCCATTATTTAAGTTCTTTCCTTTTAAGAAACTGTAACAGCCAAAATATCTTCTTTTAAGTATAGCGCATATATAAGCCCGATATAAAATATATATCCTAAAACAAATATAATCCCTGTCGCCTTGCCAATTTTTTTCACCACCAACAGCAAAAATGAGAATAAAACAGCAACACCCAACATCACCCAAACATCTAGTGTGATAACCTGCGGGGCGATTGTACCACTTGGGATGGCTTTAATACCTGCCGTTATACCCATTATCATCAAAATGTTAAATACGTTTGATCCTAAAATATTACCAATAATAATATCTGATTGTTTTTTCGCCGCTGCAATTAAACAAGTTGATAATTCGGGCAATGATGTACCTAAGGCAATAACACTTAACCCAATAACATCTTCGGGAACGCCAATGATTGTCGCACTAACCTTTGCACCACGTACCAAAAACTCCGCCCCTGCGGCAATCGCGACAAGACCCAATATTAAAAATATTAAACCATGGAAGAAATTTTTATAATGTGCCGATTCAATTTTTTCGACTTCTATTTTCCCTTTGGATGCCATGATATATTGCCATGCCACATAACCTAGCAAAAATATAATCATTGCAAACCCTGCAAACTGGCTAATCGTGCCTTGCAACATAAGGAAAACCATTACCATACTGGTTATCAGCAACATGATGATATCGCGCAATAACTCTTTTGGTTTGGCGACCAATGTTGAATAAATTGCCGTTATACCAATAACAAATAAAATATTTGCGATGTTTGATCCAATAACATTTCCAATCGCAATCCCTGGGGATCCTGTCATATTGGCATTAATCGAAACCAATAATTCGGGCAATGATGTTCCAAAGGCAACAATGGTAAACCCTATTACAAGCGGGGATATACCTAAACGTTGCGCAATATAAACTGCCGATTCAATGGTCCAATCCCCACCTTTAAAAAGAAGATACATTCCAAGGCCAAGCGCCCCAATAGAAAGGATAAGTAATTCTGTATTTGAATAGATCATTTATTATTACCTTAAAAAATTATACTTTTACCGACTATGCTTAACGCCATCATCCCATTCAAGACCAAAACTAAAGGCGCGGTCCATTTCTGCATGACCTGGGAAATATTCTAAATAATTGGTCATTTTAATGCCTTGGCGTACATTTTCTAACCCAGCAACCGCACATAAGGCAAGCTCTTCTCGCTTTGCAGATAAACTGACCACCATTGGTTTTTCATTGGGTACGCGTACTTGGATTTGTGGTTTTACCGTATCCCAATTGGATGCACCGCTATAAATATAAATATAGATAACAAGGCGTTTAATCTCTCCCCATTTTGCGCCATTAATGGTAATCATTTCATCTTCGCCTTCGGCTTCTCCTGTTCGTTCATCGCCCGATAGGTTAATATAAGGTTCTTCATTCAATGTTCCGAATAATTCACCAAAGGCTTGGATTGCGCCGCGTTTCCCATTTTGTAATTCATAAAGGCATCCGATATCCAAATCTACACCATCATGCGATTTTAATTTTTCTTTTGCGCCTAATAATTTATTTAAAAATCCCTGTTTTGTGGGCTTTGACGGTTCAACATTGTCCCATGCCACCCCAATTTCAAAATTGGGCATACCACCTTCGGGGGGATTAACAATGGCAGTATCACCAGATTTTGATAAAAATGATCCTGACTGATCTTCATCATACGGGCTGATAAACCCTGCCGCCCCTAATGATTTTTTTGTATGGGTGGAAAAGCTGGCACGTGATTTTGTCGCATCAACAATAGAATGGCGGGATGATGTGTCTGAGGGCATAAGAATTTCTTTTGTATATTGGGCATTTTATTTCTGCACACTATATGCTAAATCTGCGGGAACAACAATCACGTTAAGAATAAAACAATTTACATTTAAAGGATTACGCACGAATGGCTTCTTATCAATACGCATATGTTATGAAAGATTTAACAAAATCATGGCCTGGCGGCAAAACCGTATTAGAAAACATTACATTAAGTTTTCTTCCCGGCGCGAAAATCGGTGTTTTGGGGCCAAACGGGGCGGGTAAATCAACTTTGATGAAAATTATTGCAGGCATTGATACCGAATATCAAGGCGAAGCATGGGCTGCCGAAGGTATCCGTATTGGATATCTGGCACAAGAACCCATTCTTGACCCTAATAAAACCGTTTTTGAAAATGTTATGGATGGATTGGGCGATATCAAAGATATGATTGATCGATTTAACGCCATAGGCGGTGAAATGGGCGATCCTGATGCTGATATGGATGCCCTTATGATTGAAATGGGTGAATTACAAGAAAAAATTGATGCTGTTGATGGTTGGAATTTGGAACGCACTATTGAAATGGCAATGGATGCGCTACGCTGTCCCCCTAAAGATTCGGGTGTTGAAAAATTATCAGGGGGGGAACGTCGCCGCGTTGCCTTATGTCGTTTGCTTTTGGAAAAGCCTGATATTTTGCTCTTAGATGAGCCTACAAACCATTTGGATGCGGAAAGTGTTGCATGGCTTCAACGATTCTTAGCAGACTACACAGGAACAGTGATTATGGTGACGCATGATCGTTACTTCCTTGATAATGTAACAGGTTGGATTTTGGAAATTGCCCATGGGCGCGGTATTCCTTATGAAGGCAACTATTCTGCTTATCTAGAGGCCAAAGCAAAGCGAATGGCCTTGGAAACCAAGCAAGAAGATGCGCGCCAAAAAACATTATCCCGCGAATTAGAATGGATTCGCCAAGGGGCAAAGGCGCGCCAATCCAAATCAAAGGCGCGTATTGCCGCCTATGATCAAATGTTGGCCGAATCAGAAAAAATGGATCGGCGCAGTGCGCAAATTGTTATCCCAACCCCACCCCGTTTGGGTGATTTGGTTATTGAAGCAAAAAATATTAAAAAGTCATTTGGTGATCGGTTATTGATTGATAATCTTTCATTTAACTTGCCCCCTGGTGGTATTGTTGGGATTATTGGTCCCAATGGGGCGGGTAAAACCACTTTATTCAAAATGATAACAGGACAAGAAACACCAGACGCGGGTGAGTTTAATGTCGGGGACACGGTAAAATTGGGGTATGTAGACCAAAGCCGTGATTCCCTCGATGCAAACCATAATGTTTGGGAGGCGATTTCCGAAGGAAACGATATTCTTAAACTTGGAAAAATTGAAATGCAATCACGGGCGTACGTTTCCGCCTTTAATTTTCGAGGGCCAGACCAACAAAAGAAGGTTGGACAATTATCGGGTGGGGAACGTAACCGTGTGCATTTGGCCAGAATGCTAAAAAGTGAGGCGAATGTCCTTCTTTTAGATGAGCCAACAAATGATTTGGATACTGAAACTCTATCCGCATTGGAAGAAGCCATTGAAGGTTTTCCAGGATGTGTTGTCGTCATCTCACATGATCGTTCATTTTTGGATCGTTTGGCTACGCATATTCTTGCCTATGAAGGAAATTCGGAAATTGTTTGGTTTGAAGGCAATTATGAAGAATATGAAGTCGACAGAAAACGCCGCCATGGCCAAGATGAAGACGCACCCCAGCGGATTAAATATAAATCTCTTTAAATCAACGAAATTTTATAAAGAGTTGAAAAAGATAAATTTTCTTACCTTTTTTAACAAATCGTTTATACTCTTTGATGTATCTTAAACCTTGGAAATCACAGGGTATCAATCAGTTTCGTCACAATTTTGCCTTAAATTGGCATTGGCCTTCTCTTCTATGATAGAATTCATAATAGAGGTGAGCTGTCTTATTAATCATATTGGTTTAAGACATGATGAAATTATAAAAGAATGAAAATTGGGGATGACGGTAGAAATTCAACCAGCAACAAATACGGATACTGTAAAAAGCCATAGCAAATATGGTATTTTACGTTATATCTTTTTGCCTGGAATTATCCCACAGGCGAAAGAGTTAAGCCGTGGGGGTTTTGGCTATCTTGCCTATCTGATTGCTTATATTTATCAAACGGTGCGCATTCTTCCTGCAAATCATCCTTATTTGAACATTAATAATGTTGGTACCTATGGGTTAAAAGATGTTATTGCAACGGCGGCCAATAACGTCAAATTTTCCAAAAATAATATAGATCAAATTATTATATTTTTTGCAGTGATGAGCGGTATTGTCATCATGATGTTGCAATTTTTGTCTTTTCTTATTCTTATTTTCTCTGGTGAGGCATTTGCACAAACTATTCCTGGTACAGGTTTGTTTGATACTGCCTTCCCCGAGACCGATATTGCATTTTCAATGTTACGGGAAGTTTTTGGCATTCCAGATTTGTTTGGACCAATGCCAGGGGGTATATCTGCCTTTCATACAGGACTTCATTTTCTGTTTAATTTTTATAATTTGGCAATTTTAATTGTTGCTGTACTTGTATTGCTTTATTACATCATTGTTGTTGTTGCCGAAACCGCGCAAACGGGTACGCCATTTGGACAACGGTTCAGCCATATTTACGCCCCCTTACGATTGGTCTTTGCCATTGGTTTACTTGTTCCTTTAAATTACGGATTAAACGGGGCGCAATATATCACTTTATATGCTGCAAAGTTAGGATCGGGTTTTGCAACAACGGGGTGGATTGCTTTTAACGATTCGCTTGATGGCAATCCATTAGGCGCCGAAAATAATACCTTAATCTCGCCTGTAAAAGCACCAGATACAAATGCCTTAGTCGAATTTATGGCCGTGGTACATTCGTGCAAAGCAGGATACGACAAATTTGATAATCGATATAATATTGAAGCAAGAGTTGTACATGAAATATCAAAGGATAAAATTGAATTACTTCCTTTTGAATACCAAGCTTTTGTAGACCTCGCTAAAGTTTCATACAGTAAAGATATTAAAATACAATTTGGCAGCTACGGTATATCTGAGGTAATTGAATGGATACCATTTTGTGGGGAAGTCGTTGTTCCTATTACAGTGCCTTTGACACCTACTGTTTCTGGTAATGGTTTGCCTTCTGTTGGTATTTCTCCTGTTCAAAGTGGTGATATTGGGTATTTACAAGAAATTTATTATTCTTTTGTAAAAAGACTATGGGAAGATGGCGAGTTAAAGAAAATAGCAAGCAATACCGCTCTTACATACTTTTCACGTGATACAGCAGAGCTTTATTTCAATCAACCTCTACCACCCATTTCTAAACAAGCAGAAATTATTAGTACAAATAGAGTTTTTCTAGAAAGTTATATAAGGCAACATTACCAAGATGCGGCCAGCCGCTCTGATTTTGATTTTAATGTTGAAACCCGAAGTCGCGGTTGGGGCGGCGCAGGTATTTGGTATAATCGTTTAGCACAAATAAATGGTGGGTATACCGTTGCAACAATGAACGTTCCCCGCGCCAGTAAATTTCCACAAATTATGCAACGCGTTCTTGAGGAACGACAAAAATCAGATGGTGCGATTACTTCTTGTGAAGCTTATGATCCGAACTTAGCAGATAATGAAGATATTAATCTTAGTGGAAATAATTTGAACTACGCGAAAATCATGAATGATACTTATAAGTATTGGACATGTGATAATGCAATGTCATCAAATAATTTTATTATTGATGCTGCCGCTGCTATTTTTGGGTTAGAAGGCCTTATTTCAATTCGAGATACAATTGATGATGGAGATGGCGACCCCGATACAAACATTCAAATCCATCCCCTTGCAAAATTATCCGCTTTAGGCAGGGGACTTATTGAAAGTGCAGTGCGTAATATCGGTATGGCCGTAGTCGCATCAGGAGTAGGCGGATTTTTCAGTGGCCTTGGTGAGCAAGCGGGTGGGCAGGCTTTTATTGCGGCAAGTTCAATGTTTGTTTCAATTGGTGTAATCGGCCTATCTATTGGATTTATTACTTTTTACATTTTACCTTTTTTACCATTTATCTATTTTTTCTTTGCCGTTGGTGGATGGGTTAAAGGTATTTTTGAAGCCATGGTTGGTACGCCTTTATGGGCATTAGCGCATTTAAGAATTGATGGGGATGGGATACCCGGTAAAATGGCCATGAATGGTTATTTCCTTATTTTTGAAATTTTTATTCGCCCCATTCTAACTGTATTTGGCCTTATTGGTGGAATGGCAATTTTTTCCATTATGGCCACGATTTTAAATGAAGTTTTTGATCTCGTTGTTTTAAACACAGCCAATGTAAAATTAGGTGCGGACGAAAGTGCATTTAGTCGTCATACTATTGATGTTTTCTTTTTTACCGTTATGTATGCCATTATTTTATATATGATGGCGCTTGCCTCATTCAAAATGATTACAATGGTTCCCAATTCAATCATTCGATGGTTGGGACAAAGTATTTCGGCCTTTAATGATAATTCTGGTGATCCTGCTGGTAGCTTAACAAGCTATGCTGCAATTGGTGGTAACCAGCTAGGCGGCAAGCTTGCAGGTGGCTTAACTCAAGGTGCACAAGGTATAGGTAGTGCTGGTGGTAGTGTTCTAGGATTAGGCAGGCCGCCACCAACAGGAGGACCATAAGACATGATCGGTACAAAACAAGTTTTAAAATATACATTTTTGCCGCAGGTTAAACCACGCCTTGATAATTTTTTGTCTGCTGGGTTTTCAAATCTAGCAAGTTTTATGGCTATGGCTTATCGTGGGGTTCGGTTGTTACCTGAAAATCATCCTTTTATACAGCGTAATGCAACAGGTACATATGGTGTTATGGATGTTTTAAAAGAAGCATCATCAAATTTAAATTTTTCTTTAAAAAATATAGACCAAATTATTGTCTTTTTTGCCTTATTGGCCGGGATGGCAATGCTTGTGCTTCAATTTGTTCTTTTGCTTGCATCATTAATGATTGGAACGGCATCTGCAAGTGGATTGCCTGGCGGAATAGGCGAGTTTTTTGTAACCGAAAACCGAAGCAAAGATTTAGCGTTGAGAATGTTAGATAGTGTCTTTGGTGTTCCTGAAATTTTTGGAACAAACGAACTAACAGATGCTGCAGGGAATTCACTTGCAACAACGGCTTTTCATACTGCTTTACATGAACTTTTCCAGTTTTACAGTATTGGGTTATTGGTCATCGCAGCTATTGTTATTGCTTACTATATTTTTGCAATCGTAGCAGAAACAGCGCAGACAGGAACACCTTTTGGTAAGCGATATAATCATGTTTGGACACCAATTAGATTGGTTGTAGCCATTGGGTTACTAATTCCTTTGGGTACAGGTTTTAATTCAGCACAATGGATAACATTATACGCTGCAAAATATGGCTCTGGTTTTGCGACCAATGGGTGGATTAAATTTAATGATGTTATGGCAGAAAGCCTGATTGATGGTGACGAACTTATTGCTATTCCGAATAATCCTGATTTAACAGATATTGTTGCATTTATGCATATTGTTCATTCTTGTAAACAGGCATATGCAGTGACCGAAGAAGGTGATCACTCTGATTTGGTTAAAAATCAAATTGCTAATGGTACTTTACCAGCAAATCATCCAAAACCATTGAAAACCACTTATTTAAAAGATATTCGTGCATATATTGTTGACCCACAAAAGATTAACAAAGCCATTCTTTTATCCACCGTAGGAGATCCATGGACAAATAAATTTGTAAATAATCAAAGAAACATTCACATTCGTTTTGGTGAAGAGCACAATAAACATACATCGCATCTATCTAATGTTAAACCCTATTGTGGAGAAATCGTAGTTACTAATAATTCCCCAGGATTATCTGGAGGTGATGCAATATTAGATGCCGCGCAAGTTATGACTTGGTCATATTTTGGATTAATACAAGGATTGGCCGGCGTTGGAGAAGATGAAGAAGGGTACTTGTACGAAGATTTACTTAAATACGGTCAAAGTATGATGCAATCTCGTCTGGCGAATAGAGAAGTAGATGATCCTGATCAAACTTTTAAAATAAAACGCGTTGATGCGGCAATGGGATATATCAATTTATCAATACAAGCGGCGGCGAATGCCTTAAAAGCGACATTTGAAAGTGATACTAATATTGAAGAGCATGGATGGGGTGGGGCAGGTATTTGGTATAATCGGATCGCAAATGCCAATGGTCTTTTAACCTCTTCTATAATGGCAAAACCTACCATTAGTAAATATCCGAGTATAATGGAGTATGTTTGCAAAGAAAATAAACAACAAAATAATATTACTTCACAAACTGATTGCTTTGATCCTGCACTTTCCCAAGGTAAAGAAATACAAATTCCTAATGAGAAAGATGGTCAAATTGCTTCTGCATTAAGTGATGTTTATGGCTTTTGGTATAAAGATCCTGATAGTGTTTCTGGAAATATTTTTATCGACACTGTTAATTTAATAATGGGCACTCAAGGTTTGTTTGACATGTGTCGTAATGCAGATGTTCACCCTTTAGCGCAGTTATCTTCGACAGGTAAAGGTTTAGTAGATGCCGCTATCCGTAATATTGCAATTGGAACAGGTACCACCATTTTAGGCGCAGTACCCAGAATTGGACCAGCTTTTCAAGCCGCATCTGGTTTCTTTTTTGCTATTGCAAGTGTTGGGATTCTTATTGGATTTATTCTTTATTATGTTATTCCATTTATGCCATTTTTATATTTCTTCTTTGCCGTTGGTGGATGGGTAAAAGGGTTGTTTGAGGCAATGGTTGGTGTCCCCTTATGGGCGTTGGCACATCTAAGAATTGATGGACAAGGGTTGGCTGGTGATGCCGCAATTAATGGTTATTTCCTCATTTTTGAAATCTTTATTCGCCCTATTTTAATTATCTTTGGCCTATTGGCATCCATTATTATATTTGCTGCAATGGTTAAAGTTCTCAATGAAACTTTCTCCCTTGTTGTTTCAAACCTTTCAGGGTTTAGCACGGCAAATGCATCACAATGTGGTGTTGCTTTTGATGGCAGTGCGGGCCCACCGACAGGATCAATTGATTATTTACGTGGCCCTGTTGATGAATTCTTCTTCACGATTGTTTATGCCATTTTGGTTTACATGATTGGTATGGCATCTTTTAAATTAATCGACCTTATTCCCAATCAGATTTTAAGATGGATGGGTGCAGGCGTATCAACATTTAACGATAATGCAGGAGAACCAGCAGAAGGATTAGTTTCTAAATTAGCTATTGGTGGTGGAATCATAGGAAGTCAGCTTCAACAAGCGGGTAGCGCGGGGGCGCAATCTGCAAAAGGGTTTATTGCAGCAGGATCTAAAATTATCAATTAATCTGAAAGTTAAAATTATTTAATGGTCATCTCAAAGAAAAAAATTTTTAAAACAGCAATGCTGCCAGGTATATGGCCGCGTTTAAAAGTTTTTTTTGGATCCGGTTTTGCATATTTAGCTTATCTTATTGCTGTCACATACAATACTGTTCGTATTTTACCTTCTGAACATCCTTATCTGAACGCTTCTAATATTGGAACATATGGGGTTCGGCAATCTATTGCTGCGGCTGCAAATAATATACAAATACGCAAAAGTAATATTGATCAAATTATTATATTTTTTAGTATCTTAACTGCGATGGTTATTATGATGATGCAATTTGTGCTTTTAGCATTAGCAGTCATCATACCATCAGCGCGCGCACAAACCATACCCACAACCATTCAAGGATTTTTTACTACGCCCAATCCAGAAAGCGATATAGCTTTTCGAATGTTAGATTTAGTATTTGGCATTCCTGATTTTTTTGGCTCAAAAGAACAAACGGAAACAGCATTTCATACGGCATTGCATAGCTTGTTAGAGTTTTACAGTTTTGGAATTTTAGTTGTCGGTGCCATGATTATTATCTACTTGGTCGTTGCAATTGTTGCAGAGACAGCACAGTCCGGCATTCCATTTGGTCAGCGATATAATAAAGCATGGGCACCAATACGCATAATATTGTTTTTTGCCCTTCTTATTCCAGTGTCAAACGGTTTAAATGGCGCGCAATATCTTGTACTAACATCTGCAAAATTAGGGTCTGGTTTTGCGACCAATGGATGGATAGAATTTAATGAAGCTTTAAATGCGGCATCTGAAACATTAACGGGACGTACCGAACAAAATGTTGGATATCCAGAGTATGTTGATTTATCAAAATTACCAGAATTTATGATGATCGCTAAAACGTGCCAATTGGCATATAATAAAACATATAACGATAGTCAACCAGATACGTGGGATCCCACAGGTAAAAAAACAGGGGTTAAAGCGTGGGCTGTAATTCAACAAGGGGATACACATAACGCACGACTTATGGATTCTGCTTTGACATTTCAACAACTCTCTACAGACTCTGAAGGTCGTGATATTTCTATCGTATTTGGTATTCAAGATACTGAAAATTTTAGTCAATATGAAGCCAGCGTCAGCCCAATTTGTGGAGAGATTGTTCTTCGTGTAACAGATGTATCCGAGCCTGGATCGGCTATTATTCATACAGGGTATTATAATTTACTGAATGATATGTGGCATGGTAAAAATAATATGGATGATCTTAATGATTTTGCCGAAAACTACGTAAAAAAATACGTCACAGTACGAAATTCTTTTGATCCATTTGCGCCGGAACCCAATCAAGAATATGCCTTAAGCTGGGAAATTCGATTACAAGAATACATGGAAGGTAACGATACAACCGATGGCTTAATCGCCAAAGCTGTTGAGGCACAAATTAATAATGGTGATTGGAGCATGCCAACGGCAACACGAGAGTTAGGATGGGGTGGTGCAGGCATTTGGTACAATAGAATTGCACAACAAAATGGGGCATTGGTCAGTGCTATCCAACATATTCCTATGCAGTATAAGTATCCTGAAATTTTGGAATATATAAAAAACATTAAACAGCAAACGGATCAAAACCCAAGCTTTAGACAGCAATTTAATCTTACTTTATCGAATGATGAAGGAGAAATTAGCCTTCCCAATCGTGAAAGAGAAATTGCAAATGCCTTATATACCGTATTCCAATTTTGGAATAGTGATGAAGCAATGTCAAAAACAGAGCGTGAAGCGAGCGGTAATTTTATTATTGATACTATTAATTTATTATTGGGGGCGGAAGGTTTATTTGAAATATGCCGTAATACAGATATCCATCCATTGGCTCAACTTTCTGTTTTGGGGAAATCTTTATTGGATCGATCAATCCAATCTTTTGCTATTGGTGGAGGATTAGGAATTCTTTCTGCTATTCCCAGTCCATTTGGACCTGCCGCCGCATCAATGGGTAAAATGTTTTCTGCCTTTGCTGGTGTTGGTCTTTTGATTGGTTTTGTTTTGTTCTATGTTTTACCTTTTTTACCTTTTATCTATTTCTTTTTTGCCGTTGGTAATTGGGTGAAAGGTATTTTTGAAGCCATCGTTGCCATGCCGCTTTGGGCACTAGCACATCTAAGAATTGATGGTGAAGGCATCCCAGGTGATGCGGCGATTGGTGGGTATTATTTGTTATTTGAAATATTTTTAAGACCCATATTAATCGTTTTTGGTCTATTGGCCGCTGTTACTGTTTTTGCTGCCATGGTAAAAGTTTTAAATGAAACATTTTATCTGGTGATTTCAAACTTGTCTGGACATGATCCGAAGGCAAGCACACTTTGTTTCCAAAATCCCACTGCATCCGCAGGACAGGAAGCTGTTGCAGAAGCAGGGCGCGCAGAATTAAAAGATGCCTATCGGGGGCCCGTTGATGAATTCTTTTTTACAATTGTTTATACAATATTGGTTTATATGATTGGAACAACATGTTTTAAATTGATTGATATGATCCCTAATGAAATGCTGCGTTGGATCAATGCAGAAATACCATCATTTAATGATGGTACGTTGGATTCGGCAGAAGGGTTAATGAAATATGTTACCATTGGCGGTAGCCAGTTTGGATCATCCATAGGTGATAGTCTAAGTAATGTTGGTGGTGGCGTTAAAGAATCTGTTCAACAATTTATGAATTAATTTTATTTTCTTAAATGCTTCAGCAACACTTCAATATTTCCACCGCCGCGCTGTATCACGTTTGAGAAATCAGAACGTTGTGTCAATGACATGCTTACGCCTTCGATAATAACGTCGATCACCTTATATGATCCATTTTTATGGCGTACGCGCCAATCAACCTGAACCTTTGATCCAGATGGTGGAATAATATAAGACGTAACCAATGTGTCACTTTTCCCAATATCACGGGCGGAAGACACGGTAAAATTTTGACCATCATATTCGTTAAATCTTGATGAATAAACACGTACAATCATATTTTCAAAGAGATTTAAATATTCTTTTTGCTGCGCTTCAGAAGCACTACGCCAATTTTTACCAAGGGCAAATCGACCAATTGTATCCATATCAAAATTACGACTCAAAAGAATGCGAAACTGCTCTTGCTTTTGTGTTTTTGATAATGAGTTATCATCAAGAAATGAAATTGCATCAGATCCCATTTTATCAATAAAGCTTTTGGCTTTTTCACCATCATTTGCCACCGCTATATGTGATGAAACACATAGAACAAAAATAGCTAGTAATAAATTCAAGTTTATTTTTGCAAAATTATACATCTGCGTTCCTTCTTATTTGAGGAGTAATATTATTAAATTATAACAATCAATTAAGGCTTAAATACGAAACTTAATCCTAAAAATTGTCGTAATCTGGTATGTCAGCAGCCATATAGTCATTTGCACTATCATTTATTAATGCACGGCGTTTTTGATAATATGCGCTTCTTATGGCGGCATAATAATCAAAAGAATTACTTCTTAAATCGTTAATCACTTCAATTAATTGCTCACGCTGATTAATAATATTGGCACCAACACGAGTGTAATGCAGATGTTCCTCATCAATATTAAACAGATACATACGCAAAGGATCAGCATAGTTATCAACCAAACGACCCGAGGCATCTCTTAAGGTGGAAGGTCCTAGTAATGGGATAATAACGTACATACCATCGCCCATTCCCCATTTAGCCAATGTCTGACCAAAATCTTCAGGCTCGTAAGGGATGCCACCTTCTGTGGCCAAATCCATAATACCACCAAACCCAGCAAGCGTATTGATAACAACACGCGCGGTCGCATTCCCCGCCCCTTCAAAATCACCTTGAAGAAGTTGGTTACCAATAACAACAGGACTGGTTAAATTACGAAGAAAGTTTGAAATGGCACGGCGCCATGGTGGGATTGTCGCGGCACGGTATCCTTTTGCAATTGGCTCCAAAATTACTTTATCAGCGACATCATTTAATTTTAGTGTGACACGGTTCACTTCTTCAATCGGATCATGAATGCCCAAGGCAATTTCTTCTTCCGATCTGTTTTGTGAGCAAGAGCTTAATATTATTAAAGCCATACACAATGGCACCACTGTGAATAAGCGTTGAGCAGATGATAAAGTCATTTCAAAATTTCCGTTTGTTTGTACTTTTTATAAAACTATTAAAATTAACATATTGATTTTGCCTATTATTTACAAAGTCGTAAAGCGCTTCTTGGGCTTATTCATTCTTATACAAGACTAAAACTGATTGAAATTTAACGATAATTGCCAATAAATCAACTTATTTTAAAGATTTTACGTATTTATTATCCATCTTCCAGTGTCATTAAAGTTCCAATACCCAATATAAATGTAATAATTGCAGGAAACCAAGCTGCAATAAATAGGGGAATTTGTGCTGATGCGCCTAATGCTTGTAAAAAGTTTGAAGAGAAAAACACCAAAAATCCAATCCCTACCCCTGCCAATATAATAACAAATGCACCATTATTGCGTGGCGGGCGTAAAGATACCGTTGCCGCCAAAAGAATCATCGACATAAATAAAAGCGGTTGCGACAACATTGATTGATAATGAATTTTTAAAGGCCGCGCATTAAATCCTGTTTTTTCAAGAGTTTCTATATATCTAGAAAACTTCCAAAAAGAAATTGTATCAACCGTAGAGAATTGATTTTCTAATTTTGCAATCGTCATCTCGGTAGGAAGGAAATAATTTTGCACTTCTTCGGGCGGGAACGATGGTTTATTAATGACCGCTTTTTCAAAATACCAGTTACCCTGTTGTAAGGATACTTGGGCAGAATCTACGCGTTGAATAAAATTATCATTTTGATCCAACATAAAAAGAGTAACATTTTTTAAATCCCATTCAGGGATCTTTATTCCTTTGGCATGAATAATTTTTGATCCATCATCATTTGTCTGCCGTAACCATAACCCCTGACTAGATAAGCTAATTGGATCTTTATTATTTTCTAATATTTCATTTTCTAACACTTCATATCGGCTGATGAGTAAAACGCTTAAGGGGTTTATCATTGTAATTTTTACAACTCCAATTAAAAATGCCGTCAATAAAATAGGAACTATAAATTGCCAAATAGACAATCCCGCCGCCCTCAAGATAAGCAATTCATGGCGTTTGGTTAATGTCCATAAGGTTAAAATGGCAGAAAATAAGACAGCAAAAGTGAAAAGCTGCTGCCCTACCTCTGGAAGTTTGTACAATCCAATAACTAATATAGATACGAGTGATACATCATCCTTATTCGCCGCGCGCCTTAGCAATTCAACAACATCAAACATATAAATTAATGCCAATAAAGCGCAAAGCATTAACAAAAAATTTGTTAGATATCGTTTGATTAAGTACAAATTTATAGTGGAAAAAAATAAAGATTTTATCATATCTAACTTCCCCTTTTTTGAAGGAGATAGAGGATTTTTTGGCGCGTATCTTCACCCCGTTTACTCAAAATAAAAATACTTAGAATTAAGGGGAAAAAGACAATTAAATACAAAAAGATCAACCCAACAAGGGACGATGTTGCAATATTATAAAATGATAAATAAAGGCTTTGTAAGATAATGGCAATGATAACCGCCATTGAAATATGCCCTGTACGTCCTCGGCGACTAACGGGTTTTAAAATTAAAAAGCAAAGGGCAATAGCACTATAAGTGATGGTTAAAAACGGCCCAATAATACGGCGGTTGGCCTCAACCAAAAACTCAAAGCGGTTCTCCACATCACGCTCAACTGTTGTATCAGGGCTTAACAACTGCCAAAATGTACGCTCGTTTGCCTCTTTATACCGTACGCGTGCATCTCCACTTTGCGGCAGGTCAATAGAATATCTTTCAAAATCCAAGCGGTTTAATGCCCCCGTTCTGGGGTTAATATCTTGTTTTGATCCATTATAAACCAATACTTGGCTTCCATTATCACGGGCAATAATAACGCCGCGTTTTGCCAAAATTGTACTGGGCACATCATTTTTGGGGCGGCTATCATGGATGATTAATCCTTCTAATTCGCCATTGGAATTACGGTTACGGATATAAACCGTTAAATCATCCCCTAAATTATTAAAGATCCCTTCCCGAAAAATAAGGGTGGAATATTGTGTTTTAATCACTTGGCGCATTTTGTTCATATTGCTTAATGATGTCGGCGCAAGCCATGTTGATATAAAAAGCAATAATATTGTTATCAAAATTGATAAGATTAAGGCAGGACGCGCCAATTGAAATGGTGATACACCCGCTGCGCGCATGACTGTAATCTCACTATCGCTGTTCATGCGTTGATAAATAAATATTGTACCAATCATGGTGGCAATCGGTAAAATCACTTCAAAAAAGCGTGGCAATGCCATAAAAGCCAAACTCCAAAACGCTAAACTTGATGCACCTGATTCAATAATAAGTTCAAGAAATTTTAAAGATTGCGTCAACAAGATAATCGCCGCCAAAATGATTGCAACAAATGATGTTGCGATGCCTAGGTTTTTAAAAACGTAGCGATCAAATAAATATGATTGAATCATTCAAATTGTCCAAAAAACGGGGTGACGTTATTGCAAAAAACATTATATTAGGGATTGTTGCCCTTAATTAAAACCAGAAAGAATCAATATGTCTTTAAAAATCTCTTTTCAAAAATCCGATGATAATACCGCAGACACAATTGTTGTCGGTGTATTTAAAGACAATATCCTTAGCGATGCCGCGGAATTGCTTGATAACGATCTAGATGGGTTGGTTATAAATGCGTTAAAACAAAATGCTCAATTTTCGGGCAAAACAGGGGAAACATTTGGGTTTTCCTCCACCAATAATCAATATCAACGCGTCATCATCCTTGGTTTGGGGGTTGAGGCAGATTTAAAAATCACTGATATTGAAACTGCGGGCGGTAAATTATTTGATACCTTAAAACAAAATGGGTCAAAAAATGTTAATATCCGCATGAGCCGTAGTGGTGATTTGGATAATATTTCCGCCGCTGAAATATGTGTGCATATCGCAATAGGGTTATATTTAAAATCCTATAATTTTGATAAATACCAATCCAAAAAAGAAGATAAGACTGCAAAAATTAAAAAAATTATCGTTTCTAGCAATGTTGCAACAGAGGCCAACACATTATTCAAATCACAAATGGCCATCGCAGATGGCGTGTTTTTAGCCCGCGATTTAATTAATGAGCCACCAAATGAGCTTTACCCTGAAAGCTATGTAGAGCGTTTAAAAGATGAGCTTAAACCTTTGGGGGTTGAAATTGAAATCCTTGATGAAAAGAAAATGAAGAAATTAGGGATGGAGTCTTTATTGGCCGTGGGTCAAGGATCTATCCGTGAATCGCGCGTCGCAATCATGCATTGGAATGGCGATAAGAAAGCTAAAAAAACACAACGTGCGCCCATTGCCTTTGTTGGGAAGGGCGTTACATTTGATACAGGGGGAATATCCCTTAAACCCGGGCCAGAAATGGATTTGATGAAAATGGATATGGGTGGCTCTGCCGCTGTTGTTGGGTTGATGAAGGCCTTAGCAACGCGTAAGGCAAAGGCAAATGTGATTGGCATTATCGGATTGGTTGAAAATATGCCATCTGATCGTGCGTATAGACCCGGTGATATCATCAATTCAATGGCGGGTAAAACGATTGAAGTTTTAAATACAGATGCCGAAGGGCGCCTTGTACTTGCCGATGCATTAACTTACGTACAGCAAGAATATAAACCTGAAGTCATCATTGATTTGGCCACATTAACGGGCGCGATTATGGTTGCCCTTGGGTTTGAATATTGCGGTACATTTGCCAATGATGATGGCCTGTGGGATTCAATATCCAAGGCAAGTGAAAAAACAGGGGAGAAATTTTGGCGTATGCCCCTTGACCCTGCCTATAAAAAAGAAATGGAAAGCGAAGTTGCCGATTTGCGCAATTTAGGAGCAAGCCGTTATGGTGGGGCCTGTACCGCCGCAGGATTTTTGGAACATTTTATCCAAGAGGATACAAAATGGGCGCATATTGATATTGCAGGGACAGCATGGTGGAAGTCTGATAAACCAACCACACCAAAAGGTGGCACTGGCTTTGCCGTACGTACACTCAATAATTTAGTTGAAGAAATGTATGAGCAATCAGCCTAAATCAAAAAATACCACAACCACCATTGATACTGCTTCATTGCCCCTGACTAGTGTGGCGAAGCGGTATTTGGATGAACATGACACATCACTTGCGATACAGCGTCAGTACAAACCATCTGAAGCTGAAAATATCTATCTACAATCTCAACTGTCCGATCCTATTGGTGATGAAAAACATACTGTTACCAAAGGGTTAGTGCATCGATATCCGCATAAGGTTTTATTAAAAATTACGGATAGCTGCGCGGCATATTGCCGTTTTTGTTTTCGCAAAGATATGATTGCAAATGGGAATGGTGTTTTATCAAATGACGCCATAAATGATGCTATTTTATATATTGAAAACAACAGCCAGATTAACGAAATTATTTTTAGTGGGGGCGACCCCCTCACTCTGTCCAATCGTCGGTTACGGATTGTAATCGACAGTCTATCTACAATTAATCATTTAAAAATAATTCGATTTCATACGCGTACACCTCTTGTTAATCCCCATCGTTTGGATAATGACTTAAAAAATATATTATTGGAATCTGGGAAAAAAATTATTCTTGTTTTACACATTAATCATGGCGATGAAATTACAAATTCTGTTACCAATAATTTGAAAAAATTTGTAAATACATCAATTACTCTTAAATCACAAAGTGTGATGTTGCGCGGTGTAAATAATAATGCGGATACGCTCATAAACTTATTTCAAATTTTAAAACAAAATAATATTGCCCCATATTATATTCATCATATGGATAAGGCATTGGGAACAAAGCATTTTCATGTTTCTATTCAAGAAGGAATTGAAATTCTTAAAGAGGTTCAAAACAAATTACCCTTCAACACTGTCCCTCAATATACATTGGATTTACCCGATGGTTTTGGGAAGGTTGATATTATGTCTGAAAATTTAAAATATTTACAGAATAGCCGCTATCAAATTATAGACCCTAATGGTCAAACCCATAATTATTTGGATGAGGGGCTATGACTGAAATTCGTTTTTATCACCTTCAAAAACAATCACTGGATCAGGCGCTGCCCCTTATTTTAGAAAAAGCGTACAGCATGGGGCATAAAATAATTGTCAAAATGCAAGATGAGGAAGAAGCCAACCGCATGGCCACCCATCTTTGGACATATAGACAAGATAAATTCCTTCCCCACGGGTCAAAAAAAGATGGGCAGGCTGATTTACAACCCATTTGGATTACCCCCCTTGAAGAAAACCCAAATGCGGCAACAATATTGATTTTAACCCAAGGGCAAACCAGCGAGAATATTGAAAAATTTGATTTGGTGTGTGAAATGCTTAACGGGCATAGTGATGATCAAATTGCCGCCGCGCGCAAACGATGGGCGGAATATCAAAAGTCTGATTATAAAACAACCTATTGGTTTCAAAATGAAGATGGGGGCTGGGTCAAGAAGGCTTAAACCTTTAGTTTAATTTAATTCAAAGTCTAATTTAATCCAATGTTGGATTAGATCTTTGTTCTAAATTATCGCCTTGTGCTTCATTTACGGCATCTACAATAATTTCTGATGCTTCTTGTAATTCTTTATCTTCTAAGGAACTTGTAACGTCGCCCGCATCGCCTTCATTTAAAGTTTCAACGGCATCTAATAACTCTGTCGCCGCTTCGTCTTCTGGGGGTGCCAATTCTGCTTGTTCAGCCAAAATCTGCTGTTCCGTAGGAAGGGGCTGTTGTGATGGGGTCAATGTTCTCAGCCATGCGGTGATTGCGGCACGATCCTCAGGCTTTCTAAGGCCGATATAATTCATTTTTGTACCGGGTGCATATTTCTTGGGTTTCCACAAAAATTTGTTTAGTGCCTCATATGTCCAAATTTCTTCACCATTTTGGTTCAAAACCCCAGAATAGGCGTACCCATCAACACTTTGCTTTTTCTTACCAACAATTTGGTAAAGATTGGGGCCAATACCATTTGCGCCCCCTTGATCAAAACTATGACAGGCGGCGCAGGCCTTTGATATTTTTTGCCCGCGTGCTATATCGGCATCAGCCAACAAAGCAAGAATAGGTTCGGCCAAATCGGCCTTGGGCGCAACACCAGCAACCTCAACCCCTTCAATTTTAAAGGCATTCTCTTTCAACTTATCGGCATGAACAAATTGTTCGGCCAAAAAACCAGCGAACATTGCCGTAATACCAGCAATCAATATTGCCGCAAAAATCTTGTTAAATTCAATTCCACCCATAAAATCACCTAGCTATTCTTCTATTTTGTATACCTTGTATATTTTAACTTAAAATATAGTGCAATAAAATATACTGCTTTTGATTGTTTTACCACCCTGAACTGGGGTGACAAATAGATGTTTATCAGGTTAAGTAATGTAAATTGATTTAAAACAACCAATAAAAGAGATTTTTATGACCAAAATTATTGCTTTCCAAGGATTCTCAGGCGCGTATTCCGATATGGCGTGCCGCGCGGTTTTTCCCGATGCACAAACCCTACCTTGTGAAACATTTGATCGTGCCTTTGATGCGGTTATGAATAAAAAGGCAGATTATGCAATGATTCCCGTTGATAATACGTTGGCAGGACGGGTGGCAGACGTACACCGCCTTTTACCGCAAAGCAATTTGCAGATTATCGGTGAATATTTTCTTCCCATCCGTCATGCCCTGATGGGGGTATCGGGAGCAGATATTAATGATATTAAAACAGTGCATAGCCATATTCACGCCCTTCCCCAATGTCGTAATATTATTAAAGAATTAAATTTGAACGAGAAGGTTCATGCCGATACGGCAGGCGCGGCGCAAGAAATTTCCAAATTAAATGACCCTTCACAGGCGGCAATCGCCTCGACCCTTGCGGCGGAGATTTATGATTTAGAAATTTTGAAAAATGATGTTCAAGATGCCGACCATAACACAACCCGATTTTTGGTTTTGTCGCGTGAGGCGTATGTTCCAGAATATAATGACCAAGATTTATTCATCACCAGTTTTATATTTGAGGTACGGAACATTCCCGCCGCCCTTTATAAGGCATTGGGCGGGTTTGCAACCAACGGCGTCAACATGACCAAACTGGAATCATATGTGAATGAGAATTTTGAAGCTGCGCAATTTTATGCCGATGTTATGGGACATCCCGAAAATCGTGCTTTACAATTGGCGATGGAGGAGTTGGGCTTTTTTGCAAAAGAAGTCTATCCCCTTGGCACATATAAAGCGCATAAATTTCGGACAAATTAACATTACCCCCTTGTTGGATATTAAAAAGCCATGGTAGGCTATTTCCAATAAATTATTCTATTTAAAAATTAACAGGATTTATACATGCCGTCACATGCCGAACTTGCCGCCAAACTTTTACGCGATGCGGCCGCTTTTTTTAAAACAATATCTGAGCAAAACCCCCCTTTGAAAGATCAAATGGATGAAAATGCAGATGTGTTTGAGCAGGTTGCAGATTTGGTTGAAAAAAATCCGAATGGTATTATTGAAGAACAATAAGATTTCTTGAACAAAAAGCTAAGCAAAGATTTTAGGAAAAAATTTTCGCTTTGATTTTGTTAAAACTTCAAAAGTTGAAAGTTTATATTTGTTCTGACGTGCATCAAAAGATTTTCTTTTAATTTCTATCCGATCAAATTTTTGCGACTCATAAAGTTTTCTCGCCTGTGCCAACGATTTTTGCGGATCTGTATTTCGGCCGATAAAGCGCCATTTATTTACACCAAATAAATTTGCCTTATAGTTTGAAAAAACATAAATGAGATATTCATCTGCAGATTTTTGCACGCTCGAAATTCCCCTTACGATAAGAATACAATGTTAATGATCAATATTTTTTAATTAAATATTTTAAAGGACGACTCTTAAATTTTAGAATAATTTTAATTCATTAAGAAAAAGTTAATTTTGATCAAATGAATATAATGCAAACCACAATTGATAAAGGATCGCTTGTGTTTACCGTAATATCGCGATAAAATTTAAGTATAAGATTCCTTTGCCTGTTCATGGCACCCATCCAAAATATAAAAAGCATAAATTATGGCGCGTAAGTATAAAATTAAAAAAAATAAATCAAACTTTTTATCACGCTTCCTTCCCGATACGGCGCAGGCATTTATGGCGCGGCGCATCATTGATGGGTTTGGTTTATTCTTTATTCTCAGTAGTGTTTTTATTTTAGGATCAACTCTAAGTTATAACGCCAACGATCCTTCTATGAATAATAGTGTGAATGGCGCGGTTACCATTCAAAATTGGTTTGGTAAAATAGGGGCAAACACATCTGATCTGTTGGTTCAAACAATTGGGTTTGGGGCGTTTATTTTGGCGCTTACCTTTGCGATTTGGGGGATGAGTATTTTTAAACGTCGTCGCCTTTCTTATTTTTGGTTTCGACTGATTGCCATTTTTGCTGGGCTTATAATTTTTAGTGGTTTTTTGGCATATATTCCTTCAATGGATTTACTAGATCGGTCTTATTCAGGCGGTAGTATTGGACATTTAATCGCGCGCGGTGGCGCAGATATTTTTTATGGGTTGGGTGTAGGTGCTTCGCATTTTATCACTGCCATTTTATGTGGTTTGATTGGATTTGCGCTTTTATGTATGGGGTGGGCCATGACACGCGGGGAAATAAAATACCTAACCTCAATGGCTTGGTTTGGTTTATCAACCGCTTTTGCGGCAATCTCCAACATGGCCATCGCGATTTATGATTGGGTGCGCCATTATGGGGATGAAAATTACGCCCCCGCCCGTGCCAAGAAAAAAGTGGCTAAGCCACAAATCGCCAGAACAGACGAACCCATCAAACAAAAGAAAATTATTGAAAAAACCCAACCTGTTATGACCGATGCAGGGTCAACCAATACGGATATAAGTGCGCCAAGTAATATCAAAGTTGTCACCCCATCAAAGGCAGAACCCAACAAGGCAGGCGGATCGCAAACACGGTTTCAATTGTTCGATGGCGGTGAATGGGAATTGCCATCCCTTGATTTATTGCAAGAATTGCCCGAGGACCGTCATGATGATCAACCTGATGAAAAAACATTACGGATGAATGCAGAATTGCTTCAAAACGTCTTGGAAGATTTTAATATTAAAGGCGAAATTTGTAGCATTCACCCCGGCCCTGTTGTGACGTTGTATGAATTGGAACCTGCGGCGGGAGTCAAATCCTCACGCGTCATTGGGTTGGCGGATGATATTGCGCGGTCAATGTCGGCTATATCCGTACGTGCGGCGGTTGTACCGGGGCGGAATGTAATTGGTATCGAAATCCCCAATAAAATACGCCAAACTGTTTATATGCGCGAAATGCTAGGCACGCGTGAATATGATAAGACCAAAGCTGCCCTTCCCCTTGTTTTGGGTAAAGATATTGGTGGCCGCCCTATTATTGCCGATTTGGCGCGGATGCCGCATTTATTGGTTGCAGGAACAACGGGGTCGGGTAAATCGGTTGCTGTGAATACGATGATTATGTCGCTTCTTTACGCGCTGCCCCCTGAAAAATGTCGCTTTATTATGATTGACCCCAAGATGCTTGAATTATCGGTTTACGATGATATTCCGCATCTTCTGTCCCCTGTTGTGACCGAACCGGGTAAGGCGGTTGTCGCACTAAAATGGCTGGTCTCTGAGATGGAGGAGCGGTATCGCGCCATGTCCAAATTGGGCGTGCGTAATATTGATGGATACAATGCTCGATTGGGTGAAGCCCGCAAAAAAGGTGAAGCATTAATGCGTAAAGTTCAAACAGGGTTTGATCCTGAAACGGGCAAGCCTACCTATGAAGAACAACCGCTTGATCTAACCGATTTGCCTTTTATTGTTGTTATTGTCGATGAATTTGCTGATTTAATGTTGGTTGCGGGTAAAGATGTGGAAGCCGCCATTCAGCGCCTTGCACAAATGGCGCGGGCGGCGGGTATTCATATTATCATGGCGACACAACGCCCGTCAGTTGATGTTATTACAGGGGTTATTAAGGCCAACTTTCCCACCCGAATTTCATTTTCTGTGACTTCAAAAATTGATTCGCGCACCATTTTGGGTGAAGGCGGCGCAGAACAATTATTGGGTATGGGTGATATGCTTTATATGGCATCGGGCGGTCAAATTACCCGTGTTCATGGCCCATTTTCAAGCGATGAAGATGTTGAGAATGTTGTAAACTTCCTAAAAAATCAGGCAGAGCCCGCGTATCTAGAAGATATTACCGAAGATAGCGGTGATTTCACCGGTGAAGGATTGGGCGGTATGTATGGCGATGCAGGGGGCGAAAAAATTGATGATTTATATGACGAGGCCGTTGCCTTGGTCGCGCGCGAGCGTAAAGCATCCACCAGTTTTGTGCAGCGTTATTTAAAAATCGGCTATAACCGTGCCGCCACAATTGTTGAAGAAATGGAAAAACAAGGTGTGATCGGCCCCGCCAACCATGTTGGCAAACGTGAAATCTTGGTCAGTGATATGAGCGAGGCAGGATAGTTTTTAATCCATTAGTTTGTTTTGTAAAAAAATATTTATCCATGCTATGTCCATTGATATAAAACGATTTTCCATTAGTTCGTTCCAAGATAAATTACAGCAAATAACCCTAAATATGCCCTTATTTTGCCTGTTTTAGCGAAGATACTGTAATCATGAAATACTTATTACATTTAAATATTATTGTCTTATTCCTGTTGGTTTTTATTAGCGTAATGGCCATATCTAGCGTGTCAAAGGCGCAAACTGCCGCCAGCGATATACAAATGGCAGAAACTTATCTAAAAAATTTGAATACGGCAAAGGCCGATTTTATTCAAACCGCCTATAATGGCACGCGGCTCAGTGGTACATTTTATTTAGATAGGCCAGGAAAATTACGGTTTGAATATAATGAAGTGGATGATTTTATTGTTGCCGATGGTACATTTATTTATTTCTACGATTCTGAATTGGGGGAGCAGACAAATGCACCCATTGGACAAACATTGGCTGATTTTTTATTGCGTAAAGATTTAAAGTTATCAGGTAAATTAACCGTTCAAAAAATTTCAAAAGAACAAGATTTGAAAACCTTCTTACTGACTGAAAAAGATAATGAGGGGGCGGGATCAGTAAAATTATTTTTTAGTGAAGAGCCCTTTGCCCTTAAAAAATGGCAAATTGTTGATGCGGCGGGATTAATGACCGAGGTCGAGTTAAGCAATATGCAACGTGATATCAAATTACCCGCAAGTTTATTTGCCTATTTCAAACCAAAACAAGACAAACCAACATATAATTAGTAGATTAATGCCATGATTGATGGCCCTCTTGATTTACTGATAAAACAACTTTCGTCCCTGCCGGGGTTGGGGCGGCAATCGGCCAAGCGCATCGCATTGCATCTTTTAACGCATAAAGATGAATTGATGACCCCTTTGTCAAAAAATCTGACGCGTGCGGCAGAAACCATCAAAACATGTGAACTTTGTGGTAACTTGGATGAGGGGGAAATTTGTCAGATATGCCGAAACCCTGCGCGGGATCGTTCTATGATCTGTGTGGTTTCAGGGGTTGCTGATTTATGGGCAATTGAACGTACGCGTACTTATAAAGGAATTTATCATGTATTGGGGGGTGTACTTTCCGCCCTTGATGGAATTGGCCCTAAGGATTTGGCGATTGATGGATTAATTGCCAATATTGATAATAATGATGTGAATGAAATAATTTTGGCATTAAGCGTGACGGTGGATGGCCAATCCACCGCCCATTATATTACAGATTTGTTAAACCATAAGAATATTAAAATTACTAGATTGGCGCATGGTGTCCCCATGGGGGGTGAGCTTAATTATCTGGATGATGGCACAATTGCCAATGCCCTTAAATCACGCGCCAATCTAAAATAATTTTTTTAAAATTTATTCTTTTTCGGAAATAAAAACTGTTCCCCCATCTGATGCTTGCAAAACAGAAAGATAGCTTTTTTGTGATCCCTTTGCGTTTCCACCGCTAATCGCGATATCGTAATACACGCCTGCGGGGAAGAAATGGTCACTTGTATTTGCATCAATATTTGATCCACCAAATGCAATATAAACGGGGACAGTGGCGTATATACTAATAATTTTTGTATCAGGGTTAAATGGAATATTATTTCTGTTTGCTGTCGCAGCCGCCGTGATTTGATGTGCGCCATTATCGCGCAAACGTAAGGCAGGTATGATATTGTTATCAGCATCTTTGGGTAATAAAGTTGTCATATGTTTTCTCCTATTAAAAATAAAAAAACGCGCCTAATAAAATTAAGCGCGTATAAAAAAAGCCAGAAAATCATTATAGATTTCTGGCAACATTAAAAATATTATGAATTAATTCCTATGTCTTGTCAATATTTAGAAATTTGGTTTTTTCTCTAAAATAAATTTAAAAGGTTCAGCCCCACTGGGTAGATGTAAAAGACGAATAGATATAATTAATTTATGCCCCCCATCAGGAACAAGATCTTTTGCCTCATCCAATACGGTTGTAAAACGTTTTGCGGCATCAATGGCTTCTGTTTCATTTTCTGTACGTTGAATTAAAAGGGCATATTCATTCATACCAATTTGTCCAATAATATCACTTAATCGACGCACATTTACCAAAAGGCTTGCCATTTTGGATGCGGAATACTCAGCATTATAATTACCATCTAAATCTTTAATCTCTTCATAGTTATCAATTGAAATAGAAAGGATATAAGTACGTTCCTTATACCGTCCACCACGATCAAGAGCAGATAAAAATAACTGATTAAAAGCAGATTTTGCAATAATCCCCCCCGCACTTGGGAAATCTTCGCGCATATCGCCCAATTTGTTGGAATAATATCGCATACGCATAACACTAGCCACCTTACGTTCAAGGCGCGAAGGGTCAATTGGTTTTTGAATAAAATCGTTACATCCATCCGACATAACATCCTCATATTCCAAATCAATATCAGGTTTTGCCAGTAAAATAATATAAATTGGTGCTCTGCTTTTACGTTTTAGGTTTAAAACCATCGCTTGTGAATCGGTCATGGGGGATGGGTCAAGAAAGATTAAGTCGAATTTCTCTTTCCCAACCAGATTAATTCCATCATCTTTTACGGGTTCTACAACAACATCGTGCCCCATTTCTTTTAATTTTGGAGTCATCATCTGTGATGTTACATCGTCGCGATCAATTATAAGGATTTTCATGTGGTTCTATTTTGATTTGTTTATATTCATATTGTGCCTTTAAAACATTAAAAAATAAATAAAAAAACCAAAACAGATAACATACGAATTCTTTGACTTTTATACCTCTATTGGCTATCACAAAGGGAGATCACATATTTGAGTGCCATTTAAAAATAATTGGGAAAAGATAAAATGAGTATTACGGTTCATAAAGGCGATTTGCCAAATGATTTTAAGGCAAGCCAATCCGTTGCCATTGATACAGAAACATTAGGTTTAAATCCAAAACGCGATCGTTTATGCCTTGTGCAATTATCAAATGGTGATGGTACGGCGCATATCGTTCAATTTAAAAGGGGTGAGTATAATGCACCCAATTTAACAAAATTATTAACCGACCCTGATGTTGTTAAAATTTTTCATTTTGCACGATTTGATGTTGCCGTTATGAAAGAATATTTAAATATTGACTGTACGCCTGTATATTGCACCAAAATCGCCTCGCGTCTTTGCCGTACGTATACCGACCGTCATGGATTAAAAGATATTTGTCGTGAATTATTAAGTGTTAACCTTGATAAGCAACAGCAATCATCCAATTGGGGTGCAGAAATATTATCACAAGACCAAAAAGCGTACGCCGCAAATGATGTTCTCTATCTACATAAATTAAAAGAGAAGTTGGATGCCATGTTGGTTGAAAATGGCCGTATGGATATTGCACAAGAATGTTTTTCTTTTCTTAAAACACGCGGTACGCTTGACCTTATGGGGTGGAGTGATTTTGACATTTTCCAACATTAAAAGAAATTAATTATAATGAATGAAGCAGCAAAAAAAGAAGATTTTAACGATTTGAATATAGGCGTACAGACCATTCAAACCGAAATTGATGGTTTAATTGCCCTTAAAGATACACTTGATGGACATTTTGCTGCGGCTTGTGATGCCATTCATGAAATGAAAGCCGATGGTAAAGGGCGGCTTATTATTGCAGGCATAGGGAAAAGTGGCCATATCGCCAATAAAATCGTTGCCACCTTGGCCTCCACCGGGACACCCGCTCATTTTGTGCATGCGAATGAGGCCAGCCATGGTGATTTGGGCATGATCACCAAAGATGATGTTGTTCTTTTAATCTCAAATTCTGGTGAAAACCCCGAGCTATCTGACCTTATCCGTTATACTAAACGCTTTAACATCACCCTTATTGGGTTAACAAGTGGACATGATAGTACGCTTGCCAAACATTCAGATATCCTATTGCTTATGCCAAAAATGAAGGAGGCATGCCCCAATGGACTTGCACCAACAACATCGACAACGATGACCCTTGCCTATGGTGATGCGCTATCGATGGCTTTGTTAGAACGGATGCACTTAACGCCAGAGCAATTTGGCGTCTTCCACCCTGGCGGAAAACTAGGCAAACAACTTATAAATGTCAATGAAGTGATGCAACGGTTACAAGATGTACCGATTATGAATTCTGAAGGCATGATGGATCAGGCAATTTTGCTACTAACCTCTCATAATATGGGATGTGTAATTATTTCTGATGATGGTAAAAAATTGGATGGGGTTATTACTGATGGGGATTTAAAACGCCATATGTCCCCAAACTTATTAGAAAAACCAGTCAAAGATATTATGACCAAAGATCCAAAAACAATCCGGTTAGATGATTTGGCCGTAAAGGCGATGGGTATTATGAGCAAGACCCCGGGACAATATATCACCAGCCTTATTGTTTTGAATGATAGTGATGAATTATCAGGGTTAATTCGTCTGCAAGATTGCCTTCAAATCGGTCTGGCTTAATAAAAAGAATACATAGATGACTATTGATGATGATCAAAAATTCAGTGGTTTAGATAACGCAGCCGAGCCCGCACGCATAAGCAAAAATTATAGTCGATTTGTAAAAGTCATGCGGTGGGGGTTGCCCCTATTTGCGTTAATTATGATGGGTATTGTTTTGGCGTGGCCTGAATTAGATGATCAAATAAAAGCCATACCCGAAGATGAAATTTTAAATGCAGGTGAAATTGCCGTTGGTGGGAATGAGCTTCTTAATCCACAATATGAAACCACCGATGCTCAAAATAATCCTGTGAGTGTAAGGGCACAAAAAGCCATTCAAAGCCAGAACAATAAAAATATTGTTCGCCTTGAAATTCCCCAAGCTGATTTTAAAACCAAAAAAGGCGAGAACATTTCAGTCAAAGCATTGCAAGGAACATATGACCAATCGGGTGAAAAATTATTTTTGCAAGATGATGTCAAAATAATGCATCAATCAAATTATGTTCTAAATGCCAAGGAACTACGCCTTAATATGAAAACACAAGAAGCATTTTCAAATCAGGATATTACCATTACGGGTGATGATGTCGAATTAAATGCCATTGGATTGCAAGGCAATATGAATGACGGAACATTATTTTTTGAAGGGCCTGCAACTTTAACATTTCATCCAACACCAAAAGAAAATATAAAGCAAAAAAATTCAAAACAAGAGGATTCAAAACAAGATGATTTATAAAGTAAAAATATATTTTCTTATATTTCTAGGGTTGGTTTACTTTACCAATAATGCGTCTGCCCAAGAATCTCCCCTGACTAATAATTCAGATGCGCCCATTGAAATTTCGGCGCAAGAATCGCTTGAATGGTTACAAAGCACATATGAGTATAAGGCAACGGGTGATGTTGTCGTGACACAAGGGGAGCTAACGTTAAATGCCGATAATTTAATTGCAAATTATGATAATAATTCAGGCGATAACCTAAACATTACAATGATTACAGCCACAGGTAATGTGGTTGTTAAAGATGCGGGCAACACCGCCTATGGCGATAAAATTACATATAATTTACAAACAAAAGAAATCATTTTAACGGGAGAAAATATTAAATTGGTAGCGCCAGAGCAAACCATTACTGCGCGCGATAGCCTAACTTATAATACACAATCGGGTCAGGCAAAGGCCATTGGAAATGCAAAAATAAAAACTCAAAAAGAAACTTTGCAAGCCTCCACCATTACGGCAAATTTTTCAAAAAACCCTCAAAACGGTAATCAAGAATTAAGCACCGCCGTTGCAAGCAACAATGTAAAAATTACCACCGATGAAGAAGTTATTACAGGTAAAAATGGCGTTTATAATGCACAAAAAAATACTGCTACAATTACGGGGAATGTTAAAATTCAACGCGGGCCAAATTCATTAGAAGGCAATCGTGCGATTGTTAATTTATCAATAAATGTAAGCCAGATGTTTGGTGACAAAAAATCTGGAAAACGTGTAAAAGGGGTATTTTTCCCGCAATCAAATAAGTCGTCTGAATAAGAAACATGGAAAATATTATTTTAAATTGGTTTCTTTTAATGGGAATTTTTAGTGTGGCGTTGGCATCACCCGGCCCCGATTTTGTAATTGCCGCGCGCTATGCCCTTATCCATTCACGCAGAATTGGCGTGATGACCGCCCTTGGTTTTGCGGTTGGGGTCATTGTTCATGTGACTTATGTTCTTTTTGGACTGGCGGCATTAATTGCGCAATCTGCCATTTTATTTAACATCATCAAATATATCGGGGCGGCATATTTACTTTATATCGGGGTGCAGGCGCTATTATCCCAAGGGACAAAGGCACAAAAAATTGAAGATAAAATTCGCCCTGCTATTACTTATAAAAAGGCATTTTTTACTGGGTTTTTAACCAATTTATTAAACCCAAAGGCAACAATGTTTTTCTTGGCGATATTTTCACAATTTATTTCGATTGATACGCCTGTTGGGGTTCAAATTCTTTATGCAATGACTTGTGTGACCATGACCTTTTTATGGTTTAGTTTTGTGGCGCTTGTCCTATCCACGCCAAAAATTAAGATGCAATTCCTCAAATTTTCAAAATGGATTGATAAAGTTTGCGGAATCTTGTTAATTGGTTTGAGCATAAAGCTTGTTTTAACGCAAAATCATTAAGAATGTGACCATGGCACACCCCCAAGATAATATTACGAGCGGTTTGGTAGCGCAGCATTTATCCAAAAGCTATAAAAAACGTCCCGTATTGCAAGATATTAATTTAAACGTACAGCAAGGGGAAGCGGTGGCCTTGCTTGGCCCCAATGGGGCAGGTAAAACAACATCTTTTTACATTATGACAGGATTAATTGCCCCCAATAGTGGCAATGTGTTTTTGGATGGCAATGATATCACAAATTTACCCATGTATCGTCGCGCGCGGATGGGGGTTGGGTATTTGCCGCAGGAATCATCAATTTTTCGGGGATTAAATGTTGAACAAAATATCCGCGCCATTTTAGAATCACAACCATTAAGTAAAGATAAACAACATAAATTGCTTGAAGAACTATTGGCAGAATTTTCAATTACGCATTTAAGGCATACCCCCTCCACCGCGTTATCAGGGGGGGAGCGCCGCCGATTAGAAATTGCCCGCGCCCTTGCCAGTCGCCCCAAGTTTATGTTGCTGGATGAGCCATTGGCGGGAATTGACCCAATTGCCGTGGGTGATATTCGTAATTTAATCAAATACCTAAAAACCAAAGGAATTGGTGTTTTAATTACCGATCATAATGTACGTGATTGTTTGGATATTGTTGACCGTGCCTATATTCTACATGATGGTCATGTTTTGATGGAAGGTACACCTAACGAAATTATTGAAAATGCAGACGTACGCCGCGTGTATTTAGGCGAAAATTTTATTTAATTTTAAAATATCTTATCTTCATTTTATATCCTCTCATGATAAACTCTTTATATGAGTGAAATTTCACAACGCCTCGACCTTAAACAATCCCAAAACCTTGTGATGACGCCACAGCTTCAGCAGGCGATTAAACTGTTACAGCTTAATAATCTAGAAATTGCAGACTTTATTGAGGAGGAGATTGAAAAAAACCCTTTATTGGAAAAACAAGAAAAAAGCACCAACGATTCATCTGATGCCGATATTGATACCGCACCCGATAAACCCACACGCGAGGAAGATTTTGATGCGGGGTCTGCCATGGCGGACATGGGTAAGGGTGGATCAACCAATTTTAATTCGCTTGATAATGCCTTTGAAAACTCCCTTCGTAAAACAAATACATTGCGGGAACATTTAATTGAGCAATTGCACGTAAAATTTAATGACCCGCGCGATCAGATGATTGCCTTTTTAATTATTGATCAATTGGATGAGGCGGGGTATCTGCGCACCAGCGTGACAGAATTGTCAGAAAAGCTGGGATGTTCGGTGGAGCGGATTGGCCGCCTTCTTGATGATATGAAAGAATTTGACCCTACAGGCATTTTTGCACGGGATTTGGAGGAATGTCTTCGCCTTCAATTGATTGAGCAAGGGAAGTTTGATAAACCAACCCAAATTTTGTTGGAGAATTTAAAACTACTTGCTGACCATGATCATGACAAATTGGCAGAGATTTGTGATGTGAATAAAACATATTTGTTGGATATGATTGATGATATCAAAAGCCTGAACCCCAAACCCGCCAGTGATTTTGACCATGTAGTTGTTCAAACGGCCATTCCCGATGTGTTAATGAAACGATTGCCCAAAAATGTTGGTGGTGGATGGCGGGTTGAATTAAATAATGACACCCTGCCCAAGGTTTTGGTTAATCAAGAATATTATAAAGAGGTCAGCAAAAGTGCGACCCAGAAAAAAGATAAAGAATATCTTTCAACGCAAATGTCATCGGCAAACTGGCTTGTCCGATCCCTTGACCAACGGGCGCAAACAATTTTAAAGGTGGCGAGTGAGATTGTAGAGCAACAAGATGCGTTTTTTAATTTTGGGATTGAGTTTCTAAAACCCCTAACCCTCAAAGATATTGCAGAAGAAATTGATATGCATGAAAGTACGGTAAGCCGTGTTACCAATAACAAGTACATTGGAACGCCACGCGGGTTGTTTGAATTAAAATATTTCTTCTCAACCGCATTGGTGAGTGATGATGGAACATCACATTCCGCGCAAAGTATTAAGGCCCGTATCCAAACCCTTACAGATGAAGAAGAGAAAACAAAAATTTTGTCTGATGATAAAATTGTCGATATCTTAAAGTCCGAAGGGATTGATATTGCCCGCCGTACAGTTGCAAAATATCGTGAAGCCCTTCACATCCCCTCATCCGTGCAACGGCGCAAGCAAAAGAAAAATCAGGCTTAATAAACTATCTTTTCTACAGAGATATCTGCACCCATTAGATTTTGGATGTTAATAACGGTTTGTGGGTTATCATCTGTTACAATTGCCTTAAACGACCCTTGTTTTGATAAGCGACTCTCCATCTCGGGGTGGCGATCAAGATAATCTTTTAGTTTTGGTGGTATAATCTCATCTTGAGATAAAACACGTACACGGTGACGGGTCAAATCACGTACGCGGTCTTTTATTGATACATAATGCGTACACCCTAAAATAAGGCTATCTAATCCCTTATCTATCATAGGGGAAAGGTAATCTTTTAAGATTAAATCCATGTATTTATCACCATCATTTTCAATTAATGGCACCAATAGCGGAGTTGCCTGTCCAAAAATTTGCGCATGAGGGTTAATTTTTGCAATTTCCTCTTCATAAATTTTTGACCGAATCGTATAAGCCGTGGCAATTAAACCAATTTGGCTCGCGCCAAGCTCAGTCGCAGATTCGAGTGTGGGGACGATAACGCCCAAAATTCTATTTTCAGGAAAATTTTTGGGTAAATATTCACGTTGCAGTTTTCTTAACGCAGTAACACTGGCGGTATTACAGGCAATAACGACCAAATCACAATTTTCATGGCGCATAAGATGGTCGATTGCATTACGCGATAAATCATAAATACTGTCCATTGAACGCCCGCCATAAGGGACATTTAAAGTATCACCCAGATATACATAATCATATTGCGGTAAAAATTTTGCGATGGCGCGCCCAATATACAAACCGCCCAAGCCAGAATCAAATATTCCAATTTTTTTTATTGAGATGTTGGGTGGTATTTTATTTAAATCAGTCATAAATTTTTACTTTGTATGTAGGGTTACCGTTCCTTTTGAACCTGCAATCTGTTATAATAAATTATACTATCAAGGATAAATTAAGGAACGGTTTTAATTTTAAACTGTTTTTATCTAAATGCATATGAATGATAAAGGAGATTTCATGCAACTTTCAATTACAGGTAAACAAATGGATCTTGGCGATGCGTTGCGCCAGCATATTACAGATAAAATCGAAGATATTGATCAAAAATATTTTAATCGTGCGATTGAAGTGATCGTCACATTATCACCCGAAGGAAGCGCATTTACAAAGACGCATATATCGTTTCGTGTTGGTAAAGATATTTTGGTCATGTCTACTTCACAAGATACAGACCCTTACACTTCGTTTGATGGTGCATCCGAAAAAATTGCCAAGCAATTGCGTCGTTACAAAAAACGTCTTCGTGATCACCATGAACGGTTGGAAGAACATAATTTTGTTCCTGCACAAAATTATGTTTTAACGCCCGAACTAGATGTTCATGATGAAGCGGATGAGCCAGAACAAAAAGATCCCGTTGTTGTCGCAGAAATGATTACAAATATTCAAAAAATGAGTGTTTCAGAAGCGGTGATGCGTTTGGATTTATCGGGGGATAATGCGTTATTATTTAACAATCCAAAACATGATGGATTAAATTTAGTGTATCGCCGTACCGATGGAAATATTGGTTGGGTTGACCCCCAAGGGAACGAGCAATCAGGCATAGTCAAAAAAGCCGCGAATGCATAAAGACTCACTTTAATTTTATTGTTTAAAAAGCCTTTTGTCACTCAGAAGGCTTTTTTTAATTTTTGATATATCTTTTTTTATTAAACCCTTCCCCACGACAGGTAAAAAATATTTTAATCCTTGTTCTTTTGAATTTCAAAATGTAAAGATGATTAAAGGATTGGGAATTGAAAGGGGAAAACAATGACCAACAAATTAGAACAGCTTTATTTTGATTCAATTATTTTGGATAGAAACGCCAATAGTATGAAACAATCATACCAAATTTTGGCAGACCATATTTCACAACTAATTGGTACATCGAAACAACAAATTATTGAGCATTTATTGATTTCAGAAAAAAATGAAACCTCTGCCATTGGTCATGGCATTGCAATACCACATATGCGGCTTGAGCGTTTAACGCGCCCCATAGTGGTGTTTATGAAATTAGAAAAAGGAATTGAAAATAAATCTTTTGATGAAATTCCTGTTGACTTATTTTGTCTTGTTTTGTCCCCCGATTATGAAGGGATTAAACATCTTCAACGATTATCAATGGTATCACGTTGTTTTAAGAATAAAGATTTTGGAAAGAATTTGAGAGCGGCCATTACAAAAAACGATGTTCGCAATGCGGTGAAAGTTTTAAATCAACAGCGCGCAGCGGCATAATAAATATTTTAAATTTACTAATGCACCGTCACGGCAAATAAATCATTAATCCGAATGGCGGCTAATGCCGTATCATACGAATCCATAATAGAAATTTGTGACCCGTCCGCCGCATGTATTGTAAATGTGTCTGCGGCCTCTTTATCAGTTTTTAAATGTTTGATATAGGCGACCTGATCCAACCCCACATTTAAAAAATCTTGGAGTGATAATTGGTTCAATTGCTCTAAATCATTATTATTTTTATTCATATTTTTGTCCTTGCGTATAACAATATCAAAGAAAAGTGAACAGGGTCTTAAAAAATAAAATGTAAATTTAAAAACTTACATATATTTTGATGGGGGATATAAGACCCTGTTCTTTAAAAAGAGTTATTACACCCTCTTTTATCTCTATTCGGGGAAACTTAGTCTTTAGTTTCAATCTGTAACATTTTATTTTTTGGCGTGCTTGGCTTGCTAACGCTAGTAATTTCAATTTTATGGGCAGATGATTCAGGCTCATGCCTTTCCATATCAATGTGAAGCAACCCATTATCCATTGATGCACCTAAAACCTCCATCCCATCCGCCAAAACAAAGCTGCGTTGAAATTGGCGAGCGGCAATACCACGATGTAGGTACAGTTTTTCTGTATCATCTTTTTGTTGTCCCCGAACCGTCAGTTGGTTTTTATCAATCTCAACATCCAAATCATCCATGGTAAAGCCTGCAACTGCCAACGTAATACGCAGGCCATTATCATGGGTTTGTTCAATATTATAAGGGGGATACCCTTCGGATGCCGATTTACGTAAACGGTTAAAGGTTTCTTCAAAATGATCAAAGCCCAAAAACATCGGGCTATCAAATAGGGATAGTCTTGTCGTCATGCGATCTCCTCCATTGAGCAAGGTCTATATCAATTATAAAGCCCACATTTGCAGCACTTTACTAAATAATTATAGCAAAATATTGCGTGAATTTCAAGAAAATCACAATTATCTTAAACTAATGATTTTACAAAATGACGACCGCAATAATGGCAGCTCACTTCAGTTTTTTTATCAAAACTATACCAAACTTGGGGGTGGCCAAGGGGGCCAATGCCACCATCACAAACAACTTGGTCAATATCATTTGATACTTTAATAGTTTCCGCAGGTTTACGGTGGGGGCGGTCAATTGTATTTTTGTCTAAAGCCATAATAATTATTCATCTTTTTTTGATCTCGTGATAAATTTGCACGTGTCTTAATATAGACGCAAGTTTTTTATTATTTAAAATAAAGATTAAAAATGTCCCATACCGCACAAAATTTTATTCAAAATCCTCATATTCGTGAGAAAGAGGAGAAATACCTCACCGTTGAATTGGATATGGAAAAAATAATCCAAAGTTGGCGTAAATCATTATTCAGCTTTGAATGGCTTCTTCCCGATGGCCAATTGCGCAAACCAGATGAAATGACACAGAGCATTTTGGATAAATATAATTATGCTTTATCCCAGCATAAAAACAACAAATCCTTACCCATGCCAATTTTGGGTATCGGGGTCATGGATAATGTTGAGATCGGATCCGGTAAAGAATTTGTTTTAATGTTATATGGTCAAAATATTAAAAGTTTTTATGCCCATATCGCCAAGCAAGATGAAAAAGAATTCTCATCTTTTATTATTAAGTCAGATCAATCGTAATGAATAAAAACCCACAAGAACAAGGGAATGCTTTTTTCTATATTTTAATCGCCATTGCGTTATTGGCGGCGCTGACCTATTCCGTATCACAAAGCAGCCGAAACAATTTAAGCATCATTGATGAACAACAATCAAAAATTGCTGCACAAAATATTATTGAACAAGGGCAAACTGTTTCAAATGCTGTTCAAAAATTAATATTGCGCGGGTTTAACGAAACCCAAATTAGTTTTGAGAATAATATTGAAAGTGGATATGATTTGGCGGCTTGCACATCATCCGCTTGTAAAGTTTTTGATATTAATGGCGGTGGATTAAACTGGTTATACCCCCCTGAAAACGCCAATGAAGGTGAGAATTGGCTTTATACAGGAACATATCCTATTTGGGGAAATGGAACGCTTATACGTTATGACATAACAATGGTTTTACCTAATATTGTTGAAAATGTTTGTAAGGAGATTAATTTTAAATTGGGGTTAGTAGCATCAAATAATGATCCAATATTAATTCCAGATGATATGTCTGTTTGGGTTTATAAATTGAACAGTACTTTCCCAATAGACCAAAGTCCAAACTATGCTAGGGGTGTTGGTATTACAGGAAACTTAGCAGCATGCATTAGAGTAAATACCTTTAATGGTAGTTATACTGGTACTAATCAAAATTATTACGTGCATACAATATATGCAGGATAATTAAATTTTATTCCAACTTGTCCCGTCCCGACCATCTTTAATCTCAATATTCATTTCAATTAATTGATCTCGAATTTTATCAGCCATTGCAAAATCCTTATCTTTTTTTGCAGTGTTCCGTTGCGCGATTAAATCTTCAATTTTTTTATTTTCCTCATCTGAAATCCCATCTGATTTTTCAAACCAATCTTGTGGGTCATTTGTAAATATTCCTAAAATTTCATTTAAAGATAAAAGAGAGGATTTTAATTGCGCCCCTGATTGCTCTTTCAAAATTTTGTTTATTGCCGTGATTGCCAAGGGTGTATTTAGATCATCAGATAAGGCAGATATAATATCATCTGGAATAGTGTCTTGTGACACTTTAACATCTTTTAAATCTAATAATGCCTTATATCCCTTATCCAAAAGTATTTGTGCCTGATGCAAAATTTGGTCGTTCCAATCAAGGGGTTGTCGATAATGCGCCGATAATAAAGCAAGGCGCAAAACTTCGCCTTTATATTCTGTCACCAAATCATGCGCCAAAACAACATTGCCAATTGATTTGGACATTTTTTCACCATTTGCCGTAACAAACCCATTATGAACCCAATATTTTGAAAATTGAGTTGGGTCATTTTTATGGCCATGGGCGCAACAGCTTTGCGCGATTTCATTTTCGTGATGGGGAAATTTTAAATCCGCCCCACCGCCATGCACATCAAAGGGCAAGCCCAAATGTTTTTCTGCCATGGCAGAACATTCAATATGCCATCCAGGGCGCCCCGTCCCCCATGGTGAATCCCATCCGGGTTGGTTTGGTGTGCTTGGTTTCCACAAAACAAAATCTGCAGCATCTTTTTTATAAGGCGCAATTTCAACACGCGCGCCAGCGACCTGCTCATCACGATTACGCCCTGATAAAACGCCATAGGATGGATCGGATGGCACATGAAATAAAACATGGCCTTCGGCCTCATACGCATGGCCATTTTTAATTAATTGTTCAATCTGTTCAATCATTTCACCAATATGGTCTGTTGCCTTTGGTTGAAGATCAGGGGCACGTACACCCAATGATGCCATATCATTATTATAAATTTGTGTATATTTTTCAGTAATTTGCGCGATCGGCACGCCTTCTTTTTCGGCGGCGACAATAATTTTATCTTCGACATCTGTAATATTAGATACATAAGTGACCTTTGGATAATAATGGCGAAACACACGCGCCCAAATATCAAATATAACCGCCATACGGGCATTGCCAATATGGGCGTAACTGTAAACTGTGGGGCCACAAGCGTACAGGCGTATGTGATCTGTATCTAATGGCACAAACTCCTCTTTTTTACGGGTTAAAGAATTATTTAATTTTATGCCCAACGTATTCCCCCCTCAAAAATAATATTAATTTAAACTATAAGATAGGCATATCCCCACGCAAGTTATTTTGTTGAAGTATCAATTTTGATAAATATCTTGAGAATCATTGGATTTTCAGCCATATAGAATATGATAAAAATTTAAAAAGAATATAATATTATGAGCATAAGCAAATTTGAACCAAAAATAGAGAAGCCATCACGTGAGGAAGCCGAAGATGCGGTACGTACCCTTTTGTTATGGATAGGAGAAAATCCATATCGTGATGGATTGGTAGAAACACCTGCGCGTTATATCCGCGCCTTTGAAGAATATTTTTCTGGATATGGAAAAGACGCAAAAAAGGAATTGTCAAAAACTTTCAAAGATATTGAAGAATATGACGATATGGTTTTGGTTCGAAATATTGAGTTTATATCCCATTGTGAACATCACATTGTTCCTATTATTGGTGTTGCGCATGTTGCCTATTGGCCTAATAAGAAAGTTGTCGGGATTAGCAAACTGGCGCGTATTGTCGATATCATGTCAAAACGACTAACATCTCAAGAAAATATGACGCGTGAAATTGCACAATCCATTGATACAACATTAAATCCAAAGGGTGTGGCCGTTTTGGTCGATGCAAATCACCAATGTATGAGCACGCGTGGCGTTAGCAAAATGCAATCTTCAACAATTACTAATTTTTATACTGGCGAATTTAAAAGCGATAAAGAGCTACGCAATCGGTTTCTAAGCATGACGCAATATAATTCAGCAAAAACAATATGATTTTTACCTTTCCAAAATGGTATGATTTGCATGTTCATTTTCGCCAAGATGAACCCATAAAAGAGTATATTCAGGCGCATATTGATATGGGGTGTTGCGGCGCATTGGCAATGCCCAATACAAAGCCGCCTGTTTCAAAAATTTTGGGTGAAAATACAGATAAATTTTGGACGATTGAATCCTATATAAAATTAATCAAAGAAAATGGCGGCGATGTTTTTGATACAATTATTGTGCCCTTATACCTAACCCCCGATACCGATGTTGCAATGATTGAGGAAGGGGCAAAATCTGGTTTTTTAAAATCATGTAAATATTATCCGCCCCATGGCACCACAAATTCGGAAAGTGGTGCGGCGATGCAAACCTATATTGACAATGGTGTTTTAAAGGCCATGGAAGATAACAATATTATCCTTAACATTCATGGGGAAGAACATGGATTGCAAGGGGCAAAATATTTTGATGAAGATACAAATGCAGAAGATGTATTTTATAAAAATACACTGCCGATTTTAACCCAAAAATTTCCAAATTTAAAAATTGTGTGCGAGCATATTACAACAAAAACTGCGGTTGATTTTGTAAAAGATTCAAGCGATAGAGTGGCCGCAACAATCACACCACAGCATTTAATGTTTACGGTGGGCAACCTTCTTCAAGGATTTAAATATCATCTTTACTGCTTGCCTTTGGTTAAGTTTGAAAAAGATCGACAGGCATTATTAGATGCGGCAAAAGACCCCAAAAATAAAAAGTTTTTTGCAGGAACAGACAGCGCACCGCATCATGATAAAGTGACCGAATGTGGATGCGCCGCAGGATGTTTCACAGGGCGTATTGCACCACAACTTTATGCGCAAGCATTTGGTTTAGATGAAATCAATCAAGAGCAGTTTAAAAATTTTCTTTGCCTGAACGGTGCCAACTTTTATGGTTTAAAAACCTCTGAAAAAATATTTACATTAGAAAAGAAAAAATCGTCACCCCCCAATTTAAAAAGTGGGAACAAAGAAATTGTTTTATTACATAATGGTGTGGGGTTAAAATCTCTTGATTGGACTATAAAAGTATAATGATAGATATCTCAATTTATTATTTATCCATTATTCCCTTTTTTATATTTATTTTATTGTTTTTAAAATTTGGGCGTCGGGACAAAAATTTTCCCTATTATTCATGCGAAAAACTTTTAACCACGCCAGAGCTTAAATTTTATGATGTTCTTGATAAAGTTATTCCAAACTCCCAATCTATTTCTTGCAAGGTTCGACTTGCCGATATTATTCAATGTTCGCAAAAAAATTGGCGCAAGGGACATGGATATAAAATTGCGGCAAAACATATTGATTTTGTTATCTTTGATAAAGAAACCAGCCATATTGTTTTATGTATTGAATTGGATGATAAATCACACACCCTTCCCCTTCGAATTCAAAGAGATATTTTTGTCAATAATGCCCTTGGAAAAGCAAAAGTGCCTTTTTTAAGACTGCCCGTTGCTTTTGGATATGATATGGCGTTTTTGCAAAAAGAGATTAGGTTAGCCATAACAAAAAATTCTTGAGAAATCTGTTTATTCCATCCCCCCTCTATATTAAACTATAAAAACAAGACATTTTCATTTTGTCTTAATATATAAAAAAGTAAGCTAATATTAATCTTTATTTGGTAATGTTATTTGTTGGAAAACAATAATATTACGGTTTATCACAAAAGGGGCGTTTACCGGTATCATGGCAATAACTCATACCGATAAAAAACAAAGTATCATGCGTAACACTACTAAAAGTGAGCCTTCACAGGCAATTAAGAAAAAACGTTTTGGGAGCTTAACAAAGTATAATTCTTCCTCTGCACAGATTTGGAAGAGTAAGTTAAGCTGGAAAATCGCATTTGTTGTCTTTTTGACAATTATGATTGTTCAGCTTTCAATTTTATTTTTAACGATGAAGCAGGAAAGATTCACTTTATTAAATGATATTCGTGAAATTGGCCGTTCTGTATTGGCTGCAAATCTTGATACAACAACGGAGTTACTTCAATCTCCAGTGACCAAAGAAAAGGCAAATCGCCTTCTTTCCTCAACATTAATTGACGGCATCTCTATATATAGTGCAGATTTATTATTTTTGGGGAGCTATGGAACGCCTGTTTCCCTACCTGTGACCAGTAAGGATAATTTTAACAGAACCTATCTTTCATTAGATGGAAATTCTTATGAAGTAATTTATGGGCCTTCTGATTTATACAAACCTTATGTGTCCGTGGTTCGCTTAAATGCAGAAAATGTAGATATCGCAATTGAACAATATATCCGCCAAAGCCTTCTGGTTATGTTTTTGCTCTCTGCATTGGTAACAACTGTATTAATGATTGCCTTGGGGCGTTGGTTGTTGGAGCCGATTTTATTTATGCGTAAAAATCTTTTGGCGGCGCAACGTAATCCTGACAATCCAGAAATTATAGAATCTCCTTATAGTGATAATGATGAAATCGGCGAAGCCATTATGATTTCCCAAGGGTTAATCCGTAAAAATGCAGAAAATATGCAACAAATACGATCTGCCGCCGAAGATAAAATTCATAAATTAGCCTATTATGATCAATTAACAGGATTGCCAAATAGGACGCTTTTTGTACAAAAACTAACTGAAAATACACTGACAGAAGAAAATAGTAAAACGCCAAGATTTGCCGTTATTACACTTGACCTTGACCATTTTAAAGATATTAACGATTCAATGGGGCATAGTGTTGGGGATGCCATTTTGCGTGGTGTTGGTAAACGCTTGCGCAGCTCCCTTCCTGAAACTGCCGTTGTTGCCCGTGCGGGTGAGGATGAATTTGCGGTTACTGTTCCATTAAGCACAGACATTAATACTTCCTTTGAAATTGCAGAAAAAATCTCTGCAATTATTAAGGATGAGCCTTTTAAAGTGTATAATGAGAATTTCCAAGTGCGCAGCTCAATCGGTGTTGCAACATATCCAACCGACGGTAAAGATCCCAATACAGTACTTAAAAATGCAGATATCGCTCTTAACCGCGCCAAAGAAGAAGGACGCGACCGTGTCAAAGAGTATAGCGAAGATTTTGATCGCGCCGTACAAATGCGTTTTCAATTGCTGCGTGATTTGCGTAATGCATTGGAAAAGAACGAATTACGCGTTTTCTATCAACCCCAATTTGATTTAAAAACGGGTGCGATTATTGGTGCCGAGGCGCTTATTCGTTGGTGGAAGCTTGATAACAGCAAAGATGGTGGATCTTATATTTCCCCTGCCGAATTTATCCCTATTGCTGAACAATCTGGATTAATTGTGCCCATTGGTAAATGGGTAATGGAAGAGGCATGTAAGACAGCAAAGCATTGGCACAAGGCAGGCAAACCAATTCGTATTGCCGTAAACGTATCTGGCGCTCAATTTTATCAAAATGATTTGGTTGCCTTTACCAAAGACTGTCTAAAACGTACGGGGGTAGAACCGCATTTATTAGAATTAGAAGTCACCGAAAGTGTGTTTATGGATGATATCAGTATCGCTGTGAATACTTTAAAAAACTTGCATGAGCTTGGCGTTGAGCTTGCAATTGATGATTTTGGAACGGGGTATTCCTCCCTTTCATATTTGCGTCAATTTAATATTGACCGTTTAAAAATTGACCAATCTTTTATCCGCAATGCCTTAACCAATAGTGATGATGCAGCAATTGCAAAAACAATTATTAGCTTAGGACATTCCCTCAACTTAAAAGTGATCGCAGAAGGTGTTGAGACCAAAGAGCATGAGCAATTCCTTATCAATGAAGGGTGTGATGAAGTTCAAGGTTTCCGTTATTCTAAACCCGTCCCCGATAGCCAGTTTTGGGTTTTTGCCTCCGATTATAATGGCGATATGGCTAGTTTTGATAAAGTAGCTAAATAGTTCATATTCATAATTAAATCTACTTGCATGGGTAAAGGGTCACGGTTTATAACCAATTTATGACCCAATCCCTTATTTCAAAAAAATCTAACGCCTTAAGTGGTAAACCAACAATCCCAGGTGATAAATCTATCTCCCACCGCGCCCTTATGTTTGGGGGGATGGCCATTGGCAAAACAACAATTTATGGATTGTTGGAGGGCGAAGACGTACATGCCACCGCAAACGCCATGCGCGCCATGGGATCAGATATTATTCGCCATGATGATGGTACATGGGAATGTCATGGCGTTGGTATTGGCGGATTAAAAAGCCCGACATCTGTTTTGGATATGGGCAATAGTGGCACATCAACACGCCTTTTAATGGGTTTGGTTGGCGGGCATAATATTACCGCGCAATTTACAGGGGATGATTCTCTAACAAAACGTCCCATGAATCGGGTGATTAAGCCCCTTGAACAAATGGGTGCAAAAGTTACCGCGCGGGAGGGTGGATTATTACCCCTCACCCTATGCGGACCAAAAGATGCGCTACCCATTACTTACGAATTGCCTGTCGCATCAGCGCAGGTAAAATCATGTGTTTTATTGGCAGGCTTATCTGCCATGGGTCAAACAACCGTTATCGAAAAAACCCCCACCCGCGACCATACCGAAAATATGCTACGCCATTTTGGCATAAATGTTGATGTCGTAGATTTATCCGAAGGTGGACAAGCCATAAGCGTACAGGGGCAAAAAGATTTAACAGGAACAGACGTACATGTCCCCAGTGACCCAAGCAGTGCGGCATTTATTACGGTTGCTGCCTTATTAAATAAAGGATCAGATATTCAGGTTAAAAATATATTAATGAATGACCGCCGCAATGGTATTTTTACAACATTAATTGAAATGGGCGCGGATATCAGCATTCTAAACCAACGCATTGATGCGGGCGAAGACGTGGCAGATTTACACATTAAAGGTGGCAAAACGTTGCAAGGTATAGATGTTCCTGCATCGCGCGTTCCCAGTATGATTGACGAATTTCCAATTTTGGCCGTGGCGGCATCTTGCGCCCAAGGCACAACAACCATGACAGGACTTGAAGAATTGCGGGTGAAAGAAAGCGACCGATTATTGATGATGTATCAAGGTTTAAAATCCTGCGGTGTTGATTTGGAAATGGGTGACGATTGGCTTACAATTAAGGGAACAGGCAATCCACCATTGGGATTGAAAAATGGTGAAAAAATTACCACCGCGCTTGATCATCGTATTGCGATGAGCTTCCTAATATTGGGGACAGCGTCAGAAAACCCAATTATCATTGATGATGGCGCGCCCATCAAAACCAGTTTCCCCAATTTTATAGAATTAATGAATGATTTAGGTGCCGATATTAGCAATGCTGATTAAAAGAGGCCGTAGCGTGCCTGCACGTTTGAGGCACTCAATATGTATCCTCAATACGTACACTTAACCATTCATCTAACAATCGAATATCGGGTTGTACTGCATTTTTGTAAACATAACTGTCAACGACATATATTATACCTATTTCTACTTCAATAATTGTTGCCGTATTATGTGGATACATCAGGTTTGATCCAATTCCACGATAGGCGGTTCGCCCAACCTTATGATGATGCAATAAATTTGCATCGGTTAAAAAGGCCAGAAATTTTGATGTATTGACCGTTTCATCAATACAATCCAATTCGTAGTCTGATTTTTTAAAAATGGGGGCTTTGGCCAAATCATCCTCGGTTCCGATAAGATGCGCGGTGTATTTTTCCATTAACGCGATGGCTTGGGCAATTTTTTGACGCTCAATTTCTGGGGTTTTGGACTTCTTCTTAAAAATTTCCTCAACAGATTTCCATTGTGCAGGCGAAAACCAAGCGTATGTCTGAACACTGCAACCATATCCATGGCACATTACAAACTCATTAATTGTTTCATTTTGATGTTGGTATTTTGCCAGATTAATACCCCCTACATTCCCACATGCCGATAATGACAATGTAAAAATAAATGCAAAAAATAAAAAAGAAGTGCGAGTCATGCCTTTTCTTTATCCTGCCAAACAGGTAAATACAATAAGATGAATAAAGATATCCAAAATCGACAGAATATTGTGATTGCCATTGATGGCCCCGCCGCCAGTGGTAAGGGATCTTTGGCAAAAAAATTGGCGATGCATTTTGATTATGATTTTTTGGATACAGGGGCATTATATCGCCGCGTTGCTTTAAAGGTGATTGAAAATAATATTAATATTATCGACAAACAGGCAATAATTAATTGTGCGAAAGCTTTAGCTCCCGAAATTGATAAAAAATATGATGATTTAGCACTCCGAAATGACAAAGTTGGCTCAACGGCATCAATTGTAGCGCAAATTAAAGAAGTTCGGGCAATTTTATTCAATTTTCAACGTGATTTTGCCCTTAATGCGCAAAAAGGCGCGGTTTTAGATGGGCGAGATATTGGAACAGTAATCTTTCCTGAGGCTGATATTAAGCTTTTTGTGACCGCTAGCTTAGAAAAAAGGGCGGAACGCCGTCAAAAAGAGTTGCATTCGCGTGGCATAGACGTTATGAATGCCCAAGTTTTGGCAGAAATGCAGGAACGGGATGATCGGGACAATATACGGTTGAAAAACCATTTAGACCCGAAACATGAAGTAGAAATTATTGATACGTCAGACATGACCCCAGATGAGGTAATGGAAAACGCATTAAAAATAATTGAAGCCACATTAAATCCTGTTACCTAATCCACACATTCTCTGTTTAAAAAAAGAATACAAAACGAAAATTAAAATTTTATACTTTAACGGGACAAATCCGTTCAAAATTTTAATTTAAAAAAATAATCAAACTATAAACTTTAAACTCTTTCGGCATTTTTGTTTAATCGCAAAAATAATGAAATACAAACAAGTTCAAAGTATTTTGATTTTATACGAGGCATAAGGCGCAAAGCGTATAAGCATACGCGAGCAACGAATAACAAAGTAGAAAATTAAAAGACGAAAAACTCTTACTAAAAGGAAAAATTACTATGGCACAAGCCGCAAAAATATTAAAGATAGAAGCGATTCAGCAGATTTTGCATCCCTTCTCGAAAGCTCGATGGAAGATCAAGCGATGGAAGGATCCGTTGTTCGTGGTCGTATTATCGACATTCAAAATGATGCCGTCATTGTTGATGTTGGTCTAAAATCTGAAGGCCGCATTGAAAAGCGTGAATTTAAATCACCTGGTCAAGAAACTGAAATCCGCGTTGGTGACGAAGTGGACGTATTTGTTGATCGTATGGAAAACCGTAATGGTGAAACCGTTCTTTCCCGTGAAAAAGCCCGCCGTGAAGAAGCATGGATTGAACTTGGAAGAATCACACAAAAAAGAAGAGCGCGTTACTGGTATTATCTTTGGTCGCGTTAAAGGTGGATTTACCGTTGATCTTGGGTGGCGCAGTTGCGTTCTTACCAGGATCACAAGTTGATATTCGCCCCGTACGTGATGTATCCCCATTGATGGACACACCACAACCCTTCATGATTTTAAAAATGGACCGTGCCCGTGGAAACATTGTTGTTTCCCGCCGTGCGATTTTGGAAGAATCACGTGAAGAAGCCAAATCAGATCTTCTTGATACATTAAAAGAAGGTTCTGTTGTTCAAGGTATTGTTAAAAACATCACCGATTACGGTGCGTTTATTGATCTTGGCGGTGTTGATGGTTTATTGCACGTAACCGATATTTCTTGGAAACGCGTTAACCACCCATCAGAAGTTCTTCAAGTTGGTCAAACTGTTGATGTTCAGATCATTCGTTATAACGAAGAAAATCAACGTATCTCCCTTGGTATGAAGCAGCTTGAGTCTGATCCTTGGGAAGGTGTTGAATCCAAATACCCACCAAAAACTGTTCTTAAAGGAACCGTTACAAACATCACTGATTACGGTGCATTTGTTGAATTGGAAGATGGTATTGAAGGATTGGTTCACGTTTCTGAAATGTCATGGACAAAGAAAAACGTACATCCAGGTAAAATTATTTCAACTTCTGAAGAAGTCGAAGTGATGGTTTTGGAAGTTGATATAGACAAACGCCGTATCTCTCTTGGTATCAAACAAACTCAAGAAAATCCTTGGGAAGTTATATGTGATAAACACAAAGTTGGCGATGAGCTTGAAGGCGAAATCAGCAATGTCACTGAATTTGGTCTATTTGTTGCCGTTGACGAAGATATTGACGGAATGGTTCACATTTCTGACATTTCATGGGAAGACCAAACCGAAGATGCGTTGAAGCCTTTCAATAAAGGTGACAACGTTAAAGTGAAAGTTCTTGGATATTGATGCAGAAAAAGAGCGTATTGCTTTGGGTATCAAACAACTGACCGACGATCCATTTGAAGGGGCGATGAAAGGCATGGCCAAAGGCGCGGTTGTGACCTGTACAGTTTCTGGTATCACCTCATCGGTTGTTGAAGTTGAAGTGAATGAAGGTGTAACAGGTGTCATCAAGAAAGTTGACTTATCACGTGAGCGTTCAGAGCAACGTACAGACCGTTTTGCCGTTGGTGAAAAAGTCGATGCGAAAATAATCGCTGTTGACCAGAAAAACCGTAAAGTCACCTTGTCTATCAAAGCACGCGAAATCGACGAAGATAAGCAAGCCCTTGAAGACTTTGGTTCAACAGAATCTGGTGCATCCTTGGGTGATATCTTGGGCGCCGCGCTTAAAGATAAAAAATAAGACTTAGTTTAAAAAGATTTTAAAAAGCGGCCTTTTCAATGACGAAAAGGCCGCTTTTCTTTGAATTAAAGAAAAAATCATTCAATTTCAATGTTTTGCGAGTCATATTTTTTCGGTTTCCCTTGACGACACCCTATTTTTTCAGGCATCATAAATATATAAGAATTTTTTAAATTGCCGCTTTGATAGTGCGATAAAGACACCATAGGCAATATATCCAATAAACCTTACATATATTAAGGGTGGGAGAGTTTAAATGACAAAATCAGAATTAATACAAAAACTGGCAGATCGTAACCCCCATTTATTCTTGCGTGATATTGAAAAAATTGTAGATACCGTTTTTGACGAAATATCCGATGCCTTGGTTGATGGGGATCGGATCGAGCTTCGTGGTTTTGGTGCCTTTTCAATTAAACATCGTGATGCCCGCGTGGGGCGTAACCCTCGCACAGGGGAAACAGTTAATGTTGACGCAAAACGCCTTCCGTTTTTTAAAACAGGTAAAGCATTGCGTGAACGTCTAAACGATGAAAACGAAACAAAGCCTGAGAAAACTGAAAAAGATGATGGGTTCTATCGTCCCTTTGGTGATTAATTAACCTTATAGATAAAGAATTTATTATGGCACTTTTGCGTTGGCTTTTGACCCTTCCGATTATTTTGTTGGTGGTTTTGTTTGCCTTGGCAAACCCCGCCCCCACATCATTTACATGGAGCCCGTTTCACGAGCCTACAACCCTGCCGTTATATTTTATTGTTGTCACATTTTTATGTCTTGGGTTTTTGATTGGTGCGTTGATCGCGTGGATTGGCATGTTACCCAATTGGCAAGCAAAACGTGATTTGAAAAAAGAAAATGCCAAATTAGAAAAAGATTTAAAAATCGCCAACGAGAAATTAATTGAAGAATTAAGCAAAGAAAAATATAACCACGCCCCTGTTATTCCATCCAATAATTAAAAACAATGAATACATCATCAACACCCATATTTTGCGCAATAGATAAAGCGAACAAAAAAGATGCGTTTGTACTATGTGAGGCCATTGCCCCCTTGGGTATTGGTATAAAATTAGGGTTAGAATTTTTTAACGCCCTTGGCGTGCACACCGTTAAAGAAATTCAAGATCAATTTCCAACTATTCCAATATTTCTTGATCTAAAATATCACGATATTCCCAATACGGTTGCGGGAGCGATTCGCGCGGTAACAACCCATGTTCAACCCGCCTATTTAAATGTTCATGCCGCAGGTGGTCGGGAGATGATGATGGCCGCCAAAGATGCCTGCCCCGATCAAACAAAATTATTAGCAGTTACAATTTTAACCAGCCTTGATGAAAACGCGATTGGTGAGGTGGGATATAAAGATGGTCTGTCTGACCGCGTATTACAAATGGCACAATTAACCAAAGAGTGTGGGCTAGATGGCGTTGTTTGCTCCTCACACGAAATTAAAGCCATTCGTGAAACATGCGGTGATAATTTTGCGCTCATGGTTCCAGGCATTCGACCCGCAGGAAGTGACCATGGCGACCAAAAACGTATTATGACCCCGCGTGAGGCAATGGAAAAAGGCGCAACCCATTTGGTTATTGGTCGCCCCATTACACAAGCCAAAGACCCTGCACAAGCGGGACAAGATATTCTTGATTTTTTATCATGACAAAAATCAAAATTTGTGGTCTTTCGACCCCCCAGACAATTACCGCCGCGATTGAAGAAAAAGCAGACTTTATTGGTTTTGTTTTTTATCCACCGTCCCCGCGTCATTTGAATATTGAAACAGCAAAATATTTAGCCTCTCAAATTCCTGATACAGTTGAAAAGGTAGGATTATTTGTAAACCCCGACACCGCATATCTTGAGCAAGTTTTAAATGAAGTATCATTAGATGTTATCCAACTTCATGGTAATGAAACGCCCGAGCGTGTGGCAGAAATAAAACAAAAATTTAAACGTCCTATTATCAAATCATTTCCTATTTCGTCTAAAAAAGATTTAGAGGCAATTACTCCTTATAAAAATAATGCTGACTGGTTTTTGTTTGATGCCCGCCCCGCAAAAGAAGGTGATGATCTTCCCGGTGGAAATGGTCAAACATTTGATTGGACCATTTTAAAAGATTTTAAATCAGACACCCCATGGATGTTGGCGGGGGGATTAAACCCCGATAATGTTGCCGCCGCCATACGCATATTAAACCCCGATGCCGTTGATGTATCCAGCGGGGTTGAAACCGACACCCAAGGGGAAAAAGATGCGGTCAAAATTCGCTCTTTCATTCATAATGCAAAACAGGCATAACATTAGAGTTATGAGTAGCGAAAACCAAATCCCAAATAGTTTTAAAAATATGCCCGATGATAATGGTCACTTTGGCCTTTATGGTGGACGATATGTTGCAGAAACATTAATGCCCCTTATCCTTGAGGTTGAAAAACATTGGCATGCCGCCAAGGCTGATGATAAATTTTGGGAAGAATTTCACCAATTGGCGGCAGATTATATTGGCCGCCCCTCGCCCCTTTATTTTGCAAAAGCGACAACCGCGCATTTAGGTGGTGCAAAAGTTTATTTTAAACGCGATGAATTAAACCATACGGGCGCGCATAAAATTAACCATTGTCTTGGTCAAATTTTGGTTGCAAAACGTATGGGGAAGAAAAAGATTATTGCCGAAACTGGCGCGGGGCAGCATGGCGTGGCGACCGCGACTGTTTGTGCCTTGTTCGATATGCCATGTACGGTTTTTATGGGTGCGGAGGATATTGAACGTCAAAAACCAAATGTATTCCGTATGAAATTATTGGGGGCAGAAATCATTCCTGTGACTTCTGGTTCTGGCACATTAAAAGATGCAATGAACGAGGCATTACGCCATTGGGTTGCCAATGTTGAGGATACATATTATTTGATTGGTACGGTTGCAGGGCCGCATCCATACCCCGAAATGGTACGCGATTTTCAATCGGTTATTGGAACAGAAACTAAATCACAAATGCATGATAAGGAAGGGCGATTGCCCGATACCCTTGTTGCCTGTATTGGTGGTGGGTCAAACGCCATGGGGCTTTTTTATCCGTTCCTTGATGATAAAGACGTACAGATAATTGGGGTGGAGGCAGGCGGCCATGGTGTTGAAACCGATAAACATGCCGCCAGTTTGAATGGTGGATCAGCAGGAATTTTGCATGGAATGCGCAGCTATTTCCTTCAAAATGATGACGGACAAATTACAGAGGCACATTCCATTTCTGCAGGGTTAGATTATCCGGGTATTGGCCCTGAACATGCATATTTAAATGATTTAAAACGTGCGACGTACGTGTCCGTTACCGATGATGAAGCCATGGAGGCGTTTACCATGCTGGCTAAATTAGAAGGCATTATTCCTGCGCTTGAACCCGCCCACGCCTTCGCGCATGTCATGAAAATTGCGCCTGATTTACCCAAAGACCATATTATTGTGATGAATCTTTGTGGACGTGGGGATAAAGATATCTTTACCGCCGCCGAAAAATTAGGGATTAAAATTTAATGTCACGCATTACCAAAACATTTGATGCCTTAAAATCTGAGAATAAAAAAGGGCTTGTCACTTTTATTACGGCAGGGGACCCAACAGTTGAAAAAAGCATGGAGGTTCTTCAATCTTTACCCGATGCAGGAGCAGATTTTATTGAAATTGGCATGCCCTTTACCGACCCCATGGCCGATGGCCCCGCCATCCAAGCCAGCAGCCTTCGCGCCCTTGAAAATGGGATGAACGTTAAAGGGGTACTTAAAATGGTGCGTATATTTCGTAAGGGTAACGATACAACCCCTATTATATTGATGGGATATTTTAATCCAATTTATAATTATGGCTGTACGTCTTTTGTAGAAGATGCAGCAAAGGCAGGTGTCGATGGACTTATTATCGTTGATCTGCCCCCTGAAGAAGATGAAGAATTGCGCACTCCAGCACAAAAAGCGGGGTTAGATTTTATAAAACTGGTAACCCCAACAACAAAGGGGACGCGCCTTGATACGGTTTTAAATAATGCCAGCGGGTTTATATATTATGTATCCATTGCGGGGGTAACGGGAACAAAATCTGCCGACATTGATGCCGTGGGCGACCATATCAAACAGATTAGACAAAAAACGGATATTTCCGTTGCCGTTGGATTTGGCATAAAAACTCCAGAAGATGCCGCCCATATGGCCAAAATATGCGATGGCGTTGTGGTTGGGTCGGCAATTGTCAATAATATGCACGATAATCAAGATAATGATGATTTATCAAATATTATTTCCAAACAAGTCCGTGCGCTTAAAAACGCAATATAGTTGCTTTACCCCCTTATAATACGGTAAAAAGACATCATAATTATTGCTAAATTAGGAAAGCATCGATTTCATTAAATATTATATGATTTCTCTTTTGCTTTTTTAACAGGCGCAAGGCACGAAATGTATAGTAATATATGAGAAACGAAGCAACGCATTAAAAAGTAAAATAGGAAGTAGAAAGCATGAATTGGCTGAGTAATTTTATTAAACCTTCGATCAAATCATTGGTGGGTGAACAAAAAGATGTTCCAGATAATTTATGGCAAAAATGCCCGTCTTGTGAAGGCATGCTGTTCCATAAAGAATTAAAGGCCAACCACAATGTTTGTTACCATTGTAATTTTCATATGCCCATTGCCGTGAAGGATCGCCTTGCATTAATGTTTGATAAAGGTGATTTTAGCACTATTAAATTACCGTCTGTCCCCCATGATCCTTTAAAATTTAAAGATCGTAAAAAATATGCCGACCGTTTGAAAGAAACAAAAGCCAAGACAGGCGAAGATGACGCCCTTGTTATTGGAACAGGTAAAATTGGCGGTCAAAATGCTGTAATTGCCGCCTTTAATTTTGCGTTTATGGGTGGGTCGATGGGTACAGCTGTGGGTGAAGGGATTGTCCGCGCCGCCGAAGAGGCAGTAAAAACCAATTCTGCCCTTATCATCGTTCCCGCATCGGGTGGCGCGCGTATGCAAGAGGGGATGTTATCCCTTATGCAAATGCCACGCACGATTATTGCAGTTAATATGGTGAAGGAAGAAGGTTTGCCCTATATCGTATTGTTGGTAAACCCCACAACAGGTGGGGTCAGTGCATCCTTTGCCATGGTTGGTGATATTCATTTGTCCGAGCCTGGTGCAACAATTGGTTTTGCAGGACGCCGTGTTATTGAAGAAACGGTTCGTGAAATATTACCCGATGATTTCCAAACTGCTGAATATTTATTGGAACATGGCATGGTTGATATGGTTGTACCCCGTGCCGATTTGAATAAGAAAATTGGTATATTTTTATCCCTTTTAATGAATAAGAATAAAAATCTGAGCCCTAAAAATAAAAAAGGGAAATCTAGTAAAGACTTTATCGGAAAAGCGGATAAATTACTCAATCCCCCCGCCAATAATGTTAATGCGCCTAAAGCAAAAATAAAAAAAGTTGTAAAAGCATAGCCTTTGAATCAGGTTCTTTATCATAAAAGTAATGATCTAGCGTTGGAAAAACGCTTGGACGATATTCTAAATTCGCTTTATTGGTTTCATTCAAAAGAAATTGATTATTCTCTTGATCGGTTACAAGATTTTTTACAAAAACTAGATAATCCGCATCTAAAATTACCACCCGTTATTCATGCCGCAGGAACAAATGGTAAGGGGTCAACTCTTGCCGCCTTACGTCGCTTATTGGAGGCAAGTGGAAAGACAGTTCATGTGTACACTTCACCCCATTTGGTACATCCCACAGAACGTATAAGACTGGCGGGTCAACCCATCTCAACCAAAGATTTAATTGAAGTTTTAGAAGAGTGTATTGCCGCAAACAACAATGCCCCCATCACATTTTTTGAAATTTTTACAGCCGCAGTCTTTTTGATGATGAGCCGCATCCCCGCCAATTATATTTTATTAGAAACAGGGATGGGAGGGCGATTGGATGCAACAAATATTATACCTCATCCCATTTGCACAATTATTACCACCATCTCAAAAGATCATCGTGAGTTTTTGGGCGATACCCTTGATAAAATTGCCTTTGAAAAGGCAGGCATTATGAAGGCGGGTGTTCCTTGCGTAATTGGATATCAAACAGATGAAGCCATTGATGCAAATGTAAAAGATGTTTTCCACATACAATCCCAAAGCTTATCTCCAGTGTCACCGACCTTTCATTATGGGTCAGATTTTAAAATTGAAACAAATAATGATGGGTCAAAATTTATTTGGGGGGACATATCATTCCCCATTGCCCCTATTAATTTGGTTGGGTCACATCAAAAGTATAATGTTGCGTCAGCCATTGCAGCATATCGCATCATTATGGGTCAAAATTTTGATGCAAGTATTTTATCCCCTGAAAATAAGCAAAACCCCTTGGGGACAATTTTTTGGCCTGGGCGATTGCAAAAAATTACCGATGGCAGGCTTTATCATTTAATAAAACCCAACCAAGAGTTATGGATTGATGGCGGCCATAATGACAGCGCAGGACAGTTTTTAGCCGTGCAAGCTGATAATTGGGGCGAGGATAATCGCCCGCTTGTTTTAATCATCGCAATGGTAAAACGAAAAAATGTAGCAGAATTTATTACTCCCTTATTATCAAAGGCAACGCAGATAATCTGCACCCAAATTGCTGATGAACCAGAATCGTACAAAGCCGAAGACTTATATAATCAAATAAAAATGCTTCCTTCGCAAAATCTGTCTTATGTTGATACCATTGAGCAAGCATTAACAATGGTAGAAATTCCAAACGCCCGCATCCTTGCAACAGGATCATTATATTTTATGGGTGCCTTACTTTCAAAAAATCTGCCTTAAACCATCCGTGTTTATGCCCTAATATTGTATCTTTTATGAAATATGATTATGATAGTTGGAAATAAATATAAGGATAATTTATGTCGCAAAATATCGCATTGGTTGATGATGACCGTAATATTTTAACATCGGTTTCTATGGCATTAGAAGCCGAAGGGTTTAATGTTAAAACATATAATGATGGTGAAGAAGGGTTGGCTGGCATTACCGCAACCCCCCCTGATTTGGTTGTTTTGGATATCAAAATGCCTCGTATGGATGGTATGGAAGTTTTAACAAAACTCCGTGAGAAATCTGCCCTTCCCGTTATTTTTCTGACATCCAAAGATGATGAGGTTGATGAGGTTATTGGCCTTCGTATGGGGGCCGATGATTATATTACAAAGCCTTTTTCACAACGATTGCTTATTGAGCGTATTCGTGCGCTACTTCGTCGTCAAAAGCTACAATCTGAGCCTGAAGAAGTGAATGAGGAGGAGGTTATTGTACGTGATGATCTGCGCCTTGATGATTCGCGTCATCTTTGTACATGGAAAGGGGATCCTGTTAATTTGACCGTAACTGAATATCTTTTGCTCAAAGCGCTTGCCCAACGCCCCGGCCATGTAAAAAACAGAGATCAGTTGATTGATTTGGCATATGGTGAGAATATCTATGTAGATGACAGAACAATCGACTCACACATCAAACGCGTCCGCAAAAAATTCAAAGCGGTCGATAAAGCGTTCAACCAAATTGAAACGCTTTACGGCATCGGATATCGCTATAAAGAGCAATAATGCATTCCCGCTTTTTAGGCGGCAAAAAACCGAAGATGCGTCATCATACGGATCTGAAAACCGATATGTGATTGAAAAAAGATGGTCTGCCAGTTCTGAAAAAATGAGCTCGCTGACCATTCGCATTTTATCGGTTAATATTATTGCGATTATGATTTTGGGTATTGGTATTTTATATCTGGGTCAATATACCGACAGTTTAATTGAAGGTGAATTGGAATCAATGCGATCCGAGGCAATGTTTATGTCTGGTGCATTATCCGAAGGGGCGGTGCGCCCTGTATTCCAGCTATCCCCTATTCCGTTTTCTGATCCACAAAAAATAGAGGCCATAAAACCTATGCTTGCCCGTCGCATGGTTCGCCGTTTGGGCAATAGCGGGACAAGTCGAATAGTCCTTTTTGCGGTAGATGGGGATATTCTTGCGGATACACAAAATCTTTCTTCGCAAAAACAAATTGCTCAAAAAAAATTGTTAGAGAAGCGGGAACATTTAAGTATTGGATATTTATTTGATCAATCCGCAGGACGCTTTTTGGACTTAATCCCCACCCAAACAAAGTTAAAAAAATTCCCACAAGATCAAGCAAGTGATGTTTTTGCCTATCCCGATACAAAAGAGGCCATGATTGGGGAGATCAGCACATCGGCATGGAAGCAATCCGATGGTGGTATTATATTAACCGCCGCTGCCCCCATCCAAAAGGCTGAGCAAGTTTTAGGCGTGGTTATGCTGACCCGCGATGGGGCGGAGTTGGAGCAAAAGATATCTGAAATTCGGGTTGATGTGTTTCGCGTTTTTTTGGGGTCGCTTGGTATTACCGTCATGCTATCCATTTACCTTTCTGGTTTAATTGGTAAGCCCCTTAAACGCCTTGCTATTGCCGCCGAAGCCGTACGGACAGGCAAAGGAAAATATACTGAAATTCCAGATTTAAGTGATCGGGGCGATGAAATTGGGGAATTATCATTGGTGTTGCGTGATATGACCAATGCGTTATGGGAGCGGATGAATACCATTGAACGATTTGCCGCCGATGTGTCACACGAAATTAAAAACCCCCTCACATCCCTTCGCAGTGCAGTAGAAACAGTTGCGCGGGTAAAAGATGAAAAAAGCCGTAAAAAATTAATGGATATTATTCACCATGATGTAAATCGCCTTGACCGATTAATCAGCGATATTTCCAGCGCATCGCGCCTTGATGCCGAACTAACCCGCGATGAAATGGAAAATGTAGATATTGCTAATCTTTTGTTTCGATTGCGTGATGCGTATAAAAAACCACTTGATCGGTTGGAAGATGATGCCGCAAATGATGGTAAAATAAATGTTATTGTTAAGGATCATGCTCCGCAATATGTTTTGGGCAACGAAGATCGCCTGTCCCAAGTTTTTGGTAACTTAATCAGCAACGCATTGTCTTTTTCACCGCGTGAAGAAACCATTACAATTACAGTCAAAAAATCTGAGATTAAAAATATGACTGATATTATGGTCGAAGACCAAGGCAGTGGTATTCCCGCCAATAAGCTTGAAACTATTTTTGAACGTTTTTATACCGAACGCCCACAAAGTGAAGCATATGGCGGCCATTCTGGATTAGGATTATCAATTTCAAAACAAATTATAGATGCCCATGAAGGCGAAATTTTTGCCGAAAATATTTTGGATAATAATGACAAACGAATAGGCGCCCGTTTTATTGTTCGCTTAAAAACAGTTTAAATGGAAAAAGAAATTTTTACTCTTATTGGTATAATATTTATGCTTACTAGCTACAGCATTTATATTTATTCAATATCTAAAGGTGAAACACGCCCTCATCCATTTTCTTGGTTTATATGGGGACTATTAACATTTATCGGTTATTTGGCACAAATATCTGATGATGCAGGAGTGGGGGCGATAATAACATTATTATCGGCTATAATTTCGTTTGGAATTGCAGGGATAGGATATGTTCAGCGCAAAAACATTATTATTTCAAAAAGTGATAAATGGGCATTTGGTTTATCTTTATTAACCATCCCCCTATGGATTTTTACACAAACGCCATTATGGTCAGTTATTTTAATTACAATTATTGATGCGGTAGGGTTTTATCCAACTTTTCGCAAAAGTTGGTATAATCCTGAACAAGAATCTATATTAAGTTTTGCATTAGGCGGATTTAAACATTTTTTTACAATTTTGGCTTTGCAAAATTATTCTTTAATAACCGCGCTTTTCCCATTTTCACTTGTTTTAACAAATGCTGCCTTAATAGGAATGATTTATTATCGCAAGACAATTTTAAGGAGAGTTTAATTTAACTTTTTTTGGTTGGCATGATCGGCCCATCAAAGGTAACAGAGAATTTATCTTCTTCATTTTTTCTGGCAAGTTCAAAATCTGTGTTGATTTCATCACTTTTATTCTTTGATAAATCGTTGGTCATATTAATCCTTGTTTTTTTAAAAATTAAACTAATTTTTGAATGCTTTTCTTGCGTTTCAAGTTGCTACCTATTAAGTCTTACAGGATAAAAGTTACAAAATAGTAAATATTTACATAAAAATTATTACAAAGGTGTTTTGATGAATATAGAGCCACAAACAATTGAAAATGATTATAAAGTCGCCGATATCTCGCTTGCCAAATGGGGCAGAAAAGAAATTGAAATGGCCGAAGCCGAAATGCCCGGCCTTATGGCATTGCGTGAGGAATATGGTGCCGATCAGCCATTAAAAAATGCGCGTATCGTTGGTTGTTTGCACATGACCATTCAAACCGCCGTTTTAATTGAAACATTACAAGCGTTGGGCGCATCTATACGGTGGAGCTCGTGCAATATCTTTTCAACCCAAGATCACGCGGCCGCCGCAATTGCATCCCTGGGTACTCCTGTTTTTGCATGGAAAGGTGAAACCGAAGAAGAATATGAATGGTGTATTCATCAAACCATCAAAGGCCCCGATGGGTGGACACCCAATATGATTTTGGATGACGGCGGTGATTTGACAATCATCATGCACGAACAATATCCCGAAATTTTGAAAGATGTACGTGGTGTGTCCGAAGAAACAACAACGGGTGTCCTTCGTCTTTATGAAATGGCGAAAAAAGGGACATTAAAAATTCCTGCGATTAATGTGAATGATTCTGTTACAAAATCAAAATTTGATAATAAATATGGGTGTCGCGAATCACTGGTGGATGCCATTCGTCGTGCCACTGATGTGATGATGGCAGGTAAAGTTGCCGTTGTCGCCGGATATGGTGATGTGGGTAAAGGTTCAGCAGAATCCCTAAAATCACAAGGTGTACGCGTTATGGTCACCGAAGTTGACCCCATCTGTGCCTTACAAGCCGCAATGGAAGGATATGAAGTTGTCACGATGGAAGATGCCGCCCCGCGCGCCGATATCTTTGTCACCGCAACGGGAAACAAAGATATTTTAACCATGGATCATATGCGTGAAATGAAAGACCGCGCCATTGTTTGTAACATTGGGCATTTTGACAATGAAATTGATACGCAAAGCCTGCGCAATTTAAAATGGACAAATATTAAACCCCAAGTGGATGAAGTTGAATTCCCCGATGGAAAACGCATTACATTATTAGCCGAAGGACGTTTGGTGAATTTAGGATGTGCAACAGGACACCCTAGCTTTGTTATGTCTGCGTCTTTCACCAACCAAACTTTGGCACAGATTGAGCTTTGGAAACATCATGATAAATATGAAAATAAGGTGTACGTTCTACCCAAGCATTTGGATGAAAAAGTTGCGATGTTGCACCTTGAGAAAGTTGGTGCAAAATTAAGCAAGTTAAGTAAAGATCAGGCAGATTACATCGGTGTTGAAGAATCTGGCCCCTTTAAAGATGATGCCTATCGTTATTAATTTTTTAAATACAGGAATATAAAATGGCTTCAAAATTACTTTTCCTTGCCGGAAGCGCGCGTAAAGATTCGGTTAATAAAAAACTTGCTGAAGTTGCAAGTGAGATTGCCAGTGGTATGACGGCCTTACCCACATTTATTGATTTAGCTGATTTTGATATGCCGATTTATAATCAAGATATTGAAGATCTAACAGGCCTTCCCGAAAATGCAAAAAAATTAAAAAAACTATTTATGGAGCATGATGGCTTTTGTCTTGCCTGCCCCGAATATAATGGGACATTTACGCCGCTTTTAAAAAATGCGCTTGATTGGATTAGCCGTAAGGAGCCAAATGATGATGCCCCTTTATTGGCCTATAAAGGTAAAACTTGTTTGCTCCTCTCTGCGTCCCCTGGGCCATTGGGTGGGTTGCGTGGATTAATGGATACACGCAAAATGCTTTCCAGTATTGGGGTGCATGTAATCCCCGATCAATTGGCGGTTGGTGGTGCGTATAATAAATTTGATGATGATGGCCATTTGACAGACGAAGATGAAAAGAACAAATTAACATCTGTTATTGAAGCATTTGTCACAACGTCAAACGCGCTTAAAAAATAAAATATGCATATTCTTTGTCTTACATGTTTGGATAAACTGGGTATCGTTGCCGCCGTTTCTGGGGCATTAAAAGATGCCAATTGTAATATTGAAGAATCCTCCCAATTTAATGACCCGCGCTCAAAAAATTTTTATATGCGCGTCGTTTTTACGGGCTTACAAAGTAATATTGAATCATTTACAAAATCTTTTCCCAACATGGCACGTATATTTTCAATGCATTGGCAAATTGCAGATACATCAAAACCTGTGAAAACCATGATGATGGTGTCTCAATATGACCATTGTTTGCATCATTTATTATATCAAACAAAAAACAAAACATTACCAATTGAAATAACAGGTATTATATCAAATCACGAAACATCACGTGACCTTGCCCATTCTTATAACATTCCATATCATTACCTGCCCATGTCAAAGGACAAGCAAGCACAAGAAAGTAAAGTGCGCGCAATTATTGAAAATTCTCAATCAAAATTAATTGTAATGGCGCGTTATATGCAAATCTTGTCAGAAGAATTTATTGATGATTATGAAGGGCGCGTTATTAATATTCATCATTCCTTCCTTCCTGGGTTTAAAGGCGCACGCCCCTATCATCAGGCGTATGAGCGTGGGGTTAAAAACATTGGAGCAACCGCGCATTTTGCCACAACAGATTTGGATGAAGGGCCAATTATTGCCCAATCTGTTGTATCGGTGGATCACACCCACACCCCCGAAAAAATGCAAGCATTAGGCCGCGATACCGAAAGTTTAACTTTAAGTAAAGCTGTAAAGAATTTTGCCGAGCATCGAATTTTTATTCATGATAATCGGACAATAATTTTATAATCCTTTGAACGCCCTTGTTCTTTTTTCAAAGCCGATTTAAAATTATTTATGGCAGCGCAACCGCAATCAAAAAATATCTTTAGAACCTTTGCCCGTTCCCTCTCTGGTGTACCTGCATTGGAGGAGGAGAAAGCAAGGCTTGAGGCTTTTTTAGCAGCCTTCCCCGGTGCCTATTGCGGATTTTCAGATAATGGAAATGTGTTATATAGCGCAGGATTTCTTAATATCCTTGGTATAGATAAAATCAAAAATTTTCATGATATCCAAAATGCCCTGAGTACGGGCGATGCCGCCGTTTTAGAAGGAATGTTTTATCGATTAAAAGAAGAATCTAAACAGTTTTCCATTGATGTTATCCCGCAAAACGACAACCAAAAAATATATCGTATTACAGGATCAAAAGGGTGCGCCCTTGATAATAAAGAATGTTTTACCACCCTGTGGATTGAGGATGTTACAAATAGCTTAAAACAAATTACGACCCACCAAAATAAAACAGAAACCCTTGAAAAAGAATTAAATCAATTTAAACAAACTTTAGACACAATGAACCAAGCCATTTGGTTAAGGCGGTCATCGGGGGATATTGTTTGGTGCAATGAATCATACGCCAAAATTTTAGGTACAAATCCAAAAGAGATTATAAAAAGCCAAAAAGAATTTTCGATATCCCCTAAAGATAAAACAAAAATAAAATCAATTAAAGCTTTATCAGACCAAGCGTTAAAAACAGGTACAGATCAAAATGTAAATTGCCATGTCATCGCCAGTGGTAGTCGTTATTATGTTGAATTGACCGTACGTCCTTTAAAAGGTACGGATATGACCGTTGGGTTTTTAAATGATTTAACCCGTGAAAAGGAAGCCACCACGGATTATGAGCGGTATTTAAGTGCCAATAAAATTTTAATGGAACAGCTTCCCTCCGCCATTTCCATTTTTGATTCAAATCAAAAGCTTGAATTTTTTAACTCCTCCTTTGCTCAATTATGGTCATTGGAGGAGCAATGGCTTAATAATTTACCAAAATTGGGAGAGATATTGGAAAAATTGCGTGAAATGCGCCGCCTTCCCGAACAAGCAGACTTTAAAAACTATAAACAAAGCTGGCTCAATATGTTCTCAACAATTATTGATGCGGATGAAGATATGCTGTACTTGCCCGATAATACGGCATTAAAACGTACAGTTATTCCGCACCCTATGGGCGGTTTAATGATTACATTTGATGATGTGACTAGCAATTTGGAGCTTGAGAGTTCTTATAACACTCTTATTGCCGTGCAAAAGGAAACGTTGGACAATCTAGCCGAAGGGGTCGCGGTGTATGGTGGGGATGGGCGATTAAAATTATATAATCCTGCCTTTGCGCAATTGTGGAAAATTAATCCTGAAGATTTAGAAAGTCAGCCTCATATCAGCGCCCTCGTCAGCAGAATGAAACCTCTATTTGATTCAGATGTTTGGGAAGAGAAATCAAAAACTTTAATCTCCCACGGGTTAGAGCGTCAAATTCAAGAAGGACGTATTATACGCCTTGATGAAATGCTAATCGAATATGCCACTGTACCCCTTCCCGATGGTGGAATTTTGGTATCTTATTTTGACGTTACAGATTCGGCGAAGGTTGAAACCGCACTGCGTGAAAAAAACACTGCCTTAGAAGTGGCCGAACAGATTAAGACCGATTTTTTAGCAAATGTTTCGTATCAATTGCGTACGCCTTTAAATGCCATCATGGGATTTGCTGAAATTTTGGATAATGAATATTTTGGCAATCTAAACGATAAACAAAAAGAATACTCCCAAGGTATTCAAGAAGCAGGCAATAAGCTTGTACGTCTTATTGATGATATCCTTGATTTATCGACCATTGAGGCAGGATACCTTGACCTGACCATGAATGAATTTGATATTTTTGAAGTGCTAAATAATATACATGAATTAACCAAAGAATGGGGACATAAAGAAAATATCTTTGTTGAATTAAAAGCACCCAAAGATTTAGGCAGCTTAATTGCCGATGAAAGGCGGATTAAACAGGTAATCCTCAATCTGGTTCACAACGCCATTACTTTTACCCCAGAAAAAGGAAAAATATTTATCGATGCCTCGCGTGATGATAATTTTGTGTGTTTCAAAGTATCGGATACTGGCGTTGGTATATCTAAATCAGACCAGAAACGAATTTTTGAGCCGTTTGAGCGGATACACCATGAACAAAGGGCTGATTTATCAAATAATTCATTATCGCGCGGCGCAGGACTGGGATTATCTTTGGTGAAAAATATTACCGAGCTTCATGGTGGTAATGTAGAAATTCATTCTGAAAAAGATAAAGGAACAACGATTATCGTCTGTATTCCTATTGATCCTGTTTTTGAAACATACCTATAAAATCTTAGTTTTGCGGGATACCTTTGGTGGTTGAATATTCAAAATGCTGTGATTTTTCAGGGTAAAGGCTAGTGAATATATGTTGTGCGGCAAATGCCGCTTCAGAAAAACCAGTTAAAATAAATTTCTTTTTGTTTTCATAAGCGGCAATGTCGCCAATTGCATAAATTCCTTCTATGTTGGTTTGTGCTGTCGTTGGATTTGTAAGAATTTCGCCTTTTTCAATCGTTAAATTCCACTGGCTGATCGGCCCTAAATCAGTTGAAAGACCGTAAAAGGGAAGTAAAAAATCTGTTTCGATTGTTTTTAAATTTGACTGCTTGTCTTTGATAACAATGGATTTTAATTCTCCATTATTCCCATTTAAGCTCAATAATTGATAGGGTGTTAAAAGTTTTATTTTACCTAAACTAACCAAATTATGCAGTTTTTCTATAGTTTCTGGTAAGGCACGGAATTTATCACGGCGATGTACCAGGTGTACGTTTTTTGCAATTTCACTTAATGCAATGGCCCAATCAACGGCGCTGTCACCACCGCCTGTAATAACAATACTCTTATCTATAAACTTGCTTTTATCTTTTATTAGATAGAAGATTGAGCGCCCCTCATATTCTTTAATATTTTCTAATGGTGGTTTATTGGGGCCAAATGCACCCGCGCCTGCCGCAATAATAATTGCCTTTGAATAAAAAATGGTTTTATCAGATGTCTCAACCTGCCAAATAGCATCATTGTTACGAATAGATACAACCTGCGCACCAAGGTGGTAATGCGGGTTAAATGGTTTTGCCTGTTCTTCAAGATTATGTATCAATGCGCCTGCCTCAATTTTTGGAAAAGCAGGTATATCGTAAATTGGTTTTTCAGGGTATAACGCCGTGCATTGCCCCCCTATTTCATCTAACGAATCAACCACATTGCATGAAAGACCCATCATACCACATTGAAAAACCCCAAACAGACCCACTGGCCCCGCACCAATAATTGTAACATCACGGTGCTGTACGTCTTTTTTAGGTGTTTTATTTGTGGCTTGGTCCATAGTTTTCTTTGGTTTTGATGTATATTATTGCTATGATTTATGCCAATTTAACTCATCATCATAAAAAATAAAGCTTTTAATAATGTCGGTTTTTCAAAATCATATCAGCGACAGTGAAAACAAAACACTTAATCTTGCCAAACAGCTTTCAAAAGTTTTAAATGCGGATGATATTATTCTATTAAATGGCACATTAGGCGCAGGAAAAAGTGTTTTTGCGCGCGGTATTATACAATCATTATCTTTATTTCCTGATGAGGATATCCCCAGTCCAACATTCACATTGGTGCAGCAATATGAAACGCCTAACACATATATATGGCATTATGATTTATATCGCCTGAACAATCCCGAAGAAATATATGAAACGGGATGGGAAGATATACTTTACCAAGATATAATTTTGATTGAATGGGCAGAAAAACTTCAACACCTTAAACCATCACGATATATCAACGTTACAATTGATATTGATAATAACAATTTAGAACGGTTTATAAAAATCGAGAAAATAGGGTATTAGGTGAGCAAAATACCAAATGAAGCATTTATATTGGCCGCAGGCAAAGGTACACGTCTTCGCCCTTATACAGATACCCTACCCAAACCAATGGTGTCTGTTTGGGGGAAACCGATTATTGAGCATACGCTTCAAAAATTACAAAAAAGCGGTATTAATAAAACAATCATCAATCTTTATTATTTAGGGGACAGGATAAAAGAGCATTTTATTAATTATGATAAAATAAAATTAATATTTTCAGAAGAAACAGATCTTTTAGACACCGGTGGCGGCATTAAAAACGCCCTTCATCATCTATCGGGACAGCCATTTTTTGTGATTAATGGTGATGCCTTTTGGACAGATGGGGATGGAGAAGATACATTCAAAAGATTATCAAACTATTGGGATGATACCAAAATGGATATTTTAATCCTGTTGCAACCAGTATCAAAAATGACGGTTACAAAAGGTGTTGGTGATTATGACCTTAATCCAGATGGTACGGCCGTACGCAACCACAATCAAACAGGCACACATATGTTTGGTGGCATTCGTATTACAAAAACAATTATATTTGATGATATAGAAGATCAAACATTTTCTTTTCTGCGCCTAATGGATGAAGCAGAAAAAAAAGGGACACTTTATGGGCTTGAACATGATGGTGATTGGCATCATATAAGTACACCTCAAGATCTGGACAATGTAAACGCGTTAAAGCACAGTGATACATTATGAGTTTATTTGTTTCAGATAAAAATATTTATTCTATTCCACCCACGCAACCATTTTTGGATTGCTTGGCTACAAATCTTTTAAATGAATATCAAAATAATTTAGATAAGCTTGCTGATATTATAATTTTACTGCCAACGCGCCGTACGTGTCGTAATTTACAGAATAGCTTTTTAAAAATTTCCAAAGGACAGTCGCTCTTATTACCTAAAATTCAGCCTATCGGTGATGTAGATGCGCAAGAATTAAGTTTATCACTCCCCCATAATCAAGCATTAGAAATCGCCCCGCCAATTTCATCCATAAAAAGACAATTATTGTTAAGCAAACTTATTGCAGCAAAACGCCCTGATCAATCAGGCAGTATTGAGCAAGATTTAGGATTGGCACAAGCATTAGCACAATTAATTGATGAAATTCATACTGAGGATTTAGATTTTAAAAATCTACCCCAAATTGTTGAGAAACAAGAAGTGGCCGAACATTGGCAAATTACATTAAGTTTTCTAGAAATTATTAGTATGTTTTGGCCCCAAATTTTGGATCAATATGGATATTGTGATGCCTCATATTATCGTAATAAATTACTTTCAACGCTTACCCAATATTGGCAGGAAAATACGCCTGATTACCCTATTATTATGGCGGGTTCGACAGCATCCATTCCTGCGGTTTCGAATCTGGCAAAGACAATTGCATTAATGCCACAAGGAAAAATCATTCTTCCTGGCCTTGATAAATATATGGATCAATCGGCGTGGGATATTTTGGAAGAAGGTCATCCGCAGGCAACGTTAAAAAATCTTTTATCTGTATTGGATATAAGCCGCGATAATGTAGAAGAGCTTTCAACACAAACAAAAGCCCAAACCACACGCTTGAAATTTATATCTAATATTATGCTTCCCGCCGCCAGTACAGATCAATGGTCAAATAATACTGACAAAGAATTTCAACAATCATTGAATAATGATATTACAGATAATATTTTTCAATATGATTGTGACACTGTTCAAGAAGAAGCTGATTTAATTGCGCTTATTTTGCGTGAAACAGCAGAAGATAAAGAAAAAACCGCCTGTGTTATTACAACCAATCGCGCCCTGTCACGCCGTATTATACAGCGTTGTAAAATGTGGAATATTATATTGGATGATACGGCAGGACAAAATTTAAAGGATACACCCCTTGGGCAATATCTTGATTTCTCCCTTTCAATTTTTACATCAAATTTTGACTCTATTTCTCTACTGCGTTTTTTAAAACATAATTTTACCCAAATTAAGAATATTAAGAATTTTAGACAAAAAGTCCGTGATTTAGAAATTGATTTATTACGTGGAAAGCCTATCCAAAATGGGTTTCAAGGATTGTTCAATCGGTATAAAACATTGATAAATAGCGATAGCTATAAAAAACCATCTGAGGGTACCTTATTATTTTTAGAAGATTTAAAAGAAAACTTAAATCCATATATAGAATTATTCAAAACAGAAAAAATTCATTTTAATAAAATCTTAACCGCACATTTAGAATTATCATCCCATTTCTTTGGTTACGAAAACACAACCCTTTGGTCGGGGGAAGCGGGAGAGGCCGCCGCAAAACTATTTTCAGAAATTCAAGAATTTGGGGATGATATTGGGGATGTTTCATTATCCGATTATCAAGAAATAATCAGTCATTTTACATCTGGCGTGACCATAAGACCAAAATTTGGGACCCACCCCAGATTACAAATTCTAGGTCAAATTGAAGGCCGAATGGTTCAAGCAGACCGCGTTATTTTAGTGGGATTAAATGAAGGGTCTTGGCCAAAAGACCCCGGGCATGACCCATGGATGTCGCGCCCGATGCGTGAGAAATTTGGCCTACCATCGCCCGAACGATCCATCACATTATCATCCCATGATTTTGCGCAAGCCTTTTGTGCGCCAGAGGTTTATTTGACACGGTCTACCAAGATGGATGGCGCACCCACCGTGCCCGCCCGATGGTTAGAGCGTATGCGTACATATCTTGGTGCGCTAAAAATTGATGATAAAATCTTACGCAATGGCAAGCACTTAGGCTATCTTTCCAATTTGGATGAGGCAGAGAAAATTATACCTATTAATCGGCCTGCACCTTGCCCGCCATTATCGGCGCGACCAACACAATTATCGGTCACGTATATTGATCGATGGATGAAAGACCCCTATAGCATTTATGCCCGAAAGATTTTAAAACTTGAAAAACTTGCGCCATTAAACGAGGTCGCAGATGCCGCAGATAAAGGAATAATTTTTCACGAAATACTTCATCGCTTTAACAAAAAATATCCAAGCCATTTAAACGATAATTCTGCTAAAGATTTTATTGACGTTGCGCAAGAAACATTAGATGAATATCAAGAAATCTCTCAATCACTATCCTATTGGAAACCAAGGTTGGAAAAATTTGCAGCAAACTATATTCAGTTTGAAAAAAATTGGCGTGCACAAAACCAATTAATATCTGCAGAAATTACGGGAGCAATTGATTTTAATAAAACTGAAAACCTAGATTTTATTTTAACTGCACGCGTTGACCGCATTGATCGTCATGCCGATGGCACCTATGCCATTATTGATTATAAGTCTGGCGGACAATATAGCTATACCGATTTAAAGACAGGGGCATTATCCCAATTGCCCTTGGAAGGGTTAATTTTAACCGAAGGAAATTATAAATCTTTAAGTGTACAAGAAAAGAACGTGGGGTATCTTGGTTATTGGAAAATTGAAAATTCAAAGCAATCAATTACCGAAGTTAAAACAAAATCTTTTGATGAAACACAAAACGCTATTGAAGAAACAAAAATAGGGTTGATAAATTTAATCACCACTTATCAAGATCCTGAAACGCCATATTTGGCCATCCCCGATTTAAACAATGCCCCACGATTTAACGATTACGCCTATCTTGAACGTGTGCTGGAATGGGCAGCATTAGATGATAACGAATTTGAGGCAGCGAAAACATGACTCAAAATAATGCCCTTTATAAAAAATCTACTAACCAAGAAATTGACCCTAATGTAAGACAGCAAAATGCATCAAACCCCGATCATTCCGTATGGGTAGGCGCATCGGCAGGGTCAGGGAAAACAAAGGTTCTAACAGACCGTGTTCTACGCCTTTTACTTCCCGATAAAAATGGGTTCAATGCCGTAAACCCTAGTCAAATTTTGGCGCTAACCTTTACAAAGGCCGCTGCAAATGAAATGGCTTTGCGAATTAATGAGGAGCTTGGGAAGTGGGCGATTATTCACCTTGAAGATGAAGGCAAGAAAAAAGGATTAAAATCCTTGCTTAAATCTTTATTGGGTCAAATGCCTACCGATACACAAATTAAAGATGCACAACAATTATTTGCAAAGGTTATTGATGTGCCTGGTGGATTGAAAATCATGACGATTCATTCATTTTGCACCTCCATTTTAGGGCGGTTTCCTTTGGAGGCGGGGCTTTCCCCAAATTTTAAAGCAATTGAAGAAAATGATTCTGCCCCCCTTTTACAATTGGCCATTCATCAAGTAATTGCAAAATCTCAAAAAGAAAAAGGGTCTGACTTAGCGCAAGCCTTTTACAACCTTGCCCTAATCCAAAATGAAGAACAAATTTTTGAGCTTATTAAAAAAATGGTAAGTGAGCGGCGACAGATTCAAAAAATTCTTGATGAAAATTTTAGTGCTATTGGTTTATATACTGCCCTTTGTCAGTTTTTTGAAATTGATGACACAAAAACTGCAGACGATATAATTTTTGAGGCTTGCCAGTCTAAAAATTATAATGAAGATAATTTGCGTGATGCGTGCCGTATTTTGTCACAAGGCACAGAAAAAACAGACCAGCCAAAGGGGCAAGCATTACAAAAATGGTTAGATCTAAACCATAAAGACCGCATTTTGTCTTACGATTTATATCAAGATATATTTTTTACATCTACAGGTGATATTTATAAAAACCTAGCCACTGCAAAACTACAAAAACAATATCCTGAATTACAAGAAAATCTTTTTACCGAAGCAAAACGTTTAGAAATAATTAAGCAAAAATTATCAAGCTTGCAAATTGCAACAATAACACGTGATTTATTTTTATTCGGCGGAGAAATTTTGGACAATTACGCATTACTAAAAAAACAAAAAGCATATCTTGATTATGATGATTTAATTTTAACTACGCTTAATCTTTTAACGGGTCAAACCGAAACACTTCAACATATTGATTCTGTTTCGCCATGGATACGATATAAGTTAGACCAAGGGATTGACCATGTTTTGGTGGATGAGGCACAAGACACCAACCCCGAACAATGGGATATTATCCGCGCCCTTACCGATGATTTTACCAATACATTGGAAGGCGAGCCAAACCGCACCGTTTTTGTTGTTGGCGATGAAAAGCAATCTATTTATAGCTTTCAACGGGCATCCCCCGAAAAATTTGAGGAAATGCGGCAGTATTTTTTAAATAAATTTAATGAGAATAATAAAGAGTTTAATCAAGTTCCGTTTATCACTTCATTCCGATCCACCAAGGCCATTTTAAGTTTTGTTGATGGTGTCTTTGGTAACGAGATTTATAAACAAGGATTAGGCAATGATGTGATTGAGCATCAATCCTTTAGAAATAAACAACCGGGGCAAGTAACATTATGGCCTTTATTTAAAAACCCTGACAAGGTTGATAAAGATGTTTGGGCAGCACCAACTGAAATTATTGATTCCACCTCGGGCGCGCAAGCATTGGCCAATTATATTGGGGATCAAATTCAACAATGGTTGAATGATAAAGATCGCATTTTACACTCTTATGATCGCCATATTGAAGCCAAAGATATTATGATTTTATTACGCACCCGCAATAATTTTTTGGATCAATTGGTTCGTGCCTTAAAAATAAGAAATATCCCCGTTAGCGGGGTTGACCGTATGGTTTTAAATAACCAATTGGTGGTACAAGATTTGTGTGCCGCCGCGCAGTTTGCCTTACTTCCCGATGATGATTTAACCTTGGCAGGGTTATTAAAATCCCCCTTTATTGGTATTGATGAACAGACGCTTTTTGATTTGTCTTATAACCGTAAGAAATTATCTCTATGGGATCGGGTTCGTAAATCTGATCATAAAGATATCATAAATTGGTTAGAAAATATTATTACAATTGGTGGGAAAGAAAGCCCATATAATTTTTTCTCTCAAATCTTACAACTGCCTTGCCCTGCGAATGATAAAAGCGGATTGGCGGCCATAAAATCTCGCTTAGGGGATGAGGCATTAGACCCCATAGATGAGTTTATAAATCTTGTTCTAAATTATGAACATAAAACCGTCCCCAGCATGCAAGAATTTCTTGTCCTGCAAGAATCCAACCTTCAACAAATTAAACGCGAGCTGGATGAGGCAGGTAACATGGTGCGTATCATGACCATTCATGGTGCGAAGGGGTTACAATCCCCCATCGTCATTTTGCCTGACACAATTCGTTCCACCAGCAATAGGAAGGAGCGTCTTTTATTACCACAAAAAACTATGGCGCATTTCCCCTATTTCTGCCCAACATCTTCAAACTTGCCGCCCGCTTGCGCCAAGGCAATGCAATATTTAGATGATAAAGAAACGCAAGAATATCGCCGTTTATTTTATGTTGCTGCAACCCGCGCAGAAAGCGAGCTTTATATTGCAGGAAATGAAGGAATGGGGCGCAGCCGAAAGGAAAGTTGGTATGATTATGCCCGCGATACGTTTGAAATTTTAGATGATGTTCAAACCCAAATTTGCGATATAAGCGAAAAAGAAATTTTCCATTTTACCAATCCCGCCACAACGGATGAAGCAGACAAGGCCGATAAGAATGAAGATAAAAATACCTCTGATTTACCCGTCCCCCCATGGCTTTATAAAAAGATTGAACCATCAGAAACGCCATTAAAAACCCTCACACCTTCACGTCCCGATGGCATTGATACGGAGGAAAGCCTTTCCCCCTTAACCGCGTCTAATAATAATCGATTTAAGCGCGGAAATATTATTCATAAATTATTACAAATTCTTCCTGATATTAATTCAGAGTTTTGGGAAGACCGTATTCGATATTTTTTAAATTTGCCCGCGCATAATTTATCAAAATCCGATCAGGAAAATATTTTGACCGAAACATTAAAAATTTTGAATGATCCCATTTTTGCCCCAATTTTTGGTGAAGGGTCACGCGCCGAGGTTTCAATTACCGCGATTGTTAATAACAAAACTTTATCAGGGCAGATTGACCGTTTATTGATTACAGATGATAAAATCTTAATTGTTGATTATAAAACAAACCGCCCTCCACCATTAACCGCAGCGGACATTCCTCAAATGTATAAAGATCAAATGAATGCGTATGAGGCCGCGTTAAAACAAATTTACCCTGATAAACAAATTCAAAAAGCTTTAATTTGGACAAATACTGCAACACTTATGGTTGTGAAATAGAAAATTAAAGTTATATTTTACATCTTTTCCTTTTAAAATGGGCGTAACTTTAATACTCTTATCCTCGAATTAAAGAATAAGTAAAAACATAAAAGGAGTTTTAAATGGGAAGCGTAAATGTATCAGATGCAGATTTTGAAAAAGAAGTTTTAAAATCGGATCAGCCTGTAATGGTTGATTTTTGGGCAGAATGGTGTGGCCCATGTAAGGCGCTCTCCCCCATCGTGGATGAAGTGGCAAACGAAGTCTCAGGAAAAATGAAGGTGGTTAAAGTCAATATTGATGAAAACCCGAATGCCCCAACAAAATATGGTGTACGCGGCATTCCAACCTTGATGGTATTTAAAGGCGGCGAATTGGTCGATACCAAAGTGGGTGGCATGTCCAAGGGTCAATTAAATGAATGGCTAAAGGGCGTTGTTGCTTAACGATATCACTATATAAAAATTTAAAGTCGCTCTTTTTAAAAAGGCGGCTTTTTTTATTTGGCTAAAAATTTTTTTTGATAGATTTTATAACATCACGCGCGCGCCAAAAATAATAGACCGACTTGCGCGATATAGGGCGAAATAGGCCCACCTGCAAACCAAAGCTTGCTAAACGGTTCAAACAATTTGTACCGCTCATCATCTTTTGCAATGGCAGTGGATACAACATCTCCGCCCACAGACGTGGGCACAAGGCCATGCCCGCCAAAACCCGTATTGTACCAATATCCTGGTTTTAATTGCCCAATTTGTGGCATCTTGTGCGGCGCATAACAAAGGCATCCACCCCATGAATAATCAGACTCTATAACCCTTCCAATTGCGGATAAACTTTTAATAAATCACGTCTTCATAATTTCTGCGAAGTTTTCTGGCACGCCTGTCACACTAACGCGTCCGCCCCATAAAATTCGATTATCTGGCAAGCGTCGATAATAATCCTGCGCATAACGGTCATCAAAAATAGCATAATTTGTATTAATGCCGCATCCAAACTTTCCTTCGGAATCGGCTTTGTCACCATCACAAAGGTATAAACAGGAAAGGCCGCATATTTTAATTTCTTATTCAAATCATCAACATAAATGGAACAACATAAAACAACCTGATTACATTTTATTTGTCCCGTTTGGCGTATGAACGATATACCCGCCATCGGTATGATCTTCAATTTTAATGGCTTTAGTATTTTCATAAATTATTCCCCTTTTGCTCTTCAATCGCATTGGCTAATCCATGAACATAGTTTAACGGGTGAAATTGATAATCTTCGGGGGAATAAAACCCATCGTAATATTGTTCCGTTTTACACAATTCCCCAATTTTCGCGTGCCAAGCGGTATTCCAATGGCGCGTCTAAATCTTCTATGCATAAATTGAATATAATCATGTACGCTTTCGGGTGATCTTACCATGACACGCCCAAAACACCGTGGATAACGGGGCCACAATCAATATTGTATGTGTCAATACGTTGACGGATAAGGGATCGTCCATGTGTTGCCAATTTGTGCAAGCTCTTTGGTATGGGGTCAAGCCCCACTTTTTTGACCAACGGTTTGTATCCTTGCGGCATAACCTTTGGCGACAAAGCCACCATTTCGCCCTGATGCGCCCCACCCAATGCGGTTGGCTTCGATTAATTTTACATGCTTATCTTTTGCTCAACCAGATCCAACGCCGTTGATAATACCGGCAAGCCACCACCAATTACACAAATATCTGTATCAATATTTTCAGCTAACGCGCTTCGCTTTTCATTGCTGTTTAACGTGTCACGATAATAGGTTTCGATATAAGTCTTGTGCAATTGCTCATCCCTATAGTGTGCCAGATGAGATGCGTGTTGTCATGATTAGACGTTTTGACATAGTATTTTTTATGCCAAACAAGAACAAACACTCAATCATAATGCCCCCTGCCGATAAGGCGCCCATACATACGGGCAATATTCTTGGCTGGATGTGGTATTTTTTAGCGCCTTATAAAAATTTAGTGATTGGATTTTACGACTATATCGTCTGATCCGCGATACGATATATCTGCAATGTTCCCTTAATCATTGGGTTTGTCATTGATGCCCTTGAAAATGGTACGGCGCAGGAAAACCCCACATTTTTCATTGGCGGATTGGCCCTTTATATGGTATTTTTCGCTGCCTTTTTATTCAATATGGTTTTTATACCTGAAGTGCAACGGTACGAAAAGGCCATCCGTGGCTCACTATTTTATAGCATTAAGCATCTGAACAAACTTTCCATAAATTGGCATGAAAAACAAGGATCGGGCGGAAAGTTCAACGTGTTATGACTGCCCGTATTGGGTTTCAAGAATTTCACCGTTTTACCGTTGGGATGTTCTTTCGTGATATCTTGGCAGTTTAGCGCAATTACCATTATCCGTATTTTTTTTGGATTTACCTACTATTATTTCTGGTTTACTTATATTGGATTTATTACTAGTTTTTTGGGCGCATCTTTTATTTTCAACCATATTTAAAATTTTTAATAAATATCAAGAAACTTTCGAAGGATTACTATCGGGTGTTTATGAATTTGTCTGCTCTATTCGCACGGTTAAATCATTTTCATCTTTCCCCTTATATTAAATCAACGTGCCAAAAATTTGGAGGAAGAAGGACAAAAGGCCATTATTGATGCCTTTTCACAAAACCTAAAACGATGGACAATTTGTAACATTATTGCCGCCTGTTGGATCTGCGCTGTTTTGTTCTCTATGGGCTTTATTTGGTATTAAAAGATAAAATGTCTATTGGGGCTTATTCGACCAGCTTTCTTCTTGCCTCATATATTTGGGGGGTTTGTGATTTACTTTGGATCATTTTTGGAAAAACTGTTATGAACATGGCAATGCCATCAATCGTCTTGTTAAAACACTGCGTATCACGCCCCAAACAATTTGATTTAACCCCGAAGCAAAATTTACCAACCCAGTGGAATAATATTAAAATTAATGGATTAACCTATACCTATGACAACCAAGGGAATCATGGGGTTAAAGATATTAATTTAACCGTCAAGTCGGGGTGAAAAAATTGCCCTTGTTGGCAATAGTGGTGCGGGTAAATCGACCTTTATTAAACTTCTCATGAAACAAATGTTGCCCTGAAGCAGGCAGTTTTAAATTGATGATGTATATTTCGTACATTCCAACCGAAGAATTGGTTAAACCAAATAGGTTATGTGCCGCAGGATATTGAATTATTTAATCTTTCCATCCGCGATAACATTTTGTTGGATCAACATGATATTAATGAAGAATTTTTGGAACAAGTCTTAAATCAATCTGCCTTAAGTGAATTCGTTAAAGCCTCCCGAATGGTTTGACACAATCGTTGGGGAACGCGGCATAAAATTATCTGGTGGCCAACGACAACGCCTTGGCATTGCGCGTGCGCTTATTCGTCAAGCGCCCATCATTATTTTTGATGAAGCCACCAGCGCGCTTGATTCAATATCAGAAAGTCAAAATCCAACGCGCCATTGAAAATAGTTTTGAAGGACGAACCGTCTTTATCATCGCGCATCGTCTTTCAACCATACGCAATGTCGATCACATTATTGTATTGGACGAAGGACGAATTATTGAAGAGGTGACTTTGATGACCCTTATTAAATTAGATGCGCATTTTGCCAAACTTTGGAAGATGCAATCAGCCGATAAATATTGAAAAAAGCCACCTTTGTAAAAGCGGCTTAATTTTTGCTATAGAAAAGAAATATAACAAAATTACAGTCTTTTTCTTCCTCTTTTGCGCCTTCTTCTTTTGAACTCTCTTCTTTTTCGATGGAGGCATCATTTTTGTTGGGCATTGTCGATGGCGGCTTCTTTTGCGGCCTCTTGCTCTTTGGCTTCTTCGCGTGGATAGCTTTTTCAACGGCTATTTTATCAGGTGCCAAAATCATAATCATTTGACGACCTTCCATTTTGGGATGAAATTCAACCTTTGACAAATCGGCTAAATCATCGCGGATACGATCTAATAATTTTGCGGCTAAATCTTTATGCGCCATTTCACGGCCACGAAAACGCAATGTAACTTTTACTTTATCTTCATTGGTTAGGAATTTTTTTGCGGCCTTTAATTTTACACCATAATCATGATCTTCGATATTGGGGCGCACTTTGATTTCTTTTACATCAACCGTTTTTTGTTTTTTACGCGCTTCTGCGGCTTTTTTCTGTTGCTCGTATTTATACTTGCCGTAATCAAGAATTTTACAAACGGGGGGTTTGGCATGGGGAGACACTTCCACCAAATCAAGGCCAAATTCTTCTGCGGCGGCCACACCTGCGGCAACACTCATCACACCTAACATTTCGCCATCTGGTGCCGACAACACGTACCTCTTCAGCAGTAATTTTATTATTGGTCTTAGGCCCTCTATCTTTGGGGGGCTGTTGAAACGATGGTCTAGCGATGGTGTAATCTCCTTTTGTATGAATGCAATGGTTACTTTATCTTATAATGATAAATAAGTCCTTAAAATACGGTTTAGACCGCCTATATACAAGTGTTTTGTTGGTTTTATGTATTCAACACATAGATTGAATAATTTAAAACCATCGCAAAACTAGTCCATAAAAGCGGTGGTATCATTAAAACCGCGCTAAGGCGTACTTTGTTCCATGATTTAATAATAAATATAAGCGCAGTGATGTTGAGGATTATAATCCAAACCAAGGCAAATAAAATTTCATGCGCGCCAAAGAATATTGGCGTCCATGCCCAGTTTAAAATTGTATAGGCAACGAATAATATTTTTAAATCTTTTACATCTTTACTTGATTGCCAAATTTTCCACCCTGCGGTTGCAATCATAATATATAAAATTGTCCAAACAATGGGGAATAAAAAATTTGGTGGATTAAACCATGGCTTTTCCAACCCTGCATACCATGTGGTAATTTCCCCTTGGGTTACTTGACCAATGCCAAAGGCAACACCAACATAAACCACAATCCAAATGATAAGTTTTATATATTTGTTCATTTAATTTCTCTTTTTCAATAAGGGGCTTTTGCTTCTTGAACCAAATCGTCAATGGCTTGATCCAAATCAACAATATTTTGCGCTTGGCTACCCAATCGGCGAATGGCTACTTTATTGCCCTCAGCCTCGCGTGCGCCAACAACAAATAAGGCAGGCACTTTTGCCAATGAATGCTCACGCACTTTATAATTAATTTTCTCATTTCGAACATCCAATTCAACCCGAATACCTTTGGCTTTTAATGCTTCATAAACCTTGTTGGCGTATTCATGATGCATCATCCGTAATATTCGCCACAACACATTGAACAGGCGTCAACCATAGGGGTAATTTACCAGCATAATTTTCGATCATAATCCCAATAAAACGTTCCAACGCGCCCAATGCGGCACGGTGCAGCATAACAGGACGTTGTTTTGACCCATCGGGTGCAATATAATTGGCATTTAACGTTCGGGCAAATTAAAATCAAGCTGCAATGTACCACAACCCCATTCACGCCCAATGGCATCCCGAATGACAAACCCAACTTTGGGGCCATAAAATGCACCATCGCCTTCGCAGGTCTCATACTCTAAGCCCATTTCTTTTAAGGCGTTTTCCAATGCTTCTTCGGCCTTATCCCAAATCTCGTCTGATCCCACACGCATTTCGGGGCGGGTTTCAAATGTGATCTTATAATCTTCAAATCCTAAATCTGTATAGATGGCCTGTACCAATTTAAAGAACTTAATTGATTCATCTAAAATTTGATCTTCGGTGCAAAAGATATGGGCATCATCTTGCACAAATTGACGCAGACGCATAATACCATGTAATGCACCATGTGCCTCATTCCGATGACAACATCCAAATTCGGATAAACGAATGGGAAGATCACGATATGATTTTATACCCTGATTAAAAATTTGAACATGGGCAGGGCAATTCATTGGCTTTAATGCTAAAAATTCCTTTGGCTCTTCATCATAAACGGGGCCATCGTCATTATTATTTGGTACAACATCGGGAACAACAAACATATCTTCACGATATTTTTGCCAATGGCCCGATTCTTTCCAAAATTTTGAATGCATTAATTGCGGTGTGCGCACCTCATCATACCCATCATCTTGCAGGCGGCGGCGTACATATGCCTCCAACTGATTATAAATAGTGTAACCTTTGGGGTGCCAAAAGACTGAGCCTTGCGCCTCTTCTTGTAAATGAAACAAATCCATTTCGCGGCCTAATTTACGATGGTCACGCGCTTCGGCCTCTTCTAACATGGTTAAATATGCATCTAATTCTTTTTGGTTGCGCCATGCTGTACCATAAATTCGGGTAAGCATTGCATTATCAGAATTACCGCGCCAATACGCGCCTGCAACCTTCATTAATTTAAATGCGCTACCAATATGTTTGGTCGACGGCATATGTGGCCCACGGCATAAATCTAGCCATTCGCCTTGCTTATAGATTTTGATATCTTCTGTTTCGGGCAAATCATTGATCAATTCGGCCTTATACATCTCACCTTTTTCGATAAAATATTTTATCGCTTCTTCACGGCTCCATATTTCACGCTCAAACAATGAATTGCGTTCGATGATTTTACGCATTTGTTTTTCGATTGCACTAAAATCATTCTCGCTAAATGGCTCCTTACGGGCAAAATCATAATAAAATCCATTTTCGATGGATGGGCCAATGGTAACTTGCGTACCGGGGAATAATGTCTGCACCGCCTCGGCCATCACATGCGCAGCATCATGGCGGATCATCTCAAGCGCATCTTCATCATCGCGTTTAACAAGACCAATAGATGCGTTATCATTGATAGGAAGCGATAGGTCACAAACCTCACCATTTATTTTGATACCGACACAGGCCTTTGCCAGGGATGTTGAGATATCTTTGGCAATATCCATACCTGTTATACCCGATTGATATTCGCGCACCGCGCCATCGGGAAGTGTAATTTTTATCATATCATTTTTTTGTGCTGTAGCTGTCATAGATTTAGTTTTAAACAACAACAAAAACCTTGTCTAGGAATGATTTATCGCTCGTTCATTGAATTATTAAGTGTTTTGATAAATGGCTTAAGCAAATATTCCATGATGGTTTTTTCACCCGTTAAAATATCAACTGACGCCACCATTCCAGGAATAATAGGCAACACTTCATCGCGGCGTTTTAATGCATTTTCTTCGGTTAAAATCTGCACCTGATAAAAACTATCGCCCTCTTCATTGGTAACCGCATCGGGGGAAATAGACACAACTTTCCCATCTAAACCACCATAAATGGCAAAATCATACGCTGTAATTTTCACCACGGCGGGTTGTTCAGGATACAAAAATGCAATGTCTTTGGGGTTAATACGTGCCTCAATCAATAATTGGTCATCCTTTGGCACAATTTCAATAAATTCTTGCCCGGGTTGAACAACACCACCAACGGTATAAACCTTTAAGTCCTTAATATATCCATTTACGGGGGAGCGTATATCGGCACGATCCTTACGATCAACCAATCCTGCCAGTCCTTGTTTAATCGCGTTCATTTCAATTAATTTTGCGGATAATTCGGTTTGTGCTTGCGCTTTGGCGGCGGATTTCACTTCACCAATACGGGCATTGGCCTCATTAATGGCGGATCGAGCGCGGGGAATGGCGGATAAAACACCATTTAATTCTGTTTGCTTTTCCTTAATTTGACGATCAAGCTGCAAAATCTCCATCTGTGGGGCGGCGCCACGGGCGACAAGGGGGGCAACCATATTCTTCTCATCTTGAACCAACCCCAATTGCCCGCGCACATCACTGGCACGAATTTGAAGCTCGTTTAACTCCTGCGAGCGTTGGCTTTTTTGTTGTTCCATGATGGAGGTTTGATTGTTCACTTGATCGGCATTGGCGCGATAGGCGTTCATTTCTTCGGTTACACTTTGTGGTGCGCCTTTCATCACTTCATCGGGAAATTCGGGCAAACGTCCTTCCACTTCGGCTTGTAATCTTGATACTGTTGCCAACAATCCTAAATAACGCGCCTCGTTTGAGCCTAAATCTGAGGAGGCGGCAATATCAGAAAGACGTACAAGGATGTCGCCTTGCTTTACTTCATCGCCTTTTTTAATAAAAAATTCTTCAACAATACCACCTTCTAAAGAAGATATTTTTTGAATTTCGGTGGAGGGCACAACCGTTCCATCCCCACGGGTTACTTCATCAAGGGGCGCAAAACTGGCCCAGAAAAAGAATATGGTAAAAAATAAAATAATAAAAAATAAAACCAAATGTTTTGAAAGCGGCATATCTTCATCCGTATCAAAGAAACGCTCCCCTTGTGCCTGAACGCGTTCAATATGATCGGAAAGCCATTGCTTTTTGTCTTGCGCTTCTATTTCTTCGGCGCTCATATTTTCTTGCGCCTTCATTTTCATGGCTTTGGCAAGGGCGGGGTCTTTACCTTCAACTTTTTTTATTGGTTTTTTATCACTCATCACACTGTCCTATACATCTGTTTTTTCAGCTTCGGTGCCATATTGGCGCGCTTGTAATTTACTTATCACTTCGTCTTTGGGGCCAAAGGCGACCAAACGTCCGCGATCCAACAAAATCAATTTATCGACAAGCGATAACATACCGCCTTTATGGGTAATTAAAATTGTTGTCCGTCCTTCTGCAACATGATGCAAACGCTTACGCAACCGATTTTCAGATGCAGGGTCCATAGACGCCGTTGGCTCATCCAATACCAAAACAGGGGGATCGTACAAGAGTGCGCGCGCAATAGCGACCGCCTGACGTTGCCCACCAGAAAGGGCTTCACCACGTTCACCCACTTGGGTATCCAATCCTGCTTGGGATTCACGTAAAAATTCGGTTACACCCGCAAGCTCTGCCGCACGTAAAACCGCACGGTCAGGGGCCATTTCATGCCCCATTGTAATATTTTCACGGACCGAGCCATAAAATAACTGCGGGCTTTGCTGTACGGCGCCAATATTTCGGCGCAAATCACCAGGGTCAATTTGACGTACATCTGTGCCATCCAGCTGTACGCTTCCACTTTCAGGTTGGTATAGATTAATCAGCAAACGTTCAATTGTGGTTTTACCAGACCCCACCGCGCCAATAACACCAACATGGTCACCTGGCTCTAACGTAAAATTCAAATTATTAAGAGCAGGTACAGATTGTTCGGGATAATGAAATAATACATCCCTAAACTCAATTTTTCCTTGGATGGAGGGCATAGAAATAAAATGTTTACCCTTTGGACGTTCCACATCCTTTTTCATCAATTCATCCAACTGACGCAACGATTCTTTTGACTGATGCATACGGGTTAACAACCCTGCAATTTGCGCCAATGGTGCCATGGCACGACCACTTAAAATCACACACGCAATCAATGCCCCCATTGAAATTTCCGCTTCTTTAATTAAGAAAACCCCAACAATAACAACAAAAACACTAACCAATTGTTGAACGAACACGGCAAAATTTAAGGCAAAGGCATTAACGCGGCGCATTTTAACAGACGTACGGGATGATTTATCGGTTAATTCTTCCCAACGGCGTTGTGTGTGCCCTTCTGCGGCCTGTACCTTTACCGTTTCAAGGCCACTAATTGTCTCAAACAAAAGCGCGTTTTTTAATGCGCTTTCCATCATTGAATCTTTGATGGCCTGTTGTAAGGGACGTTGCAAAAGCAACCCCACCCCAATTACAATCGGAATAGCGGCCAATGGAACAAATGCAATAGGCCCCCCAATAATGGCAATAATCGCAATAAAGAAAAAGATAAACGGCAAATCAATCAACGCCGCCATGGTGGCAGAGGTGAAAAAATCGCGTAATGTTTCAAATTCACGCATATGGCTGGCCAACACCCCTGCGCTTGAGGGGCGTGCCTGCATTGTCATGCCCAGCATTTGTTCAAACAATCTTGCCGAAACAACAATATCCGCACGACGACCTGCATGATCCAGAAAATGCGCGCGAAGATTTTTTAAAATAAAATCAAAGACGTACACAACCAAAACACCCGTTGCCAAAACCCATAAGGTATCAATGGCATTATTAGGCACAACACGGTCATATACGTTCATCACAAATAACGAGCTTGCCAATGCAAAAATATTAATCATCACCGCCGCCATAACGACTTCGCTATATATTTTTTTATTATCCCAAAGGGCGGACCAGAACCAATTGCGGGCATTATCAATTTCGGCAGGGCCCGCACGGTCATCAACACGCGCGACAGGGCGAACGTAAAAGCAATAATTTGTGTAAACTTTTTGTAAATCATGAAGCGCCATTTTTCGACGTTCATCACCCGTTTCGGGGAACTGAACAACAAATTGCGTTTCTGGATGAACAAATTTTGTTTTGCCCTTTGCATCTTTATCTTTGGGGGCATGAACCTCCCACACGATGCAGGCTTGTCCACCTTCCAAAACCATAATACAGGGCAGATTAGGAGCAATGGCAAGCGCATCAATGGATCGTTCGACCATGGCCGCATTTAAATTTGCCCGCTCCGCCGCGCGGGTGAATAAAACAGGCGTAATCCCGCTTTTTGAAATTGGTAGGCCTGATGTTAGGGACGCAACACTTGTCCGTCGTCCATAATGCCCTGCAAGGAGCTGGAGGCAATTAACAAGCGGGTCATGAATAGCAACACGATCTGCCTCCAATGGCCAAGAATCTGCTGATTTTTCATGCTCTTTAGCGGATTGATTTTCTTGATGCACGGCACTTGGGTTTTGTGGCTGTGAGTGCGCTTGTTGTGGTTGATGTCCTGGCTCCCCCCGCGTATCGGCGGATTGATCGGAATAGGGTTGTTCTGGATCAACATTGTAATTTTTCCCACTCTCCTCCTCATTTACATTAGGCTTATTAAAGTTATTTTTTGGGTCTTTTGGTGTCTCGTTCGTCACAATAATATATCCGGAAAGTTTTTGAATTTGAAAATTATATCAACTAATAGTTTACCATAGGTAAATATATCAGCGTAATAAAAAACGGAGCCTATTTTCATAGACCCCGTTTAAAATTTCTTATTTGTTTTAGATATTAACGATCAACAACATATTGTGCTGGATCAATCAAATCTGATTCCCGTGGGAATGCAATATTCATTGTCGGTAATAACTGACCCTTTAGGGCAAGCAATCTAAAGACAGAGAACATTTCCAAAAATTCTGCATTAATTGTATTTGTGCGTGATACAAATAATTCATTTTGAGAATCCAAAACATCAATTAATGTACGACGATCTAAAGAGAATTGATCTTTATACGCACGAACAACTTCTGTATTTGCGGCTGCCTGTGATGCAAATTCGCTTGCACGCTCACCAGCAGACATCATACGCGCCCATGTTTGACGTACGTCATTTTCAACCGCACGGGCGGAATCGGCACGACGTTCTTTTGATACTTGATAACGGTGGGTAAATTCACGAATACGGGCAATGTCACCACCACCACGATATAGGTTCCAGTTTGCAACAACTAATGCAGATGCGCTTGTATCACGATCTTCTACACCACCAAGGTTTTCCCCTGTACGGCCATTTAATTGAAGGTCAATTTGTGGATATAAGGTTGACCCTGTTCCGTTTAGTTCGGCATAGGCCACACGAACATCAGAGTCAAAAATTGCCAAAGTTGGGCTGTTGGTAATAACTGTATTTACTTCTTCTTCTACGTTGGCCGATAAACCATTTACAGGAACGGCTGGAAGAACCAAATCACGCGGGTCTGACCCTACTTCACGACGGAAGTTGGCTTCAGCAATACGCAATTGTTGTAAAATTGTAGATTCTTGCGCACGGGCAGAGGCCAAACGTGCTTTTACTTGTTCCAAATCGGCTTGGGTTGAGCGACCGCCATCAACACCTTCTTGAATTAAATCCATAATTGCCAAATGTTCATTTACGTTATCACGGGTAATACCCAATAATTCACGTTGACGAATAACTTCTAAAAAGGCCTCAACAATTGAAAGACCAACCAATTCAGAGGTTTCCTTGACACGGAAAGCAGAAGATTGAATGCGGTTTTCTTGGCGTTCAACTTCATATTTGGTTTCCCATCCATCAAAAAGCATTTGGGTTAATGTTAAACCCGCTTCATTACGGAATAATGTTTCATCATCATCTGTTGTATCAAGACGGTTATTGGTAAAACGATCGTCTGTATATTCAAAACCAAAATCACCAGAAAAATCAATCGAAGGAAGGTAAAGCGCCTTTGCTTGCGCCAATTCTTCATCGGTTGCGCGTCTAGTTCCTGCCACGACACCATATTCAGGGTTAGTCATCACACCAATGGAGATCGCTTCGGATAAACTTAATTGTGCAGGTTGTGTCTGCATAACGGGTGCTTGCACCTGCATTGGTGCATTTGCATCAACCATCATCGGGTCAGCCATCTGATCTTGCGCGTTTGCCGAAGTGGTAAAAGACAGCATCGTTGCCGTCATAAGAGCAGCCATCAATGGTGTCTTTAAAGAGAATTTTTGTGTCATAATATGACCCTCGTTCATTTAATAATGTTTTATTGGTTTAATATTGACCCATTTACGTCAATAATTATAAGTAGTTATGTCGTTTTTTTTGAATTATTGCAAGTTTTATTTAAATTAATCGTAATATGAAAAAGAGCGCTTTAAAAGCGCCCTTTCAAAATTAAGCAAATGCTTTAGGTGCAGGAGCCGTTGTATAAAACTGGCCATTTGCAACAATCACATCTTTTGGTAGACCAAGGCTTGCATCGTTAAATTCACGTCCTGGAAGGCCGTCTGCTCCCCCGCCTGGTGTTGATGGCTGTTCATCACAGTCACAACCACCTGTCGCAGGTTCTGGATCTGGTGTTGGTTCTGGTGTTGACGCTGGCGCATCTGTAGGTGTTTCACCACGATCACAATCTTCGTTAATTTTAAATTCATTTGCAGGTTTAAATTTGCCAGTAACCTCTTCAAAAGCCTTTTGAGCATCCTCAATGGTTCTTTCTTTATTATTAGGACAACATTTTGCAGAATAATCTTCCTGCATTTTTGTGAATACACATCCTGGTACCTGAATAACAAGAGGCTCAGGTCCAACAACTTTTGGATCGTCCAAAGGCGCTTGCAATTTACCACCGGTTGCTATTGGTGAGTTTTGAACAGGGGAGCCGCTTGATACATCAACACAACCTGCCAACGTCAAAGCAGTAGCTACTGCTGCTGCTGTTCCTTTTGTAAATGCATTAATTATTGTCATTATTTTTTCCTTTATTTATGTAAATATAGGGCGAACATTATATGTTTTCGCCCTATATGTCAACAGTTATGTAAATTTTATTTTAAACGATTAGATTACCATTCGCCATTAAATCATTAATTGAAATATCATTATTGTCCAATGTAACAATTGCGGTTGAATCACTTAATTTTCCATTGCCGCTATTATTTGCATGAATTGTGGTATCACCACCAGATTTTACAGCGAAAAGGAAATCATTGATATCTTCACCAGCATCGTATCCCGTTAGGACATTAGATAATTCAAGCTTATCTTCAGCTGTATTAAAGTCTTTAATTGTATCAAGACCTTCATTAATCGCTGTAAACCAGAACGTATCTTCACCAGATCCACCGTATAAAGTATCATTACCTTTTTGACCAATAATGGCATCATCACCTGAACCACCTTTAATTATATCATTGCCATCGCCGCCATATAAAACATCATATTCGGATCCGCCATCAATATAATCATTGCCTTTACCGCCAAAAATATAATCTTTACCAGCACCACCATATAACTTATCATCACCGCCATAGGTTGCATTTTCACCATTATCGCCAAGAATATCATCGTTACCCTTACCACCATAAATAGTGTCATTGCCTTGACGTCCAGAAAGATTATCATCGCCATCGTTACCACGAATAATGTCATCTGCAGATGATCCATTAATAGTATCTCTGCCATCTGTTCCCTGAAGATCAACACCCACAATATTAAACTGGAATTTTGTAGTATCTGTTAACCCAGAAGAATCTGTAATAACGACATCAAAGTTTTGTGATGTTGTTGGCGTGTTATTAGGATCAGTAACAGTAAATGTATAATCGCCATTTGCTTTTACCGCAATCTCACCAAATGCAACTGCCACGATAGTCGTACCCGTAGATGAAACATTATATGTTTTACCATTTGCAATAACCGATTTTACACGTCCGCCAGCATTATCGAATGTATCATTAGAAATCAAATTTGAAGAGAACTGACTTTGATTAGGTATGATAATTGTACAGAAATCATCTTTACCAACCGGTGCATCCAATGGCTCAGGCGTCAGCTTAACATTCAACGTCAAGTCCGCTGAATCACGGTCGCCATCTTTATCTACGATTGTGTAGCTAAAGACATCACTTACGGTGCCTGTTCCAAACTTATCTGTTGGGTTGTAAGAATATGAACCCGTGGATGAGATTGTTAGAACACCATGATCACCAGTGATTTTGGTTGTACCCGTTGCAGCAACATTCACATCTTTACCTTCAAATGAAACGCTAACCACACGGCCCGCACCATCTTCACCATAGTTATCATTGCTTGTCACATTACCTGTGATGTTGCCCTCTGTATCACCAGATTTACTATCGTTAGCGGCTTGTGGACCATCATCAAGTACTTTAACACTTAATGTTGTAGATACAGAATCACCATCAGCATCAGTCGCTTTCACGCCAAAGTTTAAGGTTAATGCATCATTTGGATCATTTGCATTCGGGTGATCCAACGCTTCAAACTGCGTATACGTATAATCACCGTTATCTTTGATTGCCAAAGTAAACACAACAACACCATCACTTCGTGTTCCAGTATAGCCGTTACTATTATTGGTCACTTTTACTGATTTATCACATGATGTTAACGCACCGCCTGTGTTGGTGAATGTTCCATTCGGATCAATCTTACCAGGGCCATCCCCTTTAAAGTCCGCCTTAATCGTACCAGTATCCGTTAAGTTACCGTTACCAAGATTGGTTTCATCAACTGTTTCTGTTGCTGGCTTAACAATTATAGGTGTGTCATTTGGCTCAGGGCTCAATGATACATTTAATGTTAAATCTGCACTATCACGGTCGCCATCTTTATCTACGATTGTGTAGCTAAAGACATCACTTACGGTGCCTGTTCCAAACTTATCTGTTGGGTTGTAAGAATATGAACCCGTGGATGAGATTGTTAGAACACCATGATCACCAGTGATTTTGGTTGTACCCGTTGCAGCAACATTCACATCTTTACCTTCAAATGAAACGCTAACCACACGGCCCGCACCATCTTCACCATAGTTATCATTGCTTGTCACATTACCTGTGATGTTGCCCTCTGTATCACCAGATTTACTATCGTTAGCGGCTTGTGGACCATCATCAAGTACTTTAACACTTAATGTTGTAGATACAGAATCACCATCAGCATCAGTCGCTTTCACGCCAAAGTTTAAGGTTAATGCATCATTTGGATCATATGCATTCGGGTGATCCAACGCTTCAAACTGCGTATACGTATAATCACCGTTATCTTTGATTGCCAAAGTAAACACAACAACACCATCACTTCGTGTTCCAGTATAGCCGTTACTATTATTGGTCACTTTTACTGATTTATCACATGAAGTTAACGCACCGCCAGTATTTGAAAATTCACCATTAGGATCAATTTTACCAGGGCCATCCCCTTTAAAGTCCGCCTTAATCGTACCAGTATCTGTTAAATTACCGTTACCAAGATTGGTCTCATCAACTGTTTCTGTTGCTGGCTTCACAATGATAGGTGTGTCATTTGGCTCAGACGTAAGCGAAACATCAATATTTAATTTCGCTGTTACTGTATCAAGATCACCATCCTTTAATGTATAAGTAAAACTGTCCTGTACAGTTCCATCACCAAATTGGTCTTTTGGATTGTAAGTATATGATCCATCTGCCGCAATTTTTAAGGTACCATAGGTTCCTGCAATTGTTGCAGTTCCTGTTGAAGGAACATCAACTGTTTTGCCGCCAAATGTGATTTTTGAAACACAACCTGCACCATCATAACCGTAATCATCATTAATTGTAACGTTACCAGTAATGGTTTCACCATTGGAGGTATCATTATCGTTACGGGCAATTGGGCCATCATCATGAAGATCAACAATAATCATTGCATCTGCGGTATCGCCATCTTTATCCGTAATTTCAACACCGAACTTCATCCAAATAACATCATCTGGGTTATTTGCAGCAGGGTGATCAATCGCTTGGAATTGAGTGTAAGTATATTGACCCGATGTCGGATTAATAACCAATGTAAATACATCTGAACCAGAGGCGGTTTTACCAACATAAGTGTTATCAGTATTTGTAACAATAACATTTTCACCACCAGATTTAAGCTGTTGGTTACTGCCACCTACTTGATACTTTGTTTCAAATGTACCGTTTGTTCCGATTGAACCCGCACCATCTTCACCAAAGTCAAAGTTTAATTTATGGCTATAGCTTAGCTGACCATTTGTCCCTGCATCAGATTCGTCAATTGGTTTTGCTTTGCTTGAAATCTCTGGACCATCATCAAGTACTTTTACACTCAAGGTTGTGGATACAGAATCACCATCAGCATCAGTCGCTTTCACGCCAAAGTTTAGGGTCAATGCATCATTTGGATCATTTGCATTCGGGTGATCCAACGCTTCAAACTGCGTATACGTATAATCACCATTATCTTTGATTGCCAAAGTAAACACAACAACACCATCACTTCGTGTTCCAGTATAGCCGTTACCATTATTGGTCACTTTTACTGATTTATCACATGATGTTAACGCACCACCGGTATTTGAAAATTCACCATTCGGATCAATCTTGCCCGGTGCATCCCCTTTGAAATCTGCAGTGATAATACCTGTATCGGTTAGATTACCATTATCAAGGTTTGTTTCATCAACAGTTTCTGTTGCTGGTTTTGCAATAGTTGGAACATCATCATTTGGTGTTGCCTTCACGCATAAATCTGCGCTTGAGATATCACCATCTGCATCTTTAATTGTGTAGGTAAAATTATCTTTACCGCCTTCAATCTCAGTCACAGTTGTATCTTTGAAAGATGTATCATAATAGCTTTGGCTATCAATATCCCACTGGGTTAAGTACCCATTTTCATAGCTAGATTCTAACTCATTCACAGGATGTAACCAAATACCAATTTCATTGCCAAATTCTGCGCCGCTCCAATCAGAAGCGTTACCGTAAGTTGGGTTATGATTTTGTAGGATTGAGGCATCAACGCTAAAGCTAAATACTTTATTGCCGCTTGCATCTGTTGTTGATGTGATTGAACCAAACGCACCAGCATTTAACAATGAGCTTAAGATTTGATCTGGCGCTTGTGTACCATTGGCGCCTGAACCATCTTTCCAGCTTGTTTGGATATTTTGACCATTATAATTATAGGCCGTAACAACAGGTGTTCCTGCATTGCTTGCATCAAAATAGAATAATGCCATCTCGCCACCGTGACCTTTTGGATTTGGGCCATCGTTAAGTGCCAATGTAAATCCATCAGCCGTCGGCTCAACCGTAACACTAAAGGTCAGCTCTTTCGTGGTTTCATTATATTGTGTATTCACATTTTTAATGTCACCAGCAGCCGCACTTCCGGGAGGGTTATCAATGTTATAATTAAATATTTTTTGGCTACCCGCATTATCATTCGCAGTGTAGGTGTAATCACCAGCTGTATTAATAACCAACGTACCAAAGTTTCCTTCGATTGTGGTATTGCCAGTTTCATTCAACTTAACCGTTTGACCTTCAAATGTGACATCAAGAACGCATCCTGCGCCATCAAATCCATAATCATCATTATCTGTGACATTACCAGTAATTGTATCTGTATCACTTGATTTGATATCATCACGCGCCGTTGGGGCATCATCATGTAAATCAACAATGATAAAGGCATCATCTTGGTCGCCGTCTTTATCGGTGATATCAACACCAAATTTCAACCAAATAACATCATCCGCATCATTTGCATCTGGATGGTCAATCGCTTGGAATTGAGTGTACGTGTATTCACCCGATGTAGGATTAATAACCAATGTAAAGACCGTTGCACCAGACGAGGTTTTACCAACGTAACTTGTATCTGTATTGGTAACCGTAACATTTTCACCGCCAGATTTAAGCTGTTGGTTGTTACCGCCCACTTGGTATTTAGTTTGGAATGTTCCGTTTGTACCAATGGAACCCGCACCATCTTCACCAAAGTCAAAATTCAATTTATGCGTATAACTAATTTCACCATTTGCATCCGCATCTGATTCGTCAATGGGGCGTGCTTTATTTGAAATAGAGGGACCATCATCATAAACATTAATGGATAATGTAGTAGAGGCAACATCACCATCTTTATCATTTGCAGAAACACCAAAATTCAATATTACAAAATCATTTGGATCTGTTGCATCTGGGTGATCAATCACATCAAACTGGGTAAAGTCATATTCACCATTATCTTTAATTTCTAAGGTAAAGATAACAACACCATCAGCGCGCGTACCAATGTAAGAGTTTCCATCAACAGTAACCGCAACATCTTTACCACATGATGTCAGATTATCGACAGAAGCGGTGAATGTATCATTAGGATCAATTGTTCCTGGACCATCGCCAAAGAAATCTGCTTCAATTTTGCCATCTAATGTTAGAGGGCCCTTATCAAGGTTGGTTTCATCAACCGCTTCAACGTCTGGTTTAATAATAATTGGGGTATCGTTTAACGGATTGGTTTTAAATCCAATTTGCGCTGTATCTTGATCCCCATCAAAATCTTCAAGAACATAAGTAAATGTATCTGTTCCATCTGGGTTATTATCATTGGCCTTATAGCTATAAGCACCCGTTGATGAAATTGTAAGAACACCAAAATTACCGTTCACTGTTACAGGCGCGCCACCAACAGGAATAGTTGCTGTTGTGCCATTAAATTGAACTTCAACAACATTGTTTGTTGCATCTTCACTTAATTCATCATTGTTTGTGACATTACCATTAACAGTCGCGCTTTCATTTAATGAGCGTACACCATCATTAACAGCAACAGGACCATCATCCAAAACCTTTACTGTTAAGGTTGTTGATACAGAATCATTATCTTTATCTGATGCCGTAACACCAAAGTTAAGATTAATTGCATCATTGGCATCATTGGCATCTGGGTGATCTAAAACACCAGATTGTGTATATGTGTAATTCCCATTATTTAAAATTTCTAATGTGAAGATTGTTTGTGTACCAACCGTACCAACATAACTATTACCAACTTGGTTAACAATCACAGCAACGCCACCACTTGTTAATGGGACAGAGCTGTTGAAAGTGTTATTTGGTTGAATTGTTCCTGGGCCATCGCCAAAGAAATTCGCTTGAATTGTACCTGTATCGGTAAGATTACCGTTATCAAGATTGGTTTCGTCAACAACCTCAACCGCAGGTTTAATAATTTGTGGTAAATCATTTAATGGGTTCACCGCAAATCCAATTTCCGCTGTATCTTGATCCCCATCAAAATCTTCAAGAACATAAGTAAATATATCTGTTCCTTCTGGGTTATCATCTTTTGCAGTATAGCTGTATGTACCATTGGACGCGATTGTTAGCGCACCAAAGTTACCATTAATTGTTACTGGTGCACCGCCAACAACAATTGCGGTTGATGTGCCATTGAAGATAACTTCAACTACATTGTTTGGCTTGTCTTCGCTTAACTCATCATTATTTGTGACATTACCATTAACGGTCGCACTTTCATCCAATGTGGTTGTACCATCATCAAATGCAACAGGGGCATCATCATAAATAAGGATGTTGATATTTCCTGCAGTTGCATCGCCATCAGCATCCATCGCCATGATACCAAAATCAAGTGTGATTGCATCATTGGGATCTGTCGCATCAGCGTGATCAATGTGTGAGAATAACTGGAATGAATATGTTCCTTCGGCATTTACTTGTAATGTAAAGATAACCTCATCCCCCGCCTTACCGGTATAGGTATTGCCATCAAGCGTCACCAGAACGGGAACATCATTTGATGTAAATGTTCCATCTTTTAATGATCCACCTGCGGTGAATTCATTTTTAGCAATCACTTGGCCTGCGCCATCTAAACCAAAATTAACATCTAAGTCCCCATCAAAAATCATCGGGCCGGGGGTCAAGTTTGTTTCATCAACAGCCAAAGATTTTGATACTGCAACAGGTTGGCCATCTGGCGTTACTGTGATTTCAAGTTTTGCTGTATCTGTATCACCATCACGGTCTGTTAATGTGTATGTAAACACATCTTTACCATCTGGGTCATTATTATCAGTTGTATAAGTGTAAGAGCCGTCACTTTTAATTGTCAAAACACCAAAATCGGCATCAACAACAGTTTGACCATTTGCAGGAATTGCAAAATCAACACCACCGAAATTTACATTTGTCACTGTATTGTCGCCAGTGTCATCGCCATCTTGGCTTAATTTATCATTTGGTAATACATTTCCTGTAATTAACTGACCTTCTTCTGCGCCATTTATATCATCATTGGCAATTGGGCCATCATCGGCAACTGTGATTGTAATTGTACCTGTATCAGAATCCCCATCGAAAGATTGAATTTGAACACCAAAATTAATATCCAATGTATCATTCGCATCTGTTGAATCTGGGTGATCCAATGCAAAGAATTGTGTGTATTCATATTCAGCAGTATTTGCGTCAATCACCAAGGTGAAAATTGTCTGACCATTCGCTGTACCTGTATAAGTATTTCCAGTTTGTGAAATTGTAACAGGGTTACCATTTGAAACTAATGGTGTTGAAGACGAGGTATCACCATTTGCAGAAATGTTTGAAGCATCTGCACCAAATGAAGTATTCAAAACATCATTATAAACCAAAGGCCCAAGATCAAGATTTGTTTCATCAACATCACCCGACGAATCGCCAATTGTTGGGACATCATCTTTAACCAAAATACGGACAATATTATTGGCCGTATCGCCATCATTGTCTGTAATTTGAACAGGAAAGTCCAAGTTGATAATATCGTTCGCATTATTTGCGTCCGCATGATCCAATGTTCCTTGCAGCTCAAAACTGTAAGAACCATCGTCATTAATTGTCATGGTGAAAATTGGGTCTGCACCCGCAACACCCGTATATATTCCGGTTGTGGCATCAAATGTTACCGTTACGGCAACGCCACCCGATGTTAATGTTCCACCCAATTGTGACCCACCAGATGTAAACCCATCGGTTGGTGCAAATGATTGAACACCATCAAAACCACCATCAAATGTAACATTACCATTTACAGTTACATTACCATCTGTTTCATCGACAACATTTTGCGCGCCATTAACGGACGGGCCGTCATCTTTTACAGTGATTGAAATTGTTGAATTGGCGGTATCGCCATCGTTATCTTGAACCAAAACACCAAAATCCAATACCAATGAATCATCAGGATTTGTTGCATCAGGATGATCCAACGCACCAATAAGATTAAAGGTATAATCACCAGTTGCAGAATCAATAACCAAGGTGAAAATATCATCCGTTGTGGTCGCACCCGTATAGGTGTTTGTTGCCGCATCAAATGTAACCGTCACAGGTTGACCATTTGAGGTAAGCGTTGTTAAAGAAGTGTTTATTGCGTTTGTACCAGAAACTTGGCCTGCACCATCATAACCAAAATCAACATTGATTGATCCATTTACAGATGATGCACCATTTGTTTCATCAATGGTGTTTGATCCGTTTTCAATTACAGGGCCATCATCTTTAACATTAACGGTGAATGTGCCTTCTTTGGTATCCCCGTCAAAGTCTGTGATGAATGCACCAAATTCGATGGCAATATTATCATCAGGGTTGGTTCCATCTGCATGATCCAAAGGACCACAAAGAACAAATTCATATTCCCCAGTGGTAGAATTCATTTCAACCGTAAAGATTGTATCTGTCGCCGTCGCACCCGTATAGATGCTGGTCGCTGCATCATAGGTAACGGTTACTGCCGCACCATTTGATGTTAAGGGTGTTGAAGAATTTACAACGCCTGTTCCACCAAATGTTGCACCGGCATCTTGACCTGCTTCGGCAAAAAATTGACCGTTTGCAAATACTTTACCAGCGGCATTTGTATTTGATTCATCCACTGTCTGGTCAACTTGTGACAAGATTAATGGCGCATCATCCAAAACATTGACTTGAACGGTTGTGCTTGTCGAATCACCATCACCATCGGTTACGACAATACCAAAGTTTAAACATACTTCTTCATTATCATTTGTTGTAATTCCATGGTCAAATGGGGCAACTTGTGAGTATGTGTAATCACCATTATTATCAATATCAAATGTAAAAACTGGATTACCATTTGCCGTACCGACATAACCCGTTGGGGTTGCCGTAACATCAACAGTAACACCGCCCGATGTTAATTCAGTGCCTGCAAAATCACAGGTAAAGGTGAAATTACCATTGGGTGTGATACCACCATTGCCATCGCCACCAAAATCAACATTAAGGTTACCGCCACCTGTAATGGCGCCATTTGATAAATTTGTTTCATCTAATGTTAATACATCAGGGGTCATAACAGGAACAGGATTTCCAATTTCAAATTCTGGGAATACCTCACCTTGTACCTGTGGTGCGCCATATCGTAACGATGTTGGGCCTAATGGGCCAATCGCATCAGGAGCTTCAAATGTAATATCAACTGCTTCACTGTTAAAACGGTTACCGCCTGCGGAAACACCCGCGGCTTCACCAGCGGCAGGTTCAATTTCTTGCAATGCTTGCGCAAGCGCGTCTAAATCTTCACCTGCGGCAGGCTCAATACTTGCAACTTGCGAGGCATCAATTTCGCCTTCTGGCTCTACTTTTGGCTTAACGGCAACAACTTCTTCGCCTTCGGTTTCTTCTTCGGCTGCTACTTCTTCTTCGCCTTCTGCCAAATCATCAACATTGGTGACTTCGGTTAAAATTTCTTGGTCATCTGTTGCGGCACTGGCAATGGTTAACTCTGCAGGCAATTGCCCTGCAACCACATCGGAATAGTTGTTGATGACCACTTGTGATCCATCGGCAAATGTCAAAATCATTTGACCATCTTTTGTTTCAACAAGGGCGGCATTGTTTGGATCAAAATCACAAACATAATTCACACCTTCTTCAACATTAATTTCTTGTGTCGCGCCAGCATCCGGCTTTGAAATTGTTTGGATAGAAGCATCACCCGCAGCAGTTTCAACATTGTTTAATGCAATTGGATTTAACGGAGCACTCGTTAAAATTGTTGCATCAACCAATGTACCATCACTTAGATATAAAAGATTTCCATCTTCGGTGAAGGTTTCAAAGTTTGTAATATTAACCTGACCACCATCCTCGAATGAGATAACCAACTCCCCTTGTGGGCCAATTGCCAAACCTTCAATTTCGGCAACGTCATAATTTAAACGCGCCGATGAATCATTCGGAATTTCGTGATTCAAAACTGAATCATTTTCTGGTTGTGTCAAGATTACTGTATTACTGGCCATTGGATGTGCTCCTTATAATGTAAGTCCAATTTTATTTTACCTTTCTACATAACGTAGAAAAGATACTTTTGTTCAATCTTAAGGGGGTCATAGCCCTTTTTTATCGGAAACGCCATATGATTAACAAATATTTAATATTATGTCAACTATTATGTTAAACTATTTTATTGTAAAATCTACAAATAACAGAATTAGCGTCCCCTTGCAATTACAATGGTAAGCATACAAATATCTTCTTACTAAGAAGTTAAACTATTTCAAAAACTTACCCATATTATGGTAATCATATTACCAAATTTAAATCTTTACTTACAAATCTTTGTTGTTAGCGCGTTATCAGTATGGATTTTGGCAATTTCAAACAATAAAAAAGCCCTGATTTTTATCAGGGCTTTACTTTAAATTAGTTTACGAAGTTTTTTTATAATACATTTTTAAAATGTAAGGTTTTTGGCCATTGTAACCTGCTTAATATTTTTAATTTTTGCCATGATATCGTCAGATAACGCATTATCAAGCGATATAAGACAAATTGCCGAATCTCCTTTGGGGGTTCTTCCAAGGTGGAAATTGGCTATATTTTGCCCTGCCTCACCTAATATTGTCCCGACCTGACCAATAAGGCCTGGTTGGTCATCATTGCGGATAAATAGCATATGTTCGCTCAACTCTGCCTCAATACGCACCCCTTCAATATCTACAATTCTAGGCTCTTTGCCGGTAAATAATGTGCCCGATACGGTGCGCGTACGGGCTTCGGTTTCCACCTTAACCGTAATCACACTGCGCCAGCTTTCAGATGCACCTTTTTTGGTTTCGGCAAATGTAATGCCACGGGCGTCTGCAATACTAATCGCATTCACCATGTTAACCGTATCCAATTGGGTTTTTAATAATGTTGCCATCAGCATAGTGGTCAAAGGCTTGGTATTAATCTCCGCCACATTGCCTTCATATTCAATCGCTACTGATTTAATCGCCGTGTCGGTGATTTGACCTGCAAAACTGCCCAATTGTTCGGACAATTTCATATAAGGTTTTAATCGCGGTGCATCTTCGGCAGAAATAGATGGCATATTTAATGCGTTTGTAATTGCCCCATTGACCAAAAAATCAGCCATCTGTTCGGCAACCTGTATCGCAACATTGACTTGTGCCTCGGTGGTTGCCGCACCCAAATGGGGGGTACAAACAACATTTTCATGTCCGAATAAGGCGTTTTCCTTTGCGGGCTCAACTTCAAACACATCTAATGCTGCGCCTGCGACCTTGCCGCTGTTTAATGCCTCTAATAAATCGGCCTCAACAATAATACCGCCACGCGCGCAATTGATAATACGAACGCCATCTTTCATGGTTTTAATTGTATCTTTATTAATAAGCCCTGTGGTCTTTTCATTTTTAGGAACATGGATAGTGATAAAGTCGGCGCGTTTTAACAAATCATCCAACTCAACTTTTTCAACGCCCAATTCCACCGCGCGTTTTTCGGTTAAGAAGGGATCAAACGCAATCACATCCATCTTGAGGCCAACACCACGGTCGGCAACAATACCGCCAATATTACCACATCCAATAACGCCAAGTGTCTTATTATAAAGCTCCGCGCCCATAAATTTTTTCTTTTCCCATTTACCTGCATGGGTGGATTGATTGGCTTGGGGGATTTGACGCGCCAGCGCAAACATCATTGCAATCGCATGTTCCGCCGTTGTGATGGAATTACCAAAGGGTGTGTTCATTACAATCACACCACTATTCGTGGCGGCTTTGACATCAATATTATCAACGCCGATACCCGCACGTCCAATAACTTTAAGGTTTTTGGCGGCGTCTAATATTTCAGGGGTAACAGTGGTGGATGACCGCATTGCCAGACCATGATAATTGGGAATTTCCGCAATTAACTCCTCTGGTGTCATGCCCGTCATTTCGGTGACGTCACATCCTTTTTTGGTAAAAATTTCCGCGGCTAACGGGTGCATCTTATCTGAGATAAGAACTTTAGGCTTGCTCATATTTTCTCTCCTAGTTTTGTCTTGTTTAGGCAAACAGGCTTTATTCATATCATGTTCACAAATGGTTTCAAGGAACTTATGACATCTACAAACTGTTTTTTACTCATAAATATAAAAGAATGAGAAAGGTTTGAATATGTCATCATCAAAATCACATGATAAAATTTGGGACGAATGGAAAGATTTGGTCAATATGCAACCCCAAGAATTGGAAGATTGGCTGGATACAGATGAAAGTCAATCTGTCGGCGATAGTGATAGCGGTGAATCCACTGGCCATAAATCGGGGCGCAAAATTGTCAAAATTAAAAATAAGAATAAAGATGATTTAACCGATGACGACTATGACCACATGGCCGAGGTAGTGGGATATATAAAACGTCATTGCTCCCAAGGGGGGCCAGATGATAATGTAAAAGAAAGCACATGGCGCTATTCTCTTATGAATTGGGGACATGACCCTATTAAGGATGATGGCTGCGCCTCCTAATCAACAAAACAAAATGAAAAGATAAAAATGGATAATCAAGAAGAGGGTATTGTTGGCGGTTTTAGTTTAGCGTGGGAAACGGTAAATGAGTGGATTGAAAGTTTTTATAAACTGCTCCCCAATATGGCCGCAGGTTTATTTATTTTTACGCTTTTTATTGCGCTTGCCTTTTTATGTCGCCTTGCTATGCGGTCCTATTTTGCGCGGCGCGATCGGGTTGATTTGGGGCATATCCTTTCGACCTTGGGGTTTTGGTTTTTTACCTTGCTTGGCATTGGAATTGCCTTAACCGTTATCATGCCATCATTGGAACCCAGCAATCTTGTCGCCAGTTTGGGCGTGGGGTCAATTGCATTAGGATTTGTATTTAAAGAAATTTTTCAAAACTGGTTTGCAGGATTGTTAATTTTACTTCGTTTGCCTTTTAGACGTGGTGATCAAATCACCGTGGGCGATGCGGAAGGAACGGTGATGCGGATTGATCCCCGTGCCACCATTTTACGCACCTATGATAATCGCGATATTGTTGTTCCCAATAATACAATTTATCAAAGCAATGTAATTGTGCATACCTCCCAAGAAACCCGTAGGGTTGAGCTTGTCCTGACCGTTGGGTATAATTATGATATCCGTGTTATTACACAAATCATCCAAAATTCGCTGGAGCAAGTTGAAGAAATTTTGAAAGACCCAATCCCCCAAGTATTATGTTGGGATTTAGGATCTACATCCCTTGGGATAAAGGCACGGTGGTGGGTTAATACAGGGCAATCAAATGTCAATATCTCCCGCGCCCGCGCGGTTCAGGCAATCAAAGAAGCGTTTGATGCCAATAACATTGACCCCACCGACCCTCAATTGATTTATTATCACGAGGCAAAAGATGGTGATGAAGTTATGGGTGATGATAATAACGATACCTCCGCAGAAAAGGTGAATAAGGTGAAACAAGGGCCACCACCCCCCGAATTTGAAACCGCATCCACCGACCCCGAGGCGGAACAGATAAAAATTGATGATAAAAATGATACGTTATTAACCGACTAAAAAAATAAAGTTTAAATAGAATGACATCGTCAATCACCCTGCCGTGGAAATTAGAACGCGACCCACCCCCCTTTGAAGGAAATGATATAAAATTCCCCGAAGGGTTAGCACGTCATATTATTAAGGCGCACACCAAGAAAAATGATATAATTTTTGATCCCTTCGCAGGAATGGGAACAACATTATTTGTAGCCGAGGAATTAAAGCGTAATTATTTTGGTATTGAAGCTGAAGAACAAAAATATCAATGGGTCGCAGGACAGCTTGAAAATTGGATGCATCATATTAATGACGATGCCGCACGGATGGATAAATATAATCTTCCCAAGATGGATTTAATTTTAACATCGCCGCCTTTTATGCATCGTAATGATAGGTACAACCCCCTACATGGCGGTGACCCAAAATATGCGGGGTACGATAAATATTTAAAGCGTATGGCATTTATTTTCAAAAAATGTATTCCGTTGATGAAAAAGGCCACACCCTTAATTCTACAATTGGATAATTTAAATCATGGGAAAGTTTTTACGCCCCTCATCACAGATATTTCAAAGGCATTGGAAAAGAATTTTATTCAAACCGATCAAGTCACCGTTCTTTGGAGAAACCCAAAACCAGATTATCCCCACACACAATATTTAATTTTCAAGAAACGTTAAAAATAAATTCTAGATTAATTATTGCAAGCAATTTTCTGCATCAATGCGCACTTGTTCTGTTCCACCATTTTTACCAGGGAAATTTTCGAATAAGGCGGCAATTAAGCACCCACTAACGGGGGCAAAACTGGCGGCGTTACCACGGCTAGTCACTGTGCCTTCAAAAACGGAACTGTCATTTTTTAATTCAAAAATATTAAGGGTTAATTGTCTAGCATATTCGGTGCGGGCATCAATATCTGATCCAATAATTCCACCACCACCAAATACTGTTCCTAGCCCAACATTCACGCCTGTGCCGCGCGACCCATGCCCGACACCAACACTTCCATAAATAGGGTCACTTTCAATAATGGTGCGGCCGCTGTCACTACCATAATTAAACCGTACACCATAATTGGCTTGACGCTTTCCTTCGACCAATCGAAACCCTTGCGCCGCCATTTCATTGGCAATTAAATCGCCATAGCGTTTATATTCAAGGCTTTTATATTGATTTTCACTTGGTAAAAATACAAATGTTTTTTCTTGGTTTAATCCCAATGGTGCATGAAACCGCGTGACGTCCGAACGTACGTAATTTGTACATCCTGTTAGGGTAATAGCAAAAAATATAAAAACACTCAGATATAAATTTTTCATTTACGCTGCCATCTTTGCATTGTTTGATATACATGTTTGATATGCCCATTCAATCCATGGCATTAACGCCTGAACATCACTTGCCTCAACCGTTGCACCACCCCAAATACGAAGGCCAGCAGGCGCGGCGCGATACCCATTTATATCATAAGCAACTTTTTCTTCTTCCAATAATTTCACCATAGATTTGACAAACGCGGCGCGATCATCATCCGATTTATTGGTAAAATCTTCATCTACAATTTTCAGACAAATTGATGTGGTGGAACGCGTATTTTCTTCCTCTGCCAAAAATTCAATCCATGGGGTTTTTTGTACAAATTCATTCACCGCATCAAAATTTTGTTGGCATCGTGAAACTGTTTCTTTTAATCCACCAATTTCTTCAACCCATTTTAGGGCATCCAAACAATCTTCTGCCGCCAACATTGATGGCGTGTTTAATGTTTCGCCCTTAAATGCCCCTTCAATTAAATCATTCCCTTTGGTAATACGGAAAATTTTAGGTATAGGGCGATCAGGCGTAAAATTTTGCAGCCGCTCCGCCGCACGTGGGGATAGAACCAGCATACCATGCGCCGCTTCTGACCCCAATACTTTTTGCCAGCTCCACGTCACGACATCTAATTTTTCCCATGGCAAGTCATAGGCGAATACTGCCGATGTTGCATCACAAATGGTCAATCCTTTGCGATCATCTTTAATCCAATCCGCATTGGGAACACGCACACCTGATGTTGTTCCATTCCATGTAAACACGACATCGCGATCGGTATCTATATCGTTCATATTGGGAAGATGGCCATATTCCGCCTTGATATAATTTACATCATATAATTTTAGTTGGTCTTTGGCATCTTTACACCAATCAAGTCCAAAGCTTTCCCAACCCACCATATCAACACCACGCTCACCCAATAAACTCCACATGGCCAATTCAACGGCGCCTGTGTCCGATGCAGGGACAATTGCACAACGATACCCTTCGGGCAGACCAAGCAAGTCAACATGACGATCAATTACTTCTTTTAATTTTTGCTTTCCCCCGCCTGCACGATGCGAACGACCCAACCATGCCCCTTCTAAATTTTCCAATTTCCAACCGGGGCGTTTTGCACATGGGCCAGATGAAAAATTTGGGTTCTTTGGTTTGTTTGTTGGTTTGGTCATATCTGACATGGCTTGGTTTCTTTCAAATCTATGGATTGGTCTTATATATTGTGTAAAAAATTATGATGATTTTGTCTATAAAATATCGCTTTTTTATTCAAGAAACGCTATGAGTATTAAATGACAAATTTATCGGTAAATTTAAATAAATTGGCATTATTGCGAAATCAACGTGATGTTGGATATCCCGATTTGTGCGATCATGCAAAATTAATTTTGGATGCGGGGGCACATGGCCTGACCATTCATCCCCGCCCTGACCAACGCCATATTCGATTTAGCGATATAGATTTAATTAGCGACTTTGTCGACAAATGGAACAAAAAATATAATTCTAATATTGAATTTAACATAGAAGGATACCCTTCTGATGATTTTATTGGTCGTGTTCTAGCAACAAATTGTGACCAAGTCACACTGGTTCCTGATGCCCCCGACCAAAACACATCCGACCATGGATGGAACATGGATGAACAATCCTCATTCTTAAAACCTATAATAAAACGCTTAAAATCAGAAAACCATAGAGTGTCTTTATTCTTAGACCCAAATCCGAAACACGTACAGGCATGTAAGGATATTGGCGCAGAGAGGATCGAGCTTTACACGGGACCATTCGCCACCAAAGAAATAGATATTCAAGATTATATAAATACAGCACAAGCTGCTAAAAATATTGGTCTTGGTATTAATGCAGGGCATGATTTATCATTGGATAATTTGGCGTTATTTATTAAAAATATACCCGATTGCGCGGAAGTATCTATTGGCCATGCCATTACGGCAGATGCCTTAAAAATGGGATGGCACGCCGCGGTCGTCGCGTATCTCACGGCAATCGAATTTGGGCATAAAAATGCTGTAATAAAGGATATTTCATAATGTCCTATATTCTAACTTTTGTTTCGGCGAATAAAGACTTAAGCGAAGATATCATTCGTGTTTCCGTACCTGTATATGATGCCATAAAATGGTTAGATAAAAATAAAGCCGCTGAAATTAATATCGTAAGCAAACTTACAATCCCCCAGATGGAAGATTTGAGAGAGCAGCTTGCACCTCATAAAGTTGATGTTTTCTGTACGTCTATTAAAAATCGCCGAAAAAAATTATTTATGGCGGATATGGATGCCACAATTGTCACAACCGAAACTCTTGACGAACTTGCGGATGAGGCAGGAATCAAAGCGCAAATATCCGAAATTACTATGCGCGCGATGCAAGGAGAATTGGATTTTCATGAAGCCTTAAGGCAACGCGTACGCCTTATCAAAGATTTACCAGAAGATGCGTTAAAACGTACTCTTGATCATACAATTGTCTCTAATGGCGCTGTAGCATTATTAAAAACATTAAAATCGAACAATGTTTTTACAGCCTTGGTTTCTGGTGGATTTACCTATTACACTGCTGCAATTGCTTCTAAACTTAATTTTGATGTTAATCACGGTAATATCCTTGATATTCAAAATGGTAAATTAACGGGTGAAGTGATTGACCCTATTTTAGATAAAGACTCAAAATTAGAATTTTTAAATAAATACAAACAACAACAAAATGTATCATTAAGCGACTCTATCGCCATTGGTGACGGTGCAAATGATCTTCCGATGTTAGAGGCCGCAGGGTTAGGAATTGGATATCAACCTAAACCGCTTGTCCGTCAAAAAATTCTAAATTATATTATTCATACCGACTTAACATCCGTTTTATATATGCAAGGATATAGCGGCGAAGAAATTCTTTAAAACACTCGCACTAAAATAGTATTTTTTTGTTAAGGATTTTCGCGTAAACTATTCCGCATGAGCGAGAATGACAAAAAACACAATTACAAAATCCCCCAAGATGAATTAGACGCATTATTGCATAAATATTGCCGAAACTATACGACCCTTGCGCGCCAAGGGCGGTTTGACCCCATTATTGGGCGCGATTCTGAAATTGATCAGATGATGTTAATCTTGCTTCAACGGAACCGTAAAAATGCGGTTATGCTTGCCCCTGCAGGGGTTGGTAAAACCGCCATTGTCGCAGGATTGGCACAGGCCGTTGTGGCCGAACGTGTGCCAGATTATCTTAAAAATGCACAGATTATCGAGCTTGATTTACCCGCCATGGCCGCAGGAACAAATAGCCCGGGCGAATTTCAAGAACGCTTCATCCCCCTTTGTAAGGGAATTGCGGAGCGATACCATGATTTTTCTATTCCACGCTATATTATGTTTATTGATGAAATTCATACCATTATGCCATCCGTCACCTCGTCCGCTTACGCAGGCCTGTCAGAGGTCATGAAACCTTATATGACGGTGGGTGACTTGCATATTTTGGGTGCAACAACATTGGATGAATTTCGTGCCTATGTTGCCGTTGACCCCGCCATGGATCGACGTTTTCAAAAGGTGTTATTGCGTATGCCTACGGCCGAGGAAACGGGCATCATCTTACGCGGTATTCGCCCCGGCTATGAAAAGCATCATAAACTTACAATCTCTGACAAATGTTTAGATGTGATTGTAAAAATGACCGAACAACATATGCGCAAACGCACGCAGCCCGATAAATCAATTATCACCATGGATGCGGCCTGTGGGTGGCATAATATGTTCCGCAGTGAAAGCCGCGAATTGGGGCTAGAGGCGATTTATATGATGGTCGCAAAAGAAACAGGATTAAATCCCGCCGCCCTAACCGATATGAAAATTAATAAAGTTGGAAAATACGACCCCAAAGCAAACAAAGTTTCTACTGGTGCAGTTGATCAAGATATCAAAAAATCTGACACTAATGATGCAAAAGAAAAAAATGCTTAATTATTTTTAAAAAACTCATTCGTCGATTCAAAATAATAATCTATATAATCCTCTTTAATCACCCGCATATCACAATGCGTCAATGCTGTTTTTACACCTGCCGATTTTGCCATTTTAAGATTGCGCGATAAATCATCAATTAAAATTATATCCGAAGGTGCATGACCAAGTGAATTTATTGCAAGGTTTAAACCATCATTGCTACGTGCCTTGGGGGAGAAGTTAAAATCTTCCATACAAAATATTAAATCTGGGTCAAAGATATCAATCATTCCCAGAAATTTCAAAACGCGTTCTGCCCATGATTGTGATGCATTGGTTAAAATAGCTTGCGGTGCATTAAACTGACGTAAATTTTCTACCAAGCCCTCAATGGGAGAAATAAGATTTTCATCAAGATTATTATGAAAGGGATGATGCAACTCTTTGTAGTTAAGCCCATGGTTTAAGATAAATTCATGTAAAGAGTAATTATGCGTTATCTCAGACTGGATAGCGATTTGTAAGGCTTCATCAAAGCCTAAATCTATCCCAGATTCTATTACCGCATTGGCGGCGGCAATATTACAATTCTGCTTTAGCGTATCTGTAAATTTATATAATGTATTGTCTAAATCCCAAATAACGGCACGAATATCACGCATTAATCTTCTAAATAAAATTGAATGGTTGAAACCACACGAACTGTTTTATTAATTTGCTGTGCCTCTGGAATAGCGTATGTTTGATCTTGAGGTAGAATTTGAAACACCCCTTGTGATGCATATTTAATGCGTCCTACTTCTTGACCCGAATGTTTGGCAAATTCATTGGCGCCTTCCTTTGCATTCTGCGTGGCTTGGGCAATCATTTCTGGTTTTAAATCATTTAACTTGGTAAATAAATAGGTTGGTGTTGTTGATGAGGTTTGCGAAAAAACCACGCCTTGCTTAATTAAATCACCAATATTTTTAGATGCTTTATTAATTTGATCTATTTTATTGGTTCTAACCAAATAACTTTGCGTTAAAATATAACGGCTTCCATTATAATTTTGGCGATAGGTTTGCGCCATCGTATCTTGGACAGTTATATTTTGTAATGTGACCTCATCACCTGTTAAGTTATATCTTTTTAAAAATGAAACAACTTTTTGACCATTTAATTCCATCAAATTTTGTAATTGTGTTAAATCATTTCCCGTTTCGGTATAGGCAAGGGGCCACACGGCTAAATCCGCCGTCACATCTTGCTGGGAAAGGCCTTTCATCGTTACATATCGGTCATAATTTCGAAAATTATGAAGCCCATCTGCAATCTTAACCCCTATAAAACCAATACTTATCCCTAATATTGCAATTGAAACGGCCAAAATAATATAATTTTTATGATCCATAATTTTTCCTTCTTACGGGTTTATTTTTGCGCAAACAAAACTTTAAACCCATTTTCTTCAGTTATTTTTTCAACTTTAGAAAATTTATTATTTAAAAATTTATCATAGGGTAAAAAGTTATTGGCAACCATATATAATTTACCATTATTCTTTAATGCCCTATATGCTGATTGAATAAACCCTAACCCAATATCATGGTCTGTCTTTTTCGCCTGATGAAATGGCGGGTTCATAATGATCCAATCATATTTTAGATGCGCCTTTAGATTTATTATATTCTCGTGTAAAAAGTTTATTTTAAACTGGCTTGGTATCATATTATTTTTTGCGCATTGTAATGCATTATAATCTGCATCAATCAAATCAATTGATTTTATGTTTGGTTGCGCGCCCAATGAAAAGGACAAAAACCCATATCCACAGCCAAAATCTGCGCCATCACCCTTTAATTCCTTTGGAATATTATCTAATAATAATTGTGACCCCTTATCAATTTTATTCCACCCATAAACGCCAGACTTGGTAAAGAATTCAATATCATTTATTTTTAGTTTCTGAGTACCATACTCTTTTAAGTATTGATCAATAACTTCTTGATTAAAGTTTTTCTTTGTTGCCCAAATAATCTTATGTTTGTGTTTTGACTCCTCTTGTGCCAACAGGACAAAATCACTCAGCCATTTTTTCAACCGCTTTCCATTTTCTGTATTGCCCGCCATACAAATAAATAACCCATCTTCTTCCAAGCTATCTAAAATTTCAGCTATCAAATAAAGACAATATTCTTTTGATTGCGGCATATGACAAAGAGCGAGTTGATATTTTTTATCATTGGGAATTGTGTTTAAAACATCGTATCCTGCATTTTCCCATTCCTCTTGAACAAATTTATAATTTTGAACAATTTGTGCCTTTTCAACTATTTGGAACGAATGATGATAAAACGCATTTATGATGAGGGCATTTTTTGATAAATACGCCTTCGAAATTAAATCTTTTTCAAATGGGTATAATAATAGGTGCGATACAGACATAGATAATTGATAGAATATTTAGAGAACAATGTCCTTAAAAATATTTGCGATAAATCTATCCACAAATTGGGTTTTAAATGATATATTTTACATCTAGGTTTCAGGAGCATCCCCCATTCGTATTTTAACCCCTCTTATTGCATTGACTTTTACACTTGGTGGTTGCGCTGTTTCAAGTGAAGTGAATGATGCCTCCCCTTACAAGGAATTTGCCTTTTTCAACCTTTTTCAAAATGCTGAATATAATGTAATTACCCTTGATGAGTATGAGGTTTCATCGTTTGAATGGTGGAAACAATATGATGACCCGACCCTTAATAATTTGGTTGATCAATTCCTTTCCCAAAATATTGAATTGGAGATTGCCGCCCAACGCCTTATCCAAGCGCAAGAGCAAATTAACATTAGCCAATCATCGTTATTCCCAACCCTGTCGGCGGATGCATCGGCATCACGGCGCGCAACGCCCAATAATAACGAAATTAACAATCCCTTATTCAATATTGAAGATAAAACGTACAACAATTCTTATAATTTGGGCCTATCTTCCGCATGGCAATTGGATTTATTTGGGGAGCTTCGCAATCAGGCAAAATCATCCCAAGCATCCTATTTTGCCAATTTGGAAACGCAACATGCCTTAGTGCAAAGCTTAATCGCTCAATTGGTCACTGTACGTCTTTCAATTGCCAATATTAATGAAGAGATAAAGCTTATCGATCAAACGATTAACACGCGTCAAAAATCGCTCGATACAATCAACAGACGATATGAAGCAGGCTTAGAATCAGCCACCGCACTAGACGTACGGCTGAGCCGTGAAAATCTTGCGGCCGCCCAAGCACAATTGCCGCCCTTGCAATCCCAATTAACAGAACAAGTGTATGCATTAAACATCTTACTTGGTGAAATGCCCAATCAAACAAATGCGAACAGCATAAGTAATTTTCCTGTGTTGCCCCCACCAGCGCGCTTAAACGTTCCACCCCCCTTGGCATTAATTGACTTACGCCCCGATTTGCGTGGCGATCAATATCGTTTATTGGCGGCAAAATATGATTCCAATGTTGCCATGGCCAACCTATACCCCTCCTTATCAATTTCCGCAAATTATGGTTTTCAGGCGGCTGAATTGGGGGATTTAATCTCCGCAGAAAAAATTGCATGGGGCTTGGTTCAAAACCTAACCCAACCATTATTTCAGGGCGGTCGGTTGCGTGCCAATATTCGCGTACAAGAAGCGCGCGTTCGTGAATTGGCGGCGCAATATGCCCAAAATATTTTGCAAGCCACTCAAGAAGTTGAAAATGCCCTTCAAAATGAAGAAAATTTAAGACAACAGCTTGACGCCCTGACCAAAACCAATAATGAAGCGCAAAAATCATATGATTTGGCACAAAAAAGGTACGAGCGCGGGCTTCTTACTATTACCGAATTATTGGATATTGAACGCCGAATTTTAAACCAAAAACAACAAATTTTAAATGTTCAACAAGCCATCTGGCAATCCCGTGTTAACTTACACCTTGCCCTTGGTGGTCAATGGGTCACCAATAATATGGATGATTTAGCCATTGATACAATGCCCAGTAAAATTATTAAAACAATCGGCCTAGACACCTCAAAAGACGTACAACAAGCCATAACCAAATAAATAGAAGATTAATGATGCCAACAGACAACCCCCAAAATATTCCTCCGCAAAATCACGAACAACAACAGCCAGATTCACAAAATTCTGCACAAGAAACCACTACAACTTCTGACAATAAGCCTAAGGCAGATAAAAATAAAACCTTCGGTTGGAAAGCAAACATACAGCTTTTGATTGTGCTAGGCTTTATTATTGCAGGATTTGTAATTTCACAAAATTTAAATGTGGAAGAGCAAAAACAAAAGCAAAATATTCAAACCAAAGATTTATTGGTTGATACAAAAACCATCACCCCACAAACAAAGGAAATTAATTTTACACGTACAGGGAACGTGGTTGTAAATGGACAAATTAATATTGTACCGCAAGTATCAGGGCGTATTGTTAATGTGCATCCCGACTTTAACAATGGTGGCGTTTTTAAAAAAGGCGACACGCTATTCCAAATCGAACGTGCCGATTATATCAATGCGGTTAATATCGCAAAGGCACAGGTGGAGCAAGCACGTACATCTTTAACTTTGCAACAAGCGGAAAGTAACATCGCCCTTGAAGAATGGAAAAGTTTGAACCCCAACCGCGATGCCCCATCTTTGGTTGCGCGAAAACCACAGATGCAACAAGCACAAGCCAATTTAAAAGCCGCTCAGGCGCAATTGGCCGATGCCCAACTGGCATTAAATCGTACAAAATTTTCCTATAGTTTTTCAGGCCGCATCATTGATACCTCTATCGAATTGGGTCAATTTGTTCAAGCAGGGCAAAGCTATGGGCAAGCCTACCCCCGTGATGCATTAGAGATTACAGTTCCCGTCGAAGATCGTATTTTACAGTATATGGATATTAAAGATGGCAATAAAGTAACAATAAATACCAAATACCGCGGTAAAATGGTGAATTTAGATGGTAAAATTGATCGTATCAGTAGTGTTTTGGATCAAACAACCCGATTTATTGATGTTATTATTAAACCCGCGCAAGAAAATTGGGATATTTTACTCCCTGGTGTTTTTACCGAAGTCACCTTAATTGGTCAGAAAACAGAAAATATCTGGGTTCTCCCTAATGAAGCGTTACAAGGGACAAATGATATATGGATTGTTAATTCCGACCAAACATTACAACGATTTTCACCCGAAATTATTACCACCAATGATACTGAAACAGACGCTATCGGCAACGGACAAACAGTAGATGTTGTTTTAGGTCTAATAAAAGGAGTTGATGATGGCACAAAAGTACGTACATCAAGTGAAACTACAAATGACACCCAATTGCTTGACCCTCCGCCCATCACATCCCCTGTTAAAAAGAATATGGAAGAGGCGCAGTAACCCCGATGGATCAAAAACCCGGAAATAAGCTTGTCGCATGGTTTGCAGAAAATAAAGCCGCTGCAAATATTATGATGATATTTTTCATACTGGCAGGATTGGGCAGTGTGACATCTATGGTACGCGAAACATTTCCAACCATTGATCCTAGAATTATTAATATAACCGTCCCCTTTCCCGGTGCCACCCCCGAAGATGTGGAAAGCGGCATCACCCGACGCGTAGAAGAGGCGGTGATTGGTATTCAAGGCGTTGAGCGTGTTGAATCAAACGCCCAAGAAAGCGTTGGGATTATCACCATCGAAATTGGTGATTTTGTAAATGGGGAGGAGGTTTTAAACGATGTCGAAACCGAGATTAGCGCCCTTCAAGATTTCCCCCCCGAAAATGCCGAAGAAATTACAATTGTAAAAATCAAACCCCGCAGTGATGTGCTGACCCTTGTCCTTTATGGGGATATGCCACAAATATCTTTGCGTGATTGGGCAGAAAATTTAAAAGATCAAATCTTATCCCTGTCTGAAGTTACCCTTGTCGATATCTCAGGAACCCCAGATAGAGAGATCAGTATTGAAGTTGCCGAGGATCAATTACGAAAATATGATTTAACCATCGGCGATGTCGCAGGCATCATCAGCCGTTTTTCCGTTGATATACCCGCAGGCAGTTTGCGTACAGGTGCAGCAGAAATTATTGTACGTGTCAATGAACGCCGCTATTTAGGGAGTGAGTTTGGCGATATCGTTATCCGAAGCAACCCCAATGGCACATTATTACGCCTTAGGGATATCGCAACGATCAAAGATGCGTTTGAAGATGTTGATTTGATTAATACCTATAATGGTCAAAACGCTGTTTTTGTCGATGTATCCCGAAGCAGTTCCCAAGATGTTTTGGATATTGAGGCTCAAATTAAAGAGTACATCACTACGCTTGAGCTGCCCAATGATATTAAATTAGCCATTTGGAAAAACGAAACCATTATTTTAAAGGAACGGATCAGCCTTTTGGCACGTAATGCGATTTTGGGCTATATCCTTGTTTTTATCTGCCTTTTGCTGTTCCTTGATCTTCGCTTGGCTTTTTGGACCAGTTTGGGCATACCTATCTCCTTCCTTGGTGGAATATTCTTGGCCTCATTATTTGGGGTAACGATTAATATGATATCACTTTTTGCGCTGATTGTTGTGTTGGGAATTGTGGTTGATGATGCGATTGTCGCAGGGGAAAGTATTTTTCACGAACAAGAAGAAGGCAAATCAAAATACCCCACCTTGGAAGGGATAAAACGCGTACAGGCGCCTGTGACTATTGGCGTTTTAACAACCATCGCCGCCTTTTCCCCGCTTATTTTTAGTACGGGGACATTGGGTCAAATTTTAAAACCTATTCCAATCATTGTGATTAGTGTTCTCATCCTTTCCCTTATTGAGGCCTTTTTAATTCTACCCGCTCACCTATCGGAACGTAAAAATTGGAGCCTAGGGTTATTGGCACATGCCCGTAAAAAAGTAACCGCGGGCCTAAATTGGTTTGTCGATACTGTTATTTTATCAATGGCGCGTACCTTTATTGCCGCACGATATATTTTTGTGGTGATTGTATTTTGTATTATTGGGTTTGCCTTTTTCCTTGTGGGGTCTGGCACAATCAAATTTATCTTCTTCCCCCAAATTGAAAGTGATGAGATCCGCGTTAATTTGGAAATGCCTGTCGGAACAAATTTTGAAACAACCAAATTTTATACGGATCAAATTACCAACAGCTTTAATCAACTGGCTGAAAAATTTGAATCTGAAACAGGCGCGCCAATTTATAAAAATATTTCGGTCAGTATTGGTTTATCCTTTGGCGATCGCGGTGGCCCCGCCTCCACCTCCAGCAGCTCATTCTCAAGCCATCTATCGGAAATTACGGTTGAATTGGCGGGCGCGGATAATCGCACCATGGGGGCACGTGAAATATCGCAAAAATGGCGTGCGTCCATTCCCGAAATTCCTCAGGTGAAAAATCTTACTTTTGAAAGCTCATTGGTTAGTGCGGGCGCAGATATTAATATCGAATTATCCCACCGTGATAGCTATATTTTAGAAAAAGCATCGGAGCAGTTAAAGCTTGATATGCAATCCATGGATATTTTAACCGAAGTAATCGACTCGCTTGAACCGGGTAAAAAAGAGTTTATTTACGAATTAACCGATGCAGGTTTGGCGGCGGGGCTTACCCCTGCCGATATCGGGCTTCAATTGCGTGATTTCTTTAGGGGTCGTTCGGTGGATCGTATCCAGCGCGGTACAAATGAAATTCAAATTTTTGTGCGCTATCCCAAAGAAATGCGTGAAAATCTTTCTACCCTCGAACAAATTCGCCTTCGTTTGCCCACGGGAGAACGCGCCCCCATTTCCGTATTGGCCGAGATCGAGGAAAGCTTTAGCCCCACTGTCATTAAACGTGTTGATGGCCGTCAAGTGGTTAGCATTACCGCAGATGTTAGTAACGCAAATGTTAGCCCCGATGAAGCCATCTCACAAATTAAGGAGCAATATTACGCCCCTTTAAAGGATAAATACCCCAATTTAAGTTTTGTTCTAGCGGGTCAAAATAAAGATCAACGTCAAGATTTGGCAACTTTGGGTAAAAATATGCTCATCGCGCTCATGATTATCTTTGTCCTACTGACATCCCAATTACGCAGCTATGCCAAACCTTTTATCATTATGCTAACCATTCCATTGGGTTTAGCGGGGGCAATTTATGGTCATGTTATTTTAGGACATAATTTATCGTTTATCTCGCTCTTTGGCATGGTGGCGTTAACGGGGGTTGTGATTAACGATTCTGTCGTGCTGGTTGATTATTACAACAAACTACGCCTTGAAAAAGGAAACGATATGACCGCAACCGAAGCCGCCATGATTTCGTTAAAACGTCGTTTCCGCCCTATTTTATTAACCACACTGACGACCAGTTTGGGTTTATTTCCAATGTTGCTAGAAACCAGTTTGCAGGCACAATTTATTATTCCAATGGCGGTTTCATTAGCCACAGGAATTGTTTTTGCTAGTGCCATTTTAATTTTCTTTATCCCAGTCTTGCTCATAATATTTGATGAAATTGATAGATTTAAAAATCGATTATTGAAAAGGACATAATTAGTTTCAATAAAATATGTAAATAGTTGTTGATTTTATTTTTTGTTAAGTTTAAGTTTTTCTTAGCGTATCAATAAGTATGAATAAATATTATGACTCTGGCTCAAGATTTTAATTCTAGTAACTCTCACTTAGTGTTATCTCAAAATGATTGGGATTTTATTGCAGATATTTCTGCGCGTTTTCCTGAACGCCAGCCTTCAATTTATGACCGATTTGTTTATATGGATATGGTCGCCCCCCAATTTCGACCGCGTGATTCATTAGCGCTTATAAAAATTGAACCACGCCAAGGTTTAATTCAGCGCGGTTGGAAACTACCCCGATCTGTCTATACACACGAACGCGGCATCAGCAGAATTTTAGGACAAATTTTTCGTGAAAATTCTGTTTTAAAAGAAAAATACAGTGGAAATAAGGCTCGTATGATATTGGTTCATGATATTGGCGAGGGATTAACAACAGATTTCACGCCACTTGACATGGAACAAGGAAAAATTACTGAGGCGCAGAAAACACGCCTTGAAGATTTGGCAATGAAATTGATTTTCTGCGATGATAAGCCCCGATACCAAGCTTATCTTGATTATAAAAATAAAACTGAATATTCGGCATATGTTGTTAAGGCTGGAGATTTTCTGGAATGGTGGGATGATGCCATTCGTATTGATCCTCACCCAGATTTAGTTGAAGAATTGGTTGATAACGCCTCAAATGTAAAAGGGCCCGTTCAAAAAATACTTATTGATATGACGCCTACTTTTTTTGAAATTAATCCATCACAACATAGTGATTATGTTGGCGCTAAGATTATGCGTGCTTTAAATCAAACATAAAAAAAGCCGATATAATATCGACCTTTTTACTAATTTTTAAATAATTTCTTAATCGTCAAAATTGTCCTCGTCAGTCATTGCGCCAACGCCTGCACCAACCGCTGCGCCAATTGCCGCACCGCCTAATAAGCTTCCACCTGTGGCTGCTGCCCCTGCGGCGCCTACACCAGCACCAATTCCACCACCAGTTACGGCGCGTTCGGTACGGGTTTCACCACATGCAGCTAATCCCAATGTCATAATAGTTGCAATTGTCAAAGTAAAAAGTTTCATTCATATTCTCCTGAAATAAGTTATATGTGCCTTAAACTACTGATGAATTTAAGCAATAGTTCCAATTAATCATTGTTACAAACCTGATACAAAACTTTTCAAAAAAAATACAAACATGAAATTTATTTGTAACAAGACAAAGATATTCTTTTTTTAACAAATTACTAAAAAGGATTAATAAAATGAATTTATCAAAACAACTTACAGGTATTGTACATCCGATGATTGATGAAATGTATGTCAAACCCAATGCATATAATAATGATGAAAATGTTTTGGTTGTAAAAGCCAATTATAACGAAAATGAAATTTTAACTCTTCTTGCAGATTTAAAAGAAATTCAAAAGCAAGCAGAAGAACAACATGGTCATATTGGCAGCGTTGATTTAGCAGTACATTAAGATGATTAAATTATTTGGCGTATTTGTTGTTGTTTTTGCATTGGTTATGATTGGTTTAGCAGGAAAAATGTCTTTTTTCTCTGAAAGTAATGATCTTCGATCACAATTAATTAGTAATGGTTTAATTGCCACAAAAATTAATGATAATTACCAAACCGCAAGTTTGGAATTAAACGATATTCAATAAAAAGGATTTAAAATGCAACATGATAACAAACCTATAAATATGCTTGAATTACTTGATGGAATGAATTTTCCAACAACACGCGAAAATGCAATTATTTTTGCCAATGACAATGGTGCAAGTGAAGAAGCGCTTAATCTTTTGCGCGCAATCCCTGAAAAAGAATATACATCCATGCAAGATATAAATAATAATCTCGGCAAAATGCGTGATCCGCAAGGAATAGATAATCTTTTTGGGTCAATAAAAAAAGATTTCTCAACCGATCAACAGGATGATTTAGAAGAACAAATAATGTAATTCTCCCCAAGAATTATTTGTAAAATAAAAAGATCTAAAAGCAATTTTAGATCTTTTTTTATAAAGAAAAACAGGAAAATGGCGGACAGAGCGGGATTCGAACCCGCGTAGGGGGTGAACCCTAACACGCTTTCCAAGCGTGCGCCTTAAGCCACTCGGCCACCTGTCCGCATAACGTTATTTTAACGCATTGCGGACAATATCTCTTAAAACAAATATTTTCAACCCATGAATAAGCTGATAAGCTGTTTTAACGCTATTTCACTATAATCTAAGGTTTAAATCTTATGCGCTTTTTGCTTTTCTTCTTATTTCTTCCATTTCTTGCCGCTATTGGGCATGATTTATATGTAAATTATTACCTTGACGAAGATAAATTAAGGGATTTAAAAAATCTTCGGCCTGAGTTCGATAATTTTTTAATTAGCGACCTTGGATGGGTATGGAATGAATACGCGCCTAACGGTTTAGAGGTTTTTAAAGATAGTTTTTCTATTGAAGCTTGGGAGGGATATATCCTACCTGTTTTATCAATGCCAACAATGGTTGTCACACTTATCCCATTTACAATTGCAGCCATTATCGCAATAATCTTAAAATTAATACATTCTGAAATTTCGTTTAAGCTAACTAAAAATCATAAGGGCAATGATAAAACGGTCTATAAAAATTCAAAATCAAGCGCAACTAAATATAAACGTAAGTAATTTAAATTATTGTTTGAATAATATCGCTTAAAACTTCCAACTCTTGTGGGGCAGATAAGCGATGATCGCCCTCATCTATATATGTTATATCTACTGTTGATGTCGATAGTGTTTCTTTTATTTTTTGTGCCGTTTGCCATGGTACGTCTGCATCTTTTTTCCCTTGAATAAGATGAATAGGGAATGATGTTTTAATCGATTTATCAAGAATTTTATTCTTTCGCCCATCATCCAATAACTTTTTTGTTATGGTATAGGCATCACCATAATCATTTTCCAAATTAAAATGACCCTGATGTTTTAGTGTTTGTTTTTGATCCTCGTCCATTCCCTCTTCAATCCATTGGGTGAAATCTGGCGCGGCAGCCAAGCCAATAAAACCTGCTAACATTTCTGGCTCTTTTTGTGCCAAAATCAAACCAATCCACCCGCCCATTGATGATCCGATAAGAAGTGCAGGAGTATCAAAATGATGTTTCATCATGTCTTTTGAATCATGAACCCAATCACTGACACAAAAATTTTCAAATTGGCCGTGCGATTGCCCATGTCCCGAATAATCAAACCGTAAAAAAGGGCGCCCTGATTTTTTACAAAAATCTTCTAAAAATAACGCTTTTGTTCCTTGCATATCGGATCGAAAACCACCCAAAAATACAATAGGCGTTTGTTTATTACCCGCCGCAGGCTGCGTTAAGTAATAAGCCAAATTTGGTGCAGTTTGCCGTTTTAGATATTCTAATGTCATTTTATATTTTGCGCTTCTTCTGGTATTGTTTATTATAATTTCACCATAACAATAATATCTTATCCATATCATGACATCATATTTAAACCAAATTCCAAAATGCCCGGTTATCATGCAGATTATACCCGAATTGAGCGCGGGCGGTGCCGAACAAGGCTGTATTGATGTTGCTATCGCTTTGAAAGAAGCGGGATCATTTCCCATTATCGTATCCAATGGCGGGGCGCGGGTTCACGAATTAAAACGTCATAAGATTGAGCATATTAATCTTCCCGTTCACAGCAAAAATCCAATCACAATTTATAAAAATATTGCTGTTATAAAAAAATTAATTGAAAAATATAATGTTGATCTGGTTCATGTACGCAGCCGTGCGCCCGCGTGGTCTTCCTATTATGCTGTCCAAAAAACAAATGCAAAATTTGTAACAACATGCCATGCACCATATAATATATCTGGTAAATGGAAAAACCGCTATAATTCTATTATGACCATGGGGGATCGTGTGATTGCCATTTCTAATCATGTGGCCAATTACATGGCGCATAATTATTCTATGGATGTAAATAAAATTCGTCTTATTCATCGTGGCGTTAATTTACAAAAATTTCATCCTGCCGTGATAAAGCCACCGCAATTAATTAAAATCACAAAAGAATGGCGTATCCCTGATGGCGCGCCAGTCATCATGTTGCCGGGGCGTTTAACACGATGGAAGGGGCATCATGTTTTAATTGATGCCATGGAAAAACTAAATCGTAAGGATGTTTTTTGTGTTCTTATCGGTGATGATCAAGGGCGATCCGAATATCGGGCAGAATTAGAAAATGCAATTGAGCAGAAAAATCTAGGCTGTCAAATACGCCTGATTAATCATTGTGATGATATGCCTGCCGCCTATATGTGTTCCACCATTATCGTCAGCGCAAGTATTGAACCCGAGGGGTTTGGCCGCATCCCGATTGAGGCACAAGCCATGGGTCGCCCCATTATTGCAACGGATCATGGCGGCGCACAAGAAACCGTTTTGCACAATCAAACAGGATGGCTCATCCCCCCCAACGATTCAGATACGCTTGCCAAAACTTTAGCATATGTTCTTGATTTGGATGAAGGACAAAAAATTCAAATGGCGCATTATGCCATGGCACATATTGCCCATAATTTTTCAAAGGAAAAAATGATGGATGAAACATTAAATGTTTACGCCGAATTGCTTCAAGAAAAATATAGCACCCAAACTTACACCCATCAGGCGGCATAATTTTTTATGCAAGCCAAACAAAACATATTGGTTATAAAATTAAGTGCATTGGGTGATTTTATTATTGCCTTAGGGGCGATGAAGGCCATTCGAAATCATCATCCCAATGCGCATATCACCTTATTAACAACAAAGCCGTTTGAAAATTTTGCGCAAAAATCTGGCTATTTTGATGCTGTCATAATTGATAAACGTCCAAAATTTTACCAATTTTCCAAATGGTTTTTATTACGCCGTACGTTAAATCAAGGAAAATTTAATCGTGTCTATGATCTCCAAAATAATGATCGGACGACAATATATTATAATTTACTGTCCCCCAAGCCTCAATGGGTGGGAACAGCAAAAGGGGCAAGCCATTATTTTGACCCCCCCGAACGTACGGCAGGTCTTCCGCTTGACGGGCATCGGGTTTTACTGGCCCATGCGGGAATTCAAGACATCTCTATTGACAAAATGGAATGGATTGATACGGATATTCAAAAATTTAATTTACAAAATCCGTATGCATTAATTGTTCCGGGTTCCGCCCCAACCCGCCCTGAAAAACGATGGCCAATGGAAAAATATGCGCAACTTTGCCATGAATTGGTTTTAAAAAATATAAATCCCGTTTTGATAGGTACTAAGGATGAGCAAGAAATTACAGATTATATTGCCGCGCACTGCCCCCAAGCCATCAATTTAACCGCCAAAACCAGTTTGTTTGATATTATTACCTTAGGTCGTAATGCGGTCTATGCCGTTGGAAATGACACGGGCCCCATGCATATGGTTGCACCAACGGGGTGTAAAACACTCGTCTTATTCTCAAAACATAGCAACCCAACACGCAATGCCCCCATGGGCGATAATGTAAAAACTATTCAAGTTGATGATTTTAATGATTTAGACGTACAGCGTGTTTTAAAGAATACTCTAGATTAAAACTTATTCAGCCAGCGCATTTTTTGATGGGGAAAATGCCAAAATCTTTTGCGCCAAATTATCTGGTAAAATACCAATTAACCATGAAGAAAAATGTACAGGCAGGGGGAAACATATACGCCCTTTATTTTTCGCCAATCCATTTGCCATTATTTCTGCGGCTTTTGTATCATCCATTAAAAATGGCATAGGAAAATCATTTTGATCCGTCAATCGCGTTTTGACAAAGCCAGGGCATATTACATTAATTTGTATGTTTGTTTTGGATAACGCCCCACGCAATGCCTCCCCATAAAAACGTACAGCGCCCTTTGATGCGCTATAAGATGGGGCGCTTGGCCATCCCCGAAACCCTGCAAGGGAGCTGACGATGGCAATCTGTTTAATCTCCTGTACGCCTTTAAAAATTTCTAAGGCGGGCTCAACCGTATTAAAAACACCTGTTACATTTACATCAAAAATTTTACGCGCCTCATCAATGGGTTCTCCATCCAAACGACCTGCGGTTCCCCCTGAAATTCCTGCATTGGCGATAACCAAATCAAGGGGCTTTTCCTCATGGCTTTGCATTATCCAGTTTTTCATTGTTTCCTGATCTGTCACATCAACCAATGCGGTGATGACATCTGCGCCCCTAGCGCGGCATAAATCCGCAATTTTTTGTAATCGGTTGGCATCGCGCCCTGATAAAAATAATGTAATTCCTTTGGCCGCATAATATTGCGCCATTGCCGCACCCAAACCGCTGGAACCGCCTGTTATTAATATAGATTGTGGATTTTTCATGCTTTAATCATATCTAAATCTCATAAAATGTCGATGACTGCTTTATTACTGGTTTATTTGACGCGCAAATACCGCTACCATATTGCCATGGATAGCACTGGATTAAAACGTCGTGGCCTTATGTATGTTCTTTCGTCACCTTCGGGGGCGGGGAAAACAACAATCACCCGCGCCTTATTAAAACGAAATAAAGAATTAATTATTTCAATTTCTGCCACCACACGCTCCCAACGGGCGGGCGAGGTACATGGTGAAGATTATTATTTTGTCGATATCCCCGAATTTAACCGCATGGTTGATAATGGGGAGATGTTGGAACACGCCAAAGTATTTGGCAATTATTACGGCACCCCCCGCGATACGGTAGAAAGTGCGCTTGCCATGGGTCAAGATGTAATTTTTGATATTGATTGGCAAGGCACGCAACAATTGCGGGAAATGGCGCGCGATGATTTGGTTACACTTTTCATCCTACCGCCATCGGCGCGCGAGCTTGAAAATCGTCTACGCAATCGATCCAAAGATACCCTTGAAACCGAAACGCAAATTCGCGGACGCATGGAAAAATCAACGGATGAGATGATGCATTATTCCGAATATGATTATGTTTTGATTAATGAAGATATTGATTTGACGATTGATCAGGCACAAATGATTTTAGATGCGGAGCGTTTAAAACGCCGCCGTTTGGTCGGGTTATCTGATTTTGTGCGTGGCGTTGCCGAAGGGCTTTAATCACTAATCCTTTAATTTTCGCTCTACCGCTTTTGCTAAATTTATAAAATCATCGGGTGTTAAATTTTCGGCGCGTAAAGTCTCGCTTATATTTACGATATCAAAAAATTCACTATATTTTTTTAACGAGCTTCGAATCATTTTACGGCGTTGGCCAAATGCATCAGCCGTAATTTTTTCCAATGTTTCAAATTTTGGAGCGTCTATATCTAATTCTTTTGGTACAAAATGAACAATACTAGACACCACCTTCGGCGCGGGGGTAAAGGCGGAGGCAGGGACATCAAATGCCTTATTCACCGAACATAACCATTGGCAAATCACCGCCAAACGTCCGTAATTTTTATCACCTACTTTGGCTGTAATGCGTTGCGCAACCTCACGTTGAAACATTAATGTCATGCTTTGATATGCCTTAAAATCATGACGTACTTGTGACAACCACCCAATCAGCAAGGGGGTCGCAATATTATAAGGCAGGTTTGCAACAATGGCACGCGGCGCATCACTCATTTGTAACAAATTAGATTTTAATGCGTCTTGATGATACAAAGTAAAACGATCAGAAAAATTTTCTTTTAAATGATCCAGTGCAATAATCACACGGGGATCAAACTCAATCGCAGTGATTTTTTTTGCGTCTGTTTTTAACAAACTGCGGGTTAATCCCCCTGGCCCAGGGCCAATTTCAAAAATATTTACACCATTTAATTTCCCCGCGGTACGGGCAATTTTATCTGTAAGGTTACCATCAAGTAAGAAATTTTGACCAAATTTTTTATCGGCTCGCAAATCATTATCACGTATAACATCACGTAGGGGCGGTAGGCTTTCAAAAATATTGTTGGTATTTGTCACCTAAGATTTTACGAACGACGTTCGATAAAGGCGGCGGCCTCTAAATCAGAGAGATGTCTTTTTTGTAGTCGGTCTAACCTCTCCAACCCAATTGCGTTTAGAACAACATCTTCTTCGGGCATGGTATCAACGGTTTTCATACGTTTTTCACGTATGGCCAAAATATGATACCCTGATAAACCACGAATGGGCGGACTAATCGTTTTTTCATCCAATGTGCGTAAAACCAAATCTAATTCTTTTGGTAGTTCCCCCTCACTAATCCATCCCATCTGCCCGCCATTGGCCGCAGACGCGGATTTTGAAAATTGTGTTGCCACCATACCAAATGGTGCGCCGCGCATTTTTATTTCTTCCATTAATTTCATGGCTAATTGTTTCATCTCCACCTCATCTTCGTCTGATTTGATGGGTAAGAAAATTTCAGACACAAGATACTCTTCTTTACCAATTTTGGCCTTCATTTGATCCATTTTTGCATTAATGTCTGTTTCGGTTACATTAATTTGCGGGCGAAGATAACTGGCGACCACCTTTGACCATGCCAATTGGGATTTTATCTGGCGAAACATGGTTGATTTTGGGATGCCTTGTTGTGACAATGCCCCCTCAAATTCTTGCGCTGTTAAGTTATTTTGTATCGCTAATTTTTCAAACCCTTCTATAATTTCTTCTTGCGTAATCTCTTGGTTTAATCGTTCTGCTTCTTGAATTTTTAACTGCTCTTCAATTAAAATATTCAAAACTTGATCACGGGCGGCCATCACATTTTCTTGTGTAGGGGGTGTTCCTGTTGAAACTAAAAACAACACCATACGCGCATCAATATCAGATTGTGAAATCGCATCTTCATTTACCGTGGCGGCAATGCCAAATGATTGTTCGGCTTGTACGCTTGGCATTGTAGCCAATCCAATAATTAATAATGCTAAAACAAACAAAACTCTCATGCTTTACTACTTTCTAAAAAAAATAAGTACGGATTTGATTTTTTATTAAATCTTTAAATTCTGGCGACTTTATGTCTTTTCTTTTTATAGTTTACTTGGTGGCAAACCGCCCACCGCGTTTATATGTCGATAGGTAGGAGGGCAAAATACTGTCCATTGCCGTTGGTTTAATACCCAAATCGGTTAGCGTCTTTTCATCCCCATTAATAATATTATCTATTTTTAATGATTTTACCTGATCCAATGTTAATGGCGGATGCGGCAACAACCCCATAATGGCCCCTTGAACCTTGGCAATTTTCCATGGAATAGTGATGAGCGCGCGATCCCGATTGGTTTGAAGCAATAAAATCTCATAAATCTCTTTAAATGTTACAACTTCTGGGCCGCCCAATTCATAAATATGACCCGCAAATTGATTGGTTGGATCTTTTATTATCTTTGTCACCGCTTGAGCAATATCACCCACATAAACGGGTTGAAATTTTGTTTTTCCCCCACCGATTAACGGTAAGGCGGGCAAAAATGTTGCCAATTTTGCAAACATGTTAAAAAATGAATCATCAGGGCCAAAAACAACACTTGGGCGTAGGATTGTTGTTTTTTCAAACGCCTTGGTAACCGCCTGCTCCCCTTCAAATTTTGATTTGGCGTATTTTGATTTTATATCGTCACTCCCCTTATCACAGGACAAGGCAGAGATATGGACATAACGCTGTACGTGTTTTGCCTTACATGCTGTTGCAATCATTTGGGGAATATCAACATGGGCGCGTTTAAACCCATGTTTGTTTTTTTGATATAAAATACCAATTAAATTGACAACATAATCACATCCCGCAACGGCATTATTGATTGAATCTTCATCCTTATAATCACAATAAAAAGGGGTGATTTGCCCTACCGTGCCAAATAATTTTAAATCATACGCACTTTGTGGGTGGCGGGTAATAATTTTGATACGGTATCCTTCTTTGGCAAGGCTTTGGACGATATTATGTCCCAAAAATCCAGTCCCACCAAAAATGCCAATTATTTTATCTGTATTCATTATGTTTATTTTTTCTATATTTATTTTTAAAATTTAAGCTTTTACAACAAAAGAGTCCATAACGCGTTTTTGTCCCGCATTATCAAAATTTATATCTAATTTTTGCCCATCAATATGAACCACAACCCCATTGCCAAATTTTTCATGGAATACACGATCCCCCGTGGTTAATTCCCCATCCATAGATGTACGTTCAATTTGGGTTTGGCGAATGGGTGCCTTCTTCTCATACCCCGATGAATCCCTATGGGATGATCGCCCCGGCGCGTACAGACCCAAATCTGCCTCCGCCTCAATATGGTCTTCGGGTAATTCTTCGATAAAACGGGAAGGCAGCGCATTCACCCAACTACCATACATACGCCGATTTCCAACGTAGGAGATAACTGCATTTTTCTTGGCACGCGTAATAGCAACATACGCAAGTCGGCGTTCCTCTTCCAACCCCTTTAACCCATTTTCATCCATGGATCGTTGAGAGGGGAATAACCCATCTTCCCACCCTGGTAAAAATACCAAATCATATTCCAACCCTTTGGCCGCGTGTAGGGTCATAAGTGTAACAAATTCGCCACTATCGTTATTTTGATTTTCCATGACCAACGCGATATGTTCCAAAAATTGTGCCAAATCTTCAAATTCTTCCATGGCGGAAACCAATTCCTTCAAATTTTCCAATCGCCCTGGTGCATCGGGCGCCTTATCCAATTTCCACATCTCGTTATAACCAGAATCATCCAAGATAATAGTCGCCAATTCGGCATGATGGGTGGTGGTCATTAATGATTTCCACCGCTCAAAATCATCAATTAATTTCATTAATGTACCGCGAATTTTTGGCTTTAATTCTTCGGTCTGGGTTAAATCAATGATGGATTGGTACAGGCTAATTTTCTTTGCGCGGGCATGTACGTATAATGTTTTAACCGTGGCATCACCAATACCGCGCTTGGGTACGTTAATAATACGCTCTAACGCCAAATCATCATGGGTTTGCATGACCACCCGTAAGTACGCCAATGCATCGCGAATTTCCTTACGCTCGTAAAATCGTGGGCCACCAATGACGCGGTAAGGCAACCCCAATTGGATAAAACGTTCTTCAAATTCACGCATTTGAAACCCTGTACGTACCAAAACCGCCATTGTATTCAGGCTCTGACCCTTGCTTTGTGCGGCTTCAATTTCCTCGCCCACATGGCGGGCTTCGGCTTGTCCATCCCAAAGACCACGTAGCTTGACCTTTTCCCCTGCGCCTGCACTGGTAAAAAGCTCTTTGCCCAAGCGATCTGTATTATTATTAATCACACCATTGGCGGCGGATAAAATATGCCCGGTGGAGCGATAATTTTCTTCCAATCGGATAATGGTTGCACCGGGGAAATCTTTTTCAAAGCGTAAGATGTTTTCCACCTCCGCCCCGCGCCAACCATAGATAGACTGGTCATCATCGCCTACGCAGCAAATATTATTTTTCCCTTGGGTTAAAAGGCGTAACCATAAATATTGCGCCACATTGGTATCTTGATATTCATCAACCAAAATATATTGAAACCGTCTTTGGTAATCTTCCAAAACGCGTTTATTGGCGGGGTCTTTCAAAATTGTAATCATATGCAATAATAAATCACCAAAATCACAGGCGTTTAAAATCCGAAGGCGCGCCTGATATTCTTTATATAAAATCAGCATCTTGCCATCGGCAAAATCACCAATATCATCGGGCTGTACGTCTTTTGGGGTTTTGGCTTTATCTTTCCATGAGCTGATTTGGTCAATCACACCTTTGGCTGGGCTTTTCTTTGGATCAATGGCGCGCCCTTCCATTAATTGTTTCATCAGGCGTACCTGATCATCCGTATCCAAAATGGTAAAGTTTGAGTTGAGCCCGACCACATCAGCATGACTGCGCAACATACGTACACAAAGGGAGTGAAAGGTCCCAAGCCACCATCCTTCAACAGGGCGACCACCCAAGGATTGGCTGACCCGAATTTTCATCTCATTCGCTGCCTTATTGGTAAAGGTCACGGCCAAAATTTGCCCGGGCATCGCTTTGCCTGTTTGTAATAAATAGGCAAGGCGCGTAGTCAAAACACGGGTTTTTCCCGTCCCCGCACCCGCCAATACCAAAATAGGGCCTTCGGTTTGTTGCACCGCAGCAGATTGTTGGGGGTTTAATCCATCAAGCAATGCATGAATATTGTTTTGCGCATTATTTTGGGCATCGCCCCGCGGGTCATGATCAATTGAAAAATCCATGCTTACTTTTTAAAGGCTGACAAAGGATTTAGCAACCATGAAGCATTATGATTTATCATAAATATATGGGGTATGATTTATTTATCTTTGGGCGAAGGCGCAATGGTCAATTGATTACGGCCATTATCTTTTGATTTATATAAGGCGCGATCGGCACGGCGAATTAAATCTTCTGGTGTATCTTCTTTATAAAATTCGGCTACACCTAAAGACACCGTAATTTGTCCTAAATTATCACCTGTTGAGCGATTGATAATTTCTTTACGCTCCACTGCTTTTCTTAAATTTTCGGCAACGTGCTTTGCGCCATCACTGGTTGTGCCGGGTAATATAATACAAAATTCTTCCCCACCATATCGGGCGGCCATATCTTGCCCCTTCACCTCATCCACCAAGGTCAGTGCGACTAGACGTAAAACTTGATCGCCAATTTGATGTCCATATTGGTCGTTAAAATTTTTAAAATGGTCAATATCAATAATAATGAGGGAGAATGCACCACCATCACGCTTTGACTCACGCGTAATACGATTAATTTGTTCGTCAAACGCCTTACGATTGGCCAATCCTGTTAAACCGTCGGTTACGGCCTCACGGCGGATACGCTCCATATCTTTTCTTAAATCAATCATAATTTCGGAGGAGGAGGTCAATCGCCCTTCTAAATCTTGATTATATTCAATCATTTTATTGGTTTCTTGCGTTACAATTTTAACCAGCGCGGCAATATCTGCGGGGCTGGTCACTGTAATTAATTTATTGGTCGTATCTTGTAAGGTTCCCGTAAAGCTGCTTGTTGATCCTTTAACACTGGTCATTAAGTCGGTTACATCTTGTAAGGTGGAAACAATTTGATCACCCGCTTTTTCAAATGTTTCACGATCATGCCCAAAATTAAGATATTTTTCATATAAATCGTGACAATCATTTTCGGTGATTTTGTCTTGTTCTAATAAAATCTTATTTATGTCATCCCGTAATTTTGGATTTACATTGGCATAATAAACATACCACACCTCAAAATTTTGTGGCACGGGTGGAATTTCATCTAGGCGCATCCTATTAAATGCCTTTTGCGCAAAACTATCCGCGGCATCAATATCATGGCGATAAAATTCTATTCGTGATGTCATAAATTTTTCCTTAAATCCATTTTGTGGTCGGGTCAAATTTTTCTGATGGGGCATTTTTCAATGTTTCAACAACATCCTCAACCTTATCAACCACATGATACATTGTTAAATCCTCTTGGCGCATAAATCCCTCATTGGCGATGTTTTTAACGGCCTCAATTAATTTTGACCAATACCCATTTATATTAACAATTACAATCGGCTTATCATGCAGACCCAATTGTTTCCAAGTTACCAATTCAAAAAACTCATCTAATGTTCCAATACCGCCCGGTAAAATCACAAAAGCCTCTGATTTATCGACCATCATTTGTTTACGTACATGCATGGTATCAACCACATGTAACTCTGTCAAATCTGTATGTTCAATTTCACGCGATTGAATATGTTCGGGGATAATCCCCACAACTTTACCACCAGCCTTAAGCGTGGAGTCTGCAACTAAGCCCATCAGGCCAACACGCCCACCACCATACACAACACCCCATTTTTGGGCGGCAATTGCCTTGCCTAATTCAACAGCGGCTGTTTTAAAGGCATCATCTACATTAGATGATGATCCACAATACACACATACATTATTTATTTTTGTCATTTTTTACGTTTTCAATCTTTACTTCTTCATCATTATTTTGTTCGGTTTTAATGTTACTCAAAACAAATTCTTTTCCATCCCATAGGATATTTTTATTAATACATTTACCTTGCTCAACCGTTAGAACAGCTTGGCATGTTTTTTCTTCACCCTTATTGTTGTCATGGTTTTCAATTTGATCTTCATTAATCACTTTTTCTTGGTTTTCAACAAAAGAAAGTTTAATTTTTTCATTGCAAAGAATATTTACATCATCTTTATTTTCTTCAGCCTCAGAAATTTTAAAATCAAAAGTTGTTATATCGGGACGACCAATGGCAGGATTTACAATTACGGCAAGTATCTTATTTTTTTGATATAAATTTTTATTTTCTTCGGTTTGAACAAATTTATGCCCTTGGGCGATAATTTCTTCTGTATCACCACATTGAAGATCAAATGATGCTGCACTATCAAAATCCCAAACGGTATCTTGATAATCATTAGTCAAAATATTTTGCCAGCGACTAATATCCGCATATTGGCGTGTGACATCAGGATCTATATCCATATAAGTAATTTCAAGCAAATCTGCGCGATCTTCACTAACCCGAACCATGCATGACAACTCATTAATTCCTTTTAATCCGGGTGTAGAAGCCTGATTTGCCTCCCACATGCATTCATCATCACGATATTTTAACCACGAGGTTTGCAATTCTTTAAGCTCATCACTTTTTTCTTTATCATCAAATTTATTGTCTAAGGTTTTATAAGCCTCTTTCAAACGTTCCTGCGCATCTTCAAGCTTGTTTTTCAAGCATTTTTGTATAGATGAGGTACTTTCGGCTTGCCGGCATCCCAAATCATCAGATCGCTGGCCAAATGAAGCTGTTATGGGCGTAAAAACCACCCCAAAAAGAATAAAAAAAGAATAGAGAGAGATTTTCATATATAATTCGCGTTTAAAAATAAAAAATTGTTTGTTTTAATTGATTGTTTCACTGGCCTTAGGAAAGTAAATATAAATAAATACTATAAATCAGACCATATTTATTATAGTTTCCTTAACAATGAAAAGCTACCACTTATAACCATTATATTGCGAAAGTATTAAAAAATGTCTCTCCTTCAAACAATAAAGAATACCTGTTTTGTAAAACCGCATCCTGTGGGGCTTCCATTTATATTAGGAGGGCTTGCTGTTTCCATTATCCTTATGCTGATTTACAAGCCATTGGGGATTGTGGCGTTGATTATAACAGCCTTTATTTATTATTTTTTCCGCGACCCCATTCGCACCGTTCCCCAAAAAGATAGCTTGGTTTTGGCACCCGCCGATGGCCGCGTCCTAAAAATCACCCAAGGGAACAGCCTACCCGATGATTTGGCAGATGAAGATAATAGCGACACGTACACTAAAATAAGTATTTTCCTTTCGGTTTTAGATGCCCATGTAAACCGTGCGCCCTTCTCGGGGGAGGTTATTAAGACATTTTACTATGAAGGCAAATTTTTTAATGCCGAATTGGATAAGGCAAGTACGGAGAATGAACGCGCCCACGCCTTAATCAAAACCACCCCAGGTAAATTTGTGGGATTTTCGCAAATTGCAGGTTTGGTTGCCCGCCGCATCGTAACTGACCTTAATGAAGGGGACACAATCAATGCGGGTGAACGATTTGGTATTATCCGTTTTGGTAGCCGTATGGATATTTACTTGCCTAACAATTTTCCTGTTATGGTATGTGAAGGACAACGCACTTTGGCAGGGGAAACAATTTTGGCAGATTTTGATGCCGATATAAGCGAATCTTATACCGCGGTTAAGATTTAATATGGACAACAATAAAACCACAGATCCATCCGCACCATCATCTGTAAATGATGATCAGAACGATACGAATGCCGCGCATTTTTATAAATTGGTGCCCAATATTTTAACCTTATGCGCCTTGGCTGCGGGGTTATCCTCCATCCAATTTGCGATTGATGGGGCTTGGGATAAGGCTGTAATTGCCATTGTTGCCGCTGCAATCCTCGATGCCCTTGATGGTGCATCCGCCAGATTGCTCAATGCGACCAGCGATTTTGGCGCACAATTGGACAGTTTGTCTGATTTTTTAGCTTTTGGTATCGCCCCTTCAATTGTCTTGTATCTATGGATATTGGAGGAATCGGGCAAGGTGGGATGGATTGCCATGTTGGTCTTTGCCGTGGCAACCGCCATGCGCCTTGCGCGATATAATGTGACAACAAATAAACCCATTAAAAGTTGGGCCAAGGGGTTCTTTTCTGGTGTTCCTGCACCGGCGGGGGCGGGTATTGCGCTTTTGCCCTTATTTATCTGGCTTATCGCGCCCGATTATTTTGAACAATTTGGCAAATTAAATATTATTGTAGGATTATGGGTTTTATTTTGCGCCGCCATGATGGTCAGCCGCATTCCCACCTTTTCAACAAAACAAATTCATATACCAAAAAAGATGGCGATGCCCGCCTTGGCGATTGTCGCCCTTATCATTGCCGCCCTTATCCAAGCCCCATGGATTAGCCTGTCAATTTTAAGTACGATGTACCTGCTCAGCATCCCCTTTTCCATCCGCCATTTCCAAAAATTGGCAAAGGAAAACCAAGAAGAAATCGACCTAACCAATCTTGCCCTTGGTATCGATGATGATAATGAAATTTCTAAATAAGGTTTAAGCCATACTTGGAGAAGGCATTTGTGCATTTTGCTGAAGCTCCGCTGCCGCTTGGGTATAAACTTGATTTTGTGGGGTAGGCGCTGTCTCAACTGGTTGATTAACCACTTCAACAAGCTGTTCTTGTACCGCTATTTGATTGCCAGTATCACGAACATCATTTGCAAGGTTTTCCATAGCGCCGAACACATCCCCAAGGATGCTTTGATTTTGAACAGGACCACTTAACGCTTGCGCCCCTACACCTTGAAGCAAACTTGCACCATCCGCACCATTTAACAAATCTGGGTTTATAGTAACAGTTGTTGTGATTTCGGGTTCAGGCATATCAAAAATAGGCGCGACAGATTGCGCATTCCCAAATGATGCACTTGCCTGAAACTCTTCTCCTAAACTCCCAACCATATTCTACGCCCAGCTTTCCGATTTATCTGTTTCCATGGAACGTGCCGCACGTTCGGCTTCTTCAGGTGAAATAAACCCGGGCCCACAAGCTAACTTGTTATTTTCTAATTTTGGAGCATTTGACCCCATACCGCCAGGTCCTTGTGGTAGATGTGCATTTTGCGCCTTGGCGGCCATAACTTGACCCAATACTTTTTCATTGGCACAAACTAATGATGTCGCCATTGTCGCCGATGTTGTCAAATTCGCCGCGTTCTGCGCATTTGCAACCGTACCAACATTTGTACCACCTTGATCGCCCAATGATTTTTCCGTAATTCCCATACGTTCCATTAGTGATTTTCCGCGTGTTAAGGATTCAATCCCTGTTACCCTAGTTGTCGATGCATTTCGCATTTTTGTAAAATCTTGATCCATCGTTCTTCCGCCCGATGATACGCCTAAGCCTTTTGCTTCTTTAGCCGAAAATTGACTAGGGCTGCTTTCCTTTTCACTCATCCGTGAAAGACCCGCACTTACAATTTGCGCGCCTGTACCCAATAGGGTATTTCCCGCAATTTCTGCGGCCAATGTTCCTTCGGTTGATCCTGTGTTTTTAACTTCGGCCTGTGCGCCTGCTTCATCACGTTTTTCTTCAATTTTTTGGCCTTCTGCGCGACTTTGCTCAACCCTTATCTGTCCTTCAACTTGTTTTGTTTCGGCAACAGATGCGGTTGCCTGACGCGCCAATTCGTCCAACCCTGCATGATATTCCTGTGCCGATTTCCCATTGGGACTGCCATCTGGTGATTCTACGTGATAAGACATGTTATAATTAAAGACACTGCGGTCTTTCCCCTTTTACATTTTTTATTCTTTTTTAAGTATAGGCAATAAGGTTTAACAAATTGCTAATACCCAATATTAAGTATAAATCATATGAGGTTTTCAAACAAAAATAGGTATTTTGTATTTTAAAATCAATTATTTAGCGATATTTTACGATAGCTGAGCGCTTCGGCCACATGATGGGGTTGAATATCGCCATCATACCCTTCCAAATCGGCAATGGTGCGCGCCACACGGATAAGGCGATAATATCCCCGTGCCGATAACCGCATTTTTGTGGCCGCTTTGGTCATTAATTCTTTTGCCTTGCTCTCCATCACCATTTGTTTTTCTAGCAATTCACCATTTGCATGGGCATTGACGGTAATGTCCTCATCTTTAAATCGATCATTTTGAATATCGCGGGCGCGTTGTACCCGTGCCGCCACACTGTCCGAGCTTTCAGCATTGGTTTTATCCAAATCACCAATCGATACGGCGGGCACCTCGACTTGGATATCTATCCTGTCCAACATGGGGCCAGAGATTTTTGCTTGATAATCTTGTCCGCAACGGGGCGCCTTTGAACATTCGCGGTCAGGATCACCCAAATACCCAAATCGGCAGGGGTTCATCGCGGCAATAAATTGAAACCGTGCGGGATAGGTTGCATGATGGTTCGCCCGTGCAATTAATGTTTCACCCGTTTCAAGGGGCTGGCGCAAGGCTTCCAATGTTGCCCGCGAAAATTCGGGCAATTCATCCAAAAACAACACCCCATGATGCGCCAATGAAATCTCCCCCGGTTTTACCTTATGCCCACCGCCAATAAGCGCAGGCAACGATGCCGAATGGTGCGGGTCACGATAGGGGCGCGTTTTCATTAACCCATCTTCATTTAATGTGCCCGACAAAGAATGGATCATCGAAACCTCCAATGCCTCTTTGGGTGAAAGCGGTGGCAAGATGGAGGGCAGGCAACTGGCCAACATCGACTTCCCTGACCCAGGAGGGCCCATCATCAACATATTATGCGATCCGGCGGCGGCAACCTCTAATGCGCGTTTTGCAGTTTCTTGCCCTTTTACATCGGCCAAATTTGTTTTGTGTTTTACCCCTTCAACAATTTTACCTGTCGGACGGCTTAGCATTTGCGTCCCTTTTATATGATTAATCAATTGCAATAAATTTTGCGGCGCAAGGATGGATAGATCGTCGCCCGCCCATGCGGCCTCACCCCCGCAATCAGAGGGACAAATAAGGCTGTTATCATTGCTGCTGGCAAAAATTGCGGCGGGTAGAACGCCCGTTACCCCCCGAATGGTGGCATCTAGCGATAATTCCCCCAATACAATATATTCGCTTAATTCTTCTTTGGGTAAAACCTCCATCGCCGCCAATAACCCCAGCGCAATGGGTAAGTCATAATGACTGCCTTCTTTATTGACATCCGCAGGTGCCAAATTAACCGTCAATCGTTTGGGTGGCAATGCAATACCCAACGCATGAAGGGCGGCACGCACGCGCTCCTTACTCTCGGCCACCGCCTTATCAGGCAGCCCCACAATTGTAAACGTAGGAATAGTTAAACCTATACCTTCGTTTCATATATTTTTTCAAAATTCACTTCCAATGCTTTCGCTATTTTCAACAGTGACAACATCGTTGGCTGTCTCTTGCCTCTTTCTATCAAACTGATTCCTGTATAGTGCAATCCAGTCATTCTGCTTAATTCTGCAAGTGATATTTCTTTTGAGAGACGGGTTTCACGCAATGTCTTAACGATGTTTTCTACAACTTTTTCTAAATCTTTATCACGCATTCAATCATTTTGAACGGGTTGATTTATACTTGGAACAAGACTATAGTCTTGTTATATTTGATAAATTTAGGAATTTAGATGTTATTCACAAAAAAGAAATACGCACAGATAGAGAAGGAATTACCATCTATCGTCAAAACAGAACTTAACAAACTTGATGAAGATGCACGAATAGCATTTACAGAAGAATATTTAAAGAAACGTCGTGCGGTCGATTGGTGCTATGTGCTTGTTTTTATCTTTTTGCTTCATCGATTGTATCTCAAACAACCCGTATTATTTGTTCTACAATGGATATCAGTTCTATTAATCGTAGGTATTCTATGGGTTTTGGTAGATTTTCTTTTGATACCGTCAATGGTTAAGAAGAGAAATGGTGAAATTGCAAAAGCTATACTTATAGAATTACGCGCATTAAGTTCAAATTAAGGGTAAAAATATGACATTCAAACGTGGGAAACAGTCAGGAAAGCTTTGGGCAGACTTACAAAATGTCACGCACTACATTGAACAAGCCAATTGTAACAATACCAGTAATACCGAACGTCAATTTGAAAACCTTATTTACGGTTGTTTAGATGCAAATCGTAATCATTTGAATCATGAGGTTATCTTTCAACGTAATACCAATCAAAGCGTCAATTCAGCAGAATTTTTTGGTAAAAACCATCGACCCGATATGTCTATTGATAGTGATGGTGTCGCAATAGAATTAAAATTTGTTAATTCAAGTTTAGATTCTGTTCGCACCGCTATTGGTCAGGGTTTTATCTACCGTAAATCATATAAGTTTGTGATGTTGGTATTGGTTCTATCGAAAGACCATGAAGAATTATTTAATCACGCATATGATAATAATTTGGCTAAATCTGATACTGACAATCTGTTTCATAAATTGGCAGACGATAATATATTCACGATTCTTAAAGCGGGGTTTAGCGTTCGAAAAGGTATTGGTGATACTGTTACCTACCCAAGAGATTTAAAATCGCTTTAGCTTGCTGGAGAAAGGCGAAAGAGCGTCATTAAAAATTCACCATGTATGGATTTTAACATTAGAAAATCAATCCCCTTCTACATGCTTTAAAACAGGAAATTCAATTAATTAAGAATAAACGCTGGTTGCGCTATTCGCTTATCGGCACTTAAATGCATCTTCATCGCATAATTTGTATCGATTGCTAATTGTTCGGCAATCTCTTCTGGCTGTTTATAAGAATTGGTAATACCAAATTGCGGTTCACCTTTATAAGCAGTGATTGGATTACCTGCTATTTCGAAATTCATCGGTCTATCTGCAATCATATAATTAAAACCCCCATGCGCAGATTTGACCCAAATATCTCTAAATGAATAACTGTCAGGATCAAAATCACCAGTAATATAATCACCCAATTCGCTTTGCATCGCTCTAAATAGTTCACGACCCCACATGGTAGTTTCATCACTATTATAAGAACGTTCAACCTCAGCGCCATTTTGGTTGCAATCAAACGTATAGGTATAGATATCGCCGCTATCAAGACGTGATGCATGAGATAACATATCTTCAACCAATATATGATAAGGAAATCCGTCTTCAGGAAACCCTTCCATATTACCTCTGGTCAAACCAAATTCTGCAAGAACTTTTCGCCCTTTTGGTAAATCTTTTGGATATGCTGCTTTTTGAAAATCTGCAAGGTCAGGTATAATGCGCACGTTAGGCAATGCACCCCCCATTACTTCAGGCATAATATTAATTGATGCGGGTGATAATTCTCTACCCATCCAAGTATGAAGACCAGCAAGGCGAGAGAAAAATTCTGCTGATTTATCAAGCATAGCAGAACGCATACCCGCACCATTTTCAATACCAACAATACCAAATAGATGTCGCGCTAAATTGCTGATTGAATTACCAGCGGTTGGTATGACGCACAATTCACCTGCTTTAGCGTAGCTTTCTTTACGCGCTGTCCAAACGCCAGCATATTCTAATGCTTCTGGTGTCAGATAACATCTATGAATCAAATGACCTTGTCTTTTACGCGTGAATAAATCGATAGTTTCTTGAAGAAATACCGCTCTATCAAAATCATTAAGAAGTCTTGGTTGCGCTGACTGTTTTAAACTGGATAGCATATTAAACAGCAACCAATTTTCTTGCGCTGTCTAAGTGCATACCTGCGATAGAATACCAAGAATTAAGCTGAATGCTTTCTACAGGGCAAAGGTTACGCTTAAATCGGTCAAGACCTTCTTCTTCGCTACCACCAATACAAACTCTATCAAAACCTTTTTGTTTTAACACCTGACACATATCGAACATTACATGCTGTGATGCACCTGTAAAGTCATGCAGACCTATATGCGCAAATGCATTTGAAATACCAGCGTTAGGGTCTGTCTTTTCAAATATAGAAAACCCGATAGGTTGACTATCAGAATAGATAATACGACCAGCGAGCGGTGCATTATCAAACATATCTAACAAACGTAAATATACATCATGCTTTTCATCAGGTGACCATTCGGTCAAGATTTTGATGACTTCGATTCTATGATGTTCTGGGTCTAAATTAACTGCTGTTACATTCGCATCTTTAAGTTTGTTATGCTTTTGACGGAAATGCTGGAACCCACCACCCTCATGTTTTTCTACCAATGCTGTATTAAGGGTGTGAACGGGGTAAGACCAATCAAGCGTTGTTTCTCTTACCGCGACAACATCATTCTGTTTTTGTTGCTGAAATGGTGATTGTTCAAAGCGAGAAAATTGAACAGAAGAACCCATTTTTTGTAGTGCTGTCATAGTGGTTTGAAGTAATCTTTCGTTTGGTTTACCAATGACAGGGTATACAAGAAACGTATTGTCTAAGTTTGGGTGTCTACATATTAGAACAGCAGAACCTTCTTTCTCAACCTTATAAAGACCATCTCGACCAGTCATTGCAAAATAACCTGCAGACCGTTGGTAAGGGTCTTTACTGTTATGTGTATCAAGAAGCTTTTGAAGGTCATTAAGGTCGGTATCTAAAACAGGTTTGATGTCTGCATTCATACGAACAACAGCATCAAATTGACCAGATATAGGGTTTGCATTGAGCATTCTAATCTACCGTTTTTGCAACTTCATACCAAAGACAGTTAAAAGTCTTTGTTTCAGATACGAACAATGTCGGTGATTCAATGATGATAAGTTTTTCAACATCACCCCATGTCACCATTGCAACCTTGTCTTTAAACACCCATGTCGTATGAAGACTGAAATATTTTGATGGTATTCTTCTATACCAATGCTTCGGTGCTACATAAACATCATCTTCATCTGACACCAGAATACGCTCAGTGATATTTGCTTTCATCAAACGGTCTAAATGGTTTTTTAAGAATGCCTCGCTATCAGCACTACCCCATTTTTTTTCTGTCAGACCTTTGATAAGTATTTCACCACCACTATCTTTCATGTCGCGATAGATTTCATCTAGCAACCGTCTGTGTATTTCAACACCTTCATAGCTTCGAATAGCATCTTGTCTCAATCGAACACCGTCAGTATCAAGGAATTCAATTCCAACACTCTCAAGCGCAAGACGCAGTTGTGAAATCATATTTGCTCTGGTTTCGCTTGCTTCAGTTTCAAACGAGCCAATGGTTGCAGACGCGACTTTAGAAATCTCAGCAAGGTCTGCACGTGACAAATTTAAAATTGCACGAGCACCGCGACACTGTAGAGGTGATATTATTTTCATTATTACCCTAAAATTATAAATTATTACTGTTAAAACAGGTCAAATTCACAAAAATTATATGTTTTAACCTAAAATATATAAACTTTTTAACCTTTCATTAACCTTTTGTCTATATAAATCTTCACAACGGAAACATTATGAAAAACAGAGTGGGGAAAATACTATGTTTAAATTATTAAAGAAAATTGCGAGAAACGATAATCACGGTGATATATCGTTCGTAGATGTAAAAGAATTATATGACGCAGCATATGATGAAAAAGCGAAAGCGCGTGTTAATCTGAAACGCTTTAAATCGTTGATGAGTAGAGCAGTTCAGCTTGATAAAGCGTATCGTGTTCAATTGGGTCTTATTCAAAGCAAAAGATATGAGGTCGCAGCATGATTAACAGAGCAAAGAAAAAATCTTATCGGTTGCGTTACCTAAAAGTAATTGAAGATTTAAATATGGTAGCAGGTATGCAACCCAAAGAACGTTACATGTATCAATTAATAAATACTGTTATTTTTCAAGACTTCGAAACAGCATTAAATGTGGTTATTGAAGATTTTAAGAACGCATCGAACGACAATAAATCAACATAATATTAGTCAAAATGACTGACATAAAGACCTGCATACCCCTTTGCAGGTCTTTTTTTGTTCGTAGTAGATAAAAACATATCTCTTTGAATGGAAGATTGATGCTGGTTTGGATAAAATTGCTCTTGATATGAATTCAAGTTATAATATTAAATGCTTTGTGCGTGCATACTCCACGCAATACGCGCTTTCTTGTGCTTGTACTTTCGGTTAATATTTATAAATGAAAAATCTATTTACTGTCATTTTCTTATCGATTTTCACATTAGTGGGTTGCCTACCGTCTGACCGTTCAAATTCAGACAGTTATAAGGTAGAACGTGTAATTGATGGTGATACCTTTATAGCAAATGATACACGCATTCGCTTATGGGGGATTGATGCACCTGAGAAGAATGAACCCATTGCAGACAAATCAACGTCTCGATTGAAGTCGCTATTATCGCAAGGTAATGTTACGTGCGTATTCAAACACAAAGACCGATACGAACGCGATGTTATGCAATGCTTCGCGGGTGATATTGACGTTGCATCTGACATGGTGAAATTAGGTTTAGCCACAGATTACAAGCGTTACAGCAAGGGTTATTACGAAACTGAAGAAGGAATTGCGAAGAAACAAAAAATTGGCATTTGGCGATAAATTTAAAAAAACAAATCAAAAACTTGCCTTAAACCATCATATGATTATTATGAACGTTTACAAAAGGATTTTAATATGAAAAAACTAATTTTAGCACTTCCACTTTTAGCATTAGTGGGTTGTGCGTCAATAACAAACGATGCTTACGTTCCTATAGCATTGTCATTTAGTGACGGAAGCAATGGCTCTTGCCAAATGACTAATAAACGCATGTCTATTACCGCTGAAATACCAAGCACACCGATGGTTAGAAGAAGTGATGATAATCTTAATTTAACTTGCACTACAGAAGATGGGCGAAATGCGGTTGCTTCTATACCAAGTACAGTAGGTGCAAAAATAATTGCAAGTGCTGTGTTTATTGATTTTGGTATAACTGATGCTATTACTGATAAGCATAGAGAGTACCCTGCAAGTTTTACGATACCCGTGAAAAAATAATAATTTTTTGTAACAATATCATATGTTAAATATAACTATTAAGAAGGATTTATAATGAAAAAAACAATTTTTACATTGGCTTTATTAGCTATGCTTTCACCATCTTTAGCGTTTGCCCATGGGGGTGGCTGTAGAAAAGATTCACCTGCTGGACAATGTTGTCACGCTGGATCTAAACCATATCATTGCCATTAAAAAAGAACCCCGCTTTTGACGGGGTTTTTTCTACTCAACTGCTAATTCTACGTAATTGCCATCTTCATCATAACCTTCTATTTCGCCATAGCTTGTCCACTCGCCATCGAAACTTTTTTCATCACCATTTTCGTCTGTTAGATAGCCTGAGATATACTTACCATTCGTATCTACGTTACCTGATACATAATCACCATCAGAATAACCTTCAACATCATAGTTGTATTGATTATCACCATATTTGTATTCATAAGCATATTGAGCAAATGCGGAGTTCGATAATACTACAACCCCAAAGACCAATAATAAAATATGTAATTTCATAACTTAACCTTTCGTCTAATAATTATTATCATAGATGAATTTATTAAAGTAATATTATTTTTGTTCTTGTATTGTTCTCTGTTTTAAGTGTATATAAATCGTATGCTCAAAATCATACAAAATCACCAAGAATTGCCTTTTTATCCAATTAGGGTGCAAGCGGGTTTTCCTTCACCCGCAGATGATTATATAGAAGAAGGTATCGATTTAATCGCGCATCTTGTCGCAAGACCTGCTTCAACGTTTGTAATGCAAGTTACGGGCGATTCTATGAAAGGTGCATATATTCGAGACCGAGATTATATCGTGGTTGATAAAAGTCTTACAGCATCTTCTAACGATATCGTTGTTGTTGTTTTAAACGGTGAGATGACTGTTAAGTATTTTCAAAATACATCATCGGGCTACTATCTAAAATCAGCGCACCCATCATATCCGCCAATCAAACTTAATGAAGAAAACCCGCCAGATATTTTTGGCGTGGTTACGGGGGTATTCAGAAGATATGGGTGATGTTTTTGCGCTGATAGATTGCAATTCTTTTTATTGCTCGTGTGAGATTTTATTTCAACCGCACTTACGCGGTAAACCCGTTGTGGTCTTATCAAACAACGATGGTTGTGCCATTGCACGAACACCAGAAGCGAAAGCATTGGGCATCAAGATGGGCACACCAGAATTTATGATAAGAAACGAATCAAAATTTAAAGAAACGATTATGTTTTCTTCAAACTATGCTTTGTATGGTGATATATCGAAACGCGTACAAGATACCGTTCGTGAAATGGTTGATGACGTTGAAGTATATTCAATTGATGAAATGTTTTTAAAACTTAATGACATACCTGAAAGCAGTTTAGTGGATTTTTGTCGAGAACTACGCGCTAAAGTTTTAAAAAATACAGGCATACCAACAGGCATTGGTGTTGCGCCAACAAAGACACTTGCGAAAGTTGCGAACAATCTCGCGAAGACATATTCAGATAGGTATCAAAGCGTATGTTCATTAATGAATGTAAAAGAACGTAACAACATTCTTGATGTCTACCCAATTGAAGACTTATGGGGTATCGGTAACGCGTCAAAAGAAAAATTAAATAATATTGGTGTTTATTCGATTGGCGAATTAAGAGACCTTGATATTAAACTTGCTCGTAAATACGGCACAGTGGTCGCAGAACGTACTGTTTTAGAATTGCGCGGCATTTCATGCATACCACTAGAAGAATTACCCCCTACACGAAAAGGTACTGCTGTAACACGCTCATTTGGTAAACCAGTGACGTCTTACGATGAATTGGTGCAGGCAATATCGACATATTCAGCGCGTGGTGCAGAAAAACTGCGCCAGCATGGATTGTTAGCATCAAGATTATCAGTTTTTGTGCATACTAATAAATATCGTAATACCAAACAATATTATGCGAAACAGTCTTACGCATTGAACCCTACAACAAATGATTCAAGACACATTATTGAGGAAACATTGCGACTTTTAAAAATAATTTATAGAGAGGGGATTGAATACGGCAAAGCAGGTATTTTCTTAGATGATTTAATACCAGAAGATGAAAAACCATATTCAATGTTCTTTGAAGAAAAACCCAAAAGTAACGAATTAATGAATGTGATTGATACGATTAATAAAAAACATGGTCGGCAAAGCGTTCAATTTGCGTGTATGGGTTTTGAAAAGAAATGGAAGATGCGCAGCCATCGCAAGTCACCATCATATACAACGCGAATTGAAGATGTACCCAAGGTTAAAGCTAATTAAAGATTATAGTATTAAGCTTGCTTTCTAGTGCTTGATTCGAACTCAATATTTTTTATAATTTCATCATAAGACATATTTTTTGCATCTGACATCTGGTAACAGTCTTTAAAGCAATGACTAATTATATGACAAAGTCTTTCTAATTGCGTAGCTACGTCTGCGTCAAATTCTTTTGTATTGTATTTTAGATTATTAATGATTAGCGCCATTTCTTGCGCTACATTTACCCCTCTATCGATATGATACAAAGCTAACATATTTTTAGTACAAGATTTATTACTCATTTTATTCCTCAATTTTGTTAATACTTGCATTAAAAATACACAAAAGAGAGAAATAATCCACAAAAATTATCTTAAACGATAAAATTAACTTTATTTAATTTACTTATTTGCATATTTGTTTTAATTTCTTGAAATGATAACAAATAAACAAAGTAAAGCCGCGAGAGCATTATTAGATTGGTCAATGTCAAGGCTATCGAAAGAATCGGGCGTTGATATCAATGTTATTAGTCGATTTGAAAAAGGCACTCAAGATACAACTGCTGAAAAGGTAAATTCTATTAAAAATACTTTCACGCTTTATGATATAGAATTTACGGGTTTAACTGGTGTCGCTATTAAAGAGGATATTGCAGAAATAATTACAGGGATAGATTACACACAAAAACTTTGGAGAAAGATTATCAATTCTTTTCAGGGATTGCCGGGTGAGGTTCTCGTTACACACGTTGATGAGCGACGAGGTCTTATAAAACATGGAGAAGCACTTAATCAATATTTAGAGGAGTTAGATTCCAAGAATATTAGCGAAAGAGTTTTATCGTGCGAGGGCGATACTTTTTTCTTAATGCCCCCCCATTGCTATAGGTGGCTATCTAAAAATATCTTTAATAATACTAGAACATGTTATGTTTTTAGTGGCTGCGTAGCCATACAATGCTGGGAAAGCGATACTATTATCTACATTAGAAACAATAAAGCCTTTCAAGCAGAAAAACTTCATTTTGAAAAACTTTGGGATAACGCATTGATACCCGCTCTACCTAAAATAGCATCTGCTTAATGATAAAAAATCCCTATAAGTGATATTAAAACACTAATTGTAGTTTATATTTATCGTTTAAGATAAAATTAACCTTTAAGCTGTAGACATTGTTATGTAAATAATTACATGGGGGTGTAACGGTGTTGAATTTTAAGGGTTTCAAACTTTAACGATGGCATTTAAGTCGTATCAAAATGTAAATATAAAGTCATTCTCCAAATCTCTTCCATATTACTCATTAACAGGAAGAAAGGGATTGAAGATTTTTCAAGATGATAATGCAATGGTGTGTATAGCGAAGCACCCTCATACTGAAGATACTATATTGGTATTTCCAGAGATAAATGGTGATTATTGCTTAACTGTTAAGGTTTTAAATCAACTAGCATCGTCTAATTTTAAAGTAGCACTTGCGAGATATACAGAAGAAAATTTTAGAGAATTGAATAAGGCAATTCAAAATAACGCTGTGAAATTAATTCAAACAATAAATATAAAAGAGGAAGATATACTTGATTGGAAATACCCAGCAAGGATTTTGGATACAGAAAAAGTATCGAAAATGACTGGCAAATCTTTGAAAGGGGTTCGTTATAAATTCAATAAGACTGCATGTGGTATGAAAGTAATCCCATTATCCCACCCAGACGCAGAAAGGACAATTCGGGCATCAATATTGCTGTGGGCTTCAGGTATGATATTTGCTGGTAACGAGACAGGACATGATATGACTGAATTTTACGATGTGCTGGTGAAACACATAGTAATGTTTCCCTCATTATTCGATGGTTTTGCGGTTACTAATGGTAAAGAAGCATTAGGTTTCTCTGTTTGGGATTGTACAGGGGATACAGCTAACAGTTTGGCATCATTGAGTAAACGTGCAGTTGATGGAATATCAGAATTTCAGAAGGTTACTGCTTGTAAAATCCTTGCGGAAAAAGGTATTAAATATTTTAATCTGGGCGGTTCTGAAACTAAGACATTAGATGATTTTAAAATGAAATTTCAACCTTGTGAAAGCGTTGATATTTATACTTACGATGTTGATTATGTACCATTTGATTCAACAATGGATGTGGTTACTAATGTAGTTAAATCAGATGATAGAAGGTTTAATAGGATTTAATTTAGACTAAACATGCTTGTCAATTATTGATAAATCCTTTTGTCTTGGGTTATTAACTGCACGATTTACGCGTCTTATATCAAGCTTTTCTGTTGCAAAATTGTCGTTTATTAAATCAATTGGCTCATTTTTCAACCAACCAATATAATTATGTTTTTCTAATATAACGGGTTTTCTGCGGTGATACTCTTTATAAATCTTGTCGGGTTCGGTTGTTAGAATGCTGAAAGAATAAATTTCTTCACTGTTATTTTTGTGTCGATCCCATAATCCCGCAAAATATATCAAATCATCGTTATTTTTGGTGAAGAGATACGGTTGTTTATTACCTTCTTCTTCTTTCCATTCGTAAAAACCTGACACAGGAATTAAACAGTGTCGTTTTTTAAATGATTCTTTGAATGTTGGTTTCTCATGTGCTGTTTCGATGCGGGCATTGAAAGTGCTGTATGTTGTTTTGCCATTATCAGACCAAAATGGAATGAGACCAAAATTAGCATTGCGTAATTTAAGGCTATCACCAGATAAAGCAATTATATTTGCTTGTTCATTAGGGGCAACATTTGGTGAAAATATGATTGAATCAAGATTATCGATTGAACCAGATAACTGTTTTAATCTTTCTTTTGGATACAATAATCTTAATCTTGCGCACATTTAAGCTTTATTGAGCAAGTGCATATGCGACTGACCAGCACCCAGAAATGAAAAATATAGCCGAAAATATTGATAATATAAAACATAGCCAGAACAATAACTTTCCTGAGAATTGGTAAAAAATTCCATTACAATAGTTGGCTGCGGCAAAAAGAAGAACCGATGTAAGACCCAAAGAAAATAAATATGCTGGATGAAAGTATAAATTATTTAATAATACAGACCCCCCATCTTTAGACCAGAAATGAATAATTGCAAAAAAAGCGCCACTGTTTAGGGCTATTAAAGCTTTAAAAATATTGGATGAAATTTCATTAATTACGTCATAAGCGTCACTCACGTCATACCCCTTTAAGAATTTTTATTTTCAATTTAAACTGAACTTTCCAATGGCATATTAAAACATAAAAGAAATATTTTATAGCCATTTAAATTTTAGCGACTGAAATACGGTCGTTTCGACCATTATAATATTGATTATGCACTTTACCCACACAACGGTTACCGTCAGTTTCAATTACACCATCATGCATGAAATCATAAGTCTTACCGTTATGAAATAACCATGTCGGTAAGGTGTCGAATTTTTCACCATACAGTATTGCTTCTTTGATAGCATCTTCTAGCGATATTTCATCGGGCAATTCTTTGATAAATTCTTTAACTTGATTAAGTATCAATGGTCTTCTGACAATTTGAACGTAGTTTTTGCTCATTTTCTTTACCTTTGTTTAGCTATTTATTTAATGACACCGCAAGTTGGTTTAAATCGTGTCAGTAATGCTTATACCATCATTTATAGGTGATTTCTACCTCTACACTTGGTTCGTATGTTAAATTGAATGATAAAAGAAAAGCATTATTTGCGATGTTCGGGTGAAATGATTTTAACCCCTCAGAAACGATGGTATAGCAAGGCATGATTGCGAACGCTTTGACGTCTTCATCAAATGCAGATGGTTTTGAATCGTTATACCCTTCAAACATATCGATGATTTCATCAAATGTTATTCTGCTATCGTCGAAATGAACTTCTGCAAAGTCGAATATGACATCTTTAGAAAGGGTGAAACTATCGGTTTTACCAAGTTTGAACTGGTTAAGGATATCTTCTAATGATTGTTCTGAATTGTTTATTATCAGAATGAAAATCTTTCGTTATTGTTCGTCACGGATAATTTTAGCATATTCAAAGCACGCTTTCTCAATAAATTCTGTTCGTGACAAAAAATTACCAAGTTCAACGGCTTTTTTAATATCATTTATTTGGTGATTATGAAGTCTGATTGATATGATTTTCTTTACACCGTATTTTGTCATACGCATATTTATAATTCTTGTTATTTTGTTTGGTTGGATTAGCCGATGCTTTGCGTTTCAAAGCAAACTCTTTATCTTTACGATTTTTAGGTGATTTCTTAAAAATCATTATATCGTCTACGTTAAATGCCGCTGTATCAAAATGTTTTTGAGAATATTGATGCGTTTTATTAATGTCTTCTTCTGTTTGCAATCTGTAAAAACGATAACTTTTTAATGAAAGATATGCAAAATCTTGCTTATCACGAGGGGTATGAATAATCTTCATGCAATTGCGATTATAACTAGGTTCAAAATTTGTGAACGGCTGCATCACTTTATCGCAAAACATTGTGTAGAATTTTGGGACATCCATAGGGGTTTTGGGTTTATTTTTTCTTTCTCGTTTTTTTGCCTTCTCTATGCACGATACACCATTGTGAACACGGTCAAAGAATCTTTTTTGACTGTTTTTGTGGATTAATAAGATACCGTGAAAGTGTAATCGGTTATATTTAGCGTCGGTTTCAGGATATAAAATTAAAATAGCAGAATCACGATAATGCTTGCCACGGCTTAATAGTTCGTTATTAAGTCTTTCAATATGTTTATGAAACCATATATTGGAATATTCTTTAATATGTTTATTAGACTGGTTAAAAGAATAGCTGACAAAGTAAATATTATAATCATCCTGTTTCTCTTTTAACCATGTGTTCATGTTTGAATAGAATTGTTGTTTATCTTGGTTCATGTATTTGTATCTTCTGTAATATTTGATTGGGTAAGGTAAGCATTCCAAAGAATCTTTGGTTCGACATCCAATACGACCAAACCGCGTGTGATGGGCTTCTGTCTGCAATTATATTGCTTGGATGGAATAATACGTATTACGATTATTTAGGGATTTTGACATTTTATATGTTAAATATAAAGACCCTACTATAATATAAAATAAAAGTGGATATGTCAACTACTTTTTTCATAATTATTTTAGTGGCTGTTTCTTTAGACCAGAGGGTAACGACACATCATCAATCACTGCAAACCCTGTGTCACTGGAGTTCTTATTGACTTTTGATACATTTGTGTCATTATATGTAAGACTCATGTGAAACAAATAAGAAAGGTGGCACAATATGCTGATTGGTTATGCTAGAACATCGACCATTGAACAGAAAGCAGGTCTTGAAGCGCAGCTACGCGATTTGAAGAAAGCGGGTTGTGAAAAGAAAATATATCAAGAACAAGTGTCATCTGTTGACCATCGAAAACAATTGGACCAAGCACTTGATTATATTCGTGATGGTGACACGCTTGTTGTTACAAAGTTAGACCGTCTCGCTCGTTCGGTGCGTAATCTTGTTGAAATCACCGATACTTTGAAAGCGAAGAATGCAAATCTTCAAATTCTTGATATAAATCTTGATACAGCAACTGCGACAGGTCAGCTTATGTTGAATCTTCTTGCTTCTATCGGTCAGTTTGAACGTGAAATGATGTTAGAGCGTCAGCGTGAAGGTATTGCAAAAGCGAAAGCAGAAGGTAAATATAAAGGTCGTGCACCGACCGCACGTTCAAAAGCTGTCGAGGTAATGAAGTTACATGGTAATGGTCTTGGTGCGTCTCAGATTGCATGTGAGGTTGGTATTAGTCGTTCAAGTGTGTATCGTATTATAAAATAAGCTAATGATAAGCACTATTATGAGGGGTTAATGGATGATTTATGTTCTTTGGGTGATTGTTTTGTTCTTATTTGTTTCTGTTGGATATCTTATGAATCTACAGAAAGAATATATCTCTGCAATTAGACAGTTAGAAAACAAGATTGATTTACTGGAATACAGTCTTAAAAAAGATTACAATGAGAAAATAGAGAATTTAAACAATAAGCTCGAAGATTTAATTGATGTAGAAGACAAAATTAAAGAGTCGTAACTGTAAACTTATTACAAACAAAAATATTATAATTTTAAATCTACTAGTTATGACTGTGGGAACGATTGAATGAGAATATCTTAATTAAATCTAATAAGAAATCATAATGCTATTTAGCATAATATGCTAGTTTATGAATGGTGCTTTCAAATCACTAATTTCATAGTTTTCCAAAATTTTAAAAGTTACGCTTTCGTTATTTCTATCATTAGGATTTATAACAATCACTCTTATCAAGCCTGATTTAAAAAATATTACAAAGATAGGTAATATTATTTTATCGAATTTATTAATAAATCTTTTATAATCTTCAGTATTAACATCAATCATTTTAGATATGTGCGGATTATCTTCATTTCTTAATTTCCCGACATTGTATATCTCTATCTTCTCAATTACTTGTCGGAAGAATTCTGACAGCTTTAATCTAATTTCCCGATTCTCTTTATTACTTTTAAATTCTGATATTAAGGATTTTATTTCTTTCAGGTGTGAATTTGTTGCATGTTTCATTCTATGATGCTCTTTAATTTGTAACGAAATTCTATCTATTTCCGCATCATTAATACTGCTAAGTTTATCTAATTCTTTCGAATGATTTAAAAGGAATTGCGGAATTTCGTCTTCAGATTCAAATTTATCAATAATCGACTTTTTAGTTTTTTCTAATTGCATCTTCTCAGAATTAAGAGTAGCTAACTCACAATTATATTTATCAATTTGAGTTTCTTTTTCTTCAAAAAATGATAATACTAAATCTTCGTCTATATCTTTGATGTATGTTAACATAACATCTTCAAAAACATCATATCTTAGATATTTTCTACATCTCTCACAGCTTTTACTGCCTTCAGAAATTTTTGAACATTGGAGATATCTAATAGGTGAATTGCCACCCTTATTTATTAGCCGCATAGAAGAGTCATTTTTACCAGGGCAATATGAATTGATAATGTTTTCTTTTTGTGAATAACCACATTTTAATAAACCAGAAAAAAGATTAGTAATATTACTACCTCTTCGACCAACAGCATTTCCTAAATTAGGATTTCTCTTATTTCTAATGTTTTGAACTTTGTGAAATATTTTATCATCAATGATTTGCGGATAATAATTTTTTATCGTTTCACCTTGATTGTGTTTGCCCTGTCTGGGTGTGAATTCCCCTAAAACCTGCCTGTTGGTTAAAATTCTTTGAATTCGACTTGCATGCCAAGTTTTCGGCATTCTTGATTTAGGGTTTTCAATTGGTTTCAAATTAACACTAGGAGTTGCACCCCATGGCTCAATGCCTTCCGTTTCTATTTTTTGAATTATAAGACTTATTCCATAACCTTCCAAAACCCAATTAAATATTTTTTTTACTAAATTTGCTCTTTCGTCTATTACAATTATCTTATCATTAATAATCTCTAACCATGGTGGCACCCACTTTGTAATATATTTATTCTCGCCTTGTAGTATTTTCTCATTCCAAGATTCTATTTTTCTGTGGGATTTGGTTTTGCTCTCTTCATTGGCGCGGCTCATAATAGCAATTGAAACTATTAAATCAGTCATATCCAAAATATTTTCGTCGTATACTCTTTCGTCTTGAAGGGTAACAATTTTTATATTTTTTGAAAGAATTGATAGGAAAAAGTTTAACGCTTTTGTTACTTTTTCTCGTGAAAGCCTATCAAGACTTTCAACAAGTAAATAAGAGCCCGCCGGCACTAAACCCTTATCAACCGCGCTTATAAACTCTCCTAACGCTCCATCTTTAACATTTTTGCCTTTATACGCGCTGACCCCTAAATCGTGCATATTTAAAGAATCATCTAATTGTAGATTGTGTTTGTCAGCATAATCTTTGGATAATTTCATCTGACGCCTTAGTGAATCACCAATTGACTGCTCTGGGGTAGAAAAACGAATATAACTATATGCTTTTATCATAAAATGAATATATACGGGTTAAAGCATGCCTACAATCGTAAACGCAGGCAACCCATTTGATATTTGCACCTGCACATCCACAGGACGAACATCCACCCCCTGAAACGCAACGGTATTAATTGTGGCTGTCATTGATATTTACCTTTCCTATCGCTGTACAACCTGCCCGTGGTAATGGCTTAGTTGTAATTACAATTAAATCCTCACTCTTGTTATCAAAATGGTTTGGTATAACATCAAGTATTTCATAATAATGATTGGGCGGAAAGCACTGCACTGGTGTTTTAGGTTTCTCTATTAATGTTATATTTTCATCACCATTGGTATCAAACGAAATTTGTTTAATAAAATTTTCTTCAGGAAATAAAATATATGGTGATCCTTTTTGAGAAATGAAAAATTTTGCATGATAATTGTATAAATATTTTCTTTCCCAAATTTTTTGAGAATTACTAATTTGTTGAATTACAAAAAAAGATTTTTCTAAGTCATTGCATTTAACACAATTTTCCCAACCATAAACATAGTATAATTTTTCTTTATAGGAGATTACTTTTAAATAGCCGCTACTATTAGAGCGGCTTTTTATATTCTTAGTTGATATTATTTTTTCTTGTAACAGCTCTAAGTCAGCATTAAATTCCCAATATGTAGGTGCAATTCCTTTTCCTATATCTTTAAATCCAGCAACGTGAATATTTCCATTATCTGAAATAAAAATTGAACCTTTACCCCCATATCCAAAATGAAAAACTTTTTCCTCTTTCAAATTTTTATTGAGCCGTAATAGCTCATATCCTCCACGCGAGCCTGCTAAATAATAGATTTTCTTTTTATTATTTATTGCTACGTCATAAGAAACTCTATTCTTATAATTTTTATATTCTATTATTTTTGGCTTAAAAGAATTGTAATTTACTTTAGCTAGAAAATTTTGACGGTTATCTAATAAAAAAACAGATGAATAAAATCCTGCATTTCTGTTAAGTCCCATTACAATAAAATCATTTCCTTCATATTTTTTTATTTTTTGAATAGCTCCTTCTATATTGGAAGGCCCAGTTGATTTGGGTCCAAAAGGTCCGTCATATTTTCCATCTGAATTATTTTTATTTGTAAATCGAAATACTCTATTTTGGTCAAAAGCTAAAAGATATTGTTCTGAATAGACAATTGCATTTGCCGAACCATTATTAGATATCCAATGATAATCTACTGACTGAATATTTTGTTCAGCGTTCGCTAAATTTGGGATAATAATTAAAGCAAATAGAAAAAAATATTTTATAAAAAATGTATTCATCTTTTCTTTATCTCACACTTCAAAGAAGAACAAAAGAGAAACGTTACACCTGTTTTAAATACTGCCGTAGGATAAAATGTAAAAACTGCCAAAAATTAACTTCGCATTAATAATGCTTTAATTTGATATTTACCTTTGCCCTCTAAGATATTTTTTAGGGAAATTAAAAATGGCGACAAAGTCATAAAAATTAAAAGCCCGCGTGCGTGCACGGTGGCGATAATAAAACAGGGGGCATTATGCTAAAAACTTTAGGGAAATCCGACATTGATAAATTACGCAATCATTTGATTGTGCCATTGGCGGTATCTGACATTTTATTTCACGACTTAGAAGTCGAACCCGATATGCAATATGGCCTTCACATGGCATTAAGCGAGATTGACCCAGACTCCGCTATGTTGGCAATTGCCTTATGCGCCATTGATTTGGCGGAGAAAAATGTGATTTATGCGCCCATCGCCTCCGCCCTTCAAACCGAAGCGCAAAAGATTGTAGAAGAATATGGCCCAACATGGCTGCATCATCATACCCGTGGCCCCATGCCACAAGATACATATTTAGATGTTCTTCAAACCGTTCCTGAGGATTTAGAGGCGCTTGCCGATTTGATGGATGCGTTATGCGCCGATTTGGGATGTGTCAATGAAACCACGCCGCTTTTATGCAATTTATTATCGGTACAGGCACGTGCCCACATGGAAATTACAGAATTTATTTTGAGTGAAAGCACATCAGACACTGGAGAAAAGGTTGAATTCACCCTCGATTTTCTGAACGACAGATACGCGTTTGAGCAACAAAAACCCTATCCTGACCAAAATAAAAGTAATATTATTTTATTTCCCTGTGGGACAACTGCCTAATAATTTCTTTACAGTTTTTTCATAATATGCATAAATATCCCCTTTCAAGGAGTATATTATGTATCAACGTGGACATCATACAGGTCAAAGTAATTCTCGGTTTTTATCGCATATTGAACATGAATTTCTATATGATTATTTTAAAGGCATTGCCGTCCAAAATCTTGATGATTTTCCACAAATGTGGGACAGAATTAAAAAATTTGATCATCATTATTCAAATCGACTATCCCTAATTCCTTTTTTAATTGCTCGTGGTATGCCCAATCATAATGCAGGCAGTGCGGCTCAACGTAACGCCATTAAACATATGAAAGATAATTTTTCGATATGGGAGCAACGCGCCATGGCGGCAATGCATAAATTTGATGGACGCGCCATCTCAACATCAATGTGGTCACTTGCTGTTTTGGGAATTAAACCATCTGATATGTTTATGCGCCGATGGTTTAGTCAGACAAAAAAATGTATCCATTCAAATGATCTTGATATGAAGTTTGAAGCAAAAAATTATTCTTTAACGGTATTGGGTTTGGGCATGCTTCAAAGCCAGAACCCAGATATGGATTTTAAAACATATTACGAAGAGATCAGAAGTCATATTGATGATTCTACATTATTTTCTTTAGAAAATATAAAGCAGGTACATGATGCAGATTTATTTTTTACAGGGGCATCAACCCTTAATAACCCTGATCGTGAAGAAACCATTTCTAATGATGAAAAAAGATTAGCCGATATTTTCCGTGCTGCGGGATATAAAGTTTATAAATCAGAAACATGCCCTATTCCACATTTACATCAAGCGATTGATTTCACAGTAGAGGATAAAAAAGGCGATAAGGTTCATATTGAATGTGATGGGCCAACTCATTTTCACAATCCAGATGCAAAAGATATTCGTAATTTAAAATATGATCTATCTACACGTTTTAGAAGTGCATTAATGACCTTACTTGCCCCTGATGCGCGTATCGTTCGAATTGATTTTCGAATGCTAGAAACATTAATCAAAACAAAACCGCAGACACAAAAAAAATATTGTACTTCTGTTTTCAATACGGCACTAAACCGTGGCGCTGGTTGTTATCACGCCAGCATGACCAAAGAACTATTAACCGATATGGTTAAAAAGCCAAATGAAGAAAGAGATTCTATTCCTGCACCATCATCGGCGGCAACTTCTCCCCGCCCAGCAGGTGTAAATGATAATGGGGAACTTCTTGACCCCCAAACTCACCCGCGTTCGCAATTGCGCGAAAGCCATTTTGCACCAGCTTATGCTGCAAAATAATATTGGCTACCGTGCGATTAAAAGATAGAATTTCTGCATCACTGGCATTTTTATTAAAATCATTTAGGTCAATATAATGACCCTTGGGAATGACTAAAATATGAATCTTGGCTTGCGGGGTAATATCGTTAAAAGCCAGAACATGGTCATTTTCAAACACTTTATCGCAAGGAATTTCCCCGCGAATAATTTTTGCAAAAATATTATCTGTATCGTAGCTCATATCTACTCCAAAGTTTGATTTACAAATCCGAAAAAAGCTTACGCGATGGACGTGAAAAAATAAAGTCGCTTGGTAAGCTTTATTAATAAGGCCGTAGCGGGTTTACCCGCCTGAGGCAAAAAAATCTTTAAAGCGCCTACACGCCCAAGGTACTTTAAAAAGTCAAAGATTTTTTTATAACGAGAAAAATTCTTTATTTATTACTTTATAATAATATCGACTTTGCTGTGTGTCACTACCCACACGCACCGAATAGGGATGCAATCCAAATTGAACATACCCCAGCGTTTCATACAAACTAATCGCTTTTTTCATATGTTCGCGCACATCTAAATTAATCACCGCATAGCCATCTTCAACACATTTCTTTTCAACTTCGGTTAAAAGATTTTTGGCCAACCCATATCCACGCGCCCAAGGGGCGACAAAATTAGTCGTTAATTGAACGATATGCCCCTGCGCCTGATTATTTTTTGGCGGTAAAACAATTTGCGTTGTGCCACATATCGTATCATCCAGACGGGCGACAAACAATTGGCGGGTGGGGGCGGTAATTACCCCGCGCCAATAATTTTCTAAAATATCACGGGATGGTAAATCCACCCAACCAAATCCACCACCCGCCTCAATCGCGGCATCGGTTGCATCGCAAAGGTCGTTAAGATCATTTTCGGACAATTGTTCCTTTACATGTTCAACATGTAAAGATGGCGTATGATTTTCTTGAATTGAATTACTCATGGACTTCCCCTTCCAGATTTAATTGCCCTGTTTTATCATGGCATGGTCATAGAATGCCATATTTTTTTCAAAATTGTTTTCTTGACCTTTGCATCGTCATAATGCATTCCATTATTCTATGACAACAATATTAGCAATTCGTAAAGATAACCAAGTTGTGATCGCGGGCGATGGTCAAGTGTCCCTTGGTCAGACCGTGATGAAGGGCAACGCCCGTAAAGTGCGCCGTCTTGGCAAAGATGGCAACATAATCACTGGATTTGCAGGGGCAACAGCGGACGCCTTTACGCTCTTCGAACGTCTAGAGGGTAAGTTAGAGGCGCATTCGGGTCAATTAAACCGTGCGTGTGTTGAATTGGCAAAAGATTGGCGCACCGACAAATATTTACGGAAATTAGAGGCTTTAATGGCCGTTTGTGACAAAGATCACTCTTTTATCCTATCGGGAACAGGGGACGTTATCGAACCCGAAGATGGCATCATTGCCATTGGTTCAGGGGGGAATTATGCCCTTGCCGCCGCGCGCGCGCTTTATGATCAAGATTTAACCGCCGAAGAAATCGCCCAAAAAGCCTTAAAAATCGCCGCTGATATTTGTGTTTACACCAATGATACAATTGTGATAGAAAAACTTTAAGACAAATTAATTGTCATAATTTATAAAGTATGGTGTGTAAAAATGAATATGACTAGCCCAAAAACCCTTGGTTTTAATGATACTGATATAAATCAGATTGTTGATGCGATGTTTGATGATAATAGAACCGTTGCTGTGTTAATGAGTACGGAAACACAAGGCTCAAAAATGGTTTTAACTTTCACAAATAAGAATCCAGATGGCTCATTACAAACTGTTGGACATGATTTTGGACGCGAACAGGCGGCCGAATCTGCAAAATCTTATGCAGACAGCTTACATTGCAATTATTTAATACGGGATCGCTCTCATGAATTTGATGAGCCAGTCGCATTTGGTAATTAAATTTTATGATTGAAGTGTAAAGCCAAACACTTTAAATCTGATCATTATGAGTGATAACAACAATATTCTTGAATCTGTAGCCTTCAGCCCGCGTGAAATTGTGCATGAGCTTGACCGTAATATTATTGGTCAAAATGATGCCAAACGCGCAGTGTCCATTGCCTTGCGTAACCGTTGGCGCCGCATGCAATTATCCAAAGAGCTTCAAGAGGAAGTTTATCCAAAAAATATTCTAATGATTGGGCCAACAGGAGTGGGTAAAACCGAAATTGCCCGCCGCCTTGCCAAATTGGCCAATGCCCCATTTGTAAAAGTTGAGGCCACCAAATTTACCGAAGTGGGCTATGTCGGCAAAGATGTTGAATCCATTATCCGCGATTTGGTTGAGATGGCCATTCATATGGTACGTGAAAAAATGCGGTTGTCCGTCAATGCCCAAGCCGAAATTTATGCCGAAGAGCGTGTTTTAGAGGCGTTGGTTGGGAAAGAAGCCACCGAAACCACACGCGAATCCTTTCGTGCCAAATTACGCAATGGCGATTTTGATAAAAAAGAAATCGAGCTTGATTTAAAAGACACAACCAACCCCCTTGCCAATATGTTTGATATGCCCGATATGCCGGGCGCATCGATTAGTATGATGAGCATGGGCGATATGTTGGGCAAAGGTGCAGGTAAGACCAAGCGCAAAAAAATGAGTGTCGAGGATTCATACGAAATCCTTATGGCTGAAGAGGCCGACAAATTATTAGATGAAGATAAAGTGGTTCAAACCGCGCTGGATTTGGTGCAACAAAATGGCATCGTTTTTATTGATGAGGTTGATAAAATCGCCGTTGGTCAAAATACCCGTGGCGGTGATGTCTCCCGCGAAGGGGTGCAGCGTGATTTACTCCCCCTTATTGAAGGGACAAATGTGACCACCAAACATGGTACGGTCAAAACCGATCATATTTTATTCATCGCCAGTGGCGCATTCCACCATTCCAAACCATCCGATTTATTGGCAGAATTACAGGGGCGCCTGCCCATTCGTGTAGAGTTACGCGCCCTGACAGAAAATGATTTTGTCCGCATCCTAACCGAAACTGATAATTCATTGATTAAGCAATATATCGCTCTCATCGGAACCGAAGGGGTCACGCTTGATTTTACCGATGATGCCATCAAAGAAATTGCAAAAATTTCTTACGAGGTCAACGAGACAATTGAGAATATTGGCGCAAGACGCTTACTCACCGTAATGGAAAAATTACTAGATGAAATTTCATTTAATGCCTCTGACCGTGATGGGGAGACAATAAAAATTGATAAAAATCACGTACAGGACAAATTATCTGATCTGGCTCAAGATACAGACCTCAGTAAATTTATTTTATAATTTTAAAACAAAAATTTCCGTTGATTTATAGACGCAATTCTACCACGGCGAATTTCTTGGGTTCTATTTTGATTGTCCGCTACTTTTTCAAAAGAAATATCATGATCCCATGGCGTTACTTGGCTTGGATCATTTATTTTTATCAATGTATAAACCGTTTCCGTTTTCCCCGATTGTGCTGATTTTTTTTGCGCTTGGGAAAGCTTATCAGTAGAAATAATTGCGTCACCCATGACCATCAATGGCGCGCTCGCCCTTGTAATATCACGATCTGCCATTTCTCTCACGGCTTTATAGGTTTCTTTGTCTTTACACCATAACAAATTAATAGGTCGAATTGATAAGTCATCATCACCAATGATGGAGCCGTTGGTCGCAGGCACACATAATTGATCCGCATAATCGCGCCAAACAGGGCGAAATGGATTAGGTTGGAATAACCCTGCCATTGTAAAAGAACGTCTCATTTGCACAGCATCCAAAGCGTGACGAAATAATGAAATTTTATCATCTTTCGAGGCATCAAAAAAAGCATCTCGAAATTTACTTGATACTCTTTTTTCACCGTCTAAAGACAGCTCCTGATCTTGTAATAAATCTTGGTCATACATTAAAAAATATGCAATCGCGGCCAATCGACTGGCACGATCAATAGTTTTAATCTCACCTGCTATAACGCTGGGAATTTGCCCGCGCTCTAAATGATTTAAAAACCGATATTGATGCGGTCCTATTCGCGTTCCGTTATAACGATGGGCATTGAGCTCAAACGCATGAAACCGCGTGGGAAGCGTACATTGATGCGTTGAATCTTTATGGTCAAACAAACGATATCGCCTAGGCGCATCAAAACTTGATACGGGTCGTGACTGCGCCTTTACTGGGACTAAACGCGTGTAATGTTTTTTCTTTGCACATTCTGAACAATAAAATTGCACCTGATCTGGATCATAATTATCATCAATATCATCGGCACAAACATTTGTACGAATTGACCCCTTTGCATAATCAACCATATCTGCACTTAAAATAATATGTGATAAATTCGTCATCGCACTAATCTTTGTAAAGCGTTAGCTGGTGTTGTGGGTCGATATAAATAGTCACAAATTGGGATTGGAGTTTCAACAATTTGCCCTTGCACGGCTTGTACTTTTAAATCATAAATTCGATGATTACTTCTATCCATAGAATCTCGCAATTTTATAACGACATTGTCTGCTGATAAAATTGCACATGCATTGGCACTTCCAATCATGCGTTGCGATACAAAAGCATCCGCAATTTGAGCCGCCAAACCAATACCAATATTGGGATCATAATGGGCGGGGCGACATTCTGTTTTTGCACTTGTGGTCATATCAGATTGATTGCGATGTGCGTTGCTTGAGTTAATTTTATTTAAAATAAAAATATGAGGCCTTCCTAAAAATAACGTACATCCATTTTCATCAATGCTGGGTCCATTTAACCCTATAACAAATTTTTTAAGATCGGCCTTATCATTCAAATTAATAACAATATCATCGAATAAAACTGGCTCCATCCCATCAAAAGAAACATATAAATTTGGCACACGACCATTTTGAATTCTTAGAAGAAGCAGGGCAACATCTCCTGCATTGGATGTGTCAACGTCTATAGATTTAATGGGATTTGTTAAGGGTGCGGATTGATGCTTTGGCAATGAGCTTGCTGCACCCTTCTTCTGCGCTGAATATGCGGCAGTAGTATCAAAGTGAAAGCTTAACTGTTCTGATATTTTGCTCATAAATACGACTATTTAAATTAGATGCAGAATTATTTAAATAAACTCTCACTTTACTTAGATTATGTCAATAAGAAATATGTGACTTTTATCTGCATTTAAGTATGATGCCCAAATGAAAATAATATTTGCCTTTTTTACCTTATGTATCTTATTCCCAAATTTTGCTTCCGCACAAAGTAATAGCCCGTCATCCGTCATCCAATTTAAAAAATCTCAAAAATTGGGTTTGCCTGTTGATTGCACCGTTAATCAAGATTGTTGGGTGATGAATTATGTTGATTTTGATTTATCCGATAATAATTATACCGACCCCAATTGCCAAAGCCGTACGTATGACACCCATAAAGGAACCGACTTCGCAATTTTAGATGAAAAAGCGATGAATAACGGTGTCCCTGTTATTGCGGTAAAGGATGGTATAATTGACCGCCTTCGCGATGGGGAGGATGACACCTGGAAAACCACCACTGATCTTGATAAAATAAAGCAAGAACGTAAAGAGTGCGGCAATGCTATTATGATTAATCATAATGATGAAACAAAATCAATTTATTGCCATTTGCGGCAAAATTCTATTATCGTAGAAAAAGGACAAAATGTTAAAAAAGGGGACATTTTAGGGATGGTTGGCATGTCTGGCTTTACCGAATTTCCCCATTTACATTATGGTTTAGTAAAAAATAAAGAAATTATTGACCCCTTCACGGGGCGAAAATCATCATCCAATTGTGGTTTGGATAATATCAAACCTTTATGGGATAAAGGTTTAAATCTGTCTTACCAGCCTTTTGTTATTCAATCTAGTGGGTTTTCAGCCACCATCCCTACCCTTGATCATCTTGGTCGTGATGCTGCATCGATAAATCAGATAAGCCTTAATGATAAAAATATTGTTTTTTGGGCAATTTTATTGGGTGTACGTGTTGATGATGTAATTCAACTGACTATTTATGATGCCAACAACAAAATTTATACCACCCAAGAAATTACACAAGATCGTAACCGCGCGCGCCAGCTTTATTATATTGGTAAAAAGATTAATGATCAAAATTTAACGGCAGGGGCGTACACCGCGCAGGTAAAAATTACACGCCCTTCTTCTGATCCACAAGTAAAACCAAATTCGAATTTACAAACTAAAACTATTTTGGTGACACCCTAGGGGGTTCGACTGCGGCGCAGATAAACGTACAATGCCCCTGTTCCCCCATCTTTGGCTTGGGCAGGGTATGATTTTAGAATGAGTGAGCGAATATCTGTATCCATCAGCCATTGGGGTACTTTTTGTTTTAAAACACCGTGTTCTGGTTCAATTGCCGCGTGGGTGGCTACCCTTGGTTTGCCTTTACCCGTAATCACCAAAACACATCGACATCCCCGTGATGCGGCGGACAATATAAAGCTTTTGAGCAAGGCATGCGCTTGCACTTGATTTAAGCCATGCAAATCACATCGCGCTTCAATCTGCATTTTACCTTTGCGCAATTTTTCATCTGTACGTCTATCAACCTCAAATGATTGTGGGGTCTGCTTGCTTTGGGTTTTTGGATTTGCCTGATAATGCGGCGTAGGGGTCGATTTTATGGTTAAATCTTGGGTTTTCTCATATTCCAATAAATCCTCAAAACTTAAAAAATCATCCTGATGATGGTGATTAATATTTTCTTGTGCAACATAAGCAGACCAAATTAATCGGTCTTCTAAGCTTAAATATTTATTATCTTTTTTTGACATTTTTGTACAATTTTTTGGGATTCTTAACTTATCTCTGTCATACTATAAGAACTATGCATAAAATTCTTCAAATTTCTTATTGTTTATTATTTTGTTTTATCTTTATTTCAAGCCTTCATGGAAGTGCAAATGCGCAATTGAGGGATAAGCAAAAATTTGTAACGGAAGAAGATGTTGCCATTGCTTTTTTTAAAACGGGTGACATAACGCCTAATATTCAAAATTGGATTGAATTAAACGAACCCTATAAAAGTACTCCTTGGGCAAAACGTGGTTTAGTAATGGAAGCGGAGCAAAAACGCCTTCAGGCTAAGTTGCGTGACTTTGATATTTCAACAAAAGATCTTCGTCTTCGTACGGTTGCTAAAATTAATTTAGAAACCAAACAAGATGTGAATGATATGGGGGAGGGGATAAAAAAATATTTTATGAATATTAGCTTTCTAAACAGCCCTGATGCATTTTACTTTCCATACTTTTATTCAAATGAAAATTACGCCCTTATGCCTTTTGGGTTGCAACAAATGTTGCGCGAGGAGATTAGTATCGAAGAATATAAATTCTTTGATGATTTGACGAACCCCAATAGCAAATATGCTTTTATTCTCAATTTACGTGCACGTGAGGCAATGACACAACACCCTATCGCGCTAGATGGAACAGAACAATGGGTTTTAAAGACAAATATTGCCTCTGCAGAATTATGGAGTGATAAAAATAATTTAATTTGGGAATATACGGCTCCTTGGTACACATCACCACAATTAAAGGAGCTTCAAGATATTTATGATTTAAAATCGAAATCATCTGATTCAATTGGTAGTGTGAAACCATTTTTGGTAGAAACAAAATAATAATGCTTTCACAACTTGGCCCCCTTTTTAAAACAACATTTCGCCAAGCAGAACCAAATGATACACGTCAACATATCCCCCACGAAGAAAAAGAAGACCCCCAGCGCAAAAAAGATAATCAGCCCAAAGCACAATCAAATAATGATTTTTGGGAAGATAACACATCGGTAAGTGTGGATGCGTTGCGTGTATTTTTAATTGATTTTATCAAAACCATCCCCGAAGCCAAAGATATGGAATTTGTGACGAACAAAGAACAAATTCAAAATAAAAGGCCCCATGAAAAAAGCCGTCCCAAAAATACCCATAATGCAAAAGCGGTGCGCGCCTACCAAACTATGGCTGAACATGCTGCACCGCCGCCCCCTTTAGATGAAGGTGAAACACATAATAATAATGATCCCACGGCGGACAAAATTCAATCTCAAGAATTGCGTGATATTTACACCCTTATTCAAGACCTTGAATTTTTAAGCAAAAGGGGCGTACAGAATTTAAATATTGAAAAAGCGCAAAGTTTTGTCGAAAGCTTGAAAAACGCAGTCGCAAAAAAACTTAACAGATAGTTTTATTTTAAAAATTTAAAAAATATCCATCATCATCCGTTTTTAGAAAATTCGGCGTCTGTGGGCTTTCTTCAATTTTTTGTCTTAATCGGTAAATATGTGTTTCTAGCGTGTGCGTTTCAATATTATCACCATACCCCCATATTATATGAAGCAGTTCATCACGCGGAATTTTATTGGGGCTGGCTTTATATAATGTATAGATAATATCAAATTCTTTATCTGTTAAACGCATAATGGAGTCTGATTTTTGCAAAATTTTTTCATACGGATTTAAAACATAACATCCAATTTTGATGGGGTTTGATTGTTGCTTAATCTTATCATTGTGAAGTGTATTTTTTATCGCCCCTAAAATCTGACCCAAGGAATAAGGCTGTTCAAATTTTGAAATTAAATCAGTATTTTTTTTAATCACAATATTTGTATTATTTAATTCAAAGATAAAATCACTCTTCTCATTTTCTTCATTTATATAGATTGTTGTAAAATAACTAGAAATTGCACCGCATAAAACTTGCGCTGCATCTTTATTGTTTGAGGTTATTGTAATATTCATACAGAAAAATTTACCTGTTTCGCACAATATCATCAAATTTATTCTTTAATTTTCTATATAAATTTAAAATAACCCCTTGATTTTAAACAATTCACCATTTGGCATATTATTTGAATAGTATCTTATATGGATATAAATTCTTCATATAACTCAAACAATCCCATTCAAACGGGTCAAAATAAACCGTTATCCATACAATCATGGAAAAATTCAAAACTTAATCAATCCCCACACGATAAAATATCTTCAGATTTAAACCGTGCCGCATTGGGGCGGGTGGGGACATATAATTTAAACCCTGTTGAAAATGCATTGGGTTTAAAACAAGCCACCGCGACCCTGCCCGCAAAGGCCCCTTATGCGTTTAAGGATGTTTTGGATATCATCAACCCCCTTCACCATATTCCAATTGTGGGGTCATTATATCGTTCGGTCACGGGGGATGAGATTAAACCTGCCTCGCAAATTATTGGCGGGTCTATCTTTGGTGGGCCGATTGGGGCGGTAACCTCAAGCATCAATGCGATAAGCGAAATGCAAACAGGATCAAATATAAATGATCGTGCAATGGCGATGGTTGGGTTATCTGGCGCACAAAAATCTGTTAATCCAGATATTCTATATCGCGCATATCAAGATGATAGCGATATGCGAACCGCCAATTGGGGAGAATTATCAAATAACTATTCTGCGCATAAACCATATTCTGGTTATCCCCCCATTACCCAGCTTAGCTTGACCCCTATGCCGCCACGCACATTAGTTGATGCGTAAAAAAAATAGTTTAGGTCTCACGCGCACCAAAAATTGCAGTCCCCACCCGAATATATAATTTCCCTTGGGGGATTTGAAAGGGGATTGCTTTTTCAAAATCGCCACTCATCCCGATGCTTAAATTTTGTATATTGTGATCTCGCGCCATTTTTTGCAAAAGCGCAAAGTGATGGGCAGGGGGTTCATCAACGGGAGGAATACACATTAATCCATAAATTTCTAATCCTTCATTGCGACAAAAGTGATAAAATTCTTCAAAATCACTTGGAAGAATCCCTGATTTTTGTGGCTCTTCCCCTGTATTAATTTGGACAAAAAATTTTATATTTTTATTTTGGGCTTTAATTTCCTTTACCAGTGCGCGTGCCAATTTTGGGCGATCCACACTATGAATATAATCAAATAATGCAACGGCATCTTTAACCTTATTCGATTGAAGGGGGCCAATAAGATGCAGTTCAATTTTATCGTTTTCTTGAAGATGGCTTTCCCATCTGGCTTTTGCATCCTGAACTTGATTTTCACCATAGATAAGATGCCCTGCATCCAAGGCCGATAAAATTTTATGATGGGGTTGTTTTTTGCTGACGGCAATTAATTTTATTGCGTTTTTATCAACATTCCACTTTTCACAGGCTTTGCTAATTTTCTTATGGGTGTGGGTGATATTATCAAAAATATTATTCATTATTTATATAACCACTAAGGCACAAAGACACCAAGTTTATTTTATTCTGTTATAAAATTTATCGTGATTTTTTCATTGGCAATACGTCCTTCGGCTTACCGATTGACGGCTTTTAAACATGTATAAAAAAAGAGGCGCCCAAAAAGAGCGCCCCTTAAAATTCTTATATCGACTAATTAATTTGTCATGCGCATAAATGCGCGGACTTTAAATTAGAAGTTGATTTGAACACCACCCATTACAGATGTTGCATCTGCATCAACGGCACCTAAATCATGGTCAATGTATGAAACAGAACCACGGAATGACAAACCAGGACCCGCAGTGTAGATAACACCACCAGTATAACGGTCAGTATCTAGGTCAGCTGCACCAGCAACTGTTTCATCTTCTTGGTTGTAGTAAGAAGCACCAAATTTGAATGGACCAGTTGTGTAGTCTGCACCAACAACATATGTTGTTACGTCATCACCAGATACAAGACCTTGATCTTCATCTAAGTAAACTGCACCAATTCCAAAAGGACCAGTGTCGATGTCTAGACCAACGTTAAACGCTGTGTAGTCATCATTACGTGTAGCATTGTCATTTTCGCTTTCAGCGAAAGTGTAACCTGCACCTAATGCATAACCAAAGTTGCTCATCACACCTTCAAAACGTGCACCAACTTCGTAAGCTGCACCTAAAGTACCAGCTTGGTCATCGGCATTAAAACCAGATGCAATGTTGTCTGCAGAACCACCATCATTCAAGTCATGCGTATAAGACGCACCAAATTGGAAACCACCAAAGTTAGGTGACAAGTATGTGATTTTTTCAGCTGCACCAGTGATGTCTTGATCATAATCAAAACCATCAGCTTCTGCACCAGGATCAGCAGGCGCACGGAATGCACTTGCACCACCAGTAGCAACGCCACCAACAATATTAGTGTAGTTAACTGGGTTGATGTACTGACGAAGACCGTCAATGTTTGCATCAGCAGAAGGAGCAGCAACTTGTAGCAAGTAAGCAGCACCGTCTTCAGAACCCAAGTTCAAACGACCAAAAGCACCAGACATGTAAATGTATGATTCTTCAATTGTGTTTGCATCATCACCAGCATCTACTTCAGCTTCAACTTGAAAACCAAATGTTAGACCATTGTCTAATGTTGATTCACCATTAAAGTGAAGTTCTGTTTCACGTTGCATGTCAAAGTCACGAGTATCTGAACCCGCAGCATCATCTTGGTCTAAATAACCAACATAGTTTTTAGAGTGACCACCGATTGTCAGTTCCATTTGAGCTTGCGCAGGTGCAGAAGCTAAAACCAAACCGGCAATTGCTGCACTACCTAGTAAAAGTTTATTCATTGTTTTTCCTCCAAAAGAATAACTAAATTAAAAATCTTCTCAATCACGATTATCGCTAAAAAGAAGAGTTACTTGAGAGAACCCCTGAGTAACGATGCCTATTTAGACCCTATTCGCGCTTATCGTCAACGCAGATTTGATAAAAATATCACGTTTCTTGATAAGCTGTGATATTTTTGCAACAGATGAAAATGGGGTCTATGTCTAAAAAAGCCATAAAATGGCCTCTTGAGCGCGCCTTTCACCCATGCTAAATATGTTTTGTAATTATTTTTATAAAAGGACTTAATATATATGTCATATCGTTTTTATTTAATGCCCCTCCTTATTATTGGTGCAACCATCGGTCTTTCCGCCTGTAGCAAACTTTCCAAGGGGGAGCAAAAATATCCCACTGGATTGGATAGAACCACAACGGGGAATGATATTTATGGGGAGCGTGAAAGCATTTTTGGTCAAGATGGTCTTTCTATCTTTGGCGGTAAAAAGAAAAATGCCGATGATGGATCAACAGGTATCGGCGTGAACAGCTTTCTATGGCGTGCCTCATTGGATACCGTATCCTTTATGCCCTTGGCCAGTGCTGATCCGTTTGGTGGTGTGATTATCACCGATTGGTATTCAGACCCCGCCACCCCGAACGAGCGTTTAAAGGTCAATGTCTTTATCTTAGACAAACAATTGGTTTCAACTGGCGTCCAAGTCAAAGTATTCCGCGAGGTTAAGTCTGGCAATTCATGGAAGGCGTCCACCGTTGCCGATGATATGGGCACAAAGCTTGAAGATGCCATCCTCACCCGCGCCCGCCAATTGCGCGTTGCGGCCAAGGAAGGGTAAACCACCTTTCTTTTAATATTAAATAAAAGCGTCTTATATATATGTAAGGCGCTTTTTTTATAAAAACACTTTGTGTCTTTGTGTCTTGGCGGTTAAAACTATTATAAATAATTTAAATAAGTGGCAATGAATATGAACACACCAGAACGTTACAATATCCGCGATACCGAATCAAAATGGCAAAAGATTTGGGATGAGCATAAATCATTTGAAGTCACCGAAGATGCGGATAAAGAAAAATTCTATGTTCTGGCGATGCTGCCTTATCCTTCGGGGCGTATTCATGTGGGTCATGTGCGTAACTATTCATTATCCGATGTGGTGGCGCGCTATAAAAAAGCAAAAGGTTTTAATGTTCTAAACCCCATGGGGTGGGATGCGTTGGGATTGCCCGCGGAAAATGCCGCCATGCAAAATAATCTACACCCCAAGGATTGGACATATGACAATATCGCCCAAATGAAGGCGCAATTATTATCCATGGGTTTAGCGATTGATTGGAGCAGGGAGGTTGCAACCTGCGATCCTGATTATTATCGCCATGAACAAAAAATGTTCATTGATTTCTACAAAAAAGGATTGGCGTACCGCAAGGAATCCGTTGTTAATTGGGACCCCGTTGAAGATACCGTTTTGGCCAATGAACAAGTGGTCGATGGTAAGGGCTGGCGATCTGGCGCACCGGTTGAGCGGCGCAAACTTTATCAATGGTTTTTCAAAATCACCGAATATGCCGATGAATTATTACAAGGGATCGACACCCTTGACCGTTGGCCTGACAAGGTGCGCACCATGCAAGCCAACTGGATCGGTAAATCCCAAGGGATGTATGCCGATTTCCCCATTAACAATACCGATGATGTTTTAAAAATCTACACCACGCGCCCCGATACAATATTTGGCACATCATTTTTTGCCATCGCGGCCGATCATCCCTTATCCAAAAAATTGGCGGGTAACAAAGAGGGGTTTGATGATTTTATTAAACAATGTCAAGCCGTAGGCACATCGGAAGAAGCAATTGAAAAGGCGGATAAGCTTGGCTTTGATACAGGCTACACCATTACCAACCCCATGACGGGGAAAGATTACCCCCTTTATATTGCCAACTTTATTTTGATGGATTACGGCACAGGCGCCATTTTTGGTGTACCTGCCCATGATGCCCGCGACCATGAATTTGCCAAAAAATATAATCTTTCAATTACCCAAGTGGTCTCATCCCCCGATGACACCCCTGATATTCAAGATGAATCTTACAACGGCCCGGGTACAATTATAAATTCTGACTTTTTAAATGGGTTGGAAATTGATGACGCAAAACGCGCCATTATCCAAAAAATGGAAGAAATGAACATTGGCGAGGGCGCAACTGTTTTCCGCCTTCGCGATTGGGGCGTTTCGCGCCAACGCTATTGGGGTTGCCCTGTACCATTTGTGCATTGTGATGATTGCGGGCTAATCCCCGTTCCGGATGATCAATTGCCTGTCGAATTGCCCTATGACATTAATTATGATGCGCCGGGCAATCCGCTGGATCGTCATCCCACATGGAAACATACAAAATGCCCCACCTGTAATAAAGATGCGGTACGCGAAACCGACACTTGCGATACTTTTTTTGAAAGCAGTTGGTATTTCTTACGCTACCTCGATCCTGATAATAAAGATCGTGGCTTTGCCAATGAAAAATCAAATTATTGGATGCCCATTGATCAATATATTGGGGGTGTCGAACATGCGGTTCTGCATCTATTATATTCTCGTTTCTTCACCCGCGCATTATCCGATTGCGGATATGAAGTTCCTGATGAACCCTTTGCAGGATTATTTACCCAAGGAATGGTCACCCACCAAACCTTCCAAGATAGCGATGGCAATTGGATTTACCCAACCGAGGCGGAACAAAAAGATGGCCATTGGACAAAACTAACCGATAATTCCCCTGTAAAGGCAGGCGCGGTGACAAAGATGTCCAAATCCAAGAAAAATGTGATTGACCCGCAAGATATTATCGACACGTACGGTGCGGATGCTGTACGTCTTTTTATTCTATCCGACTCCCCGCCCGAACGTGATATTGAATGGACAGAAGGCGGTATTGAAGGCGCATGGCGTTTTGTTAATAAATTGCACCGTATGGTGGAAGATGGCAAAAACAACCTTGCCCCCATCAACACCAAACAACCCGATGATTTTTCGGATGAGGCATCCAAATTACGCACCATCACCCACCAATCTATCACAGGGGTCGCGGCAGATATCGAAGCATTCCATATGAACAAGGCGGTGGCACGTATTCGTGAATTATCAAATGCCCTATCATCATTCAAGCCCACCAACGATTCCGATAAATGGGCATATCGCGAGGGGTTAGAAACCCTTGTTCAAATTTTCAATCCAATGATGCCCCATTTGGCGGAGGAGCTTTGGCAGATTTTGGGGCATAAAACAATTTTATGTGACACCCCATGGCCAACCGCCGATGAGAAATTATTGGCGGCCGATACTGTAACCATTGCCGTGCAGGTAAATGGAAAGGTTCGCGCCACCATCGCCCATGATGCCGACGCCAACAACGACGATATTGAAAAAATCGCCCTTAATGACCCTGCTATTCTAAAAGCGATAGATGGCAAAGACATAAAGAAAATAATTATTGTACCGGGGCGTATCGTCAATTTGGTTGTTGGTTAATATGAATAAGGAGCTTCCCATTTATCTGTGGCTATGGCTTCCCATTGCTTGGTTAATTGGGCAATTTCTTCTTGAATTTACGGCATCGCAAAATATGATTTTAAATATTCATGCCGAAGGCAATATTCATGAATTGATTCAATTTGGTTTGCTCGTAACCTCATTCATATTATGTTGCATCATTTTACTTAAAATGAAATGCAAAAATAATCCATGGCTTACCGCTTGGATCACGCTCGCCGCCCTTTCATGCTTTTACGTGGGGGTGGAGGAAGTTAGCTGGGGGCAGTCATTTTTTAATTGGCACACCCCTGAAGAATGGCAAGGCATCAACAGCCAAAATGAAACCAATCTTCACAATACATCGCGACTGCTTAATCATATTCCACGCTATATTTTAATGACGGGTATTGCCGTTGGGGGGTTGATAATTCCTTTTATTATGTGGTTTAAACCATCTTTACTGCCTCAAAAATTTAATCTTATTTACCCACCTATTATATTAAGCGTGACAGCTTTGTGCCTTTTGGTTATAGGGGGGAGTAATAAGCTGTATAAGATGATTTTAGATGAAAAGCTTTTTGAACGCGCCAGCGAAATTGAAGAAATTTTTATGTTTTTCTTTGTATTCTTATATATTATCATTTTAAAGAAAAGAATTTTGAATTAGGATAATATCACTTATGAAAATTTTTATTTTACCTTGCGCACTTTTCTGTCTTTTTGCCCTTACGGCATGTGGTTTTACTCCATTATATGGTCAAAATTCTGCCGCCGATAATACAACGATAAAATCAAATCTCAACAATATTGAAATTGCCATTATTCCCAATCGGGAAGGGCAATTTTTACGCAATGCATTGATTGATAATTTTTATATCAATGGTTATCCCACCAACCCGCAATATAAATTATCCTTATCTCCCATTGTCGAAGGGGTAGTCGATTTTGACATCACCATTAATTCTGAAGCCACCCGCCGCCAATTGCGTCTGACAACCAAGATGGTATTTTCCGATATGGCAACAAATGATATTCTTTTAACCCGTACCTTAAATGCCGTAACATCCTACAATGTTTTGGAAAGTGAATATTCAACCGTTGTCACCGAACAAAGCGCGCGGGAGGCTGCCTTAAACGATCTTGCCCGTCAAATTGAACAACAACTTTCATTATATCTAAGCCGATAAGATGGCTGAAGATTTACAAATTACTGGCGGCCTTTTAAAAGAACAAATTTATATTGAGATTTTACCTCAAATCAAAGCTGTTATCTCTGACGAAACAAACCTTAATGCAAATTTGGCAAATATTTCAGCGATTTTGAATCAAGCGTTCGCCCCCCTTTGGGTTGGTTTTTATTTATATGATGCGGATAATCAATCTTTGGTTTTAGGACCATTCCAAGGGCCCCTTGCTTGCACCAGAATTCCACTTTATCCAAAACCGCGTGGCGTGTGTGGCATGGCTGCGGCACAAAATAAAACAATTATTGTTGATGATGTTGATACATTTGATGGGCATATTGCGTGCAGCTCACAATCCAAATCTGAAATTGTTTGCCCCCTTGTTGTAAAGGGTAAAACTCATCTGGTTTTGGATATTGATAGCGTGAATATCGCGCAATTTGATGCCACCGATGAAACCTATCTCTCCCAAATAATTGACCTCATTAAAGATCAGCATTTCAAAAACGCTTGACTTCTTTCCGTAACATCCGATATATCTAAATTATTGATTGCTTTAATTTGGTGATTAATCGTGGATTTTGATCGGGGCAGCTTGCACCACGTATAAAAAGGCTAAAGAGCGCTATAGCGAACGAACCGCTATGGTCCCGTAATATTAGGAGACCTGGCGGATTATCGTGGCGCTTTTTTATACCCTTATTTCTTTAGGGGATAAAATCCCTCACTTCATTTTCCGACAGATTTTAAAAACTTAAAATTAAAAGGAAAAATTAAAATGTCATTTAAACCAGAATTCTTAGAAAAAATCGGTATCAAGGTTGATTCTGTTCCAGAAGGATTAACTGTTGCTTTTACAGATGAAAATCGATCTAAATTTAAAATTGAAGCACCAGATAAAGATCCTGCATTTGTAGATATAAGAACACGCATTTATGGAGAAAAAGCTGTTCGACAAACTTTGGCCGATACATTAGTCAGCTTTGGAGCAGAAAGAGTTTCTGCACCCTTACCACCTACATTAGGGTCAGCGGGCTGTTAAAACCAAATGTCTCAAATTGAAAAATTTAAAACTGAGCGGGAATCTTATAACAAGGTTCTCGCCAAATATGCCAATCGCGCGCAAAAGACCTTTTATGGCCTAGATGCCAAAACATATGAGCAAGGCGCATTGGATAAGAAAACAAAAGAGCTTCTTGGTTTAAATACCTCTGTTGTTTTGCGCTGTGATGATTGTATTTTATATCATCTTATCGAATGTCATAAAGCAGGCGCGACTTCAGAAGAGCTTTCTGATGCTATGTCTATTGCGATGTTGGTGGGTGGGTCAATCACCATTCCACATATACGCCGCGCCATGAAAATCTGGGATGAAGAACTCGTCAATAGTTGATTATAATCTTCTATATTTTATTTTATACTAGGATAAGAGCTGTATCCTAGTTATGCTAGGAAAAGGCCGCAGCATCGCGGTAAAAATTAAATATAGAAGATTATAATGAAGTTAACGTGGAAACAAATTGACCCCTTTTTAAAATCGCCTGACCCAAAGGCGCGGGTCATTTTGATATATGGCCCTGATAATGGCCTGATGCGTGAACGCAGCCAGATGATTGGCAAAACAGTCATCGATGATTTGGATGACCCATTTAATGTGATCTCCCTCACAGGTGATATTATACATGATGACCCCGCCCGTTTGAATGATGAGGCAATGGCGATGTCTATGATGGGTGGTGCGCGCCTCATCAAAATTGAAAATGGCAGTGATAAGCTTACCACAATCATAAAATCATACCTTGAAGACCCCTCCCCAGAAAACTTAATAATCATCGAGGCGGATGCCTTAGGAACACGATCCTCCTTACGTCAGCTGTGTGAAAAATCAAAGAATGCGGCGGCACTGCCTTGTTATGTTGAGGATGAGCGCGGGGTCAGCGCCCTTATCCGCGAAACCCTAACCAATGCTGGGTATTTTATAAATGCCGATGCCATCCATCTTTTGGCGGCAAATGTAATTGGCGATCGCTCACGCGTACGGGGCGAGATTGAAAAGCTTATGCTTTATATGGGGGATGAGAAAAGCATCACAACAGAACACGTACACCAATCGGTTGGCAATATTGCCGATGCTGATTTGGATGATTTGGTTTATGCGCTTGCGGGCGGCAATACAAAAAAAGCCATCGAAAGCTATAACCGACTGGTTGGTGAAGGCGTTGCCGATATTGCGATTTTACGCAGTATGCAAAATCATTTTAGACGCCTGCATTATACCCAAAGTGTGATGCAATCTGGACAATCATTGGATCAAGCCGTAAAAACCCTCAGCCCCCCTTTATTTTTTAAGGTCGAGCCCGCCTTCAAATCACAAGTGAACAAATGGCAAGGCAAAAAACTTGATACCATCCTTCTAAAACTCACTGAATTAGAGGCACAATCCAAACGCACCGGAACCCCCGTTCAAACTTTATGCTCCCAAGCGATATTATCGATTAGCGCGGTACGATAATTTTAAAATTGTGACCGCTTCGGCGTTTGTGCCAGTCTTTGTAAAATCTCGTCTAACTGATCCAATGTTGTAAAATCAATTTTCATGGATCCTTTATTTTTATCTTTCATATCAATTAAAACATTCATACCCAATTGTTGGGAAACCTCATCTTCTAGTGCAAGAGTATCGGCATCTTTTTTACTAAACCCTTGTTTGCGTAATTCTTTTTGAAGCAACTTAAAATTCTGGCCATCGCTTTGTTTATGATCGCGAAAATTAGCGATAAGTTTTTCTGTATCACGGACAGACATTTTTTGTTCAATAACTTTTAATGCCATCTGTTCGCAATTTTCAACACCCAATAATGCGCGCGCGTGGCCCATTGTCAAATCGCCCACTTCAACCATCACTTGGACTGATTTAGGCAACGCCAAAAGGCGCGTCATATTCACAACATTGCTTCGGCTTTTTCCAACAACCTTGGCAACTTTTTCAGGTTTAAAATTATAATCATCCATCAATTTTTGATAGCCTAACGCTTCTTCAATGGGGTTTAAATCTTTACGCTGTAAATTTTCAACCAAGGCAATTTGAAACATTTCCTGATCATCCATTTCACGAATAACCACTGGAATTTCATGCAGACGCGCAATTTGCGAGGCGCGCCAACGGCGTTCCCCTGCAACAATTTCATACATATCACTTTTTGATGGGGATGGGCGCACCATAATGGGTTGCAACAATCCATATTGTTTTATTGAATCTGCCAATTCATTTAACGCCTCTTCATTAAAGGTACGACGCGGTTGGTCAGAACACGGAAATACTTGTTCTATACCAATTACTTTACGCGGGCCAGAAACATTTTCTACTTCAGAACCATTATTCGTTGACGAATTTTTGTTATTTTTTTCATCATTAAAAGATACTTCTTCATCACCAAATAATGCGTCCAAACCACGGCCCAAACCACGGTCTTTTGGTTGTTTATTTTTCACAGTTTTTGATGATTGATCTTCCATTATATACCTTTAAAATTAATATAATTATGCTGCTGTTTCTGATGACACATTGTTTTGTTGGTTGTCGCCAATTATTTTCTTTTCACGCGCAATCACTTCTTTGGCCAAACTAATATAGGCGCGCGCACCACTACATTTCATATCATATACAATTGCGGGCAACCCATATGATGGTGCTTCGGATAAACGAACATTACGCGGTATAACCGTTTTATAAACCGTGTCTCCAAAATATTTTCTTACATCTTGGGCGACCATTTCGGATAATTTATTACGCTTATCAAACATGGTTAAAACAACACCATGAATGTCCAAACGCGGGTTAAATGTTTTTTGAACCCGCTCAATTGTTTTGACCAAATGGCTCAATCCTTCAAGGGCATAAAACTCGCATTGCAACGGCACAACAATTGAATCTGATGCCACCAATGCATTTAATGTTAATAAGCTTAAAGAGGGCGGACAATCTATAATAATATAGTCATAATCTAAATTTGTACGAAATGCTTCTTGCAATCTATATTCGCGGCGAGATGCCCCAACCAATTCAATTTCTGCACCTGATAAATGAACGGATGATGGCAATACATCCAATCCTGGAACGCGGGTTTTTTTAACCGCCTCTTCAACGGTCACATCATCAAATATTATGTCATATGTACTTGTTTTTAAACTGGCGCGTGATATGCCCAAACCTGTGCTGGCATTGCCTTGCGCGTCTAAATCAACCAATAAAACTTTTTTGCCAATTGCGCTTAACGCCGTTGCCAAATTGACAGATGTCGTTGTCTTACCCACGCCACCTTTTTGGTTTGCAACAGACAAAATACGTGGAATACGATTGTTCTTTTTGGTATATGTGGCCATATTTTTCTTATCTATATTATATATTTTAATTTACGGCCAAATCCAAAAAATCGCAAGTTTTTGGTAAATTTTAATACCGTCGCTATTTTTTACGAACATTTGTAAAAGTTAAAATAACACTATTTTCATCAATTTTACTTTGATGAACAATTTTATCAAAATGCCAATAAACCGAACATTCTTCTAATTCACTCTCAAAACTTTGCCCTTTGGGAAAAATTAACAGCAAATCTGGGTTTTGTTCTATCCATTTTTGGCAATAATTAAACAATTTATCCAACGAGGCCAATGCGCGCGCAGTTATCACATCTGGTATAAAATCAATATTCGAATGCTCAATTCTTTCATTCATAATTTCTGTGTGTGTATTTGTTTCACGTGAAACAGTTTTTAAAAATGAACATTTTTTCTGATCTGATTCTATCAAAGTAACTTTAATTTCTGGTCTTTCAATTGCAATTACTAAACCAGGAAATCCTGCCCCGCTGCCTAAATCTAAAAGATTTTTTGTCTGCTCAGGTATAAAATCTAAAATTTGTAGTGAATCTTTAAAATGCCGTTCCCAACTATTCTCAATCGTATTATTGCTAATAAGATTTATTTGCTTTTGCCATTTCAAAAGTAGATCGTGATATTTTTTTAAATTTTGTTTCACGTGAAACACTTTCTTACAGATTTAAGCCGCACGCTTTTTTACAAATCGCATCAAAGCAACAATTGCGGCAGGTGTCACACCGGGAATACGTGATGCGGCACCCAATGTTTCTGGTTGAACCATTTCTAATTTTTGAACAACTTCATTTGACAATCCGCCTATTTTTGCAAAATTAATAGTTTTGGGAAGCATTAAATTCTCATCTTTACGCAAACTTTCAATCTCCGCCGCTTGACGTTTAGTATAGCCAGAGTATAAGGAATCTGTTTTAATCTGATCAATTATATTAGATGGAATATCTTTAATTTTAGGCCAGATTTGATATAAATTTTCAATACTTATCCCAGATTGATTTAATAATTCATAAGCGGTACGCAAGCGCCCATCACGGTTTAACTTAATATCATATTCCTCAATTGCATTGGGTGTAATTTTTAGATTTTTAAGCTGCACTTCAGCTTTGTTCAATAAATCCTTTTTAATCGCCCAAAATGCAGCGCGCTGTCCAGATACACATCCAATCTCAATCCCTTTTTCGGTTAATCGTTGGTCTGCATTATCAGAGCGTAATAAAAGCCGATATTCCGCGCGGCTTGTAAACATGCGATACGGTTCTAATGTTCCACGTGAAATAAGGTCATCGATTAAAACACCAATATAGGCATCTGCACGACCTAATTTGAAAATAGGTTTTTCATCTAAACCAGCATGATTTGCTGACAACGCTGCGTTTATCCCCGCCATTAATCCCTGTGCGGCCGCTTCTTCATATCCAGTCGTACCATTAATTTGCCCTGCTAAATAAAAATTTTCAATGCGCTTGCTCTCTAATGTATTTTTTAAATCACGTGGATCGCAAAAATCATATTCAATCGCATAGGCCCACTCTTTTACAATTACGTTTTCTAACCCCTTAATTGTCTTTAAAAATTTCTCCTGCACATCAATCGGTAGCGCATTTGATATACCATTGGGATAGACTGTTTCATCATCTAATCCTTCGGGTTCGAGAAAAATTTGATGGCGATCTTTATCTGCAAACCTTACAATTTTATCTTCAATAGAGGGGCAATATCGTGGCCCAGTACCGTCAATTTGCCCTGAATACATGGGTGCTTGGTGTAAATTATCTTGAATAATCTTATGCGTTTCAGCATTCGTATAAGTGATGTGGCAATCAATTTGCGGTACAGTTATCCCCTCGGACATATAAGAAAATGGAATGGGGTTTTCATCTGGTTTTTGAGTTTCTAATACATCCCAATTAATAGATTTTGAATCCAATCGTGCAGGCGTACCCGTTTTTAAGCGAGAGAGCGGAAAGCTATAATTTTTCAATGTTTCAGAAAGTTTGTTGGCTGGTTTTTCGCCCACACGACCCGCAGGAATAATATCTTTCCCACGGTGGATTAAACCACCCAAAAATGTACCTGTTGTAAGAATTACTGCTATTGCATTAATTTTAGAACCATCAGCAAGAATTATACCTTTGATGGTATTATTCTCGACAATTAAATCTTCTACTTCTCCCGCAACTAAACTTAAATTAGGGGTATTGGCCAATTCTTTTTGCATGGCCTCGCGGTAAAGTTTTCTATCTGCTTGAGTTCTAGGGCCGCGCACTGCGGGGCCTTTTGATGCGTTGAGCATGCGAAATTGAATGCCTGATTGATCCGTTATGCGTCCCATAATACCATCAAGGGCATCAATTTCACGTACCAAATGACCCTTCCCCAAACCACCAATGGCGGGGTTGCATGACATGACACCAATGGTATCAAGGTTATGCGTCACAAGCGCGGTTTTAACGCCCATACGCGCAGAAGCGGCCGCAGCCTCGCATCCCGCGTGGCCGCCACCAATTACGATGACATCAAATTGAATAGTGGAATTTTCCATGTGCCATTATATATATGAAAACTAATTAAAATGCACGATTTATCTGTGCATATAATAGAAGCCTATTTTCCGATACAAAAATCTTTGAATATAACATCAAGTAAATCTTCAACATCAATTTTACCTGTAATACGGCCAATTGAATATAAAGCAAAGCGTAATTCTTGGGCGAGTAATTCAGGTTCAACAATTTGAAAAGAAGCCAAAATATTTTGATGCATAGATGCAATATTTTCACGATGGCGATTTCGGGTCAAGAAAACTGTTTCACGTGAAACAAAAAATTGATTTTTTAAAATTTCTGCTATTTTTTTCAATAACTGATCTAAACCAACATCATTTTTTGCTGATATATCAATGACTTGCGCGTTATTAAATTGAGATTTGTCAAAATTAGCGTTTAAATCGTTCTTATTTACCGCAAGTATCACATTGTCCGCAATTTTAAGATTTGAGGGCTCTGAGAGTGAATTAACAGTTTTTAAATGTGGTTTTTTAGTATTGCTATCGTCTGTAAGTATTGGTGAGTCTGGATTTTCATGGATTCCGTCATTATCATTCTCGTAAGCTAGGTCAAGAGTATTTTCATGCAATTGGGGATTTTCACCATCAAAGAGCAATAATTTGATATCTGCGCTTTGAGCATATTCTAATGCGCGGCGCATCCCTTCCCCTTCGATTGCATCATGCCCATCGCTTCCGATTAATTCGGGGCGCAGCCCTGCGGTATCGGCAATAATGACGGGATAGCCTGCAATATTTAAATGAACCTCAATAATATCGCGGGTTGTGCCCGCCATGTCGGATACGATGGCAACATCACGTTGCGCCAATTTGTTAATCAATGTTGATTTTCCTGCATTGGGCGCACCAATAATCGAAATTTTGATACCATTTCTTAAACGCTCCCCCTGACGGTTATCATTGAGGTGGGCATCAATTTGACGTTCTAAAGTTTTTAGTTGAGGGAGGACTTTTTCAATTTCATCATCGGGGACTTCCTCATCAGGGAAATCAATCACCGCCTCAATGTACGCTAGAATCTTTGTTAGATCCTTAGCCCAGCCATTATAAAGGTCGGCCAATGCGCCACCCATTTGTGCAAGGGCTTGATCCTTTTGCGCTTTTGTTTCTGCGTCAATTAAATCGGCGATGGCTTCGGCCTCGGTTAAATCCATTTTGCCATTTTCAAAGGCGCGGCGGGTATATTCCCCATGTTCAGCCATGCGGCATCCTTCAATTTTTGAGAGAACGTCAAAAACCTCGGTCAAGACCGCTTGTGAGCCGTGGCAGTGATATTCAATAACATCTTCGCCCGTAAAGCTTTCAGGGGATTTGAAGCCGATGACCATCGCGCTATCAATATCATCGCCCGTGTGGGGGTTTTTGAGGGTCATCACAAAAGAGCGGCGCGGCACAGGATATTTTACTTTTTGATTAAAAATCTTTAGGGTATCCCAAGATTTTGGCCCTGATACACGAATTACGGATACGCCCGCCTTCCCCGATGCACTGGATAAGGCATAGATGGTTGGAGTGATTGCAATATTATTGTTTGTATCGGTCATGGCGAGAAACTTATAATGGTTTATAATATGCGTCAATGCGCATAAAATATGAAGAATAAAGCTTTTTAAATTAATTTGGTAAATACCATACATGATCGACCCGAATAATTTTACATCTGAAGATATGAAAGAATTGCCAAAAACGGCGATTAAGCGTATTCGCGCCATTTGCCGTGGCAATGGATGTAAAAGCGACGAGGTAAAAATTGTTAAAGCCAGTGGCAATATGTATAATTTTATTGCCCATACCCATATTGATTTAGAACCCAGTATTGAACGTACAACCCGAAAAGGCCGCCATCAAATTGGTGAATATATCGAAAACCCCAATTCAGTAGATAAAGTGTTGCAAGATATGGCAAGCAGCGCGATTAAAAACCCCGATAGCCGTAAATTTTTAGCCGATAAAATATTAAAACGACCCGATCGTGGGTTTGGCCTACAAGGCGAAGTGATTGATGTTGAACAATTAAAGCGTAGTTTTTGCATACACGAGCCATGCCATACCTGTCAAGGGGTGGGCAATACGGTATGTGACCAGTGCCGTGGCCAACGTAAAGAGCCGTGTAATCATTGCCGCACAAAAGGGATGGTGCCGTGTGATTATTGTAATGGACGGGGCACAATGCAAGGCCCCGATGGCAAACAAAAACAATGTAATCGTTGTTTTGGTCATCGCCAAACCACTTGCCCCACCTGCCAACGGACGGGATATATTAGTTGCCGCAAATGTCGCGGGTCTGGCACCTGTACGTGTAAACAATGCCAAGGAGCAGCATTTATGACGCATGTTATTAATTTGGCGGTGCGAATTAAAACGGGCTTTATTTATGATAAGACCGAATTGCCCCCTGCCGCGGCCTTGGCGATTGATAAAACGGGTCCTCGTCTTTCCATGCGGCAACATTTGCATATTCAATCTGATGCGATTAAGCGTGATGATGGGGGATTGGCGGTAGAGTATAAGGTAACTTTTCCATTCGGCAATATTGAATTTAAAGTCAAAGATACGCATTATAAAGCTCAAATCTTAGGATTTAAGGCAAAATTGATCCGTTTGCCGCATTTTTTAAGCGATTTACTCAAAAAACCAACTCAAATGCTTAAAACTTCTGCACAAAATGCCGCTCAATCGCAAGATATGCTTAATAAAATAATAAAGACGCGTTTTTATGCTGATTCCGTGTATTTATCAACACAAATGAAATCTAAAAAAGCGTACGCCACTTTGATGAAAAAATATCCCATGGGGGCGGATAAAGATTTTTACAAGCAAAGCATTATGATGAGCCGCAAGGCGGTGATGAATGCCTCACGCTCCGCCCGATGGATGGCCTATGGCGTGGGGGCGGGTATTAATGCGGTATTGTTCGGATTGTATTTTATGGGGCCATTACGGGGGATGATGACCGATAATTTGAGTAATCCGATGATGGGTATTATTTTTGATGTGGTTTGTTTGGTGATTGGTAGTGGCCTTGCCGCGTTTGTGACATTAAAAATTAGTCGCCGTCCGATTGAACAAATTATCGAACGGATAAAAGGCGTACAGAAGAAAAAGAAAATCAAGATTGATTTGATTCCAACATACGGCATTAGTATCGGGATTTTTATTGTATGTGCGTTATTAGCCGTTTTGGTTTTAGGTAAAAATATTATGTGGTTGCCGTTTTAATTTTTTTCACGCTGTTTCTGCCTCAGGCGCGTAAACGCAAGTTTTTTCTACCTCAGGCGCGTAGACGCAAGTTTTTTCTGCCTCAGGCGCGTAAACGCGCTACGGCCTCGTAAAATAAACTTTAGTCAAACCAAAAATATAGACAGATGCAGCGTAGGCGGTTTACGCGATTATAAAATGTCTTCTTGTGTGGCGCCTCGCCCTCGCGTTTACGCGCATGGCGACATCTTATATACACCTAAACGCTCCCGCCTAATTTCTTAAGCGAGAGCGTTCAAGGAACGTATGTTATAATTGGTCATACGTAACCGACTTGCCTTATTTTATATCTATCGACGAGAGGAGCATCAATAGGTGTTTGTTACCGTAACCCTTTGAGGGTAAATTCATTTTTGCAACTTCTATAGGCGGCGATAGCGAGGGCATGCGTATGTCCACCTTTATTGTTTGCAAGAACTTCGGAAGCAAGTTGTACGCGGCTACCATCTTTCACTACATTCTTGGGGCCAAGGGCAATTCGAACCCCCAAAATGAAGCCTAAAGCGGCAGGCGCGGCAGTTTTTTCGACATCGTGTCGAGAAGCGCGGCCGGGCGTGGATGCCAGGGATATTTTTGATCCCAAAAGAGGAAGGCAAGGATCATTATTGTTGGCCGCATGGGGAGGAGATTTTTGCGTAAAGGAGAGAGGAGTATCAGCGCGCATTTCCTCCGGAACGAGCGCAGAAGCTTTGACAGTTTCAATCGCAAAGGCACGTTTAACATGCATTGGAATTGAAACCAGAAGACTAATTACAATAACTAAATTGAAAAATATTTTGAACAAACTTTTCTTTGTTCTGAAAATGCGGCGCGGTTTGCGCAGCGTCATTTTGCTTGATTGAAGTGTGTAACCCATAGTAAAACCCATCTTTTTAAGAGCCATCAATCGGTAAACCAAAAGATGCTTTTTTTGAAAATAAATGGCACTGGCAAATTATTTTGTCTCTGGCCGAATAATAGTTTTTGAACACGAGCGAATTCTTGATGATTGCTTTATTGTGCGTTTGTTATAATTCTATTAGACCACGATATTTGTATTATGACAATTTGTATCGATTCAAATTTAAGGCAGATTTATTTAAAATTTTATGTTTAATCATTTATTGACATAAGTGATTTTGGTTTTATGATAAAGATAACTTAAAAAATTAACATTGGTATAAAGCATGCTTAAAAATATAAGTCGCGGGCTCATAGCTTTGGTCACCGCATCCAACATTGCAGCGGCGCAAGAACATAAAGATGAGGCCATTTCACCTTATACGCAAAGCTGCCTTGAAGAATTTAGCAAAATTACCGTTGATGATGCGGATGCACAGATTGAATGGTCGCATATTAATAGTCGCGGATATTCATATTCAAGGATAACGACCATATCAAGAAGAGAAGATATCCAAAGAAAAGCAGAAATAGGGATCAAACAAAAAGAAGATACAGTTGAGCGTTTAACATTACGATTTGGAATTGGATATCTGAGAACGCCAAGTATGCAGGCAAATATTCGCGTTGTTTATCAATTTAATGAGCAAGCGGCAAATATCAATATGCATCAGGCAAGATCCGAGAGCAACGTTGTTGTAGCCATGCAAGATGCAACAAGATTGCAAGTTGGAATGTTGAAGCAAGCAATAGAAGTATGCGGTTTATATCAACCGCCTATTGAAACAAATACGCCTTAATATATAAACCTACTGGTTCATTCCGTTAAAGAATTCATCGTTATTTTTTGTTTCTTTCATCTTACCCAGTAAGAATTCAACCGCATCGACAGTTCCCATGGGGTTAAGAATACGGCGTAGCACCCACATTTTTTGCAGCGTATCTTTATCAACCAGCAATTCTTCCTTACGCGTTCCTGATTTTTGAATATCAATCGCGGGGAAGACACGTTTATCGGCAATCTTACGATCCATCACAATTTCGGAGTTACCGGTACCTTTAAATTCTTCAAAGATAACCTCATCCATGCGTGATCCAGTATCAATCAATGCGGTGGCGATAATGGTCAATGACCCGCCTTGTTCAATATTACGGGCGGCACCAAAAAAGCGTTTTGGGCGTTGAAGCGCATTTGCATCCACACCCCCTGTTAACACCTTACCCGAAGAAGGGACAACAGTGTTATAGGCACGGGCAAGACGTGTGATAGAATCCAATAAGATAACAACATCACGCTTATGCTCCACCAACCGCTTGGCTTTTTCAAGCACCATTTCGGCAACCTGGACGTGGCGAGAGGCCGGTTCATCAAAGGTGGAGGAGATAACCTCTCCACGGACGCTTCGTGCCATGTCTGTTACTTCCTCGGGGCGTTCATCAATGAGAAGCACGAGAAGATAAGCATCAGGATGATTGGCGGCGATTGAGCTGGCGATGTTTTGCAACATTACTGTTTTACCCGTACGGGGTGGCGCAACCAATAATGCCCGTTGCCCAAAACCAATGGGGGATACAAGTTCAATCACGCGCTGTGTATTTGAATTTTTTGTTGGATCGTCAATTTCCAATTTAATTTTACGATCGGGGTAGAGCGGCGTCAGATTGTCAAAATTAATGCGATGGCGCACCTTATCTGGCAATTCACCATTAATGGTGTCGACTTTTAAAAGCGCAAAATAACGCTCCGATTCCTTAGGGGCACGAATTTCACCTTGAACAATATCACCCGTACGCAGGCCAAAACGGCGCACTTGTGAGGGGGAGACATAAATATCATCAGGGCCGGGAAGGTAATTTTCCTCAGGGCTGCGTAGAAAGCCAAACCCATCTTGAAGCACTTCTAATACACCGCCACCTGCGATGGGGACATTTTGATCGGCCAAAGATTTTAAAATGGCAAACATCATATCTTGTTTGCGCATGGTTGAAGAATTTTCAATCTCCAGCTCCTCGGCAAAGGCCAATAATTCAGATGGTGATCTTGATTTTAATTCCTGTAAATTCATGAGAAATGCTCGTTATATATAAAATGGGGGGTTTTTGAATGCGGTATCCGCAATAAAATAGGGGAAATAATTTCTTATTATTATAAAAGTGTAAGGTTAATTCTTTATAAAAAGGTTAAATTTTGGAAAAATTGTTCCAATCTTATTTAAAAGTGGGGATTTAACCCGCAAAAGCCATCTTGTTTGGCCGTCATATCAACTATTTCAATGAAAATTCTTTAATAAGATAAGCCCATATAGAGGGATTATGGCATTGTTGTCAAGATATTTAGTGCCAATACTAAAAATTTTCTTTTAATAGACATAATGAAGAAGAAGTGATAGTGATGTTTTGTACCCCATTAAGAAAGTATTACTGTGTCAAAATCACCTTCGCCTCGTTTACCAGAAACTAATGAAAATGCTGATTTAAAAAAATCTAATAAGCCGCGTACAATTGAACAAAATGTTGTTTTAATAATTGGTACAGCATTGCAGGATACAGTTGGTTATAGTTTGGATGATTTGACGTTGAATGTAGATGTTAATTTTAATGTAAATGCAAAAAATCAATCAACCCCAGCACATAATGTTGTAACTCTAGCTTTTGAAAGTGAAGAAATTGCCGATCAATTTTTTGAATCTATAAAAAAAGCAAATACACCAGAATTATTGGAAAAAATACAAAGTGGTTTTTTTAAAATAGGTCAGAAGAAAAACGAAATTCATATTTATACAGACGATTTAATGAATATTGCAGCATTGGTAGAAGCCATTGTTAAAACAAGTTCAACACATCCATCCCGTCCCAAAAAAGCGCATAATATTCGTGACTTGGAAGATAAAAGCCGTGTAAATGCACGATTTTTACCAACACAGTTTGGGTTTTCTAGTAAAAAACGGCTGTTAGAGTTTTATAATAAAGAATCTCAAAATATGACAATGCTCCCCTATGGCACATTTTCATACACACCAAATGACATGCGTTGCGCCATTACAGCACATCGAAAAATTATGAATGGGACAAGGGGATTAGCCGCGCATCAAATGTTGATGATCCATTAAAATGGTTTTACAACGGCCATTATAATAATGAGGATGAGCAAAGCCGTTGGCGCTTCGTTCCAAATTTTGTAAAATTTTGCATCATGAGTATTTTTATCAGCGGCAAAATTTTTGCGCCATTTTGAAAGCATCATGTGTAAAATAGCCATCAGGATAACTGCGGTAATTTTTACATGCATCCATCCCCCTTGAAATATTGTGGGGTTGGCGACAATCATTAAAATTCCAAAGATAAATGTCAAAATCATCGCAGGATTCATAATAAAGCGCAGCAATCGGCGCTCCATTATTTTAAATGTTTCCGATTGGTCTGACCCCACCTTACTTTGTGCGTGATAAACATACAGACGGGGAAGATAGAGCATCCCCGCCATCCATGCGATTACGGCAATAAGGTGGAAGGCTTGTATCCAAAGATAATACTCTAATAAAAAATTGCTCATAAAATTATGCTACGCCTTGGGATTGTCGAACGCAACAATCTTTAAACCCTTTGGGGCATAAACTACCGCCTTCCATAGAAACTGTTTTGTTATTTTCAGTGCTTTGGTTTAAATTTTTTAAGACCAAGTCTGCTAATCCTTCGATAAAGGCGGCGGAGGTGCCAGGGGTTTCCACACGGTAAAAATCATGTAGCCCCATTTCTTCGGCCAATTCGCGATACTCAATTTCAATTTCGACCAATGTTTCAACATGTTCTTGGGTGAAGGCATGGGGGAGTATAACAACAGGGACGCCATCATTGGCCGCCTTTTGCAAGGCCTCTTCGGTTGAAGGGCCAATCCATTTTAGGGGGCCAACACGTGATTGATAACAAATTTGCCAATCTAAATCGCTGATCATGGTGGCCTTTGCAATATGTCCTGCCGATTGTTCACACTGCCATTGATAGGGGTCGCCCTCTTTTACAATATTTTCAGGCAGGCCATGGGCACTTAACAATAAACGAGGTTTTTTGCCTGTCTCCTCCATCGCTTTTTTATAAACAGCTTTGATATTGGTGGCGCAGGCCTCAACAAACCCTTCATCCCAAGGGTAGCAACAAATGGTGGTGGTGGGTTTATTCAACTCAATTTGTGCCACCGCCTTTTTCCATGCTTGGATAGAAGACCGTGTGGTGGTGGTTGAAAATTGGGGGTAGAGGGGCAGTAAAATAATCTCATCAGGATTAAAATCTTTAACCATTGCCGCCACTTCATCAGACATGGGATGCCAATATCGCATACAGATAAATGTTTTAAAATTCCCACATTCTTCCAAATTTAAAAATTTTTCTAGCGCGTCTGATTGCTCCATCGAATGGGCAAGCAAGGGGGATTTATCACCCAATTCCTTATAACTCTCCCCCGCCTCGCGTTTTGAACGGCGGATTGAGATAAGTTTTGCCACAAAATAACGCACAAAAATTGGTGCACGAATAATATTTTTATCCATAAAGAAATTAAAAAGAAATGGCTTAATGCTTTCTTTTTTATCGGGGCCGCCAAGGTTAAAAAGGACAATGGCAATTTTTTTATTGGTGGTGTCGCTGGAAATATCACTCATCGTACAAACTCCTTAATTAACGTGGAAAGCTGCTCTACATGTTCGGGCGGGGTTTCTTTGATAACACCATGCCCCAAATTGAAAATAAAGGGTTTCGCCGCAAATGTTTCAAGAATTTGCGTGGCCGCATCAATCATGGCCTGCCCCCCATTTAACAAATAAATCGGATCAAGATTACCCTGCACAGGCATAACAGATTGAAGATTTTTACGCGCCCAAAAATTTGAGGTTGTAAAATCAAGACCAACCGCCTGAATACCCGTCTGAGAAATATAGTTGATGGCATGATGCCCTGCTTCGCGTGGAAAACCGATGATGGGAATTAATGGATATTTTGATTTTAACGCGGTAACAATTTTCTTTGTTGGTTCAATAACCCATTTTTCAAAATTAGGCGTATCCAGAATACCTGCCCAGCTATCAAAAAGTTGCAGCGCTTCTGCCCCTGCCTCGGTTTGGTTTTCAAGGTAGGTAATGGTCGCATCGGTGACAATATCAATCAATTGTTGAAATTCGTCAGGCGCGCCATACGCCCATTTTTTAACTTCGGTAAATGTTTTACTCCCCCCGCCTTCGACCATGTAACACGCAACGGTCCACGGACTTCCCGCAAAACCAATCAAGCGTCGTATCACCAAATTTTTCAGCCTTTAATTTTTGGCGGGTCTGACGAATTGTTTCATAAATTGGATTAAGGGTTTTATCAATGTTGGAAATATCAAGAATGGTCAAATCCTCAACCGAGCGGATGGGGTTTAACTTTGGCCCCTCGCCTGTTTCAAATTTAAGGTCTTGACCCAACGCATGGGGAATGACCAAAATATCGGAAAATAAAATTGCCCCGTTCATCCCAAATCGTCGAATGGGCTGCATCGTCACTTCACTCGCCGTATCGGGATTATACACCAAATTTAAAAACCCCCCTGCGGTTTGGCGTATCTCACGATATTCGGGTAAGTATCGTCCTGCCTGACGCATAAACCAAAATGGAACATTTGGGGTAACTTGGTTGTTTAAAGTTTGAAGTAGGGATCGTTGCATGATTTTTAAATTTTGTCGGCTGGGTTTATTAACGGGGTTTGGTAAAAATATTAAATTCAAATTTGTTTTTATTCCTGATTAAAGCGGTCTGTTCGAGAAGCATCAAAGCAGATTACTAATATTATATAAAGAATTAATAATAGGTATTGGATAGTAATAGGGCCTGTGGGAATCGGGGATAATCATTTATCCCGCATTTTACCCCCATATAAGGATGATAATTTTGTCAGCATCTTCTAAGATAAATTTTATTTTATCCTTTATATAAGACACCAAAAAAATTATCCCATTCACAGGGCGTATAACATCATCAATTTTTTTTGTATAAGGGGATGAAATACGATGTTTTATTCATCCCGCCTTTCAAACATATTTTGCACACAAGGTTATAACGAGAACAAATCAGATATTTTCGTGAATATGAAAAAAAATTCAGTTAAGATAATGAGGATAAAACGAATCGATTCGGGTAAAATTTATTTAACAAAAGGTCTTTGATGTTTAAAGATTCCTATAAACCGCTATCTCAGAATAAAATTGATACGCTTATAGAGATTATCAACCCAATATTAGATATCTCAAACTTTGAAGGCGCGCAAACCAAGGCAATTTCACATCCTTTGCCCTTCTACCCTGCCTTTCAATTTATTGAAGTACGAAAAACCAATGCCAGCCCGCCTTTAAAACTAAATATAATTGCACCCATGGACTACAAAAAATGGACAGGGGATAATATCTCTCTCTTGGATGGGACAAACGCTGTTTTTTATGTGCTGAATAAAGAGATTCCCATCCTTTTGAATGAGAGTACAGTGCATAGCTATGTCACATTTTTCTTTAATTATGTGCATGGCGCGCAAGGGCAATTTCAAATTTTAAGCTCAATCGATGATATTAATTGGCACGAAGCGCCAGGGCCATCGGGGATTAAAGCATTAACAAAAATGATTAGCCCCCTTAAAATTTTTGAGAAAAATGAAGATGGGTTTTTGTTAAAATCAACAATCTTATTTAAAGATTCACTTTTTGAAAGTGATATTCATGTGGCGCAGAATGGAATTATTACCCTAAAAAATCAAAAAATATTGGTTGAGGATTTGCCTGTTACAGATCAAATTTTATCGTCCTAAAGCATAGATAAAAATTTTATTTATCTCAAAATAATCGCTTATCATTTTCATAATATATATAAATTAACCTGATGGTCATCTCTTGTTAAGGGGGTGTTAATCTTTGGGAAAAAAACTTTAAAAAAACGCAAATCATGATGTTTTTGGTAGCAATTCGTTAACTCTTTACCCGCCATAATAAAAGAATAAGAAGAACGGTCTGTTCAATGACCGCACATTGGTTGGGGATTTTATAAAACTATAAATTTAAAAGAGAAATAAAATGGGCAAGAAAATAAATAATTCATCAATTGCGATTAACAGCAAACATCAAAAACGAAAAATTCGTATGGCATATACATTGAATAATACGCAACCCGTATTATGCACAATGATTAGTGATCAGCCTTTTTTCTATATTGATGAAGAAATTCACGGGGATGATGACTGTCTGTTCGCCGATGACTTCTCGCATGAATTTGAAGAAGCGATTGAGCGCAGTGATATTACCGATCCAGCATTAATTGATGAATTAATGGCAATGAAAAACAAAATTGATGCGTATGATGCCATACCCACGCGTCATCACGCAATTGACAGCCGTGATAATATTTTAGATTTGTTTATCGAAGAAGGTGAAATATTCGCCACGACAGATAATCAATGCGCTATGGATATAAAAGACCTTCTCATTTGTTTGGAAAAAAGCCAGACAGCGAGTTTTTATATTCAACAGGCAAAAAATTTGGGTGTTTTGATTGCATATTCAAACATGATTGAAAAAGCGTATTATGATGCCGCCGCCAATATGATTTTAATATCTGCGCAAATGTCACAAAAAGATCAAGCGATCTTGTTTATCCGTGAATTAAGACGATTTTGGCAAGATACCCAAAATGCAAAAATTAATCCTCTAGATTTTAATCCTGATGAGGCAGTGCTAATCCATCGGGCGCAAAATGCGGATTTGGATGGGGCAATGATTAAATGTGCATGGGAATTGCGCCTCGCTGGTGAATTTGACCTTTGGGATCGTCTTGAACAGTCATCTTATGCCGATTTGGCGCGTGCCTTTGCCCGTGAAGCGTTATCGGATTTTAGAACCTTAAATAATGGTAAGGCGCAGGCCGTTTTATTTGAAACATGGTTTTTATCAAACCGCAGTGCGGCCGCCGATAAGCAGCTTATTAACATGATGCTGAATGATTATAAAGATTATGTCCAAGACAGTGAAAATGATTCCTCATGCTTTAACATTCTTTGCCGATTGGGGGAGCAGCCCATGGGTAAAAACTACCTATCTGGTTATGCCTCCATGATTGTAAATGACACCTTATTTACCGAAGTGCGCAACCGATCAAACGCCAATTTCCTATGGTTTATCAAGTTTGAGCGTAATTTTGCGGAGGCAGAAAAAATTGCGGAACAACAATTGCAATCTATCGATATATCTAAATCAGGCGACTCAGATCTGACAAAAAATAACTATATCGAGGACACCCCCATTAATGAAAAAATTCATGCATTCCCTTGCGCATCCGCAACAAACGCCCCCACCAAAAATATTATTGGGGAAAACAGTGGCACAGGTGGGAACAATGTTATCCACGCCCGCTTTGGCAATTGTGGAGAACAATACGGCCAATCGTAACTTTTATGATTGTGATGAGGAATCTATTACTATGAAGTCAAATCGACATTATCCCATTTCAAAACCGCGTGCCATCACAAGATGGTATGATTGTGGTGCTGAAGATGCGCTGGATGGGTCATTACACGAGGCTGCTACACAGACATTTTCTTATGATTTGGAGGAGCAAAGCTTCACCATTGAAAAATTAAACCCCCTTGCCATTAAGAAATTTCAAAATTTGGATGCGTACCCGTACGTGTTTGAAACAGATTATGATGTTTTATGCTGGGCCACGGCTGTAATCAGTGAAAGCCCGATTGGTCTAGCATTGTTAAATAAGGCGCAGTCCTTTGGTTGGAAATTGGCATTATCAGATTTGGGAACAGGTGGATTTCATTTGGAAATTGATACCAAAACGATATTTATCGACCATTTTGGGTTTGAGGCCTCTGCGATTGGTCGTTCCGCTTACTATCGATTATCATTAATTCCAATTATTGCAAAAGCGTTGCGTGATATAGATCATGAAGAGAATTTTGGCGCATTTGAAGAAACGTACACCCCCGAGGCAACATTACAATTAGAACGCGTACGCGCCGCCGACAGTGATGCGATCTCTATCTTTATTGGGTGGGAATTACGCGGTGCGGGGTTTGATGATGTTTGGCGTCATATTTTATCTTCTGATGATGGGGATATGGCGCAAGTGATGGTCAATATTTTGGAACGCTATCCAACCGCCATTTATAATGGAATGGCAATTGCCCATATTTTCCGCCAATGGTATGCCGATATTAACCGTATTGATGCAGTGGATCATGACACGTTGGAGCGTCTTGATTATATTTTGCATCAAAAGCTAGGTCTAATTGGCATTATGCCATTGGATAAAAAGGATATTTTAAAATTATCACAATTGCCCGATGGATCGGTTTACCTTAATGAATTGGCGCAAACCGTTGCCAAAGACCCATTTTTTAGTGGAATGAACGATTCCATCAATCAGGCACATTTATTTCAAATTATTTATGATAATAAAGTTACCTTTGTAAAAGATATTCCGTTTCGTGATCGCATTCTGGCTCAAAAGTTTTTGGATGCTTAGAACACTATAAAAAATCCTTAAATATATTGAACAATAGATGAAGGGGCGATAATCGCCTCTTTTCTTATGCGCAACCCTTGGTAAGATGGGATGATGAATACAGATATAAAAGAATTTCGCCTTTATTTGGTATCGGACGCCACGGGGACAACCTTACAAGGGTTGGCGCGGGCGGCATTGTCCCAATTTGATGGGATCGATGCGTCAGAGCGGTTTTGGCCAATGATACGATCAGAAATGCAATTAGATCGTGCGATTGCCGATATTGAAAAGGCACCAGGGCCAGTTTTGTTCACCTTTGTCGATAAAAAATTGCGCCGCAGATTGCAAAAGGCATGTAATGCGCTGGATGTACCATGTATGCCCGTGCTGGACCCAATTTTGCGTACCATGTCATCATATTTAGGGATTGAGGCAAAGGGGATACCGGGGCTTCAACACTCCCTTGATGAGGCGTATTTTAAGCGGATTGATGCGGTTGATTTTGCGCTGCATTATGATGATGGGCAAACCACACAAGGAATTGAAGATGCTGATGTGATTTTGGTCGGGGTATCGCGCACATCAAAAACGCCCACTTGTATCTTTTTAGCAAGGCGCGGGATTAAGGCGGCGAATATCCCATTGGTGCCGCATGTCCCATTCCCCGAAAAGATTTTTGAATTAAAGGAGCCCCTTATTATTGGTTTGACCGAAAGTGCAAAACGATTAGAGAATTTGAGGCGCAGCAGATTACATGCCGAAGATCACAATAAACATTATGATGATAACGAATATCTTGATTTAGAAAAAATTGAGGATGAAATAAAATCTGCCCGCCGCATTTTTGCCAAAGGCAAATGGCCTGTAATTGATGTAACCCGCAAATCGGTTGAGGAAACAACGGCAGAAATTTATTCATTATTACAACGCCATCGCGGCAAAATGAATATGGGCAACAAACGCGCCGAAACCGCCAGTATAAAAGGTGGTGGCGATGTTTAATCCAAATATAATTTTAGCATCAGGGTCACAAGCACGCAGCACAATGATGAAAAATGTGGGTTACGATTTTACCATTCAACCCACCGATATTGATGAACAATCCCTTATCCAAAATCTACAAAAAGATAATGTTTCATTTGAAAAAATCGCGATGACGTTGGGTCAAGAAAAAGCGCGGGCATTAAAAAATAATGAAGATAGTTATATTATTGGTTCAGACCAACTTTTAATTTTTAAAGATACGATATTTTCAAAATCAGAAAATTTAGAACAAGCACATAAAAAATTATCAAGCTTGCAAGGGCAAACCCATCATTTAATTTCAGGGGTTAGTGTTATAAAAAATGGTCAGATTTTATGGTCAGATTTTGATGTGGCAGAAATGATCATGAAGAAATTAAGCGATAATGATATTAAAGAATATCTATCTATTGCGGCCAATGATGCCATTCAATGTGTTGGTGGATATGCGATTGAGGGGTATGGCGGGCGATTATTTAAAGAAATTAAAGGCGATTTATTCACCATCATGGGGATGCCCCTGCTAAAATTAAGTCAATTTTTTGATTGCGAGAATGACAAATGAAATTAGGCGTAATTGGACACCCTATTAATCATAGTAAAAGCCCAATTATTCACAATAAATGGCTGGCAGATGCCCAAATTGAAGGTGAATATACGGCAATTGATATTGCCCCCGATGATTTGGAAGGCGAAGTTCAACGCCTTATCAATGAAGGATATAATGGGTTTAATGTGACCATTCCCCACAAACAAAATATTATAAAATTTTGTAGTGCGATTGACGAAGGTGCAAAAAAAATTGGTGCGGTCAATACGGTTGTTATTAATAATGGTAATTTATCGGGATATAATACTGATGCCTTTGGCTTTACCCAAAACATCATTGAGAATTCAGATTTTGATTTTAATGGCAAAACCGCATGCGTTATTGGTGCAGGCGGGGCGGCACGGGCGGTTATTCAAGGATTGCTTGATAAAGATATAGGCAAAATTATGCTTACAAATCGAACCCGTGACAAAGCAGAAATGTTAAAAGAATTTGATGCAAAAAAAATTGAAATTATTGATTGGGATCAATACCAAGATTACTTGCCCAATACCAATATATTAATTAATACAACATCATTGGGGATGAAGGGGTATCCTGATTTAGAAATTGATTTATCATCCTTACAAAAAAATGCTGTTGTGACAGATATTGTTTACACCCCCCTTGAAACGCCGCTTTTGATGCAAGCGAAAGAAAATGGATTTCATACCGTTACGGGTATTGGCATGTTGTTATATCAGGCACAAAAATCGTTTGAAATTTGGACGGGGTCTTTACCATCCATTGATGATGATTTGATAAAAAAGGTTTTAGGATGATTGTTATTGGATTAACAGGATCAATTGGTATGGGCAAAACAACCATAGGCAAAATGCTTAAAAAACTTGGGTGTCCTGTTCATGATTCTGATTTGAGTGTGAAAAGGGCGCTTGAACCCTATGGCAAAGGGTTTGAGGCCGTGGCACTGACATTTCCAAAGGTATGGGACAAGAAAAAGCACGTTATAAAAAAAGATATTTTATCATCAATTGTTTTTGAAGATAAGAGCGCGCGTAAAAAATTAGAAAATATTTTGCACCCCATTGTACGGCAAGAACAAAAAGACTTTTTATTCAAACATAAAAGATTAGGCGCAAAATATTGCGCCCTGGATATTCCATTATTATTTGAAACGGGCGCCGATAAAAATGTTGATTATACAATTGTGGTTGATGCCCCCCATTTTATTCAGGCGCAACGCGTTTTAAAAAGAAAAGGAATGACCCACCAAAAATTTGAACAAATTTTGCAGGCGCAAATGCCAAATGACCAAAAATGTGCATTGGCCGATTTTGTGGTACACACGGGCTTGGGAAAAGCATATAGTATGAAACAAGTTCAACAAATTTTAAAAAGTATAACGCCATGAAAACATTAATCCTCTGCCATAAATCAAAACAAGATGCGGGGGCATTTGAAGAATTACTTCGAAAGCGTGGTGCGGATATTGATGTACGCCTTGCATTTGACGAAGGGATTACAGATGTTGATCCTGCTTATCATGATTTAACTGTTTTTATGGGTGGCCCAATGGGGGCATATCAAAATGACATGTTCCCTTATTTGAATGAAGAGGTTGATTATATCAAACGCCGTCTTGAGATAAAAAAACCTTATTTAGGGATTTGCTTAGGCGGGCAATTAATGGCAAAGGCGATGGGCGCTGATAATTTTCCTGGTAAGGCGGGCAAAGAAATTGGCTGGCATGAAATTACTGTGAATGACGCGGGAATGAACACCGCCGTTCGTCATTTGGATAAATCAGTAACGCGTATGATGCAATGGCATGGGGATACATTTTCCCTTCCCGATGATGCAACATTATTGGCATCGTCAGATTTATATAAAAATCAGGCCTTTATGTATGAAAATGCATTGGGGTTTCAATGTCATCCCGAAGTGACAAACACCAATATTGAATTATGGCTTGCGTTGGGGCAGGCGGAATTACAACAGGTTGGTTTAAATGTAAAATTACTGCGCGAACAAACATTAGACAATTCGGAAACATTTGATAAACAACGTACTTTATTTTTTAATGAATGGTTAGAAAGCGTATTGTAAATGACTTTTGAAATTGTTCTTGATACTGAAACAACAGGCATCGACCCGCATGAAGGACATCGATTGGTTGAAATTGGTTGTATTGAACTTGAAAATCATATGCCAACGGGGCGTACCTATCACCAATATATAAATCCCGAACGCGATGTCCCTGCCGAGGTGGTTGCGGTGCATGGCCTTGATAATGAACGCTTAAAAAACGAGCCTACCTTTGGTGAAGTGGTTGGCGATTTTGTTGATTTTATTGGGAATGATGCAAAATTAATTGCGCATAATGCCGAATTTGATATGAGGTTCATTAATGCGGAATTAAAAATGTTTGGTTTTCCGTCCATTGATCCGCGCCGCGTGATTGATACATTGCCGATGGCACGAAAAAAATTCCCGGGAAGCCCCGCCAGTTTGGATGCGCTTTGCCGTCGTTTTGGTATTGATAATGGGGCGCGAACATTGCATGGCGCATTGCTCGATTCTGAATTATTGGCGGAAGTGTATTTGGAACTATTGGGTGGCCGCCAACGTGGTTTGGTGATGGAAGAGGGCAAAGATAAAGATGATAAAAATGATGCCCATACCATCAGTTTAAATAAAGATCGCCCGTTACGTGAACCGCGCGTTTTTAGGGTGAGCCATGAAGAATTAGCGGCGCATCAAGAAATGCTGGAAACATTGGTGGATGTGGCGTTGTGGAAAAGGTGAGTTTAGCAACCTGTTGAGCAAATAATATCATAAAATAAAAGACTAGTTCCGTGGCTTGTTAAATAAACTTTATCATTGTGAACTTTAACAGCGTTAATCATATCTATATCTCCACCAGATATAAAAAATATATCATTTATATTATTAGGGTTAGTTACATCAATTACAGTAATGCTGTCAGATAATTCAGATGCAACATAGGCGTAATTGCCATCTACAGACACACTTACACTTTGATTTATACTGGCGGTTGAGATTGTATCAGTTTGTATTGGGGAAGACGGGTTTGAAACATCTATAACGGTTAAGCTGTTGGCAGTTGAACTTGCTACATACGCATAATTTCCATCAACGTCAACTCCAGACGCCCTGTTTAAATCTACAGTTGAAATTGACCCGGAAACAGAAAGGGATAATGGGTTTGAAATATCTATAATGGTTAAACTATTAGACAAAAAACTCGCTACATAGGCATAATTTCCATCGATATCAATATCATACGGCCTAGATATACTTGCATTAGAAATTGAACCGGCAATAGAAGGGGACAAAGGGTTCGAAATATCGACCACGGTTAAGGTAGAATTATCATAAGCAATTACATAAGCATAATTTCCAATTACCTTTACACCTATCGCGCCATTTAATGATATATCACTAAGTGACGATATCATAGCAGGTGCGGTGGGGTCGCTAATATCATGAATAGATATTGCATCAGCATATCTATGGGCAACGAATGCATAATTTAATCCTGAGTTTACATCTACATCCCATGCTCCTAATAAAGATGTTTCTGAAAAACCTATAAAATCAATTTTAGAAGGGTCTGAAATATCAAAAATATTTAAAGTATTACTAGCAGAGTTTGTTGAAAATATATAATTTCCTACGATTGTAAGATTTTTTTCGTTACCAATATTAGCGGAAATATAGCGCCCGCTTAGAAGGGGTGATGATGGTGATGTTGTGTCTAGAATATTGAAAAAACCATCGGTTTCAAGAAAATAGGTTTCTGACCCTGTTGTAAAAATACCATAAGGGCGGTTAGAAAAGCTATCGTTATAAACATTATCAATTGAAGGAGAGCTTGGATTTAAAATATCTATGATGGCAACACCTGACGAAAAGAAAGATGTTACATAAGCATAACTTCCAGATACAGATATCCTATGTGCCCCATTTAAAAGGGTAGAGCTGGTGATATTTCCAGCTATAGTTGGCGCACTAGGCGTTGAAACATCAATAGCTAACAATCGATCCCTGTCAGAAGATACCACGTATGCATAATTCCCAGCAATATCAACATCATTTAATCCAAACATAAGACTACTATTTGTTACAACACCAGCTTGTATTGGGTTACTTGGTGTTGTTATATCTATAACAACTAAAGATGAACTAAATCTAGCTGCAACATACGCATAATTTCCAGAGACCGAAATACCGCGGGCCCCATTTAGATTTGTATTTGAGATACTACCAACAATATTAGCTGAGCCAGGATTGGTGATATCTAAAACTACCATAGAATCATCTATTTCACTTGTTGCATAAGCATAATTTCCAGATACAGCTACTTCAAAAACACCATTGATAAAGCGATTTCCAGTAATAACTGGCAATGTTGGATTTGAAATATCAATTATATACAAACGATTATTTCCCGGACTGGCAACATAAGCATAATTTCCCGAAACATCTATTCCGTTAGCCGAGGAAAACCCCTCTAAATGAGATACATATACAGGGTTTGATAAGTCTGTAATATCAAATATTGACATTTTAATGCTTGAAATTATATAAGCATAGTTTCCTACAACTTTTATATTTCGAGCTTGAGCAATATAGTTTTCAATGCCGTTCCCCTTCACCAAAGAATTTGGCGTACAAATGGGGGAGGAAGATAACAGATTAGCAGGAAGATTTTCTAAAAATGAGCTGCCGCCTGTATGCCACTCATTGGCAGATTTTGTTGGTACTAAAATATCATTGCCAGTTGCATGGTTATTGGCGATACCCATACATACGCCATGTTCATTAATGGTGGTGCTTCCCCCGTTTGGCACAACATAACTGTCTGCAGCGATGGCGGTTGGAGAAATACTTACCAGCGCTATTACAAACAAAGGAAGAAAAAATTTCATAATATCTATTCCTTTGTTCATGTTGCGGGTTGCGAAGAAAGGTCAGATGAGGAAGTTTGCGGTGATATTTCAAGCGCATCAAGGCGGTTTAAAATATCCTGATTTTGCTTTTTCAACATTTTAACTTCGCTCTGCAAGGCAGCATTTTCATTTTCTAATGCTGTCACTTTATCAAATATTGATTTTATCTTCTCTGATAAATCTTGTACCATTTTATGAAGATCTTTAATAGATTCAATAATTGGCGCAAAAAGCTGGTTGTAATCAACGGTTAAAAACCCACTATCATTTTGATGGACGGCGCGGGGAAGCACCTTTTGTAAATCTTGCGCAATAATACCCGCACTTAATCGACCATCTTCCTTATAACTAAAGGTGACACCACGAAGCTTGGTAATAAGGTCAAGGCCGCTCACAATTTTTATGTCATTTTTTAGATTTTGATCGGATGTATGAAGATAAGCGTCTGCTATTATATTTCCATTTACATGTAACTTTTCTGTAGGATTGTTAATACCAATTCCAACAAAAGGAGATGTTCCTGTATTATAATAAATACTATCTCCCGTACCTGCAGTCCATAATCCTGAACCGCCTGCCGTAGGGAAAGCATTCCATGCGGATGTGCCATCACACATTTCTAAACCATTGGCGGCGGCATTAAGACGCAATGCACCTGCTTTATTCGCCGCACACGCCGTTCCTGAATCGTTAGAGAGAAGGAGCGAGCCACCTTCGAGGGCAAGGACATTTGTCGCGGTTATGTCTTCGCCGCTTTGATCTCCAAAGAAGAAGGCTACAGATTCGTTAGCTGATACTCTTGATCGAAAACCTGAAGTAGCACTTCCCACACCAAATGAAAAGGAATGATTACCGACACCACTATTTGAATTTGTTGTTTGTCCTGTTCCTGTACCAGTTTGTGTTCGATTGCCTAATGCAAAACTGTTGTAACCGAATGAATAAGAAGCAAGGCCCATTGCAAAGCTTCTAGTACCTCTTGTACCAACGTCGTAACCAAGGGCAACAGATGCAGGCGCAGATGCTGACGTACCATCACCTGAGGCTAGACTATAGCTTCCAGATGCTTCTGCGCTTCGACCCCATGCAAATGAACCACTCCCAATCCTACTGTTTTGCCATGAATCTCCGCCTATATTAACACCGCCTCGTAACGCTCCTTTATTTGGATCAAAAAACATACGTGTTCCAGTACCATCTAATCCTGCTGTGGTAGAATTTTGACCGGCATCAATAATGTGAAAATTTTCGCGGGTGATGTGGGTTGTGTTGTCGGTAAATAGACCACTTCCACCTGCGGCAGGAAAGGCATTCCATGTGGATGTTCCATCACACATTTCAAGACCATCAGCGGTGGTGTTTAAACGAAGTGCGCCGGCTTTATTTGCCGCACAGGCCGTACCAGAATCGTTAGAAAGAAGGAGGGAGCCGCCTTCAAGGGCTAGGACATTGGTGGCGGCTATATTCGCACTACTTTGGTTGCCAAAGAAAAATGCAACAGATTCATTTCCAGTCAATCTTGGAAATGAAAAACTAGTAGCACCAGAGTCGCCCAATCCAAAAGCCATAGAATAATTACCAACGCCTGTATTTGAATTGTTTGTTTGAGCGGTAAAATTCCCTGCTGTAACCTCGCTACCAATTGCAATTGACCTAAAACCAAATGAATTAGTACCTTGACCTATTGCTGTAGATAAATTGCCCTCAGCTCTTCCAGAAGCAAGAGCAGTAGATGCACTTCCACTACTTAGAGAGTTCCCCATAGCGACACTGTTTGATCCACTTGCTGTAGAATTTGCGGCTGCAAAGCTTGAGTTGCCTGTTGCATTAGCATTGTTTCCCAAGGCAATACTATATCCACCGCTTGCTTGTGAATTAAGGCCCCATGAAAATGACCAAAGACCAATATTTGCTTCTTGCCATGCATCATTGCTACCAGATATTGATCCACCACGAAATGATCCTTTATCACTGTGATAAAATCCACGTACTCCATCTAAATCAAATCCTGTACTTGTTGTTGTTTGCCCCGCATCAATAATGTGAAACCCTTCACGGCTTATGTGGGTTGTGTTGTCGGTGAATAGTCCACTTCCACCGCCAGTGTACCCTGCGGTTTGCCAATTTGTGCCGTCGCAAACGATCAGGTCATTGATGGTTGTGCTGTAATCAATGCCACCTTCACTTGATGCTGGTCCAGTACATTGGGCGTGTGCGTTTTGCGCACCAAACATGATAGTAAAAGCAAACAAGAATATTTGAATTTTTTTTGACATCGTAAAAGACCCTTTAAAGTTATTTTTGTTTTTTAACATATTTTATTACTTTCCAATTGCCATCCATGTGTCGCCTTCGCAATATTGCATTACATTAAAGCTGTCATTATAAATCAGGTCGCCTGCCGCGCCGATGGGGCCAGTGCACCCTGCACCGCCATCGCCCGCTGCGCCCATGGCCGCCCAAAATGTTCCATTACAATACTGCATTACATTATTGGTATTATTATAAATTGTGTCCCCTTCGTGCCCATCGGGGGAAGCACAGCTTTTGAAACGTTGTTGATAAATTGATTGGATTTCATCATCAGAAAGTGCACGATTATATAGTCGTACATCATCAAAATCAGCACCACCATCTCCAGATGCACCGCCTTTACTACCAAATAGAAATGTTGTTTCAGTTAAATTTAATGTTCGAGAACGACTATCAGATAACAAACCATTATTATAAATTTTAATATTAGCCCCATCATAAACAATAGAAATATGATCCCACTGATCATTTATTTTAGTTGCACTTGAGGGTCTATCATACCAACCAGAAAGATCTTCAATTCTAATATTACTGTGAATAATAAATTGTTTTGTAGATTGAGTTCCATTATTAAAAAGGCTTTGCGAGGAACTTTCTCTTTTAATCCAACTTGAAATTGTAAAGGGAGAGGAAGGACCAGTAGGGAAAATATTTGGTATCTCTACACGACGACCTCTATAATCAGAAGGTGTATTAGGAAAATCAATTGCTGTTCCAGTAGGGGATGGATTGCTATAAGAAATACCTGTTGAACCGCCTAATATTGTTCCATTATTACCATAAACCGTACTGTCAAATACTGTCAATCCTGAGGTTTCATCCATTTTATAATGGCCAACCAATCCACGGTCGCGGCCTGATTCATAAAAGGCGGAAATTTCAGCGGGGGAGAGGATACGATCATAGATACGAATTTCATCTAAACCACCATTAAATATTACATTGCCTGTGCCGCCCTCCCCGAAATTTAAGTTATCATTGTTGCTTAATATGAATGAACCGATGGGGCCCGCACTATTATTTGATACAGACACACCATTTTTAAAAATTTCTAAATTTCCATTTACATTTCGGGTAAATACAAAATGATGCCATTGATTATAAAGCTCGTTTGTATCTTGATGTTGTATCCCAAAACCATGCATACCTAAATAAATTCTTTCTGAGTGCCCATTTACACCAAATTGTAAATTATTTCCGCCTGCTCCCGTATAGGTGCCCAATATATCCATTGTTCTGGCTCCTGGATCTTTAATGTAAATCCAAAAACTAACAGTAAAACTTTTTTCAAAATGTAACCATCCATCAAATACAGAAATTTGATCATCTATTCCATCAAAACTAAGGGCTGTATTAAAAGGGCCAGTTATATTGCTGTTGGCGGCATCTAAACCATTTATCATTGTGCCTGTATAAGAATTTTTTGAACTGTCAACTACAGTTGTGCCGCTGGTTTCATCTAGTCGCCAATGACCGACTAGCCCTGTGTCAACATTGCTCATCCCTACCCAATTCGTGCCGTCGCAATATTGCATTACGCTGTAATCTTTATTGTAAATTGTCTCGCCCGCTGACCCCGCAGGGTTGGTGCAGGCATGCGCGTTAGATGATATTATCATCACAAAAGAGATCGTTAAAAAATAAAGGATAAGGCGATATCGCATTTAAATTAAACTTCCTTACCGCTAATAACTTTTTGTCGACGTGAAAAGGCAACCATTATTCCGCCACCAATTATTAATGAGAGTAATAAAAGATAAGAATTAAATTTTGCGCCCTTGGCTGAATTTATACCCATTATAGATTTTATCTCTGCCATATCTTGTAAGATTTGTTCTTGATTGTTTTTTAGGGTGGAAAGTTCGGCCTTTAAAATATCGTTTTCTATTTTTAATTGCTTGGTTGATTCAATTAAGGGCGCGATAAAGCCAACATAATTAACATGTCGGGTTTTCATTTCGTCATTTGCAACGGTTACCAATTCGGGGAATATTTTTTCCAATTCTTGGGCGATAACACCAAACTCCATCTGTTTTTTGCTGTCCCCAATCATAGTGAATGAGTAGGTGTCGATTTGTTCAATCCGCGATAAAATTGTCTTGTTATCAAGGGGGGTAATATTCTCTTTCAATCGGCGGTCGGATGCATCAACCAAAATTCCTGAATACTGAATGTTCCCAACAACGTCTAAGGCTTCGGCCGGTGTTGTTGTGCCGATACCAACCTGTGGTGTGGTGCCAGTGTTGTAATAAATGTCATCGCCAGTACCGTTACTCCATAAATCTGCGGGGCTAGGGTATGTTGGTGCGGCGGCGCCCGTGGTTTGGCCCAAGGTTATGCGTGTTTGTGCATTGATTGATCCATTTACATCCAAAATATCATTGGTTGAATCCCACGTGAAGGCCGCATCGCCATCTAATGTGCCAGCATTGTTAAATTGAATTTGCGTGTCTGCGCCGCCAGCATTATTGCTAGAAACATCAGTAGCAATAAAACAATTGGCCAGATTTTCATCGCAATATTTTGGCGCGCCGATGCGGGGGTCGGTTGATGTTGTACCGATATCACCCTTAATTAGATCCCCAATATTTAATTCTTCGGAAGCGGTTGCAGATGAGGCATCGGTACTATACCCAATAATTATATTATCTGTTCCGGTTGTAATAGAATCCCCAGAATCTTTACCAATAAGAATATTTCGAGATGCTGTTGTCACAGCGCTAGCGGCTTTACTGCCTATAATGACATTGTTAAATATACTATCAACAGTTCCAGAACCGATATTATTACCAATTAAAACGTTATCGGAACTATCTCCAGTAGTGGTAGTCATATAACCAGTACGCCTACCAATAAAAATATTTTCGTTACCAGATCTAAGACCTTCCCCCGCGGCTTGTCCTATAAAAGTATTTTCATTTCCAGTATCAACATTACGTCCGCTTCCTTCGCCAATAAAAGTATTAGAGTGAAAATTAACCATACCTTCACCAGCAAAATCACCGATTATTAAATTACGTCCAGGAGATGTAGCCGATGCATCAAAGCTAGGTGCCGCCTGTCGATTGGCAAGGAATTGTGTTGTTTGTCCTATGGCATTTGTTTTATCCGTATAAATAAATTGTCCATCATGCTTATATCCATTGGATGCGGAAACATTAATACTTCCATCAACGTCTAAAACTTCTGATGGTGTTGTTGTTCCAATGCCAACTTCTCCATCTGAAGTCACTCTCATTCTTTCGGAAAGAGAATTACTTTTCGCAACACGCAAAACATATGCGCTATCTCCACCACCAACTTCTCTAACAAAACCCATATTACCGGAATTAAAATCTGCGGCACCAACTTCATAACCAAAACTTATATAGGGTCCTGCTCCTACATTTACTACTGTTGCCTTAAAAACAGCACTTGTAGTGTTTGTTGTTTCGGTAAATAAACGACCGTTCAAAGAAAGAGAATTGCCAGCTAATGCCATTCTTCTTACGCCGCCCGAATAAAACTCAATTGCATTACTTGTTCCATCATTACTATCGTCAACATCAATATAAGTATTGTTATCTAAATCTTGAATACGATCTATGGTTAAAGCCCCACCACCCGAAACATCGGTAGCGATAAAGCAATTGGCAAGATTTTCATCGCAATATTTTGGCGCGCCGATGCGGGGGTCGGTTGATGTTGTGCCAATATCCCCTTTAATCAAATCCCCAATATTTAATTCTTCAGAAACCGTTGCTGCGGAAGAATCTACACCACTACCGATATAAATATTACTACTTCCAGATGTTAAAGTTGAAGCAATAGAGTTCCCTAAGAATACATTATTTGATCCAGAAGAAAGGCTTTGAGCCGAGCGATGCCCCATGGCTATATTTCCTGTTCCTAAAGCAGATCGTCCAGAATAAAACCCTAAAAAGGTATTGCTACTGCCTGCATTAAGTCCCGCTTGTTGTCCTATAAATACAGATTGACTTGCTGTGGTTGTGTCTCTTCCTGCATCTTGACCAATAAAAACATTGTCACTGGCTGTCGTTAAATTTTGACCTGCTTGCTGCCCAATATAAACATTACGACTACCTGATATATTGGCTATTGCATTATCACTACCAATAAATACATTTAAATCACCACTTGTGTTTTCATGCCCTGTATCGTACCCAATCATAACATTTTTTCTGCCTGAAATATTATTTTGGCCGGCGTCGTTACCAGCAAAAACATTATGATCGCCAGTCGTATTATTTTCACCTGCATCGCCACCTAAAAATACGTTATCCCCTCCTGTGGTCAGTGATCGACCTGCTTGGTATCCTGCGATTAAGTTTCTTGAAGCCTCAGTTATTGCATTGCCTGATAATGATCCGATAACAATATTTTGTGTTCCTGTTGTTAAGGCGGCGGCAGTATGTCCAATAAATAAATTATCATCATCATCATTACCATCTCCATCAAAATTAGTCGTAATATCATATAGAACATCTGTTAAGTCATTTAGACTTGAACCGCCTGTTGCACCACCGCCAGAAAATGTGGATGTCCATGTACCTGCGCCATCACACATTTCAAGACCGTCTGCGGTGGCATTTAGGCGCAATGCGCCTGCTTGGTTGGCACCACATATTGTTGCGGAATTTGATAAAAGTAAATCACCATCAACATGCAATTTTGAATAGGGTTCCGTTAAACCGATGCCCATATCCCCGTTGGATGTAACCCTAAATTTCTCAGAAATAGAGCCGTTATCTGCTGTACTAACGGCAAAAGAGCTATCACGGGTACCTGCCTCCCTTGGGAAGCCAATGGTTCCTGAATCAATATCGATTCCGCTATACTGAAATAATAAAAATGGTCCACTTCCAACAGGTACAGAGGTCGCCTTAAACGCCGCGCTCAAACCATTTGTAGTTCTAGCAAATAATCGACCATCTAAACTTGCATTTGGCCCACTTAAGCTAAATCTAGTTGAGCCATTTAAGTTAAAATCTATGGAATCGCTAAGACCGTCATTACTCGTATCAACATCAATATATGTATTATTATCTAAATCTTGAATACGATCTGTGGTTAGAGCACCACCACCCGAAACATCAGTGGCGATAAAACAGTTGGCTAGGTTTTCGTCGCAATATTTTGGGGCTCCAATGCGCGGGTCGGTTGATGTGGTGCCAATATCGCCTTTAATTAAATTACCAATATTCAATTCTTCCGACGCAGTTGCAGATGAAGCATCAGTATTATATCCGATAATAATATTATCATTACCTGTGGTAATTGAATTACCCGCCTGAAAACCAAATGCAATATTATTGTTACCAGTGGTTATTCCCCTTAGAGAGCTTAGGCCTACCGCAGTATTGTAGGACCCTGTTGTTGGTCTGTATATAGAATAAGCGCCAAGACTTGAATTCTCAGTATTTATACTAGAATTTCCTTGTTGAGAGCGATAACCTACGGCAGTATTATTATTCCCACCATTTTTTGACAACATACTATAGGTACCAACGGCTGTGTTTCTGTTCCCATCAATATTGTTGAACAAGGCACCCCCACCTATCGCAACATTTGTTGATCCCGTTGTATTTCTTTTTAAACTTCCTTGCCCTAATCCAGTATTGAATCCCCCTGATGTAAGATCTAATAAAGATTCGTGGCCGATTGCGGTATTATAACGCCCTGTATTTGCAGATGCGGTTGTAGACCCCATCATGGCGCGATAACCAACCGCCGTGTTTTGTGTATCTGTATTAGCAGTAGAATTATCGGCATAACGCATTGCTTCAAAGCCAATGGCAGTTGATTCAATTTTCCCAACATTTGAATTAAGGGCGTTATACCCAAGGGCAAAATTCGAACCCCCAGTTGTATTGTTTGATAAAGCGTTTTGACCGATTGCAAAATTAAATTGCGCGCCTATATTATTTGCAACGCCTGCACCATTACCCATAAACATATTAAAATCAGTGATATAATCCGTTATACCATCTGTTAAATCATTAATTGCATTTACCGAGCCACCACCGCCGCCAGAAAATGTGGATGTCCATGTACCTGCGCCATCACACATTTCAAGGCCGTTTGCGGTGGCATTCAGACGCAATGCGCCCGCTTTATCCGCCGCACACGCGGTTCCAGAATCGTTGGAGAGGAGGAGTGAGCCACCTTCAAGCGCAAGGACATTTGTTGCGGTGATGTCTTCGCTATTTTGAATGCCAAAGAAAAACGCGGCTGATTCTGCACCTGAAACTCTGGCAGCGGTGGCAAAACCGTTATTTCCCATGCTAAAGCCCATGCTATAGTCACCATTTACTCTTATTCCTTGACCAATAGCAGTAGAGTTGAGTCCAGCCGCATGTGAATTACGGCCAAATGTTCTAGCGAATGCACCAGAGGCGGCGGAGTCAGTACCAATAACTGTTGAATAAGGTCCACTTGCGGTTACATTCCAACCTAAAGCAACAGTATCATTATTTGTTGCTCTAGCACCACCCAAAGCGATAGAGTTATTACCAGTTGCTAATCCCCTCGCTAATGCAATAGAGTTTATACCACTAGCTTCGGCATTCTCACCCCAAGCAAATGAATTATTACCAACATTGGCATCCGCCCATGCGTCATTCCCGCCTAAAATTGTTCCCCCACGAAATGCGCCTTTGTTCGGGTCATAAAAGGCGCGAGTACCATCGCCATCAAGAAGCGCTGTTGTTGATGTTTGACCTGATTTAATAATGTATTGATTTTCGTAGTTAATGCTATTTGTGTTGTTTGTCCAAACACCTGCGGCGCCAACGGCGGCTGTTGCGGTGTTACATTGAATTTGCGTGCCGTTCCATGTACAAAGTTCACCCGATGTGAGGGTCGAGCTGATTGTTGGGTCGGTTTCAAATGCCGTAACGGCAGTGACATCACAACCTACAATATTACCTGCCTTACCAATACAAAGATCACCAGTGTTAAGAACATCTTCGACAAATGGGTCATCTTCAGTAACACTGCCAGAAGCCATAGCATCTGTGATTTCGGTATCGACATAAATTTTTGTTGCCGCATCTTGGGGGTTTGAAGGGTCTAATAAACTTATTATCCCAAATCCACCTGCGTTTAATGCGGTTGTTAAGGCACCATTTACCGTTAAATCATTAAGGGTTGTGTTGCCTGCTGATAAGGTTCCCCCAATTGTTGCATTACCCGACGTTAATGTTAGATTTCCACTACTCATTAAAACATCAGTTGTTATTGACCCGTTAAGGGCAATATTATCGCCTGTGGTTGTGCCAAGTATTGTATCCTCAGGAACTGTTAAATTGGTAAGAGATAATGTCCCCCCGACAGACAGATCTCCGCCCACAGTAGTGTTGCCTGTTAAAGTGGAAATTCCTGTGACATTCAGTGTGCCGCTTGAGCTTAATGATGCCGCTGTTGTTGCGCCTGAATTTAAAGTCCCAAGTGTTGATAAACCTGTGACATCTAATGTTCCAGTGATATCTGCATTGGCGCTGGCAATTAAATCTGCGCCTGAAATATCACCTGATGCTGTAATACTGTTTGTAACAATGATTGGATTATCGATCGTAATGTTACTAGTGGTTCCACCAACGCCTTGAATATTATCTGTTTTTAAGATTGGAAATTCACCAGAATTACTGACTCTAAAATCACCAGAGGATGCGGTAAAATTAAGTGTTTCTACTGGGGTGGATGCACCATCATCAACAATTAAGTCACGTGAAATTCGCGCTGTTGATGCACCTTGTTCTGTCCATAATCCGCCTGCGATATTTGCCGCTTCTTGGTAGCTATAGCCAAAAACGATGTCATCGCCATTTCTTGTGACCTGAGTTCCAGACCCTGTGTAATCTTGACAAGTGGATTGGTAAGAGCCATCTGCACCTGCAGAAACAATTGCAACAACATAATCTGTGACGGTTGGGCTTACCCCATCGCCCGCTAGACGATTTTGTAATGTACCGCCACATCCACTGTCATCAATTGTTCCATGATCCCACACACAATATCCATATTCATTCCCCCAAGGGTCTTGTCTGGTGACCCCAATTGTTGCGGGAATAGTACCCCCGCCTGTAAAGCCTGTTATGGGATTGACCCATGGGTCGGGTTCAACAAAATCATCAGCATCACAATCGGCGCTGGCATTCTGTGATGCCATAACCACGGCAATTTTGGCGGTGGCCATCATATTGTTTTCGGCAAGTGTTCGTTTGGTAACTTGGGACATGGTTTTAACAGGACCGCGCAGGACGGTCATGGTGGAGGCACCCAACACACCAACCATGGCAACGGCACCAAAAAGCATAAGAAAAACATTCCCTGATTCAGCAACGAGTGGTTGATGTTGTTTTTTGCTTTTTCTACTAAAAAACATGTGTGTCCAGTTCTTCATGAACTTGCCCCTTTTATAAGCTTAAAATCCCTTTCACATCATACCATGCGAAAGGTTAATAATGGGTTATGGCAGTATGCAGCCAGAATTGGCGCATATCAGGTGGGAGTTGTTATTGAAATAACAAAGAATACGAAAGCCAACACAAAATTTACATGGGGATAAACATGTGTATAAAGCTGTGAATTATTCTATCACAGGGGTTTTAGGGTAAAAAGCTTTTAATTTAATAACAAACGCCCAATTTAGGCAGCGTTTTCAGTCTTTTCTGAATTTTTGGCAAAACGTTTGATAAACATCGCCCTAAAATCAACAGGGGCAAGTTGCAACGGCATAAAAGAACCCGAATTTGTCACGCCTGAGATAATTTGACGCGCATAGGGGAAAATCAGCTGCGGTACTTCCACAAAAAGGAGCGCTTGATGATGCTTTTCATCCATATTATTGATGGATAAAACGGCAGAATAGGTGATTTCACACAAAAACATCGCTTTATCATTTTGTGTCGCATTGGCAGTGATTTTTAAAGATACTTCATAATAATACTCATACTCATCATTTTCCAAACGCTGTACGTCTATTCCAATATTCATGTCCATCACGGGGCGTTCTTGGGTTTGAAGGAAAACCGCAGGGGCATTTGGATTCTCAAATGATAGATCTTTTAGATATTGTTTGTGAATCATCAGGGGGGCTTTTGCTACATCACCAACATCTTCATTATTATCAATTACATCATTTGGGGTATCAGTCATTTTAATCTCTTATTTTTTGTTTTTTGTATTCTCTAGGGTTTCAGGGTCATTTTCAACTGTTTCTTGAACAATTTCAAAATCGCCCTCGATGGTATTATCATCTGATTTGGGGGTATTCTTACCAGTATAAACCTTAAATCTATCTGAATTTGATAGTTTTTGACTTAAAAATTGGCGAAATGGCGGTAAAAGCAATAAAAACCCTGCTATATCGGTTACAAAACCAGGGGTAAGCAGCAATGCGCCTGCAATGATAAGGCAAAACCCATCAAATAACTGTTGAACAGGTAATTTTCCACCCTGTAAATTCTTTTGCGCGTTAAATAATGTTTCAATTCCCTGTCGTTTTACCAAATATCCACCAATAAAGGCGGTTACAATACATAGCAATAGGGTGTTTAGGATACCAATCTCATCACCCACGGCCAAAAAGGCGTACACCTCGGCGATAGGAATTAAAATAAATAATACTAAAAACGGCATTCTTAAAACGTCTTTTCTTTTCATTACTGTAAAGGTGCTTTATAACTATTTTACAGTAATAAATAAAGAGAGTTATTCATGAGCGCCGATCTTCTTCTATATATCATAATCGCAGCGGGACTTGTTTTTTGGTTAAAATCTATTTTGGGTCAAACCGATGATGATGACGATGAAAAACGTGAAGATATGTTCAAAGCCCGCGAGGCCAAAAAATCCGATGATACCAGCTCGGAGAGCTTTTTATCGCCCATCACCAAAAAATCAAATCGCTTGGAAGATAATATTGTGAAGTTAAATGCCTTGTCAGGGGAAAACTTATCGCTGCCGCGCCATGTGTTTTTTGATAATAAAACCGCGCAAAATAATTTGGATGATATTGCCATTACCAAACCTGATTTTGATTTAGGTCATTTTATCAACGGCGCAGAACACGCATTCCCGATGATTATTGAGGCATTTGCCGATGGTGATTTGGATACATTGGAAAACTTATTGGATAAGCCTGTATATGATGGATTTAAATCTGCCATTCAAGCGCGTCAGGAGAAAGGCGAGGTTGTGTCCACCCAAGTGCAATCAATTGAACGGATGGATATTGTTGAAGCCTTTATCAAAAATGAAATTTTCTTTATCACGGTTCGGTTTTATGCGAATGAGATTTGCGTAATTCGCGATAAAGACGGTGAAATTATTTCAGGCACCCCTGACAAAATTACCCAAATGGTCGATATCTGGGTTTTTGGTCAGCCCGAAAATGCAACAGGGCCAGAATGGTTTTTATATGAAACACGCGATGATGAAGAAGAAGATCATAAAACACCCGTCCCCGATGCAGGCAGAACAAAATAGAAATTACAATATAATGATAAAAAATATATGTGGTGCGCTGGTTGTTATAATAATGTTAAGCGCATGTAGCGGATCAAGCGTTCAGCAATCACAAAAAACACCATCAGATATATCCTTGGATGATCTACCTGATAATTTATTATTGTCTGCAGCAACATATAGTGATTTACCACAATGGGGTCGTGAAGATTTTGTAGATTTTGCAAGGGCATATAACCGTAGTTGTGACCCAATATTAAAAAGGCCATCACAAAATTTAATCGGTAAAAATCCAAGATTTGGTAAGGCACAAGAATGGCAAATTGCATGCCGCCGATTTGCCGATATTAACCAAACAAACCCCACAGCGATACGCCAGTTTTTTGAACAAAATTTTATTCCATATCAGGTGGCAAATAACAATAATACCGAAGGGTTATTTACCGGATATTATGAGGCAGGGCTTCGTGGATCACGCGTAAAAACAGGCGCGTATCAAATTCCCCTTCGTCTGCGTCCCGATGATTTGGTCATGGTACAGTTGGGTGATTTTAGGGATGAATTAAAAGGACAACGTATTGCAGGGCGTATTGTTGGGGGGAATTTAAAACCTTATGAAACCCATGCACAAATTATTGATGGTCAATTGCCACCCGCGCAAGATAAATCATTGGTTTATGTGGATAGTGCGGTTGATGCCTTCTTCTTACAAATTCAGGGGTCGGGTGTTGTCACATTAACCGATGGATCAACCATGCGGGTTGGGTATGCGGGGCAAAATGGTCATCCTTATTATGCGATTGGGAAAGAGTTGATTAAACGGGGGCATTTGACCAAGGAAAATGTTTCGATGCAATCCATCCGTGCATGGCTGGCGGCAAACCCAAGCCAAGCGCGTGAAATTATGACCACCAATAAATCTTATGTTTTCTTTCGCGAAATAACAGGCGAAGGGCCAATTGGCGGGCAAGGGGTGGCCTTAACCCCCATGCGGTCTTTGGCGATTGACCAATCACTTATCCCCTATGGTGCGCCAATTTGGTTGAGCGCGGAAAACCCCAATCCATCGGCACCAACCATAAACCGTTTAATGGTAACCCAAGATACAGGGGGCGCAATACGTGGTCCCGTGCGGGGTGACTTCTTTTGGGGGTATGGCGGTAATGCCGAACAAATGGCAGGGGAAATGAAATCAAAAGGACAATATTGGATTTTATTGCCCAAAAAGCTTTAATTCATTAATATGTAAACTTATTGTTAATAATTTTAAGTTATTGTGATTTATACAAAAGGAGCAATGATATGACAGGCTTAAATGGTCTTTTGGCAAAAGGAATAACATCTATTGGGCTAGGTGAAACTTCTATGAAAATTATTAACCAATTAAAACATGGTGATGCAAATCATGAAATAAATTTGCAAGATGTTGCGAAAAATAGTGCGATAAATGTAATAATGAGCGGTGGAATTAATCCTGCTGGTCTGTTAGGTGGAAGTTTGAGGCAAACTGTAGATGATATGAACATCCTGAAAAAAGGGATCAAAGCACTTGATGGAGCGGTTGACGCAGCTGGCAATCCTGCGGCACCAGGGATCGATTATCATGAAGGTCAATTAGGGGGAATAACTGTAAAAACATATACAATTGTTGCTCCCGATGGAGGAATAATGGTAACCACAGTTCCCCAATCAAGTTTATTTGATGATAGTGGCGCAATGCACGCTCATAAAGATGCCTATGATGCCATAGTTAACCAATCAGTAGCTCAAGCGCAGCAAGAAATGGAATCGGCACTTGAAAGGCAAGGTATTGAAAGTGTTGAGGCGCAAATAGAGAGTGTAATTGGCCAAATGGAATATCAATCAGCGTCTGCAGATATAAGTATTAATCAACCCGAGCATATTAGCACTGCTACACCCCCAACGCCCACTTTTGCTTAATATTTTTTATTTTCCTGTAATGCGTTTTGATGTAACCAATTAAAACGCAGGGTGAGCCTGTGGTTTTACTTGGTTTGAAAAATCATTGGGGTATGAAGGTTCAGCAACCGCATTCCCCGCCGCAGGGGCAATGTTATTTAAGCTTTGTGGATCAAAACTTTCTTCATTGGCTAAGGCATAAATTTCATCAAATGATAATTCATCTTGTGATGGCACTTGGTTATCAGAAAATTGTACAGGGCGAATATCAATCTTATTACGTTCTGCCGCAATTCCACCGAATAAAGGAACAATTAGAAAAGAGAAGGCAACAACGGCCATTGAAAAATAAATAAATTTTATCATAGTGTTTCTTCCTTGATGATTTTCTCTCTTTTATTCTACCTAAACTTCAGGCGATGCGCCATGCGCTGTATAAAAGAAAGCGTTGTAAATTCTAAGGATTATATACCATACTTAAATATTAATTACCATAATTATTTTTACAAAGGAGAAAATCATGGCTCATCCATCATTTCAATTAAAATCCACAAAAAACGGTTAGTTTTATTTTTTGCGCAAGATTTTTTGTAACGATAAAAATTCTTTATGTAAGATATCGAGCCGCTCATGTATATGTACCATCTCATCAGAGGTAAAATCTTTAATTTCTTGCGTGCTTTTCTGGCGCGGCTCTTCTTGGGCCATCGACATGGCATCGACGATTATACCGATAAATAAATTTAAAACCGCAAAGCTGGTAATAATAATAAAAGGTACAAAAAACACCCACGCAAAAGGGAAAATTTCCATCGTGGGGCGTACAATACCCATCGACCAGCTTTCCAATGTCATAATCTGAAATAGGGTATAACCGGAACTACCGATTGTACCAAACCATTCTTCCATTTGTGGGTCGGGATGTGTGCCAAATAATTTTGTCGTCAGAACGGCAGATACATAAAAGAGCAGCATCAAAACACTGATGACCGACATCATGCCAGGGATAGAATAGCCAATCGCATTAATTACGCGGCGCAATTGCGGCACAATGGAAAGCAGGCGCAAAAGCCTTAATACACGTAAGGCTCGCAAGACCGACAGCGGCCCACTGGCGGGGACAAGCGCGATACCCACAATAATAAAATCAAAAACATTCCATCCCGATTTAAAAAATGATAGTCGGTCGGCATATAATTTTAAGGCAATCTCAACCACAAAAAAGGATAAGATGATATTATCAATGGTAAGAAGAATAGTGCCATATTTATCCATAATGGATTGGTCTGTTTCCAGCCCCAAAGTTACGGCATTAATTAAAATAAGGGCGGTAATAAACCGAATGGCAAATTGACCTTCAACAAATTCTTTAACCTTTAATCTGGATATCATAAGAGTACAGCTTTGTTATGAGTTTACCCAATGTAAACGCGTTCATTTGGTTGTACTGTATTCACGGGAAAAGAAAAGCAAATTTTGCATCCATCTTGATAAGAATGATCCACCCATATCCGCCCTTGGAATGATTCAATAATACAGGATTGAACCCGCTTATTTGTGTTTACACAAATAAGCACATTTTAAAAAGAAGCGGTGGGCTATCTTTGCCTGTTTTTGACAATCCAACGTAGATATAATGTGGAGAAATTGGTGGAGCCTAGCGGGATCGAACCCTCTTATTTGTGTTTACACAAATAAGCACTTTTAAAGAAAGCGGTGGGCTATCTTTGCCTAGTTTTGATAATCCAACGTAGATATAATGTGAGGAAATTGGTGGAGCCTAGCGGGATCGAACCGCTGACCTCTTCACTGCCAGCGAAGCGCTCTCCCAGCTGAGCTAAGGCCCCTTAAATTTTTTGTGTTGGGTCACATAAGGTATTTAATTACTGCACAATATATATAATTTTAGTAGTTTCAAGTAAAAATTTAATTTGGACGCTTATGTTTCCTCACCATCTTCATCAAAATCGGGGGAGAGATAGCCAATCAAATTTAGGGTTGTTTCTTTTAAAATTAAAATAACACTCAACATTAAACCCGCCAAAATACCATTCCAAACACAAAAAGCGTAGTAAACAAATTCAAACCAATGTGCTGGGATTTTTTCAAATTCTAAGACTGGAAAGCTGATAATTAATAATAAGACCAACGCACCAATAAATGTAAACACACATAAAGAGGCAACGGTTTTTAATTTTAAAAACACCGATTTGGAAGGGTCTTCATGATTATTATGCGTTAAACTTAAAATTGTTAGCATCAGAGCCAAAATTGTTGAAGAAGACGCAATTAAAGCAGAGCCATAATATAGACTAGATTTTTGAACGGATTGTAAAAGCTGTTTCGCTTCGGCGGCGCCATAAATTTGACCTGTAATAACAAGAACGATAATTGTAATTAAAAGCGCAATACCCCACGCTATAAAAAATGATTTTCTTAAATCTTGAGAAAAAATTGTTTTAAGCATGGTAGATCCTTTTAAAAATTTACATCAATAGAAAAATGGTACAACCACACCTTAACGTATAATTGTACCACTGAGAGATTTAATAAGATTAACTTATCATAAGCTTATTTCTTTAATGAATCGCGGATTTCCATCAAAAGTTGAATATCTTTTGGTGGGGGTGGGGCATCAACTTGCTTTGGATCTTCTGCGGCTTCTTTAATTCTATTCACGCCTTTTACCAACATAAACACGACAAATGCAATGATTAGGAAGTTAATGAGCGCATTGATAAACATACCATAATTTAATGTGGCTGCGCCGGCTTCTTGTGCGGCAGTTAATGTTTCATATTCTGTGTCGGATAAATTGAAGTACATCGCGCTAAAATCAATACCGCCTGTAAATACCCCAATGATGGGGTTAATTAGGTCTTTAACCAGCGAAGTTACAATTGCGGTAAACGCCGCACCGATGATAATACCAACCGCCATGTCCATGACATTGCCACGGGCAATAAAATTTTTAAATTCATTTAACATTTATTTTCTTTCATTTTAATTCATTAAATGAAGTATTGGGCAAGAGAAGATAAGCGTCAAATATTTTTAAGTTTTTATCCTTACTTTTGAAAGACTTACGCATCAGGCGTAAAAAAAGCCCCTTTTAATAAAGGAACTTTTAAGAATTAATATGTGGCATAAACCCTTATCTTTGGTTCATAAAATGTAAGATATATTGAAACATTGCAATAAAGGCAATGAACAAGTTTAACGCCGCTGCCCACGCATAACGGGATGAAATTTCTGGCGAATTATTGGGGTGATACATTTGTTTCATCTGTTGTGTTTGGAAAACAGTTAAGCCAGAGAATAATAAAATTCCCGCCCCTGCGACCAAGTTTGACAACATTGAACTTTGTACAAAAAGATTAATAACACCCAAAACAATTAAACCAATGATACCCATAGATAAAAATGTCTGCATACCGCTTAGATCTTTTTTGGTTGTGTATCCCAAAATGCTTAAACCCGCAAACATAGCCGTGGCAACAAAAAATGCCTTTGCCACGGTGACGGCGAATGATGGGTCTGCTGTTGCCATAACGGCAATAGACGCAAAACTAATACCGTAAACAACTGCGACGGCAAAAAATGCGAGTTTTAGTTTTGAGGCACTCATCGTTTCGGGTCTAAACCCAAACCAGATGATGGCAAGGGGGGCAAACATAACAATATATGCCTGTGGGCCACCCATAAATAAATTAAATAACATCGGGCTTGTCCCAACGACAAGGGAAACCAATGCGGTTACCAAAACACCAGCAGACATTCTGGTATAAATGCTGTTCATATGTTTACGCAACCCTGCGCTCATACGGGTGGTTTGGGTTTGTGTTGTATCACCAAAACGTGATGGTTCCATTTTTTGTTTTCTCCTTTAAAAGAATTAATAAACGCAATATTTATAACAACTATTACCCTGACACACAAGTTCGACATAATTATGACGAAAGTTACGTTTTTTACGCTTTTTTCTTAAAAAATGTAAGCCTCAGGCGGATGGACCCGTTATGGCCGCATATAATAAATATGTGATTGGGCATTAAATCTTAAAATTAAACAGATGCAAGCGTAGGTCGCCTGCGACCCTTGAGCTTTAAAAAAAGCTTACTTACCCCACGGATTGGCATTGCGTCTTGATTTAAAACGTTGGCGGGTTGTCCAATTTTCACGTTTTTCCATCGGTGGGTGTAAGGCATCATTCCGCGCGGTACGGGGCGCGTGAAAGGGCGTTAATTGTGGGAGCTCGGGGACATGAAATCCCGTTGTGCTGGATAGCATTTTTACACGTTTTTCGATGGGCGGATGGGTGGCGAATAACCCCATAAAGGGAACGCGATTTTCAATACACATCATGGCAATATCGCCCGGAATTTTTGGAATTTGATCTTTGCCTGCAATACGCATTAATGCGCGCATCATGGCATCGGGGTTTTTGGTCATTTGTACCGCGCCCGCATCGGCCATAAATTCACGGCGGCGTGATAAGGCAAATCGGGTAAATAAGGTGGCAAAATACCCAACCCAAAGAATGGCAACAATGGCAAATAATATAAATATACCCCCACCATTGCCCTTTTTCGAACGGCTTGTCCCACCAAACCATAGGCCATACCGTAATTGCGACCATGCAATTTGCGCGGCAAATCCAACCATTCCTGTAAAAATAATGGTGATAATCAAGAGACGTACATCACGATTAACAATATGGGTCAGCTCGTGCGCCAATACGCCCTCAACCTCGTCCTTTGATAGGGATTGAAGCAACCCGCGTGTGACGGTTACGGTAAAGGTTTTATCATTAATCCCACTGGCAAAGGCGTTGCGGGCATGACTTTCAATAATTTCAAGGCGGGGCGTTTTCAAACCGATTGAGATACAAAGATTTTCAAAAAGATTATAAAGTTCGGGTTCTTCAGCGCGGGTAACGGGGTGCGAATGCGCCATATTGCGGATCATTTTGGTATGAAAGAAATAGGCGATAACAAACCAAATAATAACCCCTGCAAAAATCATCGGCCAATATTGCATAATGATGTTTGAGGCAAAAAATGTTGCCTGTTCAGGGGCAGGCGCATATCCCGATAAATATCCAAAGGCGACCGAACACGCCCAAATAATGGCAGCAATCAAAAAAGGATAAACCCCCATTAAAACAATAGATTTAAGGTTATTGTTCCAGATATGGGTTTGTAAGCCTGTTGCTTTTACGGCCATGTTAATCCTTTTTATGCTTAATATTTATATGCACAGGGGTTAAAGTAATTTTAAGAGCCAAATTTTACTTCGGGGGCGGTTTCCATCACATCGCGTTCTTCGTCGCTCACCTCGTAAAATTCTTGTTTGGTAAAACCAAAGGGTCCTGCAATTAAATTGGCGGGGAATTGTTCGATGGCGGTGTTTAATTCCGATGTGGCATTGTTAAAGAAACGGCGCGCGGCGGCAATTTTATTTTCAATATCCGATAACTCATCCATTAATTTTTGGAAATTTTGGTCTGATTTTAAATCGGGGTAATTTTCGGCAACGGCCATGACATTAACCATTGCTTTGCCCAATAATTGTTCGGCCTGCAGGCGCTCCCCTTGGGTGTCGGCATCTTGCACCTTGGTTCGCATTTTGGTGACTTCTTCAAAAACCCCTTTTTCTTGGGCGGCAAACCCCTTTACTGTTTCAATCAAATTTGGGATTAAATCAAAACGCTGGCGCAATTGAACATCAATATCGGCATAGGCATTATTGCGGTTTTGGCGTAAAGCCACCAAGCGGTTGTAAAGAATGGCAATAAACCCGCCAATCGCCGCGATAATTGCGAGAAGTATGATGATTTCCATAGGGTATAATCTTTCTTTTTTGATTTGTTGAGCAAAGTTGCGTAGAATTATATAGTATCTAACCCATCTTGAAACAAATAAATCGGAGTTTATGTTCCATGCGTTATCTAACCCTTGTCCTTATTGCTTTATTCACACTGCCAATGGCATCGCCATTAATGGCGCAGGAAAAAACCCCAGACATCCCCGAAGCGCTACAAGTATTGGCCGAACGCGGGGCGCAGATCCGATATTTAGGAACGGAACATGGTATGCAAGGATGGATTTCAATCTTCCAAGGGCAAGAGCAATATCATTACGTTACCCCCGATGGGCAAGGGTTTGTCATGGGTCTTTTATTTGATAAAGATGGGTCGATGGTAACTATTGAACAGGTGCGATCCTTACAATCGCAAAATGATGGGGTTTTGGATGCATTGGCAATTGATCGCCCTGTTGAGACATCATTAGATGCGGCAAAACAAGACACAGCGGAGGCCTTTGAATATCAATCGCCCGCAGAAAAAATGTTTTCAGAGGTTTCAAACAGTAATTATATTGCCTTTGGTGATAAAGATGCGCCTGTGATTTATTCCTTTATGGACCCACAATGCCCCCATTGCCACAGTTTTATGGAAGATTTACGTGAGGGGTATATCGATGAAGGGTTGGTTCAAATCCGATTGGTGCCTGTTGGGTTTCGTGAAGAAACATTGGCACAATCGGCATTTTTATTGGCATCCCCAGACCCCAAAACCGCGTGGTATGACCATTTAGATGAAAAAACCATGTTGCCTGCCAAAAACAACATCAATACAGACGGCGTTCAACGCAATTTGATGTTGATGCAAAATTGGAAATTCAACGTTACCCCCATGACCGTTTATCGTGGCAAAGATGGCAAGGTTAAAATTATCCGTGGTCGCGCCAGCAATATGGCCGATATTATTGCCGATCTTCCCACTTAATTTACAGGCGATTTTGCGTATTATAGAATAAGAAGGCATGAAATGATTTACCTTCTTATTTAACTCTATATAATGTGGAACGCATATTATACGCGTTAACAGGGTATCAAAACATTCCATGACCACAGATTCAGCATTCGCAATACGATTATTAGAAAAAATTGGCGCGCCATTGGTTACCGCCATTGAAAGCGCACCCCCCACAGGTGACAGTGCCGAAATTGGCGCCGCCGAAATGATGGCCAAAATGCTGGGGCAGGCGGTGCAAATTAGTATCAAATTAGCCACCACGCTTAATGCCCAAGAAACCGAGGAGCAAGCAGATTCAACCCGTTTGTCCATGGCGGCGATTGCCACGCCCTTATTGGCCAATTTTTATGTACAAAACAAACGCATCCCCGAGGAGGCAGATGTAAACCGTATTGTAAAATCATTAGAGGCGGTAATTGGATTTGCCGATAAATTTACCCCTGCCGCCGATGGTCAATCACGCCTGAGTACGATTGACGATGACATTGCATTTTTTGATGCTACCCAAGCCATCTTAACCACGGCGCAGGCATTGACCCCAGCATTATTGGCAATTTCCGAATTTTCATTTGGTAAAAGCGATACAAAATTAATGCAAGAGGTCGCCGCAAAACTGGAAGAAAAAGCAACAATTTTGGCGGGTGGGTCTGATAATAAATTAGGTCAGATTTTGGTCTTAAAATCACTTGCCACAATATATGCCCAATGCCACAGCCAAGAAGTTGAGAAGATGAGCGCAGGCAATAATGATAATAACGCCGCCCCATCGATTGCCCCTGTGTGGGAGGCGTTTGAAAAACGATCAATGATGATGCAAGCCTTGGTTGGTTTGGATGTTGCCGAAGCAACAGTGGACGGTGGAAACGCATCTGCAGCCCCAGCCCCCCAAGAAACGCAACAATCCCAACCACAACAGGCTCAGCCAACGGCAGAACAGGAACAACAATCTGCCCCGCAAAATGAACAACCGCCTGCCGCGCAATCTCAACCCGCGCCCGCATCACAAGAAAAACCAGCGCAACAAACACAATCGGCAGGCTCTACGGCGGGGCCAATGGGTTTCTTCAAACCCGGTGCAAAATCAGATGGAAATTCTTCGCCCGCGCCCGCAGCTGAAGAAGGTAAGGCACAACAAGGCGCACAAAATCAACCCACGCAAGATACACCACCACCTGCCGTGGAAGAAAAACCAAAGGATGCGACAGCGACCAGTTTTGATGATAATTCTGCCGCGCCACCCCCACCCAGCAACCCGATGGGTTTTTTCAAGCCTGGTACGCAGAAAAAAGATGATGAATAATGATCTGTTTTTGCAAAATGGAATTTTAATAATTTTATGCGTATAATATTCTTATGAGCAAAATAATCGCCGCCTGTTTAATGTTAGCCGCACAAACATATTCTGTGCCACCTGCCGTATTGGTTGGGATTTATCAGGTTGAAGGGGGCAAACCCGGACAGGCCGTTGGCAACACCAATGGCACCTATGATTTGGGACCAATGCAAATTAACACAATTTGGGTGCCTGAATTGGCCGATAAATGGGGGGTGAGCAACAACACCGCCCTGCAATGGGTGAAAAATGATCCGTGTACCAATATGGGCGTGGCCGCATGGATATTACGCGGACATATGGATAGAACGGGCAATTTATCAACCGCCATTGCCCATTATCATTCCAAAACCCCAAAATTTGGTGGCCCCTATAAAGGTAAAGTGATCAGCGCGATGCGATCCAAAGGATTGTTAAAGGATGACGCAACCCGTTAAGTTTTCTTAAATTTGCCCTTTTGGATTAAAAAAGTTTAAACTGGTGAATACAGCTTTTGAGATAGTGTTGAACAGTTATAAGTGATGGCTTGTTCTAAAATAAGGAAAAGGCTAAACTTTAGGTCAGTCAATCAAGCGATTCGTAGATAATTATGATAAAATTTAATCCTGTTCTTAATAATAAATTCTTTGGTATGGCGGCGCTTATCTTATGTATTGGATTACTGGCGGCCTGTACCACACCCATTAAAAGACAATCGCAAATTGTGGCATCCCCCGATAAAGTATCGTTAATGTTGGCCGAGGCGGCAGATAAAGCATCCAATGCGCTGGAAACCTTGGCGGCGGTGGAACAATCACGTGCGCCTGCCATTGCGGTTGAACCTATTCACAATGCCCCGCCTGAATTAAAACGTGCCATGACCATTAATTGGATTGGCTCTGCCGAACCACTTTTAAAACAATTGGCGGATCGCGCCAGCTACAGCTTTATTACCGTGGGTGATAAACCGCCTGTCCCGTTGGTGGTTAATATTGATAAAGAAAACACGCCCGTGATTGATATTATGCGTAGTGCAGGGTTGCAATTGGGCTTGCGCGCCGATGTAAAGGTCGACTCCATCCAAAAAATGGTTGAGCTTCATTATGCGCCTGTCACTGGATTAGGGGAATAAATTACCCGATATGAGTATTGCTCCCTCCTTTTCATCCTTAGTTTTATTTACCAAAATTACGGCCATCCTCATGGTTGGTTTTTGTGTTATGGGTGGGTTTCAGGACGCAGAGGCGCAAAATATGAACCGCACCCAACCGCCTGTGGTTATCAATGATTTGATTAATATTAAACCTAAAAAAACCACCGAAGAACGCGCCAAAGATTTGCCCCTTGATATTCGCGTTGATGCGTTGGAGGAGGCCGCCCTTTCTTATGGTGCGCGGGGTGGGTTGCAATGGCGTACATGGCATATCCGAAACGAGATGGAAACCCGCGCACGTTATTTGGACAAGGTCTTTAATTTTCGTGAATTGCTTATCCCCGCACCTTCGGGGTTGATGATTGAACCCCCGATCGTGTCCGAGGCAATGGATGCGTTATTAATTAATAATCGTGGGGAACAAGCCGCGGTTGCCGACAAGATTTTACGCATTAACCGCAATGCCCGCATCGTCAGCGCGCCGCGCACATGGCGTACATATTTGGAGCGTGAATGGGGAACGGTTGAACCACCCCCCGATATTTTACGCCCTACGAATAAAATTGAACGGGCCTTGTGGGAAGAACAAATCCGCAAAGGATGGGCGCGTGGCATTGAGCAAGCAGACGATATTTTTCAAGCCGATTTAAACAGTTTGGTTACAGATTATCAGGGGATGATTCGTTATAAATCCCTCCTCGCGCAAAATATGATATCGCCCCCTTATGCGATGCAGGTTGATCGTGGGGTAACGGGCGATGGTACAATTATGCGCATCGGCGATCGTGAATTGGAAATTACCAATATGCCACAATTACAAACTGGATATGATCAATGGCAACCCGCAAACCGGTAAGCCTTCTTAAAGGTAAAGATAATATTGCAGAAACGTGGCCCGAAGAGCCGCCACGTTTTACCGATGATCAGGTTGATGAATTTCTTTTATGGTGTGTTAAGAAAAACTCATCTGATGTGACTATTCAAACCGATCGCCCTGTTTATAACGAAATTTATGGGGTTTTGTACCCCGCCCTTTTCCGTCCCGTTGATGCGGCGGATATGAATGTATTTTTAAATAAAATTTATGGTCCCGAGGCAGGGGCGCGTTTGGCATCGGGGAATGATTTGGATTTATCGTATGAAATTCGCCCTGATCGATATACGCGTATTCGGTTTCGTGTCAATGTGACCGCCGTTTTATCACGCGGACGCGATTCCGCCCAAATCACAATGCGGGTATTGCCTAGCGAGCCACCAACCATGTTGGATTTAAATGTTGAACAAGATATCATTGATGCGTGGAACCCCCGCCAAGGAATGATAATTGTTACGGGGCCAACGGGGTCAGGAAAATCCACTTTGTTGGCCGCGGGTATTCGTATGTTATTGGAACGCAAACAAGGGTGCGGAAAAGTTGTGTGTTATGAAGCACCCATTGAATATGTTTATGATGCGATAAAATCGCCCCGATCGCTTTTGTCCCAAACTGAAATTCCGCGGCATTTACCGACCTTTGCCAAGGGGGTGCGAAATGCCCTTCGCCGTAAACCCAATATTATTTTGGTGGGGGAATCCCGTGATAAAGAAACAATTTCTGCCTCGATTGAGGCATCACAAACAGGGCACGCGGTTTATACAACCACCCATACCACGGGGGTTGCCGCCACCATTCAACGGATGGTTTCCGCGTTTGAGCCGAATGAGCGTTCGGAACGTGCCTATGCATTAATGGAAACAACCCGCCTTGTGGTGACCCAAGCATTGGTCACCAAAAAAGAAGGCGGACGTATTGGGGTGCGTGAATGGATGCGTTTTTCGGACGAGGTGCGTGAACGCCTAATGGATATGGATTTTAAAGAATGGTCGAGTGAGATTCATCGTATCCTACCCCTTCATGGTCAAACCATGGCACGCAGTGCGGAAATTGCCTTTGAAAACGGTGATATTGATCGATCGACCTACATCATGCTTTCCAACTCCACCGGTGGCGGCTCTTAAAAACATTTTTAAAAAGCTACAAATGCAAATTATATTGCGCTCCGCTCACCCACATATAAAAATATGCTCGTTGTGCGTTCTCATATATTTTGTTTTGTTTGAGGAAATATTGTATAATTATTGAATGGGTCAGGCAGAAGATACACAAGATGAAAAGGTAAATTGGCATTGGAGGAATTCAATGCGTCCCGTACGCTTTTTTAATATTGATGCGCGGGCTGCAATCCCATTTTGTCTTTTGCTGGTTTATTTTCGTCCCATCACACTTTTTTTAACTTTTAGCAGTACGATTTTATTTATTGCGTTGGAAAAACGGGGATTGACCTTTCCTTCGGCCTTGCGGTCGTTTCGATCATGGATAAATGGGCAACAACGCCCTGCATGGGTGGCGTCACGCCGCCGTAAAATGCGCGATTTTGGATAGGGTTAATTCTTTATAACCCCATATATCTAAACCCTAAATACTTGTAATTTTTTATGCCAATGATTAGGATAATTTGACTTCAAATATTTTAGATGGTTTTACGATGATAATATTCAACAAAACACCAACATTGGCCTTAATTGCCGTCCTATTATTTCCCGTATCTGTAGAGGCGGGTTTTGAATGGCAACCGCCTGCAAAAATGGTTGCGCCTCAACCTGTAATTGTGCCAGTGCCTGTACCTGTAGCATCTGTTGATGGGGGCGAAGTAATGGTTGCTGTTCCTCGTTCCCCCGTGGTGGCAGAACCGTTAGGGGACACATCATCTTCTATGATGGGTGCGCCCACGCCGCTTATTCAAGTCCAACCTATTGAAAATATTGTTCCGCAGGCTCAGGCTGTTGTAAAAAGTGGCGGGCTTTATATCGACCCATATCCGATGCAAAATAATCAAACAATGAACAGAATTGCAGATGCGCAAATTAACCAAGTGGTGACCGAAAAATCTGGCGCATTAAACCCTGTGCAATTGGGCGGCGGTATGACAACAGGGGTTAGTCAAAAACAAACATATGTTTCACGGCAAATTCCAACATCAAATCGGGGGAAATCAATTGCCTCTATCGGTATAAATTCTTTAACCCCAATGATGGGGGATGAGCCTGCGCCCCTTCCGGGATATGGGTTGGGGTCGGTTGAACGTCAACCTATGCGTCAATATGCGCAGGCGGTTGGATTTGGTAAAAACTTGCCTTTGGCATTGGCAATTTCCCAAGTTATTCCGTCCGAATACACCCATCGGTTTGATGGCGATATTAGCCCCTCGGCCATGGTGGATTGGGATGGGGGAAAGCCATGGAATGTTGTTTTAAATGATATGCTTCGCGATGAAAATATGACAGCAGACATTGAAGGCAATGTCGTTGTTATAAAGCCATCACAGAAAATCTAAAAACCTATTTATCGTAAGAAATTAACCAAAGTCAGATCGCTGATCAGCGCGGTTACGCTGTATGATGCTTCTAAACTGGTTTGTACCTGTTGTAATTTTACGATTGTTTCATTTAAATCAATATCTTCGGCTTCTGAAATCAAACTTTGAAGGGCGTTGGATTGATATTTATATTGTTCTTTAATCATTTGTGTTTGCGCTTGGGTTAAAGACAGGCGGTATTCTTCACGATCCAATTTATCAACGGCCTTTGCAATTGTTGCACCCAAATCATTAATAACAGCGTAAAAGTTATCTTGCTTTTCCTCGGGCGGGAAAGGCGGCGTTTGAAGGGCGGTATTGGTTCCCGTCGGGGTGTTTAATGCCCCCGGCGCATATTGGGGTGGGGGAAGGTCTTTTAATACACCGATGGCAATGACCAATTCTTTTAATCCTTCATCATTGGCCAAAAGGGTGTAATCAAAATCTGAATTCTCATCAACGCGGACGCGCACTTGCCCTGTCGTGCCACTGACAAGGGCATCGGAATATCCCAATATTTTTTCATTTGTATTTTGGTAGGCATTGATAAATTCTTCGGTGGTGATTGTTCCTGCGCCCCATTGACCAATAAATCCTGATTGTTCCAACGGGGTGGTTAAATCATCATCATCAAGACGAAATGTACCCAAGAATGATTCAAATAGTCCATCATCATCAATGGGTTTGACGGATGAATCAGATCCCGCAAATAAATAACGGTCACCATCTTTGGTGTTAATTAAATCCAAAATATAATCATAAACATCATTGGCCAATTCTTTGGTGGTTTCAAAATCGGGGTAATCGCCCCCTTGGGGGGCGGATGTGATCCCATTTAAAAGATTGTTGGCTTGTGCCTTTATTTGTTGCAAGCTGCTTGTCATTAATTCAATACGGCGATCCGCATTTTTAATATTAGTCGTGTATTGATCCAGTTCGTTAAAATTGGCACGGGCGCGTTGGGATTTTAAAACATCAGCGCCAAGGCCAGCAAATTTTTGCGTTTTTTTACCTGTAGCAATCTGTGTTGAAAATCCATCCAACGTAATTTGTTGTGATTTTAGATTTTCAATACGGCTTAATGCTTGTCCTAAATTTGAGATACCTGTCATGATATTTCGCGCTCCTTTAAACGCATATTTGAATACTTATCGTCTTATCGAATTTAATAATTCTTGAAACATTTCATCGGCGGCGGTCACCGCACGTGCGGCGGCGGCATAGGCGGTTTGTACCACAATTAAATTTGACATTTCTTCATCAATATTAACGCCTGACTCATTGCTAAACTCACTTTGCAAGATACCGCGCAACGTGTCCTCATTTTCAAAGGCGCTTTGCGCTTGTAAGTAATCTTGTGATGTTTCATCAATAATTTTTTGGGCGTAATCAATAATGTTATTCGCACTAAAAATTCCTGTTTCAATTCTTGCGTTTGGCCCTAAATTACGGTTTCTAAAATTTGTAAAATTATTTGATCCGTTTGATATTTCCGATGAATAGGGAACATCAACAATGGGTGAATTTTGAACGGTGGGCGGGCCTGCATTAAAACTACCAAAAATGGCGGTCACAATATTAAGATTATCAGGAATACCCGAAACGGCACTATCGCTTGAGAAAGGGCCACCAATAAAGCGTAACTCCCCCCCATATTGTTCCCCTGTCACACCGGGGCCAAAGTTTGAATCATCAATCCCCGGGCGCAGTGTCAAAAACCCTGTGAGAGCATCAACATCCACCGATAATCCAGGCACGCCTGTCTGGGTGGCGGCATTATAAACCAATTTATTTTCAAGATCGGTGATGGTATCACCCGGTTCAATAGTGATGGTATAGGAACGGTCATTGCCAACCTGTACCGTAAAGCTTGGGTCTTGGGTAATAAATGTACCTTCGTTCAAGCCAAGGGCGGCCATCGCCTCTGCGCCCATTGGTTCTGACCCTGCGGCGGGGGCGGTAAAGCCACTGCCATCTATGGTAATGTTTCCACGGCTTTCAAATATTAATTGGCCATAGCTGTTGATATTGACGGCGGCCTGATCGGGGGTTAATCCTGCGGCGGTAATTTGGGCGTTAATCTCACCCACCAATTGGTCGGCAACATTATTAACGCCAGCGCCAAGGGGGAAATTGGCCGCCGCATCACTTAAATCAATAGTTAATGTTGTGGGGCCAAAGGCGGTTGCGCCTCGTGCCTCTTCAAACGTGATTTGGAAGGAATCATTGTTGGGATATCCCACAAAAATTTCATCCAAAGAATTAATCAATTGTGTTTCATCAAAGGTGAGCGGGTTTGCATCATCAATTTGGGTGAAGGAGGTAAAATCAATGCCTGTTACCACTTGATTGGCGGAACTTAACCCCAAATAATCATTCAAGGGTGGGTTTGCACCTGCATTGGTAAGGTCAATATTACCAACCGCTTGTTGAAATTGAACATTGCCAAATGCACTTTCCAATACGCGCTTAATGACCGAATTATCCCCTGTTGGGATGGCCACATCAGCCGCATAAGTACCTGTTTGTAATAAGCTAGGGTTATCAATAATGCGGGAATTAACCTGCATCGTACGCGCAAAATCAACATAGGGTACGGGTGTTGGTGGGTTGGTTAAGGGATTAGGCGCGGCATTAACAGGAATATTTCCATCAGGGTCTGTAAAAAGTCTAAGCCCTTGTTTATCCAAACGATCCGCTAATTGAAAGGCCAATTCATCCAATTGCGCGTGGTATGATGGGAATGTATCATCACGCAATTCGATTAACCCACCAATACGGCCGCCAATTTTACCTTCGGTAATATCGGTACGGGTTTCATTGGTGTTGGTTGTGCTGACCAATATAAGGCCACTGACGGTATCGGGGTAGAATTGTTGGGCGGAGAGGGGGGTGCTTTCCAGCTCTAATCTTTGGGCAACATCGCCTGCCAATTCTTGCCCATCGCGGGTTTGAATAACCAGAACACCATCACCCCGTTCAAAAAAGGTAACATCAATTTCTTCGGTTAATGATTTGATGGCAATATCGCGTTGATCTTGCAACCCTGCAACAGAATTTCCAAAATTATCGGCACCCCGAATATTGGTATTAATATTGGTGATTTCGGCAAGCAGATTATTGACATTGTTAATGGATGTTTGCAAATCCCCTTGGGTATCGTTCCGCAGGCGGGTGAGAAGATCGGCATAATCATTGAATTTATCTGCGGCAATTCCCGCCTGATAAACGGTTTGTTCAAGGGCATTGGTATCATCGGGAATATCAGAAAGGGCAGAGAATGAATCGCGCAATTCGGATATTTTTGCCGCAATTGAAAATTCCTTTGAAGGCGGGCCATTAAAGTTTTGAATTTGTTCAAGATAGCTGATTTGGACATTTTGCGCGGAAGAGGCACTGATTTGTGTCCATAGATCACGTTGAAGATTCATGTCCACTTGGCGCACAACGGTTTCGGTTAAAACACCAACGGTTTGGCCGCTATCGCGCAATACTTGCGTAGACTGGGGCAATATTTGCCTGTTATAGCCAGGGGTTGTGGCGTTGCTGACGTTATTTGAAATAACGCTTAGCTGTTGTTGCGCCGCGCGTAAACCCGTAATTGCAGTGTTAAGTGCCTGAAAAGTCATGCTTTTTCCTTTTAAATCGTCAATCGAAGGGTCGATTAACTTTTGTATCGACCCAAATCTCAATCATAAGAAAAGGATTTAAACATTTAATCTAAAAAGAAAATTGCAAGGATGATGCCAACAAAGCATCAAATTACATTATGGGCCAATATAATCAGGCTGCCCATATAACAAGGTAGGGATATCTTTGGTTTCTAATTCCATTTGTTTTTCACGTAGTTTAATTTCAAGCAAGATTGAGGTGAGCATTTCACGGCGTTTAAGTGCTTCTCCAATTTGCCAATTTTGCATTGATTTAATGGCTGTCATGGCGGCGGTCATACGGCGCACATTGGCGGGTTTATCATATAGATTAGCAATAAAATCGGGATGATAATAAATTTGGCGTGTTAAAAATTCCATCTGCGCATAATAGCTGGGGTTGTCACCGATCATGTCATTGGCAACCTCTGCTTCAATCCCCATATCAACCATCATGGCTTTTAAAAATGGGGCGTTGCTTTCGGCTTCAACAGATCCTGATGCTTTTTCAGAAACGATATAAGCAATACTATTTTGGGCAACACTACGAATGGCAACCAAAGAACGCATTTCTAAATAGGCGGCGACAAATCGGTTTAATTTTGTTTTTGCTTGAGAAACATAGGGAAATGAATTATGCATAAAAAGCTGATCCATCATGGCAAAAATAGTTTCTTCATCATCGGTAGAGGTTGCATCAAGCAAATCAACATCTAATGATAATTGATCAAATATAGTTTTATCAAACCGAATATCCGCATTAATCATATCGGGCTTGTTGTCTTTTACACAAAGCCTGTTGTTTTGTCCTGCATTATCAAGGGGGCTACAAAATGATGAAAGATAAGAGTTTTCAATTGTATCCTCATCAAAACCAATTTCAGATGAAGAAGATCCACTCACTTTTAATGCGCGATCAATCATTGATTTTGCCAGTGCGGCTTGGGTAATAATGGCGCGGCGTTCACTTTGCGCTAAATTCTTGGCAAAGGTTCCAACCTCGCAAAGTTGTTCGCTGGGGTGGTATCGATTATGGGCATCAAATGTTTTTTGCTGCATTAATCGCTGGGTTTCCAATTGATGTTTTGCATCAAAAAATTGTCCAATAATTTGAACCTGCTGCATCATAGTGGCAACAATTTGTTCGGTCATTAATTGTAATGATCGAACCCAAATATCTTTTAATGGATCATCAGAGCCAAATTCAGCAGGTCTGGGCAGTACAGGCTCTGGACCTTGGGTAGAACTATCTGGAGGTGTGATTTCGCCTACCGCAGGTTTTTCTGGATCACATCCATTAGGAGGAATTGGAACGCCTACACCACGACAAATACGATAATTATAATGTGGCGTATTTCCTTTTCTATAAGTGCTGCAGGTTCCTGCATTGTGAAGCATATTTAAAATACCTGCTTTATCAGCAACGCATGGTAGGACACTCTGTCCACCTATAGATTTAATATTAGTAATATTTGTTCCAAGTAAACCACACCAATTATTTTTTTCAGCATAAGATAATATATTTTGAGTAAATTGTATCATTGCCCAATCTTGGACCTTATGACATTCTGCTGAAATAGCGTATGGCAGGCTTTCCTTAGGAGGATTATTTTTAAAATAGCCTGCAGATCCTGGTAGGTCTGCTATGCTATGATATCTAATACATTGAGGGTATTCTTTACTTACAATTCCAGACCATGTACTTGGAATAAATTGATATCGTCCCCATGAAGCATCTCGTCTATTTTGTTTTTTTATTAACCAATCGGCAATCGCTGTATATTCGGTAACTTTACAAGCAGGGTCAGGTGGCTCACCACAATTTTTACCCGATTCCATTGTTGCTATTCTATCCATGTACGGATCCCAGTTACAAGAACCATTTCCAGCATTACCTGCTGTAATATTACCGGACACTGCCGCTTGGGGTTCGGCTGCATAAGCAATATTGGCATTTAAGAATAAAAAGCTAGATAGAAGAGAAAGAATAAGATATTTTTTCATTAGATAATGTCCTCCCTATTTTGAATAGGAGAGTGGCATATTTCTAAATCTTCACTTTGTAGATAAATACAAATTGTTTGTGCATTTGCCAAACGCATATTATTTTTATCAACGGTATTAACCAGTAATTTGCCAGACCAATCGACAGGTGTTTTGTTTAAAATAGAATTCTTATCGTTCCAAATTGAGATTGTTGATTGAGGGGCAATACCAGAAATTGAAATTACATTTTTAGACGGTCTAATCTTTAACTCGATAAAATTATCTTGCGGGTTTTCTATCATATAAGTAACAAGATAATCTTTTGCATTAAACAAATCACTCCTCAAAGATTTGGCCAAAGAATTATCTTTTGAAGTAAGAATAAATTCTTTTTGAGAAAATTTATTTTCTTTTGATGTATATAAAATTTTAATTTGGGTTGTTTGCCCCTTAAATTGATCGGCATAGGTTGTTTTTGCAGTAACGGGTTGTGCAGTAACAGAATTTTTTACAACAGGATTTTTATTCCACATCCATAAAGATGTCGTAATAACCAAAATACCAACGATGCCTATTGCAAATATTTTCATTGTTATAACCCCGGCAATTCTATTACTTCTGAACTCGGATCAAGTTTTTTAATCTCGTTCACAACCTTATCTTCATATTGATCAAGATAGGTTTCTAATAATGCAGATAAATTTACATTCTTACGCAACATTGAATCATACGCATCCAAACGTGATTTTAACGTAAGCGCCTGCATGGATACAATCTTACGCCCAACATTCTCTGGTGTGGTGTATAAATCGGCATAAAAATCAGGGGATTGATATATCGTATTATTAAGAAATTTCATTTGGGTATAATAACTGGGACGCAATCCAATAATATCTTGTGCCTCAACCGCAGTAATTCCCATTTCTTCTAATACGGCCTGCATATATGGTTGAACGGATGCGTTACTTTGTGTTCGTTCGGCAACATAGGCCGCAAATGATGCTTGGGCAATGCTTCGTTTTGCAAGAAGAGCGCGCATTTGCATATATGTATAGACCCCTTCAATATTAATACCACCATCTTCATTTGATAATTTTTGTTCAGGGATACGAGGCATTATTTTATGACCATAAATATTAGCCTGTAATGCCATCACGTCCGTTTCATCATCCGTTGATGTTGCGGTTGTAAAATCGAGATCCAAATTTTCATTTTGTGCCATGGCCGTAAAATTTACATCTTTAAACGCACGGGTATGGTTTGGCGCATCACAAATTTCATCAATACCACCCGATAATTCAGATCCCTGACAATATACATTTTTATATTGATCAAATCGCGATCGAAGATCATCAGCAGGGCCCCCACCAGAAATGCCATCACCATTTAACAATTGTCGTTGTGAGGAGCGCGCCGCGAGTGCAAATTGTGTAATATCTTTTTTGCGCTCTGTACTGGCAAGAGATCGGGTCATTGTTCCAAATTGGCACATGCCTTCCGATACGGTATAGGTCGCATGGGTATCTGATTGCATAGATTGTAAAATTCGCTGGGTTTCCAATTGATGTTTTGCATCAAATAAGGTGCCGATTATCATAGCCTGTTGAATGGCGGTGGCGGTTATTTGTTCGGTCATTAACATCATGGCGGGCAAGGTATGTGCCTCCCACACTGTTTTAATAAACCATTCTCGATGCTCAACAAACATGTCTGTGATTTGTTTGATATCAATTTCTGTTTCTTTATTTGATTGACACTCACACCCTTGTTTTGCGCAGCTTGTGAAATATTCACGACCGGGAAGATTACACCTTAAGCATGCATTACAGCAACTTGCCGCATAGCTATTTTGGGCGGTATATATATTTGATACAAAAAACACCGAACCAAATGCCAAGGCGATACATAGATATTTTAATATTAAAATTTTCATATTCTCTCCCCTTAATTTCCTCGGTTAATTTCGTTTGCAATAAAATCAATTTCAGGCTCAAGCGCCGTTTCCAACATGACAGCCAAAATCATCTCTGATCGAAGATAACTACGATATAAATCGCGTTTGCGCATTAAGGTTGTCGCCTGAATAGCTGTGTTAAGACGTTTTATATTCTCTGGATTATCATAAAGATCAGCAAAAAATTCAGGTCGTTGGAAAAACAGCTTACTTAACACTTTCATTTGGGCGTAGTAACTAGGGTTTTCGCCAATTTTTTCTTGAATATGTTGTAAGGTTGTTTCGTCACCGCCCATTTCTTTCATCAAAGCATAGATAAAAGGTTGTGATTGCGCGTCGCTTTTTGTTTTAAAGGCGGCAATAGCAGCAAGTGAATTTATTGCAACACTCCGTTTTGCAATAACGGCGCGTGAATCCATATATACTTTTGCCCCGCCGCTGTAGGCAGGGTTACCTTCGGCATCAACAAATTTAGATTCAGACACAAATGGAAATAAATCATGGGCAAATAAATTATCATTTAACGCAAATAATGCTTTCTCATCAGGGGAAAGGCTATCGTCGTTAGCCAAATCAAAATCCATTGTCCATTTATCTTTTATTGTATCCGTAAATTTAATATCACGATTTTGTAATGTATTAATTGCCGTTTTATTTTTACAAAGATAATCAAGATTGGCCAAATTATCATCAGGGTCACAAAAATCTTTTATATAGCTAGCTAGACGAGAATTTTTGTCCGATGCGGCAGCACCAATTCCAACGCCATCCCCCGTAAATATTTGTCGATCTACAGCACGCTTTGCAATAGCCAGCGATGTAAAATCAGCATTGCGAGAGGCATCAGACAAGGATTGTGACATTGTAGAAAATTCACAAAATGTTGTACTCGGTTGGTATCGTTTATGGGCCCGCGCCGTTGCAAGTTGAAAAATACGTTGTGATTCCAATTGATGTTTTGCATCAAAAAACATACCAATTGTTTGCACTTGCTGCATGCTATTGGTGACAAGTTGCGATGTCATTAACTTTAATGCAGCGGCCAAACCACCAGGATTGCCGGGAACATTATCCAAGAAGAAGAAATCAATCATCCAAATACGATGTTTGTTAAATTCATCTGTCATATGACCCATTGTTGTATCAAATTTTGTTGCTGTTCCTGTTTCTGCATTTGAAACACAAAGACAATAATTCTCACATTTTTTAATAAGAGGTCTGCAACATCCCGAGCTACATGAGATTGAACGACATCCTCCCCATGCGTAAGATTGTTTTACGGCAATTGCAGGCTGAATAAATAAGAGGGCGATGAAGAATAATATTTTAAATTTCATATTAATTTTCCTCCGGCTCTAAACCAGTAAGTGCGGCACTTACTTGAGAATGAGATTCTTCTAACATGACTTCTAATATAGTCGCTAAGGTTGCTTCCGCTTCAATTTGGCGGTCAAAAAAATCATCTTCTAATGCAAGGCTTAAGGTTTTGATGGCCGTATTTTTACGCAACACATTTGCAGGGCTTTCATAAAGTTGCGTGTAAAATTTTGGATTTTCAAAAATATAACTGCTCAATACTTTTCGTTGCGCGTAATAACTTGGGTTTTTGCCTAATAATAAATCAATTTCATCTTCTGCAACGCCTAAATCAACGACAAGCCGCCTTAGAAAGCTTTGATCTATAGTATCTTCCCCACTGACACGTTCGGATACAACTGCAGAAAATGTGTCTTCGGCAACACTTCGCTTTGCCATGATGGAACGTAAATCCATATAAAGAAATGCCCCTTCTTTTGGTTGTCCATCGGGCGTCGCTAAATTTAATCGGGCAATATCAGGGTTTAATTCAGGCGCAAATAAATTTGTAGAAAATGCCAATATATCTTGCCCATCGGTATTGTTATTCGCATCTGGGGTAACAAAATCGGCATTGAGGGTTTGTTCCGTAAACAAGGTCTGGGTGATGTTTACATCTTTGTTTTTCCGCTCATTTGTAGAGGTTGTATCTTTACAAAGGAATTTTAATCCTTTTGCATTATCATTTACATTACAATATGTATCTTTAAAGTTTTTAAAACGGCTTAAAACATCAGAATTTGTACCCGCAGAAGATAAAGACCCATCATTGCGTCTGGTGCGCTCACTCATTCTATTTGTTAAAGCGGTACGCGCTATTTTTGATTTTTCTTGCGCGGCAATAAGCCCACGTGTGCTGGATGCAATCTCACATAAACCAACACTTGGCTGATAATCACTATGCGTTTGTGCCATTAATTGTTGGAAAATACGCTCTGATTCCATTTGATGTTTGGCATCAAAAAACTTTCCAACGGCGTATGTATGCGACATGGCAACAGCCGAAAGTTGTTCTGTCATCATCATCATGGCAGGAAGAATATGAACCTTCATCAATTCATCAATCATCCATGTTCGATTTTTAATCATTTCATCCGTCATATGCGCACGAATTTTAATATGGTTCTTTTCAATTGGAACACGGCAGGGGCATCGACCAGAGCCACAGGTAAAACCACATTTTTTATCAACAGCACTTGATTTAGGATCGCGTGGTAAAATTTCATAATTTTTGGCAAGACTTCCTGCAATTTCAAAACTGCCAATACCAGAAAACTCACTAAATATCTGTAAACCAAAAGTTTCAAAGATACCTGCAAGTCCTAGATCGCTGAGGACACTATTAAATAAATCAGGTAACGCATTTTGAAAAGTTTTTGACAATTTATCAGCAATATTTGCGATAGAAAGATCTTTAAAAGTATCAAAGCTAAGCCCAATTTTTGATAATTTTGAAATCATTTCTGTTATTTCCTCGGGAATGGCGCCATCCGCCAAAAGCTTTTTAAGCGCATCTTCAACAGCGGGAAGTTTTATAATATTTTCTAGATCCGCAAAGCTTTTTAATTCGCCCAAATCTTTAATAGTGCTTAATGCTTTTCCAATTTCAGGGGGAATGAATCCTGCGCCCATTTCTTTTAATAATTCTTGAGCAGCTTCAGCAGAAGCAATATTTTGAAGATTTTTGATCGTATCATTAACATTTTTTATTTGATCAATCTTTATATTCCCCGCAGCAAAACCATCAATAATAGATGTTGCGGCAGAAATATTTATATTTTCCCCGTCAATAATATTTTTTAATAAGCTATTAGAGTCTGTAGGTGAAAGACCCGTTTTATCTGATATATCATTTGCAGATTGCTCCAAAGTTTTTACACCCGCATTTAAATCCGAAATCACCCTTTCACCAAGGGTCACTGCAAATGCAGGCGTTGAAAAAGATATAACAATAAACAATCCAACAAGCTGTATAAACTGAAGAGGGTATCTAAACATCATTTAAGGCTCTCCTCTTCTATTTGCATTCAAATTAAGCGACCTCAATTCCGAAGATACGCGGCGATGATGTTTTAAAATCATTGTTTCTATTAATGTCGCAAGGGTTGCTTCACTGCGCAATAAACTTTCATATATATTTCTGTCCTGCACAATCTCAAGCGCTAATAAACTGGCACCAATACGATCAACATTCTCAGGCTGCGTATATAGATTGGCGTAAAATTCTGGGTTTTGATAAAGTAATTTCATCATGACTTCTTCTTGCGCAAATAAGCTTGGGTTCTCGCCTAAATACTGTTCAATCGCTTCTTCAATTAACTTTTCTTTTTGTGCGTTATCTTTCCCTTCTCTAAAAAGAGATTCTTTTAAAATCGCCTTTAGAAATGGACCAGCGCCTGAGTCACCTTCGGCACGCATCCCTACAATTTTTGCATATGAGGTTTGGGCAATATTTCGTTTTGCAGCCATAGATCGTAAATCGTAATAGTAATTTGCAACATCAGCAGGGGTTGCGCCATCTGCAATTTTTTCTGCAGGAATGGTTGGTAGGGTTTCATTGGCAAACAAATTGGCGCCTATGGCAAAAATATTTTCTTCATCACTCGTCACATCTGATTCATTTCCACTTAAAAAATTTGCATCAAGCGTTAATTGATTTTCGATAGAGGCGGTAAAATTAATATCCGCATTGGTTTGTTCTGAATTATCGGGGGAATCTTTGCATAAAAGCGCTAAAGAGGGTTTTCCATCGGCATCTTTACCGCCACCATTTTTATCACAATATTTACGAATAAATAAATCAACCCGACTTTTCAAATCAGACGATAAAGAAGGGTCATAAGATATGCCATCGGCGCGGTTTAACTGACGATGCATCATACGCGTAGATACGGTAGAAGCCACCAAATCGGCACGACGTTTTGAATTGGCAAAGCTTCTTGTATTTGTTCCAATGGCACATAATTGCTCATCAGGATGATAGCGTTGATGGGCAAGCGAAGTGTTTTGTTGGAAAAGACGTTGTGATTCCAACTGGTGTTTTGCATCAAAAAATGTACCAATCATATGAACCTGACTCATCCCTGCGCCAACAAGTTCGCTGGTCATTAGACCCAATGCTTTGGCAATATAATCAAACCAAAGGTTATAGGTGACCCAATTGCGTTGTGTTACATATTGTTGTGTAACATGCTCACGAATTTTGACATGGTTTGCTTGAATTTTTGTGGCACATTCCCCGCATTGATTTTTTGCGCTACAACGGGGGCTACAACTATCGCCTCCATCGGGTGATGAATCAATTACACTGCCCCCCAACCCAAAAAGAGAGGCGATTGTATTGCTTACCGCACCTTTACCAAATGCACCTTCAAGAGATTTAAAAAGTTCGGGAGCTGCCTTTTCAATTTGTTGACTTAATTCATTTGCAATTTTTTGTTTAGCGGCATCTGTTGCGACCTCTCTTAATTTTTCTGGGGAGGCAATAAGATCAGTAATACCACCAATTAATTCATTGATTTTACCTAAACCTAACTCTGTTATTCCTTTTTCTAATTCTTTTAAGACACCCGCCTTATCCAAAATGTTACCAATATCTAATAAATCTTCGATTTTACCAAGATCAGGGATATCGCTTAACGCTTTTGCAATACCAGATGTTAATTCTCCATTGGCTAAGCCATCTGCAATTTTAAACATAGCTTGAGGGGAGGCTAACCCTTCTTTAAATTTATCAATTGTATCGGTAACATTTTTAACATCAACCGCGCCCAAAGGGTTGTCAGCTTTAAAAAATCCATCGGCCAGTTTACCCAGCGTAATGTTATCAACGGCACCTGCCTTTGCAATAGATTCGACAAGTTCTTTCGATTTTGTAGGCGATAAGCCAGAAAATTGATCAACAGCTTGTGAATATCTGTTGGTTACAGATTGAATTGTTTGCCCGGGTTTGGATAAATCATCTCGAATGGCATTAGTAAGTTTTGTTCCATCCAATTTTTGTGGCCCACCAACAGGGTCAGCATACGAAACCATAGAAAAAGAGTAATTAAAAGCAACAGCAAAAAATAATATAAAACATAGTTTTATAGCACCGCGCCCCCATTCTCTTAAATTTTTCATATAATTTCCCAAAAGATCTCTCAAATTACGCATTTATATATGTGTAAATTAATAAAATAAACACATCCATTCATAATATCACATTCATATTGTAAAACGCACAAAACATTCTTGATAGCTTTTATTTCAAAAGTTTAGCAGGGGTTTGAAATTTAAATTTGTATTTATTACAAGGCTTGTGGTCAAATTGAGAGAAGGTTATAGTTATCAGATTATATTTCTGTTAAAAATGGTATGATAAATAGTTTTAATATTCAATTTTAAATTTTAAGTCACAAAGAACATGAACGCACCCAAACCCACATCAACAGATGCCCCGCGTCGCGGAAAACCAGATAAAGTTATGCGGAACACCACAGAGAATGAGGATGTTAGCGGTTTAGGCAAGGTTGTTTTGCGCAATGAATATTACCGTGATGGGTATCGTTTGGCATTACGGGTCGCTGTTATACAAAGTTTTATTATCATTGGTTTAATTGCAGCCATGTTTTTTGTCATTAGAGTGCACCAGCCCGAGAATAGATATTTTGCCACAACCGAAGATGGCCGATTAATTCCTATGGTGTCGCTAACCCAGCCTAACCTTAGTAATCCTGCATTAATGTCTTGGGTGGCACAGGCCGCTACCGAGGTGATGACATTCGGATTTAATGATTATCAGCGCCGTTTGCAAGAATCGTCTCGTAACTTTACCCGCCGTGGATGGGAAAGCTTTACCAACGCGCTACAACAGGCGCGTATTATTGAAACTATTGAAACAAATTCTCAAGTTGTATCGGCTACCCCACGTGGCGCACCGATTTTACAATCGGAAGGGGTTATTAATGGCCAATATCAATGGGTTGTTCAAATTCCAATGGGTTTGACGTTTCAATCAGGGTCACAAAAACGAAATGTAAACTGGATTGTTACAATTGTTGTGGTTCGTGTCCCAAGGCTTGAAAGCCCCAATGGTGTTGGGATTGCGCAATGGATTGCTGTTCCGGGATAGTTTTTAATTAAGTAGTAAGTAGAAAAAATAGAGTGAATATTTATATAAACGATATAAAATTAAAAAATAAATGCGTAAGCGCAATTCCTTCATTTTTATTGGTTGGAATTGTTTGTTTTGCACCGATATCTATGCCTTATGCGCAAGAAACAGTTGATTTGGAAAGTTATCTTAATCAAATTGAAGAAGAGGCTCCGTCCCAAGACAGCTTACCCGCTGCGCAGTCAGAAGAACAGGTCGATACACAAACAGAAGGTGTTTTTGGTGATATATTTTCAGAATTAGCAGATATTGTCCCTGTTAGTGATGAGGATCAGCAACAGCAAGAAGCGGAAGAAAATCAAAATGATGTTTTGCCGTCAATTCCAAATCTAAATACACGTTCTACTCAGGCGGGAATGAATTTGCCTGTGGCCAATCAAGGGCCAATGTCCATGAATAGCTTGGGGTTGGATAACAAAACCCCTGAAGAATTAGAAGAGCAGATCAGAAGCGAGGCGTTTGATGCCGCAATTACAGGGTTATTTCCATTGTCCGTTGATAATATAAAAACCCTTCTTCGTAAAAATGAAGATATTCAACAGGCTGTTCAAGACCCAATTTCAGGCATCCCAACACCGCAAGTTAATGTTGAAACCATTTCATTAGACCCTGGTGTCGCCCCAATGAAAATTAATACATCTGCGGGTTATATCACAACGGTCAATATTTTGGATGTAACTGGCGCACCATGGCCCATCCAAGATGTAAGCTGGGCAGGTGATTATGAAGTGATTGAGCCTGAGGAGGGCGGGCATATCTTGCGGATTACCCCCCTGACCAAAACGGCTTATGGTAATATGTCGTTGCGTCTTTTAACTTTAAAAACGCCTGTGACTATTCAACTGCAAACAAATCCAGATACCGTGCAATATCGATTAGATGTACGTGTTCCTGAATATGGACCATTTGCGGAGGCACCCCTTATTGAAGGAACAACGCAACGCGTTGCTGGTGATCCTAATATTATGTCTGTTTTAGATGGCGTTGCGCCAAGTTCGGCGCAAAAACTTTATGTTTCTGGTGTTGATGGGCGTACATCCGCATTTTCAATGAATAATATGACATATATACGTACACCATTAACTTTGATATCCCCATCGTGGGACCAATCTGTTTCATCGGCTGATGGTATGAATGTTTATGCCATGCGTGAAACACCGATTGTTTTATTATCAGATAAGGGCCGTTTATCACGTGTCAATCTGACACTAACGAGAGATACTGAAGATGAGTGATGATGATATAGACGACAATTTTGATGATGATTTCTCAGACGGTGGTTTTGATGATTTTAATAATGAAGGCAATTCATTAGGCGATATCTGGCGCAATAACCCTATGGTTAAAATTGGGGCTATTTTGTTAGGGGTCGCAATTTTAATTGGCGGTATTCTTTTATTTGGTGGGGAACAAGAAACCCTTAATGTATCGCGTGTTGGCACCCCCAAAGATGTTAATGAAGCCCCAGGAACAAATGAGGTTTCCGAAACCATTCGTCAGGCCATTGAAGAAACAAATACAAGCCGTGTTGAGCAGGCGCAACGTACAGGAACAAGCGCATTGCCCATGCCCGTCGAAGCCCCAAAAGGCATGATTGCAAATCAAGAGGCTGATGAAGCAGAAGAAGACCCATTAGAGCGTTGGCGCCGAATGCAGGAAAAACGTATTCAACAACAAAAAATTGTTCCCCAAGAACAACCGCAAAATTTACCCGTGCCCGAACCAGTAGATACAGTAACCCCTGCAATTAATGCGTTGGGTGAGGTTATGGCCGATCAAATGCAATCAATTTTGGGCAGTCAGAAAATTAATACAACACAATCCACTGATATTACCGCAATGGGATATTTAGATAATATTGCCGCGCAAGAAGAAGCGGCATTGCAGGAACAATTTAATCTTAACAATGAGGCGCAATTAAATACTGGTAATACAGCCATTGATCAAGAAAATATTATTTTGCCGGCAGGGACGATTGAGTATGCCCAAATTATTACAGCCGTCAGCACCGACGCCCCAGGCCCCGTTTTAGCAGAAGTTGTTACAGGCCCCTTAAAAGGCGCCCGTGCAATAGGAACTTTTGATGCGACATATAATTATCTCACTTTAAATTTTGATACTTTTATTATTGAAGGCGTGGATTTCCAAACCTCTGCCGTTGCAATTGACCCTGATACAACTTTACCAGGATTGGTCACAAATATTGATCGCCGGTATTTTAGCCGTATTGTCCTTCCCGCTGCAGCAGAATTTATTGAAGGTTTTGCAGAGGCATTGGCGGAATCGGGTCGTACAACCGTGACAATTAATGCTGATGGTACAACAACACAAACCACAGATTCGAATGATTTAGACACAGATGATGCGGTTGCACAAGGAATCGAGGAAGCAGGAGAGCAAGTTTCAGAAGCGTTTGAAGAGCGCGCAGATCAAATCAAACCTTTGCTTGAAATTGCAGCAGGAACGCCAATTGGTATTTTATTTGTAGAACCTGTTATTGCCAACCCGCAAGTTATTCAGGAAACTGGTGTACAAGAACCGTCATCGGGTACTAGGCTTCCCATTAATTTTAATGATTTACTCATTCCACGATAAAATTTTAGATGATTTATAAGGATACATATCATGCAAGATGATAAAAACAATATTGATGATTTTGATAACTTTGATGATGTCGAAGATTTTGACGACATAGAATTAGGCGATGATGTTTCCTATGATGACGATGATGATTTATCAGAATTTGATGATATGGATGAAGATTCAGAGATGGATGGTGATGCATCAATTGATGAAAGCCTTATCGCCAAAGATAAAAAAGATTCTATTCTTTCAAAATTTAGTTTTAATCAATTGGTTATCGGTGGTGCAGTTATTGTGGGTGCAGGTTTCTTTATCTTTCAACTTGCCACGTCTGAGCCACCACCACGCCCAGAACAGTTTCAATCAGCTGTTAATATGTCTGGATCAAACGATAATATGGTTTTTGGTGAGAATCAACAAACTGGCGTAACGGAAACGCAAAGTAATACAGATTTGCAAAACAACAAAGATGGCGGTCTTTTAAATAATTCAAAATCCCTTGATTCTTTGCAAATTGATTTTGAAGAAGATGTTCCGATGCCTGTGCCAATTTCTCAAGAGGGACAATTAGATGATGAAGATATTTTAATACAAAATGCACAAAATAATTCTGCCCTTAATGCAAATGTCGATATTGCTGAAGAATTTCAAACAGTCCCCCGTGCGCCAGAAATGAATATTCCTTCAGGTTTTGAAGGGGAAGTTTTTGGTGAGATTGAACAACAACAACCTCCCAGTACTAATAATAATGAATTAAATAATATTGATTTGGTGGATTCTGAATTAACACCAGCCCCAATGCCTTCGTTTAATACGCCAGAGGAAATACAAATAAGTGACAATAACAATATCGTCCTTGAAGCTGATCCTGTTTTAGCACCAGATTTGGGGAATGAGCGTATTCAAGCGCAACCGCTCAATAAAATAAAGCGCGAGCAAGCTTTAGAAGAAACGCCAATTAATGTTATTGAACCGTCACAAATTGTAGCTACTCAAGTAAGTGACAATACCCAATCTATTGAAAAAATCGCAGTGTTAGAAAGTCAGGTAAAAGAAATTACTCTTGAGAAAGACCGTGAAATTACGCAACTTAATAAAACTGTAGATGATTTGAAAAAGCAATTGGAGCAAATGCAATCTGAGTTAAAAAAGGATGAGACACAAAAAACTGCAGGCGCTACTGCTCCTGCGAAGCCCGCACCAGTAAAACAAAAAGCCGCGCCTCAGGAAAAACAGCCTGTTAAACCAGTATCTGTATCAAAAAAATCAGTACAATGGGAATTGAGAGCGGCGCAACCCGGTAAAGCATGGGTTTCACAAAAGGGTCGTGAAGATTTACAACCCGTTGTGGTTGGCGATACTTTATCTGGATTGGGTAGAATCACATCGATATCTTTTAATAATAATCGATGGATTGTCTCAGGACAAAATGGATCTATAAAACAATAGGGCAAATATGGCATAATAAAATTTGTTCTATTTCAACAACTTAGATGCAGATAATTTTGAAATGTGTCAGAAATTTGACAATAAGGCATAAAATATGGTCTAATTAATTATGGGATTTATTAATGTCCCTATGACGAAATTGGTAAAGCGAGTTTAATTTATAGTATTATATAGATAGAGCGATTTACCTCAAAACGAGAAATTTTTAAAGGAGACTACAAAATGATTAAATTTATTAAAAATAATAGCTTAAAATTAAGTGCTGCAATTGTTGTTGGTACAATGTCAGGTGCGGAAGATGCGCTTGCTGGTAACAACTTCTCTAACATCGCTGAAAACGTAACGACATCTATCGCAAGTATCCCAGGTCTATTAACTGGTGTATCTTATATGCTTGGTACGTTATTGGGTGTTCTTGGTATTTTGAAAATTAAAGACCATGTTGAAAACCCATCACAAACACCATTACAACATGGTGCGATCCGTTTGACCGCTGGTGGTGCATTATTTGCCCTTCCAATCATCTACGAAGCGATGACAGAAACAATCGGTTCACAAGGTGGTAACGCGACAGCCGCGACATTGAATGCTGTTGACTTTGCTGTTCAATAAGACCTGATGCAAAATAAAACTATTAATCTGGGCATTGCGCAATTACCGCGCGATGCCCTCTTCACATCTTCAGACGGTAGTTTGCCGAAGCATGACTTGCCGCCTGAATTAAAACAAAAAATATTGGAGCGGGATGACCATACTTGCTCCTTTTGTAAATTCAAATCTCTTAAATACCAAGATGTCGCAGCATTAGATAATAATATGCTGAACACCAAAATTGATAATTTGACCACGGCTTGTATTTTTTGTCATCAATGTTTTGATATGGAAAAAGTCGCCGAAATGCGTTCAGGCGTACTTATTTGGCTGCCCGAAATTGAACAAGCGCAATTGCATCATATTGCCCGCGCGATTTATGTCGCCCGTATTTCTCAAGGCAGCATGGCAGACACCGCTAAAAAGACACTTGAGATTTTAATGAAAAGACGCGAGGTTGCCCAAACCCGAATTTTTACCGATGACCCCCAAGTTTTATCGCTTGTGATGCGTGATTTTTTGAGTGAAAAAAGCTATGCCACACGTGATAAAAAATTAGAGGGGGTTCGGTTGTTTCCCCTTGATCGTCGTATCATTAAAGAAGGCGATCTTGAATTTAATCAATTCCCACAAATTTTGGCGTATTGGCGGTCAAAAAATGGCCCCTTTGGTGGTAAAATTCCAAATCAATGGAAAAATTTCTACGCCGAAATTGCACAAAATATTTCATAATAAACTTTTCAATTTAATAAAGTTGTTAACGGCATTCAGGTTAATTGTCTTCATGCCGTTTAAATGTGTATAATATTGTTAGAAAATAATATTTCTACAGTTTATAATTAAATCGAATTGAACGAGTTTTCCCGTATATGAGTTTTCTAGACAAATTAATGAGCCCCTTTCAAACAGCGTTTAAAAAATCGCTTGAAAGTTATATTCGCCTTGAAACAGCGGATAGTGATATGGCCATGGCCGCGTCTGATGGCTCGCTACTGTCATATGTAAAAATTGAAGGCAGCCGTCAGCTTGTTGGGGAAGAGGAATATCAACATCTTGTTGAAAGTGCGACATTAAAAATTGGCGCACGATTTGACCGCCCTGGTCACGCCATGCAAGTTTATTTTGTGCGTGACCCAGAACGCATTGAAGAAAATTTAAAAGATTTGGTTGGCCCATCCCGCAAAACGGCAAAGGATACGGGCCTTCGTGTCGATGATATTTTTGAAGAACGTATCCGACATTTATCAAAATATTTATCCTTTGAAGAATGTTATTTTGTCTTGTGGTCACGCCCGTCTGTCTTAACCAAAAATGAGATGAAACGCGCGATTAAAGAATCCCGCAATAAAAAATGGGTCAAGGCACCGCGATCACAATTTCCAATGGCGGCGCTGGATGCCCTTCGCACACGTCATAAAAGTTTTGTGGCCTCGATCATGTCATCATTGGATGAATTGGGAATTTCAGGCACGGTTTTAAACACACATGATAGTATGCGGGCGGTTAAAAATAACCTCTACCCTAGTAAATCTCATCAAGAATGGACTGCCAATCTTCCAGGGGATGCGATACAGCCCCGCGCGATGGAAAATAAATCAGATCTATCGGAAATTTTATGGCCCTCTTTAAGGCAACAATTGGCATTGGCCGATGCGCATGTGATTAATGAATCGGTGGTTCGTATTGGGAACAAATTATGGGGCGGGGCGGATGTTACATTGGCCCCCATGGACCCTAGCCCTTTTCCCATGTTGCTTAATCGTTTGTTCGATTCTAATGTCCCTTACCGAATTTCTTTCTTAATTGAAGGCGGCGGGGCGCAAAGTGTCGCGTTACGCTCTTCTGCTGCCACATTATTGGGCGTGACCAATGCGCTGAATAAACAAATTAAATATTCGTTAGAAGGGCTAACCCGACTTGCCCGCAAAGAGCCTGTTGTTAAATTGCGTATTTCTGCCGCAACATGGGCGCCACAAAATGAGTTAAAATTATTGGAAGATCGTCTGTCCAATCTTATTCAATCGATTGAAAGTTGGGGATATTGTCAGGTTAGTGAATTTTCTGGTGACCCATTGGATAGTGTAATGTCATCCGCCATGGGTATCCATTGCGCAGGAACAGCGCCTGCCGCCGTTGCGCCAATGATTGAGGTAATGAAATTAATGCCATGGCAACGCCCATCCTCACCATTCGAGCATGGGGCTATGTTATTTAGAACACCTGATGGAAAAGTATGGCCCTATCAAACTGGGACAAATATGACCACGACATGGTTTGATTTAATTTTTGCCCAACCGGGTGCGGGTAAATCAGTATTATTAAACTCGACTAACTTGGCCACAATTTTGTCACCGGGTATTCAAAAAGCTACCTTATGTTGCTGTGATTGATATTGGCCCTTCTTCATCGGGGATGATTTCATTAATTAAAGAAGCCTTACCCGAAGAAAGGCAAAGCGAAGTTGAGCATTATCGTCTTCAAATGAATCAAGATTATGCAGTTAATCCATTTGATACGCAACTTGGGTGTCGTTATCCGATGATTGATGAGCGCAGCTATATGGTTGAACTTATGACGTTATTAAGTACCCCTGCGGGGGCAGAGCGTCCCTATGATGGGATACAACAATTGGCAGGGTTGGTTGTGGATGAGATGTATCGTTGGCGTGATGATAGCGCCGCGAATGCCGAGCCACGCCCTTATCTACCGCGTTTGAATAATCGCGTGGATGAGATGTTGCAAAAACATAATGTGCATTTGCCTATTGATCCCTATTGGTGGGATGTTGTTGATCAAATGTTTGATTTGGGTGAAACAAAAATTGCCATTCAAGCACAACGATATGCCATGCCAACCTTGGCCGATGCCATTACTGCATCACGCCGCCCGCAAATTCAATCATTGTTGGAGGAAACAACCGTTGGTACATCAGAAAGTGTGATCAATGCGTTTGAGCGTATGATTACCTCTGCCATTCGTGAATTCCCCATTTTGTCTGCGGTAACACAATTTGATGTATCGCATGCGCGTGTTTGTGCGCTTGACCTAATGGATGTTTCCCCGCAAGGGGACGATACGGCCGACCGCCAAACCGCAATCATGTATATGTTGGCGCGTCAAACTTTGGTGCGTAGCTGGTGGGTGGGGCCAGAAATGCTATCTTCTATTCCTGATAAATATCGCTCTTGGCATGAAATTCGGGTGCAAGATATTATGGAGACACCAAAACGTCTTTGTTATGATGAATTTCACCGTACCAATAATTCTGTATCGGTACGAAACCAAGTCATTCGTGATGTTCGTGAGGGACGTAAACGCGGCGTGCAAATTGCGCTGTCCTCCCAATTATTGGATGACTTTGATGATAATATGATTGATTTGGCCACAGGAATTTGGGTTTTGGGTGCGGCCATTTCCGAACAGGCGGTTGATAATATTAAAGACCGATTTGGTTTGTCCGAAACCGCACGCAGTGTTATTCGCCATAAATTAACAGGACCAAAATCAAGCGGTGCGCCTGTATTATTGGTATTGGGTACGGTTGATGGACGGTATGAACAACATCTTTATAATACTTTAGGGCCGATTGAATTATGGGCATTATCAACATCATCCGAAGATGTGTCTATTCGTACGCGTTTATATGAGCAATTGGGTGCGCATCGCGCCCGTCAAATGTTAGCAGCAAACTTCCCCGGCGGAAGCGCCCGTGGTGAAATTAAACGCCGTATCATGAGCTCCGCCGATAAAGGGGAGCGACGTTCTGAAGCGTTGAGCACCATCATTACCCAAATTGTTGATGAATTGGTGACAGCCAGTAACACAAGCCTAAACAAAACGCCCGAAGGCATCGTAAAAGAAAAAGAATTGGCCGATGCCCGTGCCCAAAAAGCGTTGTAGGTATAAAGATTATTTAAATGGCGAAGTTAGATTTTAAAGCAATAAAGAAAAAATATTTTACAACCAAAACTATGGTTATAAGTATTGCCGCCTTTGCCGTTATATCAATTATTTTAATTGGGGTGCAATCTATGACACCACGAAAGGGTAATATCCTTTATGGTATGTGCAGCAAATTTCTTGAACTTCAAATTAAATTTCCTGAAACTATTCAAGAAAAGGAAATTGAGTTATACCGCAAAGCCGTTCGCATTAGTTATACGTATTTAGATGGATTTGGTGAATATAGATTAGAAACAATTGAATGTGCCTTTTTACAAGATCCTGATAATGGTGTGCAACTTGAAGATGTATTTTTTAACTATGTCAAACCTGTTACTTATAATGAAAGATTGGTTGGTAAAGGGCGATTATACCGCGTTAAAAAAGAACAAATTGATATGTTTAATCGTTCACGATCCCCTGCTGCAATTTTAGATGATATTGATTTGTCTATCCCCGATGGTGCGATTGTTCGGGCATATTAATTCTTTTTTTTGATATCTATGTTTTGAACACTCATATTTTTAATCCCCATTGCGCGGCCAACAAAAAACTTTTTAGATTGGGGAATTCTCTCTATTATTCTTAATCCATTTTTGCGTAAAAATTTTGTAGTTTCAAAATTATTTGAAAATAGGCGGTTTAATAAATCTGTTGCCGCCGCCATTGCGGTATTATCAGGCATTCTTTGACGCTCATACGCTTTAAGATTTTTTAAAACGCCGTAATCTTTATCGGTATCTTTTAATTGTTTTAAAACACAATGCAATGTTTTTACATCTTGTAAACCAATGTTTAACCCTTGCCCCGCAATGGGATGAATACCATGTGCGGCATCTCCAATTAAAACAGTACGATGTGCAATATATTGATAAGCGTGGTTAAAATTTAAAGGATAAATTTGCGGCTGGCTCACATCAGTAATAGTGCCATATCGTTCTGGGAAACGCGCATTCATCGCAGCAATAAGACAGGGGGAATTATTTAAAATAGATTCAGATTGTTTTTTATCCAATGTCCATACAACGGCAGAACGATGATGTCCTTCGGTTGTATCTTGCATTGGTAAAATGGCAAAAGGGCCATGGGTTTTAAAATGCTCAACCGCAATATTTTGGTGAGGGTTTTGGTGGGTCGCAACAAACACCGCCGCCTTTTGATTATATTGCCATTTTTTAACGGCAATATTCGCAGCCAATCTGGTAAAAGATTGGCGTCCATCCGCACCAATAACAAGACACCCCTTAATTATTTTTTTATTTTGTAAAGTAACGTTTACATCATTATCGCTGTAATCAATAGCAATCACATTTTGTTGTGTTTTATAATCAAGATTTTTGTATTTTTTACATTCGGTTTTCAAAATTTTATATAAAAATTTATTTTCAACAATCCAGCCAAATGCTTCAAACTTATTTTTATATTCTTTTTGAAGTAAATCAAAAGTCAGAAGGGAAGGGGAATTACCATCCATTATATCAATTTTTTTAATAGGGCAAATATACGCCTCTAACTGATCCCACACCCCTGCAGCTTTTAGGATTAATGATGATCCGTATGATATAGCAGTGGTTCGATAATCTTTTTTGTCCACCATTACTGGCGTTGCATCAATGCACGTGACATCAAAATTATCTTGGGCCAATAATAAAGAAAGGGTGAGGCCATTCATGCCCCCACCCACAATAATAATTTTTTTACTCGTTGATTTTTCTGTCATGGCAATAATCTACCAACCCTATCACCAAATGAAAAGCATCTGTTACGCCATCATCGTAACAGATGTGATATAAGGCTCGATCGAGCTGATGGTTAAGCCCAAAGTATTAATGCCTAAGGTTTCTTGTACTGCACTGATGATACCGCCTAAATTTACGGCCACTGCGCCCCCTAAAATATGGGTTACCCCTGCCATCATTGACGCTTGTGAATTTCCTTCGGCAACGCCACGCATGATGAAGAACCCACGGATAAAGCTGACCCATCCGAGAATGGCAACAAAAGCCATAATCGCACCAATAACAGCATTTGAGTGCTTAATTGCATCAGGATCCATCCCTTGAGTGTAGGCAAGCTCGGCAAAATTTGATGCGTTTCCATTAAACATAGAGGTTACTGCGGCTCCTAAAGTTGTGTTTAAAGATAATAAAACACCAGCAACTAAGAATGTCATAATTGTTCCAATACCAAGGGGACCTCTTGCACCTTCTTGTTCCGACTTCAAAAGACGAGATATCCCAATTAAGATAAGAACAAGTCCTGCAAGCCATGAGAACCCAGTTAAAGCATATTGCATTGGTTGCCAGACATCGGACATCAATGCGACTAACATTGCATCTAATCCGCCTCCTGATGCGCCTGTCATATTAAATTTAGAGGCACCGACAACAACATCACCCCCTTCGGCAATGGTGTTATAAACTGCCTCAATCACAGTCGGAAGGGCGAAAAACATACCACCAGCAATAAAGCGTTTGATAGGATCCCAAATAGATACCTGATTTGGGGATTCAACATGATCTTTTAATTTTAGAATACCCATAAATCCTAATATCAAACCACAAAGATATGCAAAGCCTGATAATAATGAAGGCGCATATTTAAATGATTCAACCGTGTTACATATAACCCAACCTAAAGTTTTTTCATCTTTGCAGTCGGTATTAATACGTTTGCCATTGTTATCTACCCGTGCTGGTAAGTTAGATCCAGAATTTACAACGCGAGATGGACGCGAAGAAATACTGTCTGCAACACTTCCACTATTTAATCCAAAGCCTGTTGAAATTCCAAAAGATGAGGTAAAATCAATTGCACGAGAGGCTGTATCATAAGAAAAATACTCACCCGTTGTGGTGTTTAAAGCATAATATACATCATCAAAGTTTTTATCAGCCACAATTCTAAAAGCAGTATCAATACCATTAAGGTCGACATCTATCCCTCTTAAAGATCCATTTGCCAATTGACCTAAAACGGCAACTTCTGGGGGTAATCTTGTAAATCCATCAATACGTAAACTTGCATCAGAGCCAAGAATATTATTGAGAACAACTTCACCTGCTTGTGTATCATATTCAAAATAGGATCCTGTTTCAGGATCAACAGCGATAAGACTGCCATTTGCAGAAGTACGGATTTGATACCCATCAGCAGTGGTTCGTAAAACATTACCAACGTTTAATTTATTTCCTGTGGTAAGTTGAGATTTTGGGTTAGCAATTAAAACATCATCGCTACCGCTAGAATTAGAGCTAACAACACCCGTTAAAGAATTAATCGCATAATAATTACCCGTTGTTGTATCAACTTCGTAAAATTGACCTGTTTCACGATTTACTGCGACCGCACCATTATCAGGTCTGCCATATACTTCTAATCCATTATCTAATGTTCTTAGTCTATTGGTTAATTCAGGTAATCTTTCATTGACGACTACATTCCCCGTATCAAGACGAGAAACTGGTGCTTCAATTAAAACTTGATCGCGGCCACTTGCTACGGTGTTTACGGCGCCTGTTACAGAATCAATGGCATAATACGCGCCTGTTTCAGTGTTCACATCATAAAATTGGCCTGTATCAGGGTTGATTGCAACGGCACCATCACCTGGTTTACCAAAAACTTCTAATCCATTATCCAATTTTCTTAAACGGTTGGTTAATTCGGGTAATGTTGATTGAATAACAGATGGCGGGGTGTAACCAGCAATAATAGCGTTTTGATTATTACCTAAAAGGGTATCCGTGTCCGCTGTACGTGTTTGTGGATCATAATCATAATAATTACCCGAAGCACGGTCAACGGCAATCGTTTCACCAGATTCGGTAGCATATAGTTGTAATCCATTATTTAAAGTTCTTAATCGATTTGTTGTAACAGGTATGTTTGAAACATTTGGGGTCGGGGCAATATAACCTTCAATCCGTGCGTTTTGGTTATTACCAAGAATAATATTAGTGTCAGCGCGACGTGTATCTGCATCATAGGCAAAATAATTACCTGTTGCACGATCAACCGCAATGGGAGAATCGCCCGGTACGGCAAAAACTTGCAATCCATTATCCAACACACGTAATTGATTGCCAAGGACGGGTAGAGCCTCAGGCGATGGATCATCTTGTGCAATAGATGGTGTCGCTTGAAACGCTACAGCCATAAATATTGCCAAAGTGAAGAGTTTTAAATGTTTGATCATGTTGTTTTTTCCCATAATGGTATTTTCCCCTAATATTACTTTATAAGTATATCATAAGGGGAGTAAGGAATAAAAATTTGAAAAAGAATTGAGAATTTACCGCCTACATTGTTAAATAAAATCAATAACTTAGAAGGTTTTATTTTACGAAACAGGCGCGTCAATCTTTACTGGTAAATCTGCTGCAATCGGCTCATCATCCAGCATTTCGATCATGCCACAGGGCTGAACTGAGAAATTGGCGATAAATAGCGCATTTGAGTAATAAACAACCGCATCACAGAGCCAATTACCTTTTTCATCTTTACCTTCAAATGTGGCAGGTCGCACGGTGCCTTCAATAACCATTCGTGTTTTATCATCCAACTGTTTGGGCACATAAGTGTCTTCCATGCTTTCAGCGATCAAGAAGGGGCCTTCTTCGCCGCGGACGAAGAAACAGAAGAAATCGCAAGTAATCCAAGACATTTTCATCTGTAATTTTAATGGGTGCTTTGGCGTTAATTTCATGAATTGGCGGGGATGTTCCGTTCAGCCAATATAAATTCCCTTGATCTGTTAGATAATAGATAAAGAGATTTTTGGGTGTCCAAGCCGGATCTTTTACGCGAATTAAAGCGCAACTTGGTCATAAAATGGCAATGGACGCCATTCCACCTTGCGTGGTTTGCGGGATAACGCTGTATTTATCGCCAATGGGGTTAATTTGTTCTAAAAATCCTGCGAGTTCTTCGCCTTGCACGGGATTCCAGTTATTGTCCATATACATAGGTGTTCCTAAATCTACCTTATTTGTTTATCGTTTTTCCTTGAAATCGCTAATATTCAGGATCAAATATACCTATTCATAATGACATTTTGACTTTAAATCGCAAGTGGTAATCACAAGCGTAAACGGTCTAAAGAATAGTGTGTAGCCATATAATCTGTTATAAATTTTGACAGCCTTGCACTGGTTGTGTATAAATCGCCCATAATTAAGAAGTATTAAGCAACTTATTTAGAATTTAAGCGGAGAAACGTTATGAAACGTACCTTTCAACCTAGTAAATTAGTTCGTGCCCGTCGCCATGGTTTTAGAGCGCGTATGGCTACAAAAAATGGTCGTCGTGTGATTTAGTGCGCGTCGTTCAAAAGGACGTAAGCGTTTAAGCGCATAATCCTTGTACTCAGGCATTGGACCTTCGGTCGTTTATTCCCATGCTTTTTTACACATAGGCAAAACAATGAACCGAAATTACTTTATTTGAATCATGCGCCCAAAAATTGTTTACAATTTGAAGGCTTTTAAAAAGTAAATAAGCATGCATGCAATACAATCCGATATCGTAAAAATAGGCCGCTTGAAAAAGCGGTCTGATTTTTTGTGGGTTCAAAAATTATCCCAAGAAAATAAGACTAAATGGGTCGCCAAAGGACTTAATTATTGAACTTTGCCGCAATGACAAACCAAAATATTCGATACGGGCTGACCGTAAGTAAACGGGTAAGCAAATTAGCGGTTAAACGTAATCGCGTGAAACGCCGCTTAAAGCTTGGCGTGTGATGTATTGCCGCACTATGATGGTCAAAATTTGGATATTGTGCTTATTGGGCGCGTTGAGAGCGAGCATTGAGAATATGACGATTTAAAAAATGATCTGATCTGGTGCTTAAGAAAGTTGGGATATGATAAATCCGATAAAATTTCTGCTGATTAAAGCTTAATTCAAGGCTATAGCTTTTTGGTATCGCCATTATTGGGCGCAAATTGTCGGTTTTACCCAACATGTTCGGCTTATATGCAAGAGGCGATAAAAGTACATGGCGTGTTTAAAGGCGTTTATTTAGGGTCAAAACGCTTATGCAAATGCCATCCTTATTATCACGGGGAATTTGACGACCCTGTGCCTAAAAAGAAGCCTTAAGTCGCTTACTCACGAGCTCCTAGGGATTGCACGGTTTAAGTAGATCGGTTATAAACGCCTACAACTTCACCAATTGGATAAAAGACTATGCACGATAAAGACAAAATGCACCCGAAGATAAGAAAAACCTTCTCATTTTTGCAGTTTTATCGCTGGTGCTTTGGTTGGCGTATGATCATTTTGTTTTAAAACCAAAGATGGAACATTTGCGCGCGGCAAAAATAGCGAGCGAGCAAGCACAAAAATTTCAAGATATTCAAAATGGCGTCGTGAATATTGATGCCGAAGCCCCGCGTGACGAGGTGATTGAAAACACCAATAACGGTGCGCGTTAAAACCATTCAAAATGATTTGGTATTCGGGTCTGTCAATCTAACGGGCGCACGTATTGATGATATTGGTCTAACCAATTATTTTAAAACGATCGAGCGTAAAGAAAATTCAATTGTTTTATCGCCTACAGGAACAGCGCACCCCAAATATGTTGAGCAAGGATGGGTATCTACCGATAGCACGGTTGTACTGCCAGACAATAAAACGGTTTGGACATAAAGCGCAGGTGATGTTTTATCCCCCAATTCGCCGATTACTTTATCATGGAATAATGGACAAGGTTTGCGTTTTGAAAAGGTAATTTCTGTGAACAAGGATTATGGGTTTACGGTGATTGACCGTGTGATTAATAATTCAAGTAAAGACATTACTTTGTTTTCATACGGCCTTATTGCACAACGCGGCGTGCCAGAAGAATTTTTAGGACGCTGGGTCGTGCATGAAGGCCCAATTGGTTATATGGGCACCGACCTTGTTGAAACAACCTATGGCAAGATGGATAAAGAGCCTTTGATTGAAGCAACACAAAATAAGGGTGGGTAGGCCTTACATCTAAAAACTGGTTAACAGCCGTCATCCCAGCCAAGAGCAGAACACAAAATTTCGGGTAACTTATACAAAAGCCGCCAACTGCAAATTTAAACAAAGATCGATATCAGGCAGATGTAACGGCCCCGCAATGATTGCGCCTGCGGGTGGTATGGCACAGGTTCAAAATCAATATTATATTGCGCGCGAAAAAATTAGCCCTTTTAAATAAGTATGAAAAAGAATGGGGTGTGCCACATTTTGATTTGGCAGTTGATTTTGGTTTGTTCTATTTTTTAACCCGTCCGTTTTTCTGCAATTATTAATTTCTTCTATGGCATCGTTGGTAATTTTGGTGTGGCAATTATTTTATTTACCGTTGTGCTTGCGGTTGCCTGTTTTCCCGCTTGGCCAATACATCGTTTAAATCCTTTGCGAAAATGCGCCAAATTGGCCCCAAAGATGAACGAGCTTCGTGATAAGTACAAAGACGACAAACAAAACCTTGCAAAAAGAATTGGTCAAGCTGTATCAAAAAGAAAAAGTAAACCCGATGGCGGGTTGTTTACCAATCCTTATTCAAATTCCAATTTTCTTTTCGTTGTTTAAGGTGCTTGTCAAACACCATTGAAATGCGTCATGCGCCATTTTTTGGATGGATCCAAGATTTATCTGCGCCTGACCCAACAAGTGTGTTTCAATTTATTTGGACTTATTCCCTTCACCCCGCCAGATTTTTTATGATTGGGGCGTGGCCGTGTTTAATGTTGGTGACGATGATTATTCAACGTAAATTATCACCACCCCCTGCCGATAAATTACAGGCAAACATGATTGCCGCCATGCCATGGGTGATGACATTTGTATTGGCGCAATTTGCTGCAGGATTGGTGATTTACTGGACATTTAACAATTTATTCCAGCGTGATACAACAATATATCATTATGCGCCGCATGGGTGTTGATGTTGATTTGATCGGCAATATCTTGGGCAAGAATAAAAATAAGGAAATGGACCCTGTTGAAGGTATCCACCCCGAGGCCATCGTTGCCGAAAAACAAATTGAAACAGCAACAAATGTTGATATTGATGGTGACGGATACACTGGATCAAAGTCGGTATGACAAGCCAACAAAGGTGTCAAAACCAAAACCTAAAAAATCAAAGAAAAAGAAATAATTATGTCTGCGCCAGATGACTCAAAATAGAGCCAAAATATACCAAAGCGCAAATGGAGCGTGGACGCCTTTTATTCTCAAAATCATGTGATTTTATGTTGGGGGTGGCGGAGCTTGATGGTTTGCCACCGAGGCTATTGTCCGAAATTGCATTTGCAGGACGATCCAATGTTGGTAAATCATCACTGATTAATGCGCTACGCGGCGTAATGGACCTTGGCACGAACATCCAACACCCCCGGACGGACGCAGGAACTAAATTATTTTAATTTGGCGGATGAATATTATATGGTGGATATGCCCGGATATGGATATGCCAAGGTATCAAAGTCAACCCGCGAAAAATGGAATAATTGATAATGGGTTATTTGCGCGGCCGTCACACATTGCGCACCGTTTTTATTTTAATTGATGCGCGTCATGGTTTAAAAGACAGTGATGAAGAATTGATGACGATGCTGGATGAAGCCGCCGTTTCGTATCGTATTATTCTAACCAAATGTGATAAATCCAAAAAATCTGAATTGGAGGGGTATATTGCTGATTTAAAGGCATTGATGAAAAATCACCCTGCCTTATATCCAGAAATTTATAAAACAAGCTCCCTCAAAACCAAGGGAATTGATGAATTGCGTGCGGCGGTTGGAATAATCGAATAATATTATTGCGCGGCCAAAATATTGTAATAGCCAAAGGCTGTAACTGCAGAATTTGAAACACATAAAGTGCTAATGCCTTCGCATCCTGGACATCGGGTTGTATTCAAATTTAAATTTGAACCTGTTGTTAGAAATATATTGCCTAAATTTTCTGTTAAAGCAGGAATGTTATTAGATCCTGTAATTTTCTCATTTATTTTTTCACAAACGGATCGGTCAATTTGGTGGGCGGTTAAAATAATGTCATTGGCCGGTGATGATGTCCATTCCACATTGATCTGGTTTTGAAATTCCCAGCCGCCTGTTCCCCCGATGATGCTCATCATTTCGGACGAGGGACTTTCAACATAATTTAATCCCCCGCCTTGTGGGTGAAAAACTTTGTAAATATGGGGTGGTGTATTAAAATCTGTATCACTCGGTTCTACAAAATCTAAATCAGAAATTTCTGCACCACTGGCCAGCATCATATCTATCGCTTGTTGCGCGGCGGCGTTATATTCGATTAATTCGTTGGCATAAAGGGCGATTGACTCTTTACTCAAATTCCGTCCGTCGGCTTGTTGATTTTGGCGTGACATGGTGACGGTTAAAAACCCAAATAATGCAAGCGCAATTAAAACATAGATCATTGCATTGCCATCTTGTGACTTTAGGGGGTGAATGTGTTGGGATAAAGCGATGTTTCGCATGATTTTTCAATCCTTATGGCTTGTTCTGGGGCGTGATAATGTTTATTCTAAAAATCAATATGAATAATAGCATAAATACAAACGGAATAAACGCCAGTAATTTGGGCATTGATCTTCTTTCCATTGGGATTGGGTCGATGATTGGATTGATGATTGGCGCGCTTATCTTCCTTATCCTGCTGATGCGGATAAGGGCGGAGAAATTAACATTGGCAGAGCGCGAGAAAGCAGCAAACCAAATTGCCAAAACACAAAAGGAAGAGTTGCGCATTTTGGGCGAAAAGTTAAGCAAGGCAAGCGAAGATCAAGTGCGCAGCCAGACCGAAAATCTATCCACTCAAAAACAATTAAATGAACAACGTGAAAATTTTTTAAAAATTGAAAAGAATTTTAAAGCCGACTTTGAAAATTTGGCCAATAAAATATTTGAAGAAAAAACCACCAAATTCAAAACGCAATCAAGCGAAAGTATTAATGTTCTTCTTTCACCCTTGCGGGATAAATTAAAAGAATTTGAGAAGAAAGTTGATAAATCCTTTAGCACACAAAAAGCGGAGCAATTCTCCCTCAAAGAACAAATTAAAATTTTTGTTGATTCAAGCGACCAAATGAAACTTCAAACCGAAAATCTAACCAATGCCTTAAAAGGGGACAATAAAACCCAAGGGGTTTGGGGTGAGATTATTTTGGAAAAAATACTTCAAAATGCAGGCTTGAAAAAAGATATTAATTATTCAATTCAGGCAACGGGTATGGGGTTAAAACATGCCGAAACAGGGCAACATTTAAAACCCGATGTCATTGTAAATTTGCCTGATGATAAACATATTATCATAGATTCAAAAGTATCCTTAACCGCGTATGAGCGGTTTTGCTCTACCGATGATGAGGGGATAAAAACAGCCGAATTAAAGAAATTTATGGTTTCTGTTAAGGCAAAAGTGACCGAGCTTGAAACCCGCCGATATCAAGATACGGATGGTTTGGGCACACCCGATTTTGTGGTGATGTTTATGCCGGTGGAGGGGGCATACATGCTTGCCCTTCAAACCGATCAAAATTTACATCAATATGCGTGGGACAAAAATGTCGTATTGGCGGGGCCTGCGACTTTATATTCTACGCTACGGACGGTGGCCTCCCTTTGGATTATGGTGAAACAAAATAACAATTCTCAAGAAATCGTCAAACGCGGCAATGCGCTTTACGATAAAATTGTTGGATTTGTTGATGATATGAAAAAGGTTGGTACCAACCTCAAAACGCTTGAGGGGAATTATGACCGTGCGATGAATAAATTATCAGATGGTCGGGGTAGTATCCTGACACAGACTGAGAATATGAAATCATTGGGGCTGACCACATCAAAATCATTGCCGTCTGATATGGTTGATACGTTGCCATCAAACAGTAATGAAGATGAGGCCGCATAAAATGTTTATAGATGATCATTATGAAGTGGTAAAAGTACCATCCCCCGTTCTAAAACAAAAAGCACATAAGATTGAGAATATTGATGAAGATATTCAAACCCAAATGCAAAAAATGGTGAATACCATGTATAAGGATGCAGGTATCGGCCTTGCCGCCAATCAGGTGGGTATTTTAAACCGTATGTTTGTCATGGATTTACCCGAAGGGGCGTGGAGTTATAATGGCGCAAAAGGCGGCGTTAAAATTATTGAGGCAGGATATAAAAGCGGTAATCGAGACGAAGAATTGGTACGTAACCCACAAATATTTATCAACCCAGAAATTGTTTGGAAATCATCTGAAAAATCAGTGTATGAGGAAGGATGCCTTTCCATGCCTGGCCAATATGGGGAGGTTATTCGCCCGTGCACAATAAAGGTGCAATTTCAAAATGGGCAGGGGACAACGGCGGTGAAGGAATTTCATGGCCTTGATGCCCATTGTGTTCAACATGAAATTGACCATTTGAATGGTATATTATTCATTGATTATTTATCCTCTTTAAAACGCAATATGATTTTAAAGAAAATGAAAAAATTAAATAAAGACGCATCCGCCCTTTAACAAAGAAAAATAAGATGGATCAAAATCGACCTTACCGAATTGCCTTTATGGGGACGCCTGATTTTGCGGTTACGGCCTTGCAACAATTGCTAAACAAAAATTTTAATGTTGTTTGCGTTTATTCCCAACCGCCAAGACCCAAGGGACGCGGTAACAAGGTGCAGGCATCACCCGTTCATCAATTGGCACAATCGGCTGAAATAGAAATTCGTACCCCGATTAATTTTAAAAATAAACAAGATGTTAAAGATTTCCAAAATTTGGATTTGGATTGTGCAATTGTTGCCGCCTATGGTTTGATTTTACCGCGTGAAATTTTGAATGCACCCAAATATGGTTGTATTAATATTCATGCTTCAATCCTGCCGCGCTGGCGCGGTGCGGCGCCTATTCATCGTGCTATTTTGGCGGGGGATGGTGAAACGGGCGTGACCATCATGAAAATGGATGTAGGTTTGGATACAGGCGATATGATTGCAGTTGATCGTACGCCCATTACCAGCAATTCAACATTGCCTGATTTACATGATCAATTGGCGCAAATGGGTGGTGATATGATTGTTGAATTTTTTAATAAGTTTGACCCAGAACAGGGCATTATCGCCCAACCTCAACCAGCGCAAGGGGTGACCTATGCCCATATGTTAAAAAAAGAAGAAGGGCGTGTTGATTGGTCAAAATCTGCCCTTGTAATAATGCGGCAAATTCGCGGTTTAAACCCCTGGCCAGGGACATGGACATTGGACCATCAAGGCCGCCGCATAAAAATTTTAGACGCACAAATTATTGAAGAGCATTCAAGTCAAGATATTGGAACAATTTTGCAAGATGGAAAAATACAATGTGGTGAAAACTCTGTTCTTCAATTACAAAAAATTCAACCCGAAAATAAAAAATCGATGGATGTTTTATCTGCCATAAATGGGGGATATTTGGTTGAAGGTGCAAAACTTCAATGACTTTGGATACCACTCCACCACGATGGAAAATTACCATTGAATATCATGGTGCGCCGTATGCGGGGTTTCAAAAACAAACCGATATTAAAACGGTACAGGGCGAGATTGAACGCAGTATAAAGGCATTTAGTGGGCTAGACATTTCAATTACCGTGGCGGGGCGTACCGATGCGGGTGTTCATGCCCACGCACAAATTGCCCATTTTGATTTAGATTATAAAAACCAAGATGGGTCAAAACGTGTCATAGAGGGCCATAGTATTTGCAAGGCCATTAATGCGCATTTATTTCCCGAACCGATATCAATTATCCATGCCGAAGAAGTGGAGCATGACTTTCATGCCCGATTTGGGGCAAAAACAAAACGCTATCAATATCGAATATTAAATCGTGCCTATGGCGCAGCATTGGATAAAGGGCGGGTTTGGTGGTTTAAAAAACCCCTTGATACAAATGCAATGATTGAAGGCACAAAATATTTTATTGGAGAGCATGATTTTACCAGCTTTAGGGATACCGAATGCCAAGCAAAAAACCCAGTCCGCACTATTGATAAATTATGGATTGAAAAAACAGATATTTTAAACGGTCAAATGATTGATATTTTTGTCGAAGCGCAAAGCTTCTTGCATCATCAAGTCCGCAATATCGCAGGAACACTTACCTTAATCGGTGAACATAAATGGCAACCAAGTGATATTGAAACGGCATTTAAAGCCAAAGACCGAACCGCTGGCGGCCCCACCGCCCCTGCCGATGGGCTTTATCTTGTTGCTATAAATTACGACAAATAATTTTTTAAAATATCGTTGTAAATCTCAACCAGCTTTTCTAGATCAGAAATCTTGAGGCATTCATCAATTTGGTGGATGGTTTCATTGGTTAGACCGAATTCCACGACAGGGCAATAGGGGGCGATAAAACGGGCATCTGATGTTCCACCTGATGTGCTAAGTTTTGGTATTTTATTTGTGTGGTTTTGAACAATCTTGGATACTAAATTTGTCCACTCCCCCGCTTGGGTTAAAAATGGGTTGGCATTGCTGCTTAATTCTAATTCATACTCTGTATGAACTTGATTTAAAATATTATAAATTTGCGCGCTCAGTGTTTCGCGTGTCCATTTTGTGTTGAACCGAATATTAAATTTTAATGCCGCTGTTGCGGGAATAACATTGCCTGCCTTGTTGCCCACATCGATGGTTGAAATTTCTAAATTTGTGGGCGGGAAGTTATCAATACCATCATCAAATTTATAATTTGAAAGGGCGCAAGCCATTGCAGTTAAACGGGGTATGGGGTTATCCGCCATTTGGGGGTAGGCAACGTGCCCTTGTTTTCCATGGATGGTTAATGTTCCAGATAATGATCCGCGCCGCCCAATTTTTATTTCTTCACCCAATTCTTTTACGTTGGATGATTCCCCGACAAGGCAGACATCAGGGATATGATTGTTTTCTTTCATCCATTCTAATACGCGTTTGGTGCCATTGATGGCTTCGGCTTCCTCATCCCCTGTGATTAAAAAACTAATTGATCCTTTAAAATTTTTATTATGTTCAACAAATTTTGATATGGCGGCGGCAAAGGCGGCATTGCCCCCCTTCATATCAGATGTACCGCGCCCAATCATAATGTTACCATCGATCACGGCATCAAAGGGGGGGTGCGTCCATTTGGTTTCATCCCCTGTTGGGACAACATCGGTATGCCCCGCATAACAAATATGGGGTGCGCTTGAGCCAAGACGCGCAAAAAAATTCTTAACAAGATATGATCCATTGCCATCAAAGGGCAAATCAAAAATTTTAAAACCCATTTGGGAGAGCGCAGATTTTAAAACATCTTGCGCCCCATCATCCTCAGGCGTGACAGATTTACATTGGACAAGGTCTTGGGTAAGTTTTACGACATTAATCATGCCAAGAAGGATAGAAGGTTTTTATATCCTACGCAATTATTTAGGCGCAAAAGGAATATCAAATATTCCTTTTTTGGGGTCTCTAAATTCTTTTGAAGCATCTATTCTTCGCACTTCGCTTAATCGATTTACAAGTATATCAATTAAATTAACACTTGAAGATAGAGCCATAGCATCATATTTTTCGACACGCCTTCTTAAAAGGGGGGAGCCATGACCCAGTCTTTCATTGGCAATATTATTGGCATAAATATCTAGTTGTGTTTTTAAAATACCACTCATCACTGAAAAGAATTTTTTACTTTCAGGGTGTTTTTGTTTGGCTGCATTTAAGAACCCTGGCTGTAAATTTTCTGTATCATAACCAGAGAAAGCGTTTTTTAAACCAAAAGGTTGAACAAAATATAAATCCCGCAATTTATTAATTTGGTTTATAACCCAATCTCGATACTTAACAACATCTAATCCAATCGGCACCAAAGTTGTTAACTTGCTATTTCTATATGAAAATGTTGCGGCATTGCATCCTTTATCAACGGCTTTAACGCGTGATGCACGCGCATCTTCTAAAATATCTTGATGGTTTGAATAATAATCCGATTTTTCTGAATGTCCTTTATATTTGCGCGATAACAAATCAAATGATTTTAAAATTGCTGGAATATCTTTACGCATTTGATCAATTTGATTTGGCGTTGCGTGGGGAAGTGGCATGTGTGGGTAATTTTTATTATGCTGATCAACATATTGTTCAATGCTTGCAATAAAATCTTCCATTTTTGTCTGCATGTCTGAAGGTTTATGGCCCACATGATCTTCACCCTCATCATGGATAAGAGCCAACACTTTATCCAAATCTGGGCGATCTGGCAGATATTTCCATTTTCTATTGGGGTTTGCTTTATCATTTTCATGAAAAATTTGAAATTGATAAAATACCAGTAATGGATGATTTGCTTTGGGCGTAACCTCATCATTACGAAATTGTCCTATTTTATTGGATAAGACTAAATCAAGTGCAAATAATCCCAAATAATTTTGCTCATCAACCAGAATCATTCGCGCATGTTCTGCAAATCGGTCAGCATGAACAATTGAACTTCCTGCATCATTAAATTCTGCGGCAAAGCTATTTGCATTTAAAGGTGTATAATCGTGACTATGCTTACTCATGTTTTTCCTGTAAAGAAAAATTAATACTCAATAATCATAGGTAAAATCAACCAAAATATGTAAATTCGAAAGAATATTACTTAATTTATGTTAATCGCGTAATAAATCATTCACAGATGTCTTTGAACGGGTTTTTTCATCAACCTGTTTTACGATAACGGCGCAGGCCAAATTTGGGCCGGGGCTACCATCGGGCAACGGTTTTCCGGGTAATGTTCCGGGGACAACAACACTATAGGCGGGGACACGGCCAAAGAAAATTTCCCCTGTGGCGCGATTAATAATCTTGGTTGAGGCACCAATAAAGACACCCATGGAAATCACAACGCCTTCTTCAACAACAACGCCCTCGGCAACCTCGGATCGTGCGCCGATAAAAACATTATCTTCGATAATAACGGGGCCAGCCTGAAGCGGCTCTAACACCCCACCAATTCCTGTACCGCCCGAGATGTGGCAGTTCTTACCAATTTGGGCGCATGATCCAACGGTTGCCCAAGTATCAATCATGGTTCCTTCATCCACCCGTGCGCCAAGGTTCACAAAACTAGGCATTAAAACAACATTGGGGGCGATATAGGCAGAATGACGAACGATACAATTGGGAACGGCACGAAATCCTGCGGCTTTAAATTCCTCTTCACCCCAATTTTTAAATTTTGAGGGGACTTTATCCCACCAATTGCCATCTTGCGGACCATTATTTTGCAACGCCATATCTTTAAGGCGGAATGAAAGTAATACTGCTTTTTTAAGCCATTGATGAACATGCCACTGCCCATCATTTTGCTTTTCAGCAATCCTTAATGAGCCGCTATCAAGGGAATCTAGGGCATTTTGAACCGCGTCGCGTACATCGCCAGTGGTTTGGCTGTTGATTGTGTCGCGGTCTTCCCACGCCTGATTGATGATATTTTCCATTGTCTTTGCCCTTTAATTTTTGAATTCTTCATACAGTATAAGTTTTTGACCATGAATCAAGAAAATATCTGTGATAGCTTTGTTCGCATGAAATGTGAAATTTTTTGGAACAAACTCCCCCTTGATGAATGGCAAAATAGATTTGCAACAATACGCCAATCGAACATTTTGCAATCTTATCATTACGCCCAAGCGGCGGCAAAAACATGGGGGCAACGCGCCCAATGGGGGCTGATTACGATTGATGGGGTTGAGGCAGGGTTGGTTCAGCTTATGGAGAGTAAGATACTGTTTGGTGCAATCCATGGTGTTATATTGGATCGGGGGCCATTGTGGTTTGATGGGTTTGGCACGGCGGTTCATATCAAATTGTTTTTTGATGCTATTGGCCAAAAATTTCCCCCGCGGTGGGGACGGAAACGCCGTATTCTTCCCGAAATAAAGGCGGGGGGGACGGTTGAGCAAATTATAAAACAATGCGGTTTTGATAAAAAACAAGATATTTTGGGCTATCAAACAATCTGGTGGGATTTAAATATTGATGATGAACAGGCGCGCGCAACGCTAAAATCAAACTGGCGTGGTAGCTTAAAAAAAGCAGAAAAAAGCGGTATTACAATTGAATGGGATAGCGAGAAGAAATCTTATCCTTTATTCAAGCCGTGTTATTTGGCGGATAAGATGGCAAAGCAATATGATGGGGTATCGCCCAAATTGCTTGATAATCTGGCCTTATTTTCAACGCAAGCATCCCCTATGATTATTGGTAAGGCTGTTTTAAATGGGCATGACATTGGGGCAATATTAATTTTGACCCATGGGTCATGTGCCACCTATCAAATTGGATGGACGCAGGATAAGGGGCGCGAAACCTGCGCCCATCATCTGTTATTATGGCAGGCGCGTGCTATTTTAAAAAAATATAATGTTATAATGCTGGATTTAGGAGGCATCAATGATCAAGACGAAAAAGCAAAAGGATTATCCGCATTCAAACGTGGAACAGGTGGCGATATCGTTCAATTGGCGGGGCATTATTATTAATTTTGTCTTTGCGCTGGCTATCATGTTTTGGTCGATGGCCGCCCTTGCCCAAGACAAACTTGATGATGTTCAACATATAAAATATAGCGTTTATGCAGGGGGTCTGCATGCGCTAGACGTAAATTTGATTACCGATTTATCGGATGAAGAACAATATAATACGGTAATGACCGCAAAAACCTTTGGCCTATTGGGAAAGCTTGCCCCATGGGAGGGGGAATTTTTTACAACAGGGTGGAAAGGGCAATTATTTCAACCCCAAAATCATACATCAACAACCATATTTCGGGGGGAGAGTGAAACAAAAACCTATTCCTACAATAAAGATGGCAGTTTTAAACAATATAGCGAAACCGAAAATGGCAAAGAAACCATTAAAGATCGTGATGCAGCGCTAACCCAAAACACCGTTGATATTTTAACCGCAACTTTAAATACCATGCGCGGCATTAGTGCAGGGCAAGAATGTAAAAGTGGCCAAGAAATTTTTGATGGAAAAAGACGATATAAATTAATTTTTGAGCAAAAACGCGAAACGACTTTTGATAAATCGCGCCATAATGTGTATGCAGGTAAGGCGATTGAGTGTACCGCCCTTGTCGAACCCATCGCAGGAAAATGGCATGAAAAACCACGGGGCTGGGCCTCCATCCAAGAACAAGGCCGCGCCAAAGGCAGTTTGCCCACCATTTGGTTTGCTGTCGTGGAAGAGGGGCAACCTGCCATTCCCGTGAAGGTAAGAGTTAAAACAGATTACGGCACATTATTTATGCATCTGACAAAATATAAAGGCGCTTCTAAATCAATGAAGCTGGATAAGTAATTACTACTTAAATAAAGCGCTTAAAGATAGCGTATATGCGTTGACGACGCTAAAACGCTGCACTCTAAAATCTTCTTAATATGTTGCACAATGCAATACGTTGTGACTTGTTTATCTGATTGAATTCATTACATTATATCACTATGAATAAAGACAATCCTTTTGCTGTTGTAATTTTGGCTGCTGGTAAAGGCACCCGCATGAAATCAACCAAGCCTAAGGTTATGCACGAAATTGCTGGCCTGCCGATTTTAAATTGGTTGATTGATCGCGTTGAAAGCCTAAACCCCCAAAAAATTATTGTTGTAACCGCCCCTGATATGGATGATGTGGTTAAAGCGGCTGCGCCCCACCAATGCGTTATCCAACACCAACAATTGGGAACAGGCGATGCGGTAAAACCCGCGATGGAGGCATTAAAAGATTTTAAGGGTAAGGTGCTGATCTTGCTGGGGGATGAGCCCTTTGTTGATATTGATATTTTACAAAATATGCTTGATACCCATGCCCCCACGGTGATGGCGATTGAGCCACCATCTAATGAAGGGCTAGGGCGTATTATTTCGGACGATGATGGAAATTTAATCAAAATCGTTGAGCAAAAAGATTGTGATGAGGAGCAGAAAAAAATCACCTTATCGAATGCAGGAAATTTTTGTTTTGATGCAAAAGATTTATCAAAATATTTATCACAATTAACAAATGATAATGCACAGCAAGAATATTATCTAACCGATATACCAACCATCGCTGCAAAGGATGGTGTTAAGACCAAAGTGATTGAAGCCAAAACGTCAATGGTGTGGGGGATTAATACAAAATCCGAATTGGCGGAGCATGAAATTTTTGCCCAAATGTTATTGCGCGAACGGGCCATGAAAAATGGCGTCACTATGATTGACCCCGATAGTGTAAATTTATCATTTGATACACATATTGCCGAAGATGTGGTTTTAGAACCCAATATTTTTATTGGTAAAGGCGTCACAATCGCCAAAAATGCCACCATCCACGCTTTCTCATATTTACAAGGATGTGAGGTTGAGGAGGGCGCAGAGATTGGCCCCTTTGCACGCATTCGTCCCAAATCATTTATTGGTAAAAATGCTAGTATTGGTAATTTTATCGAAGTTAACCGCTCCATCATTGAAGAAGGGGCGAAGGCAAAACATGTATCTTATTTGGGTGATACAATTTTGGGTGAAAAATCAAATATTGGTGCGGGAACAATCATCGCCAATTATGATGGATTTTTTAAACATCGAAGTCATATTGGCAAAAATGTTTTTGTCGGATCAAACTCCACCATTATCTCCCCTGTTCATATTGGTGACAACGCCATTATTGCCGCGGGATCAAATGTCAATAAGGATGTGCCAATGAATGCCTTGGCCATTGGTCGCTCACGCCAAGAAAACCATATGGGATGGGCAAGCGAGTATCGCAAAATGAAACAACAAGCCAAAGACGATTCTCAAAAATAAAAATTATTTGAATAAGGAAGTTTACTATGTGCGGTATTATTGGAATTGTTGGCGATAAAGATGCCGCCCCTCAATTATTGGAAGGGCTACGTCGCCTTGAATATCGGGGATATGATTCTGCGGGTATTGCCACCTTGACCAATGGGCATATTGACCGCCGCCGCGCCGAAGGTAAGCTTTCTAACCTTGAAAATTTATTGAATGAAAATCCATTAGATGGCACGGTTGGTATTGGCCATACTAGATGGGCAACTCATGGTCGCCCTACAACCAATAATGCCCACCCCCATGCCACGCAAAAGGTGGCCGTCGTGCATAATGGTATCATCGAAAATTATGCCGATATAAAAGAAGATTTAAAATCAAAGGGGCATAGTTTTGAAACCGAAACGGATACCGAAGTTATTGCAAAATTAATCACACATTATATGGATGATGGACTCTCCCCCCAAGATGCGGCAAATAAAACCTTGGATGAATTAGAAGGCGCGTATGCGCTGGCGATTATTTTTGCGGGTCAGCATGATTTAATGATTGGCGCGCGATACGGCACGCCCCTTGCCGTTGGATATGGGGAGGGGGAGATGTTTTTGGCTTCTGATTCCTACGCCCTTGCCCCGCTCACAAAAAAGATTTGTTTTTTGGAAGATGGCGACCGTGTTGCGGTGACCCGCAAATCAGTTAGTATTTATACACAAGATGATGGTGATGTTGAACGCCCCATTCGCATTACTGCGCAATCTGGCGCAACAACGGGTAAGGGTGAATACCCACATTTTATGCTTAAAGAAATTTATGAACAGCCCGCTGTGATTGGCGATACGCTTAATTCATTTATCAACCCATCTACGGGTAAAATTACGTTGCCTGATAATATTTTGGATGCGGTTGATGCAGCGCCACGTTTAACATTAATTGCGTGTGGTACGGCATTTTATGCGTGCATGGTTGCAAAATATTGGTTTGAACAAATCGTGCGTATCCCATGTGAAATTGATATTGCGTCCGAATTTCGATATCGCGAAGCGCCCATGCCCAAAGATGGCTTGGCCATTTTTGTATCACAAAGTGGGGAGACACTCGATACGTTAGAAGCGCTCCGTTATTGTAAATCACAAGATCAAAAAATCTTATCTATCGTCAATACAATTGAAAGCACGATTGAGCGGGAATCAGATTTGGTTCTTCATACCTTGGCTGGCCCCGAAATTGGTGTGGCATCGACCAAGGCTTTTACAACGCAGTTAACAACATTGGCTTGCCTTGCCTTGGCATTGGCGTTTCGCCGTAAAAAAATTGTGAAGGAACAAGCCAAAGATTTTGCCGATGCCTTGCGTCATTTGCCAAAGGCTGCCGCTAATATTTTACAACATGATGAAACGATTAAAGAGATTGCAAAAGATGTTTTTCATTCTAAAGATATGCTGTATATCGGGCGTGGATCTTTATATCCAATCGCCTTGGAAGGGGCGTTAAAATTAAAAGAAATCTCATATATCCATGCCGAAGGATACGCAGCGGGCGAAATGAAACACGGGCCAATCGCATTGATTGATGAAAATGTTCCTGTTGTGGTTATTGCCCCATCAAACGACCCGTTATTTGAAAAAACATTTTCAAATGTTCAGGAAACTGTGGCACGGGGCGGAAAAATTATTTTATTTTCCGATGAAAAAGGTGTCGAGAAAATGAAAGATATTACGTATAAAAGTGTTTCTATTGGCGAGGTTCACCCCTTTGTCGCCCCCATCCTGCACACCATACCCATGCAATTGCTTTCCTACCATGTGGCAGTGGCCAAGGGAACGGATGTGGATCAACCCCGTAATTTGGCCAAATCAGTTACGGTGGAGTAGTTTCGTTCAGGGGTATATATTATCATCTATATATAATATCTAAGCTAGCTTTTATGCTCTACAAGTCTATGGATTTCGCCTTATTCAGAATATCAAGAGAAGTTGTTTGAATTGATATCTATCTTACATTATCAAGGATTTAGCTATAATAAAATTGCTCGTTATCTGAATAATATTGAATATGAAACAATAAAGGCATAAAATTTTCAAAGGAACATGTATATTTAATTGTTGAGAAGAGCTATAAGAAATGAGTGATCAAATAGACACCACCTAATAGATATTCAAGATTTTTCAATAATATTTATCAAAACTCAAATAATATCGACAAATTTATTTTTATCTTTTATAAAAGGGTTTAACAAGGATCTCATTGCAATGACGACTACTTACCCTAGAACGTTTTCTCACATTGGTATTTCAGTGCCAGATTTAGAAAAAGCCGTTAAATTTTATACTGAAGTGCTTGGCTGGTATTTAATAATGGAGCCAACTCATGTAACAGAGGATACTAGTGCTATTGGTGAAATGTGTACTGATGTTTTTGGCTCTGGCTGGAAAAAATTTAAAATTGCTCACTTATCAACTGGGGATCGTGTAGGCGTAGAACTTTTTGAATTCAAAAACCAAGAGAATCCAGAAGATAATTTTGAATACTGGAAAACTGGTGTTTTTCATTTCAGTGTTCAAGATCCCGATATCGAAGGTTTAGTTGAAAAAATTGTTGCGGCTGGCGGTAAGAAGCGAATGAAAGAGCCGCGCTATTTCTACCCCGATGAAAAGCCGTATCGTATGATTTATATGGAAGATCCTTTTGGAAATATTATAGAAATATATAGCCACAGCTATGAGTTAACCTACTCCGCTGGCGCTTATCAATAATAGTTAGGGAAAATCCAATAAATCTTATCCCCCAAACTAAACAAGTCCCTTATAGCAAAATAAGAGTTTTCAAATTTATGACTGATAATTATATTCCTAAATTATTTTGGCTTTGGATTCCCCTTGCCTTTATAATTATTCAGGCGATTTTGGAAGTTACTTTGCCTCGCGATATCATGTCTAATTCTTTGTCCGAGAATGGACCGCATGAATTGCTGCAATTTGTTATCATCTCAATGGCGATGATAGTCGCACTTTACTATTTTATCGCGCGACAAACTCATAAAGATATTCTCTACAAAATTTGGTTTGGGTTGGCTTTTATTTGTTGCGCTTACGTGGCAGGGGAAGAGGTCAGCTGGGGGCAGCATTTTTTTGAATGGGGCACGCCAGAATATTGGCACCAAATCAATGACCAACAAGAAACCAATTTGCACAATACGTCATCATGGCTGGATCAAAAACCACGATTGATCTTAATGGCGGGAATAGTAATTGGAACGTTAATTATTCGCCCATTGGTTTTTAAAAATATTATTAAACTGCCCGAAAAATTGAAGACTTTATTGCCTGTAAAAGAATTCTCATTTTTAGCAATACTTATTATTGGAACGCATTTATTAGAAAAAATATTAGAAGCTTTTGATATTGTTTTTTTTGTTCGATATAGCGAGGTGCAAGAAATTATGCTGTTTTATTTTGTTCTTATCTATCTTATTAATCTTTATCGTAGGTTAAGTTTACAGAATAAAACTTGATTTTTCCCGCAATATGTATTCTACTTAACTTAATCAAAAATTAATAAGCGTCCGTTTTAATGAAGGCGCACAAAACAGGGTATCACTATGTTAAACTTGGATAAATCCGAGGTTGAATGGCCGCCACGCGGGTGGGTTCAACTGGATAAAATAAAAAGATTATCGGCTCATATATTGGTCAAAGACCCTGTTTTTGGTCGTATTTCTGGCTTGTCTTATAAAATTGAGCCGACACCCGTTATCTCTAAGAAAAATAAGAATAAATTTTTATATCATTTTCAAATTGATGGATGGGAATATGATATTAATAACGCCAGTCGTGAATTTCCAATTTTATCTTTTGATGTAAAGGAAAAAATTAAGGATCACAAAAATCGCTTTTTACTTTTAAATATTAAAAGCAATGGTCGCCCTTTAAAAACAACGCAAATCACCAGCCATCGGGTTTTAAGCGCGGCGTTGCACCTTATCCGTGAAATTGATAAAGGTAATGCCCCAGATATTCGTAATACTTTATTGTTATATAAAGTGCATCCATCGCAAAAAGAACTTTATTCTGACCGTAAAGATAAAGATGCCCTATCGGGTATGATCAAAAATTTATTTAAAGGTGCCGATAATAATAATGCGGCTCAATAAGGCCGCATTATATTTTAAATTCTTTTAAGATTAATCTTCGTCTTCATCGTCATCATCATCGATGGGCTCAAGATCATCTGGATCATCATCAATTGTTAATGTGCGTTCGGCATCATCATCGTCATCATCCAAATCATCATCTTCGTCCACATCTTCAAGACTTACAAAATCATCATCCGCATCAATTTCGGCGATTTCGTCATCTTCTTCTTCGGCGGCTGGTTTTTTTGCAACCACTTGTTTTACGGGTTTATCTTCTGCTGCGGGACGGCCGCGCTTTTTCACTTTTTCTTCAAGTGTAAATTCCGTACTACAAGATGGGCAAATAATTGGTCTTTTATCCATATCGTAAAATCGCATACTGCAATTCAAACAAATGCGCTTTAAACCTTTAGACATCAAAGAACTCCTTAAATATTATCTTTAAATTGGTGTTTGAAAATAAGTGCCTTATTTTAACCGCCCTGTCAAATCGAATTATGGTGTGACGGCAAAACAGCTTTATTAAATTTTAACAAACACGTGCGATACTAACAAAATTAGAATAAACATGAGGACGTTATCCTAGACCTTTGGTGCGTTCCATATTAAACTATTATTCGAATATATATTTGTCACAATTTACGCTGATTTTGAAAGGCTATTTACCATGCAAACCCCCGTTGTTATTTGCGGTTACAAACGATCCCCCTTTACCTTTGCAATGAAGGGCGCGTTGGCCAAAACCCGCCCCGATGATATGGCCGCCGCCGTGATAAAGGCGTTAATCGCCGAAACAGGGGCAAAGCCAGATGATATTGAAGATTTGCTGATGGGCTGTGCCTTCCCCGAAGCGGAGCAAGGCTTTAATTTAGGTAAAATTGTTGCCCAACTGGCTGATTTACCCGACAGCGTTGCGGGTGCAACCGTTAATCGTTTTTGTGGGTCTTCTATGACAGCCATCCAAATGGCCGCAGGGTACATTCAAATGGGTGCGGGTGATTTGTTCGTCTGTGCAGGGGTGGAGAGCATGAGCCGTATCCCCATGGGTGGATTTAACCCTATGCCAAACCCCGATATGCAAAAGGCGTGTCCCGCCGCGTACATTAGTATGGGGATTACAGCTGAAAATTTAGCCAAAAAATATGATATCAGCCGCGATGAACAAGAAGAATTTGCAGTCACCTCCCAAAACCGTGCGGCAGAGGCACAAGCCGCAGGCAAATTTAAAGATGAAATTGTTGAAATTGATGGCGTATCTGAAGATGGCTGTATACGTGTAGGTACGACCAAAGAAGCGTTAGCAGGATTAAACCTTGCCTTTGATAAGGATGGGACAGTCACCGCAGGAACGGCATCCCCCTTAACCGATGGTGCGGCGGCGGTATTGGTTGCCTCCGAAGAATACGCAAAGAAACATGGCTTGCCGATTATGGCGCGCATTAAATCTGTCGGTGTTGCCGGATGTGCCGCGGATATTATGGGCATTGGCCCTGTCCCTGCCTCAAACAAGGCGTTGGAGCGTGCAAATATGAAAATCAGTGATATTGATATTGTTGAATTAAACGAGGCATTCTCCGCGCAAAGTTTATCCGTTTTGAAGGAGCTTGGCTTAGACATCAAGAATGTCAATTTAGATGGTGGCGCCATTGCCATGGGTCACCCCTTGGGTGCTTCTGGCGCACGTATTACAGGCAAGCTTGCCAGCCTAATGCAGCGCGAAGGCAAGAAAACGGGCCTTGCCACCATGTGTATTGGCGGCGGTCAAGGCACAGCAATCATTTTGGAAAGCGTTGATTAAATAAATATGAGCGACAAAGACGTACAGTATATTATTGAGCGTAATAAAAAAGTTGAATTGGACAAGGCGTGGGAAACTTCTTGGACGCGGCGTTTGTTTATTGCGGTGCTAACTTATTTTATCGCTGTGGTTTACATGCGTTATGCAGGATTAAGCAACCCGTTATTGGGGGCATTTGTACCAACGGGCGGTTATCTACTCTCAACCCTGTCCCTCCCTATTTTAAAAGAGCTATGGCTCAGAAATTATAAAAGCAACAAGGAATTATCATGACAATTAATAAAGTAGCCGTGATCGGCGCAGGATTAATGGGAAGCGGTATCGCCGCACAAATCGCCAATGCGGGTATTTCTGTTCTATTGTTAGATATCGTTCCTAAAGATGCCCAAGATCGCAATGTTATTGCCAAGGGCGCCATTGCCAAAATGTTAAAGGCAGACCCCGCGCCTTTTATGTCCAAGAAAAACGCAAAATTGATTAAAATCGGAAATTTAGAAGATGATTTAGAAAAAATCAGCGATTGTGATTGGATTGTTGAGGTGGTGTTAGAAGATATCAAAATCAAACACGCCACGTACGAAAAAATTCAAAAACATCGTAAAAAAGGCTCCATCGTTTCATCCAATACCTCGACAATCCCATTATCAAAATTGGTTGAGGGGCAATCAGATGATTTTAAAAAAGATTTTATGATTACCCATTTTTTTAACCCTGTACGCTATATGCGCCTTCTTGAAATTGTCGTGGGCGATAAGACACGTGAAGATGCCATTTCTGTTATTCGTGATTTTTGTGACGTACAATTGGGTAAAGGGGTGGTTTTGGCCAAAGATACCCCCGGATTTATTGTAAACCGCTTGCTTGTCTTTTGGATGCAATCGGCATTGAATGTTGCCTTGGATGATAATGTACCGATTGAGGTTGCCGATGCAGTCATGGGCAAACCTATTGGTGTTCCAAAGACTGCTGTGTTCGGTTTGATTGATTTGGTTGGAGTTGATTTAATGCCCTATTTGGCCAACTCAATGCTTGATTCCCTTCCCAAAGATGATGCGTACAGAACGCTTTATCAAGATGCCCCCTTTGTGGCGCAAATGATTGAGGCGGGCTATACGGGTCGCAAAGGTAAGGGTGGATTTTACCGCCTCAACCACGATGCCCCCAAAGAAACGCGTGAAAAACAAGCGCTCGATTTGGACAAAGATAAATTTGATGAAAATCAATATCGCAAAGCGGATAAGCCAAGATTGGAGTCTGTCAAGGCAGGTAAAAAAGGCCTTCGTGCCGTTGTTGAAACGGACGATATAGGTGGGGCGTACGCTTGGAAAGTATTAAGCCAAACTTTATCATATGCCGCCTCGCTTGTGCCCCAAATTGCCGATGATATTGCGGCGGTGGACGAGGCAATGCGCCTTGGGACAAATTGGAAATTTGGTCCTTTTGAGATGATTGATCAATTGGGTGCAAAATGGTTTGCTGATAAGTTACGCGCCGAAGGTAAAGATGTCCCCGAATTATTAGATGCCGTTGGCGATGATAATTTTTATAAAGTTGAGGATGGCAAATTAAAATATTTTGGCGTAGATAAAAAATATCATGCGGTTGAACGTGGGGAAGGTGTACTTCTTTTACGGGATATAAAATTGACCGCTGACCCTGTTATTAAAACCGCAAGCGCAAGTGTGTGGAACGTTGGCGATGGCGTTTTATGTGTTGAATTTACAGGTAAAATGAACGCCCTTGATGAAGAAGTATTCAATGCCTACCACCAAGCCATCAAGCTTATTGGCGATGGATCTGGCGATTATAAGGCGCTTGTGATTTATAATGAAGGTTCCCATTTCTCCGCAGGGGCAAATTTGGGATTGGCTATTTTTGCCATGAATATTGCCATGTGGCCACAAATTGATGCATTGGTTTCTGGCGGTCAAAAAGTGTATAAGGCACTTAAATATGCGCCGTTCCCCGTGGTATCCGCGCCATCGGGCATGGCCTTGGGTGGGGGGTGTGAAATTCTCCTCCACTCCGACCACGTACAGGCACATAGTGAAACATACACGGGCTTGGTTGAGGTCGGTGTTGGCCTTATCCCAGGATGGGGCGGCTGTAAAGAAATGCTCTTACGATATCAAGAGGCCGAACGCGCAGCATATGATAAAGCAACGGGCGGTAAGAAAATTTGGTTTAGTCCCAAAAATACCCCCATGGGTGCGGTGCGTAAGGCATTTGAATTAATCGCCATGGCAACTGTCGCGAAAAGCGCGCAAGAAGCCAAGGAATATCTTTATATGAAACCAAGCGATGGTATTACGATGAATCGTGATCGTCTTCTCTTTGATGCAAAAGAAAAAGCATTAGAGCTGGCCAAAAATTATACCGCGCCCGAGCCTGTTGAAGAAATTCGCCTACCGGGTAAGACGGGTAAATATGCATTGGAAATGGCTGTTGGTGATCTACATTTATCGGGCAAAGCAACCGATTATGATGTAGTGGTTTCAAACGCCGTTGCCAATGTTTTAACCGGTGGCCCCGATGCCGATTGGACGCAACCCGTGCATGAAGATAAAATCTATGCCTTAGAACGTGAAGAATTTATGCGCTTAATCAAAAATGAAGGTAGTCAAAACCGTGTCGAACATATGTTGGAAACAGGTAAGCCTTTAAGGAATTAGAAAAAATAACAGACAGATATCACATTAAAAAAGGCTCCAATAAAGGAGCCTTTTTTCGTATTCTTATTCTTAAAATTTCTTATTTAGAAATTGTTGTAAATTGTGGCTCTGCCGACATCATGACAGGTGTGTCATCAACAATAACTGGCGCAGGTGCAGGCATTGGTGCGGGCGCAGGTGCGGGGGCAACAATAACAGGTGCAGGCACAGGTACAACCATTACTTTTTTCTCAGCTTGCGCTGTACGCTCTTCGGTGTACGCGCCGCCCATATTACATTCGTCTAGGTAATCTTGACAATCTGGTACACCACCACAAGCAGACAATGTCGCCGTTGCGGTAAGCAAAACGCCTAATCCTAATAATTTTTTCATTCTTAATTCCTCAATTTGATGCATGTTAATTTTAACAGCCACAGCTTATAAGGAATCTCCCTATTTTACAAGATGATTAAAAATCAGCGTTTATCACTAAGATAGCGTCTTTTTAAATGATCAATTAATGGCTGGGGACTAATGTCCTTTCCAACCAAACTGTTCATTAATTCAAAAGTTCCGCATTTGCGTCCTTGGGAATAAATATTATCATTAAGCCATGTATGCATTTCGGCAAAATCACCTTTTGCAACTTTTTGTGGGAAATCTTCAATTGTATCGTAAAGTTTTTCTTGCAATTCCGCCCCCATAATATGGGATATTGTGTTGGTCGGAATAAAGCCAAACCGCCCGGTAAACCAATCAGGATTTTGTAAAACCCCTTCATTTAAGGTGTTTGGGGTCATACCCAATAATTCCTTACTCTCCGCATTCCATCGTTCGGGTAAATCTTTAACCGCCAATTTACCATTAATTAAATCACGTTCAATCCGATAGCGTAGAATATCGTGGAAAATCTTACTAAACTCGTCGGCGTCATTACGCGTTGTTTTACGTTTTAGGATTTTCTTTAATTTATAAAAATTCTCAGGCTCGAACGAGCTGTTTTTAAATTGTCTAAATACCCCTTCTGCACGGGTAGAGATAAAATCAAAAAATTGAGGTGTACGTCCGATGATTGTTTCATATAATGCACTTAATGTGTTCATCATAATCATCCCTTGATCCTGACCAACGGGTTGTGAATGCCATGCCTCGGGCAGGTTTTGTTGATACAACCCACGTGCGCCTTGATACAAAGTATCCTCAAGCGAATCCATAAAGTTTCCGCCATCTTTGCAGCGCACCAATATTCGCGTATCATTATAATGACCACCCATCATGGGGGAAAGATTGGTAATTTCTAAACAACCGCGGGTAAAATCAAAGCCAAGCAATTCAAGCACAGTTTTGTTCAACCACATTTGATCCCCGCGTGAAAATTTTCCTTCAATGGGCTTCGGCAGACCATCCATGTTTTGTTTATCAAGCGCCTTTTGATATAAATCCTGTAACGGTTTTAACAAGGCATCATACATATCATCCATCTGACGATCATCAATATCACTGGCATAGCCAATTAATAGCGCACGATAAGGCGTTTCAGTATTAAATTTTTGTTGTTTAAATTCCCCAATACGGCGATAGGTATCGACCACTTTTTCAATATAGGGGGAAACTTCATCCCAATTTTTTGCACTTTGTGCGGCTTGGTGCATTTTGCGCCCCTCGTTCGATATTTGGACAGAGGCAATATAAAGCTCGGGCGGAAGGGCGGATAAATGAGAATGAATGCGGCGCATTTCAGTTAAATTGGCGCTGTCCCATTCATCCCAATTATCGCTATTTTCTTGGGCTTCGCCTTCCACTTGATCCAATAGTTTGGAAACGCTAGGTGTTGTTGTTTCGGCATAAATACGTTTGGTTAATGACGAAATCTCATGAATACGGCGGGTTAATCCGCCTTGGGGCATGGATGTCATCATATCAATGGCCAATGTATCGCGGATAGAAAACATTGTATTTAAATTTGAAAAATAAAATTTTAAATCATTATATCCGGCCGCAGATGCCTTTACACTTTGAAGTTTTGCCGTATCGGTCATAAAATAGCCCTTTATTTAATTAAAATCATTTGTGAATTCCACACAACATAATGCCGTAAGAGTGTTAAAATAGGTTTAAGATTACGCCAAATAAATGAACAAAAAGAACGCGGTAATCAATAGAAACAACAGATAATTTCTGCTATAATAATATCTTAATTTATAAATTATATGAAGAGGTTTTAATTTATGCCCATTTACTCAGCCCCGATGGAAAATATCAAATTTGTTCTGCATGATGTTTTGGGCGCGGAAAGTTTAACCAAAATTCCAGGATTTGAAGATGCAAGCCAAGAGCTGGTAGATCAAGTTTTAGAAGAAGGCGCCCGCCTATGTGAAGAAGTTTTATTTCCCATCAACCAAAGCGGCGATGAAGAAGGATGCAAACTTGAAAACGGTATAGTTACCACCCCCAAAGGATTTAAAGAGGCGTACAGCCAATTTATACAAGGCGGATGGTGTGGAGTATCTTCGGACCCCGAGTATGGCGGTATGGGGCTTCCCCAATTGGTCAATACGGTGATGCAGGAAATGATTTGTTCTGCGAACTTCTCATTCGGTATGTACCCCGGCCTTTCCCAAGGGTGTTATGAAGCGTTGCATCATTATGGAACAATTGAACAAAAACAAACTTTTCTTCCCAAATTAATTGATGGCACATGGTCAGGCACAATGTGTTTGACCGAACCACATTGCGGTACCGATTTGGGTCTTATCCGAACCAAGGCTGAGGAAATTGATGATGGTGATGATCTTTCTTACAATATTACAGGTACAAAAATCTTTATCTCGGCGGGGGAGCATGACTTAACCGAAAATATTGTTCATTTGGTTTTGGCACGGTTGCCAAATGCCCCCGAAGGGGTGAAGGGAATTTCCCTTTTTGTTGTTCCCAAATTTTTACCCGATGATATGGATGAAAATAATGTAATTTGCGGATCAATCGAACATAAAATGGGGATTAAGGCGTCCTCCACCTGTGTGATGAATTTTGAAGATTCCAAAGGGTGGCTGGTGGGTGAGCCGAATAAGGGGTTAAAGGCCATGTTCACCATGATGAATGCCGCCCGCTTGGGTGTTGCCATGCAAGGGTTGGGGATTGCCGAAGTGGCCTATCAAAATGCGCTTGTTTACGCCAAAGACCGCTTACAAATGCGTAGCTTAGACGGAACAAAATATCCCGAAAAACCAGCAGACCCGATCATTGTGCATCCAGATGTACGTCGTATGTTGTTAACATCCAAGGCGTTTTGTGAAGGCGCACGCGCTTTATCTTATTGGATTGGTATGCAGCTTGATATCTCAATCAAACATCCTGATCCTGAAGAACGCAAAGCGGCCGATGATTTAGTTGCGCTGATGACCCCAATTTTAAAAGCATATCAAACCGATATGGGATTTGAAATTTCATCATTGGCAATGCAGGTGCATGGCGGCCATGGTTATATTTGGGAATATGGGGTGGAGCAATATACACGCGATGCCCGTATCGCCATGATTTATGAGGGAACAAATGGTATCCAAGCGCTCGATTTAGTCGGACGTAAAATGGGCGCGCATATGGGGCGGTATCTTCGCCGTTTCTTCCACCCCGTCAGTCAATTTATTGAAGAAAACCAAAGCAATAAAGATTTGCAGGAATTTATCTTCCCCTTGGCAAAGGCATTTGCAAAATTACAACAATCCACCGCCATCATTGCCCAAAAGGGATTAAAAGACCCGATTGAGGCTGGCGCGGCATCAACCAATTATTTGCGTCAATTTGCACTGGTCGCGATGGGATATATGTGGATTCAAATGGCAAAGGTCGCCCAAGAGAAATTATCCGAAGGAGCGGATAATAAAGAATTTTACGAGGCAAAAATAAAAACAGCCAGATTCTTTTTTGCCCGTATGTTGACCGAAGCAGACTGGCATTTTAAGGCGGTTATGTCTGGCGCCGAAACCCTAATGGAATTAAAAGAAAACGAGTTTTAATTTTAAACCAAAATGTTTGAATATCATTTATCGACCGAAGAAATCACGCACGCCCTTAAACAAGGAAGGAAAAGGGCGCAAGGAATCATAAATAATCCTGCGTGCGATTTTGAAAAGCAATTTGATTTGGTTGTTCAATGTACCGACCAATTATTAGAAAACTTTGATCGTGAGAAATTTGTATCTCGCGGTAATATAAATTTAAAACAAAGCAGATTGAGAAAGCTAATCCTCAATTCATTCAAATCTGTTCAGACATTAAGAGATTTGGCACCTTATGTGCAATCCTCCAAACAAGAAGTTTTGATGGATGTTGGTGAGGAAACCACTAGGCATATCCAATTGTTAAAGGCAGCAACTGTGTTTCGTACCAAAGGTATTAGTGATGAGCCTGCACTTGATGTTGGGCAAGTTCTTCGTGATTATCAAGTGCAGCAACTGCGGGCCGCATAATGAAAATTATTGAAACAGTGGACGATCTACGCCAATGGCGCGCCCCTTTATGGCGGCAGGGAAAAACACTTTCCTTTGTGCCGACCATGGGTGCATTGCATGAAGGGCATTTGGAATTGGTGCGGCAAGGGTTGAGCATTACCGATATTTGCTTGCCTTATATTTTTGTTAATCCAAAGCAATTTGGACAGGGCGAAGACCTCGACCTTTATCCAAAAAGATTAGAGGATGATTTAGAAAAATTATCATCCTTGGGTATAGACACGGTTTATATTCCGAAAATAGAAGAAATTTATCCTGATAATTTTAAAACAATCGTCAGCGTATCTAAAATTACAAAATTATTGGAGGGGGAACATCGCCCTGATTATTTTGATGGTGTAACAACAATTGTTTGTAAAATGTTGCTTCAATCTTTACCCGATATTGCGATACTGGGTGAAAAAGATTTTCAACAATTAAAAGTTATTGAACAAATGGTACAGGATTTAAACATTCCTGTTCAAATAAAATCTGTACCCACAATACGGGATAAAAATGGACTAGCCTTATCATCACGCAATCAATATTTATCAAACGATGATTATAAGATTGCCATCCAACTCAATAAAATTTTAGATAAAATGGCGGCGGGTAAATTGAATGAGGCACAGGCATATAAAAAATTGAACGAGGCAGGGTTTGACAAAATTGATTATTGTACCGCCTGTAATGAAAATGATTTTACAAAAGAAAATCCCAACAGAATTTTTGCCGCTGCATGGATTGGCAAAACCAGATTAATCGATAATATGAAGGCGATAATAAAAAATTAAATTTACTTAAGAATTATATTTTTGTTACAATAAAATTTAAATTAATAAGGCCGTAGCGTGTTTATACGCGAGAGTTAAAACTTCCTGCTTGTCAGGAAAAGAAGCAAGGAATAATAAAAATGTCACTCGAAACAATTACAGAAGATATCCGTACAAAAATGGCGATGGCGCATGGGTTTGACCATAAGGTAAAATTTGATTTTGCCGATGATGGGGTCATTTTTGTTGATGGAACGCAAAGCCCGCCGCTTATCTCCCATGAAGATAAAGAGGCCGAATGCACTCTAAAATGCTCCATCGAAACCTTCCAAGGGTTTATTGATGGCACGCAAGACCCCACCATGGCCTTTATGATGGGAAAATTAAAAGTTGATGGATCAATGGGATTGGCTTTAAAGCTAAATTCTATTATCGAAGATTAAATTTTTATGACAGATTTTCAGCTTAATGTGAAAGAATCGGTATTTGAAAGTTTATGTGAAACCTTTAAAATATTAGGCTTGGATAATTTAAATGTTTATAGAGATCATAAAGTAGATTTTATTTTTATTGAAAATTACATACCTAGCAATAAAGAATTAAATACTTTTATTTCTAAATTAGTAATTACCAAAAATGAATTTTCATTATGGACAGTGTGGCCTAAAGGTCATTCTCTTACAAATGAATGGTTTTGGAAAAAGTAAAGCTTTAAATCTCTTAAAAATTATATTGAGTATAGATCAGATTATTTATTACAAAAGATGGCGGAAAGAAAAACTTATCAAAAGTTTGAAAGTAAATATAGATTAACATTTTGGAATATTATGAGAGGTAGAACAAAGTTTTGGGACGTTAACAAAGAACATAAAAAATTTTATAAAAGCTATCTAAAAAAATTGATAAAAACTCGAGAAGTATATTTTAAATCAAAAGATTTTAAAATTTTAAATAAAAACTTTGAATATCAAAAATCTTTAATTCATTAAAAAAGCCGCTTTTTATAGCGGCTTTTATTTTTTTTATAGGGAAGGTTTAGAATTTATAATTTAACCCAACGGCAACAATACCAACATAACCATCGGTGTTCCCTCTAACGTCTGCATCAACACCAGCTGCCGCTACATTACGTATTACATTAATTGTACCTTCATCAACATCAATATAAGTCGCCGCAAAATCAAAGCTCATTCGCTCATTTATTTTATAAGTTGCCCCACCACTAAACCAATTACGATCACCATCGGGTGTTCTGGATGTTCTAAATTCATCTGTGGTTGGCGTTTCATCAAATTGATAGCCAGCTCTCAACGTCCATGTATCATTCACATCGTATTCTGCACCAATGGCTAACGCATAAGTATTTTGATAATCTTGCTCAACATTAGGAACAGCAGTGCCATCATCACGAACGGCTTGAATTTCTTTAAAATTACTCCACCCAAACCAAGTGGCTTGTCCCATTACACGTAACTTGTCAGTTACATCATGTGCAATACCTAAGGTTGCGATATCAGGCAAATCTAAATCAGCAGAGCCGCCAATATCAAAATCTTGTGCTCCTAAACCTTCCAAACTAATACTACCATCTAATTCATGACTAATTCCTGAACGATAATGTAATCCTATATCTGTTTTGTTTGTTGGGCTAACCAACATCCCAACATTATAACCAACCGTAATATCGTCCCCTTCTAAGGTGCTTGTCCCTTCTGCCGCGCCATTGGTTGCAATATTTTTCAATTCTGCATCTGCGTATTGAATATCAATACCGCCGCCGATCGAAAACATATCATTTACAGAATAAGCAACAGAGGGTGATACATTAATAGTTTTTAACTCAGTTTCAGTTGAATCAAAACGGACAAAATCATCATCGTCATATTCACTGGCAAGTCCAAAGGGTGCCGACACACCAATACCAGCCCAAAATGCTTGCCCACCTAATTCAAGAGGGGCAGCAAAATAAGCGTTTGGAACAGGCGTTGGGTCATAAGGATTACTTGGGTTACCACCAACAGCGCGACCAAAAGAATTTTCTGAGCCATTATCATTTAAATCAGCATTTGGGATAAGGACATGAACCCCTAAATTACCCTGCATTCCATCTAATTTTGTCATTCCCGCGGGATTAAAAAAGATGGTCGAGGCATCATCAATTGATGTTGTAGACCCCGCAAATGCAGTGCCTAAGCCTTTAACAGATTGCTCTTGAATATAAAAACCTGCCGCATTTGCGCTCGATATTGTGAAAAGTAGTGCGGATGCCGAGATGGCCGCCGTTAGAAAATTTTTTGAAGATATCATGATATTTCCCCCGAATGGTTGAATTTAGAAATATTATAATATCATAAAAACTTAAAATATCATGATATTTATTTATGGTTACGAATGAATGCCGCCATATCCTTGGCCGTATCATCTATTTTGAAGATCTCAAGCAGGTCGTTATTCTCATCTAAATAATAGATAAAGGATGAATGATCCATAGTATAATCGCTCATTGTTTCATCCTGAACCTTGGCGGCATAAATTTTATACGAATCTTTTGCCTGATTAATTTGTTTTATTGATCCTGTTAAACCAACAAAATTAGGATGAAATGATTCCAAATATTCATCCATCACTTCCACGGTATCGCGCTCGGGGTCAACAGTAATAAAAATGGGAGTAATCTCATTGCCCATTTCACCCGCCATATTTAATGCCGCTGTTATCTTTTGTAATTCAGTAGGGCAAATCGCGGGACAATACGTAAATCCAAAATAAATAAGACGCTTGGTTTTTTCAAAATCCGCCTGCGTCACTTTTTCGCCAGAACGATTAATCAGGGTAAAGGGGCCACCAAAATTTTCTTGAACAATAGAATTTTGATCCGCGCTAATTAAAACTATTTCGCCTTCTTTTTCACGTTGAATTTGATAGGTGGCAATAATGGCGGCAATGCCCAATCCTAAAACTAAAATAACAATAATGCGGGCAAGGGGACGTTTTTTCATATCATTCTCTTCTCAAAAATTCTTAAGGGTCACAAGGTTTTTATACCCCATGACCCTTAAAAATAAAAGATTAAAACAAAGGTAGAAATTTTATAAAACGGTTAACATTTCCGCCACCAATGGATGGCGCACAATATCGCCCGACCCCAACCGACACACTGCAATATTGGGCAGGGGATCAAGCTTATTCATGGTGTCTTTAAGGCCAGAAATACCATCCAACAGATCACTTTGGTCGGGGTCACCCGTAACCACCATAGTTGAATGCCACCCAAGGCGAGACAGCAGCATTTTTAACTGCCCATAGGTACAATTTTGTGCCTCGTCAATGACAACAAAGGAATTATTAAGGGTACGTCCACGCATAAACCCAACAGGGGCGATTTCAATTGTTCCATCCTCCAATAATTGACGCACACGCTTGCCGCCCATCCGATCCCCCAATGCATCATAAAGCGGGCGAAGATAAGGTGCCATTTTCTCATCCAATCCACCGGGAAGGAAACCAATCGATTTGCCTGCCTCCATCGCAGGGCGGGATAAGATTATGCGCTCAATCTGTTTTTTCTCTAGTGCCTCTACTGCTTTTGAAATGGCAATATAGGTTTTCCCTGTTCCTGCGGGGCCAACGGCAAGGGTAAGGTTATGTTCATCAATCGCCTTCATCAATTCTGCCTGTCCTTCGGATCGGGGGCGAATATTTTTTACATATTTTTTATCGCGGCGCCCATCAATGGCATCATCAAGGGGGTGCCAATCGCCTTGGTTTTTTTCATCATAATGGCGCGATCCTCCTTGCTTATCAAAAAATGGATTTACAACATTCTCATTTTGGTGAGATCGGCTATTACGGCGTGATTTTTTTGGCATGGTTGTCTTTCCTTTTTTGTTGGCCTCAGGCGTGTAAACACGCTACGGCAGTTCGGGGTGGTTGATTAATAATAAAAATAACCACAAAAAAACCGCATTGAAAATTCGATGCGGTTGGTAAATATACAGATTGTATTTTGGACAAGCGACGCGCGCTTGGTGGGTGGGGGGATAAATATCTTTTTTCTTTAATAGGTATCAAGGAGAATCCTTGGGATAAGAAATTAGAAGAAAACAAATCAACTTAAAGCAAATCAAGTCAAAATAAGTATAGCACGATTTTTTATTTCTAAACTTATTTTTATAAAATGCTGTGTATAAAATAGACATAAAAAAAACCGCCTTTGAATAAAAGCGGTTTTTAAAAAATTATTAAATAGATTTGAAGCGATTAAATTTATTCTGCTGCAACATCTTCTAATGGAATAACTTTTCCATCGGCTGTGATATGTTTGGGGCGGAATGTGTCTTCTGCAAATACATCTTCCCAATTTCCTTCGGTTGATGCCTTTGAATATTCGGTTGCACGATTTTCAAAGAAGTTTGTATGTTCTGCACCATTTAACATTTCGTCCATCCATGGTAATGGGTTTTTCTCAACACCATAAATAGGATCAAGATTTAATTGTTGCAAACGACGATCACCAATATAACGAATATATTGTTTTACATCTTCTGGCTTCATGCCTTCAATTTCACCCATTTCAAAACAAAGATCGATAAACGCATCTTCATGTTCAACCGTTAGTTTTACAGCAATCGGTGATTTCTTGTTTTAATTCATCATCCCAAATATCTGGGTTTTCGTCAATAAATGCATTGAACAATTTAATCATGGATAGGCAATGCAATGTTTCATCACGCACCGACCATGTCACAATTTGACCCATTCCCTTCATTTTATTAAAACGGGGGAAGTTCATCAAAATGGCGAAAGACGCAAATAACGCCAATCCTTCTGTAAAGGCACCAAACATCGCCATTGTTTTGGCAATTTCACGGCGGGAGCTGATATCTACATCTTGTAAGAAATCAAATTTATCGCTCATTTCTTTATAATCAAGAAACGCAGAATATTCGACTTCGGGCATACCAATTGTATCAAGTAAGTGGGAATAGGCGGCAATATGCACTGTTTCAATATTTGAAAAGGCAGATAACATCATTTGCACTTCAACGGGGCCGAACACTTGTGAATAATATTTCATATAGGCATTATTCACTTCCACATCACTTTGGGTAAAGAAACGGAAAATTTGCGTCATCAGATTTTTTTCAGACGGGGTCAGGTTTTTCTTCCAGTCACGGACATCTTCGGCCAATGGCACTTCTTCGGGTAACCAATGAACGCGTTGTTGTGTTAGCCATGCTTCATAACACCATGGGTATAAAAATGGTTTATATACATGACGTTCTACCAATAAAGGTGATTTTGAATTTTCAATATCGTTGACGACGGTTTTATTATTTTCTGACTGGACTGTTCCCATGATTTTTTCTCCTAATATTTTACTTTTATGTGTGACTTTAATGTGAAGTTTATACGCTGTGAATCCGAGTCATTTTTATGAGTTCTTCCACAGTTTAAAAACCATTTAATTAATAAAAAAGACGCTTTCCGATTCGAAAAGCATCTTCATTATATGGTATGTTTGTGAAAATTAAAACACTATATGTTGTGTTTTACTCAAATAATTTTAAATATTGTCCATATCCTTCGGCTTCTAAATCTGCCTTGGGAACAAACCGCATGGAGGCGGAATTAATACAATATCGTAAACCCCCTGTTTCAGCAGGGCCATCGTTAAAAACATGACCCAAATGGGCATCGGTTTCGGTGGATTTTACTTCGGTTCTGACCATGCCAAATTTGGTGTCTTTATGTTCATCGACCATATTTTCGGAAATTGGTTTTGTAAAACTAGGCCAGCCCGTGCCCGAATCAAATTTATCGGTGGAGGAAAATAGCGGCTCCCCATTGATAACATCAACATAAATACCCGCTTCTTTATGATCCCAATATTCATTATCAAATGCACGCTCTGTTCCACCCTCCATCGTTACTTTCTTTTGTAACGGGGTTAGGTGATCGGTTGAAAATTCTTTGGTTTCTTTTTTTGTATCGCTCATAATAATATTTTCTTTCTTCATTTCACCTTCGGATTGCGCCATAGATTGGGTAAGGGGGCTTAAGGCAATCGCCCCAAACAAAAACCCAGTAATCGCAATTAATAATACCAACATCTTAGACATAAATTTGTTCTCCTTGTTTGTAATCTTTCTTATTTGATTTTCTACATCGCTATTCGTCGCTCACGCTTCGTATATAATCAAATGAGTTTGATTACTAAATTATTCGAATAAATTTTTAAAAAGTTACAAAAAACCCCTCTTATGAGGGGGTTTTGATAACATATATATTGTCTAATTATTACTGACAACTCAAACATTCTTCGTAATTGTTTGCTTGTGCTTCTAACTCTGGCTCTCGTCCTTCGCTTTCGCGGGTTCTGATCCATGAGGCGTTACTTTCCGCACGCTGGATTGATTTTGAACGGCAATAATACAATGATTTAACACCCTTCTTCCATGCAGACATGTGAATATCATGTAATTCTTTCTTATGCACATTGGCAGGTAGAAACACGTTTAAGCTTTGTGCCTGACAAATAAATGGTGCGCGGTCACCTGCATGTTCAATCAACCATGCTTGGTCAATTTCAAAGGCGGTCTTAAACACATCTTTTTCATCATCGCTGAGGAAATCCAAATGTTGAACTGATCCTTCATTGGTGAAAATTGAACTCCAAACATCTTCTGTATTCTGCCCTTTTTCATCCAACAATCTCGGTTAGATATTTGTTCTTCACCGGGAATGATCCTGACAAGGTTTTATGCGTGTACGCATTGGCGGCAATCGGCTCAATCCCCGGGGAAGATCCCGCCACAAATGATTGAGATTGACGCTGTCGGTGCAATCGCCATTTTGTTTGAGAAACGCTCCATCATGCCATAATCAGCGGCATCAGGACACGGCCCACGCTCTTCGGCCAAAGTGTGCGATGCATCATCGGCTTGACGTTTAATATGTTGGAAAATACGGCGATTCCATACTTTTGCCATCACCCCTTCCATCGGGATCATTTTGGCTTGTAAGAATGAATGCCATCCCATCACGCCCAAACCAACTGAACGTTCACGCATGGCGGAATATTTTGCACGCTTCATGCTGTCGGGGGCTTTTTCAATAAAGTCGGAGAGGACATTATCCAAGAATTCGCATGATATCTTCGATAATTTGGGGGTGGTCTTGCCATTCATCCCATTTATCCAAATTCATGGAGGACAAACAACAAACCGCTGTTCTGTCATTGCCCAAATGGTCACGACCCGTTGGTAATGTAATCTCAGAACAAAGGTTGGACATTTTCACATTCAATCCCGCCATTTTATGGTGGTCAGGGATATTGTCATTTACGTGGTCAATATAGATAATGTAAGGCTCGCCCGTTTCAATACGCGCGGTTAGCAAGCGAATCCATAAATCACGTGCGCTTACCTTATCAATAATGGCATTATCTTTCGGTGACTTAAGCGCCCATTCATCATCATTCTCAACCGCTTGCATAAAGCCATTTGTGACCAACACCCCTTGGTGAAGGTTAAGGGCTTTACGGTTTGGATCGCCACCTGTAGGGCGACGAATTTCAATAAATTCTTCAATTTCTGGGTGCCAGATGGGCAGGTAAATCGCGGCAGATCCACGGCGCAATGACCCTTGGGAAATGGCTAATGTCATTGAATCCATTACACGGATAAACGGAACAATCCCTGATGTTTTACCATTACGGCCCACTTTTTCACCGATGGAGCGGACATTCCCCCAATATGAGCCAATACCGCCACCAAGGGAGGCCAGCCATACATTTTCATTCCAAAGCTGTACAATATCATCAAGCGAATCTTGTGTTTCATTCAGGAAACAAGAAATGGGCAAGCCACGGCTTGTCCCCCCATTGGATAGAATAGGTGTGGACGGCATAAACCAAAGTTTGGACATATAATCATATAAACGCTGCGCATGTTTTGAATCATCCCCATAATACATGGCAACGCGGGCAAACAAATCTTGTGGCCCTTCTTCGGGTAACAAATAACGGTCATAAAGTGTTTCAATACCAAATTTGGTAAGGTTTTCGTCGCGTGAACGGTCGATTTGAACTCTATTCCCGCCTTCAATTTGTGCATAATCAAACATAGTCTTCTTTCCCCCTGAAATAAGAAGTTATTAACATTTTGTGTATAACTGCTGTGAATAGATTGTGGTTAAGTGAATTGGTAAACCACAACCCCTAGCGGTGTAATATCTATAACCATACTATATATCGTGGGTGTGTCCAGAATAAAAAAATCTTATCCCGCCCCTAAAATAGCATAAATATTAGTTGTTTAATGGCAATAAATTGGCGTTTAAAACAACAAAACTCCCGATCTAAGAATTTTTTAATTTTTATCCACGGAAGAATTTGTTAAAAATATTTTTTAAAAAGAAATTTTATTTTAAAATTATCAATATTATTTGTCGCTATCCTCGACCAAAATTAATTAATAACGTAAATATCGCTATCATCATCGTCTGTGATGATTCGGGTATTGCCATCTAACTCAATAATATCATCAGGATCGGCAATAATACGCGGGTTCGAGTCATCTGGCTCATAATCGCTCCGATCATAAAGCTCGGTATTATAAGTTTTAACAACACCACGATATTGTGTATTGGTGTCGTCCAAGATATCAACATCAATGGTTTCAATTATGTCATCATCATCATCAATGATGCTCACATCACTATCATCATCAGTATAGAGGTCAGTGTCGTAGATAAAAACATTATCATCATCATTTTGAATGTTTTGAGCCAAAGCAGGCGCAGATACTGTGAAAGCCATCGCCGCGCTTAAAAATAAAGTTTTTGAAAGTAATTTAGATTTTGTCATCGTCATGATCCTTTTTAATATGTTGAATCGGTTTGGGTATTAATCGTTAAATCCGAATCCAATGTCACTTCATCCATATTATAATCCATATAGGTATCATAATTAGAGGATCCATCTAGGGTGTAGATATCGTCATCCTCATCAAAAGTTTCATCATATTCATAGTCAAAATCATCACTTTGCGTTGTGACATTAATATCGGATCGACCCATTGTTTGGGCGCGTGTGGTGGTTGGGTCCCGTTTCATATCGACAGACCCCGTAATATTACCAAGGGGGACGGTGGCATTATTTTGCGCCAATGCGGGGAATGAAACACTACATAAAAGAATGGCACTATATATAAGTGTTGTTTTTTTCAATGTCATTTTATGTTTCTTTCGGGGTTTAAAAATATAATTTTGTTTTGGTATAGATATTCCAATGAATTGATATAAAATAAGTTCCGAAAAACTATAGGAATTGAAACAAAATGACCCAAGATATACGCCGTTACCGTCAAACAAAAATCGTTGCCACATTGGGCCCCGCATCGGGTGACCCCCAAAAAATGCGGGCCTTGTTTGAGGCAGGGGTTGATGTTTTTCGCATGAACTTCTCCCACGGGTCACATGAAGATCACCGCAAAAATTTGGAAACTGCGCGTCTGTTGGAAACCGAATATGGTCGCCCCGTTGCCATATTGGCCGATATGCAAGGGCCAAAATTACGTATCGGGCGTTTTAAAGGGGATAAAATCGCCCTAACCGAAGGGCAATCGTTCCGTTTTGATTTAAAAGATGATTTGGGCGATACCACCCGCGTTCAATTGCCCCATCCCGAGGTGATTGAGGCGATGGATATTGGCTCCGAAATCTTGCTTGATGATGGCAAAGTGCGTGTTGAAGTAACGGGTAAAGATAAATCCTCCCTTGATGTAAAAATTATTTCGGGCAATTATTTGTCGAATAACAAAGGGTTTAATATCCCTGGGGTTAAATTACCCATCAAGGCGTTAACTGATAAAGACCGTATTGATTTGGAAGCCGCCATTGAAATGGGCGCAGATTGGATCGCGCAAAGCTTTGTTCAAAGTGCGGATGATGTGATCGAGGCACAAAATTTAATTAAGGGGCGCGCCGCCTTGATGGCAAAAATTGAAAAGCCGTCTGCCGTAGAAGATATTGATGAAATTATCGCTGTTGTTGATGGCATAATGCTAGCGCGTGGTGATTTGGGTGTCGAAATCCCCCCTGAACAAGTGCCATCGGTACAAAAGAAAATCGTGCGAAAAGTACGCCATGCGGGTAAACCTATTATTGTTGCAACGCAAATGTTGGAATCAATGATTGATAATGCCCGCCCCACCCGTGCCGAAGCATCGGATGTTGCCACTGCCGTTTATGATGGCGCAGATGCCGTTATGTTATCGGCCGAAACCGCCGTTGGGATTTACCCAATTGAGGCAGTCTCCATCATGAATCGTATTTGTGAAAGCACGGAAAGCGATACCGCCTATCGCCGAATCATGGATGCCGATCATCCCAAAACACAACATGATGCATCGGACGCCATCACCGTATCGGCAACAAAGGTGGCGGAAGATATTAAGGCCGCTGCCATTGTAAATTATACAACAACGGGGTCAACAACCCTACGCACCGTACGCCAACGCCCCAATATTCCTGTTTTATGTCTGACGCAAAATATAAGGACGGCACGTCGTTTGGTGTTGTCCTTTGGGGTGCGTACCATTCATATTACCGATGTTAAAAACTTTGCCGAAACGGTTGAACGTGCCGTTGGCTTGGTTCAGGAAAAAGGATACGCCCAAAAAGGCGATAAGATTGTTTTAACCGCAGGTGTCCCCTTTGGGGTAAGTGGTACAACCAATGTCCTGCGCATTGCCGAGGTTGAATAAGCAGTTTTTCACATCGACAAATGGCACCCACAAAAAAACCGATAATTAAATCGGCTCATATGCATATTAAATTTGTGAGGCCGTAGCGTGTTTACACGCCTGAGGTTCTTTTATTTCAAAGCCGTAGCGTGTTTACACGTCTGAGGTTCTTTTAAATAAAGCCGTAACGTGTGCTGCGTCTTTCGGTTTACCGATTGACGGCTCTTTTATTGCGCGGCTGAAGCCACACGTGTGATGTTTGTGTTCGGTGCGGTGTGCAACCACCACGCGCTTTGGTTGATGGAAAAGATTGGCTTATAATGGCTCACACGCTCTGCTTTTATCGCAGTTTTGATTTGGTTGTCCAAAATCATCGCCCCTTGATCCGTATATACAATTAAGATTGCGTGGGGGATATTCTTTTGTTGATCCTGAACAATTGCAATACGCATACGGTCATCAGGAACGCCTAACGCACGTAGGGCGGTGTATTTTGCAATGGCAAAATCTTCACAATCGCCACCTTTTTGATAAAACTCAATCGGGGTTGCCCAATAATCTGTTTTACCATAATTGGCAGAATCGGTCACATAGCGCTTTGAATTCATTAATGTGTTTACTTGTGTCGCCATTTTACTTAACGGCATTCCTTTAAATGAACTTAAAGATGCTTTTAATTCAATAATTTCTTTGGGTGCAGAGGCACTATTTAATGATGCATTAAAACGGTCAAACATACTGGTCCATTTTGTAAATGCCTTTAACGATGTCGAACGCTTTTCCGTTGATCCAAATATTTTTGGGTGATAACTGGCCTTTTGGAAAGATTGTTGAACCAATGATATGCGCGCGGTGGCATCTTGAATTTCTGCGCCGCGGGCGTTCTTGGAAAAACCCATTGATCCAAATGTAATAAATAGCGCAACACCAGTCATTATAATACGCAATGTAAATTGTTCGATTAAGGTGCGGCGAATTGTGCTGCGCTTCACTAAATTTTCGGCAACCAAAATATGACCCAATTGCTGGCCAGATTTTTGTGCATTTACAAGCGCTAATTTTAACTGATCTGAGGAAAGAGAGCCATTTTGTACAAGCAATTCACCCAAACGGTTACGACGAAGGCGTTGTTTAACCTTCGATAATATCCCTTGATGTGAAATGTTTGAATGCAAAATGATGCCCTTTAATTTAAAAAACTTTTAACCCTATTTTTAATGATACCTAAATATAGTTACTGAAATATTAACAAATTGATTTATTTCACCTTGGTTTGCGATGAAATTTGCAATATCTTTAACTATAGACAGATAAAATAAAGATTAAGTTAAAAATATGAATGATTTCAATCAGTTAATAAAAGATTTGGGCAAGGGCAAAATTTTGCTGATTGGCGATATTATGTTGGATCAATATATAAAGGGGACGGTGCGTAAGATTTCACCCGAAGGGCCCATTCCTGTTTTAAACATTACATCTGAAAACCAAGTATTGGGTGGGACGGGTAATGTCTTGGCTAATTTATGTGCCCTAGGGGTAAAAGCCATTTGTATTGGATTAATCGGTAATGATGATAATGGGCAAATTATCCGCAATAAAATTTCGTCTTTTGGTGCCAATACAGATAATATTATTAGCAATGATGAAAAACCAACAATTGTTAAAACGCGGTTTGTTTCACAAAACCAACAATTATTACGCGTTGATCGTGAAAATACGGCAACGATTTCTACCGCCATAAAAGATGATATTTTAACCCGCGCTAAAAACGAAATTCATGATGCCTCTATTCTTATTCTTTCTGATTACGGTAAGGGGCTATTGTCGCCAGATTTAATTCAATCGCTTATTCATATGGCAAAGGATAATAATGTTCCTGTTTTGGTTGATCCAAAAGGAAGCGATTACACAATTTATAAGGGGGCAACAATCATTACCCCCAATCGAAATGAATTATCACAATCAACAAATAACATGGCAACTGCCACTGATAATGATATTGAAATAGCGGCGAATATATTAATCCAACAATGTCATATTGATTATGTTTTTGCCACACGCTCCGAAGATGGCATTAGTGTTATTCCAAGGGACGGCACACCCACGCATCTGCGTACCAAATCGATTGAGGTGTATGATGTATCGGGTGCGGGGGATACGGTTGTTGCGGTTACGGCCGCCGCCCTTGCCGCAGGGGGGGATTTAATTGATGCCGCAAAAATTGCCAATATCGCAGGCGCACTTGTTGTTGCTAAATCAGGAACGGCAACTGTAACAGTTTCAGAGATTGAAAATTATATCCAAAAAAATGCCCCTAAAATTTTGGGGGCAAAATCCTTGGAAGAAACCAAAGACCAAATTGATAAATGGCAGGCCAAGGGATTAAAAGTTGGATTTACCAATGGATGTTTTGATATTCTTCATTATGGTCATGTCAATTACCTTGCGCGCGCAAAAGAAAAATGTGACCGCCTTGTCATCGGATTAAACCATGATAAATCAGTAAAAATTTTAAAGGGGGAAACACGTCCTATTAATGACCAAAATGCCCGCGCTGCGGTAATGGCTGCGCTTTCATCTGTCGATGCGGTTGTTTATTTTGGGGCGGACGTTGAGGGGGGCGATAATACCCCTTGCGCCATTGTTGATGCCCTTAAACCTGATATCTTTATGAAGGGTGGGGATTACACAATTGACCAATTACCCGAAGGCAAAGTGGTGCAATCCTATGGCGGGCAAGTGAAAATCATGCCCCTTTATGACGGGTACAGCACGACAAACATTATCGAAAAATCAAAAGGATAAGGTTTTAATTATCTTCTTCTAGGCAGAATGTCTTTATCCTGATAAAATATTGTTCAAAGATTTATTTAACACTATAAAAGCGTGGAGCTTATCCCTTATGTCCTTTTCTTCAAAGATTTTATCAATTTCCTTGGCTGGCGCATCGGTTTTGACCCTTGCCGCCTGTTCACATCCCCATTCAATGCCAACGGGATACACCTATCATCATGATTTATACAAATCACCCGCTCCCCCTATGCCTGCTGAGATTACGGTTGAACAACGCAAATATATGAATGCCACTCAGGCGGAGCAATTTCGTGATGGAACATACGCATTATTAGAAAAACTAACCATGCGTGCGGGCATGCCCCCTAAACCAGTTTATGTTTTAACACCTTCCCCGATGAGTAATTTTTACGCCAATATCGATAATGATTTACGCGAAAATATGCGCCACATTGGTTATGCCTTATCCGATACGCCCAATGATGTGTATGTCTTTACCTATGATGCACGGTATATTGAACCTGTCGAAGGGGTTGAACGGATGGAAGGCGCGCCCAATGTTGAGCTTGTCTTACGTGTCTATAATGAGTTAAGCCAAACGGCACGTCTATTAAGCACAGAGCGTGGACAATTTTATATCCAAGGGGCGCAGACCCTAAAAATTCAACCCACAAATTATGATGTTTTACCTGTCATCGTTGTTGCGCAATAAATTACCGCGCCAATAAAACACGATAATAATGGTAGGTATCTCTAGGGGGTAAAACATCCCCTTCCATGCATCCTTGTAATTTTGTAGCAAATGCAGAACTATTTACACTTGCAATCGCAATATCAAACCTACCATCATAATGCCTTGTAATATTGATTGAATTGTTATCTCTTGGAGGATCATCTCCGTTGTTCTGAACGCCTACGGCTTCATTTATAGCGAAGCAAAATTCTTTTGTTACATAAGGTAACCAAGCAACAATTTCTGGCGCTCCATCGTTGCCAACGGATCGAACAGAGGAGCTTCCATTAAAATTCCATGATGTCACAACATCTTGTATATTTGTGGGGGGCGCACGATATGTTGCGCCGCCGCCTAATTTTGAAAAAACTTGTCGTTCTGGATTATCTGTAATAACGCCATAGGCAGGGTCGGCATCGGGATGGGCAAATCTTATATCTTCTTCGCTTATTCCTTTTTGTAAAATAAAGGACACTGCATTTTCCAGCTCTGCACCATATTGTTGTACTTCGGCAACTTTTAAAACAAGCGTTTCTTCATTAATCCCGCCACCGGGGGTGGATGATCCCCGCACGATAATAATCAAAAGCCCCAATAAAAATATGGCGCCTAATATATAAATTAAAATATTGCCTGATTGGCGATGGGGGCGGGATAAAATTTTTCTTATTGCTGATAAAATCATTGTGTATTAATTGTAACGGCTCGCGGTGCAACGGTCATACAATCCTTAAAATAGGTGCACGCTTGCATGGCTTGTGCCTGATTAAACCCACCCAAACGCGCCCGAAATAATGTTCCATCTGTGGTTTGCAGGGGAACGGTTAAGGGACGAACACTTTGTGTTAATGACGTGGGGAGCGATTGAATAGCGCGCCTTAACATATTATCCGTTTTTACCCGACTTTCAAACGCACCAATTTGTATGGACCATTTGCCAATTGTATCTTTGGGATGGGGCAATTGTGCCATGGCAACATTTTGTTGTTTTTGGTTATCCCATTCATTGGGAATGGTCGGTTGAGGCGCATTTGTAGCAACAGGAACACGTTCAATATTTTGGCGCGACGCTACGGCAACGCGTTGATTTTGAAGTACATTATCAAATTGATTATTCTCAATCGCTTGGGTTAAGGGGGAACGTGGGATAATTTGTTGATCTGCTACACGGTTGGTCAATGGTCCGATGCTGGCATAATTACTGGCTGTATCGGCTCGTGAAACTGTTGCTGTTGTGTTTTTTTTTGGGATGGGCGCTGGTGCGGTCGCATAAATGGACACATTTTGCGATATTGGCTTTATTTTAGGGATAGGGGGCGCCTTTACAACGGCGGTGCGAATATTTTTTGCCTTTTTAAATCCTTGATCCAAAATTTCTGCCATATGTGAATTACGGGTGGCCGATGATCGCCCGCCAAAAACAACCCCAATTAAGCGGCGATTATCTTGACGCGCCGATGCAACCAAATTAAAGCCCGAGGCATTAATATACCCTGTTTTAAATCCATCCATGCCCTTATAACTATCTAACAGACGATTGTGATTGCGATAACTTTTTCCGTTATAATTAAAATTTCGGGTTGAGAAATAGCGGTAATAATGCGGATAGCGTTGCAAAATATACCGCGCCAATGTTGCCATATCACGCGCGGTTGTAATCTGCCCGCTATTGGGAAGGCCAGAGGCATTTTTGAAAACAGTGCTTTTCATTCCAATGGATCGCGCGCGCGATGTCATTAAATTTGCAAAACGACTTTCCGTTCCACCAATTTTTTCGGCAATTCCAACCGCAACATCATTGGCAGATTTGGTGACAAGGGCATAAATTGCATCTTCCACCTTAATATATTGTCCGGGTTTTAAATAAAATTTACTCGGCACCATACTTGCCGCATGTTTTGAGATATAAATACGGTCATTCTTTTTTAAATCACCCCGATCTAATGCTTCAAACACCATTAACAATGTCATCATTTTTGTGAGGGAGGCAGGGTATCGTTTGCTATCGGCGTATCGTTGGCTAATGATTGTCCCTGTATCAGCATCCATGACTAGCGAGGCGTATTTTTCATTCTTTTGGGCATATGACATTTGTGAAAATGTCAGAATAAAAGCAACAATTAATAATGAAAAAATTTTCGACAAAATGCCCCCTTTGGCATATTTACATATATGAACGCAGTTTTGTTTTCCGTATTGTTACGAATTAAACATCTATTCTGACAAAATTCGCATGGTTTTACAATGTTCTCTATCAAACTATTCCATTTTAGTTTTGTACCATTTTTATTGCGTGCATTGCATTGTATTTTATAGTCATTCAGATAAGATAATTTAACCAACGATTAACAGGTTTTAGTTTAAAAATAGATAATGATAAAGAATACCATTCATATAAAAGAGTTAGAATTTATTTCCGCCAATGATGAAACCCCCAAGACACCCAATGACGCGGGCGGGGATAATGATGGCAATCAAAATAAAGAAAAAGAATCAGGGCTACTTTTAAAACCCAAACCAAAAACAAAAAAACCATCTATGTATAAGGTTTTATTGCTTAATGATGATTATACCCCAATGGAATTTGTGGTTCATATTTTGGAAAAGTTTTTTAATAAGAACAGGCAAGAATCAACCGATATTATGTTGCATGTTCATCGTCGTGGTGTTGGCATTTGTGGTATATTCACGTACGAGGTTGCCGAAACCAAAGTTGCCCAAGTGATGGATTTTGCTCGCGCCAACGAACAACCCCTACAATGCACAATGGAGAAGGAGTAAATTAAGCCATGTTATCCCGTAATTTAGAACAATCCCTTCATAATGCCTTGGCAGAGGCAACCAAGCGGGGGCATGAATATGCCACGCTTGAACATTTATTATTTGCCCTGACCAATGACCAAGACGCTATGGCTGTCTTACGTTCCTGTGGGATTAATCTTGAAGAAATCCGTGCCAAAATTGCCACATATTTGGATCGTGAATTAGAGTATTTAAAAACTGAAGAGGCCGAAGAGGCAAAACCAACAACCGCCTTTCAACGCGTATTACAACGCGCCGCCATTCATGTCCAATCATCGGGACGTGAAGAAGTGACAGGCGCCAATGTCATTGTTGCCATGTTTTCCGAACGGGAAAGTCATGCGGTATATTTTCTTCAAGAACAAGAGATGACCCGATTTGATGCGGTCAATTATATCTCCCACGGTATTGCAAAGGTTGCAGGGTTAGATGCAGACCCCAAACCCGTTACGGGCACGGATCCAAATGATGATCAAGCCGAAGGCGCAAAAACAGGATTAGAAGCGCTCAAAGCATATTGTAAAAATCTAAATGATAAGGCACAAGCAGGCAAAATTGATACGCTGATCGGGCGTGCCAAGGAGGTCAACCGCACCATCCAAATTCTTTGCCGTCGCTCAAAAAACAACCCCCTTTATGTTGGTGACCCGGGTGTGGGTAAAACCGCGATTGCCGAAGGATTGGCCAAGAAAATTGTCGATGGGCAGGTGCCTGACGTATTAAAAGATGCGGTGATTTATTCTCTTGATATGGGTGCGTTACTTGCAGGGACACGATATCGCGGTGATTTTGAAGAACGGATTAAGGCGGTATTAACCGAATTGGAAAAAATTGATGAGGCGGTTTTATTTATTGATGAAATACATACCATCATCGGTGCAGGCGCCACCAGTGGCGGTGCGATGGATGCCTCAAATTTATTAAAACCTAGCCTATCGAATGGAACACTTCGTTGTATTGGGTCAACGACTTATAAAGAATATCGTAATCATTTTGAAAAAGACCGCGCGCTGGTACGTCGCTTCCAAAAAATTGATGTGGTCGAACCCACCATTGATGAGGCGATTGATATTTTAAAAGGCCTTAAAAAATATTATGCCGAACATCATTCGGTTGAATACACGGACGAGGCGATAAAGGCCGCCGTTGAATTATCCGCCAAATATATTGGTGATCGAAAACTACCCGATAAGGCAATTGATATTATTGACGAGGTTGGGGCAGCGCAAAAATTATTACCTGAAGACTTACGCAAAAAAATTATTGATGTTGAAGATGTGGAGGAGGTCGTGGCCGTTATTGCCCGCATTCCATCCAAATCTTTAACCAAAGATGATAAAAGCGCGCTTAAAAATCTTGAACGTGATTTAAAAACATTGGTGTTTGACCAAGACAATGCAATTGATACCTTAACCGATGCCATAAAACTGTCCCGTGCCGGATTGCGCGATGCCGATAAACCCATCGGATGTTATTTATTTAGCGGCCCTACGGGGGTTGGTAAAACTGAAGTGGCGCGCCAATTGTCAAAATCGATGGGGGTTGAATTGGCACGATTTGATATGTCCGAATATATGGAACGTCATGCGGTGGCACGGTTAATCGGCTCCCCGCCCGGATATGTTGGGTTTGAGCAAGGGGGATTGCTCACCGATAAAATTGATCAAAACCCGCATTGTGTTCTGCTCTTGGATGAAATTGAAAAGGCGCATCCTGATATTTATAATATCTTGTTACAAGTAATGGATTACGGCAAGCTAACGGATAATAACGGCAAAACCATTGATTTTCGCAATGTTATCTTAATCATGACCACCAATGCTGGCGCGGCAGAAATGGCGCGTGCCCCCGTTGGCTTTACGCGTGAAATGCGCAGTGGGGAAGATACCGAAGCTATTAATAGAATGTTCACCCCTGAATTTAGAAACCGTCTTGATGCCATTGTTCCTTTTGGATCGCTGAAACAAAAAACGGTGGCAAAGGTGGTTGATAAATTTATGGCTCAGCTTGAGGCGCAATTATCGGAGAAAAATATCTCCATCATGCTCACCGAAAATGCCCGTCAATATTTGGCCAAAGAAGGGTTTGATCCCGCCATGGGCGCCCGTCCATTGGCACGTGTTATTCAAGAAAAAATTAAAAAGCCATTGGCTGAAGAAATTTTATTTGGGCAATTGGTTTATGGTGGCGAAATTAAAATCGACGAAAAGAATGGCGATTTAAAATTTGAGTATAAACCAAACCCAAAACCAAAAAAGAAAACGGAACAAAAATCAGAACCCAAACAAGATGATAAAGAAACGGTGAAGTAATTTATGGTGATTTTCTTGTTAATATACCTACCGCCAAATTTGCGGGATCTGATCCACTTATTCCTTGCATTCTAAAACATCCAATTTGTTTTAAACATTCCATATTAGAAAAATATGTATTCTCACAAGTAACTCCTCCACCAGGTGAAAAATTATGTCCTCCTCTTTGAGTAAAAAGACCCATAGAACCATCTGTATCTTCTGGAATAATATTATCATTAAATAAATTCTTATTAATACTTCGACAAACTTCATTTTTAATATATGGAATCATAATATGAACCGCATAAGTAACATCGCCATCTAGAGATGCGCCTCTTATAAAACTATTTCTAGCATAAATTGTATGTCCGTATCCTATCCGTCCTGCAAAACTTTCATCTATTGCATTTTTCGGAGGTTTTTTATAAGTAAGCCCTCCTCCATTCTCATTAAATAATTCACATTTTTTTTCTATAGTGGCTCCAGGCCACGGGTTATAATTTAAACCCCCACCCGCGCCTTCATAAGAAATAAAAGGTGGATCACAATTTTTTAACAGCATTCTTTTTACGGCCATTCTATTTTCTTCTAAAATTGTAATAATATCATTGGCATAGGCTGATGCTGCACTATCGCTAATAAATCCGCTGCTGGTGCGGCTGGATTGATTAAATGCGAAAGCTAACGCGCCAAATAACGCGATGGCAACAAATATAATGACAATAACATTGCCGCTTTGCGATTTGTTGTATTTAGATAAGTCCATATTTTAAGAATATCATAATTATCGATTCTAAATAAATTTAAATTGGATAGCCCGTAGCGCGTTTACGCGCCTGAGGTTTTTAAATAAAAAGCGCGTTTACGCGCCTGATAATATTTAAGAAACTATCTCAAATATTGCATCAATCTCAACACAATATCCTGCGGGTAGGGATGGTGCGCCGACTGCAAATCGGGCGTGCTTACCAATATCTTCCCCTAATATATTGACCATCAAATCGGATGCGGAATTAACTACCAATGACATATCGGTAAAGTCAGGATGGCAATTAACAAATCCGCCCAATTTTACACATTTTGCTACGCGGCTCCAATCCCCTTCAACCGCATCTTGTAATTGGGTTAAGATATTTAAACCGCATTGCAAGGCGGCGTCTTGGGCAATTTCTAAGGATATATCATCCCCCACTTTGCCTTTAAATTCTTGTTTTCCGCCAATGGGCACTTGTCCCGCCACAAAAACCATATTCCCCGCCGTTACAAACGGTACATAATTAAACAAAGGGGGCACTGATTTGGGCAGGATATAGCCATATTCTTCTAATTTTTTATGTATCATATTTGAATTGTTTTGTGGGGTTTGGGTCATATTGGCTCTCTTTAACTTGATTTCTTTGTCTTTTTACGCCATTTCTTGTATCTTGAGAAGAATTTAAAAGGTGATTTATGGGTTTATTTAGATATTTGGGTGTGCTTTCCCCCGCCGCGATGCAGATTACCAAGCTTTTTAGTGGGGCAAAATCTGTTGGTACGGACGTCTATGGCAATACATATTTTACCGCCAGCCCCCGAAAAGGGTACAAACGCAACCGCCGTTGGGTGATATATAAGGGCAAAGCCGAAGCATCAATGGTTCCCCCCGAATGGCATGGATGGATGCACCATCAAACGGATGAAATACCCAGTAATGATGATCGATCTTTTCGTCGCCCATGGCAAAAGGCACCACAGGCAAATTTAACAGGGACAGCGCAAGCATACCGCCCCCCAGGACATATCTTAGAAAAAGGAAAACGCCCCACCACAACAGGCGATTATGAGGCATGGACACCACCAGAATAAGTATGACGTTAAAAGCCTCAGGCGTGCAGGTACGCTACGGCTGAAAAGAATAAAAAATAAAAAGGCTGAGTCGCGCTTGCGCGAGGAAGGCGGAAATAAAGAGAGAAAAAATGAAAAAAAATGTAATAGAAACAGTATTGGGCGCGGTTGTTTTGGGAATCGCCATTTTATTTTTGGTGTTTAGCTATTCTTCAGCAAGCATTGGTTCCACCGATGGATATGATGTAACGGCGCGTTTCTCTGGCATTGGCGGGCTTGGCGTGGGTGATAAAGTTGTCATTGGCGGTGTTAAAATTGGTCAAGTTTCAAAAATCAGCCTTGATAGCGAAACATATTTGGCCGATGTCACAATGGATATTAAAGACTCTGTTAAATTACCCGATGATACCGCCGCCTTTATCAGCAGTGAAAGCTTACTGGGCGGCCTATATATGCAGCTTGAGCCTGGCGCATCCGAAGAGTATATCGAAGCAGGGGGATCAATCCAATATACCCAAGCCCCACAAAATTTGGAGCAGTTGTTGGGTCAATTTATTTTTAGTTTATCGGACAGCGATAAAAAAGAAGAAACAAAAGAAAATTAATCATTAAATGATTTTTAAAAAATCTTTTTTATCTGTTTTTCTTTTTGCCTTGTTTTTACTTGGTGAATTGCAATTATCTTATGCTGATATGATTGATTATCCCGAAATAAAAATTCAGGCTTTAAATAAATCAACCGCCCGCACCGTGACGTTAAATGGCAAAGTTGGGCAAACAATCGAATATGGCTCGCTATTCATCAAGGTGCAATCTTGTCGAAAGTCTGAGCCATTAGATAAGCCAGAAAATGCGGCTTTTTTACAAATTTGGGAAGTGCCAATTGGTAAGAAAAAATCTGAATGGGCGTTTTCTGGTTGGATGTTTTCTTCATCACCTGCGGTGTCTGCGATGGATCACGCGGTTTATGATGTTTGGGTTTTGGAATGTTTTGATTCAAACGCCGCGAAGGAAGAACCTATTAATAAGGTAATTGTAAATGATATTGAATTTGATGAAAACGCGGAAGAAATTCTTGAAACACCATCTGATATTGTTAACGATCAAGATATATATACTCAAATTATCCTCATGGGTGATGATGAAGATGCAGTCATTGAAGATAATTCTAATTCAACAACCAGTGAAATTATTAACCCGACTGAAGATACTGTTATTATTGAGGCTGAGCCATTTGCAAATGAGACGGATTCAGATGGTGAAGAAAGTAATTCTTTTGATGCCCTTATAAATGGTGTTTCTAACGAGCCATAATTATTTTTTTCGCGCGCTGAGGTAATTATTTATCAATTCGCTTTGTGCTTTTCCTTCACATATGAAATCAGCATTTTTGTTCATTTTATCTTGAATAAGATCAACATATTCCTCTTGTGGAATTTCATATAAACCAAATTGTAAAAGATGTGGGTTAGAAAATTGGGAATCGAGAATTTCAAATCCGCCTTCATAAAGGCGCGCACATAAATGGACAAGGGCAATCTTACTGGCATTGGTTGCGATGGAAAACATACTTTCCCCGCAAAAGACTTTTCCAATGGCAATACCATATAAACCGCCCACCAATTCACCCCCATCCCAACATTCAACACTATGCGTGTACCCTTGATTGTGCAGGTCAAGGAAGGTTTGTTTAATTGGATTGTTAATCCATGTTGTATCACGATTTTTATAAGGGTGTGCGCACGCCGTAATCACATCTTCAAACGCTGTATTAATTTTAATCTCAAAAGATTGTTTTTTTACCGACTTCATTAGGCTTTTTGAAATATGTAGATTTTTTATGGGTAAAAGGGCGCGGTCATGCGGGGCATAAAAATTATAAAACGCATCATCGGCATCTTCGGCCATAGGGAACACACCATGGCGATAGGCATTTAAAAACAATTCGGGGGAGGCATCAATAAGCATTACTTAAAGACCATAATAAATAATCGCAAGATCAACATAAGCGTTGTTTAAAATATTTTACGTATGAGGCCAAGTCATGTTTACATGACATAAGCAAAATTAAGAGCCTTCTGCGCGTTTGGCTAATTCTTTTTCAAGCCAGTGAATATTGTAGTTCCCTGTTATAAACGCTTCTTGATTAATAATCCATTGATGAAGGGGCAATGTTGTTTTAACCCCATCAACCACGGTTTCAACGATGGCGCGGTTTAAACGCCGAATCGCTTCGTCACGGTTACGGCCATGGACAATTAATTTTCCAATCATCGAATCATAATAAGGCGGGATGGAATATCCCCCGTAAATCGCACTATCAAAACGTACGCCCAAACCACCAGGGGCATGAAATTGCTTTATCATACCCGGCGATGGGACAAATGTTTCGGGGTCTTCGGCATTGATACGCACTTCAATGGCATGACCACGCAGACGAATATTTTCTTTTTTCAAAGTTAATGGCTCACCAGCTGCAATTCGTGATTTGTTCGGCAATTAAATCAATCCCTGTAATCATTTCGGTAACGGGATGTTCAACCTGAATACGGGTGTTCATCTCCATGAAATAAAACTCGCCATCTTCATATAAATATTCAATCGTACCCGCACCAAGATATCCCATTTTACGCACCACATCGGCAGAAAGAGAACCAATATAATTCGCGTTCTTCTTCGGTCAAAATGGGGGAGGGCGCTTCTTCGATTAATTTTTGATGGCGACGTTGGATTGAACAATCGCGCTCGCCTAAATGAATGCCGTTTCCATGTTTATCGCCAAAAACTTGAATTTCAATATGGCGTGGTTTTTCTAAATATTTTTCAATATAAACGGTATCATCGCCAAAGTTTGCGGCGGCTTCGCGGCGGGCAGTTGTGAAGGCTTCTTGAAATTCATCATCACTGCGGACAACTTGCATCCCCTTACCACCACCGCCCGATGCGGCCTTAATAATGACGGGGTATCCTGCATCACGGCAAATTTCTAATCCCTCTTCCACACTTTCCACCGCGCCGGGTGAGCCAGGGACAACAGGAAGGCCAAGGGCCATAACAGTTTTCTTTGCCATCACCTTGTCACCCATTTTTTCAATATGCTCTGGCTTTGGCCCGATAAAGGTAAAGCCATGCTCTTCAATCATACGGGCAAATTCTGCATTTTCGGATAAAAATCCATAGCCTGGGTGAATGGCATCCGCGCCTGTTACGGCCGCAGCAGTTAAGATAGAGGGAATATTTAAGTAGCTATCCTTACTTTGTGGTGGACCAATACAAACCGATTCATCGGCCAGACGCACCGCCATTGAATTGGCATCGGCGGTGGAATGTACCGCCACTGATTGAATACCCATCTCACGACAGGCACGAATAATACGAAGGGCAATTTCGCCACGATTGGCAATAAGGATTTTTTTAAACATATTATAATTCTATTTCCATTAAATGGTTAAATTCCCGAACCCCTTGTGGGTCGCTCACTTGACCTGTTATTTTCCAATTATTCTTCACATATAAATCTTGCGCATCAGGGGTATAAAGATACAATTTTTTAAACCCCAATTTTTGCGCCTCCCTATGAAGAAACTGTATCAAGGCGGAGGCATATCCTTTTCCCCTAAAATCAGGATGAATAAACATAGATGCAAGCCACGGTGATAAATCTTTATGCTCATCATGGTCATTTTCAACCAAGCTTATCATGCCTATTATTTTTTTATTTAAGATACCAACCCATGTAAGGGGAATAGTATCTTCATTCTTTATCCGATCTTTGTATCCCATCATTGATTTGGAAAGCGTACGCCCTTTTGTATGACATCCCCAAGACCCAAAACTCCACGCGGCGCAGGTTTCAGAAAATTCAGGATAATGTGAAAGCGGCGCAATCAACAGCGTCATTATTCAATAACCATGATGACATCACCAAATTCAATCGGCTGACCATTTTCCGCTAAAATTTGAGTAACCGTTCCTGATTTATGTGCTTTGATGGGGTTCATTACCTTCATCGCCTCAATAATAACAAGGGTATCCCCCTCACTCACACTATCGCCTTTTTTAACAAAGGCGGGGGCATCGGGTTCTGGCGCATTATAAATTGTACCAACCATGGGCGATGTTACCGCACCCGGATGATCACCAGTGACCGCGGCAGGCAATTCATTATTTGCCGCCTGTGGCACGGTGGGGTCGGAATGCATATTATGCCCTGGCTGAGCCATAGGGACAGAAGCGCCCAACATCATGCCGCGATTAACGCGGATCATTTGATCGCCCTCTGCGACTTCAATTTCGTTTAAACCCGTTTCATCTAATAATGCAGCGAGTTTTTTAATTGCTTTTGAATCAATTTTCATAAAATTACATATCTTTGTTATTAAACGTATCTGAATTGGTAGCGAATATTGGCAAAAATGTCAAAACTTCTCTAATTTTATGGCAAGGTTAGTTTTGTATAAGTTTTCCAATTTTATCAATGGCTTGGGCATATCCATCCACGCCTTGCCCTTTTATAATCGCCGCCGCAATGGGGGAGATATAAGAATGATGGCGAAATTCTTCGCGGGTATGCGGGTTTGAGATATGAATCTCAATAATTGGCATATTTAATAGCTTAAGCGCATCATGTATCGCAACCGATGTATGGGTGTAGGCCCCCGCATTGATGATTAATCCATCATGGGTATCAATAATATCTTGTATAGCATCAATAATTTGCCCTTCATGATTGGATTGGAAAAAATCAGTTTCAATATTATTTTTTTGCGCGTGATTGCGACATAGATTTTCAATATCTTGCAATGTTTGTGTCCCATAAATTTCGGGTTCACGCCGCCCTAACATATTCAGGTTGGGGCCATGAAGGATAAGAATTTTTGGCATTCTAATGGTCATGACCATCATCTTTATGATGCTTACTCGGTTTTTGTCCTGCGGGGGTAACAACGGCATTTACAATTGTTTCATATCCACTTTCAAATTTTAAGGTCACGGGAAATAAATCATCTTCGATCAATTGTTCCTTCAAATTTATCAGCATGATGTGATATCCCGTTGGTTCCAGCATCGCTTTACCTTTTGATTCAATATCAATTGATTTTACTTTTCGCATCATCATTTGACCATCATCGGGGTCAATAAAATTTTGGTGGATTTCTGTAATTTCTGCAACATCGGAACGTGCCTCAATTAATTTATCATCCATGCCCGTTTTATTTTTAATCGTCATAAATACCGCCCCTGTTTTGGCATTGGGCGCGGTGGCAAAGGCATATACTTCCTTCACACTAATCTTACCTGCATTTTGATCACACGCGGAAAGGGGAAAGGACAATAGGATAAGCATGGCAATGGCCATAAAACGGGAAGATAATTTTTTCATAATATTTACTTTTTCTGAGTGGCGGTTATAATTTCAAGAAGATCTTTTAATTGCGGTAAATTTTCATTGGCAACCAAATGAATATCCCCATTAATCACAAAACTGGGGACAGAATCAATACCCGCATGGGTCATAGAGGCCATATTATTCTCTGCAATTTTTTCGATGGCTTTGCTTTGTGAATCTTCGATTAATTTATTGTAATCCATACCATAAAGATTTGCGGTTTCTTCAATAAAACTGTCGGGGACTTCCATTTCGGGGTATTCCAAAATTGCATTATGCATTTCCCAAAATTGACCCTGCAACCCTGCGGCCAGAACAATATTATTTAACCGCATCATTGCCTCATCCCCAAATACAATGGGGCGGGCAATATAGGTGATATCTTTACGAAGGGATAATAACTCTTTAATTCTTGGGTGCATTTCTTTGCAATACTCGCACCCATAATTGAGGTACTCAACCATCATAATTTGGTTTTTTGATTTTTCGTCTTGATCTTGTCCATTCTCATTATTTTCAAGGGTTAGAAAATCTGCTTTCGGGTTTTCAACGCTGTGATACATCCATTTAAAGTGGATAATACCATACAAGCTATATAACCCCGCAAGGGCGATAAGGATTAGGACAAAACGAAAAAACATTTTAAAAAACCTTTATCGGTTGGTTTATGACGCGCGCGCTTCTTCAATAATACGCTTCATTTCCGCCGCAGGCATATATCCGGGGGAAATTTCACCATCAATGATAAAGCCCGGTGTTCCACGAATATTTAACGCTTGCGCTTCTTCAATATTTTTATCTAATTGCGCGGCAATTTCTTCGCTGTCTTTATCTTTTTTCAACTGCTGAACATCCATACCCAAATCTTTTGCTAGTTTAGTCAAAGATGCTTCGTCCTTTGGCCCTTCAAAATTCATGATGGCGCGATGATAATCCCAATATTTACCTTGTTTTTGTGCGGCCAATGACCATTTTGACGCCTCCAATGATGGCGGGCCAAGGATGGGCATATCCATAAAGATAACGCGAATATTGTCATCTGTTTCTAATAAAGTTTCAATTTCCTCTAACGCACGGCTGCAATATCCGCAATTATAATCAAAAAATTCAACAATTGTGATATCCCCATCGGGGTTTCCTGCGGTGGCAAGATTGTCTCGCTTATCCAATGCTATAACATACCCTTTGGCCAATTCATTGGCGGCTTCTTGTTCTTTTGCAACCAATTCGCCTTGGTATTTATTCACACTTTCCAAAAGAACTTCCCCATTTTCAAGCAAGTAATCTTTGAACATTGTTTCAATTTCTTGTTTTTGTGCGGCGGTAAAATCTTGGGCGGATGCCAAAGATGGCGCGGCAATACTGGCGGTTAATAAAACCAAAAATAAACGGATCACGGGAAAACACTCCTTTAGTTAATAAAAATTACTTTAATAATATAGTCTAACGCATCACACCTTCATAGGGCAAAAGCACGCAAATTTTAAAATTACTATGATCTATTCTGATCAACAAAAAATATAATATCCCGCGCCCGCAACGATGCGGTTCCACCTGATGGCAATCCTCTTAACGCAATCTCCGCCTGTTCCTTGGCGTAGCTGCGTTTATTTTGAAGTAATGCCTCTTCGGCCAAATGTAATCGCGCATTGGAATCTTTGCCCATTTTTCCATAGGCGGTCGCCAGCAAGCGATGAACACGGGTTGACCGTGGCTCTTCTTGTGCGGCACGTCTTAGATTATCAATCGCATCTTTTAATTGCGCATCGCTTGCATTATTTTGCTGAATCTGCGCCTGCGCCAATGCCATACGGATCAGCCCCGATTGCGGGTCAAGGTTGCTGGCCTTTTGATAAAGGGGCAATGCCTCATCAATCCGACCAAAATCGACTAACATTTGCCCTTTTATTTCATAAAAATAGGCATTCTTTGGCTCTTGCGCGATTAATATATCCATCAATTTTACGGCCTTATTAATATCATCTTGACGATACGCCGCAATTGACCGCGCATATATCGCTGCAACAGAATTATCTTGATCATCATAGGTCCATCCCACATGACCCGGGTTAATAAATCCAACTAACTTTGCCTTCATCCGTGCATGTTGCTCAATCCATTCACTGGGGAAGTTTAAATCAGTTTTGGTGGAGGTAGAGACCCGCGATTGCAACGCGTCAATACGATTTCGGGTTAGGGGGTGCGATCGAATATATTCTGATTGTTGCGTTTGCGGTAATAATTCCTCCCCCTCCAATTTTTGCATAAAGGTCAAAAGCCCTTCGGGGTTAAGATTTGCCGCCTCCATTGATTTGATTGCCGCTTGGTCTGCGCTGGCCTCAAATGATCGGGTGGTGGATAAGAAACGGCGTGTCGCCATTGAATTTCCTGCGGCTGACCCGCCAACGGCTGCCCCTGCATCGCCCGACGCCACGGCGGCGCCAACACCAATTATTGTGCCCAATATGCTTTCATACGATGCTTGCTCCATCGCCTTTCGTCCGCGTACCAAATGCCCACCTGTGATATGCGCCAATTCGTGCGCCATCACGCCAATTAATTCCCCCGGATGGTCGGTTCTATCAATCAACCCTGTATAAATAAAAATGTTCGATCCGCCCGCGACAAAGGCATTAAGCTCATTGCTTTGCACAAGGATAATATCCACCTGTGATGGGCTCATCCCATTGGCCTCAAATATGGGGGCAAACCATTCGCTTAGATAATTTTCAATTTCGGTATCACGAATAATAGTCTGCGCCTGCACCACCATCGGGAACAGGGTTAAAATCGCGGCAATAATACCAACATATATTTTGGAAAATTTCATAAGGTCTAGTATCATTTATAAAAATGGCGATCGCATGGCATGGTTATCACTGTTATCGTTAAAAACTTTTAAGGGTTTAATTTTAAAGGGTATAAGGCAATTTTTGATTTTTTATTAAACTGGATAGATTTGGTCTGGATACCCCTTGTCTTTATATTCGCGGTGCGGCGGCATTGGGTTACGGCATTAATATTGGTATTGGTTTGTATTTTGACACTGCGCTTACAAAATGAATTAATGGTTGAAATTGGCCATCCTTCTGGCTTTCTGCCTTTCTTGACACTGCCCGCCCTGTACCGTGGATATGTTGTTTATGGCTCGTTTATCATGATTTTTCTTTTGCTGTCGTCTTTTTCACGGCGTGAAAATACCTTTGTCTATATTGCTGCCGCCATTGGAAGTTTTATGTTGGCATTCTGCATTTCAATGGCTGTTATGTTTTTATAAGGCTCATTTAAAAGATGTTTTTTTAGGCATTATGTCGTATAACCATAGAATAAAATTTGAAGAGGCCGTAGCGTGCCTGCACGCCTGAGGCAGAAAAACAAGCATGACCAAAAAACGTACAACCGCGCGCGATGCCAAAAAACAGGTGAAAACCGCCAAAGGGCGCAAAACCTCCTCCACCAAATGGCTGAAACGCCAATTGAATGATCCGTACGTGGCAAAGGCGCAGATGGATGGCTATCGCGGGCGTGCGGCGTATAAATTGATTGAAATTGATGAAAAAATTAAATTGTTAGAGCCGGGCATGATGGTGGTTGATTTGGGCTGCGCCCCTGGTGGATGGAGCCAAGTCGCAGGCGCAAAAGGGTGCGAAGTGGTCGGGTTAGACTTACTTGAAACCGACCCCATCGAAAACTGTACGCTTTTAACCATGGATTTTATGGATGATGATGCCCCCGCAAAATTGATCGAGGCCATGGGCGGCAAAAAAGCCGACATTATTATGTCTGACATGGCACCCAATACAATCGGGCATAAAAATACCGATCATATTCGTATCATGGCGTTGGTCGAACTGGCCTATCATTTTGCGCAACAGGTTTTAAAACCCGGTGGCACATTCTTGGCCAAGGTACGCCAAGGCGGCACCCAAAATGAATTATTGGCACAAATGAAACATGATTTTAAAACAATCAAACACATTAAACCCCCCGCCAGCCGTAAAGAAAGCAGCGAAACCTACCTCATCGCCCAGAATTACGGAAAGATTTAGTTGACATATTGTTCATAATTTATATGTTTTGTTTTAATTCAACTTAAAAACATAAAAAATATAAATATGACCCAATCACAAAAGACTGAAAATACAGGAAAATTCCCAATCGGATTTTTTGAAAAACCAAAAACGTATGATCCTGAAAATGCATTGCGTACACTTTACTCAGAACCGATGGGACGAATTCTTTCAAACTTTAACCATAACTTTAATGATGAAAGTCTTAGAGAAAGAGGCGCTCCTCCCAACTTAAAGGGTGAGAAACAAGGCGGCATTCCGGCACCTTCTCCATTTTCTAAATAATAAATAATCTCTTGGCTGTTATCGGCTCAATTGTAGGCGAGTGACAGATAGAAATAAAATCATACTTATGATAGTATAACTTAATTGTCCGAATAATTTTGGCATGGCTTTACGGGAAAAATCGTAAAGAGGGTTTAAGAACAATATTTTTCATAAAATACATACATCCCCCTCCTTATCGTTTTTCGGAGGAACAAAGTGAAGGATGCTATTTTCTCTTTATTTTACAATATGTTATAACGTGCAAAATAAAGGGTGAGAGTATTATCTCTTAAATTATAGTTATTTTTTCTCTTTACAATAGTGGCAAAATGCCTATAACTACACTGCAAACCAATTCAACAATCGGATTTGCATTATGGCTTTAAAATCAACCCCCAAAAAATTCTCTTCAAAAAATAAAATCGCGCAAGAGGCACTAACATTTGATGATGTTTTGCTTGTTCCTGCGGCCTCAAATATTTTGCCTGATGCTGTCAATATTCAAACACGCTTAACCAAAAATATTGCGCTTAATATCCCCCTTTTATCATCGGCAATGGATACGGTGACTGAGGCGGAAATGGCAATCGCCATGGCACAACATGGTGGTTTGGGCATTATTCATCGCAATATGGATATTGAAAAACAGGCCGAAGCCATCCGCCGCGTTAAACGATATGAATCAGGCATGGTTGTGAATCCGATTACAATTTCCCCCGATGCAACACTTGCCGATGCCTTGCAAATGATGGAATATCACGATATTTCGGGTATTCCCGTTACCGAAGAACGTACGGAAAAATTGGTGGGTATTTTAACCAACCGTGATGTACGCTTTGCCGAAAATCCTCATCAACCTGTACGTGAATTAATGACCTCCAAAAACTTGGTAAAAGTTTATAATACAGTTGATAAGCATGAGGCGAAGAAACTTCTGCATAAACATCGTATTGAAAAATTATTAGTGGTCGATGACCAAGAACGCTGTACAGGATTAGTGACAGTTAAGGATATTGAAAAGGCGCGCGCTTTTCCCCATGCGTGTAAAGATGCGCAAGATCGCCTTCGCGTTGGTGCCGCCATCGGAACGGGGGAGAAAAATATCGAACGTGCCATGGCATTGGCCGATGCCGAAATTGATGTGATCGTTATTGATACTGCGCATGGTCATTCCAAAGGTGTTTTGGATATGGTAACAAAAATCAAGAAGATGGTGGGCGATAAGGTTGATATTATCGCAGGCAATATCGCCACAGGCGATGCGGCGAAGGCATTAATAGATGCAGGCGCGGATGCGTTAAAGGTTGGAATTGGCCCTGGATCAATTTGTACCACCCGTGTTGTTGCGGGCGTTGGCGTTCCACAATTAACGGCGATTATGAATGTCGCCGAGGTTGCCGCCAAAAAAGGAATACCCGTAATTGCCGATGGCGGGATTAAATATTCAGGCGACTATGCCAAGGCGATTGCCGCAGGTGCAGATTGCGCCATGATGGGAAGTGCCTTTGCCGGCACAGATGAAGCGCCCGGTGAAATTATTTTATACCAAGGGCGCTCCTACAAATCATATCGCGGTATGGGGTCAGTTGGGGCGATGGTCAAAGGATCGGCAGAGCGTTATTTTCAAGGTAATGTCAATGACAGCAATAAATTAGTGCCCGAAGGAATTGAAGGCCGCGTGCCATATAAAGGCCCCGTTGGAAACGTCATCCACCAAATGATTGGCGGATTAAAAGCAGGAATGGGATATACAGGATGCGCCAATATAAACGAGATGCGCACCCAAGCCCAATTTGTACGCATGACAGGTGCAGGGTTTAAGGAAAGCCATGCGCATAATATTACCATCACCCGCGAAGCGCCAAATTACCGCACTGACAGCAATTAGGAAAAAAAAGCCCCGATAAAAATTCGAGGCTTTTAATTTAAAATTTGAATTGCTTAATCTACAGCATCTTCAACCACATCACCAATATCGTTGGCTGCGTCGCTAATGCTTTCCGCTGCTTCTTCAGCTGGTGTTTGTTGGTTCATTTGATAGAACATAATGCCCAAAACCGCGACCAATACGATGGCGATAATGGTTAATAACATTGTTTTTGTATTTGAAGACTCACTCATTATTTATTCCTATAAATTGTTTTATTTTAGTTAGGGAAAAATATAATTAATCTATATAGTTCCGTTTGTTATGATAATGAATATTAAACCCGCCGCAATAAACGATATTCCCGATCTTGCCTTTATCCATTGGAAAAGCAAGGTTATAGCTGAGAAAAATATCGTTCCTGATGATTTTTTAGATGCGCTGACCCATGAAGAATATATTACAAAATGGCAAGAATGGTTTGTTAACGGCTCCCAAACGCTTATCGCAAAAAATGAAGATGGTCATGCCATTGGTTTTTGCAGTTTTGGTGATTTACGAACACCGCCGCCGGGCACATCAAAAATCCGTCCGTTATATTCCAATGAGATTTATGCAATTTATATTTTGCCCGATTATTTTGGACAAGATATTGGCACGGCATTATTTAAAGAAACAGTATCATATTTGATAGACCATAAAAAAACATCGCTTTGTTTATGGGCGCTAGAGAAAAATAAGCGCGCTTGTGGATTTTATAACGCCATGGGCGGTCAGCGCATTGGTAAACAATTTGTTGAAATGGGTGGTGCACGGGTTAAGGAAGTATGCTTTGGCTGGCGTAATTTAAAAGAGATAGCATCATGAATATTGCGATTTTATTTCCAATTTTGGCCATTGTTGCAGGGGCGATGACCGCGTATCAACCCCTTATTAATGCAAAATTATCACAAAATTTAGATAGTCCGATTTGGGCATCTTTTGTTTCATTTGCCGTTGGAACAGTCATATTATTTATCGTAGGCTGGGCGGTAAATGGTAAAATGATGACCTTTGAAACCGAAGGATTAAAATGGTGGATGTTTACAGGTGGTTTATTGGGCGCAGTATTTGTAACCGTTGCCCTTTATATCGTTCCTTATTTGGGTGTTGCCTCAATGATTGCATTATTTATTGCGGGACAATTAATTATGGCGGCAGTGTTGGATAATTTTGGTATCTTATCTGAAACCGCCAACCCCATAAATTTACAAAAAATTATCGGCCTTAGCCTTCTGGGCTTGGGCGCATTTATCACATTGAAAGCCTAACGGCTAAAGGACGAGTAATATGAGAGACGCCGCACGGATACAAACCGCCATAGAAATCTTAGAAAATATAAAACAAAGCCGTGTTCCAATGGATAACGCGCTGCGTGATTATCTTAAAAACCGCCGTTATATTGGATCAAAAGATCGTAAATATATTGTTGAGATGGTTTACGATATTGTTCGTGCCACGGCGCGTTTGGGATGGTGGCTTGATAAACAACAGGCCGAAGATACACCGCGCAATCGTGTGATTGCGTTTTTGGCGCTAACGGGATTGTCCGATCACGATATTAATATTCGTTTTGTTGATGAAAAACATTGTTCTGCCCCCCTTGATGATTCCGAACAAAAATTGATTAAACAATTGGTAGGAAAATCAATTAATTGTGATGAAATGCCCGAGGCCGTGAAGGTTGAATGCCCCCCACAATATGAAGAGCGTTTGCGCGCCCTTTGGGGGGATGAATTTGGCGAACAAATGGCGGCAATGTTGGATACCGCGCCGCTAGATTTACGGGTGAACACAATTAAAGTAACACGGGATCAAGCACAAGATTCATTAAAAAAAGACGATGTCGAAACCGTGAAAACCCCGTATTCCCCGCATGGGTTACGCGCCATAGGTAAAAAACCATATATGAGCGCGACCAAGGCATTCCATAAAGGGTTTATTGAAATCCAAGATGAGGGATCACAATTAATTTCGTTCATCTGTGATGTAAAACCCGGTATGCGAATTTTAGATTATTGTGCAGGGGGGGGTGGTAAAACATTAGGATTGGCCGCCGCGATGGAGGGTAAAGGTATTATTTATGCGTGCGATAATGACAGCCGGCGTTTAGAAAAAGGCCGCCGCCGATATAAAAAAGCAGACATTCATAATGTAGAAGTCCGATCGTTAGAAGAAGAGAAAAACCGCAAATGGCTTCGCCGTCAAAAGGGCGCGATTGATGTTGTGCTGGTGGATGCCCCTTGTTCATCATCGGGGACATGGCGCCGAAATCCAGATTTACGATGGACACAATATGGCCCATCTATTGATGAAATTAAACAATCGCAAGCCGAAATTTTGGAGCGTGTTGCAGACAAGGTAAAAATTGGTGGTCGTTTGGTTTATGCCACCTGTTCTTTATTTGAAGAAGAAAATGAAGATCAAATTAATAAATTTTTATCAAACCATCCCGAATATCAATTGGTTCGTATTACAGATTTATGGCCCGACCATCCCGAAAGTCAGAACCCCGTTGATGCAGAATTTATGCGCTTAACCCCAAAAAACAACCAAACAGATGGGTTTTTCACAGCGATATTAGAGCGTAAAGAGTAAATTTATTTTTGCAAAGTAAATATTGATATTGACAATTATTGCCTAATACCATCTTTTAATAATTATTGGTAATTACCATTTTTATTTAAAAAAAGGGGGGGGAGTATTATATGTTTATAAAATATATATCAGGGGATGTAGCGTATGAGTCGCGTACCCAATCAATTCCACATATGCTGATCGAAGCCGATCAAAAAGATATTAATTTAAAATCAATTTATATGCGAAAAACTTACCATGTAAACGCGTCTTATAAAAATATTGATTTTTCACAATCATCTTTTTGGGGTGGGCGCCTTAATCATATTCAATTTATAAATTGTACGATGGCTAGGGTAGATTTTAGAATCTCAAAGCTAAAAAATGTTCTTTTCAAAAATTGCAATTTATCCCATACAGATTTTAGAGGGGTATGTTTAAAAAAGATTGATTTTATTCAATCAAATTTATCTTATTGTAAATTTAATGACCCCAATATTTTTTATTATAAAAATTTTCTAAAACAAGAATTATTGGGGGCGAAATATTTCTCCAAAGATGGGAATAAATATTTTATTCAATAAATAAGAATACCAAAGTATTCATTCCCCTTTATATTAACCAATTCTTAATAAAAATAGCGCAAAAACCGACCCAATAAATTTAACATAAAAATAAAGGACGTATAATGAGTATTAATTCATATCAAATATTCGATATTAAACAGCTTGCTGAACTGGAGCATGCAAATAAGAAAAAATGTAAACAAGCCTTGTTAAAATATAAATTATGGCTTGCTTATTCAAAAAACCAATCTGATAAAATGGCCATACATTACGGCAATATGGAAGGATGCATTCTGCGCAAGCAAGCATGTCAGATGATTTCCCTTTACTGGGTAATTCGCCAAGATTTTAGAAAGGCGTTTGATACTTATTTAAAAGAAAACGCGATCAAATCCAGTGGCTATAATACATTATCAAATGTGGTTTAATCTTAACTTATACTAATATAATAAAGGGGAACATAAATGCTTATCTATATAAAGCTAGGGCGAGTGCGCGGATTGCACATTGAAATAAATAAAGAATTTGGCACAAAACCGTTTTTTGAAAAAAAATCTTTTGCTAGTGAAACAATAATTGATATACCTTATACTCAATTTGTATTCACACCGAGTAATTGGAATCCTATACATTTGGATTCAAAAAAGGAAAATATCACATGGCAACAACAAAATTGGACAAATTTCAAAACGCGTTGATGGAGTTAACGCATATCGACCCAGAATTTCCGATACAATGGGCGTTGGTTTTTTTAACCATCTCCCAAAATGAAGGGGCGGCGTTAAAGGACATTTCTGAACAAACAGGAATTTCAATGTCTGTTATGTCGCGCACCATTGGCGCATTATCAAATGCCCGCCGTATGGGTAAACCCTATGGAATTATTTTGGTAAAAATGGCCAAAGATGATAAACGCCGTAAAGAATTATTTTTAAGTGCAAAGGGCAAACGTCTTTTGGAGAAACTTAAAAAATCACTATAAAATTTTAAATAACTTTTCTGTAGTAGGAAAGAAAAAGCCGACTATTATTTTAGCCGGTTTTTTTATAGCTTGTTTTTAATGGCTCAGGATCGCAGGCGACCTACGCCGCATCTGTTTAACAGTGTTAAAGACTTTATTCGCCAGATGCAGCGTAGGCGGTTTACCGCCCTGAGCCATTAAAAAACAATCTAAAATGCTTTTTGCCAGCCGAAAATGATTGTATTATCGCGCTCCAATTGTGGGCCGTTCAAATCTTGATAGACGGGAACGGTCGCCTCAATCGTAAAACGATGTCCCTCCAATATACCTGATGGAACAACAGTATTCATCCCAAGTGATGTGCTAATACGGCGTCCACCAAAATTATTGGGATTGGCGGTTTGAACAGGCGCCATAATATTGGAATCCTGTCCATTAATCTCCCCTTCATGTTCGGCCGTTATACGGGCAGAAAGACTAATGGTAGGGGTGATTGAATAACTCCCCCATGTGGTGATTTGATGTTTATCGCCTAGGCTGTAATCTTCGCTATTCTCACCAAGGCGGAATGTGGCACTATATTGTGCGCCCCAGCCAAAATTATCGTGATTACCGTAATAAGTAATGCCCGGCATCGCATCAAAAGTGCCAGACCCCAATTGCATTGCATAAGGCAGGCGCATATTGGGTCTGCCGCCCATGGGGGTTAAAACATCATCACGTTCGGTTATTGACCCCGTGGGCAGGCTCAACCCCGCATTCAAATGCATATGATGGGTATCATCTTTATATAATCCAACAAGCGTGGAAAGTTTGGTATCACCAAAACCCTTTGCCTCAGTTGTAAAATTGCCCAAGCGCGTTGTGCCTGCGCCGCCTGCAAAGGTGATATGGTCCATTTCACGATCAATATAATGACCCATCGCCATTAATGTCACACGGTCAGTTGGGGCGTACATTGCGCCAATCATGTGCATATCCGTTGTCATTTGGGTGGGAACAACACGTAATGTTGCTGGTTGCATCGGATTGCCAAAAAATGGATTTGGCGTTTGGGTTACGATTTCCTTGGGCGAAAGACGACTTGTGCCATCACGGTTATCTTCCATATGCATGCGCATATAACGGTACGATACCATCCATTCGCCGCGTGCATGAAGATGATCGCCCATAACGCCAATTGGGGCATGGCTGTCGGCGCGCAAACCGTTTGAGCCATAAGAAAGGGAAGGGTCAGCATGAGCCGTCATTGGCCATGCCAAAATTGTGGCGCACGCACCCATTAATAATTTTTTATTCATTGGTAAATTTCCTTATATTTAAATCTAATTTTTATTGGTTTTATGATTTAAATATAAGAAGGGGGCGCCCGCGCAGAATGATATTGCGATAAGATATGTTTATAAACCGTATCGTGAAACGCATAAACGCGATTTTCAATAGAAAATTTTGGATGGGTAATTTGCGTCGGCAAAATAATATTGGCGACTAAATTATTATTTTGAAAACAAAATTGGCATTCCTTTTGTGCATGATCGGCAGGGTCGGACGGGTGCTTGCTTGGTAAATCATCGTTGGAGACAACTTTTTGTTCAATGCCCTTGGCAGTACAAATTTCAATAATACTAAACTTACCATTCCATGCAAAACCGCAAGCAGGGGCGATAATCCCAAGCAAGAAGGCGGTAAGTATAAAAAAATGGCAAAGTTTTTGTGACATTAAAATAAAATTATTTTATTAATTCTATTGGGTTTTGGCGTATTTTATCTTGTTTTACAAGGATAAAATGTCTAAATAAAAACATGACAAATATACCCAATAAAATTCCCCCCCTTGAAAATTCAATTCATGCCAATGAAGGCCACGATCATATTTTGATTTTGGACTTTGGCTCCCAAGTAACGCAGTTGATTGCGCGGCGGGTGCGTGAAAGTGGGGTTTATTGTGAAATTTGGCCTTTTAATAATGCGCCAATTGATAAGATTAAATCTTATAACCCTAAAGGCATCATTCTTTCGGGTGGGCCGGGCAGTGTGACCGATGATGATCACGCCGCCCCTGATAGTGGGATTTACAATTTAAAAGTCCCTATTTTAGGCATTTGTTATGGGCAACAAATTATGGCGCAACAATTGGGCGGCAAGGTTGAGGTTGGCGAAACCCGCGAATTTGGCCGCTCCCATCTTGAGGTTTGCGCCGACAGCCCCCTTTTACAAGGCGCATGGAAATCGGGTAATAAAGAACAAGTATGGATGAGCCACGGTGACCATGTCGTAAAAATGCCCGAAGGATTTGAATCCATTGGAGTATCACCCGGCGCGCCATTTTCGGTTATTTCTGATGAAAGCCGTAAATTTTACGGTGTTCAATTCCACCCCGAAGTTGTGCATACCCCCAATGGGATTGAGCTGTTCCGTAACTTTACCCATAATATTTGCGGGTGTAAGGGCGATTGGACCATGAATGCCTTTCGTGAGGAAGCGATTGACAAAATCCGCGCCCAAGTCGGTAAATCAAAGGTAATTTGTGGATTATCGGGCGGAGTTGATTCTTCTGTGACTGCTGTTTTATTGCATGAAGCTATCGGTGATCAGCTAACATGTATTTATGTTGATACAGGCATGATGCGCGAGGGGGAGAGCGAGCAAGTCGTTAATTTATTCCGCAATCATTATAACATTCCCCTGATCCACGAAAATGCCGCAGATTTGTTTTTGGGTAAATTAGAGGGGGTCAGTGACCCTGAAACCAAACGTAAAATTATTGGTGGTTTGTTTATTGATGTGTTTGAAAAATGTGCAGAAACCATTGGTGGTGCAGACTTTTTGGCACAAGGGACATTATATCCCGATGTGATTGAATCTGTATCCTTTACAGGCGGGCCATCGGTGACGATTAAATCACATCATAATGTGGGCGGTTTGCCTGAACGTATGAATATGAAATTGGTCGAACCCATGCGCGAATTATTTAAAGATGAGGTGCGCGATTTGGGTCGTGCCTTGGGCATGCCTGAAGATTTTATTCGTCGTCACCCATTTCCTGGTCCTGGGCTTGCCATTCGTATGCCTGGTGAAATTACGCCAGAGAAATTGGATATTCTTCGTGCTGTGGATACCGTCTATATTGATGAGATTAAGAACGCTGGATTATATGATGATATTTGGCAGGCCTTTGCCGTCTTACTTCCGGTGCGGTCGGTGGGTGTGATGGGTGATGGCCGCACGTATGATTATGTATGTGCGCTTCGCGCTGTGACCTCAACCGATGGTATGACGGCAGAATATTACCCCTTCACCCATGAATTTTTAGGGCGCGCCTCCACACGTATTATTAATGAGGTTAAGGGCGTTAATCGTGTAACCTATGACATCACCAGTAAACCGCCCGGAACGATTGAATGGGAGTAAAATTATTACTATAGGTTAAAATATAATCTTTCTTTTTTCCTGTTTTAAACTTAATATCTGTATCAATGTTAAGTTTAAAAGGTGCCATATTATGCATATGATTTGTTATATGAGCTTTTACAATGGAAAAGATGATATTTCTAAAGTATTAGAAAACATCAAAGAAACAGCCAAAATTAAGAATAGAGAATTGCAAATTACTGGCGCTCTATTTTTCCATGATGGTCAATTCCTACAAATTATTGAAGGGAAAGAGGATCGTTTGCGCAATCTTATGGCTCTTATTGAAAAAGATGACCGCCATTGTGAGCTTGATTATTTAATTGATACCCCTGTTGAAAAACGCGGCTTCTCAGAATGGAATATGGACAGCTTTATTTTAGGGGAAGGACATAAGTTTGAGCGTGAGATGATGAAAAGCCTCACCCTTGGGTTTGAAAAAAATTTACTCCCCCGATCCGACACCCTTGTTTATTTTTATAAAACTTTACTGGCGCAACCAACCTATAAAACAAAAAGAATGTTAAGTCTGATTCTTTAAATCTCTTGGCCAACGCAATATCCCGATGCCCATGCCCATTGAAAATTGTGACCGCCAAGATGCCCTGTTACATCTAAAACTTCGCCAATAAAATAAAGCCCTTCACATTTTTTACTTTTAAATGTTCGTGCATCAATTTCATTTGTGTTAATACCACCGCGTGTGACTTCGGCGGTTCGGTATCCTTCTGATCCATTGGGCTTTATTGTCCATTGGTGAACAAAATCTGAAATTTTTTGTAATGTTTTATTTGAAAAATCAGCAAGATTCTTTTGCTTATCATTCTCTTCTAAAATTAAATCAACCATTTGATCTACAAATCGAGTAGGCAAAAATTGCGATAAAAATTTTTGCAATCTTGTTTTTGGATGATTATTTTTTGCCTCTTGTAAAATTTCAAACATGTCGTTTGAGGTTAGAAAATTAATCTTTAAAGTTTCACCTGCGTTCCAATAAGATGAAATTTGTAAAATTGCAGGACCACTTAATCCGCGATGGGTGAATAATAAATCATCGTTAAATTGATACGAATCACTATTAACCAAAACCGAATCAATTGCGACCCCAGAAAGTGATTTTGTTAAATTAAGAACCTCATCGGTAAAGGTGAGGGGAACCAAGGCAGGTTCAATTGGAATAATATTATGACCAAATTGCTGTGCAATTTTATACCCAAAATCACTCGCCCCCATTTTAGGGATAGAGGGCCCCCCAGTGGCAATAATGACTTTGTCAAAAAAATGATTTTTATCCTTAATATTAAGGTCAAATCCATTTGCATTTTTAACAATTTTATCGATCGTTGTTTCAAGGGTAATTATAACATTATTTTTGTGACATTCATCAACCAGCATATCAATAATTTGTTGTGATTTCCCATCACAAAATAATTGTCCTGTCCCCTTTTCAGAATTTTTCTCATGGTAGTCTATTTTATATTGATCAACCATACAAACAAAGTCGAGCGGGGTATATCGGCTGAGCGCACTTTTGTGAAAATGTTTATTTTTGCTAATAAAATTTTCATGGGTGCAGTGTAAGTTTGTAAAATTACATCGTCCTCCACCTGAAATTCTGATCTTCTCCCCCGGTTTTTTTGCATGGTCAAAAATAGAAACTTTATGCCCTTTTTTTCCAGCCTCAATCCCGGCCATTAAGCCTGCCGCGCCCGCGCCAATAATAGCGATTTTTTCTTGTGATTTAGGATGATTATTTTGTCGCATTTTATAGGGCTCAACTTGATAAATTTTAAAGATTTAAAAACAAATCCTATACCAAAAATGAATATAAATATTTAATTTATTTTTAGCGTTTTTCTAGTTAGCGAAAAAGGGTTTTCAAATATGGCAAATTATTATACTATTTATGCAATTGAGTATTACTTTATTTTCAATGAAGGGCATAATTTCAATTTAAAGATTTTATTAACCTAACTTCCTTATTATCATTCGATAAACTTTTTTCAAAAAATACACATTTAAATGGAGACTAAAATGGCAATAGCTAAAAAGAAACCAGCCGCCAAGAAAAAAACGGCAGCAAAGAAGAAACCAGCAACTAAGAAAAAAACAGTTGCAATGGCAACCGCAGTAACTAAAAAAACGGCAAAGAAAAAACCAGCCGCGAAAAAAACTGCAGCCAAAAAAACTACGGCAAAGAAAAAACCTGCAGCAAAGAAAACAACTGCTAAAAAAGTAGCGGCACCTAAAAAAGCGACTGCAAAGAAAACTACTGCTAAAAAAACTACTGCTAAAAAAACAACAGCGAAGAAAAAAGCAGCACCAAAGAAAAAAGTAGCAGCGAAGAAAACTGCTCCTAAAAAAGCAGCAGCCAAGAAAAAGCCAGCTGCTAAGAAAAAGGTAGCGCCAAAGAAAACGGCGGCCAAAAAAACTACTGCTAAAAAGACAGTAAAGAAAAAAGCAGCCCCGAAAAAGAAAGTGGCCGCAAAGAAAACTGCCCCCAAGAAAGCAGCACCAAAGAAAAAAGTTGCTACAAAAAAGAAGCCTGCAGCCAAAAAAACGGCACCTAAAAAATCAACAGCGAAAAAGTCACCTGTTAAAAAGGCAGTAAAAAAGACGAAAAAAGCTGTTAAAAAAGCAGTAAAGAAAACGAAGAAAGCAGTAAGCTAACACTTAAAATTTTCGTACTATTGATTCAAAATCATCCGCCTTTATAAAGACGGGTGATTTTTTTTGCATTTGATGTACTATAAGCCTACCTTTGAACGAATAGGGATAAAATGCCAGACATCACGCTCTTTATTAAAAATTTATGGAATCGCACCAGTCATATGGTGGGGTCTTGGTTTTCAAGCTCATTTAAAAATTTGAAACCAAAAATTTGGTTTAAATCAAAACCCAATGAGGCGTTATTACAACTTCCTTCCCCTATTGATATTGAAGATGAAGACCTCCCTAAACAATCACAACAGCATCCTTGTAATAATTATATGATGCTAAAATTACGTTTCCGCGATATTGGCCGCATGAATGGTATTCGCGAGGCATTGGGGCGTGACTTCCTTACCGCAATGCCAACAGGCGCATATAAAAGTCGTTTGGGCCAAATTGCCTTCCTTTCCCGCCGTATGCACGAAGATTTAGCATGCTCCGATGTAGCCAAGGCAATTGAAAAAGCGCACGCTCATGAAAAGAAACATAAAAAGCAATGGGATGAGTGGGATTCTGCCAATTTATTTGAAATGGAAACAATGTATCGTCACCATTGCAAAATTGATGCGGATTTAATGGAACGCCGCGCCCATTTATCATACGAAGGACGCGTACAGCATAGGGATGTTCTAAAAAATAATGATTGGGACAGTGCAAAAAAATTCCTTACAAAAATGATTGATTTGCAAAGGCGTATCGCCGAAAGCAAATGTTTAAAAGAAAACCATCATGATAATGACCCCCTTTATCAAGCATTAATGCGTGAATATATACCAGGCGCACGATTAAAAGATGTTGATTTGCTGTTCTCGCAAATGCGTGAAAAAATTGATACGCTTTACCCCAAAATTATTGAATTTCAAAAAGACCGCCCTGATCCTGAACCGATAAAGGGGCCGTTTGATTCTGATAAACAGCTACAGCTTAATAAATCCTTACTTAAACTTATTGGGTTTGATTTTAAGCGTGGTGGACTTTATGAAACCGGGCATAACCCTGTTGAAGGCGGGACGCCCGATGATACACGCTTGGTGATCAAAACATCATCCAGCAAAGATTTTTTAAATTCAATGCGCAGCGCCCTTCATGAAGGGGGGCATGGTTTGTATATCCAAGGATTGCCGCGTGAAGAATGGCGGTATCAACCCGTGGGTCAAGATTTGGGTGCGGCCATGCAGGAAAGCCAAGCGTTACTAATTGAAATGATATTGGGACGTATGCCAGAATTCTTTGAATATTTATCCCCCCGTGTTGAAGGGCTATTCCAACGATTTGGCGACCCTGCCTTTACCGCAGAAAATTTGTATCAAACCAAAACCCAAGTCAAAGCCTCCCCCCTTCGCCGTGAGGCAGATGAGGTGACATATTTCTATCACATGCAAATGCGTATGCGGTTGGAGCGTGATTTAATTGCAGGGCGTTTAAGCATTGATGATTTACCCGATGCATGGAATGCCCAAGTCAAAGAATTTTGTGGGGTTGAGCCAACGACTTATGCCGATGGATGTTTGCAAGATGTGCATTGGTTTGTTGGAAAATTTGCGTATTTCCCATCCTATACCTTGGGGCATATGATGGCGGCGCAGTTTCATGGGGCAATGAAAAAAGATTTACAAAATATTCCTAACCTTATCCAACGTGGGGATTATACCTCCATCAACCAATGGCTCAATAAAAATATTCATCAAAAAGGGCGATTACAACGCCAAGACACCTTAATCAAAGAGGTAACGGGCAGTCGTTTGAAAATTGATCCCTTGGTGCATCATTTGGAAGAACGATATTTAAACGCGGCATAATTTCAAATCGCTTTTACGCGTGACAAAATGGCAGTAAACCGATAAAAATATAGCCATGATAAATTATATTTCGACTCGCGATAAAAACTCTAAAAATACCTTTACCGATGTTTTGATGAAGGGGCTTGCCCATGATGGTGGGTTGTTTATCCCTGAAGAATTTCCACAATTTAATTTAGAAGATTTAAAACGATTTGCTGGCGCGCCTTATTCGGATATCGCCTATCATGTTATATCAAAATTTGTTGGTGATGATATTGCCGAAGATGATTTAAAACGCATTATTAAAGAAGTATATCGCGATAACTTTAACCATTCTTCTGTCGCGCCCTTGGTACAGATTAGCCCCAATAGCTGGATTTTAGAATTATTTCATGGCCCAACATTGGCATTTAAAGATTATGCTTTGCAATTGTTGGGGCGATTATTTGATCATGTACTGGCGGAGCGGGGGGAGCGTATTACGATTGTTGGCGCAACATCGGGTGATACAGGATCCGCCGCGATTGAGGCATGTAAGGGTTGTAAAAATATTGATATCTTTATCCTCCATCCTCATAACCGCACGTCCGAAGTACAGCGTCGCCAAATGACCACCATTGATGCCCCTAATGTTCATAATATTGCATTGGAGGGGACATTTGATGATTGCCAAAATTTGGTAAAGGCAATGTTTAATGATACCGAATTTAGGAATACTGTTAAATTATCTGCTGTTAATTCAATAAACTGGGCGCGGATTATGGCGCAGATTGTTTATTATGTTACGGCGTCTTTGGCCGTGGGCGGACCCACGCGCCCCGTATCATTTTCTGTCCCTACGGGGAATTTTGGTAATATATATGCCGCCTTCGCCGCGCAACAAATGGGGTTACCGATTAAGCGTTTGATAATTGGGTCAAACCGCAATGATATTTTAACGCGCTTTTTTGAAAAAGGATCGATGCAAACCTCATCGGTAGAGCCTTCCATTTCACCCAGCATGGATATTCAAATTTCTAGTAATTTTGAACGGTATCTTTGTCATCTATTGGGGCATGATACCCAATCTATTGAAAAATTAATGACTAGTTTTAAATCAAAAGGTGTCTTTAAAATATCAGAACAACATATGGCAAAAGCACGCAGCCAGTTTAGCGCGCATCGCTGTGATGACACGCAAACTATTAATATGATGAAGCAATGTTATCAAGAAACGGGTTATATCCTAGACCCGCATACCGCCGTGGGTGTCCATGCCAGTCATCAAGTGACCGAAGATCCATCGGTTCCGATGATATCGCTTGCATGCGCGCATCCTGCCAAATTCCCCGATGCGGTGGAAAAGGCAATTGGCATTCGCCCTGAATTGCCAGAGCATTTGGCCGATTTATATGACCGTCCTGAATTTTTGACAGTTTTAAAAAATGATTTAAAAATCGTTCAAGATTTTGTCAAAAGTAATATTTAAAAGTAATCTCTAAATAGAAAAAAACCTTATGACACAAAATATGACCACGTTGGGCAATGGCCTGCGCGTTATTACAGATGAAGTAAAAAGCGTTGAATCCGTTGCCATCGGCCTTTGGGTTGATGTAGGGACGCGCAATGAAGATATGGTTGATAATGGTGTGGCGCATATGGTTGAACATATGTTGTTTAATGGCACACCGACCCGCACCGCCCAAGAGATCGTAGGACAGATTGAAAATGTAGGCGGGCAAATGAATGCCTATACCAGCCGCGAAAATACCGCCTATTATATTCATCTGTTAAAAGAAAATGTTGAATTGGCGATTGATGTATTGTCAGACATGATTCAAAATTCAACCTTTCCAACATCAGAAATTGAAAAAGAACGCCGTGTTATTATTCAAGAAATTGGTATGTGCGCCGATACTCCCGATGATGTTGTTTTTGATTTATACCAAGAAACGGCATACCCCCAACAATCGCTTGGCGCGCCAATTTTGGGGACGGCGGATATTATTGACCAAATTGATAAATTAATTTTAGATAAATATATAAACCGTTTTTATACGGCGGATAATTTGGTTTTATGTGCATCGGGCAATGTTTCCCACAATCAAATTGTAAAATTAGCAGAACGCTATTTTACCAATTTGCCCACAACGCAAAAAACCCAATATCAAAAAGCAACATACCAAGGCGGAGATAATCGCCAAGAAAAAAAATTGGAGCAAGCACACGTTGTTTTGGGGTTTGAAGGCATTCATAAGTTTGATGATAATTTTTATCATGCGGGTATTTTATCAACCTTATTGGGTGGGGGTATGTCATCACGATTATTCCAATCTGTGCGTGAAAAACATGGGTTGGCCTATTCCGTTTATTCATCGCATAGTGGTTATAAAGATAGCGGACAATTTGAAATTTATGTGGGAACAGACCCCGAGAAATTGCAAAAATTAATGCCTGTTTTAATTGATGAAATACATGACATTACACAAAATAATGTTTCGATGGATGAGTTAAACCGTGCCAAAGCACAATTAAAATCCTCACTTCTAATGGGGCAGGAATCAATGTTATCGCGTGCCAATCGTCAGGCAAAATACATGATTAATTTTAATCGCTTGCTCGATATTCAAGATTTAATTGATAAAATTAACAATGTTGAAATAAGTCACATTCAATCCATGGGGCAAAAGATTTTCTCGTCTAAAACAACGGTTGCGTCCCTTGGCCCTATATCCGATATGCCTGATTATGAGTTTATTGCTAAAAAACTTGCCGCCTAAATAATTATTTTTCAATTATCAGTAAATACCACCTGTTCCTGAAAAAGAAGGCTCGTCTTTCGCCACAGGTTGTTGTTCGCGTGGTTGTTGCTGTCTGTTACGCATATTTGTATTGGGAACATAAACGCGTTCTTGGCGTTGGGTTGAATAGGGTTGATCATCGTAAGTTTGACTGCCCTCTTGATTTTGTCTATTTGAAAAATAGGAGAATGAATCATTTCCTTGCCCTTCTTTAGCAACGCCATACACCTCCACACTGCCATCATCATATATAGGGGTTTCGGATTGCATATATCCGTAGGGGTCAATGTTTTCATATGATCCACCCGACCCATCAATAATATTTTGATAGCTGTAATTATCAAATGTTGGTTCTGTCCCTTCAACAAATGCCTCCCAAATTACATTGCTGTCACTTGCGTTTGCAAGGCGCCCTGTCAATTTGTTAATGCGCACATTTTTCATACCAGAGGGGGAGCGGAAAGGAATTGCAGGCTCGTCCGCCAATGCTTTTTCCATGAAATCACCAAAAATAGGCGCGGCCACTGACGATCCTGTTTCTTTTTCACCTAATGATTTTGGATCGTCAAACCCAACAAAAACACCAACAACTAAATTAGGGGAATACCCAATAAACCACGTATCTTTTGATTCATTTGTTGTCCCTGTTTTCCCTGCCAAGGGACGGTTGAGCGATTTTAATCGTACCGCAGTTCCGCGTTGAACAACCCCCTCCAACATAGATGTAATTTGATAGGCGGTTTTTTCATCGGTAATTTGTTCACGCGTATCTAAAATTTCGGGAACCTGTTGACCATCCCAACGGATTAAATCACCACAATTGGTGCAAGGGCGTTCATCAAATGAGAATATAGTTTCCCCTGTACGATCTTGGATACGGTCAATAAAGGTAGGGGTAATTTTCTTCCCCCCATTGGCGATCATTCCATAGGCAGATGTTAATTTTAAAAGTGTTGTTTCACCCGCCCCAAGGGAATGGGAAAGATATTGACGCATATTATCATTGATACCAAATTTCTTGGCATAATCGGATACTTTATCCATACCAACATTATTGGCCAAACGAACGGTCATCAAATTTCGTGATTTTTCCAACCCGATACGTAAAGTGGAGGGACCATAATATTTATTGGAATAATTGGTGGGACGCCACATTTTACCTGTTGCTCTATCAAATTTTTCAAACGGCCCATCGACTACAATACTTGCGGGGGTAAACCCACTATCCAATGCCGCCAAATAGACGAAGGGTTTAAAGGCAGACCCTGGTTGGCGCATTGCCTGCGTCGCACGGTTAAAGCTTGAGGTGTTTTGTGTCCAACCGCCTTGCATCGCCAATACGCGCCCTGTATGGGGGTCTAGGGCGATAATCGCGCCTTGTACTTTTGGTATCTGACGCAAGATATAATCATCTTCTGTTTTTTCAACCAAAATAACATCGCCTTTTTCCAATACTTGCGTCACGCGTTCAATAGGCGCACCAAGGGCATAGCAATCTTGCAGACATTGACGCGCCCATTTTACCCCAGATAGGGGGAGAGATGCCGTTGTTCCATCTTTAAATCCAATGGTTGCTTCTTGGTTATTAAGGGTGGTAACAACAACCAAATCCCATTCTTTTAATTGCCCTGCGGGGGTAACAATTTTATCGAGCCCCTCCACCCAATTATCCATTGATTTTAAATTGGCAATGGGGCCACGCCACCCATGGCGCATATCATAATCCATTAATCCTTTACGCAATGAATCAACGGCCATGTTTTGCAATTGCGGGGTAAGGCTTGATTTTACGGTTAAGCCCCCTTGGTACAAACTTTTTTCACCATATTTATCTTTGACAACACGGCGAACCTCTTCTGCGAAAAAGTCGCCATCAATATCTGCAAATAAAATACGGGAGGCCATTTTTAATGGTTTTTGTTTTGCAATTTTGGCTTGCGCGGGTTCGATATGGTTTTCTTCAACCATGCGGTCAATAACCCAATTACGGCGACCAATGGCGGCATCATATTTACGCACAGGATGGTAATTATTGGGTGCCTTGGGCAGGGCGGCAAGATATGCTGCTTCGTTAATCTCAAGCTCGTCCAAAGATTTATCAAAATAAATCTGTGCCGCCGACGCCACACCGTATGATCGCTGCCCCAAGAATATTTCGTTCAAATACAGCTCCAACAATTCATCCTTTGTTAAAACGCGTTCAAGACGCAAAGCCAAAATAGCTTCTTTGATCTTACGCTCATACGAAACCTCATTGGTGAGGAGGAAGTTTTTGGCGACTTGCTGGGTAATGGTCGATGCCCCCACAAGGCGGCGATCTTTACCAATATTTTTTAAGTTGATGATAATCGCACGGGCGACAGCCTTACTATCAATACCGTTATGGTCGTAAAAATTTTGATCTTCTGCGGATAAAAAGGCGTTTTTAACCACATCGGGAATTTTTTCAATGGGTACAAATACACGTTTTTCGGTGGCATATTCGGCCAATAAATCACCATCGGCCGCATAAATGCGGGTCATGACATCGGGCTCATACTCTTTTAATTGCTCGTATTCGGGTAAATCTTGGCCATAATATCCAATCACAAACGCAACCGCGCCGACCCCAAGAATCAGGCCTAAAAACCCGAGGGAGAAAATTGCCAATATAAAATGTGAGAACCACCGCATAACAAATGTTATGCCATAGGTTTAAGAGGATTTGAAGGCAATTTAATGATTGATAGACGTTAAAAATTTAAGCTTTAAAATTGGCGTGTTTGGTGATGGGGCCATCGGCTCGGCCATGGATAAATTGTTCAACATAATCATTGTTTGATGTATCGAGGGTTTTTACATCCCCCGTCCAAATAATTTGACCTTCGTAAATCATCGCAATTTTATCGGCAATTTTGCGCGCGCTGGTCATATCGTGGGTGATGGTTACCGCGGTTGCGCCTAAATCCTTCACACAATCAACGATTAAATCATTAATCACGTCTGCCATGATGGGGTCTAATCCCGTAGTGGGTTCATCAAAAAAGATAATTTCGGGGTTGGTGGCAATGGCACGGGCAAGGGATACTCGCTTTTGCATACCACCCGAAATTTCGGCGGGAAATAAATCACCCGTTTGGGGGGTAAGGCCAACCTGTCGCAATTTTTCCATGGCAATTTTATGGGCTTCATCACGATTCATTTGTTGCCCCTGAACAAAACCAAAGGCAATATTTTCCCAGACCTTCATGGAATCAAATAATGCGCCACCTTGAAACAACATACCAAATTTTTTCATTTGATTTTGGCGTTCTTTGGCATCAAATGTTGAAACATCTTTGCCATCAATAAATATTTTACCAGTATCGGGTTTCATTAATCCCAAAATACATTTAAGCATTACGGATTTTCCCGTTCCTGACCCGCCAATAATCACCATGCTTTCACCTTGTGATACGGATAAATCAATACCATTTAAAACAGTTTTTGTTCCAAAAGATTTTTTAACATTTTGTAATTCGATTTTGACAGGAACACTCATGAGAAAAACACCTGCGTTAGCATATAATTTGAAATGAGGATTAAGATAGAGGCAGATACAACCGCATAGGTGGTTGCCGTTCCCACCCCTTGCGCGCCACGTCCCGAATTATATCCATGGTAACATCCCATCATCGTCACCAAAAATCCAAAGACGCCAGCTTTAATTAGACCTGATAAAACATCAATATTCTCTAAAATATCCCATGTTTGGGAAATATATGTTCCTGATGAAAATCCTAAATTATAAACCGCAACAATATAACCGCCATATATTCCAATAATATCACCAATAAAAACGAGAATCGGCAACATCAACGTACCCGCAATAACACGCGGCGCGATAAGATATTTAAATGGATTAACGGACAAGGTTTCCAAAGCATCAATTTGTTCGGTTACCCGCATCGTTCCAATTTCTGCAGCGATGGAGGCACCAACACGCCCCGCGACCATCAATCCTGCCAAAACGGGCGCAAGTTCGCGTGTGACGGACAAGGCAACAACGCCTGCAATCGCGCCTTCTGCATTAAATCGGGTAAAGCCAGTATAGCTTTGTAAGGCAAGCACCATCCCTGTAAATAATGCAGTCATTCCAACAACGGGAAGGGAGTAATACCCAATATCAATAAATTGTTTTAAAATTAGTTTGGGGTAGAAACGCGGTGTTACCGTATGCTTTGTTGCTATTCCTACAAACAATGCCATCGCCCCGATGGATTGTAGAAAGCTTAGAATCGCATTGCCAATCGCCTGACACGTCATTAAAATTATGCAAGGAAAGCGTGACAGAATATTTGAATCTGCTTGATTCTGAGGATTTGAATTCTTCATATCCCTAGATGTAGCGTTTTTTACAGGTGGTGAAAAGTAATTTATTCAACATGCTTATTTAATATACTGGCGGGCATAGCGGTTTCCAAGGCTGGTCAAGATCTCATAACTTATTGTACCTGCGTTTTGTGCCAAATCATCAATGGTTTGGTTTTGACCAATTATTTCAACCCAATCGCCTTGTTCGGGTTTATTTTTGCACTGGCTGATATCGATAGTGGTTAAATCCATCGAGATACGCCCCAATATGGGGCAAGGGACATTGTTAAAATAAAATTGGCCCTTATTGCTATGGGCGCGTGAAAAACCATCGGCATATCCAATGCCAATGGTGGCTGTACGCGTATCTTTTTCAAAAACATGACTTGCCCCATACCCAATGCTGTCCCCTTTTTTACAGTTTCTAATTTGAAGGATTTTTGCCTTTAACTGAACCACTTGATGCATGGGGTTTTTTACCTCTGGCGTTGGGTTTCCGCCATATAATGCAACGCCTGGTCGCACCATATTAATATGATGCTGTATGCCTCGGAATGTTCCTGATGAATTGCCTAAAGATTGTTTGGCAGTGGGGAAGGCGGCAGATAATTTTATAAATAAATCACTTTGTTCTTTTGTCATGGGGTGATTGACATCATCTGCGCAGGCAAAATGGCTCATCATCCACTGTACGTCTAAATTTTTGAGTAGCTCAGGGTTTTTAATTAGTGTTTGAATATCATCGGGGTGTAGCCCCAAGCGATTCATACCTGTGTCGATATGTATTATTGTGGGAAGAGATTTATTGGCTGACATTGCTAACTCTTGCCATCGGGTTAAATCATTTAGGCTATTAATCACCGGCTGAATGTTATTTTTAAGATAAATATCTTCCGCGCCATTAAATAATCCACCCAGCACAGCAACAGGCGCAGTTGCCTCAAAAGATCGAAATTCCAACGCCTCATTCACGGTCGCAACAAAAAACTGCGGACAATTAGATTTCAAAAGCGTACGGGTGATTGGTTCTAACCCTAAACCGTACGCGTTTGCTTTTACAACCCCAGCAACGGCGCAATTTGCGCCAACTTGGTTTTGTAAAGCCACATAGTTTTTTGATAATGCTTTCAAATCTATGGTTAAAATGGCGGTATGGGTATGTGAAGTCATAGCATATTGATTTTCTTATGTAAATTATGTATAGTCTTTTATGGCTGATAATATCACACCACAATGGACAGACAACCAAATTACATTGGGGCAGGAATTTAATGCCGTCGCCAAAAAATTTGTTGCTCTTATCACGCAACAATCAAAAAAACGTGACTTGATCAAAGGGATTAGTCTTGATCAAACCAATAGTTATTTGGCCACTCAAGCAATAAAAGAGCTTAAATCTGTTCCTGAAGGGGAAGATACAAGATTTTACGCCTATTTGAATGCGATAAAAGGGGCAGCCTTAGATTTCTCAAGAGAGGCACTTGAAGTAAATGGCGATAGAAAGTTAAAACGCGCCTTAAAAGGATGTGAGGAAAGTATCAACCGCGCCTTATTTGTAGAAGCACTAGAAAATCATGATTTTCCAGTTGTTGTGTTTAACAATACAAATCCTGAGTTTTTTGTGCCGTCTTTAACACCACCAGATCCTTAATCAAATTTCTTTTCCAAATCGCTAAATCTGGTTACGCTGGCATCAAAGAATAGGGATATTGTTCCAATTGGGCCATGCCTTTGCTTTGCAATAATAACATCGGCAGTATTGTTGCAATCGCCTAAATCTTGTTGCCATTGGGCATAACGGTCATTAAATTTTCCATCATCTTCACTTGGTTTTTTCTCAGGCTCCTCGCGCGATAAATAATATTCGCGGCGGTAAATAAACATCACCACATCTGAATCCTGCTCGATCGATCCTGATTCGCGCAAATCTGATAACATGGGGCGTTTATCTTCGCGTTGCTCCACTGCACGCGATAATTGCGACAGGGCAATAACAGGAATATTTAATTCCTTTGCAATGGCCTTTAACCCCCGAGTGATTTCAGAAATCTCCAAAACACGGTTGCCTGATGATTGCGCCGATCCAGACCCTTGCAACAATTGAAGATAATCAATAACTAACAGATCAAGGCCATATTGGCGTTTTAAACGCCGCGCCCGTGCCCGTACCGCCCCAATGGAAAGGGCGGGGGTATCATCAATATAAAGAGGCATTTGGCTTAATTTTTGACTGGCTTCTGCAAATTTTCGAAAATCGGTTTCTTTAATATTCCCTTTTCGGATATCGTCCCCTGATATACCCGATTGGTCGGATAAAATACGTGTTGCCAATTGATCCGATGACATTTCGAGCGAGAAGAACCCAACAATTCCGCCTTGTTCCCCACCTGTCTCGGCGTACGCCTTTGCCGCGTTATAGGCAATGTTAACCGCCAATGATGTTTTACCCATCGACGGACGCGCCGCCAAAATAAGTAAGTCAGAAGGATGAAGCCCGCCTAATTTATGATCTAAATCGGTTAATCCGGTTGTTACACCCGTAACATGACCGTCCGATTTATATGCCTTTTCCGCAATATCAATAGCGGTTAAGACTGAATCTTTTAAGGTGATAAACCCGCCTTGCGCTGTCCCACTCTCAGATAGGCTAAATAATTTTTTCTCCGCCTCTTCAATAATGCTTGTTGCATCGCTATCGATATTAAAATTATACGCTTCGCTATTGGTGCTGATGTTTAATCGGATAAGCTCCCGTCTTAAATATCGGTCATAAATTGTTTGGGCGTAATCTTGAATATTATTAATCACAGGAACTTGGGTTTGAAGCTCCGACAGATATTGCGCGCCACCAACGGATGTTAACCCTTCATCTTTTTCAAAATAATCTTTAAGAGTGGTATGCTTGGCCTCCAACCCACGCTCGACCATTTTTTCGATGGTTTCGAAAATATTTTGGTGGGAGGGATGCGAAAAATGATGCGGACGTATAATTTCAGAAACGCGTTCCAGCATGCCATTATCAATGAGTAACATCCCCAACAACCCTTGTTCAGCCTCAAAATTATGGGGCATTTCTTGAAAGGCGGGTTCTTTTTCTTGCCCCTCGTGGGGTGGAAAATTATCGGATGGTTGGAATGTTGCAAAATCTGAACTCATGCTTAATCTTATGCCATAGGAATGATGCAGATTGAAACATTAATAATATTATAGAATGTGGATAGCGGGGATTAAACTTTATACAACGATTAAAAGTTCGTTTTAAACAAAACTATAAAAAAAGCCCGTTTGGTTAAAAACGCGCTTTTTGATAATCTTTGTTAGAAAATTAAGCTGTTTCAGCTTGCTCTTCTTCTGTTGTATCGCCTTCATCATTTGATGAGGCAGCAGCAGTTTTTGCTGCTTCTTTTTCGGCGTCAGCAGCTTTTTTTGCATCATCTTTGGCTTGCGCCTCTTTTTCTGCTTCTAAGGCGCTATCATCTAATAATGCTTCTTTAGAGTTTTGTGATGCTTCATCAGAAGCGTTATTCACATTGTCATTATCGGCATCCATGATGGCTTTACCTGTTTTAAGCTGAGTTTTGGCTTCATCTTCTGTACGTGCAATGTTGATTTTAACTTCGTGCTTTACTTCTGGGTGAAGGATAACAGTCACATCAAATAAACCAACTTCTTTAATTCCTTGGTTCAATTCAACCATATTGCGTTGAATTTTTTGTTCCGCAGAATCGTTAATTGCGTCTGCAACATCACGGGCAGTAACGGATCCGTATAATTGTCCACTCTCACCCGCTTGGCGGATAAGGGTTACAGTCATACCTTTTAATGATGAAGCATGTTTTTCAGCGGCTTTTCTTTTATCATCATTGGCTTTTTCCAATGTTGATTTTTGCGCTTCAAAATAAGCAAGGTTTGCATCTGTGGCACGCAATGCTTTATTTTGGGGAAGCAAGAAATTTCGGGCAAAACCAGGTTTCACATTCACTGTGTCCCCCATATCCCCTAATTTTTCAATTTTTTCTAATAAGATGACTTGTGTCATAATTTTAAATCCTTTTTCCTATTGAATACTTTTTATCGTAATAAAAAGCATCGTTATATTATCGACGATCATCGCTGTCGTGACGAACGTATGGCAATAATGCCATTTGACGTGCGCGTTTGATAGCTGTTGATAATTCACGTTGTTTTTTCATTGATACATTGGTGATACGGCTTGGCACCATCTTACCGCGCTCTGAAATAAAGCGGCCAAGTGTACGTGTATCTTTCCAATCAATATCAGGGGCATTTGGCCCTGAAAAAGGACAGCTTTTTTTACGGCGAAAAAAAGGTTTGCTTGCTGTTGGGATTTCTGCGGCACTCATTACGCGGCCTCCTTCTTGTTGTTATAATCTTTTTTGTCGCCTGAATCACGGCCACCTTTATCCATCATAATGGATGGGCCATCTGTCAATTCATCTAAACGAATGGTCATAAAACGAAGGATATCTTCGTTTAAACGCATTGTACGTTCAATTTCATGAATGGCGGGGGCGGGTGTGTCTGATTCAATCAAAACATAAAAGCCACGGCGGTTTTTGTTAATTTTATAGGCAAGGGAGCGTAATCCCCAATTTTCAACCTTTGTGACTTTACCACCATTATCAGTGATAATTTTGGAATATCCATCGGTTAATTCTTTGACCTGAGCTTCGCTCAAATCTTGGCGTGCAATATACACTGTTTCGTAAAAAGGCATGTTTATCTCCTCTTGGGTTAAATGTTAGCTATCCTTAGCCTTGAAAGCATAGCGAGGGTGATGAGGGCGTTATAGGGGGATAAAGATAAGAAATCAAGCAAAATCTTAAGGTCAGATTAATCTCAAAAGTAATCAAAGGTACGCGGCCAGCATAAAAAAACCCGAAAACAAAGTTTCGGGCTTTATAAAAAGGTTAATATAGGAAATTATAATTTTATTTAATGGGTTTTGTGACGGTTGGCCGCCGCAAAATGCACATTACTATTTCCATGTTTAGAAATATAATTGGCCATAAACATTGACCATGGTGTTTTACATTGGCGCGAACTGGCGCGGGTTGAAGCCTTACGCAAAATCGCGCAAAGCTGATCATAAGACAGATCAGGGTCATTTAATGCAGTTTTAAAGGACTTCTAACGCTTGTGATCCTGCAAAATCGGCATAATCCGAATTGACATGACTTTCACACATTAAAGTGTAGGCTTCCCCTGTGTCCTCAATGACTTTACGGACAACTTGTCTGTTTTGTCTTTTACTTTTAATTATTACGCTCATTATCAATACCTCCTATTATTGTTTTTTAATTTTGGGTTTTGGTAACGCACTCTATCTGCTATATAAAATTTCAAATCCACGCTCCCTGTTCAAGACGCTTGGCTCACTAAATATAATGGATAAAAAGCTACCCAAATAAATAAAGACTATCTGAAACTCTATGTATGCTTTTCAATATACACAGCCATGCAAAAAACGCTAGTATAAATTAATGTTTTATTAACAATCACCGCTATTCGCAATAATATTTCAACAATATGGGATAACCTGTTTGTTTGAAGAAAGTCGCCTTGACCTTGGCTTTTGAAATCGTCATCGTCAGTCTTATTTATAAAAAGCAAAAAGGTTTGAGCAATGACACGCGCATTTATATTCCCCGGCCAAGGATCACAATTTATTGGAATGGGCAAAGATTTAGCCGAAACATTTGATGATGCAAGACATACATTTGAAGCGGTGGATGATGCATTAGGGCAAAAATTATCGGCAATGATGTTTGATGGTGATCTCACCGATTTAAATATGACAGAAAATACACAGCCCGCATTGATGGCGGTATCCATGGCGGTTGTAAATGTGTTGCGAAAACAAGGCGGCGTAAAAATGGAAAATGCGTGTGCCTTTATGGCAGGGCATTCTTTGGGAGAATATTCCGCGCTTACTGCTGCAGGGGCATTTGAAATTGCCGATACGGCCCGCCTTTTAAAAGTGCGTGGCAAAGCAATGCAAAAGGCCGTTCCCGCAGGGGTCGGATCAATGGCGGCAATATTAGGATTAGATTTAGATGTTGTTAAAGATGTCACCAAAAAATCCATGGCAAAGGCCAACATTAATGGCGGCAAAGAATTTGTTGTGCAATCAGCCAACGATAATTCAGTTGGACAAGTTGTTGTATCGGGTCATAAAGATGCCGTTCAAATTGCCGTAGATATGGCAACCGAAGCGGGGGCGAAAAAGGCAGTTATCTTACCCGTTAGCGCGCCCTTTCATTGTTCCCTTATGGCGCCTGCGGCGCAAGAAATGTCATTTGCATTGGCAGATACCAATATTCGTCCGCCATTTGTGCCTGTTGTGGCCAATATTACGGCGAATGGCGTGAGCGACCCTGCCGATATTCGTCGTCTTTTAATTGATCAAATTACAGGCATGGTACGATGGCGCGAATCCATCCTTTGGATGAAGGAAAATGGCGTTGATGAAATGGTTGAATTGGGCGCAGGAAAAGTTTTAAGCGGCCTTGTAAAACGTATTGATCGTGATATCGCCGTTTCGTCCATCGGAACGCCAGAACAAGTTGAAGAGTTAATAACAAGACTAACATAAATTTTTAAGGGGGATAATCATGTTTGATTTAACAGGAAAAACTGCATTAATAACAGGCGCAACGGGCGGCATTGGTGGTGAAATCGCCAAGGCACTTCATGCCCAAGGGGCAACTGTTGCCATTTCTGGTCGTAATGAAGAAAAACTCAATGCTCTTGCCAATGAAATTGGGGAAAAGGCCTTTGGTATTGTTGCCGATTTATCCAATGCCGATGGCATTGCCGCCCTTGTAAAACAAGCTGAAGAAAAACTGGGGCAGATTGATATTTTGGTTAATAATGCAGGTCTAACCCGCGACAATCTTTCCATGCGAATGAAAGAAGAAGAATGGCAACAAGTTTTAGATGTTAATTTAACCGCGCCCTTTATGTTGGCCAAGGCATGCCAACGCGGCATGATGAAACGCCGTTATGGGCGCATCATTAATATATCATCTGTTGTTGGTATAACGGGCAACCCCGGACAATGTAATTATGTCGCTAGTAAAGCAGGATTAATGGGTTGGACCAAAGCGATGGGACAAGAAATTGCCAGTCGCGGTATTACCGTTAATTGTGTTGCCCCTGGTTTTATTGCCACCGCAATGACGGAAAGCTTAAATGATGATCAAAAAGATAAAATTAATTCAACCATTCCTGCAGGGCGCATGGGTCAACCCCATGAAATATCTTCCGCCGTAGCTTATTTAGCAAGTGATGAGGCGGCGTATATTACAGGGGCGACCATTCACGTCAATGGCGGTATGGCAATGATTTAGCCTTCTGCTTTTGCTTTGTGGCGTCGTTACGGCGTGTCTTAAATAGTGTTACTATTTCGCGACACTTGTGCCTAACCACAAAACAAAATCATTTGGCTAAAATTAATATAGAGTGAGATATAAATATGAGTAATTTTTTGAAGCGGAATTTTTATCAGATTATGGGGTATCTTGGGGTGCTGCCATTTTTTGGGTTTTTATTTGGGCTTTATTATTTTCAAGATGAATTTATTACCGCCAATATTATGATTGTGATGCAAATGGTTTATGGGGCAATCATCATCAGTTTTTTATCGGGGGTTCATTGGCCTGATGCGGTGCGCGATAAATCTATTGTTCGAATTATCTTATCGCTGCTGCCCACTATATTCTTGATACCAATTATTTTTTGGGGTTTGTCCCATTCACCCGCGCAGGCGATGTTAGGAATGATTGCGTTATTTTGGTACATATTCGCCCTTGATCGGGGTTTCTTTTATTATCGAAGTGAAGGGATATCCATGCCGCGTGGCTATATTTTATATCGCTTTAACTTGAACTTGTTGGTTACAATAATTTTATTTGCAACTTATTGGATATCTTCATGAGTATTGATAAATATGATCTTATTATCTTTGATTGCGATGGCACACTGATTGATAGTGAATATTTAAATAACAAAGTAACCGCAGATGTCCTGACCGGCTATGGCCTAACGGGCTACACCGCCGAAACATGTATGCGCGATTTTGCAGGACGCGATTGGAAATCAATAAAATCACTTATTGATGAAAAAGAAAATATTGATTTGCCACGCTATGTTATTGAGGATTATATAAAAAATGTTCAACAACAAATGCCAGATTTTTTAAAGCCTATTCATGGTGCGATTAATTTTGTTCAAACAATTTCTCCTCATTATAAAATTTGTATCGGATCGAATGGGGAGCGTGGTAATGTTACAACATCATTAGGGCTTATGGGGTTTAATCCATATTTTAACGATGATAATATCTTTACCAAAATCCAAGTTGAAAAGGCAAAACCTGCCCCCGATTTGTTTTTGTTCGCCGCCAATCAAATGGGCGTTGACCCATCCAGATGTTTGGTTTTGGAGGACAGCGTTTCTGGCGCAACTGCTGGGGTTGCCGCAGGAATGGATGTGATTGGTTTTACAGGGGTTAGTCATGATAAAAAGCAGGGCGAATCGGCGCTCAATAAAGTGGGCTGTATCGCGGTTTATGATGATTTTATCCACATTATAAAACATCTAGGGTATTGAAATATTTATATAATTGGGCAATGTGTGTGCTATAACCACAAAATTACTTGCATTGCTTGCGCGGCTTGGTATTGTGCCGCTCAAGTTTTAATAATCAATTAAGTATAAGGAAAAATCTTATGAGTGATGTAGCAACCCGCGTTAAAAAAATTGTTGTAGAACATTTAGGCGTTGATGAAGAAAAAGTAACAGAAAGCGCAAGCTTTATCGATGATCTAGGTGCAGATTCATTGGATACTGTTGAACTTGTCATGGCATTTGAAGAAGAATTTAAAGTTGAAATTCCAGATGACGCCGCGGAAAATATTCAAACCGTTGGTGATGCTGTTTCTTTCATCAAAGAAAACTCTGCTGAATAAAGCAGGATCATTTCGTCATTAAATTTTGATGAAAGAATATAAATAATATGAGACGCGTTGTCGTAACAGGAATGGGAATTGTTTCACCTCTTGGTATCGGGGTTGAACACAATTGGGATTTACTCCTCGCTGGTAAAAGCGGGTTGAAAAAAATTGACCATTTTGACGCGTCTGATTTTGCCTCAAAAATTGCGGGTGTTATTCCGCGTACCTCCGACGAAAATCCCACAAATGGCGAATTTAACGCTGATCTTTTTGTATCATCAAAAGATCAACGTAAAATGGATCCGTTTATTGTGTACGGCATGGCTGCCGCCGAAGAGGCAATTAAAGATTCAGGCTACATTGCCGAATCGGATGAACAAAAAGAACGCACGGGCGTCATGGTTGGTGCAGGCATTGGTGGTTTAACCACCATGTATGATAGTGCCATTACCTTGCACGAACGCGGCCCGCGCAAACTTTCCCCCTTTTGTATTCCTGCGATGTTGATTAATTTGGCATCGGGTCATATTTCAATTCGTCATGGCTATAAAGGGCCAAATCATTCTGTGGTAACCGCTTGTTCAACAGGGGCGCATGCCATTGGTGACTCAATGCGTTTAATCAAATATGGCGATGCCGATGTAATGATTGCAGGTGGCGCGGAAGCTGCCGTAACCCCATTAGGTGTCGGTGGTTTTGCCGCCGCACGTGCGCTTTCAACCAGTTATAATGATGACCCAACCGCTGGCTCTCGCCCGTTTGATGAAGGGCGCGATGGCTTTGTCATCGCCGAAGGGGCAGGGGTTGTGGTTCTAGAAGAATACGAACATGCCAAGGCGCGTGGCGCAAAAATTTATGGTGAAGTGGTCGGCTATGGCTTATCAGGTGATGCTTATCACATTACCTCCCCCGCCGAAGATGGCAGTGGCGGATATCGTGCCATGAAGGCGGCGTTAAAATCGGGCGAGATCAATGCCGAAGATGTTGATTACATTAACGCACATGGGACATCTACCCCTGTGGGTGATGGTATTGAATGTACGGCCGTAAAACGTTTATTTGGCAATAATTTGGATACGCTTTCCATGTCTTCCACCAAATCAGCGATTGGACATTTATTGGGTGCGGCGGGCGCGGTTGAGGCGATTTTTGCCTTAAAAACAATTCAAACAAATATGATCGCGCCAACCCTAAACCTTGAAAATGTGTCTGAGCCTTGTCAGGGTATTGACCTTGTCCCTAAGGTGGCAAAGGAAAAATCCGTCAAAACTGTCCTTTCCAATTCATTTGGTTTTGGTGGAACAAATGCATCCCTTATTATGCGTCAAGTTGATTAATGAGATTGTGAAAAATCTTTTTATTACATTCCTCTCTCTTATATTACTCGGTATTTCTGCCATTGCGTTTGCTGTTGGATATGGTGTTTATGCCTATACCGCCGAAGGGCCATTAACAGAATCAAAATTGGTTTTGATTGAAAGTGGCAGTGGCGTCAAAAAAATTGCGCAAATTTTAAAATCAGAAAATGTCATTCAAAATAAATTGGTGTTTGAAGCGGCCGCACGGTTTGACGATGCGGTCTTGGGCAATATTTTAAAGGCAGGGGAATATGAATTTCCTGCCAATGCTTCCACGGCTCAAATTCTAAGCATGATGGAAGAAGGCGAAGTTTTTGACAGGAAAATTACAATTGCCGAAGGATTAACCGTTCAACAAATTATCAAACGCCTTAATGCGCGTCAGGATTTAGAGGGCGATATTACTTCTATTCCAAAAGAGGGGTCATTGCTGCCCAATACTTATCATTTTATAAAGGGGGAAACCCGCCAAGATATTCTAAATAAAATGCAATCGGCAATGACTGATGCAATTGATAATGCGTGGGAAAAGCGCGCCAGTAATCTTCCTTTTACGACAAAAAAGGAAGCGTTAGTTTTGGCATCAATTGTTGAAAAGGAAACCGCCGTGGCGAGTGAGCGGGGACGCATTGCGGGTGTATTTGTTAATCGCTTGCGCAAGGGAATGCCTTTACAAACCGACCCCACGGTTATATATGCGATCACCAAAGGCGATATCAAGGAAGAGGGGCAAGGCCCATTGGGGCGTCGCCTACTGACCAAAGATTTGCGATTTGATTCCCCCTATAACACATATATGTATTCAGGCCTGCCCCCCGGCCCCATCGCAAACCCAGGAATTGATGCGATAAAGGCAACCCTAGATCCCGAAGAAAATGACTATATCTATTTTGTAGCGGATGGCACAGGCGGCCATGCCTTTGGCAAAACCCTAGCCGAGCATAATGCCAACGTCGCCAAATGGCGTAAAATAAGAAATTAAATTTTAAGAAAAAATTGGAGCGGGTGAAGAGATTTCGAACTCTCGGCTTCGACCTTGGCAAGGTCGCGCTCTACCCCTGAGCTACACCCGCTCAATATCTAGTGGATAGATAATCAAAGTTATAAAAGCTTTGAGTATAAAATCAAGTCTATTTTAAAGAAAAATGAAATTTAAAGACCAATTTGAACAAGGGGCGCTTCATATCCATAGGGTGGAACGCCTTTGCCCGCCATGGCGATGACTAAAATATCGGGACTTTTGCGAATAATCTCATCCACTTCGGCGGTAATTTCACAAGGCATAAGGTCGCATGCATCCTCATCATGTTGAAAACTTAACATCATTAATCGTTGATCGCGATAATACTCCACGCGGGATACATCACTTTCAAAAGGCTGATTGCTCATGATGATTAAACGGCCATCTTTGCTTTGCGCTAATTTTATCATCTATCATACCCATTTGGTTGGATGGATGGGGCGGCGCGTCTAATTTCTAATTCACTGTGTGGAATATCAAAATCACTGAGACCAACAGGCGGGTCTCCATCATCCAAAACTAACAATTCGGTAGCAGATTCTATTCCTAATTCACTTATATCCATACCTTAATTGTGACAGAAAATAGGAGAACAACGCAAATTTATGCCTTATTTCATTTTGATAAATTTATTTTTTTTGATAAAACACTCAAATGAGTGATTTACCCACTAGCCCAGAACAGCTTTTAAAAACATTGGATAATTTAGAAATTCCTTATAAATTACATCATCACGAGGCAGTTTTTACCGTGGCGGAAAGCGATAAGGTTGATTCAAAAATTGCGGGCACACATTGCCGAAATTTATTTCTACGTGATAAAAAAAAGAATAATTTCTTGCTCTGCCTGCAAAACGCAACTGAGGTTGATATCAAAAAATTGCCTGAGGTCTTAGGCGCGGCACGCTTATCCTTTGGCTCGGCTGATCGGTTGTGGGAGTATTTAGGCGTGCGCCCGGGGTCTGTTTGTCCGTTTTGCATTATCAATGATACGGGCAATCAGGTTGAAATATTCCTTGATAAATCCATGATGGAAACCGAAATTGTAAATTTCCACCCGATGCTCAATACAATGACCGTATCCTTAACGCCTGCTGACTTATTAAAATTTATTGAAACTACGGGGCATAAGGCGCATATTGTTGACCTAACACCTGCAAAACCATAAAAATGGATAATGAGCAGCATATAAATGTAGTATAAGAAAGCCGTAGCACGTTTACGTGCCTGAGGTAGAAAATAAGCCGTAGCGCGTTTACGTGCCTGAGGCTCAAAAAAGAAGTAAGAAAACATGACCCAAGAAATTGATCCTAGATTATTAGAAATTTTGGTCTGCCCCGCAACCAAAGTTCCCCTTCGTTTTGATAAAGACGCGCAAGAGCTTATTTCTGATCAGGCGGGTTTGGCATATCCCATCCGTGATGGCATTCCGATTATGTTGATTGATGAGGCACGTAAGCTTGATAAAGATGAAGCAAAGAAATAGTTGATTTTTTTTATAAAAAGCATTTAAATATAATTATGGTTAAACAATCACAAAACTTATTGCTTTTAAACCTCCTCCTTATCACCCTCTGAACGGGTATGAGGCGCAAATATTTGCGCTTACGTTCAGAGGACATCATACAAATTTTCAAAATTTTAAATAATATAGCCAAATGATAAATTCATTTTTAAGGCAGAAAATCCATAGCGCGTTTACGTGCCTGAAGGTAGAGAAAAGAGAGAGAAAATAATGTCGATAGAATTAAATCCAGAGAATAAAGTCATCATTTTTGATACAACCTTGCGCGATGGTGAACAATCACCGGGCTGTTCCATGAATTTGGATGAGAAATTAAAAATTGCTCGCTTGCTTGACGATATGGGCGTTGATGTTATTGAAGCGGGATTTCCCATCGCATCCCAAGGGGATTGGGAAGCGGTGCATGAAATATCAAAGGTGGCAAAGAATGCCGTTATTTGCGGTCTTGCTCGTGCCACAAAAAAAGATATTGAGGCAAGCGCCACTGCGCTTAAGCCTGCGAAGCAAAAACGTATTCATACCTTTATCTCAACTTCTCCATTACATATGAAATACAAATTGCAAATGTCGCCAGAAACAGTGTTGGAAAAAATTGCTGAAAGTGTGACTTTTGCCCGTCAGTTTACCGATGATGTTGAATGGTCCGCCGAAGATGGCAGCCGCACCGAAGAGGATTTTTTGTGCCGCGCGGTGGAAACCGCCATTAAATGTGGGGCTACAACAATTAACATTCCCGATACGGTTGGATACTCCGTACCCGAAGAATATGCGGCACAGATAATCATGTTACGAAACCGTGTTCCTAATATTGATAAGGCAATATTATCCGTACATTGCCACAATGATTTGGGATTGGCCGTCGCCAATACATTGGCAGGGGTGCAGGCAGGCGCACGCCAAATTGAATGTACGATTAATGGTATTGGGGAACGTGCGGGCAATGCCGCCTTAGAAGAGATTGTGATGGCGATCCGTACGCGTAATGATATTGCGCCCTATCATAATAATATTAAGACAGAAATGTTAACCAAAGCATCAAAAATATTATCAACCACGGTTGGGTTTAATGTACAACCGAATAAGGCAATCGTGGGCGCGAATGCCTTTGCCCATGAAAGTGGAATTCACCAAGACGGTATGTTAAAAAATGCACAGACATATGAAATTATGACTCCAGAATCGGTTGGGTTGACCAAATCAGAATTGGTGTTGGGTAAACATTCGGGGCGTCATGCGTTGAGCGATAAGTTAAAAGAGCTTGGGTACGATATTGGCGACAATGCCTTTCAAGATTTCTTTAAACGATTTAAAGATTTAGCAGACCGCAAAAAAGAAATTCATGATGAAGATATTATCGCCTTAATTGATGATGAGCTGGGGCGCGATCACGATAAGATTAAATTTAAAAGCCTTCAAATTGTTGCGGGGACGACGGGCCCGCAAACCGCAGATATTTGTTTGGAGATTGATGGGCAGGAACAATGTAAAAAGGTCGAAGGGAATGGCCCTGTTGATGCGATATTTAAGGCCATCCGTGAAATTGTTGAACATGAAAATGCCCATTTGCAATTATATCAGGTACACGCCGTAACAGGGGGAACAGATGCCCAAGCAAGCGTTACCGTACGTCTTGAAGAAGACGGAAAAACGGTTACGGGGCAAGGATCCGATTCCGATACATTGGTGGCATCGGCACGTGCCTATATCCATGCGTTAAATAAATTAATAACCAAACGCCTTCGAACAAAACCAGAAGATTAAATTTTTCATTGCGCCAATTCAAAAACCTCGTGGAACATGGGTTCGGTTAATCGCTTGGTAGAGGTATTGTATTTTGAGCAATGGTAACTATCGATCAAGGTTAAACCATTTTGCAATTGATGAACGCCTTTATGGGTGAATTTATGGGCGGATAACTTCTCCCCACTCGCCTTTAAAACGGCATTATGGGACACAAGGCCAAGGGAGATGATAAGTTTTAAATTGGGCATATGATCCATTTGGCTGGTTAAAAATTTAAGGCAAGTATTTATCTCTGGTCCTGTTGGTTTATTTTCGGGGGGCAAACAACGCACCGCATTGGTGATACGGCAATTAATAAGCTTCAACCCATCATCGGGGCGGGCTTTAAACTCCCCTTTGGCAAACCCATATTTTAGGAGCGTGCTGTAAAGAAGAACCCCTGCGTGATCCCCTGTGAAAGGGCGGCCTGTAAAATTCGCCCCGCGTAACCCTGGCGCAAGTCCAACGATAAGAAGCTGCGCCTTTTCGGAGCCAAATGAGGGCACAGGCGCATTAAATTTATCGGGAAATTTGATCTGATTTTCTGCCCGAAAGGCCGCCAAACGGGGGCAAAGCTGACAATCATGGGGGGGGATTATTATTTTTTGGGTCATCTTAATTTTCAATGTGACATTAAATTCATAGGAAATAAAGCTTCGGGCTTGCAGTTTTCCTTAAAACCCACTATAAAAGGCCAAATTCTTTAAATAATAATATATATAAGGGCTAAAATCATGGCACGTGTAACCGTTGAAGATTGTATTGATAAAGTTGAAAACCGTTTTGAATTGGTCATGGTGGCTTCAACCCGCGCCCGTAAAATTGGGTCTGGCGCGGCGCTTACAATTGATCGTGATAATGATAAAAACACCGTTGTTTCCCTTCGTGAAATTGCCGAAGAAACTGTTGAAGTTGCGGCATTAAAAGAAGATCTTATCCATTCAAACCAACGTGTTATCCCCCTTGATGATGATGGTGAAGATGTTATCGACATGATGGATGGCGAAGAAGAATGGGGCACAATGACCGAAAAAGCAGGTGAAACAAATACAGATGCCGCCGATGATGGTGATGATGCCTCCAGCCTCGCAGGTTTAGCAGGCGGTGACACACCAACAGCCGAGAAGACCGAAGAAGAATAAATTCTTCAATTCACATTATTTGAAAAATTAGGTCGGCATTGCCGGCCTTTTTTGTATGATCTGCAGATAATGAAAGGATGATTTTACAATCGAACCGTGATAAAATTTTGTTCTTATAACGCTATATTTTGATGGATATCCCTATATTGTCTAACACATCTTCTAACACCACCGAAAATGTAGAAATTCCAGAGAGTGAATTGCTGCCGACCCTTATCCAAAAAATGGAAAGTTATATTCCTGATTTGGATAAAGATCGCGTGACCGCTGGCTTTACCATGGCAAAGGAAAAGCATGAAGGGCAAACCCGCGTATCGGGGGAGCCATATTATACCCACCCTGTTGAGGTTGCGACTATTCTTGCCGATATGCGGATGGATACCGATACCATTATCACCGCGATGTTACACGACACATTGGAAGACACGCATACAACCTATGAAGAGCTTGAAAAAAACTTTGGCAAGGATGTTGCCGATTTGGTCAATGGGGTGAGTAAGCTAACCAAAATTGAAAGCCAGACTTTTGAGGGCAAGCAGGCCGAAAATTTCCGTAAACTTTTACTGGCCATGTCCGAAGATATTCGGGTTTTATTGGTTAAGCTTTCGGATCGTCTGCATAATATGCGTACGCTTTTCCATTTTAAAGATCGCCCTGATAAAACCGCCCGTATTTCGCTTGAAACATTAGATATTTATGTTCCATTGGCGGAACGTATTGGGATGCATCAGTTAAAGGAAGAGCTTGCAGATATATCTTTTGGCTATCTCAATCCTGAAGCAAAGGAAAGTATTACCAACCGTTTGGAATTTCTGCGTGAGGAAAGCGGTAATCTAGTTTTAAAAATTATCGAACATCTGGAAAGCCTGATGAAAAAGGAAAAAATTGGATGTGAAATTACAGGGCGCGAAAAAACCCGCTATTCCATTTGGAAAAAGATGCAGCGTAAGAATGTATCGTTTGAACAATTATCAGACATCATGGCCTTTCGTATTGTGGTTGATGATTTGGGTGAATGTTATCATGCGCTGGGGGTGCTGCACGCCACTTATCCTGTGGTGCCGGGGCGATTTAAAGATTATATTTCTACCCCCAAACCAAACGGATATCGTTCCCTCCACACCAGTGTATTGGGGCCAGAAAAGCAACGGATTGAAGTTCAAATCCGTACCCATGATATGCACCGCGAGGCTGATTTAGGGGTAGCCGCGCATTGGGCCTATAAAGATGGTCGTAAAAAGGTAAATACAAAAGATGTCACCCAATATCGTTGGTTGCGCGAGCTGTTGGACATTTTGGAACAAGGCCATCGCCCTGAAGAATTTTTGGAACATACAAAATTAGAATTATTCCAAGATAAGGTTTTTGTCTTTTCACCCAAAGGGGATTTAATCGAATTACCAACTGGCGCAACCCCTGTTGATTTTGCTTATGCCGTGCATTCGGGTGTGGGTGATCGGTGCGTGGGCAGTAAGGTAAACGGTAAAATTGCCCCCCTTAATACCAAATTGAATAATGGGGATCAGGTTGAAATTATCACCTCAAAAACCCAAACGCCATCCCCCGCATGGGAGCGTTTTGTTGTAACGGGTAAGGCACGCTCGCACATTAAGCGTTTTATTCGCCAACAACAACGCGGGGAGTATATAACGCTAGGGCAGGCGATGTTGAAAAAAATATTTGCCCAAGAAGAATATGATTTTACCGAAAAAGCCGTGCAAGGCATCGTCAAAAAAATGCGCGTGGATGAGGTGGGCGATATCTATGCCAATATTGGGGCGGGACATTTTGCGGCGCGCGATATTTTTAAAACAATTTTCCCAAGCCATAAAACTGATATTGCCAGACCCCCCGCCCATGAATTTAAAGACATGGCGATGGCAAAACATGAAGGGTCCAATAAACCTGTTCCGATTAAGGGGCTAATCCCTGGTATGGCGGTTCATTTTGCACGCTGCTGTCATCCATTGCCCGGTGATCGAATTATCGGAATTGTCAGCACGGGCAAGGGAGTTACCATTCACACCATTGATTGTGAAACGCTTGAAACCTTTGCCGATACACCCGAACGGTGGATTGATGTATCATGGGGCGATGGTCCTGACACTCCTGAAAGTCATGTGGGGCGGTTAAATGTCACCTTTGAAAATAAACCGGGGGCGTTGGGTACACTTTCCACCGTTATAGGTAAAAATGGTGGGAATATTGTGAATTTAAAAATTACCAATCGCTCGCTTGATTTTTGGGATGTGTTTTTAGATGTCTATGTGACGGATACAAAACATTTGAACAATGTTATCGCCGCCCTTCGTGCCACGCCTGAAATTACATCGGTTGATCGGGCAAAAGGGCGTTAAATGTTATTTAAGCGTAGAAAAAGACAAACGCCATTTCAATATATTGGCAGCTTTTTAAAGCCATGGTCAAAATGGAAACGCTCCTTCACTTATATCAAATATCGTATTTTGCGCCTTCCTTATAGCACGCATAACATTTCGCTCGGCCTTGCATTGGGGTGTGTTGTATCATGGACGCCACTTTTTGGTTTTCATATTTTACAATGCTATATCTTTTGTAAAATTTTCCGCGCCAGTTTTCTTGCCGCATTATTGGGGACATTATTCGGCAATCCTTGGACATTCCCCATATTGCTGGGTACATCATATTTTGTGGGGAATATTATTAATACGTACACAGGATTGGATCATTACATCCTTTTAAAAATGGGTACGGATGTCTTGGAAGATGAGAGTTTGGCGATCTCTGCGTTTTTCCCTATGCTTGTTGGCGGCTATGTCATGGCGATTTTAACGTTCCCTATTTTCTATTATTCTTTTTACTCCTTCATTGCAGGGGCAAGAAAAGCACAAAAAACGGTTAAAGTTGTAGGGGGTAAAGTAGGGCATAAAGTGCACGACATAACCCACCGCCATAAAGATCATAAGAAACCCGAGGAATAAATGATTTTAGGATTAGGAACAGATTTGGTTGATGCAAGGCGCATAGAAACTCTTTTGAACAAGCATGAGGATCGATTTTTAGACAAATATTTTACAACTCAAGAAATTCAAACTTATAAATCGCGCCAAGAAACGGGAAGCCATATCCTCTACCTCGCCAAACGATTTGCCGCCAAAGAAGCCTTTGCAAAGGCAATGGGAACAGGCATTCAAGACGGGTTATTTATGAAAGAGATTGAAATTATTAATGATGAAAAAGGACGCCCCTTTATCAAATGTCATGGTAATGCATTTGCCGCATTAGAAAAATTTTCACATGGCTGTAAAGCCTGCAAACTACACCTTAGTTTGACGGATGAGCCACCCTATGCCCAAGCAACGGTGATTATAGAGGGTATTTAAAACGGCCAAACACTAAGATACTGGTATTTAACAATAAACTCAGATAGAAATATTAAATGTCAAAAAAGAACAATAAAGAAGAAATCAGTGAATTTGCAAAAACGGCGATTATTGCCGTTTTATTGGCAATGGTAATCCGTACATTTTTGTATGAGCCGTTTAATATTCCTTCGGGGTCAATGTTTCCAACCTTAAAAGTTGGCGATTATCTTTTTGTTAGCAAACCCGCCTATGGCTATAGCAAACATTCCTTCCCTTTTGGTTTGGCCTCCTTCGATGGGCGTATTACCGAAGATGCACCAGAACGCGGGGATGTCGCAGTTTTCAAACTGCCTTCTAACACCAGTATTGACTATATTAAACGTGTTATCGCCCTGCCCGGTGAAACGGTTCAGGTTACAAATGGTCGCCTTTATATTGACGGCGAATTGGTGGAGCGTGAGGCGGTAGGCATGGTTGAGGAACAAGATGATCCATCATTCCCGCCCACACGTTTGATTGAATATGTTGAAACCCTGCCGGGTGGCATTATGCATTCAATTTACGAGGAAACCGATAATGGTGATTTGGACAATACCCCCATTTATACTGTACCCGAACGTCATTATTTTATGATGGGTGACAACCGTGACAATTCACAAGACAGCCGTGTTGAAACACTTGTTGGGTTTGTGCCTATTGAAAATTTTGTGGGGCGCGCAGAAATTTTATTCTTCTCCGTAGATGAGGAGGCACAATTATTTAATCCCCTCACATGGTTTAAAAATATTCGCTATAACCGTATCTTGAATAAAATTGGTCCAATAAGACCAAAGGAACAAGAGTAAAAAAATGACTGCCGATTTAACAAAATTACAAGATTATATCGGCTATCATTTTAAAGATGTGCATTGGCTTGAACGTGCCATGACACATTCCAGCACAAATGAAGATTATAATTACCAACGCCTTGAATTTTTGGGTGATCGCGTTTTAGGCTTGGTCATTGCCGATGCGTTATTCCGCGAATTTAAAAGCGAACGTGAAGGCGGCCTCGCCAAACGTCATACCGCGTTGATCCAAGGGCAAACTTGCGCCGTTGTCGGATTAAACCATAAACTAAATGACTTTATCATTATGTCTGGCGCTGAAGAGGAATCGGGCGGACGCATCAATGAAAATATTATTGCTGATATTGTTGAATCAATGTTAGGCGCAATTTATATTGATGGCGGATATGATGTTGCACAAAGGATAATCTTAAAATTATGGGGCGATACAATTACCACATTAGAAAAAGCACCCCAAGACCCCAAAACAGAATTACAAGAATGGGTGCAAGCCCGCACCATAGATTTACCAATTTACGAGGTGATCAAAAAATCAGGCCCCGACCATGCCCCCATTTTTACGGTAGAGCTTACAATAAAAGGGTTCAAATCAATAAAAGCCGAAGGGCCATCCCGCCGTCAGGCTGAAAAAACCGTTGCTGAAAATATGTTAAAGATTGTAAAAAAATAGATGACTGAAAATAGTGAAAAAAGATTTGGGTTTGTATCTGTTATTGGCGCGCCGAATGCGGGGAAATCTACATTGCTAAACGCCCTTGTTGGGACAAAAATCTCAATCGTGTCGTCCAAGGTTCAAACAACGCGCGCCCGCGTTAGCGGTATTGTGATACGGGATCAAACCCAAATTGTCTTTGTTGACACCCCTGGAATTTTTGAGCCATCTAAGAAAAATAACCTTGAACGTGCTATTGTTTCCGCGGCGTGGGAAACGGTTGGCGAAACCGATAAAATTATTCTTTTGGTCGATGTATCACGAAAAATCACAAATGGTACCAAAACAATTATTCAAAATTTAAAAGACAATAACGTCAAAAATATCATTTTGGTTTTAAACAAAATTGATGAGATTAAACGCGATAAACTTTTATCTATTACCCAAGACTTAAATACGCTTTATGATTTTGAGGCGACCTTTATGATTTCGGCATTAAAAAATAATGGCCTTGATCGGATTTTGGATTATCTGAAAGACAGACTTCCTGTCGGTGTTTGGCATTATGATGAAGACGAAGTCACCGATATGCCAATGCGCCAAATTGCGGCCGAGATCACACGCGAAAAACTTTTTAAAATGATGCACCAAGAATTGCCTTACAACCTTACGGTTGAAACCGATACGTGGGATCGGTTTGATGATGGCAGTTTAAAGATTAATCAAACCATCTATATCTCGCGCGAGGCGCATAAAAAAATTATTATTGGTAAGGGCGGTGAAATGCTCAAAAAAATTGGGTCAATGGCACGTGAAGATTTGGAAGAAATGCTGGATTGCCGTGTCCACCTTAAGCTTTTTGTAAAAATCCAAGAAAATTGGATGGATGATATCAATCATTTCTCCTTATGGAATCTTGACCCTTCGGCATAGTCATCCAAAAAATAAAACTGTTTATAAAATAGTTTTTTAATTTTTGGGGATAAAGAATTATAATTTTCCCTCGACTCTATCCAGAGAATCAGATCGTTGATAAGGTTTGTTCAGTTTCAAGAAAAAACAATCGTGTAAATAAATTTCTAAAAAGAAAATTTATTTAACAAATGGGGAAAAGTTTAAATGAGCTGGACAGATGATCGAGTAAAAGTTTTAGAACAACTTTGGGGTGAAGGTAAAACTGCCGCAGAAATTGCAAAAGAATTAGGAGAAGGTGTTACAAGAAATGCAGTGATTGGTAAGGCACACCGCCTTAAACTTTCCAGCCGCATGTCACCTATTCAACAAAATGTTAAAAAGGTAAAATCTGTTCAAAAAGTTGCACCACCTGTGACACGCCGCAGCCGTAAGGTTCCAATTTTCTTGGGTAAAGAGCTTAAGATGGAAGATTTGCGCGACAAAATGTGCCGTTGGCCAAATGGGGAGCCTGAGGCGGATAATTTTTCATTTTGCGGATGTGCAACTGTTGAGGCATCACCATATTGTGAAATGCATACCAGCATCGCATATCAGGTGACATCACGCGCGCGTCAATTAAATGCAAAAGATTTTTCCGAAGATGCAGGCGCCCCCCAAGAAATGGAAATTAAAACGGCCAGTGCGTAAGGTTTAGAAAAAAAGAATAATAAATAAAAAAGGCTGATTTTTTAATCGGCCTTTTTTATTTATTATTTAGTTTAAGTCACGGTACAAATTTTAAATTCTAAAACTTCACGTCCTTTTGAAACGGACCTTACCTTCATAATCAACTTTTGACCGGGTATTAAAAGATCAAGATTATTGCGTTCTAAACAAGATTTATGAATAAAAACATCTTTTTGGCTATCTTGTGGAATAACAAAACCAAATCCTTTATCTGGTTTATACCATTTGACAATCCCTTCCATTGTTTCAATCACTTCATCTTCATCAATTTCAACGCGGAATGTAATTGGTTTCGGATCAATACCAACCTCAACAAGATCAGCAACTTTTGTAACAAGTGCGCCTTTTGGCCCTTTTACAATATGACATGATATTACTGCACCATCGCCCAATTCGGAAATACTAGCATCTTGTAGGGTTGTGATATGTAAAAATGCATCACATGGATCGTCATCAGGAACGGCAAAGCCAAACCCTTTCGATGTATTAAACCATTTTATTTGTGATCGAAGAGCTGCACTTTCACTATTATTTTCAAGTGCATCTTCAATTTGTTTATTAAACTCAATCATCTTGATCCCCATCAAAATATAGCGTTACGCGTAAATTATATGTCACTGCACAACCTATAATATAGAAATATGATTAAAGTGGCTAGGTCTATTAAAAACGAATAATAAAATAAAATTGTTATATTTCAGCGTTTTATCAGGTAAAATATATAAAGAAATAATATTACAACAATTTATTATTAAAAAAGGATTGTCATGCCAAATCAACATCAGGAATATCCATGGTTAAAAAACTACCCCAAAGATATAAAATGGGACATGAAAATTGAGGAAAAACCTGTCTTTGCGATGTTGGATGATACCGCATCTGAATTTGCAAATTCCCCTGCTTTTGATTTTCTTGGTGCAAAAATGACTTGGGGTGAATTGAATGCCGCCACCCATAAATTTGCAAAAGGGATGCAAAATATTGGCATTAAAAAAGATGATAAGGTTGGTATCTTTTTGCCCAACTGTCCGCTTTTTGTGATTGCCTATTATGCGATGATGCGCATTGGCGCAACGGTTGTAAATTACAACCCCCTTTATGCGGAACGCGAATTGGCCAATATGATTGAGGATAGCGATACGGATGCCATCATCACGCTCGACCTTGAATTGCTCTATGGGAAGATGGGTAAAATGCTTCATGATACCCGCCTTGAAAAATTGATCGTCGCTAGCTTTACCGATATGTTGCCTTTCCCCAAAAATTTCTTGTTCAAGTTATTTAAGGGCAAAGAATTGGCGGACATTCCAACCAATAATAAACGCATCCACCGATATGAAGATTTAATTAATAATGACGGGAAATTTAACGCAGTTGAGATTGATCCCTCAAATGACATTGCCTTGTTCCAATATACTGGCGGCACAACGGGGGAGCCAAAGGGCGCGATGCTGACCCATGCGAATATCACCGCCAATGCGGAGCAGGCAAGCATTTGGCTGGGCTGTGAAAAGGGGGAGGATAAAATGCTGGGCGTTATTCCGTTTTTCCATGTGTTTGCCATGACGGCGGTAATGAATATTGCGGTGAACAAGGCGATGGAGATTATCGCATTGCCGCGTTTTGAATTGGACGCCACGCTTAAACTTATCGCGGATAAAAAGCCGACTATTTTTCCGTGCGTGCCTGCTATTTTAAATGGAATTAATAACAATAAGAAAACTAAAAACTTTGACCTAACCTCGCTCAAATATTGTATCTCTGGCGGTGCACCCTTACCGGTGGAGGTAAAGAAGAAATTTAAATCTGAAACAGGCGCGGTTGTTGTCGAAGGATACGGATTAACCGAAAGCTCACCCGTTTTATGTTGCAACCCGCGCGTTGGTAAAAACAAGGCAGGATCAATTGGTATGCCATTCCCCAATACAATTGTTGAAATTATTGATCCTGAAACGGGCGAACACGTTGCCCATGGGGAACGCGGCGAATTATGCGCGCGCGGCCCACAAGTGATGAAGGGATATTGGAATCGCCCCGATGATAATGCCAAAACATTGCAAGATGATGGGCGTTTACACACTGGCGATATTGCAACCATGGATGATGATGGATATTTCTTTATCGTCGATCGGATCAAGGACATGATTATCACCAACGGATACAACGTATATCCACGAAATGTGGAGGAGGCGATTTATATGCATCCAAGCGTAGAAGAATGTATCGTTGCAGGATTGCCCGATAAACAGCGTGGTGAGATTGTAAAGGCATGGATAAAATGTAAAGAAGGGCGCGTTTTAAGTGCCGAAGATTTAAAAACATTTTTGGCGGATAAAATCTCCTCCATGGAAATACCAAAGCGTATTGAATTTCGCGATACCGATTTACCCAAAACCATGATTGGAAAATTAAGCCGCAAAGATATTGTCGCAGAAGAGTTTGAAAAAAAATCATAATTTAGTCTGCGGATTTATCAGTTTGCTTTTAGTTTTTATGGGGGGTGGGGGTCTATCCCCTTGAGATAAAACTTGTTTTATCAGTTTGTTTTTTGGCGTACGGGGGCGTACGTGTTTTATGATATTGTGATAAAATTGCATATTGGTAATGGCACGACACCGTTTAACAAAGGCCGCGTTAAGGAACAGCATCTCTTGCGTCAAAGCCCTAATCTCGGCCTGATAAATCGGATATTTCCGCGCATTTTGCGCCACCCGCGCCTTTCCCGCCTTGGTCTTTGGTCCCGTAGAATGCTCCCACGGTTTATGAGCAAACGCTCGCTCTCGCGCGGCAGCGCGACGTTCTGGCGTCCAACCGTAGTTGTTTGGCTTTTGAGGTGGTGTGTTGGGGGAAGAAGGCATAATGCCAATTTATCAAATCAGCAATAAAGAATAAAGGAATATTTTCCTAGATATATTTTCATTTTTGCTATAAAATTATTAAATGGAAAAAATACTTAATAAAACACCTCAAGAAATACTAGAAATAAATCCCCCCATAGATTTATATAAAGGGAATAAATTTAAGGATTGGAGAGAAGCTTGGATAGTGGCTCATTATTGTAGGCTACAAAATATAGATTCTAAAATTTCAATAAATGAAAAAATAAACTCAGCTATAGATGTATTTTTGAGTTTTGATAATAACATTAGAAATATTCAATGCACGGAATCTACTAATAGGGGAGGATCAAAAAATCCTAAAGATATTAATTTTAAAGAATATAAAAATGCTTCTATTCATTACGGGCCTTACATAAAAAGTGGTTATGAAGAAAAAATTTTAAAAAATATAGTTCATAAAAATAATTTATATTCTAAAGAAACTTATAAAGCTTTGGAATTATTTGTTTATATTAATTTTGCTGAAATGATAAAAATTGATGATCTGAATATTAGTAAAATTCGAAAACGATGTAATAATTTCAATTTTGAACAGATATGGCTATTAGATGATTTGACAACAATAAAAATATAATAAACTTAACCCCTCAAAACCGCGCCCGTTTTATCGCCCACTGCATTTACAATCGACTTTGATATTTCTTCGATTTGTTTGTCGGTTAGGGTTTCGGTGGTGGGTTGTAAAATTACATTAATGGCGATTGATTTTTTGCCGTCTTCTACGCCTTGCCCTTGATAGACATCAAATACACTGACCTCTGTAATTAAATTGCGGTCTGCGCCTTTGGTGGCGCGTAGGATATTTTCAACATCGACACCCTCATCAACAATAAACGCAAAATCACGCTTCACAGGTTGGAAGGGGGAAAGGGTGAGGTTGGCCTTGGCGGTGCCTTTCTTTTTGGCTTGTGGGATATTGTCCAAGAAAACTTCAAATCCCATCACAGGGGTTTTAATTTTCATTTCCTCCAAAATGGCGGGGTGAATTTCACCAAATTGCGCCAATATATTTTTACCCAATTTTAAAACGGCACTGCGGCCGGGGTGGAAATGCTCCGCCGCCTCACGCGCGGTTTGTAAATTGGCGGTGGGTGCGCCCGCGGCATTGAGGGCGGTGATGGCATCACTTTTTACATCATAAATATCATTCACGTGATTTGCATCCTTACCCGTCCAATGGCGGGGGCCATGATTGCCAAAACGAATACCTGTGGCATGGGTTTCTTGACCGTCCAATTTTGAAGATTTAAAAACAGGGCCAACCTCAAACAAGGCGGCATCACTTTGCCCTTTATCGGCATTGTTATTGGCGGCATTAATCAAATTGCCCAAGATGGAGGGACGCATTTGATTCCACTCGCTATTAATCGGGTTGGAAAGGGTGAGGCCCTGATCCGTGCCATCAAAATCGGCGGCGAGGGCCTTGCTCATAAACGACCATGTCACACATTCATTCAACCCACGCATGGCAAGGGCGGAACGCGCTAGACGTTTACGCGTCACGGCGGGGGTTTCGGCATTATATCCCGTTGAATGTTCGGCACGTACAGAGATAGCCTCCAATTTATCGTACCCGTGTATGCGAATAATTTCTTCAACCAAATCGGCTTTGCCTTCCACATCACCGCGCCACGAGGGCGGCTGCGCCGTATTATCGGTTAGGATAAAGCCAAGTTTTGTCAAAATTTCACGCTGCTTATCGGCAGGGATATCCAAACCAGAAAGCTTTTTGGTGTAGGCAGGATCAAAATTAATATCGCGTTTCCATGATGGGGGTTGCCCCGCATTGACAGGCGCGGTGGCGTCACCACCACAAATTTTAAGAATAAGTGCAGTAGCAATATCAAGCCCAGCCTTCAAAAATTCAGGATCAACGCCCCGATCAAAACGATAACGCGCATCTGAATCCACTTGTAAAGCGCGCCCCGTTTTTGCGATGCTGTAGGGGTCAAAATAGGCACATTCCAAAAAGACATTTTTGGTTGTTTCGGTTACGCCCGTACTTGTCCCGCCAACAATACCACCTAGGCCAAGAAGGCCATTTTCATCGGTGATGGCGGTCATACCATCATCAAGGGTATATGTTTTATCATTGAGCGCATCAAAAGATTCGCCCTGATTAGAGAGGCGTACGGTGATGTCACCCTTTACCAAATCGGCATCATACACATGAAGCGGGCGGTTTAAACCAATGGTCATATAATTTGTAATATCAACAAGCGCAGAAATAGGACGCAGACCAATCGCCTTTAGTCGGCGTTGCATCCAAGCGGGGGATTGTTTATTTTCGATGCCCTTAACAAGCCGACCCATAAACTGGGGACATTGTTCTGGCGCATCAATTTTGACATCAATACCACTCATCCCATTTTCGTTAAAGCTTGGAACCTCCAATGGTTTTAATGTACCAAGGCCAGCAGCCGCCAAGTCACGGGCGATACCGTAAATCCCCGCACAATCGGCACGGTTAGGGGTAAGCGCGATTTCAATGATAGGGTCATTCATATTGTAAATTTTGGAAAAGGGCGTGCCAATTTTGGTGTCTTCGGGCAGATCAATGATGCCATCATGCTCATCAGATAACCCCATTTCACGTTCGGACACCAACATCCCATTTGATTCCTGTCCCCGAATTTTTCCTTTTTTAAGGAGAAGTTCAGTACCAGGTACAAACGATCCTGCGGGGGCAAATATAGCTTTCATTCCCGTACGTGCATTGGGGGCACCACACACAACTTGTACTTTTTCATTGCCAGTATCAACAATACAGACACGCAAACGATCCGCATCGGGGTGAGGCTCCGCACTTTCAACATACGCAGCCTTAAATGGTGCAAAAACTTCCGAAGGATCATCAATGCCTTCAACCTCTAACCCCAAATCGGTTAGTTTATCCGTGATTTGGTCAAGGGTGGCATCGGTTTCAAGGTAATCTTTAAGCCAGTTTAATGTGAATTTCATAATATTCTCTAAATATTTCTATTTTTGTGTTTGTAGCATATGTAAGCCGAAATTGACTTCAATTCCAAGGTTTTTATATAGTTTTTGAACGGTTTCATTGTCTTTATCCGCAAACCAGTAAATGCGTGCCCAATTTTGGTTTTTTCCGATTGATTCAAGCTCCCACACCAGGCGTTTTGCGATCCCTTGTCCACGGTTATTTTCTGCAATAAATAAATCTTGCATATAACAGGCAGGTTCAATAAATCCTGTAATGGGGTGGAGGACATAGTGAAGAAAACCGATAAGTTTATCGCCTTCAAACGCACCTAAGCCATAAACCGTATCTTTTGTATTGTGCAGACGACGCCATGTTTCGGTGGTAATATTATCAGCAATTTGATGCAGGCAATTTTCCTGCCAAAGCGGGAGCCAAGCATCATAATCATTGCGTGATAAAGGATGGATATCCATTTAAGATTTATGAGTGGGTTGCGCGATTGGGGCGATTAAGCGGGTCAAAACCATAATGATCCAGCCAACGTACATCACTTTCAAAAAACGTACGCAGATCGGGGATGTTGTATTTTAACATCGCAATACGTTCAATCCCCATTCCAAAAGCGAACCCTTGATATTCGTCAGGGTCAAGGCCACAATTTTTAATGACGTTGGGGTGTACCATGCCACAACCCAAAATTTCAAGCCAATCATCACCCGCTCCAATTTTAAGACCGCCATCTTTACGGGAACAGCCAATATCCATCTCCGCACTGGGTTCGGTAAAAGGGAAAAAAGAGGGGCGGAAACGAATGGGCAGGTCGTCCACTTCAAAATAGCTTTTGACAAAATCCATCAGGCATCCTTTTAAATGTCCCATATTGGTATTTTTATCAATAACTAATCCTTCGCATTGGTGGAACATGGGTGTATGTGTAATATCATAATCACTTCTGTATGTACGTCCCATGACGATAATTTTAATAGGTACGCCTTGTTCCTTCATCGCACGGATTTGTACGGTTGAAGTATGGGTACGAAGAAGTTTTTTTGCAGCCTCGCCCGTTTCATTGGAATCATCGGGTAAATAAAATGTATCATGCATTTCGCGTGCAGGATGCCCCGGGGGGAAGTTTAATGCAGTAAAATTATGCCAGTCATCTTCGATATCGGGCCCTTCGGCAATTTTAAAGCCCATAGCGGCAAAAATAGCGGTCAGTTCCTCCATCGTGTGGCTAATCGGGTGGATTTTTCCAACGCGTTCGGGACGGGGAGTAAGAGAAACGTCAATTGTTTCCGTTGCCAGACGATCTGCCAAAATTTGTTTTTTTAACATTTTTTCTTGGCGCGCAATAAGCGTAGCAATTTCGTCGCGTAAATGATTGAGTGCTTGCCCTGTTGTTTTACGTTCTTCAGGATCCATACCGCCAAGCGTTTTCATTAGCGCGGTAATTTTTCCTTTTTTCCCTAGCGCCTGTACGCGCACAGAATCCAAATTCTCCAAGCTGTTTGCATCAGAGATGAGGGGGAGAATTTCTTCTTTTAAGCTTTTAATATCAATCATCTTACTTCCTTTAAAATACCATTCTTTTTTACAATGCTTATTCAATTGGTGCAAGATTCCATTCTTGGGTAAGGATAGCGGGCAATTCGCTTAAACAATCAATAACATAGTCTTTTTTATATTTTTCTAATCGTGCGGGGGAAAGCAGACCACCAGAAATTGAAATACCCATGATATTAATATGGTGCGCGATTTGTGGTTCTTCATGAGAATCGCCAATGATCATTACATTATCATGTTGGTAATTATGTTTTTCAATATAATCTTCAAGGCGGTTTTGTTTGTTTAAGCCAGACACAATGGTGGCAATATCTTCATTCCCAGAAACAGTTTCAAAAAATTGTTCGATTCCAAATTCTTTGACATCTTTATTTAATGTTTCTTGTCGGTGATTGCTTAAAATCATAGAAGTGACATTGTTATTTTCAAGCCATTTGAGGATTTTAACAGTGTCCTTTGCCAAGCTACAATTGGATTTATGAGCATTATAGGTGTTGTGAAATAAATTGCCCACTGTCTCCGCATTTTTAAGATATTCATCAACAGGGACACCCATTTTTTCGTAAAAATGGATAAGGGGGAAGGTAAAAATTTCTTGTTCTTTTTCCAATGAAATGGGCGCAATACCAAAGAAATCAAGCGATACATTGGTGGCAATATGGGTGGCCGCCATATCGTTATACAGCGTCCCATTCCAATCCCATGCGATAAGTTTTTTATTGTTAATTTTCAACAGTGGTTTCAATTTGCGTTTTTTCAATTGTATCATTGGTAAGCGATACAACACGTTGACCTGTTGCAAACCCTGCCTTAAAGGCCAAGAACATTGTTATCCCTAATAATAAAAGCGGTAAAATTTTATTTATCCCTTTAAAATGTACTAAGGAATAAATAACAAATCCTAGGGTTGGAAAAGTTAGAAGAATAAATAATGTCCAAAGTATTTTTGACAGTTGTGACGTGGTAGGATTGCGCCAGCAATGAATAAGGGCAAGCACCGCCCAAATGAAGAATACACCCAAAGCCAGTATAAATAATAATAGATAAATCAATTCCATATTTTCCCCCCTGTTTAAAAATTTAGTTAGATATTTATATCATAAAAAAAGCCCCTTCAAATGGGGCTTTTTTGAATTCTTTATCGCAATAAATTAAGCAGCTTTTTTATCCAAAGCGTCTTTTGCTTGTTTTGCGATTGCTGCGAAGGCAGTTTCATCAGTCACGGCGATATCGGCCAAAACCTTGCGGTCTAATTCAATGCCAGCCAATTTAATACCATTCATAAATACAGAATAAGTCATATCATTCATGCGAGCGGCAGCATTAATACGTTGAATCCATAAAGCACGGAAATTACGTTTTTTCAGCTTGCGCCCGATATAGGCATATTGACCTGCTTTTTCAACAGCCTGCACCGCAGTACGGTAACAGTTTTTACGACGGCCATAATAACCCTTCGCTTTTTTTACAACTTTTGCATGACGGGCATGAGATGCCGGTCCACCTTTAACGCGTGCCATTAGCTTTCTCCCCCGTTATTATTTGTTTCTGTTTTGCGGCTGTCTGTTCCTTTGCGCTTTTTGCGGCTGTAAGGAAGCCAATTGGTCAAAATAATTCTTGCATCAGGCGCAGCAAGAACTTGTGTTCCTTTGGCTTTACGCTTCATTGATTTTGGTTTGTTAATCATCATGTGTGAAGTGAAAGCTGATCCTGCTTTAACTTTACCCTTGCTGGTCACTTTAAAGCGCTTTTTGGCAGAGCTTTTGGTTTTCATTTTTGGCATTTCATACTCCTATTTATAAGGTTTTATATTCCATCAACGCGGCATGCCTTCTCATTTTAAAGTCGTCAACGCATAAATGCGAGGACGCTACGAGCGCCGGAAGATGTCTTAGATGCGTTTTATAACGGATAATATGCGTATAAAGCAAGCGTTTCTTTCACTTTTTTTGCTAAAATTATGCGCGTTTAAGCTCTTTTTTCTTTTTCTTTCGCTGATCACGGCGCGATTGAATGGTGAATTTGCGGTATTCTTCTAAATCACCATCAAAATCAATACATGCCCCATCTTTGATAAGCCAAAGGCGATCGGCCACACGTTCCACCATATTGGGGTCGTGGCTGACGATGACGATGGCGCCAGTGTACGCGTTTAACGCCTGTACCAATGCCTCACGCGCATCAATGTCCAAATGGTTTGTAGGCTCATCCAGCAATAATAAATGCGGGGCATCAAAACTCATAAATGCAAAAAGAAGGCGTGCTTTTTCACCGCCACTTAATGCGCCAATTTTATTGTCTGCCAAATCGCGTGAAAAACCAAAGGCCCCTAATTTTGCGCGTACCAAATGTTCTGCTGCCGCGCCATTTTTCTTTTGAAATAACGCAAACATTTCATGATATGGGGTTGATTCAACATCAAGCTCCTCCGTTTGATGTTGGGAGAAATATCCGATTTTTAATTTGTTGGATCGAGAAACCTCCCCATCCATAACATCAAGCCGATCAGCGATAAGCTTCATCAGGGTTGATTTCCCCTCCCCATTTGCACCCAAAAGCGCGATGCGATCATCATTATCAATATTGCGGTGAATGTTTTTTAAGATGGGTTTATCGGCCTCGTACCCGACATAGGCATGGTCAATTGAAATCATGGGGGAGGCGATTTGTTGTGGATTTGGAAAAAAAAATTGTATGGCACGGTCGGCAATTACCGCATCGACAATATCCATTTTTTCCAATGCCTTCATACGGCTTTGCGCTTGGCGCGCCTTGCTGGCTTGTGCTTTAAATCTATCGACGAAGGCCTGCATATGTTCGCGGGCGGCGGTTTGTTTTTCGTGCATTTTTTGTTGCAGTCCTGCGGCTAAGGCGCGTTCCCGCTCAAACGTGTCATAATTTCCCGTGGACAGGGTCAGTTGCATATTATCAACATGAATTACATGGTCGATACATTTATTGAGCAATTCACGATCATGCGAAATAATCATTAAAGTATGGCGATAATCCAAAAGATAAGTTTCTAGCCACATAATAGCCTCTAAATCCAAATGGTTTGTAGGCTCGTCCAAGAGTAAAATTTCAGGTTCGACAAATAATGCGGCGGCCAAGGCAACGCGCATACGCCACCCCCCTGAAAAGGAGGAGAAAGGCTCTTGCAATTGTTCCTCTTGAAACCCTAACCCAGTGAGCAGCATCGATGCCTTTGCGGGCGCGCTGTAAGCACCAATATCATCAAGACGTTGATAAATTTCAGCAATTTTGTTGCCATCGGTTTCTGTTCCCGCCCGATGCCACAGATCGGCCATTTCTTGGTTTGCGGATAAAACCACATTCAATAGCGGCTCATCCGTTTCGGGCATATCTTGGCGTACCATACCCATATTTTGACCCGAGCTGATGCTGACCTCCCCACCATCGGGGGTGAGGTCGCCTGCGATCAGTTTGAATAAGGTTGATTTACCCGCACCATTGCGCCCAATGACACCCACGCGCCACCCATCCATCACGCAGACATTTCCATCATCGATAATGGTGCGTGGACCGATTTGGTAGCTGAGGTTGGTGATATTTAACATGGGTACGCCTTCATCTTTGCCGCCCTTATGGCATATAAATGGCGAAAAAGGTAAGGTTTTTTAATAATTATATGAATTGCCTAAAAAGATGATTTTCTTAGCGCTTTACCTTGGTTTAATATAATATCAACTTTACGTCCCCTTTATTTAAAAAGATAAAATTTAAAAGAAAAGAGAAAAAAATGGCTAAAACCCAAGATTCAAAAAAGAATGTTAAAAAAGAACCAACCCGTACACCTGCAGAAAAAAAAGCACTAAAACAAGAAAAGAAAAAGAATAAGGGTAAGTAATAATTTTGTTACAATTTAAAGAAGTTGAGCCAAGCAGTATGTTCAAAGTAAACGATGTTTTAAAATGGAATGAGCCAATTTGGGCCGCCCCGAATAAGCCACGAGGGAAACGCGATAAAATTGGGGAGCAGGAGGTGACGGGTAGGGTTACCACGATATCAGATGTAATAGAATTTGAAGTGTTAGGGGTTCAAAAAGTTTCTGATGATGAAAGTCAGTTAACTGTTGTGCAGGGCGATATTATCAAGCGTAAGAAATTAAGCCTTGAAAAAGGCAATTGTCAAATAATTGAAAGCTAGACTTATTTAGATTTCATCGTGTCGGTTGATAAAATATTGCACCAGCCATTTTGAAAAACTATCTGCTTTTAAGGTATTCATCATCGTATTTTGTAATGAAGATGTTGTATCGTTCGCTATGGTTTGTCCCGCGTTTTTTGCAGTTAAACCTTCCCCACTATATCGTTTATTATCGGTTTCATTCTCTTCTAAATAATAGCCATAGTCGATAAGCAGTTCAGACATTTTTGGCCCTAAAAAACCGACTGAAAAAGTCATCGCCTCCTCAATTGTTTTTCCTTCATGGGCAAAATTGGGGGGGATATAGATGATATCACCCATTGTGACCTCGTACTCATCCCCATCTACGCCATCTTTTAAAACTTTTAATTCAATATTTTCAATATATTTTTCATTTTTAATGGACGTATTGCCAATGCGCCATGAACGGCGGCCTTGCCCCTGAACCAAAAAAACATGGTAACTGTCAATATGGGGGCCAACCGTGCCGCCCATCGCCGAATAGCTAACCATGATATCATCCAAAAGCCAACGGGGTGAAAAATCAAAACTATTTAATAAGGTGGCGGTTGGTTCATGGTATTGATCAACATTTTGAACCAGTAAGCTCCAATTCTGATCCCCTAGGGTGGAGAATTTATTGTCTTCAAATGGGCCATGCTTGCACGTCCATTCATTGCCATTTGATGAGGTGGTTACAATTCTTGATTTTATATCGTCTTCTAACGACAATCCTGCAAGGGTATCGCCATCAATAAAATCTTTAAATAATTTGGTATCAATTGCACCGCGTACGATAAAAGGTTTTTTCCCCCAATATTTATTGTAAAATTCATCAATAGAGGGAAGTTTATCTAATATCATATTATTTTCTTGTTATTTTTTGGGCTAATGGTTTAGGTATGTCATATAACCACATCTTAACAAAAATAACGAGTTATTCTCATGAAACTAATGGCCCTCAATTTACCCCGTAATTTTACCGAAAATGATTTGGCAAAATTATTTAAAGCGTACGGCAATATCAAAGGATGCAGTTTGGTGATGGACTCCAAAACAGGAAAATCAAAAGGATTTGGTTTTGTTGATATGGCATTGGATCATGAAGGGGAAGAGGCCATCAAGGCATTGCACGGCAGTAAAGTTGGCAGTGACAAAATTCGCGTGAAACAAGCGGATTAATCCAAAAATCTCTCACCACTGCCCAGCCCATATTGTTCTTCAAATAAATCTACGTGTTCTTCCACAGTATTTGAATCTTCAAAGGTGGCGATGTGAAATGTTGCCTCCCCCCGATTAAGAAGGGGCATGGTGGCAATGCCGATCACAATACCGGTGCGGCGTGCGGTAATCTGGTGTTTTTCGCGCCCAAAAGGATCAGAAATAATACCTAAAACCTGTTCTTTTTTAACCCTTGCGCCCAAATTTACTTTGACAGATAAAATACCACTATGCGGGGCGCGCAGCCAATGACTGGAACGGGCGATAAAGGCATCATGTGGGACAGCTTCTTTTTTTAATGGCTTGAGCATACCAAGGTTTCGCATGACGTTTAAGACGCCTTGTACACCACTTTTTATTGTTTTTTCATTAAAACGTAAGGCTTCGCCCCCTTCAAAAAGAATGGTAGGGATTTTACGTGCCATTGCGGTTGCGCGTAATGATCCATCACGCAATTCGGAATGAAGGATAACAGGAACATTAAATGCCTTTGCCATCTTTAAGACTTCGGGATCTTCAAGGCAGGCGCGCACTTGGGGCAGGTTACTGCGCTTAATGGCGGCGCAATGAAGATCAATACCATGGGTACATTTTTCAACAATTTCAGTTAAAAACGCGTGCGCCATCTGCCCTGCAAGAGATCCATTTTTTGATCCTGGAAAACTTCGATTCATATCACGGCGGTCTGGTAAATAGCGTGAGTTTGTATTAAAGCCATGCACATTGACAATAGGAACAGCGATTAATGTACCCTTTATATTTTTGAGCGCTTTTTTGGTTAAAAGCCTGCGAACGATTTCTGTTCCATTTATTTCATCACCATGGATTGCGCCGCTTACAAATAAAATGGGGCCTTCTTCTTTTCCACGAATTACCTCTATCGGTATATTCATGTCGGTAAAATCATAAAGTTTGGCAACATCCAAATAGACGCGTTTGCGTTGGCCGGGTTCGATAGATATGTTTGCGATTATTAAATCTTTAGACATTATATATCATATCCTTAAAATTATAATTTTGAAAACTATCCTTTACCACGACCAACGTTGGGACCTTTTACAGACCCTTTTTCAATATGTTCGATGATGGCACCTGCAATATCTTTGCCTGTTGCCTTTTCAATCCCTTCTAATCCGGGGGAGGAGTTGACCTCAAGCACCAATGGCCCGCGTTCGGAACGGACGATATCAACACCAGCCAAGTCCAAGCCCATAACTTTTGCCGCCTTAACGGCGATAGATCGTTCTTCGGGTTTTAATTTGATAACCTTGGCTGTACCACCCATATGAAGGTTGGAGCGGAATTCACCTTCCTTTGCGGTGCGTTGCATTGCGGCAACAACCTTATCGCCTACCACAAAACACCTTATATCGGCGCCGCCCGCTTCTTTAATAAATTCTTGTACCAAAAATTCTGTACCAATATCACGAAAAGCGTTAATCAAGCTTTCTGCGGCTTTATCAGATTGGGCGATTAAGACACCTTTTCCTTGAGTACTACTGAGGACTTTGACAATAAGGGGCGCGCCACCGACAAATTCGATTAAATCTTCTGTGGCTTCGGCACGGTTTGCGTATCCTGTGATGGGCATACCCAACCCTTTTCTTGCAAAAAGCTGATGCGCACGTAATTTATCGCGAGAACGAGAAATAGCGACAGATTCATTGATGGAATATACTTTCCCTACTTCAAATTGGCGTAAAACTGCGGTTCCGTATGAGGTGACGGATGCACCGATACGCGGAATAACGGCATCAAATTTTAACTGCTCCCGCTCCCCTTTACGTTTGTAAAAAACGGTTGGTTTTTCCGATGAAATATTCATATAGCAACTTAAAACATCAATAACGCGTGCCTCATGTCCGCGTGTTTGCGCCGCCTCGACCAATCGTTTGGTGGAGTATAAGTTAGGGCCCCGTGATAATATTCCAATTTTCATAAATTTATTCCTTGTTTTGCTATAGTCGCACTATCTACACCAAATTATCTTAAAAGATAGGGTTTTTTCCAATTTATTTAGGAAAACTTTGGACTTCGCGCTTTGCCGTTAGACTTCATAGATATATTTCCTTTATGCTTAACCTATGAACGCCCAAGATGTTACCGATATTTTACCTCCATCCCCCAAAGATGTATTATCATCTGTATTTGGATATGAATATTTTCGGGGGCAACAGGCCGAAATTATTGATAATTTAATTGATGGAAAAAGCTGCGCCGTTTTAATGCCAACGGGTAGCGGTAAATCCTTATGCTATCAAATTCCATCAATTTGTCGGGAGGGGACGGGGATTATTGTATCGCCCCTTATTGCGTTGATGAATGACCAAGTGGTTGCCTTGCGTGAGGCGGGGGTAAAGGCGGCATCTATTCATTCGGGGCTTGAATATTCTCAAATGCGCGAAACCTATAATGATTTACAAAATGGTAAGCTTGACTTGCTCTATGTTGCGCCCGAGCGTTTGGTGAATGATAATTTTTTAGATATCTTGGATAATATAAAAATTGCCCTTTTTGCGATTGATGAGGCGCATTGTATTTCCCAATGGGGGCATGATTTTAGACCCGAATATCGGCAAGTATCGTTACTTCGCACACGCTACCCCGATTCGCCTTGCATTGCGGTGACGGCAACGGCGGATACCGCAACACGTAAAGATATTGTTGATCGTTTATCCCTGCCTAAATTATATGTGGCAGGGTTTGACCGTCCGAATATCACCTATTATGCGGCGATTAAAGACAACCCCAAAAGCCAATTGCTAAGGTTTTTAAAAGCGCGCCATGAAATGGATAGTGGTATCGTTTATTGCCTATCGCGTAAAAAGGTTGAGGAAACCGCAAAATGGCTAACGCAACAAGGATATAATGCCTTGCCCTATCATGCCCGGCTTGACCCAAATATTCGTGCCAATAATCAAGAACGATTTATCAAAGAAGAAGGCATCATTATGGTTGCCACCATTGCCTTTGGCATGGGAATTGATAAACCCGATGTGCGTTTTGTGGCGCATTTAGACCTGCCAAAAAATATAGAAGCCTATTATCAAGAAACGGGTCGGGCGGGGCGTGATGGGCTGCCAGCCATTGCGTGGATGGTCTATGGCTTGCAAGATTTAGCATTGCAACGTCAAATGATTGAAGGGTCTGATGCGCCCGAAGAACAAAAACGAATTGAGCGTCAAAAATTAACCGCGTTTTTGGGGTATTGCGAAACCGCAACCTGCCGTCGGCAAGTGTTGCTCAATTACTTTGATGATGATGGGGAGCCGTGTGGCAATTGTGATACATGCCTGCATCCGCCGCAAACATTTGATGGGGCAATTGCCGCACAAAAAATTATATCCTGCATCCTGCGCACGGGTCAATTATATGGTAGTGGGTATGTAATTGACGTACTGCTGGGCAAGGTGAATGAACGTATTGAAAAGCAAGGGCATCAATCCCTTAGCACTTTTGGTATTGGAACAGAACATTCCAGTAAAGAATGGCAAAGCCTGATCCGTCAATTAGTCGCGCGTGGGTTTTTATTTGTCGATATGGATGCCTATGGGGCGATAAAAATTACGCAAGAGGGTGTTGTGTTTTTAAAAACCAAGCCTCCTTTACAAATTCGGGTTGAGCCAAAAACAAAGCAAAGTGCATCTTCCCAAGATAATATTAAAAAAGATGTCACGCTTCTTCTTGAAAATGAAACAGACCAAACATTATTTATAGAGTTAAAGGCATTGCGGATGAGTATTGCAAAAGAAAATAATGTCCCGCCCTATGTTGTGTTTCACGATAAGACTTTGATCGAAATGATTTTGCACAAACCCCTTTCGTTAAAGGCAATGAACGATGTCCCCGGCGTGGGTCAGTCAAAATTAGATAAATATGGGCAAGTTTTTTTAGATAAGCTACAAGGATAACGAATAAGAATAAAATCTCAAATTTAACTTATAAAAATTTTTTTCAAAGTTAAAAAACGGTATTCTTTAAGAATAAATTAGGAATTAAAGATAATAATAGGCATCATGATTAAAAGTTTTTCTAGACGCGATTTTATAAAAAATATGGCTTATGGCTCCACCGCCTTTGCGCTTACCACATCTTTACCGTTGTTAAGTGCGTGTTCATCATCGGTATCATCGCCGCAATCCTATATTCATAAAATTGTTGAACCGCAGAATAACAATGTTGTCTATCGCTGGACTGATATTATGTTACAAGCGGTGCGAAACCAATCTGTTCCACCACCACAGGCAACGCGTGCCTTTGCCATGGGGCATTTAGCGGGATTTTTGGCTGTGAATGCGGTTGAGAAAAAATATCAATCTCAATTTTCACAATTTACCACATCACAAGTGGCAGATTTAGATGTTGCCTATGGCGTTGCCATGTCTTATGCGATGGAGGAGGCGTTCCAATCAAAATTCACCTTTGACCGACAATTATTTTTAAGCGGGTATGAAGGCAGCAGTGCAAAAACAAATGCCATCAAAATTGGTAAAACTGCCGCCGCACGCGTTAAAGAATTACGGGTTAATGATGGGGCGCAACCCAATAAAGCCAACTTTTACCTCGGTCGATATCCACGGCGTAAAGATGTTTTAAGATGGGCACCAACAGGCCCATTTTATGGGGCAGAAAATGGACCCGCCTTTACCAATTTTAACCGTGGTGCATTGCCCGGCTGGGGGGCGCAGATGCCATGGGTGATGAATGATAAAAATCAATTCCTTGCCCCTGATTTCCCCGACCCAAAAAGCCCAGAATTTGCACGTGAATATCAGAAAATAAAAGCCATTGGCGCAAGTGATAGTGCCACGCGTACCGCAGACCAAACACAAATTGCATTTTTTTGGGAAGATGGCCCGCGCGGCGTGACCCCGCCAGGGCATTGGCAAATTATTGCCATGAACGTCACCCAAGAAATTAATATGCCATTGATTGAACGTGCAAAAATTTTTGCAATGATGAGTTTGGCACAGGCAGATGCCGCGATCACAACATGGGATAGTAAATATAAGCATGATATTTTACGTCCCGAAACAGCCATTCGCCAACGTGCCGATGAGTTTGGCAATGCCCAAATTATGGGACAAGGGGCTGCACGATGGCAGAGCCTTATCCCCACGCCAAATTTCCCCGCCTATACATCGGGACATTCGACATTTAGTGCAGTTTCTGCACGTATGCTTGCCCTTTGCATTGGGACGGATGCGGTAAAATTTTCAAGCCGATCCCCCGATTTGGTCAATTGGCCCTCACAATTAACCGATATAAAGCGTAGTTTCACTAGCCTTTGGGCGGCCGCACAAGAAGGAAGCGATAGTCGCGAATTTGGGGGTATCCATTGGGAATCCGATGCGATTGAAGGGTTAAGATGCGGCAGGAATTTGGCAGATTATGTTTTTAACAACAGTTTTAAAAAGGTTGTTTAGGCATGAATAAAAATATTTTTAAATTTTGTTGTGTAATAACAGCCTTCACCATTCAACCTGCCTTTGCCGATGGGCAATCTGTACCGATTAATTATGATGATTTTTCATTTTTTGAAGAACCGTTAGCCGTGGCAATCGGCCCCGCCACCTTAAATGCAAATTTATTGGCGGATCAGGCGGTTGAGTATAATTTAAAAACTGAAGAAGATACCTATAACAGTTTTGTTGCAGGAAATTTTAAATTTGAAACAGAATTACCCAATAGTTGGCAAGTGGGGGTTCAATATTTCTCACGCCTTAATCGGTTGGGGGATGATAAATATTCCGATAATTTGGCATTATTTGTGTCCGATGAATGGGGGATATTATCCCTTGGGAATGTAACCCAAAGCGTAGCAGAAAATGTTCGCCGTGATCGGGGTGTGGGTAATGCCTTCCTCGCCAACAATAATTTTTTGGGGCAATTGGATGAGGCGGGGTTATATTATGCCGTTAAGTTTAATTCTTATCTTTTTTCAGCAACCGCAGATAAAGAGGGATATTTTGAAACAGGGTTAAATTTTGAACGTCCCATCGGGATTAACAATTATATTTTGGGCGCACGATTTAGGCGCGGTAATTTATCCGAAAATTCAAAATTTGGTTTGGATGCCGATACCTATGGCGGGACATTAATCGGGGAATATATCCATGGTAGTTTATTATATGATGCCCAAATTGGGTATGAGAATATTGATTATAATTTGACCAATACTAATGATGGCAATAACCATATTTTTGGATCATTAGGAACACGATATCAATATGGGGCATATAATTTCTCGTTAGAAGGGGGATTGGGGCGTTTTAATAATATGAATAGACGATCCGTTGCCTTTGGATCGCGTTTTGATATGGCGCGTGGGTTATCGTTGAACGCGGGAATAAATTATATCTATGAAAATGAAGATGACGAAATAAAAACCATTGGATCAATCCGCTATGAATTATAATAAACTGATACCGCTGGGCTTTATCGCGGCGGGGGTGAGCAATGTTTTGGGTGTTCTTTTATGCTCCAAATTTTTAACCAATGATGTGATGATGGGGGTGCAGCCTTCTGTCATGGGGTTTTTTGGTTTAATCTCAATCCTATTATGGGGGGCGGCTTATATTGTAGTTTGCCATTCTTACAAAAATATACGCTGGTTAATTGGTATTTTTATAATAGAAAAATTAGTTTATGTGATTGCATGGTTAAGCTTAATCACAACGCAATCTTTATCCGAAATTTATGAAAAAGATATTTTATCAGGCATTTTTTATAGTATTTATGGCCCGAATGATTTTATCTTTATGCTTTTCTTTGCCTTTGTCTTTATCAAGATATCAAAGAATAAAGCCTGATTAGTTTGATGATTTTTCTTCCTGTCCGATGGGGAATGAGATTTCTTTGATGCCTAATTCCTTTAACGCCTCTTTTGATCGTATGGTGATATCTGTGATAAATTCAAATTGGTCGCGTAAATCAAAGGGATATGATTTTATTTTATAGCGTGTTCCTTGCATGGTTTGGTCGGCCACAATTTTTACAGGTTTATCATAATTTAAAAAGGCGCTGGTCATGGCCACATCATAAAATTTATTTTTAACCATTTTGCCATCGTGATTGGGCTCCAGATAAAATTCGATAACGCACATTAAGGTTCGCGCACCATCATTGGCGTTAGAAATATTTTTTGTCCAAATTTTTTCATGGGGTATCACAATCGTATCGTCCGATGCGGTTATAATGGTAATGGCACGCATACCAACGGATTTGACCTCCCCATAATCACCATCAATTTCGACCCAATCACCGGGGCGATAAGGACGTTCGATAATAGCAACTACGCCTGCGATAACGCTGCTAACAAAATCTTTGAAGGCAAAACCGATTGCGACACTGGCACCCCCCGCAATAAAGAGGAAGTTTTGAAAGGTAATATTAAAAATTAAAGGAATAATCCAAACAATAGATAAAATAATTAAAAATAAACGAATAATGGGAACTGCACCCAAAAGATATAATCGAATTTGGCTTGGCCCCCGTTCTGCCAATAAGGGAAAAGTTTTACGAATAAAAAATATTAAAAACCACGCACCAAAGATGATAAGCCCAATTTGAATAAAGCTAATATCTTGAATATCGTTTAAAAGTTGTGTCGCTTTTACTTTTGTAGAATCTAATTTATCCATAGTTATAGCCGATCAAGGGGGAAGCCCGCAGAGGAAAGAACATTACGAATAGAAGGGTAGGCACAAATAGCACATGAAATCTCCCCCTCCTCATTCTTCTCAACAAAGTTTGATTTTAATAAAAGGGGAATGATGTTTTCGGTTTGAATCGAGGGCAATACCAATTCTAATTCTTCAACCGTTAAATATGAATGGATCAACAAGGCGTGCAAAACCAAAAGGACATTTTCGTTGTTTTTTTCAGGCAATAAAAATTCATCTAATGCGGCAACCCATAAGGTTGATTGATCCGTAGAAGTCATCATTTTTTGTTCGTAAAGATTTTCGCCATAAATGCCACGCAACCCATGGAATACCCAATGATTGTGCGCTTAATTCTTTTAAATAATCATGTTTTAAATTATCTTCATCATCTTTTTCAAAAATATCATCCCCTTTTTTTGTAGATTTAAAGCTGATATTATCAATTTTTGTATCTTCAACCATTGATTTAAACCAAGTTTCTAAACGGTCTTGGGTATAGGGTTCAAACATAAGCCCTTCGGGTAGAAAAAACTGAAGATTTAATGATTTTTGTAAAAATTGCCACGCCCAGCTATTGCATCCAATAAGGCATTTTATATCATTTTCTTGTAAATATTTAAAAAGATAGCGAATTGTGGCAAGGCCATTCCGATGACGTAAAAACCATTTTTCCAATCGGGGAATAACAAGCAAACCATCATTATCTTGGAGATTAATTTCAAAATGTTCAAAATCGGACATAAGATATTTTTTGTCAGGCGCATTTAAAATTTTAAATTTTTTTTGTTTTGCCCACCTTGCGACCAAATCATTATCGCCCGAAGGAAGAATAATAAGCTTAAATTGATCGGCGGCATCATCATTATTTGCCCAATCATGCACTGTATTGTCTAATTCCTCCATCAGGCTGCCATAGGCGGGGAGGGTTACAATTTGGTCAATTTTTTCTTGTGCAACATTATCCAAATCATCTTGTGCGATGTATGCTTGATCATCATCATTTTTTAACAACCGAACAATTCGAGAATAATATCGTTTAGCGTGGGTATGAACGGGCGATCCTGGATATTCATAATTTCCAATTTTTTGAAATGTAATATTTTCTTTGCTCACGCCATATATCCTTTTTATATTGGAATAAGTTTATCATTATATCATTTAATCTCAATTTATATTTTATAGCTAATTTAAACCCTATTATTAAAAATCTTTATTTCTAATGATTTCTTCAAATGGTTTCAAAAAATCATTTGATAGCATACGTAAAATGTTATCTGCCAAATTAAGTAATTTTTGGCCATCGGGTTTTGGCGTATCTAACCCCATTTTTGGGACGGTATTGCGTATTTCTTGATGGTCTTGAACCGTCCAGTTTTTGACAAAATCCCACGCTTTACTACCCTTGTCACCATCATAGAACAAATCTGCCCAAAAGGCGGCCATGGCATATACCATTTTAGGGTCATGGCAATCCGCCCCACGCAATTCTAAATAATGTTTAAGGCGCACTTCGGGAAATAAGGTGGACAAATGATCGTGCCAATCATTTATTGTTGGATATTCACCTTCATGCCCCTTTAACTTCCCCGCCATAAAATCACGAAAGGATAATCCTGATACATCAATATGTTGACCGCCCCGACAAATAAAATACATAGGAACATCAAGGGCATATTCCACATATCGTGCAAATCCCATCCCCTGTTCAAATGCAAAGGGAAGGATGCCGCACCGATCAGAATCCGTATTATTCCAAAGATGGGAGCGGTAACTGGCATAGCCAACATCTTTTCCTTCTTTATAGGAGGAGTTTGCCATTAAGCCAATAACAACAGGTTGTAGCGCAAGGGCAAGCCGCAAATTTTTGACCATATGCGCTTCACTACTATAATCAAGGTTCACTTGCGCGGTGCAGGCACGATACATCAGGTCTTTTCCCATGCCGCCAATTTTTTGCATGTACGCATCCATAATTATGGCGCGTTGTTTTGGCATTTGGTGAATTTTATTTAATGGCCATGTGGGGTGAAATCCTTTGGCAAGAAAACCAATCCCTAATTTTTTTGCGACGATGTCTAAATCTTTATAAAATTTATCCATTGCATCTTTTGCATCTTGAACGGTTTTCATGGGTGCGCCCGAATATTCAAACTGCCCCCCTGGCTCAAGCGTGATAAAATTCCCCTCGCCATCTTTAAGGGCGATAAGATTTTCATTCTCAAAAATTTTCTTCCAGCCATAAGTGTCAGAAAACTTTTCTAAAAGCTGTATAATTCCAGGGTTACCGTCATAGGGAAGGGGGGCATTAGTTTTGATATCAAAAGTAAACTGTTCATGTTCCACCCCGATACGAAAATTATCTTTTGTTTTGCATCCGCTGGCTAAATCATCAATAAGGTCTTGAATGGTTATCATAATTTTTAAAGACTTTCTTAAAAATAGGATTTTATTGGATAATATCGGTACGAAATAAATGCACGCGCAATCCACCATGTTGGACGGGTGCATCTAATGGTAGAAAAGATAAACCTGTTGATTGAGCCAGAGATCTATCATCTGTAACAATACCAACGCGCCACCCTGCAAAATGATTTAATAAAGCTTTACCCAAAGTTTGATAGAGTGGCATCAATTTTTGCTTATCCCCAATACGACCACCATAGGGTGGATTTAAAATAACAAGACCAGATGTTTGCGTTGGTGGGGTTATATCGCTAATTGTTTGTTGTTTAAATTCTGTTCGTTTTTCAACACCCGCGCGCGCGGCGTTTTCCATACTCATTTTTACGGCACCATTGTCACGGTCACTGCCATAAAAATTAAGGTCAGTTTGCGCCTGACGCTTAACATTTCGCATGTTTTCCCATGCGTGTGGATCAAAAGAAACAAGTTTTTCAAAGGCAAAATGCCTCAACCGTCCTGGATTTAAACGCGCCGCAATTTCAGCAGCTTCAATAATAAATGTACCAGACCCACACATGGGGTCATAAACAGGTTCTGTTCCCTGATACCCACATTGTTGAAGAAAAAGTGCGGCCATATTTTCGCGCATTGGTGCTTTATTAATCGCAGTTTTATAGCCACGTTTATGTAGTAATTCACCCGATGTATCGACGCTGAGTGTGCATTGATCATGGTCAATGCGGGCCATAATTTTTATCTCAAACTCTGGGGAGGGAGCAATATTTAAGCTATCGCTAATGGCACGCCCTATACGTTCTTGCGCTGCGCCTGAATGATATATGCGTGATTTAGAACAGCTTACTTCAACGCGAAATGAATGTTCGGGATTGAGGATATCAGACCATACAACTTCTCGGGTAAGGGCGGCCAAATCTTTAAGATGAAAAACTTTAAACGATGTAACACGAGCCAAAACACGTGATGCACCCCGCACCCATAAATTGGCACGCCATATTTCGGGCCATCCGCCTTCAATTGTAACGCCACCTTTGGTCGCTTTTGCTTTTTTAAAACCTTTCTTACGCACTTCATCATAAAGGGCGGTTTCTAAACCAGGCGCAGTTGCAAGAAAGATTTCAAAACTCATAATATGGTATTAGCGGTTTCTTGTTACTTTTTAAAGTTTATTTTAATTAAGCTTCAAGCGCATTTAATGATGCCCTTATCTTAATGATTGAACAATTGTATAATTATAAGGTTTAAATTTTTTTATTGAGTTTAATTTTTATTAACTATTGATACCTATAATGTTAGTCAGGGCACAGATATGGATCAAAATGCAGAAAAGGTAATAACGATAGAAAATGATATTGATAAAAATAATATCATGGACGACGCTATGTCAAATCAAAAAGATAGCCCTGATAAAGATAAAAATATAGATCTCACGCTTATAGATGATAATAAAAATCTTATCGAAGAAGTTCTAAATAAAAGCAATTTTACAATTCCTTCCAATTTTATTGGTGGTAAGCCTAATACTATTGAATCAAATAATCTTGGACAGCTAAATTTTAATCTGACAGACTTAAACGCATCTCCCCTAATGAGTGATAATTTCAGTGCCAGTCAATTATTACAATTGGGTCAATTAAGCCCATCACTATTTTATAGTCAGCATGCAGAAAATTACTTTTCATTTCTTGGTATGCAATTTATGGATAGTTTTATTGACACACTTAAAACAGGTACAGGAATAAGTTATCGAGATAATTTTAATTCTTCTAATTACTCAACGTCCAATTTTTCTCAACAATTCACTTCATCGAAACCCGTGACAAATTCTCTTACGTTATTTGGTGATAATAATAATAACTTAATTAATGGTGGTGCAGGAAATGATGTTATTTATGGGAATGTAGTAACTGCAACCGCCCCTTACTCCTTGCTGTATACAATTGATAATCCTACACCAGAACTTAATGATAATTTTGGTGGGTATTTAGTCGTTTCTGGAGATATTGCGTTAATAGGTGAATCAGGTAACGATACTGGCGCAAATGCAGCTGGGGCGGCGCATATTTACGATTTAGCGACGAATACAATCCTTCATAGTTTTTATAATCCTACTCCTAGTTTCTTTGAAGGTTTTGGTGAAACATTAGCTGTATCTGATAAATATGCACTTATTGGAGTAGATGATCAAAATGTGGGAGGACAATCTGCTGCAGGGTCTGCGTATGTTTATAATGTGGAAACAGGCGCACTTTTATATACTTTTGATAATCCAACACCTGATTTTGCAGATAGATTTGGATTATATAATGCTATATCTGGCGATTTCGCTGTTATTACTTCTTTCAAAGATGATAATATTTCACCAAATGCAGGATCATTTTATATTTATGATTTACTGACTGGTAACTTATTACACTCAATTATTAATCCAACATCAGAGAGTAATGATTTTTTTGGCACATCAATAGACGCATCTGGAAATTATGCTTTGGTTGGCGCTGCTGGTGATAATACAGGGGCTGTCAGTGCGGGTTCGGCCTATATTTATAATATGACAACAGGGGCACTGCTGCATACTTTAAATAACCCAACACCAACAACAAATGATTCATTTGGAAGAATTGTAAAAATTGAAGGGAATTACGCCCTTATCTATTCAGAGAATGATGATACTGGTGTGAGTAGAGCAGGATCTTTGCATGTTTATGAATTAGCGACTGGCACTCTTTTACACACTTTAAATAATCCAACACCACAAGCAAATGATTCTTTTGGCTATTTCTCTGCTACGTTTGAAGATTATATCCTTATTGGCGCACATTCTGATGATACTGGTGCTGTGAATGCAGGATCAGCTTACATATATGATTTAAGTACAGGAGCGCTTCTTCATACTTTAAATAACCCAACACCAAAGTCAGGTGATTTTTTTGGAAGGACTTTAGCGGTTGAAGGGGATTATGCAGTCGTTGGTGTAGGTTATGATGATACGTATGGAGCCTATGCAGGCTCAGTTAATATTTATGATCTGATATCTGGTGACCTACTTCATACTCTTTATGACCCAACGCCAGAAGCAAACGACTTTTTTGGTAATAGCTTGGATATTTCAGGTAATAAAATTTTTATTGGCGCTGGTGGAAATGATGATGGTGGATCTTTTTATGTTTATCAAGTTGATTTTGGTGATGCCGATAAACTATATGGTGGCGCTGGTGATGATACCCTATATGGTTTGCGCGGCGATGATATTCTTTATGGTGAGGGTGGGTCTGATATATTATATGGCGGTGAGGGTGGCGATAGATTTGTATTTGACACAGCATCAGCATTTGATGCCCAAGACACAATAGCAGATTTTAATATTTTAGATGGTGATGTAATAGATATCAGTGATCTTCTTACTGGATATAATAAAGGAGTTTCAGATATTACAAATTTTGTTCAGTTTATAGATACTGGCAGTGATTCAGTCATGCAAATTGACGCTGATGGGACAATAAATGGAGTGAACTTTCAAGCTGTTGCCCTAATTACAAATGGAGCAGGTCTTGACCCTACAATATTAGAAACATCAGGCCAATTGGATGGCATAGTGTAAGTAAAAAATAGTCAGACTTTAGGTTACTTAACGTTCCTTTGGAATGTTAAGTATGATTTTTTAATATCATTGATAAATCACATATCCAACATGCGGTCTGCTTCATCCAAAATAAAGTACGTTATTATCCTCAAATCAATACAGCCTTGCTGAATAAGATTAATAAGTCGGCCTGGCGTAGCGGATTAGTAAATTTACACCTTTAACTTTCATTCTTAACAATAATATGAGCTTCTTCAGGGCTATATCCAGAATATTCTAGCGCTTTTTCAGCGAGGATAAGGCCTGCGGATAAATATTCAGGCACGATATAGGTTTTATCTGGTAAATCCATTTCATCTAAATCATTTACTTTGCGCGTTCTAATAATCAATGCAACGTCATCCGATACCTCTCTAATGTTTTTAATAATTTCTTGAATAGAATTGGTATTATCAATGGTAATTATCACAGAGCTAGCTGTATCAACTCTAGCCGCTTTTAAGGTAGCCTTTCGTGTAACATCGCCATAGAAAACAGGGATATTTTTCTTTCTAGCCTGATTAATACAATCAATATTATTTTCAAAGGTAATACATTTAATACCTTCGGTAGAAAGGATTTCAGCAACGCTTTGCCCCATACGTCCATAGCCTAAGATAACAACATGCCCACTTAAATCATCATCAGGTTTATGATTATCAATAAAGCCCGCTTGGGTTTCTTTTCTATATAAAGAAATTCCGATTTTTTGTGACACAGGGGTCATTAAAGGCGTTAAAAACATGGTCAGACCAATCGTTAAAAACATAAATTGACCAACATTATTATCTAATATCCCAAAAGTGATGGCAGAGCCTACGACGAGTAAGCCAAACTCCCCGGCTTGTGGTAGTAAAATTGCACTTTCAGTTGCCGCAGCTTTAGGGACACGCCATAAGCGACATAATATATAAATAATAAACCCTTTAATACTCAATAAGCCAACAACAGACAATAACAATAAAGCAGGTCTTTCCATTATATATTGAACATCAATAGACATTCCAAAAGCCATGAAGAAGATCCCTAACAGCATACTTTTAAAGGGTACGATGAGCGATGATATTTCATGGCTATATTGTGTTTCGGCTAGCAATAACCCTCCGATAAACGCACCCAATGCAAGGGATAATCCCACCATGCCCGCAATTGACGAACTGACAACAATAACAAGCAGGCTTAATGCAATAAATACTTCTGACCCGCCATATTTGTTCGAAAAAGAAAAAATGGGTCGAACAAAATATTTACCAAAAATAATTATAGCCGCGATGGCTAACATCATCTTAAGAAGTAAAAAGGAAATATAGCCGACTAAGCCATCGCCCATATTTACAGAAAATATTGTGATGAGCAGCAAGATTGGAATAACGGCCAAATCTTGAAAAAGCAAAATACTAAAGCTGGTGTTACCAGCACGTGTATTGAATAATTTTTTCTCATGCAACCATTGTGTGATGATCGCTGTAGATGATAATGATAATCCCAGACCCAACAAAATTGAAGCTTGGATAGAATTTCCCCATAAATATGCAATTACACCAATAATCAGCGATGTAATTAGAACTTGCGCCATCCCAAGCCCGAATACTAATCCCTTCATCTGCCATAATTTACGCGGTGTTACTTCTAAACCAATGACAAATAATAAAAACACGATACCCAATTCTGATAGAAGTTTGAGATTGTTGCTATCTTGCAAGGTAACATATTGAAGTACTGAAAATTCACTTGCGTATTCGCCCAATCCAAAAGGACCAAAAATTATTCCTGCCATTAGGTAACCTAAAACAGGAGGGACTTTGAATTTTTTTAATAATGGAATGATAAGCGCAGCGATGATTAAGAAAAAGCCAATATTCATAAAAACTTCTAAAAGGGGACTTTCTTTCATGGACGCTCGCTAAAAATTGATAGTTAAATTATCTACATTCATAACATTTTAAAGATAGAGAGAAAATAATAAACGTGTCAGGAAAAGAATACTCCCAATATTAGAATACTGAAGGTGATATTATTTTTATCTTCAGCGATAGGTTTTTTTGGTGAAAGAGCAAGGATATATAGGCATTTACAATCGTAAATATAACCAATTACAGCATCGTAACAGTAGATTTGCGAGCACAATCAGAAAATTATAAAAACCTTGAAAGTGCGCTTTTGACAATGAACTGACTCTGTATTAGAGGTTTAAAAATTTTTGGACTGGTTTTATAGTATTTAAAAATTATATTTTAATCTGATGAGGTGCTTTTAATGGCAAATTATAGTTGAATAGTTTTTATATGTATTTACAGTTATAATAATATGGTTTACTTGGAAAATTAAAATGCGTGCCTTATTTGCATGGGAATTAGGAAATAATTTTGGTCATGTCACCCAAATATTAGATGTTGCTAATAATTTATCATAACAAGGGTGGGAGGTTTTTTTTGCATTAAAAAACGTAAATGTAGCCCAAGAATTAAAAAAAAATATAGGCAACAGGCTTTTTCAAGCGCCTCATTATCCTGCTACATTAGCTGCTGACCAACCTCTTACTTATGCTGATGATTTGAGGGGATGTGGATATGAAGATCCACAAAATTTATTAAAACTTATACAATCTTGGCGCAGTATGTTTGATCTTATTAAACCTGACGCACTTATTACCCAGGCGGCACCAACAGCACTTCTTGCAAGTATGGATAGCACATTTAAAACTTTTTGTTTGGGTTCGGGCTATAATAATCCTCCTCTGAGCACGCCTATGCAACCGCTACAATTTTGGCCAAAATATCCCTCGAGTTTCTAATAAAAAGAGAACAGTTAATCGTTAAAAATATTAAACCATGTAAATTTTAACGATTTTTCAATCATTCTGTTGTATTCTATAGGTAAGCTTTGAGAGGTGTATCTGTAGCATTTTATCAAGCTTAAGAGGATAACAAGGGAACATAAATATTTAAATGGCAGGGACATATACCTTAGAGCTAGAATTATTGGGATCGTATACTGGTGCGATGCCTATTTTGGAGGTGTATGAGGATGGCACGTTATTCAACAGCTATTCTGTCTCATCTGCGGGGTCTTCTTATATTCTCAATATCAATTATGGTGGCGCATTGCCAACCTCCTTATCGTTTCGCTTTTTAAATGATGGAGCCGAGGCAGGGCGCACGATTGAGATCCATAGCGTAAAAATTGATAATCGCTTTGTTTCCAAGAATAATTATCTTTCGACCGACACCCTGACCAGTGGTCAAACCGCCACGGTTGATGTGGTAAACCCAACCTTCTTATTTGAACCCAATAGCCCCGCAAGCGCCTTATTTATAGCAGGCGCCACGCAAACCTTTGATGCCACAAACAATAGATTCTCTGATCGAAGCTCCACCACGGATGAGATTTTTACCATGCTTGATGGGCGCGATGCCGCGTATTTGGGGGCAGGGAATGATCGGGTTAGTGGCGGTGCAGGGCTTGATATCTTACGCGGTGGCGCGGGTGATGATTTACTCTTCGGTGATGCGGGCGATGATCGTCTCTTTGGTGAAGAGGGTGATGATACGCTTTATGGCGGGGGTGATAATGACCATCTTTATGGGGGGAATGGCAATGATACGCTTTATGGCGGTAATGGGAATGACAACCTTAGCGGTAATGATGGCAATGATATTCTAATTGGCGGATCGGGCAATGATCGCCTTGCGGGCGGTAATGGAATAGACAGCCTGTTTGGTGATGATGGCGACGATAATTTAAGCGGCGGCGCAGGCAATGATGCCCTTGATGGGGGCGCAGGCAATGACTTGCTTTATGGTGGGAATGGGGATGATACAATATTTGGTGGCGATGATGATGATGTTCTAGTCGGCAATGATGGCAATGATATCCTTGATGGCGGGGATGGCAATGACACACTCTATGGCTTAAATGATGATGATATCTTACGCGGCGGCGCGGGGAATGACTTGCTCAATGGTCATGATGGCAATGACACCCTTGATGGCGGCGCAGGCGCGGATGTGGTGATTGGCGGCAATGGCACAGACACCATTAATGGCGGCGCAGGCAATGATATTCTTCATGGGAACGGCCTGACCCCACAAGAAATCTATACCACCTTAAGAGCCAATCCAGCATTAGAATTTAATGCTAATACTAATAGTTTTTATGAATTTGTAGCACAAGATTTTGCAACTTATAATCAGGCAATAGCAGGCGCGACGACTAGTTCCTTAAATGGTATAAATGGTCATCTGGCAAATGTTACGACAGCATTGGAGGCAACATTTTTAACAAATTTATCTGGCGTAAGTGCTGGTAATAATCACGTATTCTTAGGTGGTTCTGATTTTGCCGTTGAAGGAGAATGGCGATGGCTTGGTGGGGTAGAAGCAGGAATGCAGTTTTCTAGTGGTTCGACAGCCATGAATAATGCTTTTGCACCGTGGCGACCAGGACAACCAAATAATTTAGGCGGTGGTCAAGATGCATTGCACCTAGTTGGGAATACACAAGGATTTGGTGATCTTCCAGATGGGAATAATGCTTCTTCTGATATTAGAGGTTATTTTATCGAATGGAATGCAGGTCTGATGAATGATGATAATGCCGCTGATATTTTATTTGGTGGTACAGGCAATGACACACTTTATGGCTATGGTGGTGATGATATTTTAGATGGTGGTGCGGATAATGATATTCTTTTTGGTGGTAGCGGAAATGATATATTATTGGGTCAGTCAGGGAATGATTATCTAAACGGTGGTGCAGGCAATGATTTTCTTGAAGGCGGATTGGGCGCTGATACAATTGATGCTGGTGTAGGGGATGATTTTATTTCAGGTGATGCTGGTAATGATATATTAAATGGCAATGATGGTCACGACACAATCAAAGGCTCAAGTAACAATGACCTTATAAATGGCGGTGATGGAGATGATATTATCGTCGGTGACGGAGGGTTTTTTGCAAATGGGTGGATATATAAATATTATGATTTATCAAACTCTCCAAGCACTTTAAACACAGCAGGTTTTAATATTGGCAATCAACGATTTAATTCAAATAACTTAACTTCCCATGGTATAGCGCGCGATATAAATCCTGGCTTAATAGATAATGGAAGTGATTATGCTGTTAAGTATGAAACATATCTCACCATTACATTAGCGGGTACCTATAGATTTAGAACAAGTTCAGATGATGGAAGTGCTCTATTTTTAGATGGTATTCAAATCGTTGATAATGACGGCCTACATGGTGTTAGAACTGTAACGAGTGCAGGTTTAGAATTAGACGCAGGAACATATAGATTGGATGCAACTTTTTTTGAACGAGCTGGTGGAAATGTAATGGATGTCTTCATGTCTGGTCCAGACACAGGAGGCAGCTATATAAATTTAGATAATTATTCTGAATTAAATGTATTTGATGGTTTAACAGATACATCTGTTGGTGACGATATAATAAATGGTGGTTTAGGAAATGATATTATTTTTGGTAGCAATGGAAACGACATTATAAATGGTAATGAAGGAAACGATATTATTTATGGAATAGATAGTGTGGATAGTGGTTTGGCTAATGCTAATAATGCTGTAGTGAATAATTTTATTGATAATTTTGATACGACTGATGAAAGTTACACTTATCTCGATGATGCTTTAGGTAACGGCAATGGCGCTTATACGGATGGATCAAGGATAACAACTGATGGTGATATTGCGAATGGCTCTTTAGAAATAAGATTGGGTGGTGTTGATAATACAAGTATAACAAATGGTATGGCATCTGCATTCTTTGAAACCTTTAATAAAACATCTTCAACTTCTGATATTATTTTAAGATTTTCGTATCGTCATATTCATGGTTCTGAATTTGATGCAGATGAAAATAGCCAAGCGGGTTTTCAAATTGATGGAAATCCATTTAATATTGTTAGCTCATTTTCTGGTAATGGAGGTGGGGGAGCAGACGATGACTCTGGCTGGATAACTGTCAATACAAATCTTGGTAATATTGCAACAGGAAATCATAATGTTATTTTTGCAGGGTTTTTAAATCAAAAAACACAAGCTGTTGAAGAAGCAACGATTAGGTTTGATGATATAGAATGGATAGAGCAAGAATCTGGTGTTACCCAATCCTTTACTAATACGATAGTGGGTGGTGATGGATTAGATATTCTTTATGGTAGTTCGCAAACAGATATATTTGTATTTGAAAGCATAAGTATATTTAATGATTTAGATCAAATAGAAAACTTTAATATTTTAGAAAATGATCAAATAGATTTGAGTGGAATATTGACGGGGTTCAATCCACTAACTGATAATATTTCTGATTTTGTACAAATAAATAATAGCGGTGCAAACTCAATAATTTCAATTGATGCTAATGGAGAAGTTGGCGGTGTAAACTTTCAAAATGCTATCCAATTAAATGGTATTAATGATTTAGATGAATTTGCAATGTTAGATAGTGGAAATCTTATTGTTTAAAGTAGATGAAAATTTTGCTTCGCTCACAGCATTTTAATATTAGATCAATTTAAATTAATCTCTTATGTTTTAACCTGACACCAATTATGTATTAAAAATTTCTCGAAGGCGGATAATCAGCTTAAGGGTAATAAAGATATTATGTGACTTGAACCAATTTTTATAGGATATCCTAGCGCATGATCTTCAATATATAGCTTCTATATCCTCTACGATAGCGGGAAATAGCAGACTTGATGGTGGTGTATGTAGTTAGCAGCTAAATATTCTCATGGATTCTTAATACAAGACCAAGCCCCGTTCATTTAATGAGTAGAGCTTTTTAGAATGGTAATTTGTAAAAATTTCTCAAATAAATTTATATTTAATCCTGCCAACCGCCTCCAAGGGACGTATAAAGAGAAATCAGTTTTATAATGCTCTGTGTTTCAGAGACTACTAAACTATCTTCACTTGAAGTCAGTTCGCGTTGTGCATCTAAAACAGCTAAATAATCAACTTCACCAGCATTTAATAATTCTTGAGATAGGCTTACTGCCTCTCTTCTGCTTTGAACGCTTTGGAATAATTTACGGCTTGTTTCAATTTCTCGTCCATAACGGGTTAATGCTTTTTCTGTATCTGATAAGGCTTCTAAAACAGCTTTCTCATATGTTGCTAACGCTGCCTGATTTTCTGCTTTTTCGATATCAATGCGGGCGCGTATCGCCCCCCCTTCAAATACAGACCATCTTAACGATGGGCCAAATGACCACATACCAGCAGAGGCCATAAATAAATCACCAAAATTACGTGCTTGTGACCCAACATCACCCGTCAAATAAAACTTAGGAAATAAATTTGCAGTTTCCTCACCAATATCAGCACTGGAAGCCGCTAGATTACGCTCAGCCATTTTGATATCTGGGCGGCGACGCAAAATTTCTGAACGTAGTCCAATGGGCACAATATTAGGCACAGATGGTAAAGCTTGCACAACCATCATCTCTTTTAACAAAGCTTCTGGTGGTAAACCCAGCAATACAGAAAGACTAAAAATATGAGCTTCTAATTCTGCCATCAAATTTGGAAGACGTGATTGAGTGGCTTCATACTCGCCTTGTGCACGCTTCACATCAAATTGTGTTGCTTCACCAACATCTAAACGCGCTTTTACTAACTCATATGTTTGTTTTAGAAGGTTTGTATTTTTATTAATAACACCAATTCGCTTTTGAGCGCCACGGGCTTCATAATAATTTCGCGCTACTTCTGAGAAAGTGCTCAACATGGCATCATTGTATGACGCTTGCGCCGCACCTAGTCGCGCACCTGCAGCTTCCACACTACGTCTATTGCCACCAAATATATCTAGCTCCCACGAGGCATCAAAACCTGCATCATAAACATTACGAATTTCACCACTATTAAAAGAGGAATTTGCCCCGCTTGCTTTTGAGCGCGTGGCATCTGTATCTGCACTTAGAGAAGGGCGCAATGCCCCCGCAGTTTCGCGGCGTACGGCACGCGCACGATTAACATTTGCAACAGCAATTTGAACATCCTTATTATTGATTGAGGATTGCTCAATATATTTCGTCAATAGTGGATCATTAAAAATACTCCACCATTGCGCATCAATTGGTTCTTGGGAAACAACCGCCGATGACGATGAAAACCATTTGTCCATGATGGTCATATTGGGCGCTTGATAATCAGGTCCAACTGAACAGGCTCCAAGTAAAAGACTCAATAAAAAAAATGGATATTTATTCATTGTTTAAAGCCTTTTCTTCTTTCATCAATTGGCGTTTTACATCTCCAGGAGATCCTGTTTTGCGCGCAAGCAAATCATACGCAACAGGGACGATAAATAAGGTAAAAAAAGTTGCGGCTAAAACCCCAAAAAGAATAACAACACCAATCGCCACTCTAGTTTCTGCGCCTGCGCCAGAAGATAATAAAAGCGGGATTGATCCTGCAACTGTTGTAATTCCAGTCATCACAATCGGACGAAGGCGAATTTGCGCCGCTTCTATCAATGCTTGTGAAAATTCCATACCTTCATCACGCAATTGATTAACAAATTCAACAATTAGAATACCGTTTTTCGCAGCTAAGCCAATCAGCATAATTAGCCCAATTTGGGTATAAACATTCAAGGAGTTTCCTGTGAAATAAAGCCCTGCCAATGCGCCTGATATCGCCAAAGGAACAGTAAGAATAATAACCAAAGGATGAACGTAGCTTTCAAATTGCGCGGCTAAGACCAAGAACACAATTCCAAACCCTAGAACAAATACAAATATGAGCGATGAGCCACTTCCTTGGAAATCTAAAGACTGCCCTTTATAATCAATCACAACGCTATCAGGCAAGTGCTCGCGTGTTAAATCACGCAAATAAGTCAACGCATCCCCTAACGCATAACCATCCTCAAGCCCTGCTTCTAAAGTAATGGCGCGCGTTCTATTATATCTATTAAGTGAACCAGAATCTGCGTATTCTTCAATTTTTATCAAATTTGATAGAGGAATAAGCTTACCAGTTGCGTCAGATCGAACATAAATATTTTGCATGTCAGTCGGTGTGTTTTGATTGGTGCGCTCACCCTCGACAATTACATCATACTCTTCACCGTCTTCTATATAAGTTGTTATGCTCCGAGAGCCCAACATGGTTTCTAAAGTGCTACCGATTGTTTGTACGCTGACGCCTAAATCACCAGCACGGTCTTGGTCAATAACAATTTGCAATTGAGGTTTTGTTTCTTTGTAGTCACTATCAATATCTATTAATCCAGGATTATTCTCATTTACTTTTTCAATTAAAATATCACGCCATTCTGCCAGCTCTTGATAAGTACCACCACCCAGCACAAACTGTAATGGTTTACTCGGGCGCCCTCCAAAACCTTGACGCATCACTGGGAAGGTGCGCACTCCCGGTAGGTCACTCATCTTACCAGCAATCTCACCCATAATGGCATCAGCAGGGCGGCGGTTTGCCCAATCATCAAGGACAACAATTACGATACCATCATTAAAATTTGCAGCATTTCCAAAACTACGCGGCGCACGTATAAGAGAACGACTTACCTCACCACTATCAATATAAGGTTGCATACGTTTTTCAATTTCATCCATATATTCGCGCGTGTATTTATATGATGCCCCTTCTGGTCCTGTCACAAACATAAAGAACGCACCCCTATCTTCTTTTGGCGCATATTCAGATGGTACGACATTGATAAAAAACACGGCTAAGGAAGCAAAAAGTGCAAAAATTAAAATCATCACAATTTTTATTTTCAAAATCTTGGTAAGAATTTTTATATAACCCGCTTTAAATTTTTCAAAAATATTATCTACTTTTGCACTCAAAGCAGAACGCTCCGTTTTTTTCAAAAGCTTAGAGGCTAGCATCGGGCAAAGTGTTAAGGCGATTAACGTAGAAAAACTGACGGCAGCAACCATGGTCATCGCAAACTCAGTAAATAGACGTCCTAAATCACCATCTAAGAATGTAATTGGTGCGAACACAGCAATCAGTACAAGTGTTGTCGCAATAACGGCAAAGCCAACCTGACGCGTGCCTTTATATGCGGCGGTCAAGGGGGGCTCCCCCTTTTCGATACGGCGTGAAATATTTTCAAGGACAACAATGGCGTCATCCACAACCAAACCAATGGCAAGAACCAAAGCCAATAGTGTTAAAAGATTAATTGAAAATCCAAATGTAAAAAGCACAATAAATGTTGCAATTAAAGAAACAGGAACCGTGACCGCAGGAATAATCATTGCCCGCACGCTGCCTAAAAATAAATAGATAACACCAATAACTAATAACATTGCAATGATAAGGGTTTTATAAACTTCTGAAATAGCGCCACGAATAAAAACTGAAGTATCGTAAGAATTAATAATCGCCATACCTGGTGGTAAGTTTGGGCGTAATTGATCGGCCAACTCTATCGCACCTTGCGCAACATCAATGGTGTTTGCTTTTGATTGTTTAATCATACCAAGGCCAATCATGGCCACACCATTACCACGAAAAAATGTACGGCTTTCAACAGCTTCTTTTTCAACGCGTGCAATATCTCCTAGACGCACAAGATAGTCATCACTACGGGCAACAACTAATTTTTTAAAATCTTCGGGTGTTTTATATACACGCTCAATTCGTGCGGTAAATTGTACTTCTTCAGCTTCAATGCTACCAGCGGGCAGCTCTATATTCTCTTTACGTAGCGCGCTTTCAACATCAGCAACGGTAATATTCCGCGCCGCCATTTGATTGCGGTCTAACCAGATGCGCATTGAGTATTCTAATCCGCCACCAATGCGCACACGCGCAACGCCTGGTACAACAGAAAATCGATCTTGCAAATAACGTTTCGCATAATCTGTAAGTTCTAAAGTATCTAAACGGTCACTGGTTACATTCAACCACAATATAACGTCGTCGCTAGAATCTGCTTTTTGAATATCTGGAGGATCTGCTTCTTCAGGTAAGTTATCAATTACACCTGATACGCGATCACGAATATCATTCGTCGCCGCTTCAATATTACGATTTACATCAAATTCAATGTTAATGCTTGACCGACCATCAGAAGACGTAGATTCAATAAACTTGATACCCTCAACACCTGAAATTCTGTCTTCAATTACTTCAGTAATACGTGTTTCTACAATATTGGCAGATGCCCCTTTATAACTTGTATCAATAGACACAATAGGTGGATCAATATCTGGATATTCACGCAAAGCTAACTTAGAAAATGATACCAAACCAAACGCAATTAAAAGTAGCGATATAACCGATGCAAAAACTGGGCGTGTAACCGACGTATCAGATAAAAACATTACTTCACATTCCCTTGGGTTGGGGGCTTATCAGACATATCGTCTTTTTGTTCCAACATTTCACTCACTGTTTGCTTTGTTGTTTCAATTGCTTGTACTGTAATTTCTGCGCCATCTTTTACTTTTAGGGTACCGTGATTGATTACTTGGTTATTTTCTTGCAAGCCATCAATCACTTCTATTTCGCCACTGCGTCTTGCTCCAATTTTAATTTCTTTCTCAACCGCAATCGTTTTACCTTCCTTTTCACCAGTGATATAAACGAAGTTCTTTTTTCCACGTTTAATTAAAGCCTCTTCAGGAATGACTAATGATTGGCGTTCGTTTTTAACCAAATCAATTGTCATCAATAATCCAGGTTTTAAAACACGGTCTTCATTAGGAATAATGGCACGCACCTTTACCGAACGTGTTAAGGGGTCTATCTGTGTATTTACTGTTTGCACCTCTCCCATAAATTCGCGTTGACCATAAGCTTCGGTTTTACCAATGACTTTCAGCCCCTTTTTCAACGTCGGCAAAAATAAAGAAGGCACATCAAAATCAACCTTAATCATACTAATATCATTAATTGTTGTAATCATGTCAGAGGGTTGCACCAATGCGCCCACGCTCACTTCCCTTAAGCCAATAACACCATCAAACGGCGCCGTAATGGCCAATTTATCTAAACGCGCAGAAACGCCTGCTATTGCCGCGCGACTTTGGTTTAAAGTCGATAAGCGTTCTTGTAACGTAGCCTTTGAAATCGCTTTTGTCGCTTGTAAATCTTTTGCTCTATTATAAGAAGATTGCGCTTCTGAAAATGTTGCTTGCGCCGCTTTCAGGGCTGCATTCTCTTCACCTTTGGCTAATGTAATAAGCAAGTCGCCTTTTTTAACATCTTGCCCTTCTTCAAAGTAAATTTTGGTTACTTTTTCTGCGGTATCAGCGGTAACAATAACCATTTCATTCGCGCGCGTTGTACCAAGCGCTTTGACACTATCACCAAAAACCTTATTAACAACTGGAGATGTAATAACTGCTATTGGACCTTTTGGACCAGCTTTTTGTGCATAGCTTGTTGAGGGAATAAATATAAGAGCGACCAGAAAAAAAGAAAACGCGATTAATTTAGACATAATATCCCTGACTTTAATATTTTTGGATTTGAATATGAAAATATGATACGTATTTTTAACAAAATCAAATTCGAACTCAAACAATAAAAGTTACAAGCAAATGTAAGAAAGCCATAACCTATTTAATATAATAATGTATAATACATAAAATCAAAGATACCCGACAAGTTTTGTGAACTATTAGAAGCAGATTCGACACGATCCTTTATGCACCAATCGCCAAAAACACTAATATTGAGATTTTGATCTAAAAAGAATTTTTCTTTTGTAGGAGTAGCAATATTTTAAATCAAACAGCCAAACATCATAATTTTATTCAACTTATTCGCAGCAACAAGTCTTGATAGACCCCAATTAATAACAGTTACTTTTTATTTATTTGACAAGCACCGTACCCCAATTTTTTAAAACGCCAATTTGCAAAATGTTTATATAAAAATTTGGCCAGATCCTTAATAATAGGCAATGACACAAAGGCTCCTAAAATGCACCATCTTTTTAATTGTGACCATATCAAGATAAATGCATCTATACCTATATGCATATTGCGCTGGCTATCAAGGGCATGCAGCGCGCGCAAACCATCTTCCTTATGATAACCTAATAATTCAAAAGCATTAGAATCATGCGTTATATCAATCCATTCAAAAATCCCAACGGGTGCGATGGCTTTATAATGCGCAATCTCTTTAGAGCACAATCCACAAGCACCATCGTAAAAAACATTGATTTTGTCAGTATTTTTTGAGCATCTGTTATTCATCATAAATATATATAGACTATTATTAGATTTATTCTATGCAACAATGTATTTATATAATAACTAGCACCAACAGCTTTCTTTAATTAACATAATATTAAACATGTGGAGGTTTAACATGCACAACAAAAAAGAAGAGATAACAGACAAAAATGTTCTAGGCAGCTCACTTGAACTGTGTTGCAATGTCCCTGTGACAGGGTTTTATCGTAATGGTTTTTGCCAAACAGGTATCGAAGATATTGGCACACACATTGTCTGTGCAAAAGTTACACAGGATTTTTTAGAATTTTCAAAGACGAAGGGGAATGATTTAATGCTCCCCAATCCTGAATATAATTTTTCAGGTTTAAAAAGTGGGGATAAATGGTGTCTTTGTGCCAGCCGATGGCTAGAGGCATTGGAAGCAGGTGTTGCACCGCCTTTAGCATTAGAATCAACACATGAAAATATGCTTCAATTTATCGAAATCGAAGTGTTAGAGAAATATGCTCTCAGCACTAAAGATTAATCAATCATCAACAATAAGTGAGTATGATATTTTGCGCTCTTACTTTTCTTTTTAGGGCGCAGCTTTGGCTCGATAACCGCCTCTCTCGACCAAGAGTGGAGAGTTAAATTTATTAAACAATAGAATTAAAAGTAAAAGTCACTTGATGGCTTATTTATTTAATTTTTAAAAAATTAGCATCATCTTCAATACGAAGAGCCATACAATCGCTATCCTTGCCAATAATCATATCCGTATCAACCCTTGTTGCCGCCCCTGCATATGAGCCCGCCGACGTAAAAGTAGAGATTTGAACGTAATAATTTTCAATCTTAGGTAAAGCAAATAATTGCTGATAAATCTGCTCTCTTTCCGAAAAGTTACCTTCTTTATTGGCTAGAATATTTTTATTTTTATCTATCAATTGAATATTAGCACCGCAACGACCAACTATAGGCTTAATGACATAGCCTGTTTTGATTAAATCATCATTTAATTCATAACTGGTATTTAATAATAAAGGGTGATTGGGAAATAATTTCCACAAAACAGGTAAAATTGCCTTGTTACTTGGAATTAAAGTCCATAGCGGTTCAAAAACTTTTATTTCCTCTCGCAAAAGAACATCAGCTAAACGCGGGGTTTTACCTTCCTGTTCTGAATTTGCGTATAATAAATCATCGTGCTCCGTCTCTGTTCGCAATTGATCTATAGCAGTTTCCCATGCCCATGTTTTCCAAACCCATTTAACAAGATTTTCTTGTTCATCAACAATAATACCTTCTTTATTCCATTTTAAACTCTCTAAACCGACTATCCTTACGCATCCATAGCCTGCAGCCTCAATCGCACTCTTCATAAATAAAGCGTGGTAATTTTCTTCTGCATCATGGTCTTGTAAGACATGAATAATATCTGTGACTTCACAATCACGCCACGCCTCAACTAAATCTTTAAATAATTCTTTCGCCGCATCTATCCCATCTGTAACGCCTAAATGACGCGCCCATTTCCCTTGAATTTTTCCTGCTTCCATATAGCAGGACGCAGAGTCACAATTATATTCATAAACTTTCAATCCTTTTTCTGATAATGCAAAATCAAAACGGCTTGTGATAAGCTGGCTTTGCCTATTGTTCCAAGATTTTTGAATACGAGGGATGATAGATGCCGGCAATTCAAATTTTTCTAACAATTCAGGGTGGTGAAAAACATAATCTGTTGCATGGGTAAACATGTTATGCAGTTCATCAGTCGCAGATTTTAATTTTTCATGAGCACTCTCTGAAATCATATAATAACGCAAATGATCTTCTTTAACAGAGCTTAAAAAATGACCTCCCATAGCGTCAACATAGGCTTCCTCATCGGGGTTTGCTATATTGAGCCATGGCTTAAAAGAATTTGCCGTTTTAATTATTTTAATATTTTTTATTTTGAACAAATCTGCATTTTTCTCGGGCAATATTTCTGAATGTTTTGTATCATCCGTCTGAATAACCCACCCTAAAATTGTTGAGTCTTGAAAAGAACATTCTAACCAGTAATCTCCATCAGCACCAATTTTTGCTTTTATTTCTCGTGAATAATTTTTATTTTCTGGCCATAAACAAAAATCCATATTTTGTTCAATAATACGCACATATTGGTTTGTTACCTCTGTTACAATTGCAACGTGACCTGTTCTTTCAAACTCGCCCCCTTCTTCCCAAATCAGCAAACAACCTTCCTCAGGAGGGCGCGCTGCTCCATTTTTAAAAGCGTTTATAGGAAGTGTTTTATTGGTTTTTATTTCGCGAACGGTTCTTAAATCAAAAATCTCATACGCCATAGAAACATCATCAAAAATATACCCTTTATTGACATATAACCACCTTCTGGCAAATTCAACGCATTGCCATTTATACCCCATGTAAATGCCATCGTAATAGCTTCGGTAAGAGGCTCTGTTTGGATAAACAACGCCATCAGCGGTATCGTAATCACTGGAATAAGACTTAACGTCTCCACTAGCGACTCCTAAGACGATACCAAAGGCAGTAGGCTTACTATTGTCATTTTTTCTCATCGGCTAAATTCTAAAAAATTGTTTAAATTACGCTGTAATCTTATCTTATTAGCTTTCAATGTATAAGTAATAATTATCTTTCTTATATCACTCAAAAAGCCAATATTCTGCAAAAACGGGCATACATCTAGCTCCTCAAAACATAGGCTGGCGGCACGATAATCTTAAATCATAATTAATAGCTATTTTTCTAAAATTTTATGCTAGTAATATCGCGCAAAACTGAAAACACCAGAGGTAGGCTACAACAATATGAATTCTAATTTTCAACAATTATACGCAGAATTATCTTTATTCTTTTCTGATCATTTTATTACAAAAGGAACAATAAGCAGTGTTCTTATAATTTTAGGAATATTAATTTTAAGATATTTCTTGATCAAAATGATTAAAAGAAAAAAAGTAATTTTAAATAAAGATCAACGCCGTTGGGTTAATAGAATAAATAATATCGCGACCACCTTTGTTATTTTGGGCATAGTGTTAATTTGGGCGCCACAACTTCAAACTTTCGCACTTTCATTAACTGCGGTTGCTGTTGCTATTGTTCTTTCTACAAAAGAATTACTCATGTGTCTTACGGGAGGTTTTTTGAATGTATCATCAAAAGCTTTTGATGTGGGTGATTGGATAACTGTTGATGGTATAACTGGTGAGGTCATGAGTATTGCTGCAATGACAACAGTTGTTGAAAAAATTGATGTCAGTGGTAAATCCTATCAATTTACAGGTGATATTATACAAATCCCCAATAGTCTATTTTTAACTTCAAACATAGAGAACGCTGCATTTTTAAAAGACTATATTTATCATGATTTTTCAATTGTCATTCAATATGCCGATTTAGATGTCGCCGTCATCATGGCAAAATTAAAAGAAATTACACATAGCTATTACAAACCTTTTGAAGTAGACGCCATCAAGTTCAATAAACGCGTCGAGCGCAAAGTAGGCGTTGATTTTGCAGACCCACAGCCCCAATTTTTCTTAAAAACCACGGATATTGGACATACTGTATTTACGGTAAAGTTTTTTATTCCCACACAGGAAGCACAAAAAACAGGATCTAAAATAACGGAAGATTTTTTATCTTTCTCTTACAAATTAAAAAGCAAAAGAAATAAAAATAAATTTTGATCTATGGGTTATGCTCAGTGTTGCGCTATTTATATATAAATAACTAAATGTCTGCTTTGAGTCGGTATCAGCCGAGTTTGGCTAATAGCTTACGTTGTTAAAATAAAACTTAGCAGCCTCACCTTTATGTTCTTTAATTTAAAAACGTGCCCTAAAAATTTTTTTTGTGTTTGCAGTCTACCGCTAAATTTTCTTCAAAAACCAAGATGGCTGTTTCTTATTTAAAATCTAAACCAATATCAATGTTTCCTGCGCTGTGTGTTAAGGCGCCCATTGAAATAACATCAACACCGAATAGAGCGGCCTCTGCTAAATTTTCTAAATTAATACCACCACTAATCTCGACAGTGGCGCGTTTATTAATATGTTGAACAGCTTCTTGTATTTGGTCTGGGCTCATATTGTCTAACAGAATCACATCAGCTTTGCCCTCAAGCACGGCGTCAATTTGATCTAGCCTATCCACTTCTACAGAGATACAAACCATATGTCCTAATTGATTTCTTATAGATTGAATTGAAGATGCAACATCTTTATCAATGGCCGCAATATGATTATCTTTGAGAATAACGGCATCACTTAACCCGTATCGGTGGGGCCAGCCGCCGCCGTGCAAGACGGCCTGTTTTTGAAACACACGCAAACCGGGTATAGTCTTACGTGTCGCCGCAATACGTGTTTCACTTCCTGCCTGTTCAATAATTTGAACAGCCTTTGCTGTATAACTTGCCACAGCGCAAAGATGGGTTAAATAATTCAAAGCTACACGTTCTGCAGATAATACAGAACTCACAGAACCAGATATTTCTGCGAGAACCGTGCCTGACGTAAAATCAGACCCTTCTTTTAACTGAGGGTGAACTTCGATATCAGAATCTAATTCTTTAAAAGTAAACAAGGCGGCTTGCAAACCAGACAAACGACCGCTCTCACGCGCAGTAAGCTCTGCTTTCATTTTTTCTTTGCTGGGGAAACAAGCTCTGGATGTGATATCCCCTCCTGTACCAAAATCTTCAAGCAAGGCTGCTTGAATATGAGGGCGGATCATAACTTCAGGTAGAGCTGGTATATTAATATTTTTGTTCATATTTATTTCCCTTTTAAAAATTAATTAAGCAGACTGTAATAATTTTGTTTCAATTTTCATTTGTATTTCATCATAAGAAAACTCGAAAGAATGGGCTTGCGTAGGATCAAGATTAGGGAAATCTTGACGCAGATGCGCCCCCCTACTTTCTTGCCGTTGTAACGCCGCATAAGCTATAAGTCTGGTAACAATAATCGCGTTATATAATTCGTATGTTGATCTGTTATCAGGAGATTGGAAATTTAAAGTCAAATCAGATAGGTTTTCCATGGCATTCAATAATCTTTTTTCATCACGACAGAGACTCATTGAATGTGTTGTAATTTCGTGTAGTCTTTTCCAGCTCTGGCTCACATCTTCTTTTTGACGTTCTGGTTTTGAAACGAACTCTTTAAGATATGTAACCTGTGGTTTTAAAGGTTGGCTTGAGATATGTTGTGCAACAACTTTTCCCATGATGAGAGCTTCGGTTAGAGAATTACTCGCCAAACGGTTTGCGCCATGAACCCCTGTACAAGCAACTTCACCTATAGCGTATAGGCCTTTAATTGTTGTTTGCCCAACCCGATCAACAGCAACCCCGCCCATATGAAAATGCGCAGAAGGCTCCACGGGTAAAGCTTCATTATAAATATCAAGACCAGCCTCTTTTGCATTCTGAATAGCTGTTGGAAAAGTTGATTCAAATTCACTCACTCCTAAGCGTTCGATAACAGGGCGGACATCAAGATAACATTTTCCACCCGCTTGCAATATTTTTGCCATTGCAGATGAAACAATATCGCGCGGTGCTAACTCAGCCATTTTATGCACTTTCTTCATAAAGCGCTGACCGTCCTCATTTATAAGGTGCGCGCCTGCTCCTCTTAATGCTTCAGTAAGCAAAATGGAACGATAAGGTAAAGCATGGGTTTGATTATCTATTAATCCTGTAGGGTGAAATTGAACAAATTCAATATCCTTTAGCAAGGCTCCTGCTCTTGCCGCCAATGCAAGGCCATCCCCTGTTGATTCAATAGGGTTTGTTGTTGTCTTATATATTTGCCCAATGCCACCTGTTGCCAAGATAACAGCTTGGCTATAAATTTTAAAAATACCCTCAGGGATCAATACACTTAATATAGGTCCATTATTGTCATCGTAAAAATAATCTATGGCGTAATATTCTGTAAGAACTTCAATTTTGTCTTCAGACTTAATTTTCTTCCATAGTGTATCAATAAGAATTTTCCCTGAACGATCTCCGCCTGCATGTATTATTCTTTTTTTCTGATGTCCTGCCTCTAAACCTAACTCTAGCTCTCCTCCGCTCTCCCTATCTGCTTTAAAGCCTATTTTGATTAAGTCTTTTATTGCTAAGGGTGCTAATTTTGCTAGCGTCAAAGCGAAGTCAGGATCACCCAAGCCGGCGGCGGCCCGTATCGTGTCCTCCGCGTGAAGCTCAGCCGTATCATTGGCATCTAAAGCGGCAGCAAGGCCACCTTGTGCGTAGTGAGATGATCCACTCTCTTTATACTTTGTCTTGGTAAGTAATTTAACGGCAAGACCGTTTTTTGCTAATTCTAATGCTGCAGAGAGTCCTGCGGCGCCTGTCCCAACCACCACAACAAAAGCATTCGCATTAAAGTGAACCACTATCCCAACTCCAACATGCGGGTAATTGCCAATGTCGCTTTGGCTGCGGTTGCAGGGTCAAGAATAACTTCAGGCCCACCAGATTCTAGGGAAGCCTCAATTTTTTCTAAAGTGATGCGTTTCATATGGGGACAAAAATTACAGGGACGTACAAAATTAACTTCGGGTAACTCAATAGATATATTATCTGACATTGAGCATTCCGTGACCAAAAATACATTTTCAGGTTTCTTTTCTTTAACATAGTCAATCATCTGTGCAGTAGAGCCCACAAAATCTGCAGCCTCTTGAACATCTGGCGGGCATTCTGGATGTGCAACCACTTTGAGGCCTTCAAACCCTTCGCGGTAGTTGTGAATTTCATCTGCTGTAAAACGCTCATGCACTTCACATTTTCCACTCCAGCTAATTATTTCTACATTTGTTTGTTGGGCAACATAATGTGCCAAATATTCATCAGGTAGAAAAATGACGCGATCTGTTTTCAAAGATTCTACAACACGCACTGCATTTCCAGACGTACAGCATATATCTGTCTCTGCCTTCACAGCTGCTGATGTGTTAACATAGGTAACTACAGGCACCCCAGGATATTGCGCTTTTAATTTTCTGATATCGTCAGGCGTAATAGATTCTGCTAAAGAGCATCCTGCTTTTAAATCAGGGATTAGAACTTTTTTATTCGGGTTTAAAAGCTTGGCTGTTTCAGCCATAAAATGCACACCTGCAATAACAATAACATCAGCATCACTTCGAACGGCTTCCTGCGCGAGCGCGAGGGAGTCTCCTACAAAATCTGATACGAGGTGATAGATTTCTGGAGTTTGATAATTATGCGCCATAATGACTGCATTATGTTGCTTTTTCAGTTTTTCAATACGACTAATAGGATTGCTATGTGCATTTTTCTCAAGCAATTGTTTTGCTTTTAACGCCCTTGAATAATCAATCATACTAAATTCCCTTACTAAACCTTATTTATACTCATAATGAGAATAAATAAGGTATAGTCAAGAATAAATTTCAATGATCAAGAATTTTACTAAGTTAACCGCTTAAAATAGGAAGTCCGACGCCTTTAAAATTAGAAGTTTGATCTGACATTTGATATAATTTTGAAGGACGCCCCCTAACACCTCTTTGCATTTTATTTGTGGGCTCCACGAGCCCGCCCCCTTCAACCATGCGTCGAAAATTAGGCGTATGAAGAGGAACACCTGACATAGCCTCAACAACCTTCTGCAGCTCTGCTAATGTAAATAAACTAGGAAGTAGATCAAATACTAACGGTCGATATTGTAACTTACCACGAATTCGCCCAATTGCTGTTGCAAGTACACGGCGATGATCATCCATAAGCGGTAAACCAAGCTTACATTCAGTAGTTTTTTCTTCTCTTAACCCCATATCACGTAATGATTCAGGAATTAAATTTGCCTCATAAAGAAGCTCATATCTTTCTAAAGACAAAGTTTGAACATTGGCAGACCAAATATTACGGTCAGGAACACCAAAAGCTTGTCGAATACGTTCTTGGCGTTCATTCTGAATTTTACTATCATCATTTATTGCCCAAGCATTTAAAGTGGGCAAAATGAATTGATCTAATATTATAGGTCGTCCTTTACGCCAATCTTCCCAAGGAAAAAGAGAATACCAATCTACCCATTTTGCATCTTTGTTTTGCTTTTCATAATCAATACTTGACCACTCAACAAGAGCAAGATAAGCGACTGAAATAAGTCGATTTCCTCCATTTATTTCTTTTGTTGTACGGTAGCGGTTACCAAAAGTATAAAGTTGTTCAACGTAGGATAAATTAAGCCCTGTCGTTTTTGTTACCCCACAAATCATTGCGCTTTCTAAGGTTAAGTCTGTTTGTGAGTTAAACGTGCCTGTCGGCAAAGAAAATTTTTTTTCTACGTTTTTAGATATTAAAAACTGAGGACTAAAGTCATTTGTTACGGCCGTAATAACAGCACATAAATCAAAGTCAGTTTTTGATGCAATCATGTTTAAAACTTCTTATATAGTAAGTTATTGAGATACCTTTATAAAGTGAAATCAAGACACTGTCACGTTATGTTGTTTTCATACTAAGGGTTATCAAATTAAAAATTCTATCCCGTTAACTCACCTGTTCGATATGAAGTTAAGGACAGAAAATTCATTATGCACGCGAAAAGTTCTAAAATAGCAAAGCATAGAGAATTTGGAGAATTTAAGGTTTGAAAAGACATTCTCAGCGTGTGTTTGATGGGGTAGGTAATCAAAACCTCGCGAACAGCGGGGTTTGTGGGCATAAATTCTCAAAGTGCGGGAAATAGCAGACTTAATGGTGGAGGGAGCAGGATTTGAACCTGCGTACGCTTGCGCGGGCGGAGTTACAGTCCGCTGCCATTAACCACTCGACCATCCCTCCACAAATAAGAAATAACCATCGCTTGTATAATACGGCTAATGTGCTTAAATAAATAAGCATATGCATAGAAAAAGAATTTTGCCCTCGCTGTCAAGAGGTCTGTTGGAATTATCATGAAAAATACGAAGATTTATAAAAAAGAGAAAACCTCATTCAAAGGTAAAAAAGCCCACGACCCAAGGAAAAATATAGGGAAACAGGCAGGTAAACAACAATCGCGCAAACAAAATGATCAAAAAATGAAAATTGATCTATTTGGCCTTCATGCGGTGCGCGAGGCATGGGTCAACCCCAAACGTCATGTTCATGCATTGTTGATTACCAATAATACCCTTGATCAATTTGATGATGCCTTGGCCAAGGCGATTGATTTAGGGATTAAAAGACCTGCCCCGCAAATTATTGAAAAATCCGTGCTTGATAATGCAACCCCAATGGGAAGCGTACATCAGGGTATTGGGTTGAGTTGCCAGAACCTATCCGAAGTTGATCTGGCAGATCTTATTCGCGCCGATGAAAATAAAGAGAAAACTGTTTTGGTTATGCTTGATCAGGTAACTGACCCGCATAATGTTGGGGCAATTATTCGTTCCGCCAGTGCGTTTGGCGCAGATGGTCTTATCATGCAAAAAAAACACGCCCCTGAAATTAAGGGTGTATTGGCAAAAACCGCATGCGGTGGGGTGGAGCATTTGCCCATTGTGTCCGAAACCAACCTTACCCGTTCGTTGGAGGCATTGCAGAATGCGGGTTATTTTGCGATTGGTTTGGATGAGCGGGGGGAGCAGGCAATTGGAGAATTACCGCATTACCCGAAAACGGTAATCGTGCTTGGCGCCGAAGGCGATGGGCTTCGACGTCTTGTGCGGGAACAATGCGACGTTCTGACGCGTCTTCCAACGCAAGAACCGATTGCGAGCCTGAATGTGTCAAACGCCGCCGCGGTGGCTCTTTACGCATTAATGTGTTCTGATTAGTGCGGGTGGCAAGGTGGAATTTCAAATTATTGCTTTTGATGGGCTATATCTTAATCACTTATTTAATATATAATTTACCAATGTTGAATAAACAAATAATCATGATATGTTAAGAAATGCTTTTGTTAAGATCTACTTTTAGACACTTTTGTAATGGCAAAGATCAATCTTCACTTTCTTTTCATTTGCAAACAGATCGCTATATTTCCGGTACTTTGAATCATGTGGAGTATAAAGCATCGCTTATAAAATCTTCATCAAGAGAGCTTATAGAAGAAATAAAAGATATTCCAATAAGAATGGCTCTCGTTATTGGAGAAAAAGATTTAAATGTAGAAAGACTTAGTCCTGTAGAGAACCATAAAATTGCGCTGATAATAGCTGCAAAAAGAGGGATGGTTGCAACGCTGGCTATGCGTGACAGCCTAATGATTAATAATAATGGTGAGCCGGTTCCTTGGGATGGTAGAGATGTTGATGCCGTACAAAATGATTATAAGAGAATAACAACTAAGTCGCCCCTCTCTTATGGATAGAAGTTTTTATAATATACTTTTCTATGTATTATGAAAATCTGTTTTGATTGTTTTGTCAATAAAACTTATTAAAGCTTTGAGATTTTTTCTTTCAATCGTTACAACAATTATATGACACAAGATAACAAAGAAGAACTTTTCCTCATTGATGCCTCTGGCTATATTTTTCGGGCATATTACGCGCTGGCCTATAGTGGCGGGGGCAGTATGACCAACCCCGAAGGCACACCCGTTAGCGCGGTTTACGGCTTTACCAATATGTTAATGAAGCTTTTTAAAAATTATAATAATGCGCGCATTGTTGCAATTTTTGATGCCAAGCGTGATAATTTTAGGAATGAGATTTATGCAGAATACAAAGCCAACCGTAATGATACTCCCGAAGATTTAATCCCCCAATTTCCCATCGTACGTGAAGCGGCGGAGGCCTTCGGCTTACCCGCCATTGAATTGGAAGGATATGAGGCAGATGATTTAATCGCCACCTATGCCAAGCAAGCAGGCGCAAAAGGGATAACCGTCAAAATCATATCCTCCGACAAAGATTTAATGCAACTGGTCGATGACCAGATCAATATGTTTGATCCGATGAAGGATAATGTCATTGATGCAAAAGGCGTGTTTGAGAAATTTGGTGTGGCCCCTGATAAGGTGGTTGATGTGCAATCCTTGGCAGGGGATTCAACAGATAATGTTCCTGGTGTTCCGGGTATTGGTTTGAAAACGGCGGCATTATTAATTAACGAATATGGGACATTAGAAAATTTGTTGGAAAACGCGGGCGAGATTAAACAAAAAAAACGCCGTGAAATGCTTATCGAACATGCGGATATGGCGCGTATTTCAAAAAAGTTGGTGCATCTAGCCCGCGATGTTGATGTGCCTGTCCCACTTGAAGATTTTAAAAAATTTGATACCGAAGTCCCCCAGCTTAAAAAATTTTTGGAAAAGCAGGGTTTTAAATCGCTTCTCTCTCGTCTTGATGGAAATATTCAAAGCATGGGAAAATCAAGTGGTGAGATTAATGTCAGCAACAATAATGCATCCGAAATGTCACAATCAAATCTTCCTACATCTGAAGACCGCGCCAGTGATATGCCGCCCATTAAAAATAATAAATATACACTCATCACTGATGCCCAAACACTTCAACAATGGATGGATGCGGCAAAGGATAATCGTGTTTTAGCGTTTGATACCGAAACAACGGCCTTGACCCCCGCAATTGCGAAATTGGTGGGCGTTTCTATTGCAAGCACTATTGGAAAGGCTGCTTATATACCGCTACAACATGTCGCTGGTGAAGTGGATTTATTGGGGGAGAGTGCGGAGAGTGATTTAAAACAAATTGATTTTGATGAAGCGATCAAGATTCTAAAGCCTATATTAGAAGACCCCTCAATTTTAAAAATTGGTCAGAATATAAAATATGATTGGCAAATGTTAAAAAAGCATGGTGTCGATATTTCACCTTGTGATGATACGATGCTCCTCTCTTATTCTTTGGATGGTACTAGCCATTCAAATTCAATGGATGGTCTGTCAGAATTATTTTTAAATCATAAACCTATAAAATATGAGGAGGTTGCAGGGAAGGGAAAATCCCAAGTGACCTTTGATAAGGTTGATGTGAATAAAGCCTTGGATTATGCCGCTGAAGATGCGGACATTACCCTTCGCCTTTATCATATTTTAAAACCACGCGTGGCCCCTGAAAAAATATGTGTAATATATGAGGATGTTGAACGCCCGCTTATTCCTGTGATTGGTCAGATGGAGCTAAATGGTATTAAAGTTGACCCTGTTAAGCTGAAGGAAATGAGTGCAGATTTCTCCAAAAAATTACAAGCCCTTGAAATTTCAATTCATAAGGCTGCAGAGACAGAATTTAATATTGGGTCGCCTAAACAAATTGGCGAAATATTATTTGACCAAATGGGATTGCAAGGCGGTAAAAAAACAAAAAGTGGCCAATGGTCCACCGATGTTGCCACGCTTGAGAAGCTATCGGCCTCGGGTGAGCAGATTGTGATTGATATCTTGGAATGGCGGGGGCTATCTAAATTACGCTCCACCTATACCGATGCGCTGCAAGAACAAATAAATCCGCAAACGGGGCGGGTGCATACATCGTTCTCCATGGCGGGGACATCAACGGGGCGTTTGGCATCATCTGATCCAAACTTGCAAAATATTCCTATCCGCACGGAAGAGGGGCGCAAAATACGTGAGGCATTTGTGGTTGAGGAAGGAAACACTTTATTATGCGTTGATTATTCACAAGTTGAATTGCGGCTTATTGCCGAGATGGCGAATGTAAAGGCGCTCAAGCAGGCATTTAAAGATAATATTGATATTCATGCCTTAACCGCCTCCCAAGTATTTGGTGTGCCGCTGGATCAAGTGGATGGTGATTTAAGACGCCAAGCCAAGGCAGTTAATTTTGGTATTATTTATGGTATTTCGGGTTGGGGTTTGGCCAAACAATTAGGGTGTGATGTGGGGGAGGCTTCCCAATTTATTCGTAAATATCTGGATACTTTTCATGAGATTGAAACATTTATGCAAGAACAAAAACAATATGCGCGTGACCATGAATATGTTGTCACCTTATATGGACGCAAATGCTATACCCCTAATATAAATGCCAAAATCCCTGGATTAAAGGCGGGGGCGGAACGAGCCGCGATTAATGCCCCTATCCAAGGAACAGCAGCCGATATTATGAAGATGGCAATGGGTATTATGCCACATAAGTTACGTGAGGCAGGTTTGAGCGCCAGAATGCTTTTACAAGTACATGATGAATTAATTTTTGAAGTGCTGAATGAAGAGCTTGAGAAAACCTCAACCCTTGTCAAAAAGGTGATGGAGAATATTGTCCAACTTGACGTGCCCCTGATCGCAGATGCGGGACATGGGCAAAGCTGGGCCGAGGCGCATTAATTAATCGCTTTAATCTTTAGTTTTATTTTCTGGCTTGGTTGTTGACAATAACAACACGGTAATCCCACATATTGCGGATAATAATGACCCAGACAAAACACCAAGACGAACAGGGGTGGCCAGGGACATATCGGTAAACGCCAATGTTCCGATAAACAAACTCATCGTGAAGCCAATACCCGTGAGCAACGCCATACCATAAAATTGTAGCCATGTAACATTGTCGGGTAAACGACAGATTTTTAAAGTACAGGCAATCCATGTAATCGTCATAACACCAACTTGCTTCCCCACAAATAAACCAAGCATAATTCCAAGGGTTATGGGTTGTAAGAATGTTGCCAATGTAATTCCTGCGAATGAAATTCCTGCATTGGCGAACGCAAAAATAGGAATAACCAAAAATGCGACCCATGGATGCAAGGCATGTTCCAATATTTTTAGGGGGGATTCCCCTTTTTCATTCTTTGTTTTAATGGGGATTAACAAGCCCAAAGCAACGCCCGCCAATGTGGCATGAACGCCAGATTTTAAAACACAAGCCCAAATGAACAATCCAACAATGGCGTATGGACCGATACTGGTTACCTTTTTCCAATTCATAAAGGCAACGATGGCCAACCCAATCCCCGCAAGGATAAGCGATTGCATCGAAATTTCAGCCGTATAAAACAATGCAATAATAACAACGGCGGCCAAATCATCAATAATGGCAATCGCAACAAGGCATACCTTTAATGCGGTTGGGATACGATCCCCCAAAATCATCAAAATCCCCAAGGCAAAGGCAATATCAGTCGCCGCAGGAATGGCCCAGCCACTAATCGCAACGGGGTCATTCCAATTGATATAGGCATAAATCATTGCAGGAACGGCCAACCCACCAACGGCGGCAATGGCAGGTAAGATTGCCTTATCAACGGAAGATAAATGACCTTCAACCAATTCACGTTTAATTTCAAGCCCGATTAAAAGGAAGAAAATCGCCATTAATCCATCATTAATCCAAAGCAATAAAGGTTTATCAATGATAAAATTTCCAGCCTGAAACACAACAGGAATATCTTTAAACCCGCTATAGGCGGTCATTAATGGCGTGTTGGCAAATATTAAGGCTGCCAAGGCAGCAAGGCATAATAAAATACCCGGTGCTGTTTTTGAATGAAGTATATTTGTAACGATGCTCATTTTATTATGCTTTTTATTGGGGAAAGAGAATTAAGGAATTATTTTAAAATATATTAATCAGACGATATGGAATTTAATCTTATAAATCAAACAAATTTAGTTAATTTTATATTCCCCTACTGCAAAAATCTGACCAGTGACGTTATCTTGTGCAGCAACAACAAATCCCCCACTGCTCGAATTAATAAGGGGGTAAACGGCACGCTGGTCTGCCATTCCATTCCATGTGCCAAGGGGGATAAAATTTTGAACAACATTGGTATATGTGCTTTTACGGCCTCGCTTTTCGACCGTTACTGGTTTTTTATAGGTTGCAACCCATATATTAACGGGGCTTGATAAATTATGTTGCGGTAGAGAAAAATCAAAAACACCTTGGCCTTTGTTACGAATAATAATTATTTTTGTTTGATCTTTACGTGCTTTTGAAATTTTGGCGGCAACCTTTGATGATTTATAGCCAATTTCATTGGTCACACCATTAATCATCATCTGGGGGGTGTAATATTTGGTACGTCCAATTTGTTTTGTATATTTATCTTGTCGTGCGGTGCAAAATGATTTGCCAAGGGATGCCGTACCTTTTCCAAAATAATCAACATGACAGGCAAGTGCCATAACACTTTGGGATTTTGCCAGTTTTGCAAGATATTTATCCGCAGGCGGGCAAGCAGGACAATTTTCAGCCGTAAATAATTCAACCAATACTGGCGGATTGGCGTGTTGCGCCATAGCAGGTAAAGGCAAAGCGAGTAAAAATAAAGCGAAGGTAAAGATAATATTTTTCATTTAACAGAGTATATAGTATGTTTTTGCAATGAATAAAAAGACATTTGTTTCATCTGCAGATTATAGATATTTTCCCATGTTGGTGGAATTGGTTCATTCAATCCAAAGTTTTGAACAATCAAAAGATTTTGATATTTGTATATTTAATGCTGGTATGACGGATGAGCAAGTTAAAAAATTAGAAAATTTTGGTTGCACCGTTGTTGAACCTCAATGGCCTTGTGATTTGCCAAAGCGCAAAATTAAAAATAAAGAGTATCTCAAATCTTGTGTTTGTAGGCCTTTTATACCTGATTACTTCCCTAACTATGAGCTATATTTTTGGTTAGATGCGGATACATGGATACAAAAATGGGAATCATTAGAATTATATATTACGGGCGCACAAAGAAACAAAATTGCAATCGCTTCACAAGCTGATCGTTCTTATGAACGTCAATATAGATTTAAATGGCTTGGTAGCATACCTATAAAAATACGTGGTTTTTATTTTAGCAATGCAAAAATTGCTTATGGCTCTAAAAAAGCTAAAGAATTAGCACCCTATCCAGTTCTTATCGCAAACGCTTTCGCTATAAGAGGAGATTCTGCGCATTGGAAGAGATGGCAAGAAATCTTGTTAAAAACACTAAAAAATGGTGGAAAAATCTTTACTGCTGAGCAGTTATCTTTAGGCATTTTATGTTATTTAGAAAATTACCCACATGAATATTTACCTGCTTATACAAATTGGATGTGTGAGTATAAACCCCTTTGGGATGATAAAAAAAAGTTTTTTGTAGAGCCTTATTTACCTCACGAAGAATTAGGGATAATACATATTTCTGGATGGGATGATATGCGTATAAATAGATCAATAACAACTGAGTTTGTCACTATGAATGGTGATAAATTGCAATTATCTTACCGATACCCACATTTTAATGGTGAAGAAATAGCATGACGACAGAAACATATAAAAAAGATTTTCTCATTTCATGGGAAGAATTGCATCGTAGTACAAAGGCGCTGGCGTGGAAATTGAATGAGAAAAATCAAGAATGGAAAGGTATTATTGCTATTACACGCGGCGGCATGGTGCCTGCTTGTATTATCGCGCGCGAACTTGAAATTTTGAATATCGAAACATTTTGTATCACCAGCTACGATGTGAAAGAACAATCAGAAACAAAAATTTTAAAGAAGCCTGAAACGGTTGAAAATCAAGGTGAGGGGTGGCTTATCATTGATGATTTGGTGGATACAGGCCGAACATTTGAATTGTCGCGGGAATTATACCCCAATGCCCATTATGCTTGCATCTATGTCAAACCATTAGGGGCAAAACAAACAGATACCTATATCACTGAATTTTCACAAGATACGTGGGTTCATTTTCCTTGGGACATGGAAAATCAATATTCTGTGCCGTTGGCGCGCCGGGAAGATTGATTTTTTAACTCATGTTAATATTTTAATTGACTAAACGGTCAAATATTCTATTCTCTTCAAAATTCGAATAAATTTGAGAATGTAATATGGGTCGCGCCCCCACCAAGACAAAACAAAACTTAATTAATACCGCTATTGATCTGATTTGGATGAATAGTTATGGCTCCGTCAGTGTGGATGACATTTGTATGGCGGCACAAGTCAATAAGGGCAGTTTTTATCATTATTTTCCATCTAAATTGGAATTAACAGTCGCGGCATTAGATGATTTTTATAATCAATCAAAACCATTATTCGATGAAGTGTTCAATCCGCAAACACCACCACAACAAAGATTTATAGATTTATGTGATTTAATTTATGAACATCAAAAAGAAACAAAAGAAAAATATGGCCGCGTTTGCGGATGCCCGTTTTTGTCTTTGGGGTCTGAGTTGGCAAGTAAGCAAGATATTATTCAATCAAAAATATTAGAAATATCAAGCATTCAAGTTCAATATTATAAAAAAACGATTATTGATATGATTGCGAATAACCACCTATCTAAGGATATAGTTATTGATAAAAAAGCTTCCCAAATCTATGCCTTTATTATGGGGCATATTATGATGGGACGTATTCAAGATGATTTAGAACCGTTAAAAAATAATCTAAAAACTGGAATATTTAATATTCTTGAAGTTTCTACCTCAGCACAAGCGCAAATAAAAGAAACAATTTAAAATGAAAAATTTAGACATGACAAAACCCTCAAACAAAAAGAAATTTATTATTATTAGCGTCATCGCTTTGGCTTTGATTGGGGCGGGGTTGTATTATTTGCAAACAAAACAAAATAACGGGGCAGAGCAAGCGGACGTTAACCCGGCAGCCCAAGCAATGCCCGTTACTGTAAAAATAATAGAGCCTCAAGATATTCAGATTTGGAAAGAATTTTCTGCTCAACTTAACGCTGTAGAATATGCAGAAATTAAACCACAAGTTGGGGGCGTAATAACAGATGTGAAATTTGAAGATGGTCAAATGGTCAATAAAGGTGATGTTTTATATATTATAGATCCGCGCCCTTATAAAGCAGCCTTAAGCCGCGCACAATCAGATTTAAATGCAGTTCGCAATCAAATTATATTGGCAAATAAGGAGTTAGAACGCGCGCAAAACTTAATAAAAGTAGATGCAATTTCAAAACGCATTTATGACGAGCGTTCAAGCGCCGTTGATATTGCAAAATCACAAGCAGGAAGCGCCCGCGCACAATTGGAACAAGCAAAAATTAATCTTGATTTTGCCTATGTCAAAGCACCAATATCAGGTCAAGTAGGTCGTGAAGAGGTGCGGGCTGGTAATTTGGTAGAAGCAGGGCCAAATGCCCCATTATTAACAACTATCGTTTCCAATAAAGAAATTTTTGCAGATTTTGAAATTGACGAACAAACATATATTCAACAGGTAAGAGCAGGTAAAACAGCGCAAGGTGAGACTAAAATCCCTGTGAAGCTGATGCTAAATGCTTCTGATAAACCATATGATGGTTATGTTCAAAGTTTTGATAATCAAATCGATTCATCATCAGGTACCATTCGCGCCCGTGCAATTTTTAATAATGATGATGGTGTTTTACTGCCCGGCATGTTTGCCACCATTGAAGTGGGGAGTGCAGGGTCATCTAAAAAAATTATGATTAGCGAAAAAGCAATTGGTACAGACCAAGACCGCAAATTTGTTTATATCGTAAATAATGAAAACAAGGTTGAAGTGAACCCCATTAAAATTGGCGATAGTATAAGAGGGGAGCGCGTTGTTATTTCTGGATTAAATAAAGGCGATAAAGTTATTACGCAAGGGGTTATTCGTATAAGACCCGATATGATTGTTGACCCCCAAATTGAAAAAGAGAGCACAAAAACATCGGATGATATGCCGCCGCCCATTACATCAGAAATTTCTGATACCACTAAAACTGATTCCTAAATCTCTTAAAGGGTTTTTAAAATGAATATTTCTGGCTTTTTTATCACGCGCCCTACTTTTGCGGCGGTGTTATCAATTATAATTTTTATGGCGGGCTTGATCGCAATGGTAAATTTACCCATTGCAGAATATCCAGAAGTATCCCCGCCATCAGTGATTGTGAATGCAAACTTTCCAGGTGCAAACCCTGCAACAATTGCCGAAACTGTTGCAACCCCATTAGAAGAACAAATTAATGGTGTTGAAAATATGCTCTATATGAATTCGTTGGCAACAACGGATGGAAGGTTGAGCCTTACAGTTACTTTTGCCATTGGAACAGACCCTGATTTGGCGCAGCAATTGGTTCAAAACCGTGTATCGCAGGCATTGCCTAGATTGCCCGATGTAACCCGCCAATTGGGTGTTACCGTTGTAAAAAGCTCCCCCGATCTTACTATGGTGGTGCACTTAATTTCCCCTGATGATAGCTATGACATGCTTTATTTGCGGAATTACGCAACATTAAATGTTAAAGATGAATTAGCAAAAATCCAAGGAATTGGTCAGGTTCGAATATTTGGATCGGGCGATTATGCCATGCGAATATGGCTTGACCCTAACAAAGTGGCGGAGCGTAATATGACCGCCACCGAAGTAGTTGCAGCCATTCGATCGCAAAATGTTCAGGTTGCCGCAGGATTGATTGGTGGCCCTCCCTATAGTGATAATGTCGAATTACAATTGCCTATTAATGTTCAAGGCAGATTAGAGAATAAAGAAGAGTTTGAAGAGATTGTGATTAAGCGTGATTCAAATGGCGTGATTACACGATTAAAAGATGTCGCCCGTGTTGATCTAGATTCACAAAGCTATTCCCTCCGATCTTTACTCAATAGTAAGCAAGCAGTCGCCATTCCTATCTTTGCATCGCCCGGCGCAAATGCATTAAATATATCAAAAAATGTGCGCAGTAAGATGGCAGAATTAAAAGAAAATATGCCAGATGGTGTCGATTACTCCATCGTTTATGACCCCACGGTTTTTGTTGAACTATCTATCAAATCAGTGATTATCACTTTATTTCAGGCATTGGCATTGGTTGTTTTGGTGGTGATAATTTTCCTTCAATCATGGCGTGCCTCTATTATTCCATTACTGGCTGTGCCTGTTTCAATTGTTGGCACATTGGCTTTTATGTTAATGTTTGGGTTTTCAATTAATGTGCTTTCGTTGTTTGGGTTAATCCTTGCCATTGGTATTGTTGTTGATGATTCAATCGTTGTTGTTGAAAATGTTGAACGTAATATCCGCGAAGGCAAAGAGCCTGTTGAAGCAACAAGAATTGCAATGAAAGAGGTAACAGGGCCTGTCATCGCAACATCATTGGTGCTTGCAGGTGTGTTTATTCCCATTTCCTTCATTAGTGGCCTAACGGGACAGTTTTATCAGCAATTTGCGATGACCATTGCCATTGCAACATTTATCTCAACATTTAACTCCCTCACATTAAGTCCTGCTTGGGCCGCATATTTATTGCAAAAGCCAGATGATAAGCGTGATTGGTTGCAACGAGGGATAGATAAATTATTTGGATGGTTCTTTAATCTATTCAATAAAGGATTTGATAAATCCCAAGATAAATATAGCCAAGTCATTTGTAAATTTACCACAAAACGATTTTTTATTATGAGTGTTCTGTTCATCTCATTATGTTTTGCAACAGCGTTTAGTTTTAAGTTGGTGCCCCAAGGGTTTGTTCCTGCCCAAGATAAACAATATCTAATTAGCTTCGCACAACTACCCCCCGGATCAACATTAGAAGATACAGAAAAGGTTATTCGTGCCATGGGCGATATTGCTTTGGCACAAGAGGGCGTGGTTGGAACGGTTCAATTTCCAGGATTGTCGATTAACGGCTTTGTCAATTCTGCCAGTGCAGGAATCGTTTTTGTGACCTTAGACGATTTTGGAAAAAGAAAATCACCAGAATTAAATGGTTTTGCCATTGCTGATAAATTAAACCAAGAATATGCTGCGATTGGTGATGCGTTTATCGCCGTATTTCCCCCACCACCCGTAAGCGGGTTGGGGAATACAGGTGGCTTTAAACTACAAGTTCAAGACCGTGCCAATTTGGGGTATGCCGCCTTGGCCGATGTTATGAAACAAGTACAAAATAAAGCGTACGCAGATCCCGCCTTAACAGGCGTATTTTCAAGTTATAATATTAATGTCCCACAATTATTTGCCGATGTTGATCGTACCAAAGTTCAAAGATTGGGTATTCCCATTAATGAAGTGTTTAATACAATGCAAATCTATCTTGGGTCACAATATATAAATGATTTTAATAAATTTGGGCGTACCTATCAAGTTATCGCACAAGCAGATAGCCAGTTTCGGGCAACCCCGTCTGATATATTAAGTTTACAAACTCGTAATATGGATGGTGATATGATTCCATTAGGCGCCGTGGTTGAAGTAAACGAAACATTTGGGCCAGAAACAGCAATGCGTTATAATGCCTATCGCTCCGCAGATTTAACGGGGAATGCGGCGGCTGGATTCTCATCGGGGCAGGCACAAGATGCCATAACCAAAATATTAGATGAAACATTGCCGCAAGGAATTGATTTTGAATGGACTGAGCTGACTTACCAACAAATATTGGCGGGGAATACTGCAATATTTGTTTTTCCTATATGTTTGCTTTTGGTGTTTTTAATTTTAGCCGCACAGTATGAAAGCTTAACCCTTCCCTTGGCCGTTATCCTTATTGTTCCCATGGCAATATTGTCAGCAATTTTGGGTCTATATCTTACAGGGCAAGATAATAATATCTTTACGCAAATCGCGCTTTTTGTTTTGGCGGGATTGGCTTGTAAAAATGCTATTCTTATCGTTGAGTTCGCACGTGAATTAGAAAACCAAGGTAACAGCATTGTAAAATCAGCGATAGAATCTGCCCGATTACGATTGCGCCCCATTTTGATGACATCAATATCATTTATTATGGGTGTACTACCATTAGTGTTAAGCCAAGGGGCCGGCGCCGAAATGCGTTCTGCCATTGGGATTGCGGTATTCTCAGGTATGATTGGTGTGACTATTTTTGGGCTTATCTTTACGCCATTTTTCTATGTTCTTTTAAGAAGCTTGGAAGATAAAATAAAAGGTACAAAAAAACTGGATATGCAAACTCAAGAAAATATAAACGAGGGTAATGATGTTGTTTAACTATAAAATTTTTTCTGTATTGGTTTGTGTAACCGCATTGACAGGATGTATTTCAAGTCAGTCTTACTTTGGAAAAGCCGAAACTCCAACAATGTGGAGCGCGTACCAAGTACAAATCATTGAGCAAGACGAAGTTCAAACTTTAAAGAGTTGGTGGCAAAAATTTAATGATGAAACTTTAAATTCCCTTGTATCCGCCGCAATGGAAACCAGCCCTACACGAAAAATTGCTGAAGCCAGAGTTCGGGAAGCACGCGGTATTGGTCGTTCGGTCAAAGGACGTTTATTTCCAAACATTGGAATAAGTGGTCAAGGGGGACAGCAAGATGATGGTACATCTACTGACAGCTTTTACGAGGCAGGGTTTGATGCCTCCTATGAATTGGATATTTTTGGAAAAAATAAAAAAACTTTGACTGCTGCAGATGAGAATATTAATTCCCTTACAGGACAATATCGCAACACAACTTTATCTTTAATTGCCGAAATTTCGCGTGATTACATTGATTTTCGTACCTTCCAAGAACAGCAAGAAATTGCGCAAAAAAATCTAACAATTCAAGAAAAAACATTGGAGCTTGTCCGTAATCAAAAAGAATTTGGTGAAGCACCACAATTAGATGTTGAGCGAGCAGAAAATTTGGTCAATACAACGCGATCATCAATACCCGAATTTGAAAGATTGGCGGATAATGCACGCCTACGACTTTCTGTTTTAACAGGATTGTTGCCTGAAAACTTACACCCTCTTCTTGGTAATGAAGCGGAAATTCCAACTGGAAATATTCAACCTATTTTGCTGGCGCCATCAGATATTATTGCATTGCGTCCTGATATTCGTGCCGCACTATCAAATCTTAATGCGGCCACTGCATTGGCAGAAGCGGAAGCAACGGATATTTTCCCTAAATTCACCATCAGTGGATTTTTTGGAATTGTTGATAATGCACTGGTCAGTACAACAAATATTTGGAGTGTAGCCATCGGCGGGGCGGTTAATCTTATCGATTTTGGCCGTATTCGCGGCGAAATAGATGCTGCAAGAGCGGTAGAAACGCGCGCATTTGAAACATACAGAAGAACTATTTTAGAGGCAGTGGTAGAAGTAGAAACAGCACTAAATGATTATTCACGAATTAATGAACAAAATATTTATTTACAAAATGCTTACGAAAATGCGGAAAAGGCCCTAAATTTATCACAAATATTATATAAAGAAGGGGAAACAGATTTTATTAATGTTTTAGAGTTCTCAAAGAACTTTAAATGAAGCAAACGCATCCCTAATATCTTCAAAATCTTCCAAAAGTCAGAGTTTAGTGAGGCTTTATAAATCATTGGGGATCTATTGACTACAAAATCATAATATAAGTAATTTAAATTATTTTAAGTTGTTAAATTCATACCTTATTTAAAACTTATATTATGAGATCTAATTCTTGTGATAAAGTCCGTTATGTTTACTTTTTCTCGTAATATTTTGTGTGTTATGACAATCTTGTTTTTGCAAGGATGTATAGCGGATGATATTCTTCTAAAAACCAAAGCAGATTACAAAATAGTTGGATTAGAAGAGCAAGAGGAAACCAAACTATATTTAGAAAAAATTTTAGAACAACGCATTGAACCCGCAATCGATGATAAAGAAAAAACATCTGAAGAGAAAAAACAGCACGAAAATTATCGTGAGCGTATTATTCAAACTAGTCTATTAAAAGGATTAAAAGCCAAAGGATATTTTGATGCAAAAATTGAATATCAAGATAACGATAAAGAACTAAGCGGCTCATATTATATAGAAAAAGGTGAAATTTACACAATCTCAGAAGTGTCAATTAAGCCAAAATTGTTTCGCCAACATATAGATGCGCTGACGGTTCAAAAAAATAGCGTATTAGAGGCCGCCCCCGTTTTAAAATCACAAGCAGAGTTTTATGAAGCAATCCAAAAAGACGAATGTTATTTTAACTTAGAGATGTCCCACCAAGTGATCTTGGATAAAAATCAAAAAACAGCAAAAGTAATTTATGATGTAGATGCAGGCCCAAAATCAATATTTGATACGGTTGAGTTTGAAGGACAAGAAACTGTAGCGCCGTCATACTTGAAAAAATTAGTACCATTTAAAAAAGGGGAATGCTTTCGCCGTGAAAAATTAGAGGATTTGAGGAAAGAGTTGCTCGCAACAAATTTATTTGCGCGTGCTGAAATTAATCTGCCAGAAACACCTATTGATGGAAACAAAGTACCCGTAAGCGTTGTACTAAAAGAACGATCTTTAAGAACGGTTCGTCTTGGCGCAAGCTTTTACACCGATGAAGGGCCTGGCATAGCATTAGGGTGGGAGCACAGAAACTTTTTTGGCTCTGCTGAGAAATTGGAAGCACAGCTCAAGGTTTCGCAACGCCAACAATTAATTGGTTTAGATTTGAATAAGCCTTTCTTTTTACGCAAGGATCAAAGCCTGTCCTTAAATGCGGAATTCAACCGAGAAGATAGTGATGCATTTGAAGAATTAAGTATTGGAACGGGTGTCGTCTTAAACCGTAGATTTAATAAAAGATTGAGCGGGAATACAGGCGCAGAATTACGACTTACAAGAATTGATGACAAAAACACATTAGAAAAAGAAAATTTTGGTTTGCTGTCTTTTCCCAACGGGTTAACATTTGATAATCGTGATAATAAATTAAACCCACAAAGTGGTTGGAATATTCGCGGTATTGCCGAGCCATTTTTAGATGTTCTTGGAAATGCAAGCCCATTTTTTAAAACACGAATAAGCGCAAGCACATATTATGGTTTTGAAAAAGCAAATGACACGGTTATCGCCGTTCGCGCAAGTGTCGGCAGCATTAATGGTGCTGATATAGAAGATATTCCTGCAACAGAACGCTTTTATGCGGGGGGCGGTGGATCTGTTCGGGGGTTTGGATATCAGGAGGTTGGCCCCCAAAGAAATGGCGACCCCACAGGTGGGGCATCGGTAGTTGAAGGCGCAGCAGAATTAAGATTTAAGTTAACAGAATCTATTGGTGCGGTGGCGTTTGTTGATGCAGGAAATGTTGATGAAAACACCGCGCCAGTTTTTGATAATTTATCAATTGGGGCGGGTCTGGGGTTACGATATTATACATCGTTCGGGCCAATAAGGTTGGATGTTGCAACGCCCCTAACCAATAAAGAATTCACCGATAGTAATTATCAAATTTATATTAGTATTGGTCAGGCATTTTAAATGAAACACATCTTACAAAAAATTCCTAAATTATTTGGCAAAACTATCTTATGGGTTCTCTCTGTCTGTGTTGCATTATTTATTTTAAGTCAAGTTGCCTTATGGGGTGGGTTGCAGTGGTTAAATTCCGATAAAGGTGAAGTTTGGATACAAGACCAGATTGATGTCGCACTTAAAAATAGCAATTACAAGATAAAATTTGAGGGATTTCAATATTTCCCATTAACAAAACTTATTGTAAAAGATTTAGAGGTTTTAGATGATAAAGGCATTTTATTTACAGCCAACAATACAAAGCTAGGGTTAAATATAGCTTCAATTGCCCTACGGGATTTATCCTTAAAATTAATTATTGATAAGGCTATTGTGCATCGGCTTCCATCCAGTGAAGCACCAAAGGAAAAAGAACCACAAGGGCTTTACCTATCAAATTTTTCTCTGCCTGATTTATATCTTGATAGATTAAATATCTCTACGATTGCAATAAAACACTTAGAGATAAGCGAGGAAATTGCAGGTCAGCCCCTTTTGCTATCCCCAATATTACAAGGGAAAATTGATATCACCGAAACCACACTCGATTTAGATTTAGATTTTCAGCCAGATATTTTGAAAATTAGCAAAACACCATATTTGCCAAACAAAATTCAAATTGTTGCAAACTTTAATAGTGAAAATTCTATTATAAATCTTAAAGATTTTAGTATTAATTCAAAATTATATACCATTGATGCTTCGGGTAGTTCTATCCTTCGTGAGGAGGGAAATATTAATTTTATCACTACTATAAAAAGCGATAATTTTGGGGAAGTTAATAATGCATTGGAAAAGGGTGAATTAGGATTAAAAATAAAGGTATCGGGCACGCAAGATATATTGAATTTAGATGCAAATGGTCGTCTTTCCCTACCACTTTTAAAACAACGCGGTTTAGGCGATATTATATTAGATACGCAAACACAATATAGTGTTTTAAATCCTGCGATACTTAATCCTTTTGTGGTTAAAATTTTATCTTCTTACCAAGATATTCCTATAAGCTTGCAATCCGATATTGAAAAATCAGAAAATCTGATAATTGCATCAAACATTACAGGATTCGCCCCTGATATAGATTTAAAGGGTCAGGTCAATTTTGATTTGCAAACATTGCTTGCCAATGGATCAATAAATGCCAACATCCAACAATTTTCAAGATACAAAGATTTAATTCAACAAGATATTTATGGACAGGCCACTATACAATCAACATTATCGGCAAATGATGGCAATCAACAGGTTGATCTAAGCCTTATGGCCAATAATATAAAATATCAAAATATTAGCGTACAAAAAATTAATACAAATGTATTGTTCCCAAACATTAAAAATATCTGGCCTACAAAATTAAATTTACAAGTTAATAATTTAGAGAGGGATGCATTAAAGATTAAGCAACTGACAAGCACATTAGAAAATATAAATCCTGAAAACTATGCGCTTACTTTAAAAGGTAATGGAAATTTTGATATACCCTTTTCATTTGATACAAAAGCAAGTTTAAAAAATTTGAAAACAAAAAATCCGTCTGCAAATAATTTTAAGGCAACTGTAAAACTTAATAATCAAAACTTATTTATTAATGGCGATATAAATAAAGAATTTATTGATATAAATTTAACCAGTGATGCAATTAATTTAGGGAAGCTGTCAAAAAATGTTCCTGATATATTGCGCAATACAAATCTTAAAACGCAAGCCAGTATAAAGGGTGAGATGAGCCAACCAAATATTTTGGCGGATATAGATTTAAGTGCATTTTCGGTTAATAAAAAAATACCACAAATAAAATTGGATATGCAGGTACAATATCAAAAGGGGCAAGCCAACTTAAATATTACTGGTCAAGGGGAATCCATAAAAACGCTTAAAGTTAAAGCCGCTACACCTGTTACCTTATCTTTATATCCCTTTGAATTTACTTTGCCAGATACGCAATCAATTGATGGAAACGCAGTCTTGGATTTAGAATTGGGTACATTAAGTCGTTTATTTCTTCCCCCCAATTATGATTTCTCAGGGCTATTAAAATCTAATATTAATATTGGGGGAAGTGTTTATAGCCCAAATATTAAGGGTCAAGCAAACCTTACCAATAGCCAATTTTCAGATGAAAATTTAGGAATTGATTTGTTTGATATTAATGCCGCTATTGCAATGGATAAAGACCGCGTTACCGTCACATCGCTAACGGCTAATGATAATGAAGGGGGTTTAATCAGTGCCAATGGTTTTGTTGGGTTAAATAATTTTCTACCCCAAGCTGCCGAATTAAACCTAGATGTAGAAGATTTTCATTTATTAGATAGCGATTTGGCGGATGGTAAATTTAACGCCAATCTTAAACTAACAACTGCAAATAATTTATATAATTTAACAGGAACGGTACAACCTAATTATATTGATATTACAATCCCTGAAAAATTTACAAGCACTATTCCCGAATTAAATATTGTTGAGGAAGAGGGGGGTAAAGACGATAGTTTTCTTTCTAAAGTAAAAGTGGCTATTGAATTTATTGCTGATGATAAAATATTTGTTCGCGGTTGGGGCCTTGATGCTGAGCTGGGCGGAAAGCTAAAAATTGATGGTAATTTAGATGATCCAAACTTTAATGGTGTATTGAAGGCACGCCGTGGACGTTATACCGAATTTGGAAAACGGTTTGAATTGATACAAACCAACCTCAATTTTTTAGGGCGTATTCCTGCCAACCCTATCCTTGATATTATTGCCGAAACCAAAGTGGATGATATAAAGGCGCGTGTAAATATTGGGGGTACAATTGAAGACCCTAAAATTAGTTTTTCTGCCATTCCTTCCTTGCCCGAAGATGAGGTTTTGGCACGTATTTTATTTGGGCGTGATTTATCTTCCATCAGTCCGTTTCAAGCGGTTCAACTAACCCAAACGCTTCGTCGTTTTTCTGGCAAAGGCGGTGGCGGTTTTGATCCGTTAAGTGAAATTCGTAATCTTACAGGTTTAGACGATATCCGTATTGATAGTGATGGGGAGGGTGAAACCACCGTAGGCGCAGGTAAATATTTAACAGATGATGTTTACCTAGAATTTGAAAGCGGCAGTGGCGAGAATAGCGGTGCCGCAAATTTAGAGGTTGAGCTAACCCCGAATATCACATTAGAAAGCGAAATAGGCCAAGATTCACAAGCGGGCGCAGGCGTATTTTGGGAATGGGATTATTAATTTTAACCCATGCTTCAAAAAGAAACGCACACTAATCTTTTATTGCAAAGCTTAATCAAAACGCCTTTATTGGTTGATAGGTTAGGTGATATTAAATCTTTTGACCGTAATAAATTTTCGCCAATACCAAAAAATACAAATTTAAATTTTGATCAAAAGTTGGGACATTTATATGAAGATGCATTAACGCTTATTTTGAAAAAATCAAAAGATATAGAGTTAATAACCAATAATCATCAAATTTATGATCAAGATAAACAAACACTGGGGGAGCTTGATTATATAATTTTTGATAGAGCTTTGGAAAAATATATTCACCTTGAATTAGCCGTAAAATTCTACCTTGCCATTAAGGTTGGTGAAGATTGGCAATATCCAGGCCCCGATCAACGTGATAATTGGTTTAAAAAATCTAACCACATGATAAACCATCAATTAGAATTATCAAACCGAGTGCAAGCGAAAGAAAATCTTAAAAATAATTATGATATTCATTCTATAAATGTTGAACATCTTATCTACGGATGTTTATTCTTTCCAATTACAGCTAAAGATTTAATTTTTCCAAAACATCTATCTAAAAATGCAAGAATAGGACGATGGCTATATCATCATCAATGGGATGCATTTTTCCCCAATCATAAAACTATAAAACATATTCCTAAATTTCTTTGGCCTGTTCAGTTTACAAAAGATAACAGAGCGATATTGCAATCGTTATCTATTACAGACTTGAAAGCTTTAGCAACAGATAGATGTACCATGTTTATGACTGAAAATACTGATCAGCCTTATTTTCTTGTTCCCAATGAATGGGGTCAAAATTTATAATATAAATTAAAGTTCACCAAATGTTCTTGATTGTGGCCGCTATATTTTTGTATGATTAAATGTGATTAATCGAAAAATTATACATATTGATATGGATGCGTTTTATGCCTCGGTCGAGCAGCGCGACAATCCTAATATAGCGGGAAAACCCGTTGCCGTAGGTGGGGGGAGCGAGCGTGGCGTTGTCTGCACCGCCAGTTATGAGGCGCGAAAATTTGGCGTCCGATCTGCCATGTCGGGTAAAAAAGCACGCGAATTATGCCCCGATTTAATTTTTGTAAAACCGCGCTTTGATGCTTATAAACAGGCCTCAGAAATTATTCGTGAAATTTTTTATGATTATACGGATTTGGTTGAACCCCTATCCCTTGATGAGGCATATTTAGATGTTACAGATAATAAATTTAATATTCCATACGCCACACAAATTGCCAAAGCCATTCGCGAAAAGATTTATACCCAAACGGGACTGACGGCATCCGCAGGCATATCATATAATAAATTCCTTGCAAAAAGTGCGTCTGATATTAACAAACCAAATGGCATGAAGGTGATATTACCCCAAGATGCTGATGATTTTTTACAAAATTTAAAAATAGGAAAATTTCATGGTATTGGTAAGGTCACTGCTGCAAAAATGAATAATTTTAATATTTATAACGGCGCAGATTTAAAAAAGGTAAGCGAACATGCCCTTAATAAAAATTTTGGTAAATCAGGATTATATTATTACAATATTGTACGCGGTATTGATAACCGCGATGTAAACCCAGAGCGTATTCGCAAATCAATCAGTACCGAACATACATTTTCACAAAACATAATGAATAAAATTCAAATGGCTGCAGAAGTTGAAAATATGGCGGATGAATTGGCAACACGTTGTCAGAAAAATAATATAAAAGGATATACAGTTATTTTAAAAATAAAATACTCAGATTTTACCATTATCAGCCGCCGCGTCACGGTCGAATATCTTGTCCATAATTTTCAAGATATTAGGGAGCTTGCACTTCATTTATTGGATAAAATTCAAATTGAAAATTCGGTGCGGCTTATTGGTGTCGGTTTATCAAATATTCCGAATGAAGAAATTGATACGCAAGAACAATTGGCACTAGAATTAAACTTATAAAAACTGCTTCATTGATTCAATGGTATCCGCCTCTTGTACGGGTTTATCCCAACGAATTCGATGGATGCGGGGAAATCGCAACGCAATGCCAGATTTATGGCGCGGACTTTCGTGGGCGCTATCAAAGGCAACTTCCAAAACCAATTCTTTTTTAACTTCACGTACGGGGCCAAATCGCTTTGTTGTATTGTTGCGAACAAACTTATCCAATTCCTTTAATTCCTCATCGGTAAATCCAAAATAGGCTTTTCCAATGGGGACAATCTCATTCCCCTTCCACACGCCAAAGGTGAAGTCAGAATAAAAGGAAGATCGCTTACCATGCCCGCGTTGTGCATACATTAAAATAGCATCGGCATAATTGGGATCGCGTTTCCATTTATACCAATATCCTTTGGGTCGCCCGGGAAGGTAGGGGGATGATTTTTCCTTTATCATAACCCCTTCATGTCCATGGTCATCGGCCCCTTGGATACGAATTTTCTCTAAATCTTCCCAATCTTTAAACTCAATAACTTTTGAAAAATCAACATGGGTTTGCGGATTGGATTTAAACCATTTTTCCAACATATCTCTACGCTCAATAAGTGTAAGGGGGCGAATATCATTATCCCCTTCAAACAACATATCGTAAACCCTAACAAAGGCGGGATATTCCTTTAGATGTGTGGGGGATACCGTTTTACGGTTGAGGCGTTGTTGCAAATTGTTGAAGGACATCACATCAAAATTATGCCCAACCAACAATTCACCATCCAACACCGCGCGCCCTTTTAAATTTTGAATTATATCGGGAAAGGTATGGGATATATCATCCCCCGTGCGCGAATACATGGCTGATTTTTCACCATCAATAACCAATTGCACGCGTATGCCATCCCATTTCCATTCGGCATTAAAATCTGATGGGCTAAGTTTATCAAAATCCTTTTCTTCATCGATTGGATTGGACAGCATAAGAGGGTGAAAGGTTTCAGTATGTTTTATAACTGGCTTTTCCGATTTGCCATCAAGCCATTCAAATAAATTCAAATATGGCGGTTTTAACCCATGCCAAATTTCTTCAATATTTTGTAAATCTTTACCGCCCATTTTTGCCAAGGCGGTTTTTGCCAACCGTGCCGACACACCAATGCGCAACCCACCAGTGATAAGTTTGATAAGCGCCCAACGCTCGTGATTCTCCGCCTTCGTCAGCAAGGATTCAATTAAGGCTGGAATATCTGATTTTTTGGTTTCATCTATGGTTTTAATAAGATCGGGCAGTGATGGTAAATCGTGCCCTTCCTCATAATAAGGCCAAATTAATGCAACGGTTTCCCCCAAATCCCCAACATAATCATAGGATAATCGAAATAATTGTTCATCAACATGATTGTAAGCAATTTGTTTTAAGAAAGAAGATTTTACATTCTTAAAACTTAAATTCCCTGTCAGTATGGCAAGCGCAATACCACGATCAGGATCGGTTGTTGTATCAAAATATTCCGCCAACAAATCAACTTTTCGATTGCGGGATGCGGTCAGGGAAATTTTATCGAGGAGAACAGCAAATTTTTTCATTCTTCATCCTCATCACTTAACCCTTGCAGATATAACGGCTCAGATTCCAAACCCTGCTGACGGCAATAATAGACAAGGGCATCCTCACGCCCATGGGTGACCCAGATTTTTTTTGCACCCGTTTCCTTAATCGTAAGTAATAATTCATTCCAATCCGCATGATCAGATATAATCAGGGGCAGTTCCGCCCCGCGTTGCCTTGCCCTTGCCTTAACATGCATCCATCCCGATGCCATGGCTACAACAGGGTCGGGAAAACGACGTGACCATCTGTCTTTTAATGCTGATGGCGGGGCAATGACAATCGCACCTTTAAACAAATCTTTATCTGCTTTTTTTACCTCACTCGCGCGGCGCAAATCACCCAAATCAATACCAAGTTCTTCATATAAATTACAAAGTTTGACTTGTGCCCCATGAAGATAAATGGGTTTATCATATCCTGCCTCGCGCAATAATTTAATCACGCGTTGTGCCTTACCCAACGCATATGCCCCCACCAAATGGGCGCGGTCGGGATATTCTTTGATTGAATTAATCAATTTTTGAATCTCATCCTTTGCCGCAGGATGTTGAAATACAGGCAATCCAAATGTGGCTTCGGTTACTAAAATATCACAGGGGACGACCTCAAAATCTTCGCAGGTTGAATCAGACCCGCGTTTATAATCGCCCGTGACAACGATACGCTCGCCCTTATACTCCAATAATGCTTGTGCGCTGCCCAAAACATGGCCTGCGGGGTATAATGTTACGGCAACGCCATCCACATCAATTGTCTTGCGATAGGGTAATTCTTCAAATTTATCGGAACATTTCTCCCCATAACGGGTTTTCATGATAGCAATCGTATCTGGTGTTGCGATAACATGTTTATGTCCTGCCCGCGCGTGATCGGCATGGCCGTGGGTAATAATTGCGCGATTAACGGGAAAAGGGGGATCAATATAGGTATTGATCTGTTTAATATATAACTGATGGTTCAGAAAACTCATACAAAGACTAATAATCGACAGGGGCGAAATGTTCCCGATTATTTGCAAGCACATCCGTTGACACAATGGATGGCTAAGAAAAGCTGGACATGGTTTGACCATCAAATTGAAGCGTTAGAAATCTCCCGTACGGGTAAAGATATCATAATATTTGCCCCCACAGGGGCGGGTAAAACCTTATCAGGATTTTTACCTTCTATGATGTCATTGGAGGAGTTAGGCTCGCAAGGTACATTACACACGCTCTATATCTCTCCTTTAAAAGCATTGGCCGTCGATGTCCAACGCAACATTGCAAACCCAATTGAAGAGTTAGGGTTAAGCTATACGTATGAAACCCGCACGGGTGACACGCCACAATCGCGGCGGCAAAGACAAAAAAACAAACCGCCCGATTTTTTAATGACCACACCAGAATCCTTGGCGTTAATGTTGTCATACGAAGATGCAGATAAATTTTTTAAAAATTTAAAATATATTATTATTGATGAGCTTCATGCGTTTCTTCATACCAAACGGGCGGATTTGCTAAGCTTAAATATTGAACGCTTACGCAAATTTGCACCCAAGGCGCAACGTGTGGGGTTATCCGCAACACTGGCGGATAAGAAAACGGCGAAAGATTGGCTTTGCCGTCGTGGGGGGCAGGTGGTCGAGGTTCCCGCATTGGTAAAACCCGTTATCGATATTTTACAATCGGAAGAACGAATGCCATGGTCGGGACATTCAGCCAGTTATGCGGTAACGCAAATTTACGAGCGTATTAAAAAAGCCAAAATGGCAGTGGTGTTTGTCAACACACGTGCGCAATCCGAATATATGTTTCAAAATTTGTGGAATATAAATGATGATAACCTAAAAATCGGGCTGCATCATGGATCATTAGAAAAAGAATTGCGCCGTAAGGTTGAGGCACATATGGCCTCAGGCGATTTAAATTGCGTAGTGGCGACAGGGTCGCTTGATTTAGGCTTGGATTGGGCCGATGTGGATTTGGTTATACAAGTAGGAGCGCCCAAAGGGGTCAGCCGATTATTGCAACGCATTGGACGTGCCAATCACCGATTGAACGAGCCTAGCCGTGCAGTTTTGGTTCCCACAAACCGCTTTGAATATATTGAATGTCTTGCCGCCATTAACGAAATTGATAAAGGCGAGTTAGATGGTATTGATGAAAAAGAGGGTGGATTGGATGTTCTGGCACAGCATATTTTTGCCGTGGCGTGTCATGCCCCATTTAAGGCGCAATCCCTTTTTAAAGAGGTAAAACGGGCATGGCCCTACCAAAATCTTACCGAGGAAGATTTTTATAAAATAATCCATTTTGTAAAAGATGGCGGTTACGCCCTTAAAACATATGAACGGTATAGCCGTTTAATCGAAGTTGAAGGCCGTGAAGACACGTATCAATTACGCAGTAAAAAAGAAGCCCGCCGATACCGCATGAATGTGGGTACGATTGTCGAAGCGCCTTATATGAAATTGGTGATGCGTAATAAAACATTAGGATCAATTGAAGAAAATTTTGTCGTTAACTTATCCATTGGCGATACATTTTTATTTGCGGGTCAGGTGTTGCAATATGATGGCATTCATAACGCCACGGTTAAAGTGTCCAGATCAAAAGACAAACATGCCCAAATCCCTAGCTATGCGGGGGGGCGCATGCCTTTATCCACCCACCTATCCAATGCGGTACGCCGTATGATTGGTGATAAAAAGTCATGGGATAAAATGCCCGATCAAATTAAATCTTGGCTTGCCCTACATGCAGAAAAATCAGTATTGCCTGATTCTAAAAACTTACTAATTGAAACTTTTCCACGGAAGAAAAAACATTATCTGGTGGCTTATACCTTTTCGGGGCGTAATGCGAACCAAACGCTTGGGTTACTTGCAATGCGGCGCATGAAGCGGATGGGGCTGCGTCCATTGGGGTTTATTATGACCGACTATGCGCTTGCGATTTGGTCATTTCGGGAGGTCACAAACCCCGAAGAGATTTTTGAGCCTGGATTGCTCCATGAAGATTTTCAAGAATGGCTGACCGACACGCCATTAATCAAACGATTATTCCGTGATTCTGCCGTTATATCAGGACTAATTGAGCGCCGCCACCCGGGACAAACAAAAACAGGGCGACAAGTTTTGGTCAATTCGGATTTAATCTATGATGTCTTGATGAAATATGAACCAGACCATATATTGTTAAAAGCGGCATTTAATGATGCAAAGCATGGCCTTATTGATGCTGATCGTATTCGGGAATTTTTGATTAAAACCCGTAATAATATTCAACATGTGAAGTTAGAGGCAACATCACCGATGGCCGTTCCTGTAATTTTACAATTGGGTAAGGAATCAATGTCCCGAAAAGATAAAGAAGAATATGTATTGGAAGATATGGAAGCAGAAATTTTGGCCGAGGCAGGGGTAAATATCCTTGATTAATTTTGCAGGACATATCTTTGAACCGCAATTATGTGGCGGGCTTTACTGGCGTGCGCGAAAAACGCTTATTTTATCGGACCTTCATTTTGAAAAGGGGTCAAGCTATGCTAAATTTGGCTCTTTTGTGCCGCCTTTTGATACGGGGGAAACTTTACTAAAACTCCAAAAAACGCTAAACGATTTAAAACCAGAAACAATTTTATTCTTGGGCGATATTTATCATGATGGGCACTCGAAATTTCGGATGAACCAAAAAGATTTTGATCATTTTAACAAAATTATAAATAGCCATCATATTATTTGGATTGAAGGAAACCATGATCCTGACACCGCCCCTAAAAATGTTGTAAATCATACAGAATTTGAAATTGATAATATTATGTTTCGGCATATCGCTACCTCAGATAATAAATTTGAGATAAGTGGCCATTATCATCCTTGTATAAAATTTAGCCATAAAGAACAAAAAATTCGACGACCTTGTTTTATGGTGACTAAAAATAAAATTATCATGCCTGCTTATGGCGCTTATACAGGGGGGTTGGATATAAAGGATAAGGCGTATCGAAATATTATAGATACAAATACAATTTTATATATTGTAGGGCATAATAATATTCATCCAATAAAATTTAAAAATTAAACAAATGACCCATATAGGTTTTAAAATTTGAATAGTTAAATATAATTATTGATCCATAAATAAAACTTAAGACAAGGAAAGTTATAAAGCCAATTTGCTTTGTTGTCATTGTCGTGGCAGTTATTTTTTCGATTATAAGGATCAATATCCTTCCCCCATCAAAATATCCAACGGGTATAAGATTAACGATACCAATAATTAAAGACAAAAGCGCGGCCATAAAAATAATTTTATATAACAAGCCAACTAAATTTAAACCCTCTTGAATAATAACTGTTTCAGGGGAGAATTTCTTTCCATCAATAGGGAATGTTTGAAGCGGTATTGTAACAATATTTTTAATTAATTGTGCTGTTTGATTTATGGCCTCCTCAAAAGAAGAAAGAATAGAATGTTTTAAATAAAAATTTTCACCTTGGTTTCCTAATATAAATTTTTCTTTATCGTTTTCTACAAAATACTTTTTATTCAAATCGCTACTTATAATAGTATTATAATAATGAACAGTTTTATCCGTAGAATTTAAGCCCAAGATAACTTCTTTATCAAAATTTTTTAACAATATGTTTTTTATATTGTTAAAGCTTCTATCTTTTATTTTAACGCCATCAACCTCCTCCAAAACATCAAAATTATAAGGGGTATGCCGCCCTAAAACGCCAATTCTACCATGAATTGTAGATATCCCTTGGTCACTAACATACGCGATTTTTTGAGGCGTAATGGTGATACTTTTTATCTCACCATCTCGTTTTATTTTGAAAGTTAATGGCTTGATCGGAATTGATTTTGTTTTTTCTAAGACTTGCTCATAACGTATAATTTCTTTATTATTTATAGAGATAATTTTATCATTAATTTTTAATCCTGCTTGCTGTGCAACATAATCCACTTCTACACCAGCAATAATTGGTGGGGATGAAGGCTGACCTATAGCGCCTAGAAAACTAAAAAATAAAATAAACGTAAGAAAGAAATTAATAAAAGGCCCCGCCAAAATAATTGAGATTTTTTTAAACAAAGATAAATTATTGAATCTTTTTGCATTTAATTCTACATGCGCACCAAAAGGGTAAGTATGAATGGAAAATAATGTTCGCCCTAACTTTTTTGACCAAATATTTTTTCCGTAGCCTAATTTAAAATTGATGACAGGCAGCTTAAATAATTTAGCACCAAGAAAATGGCCAAATTCATGTACAGTTAAGACAAAAAATAATAATATTGGAAAACCAACTATAAACATAAAAAAAGATATATAATTTTCTATAATTCTTTCCTTTTCTTTTTTATGGGAATAAAATTAAGATTTAATGCTTATAATCAATATATTCCCTTAACAATATCAATATGTTATCATAATATTATCTGCACGGGTAATCTTAACAATTTTTCAATCATTCTGTTGTATTCTATAGGTAAGCTTTGAGAGGTGTATCTGTAGCATTTTATCAAGCTTAAGAGGATAACAAGGGAACATAAATATATAAATGGCAGGGACATACACCTTAGAGCTGGAATTACTGGGATCGTACGTTGGTGCGATGCCTGTTTTGGAGGTGTATGAAGATGGCGCGCTTTTTAACAGCTATTCTGTATCGTCTGCGGGATCTTCTTATATTCTTAATATTAATTATGGTGGCGCATTGCCAACCTCCTTATCGTTTCGCTTTTTAAATGATGGAGCCGAGGTAGGGCGCACGATTGAGATCCATAGCGTAAAAATTGATAATCGCTTTGTTTCCAAGAATAATTATCTTTCGACCGACACCCTGACCAGTGGTCAAACCGCCACGGTTGATGTGGTAAACCCAACCTTCTTATTTGAACCCAATAGCCCCGCAAGCGCCTTATTTATAGCAGGCGCCACGCAAACCTTTGATGCCACAAACAATAGATTCTCTGATCGAAGCTCCACCACGGATGAGATTTTTACCATGCTTGATGGGCGCGATGCCGCGTATTTGGGGGCGGGGAATGATCGGGTTAGTGGCGGTGCAGGGCTTGATATCTTACGCGGTGGCGCGGGCGATGATTTACTCTTCGGTGATGCGGGCGATGATCGTCTCTTTGGTGAAGAGGGTGATGACACGCTTTATGGCGGGGGTGATAATGACTATCTTTATGGGGGGAATGGCAATGATACGCTTTATGGCGGTAATGGGAATGACAACCTCAGCGGTAATGATGGCAATGATATTCTAATTGGCGGGTCAGGCAATGATCGCCTTTCGGGCGGTAATGGAATAGACAGCCTATTTGGTGATGATGGCGATGATAATTTAAGCGGCGGCGCAGGCAATGATGCCCTTGATGGGGGCGCAGGCAATGACTTGCTTTATGGTGGGAATGGGGATGATACAATATTTGGTGGCGATGATGATGATGTTCTAGTCGGCAATGATGGCAATGATATCCTTGATGGCGGGGATGGCAATGACACACTCTATGGCTTAAATGATGATGATATCTTACGCGGCGGCGCGGGGAATGACTTGCTCAATGGTCATGATGGCAATGACACCCTTGATGGTGGCGCAGGCGCGGATGTGGTGATTGGCGGCAATGGCACAGACACCATTAATGGCGGCGCAGGCAATGATATTCTTCATGGCAACGGTCTTACCCCACAAGAAATCTATACCACATTAAGAGCCAATCCAGCATTAGAATTTAATGCTAATACCAATAGTTTTTATCAGTATTTTACACCCAACACGGATTATTTTACAGCTTTAGCTAACGCAACAACTTCAATATTAAATGGTGTTTCTGGTCACCATGTTACAATTACATCACAAATAGAAGATGATTTTTTAACAGGGTTAATTGCAGGTGATATTATCTGGTTAAACGGAAGTGATCGCGCGCAAGAAGCAGTATGGCGTTATAATGGTGGCGCGGAAGATGGCGGTAATTTTTATAACGGAAATCTTGGTGGTAGTGTTGTCTCATCATTTTTTACGAATTGGAAAGTAAACGAGCCTAATGATTTTGCAGGAGGAGAAGACTTTACTGCTTATGATGGCCCAATTGATGTATGGGATGATCGGGACGAATTTGAAACACACGGATATGTTATCGAATGGGATGCAGGGTTGATGAATGATGATAATGCCATTGACATTTTATTCGGTGGTGCAGGGAATGATACGCTTTATGGTTATGGTGGCGATGATGATTTACATGGTGGTAATGACAATGACATTCTTTTTGGTGGCGATGATGATGATAATTTAGAAGGGGATGCGGGCAATGACTACCTTAATGGTGGTGATGGTGATGATGATTTATTTGGCGGCACTGGTGATGATATTTTAGATGGCGGGGCAGGAGTAGATGCATTGAACGGTAATTTAGGCAATGATGTTCTTAATGGCGGTGATGGTAACGACAATTTGTATGGAGACAATGGTACAACAGGTTTTGAAAGCGGATTGCTTGTTATTGAAGCAGAAGATTTTGAAAATAATATCGCGCGCTCAGGTCACAATTGGGAAATAGTAAGTGATGCGACCGCTTCCAGAGGAAAAACATTATATGTTGATAATCGAGGACCAAACGATAATTTTAATTCAACAGACGTGACAGCAGTTTCACCTGAGGTAAATTATACCGTTAATTTTGATACGACTGGTACATTTTATGTATGGATAAGAGGACGCAGTGGTTTAGGGAGTAGTGCGGGAGGATCAGATGATTCTGTTCATTTAGGATTTGATGGTATTCAACAAACAAATGGTGGTGGAATTACAGGGTTTGGTAATAACTATACATGGGGATCAACATCAACAACGGGTGGACGTGTAACTGTTAATGTAACAACAACTGGGGAACATACACTTAATCTTTGGATGCGTGAAGATGGCGTTGCGATTGATAAAATTATTATTGCCGATACATTAGGTTACAATCCAACAGGATTTGGTCCTGATGCAAATGAAAGAACAAGCACCGCAGGGGGCATTGATGTATTAGATGGTGGCGATGGTAATGATACACTTTATGGGGATTTTGCCAATGACATTTTATTGGGCGGTAATGGCGATGATTTAATTTTTGGTGGCGTTGGTGATGATGATATAGATGGCAATGCCGATAATGATACGATTTTTGTAGGTGAAGGGAATGATATTGCACGCGGTGGTGCAGGGAATGATATAATTTATGGCAGCATTGGAAATGATACCCTTTATGGTGATGCGGGGGCGGATTCAATTTATTCTGGTTCGACCTTAACAACAACAGTCGCAGATATTTTGGTAGCAAATACCAATTTATCTTACAATTCTGCAAATGGTAATTTTTATGAATATGTGGCCGCAAATGTGACATCTGTATCTGCAATATCGACTGCTGCGGGAACATCAATTAATGGCGTAACATCTCACTTAGCTACCATTTTAACAGCATCTGAAAACACATTTGCAACCGGATTAATTACTGCGAATGATGCATGGTTGGGTGGGTCTGACGCTGCCGTAGAAGGCGAATGGCGTTGGATATTTGGCCCTGGCGCAGGACAACAATTTAGTAATGTGGGCGCAAGTGTAAATGGGCATTATGAAGATTGGCGCGGATCAGAACCCTCAAATGCAGGAAATAGAGATTATTTTGACCTTGATATTGTAACAGGATGGCAATCTGAAACTGCGGGAAGTACAGGTGCTTATATCTTAGAATATGAGGGGGCTGTTCTGCTACGCTCCTTTAACAATGAAAATATAATTTATGGTGGCAGTGGATTGGATAATTTATATGGATCATCTGGTTTAGATAGTTTTGTCTTTGAAGCAGCAAGTGCGTTTTTAAATGTAGATATCATTACAGATTTTGATAAAATTGGTGGTGACATCATTGATATATCAGACATCCTTGTTGGTTTTTCATTAACAGCAGATGCAGCCGTTGATTTTGTTCAATTTAGTGAATCTGGTGGTAATACAACAATATCCGTTGATGCCAATGGGGTTGGCGGATACACAAATATTGTTACATTATCCGGTGTTACAGGATTAGATGTTAATGAAATGGTTGCCGATGGAAATTTAATTATGACCTAAAACCATTTTAATTTTTTGAATATCAAAATTTGTAAGGCAACAATGATAACGAGTATCACCGAAAATATCCAAAAGGCATTATCATTGCTAACACCAGGCATCCCCCCAATATTAATTCCCATTAATCCTGTAAAAAACCCTAAGGGTAAAAAGATAGCGGAGATAACAGATAAGATATAAAGGTTTTTATTTAATCTGTCGGACAGCATATTGGCAAGCTCATCCTTAATTACCTGTGCCCTTTCACGCATGGCGTCCAAATCCTCAACGTAACGTGTTAGTCGATCTAAGGATTCTTGGATATGGCGTTTTTGCGAAATGGATAACCAGTCTTGCTCGGACAAACGCAAGGCATTCATAACCTCTTTTTGTGGGGCGATATATCGCCGAAATAAAATTGCATTTTTTCTAACACTAACAATTTCTTGCCTTTCACTTGGGTCTGGATGATCCAATATTTTTTCTTCAACAATATCAATGCTATCATCCAAATCTAACAAGATAGGCTCCATTCTTTCAAATAAACGCTGGCAAAGTTGGGTGACCAATTCTCCTGTATCTTTGGGGCCTTCCTTTTCTTCAAGACGTATTTTTATATCGTCAATTGCCTTTAACGGGCGGCGGCGAATGGTAATAATACGATGTTTATCAACCCACAGCCGAATGGAAATCATATCGGTAGGGTCGTGCCCTTCATTCAAATTAACACCACGAAGAATAATAAGCGCGCCATCATTTGTTTCTGATAAACGCGGGCGTGTTTCTTCCGCCAAAAGACCATTTAAAATTAATGGGTCAAGGTAGGAAATATTCTTTGCTAACCATGCTCTGGTATCAGGATGCATTCCATCTAAATGAACCCATGCGGGGCGGTCATCTTTTAATGCTACGATTAGGTTCTTTTCATCAACAATTTCTGCCCCGCCTTCACCATCAAGGATACAAGAATTTAAAATGGGGGAAGGGGACATAATTGTTACCTATGATTGATTGAGATTGTTTCGGGGGAGCGGATATTTAAATCACGCTGTGGGAATGGAATTTCAATATTATTATCTTTAAATTTTTTCCAGATTGAAAATAAAACTTCGCTTTTGACATTGCGTAAGCCTAAATTGACATCTTCAATCCAAAAATAAAGGATAAAGTTAACCGCGCTATCCCCAAAATTATCAAGCCAGCAGACAACATCAGGTGATGTTAAGCATCGTGAGTTTTCTCTGGTTGCTTCTAACGCTAAATCTCTGGCAAGCTCGATATCTGAGCCATAAGATACACCAAAATTTATTTCGATACGTGCGCTGCTGTTATTTAATGTCCAATTGACAACTTGTTTAATAATAAATTCTTCATTGGGAACAAGAACTTCTTTCCCATCAATAGTTTCAATCAAGGTCGCACGAGAGGATGATTTGCGAACATATCCAAATGTCCCATCTTCCAATTCAATCAAATCACCAATTTTTAAGGATCGTTCAAGCGTTAGGATAAACCCACTAATAAAATTAGCGGCAATTTTTTGTAATCCAAACCCCAAACCAATACCCACCGCGCCACTTAATACAGTTAGGCTTGTCAAATTAATACCCAAGACATTTAAGAATATTAAGAAAGAAAGCAGATAAATTGCAATTTGTAATATTTTTTGAATAAGCGCTTTATTCGCAACCTTAATAGATTTAAGCGAGGATATTTTTTTATCCGCAAAATCGGCAATAAAGGATGTAATCCATACAATGATGATGATGTTCAACAATGCCTTCATCGCGATATATAAAGAAATACTAAAATTACCCGATGAAAAAGTGAGGGCGGGTGTATCGGTATATTGTTTTACAATTTCAAAATGGCCATTGGCCCAAGCATACGCAATTCCAATTAAAAGTGCCCAAACAAATAATTTTGGTAAAAACCCCTGTGGCTTAACAAGAGAGATCATAAATTTATTTAAATATTTCATATCATTAGAATATCGGCAAAGCGATAAAAAGACTAATAGAATTTACACAATGATATTTTCATTGGTCAGCATATCATCAACATTTAATCCGCTAACATCAACCAAACGTAAAATATCTGTATATACTGCCCCATCTGTCGCACCGTTGGCATCAACGGATATAACCATATCGGTTCCCGATGTTGTGATTTGAACAAAATCATTGATGTCACTAGTTCCCGATACATATCCTGTAAGAAGATCAGAAAGATCAATACTATCATTTTCGGCAAAGTTAAAATTATGCACCAAATCAATATCGTTGAAGGCCGTTATATCTTCAAAAACAAATGAGTCCCGACCATCACCACCAAAAAGATTATCCAATCCGTCACCGCCATATAAATAATCATCAATCGGGTTTGCCCCGCCCGCAATAAACCCTGTAACAAGGGCGGCGTGTTCTTGAATATCATCTTCACTTAATGTTCGATTATATAAGGCAACATCAGATATAAAGCCGTTAAAATAATTTGCTGTCGTTCCTGTGGGACCATCATGGTAATATGTTCCCCCATTATCAAAGCCGATGCCAATTGCGCCAGAATGGCCATCTAAATCTGTTGTGGTGATACCTGTTCCAACAACTGCACCATTTAAATATCCCGTAAATAAATCATTTGTTACACTGTCGAATGTTACTGCGGCGTGATATGTTTCCCCCGCTGTAATGCTACTAGAAATTGTGAAGGGGCCATATTCCCCTGCATCGCGCACATTAAAATATATGTTTGATCCATCAAGATAGATTGATAAGGCGTTTGTACCGCCCCCTTCTTCCCACAATACTTGGCGACCCGTGGTCGAGCTGGCGTTAAAGACCAATTCAATCGTTCTCTCGGTCACAGCAGCTGTATTGATAAAGGTACTGTTCGGAATTATTAATTGATCATTAACCCCATCAAAAAACATTGATTGTCCGCCACCAGAATATAAGGCGGCTTGTCCTGTTAAAACGCCATTTGCCAAACTTCCATCAATAGATGTGCCAATACTTCCTTGGTTAACGGCAATTGTTCCCCCATCATTTAATTGCCAATAGGCATCGGGATTTTTACCTAAAATTTCTTCTGATAATGTGGTCAGGCTACTCGCGCCTGAAGTAAGGTTGATATCGGCATAAATTATATCATCTCCATCTCCACCCCGAATAATATCTTGACCATTTGCGGCAGACAACGCCTGATAAATTCCTTCTTCTAAGGCTAAATACCCAACAACTTCTGTTGCATGTGACGTTTCTGAATCCGCAGATTCTTCTTCATCAAAAAATATACCGCTTTGTGTTGTTGTTAAATTGTTATTCCCAACGGTAACACCCGGGTCCGCCCCATCATCGGTTTGTGAATCTGCTAAAAATACAGGTGTGCTTGAAAATACGCCGCCAAAATTTACTGTTGTTGTATTATGTGTCACAACATTGCCTGTGACTCCCGCCAATAATCCATTGGCGGCGGAGCCTCCAGTTTCTATTGCAATCCATCCAATATCTTCATTGGCATGTGTACCCGCACCTAATTCTTGTTCGTGCATATAAACATCAAAACCAGTTGCTGTTACATTATTATTTTTTGTAATCACCGCGCTTAGATCATTATCAGATGAAAGTTGAGAGAACACGACAGGTGTATTTGAAAATGTGGCTCCATAAGAAACAGATGAAACTGTCTCATTTGATGTATTTGTAAATCCTGCTTGTATCACTTGCCCGTTGGCCAATGTGTGTGTGCCTGCCGTAACGGCCATCCACGAGATACCTTCGGCTAATGTAATTCCATCTTGATAATCATATTCATCCAGTTGAAATTCAAATCCACTGCTTGTGATATTTCGAACCCGTGTTGTAAAGGGATCATCCGTAACATCATTGGCAAATAATTTAATAACGGCATTGTCAATAATGTTGGTGAAATTAATGCTATGCCATTGGGTTGCGCTGCTTTGGGTTACTGTGGTTTTACCCGCCTCCATAATATTGACAAGGCTAACGCTATCGCCATAAATAATGTCATTTCCTGTGCCTGCGTAAATTGTATCATTGCCGCTTCCTGCATTAATAAAATCATTGCCACTGCCGCCATAAATTAAATCATTCCCGCTTTCACCATATAGGGTGTCATCATCGTTAAATCCAACCAGTGTGTCATCACCCGTTCCACCATTTAAGATATCATTGCCATTATTTCCGATAAGGTAATCATTACCATTACCACCATCAATAATATCGTTGCCATTTCCACCATATGCTAAATCATTGCCATTACCCCCATCTAGGGTATCGTTTCCTGCGCCACCAGATAATTGGTCATCACCATCATTTCCAAATAAAAAATCAATACCATTTGATCCAGCCAATCTATCATTCCCATCACCGCCTGTAATAATGTCATCACCATCATTACCACTTAAATTATCATTACCCATTCCACCATGTAAGTGATCATTACCAAAGCCACCAAAAACAAAATCGTTTCCGTCACCACCATATAAAATATCATCGCCATTCTCACCATATATGCGATCATTTCCGCCTGCGCCAAATAACAGGTCATTCCCATCGTTGCCGCGCATAATATCAATGCCATCGCCACCATTAACTCTGTCATTCCCTGATCCAAGATAAATTGCATCGCGACCATCAAGGGCATTAAATATTTCATTTGTTGTGCTGTTGGTCAGGCTCGCCCTATCGTTTCCTGTTGTATATGTTTGGGTTGCACCAATTGTAAATATCGATGCATCAGGTTCGGTGGCATCAAAAATAAAATCACTTTGTGCAACATCAACCACAACTGTTGTCCCTTGGGTTAAGGTGTCGTTGGTTAAAAAGTTATTTGTATTAAAGTGACTATTGTTTACTTTTACACTACGCAGACTAATGGATCGCCCGCCTTCACCAGACCCATCATTAAATCGAAATTGTAGGGAGGAGGGCAGCGTCCCACCATAAGAAATTGTTTCAAAAATTGATGTGCCGCTCAAACTAATCGCATAGCTATCATACAAACTTCCATCTGCCCATATTTCGAATATGGGTAGATCATTTGTATAAATTGCATACGCGCTAATCTCGAGTGTGTATGTTGGCAAATCTTCTCCTCTAATAATTGAAAAATGTACTTTTGTACTCAAACAATCATACCATAATATGATTACCAGAATATTAAGGTATTACGGCAAATAAAAGATAGGTTAAGTTCTTGATTATAAATAAAAAAACCAGCACAAATGCGCTGGTTTTTTTCTTAAATTTTGAACAAATCAATAAGGCAATAAAACGTTAGAAATTACTCTTTTTTGCATTAGGTTTTTTTGCATTTTTCTTTTTTACTGGTTTACCACCAAATGCGCTTGAGTTCGCTGGTTTTGATTTTTTTGAACCAGATTTAAAAGATTTTGGTTTATCACCCGTTGGCTTATTGCCGCGTGGTTTATCAAATTGTGGTCTATCTGAACGCTCATCTTTATTTCTATTTCTAGATTGCTTATATGGTTTTTTAAATGGCTTCTCCCCATTTTGCTCATCCGCACCTTCACGCTTTTGATAGGGTTTTTTGAAACTACGTTTTTGATCGCCATCGCGGTTGGGACGATCGCTTCTTTCTGATCTATCATCGTTGTTATATTTTTTTGCGAAAGGTTTTTTAAAAGAATTCTCTGAACGCTCATTATCATTATTAGAATCGTTATAGCGCTTTTTTGGGTAGGGCTTTTTAAAGCTGCGCTTTTCATCACCATCGCGTTCTGGGCGATCTGAATGGGCGCGTTTTGCTGGTTTATCCTTGCTCCAACTGCCTTCTTTTTTGCCTGCACCTGATTTGCGATCATCGCGTTTTGCAAATGGTTTTTTGCCATCACCACGTTTAAAATCTCTCTTCTCACCTGCGCGTCCGCCTGCTGCATTTGATTTGCGGCGTTTGGGTTTGGTTTTATCATATTGGCGATCATTTGATTTTTTGTTTGGGTCTAACAAACATTCAATCGCGTGCCATTTACGACCATCGGCAGGGGACACGAAACAAAGGGCGGAACCACTGGTTCCCGCACGTGCGGTACGTCCCATACGGTGGATATAATCTTCTGCCACCTGTGGTAAATCATAATTAATAACATGTTGAATGTTTGGAACATCCAACCCACGGGCGGCAATATCGGTTGCAACCAAGATACGGAAATTATCATCACGGAAATTTTGCATTACTTTATCACGTTTGCTTTGGCGTAAATCACCGTGCAAGGCATCGGCGGTAAACCCATCACGGCGCAAATTTTTCGCCATGCGGTCTGCACCATGTTTTGTTTTGATAAAGATGATAACCGATCCATTACGCTCATGAAGTTGTAATTGTAGGGCATCATATTTTTGTGATTGATCAATTTTAATGACTTCTGTTTTAATATTAACCGCAACAACATTAGTATCACCCACGCGCACACGCTCTGGCTTATCCATATATTGATGGGACATATCCAAAATATTTTTAGGCATGGTCGCTGAAAACATTAATGTCTGACGTTTTTCGGGCATATATTTAAAAATACGCTCCAACTGAACACTAAAGCCCATATCCAACATTCTGTCTGTTTCATCCAAAACAAGGAAGTTGGTGTTGCTTAAATCTAATGAACCACGTTGCAAATGGTCATTAATACGACCCGGTGTTCCCACAACAAGGCGGGGGCGATTGCGCAATTGATTATTTTGCTTAGACATCGGCTCACCACCAATGATGAAGGCGGTTTTAATTTTACCTTGATGGCCAATTAATTGCTTCATCACATCCATAATCTGTTTACCCAATTCGCGGGTAGGGACAAGGACAAGGGCCTCACTTTTTGGATCACTTAACAATCGTTGCATCAATGGAATGGCAAAGGCGGCGGTTTTACCTGTACCTGTTTGCGCTGTTCCCATGACGTCTTTCCCATCAAGGGCAAAAGGGATTGCCTGTGCCTGAATAGGGGTGGGCTTCTCATAGCCCATTTTTGTCAAAGATGCGTTTAGGTCTGGGTCTAATCCCAGTGCTTGGAAATTTTTCATTCTTCTCTCTTATCTGTTGTGCCTATGCCGATTTATTTTATACGGATGATAGGTCATTAAAAAATCTGTACTGCTTCGATTTTTTTTCAAGATAAAGAAGAATACAGCCAATCGATTATTCGATATGAGGGCTTTATGACAGGTTGAATGGATTCTGTCAAATTAATTTATATTGACTAAACCTTTACAATCCGCAGTATCTATGCAATATTCACATATTAGATATTTACCAAATGCGTTGCTACTAGGGAGATGTGTGTAGAAAAAGGGGCTTTATGGTTTATCTCATTGCATTATTATTTATTCTTCCCGTAATTGGGTTGTTAAAATCCTTAAAGGATACAAGAATGGCGCGTCGTACAGGCGCACATTGGACAAATTAAATTCCACTTGATTATAAAATTTGGATTCGATAAAACAATCACGGAAGATCGGCGCGGGCGAAATCTCGCTGGACTCGGTCAGGTCCGAGAGGAAGCAGCCGCAGGTGAATTTTTTCGGGTCGCTGTCCGGTCTTCCACTTTCTTTGTAGAGCCGTCATGCGCGCAGGCGCGAGGACGCTTTCTTTTCTAAATAATATTCGTATAAATGTGAGGACGCTTTTTTAAAAGAGCCTCAGGCGTGTGAACACGATACGGCCTCGTTAATTAAAATCAATTCTATCTAGTTAACACAAACAAAATATGGGCAAATCTGTGGCCTTTATATTGCTTTCCTTATGGGAATCCCTTAACAATGTTCTATGGCTGAAAAATCCGATAATACCGATATTAAAAAACAACCGTATCAGGTATTGGCGCGTAAATATCGTCCACAAAATTTTGATGATTTAATTGGTCAAGATGCCCTTGTCCGTACCCTTAAAAACGCCATTGAGTTCGGGCGTATTGCCCATGCTTTTATGCTAACGGGTATTCGCGGTGTTGGTAAAACCACAACCGCCCGTATCATTGCCAAGGCGTTAAATTACACAGGCCCCGATGGTAATGCCGAACCGACTACGGGGGATACGTCCGATTGTGATATTTGTCAGGCCATCGCCGCAGACCGCCACCCCGATGTCATGGAAATGGATGCCGCCAGCCGCACAGGAATTGATGATATCCGCGAGATTTTAGATGGCGTGCGTTATGCGCCCACTTCTGCGCGTTATAAAATTTATATCATTGATGAGGTGCATATGCTTTCCAAGGCGGCGTTTAACGCGCTGCTTAAGACTTTGGAGGAGCCACCACCCCATGTAAAATTTATCTTCGCCACCACAGAAATTCGTAAAGTGCCGATCACTGTTTTATCACGTTGCCAACGATTTGACTTACGCCGTATTGAACCCGAAGTGTTATCCGATTATTACGGTGAAATTGCCGCCAAAGAAAACACCGAGATTGAGGATGAAGCCCTAACCATGATTGCCCGCGCCGCCGATGGATCGGTACGCGATGGGCTAAGCTTGCTTGACCAAGCCATCGCATTGGGCGAAGGCACAGTAACGGCTATACAAGTAAAAGATATGCTGGGGTTGGCCGACCGTGGTGTTGTGCTTGATTTATTAGAGGCCACCTTAAAAGGCAACGCAAAAACCGCGCTGCAAATTGTTGAAGATTTATATAAAAAAGGCGCAGACCCAATTGTTGTTATTCAAGATATGCTTGCCCTATCCCATCTGTTGACAAAACACCGCGCCATCCCCGCTTACGAGAATAAGGGCTTGGTCGCAAAGGGGGAACAAGAACGCCTTGAAAATTTGGCGGATTGCTTATCCATGCCCACCTTAAATCGAACTTGGCAAATCTTACTTAAAGGGTTAACCGAAGTAACCCAAGCGCCCATGCCCCAATCGGCGGCAGAAATGGTTTTGCTTCGCCTAACCTACGCGGCGGATTTACCCGACCCTGCAACATTAATAAAAAAATTAATGGCGGAGGATGATGCCGCAACGACAACACCAGCGATAACAAATGATGCCTCAAATGCATCACCAAATGCCTTACAAAATGCGGTTCAATCAACTGCGCCCATTCATGCGGCACCATCACAAAATGGTCAAGCCAATACAGATGGGGCACACCAATCTGAAATGATGGATGCTCAAAATTCTGGCGCACCACAGGCGCAATTGGCGCCGCAAGTTTCAGATGTTGATGATGACGGATCATTGAATAATTTACGTGATGTTGTTACCGCATTGGAAAAAAATGACTATATGATTTTGGCCTCGCAAATATCGCTCAATGCCCATTTGGTTGAAATGAAAGAAGGCATGATTGAATTGCGCCCATCTGAATCCGCCCCCTTGCGTTTAACCCAAGATTTATCCCAAGCATTAAAGGCAATAACAGGCAATCGCTGGGTCGTGACAATTTCTGCCAAAGAAGGGCAACAAACATTAAGCCAAGAAGATGAGCAAGCCGATAATAACCTTCGGGAAGAGATTTTAAAGCAGCCCTTGATAAAAAATATTTTAGAATTTTTCCCCGACGCACAATTAAAAAAAATTAAAAAGAAGGATTAATAAAATGAATATCGCAAAAATGATGCAGCAAGCCAAAGTCATGCAAGATAAAATGGCCGAAATGCAAGAAAAATTAGGTGGAATAGAAGTTGAAGGAACCGCGGGTGGTGGCCTAGTTAAGGTTGTCATGACCTGCAAAGGTGAAGTTAGGAACATTGCCTTAGACGAGTCAATTTTAGTCCCCAGTGAAAAAGAAGTGGTTGAAGATTTGGTGAAGGCCGCAATGACAGATGCAAAATCAAAAGCCGATCAAAAAATGGCCGATGAAACACAAAGCATGATGGGTGACATGGGCTTACCCGCCGGAACACAATTACCATTTTAAAACCCCTTAACACGCGCCTGTAGCTCAGGGGATAGAGCACTGGTTTCCGGAGCCAGGAGTCGGAGGTTCGAATCCTCCCAGGCGCGCCATTTACCAATGATTACTTACTTTAGATAAAATACGATTGAGTACGATGAAGTGAACCTCCTAAAGTTTTTAAACACAAATTATGTTACACATAATTTGTGGGGTTCGAATCCTCCCAGGCGCGCCATTTACCAATGATTACTTACTTTAGATAAAATACGATTGAGTACGATGAAGTGAACCTCCTAAAGTTTTTAAACACGAATTATGTTACACATAATTTGTAGGGTTCGAATCCTCCCAGGCGCGCCATTTATAATAATCTAGAAATTAAATTTCTTATTTTAATTTAATAAATATTTCTCTTTTATTTTTTAAAATTAAGCGTAAATTTTATTTTGTATCAAATAGAAATTTGGTATCGCCGCAATCGCTTCAGATTGCAATTATTTGGAGATTTCAAAATCATGAAACCAAATGCAAAAGCGGCTGCAAAGCCATCCAACTCTTCCACAACAAATAAACCAGCTCAAAAGCCAGCGGGCAAAAAAGGTGGAAAAAAATAATTTAACAATATCCTGTTGAAATTATAGATCCTGTCATATCACACTATGACAGGATTTTTTTTATGCCTAAAATAATTAAGATAATATAGGATTTAAATTACGTTTATTGATATATCAAAGATAAGTCTATCTTTATGCTTCGATAGGAATAGGGTGATAAGGCATCAAATAATAATTTGATACAAGCCGCGATCGCTTCAGGTCGCATTACAGAGGAGAGTTCATTATGAATTCCAATACAAAGCCAAACATTCCAGGCGCAAAACCTAATGAAGCAGCAAATAAGCCAGCTCAAAAGCCAGAGCAAAAGCCTGAAGAAAAAAAGACAGCTAAGAAATAGTCTTTTTCAAAAAAATAGATGAGACCCTGAGATAGTAAAATATAGCAGGGTTTTTTTATGCCTAAATTATATCAAATTTTTTTAATACGTCTTTTTGACGCTTCTCAATGATGTTGGCATCATATCCTTCAATCATTTCATTGAAAACTTGATACCAATTAATCTCCGCCTTTAAATGTAAAAAGACAGATCCTAGACCAAGGGCGGCACGGTCCATAAATACAAATTCACGCGGGATTTGAATACCGCTTCCCATTTCTTTCAATTTTAAGTGAACTTTTTCTGCTGTTTCGCGGCCATAAACACCATTTGATACTTCTCCAATGGGGCGCACTTTATCTTCTAAAATGGGACCATATAAAAATCCAGCCCAAATATTTAATGTTTCAACTTGTTCTTTGGTCAGGTTTTTAAACCCCCATGTTTCATAGGCGTGGACGGATTTATCCAAATCATTTTCTTGTAAAGAATGATACAAATCAATCACACCGCCCACAAATTTGGCAGGGAAAACGCGCACGCAACCAAAATCAAGCAAGTTAATTGATAAATCGGGACGCACTGTATAATTACCCAGATGCGGATCACCATGAATAATGCCGTAATAATAAAGGGGGACGTACCATGCTTTGAACATATTCATCGCAATTTGATTGCGATCTTCTAACGGCGCCTCTTTAAAATTAAGGATTTTATCACCATCAAGCCAAGTCGTACTTAATAAACGCCCCGTTGATAAGTCATCAATGACCTCTGGTACATGAACATTATTTTCATCGCGTAACATATAGGCATAAAGTTTTTCATATTTTGCCTCAAGCGTATAATCCAATTCTTCACGAAGGCGTTCAGCCAGCTCCCCATGTATTTCGCCTGTTTTTATAGAAGAGTCATATCGTTCGTATAATGAGAATATAAATTTTAATTGCTTTAAATCCGCTTCAATCGCGCTTGCCATATCCGGATATTGCAATTTGCAGGCAATATTTTGACCATCATGGGTGGTGGCACGATGCACCTGCCCTAAACTGGCGGCTGCGGCGGCCTCGCGTCCAAATTCTTTAAACTTATTTTGCCATTCTGCACCCAATTCGGCCTTCATACGGCGTTTAACAAATGACCACCCCATGGGCGGGGCGTTGGATTGTAATTGTTGAAAATCATTGGCATATTCGGGGGGGATGGCCTCTGGAATAGTGGCCAAAATCTGCCCCACTTTCATCAAGGGGCCTTTTAAATTGCCCAATGCTTGGGTCAATTGACTGGCATGTCCATCACGGTCAATCTTTAATCCCAAATATCGCTCACCCGCCACACGCGCGGCCAATCCTGCCATGGTGGTTGAAACACGACCGTACCGTAAGGCACGTTGTCCTAAATTATTTTTTTCTTTATTTGAATTATCCATAGATTATCTTTTATCATAGAATAAGATGTAGGCCACGTAAAAATAAGCTATAGATAGATAATGACAGATAAAAATTTACAAATTAAAGATCGTATTTTGTTAAGCGCATTGGAAAATGTCCCTTTTGATGGATGGACATGGAATGTAGTAGAGCAGGCGGCAACAGAATGCGGGTTTGACTCCGCTATGGCATTCGCCGTATTTCCCGATAAAATGGAAGATGTTCTAACGCATTTTTCACGCTGGGCAGATGCACAGATGTTGGAGCGTTTGAATGACCAAGATTTCTCAGGCGCGCGTACCCGCGATAAAATTGAACAAGCCGTTTTAACAAGGTTAGAGGTTTTAACACCCCATAAAGAAGCCGTTCAAAAAGCAGCTGCGCATTGGATTGGCCCTGTAAAATCGGTGAAGGCGGGTAAATCTATCTGGCAAACAGCCGATATTATTTGGCAATGGGCGGGGGATACCGCCACAGATTATAATCATTACACCAAACGCTCCTTATTGGTTGGGGTGATAAGTACAACAATGTTGCGATGGTTAAATGACCCTGATGAAAATTTTGAGGCAACCCGTGCATTTTTAACGCGCCGCATTAATAACGTGCTGACAGTGGGGCAAAAAACAGGTAAAATTATTGCCAATATTTCAAAATTTCTACCGCAAATAAATAAATTAAAATAAAGAATATAAATGCGATTTTGGTACACTAAATTTTTGATGCGATTTATGTTTATACTGGCCTTGGCCGGTTTTGGCGGTGTGCTTTACTATGCCTATGAAACGGATATGAATTATGAACCCATTGGCGCGGTTGCCCCGTTCAAGGAAGATGCCCCTAATTTTTCACAAAATACCTTAGTGCAAATTGAAGATACGGGCATAAGACTTGAAAATCCGCACCGATCAAACAAAGAATTGCAAGATTGGGTCACAAAAACGGTTTCGCAATCGCTTTATATTCCCAATAAAGAATTTCAAAATACTTTATTTCAGATGGATCGGTATTTCACCCCAGATGGATTTTCTCAATATCAAGATTATCTTAGCCAGTCAAAGGTGGAGCAATTTATTCAAAAAGGCGGTTATAGCCTTGGGGTTTTAATTGAAGAGCCACCGATTGAATTAACCAGTAATAATGTAAATGACGTTTATCGCTGGCTTTATCAAGTGCCAATTACCGTTAGCTTTATTCCAGAAGGCACAAATTCATTAACGGCGGGGGCAACCCAAACGGTGGATCAAAAATTAATGCTTCAGGTACAAATAAGGCGCGTGAATAAACCCAATAATCCTTATGCGTTAAAAATCGAAGATTGGAAAATGCGTCTTCGCCGATAATTTACCGATAAAGCATAAAAACTTTTTGTTTTACTGGTATTTTAATTAGAATCGCGCTTTATTCTTACTTCAATTAAATTATATAAAAAAGGATGGTTCGGTCATGAATACCTCAAACAATGTTGCAGAATTTAAATCAGACAAAGAAGATGGTGAAGCGGGCGATGTTGCAGGCGTGGCAGGAAAACGCCTTTTATCATTTTTTGACCGCGTCGAAAGATTAGAGGAAGAAAAAGCCGCCCTTGCCGAAGATATCAAGGAGATTTATGCCGAAGCCAAAGCCGCAGGATTTGAAGTAAAAATCATGCGCCGCGTAATGAAATTGCGTAAAATGGAAGTTGAAAAACGCCGTGAAGAAGACGAGTTGCTTAATCTTTATATGTCTGCTGTTGGTATGGAATAAAGGCTATGCCATTATTATATAAGGTAGAAAAGCGCGCTTTCAATTTATATTGATGGCGCGTTAATCTTTTCATAATTATTTTTCTATATACTCCGAAGGATAAGTCACAAAAAGATGACATTAATTCAGGGTAAAGAGAGTACGGGAGAAAGATTTATGACCACCAAGTCATTGCATCAAATTATGAATGAGATTGCGGCACGCATTGATGTGTTGGAACCCATTCATGCATCGGGGCAAGACGATCTGGGTCACTTCAAACCTACCGCAAAGCAACAACAATCATTAAGGGGCAATAAAGATCCCCTTTCTGAAATTGATGCGTTTATGCAGATGGATGATCTGCTCGCCCATCTTCACAAAGAATATCTAGAAGCCAAAATACATCGTCAGCAATTATTGGCGCAAAATGGTAAAGGCGACCCCATGGCAGAAATTGCAATGGATATGGAGGATAGTGCGTATTGTGCCTTTCAAACGCGTTATATTGAATTACGCCAGATAGGTGAGCTAATGGCAAAAGTACAACGTCTAATGCGTGAGAGTATGGAGACCATTGAGCGTGAAAAGAACAAAGAGCGTGAAAAAGAATTTAGAAATTTTATTTTACTGTCAAAAATGCAAGAAAAAAACCGCCAAGAAAATAATCAGGGCGGATTTGAATATGCAATTTTATTACTTATCTTTAATTTGGTGCCATCACCAAAACAGCAAAGCTACATGCCTCAACAGGGCATAAAAATGGCGGCTTAATATTGAGGGCTACGACCGTTTAGAATGCGGTATTGATTTAAAGTTCTACCAGGATCTTGATAGGTTGCAACTGTAGTTGGTTTACCATTGGCATCAGGACAAATTGTTCTAGTGCGGTATCTTTCATGTTTTTCAAAACAATTAATTAATGTACCACCGCCACGACGAGGGCCAATATGTCCTCTACCCAATCTACTACCTGTTCCAACACTAATTGTTGTGCTATCTGTTCGGATGGTAATTGCACCTGATGTAAGTTTGGTTGCATCGTCACAGGCAATTAAAAAAGGCGCTGAACAAAGTGCGAGTGCTTTTGCTGTTCTTGTAAATGTTGATGCAATAGACATTGTTATTATCCTTATAAAATTATCCAAATTTGTTTGCAAAATATTCCCGTTTAATAAAGAAGTCAACGAATATATGTAAATAACTCTATTTGTGAGTTTTATTTCTACGCATAATCATACGATAATTAACAATACCAATCCCTGTAAGCACTAAAACACCGCCCCATATTAGGTTTTTATTTAATGTCTCCCCAAACATATAATACGCCAATATTATTCCAAATATGGGTTGTAACATCAAAAATGGGGTCACATATTGGGCAGGGTTACGTACCATAAGGCCACTCCACACCAATGTCATAAAACCCATTAACCCCACCTGATAAGAAAGAACAAAACTTAGGATTAATTTATCCGCGCTTATAATCCGCTCAATCGGATGAGTATCAAATAAATAACTACACAGCACCGCAACGGGCACACCCATCATATAGGCATAGCATAAAAAACTCGCTGGTTTTATATGCCCCGTGCGTTTCATCGCAATTGATCCAATAGACCACGACAATGCCGCAAGGCATGTCAACACCGCCCCAATAGGGGAGGCAAGGATATCAGGCGCACCAAATACAATGACCAATCCTACAAATGAAACAATAATGCCAATGGTAGTTGGCAATCCAAATTTCTCACTAAAGAAGAAATATGCCAATAAAATGGTCATCGGCAACGCCACCTGCACCATAATCACAAAACTGTTGCTGGTAATATAAGTGAGGGCAAGATAGGCAAAAATAAGATTGCCACAAACAAAAAATATAGAAACAGGGATAAGCTTAACCACATCATCTTTTGAAATTTTTTGTGCAAATGGCAAGAACAAAAGCACGGTAAAAAAATATCGCATTGCGTTTAACGAAATTGGCTCAACCGTCATCACGCCCAATTTCATAATGGGCGCATGCGCCCCCCATGTTACGACCACCAAAAAGGTCAAGAATAAATCACGCGTTGATAAGGGCATTTAAAGTGTTGTTTCGCCCATTTTAAGAATGATGTCCCATTCTTTTTTTGAAACAGGGCCAACAGAAAGACGCATTTGTTTGATTAACGCCATGTCTAGTAAGGATCTTGTTTCTTTTATTTGTGCCAATGTTACGGGCGTTTCAAATGGTTTGATCGCCTTAAAATCCACCATACCAAATCGTCCTTTGGGGTCAGTATGGTCGGGATAATACTCTTTAACTACTTCAACGATACCAACTATTTCTTTGCCTTCATTAGAATGGTAGAAGAATGCCAAATCACCAATTTCCATGGCTTTCATATTATTGCTTGCCTGATAATTGCGCACCCCATCCCAATGCTCAATGCCTTTCTTTACGTGATCATTCCACGACCATTTAAACGGCTCAGATTTTATTAACCAATAGTTCATGATGATTTACTTTTTAAATATTTTCATTGCGTAACGGGCGATCTAATAATTTTTCAAAAATCTCATCAATTTTTGCGCCCTCACTTAAGAAATCATTAACCGCACGGGAGATTGGCATATCAACCGCATTATTGCGCGCCATTGTGCGCAAGGCCTTGGCTGTATGGACACCTTCAGTTACCGAAATACGTTCGCCCAAAACTTCCTCAACCGACTTTCCCTCGCCCAAGGCATAACCAAGGGAGAAGTTACGTGATTGCATACTGGAACAGGTTAAAATCATATCGCCCACACCGCACATCCCCATCAGGGTTTCTTTGCGTGCGCCCATCGCCTTGGCAAGGCGACCCATTTCGGCCAATCCACGGGTAATAAGCGCGCATCGTACGCTTTCCCCCATTTTACGGCCTTCGACAACACCGCATGCAATGGCCAAAACATTTTTGACCGCACCGCCCAATTGAACACCAATAAGATCATCGGTTAAATAGGTGCGCAAGGTGCGGGAGCCAATAAATTTTACAATTTTCTTACCCGTTTCTTTATGATTCATGCCCAATGTAACGGCGCACGGAAGGCCACGCGCCACTTCGGCGGCGAAGGTGGGGCCACTGATAAATCCATAGATTGATCCCGGTAAAATTTCATCAACAACATCGGATAATAAATGCCCTGTTTCCAATTCAATTCCCTTTGCACCAATTACAAATGGTTTTGTACTTAGAATGTCTTTAAAATCTGTAATTGTTTTACGGATGTGTTGCGCGGGCGTCATAATAAAAAACAAATCACATTTCTCTACATCCTCTTGATTTGAGGTTGCCTTTATCATTTCATTTAATAGAATATTTTTAAGGAACATTGTGTTTTCATGGCTGGAATTAATTGAATCAACCACTTCTTTTTCGCGCGCCCAAATTAAAACATCATGCCCTGCATTGGCCAAATTTTGTGCCAATGCAGTTCCCCATGCTCCCGCACCAATTATACATATTTTTTTCATATCTAAACGCTCACTTTATAATTGCTCTATTGTCGCTTTATGCTTTTACACCGCCGCCGGGCTTTTTTATTGCTGTTGGGTCTAATGGCCAACGCGGGCGTGCGGCAATATTCAAACTATCTACCATCCCTTGGGATAGTTTTTCAAGCCCCGCCCATGCAATCATCGCCCCGTTATCTGAGCATAATTTCAAAGGGGGTGCATTAAATTCCATCTTTTCGCGCACCGATAATTTTTCCAAGATGCTTCTAACGTGCTTATTTGCCGCAACGCCGCCGCATACGATAAACGCAGAATGGGCGGACGCGGGGTATAATTGCTTAAATTCATCAATCGCTTGCTTGCATCTTTCTTGCAAAATAATCCCGACTGTATTTTGAAAACTATAGGCTAAATCAATAATATCGTGTCCTTTTAAATCCCCCTTGGGTAATTTTTCAACATGGTTGCGTATCGCGGTTTTAAGACCCGAGAAGGAAAAATCACACCCCACGCGCCCTTTTAATGGCGTGGGAAGGGGGAAACGCTCAATCGCTTTTTCATGGTTGGTGCATTTATCCGCCATTTTTTCTAAATTTGGCCCACCGGGGTAGGGTAAGCCCATTAATTTGGCTGATTTATCAAAACATTCGCCCAAGGCATCATCAATGGTTGATCCCAATCTTTTATAATGGCCAATCGCTTCGGCAACCAAAATCTGGGTATGCCCGCCCGAAACCAACAAAACCAAATAGGGGAATTTTATATCACTGACCAATCGCGGGGTTAATAAATGCGCCTCTAAATGATTAATACCGATAAAGGGGACATGGTGCGCCGCGCAAATCGCCTTTCCTGCCATCATTCCAACCATGACCCCACCAATCAGACCGGGGCCCACCGTGGCCGCAACGGCATCTAAATCGGCAAAGGTAATACTTGCTTCATCCAATGATGCTTTGATTAAGGTATCAATATGATCCATGTGCGCCCGCGCGGCAATTTCGGGGACAACCCCGCCAAAGGCCTCATGCTCTTTTAATTGGCTTAGAACGATATTGGATAAAATTTCTTTATCGCTTTTTATAATGGCAACGGCCGTTTCATCACAGGATGTTTCAATTCCCATGACAATTTTTTGGCTCAAATTTTCTGATTTTTTGTGCATTACAATCCATTTTTTATCGTGAAGGCATATTTTCACCTTTTCATTTAAGTGTAAAGTTCTTACAAAGAAACTATGATTGATGAAAAAGATATCGCCCCATCAAAAACTTTGCGTATTGGTACGCGTACTTCGCCTTTAGCCATGCGTCAAACAAATATGGTTGCTGAGGCCCTTCGGCTGCATCACCCTGAATTGGATATTGAAATCATTCCCATCAAAAGCGCGGCAGATTGGAAAAAACAAGATGGGGAGAAATCTTTATGCGAACAAGCAGGCGGAAAAGGCCAATTTGCTAAGGAGATAGAGCAAGCGCATCTAAAGGGTAAAATTGACTGCGGCGTCCACAGCGCAAAAGATATGCCATCCTTTTTACCTGACGAGTTACAAATCACTCATTTTTTACCGCGCTATGATCCACGCGATGCTTTTATCTCTAACATTGCAGATTGTTTGGAAAATCTACCGCAGGGCGCGGTAATTGGAACATGCAGCCCGCGCCGCCAATCATTAATTTTATCACAGCGTAGAGATATAAAAATTGTTCCTTTTCGGGGTAACATACAAACGCGCCTTGATAAGGTTGAAAACGGACAGGTGGATGCCACCTATCTTGCCATCGCCGGTATCGGGCGGTTGGAGATTGAGAGTGATATGATCCATCTTGTTTCAACACAGCAAATGTTGCCTGCGGCGGGACAAGGGGCAATTTGTATTGAAACAAAGAAAGATGACCTACAAACTCAAACTTATTTTGATCAAATTAATTGTATGACGACATCATTATGCGTACAGGCGGAACGCGAAGTTTTAAAAATCCTTGATGGGTCTTGCCACACCCCTATCGCCGCATACGCAATATTGCAAAAGGGGGTCATGAAAATCCAAGGATATGTTGGCGCAATGAATGGAAAACAAAGCTTTTATGAAAGTTTTGAAGGGGAATGTACGTCCTTGGAACACGCCATAAAACTGGGCTGTAAGTTAGGTGACAAGCTAAAATCTATCGTCCCGAGAAATATCTTAATTGGATAAAATGGGAAAAATTCTTATCACGCGCCCCATGGCGCAAGCCAATATCCTTTCCCAAGACCTTAACGCGTACGGCCTAAAAACACTTATTCACCCCATGCTGGATATAGAGTTTTTGGAGGCACCAACAATAGATTTTAAAAAGTACGATGCGTGCATTATAACCAGTGTAAATGCCGCCACCATACTTTCAAACAATTGCGATGATAAAGCATTAGATATATACTGTGTGGGATATAAAACAGCTCAATTTTTGAAAAATTCTGGCTTTGTTTCCATCAAAAATATATCTAATTCAGTTCAAGATTTAATCGCTATAATTCAAACCCTCAACCATAAAACTTCTATGATTTACTTGCGCGGGGATAAGGTGACAAATGATTTAAAGCAATTCCTAGCACACCATAATATCCAAGAATATATCGTCTATAAGAGCCATAAGGCCAAAGAACTAGAGAAGGGTACGATAAAAGCCCTTATATCAGGCGAGATATCAGATATTCTTTTCTACTCCGCACGTACACTGAATGCTTTTGTTGAAGCGGTAATAGCAGATAAGCAACAATTAGAAATACGAAATGCGTTAACACGTACAAGAGCCTTGTGTTTAACAAACAAAATGGTAAAGTATGCAACAATATTATCGCAAGAGAATGGCATTGACCTTAAATTTAAAGACATCCTCTCGCTTCAAACCAATAACAAACATTTAACAACGGAAACCCTAATTTCCAGACTAAAAGAATTAGACAAAGAATTAGACGAGGAGAAATAGATGGCAAAGAAAAAGTCACAACCCATTCATAATGCGAGCGAGATTATTGAGCGTTTTGGTGGTATACGCCCCATGGCTGCAAAAATTGATACGCCTGTGACAACAGTTCAAGGATGGAAAAAGCGTGATGTTATTCCCGCCGCCCGCCGCGATCAAATTTTAACCGCGGCTCAAGACAACAATATCGACCTCAGCGATATTTCTGAAACAAGTACAGCTTCGATATCATCGCCACCTTCGACAAAGAGCGTACAGAATAAATCAAAATCTAAATCTGCAAAACAATCAGATGAAAAAATTAATGATGAAAAGAAACAAGATTTAGAAAAAAAATCAGAGAATTTAACGAAAACCCAAACGCCGGCTGCATCAACGCCCGCGATCAAAAATGAAAAAATTGAGAAGAGTGCAGTAGATCAAACAAACGCCTCTGATACGGCAATCAATGAAACGCAACATAATAAAATCATGGAAGAAATTGATAAAAATAATCAAAAAGCAATAATTTCTAGTATTTGGGTTACTGTTTTTCTTGTGCTTGTTGGTTTGGCACTTGCCTTGTTTCTGCTTTGGCCTTTATTAAAAAAGGAGGCTGAAGAAATGAACCCCAATATGGTTCAAAAAATTGAACAATTGGAAACCAAGGTTGATTCCGTAGAAGAACGCACATCTTTTATGGGCAACATCATCCCTGAAGATTTAAAAGAGAAAATTACAGGGTTGCAAGAACAGGCGCAAAATATTCAAGCCACCGTTTCCAATATGGGTGATATATCAGCACAAGTATTGGATAAAGATGCGGGGCCATTATCAAATCGTTTGGAAATTTTGGAACAAAAAGTTGCGATGCTTTCCAATTCGGAAAATTTTAATGCGCTTATTGGTCGTGTTCAAGAATTGGAAAACACAATGTCGGGTCAGGAACGATTAAAAGATACTGTTGCGCAATTGCAAAATATGGTGATGGGGCAAAATTCGAATAATTTAAATAACAATCTTAACAATGACCTTGCCGAAATTAGAAATCAGAATGAAGGACCATTAGGGGAAACGCTTCAGGGCGTTTCTGGTAATGATCTAAAAGCTGCGGCAATGCTGCTCGCCTTTTCTAAATTTAGGGACAGTTTAAACAGGGAAGAATCATTTGAAGAAGATCTAATCCTCCTTCAAAAATTGGCAGGGGAAGATAACCTCGAATTACAATCCGCCTTAAGCCGATTGGCGCCTAAGGCAAAAACGGGTGTTTTATCCCCCAAAGGTCTTTCCGAAGAATTACGCAGTGCAACGGGTGAGATTGTTTTTTCATCTTTAAAAGGAGAAGATGTTTCGATAAAGGAAAAAACAGTTGCGCGCTTTAACAATGTCTTCCAAGTGGAAAAAGAAGGTGAACCAATTTTAGGCACGGAAACACAATTAACCGTGGCGCGTGCCCAAAAATTACTTGATGAAGGCAACATTGACCAAGCAGTGCGGGAGTTAAGATCCCTTGATGGGGAGGCGGGCTTGACCGCACAAGATTTTATTCGAGAAGCGCAAGCCACCCTTATGGCGCAACAAACGCAGGAATTAATTAGCGATTCAATTTTATCAAAAGTCACCAATATTGATTTAAACCAATTACAAAACAGTACCCTAACCCAAGATTTTGATTTAGATACGATTAAAAGAAATTTAAATCAGGCCTTACCTGCAATATCGGGTGGTAATCAAGGGGTGCGTGATGAGGCATCGGGCTTGACAATTTTACCCAATGCACAATCCTTTAAAGGATTCTCGGGCGGTCAAAACAGATTGCAAGAGCAGTAATATTGAGTAAAATTTATTAATATCCCTATCCTCATTATATATTAAATAAAGGCAAAAACCTTGTTTCAAACCCTTTGGTTCTTTTTAAAATTTCTTATCATCATTGTCTTTTTGGCATGGATCATAAGCCTGTCGGGAACAGTTGTCATTGATCTGCTCGACTATAATATCACCGTTCCTACCAATATTTTTATACTGGCATTATTGGTTACAATTTTTATTCTTGGGTTTATTTATAAATTATTACAAAGTGTTTTTTTACTGCCCCAAATTTTTTCAAAACACCGTGAAGAAACCCGCCATCAAAAAGGGTACAGCGCCCTAACCCGTGGTCTGGTCGCCATTGCCGCAGGGGATTCAAAGCAGGCAACATATTATGCCCGCCGCGCAGGAAATATGTTGCCAAAATCAAAAGGCAAACAACAACCCCTTCATTTATTATTAGAGGCGCAAGCCGCCCAATTAAGGGGTGAAAACGCCGTCGCCCAAAACCGATTTGAAGCGTTAATGCAAGATAAAGATGCTGCATTCCTAGGCATTCGTGGGTTGTTAAAATCTGCGCTTGATCAGGGGAACACGCATCTTGCCCTACAATACGCAAATGATGCGGCACAGCTGCACCCCAATCAAATTTGGATTATACAAACCCAATATCATTTGCAAATTGAAAATAAAATGTGGGATGAGGTTTTAAAAACAGCCAAAATTGCAAAAAAGAATAAAGCATTAGAGCCTGAAAAAATCATTTCAGACGAAATTGCCATCACTCTCATGCGGTTTGATCAGGCGATCAAAGAAAAAGATTTTGGCATGGCAGAGCGTCATTTAAAAACAGCAATGAAGTTAGATAAATATTATGTCCCAACAAATTTTCGTGCCGCACATTATTATATATCCTTAGGCAAAAATAAAAAAGCAGCCGCGTTAATTAAAGATAGTTGGGCGCAATCACCGCATCCTGATTTGGCAAAAATTTGGTTTGAATTGGCGCCCGATGCGCATAAATATCAAGTAAAGCGTTCAAAATGGTTTCAAACATTGGCCGATATAAACCCCAACCATATTGAAAGTCATATTTTATTGGCGCGCGCGGCAATGGAAATGTCCCTTTGGGGGGAGGCAAAGGCATCTTTGATCCAAGCGGAGAAGGTTTATCCATCGGCACAGATTTATCGTCTTTTGGCGGTGGTGGAACAAAACAGCGATTATAATGATGACTCAATGCATTCTTTGATGGAAAAGGCATCCGATGCCCTGCCCGAAAAATCATGGGTGTGTACCCGCACTGGCATTATATATGAAGAATGGATGCCCATTGCACCACCCCATGAAAGCTTTAATACCATTATTTGGCAATGTCCCAACATTGCGCGTATTTACGTATCCAAAAATCAAACATTTATGGCAGGATCAAATAATTTGTTAATCGACCCCGCATAAAATAGTTTTTTATATTTTTAAAAAACGTACTGCGGCAAATCCACCCAAAAATCCTCCAATATGGGCAATCCAAGCAATTGAACTGCCATCGGGGCTGCCCATGATGCCAAATAAGATAGAGATACCGATCCAAAGGGCGATGATCGGCATCATACCATATCGCCCACCCATCATCCCCCCTTGCGCATCGTTTTGGCGGTGCAACATCACTAATGCGGCGGCAAACATACCACTTAATCCACCCGATGCCCCAATAACAGGGTCAAGTGAATTGAGGTTAAAGATAAAATGCGCGGCAACACCAAAAAGACCGCAGATAAAAAATATCTGAAACATTTTTTTTGCGCCAACCCATTTTTCAAGGCCACTGCCAAATGCCAAAAGCATGACACCATTCATTCCAAGATGAAGCCATGATCCATGCAAAAACATGTGGGTGATGGGGGTCAAAATCTGTAAGGGCTCAAACATTGATCCATCGGTAAATCGCAACGGGACGAACCCTAAATGATAAAAAATCCAATTTTGAATATCTTCGTTAAGAAGATAAAAAACAATAAGATGAATACCGATGAGGGAGAATAAAAGATATTTTGTTCCCTCAGGAATATTAAACATCGGTGCATTTTTGTCTGTTTGTGTATGGGGCATATAATAAGAGGGGTTTTGACGCTCCTCTTTACATTGTTTATCCGCCTGCTTTTCTTTTTTTAAACGTTCCTGTCGTTTTTGATCTAATCCGATAATATTATTATTCTTATCATTTTTATCATTATCATCATTCATTATTGCGGCCTTTAAAAAAAGAATTGGAGATCATCATAAAAAAACGGCGACTTAAAAGCCACCGTTAGTTTAATGTTTCAAATTAAATTTGAAGGAAAAAATTTATTTATGCATTGTTATGATGGTGCCATACCGCCAAATAATCCCGCATTTCTATCGGTATCATATTGATAATTTATGCTTTCATCCCCCTTGGCTTGAAGGCCACCACCGGGGGTTGCTTTTTTAATAATATCATTCACACCTTTCATAATGTTCATTGCCATTACTTTTGTTTGGTGTAGTTGTTCTTTTAAATTTTCAAAGGCTTGCGCGAATGCTTCTTGTGCTAATTCTTTACCCATCACAACAAATTTTTGAATCTCTGCCATTTCAGGAATAAGACCTTCGGTCACTTTATCAAAAGCGCTGAGGCTAATTTGTGAATCTTCAAGTTTTTTTGTCGCTGGTTTTTTGCCACCGCCGCCTGATTTTCCTTTTGTTTCATCCTCTTCTTCATCTTCGATATCACTATCTTTGGCCTCAATCAAATCATTAGAAACCAATTCTAAAAAAGTGGGCGCCTGATAACTAACGGGGTAATTTTTTAAATCTTTTTGGTCAAGATCGCGGCCTGTCATACCTGCCTTTAACTCAACACGCAAAACATCACTGCGCCAGTCAAATGCAACGCAATGGTTTTTAAATTCACCAGGCTGAACATATTTTTTAACCAGTTTTTTTCCTGGATAAATTTTCTCATTCAATCCAGATTTTTTTACCAGCTCTTGAACATTGACTTGCATTTTCATACTCCTTTATCAAATCTCTAAATTAAAGTCTGCATAAACACACTATAATCTATTTCTTTGGTCATTTACGAATTTCAGCTTTATATTGCCTGTAAACTCTTAAAAAACAGTTAATTATTATGGAATTAATTAATTTATGATGTTTGAAAATTGCGTGTTTTTACAAAATTTTCTTTTTGCCCTCAAAAAATGGTAAACTTATATAAGGTTAAAAATTTATATAGGGATTAGATAAAGATGAAACATACATTAGCGGCATTATTATTGGTAACAATCGCATTACCGATATCATATGCATCGGCACAAGATTATAAAACAGATCGGGGCAATGGGGTTATTACTTATGGCACACCATTCAAAGTGCAAAATGGATACTCATTATACGAAACCGAAGGCGCTCCTGTTGCTGTGTCAGAAAATGGGGGTGTTTTTGCCTTGGGTAAAAACAATGAAATTCTTTATGATAAAGTTTTAAATAGGCCAACAAGCGTAAGCGGAACGTTCTCTAATCAAGAGACTGCTCGCGCAAAATCATATTATTCAAAATATGGAACAACCGATGGTTCAAGTTTTGAAGAGGCTTTTAATAATCAAACTATCCGTGGGTATAGCGCTTCTTTAGACACACCAAGATATGAAGCTTCAACCTCCCCAACTGTTAATGACAGCGCTGCGGCAGGCGGAGGGGGATCGTTCTCTAATCAAGAGACTGCTCGCGCAAAATCATATTATTCAAAATACGGAACAACTGATGGTTCAAGTTTTGAAGAGGCTTTTAATAATCAAACTATCCGTGGGTATAGTGCTTCTTTAGACACACCAAGATATGAAGCTTCAACCTCCCCAACTGTTAATGACAGCGCTGCGGCAGGCGGAGGGGGATCGTTCTCTAATCAAGAGACTGCTCGCGCAAAATCATATTATTCAAAATATGGAACAACCGATGGTTCAAGTTTTGAAGAGGCTTTTAATAATCAAACTATCCGTGGGTATAGCGCTTCTTTAGACACACCAAGATATGAAGCTTCAACCTCTCCAACTATTGGTAATAGTTATAACGAACCCGTAAAACGTATGTTTAATGGTATAGAAACAGTTGGTGAACCGTTCAAAACAACATCAGATGGCACAAGATATTTTGAAACTGAAGGTCAGCCTGTTGCCATTACTGCAAATAATGGTGTTTACGGAATAACTGGCGGTGGTATAGATTATAGTAAACCTTTGTCTCAAAGTTCTAGAGAAACAGCATCTAAATCTAAAGATTCAATCTTAAGAAAATTTGGTTTTCTATCAAAAGACACCAACACAAATTCAGCGTCATCTTCAGGTGATAGTAAACCAACCATTAAACCGTTTTCATTTACAAATTTTTTGAATGGTAGCTCAGCAGGTGAAAATACAGCATCAGGCAATTATGTTTCAAAAAGGACGAGCGGACAATTAGAAGGTTTTGCATTGGCTTTAACGCCTGAAGAAGTGCGTCAAAGAAGATCTGCTTATAGTAAAAAATATAACAACGAAAAAAATATGCAGTAGACTAAGTAATTTTATATTTTAACAGTAAATTTTATAAAAAAGTTTATATAAAAATTTTTAATCCATCTCTATAACTTTAGAGATGGATTTTTTTACGACTGAAATAATATATTTATTACTTATCCTATGTGGTTTAGCAGGGATGGCAGGCTTCCTGGCTGGATTATTGGGTATTGGGGGCGGCCTTATCCTTGTCCCGGGACTGTATTTTACATTTATATCTTTAGGATACGAAAGCGACCATTTAATGCATGTTGCGATTGGCACATCATTGGGTACCATCATGGCTACGGGGCTATCTTCCGCATTAGCACACCACAAAAGGGGGGCTGTTGACTTCACCATTATTCGTAAAATTGCCCCGGGATTAATAGTGGGGGTTATTATCGGCAGTTTGATTGCGTCTGTCGTGAATAGCCTATGGCTCAAATGCTTCTTTGTACCTGCGTTATTTATCTTGGCATTGCTCATGCTCATCAATCCAAAAAATACCGTTATTAAAAAAACACTTCCTTCTGGTTTTATTACTATACCAATCACATCGTGTATTGGTGTGGTGTCCAGCTTGATGGGGATTGGCGGCGCGGCATTGAATGTACCTTTCATGACCCTATTCCATGTCCCTGTTCACAAGGCTATTGGGTCGGCCTCCGCCATGGGTATTTTTGTTGCAATTACAGGCACAATTGGATTTTTTCTTATTGGGTTGGGTGAAAACCATGCAAATTTACCACCTTTTACTTATGGTTATATTAATATTTTTGCCTTGGCCATTATTATGCCAATCACTATTTTAATGGCACCTTTTGGGGTTCGGGTGGCGCATAAGGCATCGGTTGGTCGCCTAAAAAAGATATTTAGCATATTTCTATTTTTTTTAAGCTTCCGCATGGCGATAGAAATTTATCCTGCTTTATTTTAATTTATAAGATAAGAATCATTGATTTTAAGCTCTTTATATAGCTAACTACTCTAATAAGTTATTGTAAGAGAATTACCCTATTTATCCTATGTCCAAAAATTCTATCCTTATACTCACAACCGATTTTACGCCTATAAAAAATACCAATGGCCGCCTTGCCTATGATTTGGCATATAAGGCGTATGAGAATGGGTATAAGGTCACCGTATTCACAACAAGCACCAAAAAACAAGGCCGCTCCACAGAAAATAATATTACTATTCATCGGGTAAAACGCTTTTTTATGGCATTTCAGATGCGGCAAATTGCAAAGAAATCAGATAGATTTGATATTGTGATATCGCTGACCCAATCAAACAAACTTTTATATATCGGCAATAAAATATCAAAATTGCACAAGTCAAAATTGCATAAAACAAAATTACACAAGACAAAACATATTCAATGGGTTCAAGAAATGCGCCCCGAGATTGATAGGATTTTGGGAAGAAATCCATTTTTATCAAAGCTGCCATTTTGGGAAAACCGTTACTTAAAGGCACAAAAAAAATGTGATCATTATGTTGTGCCGGGCAGGGCGATGCAGCAAAAATTGAAGGAGCATCATATCCTCCCCCAAAAAATTTCTTACATCCCCCTTTGGACAAACCTCAATGGATTGCACCTTAACGATAAGGGCAATGTTGAAAACCAAATGGTAAATGATGAAGGGTTGAAAAAAATTAAGACGGATAAAAATCCAAAATTCCGTATTATTCATGCGGGCGATATGGGTGCGGCCTATCCCATTAAACCTATTATTAAGGCGGCGGAGCTTTTGAAAGAAAACACAGAAATTGAATTTCTTTTTATCGGCGATAGCGAGGCCCACGATAAATTAGCGCGGGAGCGGGATAAACGTGCGCTAAACAATATGCGCTTTATCCCTTACCAACCAACGGGAAGCTATAAAGAAATGTTGGAAAGTGGAGATGTTCATCTTGTGACATTCCGCCCCGAATTTAATAGTTATCTTGTACCATGTAAGTTTTTTTCATCACTTGCGGTTGGGCGACCCATTATTTATTTGGGGGGCAAAGAATCCGAATTGGGAAAAATTATTGAACAATATGGTTGTGGGGATGTTGTTGAAGATATGAATGTTAAAATTTTAGCAGAAATTATTTTAAAATATCGCCATGATGGACAATATTGGTTTACACGGCAGGAGGGGGCTATAAATGCCTCACAAGAATATAACCCAACCAATTCTCTTACGGCATGGATGGATATTTTGAACAAGGTTGCGACCTAAAATGACTTTGCACATGATAAAATTGGTTGTTGGCATCCAAGATTTAGATGATTTCTATTATTGGCAACGCGATCATGTTTATGATTATGACGGTGTACCCGCTAATATTGTAAGAACACGGTTTAAGGCAAAGCAAGCTGATGAAATACTCAAAACGGGGGGCTCAATCTATCGCGTTATAAAAAACCGCATTTTATGCCGTCAGAAAATCTTAGGGTTTGAAATGATGGAAAGTAAGGATAAGGGAACGCAATGCCTTATTATGTGCGATACCGAAATTATTCAAACCTATGCAACGCCAAAACGCCCTTTTCAAGGGTGGCGCTACTTAAAACCAGAACAAGCGCCCAAAGATCGCGGTATTTATTTGGGTGATGGTCAACGTGAAGAAATCCCCCCTGAGTTAAAAGCTGAATTGGCCGAAAGTGGACTCTTGTAATCTATTGCATTTATTTTTTTGAAAAATTTATATTTATTTTAAAATTAATAGGGTTATTCCATATAAATGTAGATATAATATTCTATGTTTTCTGCGGGTTACAACGGATCAAAATATAAAAATTAAAAAAAAGTAAAAAAACTTTAAAAAAAGGGTTTACAGGGTGCAATGTTTAGTACTATAACCCCTCTCACGAACGGGGCGAATGCTTATTCAAACTTTTCGTTTTCGGGATGCGCTAACCAAGCATTTAGGTGCTTGATTTTTTTTGTCCCGAAATACTTGACTTAAGATATTAAAATAGGCTATTGTCTTTTCTTATCTTACAGATTATTAGAACTATATTTTAAAGATTTAATTCCTTGGAATGTAGTTTCGTTTTGCCGTTTTATGGTGAAGCATGGTTTTTGAACATCGTGAATGAAAAAAGAGATACACAGGCAGCAGGGCTTTGTGAGAGCAATTTATTGTTCTTATAATGTTGAACGCATTTAAAAACGTTCATAGTTTACTATGAACAAAAATAAGTGACCTGCAAATTATTGTTCTGTGTATCATACTAACTTACAAGTTACGTGATGCATCTAGATTTATCTAGGTGCTAACAAACAAGCAAAATGCAGGTCCTTGCAACATAACGAGAATTACTTTTTTAAAAGCAGTTTTTGAAGTGTTCTAGGATACTTCAATTTCTAAAAATAACAAAAGTGATTTGAGTTTGGGATTAAACTTGAGAGTTTGATCCTGGCTCAGAACGAACGCTGGCGGCAGGCCTAACACATGCAAGTCGAACGAACCTTCGGGTGAGTGGCGCACGGGTGCGTAACACGTGGGAATTTACATTTGGGTGAGGAATAACGTAGAGAAATTTACGCTAATACCTCATAATGACTCCGGTCCAAAGATTTATCGCCCAAGGATAAGCCCGCGCTAGATTAGGTAGTTGGTGAGGTAAAGGCTCACCAAGCCCACGATCTATAGCTGGTCTGAGAGGATGATCAGCCACACTGGAACTGAGACACGGTCCAGACTCCTACGGGAGGCAGCAGTGAGGAATATTGCGCAATGGAGGAAACTCTGACGCAGCCATGCCGCGTGAGTGAAGAAGGCCTTAGGGTTGTAAAGCTCTTTCAGATGCGAAGATAATGACGGTAACATCAGAAGAAGCCCCGGCTAAATTCGTGCCAGCAGCCGCGGTAATACGAATGGGGCGAGCGTTGTTCGGAATCACTGGGCGTAAAGCGTATGTAGGCGGATATGAAAGTCAGAAGTGAAATCCCAAGGCTCAACCTTGGAATTGCTTTTGAAACTCCATATCTCGAGTCCCGGAGGGGCCAGTAGAATTCCTAGTGTAGAGGTGAAATTCGCAGATATTAGGAGGAATACCAGTGGCGTAGGCGACTGGCTGGACGGGTACTGACGCTGAGATACGAAAGCGTGGGGAGCAAACAGGATTAGATACCCTGGTAGTCCACGCCGTAAACGATGTGTGCTAGATGTCGGGCCCTTAGGGTTCGGTGTCGCAGCTAACGCACTAAGCACACCGCCTGGGGAGTACGGTCGCAAGATTAAAACTCAAAGGAATTGACGGGGACCCGCACAAGCGGTGGAGCATGTTGTTTAATTCGAAGCAACGCGAAGAACCTTACCTACACTTGACATACTCGTCGGGACTTTCAGAGATGATTGTCTTCGGTTCGGCCGGACGATGTACAGGTGCTGCACGGCTGTCGTCAGCTCGTGTCGTGAGATGTTTGGTTAAGTCCAGCAACGAGCGCAACCCCTATCGTATGTTACCAGCATTTAGTTGGGGACTCATGCGAGACTGCCGGTGTTAAGCCGGAGGAAGGTGGGGACGACGTCAAGTCATCATGGCCCTTACGTGTAGGGCTACAAACGTGCTACAATGGGAGTGACAGTGGGCAGCAACGTCGCGAGGCGAAGCTAATCCCTAAAAGCTCTCTCAGTTCGGATAGGACTCTGCAACTCGAGTCCTTGAAGTCGGAATCGCTAGTAATCGTGGATCAGCATGCCACGGTGAATACGTTCCCGGGTCTTGTACACACCGCCCGTCACACCATGGGAGTTGGTTTTACCCGAAGGCGCCGCGCTAACTACGGAGGCAGGCGACCACGGTAGGGTCAGCGACTGGGGTGAAGTCGTAACAAGGTAGCCGTAGGGGAACCTGCGGCTGGATCACCTCCTTTCTAAAGGTGCTGTTTGGCATTTGTTCTGGATTTATTCAGGATCAACTCTGCTGCCGGTGTATCTCTTTTTTCTAGATATTGAAGAAACTAATAATATTGGTTTAGCCCTATAGGCTGCCTGGTTTGGTTTTAATAATTTAAGGGCTTGTAGCTCAGCTGGTTAGAGCGCACCGTTGATAACGGTGAGGTCGTAAGTTCAAGTCTTACCAGGCCCACCATTTCTTTTTAAATAAAGAGGGGCTGTAGCTCAATTGGGAGAGCGCCTGCTTTGCAAGCAGGAGGTCGTCGGTTCGATCCCGTCCAGCTCCACCATTTATTAAGTTTTATTTTTCTTTTAAATGTTCTACGGAATGTTTAAATGAAGAATAGTTTTTCTTCGGTTCTTGGTCATCGTGAATAAGTTTGAAATGAAGTTTATAAAAATTAAAATTTTCAACTAAAAATATTTTTTTAGTTAATAAAACATTTGGTATTGGGGTCACCTGATACCATCTTAAGTCTAAGAAAATCTAACTTTATATAAGCTGAGTATAGTCGTAGAAACTGTGCCTTAAATATCCGCCTTCTTTTGAAGGTTGTTTAAGGTTAAAGTGAGCCATATCTTTTATCTAATAAGCTCGCTTTTTTAATAGCGTATACGACTTTAATAATAAACAAATCAAACGTATGTCCTCCCTAACTTTGCCGAGCCAAGGAGGAACCTAACTTTTGTTGCATTTGTTACAAACGGGACGTTATACACCTCGTTTTTAGACGCGAATGCAGTTGGCAATTGTTAATGGCAGATTTAATTCTGCGCGTGATTTGAATTCAAGTGTCTAAGAGCATCTGGTGGATGCCTTGGCGATCAGAGGCGATGAAGGACGTGGCAGGCTGCGATAAGTCTCGGGGAGAGGTCAACACTCTTTGATCCGAGAATTTCCGAATGGGGAAACCCACTCTTTTAAGAGTATCTTTAACTGAATACATAGGTTAAAGAAGCGAACCTTGCGAAGTGAAACATCTCAGTAGCAAGAGGAAAGGATATCAATTGATACTCCCCTAGTAGCGGCGAGCGAACGGGGACTAGCCCAGTGGCTAGAATGTAAGAAGCGGAATCGTCTGGAAAGTCGAACCAAAGTGGGTGATAGTCCCGTACGCGTAGAAAGCATTTTAGTCCTTGAGTAGGACGGAACACGTGAAATTTTGTCTGAACATGGGGGGACCATCCTCCAAGGCTAAGTACTCCTGATCGACCGATAGCGTACCAGTACCGTGAGGGAAAGGTGAAAAGAACCCCGATAAGGGGAGTGAAACAGACCTGAAACCGGATGCTTACAAACAGATGGAGCACGCTTGCCGTGTGACATCGTACCTTTTGTATAATGGGTCAGCGAGTTAGTCTTGCATGCAAGCTTAAGCCGATAGGTGGAGGCGTAGGGAAACCGAGTTCTGAATAGGGCGTTCAGTATGCAGGATTAGATCCGAAACCCGGTGATCTAGATATGGACAGGTTGAAAGTTGGGTAACACCAACTGGAGGACCGAACCCACTTATGTTGAAAAATGAGGGGATGATCTGTGTCTAGGGGTGAAAGGCCAATCAAACCGGGTGATAGCTGATTCTCCGCGAAATCTATTTAGGTAGAGCGTCGAATGAATACCTCAGGGGGTAGAGCACTGGATGGGCTAGGGGAGCGCGAGCTTTACCAAACCTAACCAAACTCCGAATACCTGAGAGTAATATTTGGCAGACACACTGCGGGTGATAAGGTCCGTAGTGGAAAGGGAAACAGCCCAGACCTACAGCTAAGGTCCCCAAATCATAGTTAAGTGGAAAAGGATGTAGAAAGTCCATGACAACCAGGAGGTTGGCTTAGAAGCAGCCACCCTTTAAAGATAGCGTAATAGCTCACTGGTCTAAATAAGACTTTCCGCGCCGAAGATGTATCGGGTCTTAAACTATGTACCGAAGCTTAGGATGTATACTTTATTGTATACGTGGTAGCGGAGCGTTCTGTAAGCCTGCGAAGGGTATCCGCGAGGATGCCTGGAGGTATCAGAAGTGAGAATGCTGACATGAGTAGCGACAAAAAGTGTGAGAAACACTTTCGCCGAAATCCCAAGGGTTCCTGCGCAAGGCTAATCCGCGCAGGGTGAGCCGGCTCCTAAGGCGAGGCCGAAAGGCGTAGTCGATGGGAATCCAGTTAATATTCTGGAGCCAGATGGTGGTGACGGATCTCGTAAATTGTATCTTCTTATTGGATTGAAGATGCCGTGAAGAGGTTCCAGGAAATAGCCCCATCAATAATGACCGTACCCGAAACCAACACAGGTGGGATGGTAGAGAATACCAAGGCGCTTGAGAGAACTATTGTGAAGGAACTCGGCAAATTACACCCGTAACTTCGGAAGAAGGGTGACCTATATCTAGGCAACTAAATATAGGTGGCACAAACTAGGGGGTGGCGACTGTTTATCAAAAACATAGGGCTCTGCGAAGTCGTAAGACGACGTATAGGGTCTGACGCCTGCCCGGTGCCGGAAGGTTAAGAGGAGGTGTGCAAGCACTGAATTGAAGCCCCGGTAAACGGCGGCCGTAACTATAACGGTCCTAAGGTAGCGAAATTCCTTGTCGGGTAAGTTCCGACCTGCACGAATGGCGTAACGACTTCCCCACTGTCTCCACAGTAGACTCAGCGAAATTGAATTCCCCGTGAAGATGCGGGGTACCCGCGGTTAGACGGAAAGACCCTATGAACCTTTACTACAGCTTTACAGTGGCATTAGATTAATCTTGTGCAGAATAGGTGGGAGGCTTTGAAGCGGAGATGCCAATCTTCGTGGAGCCATCTTTGAGATACCACCCTTGAATTGTTTGATGTCTAACCGCAGTCCGTTATCCGGATTCGGGACCCTGTATGGTGGGTAGTTTGACTGGGGCGGTCGCCTCCTAAATAGTAACGGAGGCGCGCGATGGTGAGCTCAGGACGGTCAGAAATCGTCTGTGGAGTGCAATGGCATAAGCTCGCCTTACTGTGAGACTGACAAGTCGAACAGTTGGGAAACCAGGTCATAGTGATCCGGTGGTTCCGCATGGAAGGGCCATCGCTCAACGGATAAAAGGTACTCTAGGGATAACAGGCTGATAGCGCCCAAGCGTCCACAGCGACGGCGCTGTTTGGCACCTCGATGTCGGCTCATCTCATCCTGGGGCTGTAGCAGGTCCCAAGGGTATGGCTGTTCGCCATTTAAAGAGGTACGCGAGCTGGGTTCAGAACGTCGTGAGACAGTTCGGTCCCTATCTGCCGTGGGAGTTGGAATTTTGAGAAGAGCTGCCCCTAGTACGAGAGGACCGGGGTGGACGTACCTCTGGTGCACCAGTTGTTCCGCCAGGAGCACCGCTGGGTAGCTATGTACGGACGGGATAACCGCTGAAAGCATCTAAGCGGGAAGCCTCCTTCAATACTAGAATTCCCTATCAGAGCCGTGGAAGACCACCACGTTGATAGGCTGGATGTGGAAGCTCAGTAATGAGTGAAGCTAACCAGTACTAATTGCTCGATTGTCTTGAAATCAAATCATGTAGCGCGCAGTATTAAGTCTGACTTAATGCTAAACAACGTATGTTTTTGTTTATTATGACAGCTTATACGATAGTAGGTTGATATTTTAATTTTATAAACCATTTTAATTACTGAGAGCTTGCGACCGCAAGCCGCCAAAAATTTGGCGTTCTTTAATTAAATAAGTCATAGTTAGCTTTGATGAACCGGTGGTTCTAGCAAGTGCGAAACACTCCATCCCATCCCGAACTGGACAGTGAAAAGCCTTAGCGCCGATGGTACTTCGTCTTAAGGCGCGGGAGAGTAGGTCATTGCCGGTTCTTCTAAGCTAACTATGCAATATATTTCAAACTTATTCACCATGACCAATTTATAAAAACCGCCTTTAGGGCGGTTTTTTATTATCTAAATTTTATTTAGTTTTATTTTATCTATAACTCAAGCAAGGAAATAACCATGTCTAATAATAATCAAAGCATTAAACAAATCATGAAAATGATCGAACAATGGGATGCCGCTCTTTGGGATAAAGATTTTAACCGCCTTATCCAAGATTACGCAGATGATTTTGTTATTTATGATGTAATGGAACATGCGATTGGTCCTGAAGGATATAAAAAACTTTGGGAGAACTGCGCAGATTATTTTGGGGATCATATTGGTGTAGAGCGAAAAGATATTATTATACATGCAACTGAAAATATGGCCACCGCTTCTTTTTTAACCCGTATCAATGGAATGAAAGAGGAACCCGAAGGCGATATGGCAAAAAGCTGGTTACGTGGTACAGTTTGCTATCAAAAAATAGATAGCGTATGGAAAGTCATCCACGAACATACGTCTTTCCCCACCGACTGCATGAATGAACGTCCTAAATATATAATGGATTGATAGATGCAGAAGAGTAGGTAATTGCCGGTTCTTCTAAGCTAACTATGCAATATATTTCAAACTTATTTACCATGACCAAGAAAGTCCTCGCGTTTACGCGTTGGCATTTTAAAAAGTAAGCCGCCCTTCTGGGCGGTTTTTTTAATGTAGAATTACTTTTTTCCTCTATCTATATAAGATAAACTTCATCATAATTAAAAAAATAAAAGGGAGAACCACTCATGCAAATAAAAGATCGTCCAGAATACAAGGCAAAAGAAGCACCGTTTACAATGTCAAAAACAGATAAGGTTTTTGATGCTATCAAAGTCATGTCAGAAGAAAATTTTGGATCTGTCGTTATTGTTGATAAAGATAATTATGTTGAAGGCATTGTGACTGAGCGTGATTTTATGCGGCGCCTTCTTAATAAAGGCTTAGATCCAAAAACAACCACGCTTGAAGATATTATGAGTAAAAATATAAAAGTTGCTCAAGAAGAAGATCAAATTATTGATTGGATTCGGATGATGAGCAACGAGCGTTTTCGTCACGTTCCTGTTGTTGACAAAGATCAAAAGCTTAAAAAAATGATGTCTCAGGGGGACTTTATTTCCTACACATGGCCTTCGCTTATTGCCTCTTTGACGGATAAAACACGTGAAACATTTATCGGCACGTATCAAATAGTATTTATTGTCGCAGCAATTTTAATTTATGCGCTTTTAATTAATATTTTTACCTGATAATTCTTATTTATAATGAAAATTGTTACATGGAATATTAATTCGGTTCGTCTTCGTGCGCCCATAGTTGTTAAGCTAATGCGCGAGGAATCACCTGATATTATCTGTTTGCAAGAAACAAAATCCCCTGATGCGTTTTTCCCTACCGAAACTTTTGAAGCCGAAGGATATAAACACCTTCATTTTCAAGGCATGAAAAGTTATAACGGCGTTTGTATACTTTCAAAACATCCTTTTAAAACAAAAGATATTCATCATCGTGTTAATCGCGAGGATTGTCGCCATATCTCAGCAGAATTAAATTTGTCAGGCCGTAGCGAGCTTACGAGCCTGAGGCAAAATAAAATTGAAGTGCATAATCTGTATATTCCTGCGGGTGGTGATGAGCCTGACCCTCAAATAAATGAAAAATTTAAGCATAAACTTGATTTTGTTGATGAAATGACAAAATGGTTTTCGGATACTTATACGGCAAAAGACAATCTTATTGTCTTGGGTGATTTTAACATCGCCCCAAGGGAGCATGATGTTTGGTCATCCAAACAACTTCAAAAGGTGGTTTCGCATACCCCCATAGAAATCGAAAAACTTACAAAAATGTATAAAAGTCTTAATTGGGAAGATGCAATCCGCTATTTTGTTCCTGATGAAGAAAAATGTTATAGCTGGTGGTCTTATCGAAACCGTGATTGGCGCAAATCCAATCGTGGACGTCGGTTGGATCATATTTGGGTGACCCAACCCCTTGCCAAAAAGCTAAAGTCATATCAGATTTTAGATCAATATCGTGACGTTGAAAAACCTTCGGACCACGTTCCTGTTATTATAGAACTAGACTTATAAAATTTACGTGTTGCCTAAAACAGTTTCTTTAATTTCTTCAATACGGGAGTTATTCATTCTTGCATTGCAACTTGCAACCAAATAAGGCCAAATAGAACCACTATCCGCACGTTCTCCTGCCTGAACATCGCAATTTAATTCTGAATATTTGACCCAAATCTCTTGGGTTTGCTTAAACAGATTTTGTTTTGAAGGCTCATCAGATAGATAATTAAGTGCTTCTTGATAAATTACTTCAAGAGCTTTGTCAGATTCGACAGAATCTTTAGCAGAGCAATAATTTAATGCATATTGTGTATTCATGTTATCGCAATCAATATCGCTATCATCTGCCTGAGCAACAGATATTGAAAAGATAAAACCTATCAATAATAAATATTTTAACATCATGTTATCCCTTTATTTATTAATATTATGCCTTTGCCGCCTTGCGTGATGCACTCTTGCGGTCTGTTTCTTTTAAGATGAACTTTACGAAGGCGTAAATTTTTTGGGCGTCACTTCCAATAATTCATCATCGTTGATATAGGCAATCATTTCTTCTAACGTCATACGTTTTGCTGGTGTACATTCTGACCGCTTCATCCGTTCCAGACGCACGCACGTTTGTCAGCTGCTTACCTTTTAGAATATTAACTTCCAAATCATTATCACGGTTATGTTCACCAATAATCATACCTTCATAGACCTTCTCTTGATGGTCAACCATCATGATTCCACGATCTTGTAAATTGAAAGATAGCATACGCAACCGCTTCACCTGTTCCGTTAGAGATAAGTGCACCATTACGGCGGCCACCAATATCGCCCTTGTAAGGGCCATAGGAATCAAAAATACGGTTCATCAGACCTGTTCCGCGTGTATCGGTCAAAAATTGTGATTGATATCCGATCAAGCTTCGTGATGGTGCTTTGAAAATAATACGTGTACGACCCACACCTGAAGGACGCATATCTGTCAATTCGGCTTTGCGTTGAGTCATTTTATCGACAACGGCGCCTGAAAATTCATCATCAACATCAACCGTTACTTCTTCGTAAGGTTCTGTGTTCTGGCCATTTTCATCTTCTTTTAATAAAACACGCGGGCGTGATACGGTCATTTCAAAACCTTCACGGCGCATGGTTTCAATCAAAACACCCAATTGTAATTCACCACGACCTGCCAATTCAAAAGCATCTTTGCCATCTGCGATATGTCACGCGGATCGCCACGTTTGTCTCAGCCTCCGCTAATAAACGATCACGGATCATGGTTGAGGTTAATTTATTGCCTTCTTGTCCTGCATAGGGTGATGTATTCACCGTGATAGTCACCGCCATAGTTGGCGGGTCAACAGGCTCGGACGGGATAGCACCTTTACGCTGGTATCACAAATGGTGTCTGCCACAGAAGTCTTTACCATTCCTGCGATACAAACAATATCACCGGCAACGGCTTCTTCTACAGGCTACACGGTCAACGCCGTTAAAAGAGAATAATTTTGTTAGACGGAATGTTTCAACCGTCTTGCCATCCAATGAAATGGCCTTTACGGGCATATTTACTTTTGCAATTCCGCTATAAATCTTACCAGTCAATGTACGGCCCAAATATGAATCCGCACCCAACAGGGTTGATAGCATCGAAAATGGCGCAGTCACATCAACATTTGGTGCAGGAACATGGTCAAGACCAATTCCAGTAACGGTTTTAAATTGTCACGGGGGCCATCAAGAGTTTCAAAACACCATCCATCACGACCTGATGCATAAAACATAGGGAAATCCAATTGATCATCCGTTGCATCCAAAGACGAGAACAAATCAAACACTTCATTTAAAACTTCATCGGGGCGCGCATCGGCACGGTCAATTTTATTAATCATTACAACAGGACGCATGCCTAGCTTTAATGCTTTACCAAAAACAAATTTTGTTTGCGGCAAGAGGGCCTTCGGCGGCATCGTTAAAAGAATAACACCATCACACATGCTCAAAACACGCTCAACCTCACCACCAAAATCAGCGTGGCCTGGGGTATCAATAATATTAATGCGCGTTCCTTCCCAATCAATAGACGGTTGTTTTGCCAAAATCGTAATTCCACGTTCTTTTTCCAAATCGTTGGAATCCATCACACGTTCGTCAACCTGTTCATTATCGCGGAACGAATCACTGATTGTTGTAAGATGGTGTCAATAAGCGTGGTTTTCCCGTGGTCAACGTGGGCGATAATTGCAATATTACGGATTTTGGCTGGATCTCTAGACATGGCTGTTTCTTTTACTTTTCATTAAGTTCTATATCAACCACGGGTTTAAGGGTTTTTACAACAAAAAGCGCTTTAAAGGGTGATTAAGCCAAAGAAAAGCGATTAAAAATCAGTACATCGCCGCCTTTTTCCCAATCCCCGTATCGGGTAGGGTCGGGACCATCTTGGCCGCCATGCTCTTTGTCTTTTTCATTGAGCTTTTTGCCTATCTTCCTTGTGCTTTGTGAGTCCATCTGGTCGCGACTGAAGGACGTTCTTTTTTTCCTTTTTAATCTCTCGTATTCTTTGTTGGTATTTTTGTCCTCATGGGTATTATCCTCGTTTATGACGGATGAATTTGAAACTACTTTTAAAACCTTTTCGTGAAAAAATCGACGCTCTTGATGATAAAATTGTTGAGTTACTTGTTGCGCGTGAAAAGATCATTAGTGAAGTGTCCAACGTAAAATACAACAAGAACGTTCCCGCCTGTCTCTGCAAAATCGTGTCGATGAGGTGCGTGATAATGCGTACAACCAATCGCGCGTTGAGAAAGGCGGCGACGGCAATTACGTGCGTCCGAAATATATACCGTAAAATTGTTGTTAAATCCTGCGTATTAGAAAATCAAATTTTTGAATTAATGAAAACCAATATTATGAGCGATGGCGACCAGAAAACAGCTATTTGGCCGGATTGGGCCGTTCCTTGCCCCTGCAAAATCGCAGAATAAAATTTTATGCGCGATCAAGATTTGCTCAAACACACACTACCGCATTCCTGGATTCAGGATGTTCTGGCACGTAAAGACACCTTTGGATCAGGTTTTATGTCGGAGATGCGCGGGACGTAACTTTGCTCGCATGATTGTGATACAGCCTTGCGGCGCAAAGGACAATTGGATGATATTATAAAGCGTAGCCGCAACCCAAAAGATGATTTTAAGCCAACAAACTTCGGATTCTTTTATATGTTGGGCTAACACAAATTTTATTTATGAAGGTTCCTGACCATGCAGCGGTAGACACCACGGTAGAATTGGCAGAAAAAGACCGTCTAACCCGCCAAAAAGGATTAATAAACGCCATTCTTCGCCGCGCCACGCGGGAGGGGAAAAGATGGCTTGACCGTCAAGATGCGGTACAATTAAATATCCCAGCCTACTTATTATCATCTTGGATAGAAGATTATGGATTAAGCACCGCAGCCGATATTGCCAAAGCATCACTAAAAGAAGCATCCATTGATATATCGCTCAAAAATAATAAAGATTTAGAAAGATACGCCGAAAAATTTTCTGCAAATATCCTTCCTACAAATTCTTTGCGCATAAAATCTGGCGGTGACATTACCGAATTAGATGATTTTGACAAAGGAACATGGTGGGTGCAAGATGCCTCTGCCGCTTTACCAGCCCGATTAATGGGAAATGATTTAAGCGGACAGAATATCGTTGATTTATGCGCCGCCCCGGGTGGAAAAACCGCACAATTGGCCGCCGCTGGCGCAACAGTCATGGCGGTTGACCGTTCTGCCAATCGTCTTAAACGTCTTGATGAAAATATGGCGCGTTTAGGCTTTACAAATACCGTAAAATCCATTGTTGCCGATGGTGCATCATGGCAGCCCCCTAAAACAGTTGACGGCGTGTTATTAGATGCCCCGTGCAGTGCGACAGGCACCATTCGCCGCCACCCCGATGTGATGCATTTAAAATCAGATGGTGACATTAATCGCCTTGTGTCTTTGCAAGAAAACTTGCTCAATAATATGCCAAAGATCATTAAATCTGGCGGAATGCTTATCTATTGCACCTGTTCTTTACAAAAAAAAGAGGGCGAGAGCCAAGTTCAAAAATTCTTGGATAAAAACCCTGATTTTCAAACCGTGCCGATAAAGCCAGAAGAAATTGGTGGTCTAGAAAACGCAATCACCGCCCAAGGATGGCTTAGAATCCTTCCCACGCAATTATCTGATCAGGGCGGTATGGATGGCTTTTTTGCCGCACGGCTTCAACGCAAATAATTATGATCCTAACGCAGGTTTACCACAAATCAAAGCTGCATCATCAAATGATGACTGCGCCAATGGTTGAACACGATTAATTTGTTCTTGCGCAACACCAGCAGATTTAAAGTTCTGCATCATAAGCGGCAATATATTGGGGTCTACAACACCGACCTTAAAACACGATGGCGCAAAAATTGTTGGTATTCTAACGGGCGGCCTATCAGGGGCATATAATATTATTCCACCAACAGGAGCCATTACACATCCTGAAAATATGCCCACTAAATCTTCCCCCACACATTTGGGTTCAAAATCTAACTGATTTAAAGAGGGAACATCTTGAGCCTGAGCAGAAGCACCAGCAACAATAACAGGCAAAACAAATTTCAATGATTTAAACATAATAAACTCCAAGTTAAAAAAGCAGGGTAGCTATGATTTTTAAGCATATCAATAATTTTTTATAAAAAATAACCGCTTGATTAATTGCCCTGTGGATAAAACCGCGCTATCATTAGATTTACGGTGATTCATTCATCGCTTTTTCATGGTTTTACCATTCATATTTGTTTTATAAAGCGAGCTTTCCTTATGACGCACGATATTAAAATTGCGCCTTCTATTCTTTCCGCCGATTTTGGGCATTTGGCGCGCGATGTTGCCGCTATTGATGCCGCAGGGGCGGATTATATCCATATTGATGTAATGGACGGTCACTTTGTCCCAAATATAAGTTTTGGCGCACCCGTGATGAAACATATTCGAAGCACTACGGAAAAAGTTTTTGATGTTCATCTTATGATTGCGCCTTGTGATCCCTATCTGCAAGATTTTGCAGATGCAGGCGCAGATATTATCACCATCCATGCCGAGGCTAGCCCCCATCTTCACCGCTCGCTTCAGGCGATTAAGGCGATGGGTAAAAAGGCGGGCGTATCCCTCAACCCAGGTACACCGACAAGCGTACTTGACCATGTCATGGATATGGTTGATTTAATTTTGGTGATGACGGTTAATCCCGGCTTTGGCGGTCAAAAATTTATTCCTTTAATCGACAAAATCGCCGATGTCCGCGCGCGTATCAATGCCACAGGCCGCGATATTGATTTGGAGGTTGATGGCGGGATCACACCCGAAACTGCCTCCCTTGTCATTGATGCTGGGGCCAATGTTCTGGTTGCTGGTACAGCCGTCTTTAAGGATGGTGCAGATGGTTTTGCCAAAAATATACAAGCCATTCGGGGGAGATAACGCATAGTTATGATTCCACTGGTTCAAACATTATCGACAACCATTCATAAAAAAGTCCGCTTTTATACAGGGCGGCTCGCCTATAACTCCCCTTTATATAATTGGAGCTTGGGGGGAACCACCCCCAACCAAATATTATTCAGCCCCACTGATTTATGGCAGGGTAGCGCCGATGATGCCCGCTGGCTTATCCATTCTGGCGCATTTTCAATTGGTGGCGATCGGCTCGAGCTTCATGGGGCAGATTGGACTCCCCATGATGTAGAGGATCATTGGATTAAACATATTAACAGTTTTGAATGGCTGCGTGATCTTCGCGCCTTAGGCGGGGATGAAGGCCGCAAAAGCGCACGGCTTTTGATTGAAAATTGGATCGAAAATTATTCCCAATGGGATGAAACAACTTGGTCGGCGCCCATTATTGGGCGACGCATTGGGCATTGGCTTGCCACCTATGATTTTTTTGGTGATAGCGCGGATGTAAAATTTCAAGAGCTTTTTTTGGAAAGTGTGATGCGGCAATTACGCCATCTACACCGCGTCCTGCCCAGTGACCTAAACGGGCTTGATTTGCTTTATGCCATTCGCGGCCTTGCCTATGGTGGATTGACGATTGAAGGGCGCGAAACATATTTAGAGCAGGCGCTTCATCTGTTGGACATCGAAATTGATAAACAAATCTTAACCGATGGCGGGCATATCTCTCGAAATCCGCAAATGTTATTTGAAACGATACGTGTCTTAATTGACATACGTTGTGCATTGCATAAAGGCGGCTATCCCGGTATTGAAAAGATACAGCATGGGCTGGATCGCGCGGTTCCCGCATTGCGGTTTTTCCGCCATGGCGATGGGCGATTTGCCCTGTTTAATCACGCGCAAGAGGGAAGCGAGACCGCCCTCAAAAACACTGTCATGCATGCGGGCTCAAAGGCACGCACGCTTAATTCACTGCCCCATACGGGGTACGAGCGTATTGCAATGTCGCGCGCATTATTGTTGATTGATACGGGTAAACCTGCCGCATATCCTTATAATAAATTTGCGCATACTGCGCCGCTGGCGTTTGAGTTTAGCCATGGCAAAGACCGCATTTTTGTAAATTGTGGCACGCATCCCACTTGCCCTAAATGGCAAAATGCCTTACGTGCCACCCCCGCCCATAACACCCTTACAATTGATCATAAAAATATCAGCGATATTGGAACAGATGGATTTTTGGCGCAACGTCCAAAGAAAATTGTGATTAACCGTGATGATAAACGCAATGTTTGTTTGATTGATGGCCATCATGATGGATACGTCACCGCGCATGGTATTTCCCATCGCCGCCGCTTCTACCTTAGTGATAAGGGGCGTGATTTCCGTGGTGAAGATAATCTTAATTGCTCCGTTGGTTTAACGGGCAACCATGATATTGCCATTCGGTTTCACCTGCACCCCCGCGTCACCGTATCCTTGGTCAAGGGCGGTACCGAAGCATTGTTAAGAACTGGCAATGGGACAGGCTGGCGTTTTACCATCGTGGGGGGCAATTTATCCGTAAATGACAGTGTTTATTTAGGCGAGGGAACACGCCCTAGAAAAACCAAACAACTTGTTATAACCGAAAAAATGACTACCGATAACTTGCAAATAAAATGGGCATTGCAACAGGAAAGCTAATTAAAGTTCTTGATTTGTTCTTTTTTTGCTGTATTGTTGATTTATGTTCTTAAAACGCAGAAATCGCCAACCCTTAATGCTACAAAATTTTAGATTTTTATATTTTTCAAACACGTACACCCCCACCCCTTATTTTTCGAACGAACAAACTGAAGGAATGAAAATTCCTCAATCAAAACAATTGGTTAAAGGGGCTTAATTTTATGGCTAAATCTTCAAAACATTATTCTTGTCAATCATGTGGCGCTGTTACATCAAAATGGTCGGGCAAATGCGAATCCTGTTTTGAATGGAATACGATTGTTGAGGAAGTGATCGAATCTGTACCCAAAGGATTGGGAACAAAACGTAAAGGCAATAACCTTCAAACCGTTCCATTAAAGGGCGCAACGTCCGAGCGTAAACCACGCCATATTACGGGAATTGCCGAATTTGATCGTGTCACGGGTGGCGGTTTGGTCGCGGGATCGGCGATTTTAATTGGTGGCGATCCGGGGATTGGTAAATCTACGCTTTTATTACAAGCGGTCTGTAAACTGGCACAAAGTGGTAAGAAGTGTTTGTATGTTTCAGGCGAAGAAGCGGTCGATCAAATCCGTATGCGCGCGCAACGATTGGGATTAGAAGATTCACCCGTTGATTTGGCGGCGGCAACATCGGTACGCGATATTATTGCCTCTATTGATGATGCAGATGCCCCTGATCTTATTGTCATTGACTCCATCCAAACCATGTATGTCGATACGGTGGAAAGTGCGCCAGGCACGGTGACTCAAGTGCGCACATCAGCGCAAGAAATTGTCCGTGCCGCCAAACGGCGCAATGTTTGCGTATTATTTGTTGGTCATGTTACCAAAGATGGGCAAATCGCTGGCCCTCGTGTCTTGGAACATTTGGTAGATGCGGTTCTTTATTTTGAAGGGGATCGTGGGCATCAATTCCGTATTTTGCGTACGGTCAAAAATCGTTTTGGCCCAACCGATGAAATTGGCGTTTTTGAAATGGCGGATAAGGGGCTATCCGAAGTTGCTAACCCATCCGCACTTTTCTTATCCCAACGTCAAGAACATGTTGCAGGCAGCGCGGTTTTAGCTGGTCTTGAAGGAACACGCCCTGTCTTGGTTGAAATTCAGGCGCTTGTTGCCCCATCGGGATTGGGCAATCCACGCCGCGCGGTTATTGGATGGGACTCAAACCGCTTGGCCATGGTTTTGGCAGTGTTGGAGGCGCGATGCGGTTTATCTCTCTCTGACTGTGATATCTTTTTAAATGTCGCTGGTGGTATCAGAATATCTGAACCTGCCGCTGATTTAGCTGTTGCTGCGGCTCTTATTAGTTCGCAAACAGGAAAACCTGTTCAAGGGAATTGTGTGTTCTTTGGTGAAATTGGATTATCGGGTGAAATTCGAACCGTTGCTCAACCTGATTTACGTATGAAAGAAGCCGCAAAATTAGGGTTTGATAAAGCAATAATTCCTTCGCCACCCAAAAAGAAAAAGACCGGAAAATATCCCTTACAAGTAAACCAAATTGATCATCTCGATGATTTGGTCGCACAATTTCAACCGGCACGTCGCGTTGCCTAAAATTTTTGGAAGAGGTTTGATGACCCGTTCAAATCTTATAATGGTTACAACTTGAATCAAACACTTGTAAAAACACACAAAATTCCTTAAAGAATAGTCATGATTATTGATCTTGTTGTTGTTGCCATTTTGTTAATTTCTGCTGCTATTTCTTTTTTGCGCGGATTAATACGCGAAACACTAACAATTGCAGGAATGATTGGCGGATTATTTGCCGCTTACAGTTTTGGCGATAATTTATCACCCATTTTTCGTAAATGGTTAGATGTTGATCCTGACGCAGAAATTCAAAAAAAACTATTTGATGTTATTCCATACTCAATAATTGCTGATGGTTTGGCGTATATTTCCATTTTTATCATTGTGGTTATTGTTATTTCGGTTATCAGCCATTTTATTGGCGCAACTGTAAAAGCGTTGGGTTTAGGACCGATTGATAGAACGTTAGGCGTTTTTTTTGGTCTTGCGCGTGGTATTTTGCTATTAGGCTTAATTTATCTTCCATTTCATTTGCTAATGGATGCGCAAAATAAAACGCAATATTTTGATGACAGCAAAACTTTTTCTTATATTGAGCGCACTTCTGAATATCTATCTGGATTTTTACCAGAATCGCAAGATATTGAAGATAAAATTGACGATATTGAAAAAGACACTATAAAAAAGAAATTATTTGATAATAATATTTTATCAAATGATGAACGCTCTAAAGATTCTGAGCCTAAAAAAGAAAATACCCAAACTGGATATGACCAAGATAAACGTGAAAATCTTGAAAATTTAATCGAAGATAAGGCAACTTTGCCAGATGATACATTAGAAAATAGGCCGCTTTACTAATCAATTAACGAGAAGAATTTTATATGTGTGGAATTGTCGGACTTTATGCGCAAGGCGCCGTTAATCAAGATATTTATGATGCATTAACCGTTCTTCAACATCGTGGGCAAGATGCCGCAGGCATTGTAACCGAAGAAAATGGTAAATTCTATTTGCGCAAAAGTAATGGTTTAGTTCGTGATGTTTTTCACACGCGGCACATGAAAAACTTGCGTGGTAATTTAGGCATTGGCCATGTACGATATCCAACAGCCGGAAGCTCAAGCTGCGCCGAAGCGCAACCGCTTTATGTGAACTCACCTTATGGCATTGTTCTGGCCCATAACGGAAATTTAACCAACCAAGCCAAATTGGCCGAAGAGTTATTTGAAACCGATCACCGCCATTTAAATACCAGTTCTGATTCAGAAGTGCTGCTCAATATTTTGGCAAATGAATTACAAATTCAGAACAAAATAACTTTAGATAAAGAAGATATTTTTTCCGCCATAGAAGATTTACATGCAAGATGCAGCGGTGCATATGCCGTGTTAGCCGCAATTTCGGGTCATGGTATGATTGCATTTCGCGACCCTCATGGTATTCGCCCCCTTGTTATGGGAGAGCGTGTGGCCAACAATGGTAAAAAAGAATATATGTTCTCTTCTGAATCTGTTGCGTTGGATTGCCTTGGGTTTGAGAATGTAGTTGATTTAAAACCCGGTGAAATTATTTATGTAGATGAGCAGGGTGTAAAAACCCATCATATTTCAAAGGAAGCCAAAGAAGCGACACCATGCATTTTTGAATATATTTATTTTGCACGCCCTGATTCAATTATGGATGGAAGCTCGGTTTATAAAGCGCGGGTTCGTATGGGTGAATATTTGGCCAATAAAATAAAACGCGAATGGCCAGACCATGATATTGATGTTGTTATTCCCGTTCCAGAAAGTAGTCGTCCAAGCGCGATGGAGCTTGCCGTTCAATTGGGTGTAAAATTTCGTGAAGGGTTTATTAAAAATCGATATATTGGCCGTACATTTATTATGCCGGGTCAAGAGGAGCGTAAAAAATCAGTAAAGCAAAAACTTAATCCTATCGATCTGGAATTTCAGGATAAGAATGTTTTATTGGTGGATGATTCGATTGTTCGCGGTACAACCAGCCAACAAATTGTTGAGATGGCGCGCCAAGCGGGCGCAAAAAAAGTTTACTTTGCCTCTGCCGCGCCGCCTATTCGATACCCAAATGTGTATGGTATTGATATGCCTGTAAAATCTGAGCTTGTTGCCCATGGCAAAAATCAAAAAGAAATTTGTGAAGAAATTGGCGCTGATAAATTAATTTATCAAGATTTGGCAGATGTTATTGCCGCCGCAATCCCAAGTGACGAGGAAAATAGCACACGCAAATTTGACTGTTCCGTATTTGATGGAAAATATGTGACCAATGATATTGATGAAGCATATTTAGATAATTTAAAACTGTGCCGTAGTGATGCAATGAAAAAACAAATTATTGATGTTGATATCAATGACAATAAAATTGATGTTCAAGAAGTGCTGTAAAGCATGACATCAAATATATCTTTAAATAATAAAATAGCGTTAATTACTGGTGCCTCCCAAGGGATAGGGGCTGCCATTGCTAAATCTTATGCCAAAGCAGGGGCGCATGTTATTTTAATCGCCCGCAATCAAAAAAAGCTTGAGGCTGTTGATGATGAGATAAAGGCAGCGGGGGGGACGGCAACATTGCTTCCCATGGATCTACAAGATTTAAATGCAATTGATAAAATTGGGCCCGTTATTCAAAAACGTTTTGGTAAATTGGATATTTTTGTTGGTAATGCAGGATTATTAGGGACATTAACGCCCCTTCACCAAATTAGCAGTAGTGAATTTGAGCGTGTAATGAATGTTAATTTATCAGCAAATTTTCATTTGATTAAAACGCTCGACCCTATTTTAAAATTATCGGATCATGGGCGTGTTATTATGGTTTCCACAGGAAAAGGTGTGACCCGCGGCCGTGCCTATTGGGGAACATATGCGATAAGTAAATCGGCCTTGGAAACCATGGCTATGGTTTATGCAGACGAAACGCGACATACAAATATGCGGGTTAATATTATTGATCCTGGCGCGGTACGTACCGATATGCGAAAGGCGGCAAAACCAGGGGAGAACCCAGAAACTTTGCCTCAGCCTGAAGAAATTATGGATGATTTTTTAAAGCTTGCCGCCGATAACTGCACCCATCATGGTGAGATCATACGGATTAATAGATGATACTATCAAAAATAAATTTTAAAAATATAAGATTGTTAAATGGAAATAATTTTTAAAGAAATAGATATTAATAGTCTTCTCAATAATATACCTGAAATTGAAAAAGATTGTTTTTATTACTCTTACGAACCTTTTTTAAATTATTTTGACAGCAATCAAAAAATAACTACAGACAATTTTATTGTAGCAACTAACATGATTTATGGTTGGATGCCGACCATGCTACACAATAAAAAATATTTTAAATCAAAAGATTTTTCTTATATTGATGATATTAATAATGCTACAGAAGTAATAAATAGGGTAAGAAATAAGAAAACTATTACTTCAATAGACATAGAGTTGATTACAAAAGTTACTAATAATTCTATAGTTGGGGCCTCAAAATTATTACATATAGCTTCACCTGATGATTTTCCTATTTGGGATTCATGGATTAATAAGTATATGAAACCAAAGTTCATTGGAAAAAATACGAGTGATTTTAAAAAAGATACTTTGATGTATTTAGAGTATCGAAAAATATTGTTGAAAGCGATAGAAACTGAAAGTTTTAAAAATCTTTACAAGAAAATTTCCGACAAAGTTGAGTATAATATTTCTGCTTTAAGAGCTTTAGAATTAGCTATATTTTTAATTATTAGAGAATCCAATAAAAAAACGGCTTCTAAAATAAATTAGAAGCCGCCTTTAAATTCTCTACCGCTAGAAGAATTATTCTTTATGCTGTTGCTGCTTTTTGTTCTTCAGCTTCCTCGGCATATTCATCATTGTTGAATACAGGGCCACTATCTAAACCTTTTGCATCTTCGTCGCGATCAACAAATTCGATTACTGCCATTGGGGCATTATCACCATAACGAAAGCCTGCTTTCATAATGCGGATATAACCACCGGGGCGCTCTTTATAACGATCGGCCAATGTATCAAATAATTTTGTGACTTGATCTTGGTCGCGCATACGGCTCATTGCCAAACGGCGGTCAGATAAACGACCTTTTTTACCCAAAGTCACAAGTTTCTCTACGAAAGGACGTAGTTCTTTTGCTTTTGGTAGGGTTGTTGTGATTTGCTCATGCTTTACCAATGCGGCTGCCATGTTGGCAAGCATTGCTTGGCGGTGTTTTGATGTTCTATTTAGTTTTCTTTGTTTAATGCCGTGTTTCATTGCATCATTCCTTTTTTTAACCCGATTTTTGTTTTTGTTTATAAAATTTAAGAGAAAGAATTCTCTAGTCAGGAACGCCCCCACGGGAGGAGGGGACGCCGTGACATATTCTTAATTATGCACTAAAGGGGTCGTCTAATTTTTTAGCCAACTCTTCAATGTTTTCTGGTGGCCATCCTTCAACCTGCATTCCTAAATGCAAGCCCATATTGGTCAATACTTCTTTAATCTCATTCAATGATTTACGACCAAAGTTTGGCGTACGCAACATGTCGCCTTCGCTCTTTTGTACCAAATCACCAATGTAGAGGATGTTATCATTTTTCAAGCAATTCGCTGAACGAACAGATAATTCAAGCTCATCCACCTTACGAAGAAGATTGCGGTTAAAGGGTAATTCATCCGCTTCATCTGCTTCTTGTTTTGCCTCTGGCTCATCAAAGTTGATGAACACTTGAAGTTGATCTTGTAAAATACGTGATGCAAAGGCCACTGAATCCTCAGGGGAAATTACGCCATTTGTTTCAATTTGAAGGGTTAATTTATCGTAATCTGTAATCTGACCAACACGTGTATCTTCCACTTCGTAAGAAACCTTACGCACGGGAGAGAAAACAGAATCAACAGGGATAAGGCCAGCGGGACACTCTTCCGGACGGTTTTGCGCCGCAGGACGATATCCTTTACCAGTGTTCACTGTCATTTCCATGTTAAGATCAGCACCTTTATCCAAAGTACAAATCACCAAATCTGGGTTCATAATTTCGATGTCCGCGCCTGCTTCGATCATTCCTGCGGTTACTTCACAAGGGCCTTTTGCGTTTAAACGCATTTTCTTGGGGCCTTCAACATGCATACGAACGGCAATTGCCTTTACGTTTAATACAATGTCGGTCACATCTTCACGAACACCTTCGATAGATGAAAATTCATGTAATACACCATCAATTTGAATGGCAGTCACAGCCGCCCCTTGTAATGATGATAATAGGATACGACGAAGCGCATTGCCCAATGTCAAACCAAATCCACGTTCAAGCGGTTCTGCGACGATCTTACCATTCATTTCGGCATTTGCGCCGTGGTTGATGTCAACTTTGTTTGGTTTAATTAATTCCTGCCAGTTTTTATAAATCACGTGATTGTCCTTTCGAAACTATCGTTAAAATACTTACTACAATTATTATACGCGGCGACGCTTTGGTGGGCGTGTTCCATTATGTGGAATAGGGGTCACATCTTTGATTGATTTAATTGTAAAACCAACCGCTTGTAACGCACGCAGAACAGATTCACGACCTGATCCTGGGCCTTTTACCTGTACGTCTAATTCTTTCATACCGTGCTCTTGTGCCTTACGACCCGCATCTTCCGCAGCCATTTGTGCCGCATAAGGTGTGGATTTACGAGAGCCTTTAAAGCCCATTGCCCCTGCGGTTGACCAAGAAACAACGTTTCCTTGTGCATCAGAGATTGTAACGATTGTATTGTTAAAAGTAGAGTTCACATGAGCCAAGCCAGATACAATCTGTTTTTTGACTTTTTTCTTTGTTTTTACTGGGGTTTTAGCCATTTTTTTATCCTTATTTTATCAAATTGGTAATGTCACAAAGACATCAGCAGAGTTGATATTTGTCCTAATTCGTTATTTACCAACTGGTTTCTTACCAGCAACTGCCTTTGCCGGACCTTTACGGGTACGGGCATTGGTACGGGTGTTTTGACCACGAACAGGAAGGTGTTTACGGTGACGCAAGCCACGGTAACATGCCATGTCCATAAGACGTTTGATGTTCATTGATGTTTGACGACGCAAATCCCCTTCGATTTTATACTTATCAGTATCAATCTCGGTACGGATTTGGTTTAATTCATCTTCGCTCAACTCATTCATACGGCGTGTGACATCAATGCCAGTAGCCTCACAAATCATTTTCGCATAATGCGATCCAATTCCGTGAATATAAGTTAATGCGATTGGTACACGTTTCTTGTCTGGGACGTTTACGCCTGCAATACGAGCCATTTATGCTCCTCCATTTTTGATCATTTCAAATAAAACCGTAAAACTTTATAAAAATCGCTTTATAAAGCGCCAGTTCCTTAACTCCCAAAAACCTTATATTTCAATATGTTAGCCATATATAAAATAGAGTACAGGTCCTTAGATTGGCGCATTATAGGCATTACAAAGGTTTCGTCAAGGGGGTGGCACAAAAATTATTACATATTATCTTGCAAAAGCGTTTCGATAGATTTTGTTACATTTTCAATATCTGCCATGCCATCAATTTTATGAACGGGCCCTTGAATTTGGTAATAGGGTAAAATCAAATCGGCATAATCACGATATTGTAAAAGACGTGTTTTGAAGGCATCAACGGTATCATCACTGCGGCCTTCTTCTTCAGCGCGTTTTGCGATACGCTTTAACAATGCGTTGTGGTCAACGTCTAATTCCAAAACCAGATTGATTTTTTCATCATGTTTGGCGAGCATTAAATCTAATTCTTGCGCTTGGGCATTGGTGCGGGGGAAGCCATCAAAAATAAATCCTTTGGCATCAGGGGTGCGGCTCATGCTATCTTCAATCATACCGATAACAATTTCATCTGATACCAGATTGCCTGCATCCATAATTTTTTTGGCACGCATTCCTAGCTCGGTGCCTTCGGCGACCTGAGCGCGGAGCATGTCGCCTGTTGAGAGTTGTTTGAAGCCGTATTTGGTTTCAATAATCTTAGCTTGTGTGCCTTTACCCGCCGCAGGAGGGCCAAAAAATACAATGTTATATCCCATTATTTTTCAATAGATTAAAAATCTAAAGCCTCCATAAAACTACCTTTAATCATCTCGGTTCTGTGAACTGTCAGGTTAATCATGCACATGCTATGAATAAGAGGCCATATAGTACCACCATTTTCATCTTCTCGAGTTGTAAACTCACATGTTTGGTCGCGATATTTAATCCATGTCCGTTGATTTTCTCTAAACTTTTTATCATTGCCATCTAAACGATTAATGGCTAATTGATAAAATTTATTTAAATCAGCATCCGCTTTTTTAAAATAGTCAAAACTACAAGTATTTAAGTCAGTTTGTGTGCCTTTGCAGATATCTGGAGCAGACAAAAGTTTATCACTTGCCTGCGCGACAGATATTATAAGAAAACTAAATATAAAAACTAAAGTGAATTTCATTTTATCTTCTTCTGTTACGGCCACCTGTACGGTTTCCACCACCTCGAATTTTGGATTTCTTGATTAATCCTTCATATTGATGGGCAATCAAATGCGAATGAATTTGCGCCACAGTATCCATTGTCACAGTCACAACAATCAGGAGTGATGTTCCCCCAAAATAGAATGGGATGGAATACCGTGAAATCATAAATTCAGGCAACAAACAGATAAAGCATAAATAAAGCGCCCCAACCGTTGTAATACGCGTAAGAACGTAATCAAGATATTCTGCCGTGCTTTTACCCGGTCGCATCCCAGGGATAAATCCACCATGGCGTTGCAACATTTGGGCGTTATCTTCAGGGTTAAAAACAATCGCAGTATAAAAGAATGCGAAGAAAATAATTAGTGAGCCATAAAGCGCCATATAAACAGGTTGCCCATGTTGTAAGAAACGCGCAATGTTTGAGGTAATCTCCCCCCCATCTGCGCCACTAAACCCAACAATTGTAAGGGGAAGTAGGAGTAGAGAAGAGGCAAAAATTGGAGGGATAACACCCGCCGTGTTTAATTTTAGGGGGATATGGTTTTGTTGTCCCATTGCCGCCGTACCGTTGGCTTGTTGGCGTTTGGGGTATTGCACTGTGACACGGCGTTGGGCGCGTTCAAAGAATACAATCAACATAATCACACCAATAACCATGGCGGCCAAGAACAACAGCTCAAGCGGGTTAAACTGACCCTGACGCCCTAATTCCAAGGTGGAGCCAATCGCACGCGGCAATTCTGCAACAATCCCAGCAAAAATAATGAGTGAGATACCGTTACCGATACCGCGCTGGGTAATTTGTTCCCCCAGCCACATCAAGAATACAGTACCACCCACAATGGTAATAACGGTTGAGGCACGGAAGAATAAACCCGGGTCAATCACGGCAGCGCCAGTGGAGCTTTGCATTCCTTCTAATCCTACAGCCAAGCCGTATGCTTGGATAGAGGCCAATAACACGGTTAAATACCGCGTGTATTGGTTAATCTTCATGCGGCCATGTTCACCTTCTTTTTTCATCTTCTCAAGCTTGGGCGACATTGCAGCCGCCAGTTGCATGATGATAGAGGCCGAAATATAAGGCATAATATTTAACGCAAAAATCGTCATACGTGACAACGCACCACCAGAAAACATATTGAACATATCCAAAATACCGCCACCTTTTTGGGTATAAATCTCTTTCCAAACAATCGGATCAATCCCAGGAACAGGAATATATGTACCCAAACGATAAATAAGAAGCGCCCCTAAAACGAATAAAATCCGTTTCTTAAGCTCGGTTGCTTTGGCGAATGCGCCCCAATTTGCGCCTTTGGCAAGTTGTTCTACTGCTGATGACATAGTAATTCCTTAGTAAGCTTTTTGTTGCCCCATTGTTATTCAAGAGTGAACTTTTAGGCAAATGTTCATTTCTTATATAAAGAGAGAGTCTTATAAAGACAAGATTCTATTCTGCTTTTTTCACTTTTTAAATGTCGTTGATGATGCAAGCGTCCAAAAGTTATCAGGATGCTTTATATAACTCAATTTCTTCGGGTAAAGGCGTATCGTTACAATATGTATGGGCAGGGGCGGGAAAGGCGCGGTTTTGAACATCTTTTTTATAGGCCGCGATTGCTTTATCCATATCCTTATGTGCATTCATATATTGTTTAACAAATTTGGGTGGCTTACGCGTGCCAAAGCCAAGCATATCCTCAGTAACCAAAATTTGACCATCGCATGCGGCGCTTGCGCCAATGCCGATTGTAGGAATATTAATATGGGCGGTAATGGCGGCGGCGAGCGGCTCGGGCACGGCCTCGACCACAACGCAAAAGGCACCTGCGGCTTCGACCGCTTTGGCATCGGCCAAAATTTGTTTTGCATCATTCAATTCTTTGCCTTGAACGCGGAAACCTTCGGGAGAATGAACAGATTGGGGCAATAGACCCACATGTGCCATGACGGGAATATCATGCGCGATTAGATGGGCAATAGTATCAGCCAAATTTTCGCCACCTTCCAATTTTACGCCATCGCAATTTGTTTCATCCATAATGCGTTGTGCATTTATTAAGGCTTGATCTTTATTCTTTTCGTAGGAGCCATAAGGCATATCCACAATGACAACGGCTTTTTTCGCGGTTTTGGCGACCGCTTTGCCGTGACGGATCATCATATCCATATCGGCATTTTGCGTTGTTTCTTCACCGTAAAGAACCATTGCAACGCTATCGCCGACAAGCAGTAAATCACAATGGGGGTCTGCTGCTATTGTGATAGGGGCAGTATAGGCGGTAAGGCAAACAATAGGGCCTGTTTGAGTTTTAATTTTTGATATCTTATTATTCATAAATATTTTTTACCACTAAGACACTAAGACACAAAGCGTTTTATATTATCGCAAGAAAGACGAATTTAAATTTTAAATATACAAATTCTGGACTCTTGGATTAGAGAATGATTTTATAGTCTGCATGTCCCAATCTTTATTCGAGAATGCCAATTTATCAAATGATGCACCGCGCCCACTGGCGGATAAATTGCGTCCGCAGGATTTAAGCGCGGTGGCGGGGCAAGATCATATTGTTGGCGCGGATGGGTTGCTGACCAAAATGATTGAATCGGGGGAGCTTGCCTCGCTTATCTTCTGGGGGCCACCGGGATGTGGCAAGACAACGATTGCGCGTATTCTGGCCGATCATACCGATCATCATTTTGAACAAATCTCTGCGATTTTTTCGGGTGTGGGGGATTTGAAGAAATTGTTCCAGACCGCTAAAGAACGTCGTGAAACGGGTAAGGGCACGCTGCTTTTTGTTGATGAAATTCATCGTTTTAATAAATCGCAACAAGATGCATTTTTACCCGTGATGGAGGATGGCACCATTACACTTATTGGGGCGACAACGGAAAATCCATCTTTTGAATTAAATGCCGCGTTATTATCGCGATGCCAAGTTTTTGTGTTAAAGCGCTTGGATGATGATGCGCTGGAAAACCTTCTTACCCGTGCCGAGGGCGATAAAGGTAAAAAATTACCGCTCGATACCAATGCACGTGAAACATTAAAGGCCATGGCCGATGGGGACGGACGTTACCTATTGACCATGGCACAGCAGATTTTTAAATCGGATATTGAGTTGGATGTTGCGGGGCTTACAACGCTGACCCAAAAACGTGCCCCTGTTTATGATAAAGGAGATGAAGGGCATTATAATTTAATCTCCGCCTTGCATAAATCGGTGCGGGGGTCGGATGTGGATGCCGCGCTTTATTGGTTTGCCAGAATGTTGGAAGGGGGCGAAGATCCCAAATTTTTGGCACGACGCATCACGCGTATGGCGGTTGAGGATATTGGCTTGGCCGACCCCAATGCATTACCACAATGCACCGCCGCATGGGAAACGTATGAGCGGTTGGGAAGCCCCGAAGGCGAGCTTGCGCTGGCGCAGGCCTTGATATATTTGGCTACCGCGCCCAAATCAAATGCAGGATATATGGCATATAAAAAAGCACGCAAGAGTGCGAAAGAAACGGGATCATTAATGCCCCCCGCACATATTTTAAATGCACCAACAAACTTAATGAAAGATTTGGGATATGGCAGTGGGTATCAATATGACCATGATGCCAAAGATGGTTTTTCAGGGCAAAATTATTTTCCCGATGACATAGAACGCCAAGAATTTTACCAACCCATCGAACGCGGTTTTGAGCGGGATATTCACAAGCGCCTTGAATATTGGAAAAAATTGCGTGTTCAAAAAAACACTAAATAATCATGCATAATTTTGATCAATTTATCGGCGTAGATTGGAGCGGGGCAAAAGCCCCGATTAAAACCAAATCTATCGCGGTGGCATCATTATCAAAAGAAAAAGATGATCTGACGTTACACCAAAATATCCGTTCCCGTTCCGCAGTCGCCAATTTTATTGGTAATGTTATCAAGGGTGGTAAGCGCACTCTTATTGGGATTGATTGTAACTTTGGCTATGCGGTGGAGATTTTAAGAAAACAAATTGGTCAGAATGCAACCGCGCCTGATTTATGGGCGAAGGTTGATGACGTTAATGCAGAGAACCCAAATCTCTTTGCGGGTGATTTTTGGATGCATCCTAAATTTAAGGAAGATTTTTGGACAACAGGTAAGATGCCTATTAATTTTCAAATGCCCAAACGAATGACAGAAATTATTTGTGCCGATAACGGATATGGCCGTCCTGAAAGTCCATTTAAATTAATTGGCGCAAAACAGGTTGGCAAGGGCGGTTTGGCAGGAATGCGAATGGCACATATTTTAAAACAAAAATATGGGAGTAAGGTTGCCATCTGGCCATTTGATAATGACCAATCTTGTGATTTAGCGGTGGTTGTGTTGACAGAAATTTACCCACGGCAATTTATCATGCGGGCGGCAATGGGGTCACAAAAAATACGCAAAGATAATGATCTTAAAAAAATATTAGAGTTTTATGGACTTACCAATCAAAAGCATAAAAATTTTACTGATCATGATACAGATGCGCTGGTATCTGCAGCGGGATTGCGGTATCTTTGCGGGATGAATCAAACGATACCCAATACGATATCAAATCCATCAAGAATGACCAAAACTGCACAATCTTGTGAAGGGTGGATATTTGGCGTGGGGGACATCGAATAATGGGCATGATATTATCAATAGCTGCAGGTGGCGCATTAGGGGCGGTTTTTAGGTATGGTATTATCATGCTGACCCCCATCATATTCGCAGCAACTTTCCCTATGGCGACGATATTGGTTAATGTTTTAGGGTCATTTATTATGGGATTGTTCGTCGCCTATTTTGCGATAGCAGATAATGTTCAACCCGAATTAAAAGCGTTTCTAACTATTGGTTTATTAGGGGCATTTACAACATTTTCTGCCTTTTCGTTTGATATTTGGGCAATGTGGGAAAAAGGTGATATTATGCTGGCATTCGCCTATGGTGCGGCTTTGGTATTATTGTCAATTACGGCAATATTTTTAGGGGTGATGCTGATGCGTCATTTAATGGCATAAAATTATGAGCGGTGCATATTATATAGAAGTCACAGAGGATGAAGATAATCAGCGTCTGGATCGTTTCTTACAAAAACATTTGGTTGGTGTGCCGTTTGGCCTGCTTCAAAAATTAATGCGTAAAGGGCAAATTCGGGTGGACAGCGGCAGGGTCAAGGCCGCCACGCGATTAAGCACGGGACAAAGAGTGCGTATCCCCCCCATGGATGCCCCCAAAGAAATAGAAACGCGGGAGTTGAGCGAATATGATATCAAATTGATGAAATCAATTGTCTTGTTTGACGATGGTGAGATTTTAGCGGTGAACAAACCCGCAGGATTGGCAACGCAAGGGGGGACAAATATTAAACGCCATTTAGATGGTATGTTAAAAGCATTGGAAAATGAAAAAGGGGTAAAGCCCCGCATTGTTCACCGTCTTGATAAAGATACATCGGGTGTATTGTTATTGGCGCGGTCTGCCGATATGGCACGGAAATTAGGAAAACTATTCCAAAGTCGTGATATTCGTAAAATATATTGGGCGCTGACGATCCCTGCGCCAGAAATAAATCAGGGTGAAATCCGTGCGCCAATTATCAAGGCAGGTGGCATGGGCAATGAAAAAATGGTTGTTGATGTTGAAAAGGGGCAAAATGCGGTGACCCTTTTTGATATTGTTGAACGCGCGCACAAACAAATGGCATTTGTTGCCTTTTGGCCAAAAACAGGGCGGACACACCAAATTCGTGTTCACGCCGCACACATGGGTTGCCCCATTTTGGGCGATGGTAAATATGGCGGGCAAGATGCGATGATTGATGATGTTGACCATCCACGCCGCGTGCATTTACACGCCCAATCCATTCATTTTAAGCATCCCAATTCAGGCAAAGATATTTCAATCTCTGCCGATTTATCGGATGAGATGAAGAAAAGCTGGCGCAGTTTTGGGTTTGATGATCATACAACCTATATCCCTTTTCAAGATGTGAAAGACAAAAAGAAAAGATGAGCGAAACAGATAAAAAACTATCACGCAAAAGAAAGTTTTTAAAATTTTTGCTGATTACATTACCAATTATTTTATTGGTACTTGGTCTTATATTTTATATGACATTAAAAATGGTGGAGCGGTATCCCGTTCCCCTTCGTGAGGGGCTGGAACAATATTTATCGGGCAGTTTTGGCGTGAGTGCGTCAATTGGTACATTAGATAAATTTGCCTTTGTTCCCAATATTGATATTGATGTTAGTGATGTCACATTACACCGAAACAATAATGCGGCAAAAATTGATTTAAAAGCGGAGCGGGTAAAAATAAGCATTCCATTTTGGGCGGCATTTTTTGGAAAAAGTAAATTTAAATCCTTAGATATTAAAAATGTAGTTTCGGGTAAAGGCATCTTGTTGCCCCGCGCGTTTAATTTTAAATCAATCACAATTATTGATAAGGATGGCCCCGAACAATATGGTAGTTTTTTAGTCGCCACAGGCGAATATGCAGGACAAGATTTTAATTTGGAGGCAAAATTACAAAAACAAGGTGACAGTTATGCCATAACATCGACTGTACCGTTTGTCATGACTATAGCGGGGGCAAAATTAACTGGTATTATTAACCGTAATTTACGCAATATGACCATGGCTAATACTATAGTTGAAGTGGGTAATAAAAAAGAAAATCTTGGTGATTATATTTTATCCAAATCAAATGAATATACAAAAGATAATCCGCTATATTGTTTGATAGTTGAAGCGGATGGTGAAAAATGTTTAAAAGACGCGATACAAAATAAAAGTGAAAAGAGTGATATATAATGACAAACCGTTTTTATACAATGGTATCTTCCAATAAAACAGATGATGGGTATGCCATTCAATTGGATGGGAAAACCATTAAAACGCCCAATAAATTAAATTTAATTGCCCCATCAAAGGCATTGGCCGATGCGATTATTGTGGAATGGTCTGAACAAATTGACACAATCAAACCTGAAACAATGCCATTAACGCAAATTTTAACAACATCCATTGATAAAATTCGTGATCGTCAGGCTATTACACAATCTGTCATGCGGTATTTGGATACGGATTTAATTTGTTATTGGGCTAAAGAGCCAGAAGAATTTGCAAAACATCAAAAAGAGATTTGGGGACGCTGGGTAAAATGGTTTGATGAACATTTTGAAGTCCCCCTTTATACCACAAAGAAAATTGAAGCGATTAAACAAGATGAGGAAGCGCACAAACGTGCATGGAATTATATTGAAGCGCTGGACGATCAATATTTTACCATCTTACATATTATTACATCATTAAGTGGATCAATGATTTTGGCGTTAGCCTTTGTTGAAGGGGATATTGAACCAAAAGAATTATTTGAAGCCAGTTATTTGGAAGAATTGTATAAAGCCAAACATTATAACGAAGATCTTCACGGTGCATCCCCAGAAGAGGAAACAGAACGCGAAGCATTTAAACGCGATGCCAAGGCCGCGCAACATTATATTAATTTGGCAAACGAGGTTTAGGTGAAGCCGCCATCAAACGGCCTTATCACGGGTGATGATGGACAGGCGCGATGTTGGTGGCATGGCAATGATCCCGAATATTTGCGGTATCATGATGAAGAATGGGGTGTACCCGTTGCCGATGATCGGCGTTTATTTGAAAAAATATCCCTTGAAGGGTTTCAGGCAGGCCTCAGCTGGCTAACAATTTTGCGCAAGCGTGAGAATTTTAGAACCGCATTTGATAATTTTGATATTACAAAAATTCAGCATTATGATGAAAATAAAATTTTAGAGCTACTTCAAAATAAAGGCATTATTCGCCACCGCGGAAAAATTGAAGCGGTTATTAATAATGCAAATCGAATGGTCGAGTTGCTTCAAGACTATAAAAATTTTGCTGCATATATATGGGGGTTTGAAACACCCAATACGCACCGCCCTAACCAATTTGATTTTAAAACACTTTCACAAATTACGATGAATGAGTATTCCACGGCACTATCAATTGATTTAAAAAAACGCGGTTGGAAATTTGTTGGGCCAACAACCTGCTATGCCTTTATGCAATCAATGGGGTTGGTCAATGACCATATTGAAGGATGTATTTGCCGTCCAAAAATTGAGCAATTGAGAGCAGAGTTCAAAAGACCATAAAGCTTGATTAGTTTTTTGGTTTCTTTCTTTCCTCTTTCTCTTGCGCAGAAATTGATGACAATTGCCCTAGTACCCTCCGTAAATAGGGGGAGAGGGGCAGCTTCTTAATTCTTTTAGTTTCAAGGTCATTTATACCCATGACAAGAAATTACAAGTTTTAGTTACATTTGACAAGTTATTTTGTCAAGATTTTACAAGTTTTTTTGTTTATTATTGTTTTTATGAGTTTACCCGATATTCCAAAACTGTCTGATCGATTAAAATATATTCGTACATTACACGGCTTATCGCAGGCAGAATTGGCACAAAAAGCAGGCACAACACAACAAGCCATCCAACAAGCGGAAAAGGGAATTGCACGCCAACCCCGATATCTTAATCACCTTGCCAACATCTTGGAAATATCAACACAATGGCTTATTTTTAATGAAATAGAGGCACAAGAAGAAAAGAGCAACCGTGAAGCAAGCAAAGGATTGGAAGAAAAATCGTCTGATGTGCTTAATAGTTTTTATTCAATGCCAGAAAAAGACCAAAATTTAATTTATGAATTAATGCAATCGCGTAAAAAAGATAAGTCTTAAAAATCAATCTGCTTTTTTTGAATTTTTTGAATGGTATCAATATAAAATTGAGGTTCCGCGGCCTTCACTTTTTCTTCAATATCGTGGGCAGTATCTGATGATGTTACCGCAATTTTCTTTTGTGCAATAATACGGCCTTCATCATATTCTTCATTTACTTGGTGAATAGTAATACCTGTTTCTTTGTCACCATTTTCCTTCACCGCGCGATGCACGTTTGATCCATACATTCCCTGCCCCCCATATTTGGGGAGTAATGCAGGATGAATATTGAGCATACGACCATTCACCGCATCCAATGTTTGTGGGCCAATTAGTTTCATGTAACCTGATAAAACAACAAGCGAGATTTTATGCTCCAGCAGTTTTTCGGCAATGGCGTCATCTAATTCTCTTGGGTCCCTATGGCTTTGTTTATTTAAGACAGAGGTTTTTAACCCTTTATTTTCTGCCCATTCTAATGCGCTTGCCTTTGCATTATTGGTAATCAATAAAACAGGTGTGGCCATAATATCGCCTTCCAAACACGCATCTGTAATGGCATGGGCGGACGATCCATTATAAGAACAAAGAAAGGCAATATTCATTTTTAAATCCAGCTTTTTAGATTGGGAATGATTTTATTTTGGCGTGCAAGATGCACCCCTTTGCCTAAACGATATAAAAGATAAAAAGTAATAGGAAGAAAAATAACCGCAAATAATAAAATATTCTCCCGCCCATAAGCGAGCGTGACATCAAAAATATCTTGATTGGTGGGAATGACTCCACCCTTAATATTATTTACCAGTTGATTGATAAGGGTATGATCCCCCAAAAGATAGGCAAGAATAATCCCAATAAAAGAGAATAAAGAGAATATCCAAATTGTTTTTGTAATATAGCTATAATGATTGTAATCAAAACTTTCTTTATCGGCATTAAACTTAAAAATATAAGTTACGATGAAGGTGATGAGAAACAAAACACCACCCCAACTTTGTATAGACAAGGAAGGGACAAAATTCATTATTATTGCAATAATAAATGCGGCATAAACCGTTACAATATTTTTATTTTGACTAAGTAAGAACATAAAATTTCCTTTTGTTTATCGGCGACCAAAAAGTTTTTCGATATCTTTAAGGCCTAGTTTAATATAAGTGGGTCTGCCATGATTGCAATGGCCTGATTTTTCCGTTTGTTCCATCTGTCGCAATAAACTGTTCATTTCATCAACATTCATGCGCCGCCCTGATCGGATTGATCCATGACATGCGGCACTTGATAATTTTTCATGGATTGATTTTTCAAGTTTTTCAAGGGTTTCATGTTCTTTTAACTCATCCAAAATATCAAAAATTAACCCTTTAATATTAATCTTACTGCCCAAAATGGCGGGTAATGATTGCACGGCGATGCAGTTTGTTCCAAAGGGTTCAATATCCAAGCCAAAGTCATGCAATGTTTTTTGATGCGTGTTGAGAAGGTCAATTTGCGTGTCCTCTAAATCAATTATTTCGGGAACCAATAAAGGCTGACTAATAATTTTTTTATCTTCTATTTGATGTTTTAATTTCTCATAGACAAGGCGTTCATGTGCGGCATGCTGATCGACAATAACCAATCCTTCTTCACTTTGTGCCAAGATATAATTTTCATGGATTTGTGCCCGTGCCGCGCCTAAAGGGAAAGAAGGCTGTTGTTCCTCAACAGGTTGATTGTCATATCGGGCGGAAGGTTCAAAAGAGGGGGCATTTACAGTATGCGCCAATTGACCGCCTATTTGACCATCTAAGGGAGAATAAAATTCTTGCGTTTTTTCTGCTAAGTTATAATGCATATTGGTTTGAGGGGGGGTAGTAAAATTGTTGCGTCCATAAGGTAATGTCTGCCGTATATTGGTGTTCGTATTACTTGATAATTTATCAAGCGCCTGCGCCGATAAGGAGGAAGAGGTGTTCTGACTTCCCGTTAATAAGGCATGTTTTATGGTTGAAATAATTAGTCCACGCACATGCCCCGCATCACGAAACCGCACCTCTGACTTGGCGGGATGGACATTGACATCCACCATTACTGGCGGGACGGTAATATAAATTGCCGATAAAGGGTGCCGTCCAAAATGAAGCACATCCATATAAGCCGCCCGAATACATCCATAAAAAATTTTATCCTTAACGGGACGACCATTGACGAAAAAATATTGATATTGTGTTGTGGCGCGGTTCAAACTGGGAAGGCTACTATATCCTTTCAAAGAAATGGTATCGCGGATGGCTTCTATTTTTACGGCATTTTCAATAAAATCTTTACCCAATATGGCATTAAGGCGATCTTCACGTTGTTCCAAAAAATCATCTTGCTCCACCGCCAAGTTTAATTTTACATCGCCATTATGAATAATTTTAAATGCAATATTCGGAAAAGCCATTGCGATTTGTAAAATTATATCTTTAACAGCGGCATATTCAGACCGATCCGTTTTTAAAAATTTTAAACGTGCGGGCGTGGCATAAAACAGGTCACTAACACTTATAATTGTACCTTGATTAATGGGGGCGGGGATGGGGGATGATTTTTTACCACCTTCTACGGATATTTCCCATCCTGTATCGCTGTCTTTGGTTTTCGATTTAATGTTAAGGCGGCTGACGGAACCGATGGACGGCAAAGCCTCCCCCCGAAAACCAAGGTGATTAATATGCACCAAATCATCATCAGGTAATTTAGAGGTTGCATGGCGTTCTACTGCATTTTGTAAATCATCAGCATCCATGCCATGTCCATTATCGGTAATGGTAATACGGCTTTTCCCGCCTTCGGTTAAATCAATTTGGATTTGGGTTGCACCCGCATCAATTGCATTCTCAACCAATTCCTTCACAGCGGCGGCGGGGCGTTCGATAACTTCACCCGCGGCAATCTGGTTAATAAGGTGGTCGGGTAAATGGCGTATTGGCATACATAATATCATAATGATAATACGTTAAACTCACAAGGATACTATTGGTTTTAGCCCCAAGGGAGATGGTTGAGATTTGACAAATTATTCTTCTTGAGACTTAGAAATCATACCTTCTGTTTTAGCCTTATCAATATTGGCGTTTTCAAGAACAGAACCTGTAATATCGGCTTTTCTTAAATCGCATCCATCAAGGTTTGCGCCTGTAAAATCACATCCCATAAGGATAGAGTCGCGCAAATTGCACCCCGATAAATCGGCATAGCGGAAGGTTGAGCCACTCAGATTTGTGCGCTGCATACGAATATTTTTTCCATCTGGACTATCGAATTTTAAGCTAGAGAGGTTGGCATCTTCCATTTTTGAATGGTTAAAATTGGCATGTTGGATTGAGGAGCCGCGCATATCCGCCTCCGTCAATTTACAATCACGAAATGAAGATTGGTTGAGGGTTGCGCTTTGTAAACTTACTTTTGTTAAATCTTGCCCCATAAAATTGGCCTTAATGGCTTTAATCGCCGTAAGGGGGAAAGATTTTAAGTTTGGAATTTTGCGTAAGTTAATACCGCTTAAATCCATTTGTGCGCCTTTTTTACCAGCCGAGGCCACCCATGCTTTATGTTGTTCTAATAACGTATCGATTGAAAGACCACGATCCTCAAGCTTTTCGCCCATATCGCTTTCTTTCATCATGCCGCTGGTTTTTGCGCCCTGCATTTCTACTGATTTTAGGACAGTACCATTCATGACCGTGTCTTCTAAATCAGCATTACTGAGGTTTGATCCTGTAAGATCGGCATCAGTTAAATCAGCCCCTTTAAAATTTGAATTTGAAAGATTGGCCTCTTTAAATGTAACCCCTGTCATATCAGCATCAGAAAAATCTGCTGCAACGGCTTTTACCCCTGATAAATTTGTTTCGGTTAAACGTGCGCCAGTAAAAATTGCGTTATAACTATTTTTTTTGCGGCCATTTCTGGTATTGCTATCTTCAATTGAACCTGATTTATCAGATTGCATAATTTTACCCTCACGTAAATCCGCGGAATCTAAATCTGCACCTGAAAGGTTGGCACCTGCAACATAAGCACCCCGAAAATCTGCGCGACGGAAGTTGGCATTTTCTAAATTCGCATTACGCAAATCGCACGCAAAGAAAGAGCAAGAAACAAAGGTTCCTTCAGACAAATCAGTTTCTATAAGGTTCGATCCTGTAAAATCTGCCTGCGATAAATCTTTACCCTTTAAGCTTAACCCCGATAAATCATAGAACTTAAGCATAGCGCGTTTTCCACCGCGTTGTCCGATGGAAAATTTATGATGCATCATCGCAATTTCATCCAATTGCGCCTGATCAATTTTTTTAAGGCTGGTGCTACTTTGGTTCATATTTATGTTTACTTTATATCTCTATTTATAAATATAAGAATATAAGGCCTTTGTCGATGGGTCGGCATCAGAAATATCATTCTTTTCCAATTTCCCTGATAATTCCTTACCCAATTCAACACCATATTGGTCAAAACTATTGATGTTCCAAACAACTCCTTGAACAAATGTTTTATGCTCGTAAAGGGCAATAAGATAGCCAAGCATATTGGCATCCATTGTATCAAAGATCATTGTTGTACTTGGGATATCGCCATCAAAATAACGGTAAGCCTCGCTAGGGTTACGCTTTCCTTGTACCATTGCTTGCCCTTGCGCCAACATGTGGCTTAGCAGTAAGGTATGGTGGTTTTGAAGGCCGCTATCATCTTGTTTGATACCAATAAAATCGCAAGGCACCTTATTGCTTCCTTGGTGAAGAAGTTGGTAGAAGCTATGTTGTCCGTTTGTGCCAACCTCCCCAAATATAACAGGGCAAGTGTCATAGTCTGTAATTTTATTACCTTCATTATCAATCGTTTTGCCATTTGATTCCATTTCCAATTGTTGGACATAGGCAGGCATAAATTTTAATTTTTCAGTATAAGGGAGCAAGGCATGACATTCATGTTTTAAGAAATTCTTATTCCAAATGCCTAATACCGCCATTATTACAGGTAAATTTTGCGATATGTCATCATTCATAAATTCAGTATCGGCACGATGTGCACCATCAAGCAGACTTTGAAAAACATCAAAGCCAAAATGAAGGGCAAGGGGAAGCCCAACCGCAGACCATAAGCTAAAGCGGCCATTCACCCAATCCCACATGGGGTAGATAGATTGCTCCGTCATTCCAAATTCTATCGCGGCATTCACATTGCTAGATACAGTAACAAAATGGGGAGCAATATCAGCATCGTTAGGTAGATTATTTTGCACCCATGTACGCGCGGTTTGGGCGTTGGTTAAAGTTTCTTGTGTTTTAAAACTTTTCGAAATGACAATAAATAATGTGGTTTCTGCATTTGATTTTTTTAGCGCATTTTGAATATCTTCCCCATCAATATTAGATACAAAATGCGTTGTTATGGGGGAGGGATAATTGTTTTCTAGGGCTTGAAAAACCATTCTTGGTCCAAGGTCAGACCCACCAATGCCGATGGAGATGATGGTATCAATTGGTTTGCCCGTACTGCCCAATAAATCATTAGCATGAAGTTTTTGGCTCAAATCTTTTATACGATTCAATGTGGCATGAATATCAGGGATAATATTTTTGTTATCCACCCTAATATCTGCATTCGATGGGCTGCGTAATGCTGTATGAAGGACGGCACGCCCTTCGGTGTGGTTGATTTTTTCACCATTAAACATGGCATTTCGCTTGCCTTGTAAATCGCTTTTCTCAACCAATGCGAATAAATGATCCATTACTGAATTATCAATATGTTGTTTTGAATAATCAAAAAGTAACCCCTTTTTTGTTAGGGTAAAGTCAGGAACACGAGATTCGTTTTCATCAAACAAATCAACAATATGCTTTTGCTTAATGGCAGACGCAAGTTGCTTAAGCGTCATCCATTCATTTTTTGTAGTAGGGTTATTCGACATTGGGAATTTCCGTTATGGCTATAGGGTTAGAAAGATTTTCTGGGTTACCAACAATAATAGTAAGCATATTATTCGGGGTTAGAATTTTTTGTGCCAGACGCGAAACACTATCTTTTGTTACGGCCATTATTTTTTTCTTATACGCATCCAAATAATCAATTGGGCGATCATTTATCTGCATATTTAAAATTATCGACGCAATTGAATCGTTATTGGTTAATGATAAGGGCATTGATCCAATGATGTAATCTTGCGCCTTCTTTATTTCTTCATCAGTAATATTTGTATGGATTTTTACCATTTCAGTTTTAATAATATCCAACATTTGATCCACTGTTTCATTCTTGGTGGAGGTTGATATTGTTAAAGCATCAATATACTCACTATTATTCAAACCAGAATAGATACCATAAGTAAGGCCATTTTTCTCTCGCGCTTCTTCCATTAAACGGCTGCCAAAACCACTTGCACCAAAAATATGGTTGAGGATTTGCAAGGTATAATAATCTTCATCCAATTCATCAATTGTATCCATTGCCATCATAATAATACTTTGCGGTATATCTTTTTGGTAAAAATAAAGATTGGATTTATTTTGAATGTTAATTTTTTGAATAGATGATTGAGTAGCAGTTTCAGGTAAATCCCCAAAAACTGAATCAAGGAGTAACGCCAATTCTTCTGCATTAATATTACCCGATACTCCTACATGCAATCTGTCTTTTGTCAGGTGGTTTTGTTTAAAATTGCGTAAATCATCTGCAGTAATATTTGATAATGATGTGATTGTTCCGCCGCTATTTAAGGCATAAGGATGATTTTCATAGGCGCGATCATTAAAAATGCGTGCTGCAATCCAATCGGGATCACCTTGGGATGATTTAATACGGGTAATGTTGGCTTGTTTCATACGCCCAAGCGGTTCTGAGTCAAAGCGCGGTTTGTTTAATGCCAGAGATAAAAGATTGACCGCTTTATCTTTCTCTCGCGTTAAAAACTTGAGGGATCCCCCAAAGTTATCGCGGCTAGACCCAAAGCTTAAAGAAATTGAATGATCGCTTAATTCTTGCTGGAACGCTTGGGATGTATAATCACCCGCGCCCTCATCCAACATATTTGACAAAAGTTGCGATATGCCTTGCTGATCTTTCTCAAGATTTACCGACCCCGCACCCTTAAACGAAAATTTAATAGAGATGATAGGAAGATTTTTATCTTCTACCAACCATGCCTCGATATCATTGGGTGATGTAACCTTTTGAATATCAAGAACCGTATCGTTTGCATTGGCATTTGGGGAAAAAAATGAAAGAATAAATATGAATAGAATTATATTTCTCATGGCGTATCTATTTCTTTTTTATCTACACCATCATCTGTTTTTTCAGGGTAAAGATATCCTTCAACGGCGGGTTTAATATAAGGGTTTTCATCTGATAAATATTTTTTTGCGACATCTTTCACTTGCTCAGGGGTAACCTTGGCAATATTTGTCGGCCAATTTTCAATATCATCTAGTGAACTGCCCGTTAATAAGGCATATCCAATGATACGGGCGGGGCCGCTTAAACTGTCACGGGCAAATATTGCGCTGTCTTGAAGGCGTTGTATGGCATCACTTACTTCTTTATTGGTCACACCATTTTGAATAATGTCATCAAATTCAGCCTGCAGGAGGGCTTTAATCTCCTCAAGAGAAACGCCGTGCGCAGGAATGGCAGAGATCCAAATTGACCCATAGTCCAAATTAGAAGATTGATAAGAAAGATTAATCGAAACAGCTTTTTTATTCTCCACCACTAGGTTTTTATACAAACGCGTTGTTGGCCCGCCGCTTAAAATTTCATTTAATATTTGTAAGGCGAGCGATTCATTTTTATTTTGATTGTATGATGGGACAAGGCGAACACTTTGAAAATATTCTTGCTTAATTGTATCGTCATATAATTTCATTTTTATTGTTGCAATGGCAGGGGGGATATCACCACGCAAACGCGGGGGTAAGTCTTTGGGCTCTAACTGACCATATGTTTTTTCGGCAAGTGTTTTAACTTCATCTAAAGTAATAGCGCCGCTTATAATTAAAACCGCATTATTTGGGGCATACCATGTATCGTAAAATTCTTTTACATCTTCCCATTCATATGCTTCAATTTCGTTCATCCATCCAATAACTGGCGTACCATAAGGGTGGTTGGTATATAACGCATCACGCATTTGTTCGCCAAATAATGCCTTTGGGTCATTATCGGTGCGTTGGCGGCGTTCTTCGGTGACCACATTACGCTCGGCGATAAAGTCCTCTTTCCCAACCTTTAAATTAACCATGCGGTCGGATTCCATTTGCATCATTTTTTCCAAATGTTCGACAGATATGCTTTGAAAATAGGCGGTGTAATCTTGGCCTGTGAAGGCATTATCATTACCACCCAAATCTTTTACAATGCGTGAAAATTCCCCAGGGGCAAGATTGTCTGTCCCTTTAAACATTAAATGTTCAAAATAATGTGCCATGCCTGATTTTGTTGGTGGCTCATCCGCCGCACCTACCTTGTACCACAACATATGGGTGACAACGGGGGCACGGTTATTGGGTATAACCACAACTTCCATTCCATTATCCAAAATAAAACTTTGTGCATTAAAAGTTTTTGCAAAACCAATACTCGCAAACGCAACGCTTAAACATAAAACGATCCAAAAAAGGTTAAAAATTCTATTCATATTATTGTTCAAGCGTTGGGGTGTTCCCTGTTGTAATTGGCGCGCCACTTTGTTGGTTATTACGGATACGTTGCACTTCCTTAATTGGGTCAACAACGGTGGCTGGCGTTTGGGTTTTTGATCCTAACTTGCCACGAATTTTGTCAAAGGTTGAGGTATTTTCTTTTATCAATTCTTCTGTTTCTTCATCGACCAAATCACGAATATTACCACCAGTTTCGTAAGCGCCCGTTTTTTTAAGTAAAATATTCTCACTTTGAGAGATAGAGCTATCTGTACCTAAAGATTGTGTTGCTTGTTCCCCAAATAAAGCCTGTTTGGCTTGGGTATTTGTTGCAAGTTCCTGTGGACGTGGTGCGCCAGGACGCGGTTTGGGTAAATTATCTAATGTTGGAGGCATTTCAAGTGGTGCGCGTGTGGTAACCGAAAATTCATCAGGTGCTTTTTTAGAAAAATCAAACTGTTCGCGTGTTTTGGCGCACGCGGATATGGTTAATAAGCTAATACCACATAAAACTAATAAAGAGGATTTCATTTAACTCTTTCCTTTTTCTTTTTTATCTGCCCCAAAAGACGCTATGAATTATTAAAACAACAATACCCACGCTAATCAAGCTATCCGCAAGATTGAAGGCAGGGTAATGCCAATCCCCAGTATAAAAATCAAGGAAGTCTGCAACCGCGCCATATCGGATACGGTCAATCACATTGCCCAATGCCCCGCCGACAATAAAAGAAAGCGATAAAGCTTCAACCCAGCTTTTTGATTTATAAAGCCAGATACCAAATGCAATTGAGATTATAAGCGCGATAATCACAAGCGGCCATGGATTATCACTTTGAAACATGCCAAAGCTGACCCCTTGGTTCCATACCATGGAGAGGTTGAAAAATGATGTCACATCAATGGATGTAAAGGGCAGGCGATCAGTATTTTTAAACCATTCAAAAAGGCCAAGCGTTTCTAAACCTAAATTGGGGCGAATGGCAAAATCTAAAATCAACCATTTGGTTAATTGATCCAAAATAATAAAAATAGGGATAAGAAGAAACCCGATTATTTTTGGTGAGCAACAATTTTTATTCGTACAATAGGTCATTTACTTATGCTGCCTGCTTTTGATGAACAACTGAAACACAACGGTTGCACAAATCATCATTGCTTTGCGCTACTTCGGGCAAGACTTTCCAACATCTGACGCATTTCTCGCCTTCGGCTTTTTGAAATTCAATTTCTAAATCATTACCGTCAGTAATTTTCACATCAGATACAATGGCAATATCGGCAAGATTAATTTCTTTCAATGCCAATTGATAATCATCATTTGCCTTGATAATGGGGGCGGCCTCCAAAGATGAGCCAATTGTTTTATCGGCACGATGGGGTTCAAGGGTTGCCAAAACCGCATCCCGCACCTCGCGAATGGCAAACCATTTTCCTGCAAGTCCAGAATTTTGCCATGCCTCGGGGATATCGGGGAACATGCGCAAATGAACGCTTTGCTCATCACCAAAAATACCTTTGGGGCGATGTTTCCATGCTTCTTCGGCGGTGAAGGATAGGATAGGGGCAAGCCACGCGATTCAAGGCAATTAAAGATATGCGCCATCACGGTGCGGCATGCTTTACGCTCAAAACTATCTAATGCATCACAATATAAACTGTCTTTACGGATATCGAAAATAGAACGCTGATAAATTATGATTGCAAAATTCATGAAGCTCTTTGGCAACCTTGCCATACTCATGCTCTTCAATATAACCACGGATTTTTTGATCCATTTCGTATAGTTGGTGCAGGACAAGCTGTTCTAACTCTGGCAAGTTTGATACATCATTATCAAGGCCGTCAATCATTTCAGCTTTGGTAAATCCATCTAATGCGCCCAATAAGAAACGAAGTGTATTGCGAATACGACGATAAAGTCGCAGGTATTTTTCAAGCGTGTCTTTCCCAATACGAATATCATCAGCATAATCCGATGTCATCGTCCAAAGACGTAAAATATCCGCACCGTTTTGTTTCATAATTTTAAGGGGATCAACCACATTGCCCAAAGATTTGGACATTTTATAGCCTTTTTCATCCAACACAAAACCATGGGTTAGCACGTTTTTATAAGGCGCATGCCCTTTCGTACCACAAGATTCAAGAAGGGAGGAATGGAACCAACCACGATGTTGGTCTGATCCTTCCAAATACATATCTGCCTGACGGTTTGCGCCATTGCCCATTCCTCACGCGCATCAACAACGAAGCTATGGGTTGAACCAGATTCAAACCAAACATCAACAATATCAAAAACTTGTTCATAATCATCGGCATTATAATCATCGCCTAAGAAATTCTTGCGCGTCCATTGACCACCACGCATCTGATCCATGTTCTTCAAAGGCTTATCAGCAATACGGTTTAAAACGACTTCATCTTTTAAAAGCTCATCTCGTTTTTTTATCAACGAACAATGCAATGGGAACACCCCATGCACGTTGGCGCGAAATACACCAATCAGGACGATTTTTAATCATCGCAGTGATGCGCGCTTCCCCTTTGGCGGGCACCCAATTTGTGTCTTTAATGGCTTGTAAGGCGGTCTCTTAAAGTCTTGTTATTTGAATCCGCACCTGCGCCTGCGTGTGGTAAGGCAATATTAATCCATCGCAATAAACCATTGCGGGGTTGTGCGGAAAATAAGGGCGCTTTTGAACGCCAACTATGCGGGTATTCATGACGAACTGAGCCTTTGGCCAGCAAGTTTACCTGCCTCTTCCATCGCTTTGATAGGGGCAAAGTTCCCTGCATCCATCTTACCATTTTCGTCATAGATTTTCAGACCTGCAAATAACGGAACATGATCTTTAAAGCTGCCATCATCATCCACATTATCTGTAAGTTCCAAACCGTATTTTTGCCCTAAATCAAAATCATCAGGACCGTGTGATGGCGCGACATGAACAAAACCTGTTCCATCTTCATCGGTCACATAATCAGCAGGATTGAGCAGGAACATCATGTTCATACCCTTGCCCATGTAATGGATGCGCGCAAATTGTGCCTGTCACACTTCACTGCCTTAAAATTCGGCAAGCTTTTTCATGCGGTGATTTTGGCTTGTTCTTTTACGCACCTTTTCGGCCAATGTTTCAGCAATTGCAATTTTTGCGCCCACCTCAACTTTGATCCTTCGCCAACCTCTCACTTCATAGGTGGCATAATCAATATCTTCATTAAAGAAAATTCCACGGTTGGACGGAATGGTCCACGGGGTGGTTGTCCAGATAACGATGTCTGATCCTTCTAAGGCTTTACAATTTGTTTTGACAACAGGAAAACGTGCCCAGATGGTTACTGATTTATGCTCTTTATATTCCACTTCGGCTTCGGCCAATGCGGTTTGTTCCACCGTTGACCACAGAACAGATTTCACCCCGCGATATAGACCGCCATTATTTAAGAATTTATGAATTTCACGCACAATTTGCGCTTCGGCAGGTTTGGTCATAGTCAGATAAGGGTTTTCCCAATCCCCAATCATGCCCAAACGTTTAAATTGATCGGCTTGAATATCAACCCATTCTTTGTGCAAATTGACGGCATTCGGCGCGAAAAACTAGGGGGTCAACCTCATCTTTGTCTTTACCTTCGGCGCGATATTTCTCCTCAATCTTCCATTCAATCGGCAGACCATGACAATCCCATCCCGGAACATAAGGCGCATCATAGCCCATCATTTGCCAGTTTTTATTAATCAACATCTTTTAAAATTTTATTGAAGGCATGACCCATATGGATATTGCCGTTGGCATATGGCGGGCCATCATGCAAAATCCATTTTGGCTTGCCCTTGGCATTCTCGCGCACTTGATTAAATAAATCTTGAGCGTCCCAGTTTTTCACCATCTCAGGTTCTTTTTCAGGCAAATTGCCACGCATGGGAAAATCAGTTTTTGGTAAAAACACTGTATCCTTAAACTTATCTTTGTTCTTGTCTTTGTTCAGGTCTTTATTACTTGTTGTATCGCTCATAATCATATCCGTTGTTGAACAAAGGAATATGCGCGAAATATGTGGCTAAATCAAGATAGGAGTTTGACCAATATCACAGCCGTAGGAACGGTGATAAACGCCAAAATCGTGCTGATCAGTACCGCAGCCGCAGTCTTTTCAGGATTAAGGTTAAATGTGGCGGCATAGGCAACCAAATTGCCCGCCAATGGAACGGCGGTAAATATGGCCAACATTAGATAAACAGGTTCGCTAAATGCTTGGAAATACAACATATCTATGATGATGAAGGTAAACCCCGCCAATGGCCAAATTATAAATTTTGGTACATGAAGGCAAAGTAAGAGTTTGACATCAATATCCAATTTATTTTGTTTAGATAAGGCAACACCAATAATCATCATGCCCAATATTACCCACGCCCCAATAGAATAATTCCAATAATTTACAAAGGTTTGGGGCAAGGGCAAACCGCTAATATTATAGAGCAAACCAAGCCATATGGCATGGATAACAGGGAATTTCAGAACCTTTAGCACCGCACCTTTAAAGGTGGCTTGCCCGCGCGCGCCAAAGAAATATCCCAATCCGGATTCATTCAAAAATGTGCCTAAATTTAAAAGCGCGTACACCCCAACCCATTCGGGGCCAAGCAACGCCAAGATTATGGGCAGCCCAAAATACATGGTATTGCCCGTAACACTGGCCATACCAACCAGATTGGCCATATTATTCTTCCAAATTTTTTGATTGATGAGATAGCTGGTAACGCCAATTGTTGCGGATATAATAAAAAAGATAAGGGGCAGGGCAATATATTCGGGCGTAAATTTCATTTGCGCCATCGCCCCAAAATTGACGATAGGGGCAAGGATGTAAATGGCAATCGTCGCAATGGAAGGCAAATTTACATCCATAAACCGCCCTGATATAAAACCAAGCGCGATAATGATATAAAGAGGAAAAATATTAATAAGAAGAAGAGATACTAAATCGAACATTTTACAACAATAGCTCAATAAAATTAGATTGTGCAGTCCTAGTTTATGCAGCTTAAATTTTTGAATTTTGTAACATTATGGCGCGCTGTGATTTTAATTGGCGTTGTTGAATTTCTGTAATTTCTTCTGGTGTACGTTTGATAAGAGCGCCAACTTGCTGCTGCATTGCCATGGCCTGCCATTGATGGGTGGGATGGGCTGAACCAATCGCTTTGTCAGAAGCTTCATTTGGCTCTACTCTTCGAGCTAAGGCTTCTTCAAGCATTTTTGTCTGGCGCTCTATCTGTTTTCGGGCATAATCAGGCCTATCTTGTTCATGAATAGGCGTAGCTGTACCAAAAGTTACTTTTAAATCGCGCATAATAAAGGCCTTAATCTAGATTTTGCGCACAATCACATGATTAGACATAAGTTGTCAATATTTATTCAAATTTATCTGTAGGGTTGAGTTAGATTGAGTTTAGCGCAAGATTTTTCTGGCTTTGGTGCAATCTTTTTCCATTTGGACGATTAGATCATCAAGCGAATTAAATTTGGCTTCACTACGAATGCGCGATACGGGTTTTATTCTTAAATTTTTGCCATAAATCTCTCGGAAAGGGAAATCTAGGATGTGGGCTTCAACTTGTCCTTCGGCAACCTCAAACATCGGTCTAATACCAATATTTGTTGCCGCTTTAAGCCATTCTTGCTCCCCCTCAATTTGGATGTAGCACGCATAAATACCATAAGCGGGGTGAAGAGTGTTTTTAAGCATAACATTGGCAGTGGGATAGCCTAATTCACGACCCCTCTGATCGCCTTTTACAATCTCCCCTTGAATTTCCCAATTCCATCCCAAAAGCGTATTGGCATTTTTAATATCACCCTTTTTTAAATATTCCCGAATACGCGATGATGAAATTATCTCATCCGCTTTATCTTTAAAGGGTGGAACAATATTAATATTTAAGCCCGCGCTTTTAATCGTGTTTGCCGTTCCTTTTCGCATTTGGCCAAAGTGAAAATCATGACCAACAATAATATGGGCAGCATCTAAACCATCAATTAAAATATTTTGTATAAAATCTTCGGCGGTCTGACTGGCAAAATCCCAATCAAAAGGAAGGGAAACAAGTATATCAATCTCCTCCTCATTTAAACGATAGGCTTTTAAGTCAGAAGGCGTTAATCGCGCAGGCGGCTGTGATGGTTGGAACAAGGCGCGGGGGTGGGGCTCAAACGTCAAAACGCCCACTTTTAAATTTTTTTCAGTGGCAATTTTCTTCGCCTTTTTGATTAATGTTTGATGCCCACGATGAACGCCATCAAAATTACCAATGGCAATAACGGCATTTTTGCAATCGTTCGAAATATTATTGAGCGAATTAAAAATTTTCATCTGCATTATCTATCAGAATCCGTATCTCTTCGGCAAGTGTTTCAAAATGCGATAAAGGCAAATTTTTAATATCATTCTCAATTTTATGGGTCATTTGCATTTGGCTTGGCAAATCTTTGTCTGATAAGGCATCAAATTTTGTGTAGTACGCACTACTATACCGAAAATCCCACCATTCCGATGGGTAGGGTATAAAGTCCTGCTTTAAATATTCCGCGCTTTGGATAAAGGCTTGCTCTAGCTTTTTGCGGTTTTCAATATGGTCTGCATGTAAATCGGTGTAATCACGGGCCGATGAAGGCTCCATCCAGTCAAAGGGTGTACCCATATTCGCTTGGGAGCCATCGGAATATAACGCACAGACATCAACTGCCATGGCACGCGGATGCGCGCCCGCCCCCGGTGGGGCAAGAAGGCGGGGCTGTACCATCCATTGGGGATTGGCTTTCACAATATCGGTTTGCGCCATTGCAGCTTGGGAATTTGTGGATCTAAGGCAATCCTTAATTTGCAATTGCCATTCGTATCGTTTCGAAACAATGCGTGCTGCCAATATGGTGATTGCCGCTAAATCCTTGTATGCCCAACATCGGGCATCATCATGATAAAGCTTGGCCTTAAAAATATTGCGTGGATGATCGGCATTTTGATATGCCATATCAATTTGAATAGGCTCACCCTCTAAAAACAGATCAAAGGGAACAAAATGAGTATATAATTTTTCAGTCATGAATAAGTTTGGGGTGAATAATTTTGAAGGGTGGTAAAAAGTAAGAAACTTTGTATTTATAAATTATAACAATTATAGAGCAAAAATATGGATATACATACCCTTTATGCCTTTATTGGTTTTATGTTGGCGGCCTATGCCGTTATTGCCAATGACTCTGTTCAAACCTTGGGGACATTTATTGCCTCCAATATTCGGGTTTTTAAATGGTATTGGTTATGGCTTGCGGCCAGTCTGGTTTTGGCGTTTACCTTAATTTATGGGTGGTACATTAATGAGGGTGATATTTCCTATGGCCGTTTAGATAAAATTCCGCCTGTTCAGATTGAATGGTATCATGCCGCCGCACCTGCAGTTTTGGTTTTGCTTACGCGTATTGGTATTCCCGTTTCAACAACATTTTTGGTGCTTTCGGTTTTTGCCTCCACCTTTATTTTAGAAAAAATGTTGGTTAAATCGGTTGTTGGATACGGGCTTGCGGCTATTGTGGCCTACGTTCTTTGGATGGTATTGGCACATTTTATCAATGAAAAGTTTAATATGGTGAAAAAAGGGACGCGCCCCTATTGGCGTGTGGCGCAATGGTTTTCAACGGGATTTCTATGGTTTTCATGGCTGTCGCATGACATGGCAAATATTGCGGTATTTTTGCCGCGTGAATTGCCATTTGAATATTTAATAGGTGCAGTTTTTGTTTTGGTCTTTTGGCTTGCGGTTATTTTTTACACGCAAGGGGGCAAAATACAGCGGATTGTGTTGGAAAAAACAGGGTCGCGTTATATGCGGTCAGCCACCATTATTGATTTAATTTACGCCATGATTTTATGGTATTTTAAGGAATTAAACAGTATCCCCATGTCAACAACATGGGTGTTTGTAGGATTGTTAACAGGGCGAGAGCTGGCCATTGCAACGGTTCACCGTGCGGATTACAAAATGGGATATGTGTTCCCCTTAATTGGTAAAGATTTTCTAAAAATGATGGTTGGACTGATTATTTCTGTCGCGCTGGTGATTACAATACATTATTTGGTAAACCCATCTGAATAACCCTCATCTTAACGCTTTATTGATATATTTATCTTAGTTTCAAAGGGGTTTATTTAAACTTGATCCGTTTGATCCATAAAGGGTACTATATCTATGACTCGCACAAGGCTTAAGTAAATTTCACATAAAGGGTAGATTCTTACACCATGCTAAAAAAATTACGCGTTACGCAGTTTGTTATTATTGACACGCTTGATCTAGATTTTGATCGCGGTCTTACGATTTTTACAGGGGAAACGGGCGCGGGTAAATCAATCATCCTTGGCGCAATGGGTTTGATTTTGGGGGATAAGGCACGCCCCGGTTCTATCCGTTCTGGTGCGGATGAGGCAACATTTGAAGCTGTTTTTGCCCCTGCTGAAGGGCACCCTGTTTGGCAGTTTCTTATCGATAAAAACTTGGCGGAGGCAGGAAACAACTCCTTTCAAATTAATCGAACCCTTAAAGGGGATAGTGAGGATGAGCAATTTATCAATCAAAAGCCAATAAGTCAGGAATTATTAAAAGAGATTGGCGAATTTTTAGTCGAAATTCATGGGCAAACGGCAAACCACACATTGCTTGGCCCCGAAAATCAGTTGATTTTGTTGGATATGGCAGGATCATTCCCAAAAGAGGTTTATGATAATGTCGCCAGTGCCTTGCGCAATGTTGCATTGAAGAAAAAAGAATTGGATGAGGAAAAAACATTTCTTGCAAAAAACAAAGGTCAGAATGCCCGTAATATAGAAAAGATAGTTAAAACATTTGATGATGTTGGAATGAAGGAAGGATATATCGCAAAAATTCAATCCGAATATAATGTTTTAAAAACTGCCAAAGATACATCAGATGCATTCCAAGATATTTTAGGGCGCATGATTGCCTCAAATGGTATAATTGGAGCGCTCAGCGGTAGTGTAAAATCAATTGAAAGTCAGCCAAGCCTTGACCCCCAAAAAATTGCGAAGCTAAAAACCGCGCTGGATGAATCATTACGCAACGCGCGGGTGGTGGTGGAACAAATTGGTGTTATTTCCCCCGAATATGAAATTGATACGGGCCCCTTGGCGGATTTAGAATTAAAACTTGAAAAGCTTCAAACCCTAGCTAGTGATGCCGAAATCGAATTTGATGGGATGGAGAATTATTGGAAAGAAATGAAATCTCAATTGGATCGCATTCAAAATGGACGCGCCAATTTGGAAAAGATGAAAGATGAATTAATCCAAGCCAAAAATGACTACCGTCATCACGCCCATATCTTAACCGAAAAACGGGAGGAGGCAGGCAAAGAACTTGGCAATGTTATTACAGCAGAATTTGCACCTTTAAAATTGGAAAAGGCAGAATTTCGTGTTCAGGTTGAGGAAAAACCCGAAGCCCCATGGACAAAGTTAGGATTTAACGAGGTAACATTTTTGGCACGTATGAATCCCGGACAAGCATTCAGCCCTATTGCAGAAACGGCATCGGGGGGTGAGCTTGCGCGGATGATTTTAGCATTAAAAGTTGTATTGCAGCGGGTGCAAACCACATCAACCTTGGTTTTTGATGAGGTTGATACCGGAATTGGTGGCGCGGCGGCGGCGGCGGTGGGGGATAGGATTAGTTTACTTTCCGATAAAACCCAAGTCATCGTTATTACGCATAGTCCACAAGTGGCATCACGTGGCGACCAACATTATTATATTAGTAAGAATACAGATGGTCAAAGCACGACATCTAAAGTCACAATTTTATCTATGGATGAACGCGTTCATGAATTATCACGAATGCTTGCGGGCGATGAATTAACGGATGAGTCAAAGGCAGCGGCAAAGCGCCTTATTGTTGAAGCAGAAAATGCAGTGAAAGCAAGGCAAGTACCTGAACCACCTCAGGCCTCCCAATCATCCGAACAAGCGGTTTAAGCGTTCACTCTGACCATTGTCGAACGCGGCCTGTATCAACATGAACAAAATTATCATTAGGGTAATAGCCAACGCCGCCTCTTTCAAGCTCAAGCGCTTCTTCACGTAATTCTTTTACAGGCACACCAGGGATCATAATATCTGCGGCTTTCCCCAAAACATGTTGGCTTTTCTTGGCGGTATTGCGCCCTTGGGCGCGAAGTGAATTATTTGTTTTTTCACTTCTATGGCCAGAAATAAGCTGAATTGGTTTCTCTGCATCGACCTCATTATAGAGATCATGAAGAAGCTTATAAAGATCGGGGTCGATATCAACAATTTGGTTGCGGCGCCAGTCACGCATAAATTGGTTTAATTCATCAAGCGCTTTGGGGACATAATCGCCAGCCACCCAAAAAACAGCTTCTAGTTTTTCTTGTGTGTTAACGTTATATAACTCTAATTCCTTATGCGGAATAAGTTCAAGCATAAACTCGCTCACAGGAATATCGAATGGCACATCTACCGCATCTTCCAATTCAACATCAGTATATTCACTGCTCAAGTCTGAAATATCTTTGTTGTCAAAAACTTTTGCTTCGTCAGATGAAAATTTTTTTTCAATCAAAATCTTGTTTTTTGTTTCAATTTCCTTTGTAGAAATATTTTCAATTGTTTCTATTAATTCTATATTTTGATTATTCTCATCAAATTGTTCAAAATAAAGAATTGAAGCAATAGTAATAAATCCTAAAGTTATTACAAAATATTTTATCATAATTTACCCTAGTTTTTTTAGTGCCCTATTCAATTCCGCATCGCGGCCATACACGTCTTCATTAAAATGAATATTACCTTCTTGATCAATCCACGCGGTCATATACATCAGATGCACAGGCACATCATTTTTAAGATCAAGAATGTTAGTGTCGGCGGTTTCACCATCATCCAAATAATAAAGATTAGATAATTTTTTCTTTGATATGCCTTGATCTTTTAAAAGAAAATAAGCCATTTCGAAGGGGTCTTCTAATCGAATACACCCTGAACTGAAGTTTCTATCATCTTTGTTAAACAGGCTCATACTGGGGGTTCCATGCATAAAAATTGCTTGGTCATTAACAATAGAAAAACGCGCCAACCCAAGGGCATTTTTATTCCCTGGTTTTTGGCGGAACATATAATTTTTTGTGCTGGCACTATTTAAACTTGAAATATTAACTTGGCTCCATGGAATGACTTGCCATGTGTTTTTATCAATAACTTCATACCCTAATGTGTTAATAACAGAGGGGTTGTTTTTAATTTTTGGTATAACATATCTTTTTGAGATACTATCGGGCGATGTCCAATCGGGATGTAATTTAACGTTTGAGATTACACTACTAAATACAGGGGTTTGATGGGCAACTTTGCCCACGACGATGGGCATGACAAAAGCATCTTTACCATTTTTTACGGCGCGGGCATAATATCCTGCGATATTGACACGAATATGTTTTTTACCTAAATCAGAGGGAAGCCATCTCCAACGCTCCATCGCCAATACAATTTGATTGATACGTTTTGATATAGGTATATTTAATGCACCTATCGTCGCGGGGCCAATAACACCATCTGTTTTTAACCCATGGAAATATTGAAATTCGGCTACTCGTTTTGCAAGCGTAGGGTCATAAACCATATTGGGGTTTGTTTTTGAAATTTCTTTGTCTTTTTCGTCTTTGACTTGATCGCGGTTGGCAATAACATCGCTTAATTTTTCACCCTTAATTTGTGATTCATCAACCCAAATCCCATCGGGTAATCTGCCATCATATTCTTTATAAGATTGCTCCAAACGTGTTCTGATTTGAGGGATTATTTGGTGTGATTCACCAGGGTAAATAACGGCATCACTATTAATTTTTATAAAATCTTCGCCTTTTTCTATCTCTCTATAAGCGGCAAGCTTTTCTTTTAACTGCTTGTATTCTGATTGCTGTGGGGCGAGGGTATCCAGAAATTTATAAAGATTTTTTTGACTTAATCCCTTTTTGTATGTATCTGCCAAAGCCAATTTTTCTGGCAAAGTCATAACAAGTGTATCAAACTTTTTTGGATCAATACGTCCTGATTGAACATCATTTATATAATGTAAAAAACTATTCGAAAATGCGAGTTCTCGGTTAAAGCTATTTAGAGTATCAGAAATATCAAAGTTGTAATCTTCAACCCTAAGGCCATTTTCATAGGCGTGCTTTTTTATATCATCTTTAATATTATCAATGTTTTTAATAGAATTATTTTGATTGTCAAACCAAACAGGCTTAAACGCTCTGTCTTTATAAAATGAAGTAAGCTCATCTTTAAAAAGACGCTTTGTTTTGAAATCAAAATTTCCCTTTTTAAGAAAAACTTCAAATTTATTTAAAGATTTTGTTTCTTCCGTTTTTTGATCAATATTATTTTGAGCAGTTGCGCTTTGAAAGAAAGATATTAAAAGCATAGGCATTAATAAAAGTACTAAAAACTGTAATAATTTCATAAAAATTCAATCTATTTTAAGTTGTGTCTTAAACTATTAACATTCAAATAGATTTTTAGTTCAAATTATAAGTGTCTTTAAGAATACGAAAACCATAAACTCTTTAAATTGTAAAATTTTTGTTACCTTGTATATGAGGAAGCATCTTTTATTTCTTAATTTTTAAGAAAAAGGGCGGCGACAAAAATCTTTAATCAATAAATAATTTTTTAAGGCACTTTCCCTTCGTTCAAACCCAAAGGAGTCGATAGCCTCTTATTCTTAAAAGCCATTTTTATACAGCAGTTTGCTTTTTTACCTTAGCGATTATCCAAGAATACTTTAAAACTTAAATTTAATACCTGCTAAAGCTGTCAGTGGTTTTCCTGGTCTTGCGCCTGCTGGTCTGCGTGCGGCAACATACTCGGTGTCAAAAATGTTGTCCGCGGTAAAGAATAATCTTGTATTATCAATTATTTCATATTCGCCTGCAACATCGACCACGAAGTGAGCATCAGTTCCCTCATCATTAGGAATAGATCCTGTTCCTGCTTGAGTACGCATTTCATCAACATATTTACCTGCTACGTGCACTTCCCATTTAGGGGCAACAACACCAGCAGAAATAAAGAATTGGTGCTCAGGAATATAAGGGAGTTCATCCCCTGCGCTAACATTTCCCCACTCGTCAAAATCACTCTCAAAGCTGTTTTGAAATTCTGCTTGAGTATAGGTGTAATTAAAATCAATAGGAAAACTGTATTTTTCTACATTAAATATGGGTGCAACATCATACCCGACAGAAAATTCAACACCATAGGCCTCGACTTCACCCGCATTAAATTGTTGCCCTGTTGAACCACCAGAACATCCCGATGATAAAGTACATTCACCCAATAAGTTGGAGTAGTCATTATAAAAACCAACAAGCTCAGTGTTGAATGCGTTTTTGTTATAACGGGCACCTAGCTCGTAATTAATGCTTTCTTCGCTTTCTTCAGTTGTACTACCGGGTGAGGGTGGGGCGAAACCTTTATGCACGCCACCAAAAACATTTATGTTCTCCGAAAAATCGTATCCTACGCCGATACCGGGAATAATTTCATCAACGGTATTTTTTCTGATTTCACCATTACTAAAATCTTCGCGTTTGGTTCGCACATGTTCATATCGTACCCCAGGAACAACTGTAAAATTATTAAAGCTCATTTCGTTCAAAAGATAGAGAGCCGTCGCATTGGCCGTTGCATGACGATTTGCATTTGAGCCAGGCGTTCCTTCATTGGTAACATCCATAACACCATTAATGATGGAGTAGCGATCTTCTTCTTGAAAGCGATCTTCCTTATCATAGTGATAGCGTGCGCCAAATTCCAATTGATGGTCAACTATTCCTGTATCAAACTGAGTGGCTAAATCTGTTTGAATACCCGTGGCATAGTAATCGCGATTGTTGTTTCTTACCGTTAGATTGTTGGCGGCACTACCGTCTAAATCAGTATCTCCTTTTAAGGCCGATAGATAAGCAGGATTATCAATTGCCGCGCCCAAACTCTGCCGTACACCGCCAATTGTGATGTCATCTAATTTATACCAACTGCGTGAAAACTGATTGTGATATAATGTTGTTGTTGCATCAAATCTACCAAAATCTGCAAAATGGCGGATATGATATTGACGATGATTAGAATCTAAATTGTCAACTTGTGATGCGGCATAACGGCGGAAGGGGTCTGCATTAAAATCATTTTGGTTAAGACCCAAATATGTTTCATTGGAATCTTCTTCTGTTGCGCCAATTTTAACCTCAACAGATTGAAAAATATCAGCAGATGGATCTGTACTAAACTTAACCTTACCCATCACATCTTGGATTGAGTAACCAGTATCACCCCCGACAATATCAATTGATTTAAAACCATCGGTTTGATCATGACTTGCATCAATAACAAAGCCAAAATTGCCCGAATCAAAAGCAAAGCTGTCACCATAATGACCTTGCAGACGCTTTGTATTATCCATTCCATACCCTGCCAATCCTTCAATTTCTTGTGTTTCAGGAACCGAGCTAGAGATTAAATTTATCGCGCCGCTTGTCGTGCGGGGGCCAAACTTAATTGTACTTGATCCTTTTCGGACCTCCACAGCCTCCATACGGTTAACGCGTGGGAAATAATACGCCGATGGTGATGCATAAGGGGCAGGTGCGATTAAAATGCCATCTTCCATTAATGTTATATCGGCACTGCGTTCTGATCGACCACCACGCAGTCCAATATTAGGGCGATTTCCGTATCCCTCTTCTTCTTGGATATTCACGCCGGGCACTTCGCGCAATACACGATTAATGTCTGTATAATTATGTTGGTCCAATTCTTTTGGGCCAATAAATTGAGCAGAACCGGGCAATTCTGATGCACGGTCGGCATTTCCAATTACCATGACACGTTCCATTACTGTATTGGCATAAACGGTTGAGGATTCATCCTCGGCGGCCTTTGTGGCTGTTGCTGATGCCGTTAATATTGTTGTTAGCAGTAACGTATTTTTTACGGTATTAATCATGAGTATTAGATCCTAAATTGAGTATAAATGTTATTTTTCTTGTAAATGATAATGATTATCATTAAGACTATAGACTTATACGGCGCTAGATTTGTCTAGTCAATAATGAAAATCATTCTCAATTAGGTTTTTTTAATGTTTGTGGATAGTAATTTTTATCACAATAGTTATGCTAGGCGATTAAGCCTCGCAATAGGGGCAGCTATATTGGGGCATGGTCTTGTTCTGGCGTGGCTTTCCTTGGTACCGACACAAAAAATTTTAGAGTCTAACCTATCCAGTCCGCCAACAAATATTACAATAAGTTTTTTAAATCCAGTTAAAGAAAAGGTTATAATTAAAAATGTAGTGCCAGAGATTGCTCCAAAAATTGCCAAAGAAAAACCAATTTTGAAAAAAAAAGCTGTCAAAAAACCCAGTGCAACACCGACTGAAAAATTCAATAAAACGGAACCTATTGCTGCCAAGCAACAATCCTCCAAACCACTACAGACAGCAACACCAGTTCAACGCACCCAACTATCTGAATCAACGCCCACAGTTATTCCTGTAATTAGTGATGCCAATATAAAAGGTCGTCGTGTTCAACCAAACTATCCTGATCGTGCATTAAAAATGAAACAAGAAGGTGTTGTTTGGTTACGTGTTTTAATTTCTGAAACAGGGGCAAGGCAAGAAATTAAAATTTATAAGCCTACGAAATATGCATTGCTCAACCAAGCTGCTATTAAGGCCGTTAAAAAATGGACGTTTGACCCTAATATTGTTAATGGTCGTCCAACAAAAAGCTGGGTGGAAATACCTATTGAGTTTAAAATACAGTAATTAAAGGAATATTATGTTAGAAATAATTTTGCAAATTGGTCCTCTTTTCTATCCTCTTTTGGGGCTGTCCCTTTTGGGTGCAATTTTAATATTCGAACGCTTTATCTTTTTTCTACGCCTTCCTGCATTAGAAGACGCGGAAAGTTTCAAATCGTTAAACCAAGAATTACAAGACAATAAAGGAATGAATAAATCTATCCGTGATGAGTTGTTATCTTTTCGTTTATCTGATCTACAATCAAAACTAACGCATGGAATTCATCTTCTTCGTATTGTTGCCGTGCTAAGCCCGATGCTGGGATTGTTGGGAACGGTTATTGGCATGATTAAAGCATTTAAAGATATTGCGGCGCAAACGGGCCCTGTGGTTCCCGCTATGATTGCAGAGGGACTTTGGAGTGCCATGCTAACCACTGCATACGGTCTGTCCATTGCATTGCCTTGTTTGTTTGCTGCTTTTTTATATACGCGTATGGCGGAAAAACGTTTGGGATTATTCCAAAAGCATTTAAATATTGAAAGCTTTAAACTTGAGGGTATTAAACTTCATGATTGAAATTCCTGCTGAAAAGCGTGGCCAAATTGTTTCTGATTTGATGCCTGATCTTACGCCTTTGTTAGATGTAATGTTTATGTTGATTGTGTTTTTTCTTTTGACGGCAAATGCCGTACCCTATGCCTTGGATGTAACCTTACCCGAAGACAAAGATGAGATGGTTCAGGCCGTTGAAGACCCTAATATGCTATCAATCACTTTATTGCCCAAAAAGGATGAATGGAAAATAGATGATAAGCTTTATCAAGATGAGCAATCTTTTAAAAATGCGCTTGAATTACAAATAAAAGATAAAAAGGAAGTCATTATCATTGGTGACAAAGACGTTTCTATGCAAAAGTTATTAACAATAATGTCTTTCTTACGAAAATATAATATTGAGGCCGCTGATATAGTCATGGAAAAATCAAACTAATTATTTTGTTGTCAGCGCACATAAATAATTAAAGTCTTAAGACAATAAGAAAATTGGTGGCGGTACAGAGGTTGATACGGTTTTCTTAAATCCTTAGTATTAGTGCGGTCTAGCGAGTGCGGTTAATACTGTACCTACCCCTAATGTCACACCTATGGCACACCTTTGTCAATTAAAACTGATAAAAGAATGATGATTATTTCTAAGTGAATAGGCTATGGGGGAAATTAAAAACATATTATTGTTTAATATCCTGTTGCTTAAATATACTGTTTTTAGAGATTGGTTTTAGAAAGGGGTAGGGAGCATAATTCAAACGCCCCTATATGGAGCGAGGGACGCTGCACAGCGCGATAAAATACTTTTAGGTACACACCTACCTGAGCGAATTTAAAACGCCTGTATGAGTCTTGTAATTCGATATGAATGTATTGATGAAATATATTATTATTTTATCAAGTTAATTGGTTATGTGCAAGTTAATTATAAGATTAAGTTTGAAAGTTAGTTAGCAATCTTAATCTTTCTTAGGAAATGCGCTAATGAAACATTGATTAGTTTATTATCTTGTACACACATAAAACAACCTTGTTCAAATCTACCTTCATTAGGGAAGTTTGTAGTATTAGCATCAACTGTTGTAAAGCCAATATACATGCCAAGAATGCCAATGAAGCAACACAACCCATTACTGCTAGGCATAAAGCCTAGAGCTGTGACACTTCTTCTCTTCGCATGCCTGTATAAGCTCCTATTAATACTCCCCAGTAACGTGCTTTCTTTCTACCATTCTTAATCTTATCTTCTTCAATTTTGGAAAGCATAAGCTTTACTTCTTCTACAGTAAAATCATCTCGTTCTTTCTCTTCTGATTTAATTCTATTCGTCATGCCTGAAAATGGATTTTTATCCAAGTAGCCTCTATCTTCCAGCCATTTTCCATAGGTTGCGTATGCGCTCATATATTCATTCACAGTTTTACCGCTTATCTTAGGTAAGCTTTTGTTCTTAGACGCTTTTATTATGCCGAGATGCTTAGTTTCTTTTTTAATTGCCCATCTTACTGGAAGTTTTGTAACGATATCCTTTACTTCTCTGGCTGTTTTTTTATTGAGTTGTTCCGTGCTGAAATCTTCACCAATTATATCTACTAATGCTTTAAACGACTTTCTGCGCTCTCGCTCTGTTTCTTCTATCCAATTATCACCAGCTAGTTGTTCCACTATGTAGAGGCTGATAGTTTCATTAATCGGGGTGTTTTCTCCAGCTTCTTCATTCGTATCAGTATTATTAAACTTAACGTCTTGTGGGTTTATATTGAAGGTTAGAATTTCATTCAATGCCTCTGGATATTGTCTAATAAACTCTAATACGAATGTCTTATGCTGTTCTTTATCTAAATTAGGATTGTCAAACATCTTAGAGATATGACGACTTGCGTTAGATACTAGCGTATCTCCTTCATAGTAATCATCTGGCTTATATCGTTTATATTGATCTTGCCATTCCTCTAAATTCCTACGCTCTTGATAGTTTAACTCACCTTCTTTGAGGCGTTTAGTTTTACTATCCTTTATAAGCTGGGTTAGTCGTTCAGTGATTTTAAGGCGTATTTGTTCGTAATTCATATCTATGCTTTGTAATGTGTCTAATGTTTCATTTGCATGATACGTAAGCATATTAGACGTGTATAGAGCTTCACGTTCATTACAGGTACTTAATGACAGTCTTATATGCGTTGATTTGTGCTTGGGATGTATCTCTTTAGGAAGAGGGAAACGGTAATAATAAATATTATGCCGTGAGAGGCTTAAATAGCTAGGTAATTGCATTTCGATGGCTCACTTTATGGCACACCTAGAAAAGCTAATAAGTTAAGTCGTTGGACTATAAAGGGAATTTAAGATAATTGGTGGCGGTACAGAGATTTGAACTCCGGACACAAGGATTATGATTCCTCTGCTCTAACCACTGAGCTATACCGCCACAATTTGAGATAGTTTATAAGGTTTTTATCATGTTATTGTCAAGCATGAGTTACTTATTCATTTCCCGTTTTCGCATGGGCATGGCATCAATTGTATTTTTGAGGGTCTCAATTGACAGCGGCTCCAACTTTCTTAATTTTTCAAACCCGTCTTTACCGATCAGAATTACGGTAAATTGTTGATTTATCTTATATTTTTCAATTAGCTCTGTATTGCTCTCACCAATGATATTCCCTTCAATATCAACGATGTTTTGATCTGTTATTATAAAGGTGACAACATCTCTATCTGTCAAAACATCTATATTCTCATGAAAAATAGATATTTGATTTTTGTAATCTGCATCTGCTTTAGAGGGCGTAAATACAAAAATAAGTCGATTATTCCATTTATAATCTTCAAACATATTATTGGCATATAAAGGGTGAGCAAAGGAGGTGACAAAAAAAAGAATAAGAATTATTAAGCGCATTCTTTTAAGTCTTGGTTTGAATTTTTAGTATCTATAATCCATCCACCACCAAGAACACGGTTTTTATTATAGCAAACGGCCGCTTGCCCGCGCGCAATGCCATATTGGGCGGCATCTAATGTGATTTGCGCTTTACCATCATCTAAAGGATAAAGTTTAGCCGAAGAGGGGCTGGAAACAGAGCGCAATTTTACCTCAATCTCTAATCCATCTTTTGGTAAATCGACCATCCAGTTGCAATCATTAATTTCGATAATATCGCGGGCAAGGCATTCCTTAGGCCCCACGATAACTTCGTTTTTGTGCGGGTCAACGCGCACCACATAAAACGGGGAATTATCATCATTCTTACCACCACCAATGCCAAGGCCACGGCGTTGGCCAATGGTATAATGTATAATTCCATCATGTTGGCCAATAACATTACCGTTTAAATCAACGATATCACCAATTTTTTCAGCCTCGGGTTTAATCTTTTTTACCACGCTTGCATAATCGCCATTGGGAACAAAACAAATATCTTGCGAGTTTGGCTTGTTACAAACCAACAATCCCAAACGCTCCGCATGGCTGCGCGTAATATCTTTTGTCCATGCCCCTAAAGGAAAACGCAGGAAATCAAGCTGGTCTTGCGTGGTAGCGAATAAAAAATAACTTTGATCTTTACCATGATCGACGGCGCGGTGTAATTCCGCCTTGCCCGTATCTTGATTGATAAGGCGTTTAATATAATGTCCCGTCGCCATACAATCGGCGCCTAAATCTTGTGCCACCTTAAACAAATCACGAAACTTTACGGTTTGGTTGCAACGAACGCAGGGGATAGGGGTTTCACCGCGCATATAGCTATCGACAAAATCGCCCATGACGCTGTCTTTAAAATTATCTTCATAGTTTAGAACATAGTGGGCAAAGCCTTTTTCCTCAGCGACACGCTTCGCATCATATATATCTTGTCCTGCGCAACAGGCACCCTTACGCTCCACTGCTTTACCGTAATCATAAAGTTGTAGTGTAACGCCGATAACCTCATATCCTTCTTCATGCAAAAGCGCGGCAGTAACAGATGAATCTACACCACCAGACATGGCGACAACCACGCGCGTTTCGGCGGGCGGTTTTGCAAATCCAAGTGTGTTTAAATCAGAAGTCATGCGCGTTTATATACGAAAAATCTAGCAAAAGGCAAGGATTTTAAGAATTATGGTAATATATATAAATCTATTAATTTGTTCTCAATAATTAAAAATCCACATCCGCCCCAGGGAGGGCGAGGGTAATGCCATCTAATTCATCATCAACGATGATCTGGCAACATAGGCGGGAGCTGTCGCGGACATCGAAGGCGAGGTCGAGCATATCTTCCTCATCTTCGCTAATCTCGCCATCTTCGGGCACGGTTTTATCGGTATAATTGGGATGAACATAAGCATGGCAGGTGGCGCATGCCAAACCGCCACCGCACGTTCCTTCAATGCCTTCAATTTCATTTTGAATGGCAACTTCCATTAAAGATAAACCGTTTTGAGCCTCTACGGTTTTTTCAGTGCCATTTTTTAAAATAAATTTAATTTGTGTCATGTTTTTCTTTTACTGCTCAGGGTTGCAGGCAACCTACGCCCTATCAGGCTAAATTTTTTTGTCTGTTTACCAATTTTGACCAAATTTTTACAAAATGGTCAATATCGGCGGTTGTTGTACCCCATCCAAGGGAAAGTCGTAAAGCACATTTTGCGTCCTCTTCACTGACCCCCATCGCCATTAAAACATGCGATGGCTTGAACGAGCCGCTTGAGCAGGCAGACCCGCTGCTGACCGAAATGCCATCTAAATCAAGTGCCATCATTTGGGTTTGTGCGGATAACCCGATGACCCCTACATTTGTTGTGTTACAAATACGGGGGGCATTTTCGCCATAAATAATAACCTTATCGCTGACTTGCTTAAGGCATATTTCTAAATCATCGCGCATTTCACCAATTTTTTGATACTGGTCAATATTATCCATCGCAATTTGCGCGGCAAGGCCCATGCCCGCAATACCCGCGGTATTATGTGTGCCTGCACGGCAATTTTTTTCTTGCCCACCGCCACGCATAAATTTGGGTGCCTCTAACCCTTTGCGTAATATAAGTGCGCCAACACCTTGTGGCCCTGCAAATTTATGGGCAGAAAGACTCATATAATCAACGCCCAATTGATCCATTCTAATATCAATTCGCCCTGCGCCTTGGACAATTTCGGTATGGAAAAGTGCCCCTTTTTCCTGCGCCATTTTTGCCATTTGGGTGATAGGTTGGATCACGCCAGTTTCACTGTTGATCAACATTACAGAGACAAGCGCAGGAGCATCGCCATCATTTAAAAGAGCTTCATATGCGTTTAAGTCAATAAGACCATCATGGGTAACAGGAATTTTTATAGCATGGGGGAGGGAGTCCACCACCGCAGGATGTTCAATGGCGGAGATGAGTGTTTTTTTATCTTTAAAATGACACAAGGCGGCATTGGTTGCCTCGGTTGCGCCACTGGTAAAAATTACTTGTTCGGGGGCAACGCCACACATATTGGCGACTTGACCACGGGCATCTTCCACATATTTACGCGCAGCACGCCCATGGGCATGAACGGAGGACGCATTACCCACTTCACCCATAATTTTTGTGACCAAAGTGATCACTTCGGGGCGAATAGGGGCGGTTGCGTTGTAATCTAAATAAATTTTTTTCATACTTAATATTATATTATCCCGATATCCACAATAAAATCAATGGGTTATAAGATTTATTTGGACTTTTCTCAATTCGTTGTTTATAAAGAGTGCAACTTAAAACAAGTATTACGAAAAACCAATTATTTTCGTCCCACAGTAATAAAGGATTAAAGTTTCTTATGCCAGAAGTTATGTTTACAGGCCCTGAAGGGCGTTTAGAAGGCCGCTACTCCCATTCAAGAATTCCAGATGCGCCGCTTGCGCTTATTCTTCACCCAAACCCCGAACATGGGGGCACGATGAATAATAAGATTACCTATATGATGTTTCAAGCAATGCGCCAACGTGGGTTTTCTGTTTTGCGGTTTAATTTTCGTGGGGTGGGTCTTTCCCAAGGAATTCATGATCGCGGTGAGGGGGAATTAAGTGATGCGGCATCCGCATTGGATTGGATGCAAGATTTAAATAAAAATGCACCTTATGTTTGGATTGCAGGATTTAATTTTGGTGCGTGGATTGGTATGCAATTATTAATGCGCCGCCCCGAAATTGAAGGATTTATCTCCGTTGCGCCACCTGCAAATTTATATGATTTTAGCTTTTTGGCACCCTGCCCATCATCGGGTCTGATTATTCAGGGTCAAAATGATGATGTTGTAACGCATGAGCCTGTTGAGAAATTAGTTGAAAAACTACATCTTCAAAAAGGGATTGATATTGATCATCGCGTTGTTGGTGGGGCCAATCATTTCTTCCATAATAAAACGGATGAATTGATGTTGGATATCCATGACCATATGAACAAGGCAGAATTAGCGGGACGTAAAATTCCATTAGAAATTTTAAAAAAAGCGGCGTAGCCGTTTGTAAAAATATTTTAAATTTTAAAGCACGAAGATTGTAATGATCTTCGTGCTTTTTTTAATTCAGGTTTTTAGAATATTTAAGCTTTTAATGCGTTTAAAACATCTTCAGCATGACCGTTTACCTTCACTTTTGACCAAATATTTTTTATTGTGCCATTGGCGTCGATTAAGAATGTTGTCCGCTCAATACCCATATATTTTTTACCATACATAGATTTTTCAACCCAAACGCCGTATTCTTCACAAACACTATTATTCTCGTCAGAGGCAAGAGGAAATTGAAGGTTATATTTTTCTTTAAATTTATTATGCTTTTTAACGCTACATTTTGAAATGCCAATAATTTGCACATCTAAATCATTGAATGCCGATAAGTTTTCATTAAAGGCACAAGATTCTTTTGTACAGCCGGGCGTGTCGTCTTTGGGGTAAAAATATAAAACAACATTTTCTCCCGATAAATTAGACAATGTTATTTCACCATCATTATCGGTAGGTAAGGTAAAATCAGGCGCAGTATCGCCGATATTTAGTTCAGACATCGTTTTTCCTTCGCGTTATTTTGTGATTGCGCTTTACGCCAGTATCAATAACAGGATAAAGTTTAATTGTATAATAAAGAAAAATCATGTCAGAACAACAAGACTCCAAACAAAAAGCTGTAAAAAGAACACAAATAAATTCAAATAATAGAAAAAATAAAATTTTTCACAAATCTGAATTTGTTTTTGCTTTTTACAAAGCGTTCAGACGTTTAGTTCAGGCCAGTTTGGTTGTTGTTATCATTGCAATTATTGCAACAGCAATATTATGGTTAAGATTACAAGCAGGGCCTATAAATCTAGATTTTGCAAAAGATAAGATTGAGCAAACTATAAATAATCAAGCCTTTGGGTATAAAGTTAAATTCGACCAAGCCAATCTTATTTGGCCAAATGTAAAGCGTCCCTTATTGGTAGAAGTAAGAAACCTTAAAATCTTCCAAAAAGAGAGAGAGGTTACAGATATAAAAAATATACAAATTGGTTTTTCACCAATTGAATTTGCAAAAGGAAGAATTAGGCCAAAATTTATAAAGCTGGTTCGCCCAGAAATTTTATTGGTTGAGGAGCAAGGTAAAATTACAATTTGTTGCCTTATAGATGAAATTAATGTCCAAAATGAAAAGGAAATTTTAGTCTCCAAAAAGACAGTTGATCTGAAATATATAAGACAAAATCTACAACGTATTATGAGTGATATTTTGAATGATACGTTAGAAGGTGAATTTAAAAACTTTCAATCCTTACAAGAAATTGAAATGGAAGACGCGCTTGTTTTCTTAAAAAAAGAAAATCAAAAAAAGCAAAAACTAGGTAATTTAAATATTAATTTTGAAGAACAAAAACAATCAATTACTTTAAAACTAAATGGTTCTATCGCATCACGTTCTGATGCAAAACAAAAAATAAATGCTATGATTGTTTATCGCGGGCAGCAAAAGGATTTAACATTCACATCAAATCTTTCTAATATTCGATCTTCTTTTTGGAATCAATTTTTACAAGAGGATAATTTTTTTAAAAAATATGATTATAACCTAAGTGGTCGTGTTCAGGCCGCCTTTGACAAAAAATTTAAACTTTCAACAGCAAAAATTGATGCGGTACTACCAAGTGCAAAAATTATTTATGGCGCGAATGATGAAAACGCTATTGATATTCAAGATATAATAATAAATGCATATTACAACCGCCAAAAAGAAACGCTTAATATTAATGAATTTAAAGGAAATATTGGCAATATTCCTATTACTATTAATGCGCTAGGTATGGTTAAAAAAGGCCAAATTTTATTGCCTATAAATCTGAGTGTTGTTGAAACAAAAATGCAGAATATTAATAATTTGATACCCCAAAAATTAGGGCAATCAAGCGGTTTTTCATGGCTTAAAAGTAAATTGATTGGTGGTAGTATAAAGGATTTAAACACATCCTTTACAATAGATATAACACGTAATCTTGAGACAAAAAAACGCCAAACAAAGATGAATAATTTATCAGCAAATTTTTTGTTTGACGATATGAAAATAATTTACAGTGATACATTATTGCCTGTAACAGATGCCAGTGGAAGCGCAACTATCAAAGATGATGTTTTAACCGTTCGTGCAAATACGGCGCGTATTGAAGATATTCAATCTGATAATGTTGTTTTTACTATGAAAGACTTAACAAAAAGGGGAAGTGGTTCCGCCGAATTAGAAATTGATGCCAACGCACCGATAAAGTCAGTATTGAGTTATTTGAAAAATGAGCCAATCTCAATCAAAAATTTTGGCTTTGACACACAAAAGGTGCAAGGCAATACCAAAGCCAATGTTCTTATTAGATTTCCTACTACGGGCGATATCAAGGCCAAGGATTTTGATGTTGAAGTAAATGCAATTTTGAATGAAGTACTTATCCCAAACATTGTTCAAAATCTACCTCTATCAGAAGGGCCATTTAATTTAAAATATAGCAATCAAAATTTAGAATTAAAAGGCGAAGGCTTGTTGGCAAGTTGGCCAATTACAATAGATTGGAATCAAAATTTTAAGACAGATCAAATTTTATTGAATGCAAATATTACAGCGGATGAGGGACTAAGGAGAGCATTTGGTGTCGATTTAGAAAGGTATATTTCGGGTACAATCCCTATTAAACTTATTTATAGCGATATTAAAAATATTCAAAAATTTGATCTTGAGGGGGATTTAGAAAAAGTTTTAATTACTATAGATGCCGTCAATTATAAAAAACCAGTAGATGTTGTGGGGAAGTTATCGTTAAAAGGGCTACTCAAAGATAATAAATTAAGTGAGATTGATGCCTTATCTATTACAGCAAAAGATTTTTCATTAAGTGATGGCCGTATTTTATTTCGTAATAATGCCCAAGGAAAGAGTGAGATTTACCGAGGGTCATTACAAAATATTAATTTAAAAGATAATAAATTATCAGCAGAATTTGAAACAACCCCTACGGATGAATTAAAAATTATTTTAAATGCTAATATTATTGATGCTAATCCATATTTTAAAAATGATAAAACAACAAAAGTTAACGTATCACAAACAACATCAAGGCCATTAAAATTGTCAATTGCGGCAGACAAGATGATTTTAAAAAATGACATCATTGCCAATAATGTAAAAATTTATTATGAAACCAATAAAATGGGTAGCGTCAACCAAGCCGAAATGGACGCGATTATGGAGGGGGGCAATACTGTATTTCGTTTTAAACCCGCACTTTCATCCAGTGGAAAAACTATTTTTCTTGAGGCTGCAAATGCAGGGGCATTTTTAAAAGCGGCAGATATTTATAAAAATATTGATAAAGGTTCTTTGTTTGTTGAAGGGCAATCAACCGATCAAAATAATCAAATATTGGTTGGAAAAGCACGAATTGATAATTTTAAAGCCAAAGACGCACCAATTCTGGCACAGTTAATTAATACATTGAGTATCCCAGGGCTATTGGGATTAATGAATAATGAAGGGCTTACCTTCTCACGCTTGGAATCAGATTTTGAATGGCGTTTTAGGGAGAAGGGTGATTTATTAATTGTGAAAGAGGGGCGATCATCTGGTGCATCATTGGGCTTAACATTTGAAGGTATTGTAAATCGTGAAAATCAAACTATTGATATATCAGGCAATGCCATTCCCATGTCCGAGGTCAATAGCTTGATCGGGGAGATTCCAATAATTGGCGATATTTTGACGGGCGGCGACGCATTATTGGCGGCCACCTATACCGTAGAAGGGCAAACATCGAACCCTGTTATAACTGTAAACCCATTGGCGGCACTCGCGCCTGGTTTTTTACGCAAAATTTTATTTGAAGAAGATGTAGAGAAAAAAATAAAAGACGCAGAATAACTTAAACTAAATTATTAAGCGCGGACTAGGGCGTGTTTTTTCTTGCCCGATGATAATTTTATATATCCATCTTTTGTTAAATCATTATCAGTCACAATCAATTCTTGATCCGATATTGAAACATCATTTAATTTTGCACCGCCGCCTTTGATAAGGCGTTTTACTTCCCCTTTAGAAGAAGATAGGCCAGATTGAACAAATAAATCTAAACATAAAATTCCATTTTTTAAATCAATTGCGTTTATTGTGATGGAAGGCAAATCCTCACCGATTGTTCCTTGCTCAAACACTTTTTGAGCGGTGGTTTCAGCATCAATTGCGGCTTGTTCGCCATGACATAATTTGGTGGCTTCAAAGGCTAAAATCTTTTTGGCTTCATTAATTTCTGCGCCTTCTAAGGCTTCCAGCTTATAAATCTCGTCCATCGGCATCAAGGTGAAACGGCGCAGCAATGTGCCCACCATGAGATCATCGCAATTACGCCAAAATTGATAATAATCATAGGGCGATAGCATTGCGGAATTAAGCCAAACAGCCCCTTGCTCCGTTTTTCCCATCTTACGTCCATCGGGCGTGGTGAGAAGGGGGGCGGTTAAGGCAAATAATTTCATTTGATGGGATTTGTGCCCCAAATCAACACCATTAATAATATTACCCCATTGGTCACTACCACCCATTTGTAGAATTGTACCGTGACGTTTATTAAGCTCAACAAAATCATACCCTTGCATCACCATGTAGTTGAATTCGAGCAAGCTTAATGGGCTTTCGCGTTCAAGGCGGGTTTTAACACTGTCAAACGACAGCATACGGTTCACCGTAAAATGCCGCCCATAATCGCGCAGAAATGAAAGATAATGCAGTCCATCAAGCCAGTCATTATTATTCACCATCAAGGCATCATTTTCACCATCCCCATAACTTAGGAACTGCTTAAAACAGGTGGTGCGAATATGTTCAATATTTGAATTAATAGTGTCATCATCCATTAATTTACGTTGCTCATCCTTAAAAGAAGGATCGCCAATTTTGGATGTGCCGCCACCCATTAAGGTAATGGGTTTATGGCCACATTCTTGAAACCATCGCAGCATCATAATACCCGTTAAATTGCCAACATGGAGTGATTGCGCGGTCGCATCAAAACCGATATACGCGCTTTGTGGTGTTTCCATCAATTTGGCATCAAGCGTGTCAAAATCACTACACTGGTGGATAAAGCCGCGTTCTGTTAAGATATTTAAGAAATCTGATTTGTATTTGTTCGTCATAATAAGGTATTTATACGCATGGAAGAAAATAAAGTCTATACCGCAATTGGTATGATGTCAGGTACATCATTGGATGGCATTGATGTTGCCTTGGTCAAAACTGATGGCATGGATAGATGCGAATTGGTGGATTTTCAATGTTTTGCATATGATGATAAAACCCGCAAAATTATTAAAGACATCTTAGGTACGCGTCATAAAAACGATCATACGATTGAAGCAGAGAAAATCCTTACCGATGCCCATATTAAGGCGATTAAGGATTTTGGGCATAAGGCCGATATTATTGGCTTCCATGGGCAAACAATTGTGCATGACCCATCGCAACGATTGACATGGCAAATTGGCGATTGTCAGCGTTTGGCGAATGAGACAGGCATTAATGTTGTCGGTGATATGCGGCAGGCGGATATATTAGCAGGCGGACAGGGTGCGCCCTTATTACCCCTTTGCCATCGTGCTTTTGCCAGTTTGGTTGATAAACCCATTATTATTTTAAATATGGGCGGTGTTGCAAATTTGACTTGGTTAGGGCAAGGGCATAGTGATATTTTGGCATTTGATACAGGGCCTGCCAATGCGTTAATGGATGATTATATTAAATATAAAATTGGTCAAGACTTTGATTTCGATGGCACATTAGCCGCCGCAGGAAAAGTGGATCAGGCATTAATCAACCAATGGCTAAGGCATGATTATTTTAATAAGCCCCCCCCAAAATCGTTAGATCGTGATGAGTGGGATGTATCAAAAGTTTATAATTATCAAACCGAAGATGCCGTTGCAACATTGGCACAATTTACCGTTCAATCTATCTTAAAATCATTAGAATTTTTACCAGATCAGCCAAAGGCATTTTATGCCGCAGGCGGCGGACGAAAAAACAAATATATTATGAATGCACTTCAACAATCATTAAATTATCCTGTATGCACAGTTGAGGATATCGGATGGAATGGCGACGGGCTTGAGGCACAAGGATTTGCATATTTAGCCGTGCGCTCATTAAAAGGGTTGGCCTTAACTATTCCAGAGACAACAGGAATTAAAGAACCTTCAACAGGCGGTAATCTTTATATTTCTTTATCTCAATCTTTATCACGATTGGCATAGGCAAGATATAAATTGCATCCTAAAATAATAATACCCCCTATGACTAAACCGTAACTTATGGATGTTTCACCCGCAAGCCACAACCAGATAACCGCCAGTAAAGGTACAAAATAATATAAAATATGGATTGTTGGTCGATCTGATTTTAGCAAGCCATAAGTATAAAAGCTTGTCCCTAGTATTAAAACTCCAAATCCAATAAATATAACGGGGAACCAGTCAATATTGTATGGCTGTGTTTCTTTTGCAAAAACGATATAAAGAATAAAAGCGAAAATTAAGCTTACTGATCTGCCCATAACTTGGTTAAACAAAGTTGCACCAAAGTCATTCTTTAAATCTGAAAAATATTCTGAATAGGCGGCTTGAGTTACTGCATTAATGGCAACCATATATGCACCTGCAAAAGCAAGGATGTAACCGCCAATTACACTATAATCTGTAGATTGATTTAAATCTTTTGACAGTACATTGAAGGTAATTTCTTCATCTGAAATAACGATGAATGCTACACCTATCATGGCGATAAAGGCGATTGAGAATTCTTTTAAGCTCACCTCTCGCCATACTTTTTTCATTAGGATAGGGGAAATTATAACAGCGATAATTGGCCATGCTTCATATAAAACGGATACGCCGCCTTTATGCGCAAGGCTTAGCGCCCAAAAGAAAAACGAATTACACAAAACACCAGAAATACCACTTAGCATAAGTATAATATACGCTCGGGCAGGTAAGTTTCTTTGAATGTTAATTGCCTGACTCAGTATCTTTTTTGATTTTAGATAGGGTATTGTAATAATTAACGACCCAATATACGCCGCCGTCAGTACAGCAATTATTAAATTCCAGCTATTCATCGTTTCTAATGCTTGTGATGTCGCAAGTGGGTACAAGCTCCATAAAATAACGGCGATAAACATGGACAGATAAGCAGACATAGGAAAATACTTTCGAAAAATTTATTATAGTTATAGTATCCGAACTTAATATTATTGAAAAGTTATTGTTATGGATAAAAGAATTGGATTGTTAGAACGCATTGACGCAGGCGAGGCAGTATTGCACGCAAGTGGATATATGTTTGAAATGGAACGCCGTGGATATTTACAAACAGGCGCAATGGTCCCCGAAGTGGTATTAGAACATCCTGAAGTGGTGGCGCAATTAACACGTGAATTTGCCCGATGTGGGGCGGATGTCTTGCTTGCCTTTACCTATTATGGACATCGAGAGAAAATGAGGCTTATTGGTAAAGAGGAATTGCTAGAGCCACTTAACCGTGAAGCCTTAAAAATTGCATTAGACGTGCGCGAAGAATTCCCTGATAAGTTAGTGGCAGGCAATATCTGCAATACAAATTTATATATTAAAGATGATGCGCAAAGCCATAAACAAGCCCAAGCCATCTTTGAAGAACAAATTGGCTGGATCGCCGAGGCAGGCGTTGATTGCATTGTTGGTGAAACATTTAGCGATATTGGGGAAGCGCAAATTGCCGCCAAGGTAGCAAAAAATGCAGGATTGCCAATCGTGATTGGAACGGTTTTGTATGGTAAAAAAGAACAATATCGCGACAGTGATAACAACTTTGTTGATGATTTAATGGCATTGCAAGATGCAGGCGCGGATATTGTCGGACTTAATTGTCAATTAGGGCCGCAAATAATGTTGCCGCTTATTCAAAAAGTGACAGCAAAAATAAAAAATAACCGCGTAATGGCACTTCCCGTTGGGTATCGCACCACGGCAGAACAACCAAATTTTGGCAAGATTATTGATAAAGATTTATGTTGTCCAGAGCGATTGCCATTAAAGGGAAACAGCTATCCCACTGCACTAGACCCATTTAGTGTGACCCGCTATGAAATGGCAGATTTTGCTGTGCAAGCATATGAGGCAGGGGTTGGTTATATTGGAATATGTTGTGGGGGTGCGCCACATCATATTCGTGAGATGGCACATGCATTAGGGCGCACAACTCAAGCCTCAAAATATATGCCAGACATGAGCAAGAATGCCTTTTACGGCACAGATAAAAGTTTGAAGAAATATAACCAAAATTTTGAAGATTTCAAATGAGCCGTATTGTTTTAGCCAATCAGAAATCTATCAAAGAAGCCGCCAATAAAATAAAAGATGGCGATATTGTCGTGCTACCAACGGAAACAGTTTATGGCTTGGGGGCGGATGCCACCAATAAAAATGCGGTTGAAAGAATCTTCAAGGCAAAAAATAGACCTGCCAAAAATCCCCTTATTATTCATGTTGAAAATATGGACAGCGCACAAAAATATGGAGAGTTCACAAAACAAGCAAAAATTTTAGCAGACGCATTTTGGCCAGGACCATTAACAATGATTTTAAATCAAAAAGACGGGCATGATATTTGCAATTTGGTCACGGCAGGGTTGTCCACCATTGCCATTCGTTGCCCCGCACATCCTGTTATGCGTGATGTAATTAAGCAATCAAATTGCCCTATTGCCGCGCCAAGTGCTAATAATTCGGGCGAACCAAGCGCAACAACCCCCCAACATGCCGCACAAAGTTTGGGCGATAACATTGATATGATATTGGCGGCAGGGGCGTGTGATGTTGGTCTTGAATCAACCGTTATTGATTTAAGTGGCGATGTGCCAACTATATTGAGGCCGGGTTCGGTAACATTAGAAAATATTCAAGAGTATCTATCAAATGAAATTATGAATGAGACAAAACAAAATCAATCGCCAAAGTCACCTGGGCAAATGTTTAAACATTATGCACCATCTATCCCCGTTCGTTTAAATGCCGTTGATGTAAATGAGGGGGAGGCACTGCTTGCCTTTGGTTCAATAAAATTTATGGGTATAAAAACAGGCGGAAATGCAAGAGATTTACCCGAATATGCGTTTCGTAACCTCAGCGAGAATGGTGATTTGGAAGAGGCAGCGCATCATTTATTTATGATGTTACGTGATTTGGATACGCCAGAAAATAAAGCCATTGCGGTCATGAACATCCCCCACCAAGGAATAGGCGTTGCGATTAATGAGCGTTTGGAACGTGCAGCAAAAGGATAATTATTTTATATCCTGCAGCAAACTTAAAATCATTGAGGTGGGGTCAGATATTTGATTATAAAAATTATTGGGCATCATATTATTACTACGCATGAAATCATAATTATTGTTCGATGGGGTTGTGAAAAAGGCATGCATCATATTGGTGGTCGTATCTTGTGACCGAATGGGGAGGATTTCGACAGGTTTTTTAAGGGAAAAAGGAATATGCTGATACCCCGATTTTTTAGATTTTCCTGCAACAATATTATTATCGTCAATGGCCGCCATTTTGGTGGTTGTATTCTCACCCCCAAATTTTTTATCAAAGAAATTGTAAACCTGTTGAAATGTTTTTTTATGTCCTGTTTTAGAATCATAAAACACATTGCGGTTTGCACGTGCCTCTTTCGGGAATATATTGGCGGCAAGCTCATTCGGGTTTTGTTTTAACTGACTTAAAAATGCACTCGCGCCGCCCGCCCCCATAAAATGGGCAAAGTACAGCTCGGTTTGACCAATGTTACCACCAACAGTTTTTTGCAAATATGCCTTGTTATCAGACGCAAATTCCGCCGCCATGAGGGAAGCAACATTAGGATCTTTACGCATATTTAAAAGGTTTTCACGGCTTTGATTTGTATTGATGCCATGTTTGTCGCCGTGGCGACCCATCATATCTATCCACGTACTTTCAATAAATTGAAATAGGCCTGTGGCGCTGGAGGTTTTTGCTTTTACGGTAGGGTTAAAATTGCTTTCTGCCGCCGCTTTATCCATCAGATAGGAAAAACTTACCCCTGTTTTAGCGCTGGCATTTTGGATTGCCTGCATAATACCTTTGGGCGCGCGCTGGGTCAGGGCGGCTAAGGCATTGTTTTCTAATGAATTTATGGCGTTTGTCATATTTTCCTAAAGTATTCGCTTTATTGTTCTATTAAATACATTTCAATCTTTATGCCAGTTTTGGATTCACTTAATCTTGACGATGATTTATAGTGTTTTAACAAAGTCTGTTTTATTCCAATTTTTTTGAGGTTTTTATGTCTGAATATTATCCCCCCCTACACGATATGCGTTTTGTACTTGATCATGTGGTCGGGTTAAATCAGTTGCCTGAGCATCCAGATTTTGGCGTGATGGATATTGATATGGTGGATAGTGTTTTGGAACCTGCGGCAAAATTGGCATCAGAAATCCTTGCGCCCATTAATAAAACAGGGGATGAACAAGGCGCAACATTAAAACATAATATCGTGACTATGCCCGATGGGTTTAAGGAAGCATACGCACAATACCGTGATGGGGGCTGGAATGCCGTACCGTTTCACAGTGAATATGGTGGCCAAGACTTACCATGGCTAATCGCGTTCCCACTGCAAGAAATGTGGCAAGGTGCAAATATGTCCTTTGGCTTATGTCCGCTTTTAAACCAAGGCGCGATTGAGGCGATTGAGGCACATGGGTCAGACGCACAAAAAGAATATTATCTTGAAAAACTAATTTCAGGGCAATGGACAGGAACAATGAACTTGACCGAACCACAAGCGGGATCAGATTTATCGGTTATCCGTACCAAGGCAGAACCATTTGAAAATGACAATTATAAGATTTATGGGCAAAAAATTTATATCACCTATGGGGAACATGATATGGCGGAAAATATTATCCACCTTGTTCTGGCGCGATTGCCCGATGCCCCCGAAGGGGTGAAGGGTATCTCTCTTTTTATTGTTCCCAAAATTTTGGAAGATGGGTCACGTAATGATGTAAAATGTACGGGGCTTGAACATAAATTGGGTATTCATGCCTCCCCCACCTGTACCATGCAGTTTGGGGATGAGGGCGGCGCCATTGGTTATTTGGTGGGTGAGGCGCATCAAGGTCTAAAATATATGTTCACTATGATGAATAACGCCCGCCTTTCTGTCGGCCTTCAAGGGGTGGCGATTGCGGAGCGTAGTTATCAACACGCCCTTGCATACGCCAAAGATCGGGAGCAGGGGACATCTCTGACGGATAAAGCATTAAAGGTAAATATTATTGAGCATGCAGATGTAAAACGTATGTTATTAACCATGAAATCGCAAATCGAAGCCATGCGCGCCCTTACATATGAGGCCGCATTACAATTAGATTTGGCAAACATGGGTGATGCCAATGCCCGTGCCCGCGCGGATTTATTAACGCCCATCGTCAAATCATTTTGTACCGATATGGCTGTTGAGGTCACATCATTGGGCGTACAAATTCATGGTGGTATGGGATTTGTGGAGGAAACAGGCGCGGCGCAATATTATCGCGACTGCTCGTATTCTTCCAATCTATGAGGGAACAAATGGTATTCAGGCTCTTGATTTAGTATTCCGCAAAATTATGCGTGATGAAGGCGCAGCCTTAAAAAATTACCTAAGCGATAATCAAAAATTATTATCAGAAATTGCAAATGAATCTGATAAAGATTTAGCATATATGCTTGATAGTGTAAAAGAGGGGTTTGATATGATTCAGGGTATATCAACCCATCTTGGTAAAATCACTGCAGAAAATCCAGATAATGGATCTGCGGTATCTATCCCATTTTTGAATGCGATGGGTGTTTATGCGGGGGCAATTATAATGATAAAAAGCGCGCATCAAGCCTCAAAATTATTAAAAGATAATCAAGGTAATAAAGAATTTTTAGACGAGAAAATAAATACAGCTAAATTTTATATGACGCACATTTTGCCAAAATTAAAATCATATGAAGTGACAGTGAAAGAGGGCGCTAAAAGCGTTTTACAATCTAAATTTTAAGATGGCCGCCTGCATTGCGCCATTGAATCAACATGCATATTTTCAATGTAACGCAAATTTAAAGATGGCTTTTTTGAAAAATCTGAAGCAAAATCATTGGCGACACATTGACAATATTGTTGATTTGTTTCTGGCTTTTCACGCTTGTTAAAAACACTGACAAAATCCATGCATTTATTATAACTATCGCCTGCAATACCAATCGTATTGGCACATGGTGAATTTTCGTTGGTAAAAATTTCGGATACAATTTGTCCTTGTGGGACAAGATTTTCTTTATCGCGTTCTAATCGAAACATTCCTGATACACATGCGCAATCATAATAAATTCTTTGAACAAAATTTGAATTGCATTGTTGAAAAATATATAAGGCTTCTTCATCTTTTTCATCATCTGAAAACTCGCCATCATCCTTCATATAGTAAAAACTATCGCGAGTACTACCATCGAAACTATCTGGCATATCAATCGAATATAATTGTGTGTCATTAACACCGCCGCCAATTTGTGCAAAAGAGGGTGACGTACTAATTAGTAAGAATATAACAAGTAATGTGTAAAAAATTTTCATATAAAGTATTTTAGCATAAATGGTTTGTAAAAAGAAAAAAGCGCGTATCATAAATACACGCTTTTTAAAAAATATTAGAGATTACAGGATTTTAAGCCGCCTTTGACCCCAGAATTCTTTGTAAGAAACTTTTGGGGGCTTCTTGTTCTTGTTTAGCGTTGCGTTGATTTTGATTCTCGCTGCGTTCTTTCATTTTTTGCATACGATCTGCCAAAATTTGGTCGCGTTTTTTGCGGGCGCGTTCTTCGCGTTCCTTAACCTCTGCCTTAAATTCGTCAGCTTGTTTTTGAGAATGTTGGCTTGTAATTAACACTTGTTGTGCCTGTTTTTGCCATTCATCACGTTGTTTTTGCATATCTTCCATATGAGTGTTGGTGGTTTCAACCTGTTGTTCCAACATTTTGATACGCATTTTAAGACGTTCCATCTCAAGCATATCTGCCGCTTTTTGCAATTCTGATTCAACGGAAGAAGAATTTGACTTGGTTTCGGTTGAGGATTGTAGGCCAAAAACACGCTCCAGCTCGGACACATCAATAATTTTACGCTTATTATTATCAACTTCGTACGAAAGCTTGCCGCTATTCATCGCGCGTTGAATTGTTGATTTTGATTTACCTGTAAGCTCGGCTGCGCGTTGCGCTCCTACTTTTGCCATATCCTGTTATCCTTATTTTTTATCTATACCTAATGTCATAATCAATAACGCCTTAAAATTCAATTTTTATTTTCCCTATTACTGGAAATAATCTTGCGTTTTATTGGTTTTTTTTCATATGGTCATTCATTAATTGGGTTAAACGCTGCCATTGTGCGCCTGAGAATAGGTGAGCGTAAAGGAAGGGAAGCCATCCTTTTTTACGCCATTCCATAAACAATTTATCGTCCATCTTGCTCAGTTTTTCTTCATCAATGATACGGAACCCTGCAAAATTAATACGTTTTCCATCGCCAATATTAATCTCAGCCTGACGCTCCACCAATAAGTCTGCTTTATGTAAGGCACGTCCAAACTCAATCGTTTGTTGGGCGGCGGCATGGTAAGATTTACAAAATTCTAAAGCATTTTGTGACAATTGGGTTGGTTTTCCATCTTCTTCAAAAAATGGCTGCTCTCCATTCGATTCAACAACTTTTTTATCCAAATCAATACAAAGGGAAAGTTGATCTTTGCCAGGAATTTCTGAGAAAATAAAGGGATAGCGACGAATATACGCGGGTATGTACGTGTTTTTAACCCAATGATTATTTTCATCTAAAAATAAATTTTCATTATCGCGCAAACCAATAATGGCAACGGGTGTTGCGGTTTCATCCGGGGCAAAACCGATGGGGTAGAAATGGCAAATTTGTGGCATTTCAATCATATTAATCGGGACGGCATTTACGCCTTTTGTAAATTCAAGGCCAAATTCCTTTTTTAGACCCAAATCCTTATGTTCCTTGGAATCAAGGGGGACAGGGGCATTATAAAATAAAGGCATTTGAACAGTCTTGCCATTTTCATCCTTGTTTAATTTGTCTTTGGAATTTTTTGTATTTGCTTCTTCTTTAGCCATTGCGTCCCTTTTTGTCTTATAAAATAAATATAAAAATACGATAAACCAATATCAGGGTAAAATGCAATCAAACACATTAAATTGCCCTATGATAAATCATTAATAAAACAAGAAAATCCCTTGTTTTTTAACGCGATAGCGGCTTTTATAGGGTAAGTTTATATTCTTATGAAAGTTTTCAAAATATGAAATTGGTAATGGTCGGTACAGGATATGTTGGTTTGGTATCGGGGACTTGTTTTGCCTCAATCGGGCATGATGTTGCCTGTGTTGATACAGACCCCAAAAAAATAGAAATGCTTCAAAATGGTAAAAGCCCGATTTACGAGCCAAACCTTGAAGAATTAATTGCACAGCAAGTGAGTGCAGGTCGATTGTCATTTACTACAGATTTGAAAAACGCATTGAAAGATGTAAATGCAGTTTTTATTGGTGTAGGAACGCCCCCGCGTGCCGAAGATGGCCATGCAGACCTACAATATATTTATCAGGCAGCGAAAGATATTGCCAAGTATACAAATAAGTATGCCGTATTGGTTACAAAATCGACCGTTCCCGTAGGAACAGCGCGCGAAATTGAAGCGATAATTGCAAAATTTAAAAAACCTAATATTGAGATTGATGTGTGTTCTAATCCTGAGTTTTTGAAAGAAGGCGCTGCTATCAAAGATTTCTTGGAAGCAGACCGTATTGTTGTGGGGGCAGAAACATCAAAATCTATTGCGGTATTATCAGAAATATATGCGCCTTTAACCAAAAAGAATATTCCTTTAAAAATCACATCTTGTGAAACAGCGGAAATTATTAAATATGCGGCCAACGCATTTTTGGCAACAAAGATTACATTTATCAATGAAATTGCAGATTTGTGTGAGGCGTCGGGCGGCGATGTAACCGATGTAGCGGAAGCTATGGGCATGGATGCGCGTATCTCACCCAAGTTTTTAAATTCTAGCCCCGGATATGGCGGATCTTGTTTTCCAAAAGATACATTGGCGTTAACCCAAACAGGTAAAAAGCTTGATGCCCCTCAAACCGTTGTAGAAGCTGTGATCGAGGCAAACAAAGCCCGCCAAATAAAAATGGCGCAGAAAATAATTGCGGCATGTGGTGGTACGGTTAAAGATAAAAAAATTGGTGTTTTGGGTGTGGCCTTTAAACCCAACACGGATGATATGCGCGATGCGCCATCCCTAACAATTATCCCTTTGCTGCAACAGGCGGGCGCACAAATTATGGCGTATGATCCAAAGGCGCAAGAGGAGGCGCAAAAGCAGCTTCAAAATATTGAATGGAAAAATGATTTATATGATGTCGCACAAAATGCTGATGCAATAATTTTGATGACACGATGGAATGATTTTAAATCTCTTTCTATTAATAAAATTGGAAAATTATTATCTACAAAAAGAATGATCGATCTGCATAATATCTTTGATTCAAAAACAATGTATGATGAGGGTTTCCATTATATATCTATTGGTCGGCCAGAGGTTAATGGTTTAGAAGATCATACAATAAAGGCGGAGTTATAAATTATGAATGAAACACTTGATGATTTAGAGGCACGCTCGATTTATATTATTCGTGAGGCGTATTCAAAAATAAATCCCCTTGGAATGTTATGGTCGATTGGTAAGGATTCAACGGCTATGCTTTGGCTTGTAAAAAAAGCGTTCTTTGGGCGTGTGCCTTTTCCGCTAATCCTTCTTGATACCCAAATGGAAATGGAAGAAGTTTATGCCTTTCGCGATATGCTGACAAAGCAATGGGATTTACCCGTTATCAATCATCCTTGCCCTGCCGAGGCATTGATGGATCAAACCCTACCGCCCGCCACGCGTTCTGCCATGCGAAAGACCGAAGGTTTAAAATCTTTATTGGCTGAACATAAATTTAAAGGCGTTCTTTGTGGTATTCGCCGTGATGAACAAGGCTTACGTGCAAAAGAACGTGTGTTTTCGCCCCGATCGATGGATGGAAGTTGGGATTTTAAAGATCAGCCAGCAGAATTTTGGGATCAATATACCACCGAAGTGCCCGATGATTGCCATATGCGGATTCACCCCATTTTGCATTGGACAGAAACCGATATTTGGAAATATACCAAGCGGGAAAATATACCCCTTTGTAATTTATATTTTGCAAAAGATGGAATGCGTTATCGCTCATTAGGGGAGAAGAATATTACAAATCCAGTACCAAGTAATGCATCAACAATTGATGAAATTATTTATGAGCTTGAAACAACAAAAACATCCGAACGTGAAGGCCGTTCCATGGATAAAGAAACCGAAGATAGTTTTGAAAGACTGCGTCGTCAGGGGTATATGTGAGCCATGTCAAAAGTTAAATTAAACGAACAATTAAATGTAGTTATTGTTGGTCATGTGGATCATGGAAAATCAACCTTAATCGGTCGGTTATTGCATGATACAAATGCGCTTCAAGATGGCAAAATGGAAGAGCTTCAATCTATTTGTAAAAAGCGCAATGTGCCCTTTGAATGGTCATTTGTTTTGGATGCGTTTCAGGCGGAGCGTGATCAGGCCATCACCATTGATACAACGCAAATTTTCTTTTCAAGTGAGAAACGAAATTATGTGATTATTGATGCGCCAGGCCATCGTGAATTTTTAAAAAATATGATTTCTGGCGCGGCGCAAGCAGACGCGGCAGTTTTAGTTGTTGATGCCGACGAGGGCGTGCGTGAGCAAACAAAGCGTCATGCTTATATGCTTCATTTGCTTGGCATGAAACAAATATGTGTTGTTGTCAATAAAATGGATAAAATTGGCTTTGATTCCAAAATTTTTAATCGTGTTTCTCAAGAGGTTAAAGAATATCTAGCAACGCTAAACCTAGCGCCTTCCCACCTTATTCCTATTTCTGCACGGGAAGGCGATATGTTGAGTATTCGCGGTAAAAATTTAGATTGGTATAAAGGCAAAACGCTGATCGAAACCCTTGATAATTTTCAAGTTGAAACGCAACCCGTAAGCCATGCATTACGCTTTCCTATCCAAGATGTCTATCGCCAGAATGAAAAACGTATATTGGTTGGGCGCATTGAAACGGGCAGTTTATGCGTGGGCGATACACTTTATTTCTCCCCCACCAATGAAAAGGCCGTTGTTGAAACAATCGAAAGTTTCCCGCAAAAGAAAGCTGTGGTGAAGGCAAGCGCAGGACAATCCATCGGTATTACATTAAGCGAGCGTATATTTGTTGAGCGTGGCCACATTGCCGCCCATAAAGATAATCTGCCCATGATGACGAATGTTTTCCGCGCCAATATATTCTGGCTTTCGGATAAACCGCTTGCTGTTGGAAATTCTTATACGGTGCGTTTTGGTACATCCGAAACAAAGGTAAATATTCAATCCATTGATATGATGGTCGATACGCAGACGCTTAAAAAAGATAAAAATGCCAAGAAATTAGAAAAAAATAATGTGGCAGAAATTACATTTCGTTGCCGCGATATGATTGCCATTGACCCGCATACTACAAATTTCAAAATGGGGCGTGCGGTAATTTATGGTCAACACAAAGTTGTCGGTGGCGGTTTAATCAATATGGATGGGTATGCCGACCAACGTCAATCTTCCACCCCAAAATCAACCAATATTTATAAGGTTAGTCATTCTGTCACACCCGATATGCGTGCCGAAAGGTTTGGGTATTATGGCGGAATTTTTTGGTTTACGGGATTGTCAGGGTCGGGCAAATCAACATTGGCCGTGGCCGTTGAGAAAGAAATTTTTGATCGCGGCATAAATGCCTATGTTTTGGATGGCGATAATGTTCGTTATGGCCTTAACTCTGATTTAGGATTTTCGCCTGAGGATCGTACCGAGAATATTCGCCGCGTGGGCGAGGTTGCGGCATTGCAAGCGAACTCTGGCATCATCGTTTTATCGGCCTTCATCTCCCCCTATCTTGCGGATAGGGAAAAGGCACGCGCCGCGGCGCCCAATTGTTTCCATGAAATTTATATCAAGGCCAATTTACAAACTTGTGAAAATCGTGACCCAAAAGGACTTTATAAAAAAGCCCGCAAAGGCGACATCAAAGATTTTACAGGAATTGATTCACCTTATGAGCCACCAACAAATCCAGATTTGGTTGTTGATACAGCAAATAATGATATTGAAACATGTGTAAAACAAATTGTTGATTATGTTTTAAATCATGTCCATACCCTATCAAAAGATAATTTAACCGTCATAAAAGGGGAACGTATCCTTGGATAATAAGAAAAGCAAAATTTTAGATCATCTTCCCGCGCTGTGTAATCAAATACGCCGATTGGCGGTTGAGGCAGGAAATCTGACACTTGATTATTTTGATGAAAGTGGGTTTGACGATGCAATGGTTAAGGCAGATGGCTCGCCCCTCACCATTGCCGATCAGAAAGCAGAGATTTTAATTACAAAGGCGTTAAAAGAAATCACCCCCGAAGTTTTAATTGTGGGGGAGGAGGCCGCCGCCGAAGGATATCGTCCTGATTTATCAGACCAAGAATATTTTTGGTTGGTTGATCCGCTTGATGGGACAAAGGAATTTGTATCGGGCAGTGGGGATTACACGGTTAATATTGCATTGATTAGAAATAATAAACCAGTATTGGGTGTTGTTTATGCCCCCGTCCATGGGGAATTATATGCGGCATGTGGCGAAGGAACAGCCATTCGTTGGCTTGAAGATAATGATACGGAGAAGAAAATTTCTGTCCGTCCTTTACAAGATAAAGGATTAATTGTCATTGCCAGTAAATCACACGGCAAGGGTCAACGCCTTGATGATTTTTTAAGCAATTATAAAATTAATAAAATTACACAACGGGGAAGCTCCCTCAAAATGTGCGCTATTGCGGCGGGTAAGGCCGATATGTATCCACGGTTTGGTTTAACGTGCGAATGGGATACCGCCGCCGCTCATGCTATTTTAAATGCCGCAGGTGGGTGTATCACCGATATGGATGGTAATGAATTACGGTATGGTGGATTTGATCCAAAATTTCTTAATCCTGAATTTGTGGCGCGTCATCGGGATATAGATCTCCCTCACCCATAGAAGACCTAGTCATCTTTATTGGTTGACTTTGTGCTCGGTGGTTTTGGCTGTTGTTTAAGGCTAGGGGAAGAATTTACACCCCCTCCCAATCCTGCACTGGGTAATGCCATTGGGGCTGCAACAACTTGTGGCGCAGCTTCCAATTTCATCTGGCGTTGTAGCAATGGGCTATAGGCTAATGCTTGCAAATTTTGATCATGTAGAACAGATTGCGAAGTGGCTTCATTTTCCAAATCTTCACGATGAATGGCTTGGGCAAATTTACTGTTTTTGATAAAGCTGTCAAATCCACGTACATTGCGCGTTGTCTGCGCGCTTTTGTCCAATGTATTATGCCCATCGGAATAGGGATTATTCAAAATAAATAACGGCATATCAAGTGTTTCATTCATAACACCATCAAAAATTACTCCTAAATAAATATGCTTGCTATCCAATAATGAAGACTTCATCGCATCATCAACATTGATATTAAGATGCAAAGGATCTTGATTAATAAATTCAGCTGTTATTTCCATTGTTTGGGCATCAAATAATATGCCTGCGGGTGGTTCTTTAAAACTTCCCTGACACATAAGGCCGCATTGCCCCGATTTACTTAGAAAAAGATCAATATCCATAACAAACTCGTTTTATTCTAAAGAACTATGTATATCATAAAACTATAGGCCGCCACTATATTGATTAATTGTGTTTTTGACTCAAATTCTTTAAAAGAATGAAGAAATTTATAAATACGCCATCATTTTAAAAAGGATAAATATTTCAAATGGCTCAACCCCTACTCCTCAGTGTGAAAGATGCGGCAATTAAATATGGTGATAAAACCGTGTTTGAGGATTTGTCATTTAATATTCATCAAGGGTCAAAAATCGCGCTTATTGGAACAAATGGCGCGGGTAAAACCACATTAATGGACATTATTACATCCAAAAAAGAACCCGACGCAGGCGAACGCTGGCAAGAGCAAAGCGTGACCATCGGGTATCTACAACAAGATATTGTTCCCAAAAAAGATCAAACAGTGTTTGAGTATATTTTTGAAGAGATAAAAGAGGATGAGGTCGCCCTTCATGCATATAAAGTTGATTCAATCGCCCAAGCCCTTCAATTAAATGTCCAAGATAAAATGACCCGATTATCGGGTGGGCAATTACGCCGCGCAGGATTGGCACGCGCATTGGTGGAGGAGCCAGATATTTTATTACTGGATGAGCCTACAAACCATTTGGATTTAGAAGCCATTGAATGGTTAGAAAATTATTTAAAAGGATATCGTGGAACGATTGTTTGCATCTCCCACGACAGGACATTTTTGGCCAATGTGTCAAACAAAGTTTTTTGGTTAGATCGTGGGGGATTAAAAGTCAGCCCCAATGGTTTTGCCGACTTTGAAGAATGGTCAACCGCATTATTAGAGCAAGAGGAGCGCGAACTTAAAAACCGTGCCGCCATTGTGGCGCAAGAGGTTGATTGGGCCAACAAAGGCGTAAAAGCACGAAGAAAACGTAATGTTCGCCGTGTCGAACAAATGAAAATTATGCGCGAGAAATTGGAGAAAGACCAATCGGCCTACCGCCGCGTTGTATCTAAAGTTTCATTACCTGAACAAGCGGATGAGGGGAAATCTTCCAAAATTGTAGCTGAATTTTATAATGTGCATAAGATATTTGAGGAAGATAACAATAAGAAAGTAATTTTAGAAAATTTCCACATGCGTATTACCCGTGGGGATCGTATTGGTTTGTTGGGGAAAAATGGGTCGGGTAAAACCAGTTTTCTTAAATTATTAATCGGAGAATTAGAACCCGATATTGGGCGGGTTAAACGCCGTAAAGAATTAGAATTTTCTTATTTTGATCAAAAACGAAGTGATTTAAACCCCGATGATACCTTGCGCAAAACACTTTGCCCTGGGGGTGGGGATTATGTTGATGTGATGGGAAAACAACGCCATGTTTGTGCTTATCTAAAAGATTTTCTTTTTGATCCAAAAGATTCTTATCGCCAAGTTCTAACCTTATCAGGGGGGCAAAAAAACCGCCTAATGCTTGCCAAGATTTTGGCTAATCCAAAAAGCTGTCTGATATTAGACGAACCCACCAATGATTTGGATATGGATACGCTGGACATGATGGAGGAGGTTTTAATTAACTATAAAGGGACATTAATTGTGGTTTCCCACGACCGCGATTTCCTTGACCAAACGGTTTCTAAAATTTTAGCGTTTGAAGGCAATGGCGAGGTTGATGGATATATTGGCGGGTACAGCGATTATTTGGCCGCAAAAGAGGGCATCGCCAAAAAAGAAGAGAAGAAAGCCGCCAATAAAAAGAAACAACAAACTAAAGTTCAAGAGTCACAAAACGCACCGCAACAGCCATTGTCAAAACCCATACAAAAATTAAGCTATAAATTGGATAGGGAGTTAAAACAACTCCCCCATAAAATTGAAGAATTAACCCAAGATATTGCAAAAATGAATGATGTTTTAAATGATGCTGATTTATATAAAAACGATCCTGATTTATTTCATAAAACGGTGGAACGGCTTCAACGGGTTCAAAAACGATTGGATGATGCGGAAAATAGATGGCTTGAGCTTGAAGAAATGCAGCAAAACACTTCCCAAGCATCATAAGTCCCAATTTTAAACTGGTTTTTACCGCGCAATTTCTATATATCCGTATCCTATGAGTTATCAAGACCGCCGAACATTTGCGATTATTTCACACCCCGATGCAGGTAAAACAACCCTGACGGAAAAATTGCTCCTTTTTGGGGGCGCAATCCACATGGCGGGGGAGGTGAAGGCAAAGGGAAACCGCCGCCGCGCCCATTCCGATTGGATGAAGATTGAACAAGCCCGCGGAATTTCAGTAACAACATCCGTGATGACGTTTGAATATGATAACGTAACTTTTAATTTATTAGATACGCCCGGACACGAAGATTTTTCGGATGATACTTATCGGACTCTTACGGCTGTAGATAGTGCGGTAATGGTGATTGATGCGGCCAAGGGGATTGAGGCACAAACCCAAAAATTATTTGAAGTATGTCGCCTGCGCGATGTTCCCATCACAACATTTGTCAATAAAATGGATCGTGAAGCCCGCGACCCATTTGAAATTTTAGATGAGATTAATCAAAAATTGGCGTTGGATACTGTACCCATGACGTGGCCTGTTGGCATGGGGAAGGAATTTAAAGGATGTTATGACATCATCCATGATCAGATGATTGTATTTGAAGATGCCAAAAAAGGCAGTCTGCCCGATATTTTTCCTTGCCAAGGAACAGATGATCCAAAACTTTTGGAATTAATAACCAAAGAACAACATGAAAAATTAAAAGAAGATGTTGAAATGGTGCGTGAACTTTGCCCGCCCTTTGATTTAGAGAGCTATCGTCAAGGACATCTATCGCCCGTTTACTTTGGCTCCGCCCTCAAAAGTTTTGGGGTGAAAGATTTAATTGAAGGGATCAAAGAGAACGCCCCACCACCGCGCATTCAAGAAACCGATACGCGCGAGATTAAGCCCGAGGAAAATAAAGTCACAGGATTTGTTTTCAAGGTTCAAGCCAACATGGACCCAAACCATCGGGATCGTATTGCCTTTATGCGTATTTGTTCGGGCAAATTTAAACGTGGTATGAAATTACTTAATACGGCATCCAATAAAACATTAAGCGTAAGCAACCCTATCTTCTTCTTCTCCCAAGGGCGGGAGCTTGCCGATGAAGCCGTGGCAGGGGATATTATCGGTGTACCAAACCACGGAACATTACGTGTGGGTGATACATTAACCGAAGGGGAAAAATTGATGTTTACAGGCATCCCTGATTTTGCCCCCGAAATTCTTCGCCGCGTAAGACTTGGTGATCCGATGAAGGCAAAACACCTTCAACGTGCATTGGAAAGCCTTGCCGAAGAAGGGGTCACCCAAGTATTCCGCCCGATGTTGGGCAGTGAATGGATTGTTGGCGTGGTCGGCACATTACAATTAGATGTATTAAAAGACCGCCTTGATGCGGAATATAATTTAGAAGTCGATTTTGAGGCTACCCAATATATTACCGCCCGTTGGGTTACGGGTGATAATGATACGATGAAGTCATTTATTGATGGCAATCGTGTTTCATTGGGTGAAGACCGAGATAAAACCCCCGTTTATCTGGCACGAAATTTATGGGATTTGGATCGCGCACAATCAGATTGGAAAGATTTAAAATTTTCTGAAACGCGGGAACGTGGGCGTTAATTTGAATTATTAATAATGAGGTGGCTTGTTTGCTTGTGCCTCATCAGATACGGATTGATGGTCGGTATCTTGCGCCGCTTGTAAATTATTCTCAATCTTATCTAATTTGATTTTAATATATTTTTTAAGGGTATCAATTTCATCTGCTTGATGGGTGACAACCTCGTTCAAGTCTGCAATTTCGTTTGATTGGTGGGCTAGAAGCGTTTCCAAATCATCTAATTTTTGTTGAAATTTATCTGTCATTTTTATTTACCCAAACTTTATCATTAATTAATTATAATACTTGTTTAAGGGGAAAGTTATACGTTGGCAACATCGAAGACGTAGCAGCAGCATTGAAAATAGATGCGGACGCAAAGTGGCAGCAGGTAGTGGTGAATTACTCATCATCGACTTGGTCATTGCGTTATCAGGCAGTAACGCCCGCATCCAAATAAATATTTAAAGCTTAAGAATCTTTATTTTCCTCATCTTCCAGTTCTTTTAAAATATTATGGCCTTCTTCGGTAATCGCCATGGAAATAGGGGTGGGACGAAGGGGCATGGTAATGTGATCACCCTGATCCTCCATCGGGATAGCATTCGTTTGCGTAATTCGGTAAATTCCGTAACCCGTCATTGTTAAAAATACAATGCCAATCATGGGAAAGAACATGAATGTTCCAAATACCGTCATAAAGAATGTAATGATTAACGGGCCAATCGCCGCGCCTATACCATTAGTTAAAATGGCAGAGGATGATGCAGCCACAAATTGTGATGGTTTTAAATGGTCATTAATATAGGCCATAGACAACCCATAAACAGGCAACGTCAATCCACCCAAGAAGAAGATGAAGATATTGAGCAATAACGGATTGCCTGATGTTGCCCAACACAAGATTGCCACAAGCGTTGATATGGCAGACACGCCAACAATAACAATCCGCCGATCATATTTATCAGACAGCCATCCAATCGGAATTTGCGATGCAACCGCCCCAAAAATATACAAAGCCATAAAGACCGAGATTTGTGGCAATGTCATACCAATTTCTTTGGCATACACCGCGCCAATACTAAATAATGCGCTGGTCCCAAACCCTACAAGAAACACGCCTGTTAAACCAAAGGGCGATATTTTATAAAGACTTCGTAAGGACAGCTTTTCAGGTTCATCAAAATCAGGCGCAGGGCGCGAGCTTAAGGCAATTGGCAATAAGGCAAGCGATACCAAAACAGATGCAATAATAAATAATGTAATTGTTGCAGGGTCAGAGAAGAGTAAGAAAAACTGCCCCAAAACCATACCGCCATAACTAATGAGTTGGTAAATAGCAAAAATTTTGCCGCGTGTCTTATTCGTGGACATATTGCTGAGCCAGCTTTCCACCACAATATAAAGCCCCGCATAGGCAAACCCAGTAAAGAACCGCATCGGTGCCCATACCCATGCCTCAGGAATTAAGCCATGAAGCAAAACAGTTGAAGATGCCAAAGATGCAAGCGCAGTAAAAACGCGAATATGGCCAACATTCATCACCAATTTAGGGACAAAATATGACCCTGCCAAAAATCCCAAATAATATAAGGACATGATAAGACCAATAGTCACGGTCTCAAACCCCTCAATCGAGGCACGAACACCCAAAAGCGTCCCTTGAAGGCCATTTCCAATCATAATCAGGCCAAGGCCAAAGAAAAGGGGCCACGAATTTGAGATTGTTTTTATCATAAAGAAATTCCAATTTTATAATCTTCGCTCTTTATGATTGGAGCAAAGGGGAAAATCAAGCTAATATTAACATAGAATAAAAAATTAATATCTTTAGAAAGTTGCCCATGACCCAATCCATAAATAGCCCGCAATCAACAAATCATATTATGGTGATGGAACCCGTTGATTTTTATGCGAACCCCCAAACAATGGCGACAAATTCATATCAGCATGAAAATGATATAAAGCCAAAAGAAATCCAAGAAAAAGCCAAGCAAGAATTTCGCAGTTTTCGTGATTTATTGGTGGAGCATGGGGTTATTTTAACAACAACCTTGGGTCAAAAGGGCTGTCCCGATGATATTTTTTGTAATAATTGGGTTTCAACCCATCATGGTGGGCGCATGGTTTTATACCCCATGCTTGCCCCCAATCGCCAAATTGAACGCCGTCCCGCACTCATTGATTTTTTAAAAGGACGCTATGGAGATGTCATAGATTTAGTTTCTCATGAAGAAGATGGCAAAGCATTGGAAAGCACGGGCGCGCTTTGTTTAGATAGGGTTAATAAAATCGCTTATCAAAATATATCAAAACGATCTGATAAGGAATTGGGTAAGATTTGGTGCGAGAAGAATGGCTTTACCCACTACCCCTTTGAAACATTATATAAGAGCAAACCTGTGTATCATGCCGATGTGGTTATGTGGATTGGCAGTAAGATTGCAGGAATTTGTAGCGATAATTTAGTGACCCGTGACATTATCGATCATCTTAAACAAAAACGTGATATAATTGAATTTACAACCGCGCAAATGGAAAATTTTTGTGGCAATTCATTAGAAGTAATAGGCAAAGATGGTGAGCAAATGCTTGTTATGTCCGCTGCAGGATATAATTCTTTACGGAACGACCAAAAAGAAAAATTAAATGATTATTACAAAACGATTATTCGTCCCGATATCCAAACCATAGAATATTATGGCGGCGGGTCGGCACGCTGTATGTTATTGGAAATGTTTTAAACGTTTATTTTTATGCGCTAGTGTCAATTTGTGTGCCGCGCAACACCTGAAATGGGTTGTTTTCTTGTGATGATGGATTGGCAGAACGTCCCATAATAAAATCTTTGTTATCGGGTTGAACATTATATTGTATGTTGCTCTGCGTTTCTCCATTTTCATTGGTATAGCGTTGGGAGAGGCGGAAGCTGCCATCATCTTGACGGTCAAAAACATTTTCTAATAATGTGGTACTGCCTGAATTATTTTGTTGAACGATTGTCCGCGTCGAACGATCATCGGAATTAATCACTTCTTCAATTTTTGTAAATTTTCGTCCCGACAAGCTTTCAAATTCTTGCAGTTTTCTAAACCCATTATCAAGGGTTTCAATCCGCTCACTCACCAAAAAGGTTCTATCTGGGTTGGCGGTGAAGGCGGTATTATTACTGCGTGTTTGATTTTCTTGGTTGCTTTGCTGTGAAAGAGTAATGGAATCTTGTGATTGTTTCGCCAGTTTTGATGACGGTTGAACTGGTTGGTTTTGCGCAGGCGCATTTTTCTGCGTCGCGCCTGTATTCACGCCAAGCGACAATAAATTATTCAATAAAATTGAGTTATTGCGTATTTCCATGATATTTCATCAATCCTTACAAATATATTCGCAAAAAGTCATGCGAAATTACCAAAAACTGCCCAAACCATACGTTGATTTAGGTTAATTTTTTTGGTTGGTAAGGCTGTTCTATGCCATGCAACAAAAATATTCTTAGACGCAATATTATTAAATATAAAGCACAGCGTTTTGACAATAAGGAATAGAAAATTATCCCAGTATTTAAGCCGCTTTATCTTTCAAAAGGCCTTCACGGCGCAACAACGCATCGGGGTCGGCATCGCGCCCTCGAAAATTACGGTAAAGGATATCGGGTTTATTGCTTCCACCACGCGATAAAATCTCATCTTTATATCGTTTTGCGGTGTCGGTGTCATATAGGCCATTTTCTTCGAACAATTCAAATGTGTCCGCATCCAATACCTCCGCCCATTTATAACTGTAATATCCTGCGGCATAGCCACCCGCAAAAATATGCGCAAAACTGGTGGACATGGGGCCCGCAAATCGTGGGAATAAAACCGTATCTTTGGTGGCCGCATCTTCAAATTCTGCCACATCTTTAATTTCACGCGGGTCAACGGTGTGATATTGCAAATCCATCTTGGCAAAGCTGACTTGGCGTAAACCACCCCATCCCACCATAAAGTTTTTGGCCTTATTCACCTTTTCAACCAATTCATTGGAGATTTTTTCACCCGTCTTATAATGCGCGGCAAATAAATCCAAAGTCTCTTTTTTATACGCCCAATTTTCTTGCACCTGTGATGGCAATTCAACAAAATCCCAAAGGACACTTGTCCCCGCATGGGAGGCATAGGTGACATCAGACAATAACGCATGAATAGCATGTCCCATTTCATGGAATAACGTCGTCACTTCCCCAAAAGTCAAAAGAGAGGGGGTGTCTTTTGTGGGTTTTGTAAAATTACAAACAATGGCCACTAAGGGGTTTTTCATCTCCCCATTTTGTAATCCTTGGTCGCGATAACTGGTTTTCCATGCGCCTTGTTTTTTGCCTGAACGGGGGTAAAAATCAGCATACAGCACACCAACAAACTTACCTGTATCGGTATTGTGAACTTCATACGCATTCACATCTTTGTGCCATGTGGGGATATTTTTTGCCTGTTTAAAGGATAATTGAAACAACTTGGTAAAGTGGGTAAAGACACCATCCAACACATTTTCCAATGGGAAATAGGGGCGCAAATCCTCACTTGAATAATCAAATAATTTTTGTTTTAACTTCTCACTATAATACCCAACATCCCAAGGCATTAACTCATCAGTAAATCCTTGATCCTTTGCAAAATCTTGCAGTTGTTTTAAATCGGCATCGGCGGCAGGTTTGTATGCCGCCAATAATGTATCAAGAAATTCAAAAACACCTTGGGGTGATTTTGCCATGCGGCGTTCCAACACATAATTGGCATGGGTATCATATCCCAATAATTTTGCACGCTCATCCCGCAAGCGGACAATGGTTTTTATAATATCGGAATTATCAAATTCATCACCGTAGGAGCGATTGCCAAAGGCGCGCCAAATTTTTTCCCGCAATTCACGATTATCGGCATAGGTCATAAAGGGGCCATAACTTGGGTAATCAAGGGTGAATAACCATTTATTGTTTTGCCCTTTTTCTTCAGCGGCTTGCTTCGCCCCTGCCAATGCGGTTTCGGGCAAGCCACTTAAATCATCTTCATTTTCAATCCAAAGCTCAAATTTCTCAGATGATTTTTTTGTATTATTCATAAATTGTGGGCCAAGGGTGGACATCTCCTGCGAAATCTCACGAAAACGTGCCTTTTTATCCTCGGCCAATAATGCCCCACCACGTACAAATCCGATATAGGTATCTTCCAATAAAGTATTTTGCTCGGTATTCAAATCAAGCGTGTCGCGTTTATCATAAACACTTTTAATGCGGGCAAATAATTCTTCATCAAGGGCAACATCGCTTGAGAAGTTGGCATTAAGGGGGCCAATCTCTTCTGCTAAACTTTCCAAATCATCTGTTCCTGCGGCGGTTAATTGATTGTAAAAAACGGATGTTACCGTCCCCAGCTTGTTGGATGATTCTTCTAAGGCAACAATTGTGTTGTCAAAATCTGCTTCGGCAGTATTTTCTTTAATTGCATTTATATTGGCGCGTGCCTCCTCAATCGCGGCTTTAACCGCGGGAAGATAATGTTCAGCTTCAATTTTATCAAATTGTGGAGCTTCGTGCGGGTTGGGGGATGCGGCCAATAATGGATTGTTGCTCATAAATTTTCCTTATTTTTAAAAATGATATCTTAAATATAATGGCAAAACATAGTATAAGCAAATATATGTATAAGCACCCCTTATTCAGAAAAATTCGATGATTTTTATTTCTCCCAAAAAGATGGCCTTGCCGAAACGCAGCATGTATTTTTAAAGGGTAATGACTTACCCAATGCGTGGAAGGAAAAAGAAAATTTTTCAATTTGTGAAACAGGGTTTGGCACGGCGCTTAATTTTTTTTCCACATGGGATTTGTTTGAAAAAACAGCAAAAGAAAACCAAAGCTTAGATTTTGTTAGTATTGAAAAATACCCCCTTACCATTGAAGAAATAAAAAACGCCTTAAAACCATGGGCTGATATCTTCAAAGATAAAGTTGAAATTCTTTGCGACCTTTACCCCATTCGCGCTCGTGGGGTGCATCGGGTTAAAATTAACAATCAAATTACACTGACTTTGGTATTTGATGATGTGAATGAGGTACTCCCCACCTTAATAGAAAAATTTGATTGCTGGTTTTTAGATGGGTTTACCCCCGCCAAAAATCCACAAATGTGGACGGAGGTTTTGTTTGAAAATATGGCGCGTCTGTCTAATCCTTATGCAAGTTTTGCAACCTTTACCGCTGCGCGTTTTGTTCGTGAAGGTCTAGAATCCGTTGGCTTTACAGTTCAAAAACAAAAAGGATTTGGATATAAACCTGATATGACCAATGGCTTTATCCAAAAAGAGGATAAGAGTAGAACATCAAAGATAAAGCAAGGCGCATCAATCGCCATTATCGGTGGTGGGTTATCGGGAACCGCAACTGCCTTTATCTTAAAACAATATGGATTTAACCCTGTTATTTACGAGGCATCGGACAGTTTGGGTGCAGGATCATCAGGCAATGAGTGTGGATTTTTTAACCCTCGATTTTGTGCTTTGTGGGATTTTACAGCTCAATTTTCCTCACCCGCCTTTGCCCAATTTATTACCATGGCAAAACATGCGGATGATGAAATTGAGTACAATCCCTGCGGTGCTTTGCATCTTATAAATACAACTGAAAAAGAAAAGCGTTTTTCTTCCATGATTTAAAATTGGCAATGGGATGAAGACCATTTAAAAATTGTCAATTCCAATGAAGCAACAAATATTGCAGGTATAAAGATTGATGAAAATGCATTGTACCTACCCAATTCGGGATCGGTAAATGTAAAAAAACTATGCCAATATTATGCCAAAGATATTGAAATTAATTATAATTGTAAAATAACGGATTACACGCAATTGGATGAAGATATTGTTATTCTTTGTAACGCGTATGCGGTATCTGATTTTTCGGGAATTGATTTTCTCCCCCTAAAAAAGGTGAGGGGACAAATTACCAAAGTAAAAGCTACACCCCATTCTCAAAATTTAAAATGCAATATTCATTTTGGGAAATACATCTCTACTGCACGGGATGGAATACACCATATTGGCGCCACCTTTCAACCGTGGGAACAAAATATTGATATTGTTGAGAAAGAAAATTTTGAAAATATTGCTGGTATTACAGAAAAAATTGATGATTTGGCAGATGAAGATTTTGAAATAGTCGGCGCATGGGCGCAGTATCGGTGTGCATCCAAGGATCATTTTCCTATTGTTAGCCGTGTTCCGCATGAAAAAAATGTTTATACATCCCTTGCCTTTGGCTCGCATGGTTTGGTCGGCTCTATCCAATCAGCACATATTTTGGCTGATTTATTGCGGGGTAAGGAGCATTGCTTACAATTTGATACAAAAAAAAGACTTGATTATCAGCGGTTTAGCTTAAGGGAGCAGCAAAAGAAGAAAAATACTTAAATATTATGGTAATATAATAAATGAGCAAAATTTTTACCTATTTTTATAATATTAGCGGCACAACGGCCATTGAGTATGTATTAATTGCATCTGGCGTATCCCTTGCGATTGTCGGGGCGTTATTTGTATTTGGCAATGATCTGAATAATCTTTATGCTTTGTTACCGACTATTTTTGGATAACAACTAAAATTTAAACCTTATGACTATGCCATTTTATTTGCTTTGCCTTTTGGGTATTGCTCTTCCCCTTATTTTATTTTGTTTAAGTAAAACCATCGCGCCCAAATTGGGCATGGTTGATCATCCAGGTGGGCGAAAAAAACATGATGGGGCAATCCCATTGGTGGGTGGTCTAATTATTATTCCTGTTTATTTTCTACTTATTTTATTATCGCCTATTCCTTCGGGAACGGGATTGCTTCCCCTTTTATTTGGCACAATAATTTTATTAATCATCGGTGCATGGGATGATCGATCGCATTTAAAACCATGGCTGAGGTTTGTGATCCAAATTTGGATTGCCTGTTATGTGGTAATCTTCTGCGGTGCTGAGTTAACGCAATTGGGTAACTTGTTCGGTTTTGGGACCATTGGTTTGGGGTTCTTATCACAGGCATTCTCGGTTACATGTTTGGTTTTATTAATGAATGCTATTAATATGATGGATGGCATGGATGGCCTTGCGGGTGGCTTTATTGCGGTTGCCTTGGGCGTCTTATTCTTGGTTGCGTATGATGGACAATCCCTGTGGATGATGCAGGCAATCATCCTACTTTTTTGTCCCCTATTTGCATTTTTAATTTTTAATGCCCGATATCCTTTTCATAAAAAAGCATCTATCTTTTTGGGGGATGCAGGTGCGTTATCATTGGCATTAATTGTTGGCTGGTTTGCCATTCATTCGGTTATTCCTTCGGCCATTAATCAAACACCCCAATTGCAATTATTATCGCCCGTTTTAATTATATGGATTATGACTGTTCCTATTATTGAGACCTTCTCCATCTTCTTCACCCGTATGAAACAAGGACGAAGCCCATTTGATGCCGATCGTCTTCATTTGCATACTTATTTGCAAGATAAAGGATGGCGACCGCAGATAATAACGCCATTTATTTTGGCATTGGCATTAATTTCGGGGTTAATCGGCTATCTTAGCTTAAAAATAGGTGTTCCTGACTATATCCTTTTATATAGCTGGAGCGCGCTTTTGCTCGGCGTTACATATTATCGCCTTAAAAAATTCGGGTAATAAACTTATTTTAAGCGGAGCAAAAACACTTTTCATTTGTATGATAAATGTTAGCGATAAAAATAAATCTTAAATAGGAAAAATAAAATGAAAAAATTACTTATTCTTGGGGCGTCTGGCCTTGTTATGCTCTCTGTACCTGCCATTGCGGGTCATCACGAAGGGGGCGACCATTCAAAAGATAAATCAAAAGAAATGTTTCAAGCTGCCGATGCAAATAATGATGGCATGATTTCAAAAGAAGAATATATGGCGCACGTTCATGTAAAAGCCGCCGATAAATTTGCAGAAAAAGACACAAACGCAGATGGCAATGTTTCAATGGAAGAAGCGCAAGCGTATAAAGAAAAGAAATATTCTGAAATGAAAGAAAAGCGCGATGATATGCGTCAAAAAATGAAAGAACGCAAAGTAATGCGTGAAGATAAAGTAAAAACAGAAGTTGTTACAGAAGAACAAATTATTGATGATACAAAGGTGAAAACCGAAACATCAGTCACAACAGAAGTGCAATCAGACGTTGATTAATTTATATAAATAATTAAATAAAAACCCCGACTTTAATAGTCGGGTTTTTTTTTATATCAAAATTTTAACTACTTTTAGGGTTGGTCGAATCACCGGGGATTTCTTCACCCGCTTTTTTCATTTGTTCGTGGCGCATCCGAAATGACCGCGCACGCTCATCGGTCATTTTATCAATACAATGCGGGCATGACACCCCTTTTTCATAGCTTTGCGCTTTAACATCTTCTTCGGTCAGGGGCCAACGGCATCCATAACAAATTTGATAGGGGCTTTCTTTTAAATCTTGTCCCACGGCGACGCGGCGGTCAAAAACAAAACAATCACCTTCCCATTGGCTTTGTTCTGCGGGGACTTCTTCAAGATATTTTAATATCCCCCCTTGAAGATGATAAACCTCCTCAAACCCATGCGCCAACATATAGCTTGATGCTTTTTCACATCGAATACCGCCTGTACAAAACATCGCAACTTTCTTTTGTGTTTTAGGATTCATCTTCTCTTGAACAAAATCTTTAAATTCTGTGAAGGTTTCAATATTAGGATCAATGGCATCTTTAAAAATACCAACGGCGGTTTCATAATTATTGCGGGTGTCGATTAATGTAACCTCTGGGTCATTAACCAAATCATTCCAATCTTTTGGCGTCACATATTGGCCTACCAATTTTGTTGGGTTGGCTTCTTCAGCCTTCATGGTAATAATTTCTTTTTTAAGACGAATTTTTATGCGGCGAAAGGGTCTTTCCTCTGCGAACGAATATTTTAATTCCCCCTGACGAACCCCTGCAATTTCATCAAGCAATTCGATCAAAATTGGGATGGCATCATTTTGCCCTGCAACCGTTCCATTAATGCCTTCGGGGGCAATTAATAATGTGCCGCAAATATCATTCACATTACAAAGATCTTTAATTTTCTTTTGCAAAACAGGCAGATTTTGAAGCGCGACAAAACGGTAAAGCGCGGCAACAACCCATTTTTGTGATGTATCATTTTGTAAATTTGTATCAACCATATGGAATTATATAGTAAGTTTTTAGGCAAAAGACAAGAAGATGCTTATTTGATAATGGTCTTTAAATAATCGCTCACGGCATTAATATTCTTATTAAGCGCCGTATTTTCGCGCCATGCCAACCCAATTTTACGGGTGGGGGAGGGTGACTTGAATTTATAAATTTCAACATTGGGGGGTAATGACCCTGCTTTTACAACCATTTCGGGCAGTAATGTAACACCATAGCCCTGCCCAACCATTTGGATAAGGGTAATAAGACTGGTCGCGCTGAGGGAGTTTTTATCTGCCCTTTTTTGTACCTTACACGCGGTAAGCGCATGATCGCGCAAGCAATGCCCATCTTGAAGCAATAGGATTTTTTGATTGTCCAAATCATCTAATGAGATTTTCTTATGCTTAAAACTATCAGCAGGGGCGGCACAGTAAAATGACTCTTCCATCATAATAATTTGTTTTATATTTGGCGTGTCATAGGGGAACGCCATGATCACTAAATCTAAAAAGTTTTTATCAAGGTCGGAAACTAAATTCGCGCTCATATCTTCTGTAATTTCAAACGCCATATCAGGGAATTTTTTTTGTAATTTGGGCAAGATAATCGGCAAAAGATAGGGGGCAATTGTTGGAATTAATCCTAATCTAAAACTGCCCGATAATGGTTTTTGTGATTCTGTTGCATCTTGTAAAATAGTATCAAAGGCATCAAAAATAATTTTTGATTTCTGCACTAATGATTTTCCCAATGGTGTCAATTTTATATATTTGGCGCGGCTTCGGTCAATAACATCGGCACCGATGGTTTTTTCAAGCTCTTTAATCGCGCTGCTCAATGTGGGTTGAGTGACAAAACATAATTCAGCGGCGCGTCCATAATGATTGGTTGTATTTAAAACAAATAAATATTGTAATTGCCGAACGGTAGGATAATTTTTCATTCATAGAAAATATTACTTAAAATGCAAAAAATCAATAGATTTTATATATTAATTGATAAAATAATTTCAATTGGTAAGCAGGGATAGAATCCCCCTATAAAATAATTACATTTAAATTTTATCGAAGGAGAATAGATATGCTTGGTATTGGTGATAAGTTACCTGAATTTACAGTTATGGGTGTAAAGCCTGGTTTTATGTCGCATGAAGAAAATGGCGAAAGCGCATTTGAAGAAATCACACAAGATAGTTTTGAAGGAAAATGGAAAGTTATTTTTTTTTACCCAAAAGATTTTACCTTTGTTTGTCCAACTGAAATTGCTGAATTTGCAAAATTAAATGATGAATTTGCAGATCGTGATGCAATTGTTATAGGCGGAAGCACCGACAATGAATTTTGTAAACTGGCATGGCGTCGTGAACACAGCGATTTGGCAAAGCTAAATCAATGGAGCTTTGCCGACACAAAAGGTCACATTAATTGACGGTTTAGGCGTACGTGATAAAGATGCAGGTGTTGCCTTACGTGCAACATTTATTGTTGATCCCTTCAATGTTATTCAACAAGTATCTGTGAACAGTCTTAATGTTGGCCGTAACCCAAAAGAAATCCTTACGCCTTGTTGGATGCGCTACAAAGTGATGAGCTATGCCCTTGTAACCGCGCTGTTGGTGGCGACACGATTAACCCAAGCCAATCGCAAATGACATGGCAGTCCAAAAAAGCTGCGTAGTTATGTTTAGCGCGCTTTAATACCCAATAAAAAGCGCGCCTTAAAATGATAAATATTTTAAGGAAGAAAAAATATGGATATTGCCCAAGCTATTTGAAAAACGGCGCGCCGTTAAAACATTTGATACAGATTATAAAGTCTCTGATAGAACATTTCAAAGAGATTATGATGCAATCCGCAAACACCATCTTCTTTTAATATTCAACATTGGCGTTTTGTTGATGTGACGGATGAACAATCCCGAAAAAATTACGCGATGCCTCATGGGATCAAGCGCAAGTAACAGAAGCATCAAGCATCTTTTGATTTTGTGCGGATGTAAAAGCGTGGGAAAAACATCCTGACGCAATATTGGACAATGCACCAGACGAGGTGAAGGACAGATGGTCCCGATGATTAAAGATTTTTACGATGGACGTGAATGGATACAACGTGATGAAGCATTACGATCCGTTGGTATTATCGCAGAATCATTTGATGTTGACCGCGGTACAATGGCTCTGGATACATGTCCTATGATTGGCTTTGACCAAGACGAAGTTGGTAAAATTATTAACCTTCCTGATGATCACTCATCGGTATGATGATTGTATTGGGTAAAGCCGTGAAGAGCCATTTCCGCATGGTGGTCGTTTGTCTTAGGACAAAGTAGTTGTTAAAAATAAATTTTAAATACTTTAAATAAGGAGAGAAAAATGACTTTAGAAACATTAAAAAATATAATGCCTGATTACGCGAAAGATATAAAATTAAATCTATCGTCTTTGGCGAATGATGAAACATTAAATCCTCAACAATTATGGGGCACAATGTTAGCGTCCGCTTTGGCAGGACGAAACGAAACTGTTATTGCTCAAATTTCAAGCGAGGCCAAAGACAATCTGTCCGCTGAAGCGTTTGAAGCCGCCAAAGCCGCCGCTGCAATTATGGCGATGAATAATGTTTATTACCGTTTTGTGCATTTATCATCCAACAAAGATTACCAAACCATGCAGGCAAAATTACGCATGAATATCATTGGTAATCCAGGCGTTGAAAAAATGGATTTTGAATTATGGTCTTTGGCTGTTTCGGCGATTAATGCATGTGGAATGTGCATTGATGCGCATGAAGCGCAACTTATTGAACACGGTATTAGCAAAGATCAAGTTCAAACAGCGGTTCGTATCGCATCTGTCATTCACGCGGTTAGCGCCATTTTAGATGGTGAAAGAGCGCTATCAGATAATGCTGATCTACAACAAGCCGCCTAAATTTAATATTATATTGCTTATAAAACGCTGTTCTATTATTAGAGCGGCGTTTTTTTTATTCTTAAGCTATTGAAATTTAAAGAGAAAACAGCATCATTCAGTTTGTTTGAACCAAAATTAAGGTAAGGGGGAGGCACCTCTAAAAAATTTGTGAAAAGCAATTACGATTTCTCCCATAAAGCGGTACTGATTTTTTCAACCATACAGTAAGTTTATTGTAACATGACTTATAAATTGCCTTTATAAAATAATACCAAGTATGTATTTCCGTAATAAGTGTTGACTTTTATAGCTATTTTATTCTATAAAAATCCTTCAAAAGGAATTTATGGAGTTTTTATGGCTAGAGATTTATCGAGTGATTTTTTAACGGGAAGCAAAAAAGAAGAAACACAGCTTTCAACAGCTGAAATTGTGAAACGCGCACTTGTACCAAGAAAACTTAACCCAAGCGAGCGTCTTTCAAAGCTTGTAAAAACACATATTACTAAAATTGAAAAGCAAATGGAGAATGGGGATTTACCAAAACCTAGTCCGTATTTCTATACTGCTTCTGTTTTGAGCGTATTAGAAGAAAGATTAAGGGTTAGTAGTTCTACAATCACTAAAAATTACGAAAAGCATAGCGTGCTTGCACAACTTATCACTTTTGAGAGAGCGACAATAAAAGATTGTTTAAATGGCGGATATGCGGGTGGTGAAAATAGCATGACTCACAAACTCTATGCCCAGTTAAAACAAAATGGGACAACATTTGTTAAGCCAAGCGCCTCAGCGCCAAGTTTAAAAGTGGCATAACGCTTTACGTTTTATGAATAAAGACTTCGCGGTGGGGGTAGGGGATTGCGATGTTGTTTTCTTTTAAAATATCCCATAAGGCAAGCATGACGTCCCCTTTGGTATTGACGATCCCTTTTTCGGCATCTTTAATCCAATAGCGTAGAACAAAGTTAAGCGAGCTGTCGCCAAATTCAACCAAATGACAAACGGGTGAGGGGCTGTCCACAACGCGGTCTGGTTTTCCTGCGGCTTGGATGGCTAAACGTCGAACCTCGTGCGGATCAGAATCATAATGCACCCCAAATTCAGTTTGCACCCGAACCAATGTATTACCGTGTGACCAATTGATCACTTGCTGGGTTATAAATTCTTCATTAGGGACAAGATATGATTTATTATCACGCGTTACCAATTCGGTATAGCGCGCGCCCATATGGTTAACCCATCCAAAGGTGCCATCCATTTCAATCACATCACCGGGTTTAATGGATTGGTCAAGAAGCAGCAACATCCCACTAAATAGGTTGGAGATAACCTTTTGCAAACCAAACCCAATACCCAAACCAACCGCCCCTGAAAAGACAGCAAACAAGGACAAATCAATCCCTGCGGAGGTTAATCCAATTAACAATGCGGAAACAATCAAAAATACCTTGGTGATTTTTGATATTAAAACGCGAGAGGAGGGCGTTAAACTGCGGGTCTGAGTAAGTTTCTTTTCCGTTAGTTTAGACAAGAACAACGCACCATATAATAAAATAAATATGATAAAAGCGCCTTTTAGAACGCTGAGCGTTGAAAGGCGAAACTCGCCAATATTGAACCCAATTGCATCAAGCGTGCTCATCGTTTGGGTGAGAACGCCAAGTAAACTTAGCGCAACGAGGATAAGGACGGTAAATCCAATAATATTACGGGCAAATTTATGTTCAATAAATTGCGATACAAACCGAATAAATATCCATGCAAGCAATAATTTGGTAATAACGGCCGTAAAGGTAACCGAAATTTCGGGGTTGGCAAGAAGCGCAAGCCGTGTACCGATTATAATAAATAATATTGCCAGTAAAGGGTAGATAAACCGCAAGCTTGAATACAAAGCCTCTGTGATACGAAACGGTATGGATAGTTTATTAATTTGGTCATTAAGGCGTGGTTTAACAATATTTTTTATCAAAAATGCCAAGGTAAAGGCAAGTGCCAAAATGACAAATTGTACCCCAAAATCAAATGTTAAAATATCGCCCTGAAGCCAAGAAAGAAGGCTTTCTTGTAGGTCAGCAATACTAATTTTTTGAAACATGATATCAAACATAAAAATATCTTATCGGAACAATGTTGGATTGGAAAGGTTGTAATAAAGACATTTGTAAATAATTAAGAAAGCTTGAAAAAATGGAATATCTTCACACAATGGTGCGCGTTCATGATTTGGAAAAATCGATCGAATTTTACTGCGCCCATCTGGGCATGACCGAAGTGTCACGAAAAGAAAACAAAGAAGGTAAATTTACTCTGGTATTTTTAGCCGCAGGTGGAGATTTAGATCGTGCAAAGGAGCAAAAATCACCGATGGTTGAGCTTACCTATAACTGGCCTGATAAAGACGGCAATGTTGAAAAATATGAAGCGGGGCGCAATTTTGGGCATTTGGCATTTCGGGTTGATAATATTTATGCCACCTGTCAAAGCCTGAACGATGCAGGGGTGACAATTAATCGCCCGCCACGCGATGGGCATATGGCATTTGTAAAATCCCCCGATGGAATTTCGATTGAGTTATTACAAAAAGGTAAGTCACTACCACCCCAAGAGCCTTGGTCATCCATGGAAAATCAGGGCAGTTGGTAAGAAATTTTAAGCTTTTAAAGCCTTTAGCAATAAATCAATCATTTCTTGGATAAAATCATCATCCAAATCTTGACCAGAAAAAAGGCGGAAAAAGATAGGGCCCATTACAATATCAATGGCGATGTCGGTATTGATATCTTCGCTAAATTCTTTGGTTTGCTTGCCGCCTTCGATATAGGAATAAAGCTTATCATAACGACTTTGCAAAAAAATTTCTGTAAAATATTTTAAACTTTCGGGGTCGGATTGCGCCTCTCCCAAGATTTCGGAAACCACGCGGCCATTTTTGCCTTTTAACTGGCGTGCTAGTTTTTCTAGCTGTGCTGTCACGGCCTCCACCGCATTGCGGGGGGTGGCGAGGGTGTTGTTGTAAGTGGGTTGGGATAAAATTGCATCCATAATGACCGCAGATTTATTAGGCCACCAACGATATATGGTTGTTTTACCCACACCTGCTTTTCTTGCGATGGCTTCAATTGATAATTTTTGAACAGAGGTTTGCACTAACAGCTTACGCGTGGCATCCATCACCGCATTATGTGATTTTTCGGAGCGTGGGCGCCCTGTCTTGCTGTTATCTGAATTGTTATCTTCTGCTGAATTTATAGATGCATCTTGTGTAGATGCAGCGCGTTGCTGAGCCATTTTATTCTCCCTATGTGTTACGAAACAGGTCGTATTAAATCTAATAATCTTATCCTTTTCAAGTGAAATATTATTTCAATAACAGTATTTTTCATTTCACCTTTACACATAATCTGTCGTATATAAGGAGAAATAATAAAAATATTGAGAGTGTAATGTTATGGAAGTATGGATTTTATATGGGGATGATATTGAATCAAATGCAGATTTGGCGCATGAGGCGCGCCGCTTCTTAGTCGAAGGAAAAAAGATGGAAGTGGATGTAAAAGTTATACGCCCGTCACAATTTGATCTTTTGGTGACCCAAGAAGGGGATAGAGAATCTGTTTTGTTAAATGGCGTTCCTGTACCGCTTCCTGATTTTGTCTTCCCTTATTTTAATCATAATGATCATGGTTACTTCTCCCTTGCGATTGTTCGCCAGTTGGAGCGTTTGGGCGTTCATGTATTTAATGGCGCAGATGTTATTGAAACTGTACGCGACAAGTTGCACACCCATCAAATTTTGGCGGAAAGCGGGATTGATACGCCTGATACCATGTTGGCCAAATTCCCCGTTGATATGAAATTGATTGAAGAAAAAATTGGCTTCCCTGTTGTTGTTAAAACTTTAAATGGTGCCTTGGGGATTGGGGTATTCTTAATTGAAAGTCAGGATGCATTTAGCGACTTGATGGAATTGGTGGGGGAGACCAACCCCAACCTTCAATTAATTTTCCAAAAATTTGTATCGGTCAGCAAAGGGCGCGATTTGCGCTTATTTGTTTTGGATGGTGAAGTGATTGCCGCCATGGAACGCCGCGCCCAAGATGGCGGTTTTAAAGCCAATTATAGCACGGGTGGCAGTGTTCATTTCTTTGACGCAGATGAAGAAGCAAAAGATATTGCCATCAAAACAGCCAAGGTTCTAAACATTGATGTGGGTGGTATTGATTTATTGTTCAAGGAAAATGGCGGCTATACAATATGTGAGGCCAACACATTCCCTGGGTTTAAGGGGCTTGAAAAAGCATCGGGTGTTAATGTTGCGGCACGGATATTAGAAGTGATGCAGCAAACGCTTGAGAAAAATGGTGGCCTATCGCGCGCGCAGACAAAATCGCTTGCAACCCACGATGCGGTCATTACAAAACATTAAAATCTTGTTTGTGCGGGTTTAATTTCAACCGCGGTACCATTTTGTATTTCAAAGATTGAAAGTTTGCGATCCACCATACCATTGCGGTTAAATCGGAACACACCGTCTGATCCAGAAAAACCATTGGGGTCTGTAATGGCAGAGGCGTTAAAGGCGATAGGCGATCTACGTTTTTTTGCATTTTGTATTAATGTAGCGGACAAGGCCGTTGCATCAAAAGCAAGCGATGCAATACGCACAGGATTTTCCCCATAGGCATTTCTATATTTTTGTTGAAAATAAAGATTACTTTTGGATGAAGGCGCGGCAAACCACCCCCCATTTAATGATGAAATTTTTGTTATTTGATTGTTATCCCATAACCCTGTGCCCAAACGCTTTACCGTACGGCTGGACATATTATTTTGGTCTAAGTAATCGCTAATGGCGCGGGCTTCGGTAATTCCTGCGGGCATGAAAACGGCATCGACATTGGATGATGACATAGCGTCAATGTTTGATCCTAAATCAGGATCATTGGGGGCATAGCGTATTGTTTGGGCAATATTACCGCCCGAGCGTCGAAACGCATCTTCAAAGGCAGGGGTGACAATATTACCATAGGCATCACGCGGGGTGACAATAGAAACTGTTTTATAATTATTTTGAACGGCGTAACGGGCAATATCGCTGGCCTGTGTGGAGGGCATAAAGCCCATTAAAAATGTACTGGAATCGGCCAAGCTTTGATCTGTTGAAAAGGCGATGATATTAACATTACGTTGTTTGGCAATGGGTTTGACCGCCCGAACAGAATCTGCAAAGACAGGCCCAAGAATAAGTTTTGCCCCATCTTGAAGGGCGGATTGTGCGGCGTCACTAGCGCCTTGTGCCGTTCCTTTTGTATCGCGAGGGACAATATTTAATGTTGGATTATTAATCTCAAACAATGCCATCTGCGCCGCCTGTAACATAGATTGTCCAAGGGCCGCATTTCGCCCCGATAAGGGAAGAAGCAAGGCAACATTGGTAACGGGTTGTGATGATAGGTCTGATCGTTGTTGGAGAGTTACGGGAGCCGTATTTGCAGGGGCAGTTTGCGTCTTATTCCACGGTGTATTGCCTTGGTTGGGGACGGTACACCCGCTTAAAACCGCAACAGCGCTAAGAATTAAGGTGATAAACAGGGGATTGAAGGTATTTTTCATGGTATTTCTTTTCGTAACTGCTTAGTTTAAATTTGATATGACTGAAAATTACCAGAACCCTACACAAAAAATTCGTAAAATGCCACAAAGCAATGCACAAAAAGATGCGTCTGTTTCTTCGGCTACAAACGATCAGGGAAAAAAGGCTGGCCCCCAAAGCATGCCGATGAAACCCGGGTTTTATTTGGTGGCAACACCTATTGGTAATTTACGCGATATAACATTTCGCGCATTAGATGTTTTATCATCTGTTGATCTGATCATTTGTGAAGATACACGCGTCACGGGAAAATTGATGAGCGCGTATGGTTTTAAAAAAAGAATGCAGGTTTATAATGACCACAGCACCGATAACCAACGTGATACGCTAATCTCCCTCATCGAAAATGGGCATTCAATTGCGGTGTTGAGCGATGCAGGCACGCCGCTTATTTCCGATCCGGGGTATAAATTGGTGCGGGGGGCAATTGAAAAAAATTTATTGGTGACATCTATACCAGGGCCAAATGCGGCGTTAACCGCCCTGCAATTATCGGCATTGCCAACCGATCAATTTTCATTTTTGGGGTTTTTACCGCCCAAAACAACCGCGCGTCAGGCAGCATTAAAAAAATGGGAAAATGCGCCTGCCACCTTGGTCATTTATGAAACAGGGCCACGATTATTGGCCAGTTTGCAAGATATGCGCGTTACGCTGGGTAATCGTCCTGCGGCGGTAATGCGTGAGTTAACCAAAATGTATGAGGAAACAAAACGCGGGTCATTATCAGATTTGATTTTACATTATACCGAAAAAGGGGCGCCCAAGGGGGAGATTGTTGTTGCCATTGGCCGTGGCGCGGAAGCCCCTATATCATCGGAAAGCATTGAGAAACAATTACAAAGAGCGTTGGAAAAAATGTCTGTTCGCGATGCGGCAGAAATGGTGGCACAAGCCACGGGAAAGCCAAAGAAAACTATCTACACCTTGGCCTTAAAGCTATCCAGCAAGTCATAATTTTATTGTGAGTGTTAAAACCCAAAAACAAAAAACATTTGATCGCGGCATCTGGGCGGAAAATTTGGCTGTTTTATATTTGATATCAAAAGGCTACAAAATTTTAGAAAAACGCTTTAAAACCACATCGGGCGAGATTGATATTATCGCCTATAAAAATAACTCTTATATATTTATAGAGGTAAAATCGAGAAAAACCCTGACCCAAGCGTTAGAATCAATTACCCCACGAATGCAGGGACGTATTCAAAATGCCGCATTGCATTATTGCGCGCAAAATAATTTATTGGATGTGGCGATGCGGTTTGATTTAATTGCGGTCATTCCCCCCTTTAAAATTGAACATCTGGACAATGCATGGCAAGCATAGGCATAATAGTACCTATGATTCGTACAAAAATTATTATCTTATGTTCTTGCCTTCTTATGCTTCCGGGGTGTACCGGTCTTGGCCTTGCTACGGGCGCCGCCGCGATGACGGGTGTTGCCGCCGCACAAGAAGGCGGATTAAAACGCGCCGTCAGCGATGGTACAATTAAATTAAAAATTAATGAGGCGTGGCTTGGTAAAGACATTGATATGTTTACAAAGTTAAAAACCAAAGTGAACCAAGGGCGCGTCTTAATCACAGGTGTGGTTCAAAACCCAGAACACCGTGTGGAGGCCGTGCGTCTGGCATGGCAAGTTGATGGGGTGAAGCAAGTGATTAATGAAGTTCGCGTTGCCGACAGCGCGGGAATTACAGGATTCTTAAAAGATAAATATATTAGTTCCCGCTTGCGTACCGAATTGACGTTTAATCGCGATGTGCAATCCATTAATTATTCCATTGATACGGTTCAAGGCATTGTTTACATGATGGGTATTGCCCAAAACCAAGCCGAATTAAACCGTGTAATTGAAACTGCCCGCACCATTGCAGGGGTTAAACAAGTGGTAAGTTATGTGAAAATGGCGGGGGAGCCATTAAATCTCGATAAAGCCTCATCCAATGAGGCAATTGTAAATTCATCCGCGAATAATAATGCGCCTCAACCCTTATATAATCCTCAACCCTTATATAATAATGCAAATAATGATACGCAAAATGTTATAACGGATGATATGGATGTTCCAACCCGCCGCGTTGATGAGAATGAACCCTCAATCCAAGATCAATATTTCAACTAAATAAAGTTGTCCTAAACTTTGTCTGATCATAAATCCGGAATCCCTGATTTTGTAAATGCCTTAAATAATTTGGGGCAGGTTGAAGATGAAAAAATAGATTTGGGGTTGTGCGCCCTTGCCCTTGCGGGGGTCACGATGTCTGAACGATCGTTAGAGCGATATTGGCATCATCTCATTAAACTTAAAAACGAAGTGCAAGACCGTCATAAAGAATTAATTACCAATGGTAGTGAGGATGATTCAAAAACGCAGCTTGCCGCGTTAAAGCATATTATTGCTGATAAATATGGATATGATGGCGATAAGGAACATTATGATAATTTGCAAAATGCCAACCTTGCACATGTTATTGATCGACGCTTGGGGATGCCTATCGCACTATCTATTTTGTATATTCACATTGGGCAACAACAAGGATGGAATGTTTTTGCCTTAAATTTCCCTGCCCATGTTGTATGCGCCATTGAATATCAAGGGGAGCGTTTATTGTTTGACCCTTTTAATCAATGCCGATTGCTTAATGCCTCTGACTTGCGGGAATATTTAAAAACGCTTGTCCATTCAAAGGCGGAGTTGTCACCGCAATATTATAATCGCGCTTCCAATCGTGATTTACTGATACGGTTACAAAATAATATTAAGTTGCGACAAATTGAAGCTGAAGATTATGAAAGCGCGGTACAAACAGTTGAGATGATGCGAAAGATTGACCCAACCGATTATCACCTTTTATTTGATGCAGGTATTTTATATGCCCGCATTGAAAAACCCCTTGCCGCGATGCGCGCGCTGGAGAATTATATTGATGCCTCCACCAATCAAAGGGAGCGGGAAGAGGCGTTAGCCATTTTATCGCAAATTAAGACCATCCTAAATTAATATCAATTATGGCTAAATCGAGAATATTCGGGGGTATTATGATGAATCATATTAATCACTCTTGTTATTCATCATGGAACGTTCTATTTTTTGAATCGTATTAAGTATCAAAACAACAACACTATTTTTGACGAAGGAGTCTCTTGGTATGTCATCTCATAAAATTAAATTATTGGTCATTTTGACATTAGTCCCACTTACATTATCGGCTTGTTCATCAAACAAAGATTTAGGCGATAGTGACGGTATGGTCATTGGTAATCCCGATGGCGTTGGCGTAAATGAAGGGACAGGTGTTTACACCGATGACGGGTATGGAACCGCAGGTATTGGCAATGTTGACAGCTCAGCCGTTCCTGGAACACAAGCAGACTTAGTTGTTCAAGCAGGAAGTGATCTTGTGCGTTTCTCAACCGATCAATCTGATTTAGATATGCAAGCCCGCCAAATTTTGGATGCGCAAGCACAATGGCTTAACAGCTATCCAAGCTTGAATGTCACAATCGAAGGTCATGCCGATGAGCGTGGAACGCGTGAATATAACTTGGCTTTGGGTGAGCGTCGTGCCGTTTCTGTAAAAAATTACTTGATCGCAAATGGTGTTGACCCTCGCCGTATTGACACAATTAGCTACGGTAAAGAGCAACCATTAATTGTTGGCAATGGTCAGCAAACATGGGCAGAAAATCGTAGAGCGCGTACACGTGTTCAATAAAATTTCCTCTAACACTAAAAACAAAAAGGTAGGGCATTTTAAGGTGCCTTACCTTTCTTTATGTTTGGTCACATTTGTTTTGGTGTTGAGCACTTCACTGGCTTATGCGCAAAATAATGACTTGATCAATCGTTTAAACCGTATGGAAAATGAATTAGAAACATTAAACCGTGCCGTTTATAAAGGTGAAAAACCACCGATTAGTATTTATAAAACTGAAAATAACACTGGTAATAATCAGGCCGCAGCACAAACAGAAATTCGATTGCAGCAAATTGAAACACAAATGCGTGAATTAACCGGGCGCATTGAAGAGCAAATTTTTACAATTAATCAATTAAAGCAAGATATAACCGCTTTGCAAGAATCAAATCTACAAGCAGATACACATAATAATAATTCAATCGATAGCAACCAAATGGGTGGTCAAAACCTGCCTAGTCCTACATCTGATTCTAATAGTTTAGATTGGAAAGACCAAACGAGTGATAATATTGATTCATCTACTATGCAAACATCAACATCTGTTATAACTACGGGCGATGCAACCGCGTTATATGAGGCCGCCTATTCAAGTTTAAAGAATAAAGATTATTCACAATCACGCAGTCAATTTGAAGATTTTTTAAGACAATATCCAAATCATGTTTTATCAGCCAATTCAAAATATTGGTTGGGTGAAACGTTTTATGTAGAAGGGGATTATAACAGAGCGGCAAAAACATTTGCACAAGGATTTCAAAAATACCCTGATAGCGCAAAATCGGCTGATATGTTATTAAAGCTTGGGCTATCATTATCGAATACAGGTAAAAAAGAGGAGGCGTGCATCGCCCTGTCCCAATTGCCTGTTCGATTTAAAGCAGGGCCGCAAGATATTTTGGATCGTGGGGTTGATGAAATGGATGCCCTTAACTGCGCCCTTTAAAATAGATTTTCACTTATTATGAATGCGAAAAGCGATTCAAACCTTTATAGTTTAGATAAAACGCTTCACGCTTTTTTTAAAAAATACCCTACACTTAAAAATGCTGATAAAATTGCCGTTGCCGTATCGGGTGGTCCCGACAGTATGGCATTGGCGCATTGCCTTATACAAAATTTTAATAAGCAAATCACTATTATTTCTGTTGATCATCAATTGCGCGAGGGATCCAATAAGGAAATTGATAAGGTTAAAAATTGGGTAAATCAATATGATACGACGCTTATATTATTTAAGCGTTTAAATTGGCAAGGGGACAAACCCAATAATGCCCTCATGGAAAATGCTCGTTCCGCCCGTTATGATTTAATGGTTGATTTTTGCAAGGCAGAAAAAATCAAAACTTTATTTCTCGGACATCACCAAGATGACCAAGCAGAAACATTTTTAATGCGCCTGTCCAAGGGCAGTGGCCTTGATGGATTATCATGTATGCAAGATGTCAAACAACTTGATAATATTCTGCTGGCTCGCCCGTTTCTTAACCATCCAAAATTAGATTTGATTGCCTATTGTGATCTTCATAAAATTCCATTTTTGACAGACCCAAGCAATCAAAATGATAAATTTATGCGCCCCCGCCTTAGAAAAATTATGGATGGCTTAGCTGAAGAGGGGCTAACGCCCAAGCGGTTATCCTTAACGGCCAAAAGAATGGATCGGGCGCGTAATGCATTAGAGAGAATGAACAAGGACGCCTTGGATCAATCATTATTGAACCAAGAAAATAATTTTATCAAACTTGATTTTGAGGTTTTAAAGAAAAATCCAGAGGAGATTGGATTGCGCGTGCTCAAACATTCTTTGGAACAATTTAGACCCACCGCACAATATAATGTTAGAATGGAAAAATTAGAGGATTTATTTGAATCTTTATGGTTTAACCCTGAAACTTATATGGCGCGTACCTTAGGGGGATGTAAAATTTCCCTTTCATCCAAAGGAATATTATCAATTGAAAAAGAAGCTTAATTTATTTTTTCTACTTATTCTCCTAACCTGTTCTTATTTTGCAGAAGGGGGGATTTCGCATGCCTACGATTTAGAAGCCGATAAAAATGAATATCTTTTCCAAAGTGATGATGATGTATTGCGTGGTTTTGTATGGGGATTGTCCCCTGACATTATCAGAAGTTTTGAAAAAGGGACATTTGTTGGTGAAACAGATGAGGGTGATTTGTTCTTCTTAGATAAAATTTTTGGAATACGGTCAACCATTGGTTATTTGTTTAAAAATGAAAAACTATCAAAAGTGACCGTTTTTAATGAAAAATTCTATAGCCAACCTCAAGACCGCATTACCGATTTATTAACTTTACAAGCCATTCTCACAAAACGATATGGGCAACCATCTCAAGAAAATTTTATCTGGCAAGATGATAAAAACAAAAACTTTCCTGATGATTGGGGATGGTCAATTTATACGGGGGATTTGGCCATACGCATTATCTGGCAAACAGATAATGAGAATATTTATATTGATCTAATCACGCGAGAGAAGTATGAGCCAAAATTTTCCCTAACCTTTGAGCGGGCGAATAATGGTGCAGTTGAGATGCCATCAGGCCAAGATAACGATTTCTTCCCCCGTCTGCCCACGCCACAAATTCAAACACAATAATATCAAAGATTGCCCCTTGTATTGCTTGCATTTTGTGGCAAAAACCGTACATTGCTTATTGAGCATATATATTAATATTTAAAAGGATTTAGTGCCCGTGAACAATCTTGGCCGTAATGTCTTCTTCTGGATTGCTATTGGTTTAATGGTGATTTTTCTTATCAATACATTTCAATCTGGTGGGTTGAGTGATTTAAACAACAAAAAGACAGAAATTGCCTATAGCGATTTTATGGCGGATGCAAAAAGTGGCCGAATCTCAGATGTTACCATCCAAGATCAAAGCATCACAGGGCATTTTACAAGCGGTGGTGAGGCCTTCCAAACCACAATTCCTAAAAATGAGAATGTAGTTGATCGTCTTGATGAAACAAGTGTCCGCATTACCGCCAAAGAACCAGAAGGCGAGAAAATCAGTGCGTTTTCCGTTCTTTTATCATGGTTTCCAATGCTTCTTCTTATTGGGGTCTGGATATTCTTTATGCGCCAAATGCAAGGTAAAGGCGGCGGTGGTGCGATGGGATTTGGTAAATCCCGTGCCAAGCTACTGACCGAAAAACACGGCCGTGTTACCTTTGCCGATGTTGCGGGTATTGATGAAGCCAAAGTTGAATTGGAAGAAGTGGTCGAGTTTTTAAAAGACCCTCAAAAATTTCAACGTCTTGGCGGTAAAATTCCAAAAGGTGCGCTTTTGGTAGGGCCTCCAGGGACAGGTAAAACACTTACGGCACGTGCCGTAGCGGGTGAGGCCGAAGTGCCATTCTTTACAATCTCAGGATCAGACTTTGTTGAAATGTTTGTCGGTGTTGGCGCAAGCCGTGTGCGCGATATGTTTGAACAGGCCAAGAAAAATGCGCCTTGTATTATCTTTATTGATGAGATTGATGCCGTTGGACGTCATCGTGGCGCAGGTCATGGTGGCGGTAATGATGAGCGTGAGCAAACATTAAACCAGTTATTGGTTGAAATGGATGGGTTTGAGGCCAATGAAGGGGTTATTCTTATTGCTGCAACAAACCGTCCCGATGTTTTGGACCCTGCGTTATTGCGTCCTGGTCGTTTTGACCGTCAGATTGTTGTTCCCTTGCCCGATGTTACGGGACGTGAAAAAATTTTAAAAGTTCATATGAAAAAAGTACCCTTGGGTGATAACGTCGATGCCAAAGTATTGGCACGGGGGACACCTGGATTTTCAGGCGCGGATTTGGCGAACCTTGTAAACGAGGCAGCGTTGCTTGCAGCACGTAAAGATAAACGCACCGTGACTATGGAAGATTTTGAAGGTGCAAAAGATAAAATCATGATGGGCGCAGAACGTAAATCAATGGTGATGACCGAAGAAGAGAAGAAATTAACCGCCTATCACGAAGCGGGTCATGCGATTGTTGCCATTCATGAAAAAGAATCTGATCCTATCCATAAAGCAACGATTATTCCGCGTGGTCGTGCCTTGGGTCTTGTAATGCGTCTTCCCGAAGGGGATCGTATTTCGATGAGCCGCGCAAAATTAAAGGCAGATTTATCTGTTGCGATGGGCGGACGAATTGCCGAAGAAATGATTTTTGGTGAAGAACAAGTGACAACAGGTGCATCAAGCGATATTCAAATGGCAACCGATACCGCGCGTCGTATGGTGACCGAATGGGGTATGTCAGATAAACTTGGCCCTATCCGTTACACCGTGGATCAAGAAGAGTTTTTCCTTGGGCAAGCATCGGGGCAAAATAAAAATATGTCTGATGATACGGCCGCAACAGTGGATAGTGAGATTAAATTAATTGTTGAAAATGCGTATCAACGCGCAAAGCAGATTTTAACCGATAATTTGGATCAATTGCATCAATTGGCAAAGGCATTGTTGGAATATGAACTTTTGAGTGGTGATGAGATTAAAGATATTTTGGCAGGAAAAGTCATTATTCGCGATAGTGAAGATGACAATAATACCCCCACTCCAAAGGGGCCAACATCATCCGTTCCAAAATCGGGCAGTTTGCCACAGGGCACTTAAACCAAACGCATATAATCTAGCCATAAGTAGGAGTATTTTGTTTCATGGGTAAAAAATATTTTGGAACAGATGGAATTAGAGGGGTTGCCAATACCGCCCCGATGACCGCAACAATCGCGCTTCAGGTTGCTATGGCTACGGCTTATGTTCTGCGAAAAAAATTGGAACGTGATAAGGGTAAAATCATGAACCGAGTGGTGATTGGTAAAGATACCCGCCTTTCTGGATATATGGTCGAACAGGCGATGGCATCGGGATTTGCCGCCATGGGACTTAATGTTATTCGTACGGGGCCTATTCCAACCCCTGCGGTGGCGCGGTTAACCACAACATTGCGTGCAGATATTGGGGTGATGATTTCTGCCTCCCACAATGCATATCAGGATAATGGCATCAAATTATTTGCCGCTGATGGCTATAAATTATCGGATGAGATTGAGGCCGAAATCGAATCTCTTATTGATAAAAATTTAGATCCTTATTTGCCACCCCCTGATAAAATTGGTAAAGCCACGCAATTAAACGATGCAGCAGGTCGATATATTGAATACATCAAACGTAGTTTTCCAAAAGATCAAACGCTTGAAGGGTTAAAAATTGTTGTTGATTGCGCCAATGGGGCAATTTATAAAATTGCGCCGCAATTGCTTTGGGAATTGGAGGCTGAGCTTGTTATTATTGGTGATCGCCCTAATGGTCGAAATATTAATGATGGGTTTGGTGCAACGGCTACTGAAAATCTTCAAAAATGTGTGGTTGAAGAAGGCGCGCATATTGGTCTTGCCTTTGATGGGGATGCGGATCGGTTGATTGTTGTTGATGAAAAAGGCAATAAAATTGATGGCGATCAATTAATGGCGGTCATTGCCCTATCCAAACGCGATCAAGGGTTTTTACAAGGTGGCGTTGTTGCAACAGTCATGTCAAATTTAGGGTTGGAGCGTTTGTTTGAGCGTGAGAATATTCCCTTTACCAGAACCGCCGTTGGTGACCGTTATGTGGTGGAAGAAATGCGCCGCAGTGGGTTTAATATTGGCGGGGAACAATCGGGGCATATGATATTAAGTGATTTTGGCACAACAGGTGATGGTATGGTTGCGGCATTGCAAGTTTTAAATGTTTTACAACAAAGTGATAAGCCAGCCAGTGAAACATTTAATATGTTTGATCCTGTCCCCCAGCTTTTGCAAAATGTAACGTATAAAAATCAATCCCCTTTACAAAAAGATGAAGTTAAAAATGCAATTGAAAAGGCGCAAAGTGACCTGAATGGTCAAGGGCGCATTTTGGTGCGCGCATCAGGAACGGAGCCGCTCATTCGTGTTATGGCCGAAGGGGACGATGCCGCCCAAGTAAAAAATATTGTTCAAAATTTATGCACGCTGATTGAAAAATCGGCTTAGTAAAAAAATTTAAATAACCATATAAGGAAAAATCAATGTCGAATGTTGCAGTAATCGGGTCACAATGGGGCGATGAAGGTAAAGGTAAAATTGTTGATGTTTTATCAAGCGAAGCCGATGTTGTTGTCCGTTTCCAAGGGGGGCATAATGCGGGTCATACCCTTGTTATTGATGGTAAAACGTATAAACTTCATTTGTTGCCTTCGGGTATTGTACGCCCCAATAAACTTTCCATGATTGGGAATGGTGTGGTTATCGACCCCCAAGCCTTATTAAGTGAAATTGAAAATGTAAAAACACAAGGGATTGTAGTTAATTCCGATAATTTGGTCATTGCAGAAAACGCCAATTTAATCCTGCCTGTTCATGCCTATTTGGATCAGGCCGCAGAAACAGCCAGAGGATCAAAAAAATTGGGCACTACGGGGCGTGGTATTGGTCTTTGTTATGAAGATAAGGTGGCGCGTCGCGGCATACGGGTTTGTGATTTATACCATGGTGATTATCTAAAAGAACGTATTGAAAATATGCTATCGCACCATAATGCGTTGTTAAAAGGATATGGGGCAGACCCCCTTACCGTCACTGGTGTTTATGATGAATTGATGAAATCTGCCGATGGCATTTTGCAATATACAGATGTGGTTTGGAAGCGCCTTGATGAGGCACAAAAGGCAGGCAAAAAGATTTTGTTTGAAGGGGCGCAAGGCCATATGTTGGATGTGGATCATGGAACATATCCGTTTGTTACATCATCAAACACTATCGCGGCAAGTGCGGCGGCAGGTGCAGGCGTGGGTGCCAAAATGATTGATTATGTTTTGGGAATTACCAAGGCATATACAACGCGCGTGGGGACAGGACCATTTCCAACAGAATTAGAAGATGAAACAGGCGAAAGACTGGGGCAACGCGGTCACGAATTTGGAACAACCACGGGGCGTAAACGCCGTTGTGGGTGGTTTGATGCGGTATTGGTACGTCAGGCCGTTAAAACAGGGGGGATTGATGGTATTGCCCTAACCAAAATTGATGTATTGGATGGATTTGATGAGCTTAAAATCTGTGTTGCCTATGATATTGAGGGGGAGCGTTATGACCATTACCCTGCAAGCGCCGTTTTACAAGCAAAGGCAAAACCAATCTATAAAACCGTAGAAGGGTGGAGCGGTACAACCGCAGGCGCACGCAGTTGGGGTGATTTACCCGCCGAGGCCGTCAAATACGTAAGATATATCGAAGAATTGATCGAGGCACCCGTGGCGTTACTATCAAACAGCCCTGATCGGGATGATACAATTCTTATTCAGGATTTATTTAGGTTGTAAGCCTTTCAAATAGGGGCGCAACCTGTTTGATTTACAAAATTAGAAAAGCAATTTACACTGTATTTGTGGAATGTTCGTTTCACATCCCCTTTATCATGCTTTTTATCAAAGAATATAATGAGTGCAGAAACAAAAAATAAGCAATCTAACCCTCAATCAGTGAAAGCTGAGTCAAAGAATGATGCAAAGAATGAGCCGCATGAAATTTATCTGAACAAAGATATTAAAATATTCCCCAATCGCCCCCTGCCCGAATTGGATAAGGGGACGATAAAGGCGTATGAGGCGGAATCAAAAACAAGCAATAACAGCAATATGTTTGCCTTAATTTGTGATAATTCATTAACGCCACGGCGTATTGCCACTGCAAAATTTCAGAATGTAAAAAGCCTATCGCTTATAAAATATAAGGGGTCGGGAAAAATTCTTTGGCCGAACCCACTGGAAGAAAAATTTTGCTTTGTTTACGAGAATACAATGGGTCGCCCAATGTTGGAATCGCGTACAACTAAGCCAGCCTTAAAGAAAAAACCAGAAGATGTAATGAACTTGGTTATCAATCCGATGATTGATTTAATCGAAGAAATGGCCAATAAAGATTTGGTACATGGCAGTATATGGCCGGGTAATATTTTTTATGGTGGTGCAGGGGCGGGAGATAAAGTTATTTTGGGTGAATGTTTAGCAGCGCCAGCCTCAACCAATCTTCCTTTGTTGTATGAGCCTGTGGAACGTGCATTAGCCGACCCTGTAGGAAAAGGAACGGGGGCATTGGCAGATGACATCTATTCCTTTGGTGTTAGTTTGGCGGTTATTATGCGTGGGCACACTCCTGAAGAGGGGATGTCCGATAAACAAATTATTGAACAAAAAATTGAAAAGGGAAGTTACACCACTCTTCTTAAAAATGACCGTTTTAGTGGCGCAACATTGGAATTATTGCGGGGGTTATTATATGATAATCCGCAACAAAGATGGACATTGGAAGATATCCGCGCATGGCAAGATGGCCGCCGCCTTAGCCCCAAACAATCATCCCCACGTATCAAAGCAAATCGCCCCGTCATCATGGGTGGCAAAAAATATACGCGTCCAGAATTATTGGCCAAAGATTTTGTGGCAGATACAATTGAATCTGCGCGGATCATCGAAAATGATGATTTAATGCAATGGATTGACCGCGCCATTGAAGACAAATCTTTAAAAGGACGATTACAAGGGATCATAAAAGAATCCAATACCCTAGATAAAGGCAGTGAATTTAGCCATCGGTTAAGCGTTGCCGTATCAAGTATCATGTTCCCCGATGCGCCTATTATGTACAAAGATTTAAAATTTCATCCCCGCGCCTTTGGTAAATATTTGACCAAGGCATATATTGATGAACAACCAATGCAGCATTATTTGGAAGTATTGCGTAGTTATTTTTCTACCTTTGTTATCCGTGCGCAAAAAAAGCATGACACATCGGCATTAAATAATAAGTTTGATGCTTCTAGAAATTTTATCAAACAAACTAAAATTAATACTGGTCTTGAGCGATGCCTTTATCTTTTAAACCCTGAGTGTCAATGCCTAAGCGCTATTATCAAGGGGTATTACGTTATTAATCCCGAAGAATTAATGGATGCGATTGAAAGTGTTTGTGCCAAAGATAAAAAACCCAAAGATTTATTTGATCGGCATATCATTTCGTTTTTGATGTCAAAAAGTAAGAATAATATTGAACCCTACATTATTGATATAACATCAGATCACCTTCATAAAGAATTTTTGGGTAAAATTCGTGTATTGGCAACTTTGCAAAAACGCCTTCGTCTTTCACCATATCCAAATATTGCAGATTGGATTTTTGAAAATATGGAGCCTGTTTTAAAACGGTTTCATGATGAAGATAAAAAAATATTAATTAAAAATGAGATTAAAAAAATAAAAAACAAGGGTGATTTAACCGCCATCGTTGCTTTGTTTGATAATAGGCACTTGTTTGATCATGATTTATCAGATTTTTATGAGGCCATCCGCCAATATAAAGATTTAGACAAACAAAAAGAACAACTAATCCTTCGTATGATAGATAAAAAAAGATTTGGCTTGCGTACCGGCGCACAAATTGCATCACTTTTATCTTTATTATTGGCGGCAGCATTAATAATTTTGGCGGCGTATATCAAGTTTTTAAAAGATTATTTATAAAAGAAACATCATGGCAAAAAAAAATAAAAAGAAACAAAAAGATAAAAAAATTAAAAAGAAATCAATCCTTGGGTTGAAATCTTGGATTTTTATTTTTGCATTTTCTTTAATGTCTATTGTCTTTTTTGCTTCATCATTACTCTTGGCTGTTGGAATGTTGCCAACGCTTATCGCGGTTGTTGTTGTTAGTCGAAACCATAAAAATAAAGCCTTAACAATTGGGGCGATGAATTTTGCAGGATGTTTTATTTACCTTCTTGAAATTTGGCAATCTAATGATCGTATTGTAACATCGTTAGAGGTTTTATCAAACCCCATGACCGTAGTTGTTATGTATGGCGCGGCAGGGATTGGATATATTATTAATTGGGGTGTTACAAATTTTGTCCGTCAAATTATGTATGGCGTTGCAGAAAAGAAAATAAAATATTTTGAAAAAGAGAAAAGCCGCCTTGAAACAAGATGGGGGAAAAAGGTGCGCGGCGATGAAATATTAGATATAAATGGCTTCCCTATTTTAACAAAAAAAGAAAAAGAAGCTGCCCTTAATAATGAGTCATAATAAAAAGCTTAACTAGTTTTTAATATCTATTGTTATAAACTTAAGTAAGAATATTTTTTAGATGGGCATGTCTTTTGGGTAAAGGCATGCTTTTTTATATGGTCAAACAATTTTTAATTTAAGCTAAATATGAGAAAAATTTTATCTATTATTATACCGCGTTGGCGTAAAGATGAAGATGGTACAACAGCCGTCGAATTTGCGTTGGTCGGGTTGCCATTTTTATTTATGGTTATTGGTATAATTGAGATGGCGTTGATGTTTACAGCGCAAAGCTTACTTGAGGCATCAACCGCGCAAGCCGCCCGCCAGATTAGAACAGGGGCGGTACAACAAGGTGGTGGGGAAGATGCGTTCACCGATGCAATGTGCAACTTTGCACGTGTTTTTATACCCTGTGAAGAAATTCAATATCAGGTGGTATCAATGGATAATTTTGGCGATGCAGAAGAATTTCCACCCCCATCATATGATGCAGATGGTAATTTGGAAGATCAAGGGTTTGACCCCGGTGGGGTGAGCGATGTTGTGATGATACGCACATCTTATACCTATCCCATTAAAACCCCATTAATGCAGGTGGTTCTGACCAATAATGGCGGGGGAAGCCGCGTGATGACATCAACAATTGTTTTAAAAACGGAGCCTTATCAGTTTGAAGATTAAAATCAAAAAATTTATAAAAGATATCTCTGGTGTTTCTGCCGTAGAAACAGCGATATTATTTCCCGTTTTATTAATGATGATGACGGCTGTCTATGATTTGGGTCAAGGGGTTGTGATAAGTCAAAAGGTAAACTCAGCCTCCCAAGTTATTGGTGATTTACTCGCCCGATATGAAACAGTTGATAGTGCGTTAATCGATGATGTTATTAATGCAGGTGAATTGGCGCTTGTCCCCTACAGCAGTGATGGATTTGCGTATGATATTGCCAGTGTTCAATTTGATGAAGAAGGTGATGCGGTTGAGCTTTGGCGGCGTACATTTAATATGACTGCGGAAAGTGACCCCTTGGAAGATGCCGTAGGATTAGGCAGCGAGGGGGAGGGCGTTATTATCGTAAGTGTAAAATACGAATACACCCCGTTTTTTAATAATATAATCATTAGTAATTTTGTTATGAATGAACGTGCATTTTTAAAAGGCCGAAAAAGCCTGACTGTACCATGTACAGATTGTGATTAATAAATGGTCACATTATAAATCCTGACCCAAAGGATAATCAAAATAATGGAAAATAAGATTATGATAAAATTTTCAAAGCATTTTCAACAGTATATTTTAAATACAAAAGGAGTGATTGCCGTAATTTTTGGTATTTTGGTTCCCGTTATTGTGTCATCGGTTGGTATATCTGTTGATATGGCGCAAGCATATTTGGTAAAGGCACGCCTTGGAAATTCGTTAGATGCCGCGGCCCTTGCGGGGGCATCATCGGGGTCCGATAACGAGGCCGCAATCCAAGATATTGTTGATGCCTTTATGGATGCAAATTATCCTGAAAATCGTATTGGAACCGTACGAACAGTGGATGCAGATTTAAACGGTGATGAATTAACCGTAACAGCAACGGCGCGTCTTGATACATCTTTTATGAAGATTTTTGGCTTTGACTATATTGATGTTGATGCCGTTACAATCGTTCAACGCGAGGTGCGTGGATTAGAAGTGGTCATGGTTTTGGATAATACAGGATCAATGACATCTAACAATAATATTCAAACGTTAAGAACGGCAACACGCAATTTTATTGAAATCTTATTTGAAAGCGTTAGTGACCCAGAATATGTGCGTGTGGGATTGGTCCCCTATGCCAGTTCGGTTAATGTTGGCCCCTATGGATTAGGGTTTGATGCAGATGATAATGCGTATGGCGATGATTTTGTCATTCCCCCTGAAAATGATGTTTATGCCAGTTATTATAATGGAATGAACCCCTATACCGTTAATGATTATGGGATTGATGAAGATGATTTGGAGTATGACCCTTCCCAAAAAGGTCAATGGCATGGCTGTGTTGAAGCCGATGATTACCCCCTTGATGTGGAAGATCATGATGGGCCATGGACAATGTATCGTCATGATTATAATGGTCGTAATGATTATAAATTTAACACTTATTATAATGGCACATTGGGTGATGGCTATAATGCATTGCGTGGCCCCAATGTTAGTTGCCCTGACCAGCCGATTGTTCCGTTAACAAGTGATGAAGCATTTCTTGACTTTGCAGCGCAAAATATGGGCGCGGCAGGAAACACACTTGGTAATATTGGAATGGCATGGGGGTGGCGCGTTATTTCACCGCAAGAGCCATTTTCTGAAGGGTCTGATTATGATGATGAAGAATGGGATAAAGTTGTTTTGATTATGACAGATGGTATTAACACGATGAGTAATATTTATTCCGCCTATGGTCGATCGAACGAACATAATATTGATGCGGGTGATCTAAATGATAGATTGGCAGAAATTTGTACTGCAATGAAAGAAGAAGAAATCCTTGTTTATGCCGTGACATTTGACAGCGGCGTTAATGAAAGCACAAAAGATTTATACCGAAATTGTGCCTCATCCCCCGCAAATTACAAAGATGCACCAGGTCAAGATGAATTGGTTGATGTGTTTGAACAAATCGCAAGAGAGTTAAGCAACCTGTTTATTCGCCAGTAGGAAACTATTAAATAAACATAAATCAATGTATTTAGGCAGGTTCATTTTACCTAATAGATAAAATTCATTCTTTTGTTAACTCCGCGTTAAAAAGATATGGTATATTCTAAGTACATAAGGTTAAAAAATTCGTTGTTCTAAACGGGTATGGGTAACCAAAATAAATAAACTACTAAACAAGTCAAACTCAAAGGAGACTTTTATTATGTCAAAATTATTATCTTACTTCCAAGCTTACACAACAAATGAAGAAGGCGCGACAGCAATTGAATACGGGCTACTTGCCGCATTAATTGCATTGGCCATTGTTGTAACCGCAGGCGTATTTGGTGATGACCTATCTGCGTTATTTACACAAATGTCAGCTGAATTAACTGCCGCAGGTTAATTAGTTTTCATAATGCTTTATAAGGCATTCTTAATAAATTTTTAAGGAAAGCCTGCTAATTTTACAAATATTAGTCAGGCTTTCTTTTTTACTACTCTCAAGTTTTCAAACTTTTCTTTTATCTATTTTTCTTATCAAAGAGCATTTCAATGATTTTACTTTTCATATCGGTATTTTGCGCCCTTATTGCGCTTGGATTTGGTGGCGCGGCTGCGTGGTCTGATTATACCCGTATGAACATTCCTAATTTATATTCGATTGCCATTATTTTATCGTTTATTCCAATTTTTGCGGCGACAACATATTTGGCGCCTACAGTTGAATTTTTTGGCACGATACAAAATCATCTAATGGCTTTTGGAATTGTGTTTGCCATTACTTATGTTTTATTTGTCCTTAAAGTTATTGGTGGTGGTGATTCAAAATTAATTACGGCCTATGCCCTTTGGATGGGTTTTAGTGGGCTGATGCCATTTTTATTCTTTATGACCTTGGTGGGTGCGGTGCTTGCAATTATCACCTTACAATTGGCGAAATTAAAGCCAATTAAAAAACCCTTAAAAGGCAGTTGGATTTTTAAGGCACAAAAGGGAAAAAAAGAAGTGCCCTATGGCATCGCAATTTTTACGGGGGCATTAATCGCATTTTGGAATGTTGGGTATTTACAGCCCGAAACCTTAATGGCTTTGGTCACTCAAACAACAGGATCTTAATATGAATAGTAACAATAGAAATATCATTATTGTATTGGCCGGTGGATTTATCGTTGCCATATTGGTTGCCTTAATGGTTCAGGCGGCGTTAAGCGGCGGCAAAAAAGATGAAGTGGTCAATGTTGTGAGAACAAAAGTTTTGGTTGCCGCCAGACCCCTTAATGTTGGACATGAAATTGAAGAGGGCGACTTTAAATGGCAAACATGGCCTGAGGACGCTGTTTTCCCCGGTGCAATTATTAAAGAGGGTGAACAAACCGCATTTGAAGCGGCAACGGGAAAAACTGTTCGCTCCCTAGAAGAAGGACAGCCCGTTCATATGAATGTTTTGGTTGAAAATGATCAAGGTAATTTCCTTTCTGCCAATGTATCAAAAGGAATGCGTGCCGTTGGTATTTCCGTTAAATCTTATACCCTTGCCGATCGTTTAATTCGTCCGGGTGATTATGTTGATGTCTTATTAACATATCGTGTTCGAGTGAACACAAGAAATAATCCTGAGGCGCAGACAATTGTCAATCGCTATGCCACCGAAACTATTATTGAAAATATTCGTGTTCTTGCTATTGATAAGGAAGACACCAAGGCCGTTGATGAAGTGGAAGAAGAAGATGGCAAGAAAAAGAAAACCAAATCTGCCAAAACTGCGACATTAACATTAGAGGTTTTTCCACGCCAAGCAGAGGAATTATTACTAGCCACAGAAATGGGTGACATTGGTTTGGCCCTGCGCAGTATTGGCGACCAAAATAAATTCGAAGATGATAAAACAACCACAGACGTAAAAATGACCAATGTTTTATCAACCTTAAGCACAATGCAAAAAACATCATCAGGGGTTAGAATTTACAGCGGCGGTAATTTAACCGAAGTTGAAGCCCGCAACCCATCACCAACCAATGGTGTCACATTTGATGTTGAACAAGCCCCACAAGAATCAAATACAATTGTACTTGATCCCGCCTTATTAGGAGAGCCAGAATAATGAAAAATATTATTTTTAAATCAATTATTGCAAGTTTTTGTATCCTGTCATTTATGGCTGGCGCATTGCAAACTGTGAATGCAAATAAAGCAAGTGTTGGTATGTTGCCGAGTGCAGATTCCAATGGCTTAGATATTATGTTGGGTAAAGCCGAGATTGTAAAAATTGATGGCGCCATCAAAGATGTATTGGTTGCCGATCCTTCGATTATCGATGTAATGGCGATTAAATCAGACCGTTTATATATTGTGGGGTCTGCGTTGGGTGATACAAATATTATGGCACTTGATGAAAATGGTGATGTTTTGAAAAAACTAAATATTCATGTTCAATTGGATACTGACCGCATCAGTGCAATGGTTAAACAACTATACCCCGATGAAGACATTATGATTGAAGCCTTAAATGACCAAGTGGTTTTAACAGGTAAAGTATCAAACCCCGCCGTTGCAAACCAAGTTATAAATTTAGTTGGTAATTACACAGGGGAGGTAACAGGTGCATCTGGAACCGTGGATGATATTATTGTCAATATGATGGAAGTTCAAGGAGAGCAGCAGGTGATGCTTCGCGTTAAGATTGTTGAAGTTGCGCGTAATGCCCTTAAAGATTTAGGTGTTGGTTTAGATAGCGCAGGAGGAGCCAATATTGGTGACGTTAATGGTGCTTTAAACACCAATCCAAATTTGGCTTTAACTTCGCCTATACAATTTGCAAATGCGCTTTTAAATTATAATTCAGGCGCGTTTGGTGCGCTGAACCTTAATATTAATGCATTAGAGCAAGAGGGTATTGTCAATACATTGGCAGAACCAAATTTAACAACCATTTCTGGTGAAAAAGCAGGATTTTTAGCGGGTGGTGAATTCCCCATTCCAACACAGATTGATGAAAATGGAAATCTTGTTTTTGAATTTCGTCCCTTTGGTGTATCGCTAAACTTCCTTCCTGTTGTGATGAGTAAGGATCGCATTAGCCTTCAACTTACCACAGAAGTATCAACCGCGACGTTTGAGCGTAACTTACAATTAAATGGTATTAATGTACCAACCTTTAATGTACGACGCGCTGAAACAAATGTTGAATTGCCAAGTGGTGGAACATTAATGATTGCAGGACTTATCCGATCAGATTCAATCTCTGGTTTATCTGAAATACCGGGGGTGAGTGATGTTCCCGTTATTGGTGATTTGTTGCAATCCGATACCTTCCAACGTGCAGAAACAGAATTGCTTGTGATGATTACCCCTTATTTGGTTGAGCCATTTGCCCAAGCTAAAGGTGTTTCTGCAAATACTATTTTGCCCGAGTTAAGCCAAGCGCCAGCCCCCGTGCAACATTATGGTGCATTGACCAAGGCAGAAGACATGGATAAACCCCTGCGCGTTCAAGACCTACCAATTGATCCTGTCTATTTCTCAGAAGAAGATATGGCGATAGAACCACAGCCGAGACCGCAACCGATAAAAGCATCGGCAAAGTCAGTATTGCCCAAACCAAAACCAATCGCGGAGCAAAATATTTCACGGCAAGAAAACAAATCACGCAGTGTATTTGAAGAAAATATCCGTAAAAAATATGGTGAAAAAGCCCCCGATGGCCTAATGGATAGTATGAGTGGCTTTGGCTACGTTTTAAATTAATATAAATAAAGGATTATAGATTATGAGATATCAAAAAAATTTAGCAGCTCTTTTATTTATTCCATTGGTTGCTTTAACGTTGAGTGCATGTACGCAAACAACGCCATCAATGATGAATTCAAACAAGTTAATTGTCGCGCAAGAAACAGTGATTGACCAAATCGCCCTAGAAGATATGAATAATGGTATTATATCGCGCATTGCCGATTATTATAACAAAAACGCCACGGGTGCATTGGGTGTGACCGTTACCTATAATCCAAATGCAAAAGGATTTGGTCGGACACAAGCAAACCAAGAAGCGAAAAATATAGCCGCTAGTTTAAAGAAGTATAATGTAAAATCAGTAATGACCGAAACGGTCGCCGTACCGAACAGTGCGCCATTTGTTATCATTAATTACGATACAACTGTTGCCCTTGCCCCTGCCAATTGTGGGGAAACACCAGGATTGGAAGATTATCAAACAGGACGTTTTATTGGTGATTATAAATTTGGATGTGGTGTTGAAACAATGTTTGCAAAACAGATTGCTAATCCTAATGATTTATATGGTAATTCTGGCCTTGGAACACGATATGCACGACGCGAAGCAAATGTTATCGAAGGATACGCAGCTGGTGTAGAGCGCCCCACCTTAAGTGGGGTTGAAACCAACGAAAGAATTGGTAATTAGGCGTTAATCATTTTGGGGTATGATAAAGAAGAATCTTAGAAAAAGAGTATTGATAAAATCATAGTATTTTAAAGACGTAAGAATTACGAATAAGGGCACAAATATTAGATGAGTGAAACAAAGATTTTATTACCGACATCGTCTGTCGATTTGTTTTTAAAAGACAAAGAAACATTAAATGCCGCACGCGCATTGGTTGGCGATTGGCGTTATGCCCGTGTCGAGGTTAGTGTCGAAGAAGGTGATGTGAATACAGCCATCAATAATTATGAGCAAACAAAATCACCCGATTTAATTATCATTGAAACAGATACAACCGATGATAATTTTATCGAAAAGTTAGAAGAATTATCGGCCCATTGTGAAGAACATACAAACGCAATCGTTATTGGCCCTGTTAATGACGTAAATTTATATCGCAGTTTAACATCAATGGGTGTGAGTGACTATTTGGTAAGGCCAGTCCCCCTTGAAACATTGAGCGAGATTATCGCATCAGGTTTAATTGAAAAATTGGGAACAAGCGGTAGCCGCTTAATCGCAGTATTAGGATCAAAAGGGGGGGTTGGTGCCTCCTCATTAACGCAAGGATTGGCGTGTGGTTTATCTGAAAAATTAAATCACAAAACATTCCTAATGGACGCGGCAGGTGGATGGTCTTCCTTAAGCGTTGGAATGGGGTTTGAACCAAGCGCAACATTACACGAGGCTGTAAAAGTTGCCAGTAACAAAGATATGGATTCGTTTAAACGTATGCTACATCAGGTAAATGACAAATTAACAATATTGGCAACAGGCGCAGATTCCATGTTGGAGGTATCTGTTCATGCGCAGCAATATGAAGATTTAATTGATTTTATCATGCAGACTTATCCCGTTGTGGTGGTTGATTTATCAGATGCAATCCCATCATTAAAAAGAACGGTTTTAAATAAGGCGCATGAAATTATAATGGTGGCAACACCCACATTACCATCATTGCGTGCGGCACGAACATTAATAAACGAAATTAAAATTTTGCATGGTGGAGAAGATAACCATATTGATTTGATTGTAAACATGGCAGGAATGATCCCCGCCAAAGAAGTACCAGCAAAAGATATTGAGTCTGCATTAGATATGAAACCCGATGTGGTTGTCCCCTTTGATGCAAAATTATTTGTGGGGTCTGAAAATGAAGGACGCCGATTAACCCAAGATAAAACGGGTGCGTCAATTGTTGATACATTACTTCCCATTGCGCAACGCGTTTTGGGTGGGTCGCAATATATTGAAACACCGCAAAATGCGTCAGGATTTTTAGATAAAATTGTGACAAAAATTAATTCTATCGGAAAAAAAGGATAAGGTATGTTTGGAAAAAAGGGAAAACCATCGACCACGCCAAAAAAGAAACTAAAGAAAACGGGCGATGAAACTAAATTACCGTTAAAGGCACCTGCCGCAAAGGCGGAGGATACCTTTGTTGATCTTGTTCAAGATGATCCGATTATCGAAACACCTGTCGCACCCGCACCACCGTCCGCACCTACACTTGATCCCATGCCCGCGCCTGTTCTGCAACCGACGGCTAAAGAAAATCAGCCTGTATTTACCGAAACTGTGACGCCGAGTGAGCAAAGCCAAACGCCTGATGCGTCGACTGCCGCATCTACTATACCAAATGTCGCGCCACCAATTACAACACCAATTGCCGCGCCCGCTCAAAAAATTGAATCTAAAGTGGATGATCCGATTAAAGAAGCCTCAGCGCCTCAAACTCAAATTGAGCAACCAGTCATAGAAAAGCCACAGCCAACGATGCCAAATGAACCTGTTTCACAACCGCAAACAGAAAAACCCATCGCAAAAGAACAGCCAAAACAAATAAAAAGCATGGATGATGATGAAATGCTAATGGAAGAAGAGATTGTTGATGAGGAAAATGATGAAAATTCGGTGAGTAATTTGCGATTACAACGCGCAAGAAACCGCATTTGGCTCGACCTTCGTGATGGGATTGATTTAAAAGCATTAGCACGGATGAAATCTGAAGAAGCGCGGGAGGAAGTCTATTCCGCCGTTCAAGAAATTGCACGTTTTAGAAATCTTGATTTAACCCCAACCGAATTGCAAAAAATTGCCAAAGAATGTGGTGATGATATGCTTGGTTTTGGCCCGTTGGAGGAGTTGCTAGAGATTGATGGTATTGCCGATATCATGATTAATGGCCCTGAAACAATTTATATTGAAATAAATGGTAAGATTGAACGATCGCACATTAAATTTCGAGATAACCAGCATCTGACAACAATTTGTCAGCGTATTGTGGGGGCGATTGGCCGCCGTGTTGATGAAGCAAGCCCGATTTGTGATGCGCGTTTGCCCGATGGATCACGTGTAAATGTTATTATTCCCCCGCTGGCGGTGGATGGGGCGTGTATGACCATTCGTAAATTTACAAAAGATAAATTGACCCTTGAAAAATTGCTTGAATTTGGGTCAATGACACCCAGTGCCGCAAAACTTATTATGGCGATTGGGCGGTGCCGCGTGAATGTTCTGGTATCGGGTGGAACGGGGTCTGGTAAAACAACCATGTTGAACTGTTTGACCCGTTATATTGAACAGGGCGAGCGTATTGTAACATGCGAAGATGCGTGTGAATTACAACTACAACAACCGCATGTTGTACGTCTTGAAACACGTCCCCCCAACCTTGAAGGGGTGGGGGAAGTGACCATGCGTGATTTGGTTAAAAACTGTCTGCGTATGCGTCCCGAACGTATTATCGTGGGTGAGGTGCGTGGCCCTGAAGCATTTGATTTATTGCAAGCAATGAACACAGGTCATGATGGATCCATGGGAACCGTCCACGCCAACAACCCGCGTGAGGCGTTATCACGAATGGAAAATATGATTGCGATGGGGGGATTAAACTTTCCTATCGCTGCCGTGCGGGAACAAATTTCTGCAGCTGTTAATGTGATTATTCAGGTGCAACGCCTGCGTGATGGGTCACGTAAAGTCACCCATGTGTCTGAAATTACAGGCATGGAAGGTGATGTTGTCACCATGCAAGATTTATTTAAACTTGAATATCTGGGTGAAAATGAAGATGGCAGTTTAATCACTGAATTAAAATCAACAGGAATGCGTCCTAAATTTTGGGATAAGGCGCGCCAATTTGGTGTTGAGAACCTTGTTCTTGATGCGATGGAGGAGGCGTACGGATAGATGTTAATGACCCTTATCACCATTGGAATTTTTTTGATTGTTGGCGTAATTACGTTGCTTATCGTATCAAATATGCGCAAGCGGCAAAAAAAATATATGTTATCGATGGTGCAGGGTAAATCTTCTGCCACGCAATTAAATAAAAATAAGACAAGCGCACAAGATCAACGCCGTTCAGAATTATCAAAAAAATTAAAACATGATGGTAAAGAAAAAAATAGTAAGAAAACATCTCTTCGCGATATGCTTGCCCAAGCAGGGCTAGAAACAACGGTTAAAAAGTTTTGGATATATTCATTAATATGCGGGGTTAGTTTTTTTGTAATTGTAACCATCATGGGACTGTCCCCGATTGTAAAAATATTGGTTTTTATTACGGCTTTTTTAGGTTTGCCTCGTTTATTTTTAAAACGATTAACCAAAAAAAGACAAAAAGAATTTATGGCAGATTTTCCTGATGCATTAGAATCCATGATGCGTTTGTTAAAAGCAGGTATGCCCGTTAGTGAAGCCATAAAAATGGTATCCCGCGAATTTACAGGCCCAATGGGGGAGGAAATGGAGCGGATATTTGAACAACAAAAAATTGGTGTTCCTTTGCCAGAGGCCGTTTTAAGTGCGGCGGAACGTATGCCATTGCCCGAAATGCAAATGTTTGCAACCGCCATTGCCATCCAAACCCAAACAGGGTCTAGCCTTTCCGAGGTTTTAAGCAATTTAGCAACAGTAATTCGAGGACGATTTAAATTGCGCCGTAAAATTAAAGCCCTATCATCGGAGGCAAAGGCATCTGCCGCGATTATTGCAGCCCTTCCTATATTGGTGGCAACAGGAATGTATTTTTTAAATCGTGAATATATTGAAGTTTTATTTATTGAGCCTATGGGTAAGCTTTTGTTAGGGGGTGCAATTTTTTGGATGTTGGTTGGGTGTTTAATAATGCGTCAAATGATTAACTTTAGGATTTAAGATATGTATGGAATAACAAGTGATTTGGTTATTGTTTTGGTCAGCGCGCTTTGTGCTGCCGCTTCATTCGTTGCCTTTGTCATTCCCATTTTAAAACGAAATGAGAAGAAGAGCCATTATCAAGATACAATTGCAAAGAAAAAGAAGGCGTTGTTTGAAACCGCTAAAGAAAATAATAAAATAAAAGGGGATAAAACATTATCTGCCAAAGACTCCGTCGCAACATTTTTTAAAGTACAACAATATGCAGGCGCATTTGGTGAGAAAATTAGAATACAATTATTACAAGCAGGAATACGAAACCCTATCGCGCCGATTATTTATATTGGGGCACAATTTATTCTACCCATATTATTTGTTGCCATCACATTCTTTATTATCAGTACAAGCGATAAAGAATTATCAAACGGTGTCCAATTTTTAACAATGATTGGGGCAATTTTTGCAGGGTTCTTCCTACCCCGTTTGCTTATTAAAAACCAAGCAACAAAACGTTCGCAAGAGCTTAGCCTATCCTTCCCCGATGCCTTAGACATGATGCTAATTTGTGTGCAAGGCGGCATTGGGTTGGAGCAAGCGGTAGAGCGTATTGCCGATGAAGTGTCCGAGCATTCCCCCATTTTGGCCGAGGAGCTTGGTATTTTAAGTGCGGAGATGGCGATGTTAAATGATCGCCGTGCGGCATTATCGGATTTTGGTCGCCGTGTTGGCGGTTTTGGTAAATCATTTGCAACGGCGTTAATTCAGGCCGAACAATATGGTACATCAGTATCCCAAGCCTTAACAGTTATGGCATTAGAATTACGTGAAGCCAGAATGGCCGCCGCCGAAACAAAGGCGGCATCATTGCCCCCCAAATTAACCGTACCAATGATCCTATTTTTTATTCCTGCCTTGTTCATCGTGATTATGGGCCCTGCAGGGATTGAAGCATCAAATGCAGGGGTATCGGGCGGATAAACCACCGCGGGTTTTTGCGCAATTGGAACTTAAATGCTCCCCTCATAGTTTTCTTTCTATAACGTTTTAATTTTTAAAAATAAAAAGGAAAATCATGTCACAAAATTCAGCAAATGTTCAATGGAAAGGGTCTTTAAAAGAAGGCACCGGCCACATTACTACAAAAAGCAAAGCATTAGATAATCAACCTTACGGCTTTAATACGCGGTTTGAAGATAAGCCGGGAACGAACCCAGAAGAACTAATCGCTGCGGCGCATTCATCATGCTTTACCATGGCATTGTCAAAGCAATTGGCAGATAATGGTGTTGAACCCCAAGAACTATCAACAAAATGTACCGTTACATTGGATCAGGTTGATGGTGGTTTTAAAATCACAAAAAGCCATCTGGAATTTAAGGCAAAATTAAATGGCGCAGATAAAGATTCCTTTGAAAAATCCCTTCATGAAGCAAAAGAAGGATGCCCTATATCTAAAGTATTAAATACCGAAATCACCCTCGATATTACTTTAGAAGATTAATTTATAAAATTTAGGAACGGCCGCTTGTTGTTTCAAGCAATGTTGCAATAATGCGGCGGTTTCTTTCCAAATCCATGCGACCTGGTGCCATTTCTTGCGCCTTATTAATCAAGGATAAGGCCTCTTCCAAATGACCTTGTGATGCGAGGTTTAGAGCAAGATTATTTAAGATTGGTGTTGAATCACCCTTCCAATTGTCTAACCCCTTACGAAATGCAATTTCAGCAGATTGATGTTGCTTTTGTGCATCAAGCGCAGTACCCAACGCCAGATAAGCACGTCCATTGCTATCGTTAATATTGACAGCTTTTTGACCATAATTTTCTGCGGCTTGGAAATTGCCAAGTGCCAATTGTGTCATGGCCATTTCTGTTAATGCAGAATCGCTTACATTATTTCCCTTTGTATAAGGCTCTAAAATGCGGGAGGCGGCATTGATCTGATCATCTTCACGCAAGGCGCGACCATATCGTGTTGCAACGATAGGGTCATTTTTATTTTTCATATGGATATCTTTTAAAACAGCGAGGATTGTTTGGCTGTCGCCTGCCAACTCGGCATCGGCGAGCATTTTTTCTGTTGATCTATCAATGGATTTTGTTGGTAACGGCTTTTCTGCTTTCACATAATTTGCGCTATTATTCCCTTTATAACTTCCTGTTGCTCCCCCTGCACAGGCAGAAAGAAAAATGGTAAGTGACAAAGCAAGAATTTTTGTTGATGTATGTGACATAGTATCTATCCATTAAAAATTAATATAATTTTAAAATACGATGAATAGAAACGAATTACAATGAAAGAGTTAGCCATAGAACACCGACATCAAACTATCGGCGGCGCTCACCCGTGTTTTCAACAATTTGGTGACATGTATTAGGGCAGTAATAAACGCTTGTCTGCTGACAATTACGATCATCACTATTACAGCTTCTTCTTATGCGGATGTAATTATCCTTTGGCGCGCCAACAATAACGTGACGTTGCATAATGACTTTGCCATTTTCACCAATTACGGTAAAATGACTTGCCCCTGCAAGGCGTGGAACAATGATAATAGTATCAGGGGTATCCAACAACACACTAATATGGTTGGGGTTGCCTACTATAACACTCGCTGCCTTTTCACTAAGGCGGATCATTTCTGATTTATCTTCAGAAAGGTTAAGTTGTGGGTGCGTTACATCGCCCATCATCACTTGGCTTGCCCCAGTATCGGAGATAGGGGCATCCAAAGGTGTGTTTATTTGGGCTTTTGTTGGCGTTTCTAAGTTTTCCTCGGGTTGCTTTATAATGACTTGGGTATCAGGATTGCGTGGTTTTACAGGCACAATTACATTGGTTTCAGAAATAATATCGTTTGAAATAACTTCTTCAACAACAATTTTTTCCTCATCTTTCTTAACTTGAGCGGTATTTTTATCCTCGCTCATTGTATCAATAATAATATTATTTTCGACAATAGGGGGGTGTTGTTTGGTGTCTTGTGGTGTTGTTTCCACATTTTCCTTAATCAACATATCTTCTAATATATCTGTCGCGGCCTCTTGCGCCAAAAGGGTGATTGCCGGATAAGAAAGGGCGATAAGTAATAAAGTAAGAAAAAGAAATTTTTTCATAAAGACACCTGAAATTTTGATTAAATAGAAAAGTAAGGAATTGCATGAGTTATATATCTATAATACCGCGAAAATGGGTTTTAATCATCTTCTTTCTGTAAAAATTTATGTTAAATTTTATCTATGTATGCAAAAAGTCCGCAAAGGGGAGGATGCGGACTTTTGGTTAATATAAAATGAAGAAAAAGAAATTAAGCAGCTTTATTCTTATCTAAAGAAGTTTTGTTTTTTTGTTCAATTTGAACAGCGTAATTTTGGTAATAATCGGGCTTAATTTGTTTATTATTGGCTAATTGGCGTCTGTAAACCATATCCAACTTAACCGCGGCGCTTAATGCCTCTTTGAATTGTATAGCGCTATCCTCATCGCCAGTATCTTTGATAGCATAAGCAATATCGTATAAATTTTTTACGTCAAATAGAGAAACATCATCTCTCATATCGTCGTTATATATGTCTTTTTCATCAGTCATAGACTGCTCCACTTGTGGAAGAAACATTGGTACAACATTTCTAAATTCAATAACGTTCATAATACTGGCCTTAATTGTTTTCATAATACTTAATTATGTTCTATTTGTAAAGAATAAAAGTTAATAAATAGTTAAAAAAGTGAGGAAATAACCTATAAAGGATATTTTTTCTGTAAAATAATTAAAAAAATCCCTTGCAAGAAGTATTTTTCATATGTATAAGATGACTTGTAATTGCTTAATAAATGGTTAACTTTAGCTTAAAAGCATTGAAAACCTAGGGGAAAAGAATGATTACACCGACACAGATGAGAGCGGCACGCGCGATGTTAGATGTATCGCAAGGCCATGTAGCAGAATATTTAGGGATAGCAGCCAATACGCTATCTAAAATTGAAAGCGGCCAAAGCGACATTTCAATGTCCCGCAATGCAGAAATACAGCGCTTTTACGAACGCGAAGGTATAGCATTCGGCGAAAATGATGGTGTGAGATGGGAAAGTAATCAGATTATACAATATGAAGGTCAGATTGGTATAAGAGAATTTTTTGATGATGTTTACTCAGAAGCAAATGCAAAATGTGATATTTTCTTATTTAACGGTGTTCCTAATCTTTTAATAAAATGGTTAGGTGAAGATTTTTATAAAAAGCATTCTGAACGTATGCAAAAGATAGAAGAAAAAGGTAAATTTAAAATTATTGTTGAAGAGAATGAAACAAATTTAATTGCAGGAAAAATCGCAGAATATAGAGGTTTTCCCAAAGATAAGTTTAGCAATAAAACAATATATATATACGGTAATAAGGTTGGTTTTTTTACATTTGAAGAAGATAACGTATCAATACGTACATTTAAAAATGCTGAATTAGCACAATCAATGAAAATTTTATTTAATATCGCATGGGATAACGTAGCAAGAGTATTATAATGACTGGAATTTCTAACGAATTTTTGATGACGCACTTTATTATGGAAGCACCTCCACCTGCTGTTCCACATGACAGTTTAGCACGTGCTGGTTCAGAGAACCTTTGGATAAAACCAGTCAAAGCGACTTACGATGTAATCCTAGATAATTTAGAAAAAATTGGAGATGGCTGGAATTTACGCTCCGAGCATCAAGATAAGAATAAACGCGAACGCACAAAATCAAAATTAGAGGGTAAGCGTACTCATTGTTGGTATTTCATGAGGGGCGAAGAAGCTGTTGGATTTTGTATAGCAATAAAAGCTGGATTTGATTCTAGCCTATCCGATAAATTTGGATTATCAGCACGTAATTCTGAAATTTATAAAGTAGGCTTATTTCCAGAGCATCAACATAATGGTTTGGGGCATGTATTCTTACCTATGGTGCAAGGCGCATTGTTGAATGGGCAAGCTGCTGTGCCAAGTAGATCTGTTCAAGAAATTAAACCTAGCGATAAATTATATTTAAATACAAGAACTACAAATAGTACTGATTCAAGAGATTTTTATAAAAAGTTAGGATGGACCTTGAGAGGTGAAGATAGATGGGTGAATCCTATATCGGAAGGTACTCAATTATCGGCAAGACCTATTCCTGAGAAAGATATTGAACAAGATAATAAAGAAGTCAGACGCCAAATCACTCGTCAATTAAGACCCATTGGTTCAGGCTTATATGATAGAAGATCAGCCTTAGGCTAAAAATAAAGTTTCCCCACCACAGAGCCCGCAGTTAGCAATAACTGCGGGTTTCTTTATAGTTAGATAGTATTAGGTTGGACGAGAGGTAGATCTTGCTCAGCCCAATCTTTTATGCCGCCTTCTAAATTATAAACATTAAAATCTTTGAGTATATTCTCACTTAAGAACTCTATGGCTTGCGCGCTTCTTCCCCCTTTTAGGCAATAAATAATTACTTTTTTATCTTTAGGGATTTGAACATCTTTGATATTAACAGGCAAATTACTTAAAGGAGCCAGTTGCGCCCCTTCAATATGGGCTTGCTTAAACTCGTCTTCCTCGCGGACATCAATCAAAGTTACCTTTTCTTGCGTCATTAATTTATGAGCATCTTGTACAGATATTGTTTGCATGATTATTTCTCTTCAATAATTAATTTTGTAATTTATAATAAGATATAATTTACAAAACCTACAGGACAAATAATGTTATCAACTTTTGATCAAGACTTAAATATTGCAATTATCGGTGCCACGGGCGGAATAGGGAATGCTTTTATACAAGAGCTAAGCATGTGTGATAAAGTTTCTACAATATATGCCTTTTCAAGAAAACAACCTGATAATTCACCGCAAAATACGCAATGGATAGAGTTAGATATTACGAAGGAGAAATCCTTTGATAATGCATTTGTAAAAATAAAAGATATAAAATTTGATATTATTATTAATGCCACAGGAATTTTAAGCGTTGGGGATACATCGCCCGAACGCAGTTTACGCGACATAAAATTTGAGAATTTTGAAAAAGTGTTTGCCATCAATACATTTGGCCCCGCCCTTGTAATGAAATATTTTCTTCCCTTATTAAACCGCGAGCGTAAATCAGTTTTTGGAAATTTATCTGCAAGGGTGGGCAGTATAACGGACAATCAATTGGGGGGATGGTACGCCTATCGCGCCTCAAAATCGGCATTAAATATGCTGGTAAAAACTGCCTCTATCGAAGTGGCACGGCGTAATAAATCGGCTTGTATTATTGGCCTTCACCCCGGTACGGTTGATACAAATTTATCTGAGCCCTTTAAATTAAATGTGCCAGCAAATAAACTATTTACACCTGAATTTTCTGCACAATCGCTGTTGAAGGTAATTGATAAAATTAAACCTGAGAATACAGGGAAATGTTTTGATTGGGATGGTCAAGAAGTCCTGCCATAGACTATAACGGCATTGTAAAGACAATAGTAACAATACGGTTTAAATCATCGTTCTTTTTTTATTTCAGCAAAGACTTGCTTATCATTTTTTTGCAAATTTATATCTTAAAAAAATTAATATTTGGTTTGGAGCATTTAAATATGCTCCATCTTATCATTAGTCATAAAATTTATGAATTTGCTGAGATCGAAAAAATTTAGATATATTTGTCCTTATCGCTCTCTTAAGAAAACAGGATAAATGTTTCTAGGTGAAATGTATTTATACTGAGCGATCAAAACTTTCGATAAGCTCTTTTGATAGGTCTTGGGCGACTTTTAGAACTTCGATATTGGCCTTATAACTAACTTCGGCTTGTTTGATATCGACAATATCTTCAATAATACGATTTTGGTCGCTGCCCGAGGCGATATTGGCCGCCCCGCGCTCAATCCTTGCGCTTGCATTATTTAACCCCGATAGGGCAGATGAGATAGCATCAATCATATTTATAGTGTATCATAAGAATGGTTAACATCCCGTTTATAATGATAAGATACTGATATATAATGATAAAAACTTTTTTTATACTTTTCGCTGTTACAACGATGTTTTTTATACAAAACGCTATGGCAGAAACACGCCCCACATGGAAAAGCCTAGAATCTTTTAAAAAGCATACCTCTATTTATGAGCCTTTTCGCCCCTATCTTGAAAGCACTAGGCATTTGCAAATACCACAATGGGAAGATGAAAATTGGTATGTTGAGGATTGGACATCTCAAAAAGATAAGATAGAATTGGTAAAAGGTTTTTATCAGGTGGATATTATCCGTGACCAAACCATTGGTAAAAATAATTTACCCGTTTTGATTGTGGGTGAGAATTTTTATCATTTATCGGGGTTGGACAAACGCCGCGTAACACAAACCATTGATACGATCTACGGTATTTCTAGCCAGAAACAATATGGATCATTTTTGGTGCAAGACTGGCATACCAAAAAATATATTGGTGCGTTTGATGAAAATGGGTTGCGGTTAAACTAATCTATCAATTAAAACTTGGCGCGAATACGCTCCCCTTTTAATTTTCTTACTTTATTCTCCCGCCAGATAACAAATACGTTGGAGAGGATGACGATACATCCACCGATAAGGATAGCCTCGGATGGCCATTCTTGCCAAATAACCCATCCAAAAAAGGTGGCCCAAATTAATCCCGAATAATTAAACACGGTAACTACCGCCGCAGGCGCATGACCAAAGGCAATGGAAAGTAAGAATTGCGCCAATACCCCCGATATACCCAATCCTAAAATATAAGGCAAATCTGACCATGATGGCATTGTAAATATCCATGGCAATGGCAATGCGGCCACAACCGTACCAATGGCGACAAAATAAAATGTAATGGTCTCGGGTTTTTCAGTGCGCCCCAAATACCTTAGAATTGTTTGCAATACGGCGTGCATTAATGCCGCACTTAATGCCAAGGTAACCCCCAATGAATTAAACGCCCCCGTGGGTTGAAGCATGACTAGCACGCCCGCAAACCCAATTAAAATGGCGGACCATCGGTAAATGCCAACTTTTTCAGATAAGAAAATTATGCCCAATATGGGGATGAATAACGAAGAGGTAAATAAAAAGGCAGTTGTATCGGCCATTGGCATGGCGGCAAAGGCGGCGAAGGTGACAACCAAGCTAATCGTGCCAATAACCGCGCGTGCAACCACGCCAAAGGGGCGTTGATTTATCTTTGTAATTTCCTTTTTCTTCATCACAAAAATGAGGAAGAGAAAGGGAAGCGTTGCAATTAAATTTCGAAAAAATGCAATTTCAATAACATGGTGATGTTCGCTCAATAATTTTGCAAAAACATTCATCACCGCCAACATAAAAAAGGCCAGCAAGCCTGATATCATTCCTTTTACAATATTATCTTGCTTCATTTTTGCCTATTCAAATAATATCAAGGTTATTGAGTGTAATTATCAATATACGCATAAATTCTTACCGTGTTCGTAGAAACCATTATAATAAATGCCGATGCACGTAGATGACACCTTATATAAATTTACTGTATTCTTTAGAATTTAACGTTAATGGTGACATATATGTTATCCGTTTTGAAGACTATAGAGTGTAATGAATTAAATTTATAGTAAACTTTATCCCCTATTTCACATTAGTAAGATAAGTAATTTCAAACAAGAAAGAATAATCATGGGACAAGCTCAAGCCAAAAAAGACAATAAAAGCTATGTAGAAAACATTAATCCTTCGACAGAAGAAAAAACAAGTGTTTTTGAAAGGCAAACAATGGAAGAAGCAGAAAATATTGTTGAAAATGCTCATGAGGCTTTCTTAAATTGGCGTAAGACATCATTAGATGAACGGGCGAAAATTATTAAAAAAATAGGCGAAGAAATTAGTAATAATAAAGACCAGATTACTAAACTAATGTGTGAAGAAATGGGGAAGCCTATTAAGGTTGGCGAAGGAGAGGTTGATCTTTGTGTAGGTATTTGCAATTACACGGCAGAAAATGGGCCTTTAGAATTACAAGATGAGCATCGTGATTTTTCACAAGGAAAAGCAATCATTACGCATCAACCCATTGGCGTAATTTTAGGAATGCAGCCTTGGAATTTTCCTTTATACCAAGTCATTCGTTATAGCATTGCAAATATAATGGCTGGAAACTCGACAGTTTTCAAACATGCAGAAATATGTTGGGGTACGGCGGGATTAATCCGTGAAATATATGAATCGGCAGGATTACCAAAAGATGTATTTTCTGTTCTATATGTTGATAATGATACAATAGACTGTCTAATTGAGCATGATAAAGTTAGAGGTGTAACATTAACGGGAAGCTCAGCTGCAGGAAAAATAGTTGCAGAAAAAGCAGGAGCTTGTTTAAAGAAAACGGTTCTTGAATTGGGGGGAAGTGATGCTTACCTTATTTTGAAAGATGCAGATCTTGAGACAGCTGTAAAAGCATGTATTCAAGGCAGAACACAAAATTCAGGGCAAACTTGTGTAGCTGCAAAAAGATTTGTTGTCGTAAAAGATGTCTATGAAGAATTTAAAGAAAAATTTGTTGAAGGAATGAAACAAGTGAATTTTGGAGATCCAACAAATCCCGATACTGATATGGGGCCGTTGGCACGAAAAGATTTACGCGATAATTTACATGAGCAAGTTCAAGAATCAGTTAGAAATGGTGCAAAATGCATTTTGGGTGGTGAAATTCCAGATGGCAAAGGTTTCTTCTACCCTGCAACTATTTTAGAAAATGTTAAACCAGATATGCCTGCATATGATGATGAGCTTTTTGGACCTGTTGCATCCTTAATAATTGCAGAAGATGAAGAAGATGCTATCCGTATTTCAAACGACCATCGTTATGGTTTAGGAGGCGGAATTTTTTCCAAAGACGAAGACCACGCAAAAGAAATTGCCCGTTCAAAATTAGATACAGGAATGGTTTGTATTAACGGATATTTTGCATCACAACCAAATTTACCATTTGGTGGTGTAAAGGATAGTGGGTATGGCCGTGAACATGGCGGATTTGGAATGAAAGAATTTGTAAATATTAAAACAGTAATGGTTGGTAAATAAATAAAAGAAATTCTATAAAAAACCTTTCCTTTTGAAATAGGAAAGGTTTTTTTATTTGTTATAATGTTATTATTGTAAATAAGCCATAGCGCTCTCATATGTTTGAGGGATTTTAAAAAGCTTAATTTTTATCTTTATCAACCAACTGATTGTTCTTGATCCATGGCATCATGGAGCGTAAACGCTCGCCAACTTCTTCAATACCGTGTTCGGCATTGTTACGGCGGGTGGCTTTAAAGCTTGGTTGTCCTGCGTTACATTCTTGCATCCAGTCACGGACAAAACGACCCGATTGAATATCTTCCAATACGCGTTTCATTTCTGCCTTGGTTTCATCGGTCACAATGCGTGGGCCCGTAACATAATCACCATATTCAGCCGTGTTTGAGATTGAATAGCGCATATTTGCCATACCACCTTCATACAAAAGATCTACGATCAATTTTACCTCATGCATGCATTCAAAATAGGCCATTTCAGGGGCGTATCCTGCCTCAACCAATGTTTCAAATCCGCCTTTAATAAGCTCACAAAGGCCGCCACAAAGGACGACTTGCTCCCCAAATAAATCAGTTTCACATTCCTCACGAAAAGATGTTTCAATGATGCCAGAACGCCCCCCACCAATGGCGGAGGCGTAAGATAGGCCAATATCTTGGGCATTTCCGGTGGCATCTTGATGAATGGCAATAAGGCATGGCACACCGCCGCCTTTTTGGTATTCCCCGCGCACGGTATGGCCGGGGCCTTTTGGGGCAACCATTAAGATGTCTAAATCATCACGAGGCTCAATCAGATTAAAATGAATGTTTAAACCATGGGCAAACATTAATGCCGCGCCTTCCTTCATATTATCATGAAGGTGGTTGTAATAAATTTCGCGTTGTAATTCATCTGGTGTTGCCATCATCATGACATCGGCCCATTTTGCAGCCTCACTCACATCCATTGTTTCAAAGCCTGCTTCATTGGCTTTTTTATTGGTTGAGCTTTCGGGACGAAGGGCGATGCGTACTTCTTTTGCGCCACTATCTTTTAAATTTGCGGCATGGGCATGACCTTGTGATCCGTATCCAATAACAACAACTTTTTTATTTTTGATTAAATTAACATCACAATCACTATCGTAATAAACGCGCATTGATGTTTTATTTTCGGGCTCATCCGCCTTAAGGGGGGTTACATTTGTTTTAGACATTTTTTTCCTTCTTTTTTATATGTTTAATTTATGTCGCCATAACGTGCCTGCACGCCTAAAGCTATTGATACAATTAAAATTGGTCTTTCCCGCGTGAAATGGCGGCGGCGCCTGTACGGCTGATATTCACCATGCCAAGGGGAATCATTAAATCAACAAAGGCATCAACCTTTTCTGTTGATCCTGTGACTTCAAACACAAAATGATCGGGTGTGGAATCAACCACACGCGCGCGGAAAATATCAGCGGTACGAATGGCCTCAATTCGTTTGTCACCATTTCCAACCACTTTAATCAAAACCAATTCGCGTGATACGTGGGGACCAGTGGCGGTTAAATCCGTTACTTTATGGACGGGAACCAAACGCCCCAATTGATTTTTAATTTGTTCAATCACATCGGGTGTTCCCACAGTAACAATTGTCATACGGGATTGATTTTTTTGTTTGCTCACTTCGGCAACGGTTAGACTTTCAATATTATAACCACGGCCAGAAAATAAACCAATAACGCGGGCAAGGACGCCCGGTTCATTATCGACCAAAACCGATAAAGTGTGACGTTCAATAACACGATTTAAAGGGCCATCGCCATAAACACTTTTTTTATTATCATTATTAATAACCATATCTTACACCAATTTCTTATCAAATTGTTCGGCATCTGCGGCCAAAATCATTTCATTATGTGCCTTGCCTGATGGGATCATTGGAAAACAATTTTCAGACTGACAAACATTTACATCAACAATTGTAACCTTATCTGTCGCCAACATTTGTTGAATAACACCATCAAGCTCATCAGGTGTTGTTGCACGTAAACCAACACCACCATAGGCTTCGGCCAATTTTACAAAGTCAGGCAAGCTTTCTGTATAGCTTTGGGAATAACGTTCCCCATGCAGCAATTCTTGCCATTGGCGTACCATTCCCATCCATTGATTATTCAAAATAAAAATCTTTACAGGCAGATTATATTGAATAGCCGTACTCATTTCTTGAATATTCATTAAAATGGATGCTTCGCCAGCCACATCAATTACCATGCCATCGGGATTACCCAATTGCGTGCCAATGGCTGCGGGAAGGCCGTAACCCATTGTGCCCAAGCCACCCGATGTCATCCAACGGTTTGGCTTATTAAAGGGAAGGAATTGCGCCGCCCACATTTGGTGTTGACCAACTTCGGTTGTGATAAAGTGATCGCGCTTATTTTCTTTTTGATCAATTTGTAAAAAATGATTTAAGCGCTCCAACGCATATTGTGGTTTAATTACAGTATCACTTTTTTTGTAAGCTAAACAATCTTTCGCACGCCACTCATCAATTTGTGACCACCATTTATTTAGCGCCTCTTGGTCGGCTTTATATTTCTTTTTCTTCCAAATCTCTAACATTAACTCAATCGTGCGTCCCGCATCACCAATGATGGGAATATCAACTTGAATAATTTTGTTAATTGAACTGGGGTCAATATCAACATGAATTTTTTGCGAATGGGGGAGAATCTGTCGGTTGCCCCTGTTACACGGTCATCAAATCGTGCGCCAATATTAATCATCACATCACAATCATGCATTGACCAATTTGCCTCGTATGTGCCGTGCATACCTAACATTCCAAGCCATTGTTCATCATGGGCAGGGAATGACCCTAAACCCATTAAAGTGCTGGTGATTGGAAAGTCAGTTTTATGAACAAGGGCGGTTAAATCTTTGCTGGCCTTGGGGCCTGCATTAATAACGCCGCCCCCTGTATAAAATACGGGGCGTTTAGCATTGGCCATTAATTCAACGGCGGCTTCAACTTGGGCGAGGTCGGGTTCGGTTTGGGGTTTATAGATATGGGTGATGGCTTCTTTTTTACCAATATATTCGCCTTCGGCAAATTGAATATCCTTTGGTAAATCAATAACAACAGGGCCGGGACGTCCCGTGCCTGCAACATGAAATGCCTCATGCAGAATATTGGGAAGTTGATCAACATCTTTCACCAAATAATTATGCTTGGTACAAGGACGCGTAATTCCTGTGGTGTCTGCTTCTTGGAAGGCATCATTTCCAATTAAAAAGGTTGGCACTTGGCCTGTAATACACACAAGGGGAATTGAATCTAATAACGCATCGGTTAATCCCGTTACCGCATTGGTTGCACCGGGGCCGCTGGTGACCAAAATAACGCCAATTTTTCCCGTTGATCGGGCATATCCTTCGGCGGCATGTGCCGCACCTTGTTCATGGCGGCATAAGATATGCTTTACTTTATCTTGTTTAAAAATGGCATCATAGATGGGCAAAACTGCCCCGCCAGGATATCCAAAAATTGTATCAACGCCTTGCTCGATTAAGGCCTCAATAACCATGTCTGCACCAGACATTTTTTTTGTAGGAGAAACAACTTCGGATATAACATCAGAAGATTTTTGTGTAATTTTTTTTGCAACGGTTTTCATAGTCATTGTCTATACCTTAATTCGTTAATTTATCCAACTATCTTGTAATTTAAACAATAAAAAACCCCGAATTTTCATTCAGGGCGCTAACTTTTTTCAGACTTTAAAATATTATTTCAAAATGAAATCATTAGCGCGCTCGATAAGAGCAGCACCACGACTAAAAAAACATTTAAAAACTTAATATTTTGTATCATGGTTATATTGTTACGCAACCCAGTTAATATTTGCAACATGTTTATTCTTTTTTATTTGATGGCGAAACCATGTAACTTGTCGTTTGGCATAGCGCCTTGTTTCTGCTTGCCCTTTTTCAATGGCCTCTTCCTTTGATATCTCATTATTGATATATGCGGTAAGGGGTTTATACCCCAAAGCATTGGTCAGTAAAACATCATCGTTAACCTCACCAGATTGAACGCGTGCATTAAACTCATATATTTGATCCAATGCACCTTGCTCCATCATCTGGATAAAGCGTTGATTGCAGCGATCATATAAAACCTCACGGTCGGGCATGACCAAATGTACTGTAAATTGCCAGTTTTGCGGTGGCTCTAATTTGGGTAAGGCTTGCCATTCAGAAAGGCTTTTCCCACTAAATTCTAGCACCTCCCATGCGCGAATAAGGCGTGCCGTATTGGAAGGTTCAAGGCGTGTTCCCATGATTGGATCACGTTCCATAAGCGCGGCATGAAAATTGGGATTGCCTAGCTGCTTTTGCTTTTCACCCGCCGCATCACGAATATCTTGCGGTATATCAGGCATGGGCGACAGGCCGTAAAGGAGGGCATTAATATATAACCCACTGCCACCTGTAATGATTGGGACTTTGCCTTGTTCTAATAATGTATGAATACGCGGTTCAACCAATTCGCGCCAATTACCGGCGGAGAAACTTTGGTTTGGATGAAGGTATCCGTAAAATTCATGGGGCGCTTTTTTTAAATCCTCGGCGGGTGGTTGCGCCGTTAAAATAGCCATTCCATCGTAAATCTGCATGGAATCTGCGTTGATGATAATGCCATCTTGTTTTTGAGCCAATTCAAGGGCAAGAGCAGATTTGCCACTCGCCGTTGGCCCTGCAACAACGTGAATATCATAAAAAGGCAAATCATTATTCTTCATAAATGATGCGCCCTTTTTAAATTTTTATAAAAATACAGATTATTGTTTTTTACGGTTTTCGGTGTCTGCTTCGCTGTCTTTTTCATCCGCTAGCTTGATACCCATAAAACGAATATCGCCTTCACGATTAACCAAAAGAAGGACAAAAGTTTTTCCAGATTTCTTTGCCTTACCAATAACTTTTGTAAATTCATCGGGAGAGGAAACGGGTTGTTTGTTAATTTCCTCAATGACATCACCAATGACAATGCCTGCCTTGGCGGCTTCACCACGTGCTTCTAATTTGGTGACAACAACACCTTCGACATCTTGGCTTAATCCAAATGTTTCACGTGCCAATGGGGTAATACGTGTCACGGTCATACCAAGGGAATCAATATCTGACCCTTTATTTGGCATTTCTTTGGGTAAGAACCCATTCTCTGCAAGTAATCCATCTTCTTCGGCTTTTTCCAATTCACCAATGGATACTTTAGCACGGCTCATTTTACCATCGCGCCAATATCGCACGACAACATCAGCATCAATTGGTGTTTCTGCAACAATACGGGGCAGGGCGCGCATTGTATCGACTTCTTTACCATCAAATTCTAAGATAATATCACCGGGTTGAAGTTTTGCTTCTTCGGCGGGACCATCACGCGTGACACCCGCGACCAATGCACCTTTATTATCTCCACGGCCTAAACTTTCCGCGATTTCTTCGGTAACGGTTTGAATACGAACGCCTAACCATCCACGGCGGGTTTTACCATATTTGATAAGTTGATCAATAATCGGCTTTGATAAATTAGAAGGGATAGCAAACCCAATCCCAACAGACCCACCAGAGGGGGAATAGATCGCCGTATTTATACCAATCACTTCACCTTTAAGGTTAAACATAGGGCCACCCGAATTGCCACGGTTAATGGAGGCGTCGGTTTGAATATAATCATCGTAGGGGCCTGAATTTATATCACGCTGACGGGCGGAAATAATACCTGCCGTAACCGTGCCGCCTAAACCAAAGGGATTTCCAATGGCCACAACCCAATCACCCACACGCATAATATTGGATTGACCAAATTTTACAGCAGTTAAGGGTTTATCGGTTTCAACTTTTAAAACGGCAACGTCCACTTTTTCATCATATCCGACCATTTCAGCAGGAATTGTTGTGTCATCATGCAATGTAATACGAATTTCTTCAGCATCGCGTACAACATGATAATTGGTGGCAACATATCCATTTTCAGAATCGATAATGAAGCCAGACCCTAAAGACGCGGGAGGCAATGCAGGTTGAGAAGGGCCGTTCATTCGGTTTCTATTGTTCATAAAATCTTCAAAGAAGTCTTGAAAGGGCGATCCTTCGGGGAATTGAAAATCGGGCATACCATGGGGCATATCGCCCATACCTTCACCATATTCTTCAATTTTTGCGGTGGAGGATACATTGACAACAGAAGGCAAAAGTTTTTCTGCCAAATCGGCAAATGACCCCGGTGCGTTATCAACCATAACCTCACGCGCGTTAACAGATGCGATGGGTGCCATCATCAAGATAAACATAAAGGTAAGAGTGATTTGTTTCAGAATAAATTTATTCAGAGTCATATTTATATCCTTTTATATTCTTTGTTATTTCAATACGAGATCAATTTTAAAATAAGATTTTTTGTAAAAGCCAAATACCAATTATGCCAACGGCAACCATCGACGCACCATAATAACGAAATTTCTCACTATCCAGTTCCGATGCCATCTTCATAATATTTTGAATTTGCTTTGGAAAAAGGGCATAAATCAGGCCTTCAATGACAAATATCAAGGCGATAGCCAATAAGATATGTGAAAATAGACTATCCATAATAACGACATTAATTCAAATATGAATATACTACAAAACCAATAATAAATATTCCAGTAAAACCAAAAATAAAACAGACAATTTGATTAAAGATAAATGGAATCTTTCCTTCATAAACGGCATTGGGACCATATTTATTTAAAGTAATACTTGTTTGATCTGTATAGTAAGTTTTAAAGTTTTCAACAAAGGTACTCATACCAATTATAAATAGAAAAAACCCCATGCTTAGCGCACTAATAATAAAACAATAAGCACTATATTTAGGACTATCAAATATAATCAGAAATATAAAAGCCAAAATAAAAAATAAAAATGCCCCTGAAATCAAAGGTAAAAAGGCATGACGCCCAAAGTTATTTTTTAATGTAGGATCTATCATATTTATCTAATATTTTCAAAATAACGGAAAAACTCACTATCGGGTGATAAAATCAAACGTGTTTCTGAATCAGCCAATGTATTTTTGTAAGCATCCATGGATCGCATAAAGCCATAAAACTCGGTATCCTTATTATATGCGCCAGTATAAATACGAATTGATTCCTCATCCCCAATACCACGAAGAATTTCGGCATCACGGTCGGCATTGGCCAAGATCACTGTACGTTCACGGTTGGCAAGAGCACGAATTTCTTTTGCACGTTCTTCACCCTTTGCACGGGTTTCGGTGGCGCGTTCTTGTAATTCAGAAATCATTCGACGCACGGTGGAGGTACGAAGTTCGTTTGTAAGATCGGCACGCACAATACGCACATCAACAATTTCAATACCCAATTCATCTTGTTGAATTTTACGGTTCACGCGGGCGCGAATATCATTCATCACAACGGTACGTTCTTCGGATAATAATTCTTTCAAGCTTGTTTTACCCAAAACGGCGCGGGTCGCATCGTTTAGAATATTGTTTAAACGCTGGTTCGCAATATTGATGGTACCAAGGGTTTTAAGGAACTGAAGCGGATCAATAATTTTGTAACGGGCAAAACTATCAACGATAATTGGCTCCCCACTTACATTTTGAATTTTGGGGCGCTCGCTTACAATATTTTCAGACCCTTCAATAACAACTTCGGCAACAATGTCACTTTTTGGCTCTGGTGTTATAATGGTGGAGCTGGCGATAACAACTTGCTCTGGCTCGGGGTCAACGGATAAAACGCGGCGGTCAAAACGACGAACTTCTTGAATAAAAGGTATTTTAAAATGAAGGCCTGGCCCACGTGATTCTCCAACAGGATTACCCAATTGAAGGACAAGCGCCTGTTCACGTTGATCAACGATGAAAATGGAAAGGGATAGAAGTATAATTATACCAAAAAATACTGCTAATCCTGTTGTAATTGTTTTGCTCTGCATTTTATTCTCTTTTGCTTTTTATAATCGACTTATTGATTTTGTTTTTTTGTATTGCCAGATGTTAACTCGTTCAACGGTAAATACGGCACAACACCCTGGCCATTTTTGCCTTGATCCAAAATAATTTTTTGTGAATTGCCTAAAACCTCTTCCATTGTTTCAAGGTATAAACGCTTCTTTGTTACTTCTTTACCTGTAAGGTAGGATTCATAGATTGAATTAAATCGGGTTGCATCACCTGTCGCCTTTGCAACAGTTGATTCCTTATATGCTTCGGCGGATTGAACGCGTTGAATGGCCTCACCACGAGCTTTGGGCAAAATATCTTCACGATAGGCGCGGGCACGGTTTTGGACATCTTCTGCATCTTGCTTTGCTGATTGAACATCTTGGAACGCTTGTTGCACATCAGGATGCACTTCGGCACGTTGGATCAGAATTTGCGTAATATTTACACCAGAATTATATTCATCCAAATTATTTTGAATAATCGCCTTGGTTTCTTGGGCAACGCGGTCACGGTCGGTTGTGATGATCGGGAACATGTTTGTTTGCCCGACTTCTTCACGAATGGCACTTTCGACCACTTTTTTCACCGTGGATTCTTGGTCATTAATGTTGAAAAGGAAGTCTTCAGCAGATTTAATATTCCACTGCACCACCAAATCAATATCAACGATGTTACGGTCAGAGGTTAACATCAAGCTTTCCTCAGGGATGTCTTGGGCATTGGCATTGCCGCGACCAAATGCTTCGGCAAATCCGATATTCATTTTACGAATTTCGTTTACATTAACTTTGGTTACTTTTTCAATTGGGTTGGGGAATTTAAAACTTAACCCTTCTTCCGATTTGGTACGTTCCCATGCGCCAAAACGTTGAATTACGGCTTGCTCACCCGGTTTTACGATATAAGTACACATGGTAATAAATATCGCCAAGAGAACCAAACCAACAATAATACCAATCAGACCGCCACCCAAATTACCAGGGATCATACCGTTCAAATCATTTTTTGCCCGCAAAAGGGCTTCATTTAAATCAATTGTATTGTCCGATTTTGACCCCTGACTTTTAGGCGTATATGGGGGACGATTACTGTCACCTTTGGTGCTATTCCCTTTTTTACTGCCTTTATTATTGCCCCAAGGGTTCTTGCCTGAGCCTTTTTTATCGTCTGACATTTATATTTGTCCTTCGTATTTGAAATATGCGTTGTAATCGGTCTTGATTTAAGACAACTTCAATTGTTAAATCTATTTTCATCACAATAACGCTTTTTGTCCACGACGCAAGACGATAAAGGTAATATTTTTCAATGCAAGATCGTATAAAAACCCAGATTTTAGAGTGTTTAAAAGATATCATATCGCCAGATAAAATATCAGGATTACACATTGATGATCATTTAAATGTTGTTTTTTCAATTATTGTTGATCCTGCGCAAGGAACAGCGCTCGAAGATTTAAGGTTAGATGCGCAAGCACGAGTAGGCAATATTGATGGTATAGAATCAGTGACAGCGATTTTGACAGCAGAAAAATCATCTGCGCCCGACCCACACGGTATGAATAAAAACCCAAAATTAAAAATTGCGGCAAAACATATTATTGCCGTGGCATCGGGTAAGGGGGGCGTTGGCAAATCAACCGTGGCCATTAATTTGGCCTATGCCCTTTCCCAAGCTGGGCAATCGGTAGGAGTATTAGATTGCGATATTTATGGCCCTAGCATACCAACCTTAACCAATCTTCCCATTCAAAAGCCTGAGCAAAAGGATGAAAAAATCATTCCTTTTGAGGCGTATGGAATGAAAATTATGTCGATGGGTTTTTTGACAGAAAAAGATGCGGCTATGATTTGGCGCGGCCCTATGGTGCAAAGTGCAATTTACCAAATGCTACGCGATACAAAATGGGATGATGATGAAGGCAATCCGTTAGATTTTCTTATCCTTGATATGCCACCAGGGACGGGGGATGCACAATTGACCATTGCCCAAAAAATTGATGTTACAGGTGCGATAATTGTTTCAACCCCGCAGGACTTGGCATTAATTGACGCTGTAAAGGCCATTAATATGTTTGCCAAAACCGATGTACCCGTTTTGGGATTGATTGAAAATATGAGCACCCATATTTGTGATAATTGCGGCCATGAAAGCCATATTTTCGGCCATGAAACGGTGAAAGCCGAAGCGCAAAAGCGCAATATAGAATTTTTAGGCGCAATCCCATTATCGAGTGCCATTCGTCAAAAATCAGATTCAGGCATTTTAGAACAATCGGAAATTTTTAAGAGTATTATAAGCAATTTAATATTGACATAATATATGGTTTTGCTTAAATAAATCATGTCTCCTAAAAAAGTAAAATTTGTATTTAAAGAAAAAGCAAAAGTAAGAGAAAAATTTCCTTGTTGTGTTCTTGTCCATGAAATAAGTGTAACCGCCGCAGGATTGGTTTGGCGGGAAGAAATGGATATTGGCCATCCTTTTGCAAATCTAGCATTTGAATGTCAAGATTTAAGAAGTAAGCAGCGTACCGCAAGTGTTGATAATTCAAAAACTAAATATAACATTCAATTTGAAGAGAAATGCCAAGAGTGGCTAGTTAAAAATATAGATAAAATAAAAAAATATAATGATTTAAAGGGTGTATCTGAAATTCTTGAGAAAGCGTTTGCTGTAGGAATTAAAGGTCAATTAAATCCTATATCAACAAAAACACCGCCAATTCCTGAAACAGTTTAGGCGCGTTCAAATATTAAAAAGCTAAAACCATCGCGCTTATCGCATGATACTTCGCGCCAAATTTCTTTATTCAATTCAGGGAAAAAAGCATCACCATCATAGGCTTTATGAACACGGGTCAAATAGATACGATCCGTTTCAGATAACGCCTGTTCATATATTGTTGCACCACCAATAATCATAATTTCATCATTACTTTTTTTATCGGCCAATTCTTTAGCTTTTTGAATGGCATTAGGTATGGTCGTCGCGCTTATTGCTTGCTCATGCTTAAATCCACTGCGGCTTATCACGATTGAGGGGCGATTGGGTAAAGCTTTACCCAGCATATCAAATATACTTTCAAATGTTTTACGTCCCATAATGCAGGGTTTACCCAAAGTTTTTTTCTTAAAGTATTGAAAATCCTCAGGAATATGCCATGGCATTGTGTTGTCTTTGCCAATTACGTTATTTTCTGCTGCTGCGACGATCATTGAAATTTTAGTCATTTATTTCCTATATTTTAAATATAAATCAATCAAAATCCCTATAACAAAAAGGGGAAGAGACATAAAAATCAGCATAAAAAACGGAATTAATCCAAAACTCATTGCTGCTGAACTATCAGAATTAATATAAAAGTAAAATATCAAATACACTATTGATATAATTGTTAAACTTGTTGATGTAATAATAGGCGCGTAAAAAAATGATTTTGCAGCCGCAAATTTTGTTACATTATTTTGTTTAAATTGTTTATATAAAAAATACCCTATAAATAAGTGTAAAAAAGAAGCGACAATAAAAATTAAATGCGCAAATTCCATTTAAACCGCAATTGGTGCTTTAATACTGGGGTCTGATACATAATTCAGCAGTTCAAAATCATCAAACTTAAAGTCAAAAATTGATTTTACATTAGGGTTAATTTTCATCGTTGGTAGCGGTTTTGGGGTGCGTTTTAATTGCTCATTCGCTTGATCAATATGGTTTAAATAAATGTGTGCATCACCAAAGCTATGCACAAAATCACCGGGTTCCAAATTACAAACCTGCGCCATCATCATACAAAGAAGAGAGTAGGAGGCGATGTTAAACGGCACACCCAAAAATATATCGGCAGATCGCTGGTAAAGCTGGCACGATAATTTTCCATCCGCTACATAAAATTGAAAGAGCGTATGACAAGGAGGGAGAGCCATTTTGTTTACTTCACTAACATTCCATGCGGAAACAATGTGGCGGCGGCTATCTGGATTATTTTTTATTTGATCAACCAAATGTGTAATTTGATCAATTGTGCCCCCTTCGGGGGTAGGCCAACTACGCCATTGGTGGCCATAAACGGGGCCTAATTCGCCATTCTCATCGGCCCATTCATTCCAAATGCGCACGCCATTATCAGTTAAATATTTAATATTTGTATCCCCATCCAAAAACCACAAAAGCTCGTGAATAATAGATTTTAGATGAAGTTTTTTGGTCGTCACCATCGGAAAACCTTCGGATAAATCAAACCGCATTTGATGTCCAAAAACGCTTAAAGTCCCTGTCCCTGTACGATCTTCTTTTTTTGCACCATTATCCAGCACATGTTGCATCATATCCAAATATTGTTTCATTTTCTGCCCTTCATTTAATTAAAATATAGCATAAAACGATTCTTGATAGAGGGATAAGCATGTTTATAATTTTTTTTATAAATAAATAAATTTATTGACATAATGTAATATCTAATCTAAAAAAGCCTTTTAAATAGGAGTTTTGAGATGTGGCCTTTTCCTAAAAAAATAAATAATACCGCTTTTCACCAAGCTTTCGAAAGAGCAACGGTTGAAACAACTTCTCATATTCCATTTTCTGTTAAGAACGCAAAATCTATGATTGATGCCTTAGGTGTCATTGATTCAAATTCTAAGCTTGCTGAAGTGGTTTTCCCAACCTTACTTGGAACTTACAGTGGTGATGCGCTTCCCGCAGAGATGATTGAATTGTTTGACGATCTATTACCAGAAAATCATGTGTTTTTTGAAGGTGATAAAATGGATATTTTATCAAAAACATTTTTTGAGTCTGTGTTGATACACAAAGGCAATGGAAGTATTCGCCTAGATACTAGCCATTTTGATCGTCAATTTAGAAAAATTGACCGTGACTTGTCACATTTAAAACTAGGGTAATGACCACAACATTAAATTTAAAAATTTTTTCTACCTTTTTATATTCTTTTTCTTTATAATAAATATTGCAGGGCTTGCCCTGTTATGACGCTAAACGGTGTTACGGAATAAGCGATCGTGGACCCGGGGGCAGTACCCGGCAGCTCCACCATTTTGCATTTTGATTTACGCAACAACGATGTTGCGGGCTTGCAGTCGCAAGCCTTAGATTTTCTAATAATTTAAAAAGTGTAAAACGGCGGGGCTGAAACAGGATCGACACGCGTAGTAAAGGTTTCATCGGTGTTCGGCATTCCGCCGTTATCGGATAAATTTTGATAGTTGCAAATGACAACAATCAGTTCGTAGCCGCTAATGACAACATTGTTATTGGTGACGAAGCTATCGCGGCCTAATTTGGAAGCGTAGCAACAGCTACTCAATTCCCTAACCGTTGAACTGGATAGGGTGGGGTTGGCCTCCTTCCTAGCAACAGAATAGGAGGCATTTTTTTCCACAGGCTGATTTTTCCACTTTGCTTTGATGTTGCTTATGATACCCAAATCATGCGAATCATTATGTGTAAAAGGCAATTGAGCAGTTTAACAAAACACACGGCTATAACTATGAGCGACGATCTACCAAACGAAGAAAATATTTTGCGTTATGACCGCATGGTTGAAAATGCCTTACGCGGCGTTGTCAAAGAAGCCGTCGAAGAAGTGATGAAAGACGGCTTGCCCGAAGAGCATCATTTCTACATTACATTTATTACCGATTATCCGGGTGTGAAAATCCCTGATTATTTACGAGATCGCTACCCTGGTGAAATGACAATTGTTTTGCAATTCCAGTTCTATGATTTGGATGTTAATGATGAGCGTTTGCAAGTGACCTTATCATTTAATAACGTCCCCGAAAAATTAGAAGTGCCATTGGCAGCCATTACAATCTTTGCCGATCCTTCGGTAAATTTTGCGCTTCAATTCCAACCGATGGGTGATGAGAATGAGCCCGATCTTGACCCCGATGATGAACCATCAACAAAAGATGATGATGGTGAAGATAAAGGCGATAAAAAATCAGGTGAAGTTGTATCGCTTGATAATTTTCGTAAGAAATAATTTAATTACTTGTGCGTACGAGCAGCTATTTACAATCTGTTATAGATTTTACCCCCTATACGGTCAAAATAATTCGTGATGTTTTGGTTGATAAAACACGCAATAACCGCCCCATAAAAATTAAAATTTATTACCCAGAAGATTATATCTCTGGCTTTGCAGGGGCGAAAAAATTACCAATTATTTTTTGGTCACATGGTTTAGGCGGCAGTGCCGATGGGGCGGCATTTTTATCGCGCCATATTGCATCGCATGGATATGTTATGGTGCACGTTCAACATTATGGAACTGATACTACAATATGGGAGGGTAAAAAAGGCCATCCATGGGATATTATTCGCGCTACTGAAATTACCCGTCAAATGACCCTCAACCGATTTGGTGATGTCCCTTATATATTGGATCATTTGTCTGAATTTTTAATCAGCCACCAATCAATTGCAAGAATGGCAGATGCCAATAATATTGGGATGTCTGGTCATTCGTTTGGTGCGCTCACAACACAAATTTTATCGGGGATGTTATTTCCAAACATAGAGAATAATTTGACCGATTTTTTTGATCCTCGATTTAAATCTGCAATCGCGTATAGCCCTGGTGATATTTCCCATCTTGGGGATTTTGATGAAGGGCTAGCGTATGATGGTATTAAAATTCCATTATTGCATATTACAGGAACAGAAGATAAATCCCCTTTGACCAATGAAGGGTATGAAATTCGGTTAAAGGCATTTGAGGGGAGCAAAGACATTGATATGAAAAAATTGCTTGTTATTAAAGATGCTGACCACATGGTTTTTGCAGGGTCGCGCGGCAAATTGGGCGCAAATAAACATCGTGAAAAACATGAAGAAATTTTAAAAGTATTTGCACTTGCCTATTGGGACGCCACATTAAAAGAGAATAAAGCCGCACAAGAATGGTTGACTGGTGCGGGCGCAAGTGATTGGTTAGGGACAGAAGGAACATTAAAATGAAAAACGCGATTGAGCTTATAAATTTAAACAAAACTTACGCCGCCGAAGGCAAATCGGCAGAGAAGAAAGCGTTGGATGATATAACGCTAACTATTCCTAAAGGATCAATTTATGGACTTCTTGGGCCAAATGGGGCAGGGAAATCAACCATCATAAATATTATGGCTGGATTGGTGATTAAATCATCGGGTACGGTAAAAATTTGGGATCGTGATATTGATATTAATCCACGCAACGCGCGGTCGGCCATTGGGATTGTACCGCAAGAAATTAATTTTGACCCCTTCTTTACCCCGCGCCAAATATTGGATATTCAAGGGGGACTTTATGGTGTTCCAAAAAAGGAGCGCCGCACGATGGAACTTTTGGATCTGGTTGGATTGGCGGATAAAGCCGAAGCACATTCACGCAGCCTATCGGGCGGAATGAAACGCCGCCTTATGATTGCAAAGGCATTGGTACATACCCCACCCATTTTGGTATTGGACGAACCCACGGCGGGGGTTGATGTTGAATTGCGCCAAATGCTGTGGGAAAATGTGCGAAAATTAAATAAAGAAGGCATCACCGTTCTGCTCACCACCCATTATTTGGAAGAGGCAGAAATGCTTTGTGATAAAATTGCGATTATTAATCATGGGCGCATTGTTGCCAATGAAGATAAAGAAACACTATTATCACGTATTGATGGCAAAGAAATTCGCTTTCGTTTTAATAATGACATTACAAAAATTTCAAAGGCGCTGCAAAAATATAATCCTATTTTGGAGGGGCGTCGAACGTTAATGATGCGTTACTCACCCAAAGATCAATGTATTGATGATATCTTAAAAATTATTAATACAAATGACAATTCGGTTTGTGATATTTCAACAACGGAAAGCGACCTTGAAGACGTATTTCTACAAATCACACGCGCGTCTTAATTACGAAAATCAAGGGTTTCCTTGACTTTTTGATGGTAGTGAACTATTGTCCACACATATTCGTTAAATGGTTATCATTAAAAAATTCAAACTTGTTTTTTGAAAGGACAAATTAACATGACACAGATTAAAGATGTAATGTCGACAAATTTTAAATACATGGCGCCTGATTCACCAATCTCTCAAGTGGCGCAACAAATGAGCGACCTTGATTGTGGATTTATGCCATTGGCAGAAGATGACAAAATGATTGGTATGATTACAGACCGTGATATTACAATCCGTGCCGTTGCCGAAGGCAAAAACCCACAAGAAACAAAAGCGCGCGACATCATGTCACCAAAAACATATTACTGTTACGATGACCAAGATGTTGAAGAAGTATGCAATAATATGGGTGAAATTCAAGTACGACGTTTACCTGTTGTAAATCGTGATAAACGTTTGGTGGGTATCGTATCAATGGGTGATTTGGCACAACAAGCCAGCCGCCCCAATGTCGGTCAAACAGAACAGCAAATCACTGCTGGCATCCAAAAGAACAAACAACAAGCCGCATAGATTTAAAATATTTTTTATAAAGCCGTTCTTAATAATTAAGGGCGGCTTTTTTAAATTATGACAAAATTTTTAAAAGATATTCCCCAAATTAATAATGATCTAAACCAGCTCATTCAAAATGATGATGTGTTTAAAAAATTTGAAATTAACATTGATGATATTCAATGGCCCATTTTTGAAAATGGATTTGAAGGACTTGTCCGAATTTTACAAAGCCAACAAATATCATTTAAAGGGGCAGGCACGTTATGGCTTAAGTTGAAAAAAGATTTAAAAGATATTACGCCTCAAAATCTGTCTCATTTAAATGAAGATGAATTAAAAAAATATGGGTTTTCAAGACAAAAACAATCTTATTTAACGCATTTAATTGAGCAGGAAAATAAAGTTAATTTTGATGTGATAAGCATCCATTCAAATAAAGAAATTATAAAATTAATAACATCTATAAAAGGATTTGGAATATGGAGCGCGCAAATATACCTCATCTTTTGTCTTTATCGATCTGATGTAATTTTACAAAAAGATCTTGTTATCGATAATGCATTGATAAATTTATTTGATTTAAAAGTAAGGCCTAAACCTGATGAAGTATTAATGATTTCCAAACAATGGAAAGGATATGAAACCGCGGCTATGCTTATTTTATGGCAATTACAAATTTATTATTTTAAAAAATAAATTTTAATGTTTAAGCTTAAAATATAGTGATAGACAATAGTTAAAATTAACAAAATATTTGCCTGATAATTTACTTTTGCGTACACTCTTTTTTATTCTTATATGATTTATATTTTTGATATATTTTTATATAAGAAGAATAATAAATAATTTTATATGGAGATTTCTTATGGCTCAAAATGGTACTGTTAAATGGTTTAATCCGACAAAAGGATTTGGTTTTATTGTCCCTGAAAATGGCGGAGATGATGTTTTTGTCCATATCAGCGCAATAGAAGCAGCAGGATTAAAATCTTTGGACGAGGGACAAAAAATTGAATTTGAATTGCAAGATAATCGCGGCAAACAAGCCGCCGCCAATCTTAAAATTATTGAAGGTTAAATTTAATAATTTCTAAGACTATTTATAAACAGGATATAGAATGAAAAATTTACTTTTTGTTGCAATAATATTGCTTGCTTCAACTATTTCACTTAGCGTAAATGCGCAGTCTGAAGCATTGGGTGAAAATGATCTTATTCCTAAAGATATAGTTTTAATGGATCAATCAAATAATAAAGTTCAAATTGACGATCTTTATGGTGAAAATGGTTTGGTTTTTGTTTTTTATCGTTCCGCAAAATGGTGCCCTTATTGTCAGGCACAATTAATAAATTTAAAAGCGTATCAAGATGATATTCAATCTGAAGGGTATAACATTGCTGCTATTAGTTATGATTCCATCCAAGATTTAAAAGAATTTAGTGATAAGCGTAAAATTACCTTTCCTCTATTATCCGACACAAAATCAGAGGTGATAAAATTATTTGGTCTTTTAAATACAGAATATGAAAAAGGTAGCTTTGCTTATGGTGTACCGTATCCCGCTATTTATGTCATAAAGAAAGACGGTAAAATAAAGGATATGTTACGCGAAGAAGGGTATAAAAAACGCCCAGAAGTCAGTAAAATCCTACAAATCATTAAAGAATAAATGAACTTTAGATAAAATATTACAAATAGGGTTGCAAAATATGCCCCGCCTGTTTAAGACTAACAACTCAAGGCAAATTGCCTTCTTTTATGGTGACGCGGGGTGGAGCAGCCCGGTAGCTCGTCAGGCTCATAACCTGAAGGTCGTAGGTTCAAATCCTACTCCCGCAACCAATCATATCAATGGCTTAGCCTTGATTTATTCTTAAAAATACCCCTAAAATAGTCTTACACAGTCCTTACACATTTTACACATAAGGAAAAGACTATGATTAAGCACTCGATTCTCGGTAATAAAGTCCATGTTTATAAACGTGATAACAGCCGTTATTGGCAATGTTCGACATATCTAAAAGGCAAAAATCGCCGTACCTCCACCAAAGAAGAAAGCCTACAGCATGCTAAACAGTTTGCAGAAGACTGGTATTTGGAGTTGCGAGGCAAGGCACGTGCAGGAACGCTCAAAGATGAAAAAACTTTCAAAGAAGCGGCTGAGCTTTTCTTAAGGGAATATGAGGTTATTACGGAAGGGGACAGAAGCCCTAAGTGGGTTCAAGGGCATGAAATTAGATTGCGTGTTCATTTGAATCCATTTTTTGGTGATCTTGCATTGTCTGATGTTACTGCTGGGAAGGTTCAAGAATATAGGGTGAATAGAATGACCCCACAGCCTGATAGCAACCCAGAGCATTCAAAAAGCAACAGACCGCCTAAAGCTTCTACCCCTGCTAGAAAGACGATACATAACGAAATTGTAACGCTTCGACAGGTGCTTAAAACGGCTATTCGGCATGGCTGGATTTCTGCGTTGCCTGAATTATCACCGCCTTATAATACCCAAGGAAAGGTAGTCCATAGGCCTTGGTTTAGCCCTGTAGAGTACAAGCAATTATATGAAGCGACACGCGCCTATACAAAAACTGTCCCTCCTGCGTTCTTTTGGAATGCGCATCAGGTGCATGATTTTGTATTGTTTATGGCGAATACTGGATTAAGACCCGATGAGGCTAAAAACCTTCAACATCGTGATGTAGAGATTGTTATTGATGAATGGTCAGGCGATAAAATTCTTGTAATTGAGGTTAGAGGTAAGCGTGGCGTTGGGTACTGCAAAAGTACATCTGGTGCAGTTAGGCCTTATGAGAGGCTTTTAAACCGTCCTAAACCTGTAAAGAAAAAGGATAAAGATAAAGATAAAGACTTGGAAATGCCAGAACCCAAAGACTTGGTATTTCCAGGCAATCATTTGAAGATGTTTAATAACATTTTAAAACGTGCAGAATTGAAGTTTGACCGTGATGGGAACGCTCGAACGTCTTATAGCTTACGACATACTTATATCTGTTTAAGGCTTATGGAAGGGGCTGATATTTATCAGATAGCGAAGAATTGTAGGACAAGTGTTGAGATGATTGAGAAGCATTATGCAGCGCATATTAAAACAACTTTGGATGCCTCAGCTATCAATGTTAGGCGTGTTAAGCCTACGAAGATTGTACAGGACGACCCTGTTTAAATCTTAAAATTTGTTTAGAAATCTAATTGAATCCCTATAGCTTTGGCTATAGGGATTTTTTTATTTGAAAAAATAAGTAGAACATACACTATGAACCAACCTATGAAAAACGGTTTTTCATACCCCTTGATTATTAATAGATAATAATCAAGGGGTTACCGCCACCGCCCCCTCCTGACCTCAACCAAACAACATAGAATTTGATTGAGGTCAGGAGGGGGCGGTGGCGGTTTAAGGATGGGGAGTGGTTGGTGGGTGTAGTGTGTGAGGTGGTGAGAGTGAGTGAGTAGTGTGAAGTGATGTGAATGTTGATTATGTGTGATGTTTTATGTGCTGGCGTTGTTTGGTTTTTTATTTTGGGGTTTTGTATGTGGTGATGTAAGTTATTAAGTGTGTTTGAAGGTTTGGGGTTAATGTTACGTATTTGTTGGGGCGTTTGTTAGTATGATATTTCAGGAGCGTGATGCGGAGATATTGAAGTGGATTAATGGCTTTGGGTTTGCGAGTGCGGAGCAGATACAGGCGTTTATGAAAGTTGGCAAGACAGCGTGTTATGTAAGATTGAAGAAGTTGGTTGATGGTGGGTATTTGACGCGAGAGCGTATTTTGCATGGTCAGGCAAGAATTCATAAATTGACGAAAAAAGGTATGCTTGCATGTGGCGATGCCGTTTTGCCTTTAAAGTATGTGAACTTGGGAACATTCAGACATGATTTTAAGCTGATTGATTTAGCCTTGATGTTAGAGCGTGATACGGGTGGCTCGTTTACGCCAGATAGGCGAATTAGACACGATGAAGGATTAAGCGGTGTTGGTCAGCTTGGGCATATAGCCGATGGATTTTTAACGATTGGACAAGATAAGCCTATTGCTGTTGAGTTAGAATTATCCGTAAAATCAAGAGCGCGTATCAACAGCATCATAAATGACTATGGCGGGAATTTGAGTGTAAAAGAGGTTTGGTATTATACGGATAATAAAGAAGTTATTCGTGCCATTACAAAAGCCTCTAAGGGATTTGATTTTATCAAAGTAAAAGAGATGCCTTCAAATAAATCCGAGGCGGCAATATGAGCGATGATGCAAAAATTAGTGAGAATGAACAAGTCACTTACGCTATTTTAGGCTTCAGTGCCTTTATTTTTATAATTTTACTTGGTTCTGTTACGCTTAGTATTGCTTTAATAAGTTTTGTTATTTTAGGTGTATTTAAAGCAACTTCAAAACTTGCTTTAGGCCTTGCGGTCTTATCTGCCGCTATTGGAATGTTCGCGCATAAAAGTTTAATAGGCTGGCTGATGCTTCCTATTTCAACCAATCACATTTTTTATAGTGTCGTTTTGCCGTCCAATATATTTGACCTTATCTTTAAAGCGGGTGAATTAAGTGCTTTTTTGTCTGCATTGAGCAGTCAATGGGGACAAAGCTTAATGAAGCCTCAGTTATGGCTTTTATATCTTCCCGCAGGTTTATTCTGCGGGACATTACTCTTTTCTTTATTTAAATATTTTTTTAAAAATCCGCTTCGTAGCTTAAAGCGTCAAAAACAAATAAAAAAGAACCACGGAAAGGTGGGTGACCTTTCTGCCAAACTAACTAATCAAAGACCCGCAGAGACCTCGAAGGGCTCTTTGATCGGATCAGATCGATACGCACGTCCCATCGAACTAAGCGATAAATCAGCAAACCAGCATACGCTGGTGCTGGGCACGACTGGATCAGGTAAAACAGTAACAGTTTGTAATATTGTTGAAAGTGCTATTAACCGTGGCATACCTCTTATCTATATTGATGGAAAAGGAGATTATGATCTGGCTTGCCGTGTTGCCCGCTACGGGCAAAAGCGAGATAAGCCTGTCTCTGTATTTTCCATGAAGGGTGCTAGCTTAAGCTATAACCCTTTATCCACTGGAGGCTTTACTTCAAAAAAAGACCGTATTATTGAACTTAGAGAATGGACGGAAGAACATTACAAGAAATTAGCCGAAGGATATTTACAATGTGTCTTTAAGGTTATGGAGCAATGTAATATCCCTTGCAATCTTCATAGTCTTTCTGAAAACCTTGATTTGAAAAAATTAAAATCATTGGTACGAGTGAATGAGGCAAATATACCGAATGCTCAAAAACTCATGGACGAGTTAAATAATCAAGACCAAGCTTCAAAATCTATTGAAAGCCTTGTCGCTGAAATTCTTAATTTCACCTCTTCTGAAATTGGCGCCTTGTTTGAGATTGAAGAAGGTAAGCCAGTTTTAACGTTGGAAGATGTTATTAAAAATAATGGTGTGGCTTATTTTTGCTTACCTGCTTTAGAATTTCCTTCTATGTCTAAAACATTGGGGCGTTTGATTGTAAATGATTTAAAAGCAACGATGGCGCAGAGCTTATCCAATTCTAATATTAAAGATGTCTATGTGATATTTGATGAGTTTTCCGTCTTTGCAGGTGAGCAAGTCTTGAATGTCATTAATATGGGGCGCAGCGCTGGTATTCATGCAGTTTTATCAACGCAAAGCCTGTCTGATATAGCCTCAGGGCGTAAAGAAAATGCAGATCATTTTATTAATCAAGTCGTTGGAAATTGTAATAACTTCATATTACACCGTCAAAATTCACCAGAAGACGCAGAAAAATTAGCGGCCATGATGGGTACAAGAAACACTTTAGAATATACAGCGCAAGTTAGCCAAGTTGGCCCAACACACATGGGAACAGTACGCAGAACGCGGGGATTTATTGCCCACCCTGATGATATTAAATCATTGAAAACAGGGGAGGCTTTTTTCTTTTCTAAAGAAGGTAATAAAGTCACTAAAATAAAAGCGAGGTTAAGCAAAATATGATGAAATATAGCAAAATTTTTATGCTGGGCTTTATGGCTTTTTATTCAACCCTTCTGATGGCATCACTTATCTATTCAATCCGTGACGCGTTTCAAGGCGGGCATATGTCATTAAATATGCCAGTTGCTTATAGCTCCTTACTTTGGAGCGTGATCATCATGGGTATGGCCTCGATAATATCAATCAGTTCTTATGGTGATAAGATCGCGGCACTTTTCTTAAATCATCGAAAAACCAGTTTACGTGAAGAAGAAAAAATAAATCCTGCCTTAGACATGATTAAAAACCAGTATAATCAAAAATTTGGCTCTGATTTGGACATGAAAGTTTATGTGATGGATGAGCCACATATAAACGGCATCGCTTTGGGCAAGCAAACGGCGGCAGTTTCAACAGGTCTTTTAAAAGTAGGAACAGAAGATGAAATCATGGGCGTTATAGCGCATGAGGCAGGACATCTTCATCATAAAGACGGTGTATTTAATTTGGCTTTTATAACGGCTTCCTTGCCGACAGTATTTTTTAATTATTTATTGAGGCTGTGTTTTTCTAGAGGAGTGACTTTTAAATTTATGCCTACTAGCATGCAAGATTTTGGTTGGTTATGGGGCGGCTTCATTGTTATCATGTTTATGTTCTTTTTTATCTATTTCTTGGTGTTTTTGGTTTTAAGTTTTCCAGTACTATGGCTTATGCGTATCTTTGAGACGATGACGCAATGGCCGATTGAATACAAAGCTGATCAATTTGCAAATGAGCTAGGTCATGGAGAAGCTTTAATTGAATTATTTGAGCGCATTGAAGATGAAGATATTCGTAATGAGACAGGTTTTTTAAGAAAATATCTCTATTCTCATCCACCGACAGCCTTAAGAATTGATAGGATAGAGAGGGCATTAAAAGGAATGTAGAACACACACAAAATTAACCTACAAGTTAATTTTAAATGGAAGTAATTAGCTTATAGGTTAATTTTCTATTTTGTTAAGTCTTTCCCAAGCCTCTAGAACATCATCTATAGTTTTAAAGCTTTCAGGCGGTGGAAAATAAGTTTCATCAAATTTTAAAGACGAGTTTTGAAATAAGTAGATAGCAAAATCAGCTACATATTTATGCTGATGCCTGTGTAAGCAATCAGCACAAATATTATGGTGAAATTTCTGCTCTATTTTTAGATTTTCTAGGTCTGAAGCTTTATCTTCTTTTCTTAAATGGTTTGATTGACACCAATTCTTTATTTCTTTTTCTAACCGAGTTCTATGTGCGTGATGAAAATCATGAATAGCTTCCCAATGAGGATTATAATGTTCGTTTTTTATTAGCATTTTTTACTTTTGCACCGTTGAGTTTCTAAAAAGAAAGGCACTTTTAAAAAATGTCAATACAAAGCCGTAAAAATAGGGAAAAACACAACCAATAGCGTATAATTTTTAGCCTGAACACACCTATAAAGTGTGTTTTAAAATTATTTTTATAAAAACATTAGAACTATAAATGGCATTAATATGCCTGATACTAAGCCCATCAGGCTCATTCCTAAAACAGAAAATACACCCGCCGTTTCACTTTTTTGGAAGGCTTTGGCCACGCCTAATCCATGACAAGTCGCTCCTAATGAAAATCCTACAGCTTTATCATTATCCATTTTTACAATCTTAAAAATTATTGTTGCAAAAAGTGAACCCAAGATACCAGTTGTAAATACAAAGAATACTGCCATTGATGGAATTGCACCTATTTTTTCTGCAATACCGATAGCAATAGGTGTGGTTACAGATTTAGAGATAATTGAAAGCTGAATATCTTGCCCCGCATTCATTTGATAGGCTAAGAACCAAGCAACAAAGCCAGAAATAAAGCATGCCGTTAATACCGATGCGATAACAGCTACGGCCTGTTTTTTGATCATTTTAAGTTGCTTATATAATGGTACTGCCAAGGCGACAGTTGCAGAGCCTAATAAGAAATGTATAAAATTTGCTCCTTTCATATAAGTTTCATAGCTTATGCCACTAACTGATATGAACGTTACAACGAGTGCAATCGCTATAACGATAGGGTTTAAAAGGCTATGGCCACCTGCTTTCTTTTGTAACCAAACAGCAAATGAATAAGCACCCAAAGTCACAATAAGCGATGTAAGGGGGTAAGAAAGAATATATTCCATTATTCTCCTCCCTTTTTCTCTAGTAGCTTAAAGGCATAGGCGGTCAATATCAGCGTTGCAATCGTCCCTGTAAATGAAGCCACCAGTATAACAAGCCATTGTTCTGCTATTAAATGAAGGTACATACTAATCCCTGCACCAGCAGGAACAAATAGAAGACCAATATATTTTACAAACTCGAAAGCAGTTTTATCCAAGCTATCAGGTAAACCGCCTTTAATGATCAAGCCGACAAGTAGTATCACCATCCCAACCACCGAACTAGGAATAGCTATGTCAGAAAAATGAACAATCATTTCTCCTGCAAACTGGCAGCAGAGAATTATAAGGAGTGCGTTTATCATATCTGTATCAAATCCTATTTTGGTTATGGTGTAAATTGCTTCGGCTTATTTTTAACAGGGCTATCCATTGTTTTATTATTTTTCCAAGCTTGGATAGTTTCTGTAATTTTTGAGTGTAATTTCTGATTAAACGCCTCGTTACTGCCTTTGAAAGCTTCCATGTAAATCTCTGCCATTTCGTCACGACCAGCTAAAATCAGTCCGTTTTCTTTATAAGTATCAAGCTCTTCAGGTGTTGGAAATGTCCAATATCCTGCTTTTTGTGGGTCTTGTGGCAATTCAGGCGGCATTGTACCAGCAAAGAAATGATCCATATTCTCGACAATCATAGGGACACCACTAGGCGCTAAGTCACAATAATTGGAAAGCATAGGACGATTGAGATTTAAAGGCTCTGGTCTAATATCCAGTAATGACCCTGCATCCCAATTCTTATCTATTATATGGAGAGTATAAGATGTTTGTGTTTCTCCATTTGCCATTGCACGTGCCAATGTCATGACACCGCGATATTCTGGCAAAATTCCAGGGTGTAAATTCCATAGAAATCCTTTATTTTCAAACATATTAATAATGCCTTCACCAAATTTTTGATAACAGCGGACGGAAACACCGCCTTTAAGATTAAGATCATTTGCTAGTGTTTTAACAAATTCTGGGTCATTGATGTTTTCAATCTCATGAACGTCAATATTGTAAAAACTTGAAAGCTGTTCTGGGCTAAAGTTTTTAGCCCCTTTCTGAATACCCTCTTCATTCAACAGAGGGTAAATAACTTCATTGGTCATGCGGCGTTCGTAAAAACCTAAATTCTGCAACATTTGCGGGGGGATTTTCTTAGATGGCTTATGAATAGGTAAATAAACCAGTGGCTCATATCCCGCTTGTTTCATTTCTGGGATTAAACGATTAAGCAAAAGCTGTGATGAAATATCACTCCCAATAAAGAGCGCAATTTTCTTTTTTTCTACCATGAAGTTTTCCTTTATTTCTGGTGAGGGCAGCGAATGAACCAAATGATTAACTGCCTTTTGCGAAGCCTTAACGTTTTCAGCTAAAGAGTTAGTGTAAAAATGAACACCGCGTGTAAGTGATCCAACAACATAAAGGCTGTTAGACACGCTATTGTCAGATCGAACAACGCGTCCTGTCTCATAATCTACGTTTATGCCGCCCAAAGGATGCGGTTGTATCAATCCGTAATGCTGTAAATTTTGTAATAATGGATTGGGAGCGCGGGTAATGTCATGGTTTTGGCCTGTCGCATTAATCACGTATTTGGTTGTAAAAGGCTCTGCGTTTATACGCTCGATGGTGTATTCACCAGTTTGTGAATTAAAAGAAATTCCTGTTAAACCACCTATATTCTCTAAATTACCGCTTTCTAATCCTTCTAAAACTTTATAGGCATTTGTTTCTGGCATGGGATAATCATAGGCATCCCATAAACGTTTATAATATTTATCAAAGGCTTTTTGATCTGCAACAGATAAGGCATTCCAAATATCTCCAACAACATTATCAATAGCTTTTAAAACTGATAAGTAGCGAGTGTTCTGATTTGTTCCAATAAGGCTTAAATCACGCTTTAATATTTCAACATCAGACAATTCAGAAAATGATTTCTGCTCTTCTTCTATAAAATCATTACTTACACCCGCATTAGATAACTCCGCCAAAAATAATTCTTTAATTTTATCTAAGGATATTTTATTTTCACCTGCATTAGATAGCTTACAAATATTTGTTGCTGATAAAAACTTCAAATCATACGGCTCTATATGTCCACGAGCCTTCGGTAAAACCCCCTGTCTTGAAATACACGTCATTTTTCCGCTATGCCCAGTTTCCCTTAGCGCAAGATAGCTATCAATGGCTGTTAAGCCAGAGCCAATCAATACAATGTCTTTATCAGCAGGAATATCTTGTGTGATAGCTTCAATGTCGTATGGCAAGCCATGATAGCCTGCCTTGCCTTTAAATTCCGAAAGTGTAACGGCAGGTTGATTGCCTACGCATAAAAATATCTTGTCAAAACTTTGGCGTTCTTTTCCGCTTATGCTTAGATTATATGCTCCGTCTGTAAATTGAATGTCTGATACGTCTGAATGTGGTTTGATTGATACTTGCATATTATGCGTTGCCGCTTTATGAAGTAACGTTAGTAAATGTTTTTGAAGATACTCACCAAATGTATTGCGACGTGCAAAACCATTGATTTTTCTATCTTCTTCGCTAAGATTATCGTTAGTCTCTAAATAATTAGCAAAGTGATTAGGCTCATTAGGTCTTAATGACATTGTATTATTCGCCATATTCAAAATATGACTATTAGAGGCTGTACTATAGGCTAGCCCCCGAGCAAATTGTGCGCCTTTTTCTAGAACAACGACTTCCTGAATAGAATTTTGTTTCCCTGATTGAATAGCTTGCGAAATTATTTGATCTAAAGTTGCAACACCACTTGCCGCACCTCCAATGATTGCAATACGTTTTGAATTAGACATAGTTTTACTCCCCATTTATTTGTTAAATGAGACAGTGACGCATTGACTTAATGAGTTTCAACAGAACAGCTTAAAACAGGCGATTTTACAACTGGTTGGGAGTAATAAAGATTCTTTTTACAACCTTATCGTGTGATATTTGGGGTAGATAAATTTAGAATGAACGCTTGGCTTTAATCAAACAAATGGTATTTTGTTTCATAATCTTTAGCAAGGTTACGTAAGAAATTTGCCATGTGATGTTGTAGCTCGCGTGATACATCACGATCATTATTTGGGTTAATTTCTTTTTCAATCTCATCAAACTTTTTCTTCGCATAAGCTTCGATGCGGCTAAAGCTAGAATTTATATAATCCATGTGATCAAATATTTCTGATAGTTGCTCTGATAATGCCGAAAGGCTTTTAGGTTTTTGATTATCGTTCATGTTTTCCTCCACTTAGTTTTTTCTATCTTGGTAAAGAAACAAGAAAACAACCTAATAAAGAAGATGAAACAAGTTATTTTACAACTAACAGCGTTTATTGCTTCTGTGATTTACAACTATTTCGTGTGAAGCAGGTTGTAATAAAAGAAAAAGCCGCCCCTGAATAAACAGGAGCGGCCTCATCTGTAGTGGGGAAACTGTATTAGATTAAGCAATTCTTACTATTGGCTGATCTTGTCTAAAATCAGGAACATAATCTTTAGCTAGATGCTCCATTTGCATTTTCTCGCCATAAAAGCGAGTAAGTGTTGGAGCATGTGTTTCGTGCTGTGACCAATAAACAATATCGTTATCTTTAAAATGCCTTGAAAAGATCATTTCAAAATATGCTTTTCCTCTACCTCCGCCTTCTTTATTAGGAAACAAGCCAAGATTATCTACTTCCAAAATTCTGGTGTCATTGGCAGCAGACCAAAATCTATCTTTAAGAGGTTTTTCAACAACTGAAACAAGTGCGTAGCCAATAACAGGATTATCTTTTTCAGCCTTATCAAGTAAAAGATAAATAATGCTACCTTTTTTTGCTAATTTCTCTCTCAATAATTCTTCAGTATACCGACCTTGATCTTTCCAACTCCACTTTTCGCTCATTTTATCCATGAGTGGCTCTAAGTCCTCATAAGTAGGGTTTTCAATGGGAGTGAGGTCTAAATTTTTAGGCCAATCATTATTATAAACACCAGAAAGTAATCCGCGCTGATATCTTGGCTTGGTAAGTTGCCAATGGTTTTTAGGTATCAATGACATTCGCTTTATCCCAAGAGTTAAGCATTAATTGACCTATAGAAGATGCAACTCCTGCTTGTTCAATAACTGTTATTGTTAATTCACCTGAAAAATCAACGATGGCCAACACGCCACAAAAAACAAAAATTGTTTTATCATTAAATTGATCACTCGGTATTGATCTATATTCGGCATAACCCGAACCAAAAGCAGTTTTATCGCCTTCCTCAACAATGACACGGTAGGTAAATTTATCTTTAATTTTACTCATACGTTCTTTGTGAACAGACAAGAAATCAGAACCTAGTGCATCAAGAAATTGTGCTGAAACACCATTGTAGAGCCATATATCGCCACCGTGTTTGCGAAGTTTTTCATATTGAAAATCATAAAACTCTTTAAAACCTGTTCGTCCTTTGTAGATCATTAACCCCGATGGGGCTTGTCTAACACCGTCATATTCTGTGAACTCCAGTCCTTTTGAAGTATAAAAAAGCTCTAGCTTATAAAGGTTGTCCGATGAAAGATGGCTTTTTTCACTTTCTGCCCCAGAAAGTGTGTTCGTAGAGACACTTATAGCCTCTGAAACCTCTGTTTGACTAAGGTTTAGTTTTGCTCGTGCCATTCTCATTTGTGCAGGGGTCATTAAAAATTCCAAGTTGATTTGTATTTTTTATAAATTCTTAACGTCTCATTAACCTTTTGTCTATATAAATCTTCACATTACTTAATTATGTTAATTACTTCGTAAGGGGAAAATACAAATGTTAAATATTATAAAAGACCAAAAAGCGAGCCTGCAGGCTCTTTATGAACAGCTAGAAGTGCGTTATGGTGCAGGTTTAGCGCAAGAAATCGTTGATCAAATCAAAAAGACCGAAGATCAAGACAATAAGCCAGAATTTATGGCTGTTAAGGCTTTATCTGAAGTTTTAGAGGTTTTTAGATCAGATGCACAAGAAATCGTTAAAAAGTTAAAAATTGAGCGCTCTAAGCCATTACCAACTGAAATTGCTAATTTAGACGCTAAACGCCTTCAAAACGATCTTAACAACATTTTTGAATGTTACTGGCTCGTTCAGCATAGTTTTTATAAGTCTTATAATAAAGCTCTTAAAATCTGTGAAGTACCTGAAACCTATCGCTACGATAAATATACAAAGCCAACTGAAATGAAAATGGCGGCGTAATATTTACAAAAGCGTAAACTTAGGCCGGGGGATCGAGCAATGAATACACGATATGAAGAAGAATTTAATAAGGCGTTGGGCTTTAGACTTATGACGCTGCGACAGAGCCATAAAATGTCACAAGAATATTTAGGGGCTAAGTTAGGGGTGCGTTATCAGCAAATCCAAAAATATGAAACGGGGCAGGCGCGTATACCACCAGAACGAATAGCATCTTGTGCCAGTATATTGGAAGTACCGATTGAGTATTTCTTTGGAACAGATAGTAACGATGAACAACCACAATATAATAAGGCTGTTTTAACAGTTGCCGCAGAGATAATGGCGTTACCAAATGAAGATGTAAGGAAGGGCGTTTACTACCTTATCAGAACAATAAATAAATCATGGGATGAGCAAGACAACCATCAAGAAGAACAAGCTCAGAAAGCCAGAGCATAGTAATATTTGTCCCGCTTTATAAGCAATATGGCGTTATGCGTGGCCTAACTGAATATCAGCAAGGAAAATAAGAAAATTTAAGAGCTAAGGGGCTTTGCCCCTCGCGCCGCAAGGGTCTAGCGATAAACGCTTTCGACCTTTTCCCCAACCTTCCTTCATTTCATTTCGTGCAGGATGGGAGATACCCCTTTAGGCCGAACGCGCCCTGTGCGTTTGCTACCCCACCCTCGGCGGGAGCCAAGGTTGCATATACGCAACCCATTTCCAAAGAGGAGAAAAAACATGACAACTTTATTTGCACAACCCTATGACATAGGCGCGAAAGGCTTTTATTTTGAAACAGCCGAACAGTATCAACAAAAATCAAAGGGTTTAATTAACGACTATGGGCAACTTGTTGAAGAGTTTGAAATTCAATTCATAGACGGTGAGATCATTAACGCAAAGTTATTTACTGCGTTGGAAGTACATCAAGGAAACTTCAATTATTTTTTAGATATAGCCGAAGAATGGGACGAAGACGAAAAAATCAAAGTTATTCTAGCCGTTGGAGAATGTGGCTATAGCTTTAATCTTGGACAGGATGATCCAAATCAATTTGAAATTGATATATATGAAATTGATACGATGCGTGAACTTGCCATTGATTTTGTTGAGCAAGGGCTTTTTGGTGAAATTCCTAGCAATATTCAAAATTACCTTGATTATGATGCAATCGCTTATGATCTATCTATGGACTACAGCGAAACAACCATTGATAACACACGTTATATCTACCGTATGGGCTAAAATCCTCAATTACAATTGTATGAATTCAGCTAGATTCTCTAAAATAGGAATTTAGCTGAAGCTTGTTTAATTACACTTCTTGGGGTTTTGCCCCGCCAGTTGCGTTCCTACCCGCCCAGCATCCCCTTTTTGCTAATGGATATGAATCATAGAATCCATATCCATTACTGTGTATTTCAAGGCAATTTTGTATTAATTCTTTGAAAAATCATACAAATTTGCCATGATAGCCTCTTATAATAATCTTTAATTTATAGGGTATTGAATGGCGAAGGCAGAAAAAGCGACAAAAACCAATAATGGAGCCAATTTAGGCTACGAAACGAAGCTTTTTCTTGCCGCAGATAAGATGCGTTCTGGTGTGTCACCAAGCGAATATAAACATATTGCACTTGGTCTGATCTTTTTAAAATATATTTCCGATGCATTTGAAGCCAAACACGCTGAATTAATGATCGAAGGTGAGTCTTTTGCGGAAGATAAGGACGAATATCTGGCTGAAAATATCTTCTGGGTGCCTAAAGAAGCTAGATGGTCACATCTTCAAGCAAACGCAAAGCAACCAACGATTGGTAAAATAGTTGATCAAGCGATGTTAGCAATTGAAGCTGAAAATGCTTCTTTAAAGGGCGTTTTACCCAAAGAATATTCTCACCCATCTTTAAGCAAAACCATGCTGGGGGAATTAATTGATCTTTTTGCTACAATTGAGATTGGCGGAAGCACAGCAAAAGCCCATGATGTATTTGGCCGCATTTATGAATATTTTCTTTCAAACTTTGCAGGGGCAGAAGGAAAACGTGGCGGTGAATTCTATACCCCCCGTTCAGTTGTTAATTTATTAGTGCAAATGCTGGAGCCTAATTCTGGGCGTATCTATGATCCATGTTGTGGATCAGGTGGAATGTTTGTTCAATCTGAAAAATTTGTAGAACAGCATGGCGGGCGTATTGGCGATATTGCTATTTATGGTCAAGAAATGAATCATGTTACATGGCGACTGGCAAAAATGAATATGGCCGTTCGCGGAATTGATGCGGATATTCGGTGGAACAGCGAAGGCACTTTTCACAAAGATGAACATCCAGATTTAAAAGCCGACTACATCATCGCTAATCCACCTTTTAATGTCAGCGATTGGGGCGGTGAACGCCTGAAAGAAGATAAACGTTGGCAATATGGCATCCCGCCTGCGGGTAATGCCAACTTTGGCTGGGTGCAACATATCGTTCATCGCTTATCACCCAATGGATATGCAGGTGTTGTTTTGGCGAATGGCTCTATGTCGTCAAACTCATCAAACGAAGGCGAAATTCGCAAATCTTTAATTGAAGAAGATATTGTTGATTGCATGGTGGCCTTGCCTGGTCAGCTGTTCTATTCCACTCAAATTCCTGTCTGCTTATGGTTTTTGGCACGTAATAAGGGCAAGAACGGTTTTCGTGACCGCAAAGGTGAAATCCTGTTTATTGATGCCCGTAATACTGGGCATATGGTTGATAGAACGCGTAAAGAATTTTCATTCGATCCTGAAGACCCAGAGTCAGATATTGTAAAAATATCTGACATTTATCATGCATGGCGTGGCGAGAAAGACGCGATTGAGCGTCGCGGTGAATATGAAGACATCGCAGGGCTTTGTAAATCCGCAAAAATTGAAGAAGTGCGTGAGCATGGATATATCCTAACCCCTGGGCGTTATGTTGGGGCAGCGGATATAGAAGATGACGGCGTTACATTTGAAGAAAAAATGGCGACCTACACCGCCGAGCTTGAGGCACAATTTGCTGAATCTGAAGTTCTAGAAGCAAAGATTAGAGAAAATCTGGCAAAGGTTGGTTATGGCTTCTAAAGGTAAAAACTTAGACAAAAAGGCAACTGTTCAGGATTTCTTAACAGTTCAAAAACAGCCATATTGTCAAATTGGAACTGTAAAGGATTTATTGACAGTTCAGAATGAGAGTATGGGAATATGATTAATTATGGCACAAAAACGTAAGGTAAAAGAAAATAAGCGTTTTATTTTGTCTCGACAAAAACGGGATAATTCTTATGTTTATTTTCTGAAAGATAAAGACGATAAAGATCGACCAGAAGAAGAAGTTTACACTTTAATCGGGGATCAAATCTCTTACAATTTTGGCAATGACAAAATACCAACCATTCTTCTTGATGGTTTTAAAGAAGTTCCTTCATCAGCAATGAGTGAATTAGGCTTTGGTTTTAAAAACAAAGCTATTAACAATTTCTTCAAATATAAGTTTGATAAGAAAAAAACAATCACCATTACAAGAAAAACGCAAACTAGAGAGAGCGGTAACGCCTTAATAATAAATATTGAAGATTTAGAAGAGCTGGCAACGGCTTTGAAATCAGGAGCAAAGAGCCTGTGAGGATACAAAGAGATTGCTTATTAAGAACTTTTTGGTCAAAAGCTTTCCCTCTTTAAACTACGCGATTAAGGAAACAAATAATAATAAAGACCTTATCCTTCGTAACTTGAACCAAAAGCTAATTGAGCAGTTAAATGCGGATGATGTTGAAGCGTTTGGAAAGTTTTATGTTGAGGCCGCGCAGAAATATAAGCGCGATGACCTTGTACGCAGAATGTTGCTTGATCTGCAAAGAAGCGCACAGCTTCTTACTTTGCAGGAAGTGGTCAAGAAATACGAATTATTGTTGGCCTCAAACCCATTGGAAGCCAAATGGCAAGAATTCTTTGATGAACACATCACGCTTTTTGATAATCGCTATATCAAAAAGCTGAATTACAAAAATATTGCAACAGGCATTACGAAATACCCTGATTTGGTTTTGGTTGATATATACGGGTATATTGATTTTTACGAGTTAAAGCGCAGCAGTACACCACTTTTGAAATATGATGAAAGTCATAAAACCTATTATTGGTCAAAAGATATGGCGATGGTCATTTCTCAAGCTTCAGATTATTTGCAAAAAGCAAAAGAAAACGCTGCTAGCTATGCAAATGCCATTAAAATGGAAACTAGCGTTGAAGGCGAAAAAGGACTGGAAATTAATATTGTGAATCCAAGAGCGATTATCGTTGCGGGACAGTCTAGTGATCTAACAAACGACAAGATGCGCCATCAATATAAAACCCTGCGCGAAGGACTAAAGGATATAGAGTTCCTTCTTTATGATGAGCTATTAGTTCGCCTCCAAAATCTTCTGGCAAATGTGAGGGTGAAATAAATGGAGACCGTAACAACTGATCCAATAAAGTTTCATATTCATTATGATGTTGAAGATCACTTTATTCCAATGAGTGATTTTTTGACCGCTTCCAATTCAGCTCTAAAAATTATTGATGATTTAAATAAACAGGTTTTTGGCGGACAATTGCGCTATCAACTTGTTGTTATCCCCCCAAAAGAAGGAACATTTTTAAAAACGGTAGGATTTGTCGCAGTTACACTTGTTGCTAATGCCGTAGTTGTTCCTATAGCGTCCGATTATGTTTTGGGTGCTTTTGAGGGAATTGCAGAGCATAAACCTGCGGATTACGGTAAAGACCATGGCAGGGCTTTAAGAGATTTAACGGCTGGTTTTTTCTCGAAAGAAGTAGATGAGCTTGAAAAATGCATTCCACATGAATTGAATTTAGACCGCGCTTTTAAAGCCAAAACGGATTTTTATATGTCGTGTCAGACCAATGACGATATTAAAGGATTAGGCTTCGATAATACGCATAACTTTCCAATACGACATGGTGATTTCAAACACCATATGTCGAAAGACAGAACCCGCCCGTTAGATTCCGACTATGTTCTTTACGATGCAATCCTTACTTCACCTGTTACAGAAGACAAAAACTTCCAATGGGATTTCGAAGATGTAGTAACAGGGCAAAAAATATCGGCACATATGCGCGATGAAGCATTTAAAAAAGGCGTTTTGAGCGGGAAATATCCTATCAAACAAAGTAAAAAGAGCGATGTGTTAAAAATATTGGTTGAGTATAAAAAACAAGAGGTAAATGGCGAAATTAAAAACAAGGAAACCTGTGTTGAAACTGTTTATAGTTTTAACGATAAAACTATAACTCCTATTCCTGCTAATCTGCCAAAAGGAACACGCTTTAACATTAAAGAAGAAGCCCCAATGGAAAAAATATGGAAGGCTTCAAATGAGTAAGTGGAAGGAAGTAAAAGTATCTGATGTTGTTGAAATTATTGGTGGTGGTACGCCTAAAACAACTAATCTAGAATTCTGGGATGGTAATATTCCGTGGTTATCAATCGAAGATTTTAATAATGATGACAGATTTGTTTCAAAAACAGTGAAGACAATTACTGATAAAGGATTAGAACAAAGTTCAACAAAATTATTAAATAAGGGCGACTTAATAATTTCTGCGAGAGGTACTGTTGGAAAACTAGCTCAATTAGACAAACCAATGGCATTTAATCAATCTTGCTATGGATTGCGCGGTAAGTCACAAATAATCAATAACGGATATCTTTACTATGCCCTTAAAACAGCTATATGTTCTTTGCAAAATGCTGGGCATGGCACTGTTTTTAACACTATAACGCGTGATACCTTTGAAATCGTTTCAATTCCTGTTCCTTCTCAGGATGTGCAAGATGAGATTGAGAATATCCTTGGTTCTCTTGACCAAAAGATTGAACTTAATCAACGGATGAGTGAGACGTTGGAGGGGATGGCGCGGAGCATTTTTAAAAGCTGGTTCGTCGATTTTGACCCCGTACATGCTAAAGCCGAAGGCCGCCCCCCCGAAGGCGTGGACGAACAAACCGCCGCCCTCTTCCCTGACAGCTTTAATGATGAGGGAATACCCGTGGGTTGGATCAATTCTACAATAGGTGATGAAGTTATTGTTTGTGGTGGTTCTACGCCTAGCACGAAAGAACCAAGTTTTTGGAGTGGAAATATTCATTGGACAAGCCCTAAAGACTTGTCGTCACTATCCCATCCTGTTTTGTTAGATACGGATCGTAAAATTACTAAAGCTGGATTAGAAAAAATCACTTCTGGCCTGCTACCTAGAGGCACAGTCTTAATGTCATCTCGTGCGCCCATAGGTTACTTGGCAATAGCTGAAGTGCCAGTGGCGATTAATCAAGGTTATATTGCTATGATAGCAAATAAGAAATTATCCAATGTTTATGTATGGCTTTGGACTCAAGAAAAGATGGACGTAATAGAAAGTTTTGCCAATGGATCAACCTTTCAAGAAATTAGCAAAAAGAATTTTAAACCTATAGAAGTTTGTGTGCCTTCAGTCGAAGTAATGAATGCATTTAATGACATTATAAATCCACTCTATGAAAAAATTGTAAATAATGTTTTTGAAAACCAAACATTAGAGACATTGCGAGATACGTTATTACCCAAACTTATTTCTGGCGATTTACGCGTTGAGGATACTGCCACCCATCTTAAGGAGGCTGTGTAATGAGTGCTCTACTTTCACTTTTGCAGCAATCTGAATTAGAGAAAATCTGTAAGAAATATTCCGAACCTGTTGGAGAAAGTGAAGAGGAACGTTGTGCACGTGCGGAAAGAATGATCCGTAATGCGATTAAATCATCCAATATTTTTGATGAACAAAAACTTTCTGAAATATCTATATTCTCTCAAGGTTCTTATAGAAACGGGACAAACATTCCACAGGAAAGTGACGTTGATGTGGCTATTTGCTATCGGGGTAGTTATTTCTATGACACAAGCGGAATAACGCCTTTAGCTACTTTAGGACTAGGGATAACGCCCGCTGTATATACGTATGATAAGTTCAAGTTTGATGTGACAAAAGCGTTGCGTACTTCCTTCGGTCAGGAGATGCAGATTGGCAATAAATCGCTAAAAATACGCCCCAATTCTGGGAGGGTGAGTGCAGATGCCGTTCCATCTTTCGAGTTTAGGCAGTTCCGCAATTATGGCGATCCGATGATTGGTACGCGTTTTATTGCGAATGATGGAAGAACTTTAACAAACTGGCCGGATCACCATCATTTTTTTGGTGTTGAAAAAAACAAGGCGACCCGTTTTCGGTTCAAAAAAGTTGTTCGTGTTTTAAAGTCTCTAAGAGAAGATATAAGAAATTCAGGCAATGCCTCTGTAGCAGACACACCATCCTTTTTTATTGAATGCCTTGTGTTCAATGCGCCCGATCAATGTTTTGGTCACGAAGCTCTTTATGAAGATTGCTGCTCTGTTGTTCAAATTTTATTTTCAATGCTGCAAAATCTCGATAACATAAGAGATATGTTGGAAACAAATCGGATGAAGCCTTTATTTTCTGCTGAGCAGCCATGGACTCATCAAACGGCAGAATCCTTCCTTTTCTGCGCTGGAAAGGAATTAAAGATATGGCCATAGACATTTATCAAAATAAAATCAAATATCTGATTGCAACGGCAGCGTTTGTTTCAGCCGCACTATTTTTTTGTCCATATATCCAAGCAGATACAGCTTTTGATAGTATAAGAAAGATTGGTAGCTATTCTGTTACTATTACAACAGCTTTGGCTTTTGCTTTTAATATGTGGATTTGGAAATATCTTCCAGAATTCTTGAGCGGCAGGCCAAATGTTATTGGCACATGGAAGGGCATTATTGAATACAGGTGGGCAAACCCCGACGAGAAGAAAGATATTAAAAACATCGTTGATCCAGTTTACATTTGTATAATACAAACATTCTTATCTACTAAAATCTGTGCTTTCACAGCTGAATCAGATTCTCATTCTTTGAGCTCCAATATCATTAAGACTGATACGGGTTCTTGGGAGCTTTCATATACATACGATAATACCCCTGATCGTCGTTTACGAGATCGTAGCCAGCGCCATAGAGGCGCCGCTGAGTTAAAAATCAATCGGTTGAATGGTGAATATACAATACAAGGTGATTATTGGACGGATCGTTGGTCTCAAGGGCATATGTCTTTTACAGGCCGCCGCATTGCCTTTACAACAAATTATACCTCTGCAGATCAGGTTTTTGAAGGGATAGAATGAAGATAACCGAAAACCATATTGAAGAAGCCGCATTAGAATGGCTAGAAGAACTCGGCTTTGAGATAGTTCATGGAACCGTCATTGCGCCAGAGGGAAACGCGCCAGAACGTGAAAGCTACGGCGATGTTATTTTGCGGGGGCGTTTGTTTAGAGCCCTTACGGACTTAAACCCAACGATTGACCCTACTTTATTTGATGATGTTATTCTCAAAATTGAACAGAGCGAAACACCATCTTTAATTGAAGAAAACAGAAGGCTTCATGCCCTTATCACCGATGGCGTTGATATTGAGGTCATGCGAAATGATGGCAGTTTAAGCGGTGAAACGGTTAAGCTTATTGATTTTGAAAATATTGAGGCCAATAACTTTTTAGCCGTAAACCAATTTACAACAATTGAAAATGGCCATGACCGCAGGCCAGACATTGTATTGTTCGTTAATGGCCTTCCTTTGGCGGTGATTGAGCTTAAAAATGCAGGTGATGAAAACGCTACGATTGATAAAGCCTTTAGTCAGTTGCAAACCTATAAAGAACAGATCCCTAGCCTGTTTAGAACAAATGGACTGCTTGTGACTTCAGATGGTATTGAAGCGCGCATTGGGTCGCTTACCGCAAATAAAGACCGTTTCATGCCTTGGCGAACCACAGATGGAATTAACGTTGCTAAAAAAGGCTTACCTGAAATGGAAGTTCTTATTAAAGGACTTTTTAACAAGTATCATTTTCTTGATCTTATTTCTGGCTTCACTGTTTTTGAAGATGATAGCAAAAATATCATTAAAAAAATTGCAGGCTATCACCAATATTTTGCTGTTAAAAAAGCAGTTGAAAGCACGTTATCCGCTTCAAAATCTGATGGAGACCACAAGGCGGGTGTTATTTGGCATACGCAAGGGTCAGGAAAAAGTCTTCTGATGACGTTTTACGCAGGACAGGTCGTGCGCCACCCAAACATGAAGAATCCCACATTGGTTATTATCACTGATCGCAATGATTTGGATGAACAGTTATTTGGGACATTTTCAAATTGTAAAGCTTTGTTGCGTCAAACACCAAGGCAAGCAGGCGGACGCGAGAATTTACAAGAACTTTTGGCGGTAAATTCTGGCGGTATTATTTTCACAACTATTCAAAAATTCTTTCCTGCCAAGGATGAAACAGAAGTGCCACTTTTAACAGACCGTAGCAATGTAATCGTTATCGCCGATGAAGCACATAGAACACAATATGGCTTTGGCGCAAAAATTAATAAAGACACAGGCGAAAAAACCTATGGTTTTGCAAAATATTTGCGCGATGCACTACCTAATGCATCTTATATTGGTTTCACAGGCACGCCTATTGAGAGTACAGATGTAAATACACCTGCTGTTTTTGGTGACTATATTGATGTATATGATATTCACCGCGCCGTTGAAGATGAGGCAACGGTTCCAATCTACTATGAAAGCCGTATCGCAAGGCTTGATCTGGATGAGGATGAAAAACCCCGCATTGATGCGGAAATTGAAGAATTAACTGAAGGTCAGGAGCAAGACGTTACTGAGAAAGCGAAAGGCAAATGGTCACGCATAGAAGCTTTAGCGGGTTCTGAAAAGCGTATAAAATTAATTGCTAAAGATATAGTAGAACATTTGGAATCTCGACTTGAAGCTATGCCAGGAAAAGCTATGGCCGTGTGTATGAGTCGTCGTATATGTGTTGATCTATATAATGCTATTACTGATCTACGCCCAGATTGGCATAGTGATGATGATAAACAAGGGGCAATAAAAGTGGTCATGACAGGCAATGCATCAGACCCGTTAGATTGGCAGGCGCATGTTGGCAATAAAACGCGCCGTGAAAATTTAGCAAAGCGAGCGCGTGATCCTTCTGATGAATTAAAATTAGTTTTGGTTCGTGACATGTGGCTTACAGGCTTTGATGCACCTTGTATGCACACAATGTATATTGATAAGCCAATGAAGGGACACGGTTTAATGCAGGCTATAGCGCGTGTAAACCGTGTTTTTAAAGATAAGCCAGGCGGTTTAATTGTTGATTATATTGGTGTTGCTCAAAATCTTAAAAATGCTTTGCTTGAATATTCTGATAGTGACCGCTCAAGCACTGGTATTGATGAAGATGAAGTTATCGAAGCACTTCAAAAATGCTATGAGGTTGTAAAAGACATGTACCATGGTTTTGATTATTCTTTAGGAATAACAGGAAAACCACAAGAACGGCTACAAACTCTTGCGGGAGCTATGGAATGGATTTTATCTCAACTGCATACTGAGGCTGAAAAGGCTCAAACAGAAGAGCAAAAAAAGAAAATTCGTCGTCGTTATAATGATGCGGTGGTTGCCCTTACAAGAGGCTACGCATTGGCTTCAGCAAGTGACTATGCTAAAGAAGTTAGAGATGAGGTTGGGTTCTTCCAGGCTGTAAAAGCAGCACTGACAAAATCTACAGCATCAGGAACCAAAAAATCTTCTGAAGACATTGAGGCTGGAATTCAACAAATTCTAAGTCGTGCAGTTGTATCAACGGAGATTATAGATATTTTAGCTGCATCAGGTATAAAATCTCCTGACATATCGATCCTTTCTGATGATTTCTTAGCCGAACTTAAAAATATGGATCGCAAGAATTTAGCTTTAGAGGCTTTAAAGAAGCTTTTGAATGGAGAAATTAAATCATCTAGCCGCAAAAATGTCGTTGAATCACGCGCTTTTTCTGAGCGTTTAGAGGATGCCATTAAACGCTATCATAATAACGCGCTTACTACTGCCGAGGTTTTAGAAGAGCTTATTCGTATAGCAAAAGATATTAGACTGGCACGACAACGTGGAGAGGAAGAGGGCTTAACGCATGATGAGATAGCTTTCTATGACGCACTTGCTGAAAATGAGAGTGCGTTAGACATCATGGGGGATGATCAGCTTAAGGTAATTGCTCACGAGCTAATGAATTCAGTAAAATCAAATATTTCTGTTGATTGGCAAAAAAGAGACAGTGCGCGTGCGAAAATACGCGTATTGGTAAAACGTGTTTTAAAGAAATACGGTTATCCACCTGATCTTCAAAATGATGCAATTCGAACAGTAATTGAACAGGCTGAAATATGGTCAACTGAATGGTCAAATAAAGCTTGAGTATTGCTTGATTAAAATAAATTTTTATTGTGAGTTTTAGAAGAAAAATAGTTAATCGTAATAAATAGGAGAATAATATGTCAGAAACAATTTTTAGTGAGGTACGTTACGACTTAGCTTCTCTTATGAATTATATTGAATTAGGCGAAATAGGATTGCCTGATATCCAAAGACCTTTTGTATGGAAAAATGCAAAAATTAGAAATTTATTCGACTCAATGTATCAAGGCTATCCTATTGGATACCTACTTTTGTGGCAAAATGCACTTACAGAAGATGCTAGAAGTATAGGATCTGATGCTAAACAAAAGATTGCTCGGCTTCTCATAGTAGATGGCCAACAACGCCTAACATCTCTTTATGCGGTTATTAAAGGGGTACCTGTATTCAGAGAAAACTATGAAACTGAAACAATTGAAATTGCTTTCAACCCATTACTAGAAAAATTTGAAGTTGCTGATGCTGCTATACGTAAAGATAAATCTTATATTCCAAATATCTCACTACTATGGTCAAAGAAAACAGACATATTTGAAGTATTAGATAATTACATAGGACACTTAAAACAAGCAAGAGAAGTTAGTGATAAAGAAGTTCAGCGTATTAAAAAATCAATTACAAAATTACATGGACTATTAACTTATCCATTTACAGCATTAGAGCTTTCATCAAGTGTAAATGAGGAACAAGTATCAGAAGTTTTTGTACGAATTAATAGCGCAGGAAAAACACTGAATCAGGCTGATTTTATTCTAACTCTTATGTCCGTATTTTGGGATGAAGGCCGTACTGAATTAGAGGATTTTTGCCGTAAATCTCGAGTACCCAGCAAAGGAGAGCCCTCTCCTTACAATCACTTTATAGACCCCAGCCCTGACCAGTTATTAAGAGTATCAATCGGAGTTGGATTTAAAAGAGCTAGACTGAAAAGTGTCTATTCAATCTTAAGGGGGAAAAACCTTGAAACAGAACAATTCAGCCCTGAAAAGAGAATTGAACAATTTGATCTATTAAAAGAAGCGCAAGCTAGAGTTTTAAATATTCAACATTGGCATGATTTTTTCAAATGTGTAAAGCAAGCTGGTTATAAAGGTAGTGGATGGATAACTTCTGCAAATAATTTATTGTTTTGCTACATTTTATATTTAATTGGTCGTACTGAATATAAAGTAGAGGAGTTTGAGTTAAGAAAAGCCATGGCAAAATGGTTTTTCATGTCAAATGTAACTGGGCGATACACTAGCTCACCTGAATCTAAAATGGAGTTTGATTTAGCTCGTTTTAGGGAAATCAATCATGGAAAATATTTTTTAAACATTCTTCATAAAATTTGCGACGACACGTTAACGAATGATTTTTGGTCTATTACACTACCTAATTCATTGGCAACATCAGCTGCCGTTAGCCCAGCACTGTTTTCTTATTACGCCTCCTTAAATTTATTGGGTGCAAAAGTTTTATTTTCTAATCATAAAATATCAGACTTGATTGATCCTTCTACGCAAGCCAATCGTAAAGATATTGAAAAGCACCATCTTTTTCCTAGAGACTATTTAAAAACTATCGGTTTCCATACAACCAGAGATATAAACCAAATTGCTAATTTTGCTTTAGTGGAATGGGGAGATAATAACAAAATTAGTAACAAAGCTCCTTCTGAATATTTACCTGAATATAGTGAGCGGTTTTCAGGCAAAGAGCTTCAAGAAATGTACCACTACCATGCACTACCAGATAATTGGGAAAATCTTTCTTATCAAGAGTTTTTAGAGTCTCGCAGAAGCTTGATAGCGGGCATTGTTAAGCAGGGATATGAGACCTTCTCAGAAGATCATAATCATGATGATAGGGATTTGATAATTTCTGATTTGGTTGAGATAGGTGAAGATGAAAATACTGAATTTAAGTCAACACTTCGTATGAATCTTCATACAAATCAAAAAGATCAAAGAATGGAGTTATCATGTTTAAAAACAATTGTAGGTTTTTTGAATTGCAAAAAACAGGGTGGTATTTTGATTATTGGCGTATCAGATGATGGGGAAACACTGGGCGTTGATTTAGATAAATTTGAAAACGAAGATAAAATGCATTTGCATTTATCAAATTTAATTAATGATAAAATCGGCCCCCAACACATGATGTATATTCATTCAAAGTTTAGGGATTATGAAGGTCATAGGGTATTGTCGGTTGAATGCAGCCCCGCAAATTCGGCAGTATATCTTAAAGATGGAAATACAGAACGCTTCTTTTTGAGAACTGGAGCTTCAACTAGTGAGCTTACAGGGCGACAAATTGAGGATTACTTAAAACAAAAATTTTCTAAATAAAGGAATTTATATATCCCATGCTTCTATATTTGGTATTATCGAATATTAAACGGTGCTGTCAGACTTAAGCGAACTATTCTCCAAAATTGCAACTAAAATCCTCTCATTAATTCCACTTAATCCTATTACGAATGATAGGTAAAACGAAATTTTTTGATAGGATTTGGTATTATAAAATCGTAATACACAGAAAAATATAATTTTTTTCAAGGTAAGAAATAGGCTGTCAAAGCACTAAAATCGACTTAAATACTTACACAGAATATTACACATACACATTTTATATTCTGTATTTGTAAATAATATCAATAGCTTAGTATATAAGCATATACGGCTCATAACCTGAAGGTCGTAGGTTCAAATCCTACTCCCGCAACCAAGAAAGCCTAATAAATACAGTAACTTACAAAGTTTTCATCTTGAGGGCTTTTTTGTTAATGGCCCAATGGGACACTCATGGGGCACTTGTATTGCTGAAATTAAGATTTATTTAAAAAACAGGATTGTTATAGCTTTTTATATAGTATTAATTTTTATGTGACTGCATGCGCACGTTAGTTTGTACATAGGTATAATATTTTATATGATTAGCGGTTACTAAAACAATTCAAAAGGTCAGCACCATTGTCAAAAGATAATAATCAATCCCAAGAGACAGAAGTGCCTTCGTTTGATTTCGTCGACTTGATGCCTGTAGACTTTGCAGATCCAGATAAGAGCTATTCGAAGGCGCTTGAGTTTGCTCTGGTGAGTAAGAGAATTAAAAATATTGCTTTAACTGGCCCCTATGGATCAGGAAAGAGCAGTATTATAAAAACTTTTGAAAAGAATAATAAAAGTAAATATTCCTTTTTAAATATATCCCTCGCGTCATTTAAAGATGATGAAAGTGTAACTTCAAAAGAGGAATTTCAAGCTCTTCTTATTGAGAGAAGCATCTTACAACAAATGCTCTATGGGTCAGATGCTAATAGTTTACCTTATTCTAGATTTAAAAGAATTTCAACACCAAGAAAACCGTATTTAAAATCACTTTTTCTGGTTTTTTGGATAGTCTCAGCTTATGCCTTTTTTAAAAATATAGATGTTTTATCAAGTTTTAGTTTTGATGCTATCTATTGGTGGCTGCTCTTTACATTTGGAATTTTATTAATGTTTACAGGTGCAGCGATAGTTTCTGAAATATATAAAGCAACTTTTGGCATTTCTTTAAAAAAAATATCATTAAAAAATGCAGAAATTGAAACTAGTGATCAAGCAGAAGATTCTATATTGAATAAGCATCTTGATGAAATAATATATTTCTTTCAAATGACCAATTACAATGTTGTAATAATTGAGGATCTTGACAGGTTCGGCAACTCTGAAATTTTCGTTAAACTACGAGAAATCAATAAATTAATTAATGATAGCGCTTATACTACTAAAACTGTAAAATTTTTATATGCAGTAAAAGATGATATGTTTTATCATAAAAGTAGGGTTAAATTTTTTGATTTTATTATTCCTGTTGTCCCTGTAGTTAATAGATCTAATTCACTAGATAAAATTCAAGAAAGATTAACGAATCTTTCTTTAGTCGAAAAAATTGACAATCAATTTCTTCGAGGAATTTCATTGCATATAAATGACCTTCGTCTAATACATAATATATGTAATGAATTCTTGATTTACTACAACCATGTTAAAAGTGAAAATTTAGATGTGACTAAGTTATTCGCTATGATGGTATACAAGAATGTATATCCCAGTGATTTCGAAGGTCTTCACCATGAAAGGGGTGTTTTTTACCAAACTGTAAAAAATAAACTCAGCAAGATTCAAGAAACTAAAGAAAATATAAATAGTAGTATTGATGCTCTTGAATTAAAAATTAAAAATTCAACTGACGAAAAGGCTCTTAGCTCTAAAGAGCTTATTGATTCTTATATAGGTCGTATTGCATCTCATTCAGGTGGGCAACCAGTAATAGGAGTTGTATGTGGTAACGAGCATATTCCATTTAATGACTTGAGTAACATTGAGAGATTTCAGCTTTTGATTAAAGAGGATAATATACGTCTTGCGAAGAATGCCTCAGTAAATCAGCAATACCAAGTACCAATAAATAAATCTTTTCAGCAGCTAGAGTCTGAAATTAACCCCAATGAAACTTTTTTGAGCCGTATTGAAAATATTAATAATAGGCAAGATGAAAAAGTTAAGGCATTTCAAAAAGAAATCAGTTTGTTGAAAAAGGAATCTTTGAACCTTCCTCATTTAAGCCTCAGTCAGTTATTACAAGGTGGTAATTTAGAAATGGAGGGAGAGGGCATTAAAAACTCAAGTTTATTAGGGTATCTTATTAAAAACGGGTATCTAGATGAGAGCTATTATCTATATATATCAAACTTTCATGAAGGCCGCTTAACTAAAGACGATAGATATTTTCTAATTACGATTTTTAATTTAGAGCAGCCGGACCCAACTCAGCCTATAGATAATCCTAAAGAGATATGCGAAAATATGCGCATAGCAGATTTCGGTCAGCATTATGTTTTGAATGTGATATTGATTGATTACTTACTCGAAGCTGGTAATGATTATCTTGTCCATATAAATAAGGCATTTCAGTATATTGCTGAAAATTATGATAAGTCAGCAAGGCTTGTTGATGCCTATCTTATTTCAGGTAAAAAAGTTGAATTATTTATTCAAAAATTATGTAAGGTATGGCCTAAGTTTTCAGCTGAAGCTGTTAACTCGAAGCAGGCACCTGAAATAATTTCTTGTATTTTAAGATTTGTCGATAAAGATTTTTTAGTTTCTAAAATGAATGAAGATAAAGTTATTTCTGATTATATTGAAAAAAATGCAAATTTTGTTTTTTGCTCCAATGTTCAAGCACCAGACGAGTATGATGTGCTCAAGGGGTTGAATATTAAAGTTCTTTCGTTAGAAGCGATAGAAGATAATAAGGAGCTTGCTGAGTACTTATATGAAGAAAATCTATATAGTATAAACTCTGAGAATATTAATTATGTTTTACAAAAATACTTTGAACAATCTCTTTCAAATGTTAACGACCCTATTAATGCTAATTATACATCTATAAATGCCGCAGGAAGCGACTCCTTTATAGCATATGTTAATGATAATTTGGTTTCCTATATTAATAAGGTATTCCTGACGCTTCCAGATAATTCTAAAGAAAGTGAAGCTATAATTATAGAACTTTTGAAAAATAATAATCTTGATGAAGAGCTTAAAATTAAAATTATATCTAAGCAGGACATAATTTTCTCAGATATAAATAATATCCCTGACGATCTCTATAAATATGCCCTTAAAAAAGGGAAAATTGATATTTCTTGGAAAAATATTTCCTCTTATCTCAAGAGTCAAGATGAAGATGAAGATGAAAATTTCATTGTAAGTTATATACAAGATGATAATAATTTTAAGAAATTGTCTAACAAAAAAATATCAATAATCGATTTGGGTGAAGAAAATGCAAAATTTTTATCTAAATTTTTGCTTAATGCTGACGCTATTGATAATTCAAAATATTGCTGCCTTATAAAGTGTCTTCCCTATTATTACAAAAGCCTGCCTACGACAGTATCGAAAGAAAAACTTTTATGTCTTGCTAAAGAAAGAACTGTCAGATTAACGGAGAGCTCATTTGAGGAGGCTGGTGAAGACAATCAACTAATGTCAATTTTAATTATAAAGAATATTGATACATATCTTGCAGATAAAGATTCTTTTCCAATTAATGATGAGGTTCGTGAATTATTGCTTATAAGTGACATAGACAACAATAATAAAATTGAAGTTTGTACTGATGTTACTACGACAGGTGCACTGGGTAGTTATTCACTATTATTAGCTATGACCTTTGTTTTCTTATTAGATGGTTATAGCTGTTCAAAAACTGATGATGAAGTATTAAAACAGGCCATAATCAAAAATCCTAATATAGATATATCAATCAGGCTTTTGGTAAAATGCTTAATTAACTGGAGTAGAAGCACTGTAATGAATGTGATTGCTGAACTCCCTTCTCCTTATAATCAGATTGCTCAACTGGGTAAACGCCCTAAACTTAAGATAACAAATTTAAATAAAGAGCTCTCTAATAGCTTAAAAACAAAAGGATTTATATCTTCGGTTAAAGAAAACAAAAGCCATATAAGAATTAATACTAAGAGGGCGTAGTTAAGTTTAACGAGAAATTAGTATTTAATTATGGTTTTTACTGAATGTGGTTTGTTGTCATTTGTTATTGTTTATTGTCCCGCATGTGCCCCATTGATAGATCTAAAAAATATCAAGTAACTGAAAAATATAAATTTAATAGATTTAAACATCAGTATTGTAATCGCTAGATTTTTATTTTAAAAAGAATCTATGGCTTCAATAGAAAAAAGAACAACAGATGATGGCAATGTCACTTACCGTGTAAAAGTACGTCTTGAAAGGTCACCCTGTAGAAACGGCAAGTTTTAATAGGCTGACGGATGCTAAGAAATGGGCGCAACAAACTGAAGTTGCAATTCGTGAAGGACGACATTTTAAAACCTCTGAAGCAAAGAAATTTACTCTTGCTGATACAATTGATCGTTACTGTACAGAAGTGCTCACACACAAAAAATCGAACACAGCTCAATCAAGAGCATTATCTGTCGTGGTGGAAATCAGAGCTAGGGGCTTATAGACTATTTGATATAACGCCTTCATTGATTGTTAAGCACCGTAACAACCTTGTTGGTACGAAAAATAAATACGGTCGTGAAATTGGTGCAACTACCGCTAATCGCTATACGCAAGCTTTAGGACATGTATTTACAGTAGCTATGAATGAGTGGGAATGGGTTAATATAAACCCAATTCGAAAAATATCAAAATATAAAGAATCTCGTGGACGTGTACGTTTTTTATCTGACGAAGAACGAGGTGCTCTTCTAAGTGCATGTGCAGAAAGTGATAACCCTCACTTATATTTAGTTGTTGTAATAGCTTTAAGTACAGGTGCACGTAAAATGGAGATACTTGGACTTCAATGGAAGGATGTAGACTTTGAACGCCAATTAATAGTTTTAAATGAAACTAAAAATGATGAAAGACGAGTGCTTCCTCTTCAGGGTTTTGCTTATAAGCTCATGACTGCTCAAAAGGAGAAAGCTAAAGCTGATTGCCCTTATGTGTTTCCTAGTAAGAAGGTAACTAAAGATATAAAATCAGATAAGTTTTTATATCAACCTATTGATATTCGTACAGCTTGGGAGAACGTGCTCATAAAGGCTGATATTAAAGATTTTAGGTTTCATGATTTGCGTCATAGCGCGGCCTCGTATCTTGCAATGAACGGAGCATCTCTTGCTGAAATTGCTGAGGTCCTTGGGCATAAAACTCTTCAGATGGTGAAGCGGTATGCTCATTTATCTGAAGCGCATACATCATCTATTGTGGCGAAAATGAATGATCAAATATTTAATGAAGATACATAAATATATACTTATATAAATACATACTTATATAAGTTAATAAATATGTATTTATATAAAAAAATTTAAAACCATAAATATTACAACCCATAAACCCATAAAGGATGGTATTAAGAAAGTATATTTACATTTAGAAAAGTATTTGCTATAATAAATTTAGTAAGTTTAATTTTAACTATATTTTTAAAAATAATTTTAGGAGTAAAATATGTATTATTATGGAGTAAAACAAATGTCTATGCGTCACGAATCTTTTTCTGAATCTTCTTTTCGTTCTCTAATTTTTTATGCAGATAAAAATGGATTGTGGCCAGCTATTAAAAGAGTTGGGCGTAAAGTTCTTATTGATGAAAATAAATTTTTACGTTGGATTGAAAATCCTAAAAGTTTAGTGCAAGAGTTAGAGGATGTTGACAAAAATAACTAATTTTTAATATATTAGAGCTTTCAGCGATATGACAATGATATCATCATCAAGCCTAGAATAATCAAAAACCTTTTCGTTCGATTGTTTATAATCAGCTTCTTGAAAAGCATCTAATATTTTTATTAAATATTCAAAATCTTTAACTTTACCATCAAAAAATTTTGTTAAATTTTCTTTTTTGATCATCATATAAAATTCTAATTGATGCTCAATTAAATACTCATTAAAAGCATCAAGAGCACCGCCAATTTTTTCTGGCGGTGTTTCTATATAAAGAGTATCAAACCCTTTATTGTAGTTATGTAAGTCTTTCATAAGTAAAGTCCAATATTTAGAGTATTTACGCCAAACTTCTCCTGTTGGGCGATTAAATATAAGTTTAATATTATTTTCTAATTTCAAAATATTTACTCCTTTTTCTCTAAATCTTCTTTTTTGAAATATTTAGGATTAGACCACGTACCTTTATGATCTTGATTTGGAAGAGGAGGGTACTTTTCTGACAGTTTTCTATCTCTTTTGTACATTAACAGCGCAACGATTATTTTTATTAATGCTATTACCGCTGGTATAAATATGAGCATTGGATATTCAATAATAAGAACTATAGTACAAATAAGTACAACTACAAAAATAATGGCTAAGATATTTTGACCCATTGGGCGTTTCTCCTCGTTAAAACGATTACGGCTCCTGAGCATTTGCTCGGGAGCCGAGGAGTTAGTAACCGTCTTACGAGCGGTGCAGCGTATTCCAGCATTCACCGTATTATATTCCGCCACCTCCTCAACAAATGAGAAAGGTGACATCAAAGATAACGGTCAGATGTCTATGACCGCGTAAGAAAGGTTACTACACCTCAAGCTTTTATTTTTAAAAGCTCTAAAATAGGGTATGAGATGAAACTGAGAGCGTCAAATAATTTTTGACATTATCGACTATATTATTGGAATAAGTCAGGCTGAGACTTGTAAATTAAACTTTGTGGTGTTTTTGGTAACTGCTGTTGAACCGAAGATGTCAAAATGGGAGAGGGGACATTTATAACTTCAACATCAGTTTTAGCTGTACAGGAAGCATGGATTTTTATTTCATCAAGCTTCATAAATTCTTGATATTGTTGTTGCGTGATAAGAACGCATGAGGCATGACCACGCCATAGGATTTCGACAACTCCATTTGTAGCTATTATTTCCCTAAGGTGGTTTGCCAAGTACATACGAAAGTTTGTATATGAGGTTTTTTTGATCTTCATGTCTATTAATTTCTAATTGTTATATATCTATTATAGAAATAAATAATTAAAGAATACTCAAAATCTTTGTTGCCTTCTATATAAGTTAAAATAAATTCTTTTTAAAAAAAATTAGTTAAAAAGTATATTTATTAGTAGTTTTCGAAAATATACAAAATAACAGGATACCATAATAGTTGCTATTTGCATTTATTCAGAAATATATAAAAGAACAGGATACACAAATAACATTTATTTTGTGTGTAATTTGATAATGATCAAATAATTAGATACTTAAATAGCCGCTATTTTTAGATTTATTGCTTTCAGTATAACTTTACAATGAGAAAATGTACGTGATTTGCGTCAAATTGATAATCTTGGTGTTTGGTAACAATTCAAATTTAATCTATTTGGCAAAATAAAGGCTATACAATACGATTTAAGCAAAAAATTAGTTACTCATAACAGTAAAATCTTTAATGCACTCAGCGGCCTTAAAAACGTTCTTTAAATTTCTTTTAAATTAAGTTTTAATGGACTCAGTAAAATAACTACTTGTTAGAATTAATGTCTTTATTCTCTAAAATATTTAAATCAAAAAAACAAAAGAGCAAAGCTGCTTTACAAATGAAAGCAAAGTTGCGGACTTCTACAAAGCCTGTACACGATGATATCGAGGTTAAAGTAGCAAATATAAAAAAGCGACCTTCAATCCATTCTTCTAATTTTTCCTATATCGTGAGAATTGATGGTAAACCTTTTAAAGATATAGAAAGGGTAAAACTACTGACATTAAATTTCATTACAAATCAAAAAACTAAGAATTCTAGTATTTTTGAGATAAATATTTTTGTTGCTCAGCAGCTAACAAACACAGACGAAGAAGCAAGAAATGCGACAGAGATAAAAGAAATTAGAAACAATCTTGCTATAGCAAGAAAAGAATTAAAAAAAGAAGGTCTTCTAGGGTATAGCTCAAAGAAAAAACTTTGGTTTATTAAAACTCAATCTAAGCCAAAGTCTAGAACTAAAACCAAAACTATTGATACAACTCAAAAAGAAAGAAATTTCTTAAAACATATAGGTCATGGCGAAGGATGGGAGAGAATTGATAATAAATTAGAGGCCGTAAAATGGCTTCATAAAAACTTTGGTGATGATGAGTTCGAATATTTTTGTTGTGCTTTGCTAAATCATTGTCATGTACAAGAGTTACGGGTTAGCCATAAAAGAAAATCTGGTGCAGATGGCGGGATAGATGGTACAGGTACAATTAGCTTAGAAAATGGGCATGTGCAGATTGTATTTGAAGCTAAAAGATATAATTCAAAATACCAAGTAGGGTCTGATATTTGCCAAAAGCTTGCGGGGGCAATGGGTGAAAATAATATTAAACATGGATTTATAATCACAACATCAGTATTTAGTGACCGCGCATGGATTACTAAAGAAAATTTAGAAAAGAACCAAGGCTTGATGATTGAATATATAGATCAAGAAAGAATGGCAGATTTAATGCTAGAAAAGGGCGATGGCCTTCATGGTTTTGGTTTATTACAAACCGAAGATTATGGTTGGATATACATGAATAAGGATATTTTGAAAAAATCGGTTAAATAATTGTAAAGCTATAAAACTTTTTAATAGATTTATACTGCCTGTAAATGCTGCCAAACCAGAGGGCCTTGTGTATTTTTTGTTAAAACTCTTTTAAATCCTGCCTGAACATTTCTATCTAAAAATTCACTAACTGTTGGATTATCCGAATTGTTAAACCATAAAGTTTCGCCCGCATTAAAAATTCTTGTGCCGCTTAGGGTTGTGACAGGAGTTTTTTCTTTAAAACGATAACCATGCGCTAATACAAAACCATCAGGAAAATGCTTAACAACAAAATCAACTTTGTCTCTATCAAGACTTTCTGTTTGATGAAGCATATCAAGAGCAAATTCAGTTTGTCTTCTATAAGCTTGCTCTAAAGATTCTGTATCTTGATTTGCTGCCTGCACTGTTATTAAGTGAGCCCCATCTGTCATTTGCTGACGCATAGATTTCATTTTCGAGATGTATGCATCTCGAACACCTTCATGGGGATGTCCTTCTTGATTGTGAAGTGTAAGCCCAAATACTGTATTAACTTCTGTACCTTCAACGGGATACCGTAAATTAGGATCAAACATATCGCTCAATACAGGATGATGCCAAACATCACTTTCTCCAAATGCTATTTTTCCATCTGTTAGTGCCCGATCAAGAACATCTTGGGAACAATCAATATAAACAACCCCTGCCACCTTATCGAATTGCTTTCCTAGATACGCATCTTTTTTAAACACATTTGTTGCGCCACCACGAATGACAAGTGTTACTGGTGGTTTAATTAAATCTGCCGATGCTTTTGAAAACCTATGTATTAAAGAGACTTCTATACGAGGAGTATAATAATCAGCACGATTATCTGCTAAAAACTGTGTCCACTTTGCGAGCGAATGATTATTAAATTCCCAATGACCCATGTGGCCAGAGCGTTGCCCATGAACAAGATCGTCTAAATCCTCATCAAACTTTGAAACAGTGATATCAGGGGCTAATGAATTCATAAAGAGGCCTCTTTCCACAAAGAAAGAAAACGTCCACGAAAATACCGTGCAATAGAGGGGTGGTGAATGACAAAAATCTCTACATCATCATCTTCAAAAATAATCATGGCTGTTTTATCACCATATATATATGTAGGAATGTCACCAAAACGATCAGAAGGTAGATATTTATATTTTGCGTATGAAGAAACAGTATTTGTATCACCTTCTTGAATTAAGATTTTCATTCTTAAATTAGGAATCGAGGCCATACGAGACATATGCGCTTCGGCTTCATCGCCTTCCCATTTTAAAAAATCATTTTCATCTACATTATTGACAAAAATTTCCCCGCCTTTTTGTACCGTCTCATATACATCAAGAATAAAATTAAGAAAACCGCTACGCCCTTTAAATGTTGAAACCTCACCACTTCTTTCTGAGATAGAGTTATTCTCTCCAAATTCTAAGCCTGCGCCTTCAAAAACGTTTTGTATCTTCATTAGGGTTTCAACCTTCGAAGCAGCGCCTTTTTCTATATTTTTTAAAGTAGGGGTCGTGATACCAATTTTGTCAGCCAAATCTTTTTGGCTCCATTCTAACATAGCTCTAGCGGCACGAATTTGGGTGGCTTTTATCATATTTGGTCATTTTTTATCTAAATTTTACTTCTAAAAAGCAATTATCTTCTTTTTTCGCAAATTAAAAACAACAAGTAAAGAAAAAAATATTACTAAAATAGTAAATTTTAACTAGTCATTAACTATTTAAGCGTAAAACAGCTTCATTAGTTAATTATGAAAAACAAATCTAAGGGGAGAAACGATATGTGGGCATTTATAATAAAACAAATGGCAAAAAATGATAATAGCCAAGAAATCAGCTTATTTGATGTAAAAGAGCTTTATGACGCGGCCTATGATGAAAAAGCCAAAGCACGCGTTAATTTAACAAAATTCAAATTGTTAATTAAACAAGCAGAAAAGCTTGATGCGGCATATCGTTTTCAATTGGCACAATCATCTATAGTAAGAAAGGCGGCCTAATATGAAACATATTCGTCAAAAAGCATCTTATCGTATCCGCTATGAGCAGGTGATTGAAAATCTATCAGAAATAGCCACCTTTGATCCAAAAGAAAAATATATGAACCAGTTAATGGATACAGTTATTTTTCAAGATTTTGAAACAGCGCTAGATACCATGATTGAAGATTTCCATGCTGCTAATGATAATAAAATTTAAGGTTAGAAAGAATGCTTAATAAAAATTATCAAATGCGGTTTTATGCCGAGATGGGGTTTCGTCTCAAAAAGATTAGGCAAGAAAAACAAATTTCTCAATATGATTTAGCGCAATCATTGGGGGTGGTCACACAGACAATTCAAAAATATGAAAGTGGAGAGATTAAAATACCGCCCGATATACTTCACCATTGCGCGATGTTTTTTAAAATATCAGTTGTTTATTTTTACGGGGAGGAGCCAATTAAAATTGGATCTCAACGAATGACATTATTAATAGCGTCAGAAGTTTCCAAGCTACCAAGTAATGATGTGAAGAAAAACCTCTATCATCTAATCCGTAGTATCAACCACACAATAAAATAACCTAAATATCCCGTGTAGCGGGTAATTTGGATGGATAATACCCGTCACACGGGTAAAATGCGCATACTTTGGTCTTTTTTATTGACGGGTGGCGATTTCAGATTAAAGTTAATTTATACATAATTTAGGAGCGTAATTTGATAAAAGTTATAAAAACTCTAGGGTTTACAAATTTTATAATATCCCTTGTAATTTCTTTGTATTTCTATTCCATTACCATTGGTTATTCATCTTATTGGGCATCATATGAAGTAATAAAAATTCAGTACATATATAGTTTTTTAACTGTTAACTTTATTTTATCACTATTTATAATGTTAATATGTGCATTGTTTCTAGTAAGAATTAAAAGAAGTGGTGAATTAGAAGTTCCTAATAAATTGAACGCTAAACACATAGTAACAAATAATCCTATATTGAAGAATAAATTCCAAACTTTTTGCATATCTATGATCATGCTTTGGCCATTACCAATAATTCTTTTAATTTATGGATCTACATATGAAAATTATTATACTTTTTTATTAACAATATTTTTATATCCAATATATACATCGTTTTTTACAATTATGACGATTATAAGCTTTATTTTACTAATCTCTAAAAAAGGGTGGAACAAATGAATAATGAGAAAAACGATAAAATTGATCAAGGCAGAAAAGTTTAAAAGGTTAATATGAAAAAATATTTTTATTATAACATTATAATATTATTCTCTTTTATCATGGGAATTATTACAGGAAATTTAATAATAGCGCCGTTTTTAACTGGAACAGCTTTTGTTTTTTTTATAATTGGTAGCTTTTTTGTAGCTTATCCCATTCTTTTAATAATCTTATTAATAATACCTCTCATAATTAAAAAATTAAGCGAAAACTTAAAAATATGGTCATTACTTTCAATACCACTGATACCTTTATTTTTTCTAATTTACGAGTTTATATTTAATTATTCTAAAAATTTTACATTTTTAGAATATGTAAGTTTAAAAAATATTCAAGAAGGCGCATTCTTAGCAATAATCTGCACTATAACAAGCGTAATAATTTTTTATAATATCAGTAAATTTTTAGAGAATAAACAAATGTTTGATTCTCAAGGAGGAAAAAATGACAATTTCAAGAATTAGGAACAATGCTACAAATGATGGTGTCGTGTATACTACTCAGGATAATCGTGAAATTAATATTAAAATTGATAATTATAATTCTTCCTATGCAGATACAGGTCATGAGAATTACCATCAGTATACGGAATCAAGTGAGATTTTTCAGTCTGATACTATAGCTGATAAAATCATTATTGAGAGAAACTTCAGAGAAGAGCCAGCTCCAACATTTGGTCTTATTAATAATACGAAACCAATTGAAAACGGGGACGTATCTAGTATTGCAGTTTTAGGTTCTGTAAAACATTATATCGTAGAAAGCGAAAATATAATTGTAAATGTAACTGAAAATGGACATAGGCTTGCCCCGGTATCGTGGTTAGGGAATTATATATAGATGAAAATGGTAAATATCAAATTGATGATACAGGTGTTGGCACAGGAAAATATAAAACTCTTAATACTTGGTTAGCTGATAGTCTTTGGCAAAGTAGCGCGGATCGAATTGGTCGCGAAAGTATTTTTGAGGATGCCAACGGATTTAGACCGCCCCATCAAGATGAGCCGCTGATTCCAATACCAACTCAAAAGCCAGACATCCCCGACTGGGCGCAAGGGTTGTTGGATGAGCAAGAGCGTGCGGAAACGATAGTTGATAGAACAGGAGGATTTGGAGACCCACTTGTTCTTGATCTTAATGGAAATGGCATTGAGTTGTCCGATGCCGATGGTACAAATGCGGTTTTTTGGGATATTGATGTCGATGGTTTTAACGAGCGATCAGGTTGGATTGCAAATGGTGATGGTTTACTCGCTATTGATAGTAATAATGATGGTATCATAAATGATAGCTCCGAATTATTTGGTGACCAAACAGGGTTTGAAAATGGATTTCTTACCTTAACCGCACTTGATAGTAATAACGACAGCTTAATAACTTCTGCAGATACAGATTTTTCAAACTTATTGGTGTGGGTTGATGATAATAATGACGCGATTAGTCAAACCAATGAATTATATACATTATCTGAGTTAGATATTACTTCCATTAACCTTAATTATGCCGAAGTTGATTATGAAATAAGTGCAAACCCTGTTTTACAGGAAAGTACTTTTGTCATGAAGGGTCAGACGCGCACAATCGTCGATGCATATTTTGCGTTTAGCAATATTAATACGCAATTTAATGACACGAATACTGATTATACTTTAGATATTAGAACGTTGTTTCTTCCAACCTTACGCGGTTTTGGTAATTTGCCTGATTTGCATATTGCTATGTCTCAAGATGAAACATTATTAAATATGGTTCAAGATTTTGCTATTCAAGACGCTGCTTCTATATTGAGCGACGAGTATAATTTAGAATCTAAAATGACAGATTTACTCTACCAATGGGCTGGCGTTATTGATAATTCAGTGGATAGTCGTGGCAGAAATATAGATGCCAGAACTTTAGAATTTTTTGAAAAATTTACTGGCGAAGAATGGAACAACGGCCAAAATCCTGGAATAGGTGCTTCTGGTGCAATCGTAGAAAACTTTGGATCGGCATGGAGTATTTTTGCCTCACAAATGATGGCGCAAACGGAAGCAAGAAATTTATTAGGTAAAAATCTTTCTTATAATCTAAGTACTGGAGAAATCGAGGGGGCGGATCATGTAGATAGATTGAATATTTCTACAGTTTTAGACGAAACTTTATCTAGTGGTAGAGAAAATGAAAACGATATTTACATTTATAATTTAGGTGATGGTAATGATATAATATTTGAGAACGGTGGTAATGACACAATAGTCTTTGGCGAAGGAATATCTTATGAAGATATAACTGTATATCAAGGAAACTACGGAATAATTAAATATTATGTTGGAGACGGTTCTATTCAAGTTAATAATCAATATGTTGCAAATAATGATGGAACGTATAGAGAAGCTCAACGTGTTGAAACAATGCGTTTTGCAGATGGTCGTGAAGTTGATCTAACGAAGGATGTTACTTTTAGAATAAAAGAGGGCTCAGGTTCTTTGGGTGCTTTAGAAAATAGCAATGATACAATTATCGGTAGCGACGGCAACGATAATCTAAGAGGTTATAGTGGCGATGATACATTCATAGGAGGTAAAGGAAACGACTACTTATCTGGTGATGAGGGTGATGACATCTATGTTTATAATCTAGGTGATGGTCAAGATGGCATTTCAGAAAATGGTGGTAATGACACAATAGTCTTTGGCGAAGGAATATCTTATGAAGATATAACTGTATATCAAGGAAACTACGGAATAATTAAATATTATGTTGGAGAGAAGTCTCTTTTATTGATGATTTTGGCTTTAGTGATGCTTTAGAACCTGATGTAAGCAGTATTTCTTCATTAAAATGGCATAAAATTGATCATCGTCTTGATCCCGTTGAAGCCGCAATCGAACTCGGTAAGGCTATGATCGGTGATAAACGAGATCCTGTTTTATTTTCTGTAGGATCAGAAACGGAAAAAATTACATTACCTGACAATAAGGGGTTGGATCATTGTGAAATTGTGACAAACCCTAGTTATAATAAACAAGGTGGGGAGCATTCCGTAAGAAAACAGGCAGCCTCATGGGTTGAAAGATTTCTAGGCATACCTGCCAATGAAAATAACACTTTTATTTTACAACAAAATGGTCGCGTTGCTTTATCAGAAGCTTTTATGACTGCCTCAGTTGGGCGTAATAATCCTTCTATTCTTGTTCCTGATTTAAGATGGCCAATGCTATCTCAAAAAATTGCACAGGCACGAATGCAAGAGCATGAATACAAAATAGCAAGAGAAGGAATAGCCTCAGAAATAACCACAAAATTACAAGATTTTGAAGATATGGGATCGAGCCTCTCTGCTGTTTATACAAACTACCCGCATAATCCAACTGGCCTCGCAGGATCAAAACAAGAAATAGCCCTCATAACAACCAAGCTGAATGAAATAAATGCAGGCAGAACAAGTCCAAATAGAATATTCCATGTTATTGATAGTCCTTATTTTGCAGGCTGTTCGCAAAAAGATAGTGGAGCTTACTTATATAATCCTTATGAAGGCAACTTGGCTTATAAAGGACAAACACCATGGCTCATGGTATTGAGTTTCTCTAAAGCCTTCGGTGTTGCCAGTCCCGGTATCTCAATTGTTGTGACTGATGAAAGCACACAAGAAGAGTTTGATAAGCAGTTGGTTTCCGGTGTTGGTATTTCCTATAGTCCTGAATTCTTACAAGCGGCATGTCAGGTTATGATGTCTGAAAATGACAGCGCAGTTTTAGAACACTTTGATGTCTTAAGAAGAAAATATAAACGTAATCATGGCATTGTAGCAGATGGCTTAAACCGTTATATGGCGGATGGTGATCCGAACTTAACCGCCGTATTAGAATTCCCTGAAGCAATGATCGGACAGGAAGTAAGATGTTCTGATGGCATTAGCAGATCTGTTCGAGATATGAATGATCTTGTTGAAATTTACGGTAATGCAGGTGTTGTTACCGTAAATTGCTCGACAAAAGACAGAAATCTCGTAAGACTAGCTTTGTCAGGTAGGGCAGAAACCATTCAAAGAGGTGTCAATGTTATCAGTGATACGGTTCAACGTTTCGAATGTAGATTATAAATAGAGGATAATATGAGAAGTTTTTATATGGTACGTCACGGTGAAACGACTACAAATCTTGATAAAATAGCCACAGGACAAATGGACGTTAGCCTGACCGGTAAAGGTAAAGAACAGGCCGCAGAATGTAGGGCAGTTATTCATGCAAAAGGTCTAAAGCCAGATGTTATTTTATGCTCTGGTCTAAATCGTACAAAAGAAACCGCCGATATTATTAATCAGGATTTGAATTGTCCGTTACATCAACATGGAGAATTGAACGAACAAAGTTATGGTGATTGGGAAGGACAATCATGGGATGTTATTTTACCTGAAATCGAAAAACAGGGTGAAAATCCACCAAATGGTGAAACACAAGAAGAATTTATTGAGCGTATTAATAAAGCATTTGAAAAACTTCTGAGTCAGTACGAGGGAACTATTTTATTTGTAACTCATGCAGGAGTATTTAAATCGCTTTCTGTTAAGTATGGACATGATTTAGAAAAAATAGAAAATGGCGTTTTATATGAGCTAATTTTTTCAACTAAAAAAGGTTTGTTAAGCTTGCAAGCCTATTAAATTCAAGAAATATAATTTAATTAAAATGGTAAAAAATATTATCTGTAAATAACAAAAATTTAAAATTCAAGTAGACAATAATCTTTATATTTGCCATAATTCAAAAAAATTAAGAAAGTAATACTATGTCCTTAATATTAGATGATAAAACAATAGATTTTTTAAAAGCAAATCCTCTTCTGCTTGAAACCTTTAGTGAAGAAGCCATAGATCCAAAAATCTATGAAGGTGCTTCTGAAAAGGTGGTTTTTTTTGGAACTGGATTGACAACTAGAAAGGCTCCAAGCCAAGGGTTGCCTTTAGATTTTGTCGCTTATTTAACTGCAGCAGAACAGTTGAGGAGACATTTTGGCTTCAAAAAGATTGTTCACATCATTGCCGATATACATGCTCTTTCTAATTCTTTTATGGATGAGGGTTATACAACTAAACTTGCTGATCAAATAAGAGGTCAAGCACAGCAAGCTGCTAAAAATCTTGGTCTTGAAGATTTATATGAAGTGAGGCTTGCATCAGAATTTCATGAAACACCAGAATTTCAAGAAGTTCTGCAAGATGCAGAAGAAAAGGTCAGGGCACTAGGCTTGCCTGACGATGCATTCTCTTATGTGCATTCGCAAATTGCTGATATGGAATATTTCGTTAGACATTTAAATGCAGGTTTAAAACTATCCTGGATTCTTGATCCTAAAAAAGCTAGAGAAGGAAAGGGATTTGATGAAAGAGCTTTTGATCGAGCATATAGAGAAATTTATGGTTCTGGAAGATTGTCTACTGCATACACGGTTTCTGGTTATACTGCAGAGCCGTCTAAGTTCCGTGCTTCTCCTTATACGTTTGCGCCAGGTGAAAAACGCGTTCTTTTAGATAGTGAATATGACATTTTAAGTTTTATAGAGGATCTATCTGAAATAGTCCAGAATGGTAATAATGGGGAAAGACGGGCTGCTCAAAATGTAACGGATCATATGGCCATGACTGTAGAGCAGTTTGAAGAAACATTTGGAGTTTTAGAAGGAAAAACTCTTGCAGAAAAAATCTCGGTATTAACAAGAGACAAATTTTTAGGCGAAAGCCATAATAAAGAGCTGTCATTAGCGCAAAGCTTTGAGGGTGTTTCACCAAACTCTGCAGACCTAAAACCTGACTCTAGCGCCCTGGAAAGATTTGAAGATAAAGCAGAAATCATTGAACCGAAGCAAGGATTAGCCGAAAAACTAAAAAAAGGTAAGCCTTTAGCTGTAAAATTAGGTTTTGATCCAACAGCTCCAGATCTACATTTAGGTCATGCTGTTGTACTAAGAAAAATGCAGGAGTTCCAAGATGCGGGCCACAAAATTATAATTATTATTGGGGATTATACGGCGCGTATAGGTGATCCAACTGGCCGCAACGCAACAAGGCCTGAGCTAAGTGAGGCTGAGATAAAAGATAACGCTAGAACATATATTAATCAGTTATCAAAGATCTTAGATGTCGAAAAAATCGAAGTTCGATTTAATTCAGAGTGGTTTGATAGGAAAAACTTTGCTGATATTCTTAAATTAATGGCGCAAACTACTCTTGCGCAACTCTTAGAAAGAAGAGATTTTTCAGAACGATATAGTCAAGGACTTCCTATTCATATGCATGAGATGGCTTATCCTTTAATGCAAGGAACGGACTCAGTTGAGATTAAAGCAGATATTGAAATGGGAGGCACAGACCAACTATTTAATAACTTAATGGGAAGGCATCTTCAAGAACGTTTTGGTCAAGAGGGTCAGGTTGTTGTATGTATGCCAATTCTTCCTGGCCTTGATGGCGTAGAAAAAATGAGTAAATCGAAAAATAATTATGTTGGACTAACAGATGAGCCAACAGAAATGTTCGGAAAGATTATGAGTATTCCAGATAGTGTTTTGCCAGAATATCTTGATCTCACCACTGACTTTGGTCCTGTAATTCGAGACTTAATAAAAAGTGGTTTAGACAAAGGAGGGAATCCAATGAAAGCTAAAATGATGATCGCTGAGAATGTTGTAAAGCAATATCATGGGGCTGAAGCTGCTAAACTCGCGGTAGAGTATTTTGATAGAAATGTTAGAAAAAGAGAAAATACAGAAAGAGATTTTGATCAGGTTGATTTTGATGATGTGGCCAATGAAAAAACATCTATTTCTGTTATTGAAATTTGTAAAAGAATTAGACCGAATGAATCTAATAAACAAATCAAAAGACTTATCCAAGGCGGTGCTTTGAGTATTAATGGCCAAAAGGTAGAAGATGAATCTCTTGAAATATCATCTTCTGGGGAAGATGTGATGATACAATTTGGAAAAAGAGGTTTGCTGAAATTGATAAGATCAAATGATAATCAAGAAAGTCAATCAACTTTAGTGGCTAAACCAAAACCCCCTTCACTCTAACTATAGATATCTTTTAATATAGATATAAATTTAGAATTTATATCGTGGGATCGTGGAGATATGCGAATATATTTTTCACCTATCCCTCTAAATTGATTGCAAGGAACTATTGAGCAATTTTTTTTATTAAGTCTATTTCTTAAGTTTATAGCATCTGTCTCCTCTTGAGGTGTTTTTGCAATAAACGTATTACCTTCTGACATATATGCTTTGAAACCTATACTTTCTAATTCTTTATAAAGAAAGCTTTTCTCAATATTTATTTGTCGAATAGAATTTTTTACATGTTCTTGATCGTCTAAAGCAGTACAGGCTGCTTTTTCTGACAAAGTGCTAATCCGAAAAGGATTAATTGAAAAATTTAGTCTTTCAATGGTTTCTTGGCTCCCAATCGCAAATCCCACTCGCATAGATGCAAGACCGTATATCTTTGAAAAAGAGCGCATTACAACTAAATTTTCAGGTAAAGAAAACGTTTTGCTTAACAAACCCTTTTCACTTGTATATTCGATATTAGCTTCAGAAACTAAAACAGGACATCTAACCTTTTTTGCGAGTTCAATTATCTTATTACTATCTTCCAATAATCCAGTTGGATTATTAGGATTCGATAAGAAAATAAAAGATGTATCAAAATTAACTTTATTTTCTAAATCTTGAAAATTAACTCTAAAATTTTCTAAAAAAGGAGTAAGAATTGCGCCTCCGCCCATTATAGTGGCCCCAAAGATTGGTCCAGGGAATGTTGATTCAGGCATTAAAACATGCTGCCCTCTCTGAACAAAAACTTTGCAGAAATCTTGTATTACTCCTGTAACACCTGTTCCAATATATATTTGCTCTAGATCAAACCCATAGAAATCAGATATTTTCTCTTTCAAACTTAAATTTTCTTTATCTGGATAAAAATTTAAGTTATCCAGACTGTCTGTGATTGACTGCTTTACAATTTTGCTACAACCAAAGGGGTTTTCGGCCAAAGACAAATCGTATTTAAATCGTTGACTGGGTGCATAATCATTTTCAAATAGAGATCTTATTAAATTATTATTCATTTTATTCATTTCAGTTAAATGACATAGGATTTATTATATATAATATTGAAAAGGTTAAGTAATTTTATATGATTGAAAGATTTACACTTTTATCAAAACTTTATCAATCAAAGAAAATGCAATTCATTGTTAGAAATTGACTTACACGGTCACTTACACGTAGTATTATTAAGTAGTAAATTTTATAGGTAAAACAATAAGTTAAAGAGAATTACTTCTAGCTCATAACCTGAAAGTCGTAGGTTCAAATCCTACTCCCGCAACCAAGAAAATCAATGACTTAGCCTTGATTTATTTCTCAAAAATACCCTTAAAATAGTGCTGCCAGACTAAATAAACTATTCACTAAAACGCCTGATACTATTAGTTTTACGCAGATATTCAGCCAAATATCTAGAGAATTTATGCAAAACATCCTCCATATAAATAATATATTGCAAATAGTATGTAATACTAATAATGTTTAGTTATGTTAAATATATCGAGTAATTCATCTTTAGGTATTTACACAGCTGAACGCAAAGAGGCTGAGGATGAAAACCCTCTTGATTTCTGGTATCATAGCTTTCTTTTACTTGTTGATCTCAGTCATGATAAACCAATAGTTTTGGAGCAACTTCATTATAACGATGAAGCTGATCTCTCTTTTGGACCTAACCTTCGTAAGGGAATAGGTGATATTACTAGGTTTCAAGATGTAAAAGCATCTCTTGTTATGCAGGGAGCGGCACCAGAGATATTAGAGCGTTGGAATTATATGTGCGGTTATGCATTATACTTACGTCATAGTGATTCTAAATTTGATCCTGGTTATAAACACTCTAAGACAGCGGCTAATTGTCGTTCAGCTGTTATTTTTTCATTGCGCAGTATTGGGGTAGATTATGATGCTAGTTTTTATGCTAGTGAGGCTGGCACAAAGTCTTGCTCATTACCTGTTGGCACTTCTTTTAAAAAAGCTGCTTCAAATAGTGTGAAATTAGAAGGGCTATTAAAAACAAATGAAGTCTTTACTGATGTATTAAAACCGGACTGGGTTTTACAAGACAGGTATATAGGACTTTTGCCTTTTCCATTTAAGCCAATGTTCTGATAGGGAATACACTTCTTTTTATCTATGAAGAAGATATTCTGATTTTTGTGTTAAGGAATAATCCCTTGTATGTGGAAAAACCATATTTTCTATCTTTTCTGTTACTCTTTTTAATCCATCAAAAGGATTTTCAAGAGCTAGGCTATGAAAACATTTTAAGTTTGTCGTATTAAATCCTTGCTTTTGGGCGATGTCTTTTTGCAATTTTGAGCAGGCGACAGTATCGTATTCAGGTATAAAATAATATGTCGGGAGACTTAAGGGAGGGGCGTTTTCTAATACCTCATAATATTCTTCGCAGGCTCTTGTTAGTTCGCGCATTTGCCTTAAGGTTGGATCGCCAATAGAACTAAAAACATATGGATCTCTTTTGAAATATCGTAGGTATTGCAAATAAGTTTTCCCCGCCCAAGTTTCACTTGATAGTAAGTCAAGTCTTGGGTTTTTTTTCATTTCTCTTGTACGCCAGTCAATTCTTTCATCAGCTGCGTATTTTTTAAATCGTTCATAAGTTTTTTTGCCGTAAACATGATTTGCTTTAGCCATGCCAAAAAAAGAAGCCATATTTATAGCGCCAGTATATTTTTTATTATATTGATTCTCTTTGATGGGATCCATCCTATTGCGTCCAAGACAGAGCCCTGTCGTAGAGTGAGTTACTATAACTTTTTTTATTGTGGGTGATGAGCCTCTATGAACTTCAAGTGTTTCATCCGTTAAGAATTGGTGCAATGCTCTGTCGTAAGCATCAATAAACCCGCAATCACGGTCTGTATAAGGGAGCATCATAAAAGAGACATCATAGCCTAACGCATTCCAAAATTTGGCGACACGCTCATAGGCTTGGGGAATAGCTTTGAAGCCAAGGGCAAATCGAATTTCAGCACTTGGATTTTCTATACGAGAAGATACACATGGTGTTATTAAGCCACTTTGTGCTTCTATAAAGTCATGCCTTTCCCATCCTTCTGCAAGATATCCTGAAGCCCATTTATGTTGCAGTACTCGACGTGAGTTTTCTCTTGCTGGCATATAATTGCCAAAGTGTACCATCAACATTTCATCAATTGAGCTGACACTTATCGATTTTTCAACCCATGGGTGCCTGTGTTGACCAGACTGAGAAAAAGAAGCAGATATTACCATTTTTTAAGATACTATATTTAAACTATTTTTGATTTATAAGATGCCTAGGGCCTCGGGTTTTCTTGTAAAGGACTTCGTCCATGCATGATGGGTGGACCTAATTTTAGTTTTAACTTCATCTAAAGTTTTGGCAATTGTGACATGCCTATCAATAAGGTGATCAGGAAGGAGCGCTAGAAAAGGATCCATTAGCCTTATGTGTTCCGGCCCATGTGGCTGAGAACTATTGTAAATAATCATTTTTTTATCCTGCAATGGTTGATACCCAGCTTCTTTTAATCTGATCCACCTTGCGATCTCTTGGTAAGTACCAATTCCAGGCGCCATGGCTACGCAAATGTTTGATCTAAAAATACTTTGCATTCTGGTGTCAAATGAATCTTGAATTTCTAAATATTTGTCAGTACTGTTTTCGATATCTTTTTGCTTAAAAACAGCTCCTTCAAACTGGATAGTTCTAGGCATTTGAATAGCTGAAACATGAGCTCTGTCGCCGTTTTCTATTGCCTCAAGGGCGCCCTGAGAAACAGCTCCCATAATACCATATCGACCACCTCCTGTGCGCACATGCCAGCCTTGTTTTGCCGACCAGCGCCCTAGTTCTTTTGCATCTGATGTATAGTTCTCAACACGTGTGCTTGCAGAACCCAATACGGAAACTTCGAAAAGGTCATTACGATCTGTTCCCCAAGCTTCTAACTCATATGGTGGAACATCTGCATCTAGTCCTTTAAATCTATCAATCGCATTTTTTAACTTTTTCACAAGTTTTGGATCTTCAGGATCTAAATTCGTATGGAGGAATCTAGGCTCTTGTTTAATGAACCCTTTTTCATGTAAATATTGATTAAAAAGAATGAAGGCTTGCCAGGGATCATGTTCCGGATTGATCTGAGCTATAAATTTTACAAAAGCCATCTCAACTTCTGGCGCGTTCCAGTCTATATCATCAGAATCAAGACCATTTATTTCAAAAGGATGATCTCTGTTTAGAACAAAAAAAGGTGTATTTTCAAATGTTTCTACACGTAATTGTTTGTCAACATGTAAGCTGCACCAAAGGTCAAATAAATCTAAGAAATAATTATCGTAATTATCAATGACAGAACGATCATGTTCACCAAGAACCACGGCACTGGCATCATTCGTCAGTTCTTGATAAGCACCATTTTCAATCGTATTAACGCTATCAAGTCTAGCTGTTATATCCGTTTCTCTATAAATGGCTTCTGGTAGCCATCTTTTAACCTTATCGCATGAAAGGGTATTGTGATGTGTTGCGATAATAATTGCGTCTGTGCTGCTCTCTGCTGCTTGTTGGAATGGTATTGAAAAAGAGGTTGGAATACTCGTGTCTTCTATAAATTTTCGTATGCCTAATGCTTGAGCACTTCTTGTTCCAATATACTCCGCACCTAATTCAGCACGACTTTGATTTCGCTCTTCCGTGCTAAGGGTAGCATCTAAAGCTCCTGAGAAATGATAACTAGTAAGAACATCTTTTGTATTATGCGGCTCTGGTTTTACACGATGGATAATTGGTACTTCACTATAATAGGAGTGAATGACAACTTCTTCTCTTTGAGGTGATAATTTAAAGAATAGATACATATTCTGGTCAAGGCCGCTCATGTTAACGTTTAGACCTTGGTCTTCCATTCTTCTTTTCATGTTATGGAGAGCAGAATAAAACCCTTTAATGCCCCCTTGAGCATCCATTACTGGGCCTAATTCAACCCCAGGCCATGCTCCAAAACCTTTTTCATGAAGGCAATCTTTAAATTCAGGTTCACTAGAGTAATCTACTTCAAAACTACTGCCAGTATCATTAACAGCAAAAACTGTTTTTTCGGGATCATGTCCGAGTTCCCGAAGTCTTGCCGCGATTTTATCGTAGCCTAAATCATCATAAATACGATCTAAAATGGATTCGGCCTTTTCATAGGCGTTTCCTAAATATGTTTTACTGGTTTCATCTGCAGAATGAAACCAGTGTAGAACGTCAATCGCATCACCAAGCTGAAAATGAGCGTTTGTATAGCGTCTTGACTGTTGTATTTCATAGAATTTTTTGGGTTGGGTCGAAGCAAAAAAAACTGTGCATCCACTAGGAAAGTGTAAAGGGTTTGAATCATTATCAATGTTTGTGGATAATGCAAAGTCTGTTGCTAATATGGGATTTGTCTTTACGCGTCTTAATTGTCCTTCTGTCCATCTTTTTGTTTCAACCTGCATTATTTTACTCATTTTTACACACTCTCTTTTGTTTTTTATGCGATCAGCCTTCGTGACGGCAAGGAACTCGTTTTTTGGATAGTTTTAGGGGTTAGATGATCAAATTCCCACTCTCCACGTTCAGGAGTAACTCTCGAAATGGTTAGCTTTAATTTACCGCCAACAGGAACGATTACATTTCCTTTATACACAAGGGCATTATGATTTTGGTGTACTTGCCAGCCCTGAGGTAGATCAGAAAAAGAAATAGATTTTCTTAGAGACCCGCGTTTGCTTAACGGCATATCAAGGAATACATATCCATCTTGTATTCCAGATAAGTTAACACTTCTGGCATCGCCCTCGTGTCCTGCCAATCGGCTAACAGAATGAAAGCGCTCATAGTCTTTTGCGGCATTCTTATTTGTAATCTGCAGGGTGTTCATTGATGAGGCGACTTGTTCCATTCGTTCTATATCATTTTCAGAAAGGCCGAGTTTATCATTCCCTAATGCGGTATGAACGCCGCGTAAATTTATAAGATCAGGATAACGTCTTATAGGTGAAGTGAAGTGGCCATAGCGAGGAATATTAAGTGCAAAATGCCCTAGATCTAGTGTGGAATAAATAGCTTGATGCAGGAGGTTTTGTCTAACATATTGTTCAACAATTTCTCTCTGTCCATTACGTTCGGCTTCACTTAAAACAACTTGTAGCTCGTTTATGCTTAGATTCATGGGGTCATGAGGGAGATGATAGCCTAAATTATCTAATTGAGCTTTAGATTCTGCGTAGGATAAAGCATTTTGATTTGCTCCATGGACGCGCCGCAAAAATGGAATTCTATAGCTATATAAGAAATCTGCTAACTCTGTACCGGCATCAAGCATCATACTTTGCACCAGAGCTTGAGAGAAAGAAGCACGTGTGTTGTGGTTTGTACTATCTAGTACTAAACCTCCTTCTTGTCTAAAGTTTGAAACGAAGGTACTCCCTAATTCTTGATAAGCCCAAACGTCACCGTGATTGGTGTCACACATATCCTGAAATTGGCCATAGGATATAACTTTTTGAGATTGAATGAGGCCAATGCCAATATTGGCTAAGCTTATTGCTTTATGGTTCTCATCATAAAATTTTTCAACAAAAATAACGCGCCTTAATTGTCCTGTTCTTAATGAAGCTTTATTACAAGGAAGGGCATCTGGATATAAGTGAATAGCATCTTTACCAAAATAATGGGAAAATCCTCTTTTGCTGGCTTCTTCATCCATGTACGAGCCTGGGCGTACGAAGAAAGGCATATCTGCAATAACCGTAAGCGTCCTATAAGCCGCTTTTTGACCATCAATTATACGAGACGACCGTTCTATTAAAATACCATCATCATGGTCATGTGCATAAGCTGGGTCAATAACAAGAATACGCTCATGACGTAAGTCATAAAGGTCTCCATATTTAGTAATATCAGATTTTGTCAGTTTTTCTGATTCTTTTAACGATTCAGGTGAGTGTCTAAGAGGTAGGCCGTTTTGTCTAGCTACGTGAAAATAGATGGGTGTTCCTGTGCTTGCATTCCACCTAGGGTTTTCTACAATAACACTTGGCTCATAAGGGTTAAAATTCGTAGATAAAATGGCGCTATACTCATGCCTCAGGTCGATCCCAGCTGCAAAGGCAGATGTGTCAGCTGAGAAAAACGTTAAGCTTACAGGATCTAATGTTTGCACTTTTATTTTATTTTGAGATGACTTTGTAAACGCAACCGTAAGGCGTATTGGTGTATTTGATTTTATTTTTCCCAACAGGCGTTTTACTTTTAATTCCGTTCCCTTTCGTTCTAAAACGACTGCAACGTGACTATTTTTAGTAATTTTTGCACCAGTTTTTCTTTCTAGTTTTTTTATTTGTCCCATAGATAAAAAAGCAGGAACAATTTGTTCCTGCTTTAATCCCATAATTTCAATTTCTACTTTTGATCCCTGTGGCGTTTCTTTCAGTCGTGCTATTACAATATCTGAAAGCGGCCTAGTTGATTGATATCGGCCTTTTATATCCTGCTTTATACGCCTATCTTTTTGAAGCATGGCTAATGCAGATTTTAATTTATCTTGATCTGGTGATTTTAAGTTAAAGACCTTGGCTAAACTGTCAAAGGACACGGAAGAGGGGTTCAAATCTAAGACATTTCTCAGATTAGTAAGGGTAAAGGTGAGACTATTTAGTCTTTTTTTACTCATTAAAAATTTTAACTCTAAATTAACTTTCTAAACTTATGGAGCGGTTTGAAATAAGAGTCAATATTATTTTACAGATTTAAAAAATATCCTTAAAGCAGACAAAATTAATTTTTTTTAAGTTGCTAAAAATAATTAGAATTGGTATCACTTAAATACTAGCAAACCAAAATTACGAAAGATGTAATGGAAAACACACTAGTCAAATCTGTCTATGTCTTCTTCAATCAGAATTCTATTTTCTTTGATTGTAGTGAGAGAATTACAGGGTTTTTTCCACAAAAGAGAAATTGTATTAGGTCAGCAAAAGGGCAGCGTTTTGCGCGTATTTCTGTGCGTCAAATGCTAAACTCTTTTATTATCTCCCGTGTTTATAGTGAGAGGTTTTGTTTTTTAGAACTTTTAATTTTGATTCAAAGCTGGTTTTTACCAGCTTTTTTTGTGCCTATATGTATATAAGAAAGTAAATTCATGGGGAAACATTATCCAACCAATGTGTTCTTTTCTCTAACAGGTCTCAATCGAGATAAACCTCTTTTGGATCGGTCAGGCCGTGTCAGACATAGTGTTGTTCATACGGATGAAGAGACAGGAACAATGCGGGTTCTTCATCTTGATTTACGAAAAAACGAAAAAAATCCAGAAAAAATAACGCTTAAAGGGCATTACCTTTTGAACTCTCAAGGTAGTCGTAATGAAATCGTAGAATTTTTGAATGTATCTCTATTTGACCATAAAGGCACTATTGAAATTCAGGCTGTTTCCTTGTTAGGAAAGGGTTTAGATATTAATGATTCTGTAGTTTTTGATGGTGTTGTTAGGTCGTTAAACAAAATTTATCATGCTATTTCTAAAAAACATCGTTGGGTTAATTTTCTCAAGCCTTTTAGGGAGGCTGGCATTATGCCTACTCCAATTGGGAGAGTACACTTTCCTGGATTATACTCTAATGGAGAAATAAGATCATATTTTAGTAAGGTTAAAAAAGAGTCTCAAGTTGATGGCATTGAGGCAAATGATAATTTAGGGGTAATAAATGAAAAACCTGTTTTCCCTGCTCTTTTTTTTCATGCTATTGCTGGTTGTGGGCCTGAGCATTATGCGAGAGAAAGTAGTTACACTAAAGATTTTACTGTTCAAGGTGAGGATGGGGTTCTTTACAGTCTGAACTATCACTTTGAAGAAGTGGAATCTGAAAACCATGTAAACGAAACATGTGTTCTTACTGTTATGCAACAAGATGGGGGTATTAAAGAATATGATATTTATGCTCTTAAATCAGAACCAATTAAAGAAGATCCATCAAATATAAGATTGAAGAAATTAAAATTTTTTCATGTTAATAGCCCCAAAGGTAATATGGAGAATATTCCTCTAGATGATCCCTCAGCTGTTACGAATGCATTAAAAGCAATTAGAATGATAAATAGGACGGTTCGTAATGGGTTAGATGGATTTGAAGATGATTATAAAAGAGGCGCTGATAAGAGGCGCCTTTTGCTTTTAAGTGATATTTTATCTTTAGCAGGGGTCAATAAATCTATGTTGCCCACACCAGCTGCTGCCCAAAGGGGGCGTTTAGTGATTACACCTCAGGGGGGCAACAATAAATCTAAAGTTGTCTCTGAATATGATCAACATATTGGAGCAAATAGTAACCTTGTTGATGTATATGCCTCTAGACAAAGCAGGCCGAAAAATTCCTATATTGTTGATTTAGGGGTTCTTTTCCATGATAAATTTGATGTTACTTTTTCAAATTTAGGACGTTTTTTTAAACATAAACATGATGTGTCTCATAATCCTGAAAGAGTAATTGATGCGATTTTTATTACACATAGACATAAAGATCATATTTCGCAACTTGCTTATCTTGTAAAGGCTGGATACGAACTTCCTGCTGTTATTATGCCGCCTCTTGCGCGTAACCAGATAAAGCGTGAGATGAATGAACTTAAAATTGATAAAGCCATACAAGAAGAGATTTTTTCGAAATGTATTGTTCCTGATTTTAAAACTATCCCATTAGAATCATCTGAGGCTACACCGTTTGAAATTAATATTTCTGGACAGAGTTTTAAATTGTGGTGGGAGAATTTAGAAGGAGAGCGTTTAGGGCAGTATGAACGTTATCCTGTTATTGAGCATGGTGGTAATAAAGTTCGTGTTGGTCCAATGCCTCATTCCGATCCAGGCTATATGTATGAATTTATAACTCACGCAGGGGGGCATTTATTTACAGGAGATTTCAAGCTTGATCCAACTATTGAGCTTTATCAGGCGTCTTATAAACCTTGGTTATCGGCAGTAACAGCAAAAGCGGCGAGTATAGATTCAACTGGAGCGTTACGAGGAGAGAATGAACGGACGCCATATGAGGGTGAAATAAAAGAATCTATTATTCGGCTATTTAATGAAAATCCTGATCGTCGAATGATCTGTCCAATTATTGGTTCAAATACAGCGCGTTTAACAACATTGATTTCAGCGATGTCAAAAACTGGAAAGAAATTTCTTATTGCGGATGGAAAGGCAATTGAAGATTTGGTTCGAGATCTTGATCAAGTGCATGGTTTAAAAGAGTGGGCAAAACGTGTTCATGGTGTTTCGGTGATTGATCGTAAAACAAAAGAAGCATCACGTATTTATGATGAAGAGCTAGATCATAATTATGTGATTTGTCCAACCGGGACACAGGATGAAGATTATTCTTCAATGAATAGAGCTTTAAGGGACTGGTTGCCTGAAAACCGTTATACATTAAGTGGTAATGATCTTATCGTGCCATTACAAGGACCTATCCCTGTTGGAAATAACCCAAGACGGAGGAAGGCGGCACAATTCTTTGCAGAGTTTTGTATAGGATGTGATTATATATTACCTGAGCTTATTGAAAAGGAGACTGATTTAAAGCTCTCTGGATCAGGGCATGCTAGCCCATTGGATTTAAAAGAGTTATATCAATTAACTGGAATTAAAACAGCTTACGTGGTGCATGGAGGTCCAGAACATTTAGCCGCTGCACAAAAAATAGCGAATGATAACGGATTAAAATCATGCGCTCCAGACTTGTCAGAAGGGTATGAAACATTATTGGATGGTACACCAAGATTGTTTCGAAAAGAAGAAACGCAAATTGTTGGTGTGAGAACGTTGTTACCTCAAAAAGAGTCTTTTTGGTTAAAACGTCATTTCTTAACAACCGTTATTCCTGTAAAAAATTACAATAATAGTGATACAGGAATTGCTATTCAAGGACTTGAGAAAGCTGTGGCAAAAGCTTTGGGGATAGATAGTGAGCTTATGACAGCAGAAGCTATGTCAGCAAATCGTCTGTCAAAATCATTTAATCGTAGTTCTCCTAATGGCTATTTAAGTAGAACTTACCCTTTTGGTGTGGAGCGGTATAGAGATTCTGATGTTTACAAAGTAAAAAATATTGGCGGATACGTTGCCTTTGATACTGAAACTACGGGCATTGATACAAATTTTGATTATATTGATCAATTCTCTTTAGCAATGTGGGATTTTGATAAAAAGCTGCAGTTTGAAACAGAGTTACGTCAGTGTGTTCCTAATTTTCATGTTAAAAGCCCTGAGGCATTATTGGTTACAAATACTTCTCCGTATGATGAAGGGGATTTACCACCTTATGCTTTTGCAGATCGTATTCATAAAAGTTTTGCGACGGTCAAACAACGTACAAAAACATATCATAAACAGCATAATATCGATGCTTATAAAGCTAATCCACATTTAAAGTCAAAAACAATAGTTGTTGCTCATAATTTACCGTTCGATGACAGATTTGTAAGAAAAACAATGGGTATTAATCTATGGGATAAAACGCGCCCTCATGCATCTGATGGAATGGTTGGCATTGATACAAGAGCTTTGGCACGGGCTGTTTATGCTGTTCGTTCGAATGAATTTAAAGTATCACGAAAACCCGACAGTGATTTCTTGGATTTTACTTTAAGATCCTTGTGTGAAAATAATGGTATTGAATATGATGAGGAAAAAGCGCACGCATCGGCCTTATATGATTTACATTTGGCGATGCAACTTTTTTGGAAATTACAAGCCGTTGCACCTGATATCACCGAGCAAATAATATATAATGCTGATTATGGATCAGGAGAATTACTAAATGACCTTATGGGACAATCAACTGGATTTGATGGTCCACATCCCGTATTTTCTTATGTGAGCCGAAGAGCAGATAGGCCAACTATACAAATAGGCTCTTGGGTTGGAACTTTATCAGGACGCTATTCCGTCATTTTAAATCTGACTAAAGATATTTCTGAAATTTTATCATTAGATGAAGAAGCAATACATAAAAGAATATTAGATAGAAATGATGATTTTTTTGAGCTTATTGATCTAAAAAGTAATCCAATAATTTTACCAGCTGCCCACTTTTATGAACAAAATTCTGTTCAAAAATATCCAAAAGAAATGATAGATAGGCGCGCACGAACTTTAAAAGAGCATTTAAATTATATGAGCCCCAAAAATGAATGGACTAATTTATCAGAGCGATTAAGTACTGTTTGGGAAAGAGATGCCCAATCTGTTTTAAGCAAATTTTCCGAAAGTGAACCAGATTTAACAAAGCCCGTTACAGTAGCGTTAGAGCAAGGAAGAGCCTTTGTTAGTCAAGCTGTTTCAAGTAATTTGGTTATGGCAGCAACTTCTATTTTTAATCCCATTAAACAAAAAGTTGGGAAGGCTCTAAAAGTATTTAGGCAGGCTGCTGTCGAATATTACGAAGATGATACTGCTAAACCTAAAGCAGATAGTTTGGAAAGTGTTAAGGAAGCTCTAAATACAGCAATAACAAAAAAAGGTATGTCTGAGGGACAGTGTTTTCTAATGACTTCAATAGCAAGAGATATTGCGCCAGAAATATTGGAGCAAGAGCACACACAGAGGATTGAGGAGTATGAGGCTTTTCATGGCTTGGTCACTCTGGAAAGGGCTCAAGAAGCCTTGCGTAAACTCCATAATGATCCTCAGCGTATGGCTTATTACGTGGGCGAAAACAAATCAAAAAAGAAATTACTCTTAGAAATTGAAAAATATATTGGAGAGAAGCAAAGACATTATCAACCAAGTGAATCTGTGCGCAATTTCCTTCATCCTTGGAGAGGTATATCAACAAAGCCAAATTTTCCAAACTTAGCAGCCTAGAGGAAATTATGACATTATCTATTATAAAGACCAAAACAAAGATTGCTATAACAACAAGCGTTCTTTTTGATATGAGTGAAGAAGATTTTGTTTGGCGAAAAGAACATGCTGATGAGTTGCCCAAAGGAAGTTATCGTTCTTTTATGAGAGAAAGAATTGACGTTCCTTTAAAGCCAGGCCCTGCCTTTGATAACATTCAAGCTCTCTCACAAAGCGAAAGTTATGAAATTATTTTAATGTCTCGAAATAGCCCCTTAACTGCATTAAGGGCTATGCGCACTTTATTAGAACAAAATATTATTCCTGCTCAATATGTTTTTACTAACGGTCGTTCTTTTTTGCAATATTTATCCTACTATAAGCCTGATGAAATTCGTACAACTAACGAAGACGATGCGCAAGAAGCTGCTAATTTGGGTTATGCAGCGTCTGTATATGATCACATAAATCCAAATTCTTTTGTTGAGTATAAGCCACATACGAATATCGAGCCATTATTTAGAGGTCCAAAATTGTTACAACTAGATGATTTAAAGGGGACATTTAGAGGTCCAGCTAATCATGAATATATTGCCTCGCATGTTTATGATTTTGATGGTGTTCTAGCAGGTATAGAAAGCGAAGAAATATTTAAGCAAAGGGGATTAGAGGCATATAGGGAACACGAAGAGAAAAATGCACGCACGCCTCTATCAAAAGGGACTTATTGGAATAGATTCGTAACTGATGCCAAAAACCCAGAAATTAGAGCACATATTGTTACTACTCGAGGAGGTAAAGCAGGCTTTAGACCAATAGAAATGTTGGCCTATAATGATGTAGAGCCTGACGGTGAAATGCACTGCGTTGGAGGGGAGCCTAAGGGCCCTTTATTAGAAATTATGAAGAAAAGATATCCTAAAGGTTTTGATTTTAAGGATGATAGTGATTCGAAGGTGCGTAGTGCTTTGGATTATAATGTTCCTGCAGGCCGTGTCGTTTTGCCAAAGCCTCAAGACCCTGCTGCATAAAGAATGGTGGTCAAAATACAAGAGAAATTAGAAATAATATGCTAGAGCCACAACAATATAAAAGTGAAGGTCCGAAAAGAATTGATACTGCTTACTATTCATTTAGATCAGCAAGTACTAAAAAATTATATGTGCGTGTTTTGAAGGAAAATATATTTGGTGTCTTTGCTGATAATGAAGATTATAATAACTGGTCTCATCTAAAGCGTCGCCTTGAAAGATTATCTTCGAATGATCCTATGAATACTTTTTACGATTTAATAGGAGAAACCCCTGAAAATACTTTGGCTCAGAAAGAAAAAGTATTTTCTAGATTTCCGTATAAGGAGTATCTGGTTGATGATGAAGCAGATTTATTTAACCAATTTAAAGATTTTCTTGACGTAAAATTAATCCTAACTG